>CAWIAS010000001.1:0-1338358 GCA_963834235.1 uncultured Actinomycetota bacterium
CGAACCCACGACCCAGTCGGGCGGAAGCGGGTGCTCGTCGGTCAGGACTTCGTCGGGGTCACTGGCAAACCGGCTGTCTTCGGGGATCACGGGTTGATTCTTGCGCAAGCCGCGGCGGGGCGGGTGACTCAGGCGTCAGCCCGGGGGTACGCCGGTCCGGCGCAGGCGTTCGACCACCCGGGTCTCGTAGCGGCGCCAGCGGTCACGCTCGGGCACCGGATCATCGGCCCAGGGCGCCCCGGCGGTGCCGAACCGGATGACGCCGGGCTCCACCAGCCGATCGAGGAGGGGACTCAGGTTCCAGCGCCCGTCCAGGGCGAGCCGGTCGCCGCCGGCGTACGCGTTGAGGACCTCCCGGGCATCCAGCCCGTACGTCGCGACGAGGGGCACGAACTCTGCGACGAACCTGTCGTGACGCATCCGGGAGAGGTCCAGCACGAGGACTCCGCCGTCGACCGCCTCGAAGTCGAAGACGTGGCGGGCCGACATGGTGCGGCGGAGCTCCGAGGCCAGGTCGGGGGTCAGCCGGTCACCGGCGTCGCGCCACAGCTGCGCTCCGGGCCGACGGTCCGGACGGGCAGCGAAGGGGTGCCCCTCGAGGTCGGTGCGCGCGAGCTCTCCGACGTCGCCTTCCGTGACCGTGTCGACGTCGAGGTAGGTCACCCGGTCGAGATGGTCGAGCAGCTCGGGGAGCAGCAGCCTGGTCGCGTCACCGAGATCGAGGTCGTCGAGCCGGAAGCAGGTCACCGGAAGATCCGGGAACACCCGGGACAGGGTGTCCGGGAGCCCACCGTCGTCAGCCCCGGTGACCACCCACAACCGCACCGGCCCGGCAGCGTTGGTCACCAGGGACTCCACGGCGACCGGGAGCCGTGAGGCCCCGGACGCGTCGACGGTCAGCGCGACATCGGTGACTGCTCCGTCGTCGACGGAGCCGTGACTCCCGGAGCGCTGCGCGGTCTCGCGCATCCGGGCGACCACCAGGTCCAGGTCCGGGAGGTCCCCCGCGCCTGTGGTCGGCCGGGCCAGCCGGGCCCGCGCCGCCGTCACGTGGGGCTCGGTCCGCTGCCTCCACCTGGCGTAGACCTCCTCCTGCGGGAGCCCACCCAGGATCCACGCGTGGACCTCGGCCAGCAGGTCGCGGATGCCGTCCCGGATCTCCGCGAACTCCGGCGCGTCGGGCGTGAGGTCCAGGAGTCCGTCGAAGCGCACGTCGCCGGGCACGGGCGGGCGGAACCGGGCCGGGATGCCGAGCGAGGTGGCGGGCAGGTAGGCGTGGAGACGACTGGTGACGACCCGGCCGAACCGCTGCTGGTACCGCTCGAGGAGTGCGATCGCGGCTCGGGTGCCCGCGGCGAGCGACGCCTCCCGGAACTCGGTGCCGGCGTGCGTCACGACCTCCTTGTCCGCCTTGATCTTGCGCAGGGCGGCGGGCTTGAGGTCCACGGCTCCCACGACCCGCTTGCCGCTGCGGGGCGCGTCCTCGCGGCGCGGGAACACGGCGTCGACCGTCGTCGTCAGGCAACCGGTGAAGAAGGCGTCCACCCCGGCGCTCAGGAGCAGGTCGACCGTCGTCCAGTCGCGGCAGCCGATCGGGCCGCGGGCCCGCAGGTACTCGACGGTCGCGGGCGACAGGGCCCGGACCCGGTTGAGGTGGAACGAGACGAAGATCGGGTTCAGGTGGGGGTGGTAGGGCAGGCCGAAGCCCAGCCGGAACGTCGAGTGGAGGTGCCAGCCGAAGGCAATCATCCAGGTCCCTTCGGGGACCTGGTCGCCGCTGCTGAAGTCCCGGCTGATCGGCGTGAGGTGTACGTCGGCAGCGCCGCCGGGCAGGCGCAGCTCGGGCCGCACCCGGTCCCGCAGCTCGACCATGAGCTCCCCCAGACCGTCCTCACCGTGGAACCGGGTCTCGGCGAAACGAGCGAGGTTGCCCAGCATCGCCAGGGTCTGCACGTAGTCGCCGACGTTGTTCGACGCCCGGTGGTGGTCGGGCTGGTGGTAGTCCATGACGCCCAGCGAGACCTGGCCGGGACGCGGGCCGGCGGTGACGCGTGGGTGCGTCCAGCGGTGAAGGGAGTCCAGCGCCCGGCGATCGGCCTCCTCCAGGTCGGTGCGCTCGCCGGCCGCGACGGCGAGCTCGCGCGCGAGGTCGGGGTGCCCGGTCACGAGGAATCGACCGGCCAGCTCGACGAGGGTGGCGGATCCGAGCCGGGAGCTGTCGCCGACGAGCTCGCGAGCCACGGCCACCGCCTCCGGGGTTCCGTCCGCCAGCGCGCAGGTGACCGCCTCGACCGGCACCAGCTCCCCCAGCACCCCGGTCGGCACCGACGCCAGCTCCTGCCAGGCCAGGTCGTAGTCCGCCAGGGAGTGCAGGATCAGCCCGCGTCCGATCGCGGAGGGAACCGGGTCGTCGAGCAGCGGCTCGACCCCCTGGACGAAGGCGCCGGCAGCCGACCGCAGCCCGGCGTCGCAGAGCTCGACGACGGTCGCCACATGGGCTCGGTGGACACTGTCGCCACGCGCGAGCGACGCAGCGAAGGTGGACATCCCGCGGGCCAGCTTCGCGGCGGCCACCGCCTCGGTGACGGCCTCGCCGTCCGGCTCGTAGTCCGCCGGTGACTCCGGCACGGCGTGTCGGCCCAGGACCCCCTGGAGGAGGCGCCACTGCACGCGCGCCGCCCGGTCCACCCGGCGCTGGGGCTCCTGCCGGTCAGCCACCGGTGCGCACCAGGTGAACCTTGGCCCGCATCTCGACCCGCAGCTCGGGGTGGTGCGGGACGAACTCGTCGACTGCACGGGCGCACCCGGACCAGGCGTAGTAGTCGTCCACGACGATCCGGCCACCGGGCACCAACCGCGGCGACAGGCGTTCGAGACAGGTCATCGTGGACTCGTACCAGTCGCCGTCCACATGAGCCAGGGCGACGGGCTCGTCGCCGACCAGGGTGTCCTGGAACAACCCGCGGACGAGGGACACGCGGTGCTCTTCGACGGGGACACCGTGGCGTGCGAACGACTGCTCGACCTCGCGCTGCAGGTCGGTCCGATACCCGTAGTAGGTCTCGTCCGGGGTCGAGCCCCGGGCCTCACCTGCCTGGATGCGGTCGTAACGCTCGTGGACGTCCTCTCCGTCGGCGTCGGTCGGCGGCGGGATCATCCCGAAGACGTCGTGCACGTGCAGGGCACGCTCGGACGACTTGGCCAGGGCCATCGCGATGGCCGATCCGCCGCGAGCGGTCCCCGCCTCGACGAGGATCCCTTCCCGCCCCGATGCCTCCGTCTCCAGGACGCAGGAGACCAGGGACGACAGCTGCTCGCCCTTGAGGAACGTCAGGTGCTCGTCCTCGATGGCCCGGAGGGCGAGAGCCAGCTCCGCAGGCACCGGGTGCTCCGGGAAGACGTCGAGTGAGAAGGACCGCAGGTGTGCCAGCTCGGTGCGGGCCCGCTTCAGCTGTTCGTCCCGGCGGGCCAGCCGGCGTCGGGCCTTGCGGAGGCGGTCCCGGAGATCGTCGTCGGCGACGCTCTGCCCATCACTCATGCGCAGAACGTACCTGCCCGCTCGCACCGGAGTGTCGAGCGGGCAGGGTGGTGGTGCAACGCGGTGTCTCAGGCGTGACGGCGGACCGGCTCTGCATGCCAGGCCGCGAGCTCGGCCCGGACGACGTCGATCTCCTGCTCGAGCTCTGCGACCCGCACGATCGCCTCGGCGGCCCGCTCCTCGGCGTCCTCGAGGCGGCCGGTCAGCGCGCGGCCGTCCTGCTCGGCGACCTCGGCCCGGCGGGCCTCGGCGTTGAGCTTGCGGGTGGCATCGGCAGCCCGCCTCTGGGCGGAGGTCAGCGCGACCTCGAGCTCGGCGAGGGCCGTGCCCTGGTGGTCCAGGCGGGCCTGGATGGCCGCCGTGAACTCGGCGTGCTCCGCGGTGCGGGCGACGGTCAGGTCGCGATAGGCCTGCGCTTGCGCGGCCCGGTCGCGGCCGGCGTCGCGGCGAGTCTGGAGGAGCTCGGAGTGGGTGATGCGCGTGGCGGAGGCGCCGAGCACCACGCCGAGGACGGCAGCGACCGTGACGAGGAGCCACGAGCCACTGAGGGCGGCGCCGAGAACTGCGAGGGCCGCGAAGACGATCAAGCCGGCAGCGACGGTGAGCCTGGTGCTCCGCTGGCGACGACGAGCCTGGGGGGAAGACATGAATTCAGGTTAGGGCTCGGAGTCCCCGGATCGGACGCGACACGCTCGCTCGAGGAGGAGCGCGGTGAGGGTGATCGCCACACCACCGAGCGCGCCCACAGCCGAGCGCCACACCCGTTGCGTGGCCAGGTCGGTGTCCACACCCAGCCACGAGAGCGCGTAGCCGGCGTACCCTCCGCCGACCAGGGCGCCGACCAGGGCACAGGCGCGGGCCAGCACGAGCCGGTTCACCGCGCGGTGGGGTTCGAGGTACTCGCGGCGCACGTGCAGGGTGCGCCAGGTGATCCATGCGGTCGCCCCCAGGATGGCCGCCACGAAGAGCAGGGCCAGGGGCTGGAGCCAGCTCACGATGGGCGCTGTCCCCTGGGCCCGTTCGGCCAACGGCCGCAGCAGCCACCCGCCCACGAGCCCCACGACCGCCCAGGCCGTGATCGACGCGGGTGTGGTGGGCCGCAACCTCCCGTCCGACGGTTCCCCGTCGGGCGGGGCCTGGGTCACTGGAGCTCGAGCGTCAGGTCATCCCGACGCGTCATGCCGGACTGATCGGTCTTCTCCAGCAGCTCCTTGACCGGGCCCGCGTCAGGGAGGACGGCGTCCGGCTCGACGTCGTGCCAGGGCCTGAGGACGAAGGCCCGCTCCCGGGCGCGCGGGTGCGGCAGCCGCAGCGAGTCCTCCTCGCTGCGACGATCGCCGACGACGATCAGGTCGACGTCGAGCGTGCGGGGCGCGTTCCTGACCTCGCTGCGCATCCGGTCGAACGCATCCTCGATGGCGAGGCAGCGATCCATCAGGCGGCCCGCAGCGAGCGTGGTGTCGAGCAGGACGACGGCGTTCAGGAAGTTCTTGGCGTCCTCGGGGCAGTCGACGGGTTCGGTCTCGTAGACCGGCGACACGGAGGTCACCCACACGTCGGGGGTGTCCGCGATGGCGTCGACGGCGCCCTGGAGCGCCGTCATCCGGTCACCGAGGTTGGACCCCAGGGCGAGGACCACCCGACGGATGGGACGCATCTCCCCCGTCAGCGTGTCCGCGTCGATGATGTACGGGTTCGGGGTCTCAGTCACGGTCGGCCCTCGCGTTTCCGGGTGATCGTCAGGGCGACGTCGGCAAACGTCGCCTCTATGGGCGCATCCGGCTTGTGCACCGTCACGCTGGCCCATTCAACACGGTCGTCTCGCAAACAGACACCCGCGATCCGCTGGGCCAGGGTCTCGATCAGGTCGACCGGATCTGTCTCCACGGCGGCTTGCACCGAAGCCACGAGACTTCCGTAGTCGACGGTGTCGCGCAAGTCGTCCGACGCCGCCGCAGGCGCGGTGTCGATCGCCAGCGTGAGGTCGATCACGAAGGTCTGCCCCTCGCGGCGCTCGAACTCGAACACCCCGTGGTGACCGAAGCACTCGATCCCGCGGACGGTCAGCTCATCGGTCATGAGGGGCCTCCATCTCGTCCACGACGCGGAGTGCGTCGCGGTGCGCGCGTACGTCGTGGACCCGCAGCCCCCACACCCCGCGACCGGCCAGCAGCACGGTCAGGGCGACCCCCGCCTGTTCGCGGCCGTCGACGGGGCGACCGGCACCGTCCGGACCGGTGAGGAGCGAGCCGAGGAACGCCTTCCGGCTCGCCCCGACGAGCACCGGCTGTCCGAGGGAGAGGATCTGGTCGATCTCCCGCAGGAGGGCCCAGTTGTGCGCGGCCTCCTTGGCGAAGCCCAGTCCGGGGTCCAGGACGATCCGGTGTGGGTCGATCCCTGCCTCGAGCATCGCCTCGACCCGCTGCCCGAGCTCGGCCCGGACCGCCGCGACCACCCCGCCCGGTCCGTCGTACACCGCGTGGTCCTGCATCCGTTGGCTGTGCGCCCGCCAGTGCATCGCGACGTACGTCGCCCCTGCGTCCGCGACGGCGGTCAGCATCCGCGGGTCGGCCAGTCCGCCTGAGACGTCGTTGACGATGGTGGCGCCGGCGGCGAGGGCTGCGCGGGCCACCTCGGAGCGCATGGTGTCGACCGAGACCACCGCACCCCCGGCGGCCAGGGCCGCGATGACCGGCACGACCCGGTTGAGCTCCTCCTCGACCAGGGGCCGCGTCGCGCCCGGGCGCGTGGACTCACCGCCGACGTCGAGGATGTCGGCGCCGTCCTCGAGGAGCTGACGTCCGTGGGCGATGGCGCTCAGGGGATCGGCCCACCGTCCACCGTCGGAGAACGAGTCCGGGGTGACGTTGACGACGCCCATCAGCAGGGGTCGGTCAGCAGGACGCCGGGTCATCGGGTTCGGGTCATCGGGGGTCATCGGGTCCGGGTCATCGCCTGCGGTTGATCAGGGCCATCGCCTCCGAGCGGGTGGCGGCGTTGTGCATGCTGCCGCGCACGGCCGAGGTGATGGTCCGGGCGCCGGCCTTGCGGACGCCGCGCATGGTCATGCAGAGGTGCTCGGCCTCGATCACGACGATGACGCCGCGGGCCTCGAGGATCTCCATCAGCGCATCCGCCACCTGGGTGGTGAGACGCTCCTGGACCTGGGGCCGCTTGGCGTACACGTCGACGAGCCGGGCCAGCTTGGACAGCCCGGTGATCTTGCCGGACTCGGCCGGGATGTAGCCGACGTGGGCCACCCCGGTGAACGGCACCAGGTGGTGCTCGCACATCGACCACAGCTCGATGTCGCTGACGAGCACCATCTCGTCGTGCCCGATGTCGAAGGTGGTGGTGAGGACGTCACGCGGCTCCATCCGGAGCCCGGACGTCAGCTCGGCGTAGGCACGCGCCACCCGGTCCGGAGTGTCCTTCAGTCCCTCGCGCTCGGGGTCCTCGCCGATGGCGATGAGCAGCTCGCGCACGGCCGCGGCGGCGCGGTCGTGGTCGAAGTCCGGCACCTCGACGGGCGTCAGGCTGATCGGGTCGGTCATCGGGGCGCAGGCGGCGTGGTCGACGGCCCGCCGAGACCCGGATCACCGTGCACGTCACCACCGGAGCCCGGGGGTGTGATCACGACCCCGCCCTCCTCCTGGGGTGACGCGCTCAGGCCGTTGGCCTGCACCCGGTCGCGGATCTCCTGCGGGATCTCGATCGGCGGGATGTCCGACGGGTTCCGCTCGGGCGACCCGGTCCACGCGGGACGGGCCGGGCGCAGGCGCAGCGGCACGAAGACCTCGGCCACCTGGGCCTTGTCGAGCGTCTCCTTGTCGAGCAGCGCCAGGACGAGGGCGTCGAGGACGTCGCGGTTCTCCTCGAGGATGTCGAACGCCTCCTGGTGGGCGGTCGCCAGCAGCTTCTTGGTCTCGTCGTCGATGGTCGCGGCGACGTCTTCGGAGTAGTTGCGCTGGTGGCCCATGTCGCGACCGAGGAACGGCTCACCCTGGGTCTCGCCCAGCTTGATCGCACCGAGCTTCTCGGTCATGCCGTACTGGGTGACCATCGCCCGAGCGAGGCTCGTGGCCTTCTCGATGTCGTTGCCGGCGCCGGTGGTGGGGTCGTGGAAGACCATCTCCTCGGCTGCGCGGCCACCGAGCATGTAGGCGAGCTTGTCGAGCATCTCGGAGCGGGTCTGGGAGTACTTGTCCTCGTCGGGCAGGACCATCGTGTAGCCGAGGGCACGGCCGCGGGGAAGGATCGTGATCTTGTGCACCGGGTCGGTGCCGGGCAGCGCCGCGGCGACGAGGGCATGGCCGCCCTCGTGGTAGGCGGTGATCAGCTTCTCCTTCTCGCTCATCAGCCGCGAGCTGCGCTGCGGTCCGGCGATCACCCGGTCGATGGCCTCGTCGAGGCTGTGGTTGCTGATCATCTTCTGGTTGTTGCGCGCGGTGAGCAGGGCGGCCTCGTTGAGGACGTTGGCCAGGTCGGCACCGGTGAAGCCGGGGGTGCGCCGGGCGTACGAGAGCAGGTCGATGTCGTCGGCCATCGGCTTGCCGCGCGAGTGGACCTGCAGGATCTTGTGGCGACCCTCGAGGTCGGGGGCGTCGACGCCGATCTGACGGTCGAACCGGCCGGGACGCAGGAGCGCGGGGTCGAGGACGTCGGGACGGTTGGTCGCGGCGATCAGGATCACGCCGCCGCGAACGTCGAAGCCGTCCATCTCGACGAGCAGCTGGTTGAGGGTCTGCTCCCGCTCGTCGTGGCCGCCGCCCATGCCGGCGCCGCGATGCCGGCCGACAGCGTCGATCTCGTCGATGAAGACGATGGCGGGGGCGTTCTCCTTGGCCTGCTCGAACAGGTCACGCACCCGGGAGGCACCGACGCCGACGAACATCTCGACGAAGTCGGAGCCGGAGATGGAGTAGAAGGGCACGCCGGCCTCGCCGGCCACGGCTCGGGCCAGCAGCGTCTTGCCGGTGCCGGGCGGGCCGTAGAGCAGCACGCCCTTCGGGATCTTGGCGCCGACCGCCTGGAACTTCGCGGGCTCCTGCAGGAACTCCTTGATCTCGCCGAGCTCCTCGATCGCCTCGTTGCAGCCGGCCACGTCGGAGAAGGTCGACTTGGGCATGTCCTTGGAGATCAGCTTGGCCTTGGACTTGCCGAACTGCATGACGCCGCGGCCACCGCCGCCCTGCACGTTGTTCATCAGCCACAGGAAGACCAGGATGATCAGCAGGAACGGCAGCACGGTCGCGAGGATCGAGCCGAGCACGCTGGGTTGCGGGTTCTCCGAGGTCGACTTGGTGATGGTGCCCTCGTCGATCTGGGCATCCACCGCCTTGACGATCCCCTCCTGCTGGCCGTCGATCCAGTAGGCCATCACCTTGGGGCCGCCGTCACGCTCGACGCCGTCGTCGAGGGTGGCCTCGATCCGCTGCTCGCCGTCGATGAAGCTGATCTCGTCGACGTCACCGTCGGCGATGAAGGCATTGAGCTCGGACGTCGTGACCTCGTCGTACTCCTCGCTGGAGGCGAAGTACTGGAGGGCGAGGAGCACACCGACGACGGCGAGCAGGCTCCACAGCCAGGGACCCTTGAATATGCGCTTCACAGACTTCTTTCACGACTCAGACGACCGAACCAACGACGGTACATGCCGTCGGCAATCACGATTCTCTCAGGAAGCCCGGGTGAGCGGCAGGTCAGGAGTACACGTGGGGTGCCAGCGTGCCGATGTCGCGCAGGTTGCGGTAGCGCTCGCGGTAGTCGAGGCCGTAGCCGACGACGAACTCGTTGGGGATGTCCCAGCCGACGTACTTCACGTCGACGGGCATCTGGAGCGCCTCCGGCTTCCGGAGCAGGGTGCAGATCTCGACGCTGGCCGGCTCGCGCGACCCCAGGTTGGACGTCAGCCACGACAGGGTCAGCCCGGTGTCGATGATCTCGTCGACGATGATCACGTGGCGGCCGCTGATGTCGGTGTCGAGGTCCTTGAGGATCCGCACCACGCCGCTGGACTTGGTGCCCGACCCGTACGACGACACCGCCATCCAGTCCATCTCGAGGTGACGGCTGAAGCTGCGGGCCAGGTCGGCCATCACCATCACCGCACCGCGGAGGATGCCCACGATGAGCAGGTCCCGGCCCTCGTAGTCGGCCTCGATCTCGCGTGCGAGCTCGGAGAGCCTGTTCTGGATCTGCTCCTCGGTGAAGAGGACGTTGAGCAGGTCGTTCTCGAGGTCGGCTGCATCCATGGCGGGCAGCCTAGACCCGAGCCGATCAGCCGACGTAGGCCAGGGCGTTCGGGACCTGGCGGTTCTTCTTGGGCGCCTTGACCGTCAGCGTGAACTTGTCGGAGGCGGACTCGGCGTGGAACCCCGATCCGGCGTAGACGACCTTCAGGTCGTAGCTGCCCTTGGCCAGCTTGTCGAGGGTGATCGTCAGCTCGCCCTTGTGCGTGGCCTTCAGCGCGCCGGACCCGACGACCTTCGTGCCCTTCTTGACGAGGAGCTTGCCGGTCGGCTTCTCGCTGCCGGGGGTGACGGCGGCCTTCACCTTCGCCTTGTCGTCGGCCGTGACCGTCTCCTTGACCAGCTTCCCGGAGGTCTTGGACACCCGGAGGAGCGTGACGTCTCCGAGGCCCTGGACGCGATCACCGGAGGCGATCTTGATGCCCGAGAACTTCTCGGTCGCGAAGCCCTTCTTCTTCAACGTCACGGTGTACGTGCCGTTGCCACCCGGGAACAGCTGGAAGTAGCCCTGCCGCGGCGAGTCGTCGGCCGCACCGCCTTCGTAGGAGAGGTCGGAGGCCACGGTCTCGCCGTCCTCGTCGACAGCGGTGACGACCACATCCAGGACGGGCTTGCCCTTGCCGTCGAGCACGACGCCCCACACCTTCGGCTCCACCGCGGCAGAGGCGGGCGCAGCGGACAGGCCCGCACCGACAAGACCGAGGGTGAGGGCGAGCAGCAGACCGGCGACCGGACGAGAGCGAGGCATGAGGACTCCTGAGACAGCGGCAGCGCCGCGCATGACGTTGAGAGACCCATGATCCGGCTCGTCAGGACTCCGCGCAGGGTTTCGGCGAATCTCTTACCTTGCCGACGCGAAGCCCAGGGAGCTGTCCCGGCGGAGGAACCGCAGGTGGCCCGGGAGGTCGACCCACTGCTGGCCGTGCCAGTCGGTGATCAGCGCGTCCATCGCCACCACGTGCTCGTGGAACAGCTCGGAGGCTGGAGAGCCGGCCGCGAGCGCCGCGAGGCGCAGCACACGCCTGCGGATCGGGAGCGGGTGGTCGGCCAGGGTCGGCCACCGGGAGCTCGTCACCCAGGTCCGCGAACACGGTGTCGGCGATGTCGTCCAGCAGGTCCATGTCGGCACGGAGCTGGTCGGCGGTCCGGGCCAGGGACTCGGCGACGCCGGGCCCGAGCTCCGTCTCGAGCATCGGGAGAACCCGGGCCCGAACCCGGGAGCGGGCGAACGCGGGGTCGACGTTGTGCGGGTCGTCCCAGAAGTCGAGACCCTCGACCTGGCAGGCCGTCACCGTGTCGACGCGACCGAGGTCGAGCAGGGGTCGGCGGTAGTGCTCGAACGTACGACGCATGCCGGCCAGGGAGCGCCCGCCGGAGCCGCGGGCCAGCCCGAGCAGGACGGTCTCGGCCTGGTCATCCCGGGTGTGGCCGAGGAGCACTGCCGCGGCCTCGAAGCGCTGCGCCATCTCACCGAGGACGGCGTACCTCGCCTGACGCGCAGCCGCCTCGGGTCCGAGCCCACCACCCTCGACCGTGACCCGGGCGCCGACGGTCTCGTCCGCGCCCAGCGCCGCCATCTGCGCGACGACCCGCTCGGCGTGGGCTCCCGAGCCCTCCTGCAGGCCGTGGTCGACGGTGGCGCCGACCACGTGCCAGCCGGCTTTCGCGCCCTCGAAGACGGTCGCCGCCAGCAGCGCCAGGGAGTCCGCGCCACCGGAGCAGGCCACGATCACGGTGGCCCCCGGGTCCACGTCGGACAGACCCCGGCGCACAGCCAGGCGGACGGCGGCGACGGCAGGGTGAAGGCCCACGAGCTCAGAGGACGCGGGTGACCCAGGCGGCCGGGTCGGCGATCTCCGCCTTGCTCGGCAGGTTCTCGGGCCGCTCCCACACAGCGTTGAACTCGGTCATGCCGACCTTGTCGACGACGCCGCGGACGAACTTCGCCCCGTCGCGGTACTGCGCCATCTTGGCGTCGAGGCCGAGCAACCGCCGCAGCAGGCGGTCGAGGACGCCGACGCCCTTGCGGCGTTGGTTGAACTTCTGCCGGATGTCCCCGACGGAAGGAATGACACCCGGTCCGACATCGTCCATGACGACGTCGGCGTGGCCCTCGAGGAGCGACATCACCCCGGTGACGCGGTCCATGATCTCGCGTTGCTCGGGCGAACCGAGCGCCTCCATGAGGTTGCCGTCGCCGCGGATCGCCTCGGAGATCCGCTTGAAGCCGTCGTCGAGCATGCGCGAGGGCTCGACGGTGTCCGCGATGGCCTGCATCTCGGAGAAGAGATGGTCACGCATCCACGGGACGGCAGTGAACTGGACCCGGTGGGTCTCTTCGTGGAGGCAGACCCACAGCCGGAAGTCGGAGGGGTCGCACTGCAGCTCACGCTCGACGTGGACGATGTTCGGGGCCACCAACAGCAGTCGCCCGGCCGGATCGTGGAAGGGGTCGAACTGACCGAGGACCTTGCCGGCCAGGAACCCGAGCAACAGGCCGACCTCGGCGCCGGTGACGCGCGAACCGATGGCGAGGGACAGCCCGGTCGGGGCGCCCTTCTTCTCCGACAGCTTCTCGATGATCGGGCTGAGCACGGTGGCGAAGCCGTCGGCGTTGGCCTGGACCCAGCCCGCCCGGTCGACCACCAGCACCGGAGCGGAGCGGTCGGCGGCCTGGAGCCCGGTGAAGTCGCGGACCAGGTCGGTCGAGAGGTCGGCGTCCCGGCGCAGCTCCTCGACCGCTGCGTCGGCCTCGGCACGAGTCACCGCAGGGCCGTCGCCGGCCATCCGTGAGCCGATCGACACGGCGAGGTCCCAGTCGACCATCTGGTTGGTCATGTCGTGACCCTACGCGCGGCTGACAACGTCAGCGCGAGCAGCGGCACCCGGCCAGTGCCGCCGCCAGGTTGTCCAGGGCCGCACGGGCATCCAGGGTGTCGACGAGGTCGACGCGGTCGGCGAGCACGGCGAACACCAGGTCGGAGCCGCCCAGCTCCGTGGTGACGCCCGCCAGTCCGCTCACACCGCTCAGGGTGCCGGTCTTGGCGCGGACCCGGCCGCGAGCCTGGCGTGCCCCGTCTCCGGCGCGGAACTCGAGCGATCCGGTGAACCCCGCCACGGGAAGACCCGACAGCACCGACCGCAGGTCGGGCTGGTCCGGTGACGCGGCCAGCCGGAGGACGTCGATCAACGTGGCTGCGGTGAGCAGGTTCTTCCTCGACAGCCCGCTGCCGTCGTAGACCTCGGCGTCCTCGGTGCCGACACCCAGGTCAGCCAGCGTGCGCACCACCGCGGCCGTTCCGGCCTTCGACGACCCGGTACCGGAGGTCGCGAGGCCCACGTGCCGGGCCAGCACCTCGGAGGCCTCGTTGTCACTCACCGCGAGCACCCGCTCGACGATCTGTGACAGCGGCGCACTGTCGACGCGAGCGAGCTCGGTCGCCCGGGGACCCGCCCGGAGCGCAGCAGGCTGCCCGGTCACCTCGATGCCGGAGCGGGTCAGGGCGTCGGCGAACTCCTGGGCGGCAACGGCCGAGGGGTCAGCCACGTAGCCGAAGCCGTCGGCGTCACGCCCCTCCTCCACCCACAGCGCCGTGATGGGCGAGACCACACCGTCGGGGACGTAGTCGGACGGCCAGCTCGGGTTGTCCGCCGGCCCGGAGAAGAGGGAGTCGTCGTACGCCACGGCGACCCGGTTCCGGCCCTGCTCCTGCAGGGCTTCCGCGGTGGCCTCGGCCAGCGTGACGACATCGGCGCGGTCCGGCCAGGCGTTGCCCTTCGAGGAGCGGTCGAGCAGCGGGTCGCCGCCACCGACCAGCACCACCCGGCGGCCCTCGCGCACGACGGTCGTGGAGAAGACGTGGTCGGGACCCAGGACCGCCAGGGCGGCCGTCGTCGTCAGCAGCTTGGTCGTGGAGGCCGGGATCGCCGCGCCCTCGCCCGCCGTCACGTAGGTGGTGGTGCCGTCGAGCGAACCGACGGCCGCGACGACGTGCGGACCGAGGTCGGCGTCGGCGAGGAAGGAAGCGACCGCGCGCTGCACCCTCGTCCGGACGACCGCCCCCGCTGTGTCGTCCGGCTCGGCCACCGGGTCGGGGGACGTCAGGGCAGGCAGGGTGAGCCCGTCCGGCGGTGCCACCGCCGCCGGGTCCGTGCCGGGGTCGGGCTCGCCGGTGCCGAACCACGCGGCACCGAGCTCGAACCGGTACGCCGCCCCGGCCGCCACCAGGAGCGTCAGGACCAGGACGACCGGGAACCAGCGCAGGAACCAGCCGGTCCCGTGGCGTCGGTCACGTCTGCCCACCCAAAGCTCCTTCCGGCTACGCGTTGGGCTCATTGTGCGGGAGACTGGCCCCGATGCCCGGGTCGGGCCTCACAGACTTTCTTTTCCCGCGACGATGGTGGAGGACGACGTGCTCGAGTTCGACGTACTGGTGGAGATCCCCAAGGGCGAGCGGAACAAGTACGAAGTCGACCACGAGAGCGGGCGGATCCGCCTCGACCGGATGCTGTTCACGTCGACTGCGTACCCCGCGGACTACGGGTACATCGAGAACACCCTCGGCCAGGACGGCGACCCGCTCGACGCGCTGGTCATCCTCCAGTCGCCCACGTTTCCCGGCTGCCTGATCGCCTGCCGGGCGATCGGCATGTTCCGGATGACCGACGAGGCCGGCGGTGACGACAAGGTCCTGTGCGTGCCGACGCACGACCCTCGCCTCGAGCACCTGCGCGACATCAACCACGTCTCCAAGTTCGACCGACTCGAGATCCAGCACTTCTTCGAGGTCTACAAGGACCTCGAGCCGGGCAAGTCCGTCGAGGGCGCCGAGTGGGTCGGCCGGGTCGAGGCCGAGCGCGAGGTCAAGGCCTCGTTCGAGCGCGCCAAGGACAACCCCTCCGCGCACTGACTCCAGCGGTGCGCTCACTCCGGCGGAGCTCTCACCGGGGGCCCGAAAGGATCCACGCATGATCATCGGCCTGATCGGCGACCTGGAGGGAGACCGGCACTGGGCCGTCGGCCGCCTCCGGGCGCTGGGCGAACGCGGTGACGTCGAGGTGGCCTGCCAGCTGGGCGACCTCCGGTTCGGCATGGGCCCGCACCACGAGGAGTACCTGGCGGCCATCGAGTCGGTCTGTGCCGAGTTCGAGCTGTCGCTCCTCTGCGTCAACGGGAACCACGAGAACTGGGCCCTTCTCGACCAGCTGTGGGCGGAACCGCGCTGGCAGGACGAGGACGGCAGCCTGACTCCGATCCAGGTGTCAGATCACGTCACGATGCTGCCGCGCGGCCATCGCTGGGAGATGGGTGGCCGCTCGTTCGTCTCGCTCGGAGGTGCCCCGTCCGTGAACCGGCACCTGCTGACCGAGGGGATCGACTGGTGGCCGTCCGAGGTGATCCTCGAGGAGCACGTCGAGGCGACGATCGCCGCGGGCCACGCCGAGGTCATGCTCACCCACGACAGCCCGGGGCCTCCGTACTGCACCGACCCCGTCGCCGAGATCAACCGGGACAACCCGCGGGACTGGCCGGACTCGTCGCTCGCGTACGCGCAGGAAGGCATCGACCTGCTCACGCGCGCGGTGGTCGGCGTCAGACCAAGGCTGCTCGCCCACGGCCACTTCCATGTCGCCGGTCAGGCCGTCGTAGGTCTCCCGGGCGCCGCCCACGACACGACAGTCTGGTCACTCGCTGCGAACCAGGACCCGGGCAACGTCCGGCTGCTCGACCTGGAGACCCTGTCCGACGCGAGCTAGCGGCCGCCAGTCATTCGGCCGCGCGCACGCCGCGGAAGTAGCCGATGGCGCCGCTCCTGCGCAGCGTGACCTGGGTGAGGCCGTCCTCATCCAGCCACTGCTCGAGCTCGGCACCGGAGCAGCTCGGGCCGAGCAGGTGGGCGCGCCTGCCGACGATCCGGGCCGGTTCGTAACGCACTCCGGTGTCGTTGAGCAGCGCGCTGCCGGTGAGCACGCCACCGGGCTTCAACACCCGGGCCAGCTCGGTCACGGCCCGGCGTGGGTCGGGAAAGCAGTGCAGGCCGGTGAACGACACGACCAGGTCGAAGTCGGCGTCGGGGAACGGCAGCACCTCGACATCGGCCAGTCTCGGCTCCACCTGGGAGGCGACCCCCCGCTCGAGCGCCGAGTGCATGGTGCGATCGAGCATGGTCTGGGAGATGTCGGCCGCGACGTACGTGACTCCCTGCCCCGGCCGTAGCCCGCGCAGCGCGACCCCGCCACCGGACGGCACGTCAAGGATCCGCGCACCTTCCGGCTGTCGGCCGATCTCGGCGGCGGCGCCGTAGAGCAGGCGCAGGTCGCTGCCCAGCCCGAGCCGCCAGAAGGCGCCACCGGGCAGCGGGTGCTCGACCGTCCAGTCGTAGAACGAGGCCCACAGCGGGTCGTCGCTCCACCCGCCGAACGCCCGTCCGACGCGCACCCGGCGCCCGGGACCATCCATCGTCAGCCGATCAGCTCGGGCGACCGCAGCATCTCCGGGGGTACGCCGAACGCGTCCACCAGGTCCACTGCCAGCGGCCGGAGCTTGCGGCAGAGCCCGTTGATCTCCCGGCTGATCGCCTTCGAGCGCTGGCTCGAGAGCCGGCCGTGCTCCATGAACCAGGCACGGTCGGCCTCGATGGTCGTCAGTGCGTGCAGGTCGCAGAGCAGGTTGAGGGCGACCTTCAGGTCCCCGTCGGGCAGCGCCCGGGTCTTCTGGATGAAGGCCTCCAGGACGATCCGCTCGACGTGGGCCCGGGCGGCACCGATGACGTGGTCCTGGACGCGGGCGAAGACCTCACCCGCGTTCATCTTGTTGTCGATGCCGCGCTTGAGCCGGCGGGCGACCCCGCCGAGCATGTGCTCCTCACGGAACTCCAGCATCATCAGCTGGTAGTTGGGGTCGAGGAGGCCGGCCTCCTGGTCCCACTCGTCGCCACCGGGCAGCAGGTCGCGGACCCGCTCGACCAGCTTGTGCACGCTGGTCCGCTCGAGCACCGTCTCCACGGCCAGTCCCGCCACGAAACGGACCATGCCGAACTGGTCGAGGTCGGAGAAGTCGCTGGCGTAGTCGGTGAGCAGGCCCTTCGCCACCAGCTGCAGCAGCACGTGGTTGTCGCCCTCGAAGGTGGTGAACACGTCGGTGTCGGCCTTGAGCGCGTCGAACCGGTTCTCCGACAGGTAGCCCGCCCCACCACAGGCCTCACGGCACTCCTGGATGGTCCGGGTGGCGTGCCAGGTGCCGACCACCTTGGTGCCCGCAGCGCGGGACTCCAGCTCGCGCCGGGTGTGCTCGTCGTCGGTGAAGCCGGAGAACACGTCGTGCAGCTGACCGGACACGATCTCCTGCGCGAAGTGCAGCGCGTAGGTGCGGGCGATCAGCGGGAAGAGCCGGCGCTGGTGCATGCCGTAGTCGAGCAGCAGCTCCTCCTGCTCCTCCGACGTGGCGTTGAACTGGCGACGGCGGACGGCGTACTTCGTGGCGATGGTCAGCGCGACCTTGGAGGCGTTGATGCCGGCGCCGCCGATGCACACGCGTCCCTGGACCAGCGTGCCGAGCATGGTGAAGAACCGCTTGTTGGGGTTCTCGATCGCGGACTCGTAGCGGCCCTCCGGCGTGACGTCGGCGAAGCGGTTCAGCAGTGCCCCCCGTGGCACGCGCACCTGGTCGAACCAGATCCGGCCGTTGTCGACGCCGTTGAGTCCGAGCTTGCGGCCGCAGTCCTCGATCCGGATGCCCGGGAGCACCGTGGTGCCCTTGCGGATCGGCACGAGGAAGGCGTGGACGCCCTGGGACTCCCCGTCGATCTCGAGCTGCGCGAAGACCGCGGCCATCTCGGCGTGCCGCCCGGCGTTGCCGATGTAGTCCTTGCGGGAGAGGTCGTCCGGCGTGGTGATGACGAACTCCTCGCGTCGCCGCGTCGTACGTCGCCACCGTGCCGAGCGCCTGCACGTTGGAGCCGTGCCCGGTCTCGGTCATCGCGAAGCAGCCCATCAGCTTGCCGGTCACCAGGTCGGCGATGTAGGCGTCGTGGTGGGCCTTGGTGCCGAGCTGGAGGATCGCTCCGCCGAACAGGCCGAACTGCACCCCCACCTTCACCAGCACCGAGAGGTCTCCGAAGGCGAGCGTCTCGAACGCAGCGATCGAGGCACCGATGTCGCCCCCACCCCCGTGCTCCGTGGGGAAACCCATCCCGGTCTGGCCGGTCGCGGCCATCGAGACCACGAGGTCGCGGACCCGGTCGCGGAAGTCGTCGGTCGACATCGTCTCCGCGTCCACGAGCACGTCGGCGGCCTCGGCGAGATTGGTGCGCACCAGCTGCCGGATCTCGGCGTACTTGCCGTCGAGGAGGGTCGTGAGTGCGGGGACGTCGATGTGGGGCTGGGCATACGCCTCGGCGCCGTCGGACGCGGGCGACAGGGTGTCGGTGGCCATGTCGAGAACCTACTCCGGCGCTGCCTCGGCCGGGGCGTCCGCCACCCGAGGTCTGGTCAGGGTCGGGCGAAGAAGTTCGGAGCAGTCCAGGAGTACATCGACTCCTCGACGACCGGGCGACCCGTCCGCGGGGCGTGGATCATCTGGCCACCACCGACGTAGAGCGCGACGTGGTAGATCGAGGACGGCGAGCTGGACGAGCCCCAGAAGAGCAGGTCACCCGGTCGCAGCGCCCCGGCCGAGACGGGCGTGGAGCTCTCGTACTGGGCCACCGAGTAGTGCGGCAGGCTCGTCCCGCCGGCCTGCCACGCGCCCATGGTCAGGCCCGAGCAGTCCCAGGCGGACGGACCCGCGGCGCCCCAACGGTAGGGCTCACCGATCTGGGCGCGGGCGAAGGCAATGGCGGCCGCAGCTCCCGCGGCGGGTGCCGGTGCCGGCGTCGGCTGGGGCTGCGGAGCCGGGGTGGGCTGGGGCTGCGGCTGGGGCTGGGGCTGCGGGGTCGGAGCGGGTGCTGGCTCCTGCTCCACGGGCTCCTGGTCCTCCTGCGCGGCCTGGTCCTCGGCGGCCTGGTCCTGCGGCCTGGGCGGCTGCGGCCTCCGCGCCTCCTCGGCAGCGGCCTGCGCGGCCGCTTCGGCAGCGGCCGCCTCGAGCGCGGACTGGCGGCGCTCGGCCAGGCGGCGGCTGATGTCCTGGAGCTGGGCGAGCTCGGCGATCAGGGCGTCCTTCTCCTGCGCTATCGCGACGGCCTCGTCGGCGGCAGCGTCGGCGGCAGCGGCCGGCCGCGTCCCGGGCTTGCCGGGCCTCGGCCTGGAGCCTCCGGGCCTCGGCGCGGGCCTCCAGTGCCTGCTGGGTCGCGACGTCGGCCAGGGTCGACGCGGCGCGGAACTCGTCGTACTGGCCGTCGAGCGCCTCCTCGGCTCCCTGCAACGTCGTGGTCCGCTCGACCACGGTCTCGATGCCGTCGGACCGCAGGATCGCGGCGACGCCGTTCAGCGTCGGCGCGAGCTGGTAGGAGGTGACGAGGGCGTCGGCGTACGTGTCCTGCTGGCGCTCGACGTCGGTGACGGCGATGGCGGAGCGCTCCTCGGCGTCCGCGGCGGCGTCGCGGGCGCGGGCGAGCCGGAAGCGCGCACCGTTCCACGCTTCGGCGGCCTGCGCCGCCCGGACCGCGGACTGCTGGAGCCGCTGGTTGGCGAGCGCGAGGTCGACCTGGACGGTCGCGACGTCGCGAGCCTGGTCACGGGCAGCGACCCGGGCGTCGTGGACGTCCCGCTGCGACGGCACCGACGAGTCGTCGGCCGCTGCGCTGCCGGCGACGAGGGTCAGGGCGATCGCGGCGACCAGGCCGACTGCGCGCACGGGTGCTCCTCGGGTCATGGGGAGTGCCCCGAGCATCAATTCACTCGAGGCACTTGCAGCACGCTAGTGCTCACCAGTCACAAAGGAAACAGTTTTCACAGATTTTTCTCCAGCCACCGGCGTGTCGACTTGACGAACTACATTGTTGTAATTCGAAAGCCGGGTCAGCGGAGAGGGCTCGGGGTCCGGCTCGACGGGGACCGCGGAGGTGGTGGTCGTGGGGTGCGACGCCAGTCCGTGTCGCTCGAACTTCTGCCCGCTGGCCAGCCCCCCGACGTAGAACGCGATCAGCGCGATCACGACGCCGGCGATGTCGTCGGCGACGTAGTGCCAGCCGAAGTAGAGGGTCGCGACGATGGTGACGCCGAAGTTCACCCAGAAGATCCAGTGGAGCAGTCGCGACCGCAGGGTGTACTGGACCATCAGCGCCACGAGCAGCGTGATCGCGGTGTGCAGGCTGGCGAAGCCGGCCACCGACTGGACCGCTCCCTCCAACCCCTCGATGACCACGCCCTGCCGTTGATAGGCGAGCGCGTCCATCAGCTGCGCCGTCGGCGTCTCGGCCAGGTCGAAGTAGGCGGCGGGGTACTCGAAGCCGGGTCCGAGTGTCGGCAACGCGTAGTACGACGCTGTGCCGAGAGTCCAGGCGATGCACTGCGACGTGGCGAACCAGTAGCCGTAGGACAGGTTCCGCGACCAGATCAGCCAGCCCGTGAGCGCGAGCGGGACCAGCGGCAGGAACCACAGGTAGATCGCCGAGAGCACGTGCGCCGAGACGTTCGTGCCGAGCATGGCGTGCAGGACGTTGCCTGGCTCGCTCCCCAGGAACAGCGCCTTGTCGACGAGGTACAGCTCGCGGTCGTACTTGGTGTCACCCATCACGAACGGCAGGTAGGACTTGAGGTTCCGGTAGCTGACATAGGTGATGTAGAAGCAGACCAGCCCCATCACCACGAGGGTCATCCGCTCGCGCGTCCAGTGGGTGCGCACCCGCTCCCGGACGATCGCCGCCATCTGGCGAGGATTCATCTTCGAGCCCCACAGGGTGCGCGGCAACATGTCGAGCAGGAACGCACCGAGCAGCAGCAGTGGCAGCCGCACCCAGGCCGGGCCGAGGAAGCCCTCGGGGTCGGCCAGCCGCTTGTCCAGGACGAGCGCCGCGATCACCGCCAGGGCGCCCATGACGGATGCCGTCCCGACGAGGAGGACGTAGGCGCGGCGATACACGGGGTCAGTCTAGGAGGCGGCCGATCGGTCCCGCCTCCGGATAGTGGCGACGCGGGTGGGGTCGACCGTCAGGGACACCTGTTCGCCGGGACCGGGATGCACGTCGAGCGGCGCCACCGCGTCCACGCGTCCGAGCAGGTCGGTGTCCACCACGAGGCGGACCTGCTCGGGCGTGATCCGCGACGAGATCACGACGCCCGGGATCGGACCACCGTCGGTGACCGTGAGCGCGGAGCGCCGCAGCGCCAACGCTGGTACGCCGGGCAGCCCGGCCGCCGCTGTCAGGTGCGCCGCGGTCTCGCCCTCGAACACCCGGGCGTAGCCCAGGAACAACGCGGTCTCCGTGTCCACGGGGTTGCGCCACACCTCGTCGATCGGCCCGTCCTGGACGAGGTGCCCGTCTCGCATGACCGCCAGCCGGTCGGCCACGGTGAACGCCTCCTCATGGTCGTGGGTGACCATCAGCGCGGTCGTCCCGGCCTCGCGAAGGATCCCGCGCAGGTCACCGGCGAGACGCTCGCGCAGCCCCGCATCGAGAGCGGAGAGCGGCTCGTCCAGCAGCAGCAGCCGGGGCTCCACCGCCAGCGACCGGGCCAGCGCCACCCGTTGCCGCTCGCCACCGGACAGGGTGCCGGGCAGGCGGTCGGCGTACCCCTCGAGGCCGACCAGCGCGAGCAGGTCGTCGACCCTGGCCGAGATGCCCGATGCCCTGCGGAGCCGCAGGGCGTAGGCGACGTTGCGGGCGACGGTGAGGTGGGTGAAGAGCTGGCCGTCCTGGAACATCAGGGCGAAGCCCCGCTTGTGGGTCGGGACCCGGGCGAGGTCCTGGTCGTCCCAGTGGATGCTGCCGGAGGTGATCGGCTCCAGGCCGGCAATCGCTCGCAGCAGGGTCGACTTGCCGCAGCCCGAAGGGCCGAGGACCGCCAGCACCTCGCCGTCGGGCAGGTCGAGCGAGACCCCACGGACGGCGGGGGTGCCGTCGTAGGAGACCGAGACGTCGCGGAGGCGGAGCATGTCAGAAGGCTCCCAGAGAGGGGACGCGCAGCCGCTCGACGGCAAGGACCACCAGCGCGGTCGTGGCCGCGAGCACGACGGACGCCGCGAGCGCCATTCCGTAGTTGCCCTCGCCGGGACGGCCGAGCAGCCGGAAGATGACGACCGGCAGGGTCGGGCTCTCGTCGCGGGCCAGGAACGCAGTGGCGCCGAACTCCCCCAGCGACACGGCGAACGCGAAGCCGCTCGCGGCCAGCAGGGGCTTCCACACGACCGGCAGGTCGACGGTGAGCAGGGCCCGGAGAGGTGAGGCGCCCAGCGACGCGGCGGCCTGGCGCTGGCGGTCGTCGATCCCCGCGAGCACCGGGATGATCGTGCGGACCACGAGCGGCAGGGCCACGAGCGCCTGCGCGATCGGCACCAGCAGCGCCGAGTCCCGCAGGTCGAGGATCCCGCGGTCCAGGCTGATCAGGAACCCGAAGCCCAGGGTCACCGCGGACACACCGAGCGGGAGCATGAACAGTCCGTCGAGCGCACCCCGCACCCGGCGCTCGGTGCGCGACCGGGAGCGCCGGGTCACGACGAGCGCAACCATCAGCCCCATGGTCAGCGCCATCCAGGTCGCGTCGACGGCGGTACGCAACGACATCAACAGCGCGTCGGTCACGGGCACCAGCAGGGCCTGGTCCTCACCTGCGGTCGTGAGCGCCCGGTAGTGGTCGAGGCCCCAGGCCCCGTCGACCTGGAGCGAACCGGTGACGAGGGTGACGATCGGGACGGCCACGAAGACCAGCACCAGCCCGGTGATCGCCAGCGCCGGCGCGTCGCCCCGACCGGGGCGCCGTGGCCGGGCCACGACCCGGGCGACGTCGGCGTCTGCGACCGCGCGCAGGCGCTGGGCGAGCCCGAGGAGCACCACGACCCCGAGCAGCTGCAGCACCGAGAGGGCGGCCGCTGCCTGCAGGTCGAAGACGCTCGTGGTGAGCAGGTAGATCTCCGTCTCGACCGTGGCGTTGCGGACCCCGCCCAGCACCAGCACGATGCCGAACGCCGTCGCGCAGAAGAGGAACACGACGCTGGCCGCCGACACGATCGCCGGTCGCAGGGCCGGCAGCGTGACGGTCAGCAGCACCTGCCAGGGCGTGGCGCCGAGGGTCGCGGCAGCCTCGGCGGGCCGCGGGTCGAGCGATTCCCAGGACGCGCCCACGGCCCGGATCACCACCGCGACGTTGAAGAAGACCAGGCCGGCGACGACGGCGAGCCCGGTCTGGTCGAGCCCGAGGAAGCCGAGCGGACCCGACTCCCCCAGCAGCTGGCGGAACGCCACCCCGACCACGATGGTCGGCAGCACGAACGGCACCAGCAGCGCAGCGCGGACCAGCCGTCGGCCGGGGAGGTCCAGCCGGTGCAACACGTAGGCCGCGGGCAGCCCCAGCAGGACGGCGATCGTCGTACCCGCTGCCGAGGACCATGCGGTGAACCACAGCACCCGGTGCACCCGTTCGCGGGCCAGGACGTCGAGCACGCCACCCGGGGCGAAGGTGCCGTCCACCCAGAAGCCGCGCGCCACCATGCTGCTCACCGGCAGCACGAAGAAGACGCCCAGGACCAGCGCCGGCACGAGCGCCAGCGCGGCGAGGGTGAGCAGACGGCGGGTCATCGGGTCAGCGGGTCGTGACGTCCCGCCACTCCTCCAGCCAGGCCTCGCGGTTGTCGGCGATCTCGGCAGGGTCCACCTCGTACGGCGCGGACGGCTGCTCGGCGTACCGGGCCCACTCCTCGGGAAGCTCGACCGAGTCGACCACCGGGAAGACGTAGTTGCTCTCGGGCAGCGCCGCCTGCACCGGATCGGAGAGCAGGAACTCCAGCAGGGCCGCACCACCCTCGGGGTTGTCCGCGCCGCTGAGGACGCCGGCGTACTCGACCTGGCGGAAGCAGGTGTCGAGCAGGGCTGCCGTGGTCGACTCCTCACCGCCCTTCGGCACCGTGAACGCCGGCGAGGAGTCGTAGGACAGCACGATCGGGCGGCCGCCTTCGACGCCCCCTTGCGTGAACTCGCCGTAGTAGGCGTCGCTCCAGCCGTCGACGACCAGGGTGTCGTTGGCCATCAGGCGCTCCCAGTACGCCGGCCAGTCGTCGCCGTACTCGGCCACGGTGCTGAGCAGGAAGGCCATGCCGGGCGAGCTGGACAGGGCGGACGCGGTGACGAACAGGCCCTCGTAGGCAGGGTCCGCGAGGTCCTCGAGGGAGGCGGGGGGTTCGAGGTCCCGCTCGGCGAACCACGTGGTGTCCACGTTGACGCAGACGTTGGCGTTGTCGACCGGGACCAGGCGGCCGTCGTCGCCCGGGAGGAGGTACTGCTCCGCGCCGCCGGGGAGCGCGATGTCCGACGCTGCGAACACGCCCTCGTCGAGCGCGCGGCTGGCGAAGGTGTTGTCGACGCCGAACGCCACGTCGCCGGTGGGGTTGTCGGCGGTGAGCACCAGCTTGGTGGTGAGCGCGCCGGCGTCGCCCGCGGGCAGGACCTCGAGGTCGTAGCCGGACTCCTCCTCGAACGCCCGGCGCAGCTTCTTCGAGAGCTCGAAGGACTCGTGGGTGACCAGGACGACGGTGCCACCGGCCGCCGTCGTCTCCTCCGACGTGGTCTCGCCGGCGACGAGGCTGCAGCCGGCCAGGCCGGACAGCGCGGTGGTGAGGGCAAGCGCGAACGCAAGGTTGGACTTCATCGGACTCCCTATCGCCGGTGCTAACCGGATCAGGTTCGGAGGGTCTGCGGTTGGATCCGCACTCTCAGCACGTGGGCGTGCTCCCCTGTCTTCTACCGACGAATCTACCGCGCGCCGCCGCAAGGCCGGGTCACCGGGTGAGGGCGACCACCTCGTCGAGCCGGTCCCACCTGACGACCTGCTGGTCGAACCCGAACACCGCCTTGAGCACCTTCCGGCTTTCCGTTGATCGAGCTTGTCGAGATCACCCAGAAGACACCGGCCGCCGCCGGTGTGTGACAGGCGCACCTACGCTGTGGCCATGTCACCGAGCCTGCGCCACCAGCTCGTCGCGTGGGCGCTCCCCCGGATCCTCCGGTCCCGCGAGCTCGACGACCTCGACCGCGAACGCGCGCGCGTGGAGCGCTCGCACGTCGATCTGGACCGGTCGCTGCCGACCCGGCTCGTGCCCCGGTTCGACAAGCGGTTCGCCGTGGTCGAGGAGGACCTCGGCGGCTTCCCGTCGTACGTGATCACGCCACGCGGGATCGATCCGCTCCGGACCGTCATGTACGTCCACGGCGGCGGCTTCACGTCCCCGGCCGACCCGTTCCACCTCCGGTACGTCGCGAAGCTGGCGCGAGCGCTGCGGGCCCGGATCGTGCTGCCGGACTACCCGCTGGCGCCGGAGCACACCTGGCGCGACTCCTTCGGGCAGCTGGCCGACCTGGGCGAGCGCTGGGCCAAGGAGCCGGGCGGTCTCGTGCTCGCCGGCGACTCCGCCGGCGGCGGCTACGCGCTCGCTCTCGCGCTCGCGTTGCGGGACCGGGGCGGCGAACAGCCGACCCACCTGCTGCTGCTCTCCCCCTGGGTCGACCTCACGACCAGCGCCCCCGAGACCGAGGAGGTCACGCTCGGTGACCCGTGGTTGTTCATCGGGAAGATCCGGGCGCACGCCGGTTGGTGGGCCGGCTCGCCCGAGGACCTCGGTCGCCCCGAGGTCAGCCCGGCGCTGGCCGACCTGTCGGGACTGCCCCCGGCGCTGATGTTCTGCGGAACCCGGGACTCGCTGATGCCCGGCTGCCGACTGCTTGCGCGGCGCGCCGCCGAAGCCGGCTGGGACCTGACCTACGTCGAGGAGCCCGACCTGATCCACGTCTACCCGATCCTGCCCGTCCCCGAGGCCGGCCGAGCCAGGCGGCAGGCCCTGGCGTTCCTGCGATGACGGTCCGGGTCCTGTCCTTCGACCAGCTCGACGCGCGGACGGCGTACGACGTGTGGCTGCTGCGGCAGTCCGTCTTCGTCGTCGAGCAGGCGTGCCCCTACCCGGACCTCGACGGCCGGGACCCGGAGCCCGGGACCCGGCACGTGCTCCTCACCACCGACGAGGCGCTGACCGGCTACCTGCGGCTGCTCGACGACGGCGACGAGCTGCGGATCGGCCGCGTGGTCCTGGCTCGATCCGCGCGCGGGCAGAGCCTCGCCGACGACCTGATGAGGGCCGCTCTCGCCGAGTGTGACGACCGGCCGGTGGTGCTGGATGCCCAGTCCCCGTTGCGGTCCTGGTACGAACGCTTCGGCTTCGAGGTGGACGGACCCGAGTTCCTCGAGGACGACATCCCGCACCTGCCGATGCGGCTCAGGCGGTGAGGTGGATCGCGTGGAAGCTGACGACGCCGTCGGTGACGGAGCGGCTCGCCTGACCGCGCGCGACCAGGAGCTCGAGGTGGGCCTTGGTCTCCATGCTGGCCAGCGAGGCGTTGAAGACGTCGAGGTCGGCGAGCCGGTGCGCGTGACGGGTCCAGGGCAGCTCGCCCGCCACCTCGTAGCCGGTGCTCGCCCCGCCGGTCAGGGCGTCGAGGCACAGCTCGAGGCGGACCTCGTGGAAGGCCAGCAGCTCGTCGACCCGGGCGTGCGACGACGGCGCGACCGGACCGTGCGCGGGGAGCAGCCGGAGGTCGGGCAGGCCGCGGACCTTGGTGAGCGAGCCCATGAAGTCGCGCAGCGGCTGCTCGACCGGCACCGGCTCGAAGCCGATCGAGGGCGTGATCGTGGGGAGCACGTGGTCGCCCGCGAAGAGCAGCCCGCGCGGCCGGTCGGCGAAGACGAAGTGACCCTGCGTGTGACCGGGCGTGTGCACCGCGTCGATCGTCCGGGCGCCGACCTCGATGGCGTGGTCGCCCGTCGAGCCAGGTGTCCGGGTAGCCCCACATCGACAGGTCGGGCAGCTTGCCGTCGGTGAACTTCTCCCAGTCCCTGGCGATCTCGAGCGCGCCCGCGGACCGCAGCACCTCGACCGTGGGGTCGCCGTCGAGGTCGGCAGCGTTGTGCATGAGGTCGAGGGTCGGCTTGTCGCCGATGCCGAGGCTGACGTGGGCGCCGTACTCCCGACCGATCACGGACGCCAGCGTGTAGTGGTCGCGGTGCACGTGGGTGACCAGGAACCGGGTGATGTCGGAGAGGCGCGTAGCCGAGGTCGCGCAGGGACTTCTCGAGCAGCGTGCGGCCTTCCTCGATCGCCCAGCCGCCGTCGACGAGGGTGAGCCCGTGCCCGGTCTCGAGCGCGTAGACGTTGACCGCCTTCAGGCCGTCCATCGGGAGCGGCAACGGGATCCGGTGCACGCCCTCCGCGACCGGCCACGCCCCGGGCTCGGTCCAGTGCTGCCCCGAGTCGGGCGAGATCGCGTGGGCGGTGCCGGATCGGGGGCTGGTCGACGTCACCCGGCCGACCCTACGAGGTCACGTCGGGCAGGTTGAGGTCGAGGTTGGGCTCCTGGATGCCGCCGTCGACCTCCAGCATCTTGCCGGTGACGTACTGCCCGGCGCGGCGAGCTGAGGTAGAGCACCGCGGCGGCGATGTCCTCGGCCTCGCCGATCCGGCCCAGTGGCGTCTTGGTCTCCATCTGCTCCTTCATCTCCGGTACGCCGGCGACGAACTCGAGCGAGCTGGTCATCACCGAGCCGACGAAGACGCCGTTGACCCGGATCCGCGGAGCCAGGTCGCGGGCCGCGAGCCGCGCCCAGTGCGCGAGCGCCGCCTTGGCGGTCCCGTAGGCGAGGTAGCCGCGTCCGGACGCCCGGCCCATCATCGAGCTGATGTTGACGATCGACCGCTGGGCGTCGTCGGGGCCCTTCAACATCAGGGGGACGGCCGCCAGGCTCAGGGAGTGGGCGGTGCTGACGTTGAAGCGGAACGACTCCTCGAGGTAGGCCACGTCGGTGTCGAGGAACGCGTTGGGGATGGTGCCACCGACGTTGTTGACCACCGTGTCCAGCCGCCCGAACTCGTCGTACGCCGCCTGCGCGAGGCCGGCGACCGCGTCGAGGTCGCTGAGGTCGGCCGGGACGACCAGCGCGCGCCGGCCCGCGGAGCGGACCCGCTCCGCGACGCCCTCGAGCTGGTCGGCGGTGCGCGCGGAGATCACCACGTCGGCCCCCGCCTCAGCGAGGGCGACGGCGGTGGCGGCCCCGATGCCGCGGCCGGCGCCGGTGACGACGGCGACGTGGTCGGTGAGGGTGAAGCGGTCCAGGATCGTCACGTCGACACCAGCCCGTGCCCGGTGACCAGCGGGAGGTCGAGCGCCGTGACCAGGCCACCCTTCGCCGCGACGACGGCGGGGACCGCGTTCACCAGGCGCTGTGCGGTGACGATCATCCCGGAGACGTTGTGGTCGCCGTGCTCGCCGTGGTGGGTGAACTCCAGCTCCATCATCGGCTCCCCGGTCACCACGACGCGGTAGCAGCCGTCGCCCTTGGTCGGCTTGGGCCACTCCGGCATCTGCTCGGGCGAGGTGCGGGTGCAGTGCTCGAGCACGACCCGCGGCACGCCGTCGACCTTGCCGGTCAGCTGGAAGCGCACGGCCCCCATCGTGCCCTTCTCGATCTCGACCGAGACCGTCGAGATGTCACGGTCGGCCGGCTGCCGGTCGACCTCCTCGGTGAGCGGCTCGTCGAGGGTGATGCCGAGGCCGGCCGCGAGCTGCCGGACGACGCTGCCCCAGGCCATGGTGAGGATGCCGGGCTCCCAGAGCATCGGCTTCTCGTCCAGGGACTTGCCGAAGCCGAAGATCTCCTTCATCACCACCGGTTGGTAGTACGTCGAGTAGTCGGCCAGCTCCTGGACCCGGACCTCGTCGATGCGCTGGCTCAGGCTGGTGAGCTGAAGTGGCAGCACGTCGTTGGCCCACCCGGGGTCGATGCCGTTGACGTGCAGGCTGGCCCCGGTCCGCTCCCCCGCCGCAGCCAGTCGGTCGAGCATCTCGTCGGGCAGGATCTTCTCGGGCCACTGCAGCAGCACCGGCCCGCTGGAGACCACGTTGATGCCGGCCTCGACGAATCCGAAGAGGTCCTCGATGCACTCGAAGACCCGGTCGTCGGCCATCGCGGTGTGCACGATGGCGTCCGGCGCGAGCGCGATCAGCGCGTCCCGGTCGGTGGTGGCGAGCACGCCCAGGTCACGGCCCAGGTCAGCCAGCCGGCCGGCGTCCTTGCCGTCCTTGTCGGGGCTGGACACCCAGACCCCGACGAGCTCGAGGTGCGGGTGGGCGTCGATGCCGGCGATGGCGTGTCGACCGACGGTGCCGGTCGACCACGCCACGACACGCAAGGGGGAGGACACATCGGTTGAGCTCGTCGACACCATGACGCCAATCTAGAACACGTTCTAGGTTGGCGGAAGGGTCACCGACTTGTTGAGTTGGGCCTCCCCGGCCGTTGAGTTGGGCCCCGCGCCAGACCCCGTGCCGCGCGTGCCCAACTCAACTGCCGCGCGCGCCCAACTCAAGTGCCGCGCGTGCCCAACTCAACGAGGACGGGGCAGCGGGTGCCGGAGTAGATGGTCGGCATGCACCGGTTGCAGTGGATGCAGACACCACCGGACTGCCGCCCGCCCTCGAGCCGCCGCACCAGGTCGGGCTCGCGCAGCAGCGCGCGCCCCATCGCGACGAAGTCGAACCCCTGCGCCATCGCCCGCTCCATGGTGTCCCGCCGGTTGATGCCGCCGAGCAGCATCAACGGCATCGACAACCCCGCCCGGAAGCGGAGCGCCTTGTCGAGGAAGTAGGCCTCCTCGAACGGGTACGCCTTGAGGAACCGCGTGCCCACCACCCGCATCCCGAGCCGCACCGGCATCGGCATGGCATCCGCGAACTCCTTGAGCGGCACGTCTCCGCGGAAGAGGTACATCGGGTTCATCAGCGAGCTGCCCCCGCTCAGCTGCAGGGCGTCGAGCGCACCGTCGGCCTCCAGCAGCTGGGCGAACGCCAGCCCGTCGTCGGTGGTGACGCCACCGCGGAAGCCGTCACCCAGGCTGACCTTCGCCGTCACGGCCACCTCGTCCCCGACCTCGTCGCGTACGGCGCGGGCGACCTGGCGGGCGAGCCGTGCCCGGTTCTCCAGGGAGCCTCCCCACCGGTCCTTGCGGCGGTTGAGGCCGGGGGCCAGGAAGCTGGAGATGAGGTAGCTGTGGGCCATGTGCAGCTCGAGGACGTCGAAGCCGGCACGCACCAGCGTGCGCGCGGTGCCGACGTACGCGCTGGTGATGCGGCTGAGGTCGCGCTCGGTGGCCGAGCCGATCATCTGCATCGAGAGCGGGCTGGGCATCCGGCTGGCACTGAGCGCCTTGACGCCGTTGGAGCGGCCGTTGGCGACCGGGCCGGCATGCCCGACCTGGCCGCCGACCGCGGCGCCGGTCTCGTGGACGGCGTCGGCCAGCCGGGCGAGGCCGGCCAGGGTGTGCTCGCCCACGACGATCTGCTCGGCATGCGTCCGGCCCTCGGGCGCGACGGCCAGGTAGGCGACGGTGGTGAGCCCGACCCCGCCGCGGGCCGGGGCGAGGTGGTAGTCGATGAGCTCGTCGGTGACCTGGCCGTGGGGGGTGCGGCCCTCGAAGGTCGCCGCCTTGACCGTCCGGTTGCGCAGCGTCACCGGACCGAGGGTCGCCGGGGCGAACGGGTCGGTGGTCACGGCCGAACCGTAACGCGTTCTAGTCGGGTGCGGCCCTGCTCACCGTCGTCGGTCGCGACGCACGCGCAACGGCCGCTTGGGCAGCTGGTTGGCGCGCCCGTGCAGGGCCGTGAGGAGGCTCGCGAAGGTCGTGTCCTGCTGCGGGGTCCGGTCGAAGGTCGTCAGGTTCAGCACCGGCTTGAACCGCTGCCGGGCGACCGCCTTGGCATAGGTGAACTCCCGCAGGCCGTCGGGACCGTGGATCCGGCCGAAGCCGGAGTCACCGACGCCGCCGAAGGGCAGGCCCGGGATGCCGGCGAACGAGATGACGGAGTTGACGGAGGTCATGCCCGAACGCAACCGGCGCGCCAGCTCGGCACCCCGCTTCGCGGAGAACACGGTCGACCCGAGGCCGTAGCTGGTCGCGTTGGCCAGCTCGATCGCCTGGTCCATGTCCCGCACCCGGGTCACCGTCACGGTGGGGCCGAAGGTCTCCTCCGTGACGGCGACGGAGTCCTCGGGCACGTCCACCAGGACCGTGGGCTGCACGAAGCGGTCGCCGATCGCGTCCTCGCCGCCCACGACGGCGCGGCCGCCCCGGGCCAGCGCATCGGCGACGTGGCGGCGTACGACGTCGACCTGGCTGGGCATGGTCATCGGCCCCAGCTTGGCGTCGGCGTCGACCCCGGCGTGGAGGGCCGTGGCCCGGCGGGAGAGCTCGTCGATGAACCGGTCGGCCACGCGTTCGTGGACGTAGATGCGCTCCACGCCGATGCAGGTCTGGCCGGCGTTGGAGAAGGCTCCCCACGCAGCAGCGTCGGCTGCCGCGACGACGTCCGCGTCCGCGTCGACGAGCAGCGCGTCCTTGCCGCCCGCCTCGATCAGCACCGGCGTCAGCCGTTCGGCGCAGGTCGCCATCACCTTCTTGCCGGTCGCGGTGGATCCGGTGAAGGCGAGCTTGTCGATGTCGGCCCGGCAGAGGGCTGCGCCGGTCTCGCCGAGACCGGTGACGGTCTGCAGCAAGGCGTGCTCGGGCACCACCTCGCGCAGGCTGTCGGCCAGCCAGACGCCCACTCCGGGCGTGAGCTCGCTGGGCTTGAAGACCACGGCGTTGCCGGCGCCGAGCGCGTAGGCGATCGAGCCCATGGGCGTGAAGACCGGGTAGTTCCAGGGCCCGATGACGCCCACCACACCGAGCGGCAGGTACTCGACGGAGGCCGCCTGGTTGGCGAGCAGCAGTCCCGGCGAGACCCGTTTGCGACCGAGCACCTTCTCGGCGTGCGCGCCGACCCAGGCAAGGTGGTCGATGGCCAGGCCGATCTCCAGCTGGGCATCCGAGTGCGGCTTGCCGGTCTCCTGGTGGACGACGTCCGCGAGCTGGGCGATCCGCCTGGTCAGGACGCCGCGCCACTGGGCGAGCACCTCCTTGCGGCCGTCGAAGCCGAGGCCGGCCCACCACGTGCTGGCCTCCCGGGCGCGGGCCACGGCGGCGTCGACGGCCTCCGCGTCGTCGATGGGATGGAGGCCGACCACGTCACCCGTGGCGGGGTTGAGCGACTCGAGCTTGTCGGGCTGGGTCATCGACTTGCCTTTCCACGCAGGAGGTCGGCCGCTCGCTCACCGATCATGATCGAGGGTGCGTTGGTGTTGCCGCGGGTCACCATCGGCATGACGCTGGCGTCCGCGACCCGGAGTCCGTCGACTCCGCGCACGCGCAGCTCCGGATCGACCACGGCCCGCTCGTCGCCGCCCATCGCGCACGTGCCGACCGGGTGGTAGAGCGTCTGGGTGTGTGCGCGGATGTGGTCGACGATCTGGGCGTCGGTCGGGTCGGTGCCCCACGCCTCCATCGTCGGCAGGCCCGGGCCCGCGATGTGCTCGGCCAGCGGGCCGGTTGCCGCCGTCTCCAGCAGTCGACGTACGCCGGAGGTCATCGCGTCGAGGTCGGTCTGGTCGTCGTAGTAGCCGGGGTCGATCTCGGGGTGCCACCGCGGGTCGGTCGACCGGAGCCGGAGGGTGCCGCGGCTGGCGACGTGCACCAAGGTGGGCGCCATGGTGACGCTGCGGAGGGTGGCCTCGTGCAGGCCGTTGTCGTAGAAGCCGGACGGGGCCACGTGCACCTGGAGGTCCGGGGCGGCGAGCTGGTCCGACGAGCGCCAGAATCCGCCGCCCTCACCGATGTTGGACACCAGCGGGCCGGTGCCGGTCGCCTTGGCCCGGACGAACTGGCCGAGGTTGTTGTGATCCATCAGGTCACCGATGCCGCGGGTGCGGAAGACCAGCGGAACGGCCGGGTGGTCGTGCAGGTTCTGCCCGACCCCCGGCAGGTCGACGACGACGTCGATCCCGACCTCACGCAGGTGGGCGCCGGGCCCGATGCCCGAGAGCATCAGCAGCTGCGGTGAGTTCACCGCGCCCCCGGCGAGCACCACCTCGGCATCGACGTACGCCGTCCGGCTCCCGGCCCCGTGCTGGTAGGTCACGCCGACCGCGCGACCGCCCTCCACCACGACACGTTCGGCCAGGGCACCGGTGCGGATGGTCAGGTTGGGCCGCTTCTCCGCCGGCTCGAGGTAGGCCTTCGCGGTCGACCAGCGGCGCCCCTTCTTGCAGGTCACCTGGTAGAGGCCCGCGCCCTCCTGCTCGGCGCCGTTGAAGTCGTCGGTGGGCTTGAACCCGGCTGTCACCGCGGACTCGACCCACAGCTCGGTGAGCGGGTGGGTGTAGCGCCGGTCCTCGACGTGCAGCGGGCCGTCCTGGCCGTGGAGCGGGCCGCCCAGGCGGGTGTTCCCCTCCGACCGGACGAACGCCGGCAGCACGTCGTCGTACCCCCACCCGGTGGCACCGTAGGCGTCCCGCCAGGTGTCGAAGTCGGCCCGGTTGCCGCGGATGTAGATCATCGCGTTCATCGAGGAGCAGCCGCCGAGTGCCTTCATCCGCGGCCAGTACGCGCGACGGCTCTCGAGCTGCTTCTGCTCGGAGGTCTGGTAGTTCCAGTCCCACCGGGTCTTGAAGAGGTTGGGGAAGGCGGCCGGGATGCTGATCTCGTCGGCGTCGGCGGCGCCGCCGGCCTCGAGGAGCAGCACCCGGGTGGCCGGATCCTCGCTCAGTCGGGCGGCCACGACGGCGCCCGCGCTTCCCGCACCGACGACTACATAGTCGTATGTCTCTCGCTCCGCCACGTCCCACTCCTCGTCGAGCCGGCCTCCGGGTCACTCGCCACCCGGCTGGGGGGAGTGACACCACTCACCTTGGCACGACGCTGGTGACGGGTCTGCTCCCTGCCCGCCGGGATGAGACGGTCCGGCAGGGCGAACAGCCACCCCTGCCCGAGCCGCACCGAGGCGGCGTGGACGAGGAGCGTCCCCGCGACCACCACGGCCGTCACGACCAGGGGGTACGTCGTCGCGAGCGGCACCGCCATCGCGTCGGGTCCGATGTCGGGACCGAGGCCGAGGTGGTGCACGACGCCGAGCACCGGGATGTGCAGCACATAGACAGGGAGGGTCCGGCGACCGATCCAGGCCAGTGCGTCCGCCGTGCGCGGAGTGCGAGCTGACCGAACGGCGAGCAGCAGCCCCGCGGGCAGTCCGACCACGCTGAGCAGCAGCACGTCGAGGCTGGTCGGCAGGCCGGCGTACGCACGCAGCGCCGAGGCCAGCACGAACGCCAGGACCAGGGCCGGGAGGACGCCGGGCCGGGTCCAGGTGGCGGCCCGTCGCACCAGGTGCGGGAAGCGGGCGCCGAGCACGAAGTAGACGAGGTGCAGCAGCACCGAGACCCGGTTGACCTCGTCGATCGGGAGGAGGGACGCCATCGCGGCCAGCGCCGTGGCCCCGGCCAGCACCGCCCCGGCCGGGAGCCGCACCGTCACCCTCACCAGCACGAAGTAGACGGCGAGGGCGTAGAGGAACCACAGGCCGGTCGACGCGAAGACGAGGTCCAGGGCCAGCTCGTCCAGGTCCTGCACCCGGTTCATCGGGAGCTCGCGCTCCCAGGTGGTGAACGCGGCCAGCAGCAGGAGCCACACGACGTACAGGTAGGCCGACGAGGCGATCCGGCGGGTCAGGTCCGGCCACGGACGGTGCACGGCGGACGCGGCGAAGAACCCGCTGATCAGGAAGAAGAGCGGCATCCGCACGGGCTTGAGCGCATGGGTGAGCGTGAGCCACCCGTCGGCCACCGCGGTCAGGTGCCCGGGGACGAGAGCGTCGTACTGCTTGGTGACGGCATGGTGGAGGACCACCAGCACGATGCAGGCGCCCTTGGCGACGTCGGCCCACGCAAGACGTGGGCGCGCGGCGACGTTCGCCTCGACGGCGGGCATGGGACTCCTGGTGGGCCGGGGGATGGAATGGCCGCCCGTCTCCGGTCGCGGCCCTCTTCCTTGTACCCCTCGCCGCTCGCCTCAGACGTGATCGAGACCAACGCCACACCCCGACGGAGTCAGCGCGCGTGGGTCAGGGCGACGTACTCCTGGGCGACCTGCGCACCGAGTCGGGCGTTGTTGTTGACCAGCGCGATGTTGGCGGTGAGGCTCGCGCCACCGGTGATCTCGACGATCCGGCCGAGCAGGTAGGGCGTGGCCTCCTTGCCATGGATGCCGGCGGCCTCCATGTCGGAGATGGCCTGGTCGATGATGCCGTTGATCTCGTGGGCGGGGATCTCGTCCTCGCTCGGGATCGGGTTGACCACGGCGATCCCGCCGGCGATGTCCAGGTTCCACTTGGCGGCCATCACGGCGGCGATCTCGCTGGCACTGTCGACCCGCAGCGGCGCTTCGTGCCCGCTCGACCGCGAGAAGAAGGCGGGGAACTCGTCGGTGCGGTAGGCGAGCACGGGGACGCCCAGGGTCTCCAGGGTCTCGAGGGTCAGTCCGATGTCCAGGATGCTCTTCACGCCCGCGGAGACCACGGCGACGTTGGTCGTCGACAGCTCGGTCAGGTCGGCGCTGGTGTCGAAGGTCTGCGCGGCACCCCGGTGGACGCCGCCGAGGCCGCCGGTGACGAACACCTTGATGCCGGCGAGCGAGGCGAGCCGCATGGTGGCGGCCACCGTGGTGGCGCCGTGGGTGCCTCGGGCGATGACGTAGGGGAGGTCCCGGACGCTGACCTTGGCCACGTCGGGGCTGGTGGCGAGCAGCTCGAGGGCCTCGGCGTCGAGGCCGATCCGGGGTCGGCCGTCGAGTACGGCGATCGTGGCCGGCACCGCTCCGCCCTCGCGGATGATCCGCTCCACCTCGGTGGCCATCTCGACGTTCTGGGGGTAGGGCATCCCGTGGCTGATGATCGTGCTCTCGAGCGCGACGACGGGGGCGCCGTCGCCCAGCGCCTGGGCCACCTCGTCGGTGAGGACGAGGGAGGTGTGGGGGGTGGTCATGAGCGGTGTCTCCTAGCTGATCGGGGTGAGCGCGGCGAGGACCAGCCGCGCGGTGAGGTCTGGGCGAACGGTGTGCGGGCTGGCGATGGTGAGGGCAGCGGCAGCATGGCCGAATCTCGCGGCGTCGACCGGGTCCTGGCCCTCGAGCAACGCGTGGCAGAACGCCGCCAGCATGGAGTCGCCTGCGCCGGTCACGTCCTCCACGGCGGTCGGCACTGCCGGGATGAAGGCGGGGTCGCTCGCCGCGCCGCTGAGGAACGACCCACGCTCCCCGAGCCGGACCCAGACGTGCTGGACCCCTCTCTCGTGAAGGTGGTCGGCCGCGATCCGCAGCTGCCGGTCCGTGCGGGCGGCCAACCCCGTCAGTGCGGTGAGCTCGTCCCGGTTCGGCGTGACCGCATACAACGGCCGGTCCGCGGTGATGGAGGCGCTGAGGGCCTTCGCCTTGGGGACGCTCACCGGTTCGAGGATCGTCCGGACCTCGGCCGCACCGGCGAGGTCGCGGGCGTGGGCGAGCGTCGCCGGCGCGAGGTTGCCGTCGAGCACGAGCAAACCGGCGCTCGCGATGAGCTCGCGCGCCTGGCTGACGTGGTCGGGGGCCAGGCCGTCGGTCGCCGCCATGTCGGCCACGGCCACGATCAGCTCGCCGTCGGAGTCGAGGATCGCGGTGTAGGTGCCGGTGGGCCGGTCGGAGCGCTGGATGAACTCCAACCGCACGCCGGCCGCGGCCGTCTGGGCCAGGAGGCTGTCGCCCAGGGCGTCCCGACCGAGGGCCGCGATCAGGTGGGTGCGGGTCCCGAGCCGGGCCAGGTTCTCCGCGATGTTGCGGCCCACGCCACCCGGCGTCATCGAACCGTGCCCCGGGTTGCTGGTCTGCTGGGTCGCGGACGACGTACTGCGCGCCTTCACGTCGACGTTGGCCCCACCGATGACGACGACGCCCGGCTGTTCACTGAGCAGGTACCCCCGACCGAGGATGACGCCCTTCTTGCCCAGGTTGGACAGGTGCACGTTCACCGCGGTCCTCGTGGTGCCGAGTCGCTCGGCGATCGCCGACGAACCGATCAGCGGGTCACGCCGCAGCAGAGCGACGATCTGCTGCTCGCGGTCGGTGAGGTTCATGTTTACTAGGATAAGGGCTATTTGCTTCAGTAAGCAAGCCGGTCCACCCGAGATGCAGAAAGCCCCCGTCCGCACCTGGGTGCAGATCGGGGGCCGTCGCCGGAGCCGCCTATCGGAATCGAACCGATGACCTTCTCATTACGAGTGAGACGCTCTACCGACTGAGCTAAGGCGGCGCGCTGCCCGGGGTCTGATCGAGATCAGTCCGGGCAACCCGGGGAAGTATACGGACGGCCGCCGTGCGTAGCGAAACCGGCGGCGTCAGGCCGCGAGAGCCACCTTGGCGTGGCGCTCGGACGTGAGTCCGGTCGTCTTCGTCTGCTCCGTGCCGCACCAGCAGGTGAAGGCCAGCACGATGCCCTGGTCGGTGTTGGTGAGCGACGTGACCTGGCTCGGGAAGATCAGCTGACGCGCGTCGCAGTGGGTGCAGTAGTGGTCGAACATGAGGTGACCTCCCTCGGAGATGGTGAACGTCTGACAGACCTATTCTGGAGGGAATCCAGTCATAGGGGTAGCCTTACTTTCCTGCAGAACCTCAAGGAGTTCCCTATGCTTTCGCTGCACCAGCTCCGCTGCTTCCTGGCCACCTACGAGCACGGATCGCTCACGGCCGCCGCCGAGCAGCTCGGCTACGCCCAACCCTCGGTCTCCGAGCAGATCCGCGCGCTCGAGAAGTCCCTGGGCGCGGCCCTGTTCCGCCGGGTCGGCCGCGGAGTGGTGCCGACCACCGTGGGCGACTCGCTCCGCCCTCACGCGGAGGCGACGCTCGCGGCCGCGGACGAGGCGCGGCGAGCCGTGCAGAGCGTCGTCGCCCTGGAGACCGGCACCATCCGGTTCGGCATGTTCGGCACCGCCCGGTTGTACGCCGGCGCGGGGCTGGTCGCCGATGTCCTCGCCCGGCACCCCGGGGTGCGGGTCGAGCTGGTCGGCCAGAACTCCTCGGACGTCCAGGACGACCTGCGCCGCGGACGCCTGGAGGCGGCGATGATCGCCGTACCCACCGTCACGAGCGAAGGCATGAGCGTGACCCCGGTGGCGCGCGACGAGCTCGTCTACATCAGCGCCGACCCCGAGCGGTTGTCGACCCCGATCACTGCCCACCGGCTGTCGGAAGCCTCCCTGGTGATGCCGGAGACGACGTGGCGCTCGGACGACTCGACCCGGATCGTGCTGCGCCAGATGATGCACGAGACGGGCCGGAACCCGCAGACCAGGATCGAGGTCGAGGACGTCGAGACCGCGGTCGAGCTGGTCGGCATGGGACTGGCCGACTCCGTGATCCCGAAGGGTGCGGCCGAGCAGCTCCTCCCCCGTCTCGCGCCCACGGCCGGGTGGGTGTCGCTGCGACCCCGTCAGTTCGACATGCTCGCGATCGTGCACCGCGCCGGCGCCACCCTGTCGCCCGCCGCTCGGCTGATGATCGAGCTGGCGACCAAGCGGATCCAGGCGATCGCCGAGCCGGTGAAGGTCAGCAGGTGAGGCCGTCCTCCGGGACGGTCCCCTCGATCAGGTAGGCCTCGAGCGCCTCGTCGACGCAGACGTTGCCGGAGTTGTAGCCGGTGTGGCCGTCACCGTCGCGACTGACCAGGACGCCGGACTCGAGCTGCTCGGCCATCGCCTCGGCCCAGCGGTACGGCGTGGCCGGGTCGCGGGTGGTGCCGACGACCACGATCGGGGCCGCGCCTTCACCGCGCACGGTCAGCGGCTTCTCGGTGGACTCGACCTGGATCCCGGAGCAGCCGATCAGGCCCCAGGCGAAGACCGCGCCGAACGTGGGCGAGGCCTGCTCGAACTCCGGGATCTGCGCCGGCACCTCGTCGGCAGAGATGGCGTACGGGTCGTCGAGGCAGTTGATCGCGTAGATCGCCTCGGCGCTGTTGTCGTCGTAGCCGTCGGCCCCGCGCGAGGTGTAGAGGTCGGAGAGCTCCAGCAGTGCGCTGCCGTCACCCTCGAAGCCGGCCTGCAGCGCCGCGCTCAGCACGTACCAGTAGTCCGCGTTGTAGAGCGGGGCCACGATCCCGTAGAAGGCGTTGCCGACCTCGAGCTCCCGACCGCTGCTGGTGGGGAGCGCCTGGGTGTCGACCTCGTCGACGAACTCGGAGATCCTGGCCACCCCGGCGTCGACGTCGTCGCCGAGGAAGCAGGACTCGGTGGACTCGATGCAGTTCTCGACGTACGCCCGCAGCGCCGTCTCGAACCCCTCGGCCTGCTCCAGGCTGAGCTGGCGCGACGAGATGGAGAGGTCGACGGCACCGTCGAGCACGAACCGACCGACCCGCTCGGGGAACAGGTCGGCGTACGTCGCCCCGAGCTTGGTGCCGTAGGAGGCCCCGAAGTAGGTGAGCGTCGACTCACCGAGGATCGCCCGGATGACGTCCATGTCACGGGCCGCCTCGATGGTCGAGACGTGGGCCGCCAGGTCGCCCGACAGCTCGGCGCAACCGCGGCCGAAGTCCTGCACGAGGCGGGTGGACGTGGCTGACCTCGTCGGCGGTGTCGGGGTCCGGGTCGCCGGCGATGTAGGCGTCGAGCTGCTCGTCGGTCAGGCAGTCGACCGGGCTGCTGCTGCCGGTGCCGCGCGGGTCGAAGCCGACGATGTCGAACTGCTGGAGCAGCGGGTCGCGGAAGACGAAGTCGGACTGGGCGGCGTACTCGGTGCCGGGGGCGCCGGGGCCGCCCGGGTTGACCAGCAGGGAGCCGATCCGCTGCTCGGGCCGGGACGCCGGCGCCTTGAGGAGCGCCAGGTCGATGGTCTGGCCGTCGGGCCGGGCGTAGTCGAGCGGCACCGTGACGGTCGTGCAGTAGAACGGTCCGCGGCACTCCTCCCAGGTCGGCTCCTGGGAGTAGTACGCCGCGAGCGCCGGGTCGGGCGGCTCGGTGGCACCGGGCTCCGGGGTCGGGGTGACGGCGACCGGCGGGTCGTCGGAGCCGGGCGAGTCGCCGTCGGCGACCATCAGCGCGAGCGCCGCGATGCCGACGACCGCGAGCACCATCGCGGCCACGACGAGGATCACCACGAGACGCTTCATCGGTCTGCCCCCTCGGGCACCTTGAGGGCGAGCATCATCGACTCGAGCGCGAGCGGCACCGGCACGTTGAACTCCAGCATCTGCTCGCGGGCATCGAAGATCCAGCCGATCCGGCGCAGGTTGAGCTCGGGGCTGGCGGCGCGGACGACCTTGTCGACATCGGGCCGGATCTCCTCGTTGACCAGGGCACCGGGGGCGCCGACGGCGATCGCCACGGCGTCGCGGTAGACCGACACCAGGTCCATCAGGCTGCGGTCGACGACATCGAGGTGGCGACGCTTGGCCCGGGTCTTCTGGGCCTTCTCCATCGTGGAGAGCGCGGGAGCGTACTCGCGAGGGCGACGGCCACGCTCGACGACGCCGTACGACGCATCGAGGTCGGCCTTCTCCCGGGAGTCGAGCTCGCCGGTGATCAGGTCGGCCTCCTCCTTGGTGACCTCGGTGAGGTTGGAGGCGGCGTTCATGCAGGCACCCAGCGACGTCAGCCGGGCCGGGATCGTCACCACCTCGTGGCGGCGGTTGCGCGTCGCCTCGTCGCGGGCCAGGGCCCGGGCCCGGCCGATGTGGCCCTGGCTGGCGCGAGCGGCGTACGACGCCAGACCCTCGGCAACGCCATCGGTGCGGACGAGGAAGTCGGCGACGTCGACCGTGCTGGGCGTGGTCAGCGTGAGCAGCCGGCAGCGGGAACGGATGGTGGACAGGACGTCCTCGACCGTCGGCGCACAGAGCATCCAGACCGTGCGGGGGGTGGGCTCCTCGATCGCCTTGAGGAGGGCGTTGCAGGCCTGGTCGGTGAGCCGGTCGGCGTCCTCGACGATCATGATCTGCCAGCGCCGGCCCACCGGGGCCAGCGCGGCCCTGCGGACGAGGTCGCGCACCTCGTCGACGCCGATCGACAGCTTCTCGGTGCGGATGACGTTGACGTCGGCGTGGGATCCCTTGAGCACGGTGCGGCACTCGTGGCAGGTGTCGCAACCCTGCTGCTCGCACTGGAGGGCGGCCGCGAACGCGATGGCGGCGTTGGAGCGGCCCGACCCGGGCGGCCCGGTGAAGAGCCAGGCGTGGCTCATGCCGTGGCCGCCGGCGGCCGTGGCCAGGGCCGCGGCCGCGACCCGCTGGCCGACGAGGTTGTCCCAGACGGTCATCGGACGGCCTGCCCGAGGAGCGGCTCGACGCGCGCGCGGATCGCCGACGAGAGCTCGGTGACGGGCGCTCGGGCGTCGAGGACGAGGTAGTGGTCAGGATCGGACTTCGCCAGCGCCAGGAAGGCGGCGCGGACCCGCTGGTGGAACTCGAGCGACTCGCCCTCGATCCGGTCGCGCTCGGCGAACCTGCCCAGCCCCTGCTCGGGGGGCAGGTCGAGCACGACGGTCACGTGGGGCCGCAGGTCGGCGGTGGACCAGCGCTGGACCCACTCGACCTCGGCTCCGGCCAGCGCCCGGCCGGCACCCTGGTAGGCCAGCGACGAGTCGACGTACCGGTCGGTGATCACCACCTCGCCCCGGTCGAGCGCGGGCCGGACGACCGTGTCGACGTGCTCGGCCTTGTCGGCGGCGTACAGGAGGACCTCGGTGCGGTGGGACAGCTCGCCGGTCGCCGGGTCGAGCACGATCTGCCGCAGCTTGCGGCCGACCTCGGTGTCGCCGGGCTCGAAGGTCAGCAGCGCCGTGAACCCCTCGCCGCGCAGCCACTCCTGCAGCAACCGGCTCTGGGTCGACTTGCCCGACCCCTCACCGCCCTCGAAGCACACGAACACGCCCCGCTCGGCGTAGACGCCTTCGTAGTCCTGCACGAGGGTGACGCTACGAGGTCCCACCGACTTTCCCAACGCCGCACCCACGAAGTGGGAGAAATCCCCCGCGAAGTGGGAGTTGTGGCGGTCCGAGGTGGGAGTTGTGGCTGCGCGGGTCAGGGCGTCGTCCGGCAGGCGTACGCCGGATGCGTACGGCGGTCCTCCTCGCTGCAGGTGTCCGCTGGCAGTGAGAGCAGGACCAGGGCGAGCACCGGCAGGGCGACGGGCGCGAGCACGGCGACCCAGCGGGCGCCTCCTCCTCGCGACCAGGCGAACCCGGCCAGCGCGACGGCCAGGACGGCGGAGGCCAGCAACCCGCCGTACCCGACCAGGCCCCACCAGCTGTCGCCCCGGCCGGCATCGCAGACCAGGCCCTGGCGAGAGGCCGGGGCCGGGAAGGAGTAGCCGGTGTCGCTGACTCCGCAGGTCCCGATGATGAAGAAACCCAACGCCACGAGGTGCGTCACTGCGGAGACTGCCGCAGCCAGGAGCACCGCCGCCCACACGCCCGAGGACTTCACGCCCTCGAGTATGCGCGCCGTCAGGACTTCTTGGCGGCAGCCTTCTTCGCGGTCTTCTTCGCCGTCTTCTTGACTGTCTTCTTGGCCGTCTTCTTGGCGGCCGACTTCTTGGCGCCCTTCTTGGCCGACTTCTTGGCCGGGCCCTTGGCGCGGCGCTCGGCGAGGAGCTCGGCCGCCCGCTCGAGGGTGACCTCCTCGACGGAGTCGTCCTTGCGAAGAGTGGCGTTGTACTCGCCGTCGGTGACGTACTCGCCGAAGCGGCCCGCCTTCACGACGACCGGCTGCCCGGAGACCGGGTCGTTGCCGAGCTCCTTGAGCGGCGCCGTCGCGGCACCCCGTCCGCGCTGCTTGGGCTGGGCGTAGATCGCCAGCGCCTCGTCGATCGTGATCGTGAGCAGCTGGTCCTCGGTGGTCAGCGACCGGGAGTCGGTGCCCTTCTTGAGGTACGGCCCGTAACGGCCGTTCTGGGCGGTGATCTCCTCACCCTCGGCGTCGGTGCCGACCACGCGCGGCAGGGACAGCAGCGTGAGCGCGTCCTCGAGGGTGATCGCGTCGAGCGTCATCGACTTGAACAGCGACCCGGTGCGCGGCTTCGCCGACTTCGGCGCGTCCTCGGGCAGCAGCTCGGTGACGTAGGGACCGTAGCGGCCGTTCTTGGCCACGACCTGGAGGCCGGTGTCGGGGTGGACGCCGAGCTCGATCTCCTCGCCGGCCGGGTTGGCGAACAGCTCCTTCGCCTTCTCCAGCGTCAGCTCGTCCGGCGGCAGGTCGTCGGGCACGTTGGCCCGCTTGCCGAGCGGGTTGCCCTCGTCGTCCGGGCCCTCCAGGTAGGGGCCGTAGCGGCCGACCCGCAGGTTGATGCCCGAGTCGGGACCACCCACCGGGAAGGTCGCCAGCTCGCGGGCGTCGATGTCGCCGAGCTCGGTGACCAGCGCGTGCAGGCCCTTGACCCGCTCGGAGCCGTAGTAGAACTCGCCCAGCTCCTCGGCCCGGTTCTTCCGGCCGCCCGCGATCTCGTCGAGGACGTCCTCCATCTGGGCGGTGAACTCGTAGGACACGTGCCGCGGGAAGTGCTCCTCCAGCAGCCGGATCACCGAGAACGCCAGCCACGCCGGGACGAGCGCGTTGCCCTTCTTGTAGACGTAGCCACGGTCGACGATCGTCTTGATGATCGAGGCGTACGTCGACGGCCGGCCGATCTCGCGCTCCTCGAGCTCCTTGACCAGGGTCGCCTCGGTGTAGCGCGACGGCGGCTTGGTCTCGTGGCCGGACGCGGAGACCGACGCGGCCGACACCGGGTTGCCCTCCTCGAGCGCGGGGAGCCGGGTCTCGGCGTCGTCCGTGGCTGCGGACGCGTCGTCGGTGCCTTCGACGTACGCCTTGAGGAAGCCGTGGAAGGTGATGGTGCGGCCGCTGGTCGAGAAGACGACGTCCTCGCCGGACGAGGCGCCGCCGCCGATCCGGATCGTGACCGTGTTGCCGACCGCGTCCTTCATCTGGGAGGCGACCGTGCGCATCCAGATCAGCTCGTAGAGGCGGAACTGCTCGCCGGTCAGGCCGGTCTGCGCCGGGGTGCGGAAGCTGTCACCCGACGGCCGGATCGCCTCGTGGGCCTCCTGGGCGTTCTTGACCTTGGAGGCGTAGGTGCGGGGAGCGTCGGGGAGGTACTCGGCGCCGTACAGCTCACGGACCTGGGCGCGCGCCGCCTCGATCGCCGACCCCGAGAGGGTCGAGGAGTCGGTACGCATGTAGGTGATGAAGCCGTTCTCGTAGAGCCGCTGCGCCACCGACATCGTGGCCGAGGCGCCCATCCCGAGCTTGCGGCTGGCCTCCTGCTGGAGGGTGGTGGTGCGAAACGGTGCGTACGGCGAGCGCCGGTAGGGCTTGGACTCGACCGACCGGACGTCGTACGTCGTGTCGCGCAGGCCGTCGACGAGGGTCTCGGCATGGCTGCGGTCGAGGTGGACGACCTTGCCGGCGGCGGAGGACTTGAGCTGGCCGTCGGGACCGAAGTCGGAGCCGCGGGCCACCCGGGCGCCGTCGATGGAGTGGATCTTGGCGGGGAACATCCGTTGCTCGTGCTTGCTGCCGGCGTCGAACGTGCCCTCGAGGTCCCAGTAGGAGGCGAGCTTGAACTTGATCCGCTCGCGCTCACGGTCGACGACGAGGCGGGTGGCGACGGACTGGACCCGGCCGGCGGAGAGGCCGGACATGACCTTCTTCCACAGCACCGGGGAGACCTCGTAGCCGTAGAGGCGATCGAGGATGCGGCGGGCCTCCTGGGCCTCGACGAGGTCCATGTCGAGGTCACGGGGGTTCTCGGCGGCGGCCAGGATCGCGGGCTTGGTGATCTCGTGGAAGACCATCCGCCGGACCGGGATGCCCTTCGGCTTCAGCTCGTCGAGGAGGTGCCAGGCGATGGCCTCGCCCTCGCGGTCCTCGTCGGTGGCGAGGTAGAGCTCGTCGGCGTCCTTGAGCAGGTTCTTGAGCTTGCGGACCTGGTCGCGCTGGCGGTGCGGGACGACGTAGTAGGGCTCGAAGCCGTTCTCGACGTCGACGGCGAGCCGCCCCCACGGCTTGTCCTTGATCTTCGCGGGGGTGTCGGCAGCGCTGTTCGGCAAGTCACGGATGTGGCCGACGGAGGACTCGACGACGTAGCCCGCACCGAGGAAGCCCCCGATCTTCTGGGCCTTCGCCGGGGACTCGACGATCACCAACTTGTGTGCCACTGCGCTGATTACTCCTGCTGTAGAGCGAGTTCGTGAGCCCAGATGGGCTCACGGCCGATCACGGTAGCGCGACCTGTCAATCCGGATCCCGACCGGCCCTCCCCCACGAAGTGGCGCCGCATTCCCCACGAAGTGGGAGTTGTTGCGGTCCGAAGTGGCAGTTGTGGCGGCGATCGACCACCACAACTCCCACCTCGAGCAACCACAACTCCCACCTCGTGGGGGATTTCTCCCACTTCGTGGGAGGGGGTCAGGGGTGGGTGAGGAAGCCCTCGTCGAGGAGGTCGCGGACGACCGGGAGGTACGTCGCGTGGAGCTGCGCAGCGTCCCGGTCGAGGAGCTGGGCGAGGGCGTCGAGGATCTGGCCGAGGGACAGCTCGCCGTCGCAGGCACCGACCAGGGCCGCCTCCACGGTGTCGGCCTTCCGGGCCCGCATCAGGCCACGTTGCTGGCGCAGGACCAGCGTGCTCGGGTCCTCGGCCCCGGGGACACCGACCGTCTCCTGCACCACGTCGTCGCGTCGGACCAGGTGGTCGCCGAGTGCCACCGGGGTGTCGATCGCGCGGCCCCAGGCGGCGATGGCGGGGGCGACGGGCTGCTCGACCGCGTGCGGCCACTCGAGGAACGTGTGCGTGCCGCCGCCGGAGTCCCGGCGCCGCAGGTTGACCCAGCCGAAGCCCACGCCCTCGATCCCCTGGTCGTCGAACCAGGACAACCAGGTGTCGTAGCGGTCCAGGTAGTCGCGCGATCCGTGCTGCCCGGCATCCTTGAGCCAGAGCTCGACGTACGCCGCCGGGTCCAGCACCTCGCGCTGCACGGTGAACGCATCGACCCCGTCGCGTCAGCCAGGAGCCGAGCCGTTCGTCCCACGGGCGGTCCCGCGTCGATGACCCAGTCGGCGAGCACCTGGCACCAGCCGCCGTCGGTGAGGTGCGCCGGCGCGGTGCGCACGATGTGCTCGACCACCTGGTCCCCGGGCAGTCCGGAGTCCCGGTAGACCAGCCGCTCCCCCGTGGCCGGTGAGATCACGAACGGCGGGTTGCTGGCGATCAGGTCGAACCTCTCCCCGGCGACCGGCTCGAAGAAGGACCCGTCCCGGACCTCGACCCCGTCGATGTCGTTGAGGGCGAGGTTGATCGCGGTGATCCGGAGCGCCCGGGCGTTGACGTCGGTCGCGACCACCTCGCGACTGTGGCCGGCCAGGTGGAGCGCCTGGATCCCGCAGCCGGTGCCGAGGTCGAGCGACCGGCCGACGGGTTCGCGGATGGTGAGCTGCGTCAGCGACGTCGCCGCCGGACTGATGCCGAGGACGTGGTCGGCGCCGACCCGGTTCGCGCTGCCGTCCAGCCCGGGCGTCAGGTCGCTGACGACCCACAGGTCCCGGTCGCCGGTGGCGTGCGGGCGTACGTCGAGCCGCGCGGCCACCTCGCCCACGGTGCGCTCGAGGATCCCCTCGGCCGCCAGCCGGTCGACCAGCCCGGGCAGCGCTCGCTCGGCCGCCTCGAGGGACACCGGTGCCTGCAGGAGGAACAGCCGGGCCAGGGTCTCCACGGGCGACCCGCCGTCGGTACGACGGAGCCCGGGCGCGGTCTCGTTGCGGGCCAGGGCGTCGTACGCCTGCCGGCCGAGCGCCTCGACCACGCCGTCGTAGGTGAACGCCGCCACCCTGAGGGCGTCACGGAGCCGGCCGGCCAGGTCTGGATTCACCCGCCCGACTCTAGGGACTGAGGTCGCTGGCCCCGAAATGGCGCTGACCCGCCCGACGGTTTCGAGACGGTTGCTTGCGCAACTTCCTCAACCACCGAGGGGCGGGTCAGCGATGGAGCGGTGCTACTGGGTCGGCGGCTCGAACCGCTGGGTCGGCTCCGGCTCCGCCGGGGGCGGAGTCGGCTCCGCCGGGGGCGGAGTCGGGGCCGCCGGGTCGACCGCCGGAGCGGTCTGCGGTGCTGCCGGCGGAGCAGCCGGCGGAGCCGCAGGGGCAGCCGGCGGAGCCGCAGGGGCAGCCGGGGCAGCCGCCTGAGGTGCCACCGGAGCAGCCGGAGCAGCCGGAGCGGCTGCCGGGTGCGCGGCGAACGAGGACGACCCGGTGTCGTCACCGTCGCTGTCACCCAGGGTGACCTCGCGCTGCTTCGACACGTAGATCGCGGCGACGATGATCGCGACGCAGACCAGCGCGATGACGATGCGCAGTCCGTCGTTCTGGTCGTCGCCGACGCTCATGGAGACGACAGCACTGGCGATCAGCAGCGAGACCAGGTTCATCACCTTGATCAGCGGGTTGATGGCCGGGCCGGCGGTGTCCTTGAACGGGTCGCCGACGGTGTCGCCGATGATCGTGGCCTCGTGGGCCAGCGATCCCTTGCCACCGTGGTGTCCGTCCTCGACGAGCTTCTTCGCGTTGTCCCAGGCGCCGCCCGAGTTCGCGAGGAAGACCGCCATCAGGGTGCCGGTGCCGATCGCGCCGGCGAGGAAGCCGGCCAGTGCCGTCGCGCCGAGGCCGAAGCCCACCGCGATCGGAGCCAGCACCGCCAGGATGCCCGGCGTGATCAGCTCACGCAGGGAGTCCTTGGTGACGATGTCGACGACCTTGCCGTACTCCGGACGACCGGTGCCCTCCATGATGCCCGGGATCTCGCGGAACTGGCGGCGGACCTCGTAGACGACCGCGCCGGCAGCGCGGGCGACCGCGTTGATGGCCAGGCCGGAGAAGAGGAACACCACAGCCGCACCGAGGAGCACGCCGACGATGACGGCCGGGTTGAACACGCTGAAGTCGAGCAGGTAGGCCTCGTCGGGACCGACGTTGGCATCGGCCAGCGACTCGAAGACCGTGGTCGCGTAGGACCCGAACAGCGCGGTCGCCGCGAGCACCGCCGTGGCGATCGCGATGCCCTTGGTGATCGCCTTGGTCGTGTTGCCGACCGCGTCCAGCTCCGTGAGGATCTGGGCGCCTTCGGGGCTGACGTCGCCGGACATCTCCGCGATGCCCTGCGCGTTGTCGGAGACCGGACCGAACGTGTCCATCGCGACGATGACACCGACGGTGGTCAGCAGACCACAGCCGGCGAGCGCCACGGCGAACAGCGAGACGGTCAGCGCCGCGCCACCCAGCAGGTAGGCACCGAACACGGCCGCACCGATCACCAGGGTCGTGTAGACCGCCGACTCGAAGCCGACGGCCAGACCCGACAGGATCACCGTGGCCGCACCGGTCAGCGAGGTCTTGCCGACGTCCTTGACGGGGCGGTACTCGGTGCCGGTGTAGTAGCCGGTCAGGGCCAGGATGCCGGCCGACATCACGATGCCGATGACGACGGCGGAGGCCGCGATGAAGCGGGGGTCACCCTCGAAGCCCGCGAACGCGGCACCGAACTCGGCGAAGTCACCGGGCAGGTAGACGTACGAGAGCACGACGCTGGCGAGCGCCGCGATGCCCGAGGAGAGGTAGAAGGAACGGTTGATCGTCGTCAGGCCGTTCTCGCCGACCTTGGGCTTGGTGAGGTAGACACCGGCCACCGCCGTCAGCGCACCGATCGCGGGGATCAGCAGCGGGAAGACGAGACCCTTGTCGCCGAACGCCTGTGAGCCGAGGATCAACGCGGCGACCAGGGTCACGGCGTACGACTCGAAGAGGTCCGCAGCCATACCGGCGCAGTCGCCCACGTTGTCGCCCACGTTGTCCGCGATGGTCGCGGCGTTGCGCGGGTCGTCCTCGGGGATGTTCTGCTCGACCTTGCCGACCAGGTCGGCACCCACGTCGGCAGCCTTGGTGAAGATGCCGCCACCGACCCGCATGAACATGGCGAGCAGCGCGGCACCGAAGCCGAAGCCCTCGAGCACGTCGGGCGCCTTGTCCTGGAACATCAGCACCACGAGGCTGGCACCGAGCAGGCCGAGGCCCACGGTGAGCATGCCGACCATGGCACCGGTGCGGAGACCGATCGTCATGGCGGGCTCGCGACCCGTGGTGTTGGCCGCGGCGGCGACGCGCAGGTTGGCACGCACGGCAAGGTTCATGCCGAGATAGCCCACTGCTGACGAGAAGCCAGCACCGACGAGGAAGAACACGGACCGGAAGATCCGGACCGCAGCGTCGTCGGCGGGCAGAGCCAGCAGCGCGAAGAACGCGATCGCCGCAAAGATGGCGAGCGTGCGGAACTGCCTGGTCAGGTAGGCGTTGGCGCCCTCCTGCACCGCTTGCGCGATGTTCCTCATGTTGTCGGTGCCTTCACCGGCGGCAAGAACCTCTTGGCGGAACATCCACGCCATCCCGAGCGCGCCGAGCGCGATCAGGGCGACGACGATGACCAGGATGAGGTTGCCCCCGGAGAGCTCCACGACAGCGGGAATGATCCCGGTCATGTGTATTCCTCCTGGGAGTGATTCAGATCTCACGAACGACGCGGAGTCTACGCACGCCTGCACCCGGGAAGGGGCATGGGTGTGACCGGTGCCACAGGAAGGGCCGAGAAAAGGTGGTGCGGCGCGCTCAGTGCGCGGCGAGCGCCTCGTCGGCGGACTCGTGGATGACGAACACCTTGGCGAGCCCGGTGATCCGGAAGATCTTCAGGAGACGGTCCTGGCTGCAGACCAGCTGGAGGCTGCCGTCGTGGGCGCGCACCTTCTTCAGGCCGCCCACGAGCACGCCCAGGCCGGTGCTGTCGAGGAACTCGACGGCACCCATGTCGACGACGATGTCGTAGACGCCTGCAGCCACCAGCTCGGTGATCTTGTCGCGGAGCTTGGGGGCGGTGTAGACGTCGATCTCGCCTCCGACAGAGACGACGGTCTTCCCATCGACCTCGCGTGTCGTAAGAGTCAGGTCCACGTGCTCTCTCCCCTTGGGTGCCCTGTCGTCGGGGTGGCGGACCACCGAGACGTCAGTGCCGGAATGCGTTCGGGAAATATCAAACCATGCGAGGCTCCATCATGCGTCAACTTGGGTCAAGAGTCTGGGGATGAACCCGGTCATCTTTTGCCCGGAGACCGCGCCCTGAGGGGGTGTCCGCGCCGTTTGCCACACTGCCCGCGTGGACCCAGCATCTGGACGGCCCCGCCGGTCCGTGGCCGAGCTCGTGGCCCGGTTGGCGGACGTCCCGGGTCGCGCCGACCGGCTGACCCACCTCGAAGTGCTCCCACCCCGCGCCGCCGGGTGGGCCGAGTGGCCGGACTGGGTCCTCGACGAGGTGCGGACGGCGTACGCCGGTCGAGGGGTGGACCGTCCCTGGCGGCACCAGGTCGAGGCCGCCGAGGCCGCCCGGCGCGGCCGGCACGTGGTGCTCGCGACCGGGACGGCGTCCGGCAAGTCGCTCGCCTACCAGCTGCCGGCGATCACGGCGCTGCGGGAGAGCCGTGGCCGCCGCGGTGAGCGTGGCGCCACCGTCCTGTACGTCGCCCCGACGAAGGCGCTCGCCCAGGACCAGGTGGCCGGCCTGACCGCGCTCGGGCTGGACGTCCGGGTGACCACCCACGACGGCGACTCTCCGCGGGAGCAGCGCGACTGGACCCGCGACCACGCGGAGTACGTCCTCACGAACCCCGACATGCTGCACCGGTCGCTGCTGCCCGCGCATGCCCGCTGGGCCTCGTTCTTCGGGTCGCTGCGCTACGTCGTGGTCGACGAGTGCCACCACTACCGCGGCGTCTTCGGCGCCCACGTCTCCCACGTGCTGCGGCGGTTGCGCCGGATCTGTGCGTTGTACGGCGCCCACCCGACGTTCGTGCTCGCCTCGGCGACGGTGGCCGAGCCGGCGGCCACGGCGCAGCGGTTGACCGGCCTGGACTGCCTGGCCGTCACCGACGATGCGTCGCCGCGCGGGCAGGTCTCGCTGGCGTTGTGGGAGCCGCCGTTCACGTCGTGGCTGGGCGAGAACGACGCCCCGGTCCGGCGCGCGGCGTCGTCGGAGACCGCCGACCTGCTCGCGGACCTGGTCGCGGAGGACGTGCGCACGCTGGCCTTCGTCCGCTCCCGCCGGGGTGCCGAGCAGATCGCGATGACCGCGGCCGAGCTGTTGGCCGAGGTGGACCCCTCGCTGCCCGGCAAGGTGGCGTCGTACCGAGGCGGCTACCTGCCCGAGGAGCGGCGGGCGATCGAGCAGGACGTGCGCAGCGGGCGCCTGGTCGGGCTCGCGGCGACGAACGCGCTCGAGCTCGGCATCGACATCAGCGGGCTGGACGCCGTGCTGATGGCCGGTTTCCCGGGCACCCGGGCGGCCTTGTGGCAGCAGGTCGGCCGGGCGGGTCGTGGCGCGCAGGACGCGTTGGCGGTGCTGGTCGCGCGCGACGACCCCCTCGACACCTACCTCGTCCACCATCCGGAGGCGCTGTTCGGGCAGCCGGTGGAAGCCACGGTCTTCGACCCGGGCAACCCCTACGTCCTCGGGCCCCACCTGTGCGCCGCCGCCCACGAGTCGCCGCTGGTGGAGGCCGACCTGGCCACCTTCGGGCCGACCGCACGGGGGGTCGTCGACGAGCTCACCGCGGCCGGGTTGCTGAGGAAGCGACCGCGGGGCTGGTTCTGGACCGACCGCAGGCGGGCCTCCGACCTGGCCGACATCCGCTCCACAGGCGGCTCGCCGGTGCAGCTGGTCGAGGAGTCGACGGGCCGGGTCGTCGGCACCGTCGACGCGTCCCGCTCCCACGGCACCGCCCACGCGGGAGCCGTCTACGTGCACCGGGGCGAGACCTGGCTGGTGCGGTCGCTCGACCTCGAGGAGCACGTCGCGGTGATGGCCCCGACGAACGTCGACTACAGCACCTCGGCCCGCGAGATCACCGACATCACGATCGGCCGCGAGCGGGAGCACCGGTCGTGGGGCGGCTGCCGGCTCTCGTTCGGCGACGTGGACGTCTCCCACCAGGTGGTGTCGTTCCTCAAGCGTCGGCAGCCGTCCGGCGAGGTGATCGGCGAGGAGCTGCTCGACCTGCCGGAGCGCACCTTGCGGACCTGCGCCGTGTGGTGGACGGTCCCTCCGGAGGCGCTCGCGGAGTCGGGGCTGGCCGAGCAGGACCTGCCCGGGGCGGCCCACGCCGCCGAGCACTGCTCGATCGGGCTGCTTCCGCTCTTCGCGACCTGCGACCGCTGGGACATCGGCGGCGTCTCGACCGCACTGCACCCGGACACGGGAAAGCTCACGGTGTTCGTCTACGACGGTCACCCCGGAGGCGCCGGGTTCGCGGAGCGGGGCTTCCACGCCGCCGGGCCCTGGCTGAGCGCCACCCGCGACGCGATCCTGGCCTGCGCCTGCACCGAGGGCTGCCCGTCCTGCATCCAGTCGCCGAAGTGCGGCAACCAGAACAGCCCGCTCGACAAGTCCGGCGCGGCGGCTCTGCTCGACCTGCTGATCGCCCCACTCGGCCTTCCCAGGCAGTAACCTCCAGGCATGTTGATCCTCGGTCTGCTCCTGGTCGCCCTCGGTTTCCTGGCGATCATCGTCGCCCTGTTCGAGGCGTCGGGGGACGTCAGCGTCTTCGGCAACGACCTCACCGCGGTCACGGTCTTCCTCTTCGGCGTGGGCGCCGGGGTCGCGATCCTGTTCGGCTTCTCGGTGATCAAGTTCGGCGCCAGGCGCTCGCTGCAGCGTCGCCGCGAGAGCAAGGAGCTGCACGAGCTCTCCCACAAGCTGGAGAAGGCCGAGGCCGAGCGCAACCACGACGAGCACGACGACAAGGACACCCGGCTCTGAGCGACCGGGCGGGCCGGCGTCAGCCGGGTCCCGCCCTCGCCTCCGCCGTCAGGTCCGCGGTCTGCCCCAGCCAGTGCGGGCCGGGCACGGTGACGCGGACCAGCACGTCCGGGCCGCGCGTCGAGCAGCTGTCGACCGAGGCGCCGTTGGCCGCGGCGACCGAGCCGGCCTCCACGCACGCCGGCTCCCCCTGCTGGAGCGCTGACGCGCCGGCAAGGGCGGCGAGGTCGGCCGCCGACTGGGCCGAACGGTGGGCCCGGACCATGGCCGCGACCACGCCGAGCGCGCACCCGATCAGCAACAGCAGGGCCACGCAGGTCGACGACCAGCAGGCTGGCTGCTCCTCGCTGGTCCCGGGTCACGGCGGCTGCTCCGCGGCGGCGACCGCCTCGGCCCGCAGCGGTACGGCGGGCAGGAAGTCGAACATCCCACCCGGTCCGGACACCGACGCGGTGACCATGACCCGGACCTCTCCCGCACCGGTGGCGACGCTCACGTCGGCACCGTCGGGCGCGACCTCGGCACCGCGGGCGACCGCAGAAGACAGGTCGTCGCCCCGGGCCACGGCCCGTGCGGTCTCCCGGGCGGCGTCCACCGCGCGCACCTGGGCAGTGCCGACCGCGAGCAACCACACCAGCCCGGTCGTCACGGCGACGAGCAGGGGCAGGCCCATGGCCAGCTCCGCGGTGACCGCCCCTCGCTCGCCCCGTCGTCCGGCGCCGGGTGTCATCCGATCCCCAGCAGCCCCAGCACGTGGTCGAAGAGCGAGCGCAACATCTGGTCACCGAACCCGCCGGTGAGCAGCTTGTAGAGCAAGCCCGCCAGCCCGGCCCCCGCGGCCGTGCCGACGGCGTACTCCGCCGTGGTGATCCCCTGCTCGTCGCGCCTGCTTCCCTGCACCGTCATGTCCTGCCTCCGTCCCGGCCACCCGATGCGGCCGTCGAGACGACTCTGCGACAACCCACCCTCGCCGCTGGCCCGTCACCGGCAGACCTGTGGACGGCGGTGGCCGACCGCTGACTGTGGACGACTGCGGGTGTGAGGCGGTGGGAGATCATGGCGTCATGTCCCGCCTGAACCTCGCGTCGGTCCCGGTGCTGGTCGCCCCCCTGGCCGGTGGTCCCGGCACGTCCGGTCTGCTGACCGCGGCCGCCGCTGCCGGCTCGATGGGTTACGTCGCGGCCGGCTACCGCAGCGCCGAGCAGCTCGCCACGGATCTCGGCTCCGCGCGTCAGAGCGTCGAGCGTCTCGGGGTGAACCTCTTCGTCCCGGACCCGATACCGGTGGACCGCGCGGCCGTCCTCGCCTACCGCGACCTCCTCGCTCCGGAGGCGCACCGCCTCGGTGTCGAGCTCGGGACTCCGCGCTGGGACGACGACGATGACTGGGCGGCCAAGGTCGACCTGCTGGTGCGTGACCCGGTGCCGTGGGTGAGCTTCACGTTCGGGCTTCCCGTCCGCGCCGACCTCGAACGGCTCAGGCGCGCCGGCTCCCGCCTGCTCATCACCGTCACCGACGTGGCAGAAGCGACGGCGGCGGCGGACCTCGAGCCGGACGGGCTCGTCGTCCAGTCGGCCGCCGCGGGCGGACACCGCGGCACCTTCGACCAGCGTCGTCCCCCGAACAGCGACCCGCTCGTCGACCTGGTGACCGCCGTGCGCGCGACCACCGGCCTGCCCGTCGTCGCGGCAGGGGGCCTGGCCACCGCGGCCGACGTGGCGGCGGTGCTCGCCTCCGGCGCCGAGGCGGTCCAGGTCGGGACCGCGCTGCTCCTGGCCGACGAGGCGGGGACCCGACCCGTCCACCGTCGCGCCGTCGCCGATCCGGCGTCGAGGACCACCACCATGCGCGCCTTCACCGGTCGCGTCGCGCGGGGGATCCGCAACTCCTTCAGTGAGGAGTACGACGACGCGGCGCCCGCCGGCTATCCGGCCGTGCACCACCTGACCTCGCCCCTGCGCCGCTGGGCGGCCGACAGCGACGACCCCCAGCGTCTCCACCTGTGGGCCGGGACCGGCCTCCGGCAGGCACGGCCCGGGCCGGCCGCCGACCTGATCGCCGCGCTCGTTCCGTAGGCGATCAGGTCGGCGGCACTGGCCGAACCAGCGGTTCAGTCGGCGGTCTGGAGAGCCTTGACCTCGTCGCGTGCGGCGACGACCGCGGCGTGCTGGCGGGTCACGACCTCACGGAAGCCGTCACTGAGGTCCTGCTCGAGCGCCTTCTCGTACTCCGACACGGCGTGGTCCTCACCGGTCGCGGCGGCACCGAGGACGCTGCCGGCGTCGTCACCGGTCAGGGCATCCTTGAGCGAGATCCACCCGCGGTGCATGGTGGCGGTCACCGTGCCGCTCTCGTCGACGTCGTCGCCGTAGTCGTGACCGAGGTCGACGATCTCGCGGCGGAAGCCTGCGCGTTGCTCCGACAGGCGCTGCAACGTGGTCGCCCACTCGGGGCGGTCGCCGTCGCTCAGCTTCTCGGCGGCGCTGGCGAAGCCTCGCTCGCCGTCCTTCAACGTCTCGACCAGTTCCTTGGCGGCCTTCTCATCGTCAGACACGTGTGCTCCTCCTGTGGGTTGTTGGCTACGTGGTCGTACCCACACCACCGGCGCCCAACCATCGAGGGCTGTCACCAGCTATCCGGCGAGTCCGGACAGCAGACCGGCCACGAGCGGCACGATGCCGAGCAGCAGGAAGGACGGCAGCAGGCAGAGTCCCAGCGGCAGCGCGGCCCTCACGCCCACGGCCCGCGCCCGATCCTCGACCCGGCCACGGGTCGTGCGCTCCAGCTCATCGGCCAGCCGCTCGACCGCCGCGACGACCGGCGCACCGGTCTCGTGGGCGCGGGCCAGGCAGCGACCGAGCGGCGCGAGCGCCTCGTCGTCGGCCAGCGACGTCCAGACCCGGACCGGGTCCACGCCGAGCGCGAGGCTGTCGGGGATCCCGGCCAGCCGGGTCGCGGCGGCACCGGGCAGCGCCGCACACACCAGGCGGACGCCGTCGCCGGGTGCGGCGCCCGCTCGCAGGGTGGTGCCGAGGAGCCGCACGAGATGCGGGAGATCGCGCTGGGCCTGCTCCCGGGCCCGGCGTACGTCGGAGGGTTCGGCTCGACCCAGGAACCACCAGGCGACCGCAGCGGCCACCACGCCGGCCACGGGCGCGGCCGCACCGCCGACGAACAACCAGCCGCCAACGCCGGCCAGGGCGGAGAGCAACGCCCGGCGGCGTCCTGGCCGCGGCGACGACGCCCGCTCGAGAGGTACGACGATCGCCGGCAGCCGCGGCCTTCCCGGTCGAGCGAGCAGCACCGCGCACCCGGTGGCGAGCGCGACGACGAGCAGCATCACGTGGCTGCGTCCACGTCGTCGGCGATGACCTCGATCCACCACAGGCCGGCGAGCCCGGAGCCGAGCCCGCCCGCGAGGCAGGCCAGCCCGAGCGGCGTGCCGAGCAGGAAGCCGATCGGGTCGCCACCGGTCCCGGACCCCATCAGCAGGGCCAGCACCGGGAGCCCGGCCACCAGCCGGGCGGTGGCGCGGGCGGAGGCGAGCTCGCCGTCGACGACCCGCCGGGTGGACTCGGTGCCGCGGATCGAGTCGGCGCACCGGGCGACGGCGTCGGCGAGGCCGTGGCCGGTCCGGTGCGCGACCACCCAGGCGGCGGCGAGCAGGCGGAGGTCGCGGGCACCGGGTGTCCGGGCGAGCTCGCGGAGCACCCCGGGCACGTCGCCGCCGAGGTCGACCGACTCCGCGGCCGGCGCCAGGAGCGGCCACGCGGCAGCGGCCCGGTGCAGGGCGTGACCCGGCGGCTGGCCGGCGGTCAGCTCGGCAGCCAGCAGCTCGCAGGTCTCGAGCACCCGGCCGGCCACTCCACCGGCGGCACGTCGTCCGGCCCGGCGACGCACCAGCAGGAGCACCCCGCCGGCGGCCGCACGCCGCGATCACCAGCAGGGGCGCCGCGGTCGGCCACACCGTTGATCCGAGCAGCACGATCCCTGCCAGCACCGGCATCGCACCGGCCCGACCGAGCCGCCGCGAGGGCCGGCCGAGCCTCGCTCGACCCGGCACCACCAGCCAGACCGCCATCCCCGCGGCGACCGCAGCCACGAGGGCGACCCCCGTCACCGCTCGAGCCGCGACGCCAGCAGGTCGGCACCCGGCCCGGCCCGGGCCTCACCGGAGTCGCCGAACGTCACCGCGGAGCTCATCCGCACCAGGCCGGACGCCTCGCGCACCGGCACGGCCACCTCCCGCAGCACCCGCACGCCGTCACTGCGACGGCCGAGGTGGAGCACGGCGTCGACCGCGGAGCCCAGCTGGCTGTGGGCGGCCTCGCGGCCCAGCCCGGCTGCCAGCGCGAGCGCCTCCACCCGCGCCGGGACGTCGGCGGCGGAGTTGGCGTGGAGGGTGCCGCAGCCACCTTCGTGACCGGTGTTCAGGGCGGCGAGCAGCTCGACGACCTCTCCGCCACGCACCTCGCCGACGACCAGCCGGTCGGGTCGCATCCGCAGCGCCTGCCGGACCAGCGTGCGCACGGTGATCTCGCCCGCGCCTTCGATGTTGGGCGGGCGGGCCTCCAGGGCCACGACGTGGGGATGGTCGGGCCGCAGCTCGCCGGAGTCCTCCACGAGCACGATCCGCTGGTCGGCACCGACCAGCGACAACAACGCGGACAGCAGGGTCGTCTTGCCGGTGCCGGTGCCGCCGCTGACGAGGAAGGCCAGCCGCCCGGCCACGACGGCTTGCAGGAGCCGGGCACCCTCGTCGGTCAGCGTGCCGGCCACCACCAGCTCGGTCAGCGTGAATCCCCGCGCCCGCGGGACCCGCACCGAGACCACGGTGCCCGGCCGGGCGACCGGGGCGAGCACCGCGTGGAAGCGTGAGCCGTCGGCAAGCCGGACATCGGCGTACGGGGTGGCGTCGTCGAGCCGGCGACCTCCGGAGCCGGCGAGTCGTTGGGCCAACCGCCGCACGGCCGCCTCGTCGGCGAAGCGCACTCCGGCCGGCTCCAGCCCTGAGCCCCGGTCGAGGTAGACCTCGTCCGGTCCGTTGACCAGGACGTCCGTGACCCCGGGCATCCGGAGCAGGGGCTCCAACGGACCGGCACCGACGACGTCGCGGCGCAGCGCCTCGTGGACGGCGAGCACGGTGGCATCGCCGACCGGCTGCCCGGTCTCGCGGAGCGCCTCGGCGACCCGGTGGGGGGTCAGCTCGCCCGGCGAACGGGCCAGCCGCTCGCGGACCTGGTCCACCACCCCTGAAGGAACAGCCCCGGTCATGCCGCCAGCCCGTCGGATGCCAGCTGCCCCAGCACGGACAGCCCGGTCCGCCCCAGCGGCCCTCGCCGGGAACGGACCGGGCCGAGCCCGAGGTCGATCGCCTCGGCCAGCCCACGCTGGTCGGGCATCGACCCGATCACGGGGACGCCGAGCACCCGGGCGAGGTCGCGTTCGTCGACCCCCGAGCCGCGGACCACCACCCGCAGCCGCGACCGGTCGGGGAAGACGCGGCACAGCCGAGCCGCGGACGACACCCCGGCCACGGTCGGCAGGACGACGAGCAGCACCCGGTCGCACCGGGCCACCACCTCGTCGAGGAGCGGGTCCCGGGCCCGCGGCAGGTCGAGGACGACGGTGTCGTGGCCGCGCCGGGCAGCCGAGATCGCCTCCCGCACCGCGAACGCCTGCAGTCCACCGGCGGCACCGTCTGCCCACGTGAGCACGCCCAGGGAACCCGACCGGGGCAGGGCCTCCCGCAGCGACCGCGCACTCAACCGGCCGGTCGTCTGACACAGCTCACCCCACCGCACCCCGGGTGACGCCTCGACCCCGAGGACCCGGTCCAGGCCCGGCCCGAGCGGGTCGGCGTCGATCACGACGGCGGGGCCGGCGCGGGCGGCGAGCTGGCCGAGCGCACAGGCGAAGGTCGTGGCGCCGGCCCCGCCCGAGCCGCCGAGCACGCCGACGACGAGACCGCGCGTCGGCCGGTCGTCGGCCAGGTCGGTGAGCGTCTCGACCACCCAGTCGCCGGCCCCGGGCAGCGAGGAGACGTTCTCCGCACCGATCGCGACCGCGAGCCGGAACAGCCCGTCGGGGGCCTCGCCCCACGCCAGCACGTGGACTCCGGGGCGTCGCGGCGGCACGATCCGGGCCACCTCGTCGGCCAGGTCGGCACCCACCAGCACCAGTGCTGCGCCTGCCCAGGCCCGCAACGCCGTGCCTGCGTCACCGGCCACCTCCGGCGTCGTACCGGCGGCTGCGGCCAGCCGGAGCAGCTCGTCGAGCAGCGTCTCGTCGCGGGTCACGATCAGGGTCGAGGTCATGCCGGGATGCTGCCCCGCCACCGCCCCCGCCGCGCCACGACGCAGAGCAACCTGTGGACAACAGCGCCGAGCACCCGGCCTGTGGACACCCTGCGGACCCGCGATGCCGGGTGCGGGCACCCCTCCCTCCTACGATGGAGGCATGGCGCTCCGGCCCACTGCGGCCTTCTTCGATCTCGACAAGACGATCATCGCCAAGTCGAGCACCCTCGCATTCAGCCGGTCCTTCCAGGCCGGTGGCCTGATCTCGCGCCGGGCGATGCTGCGGTCGGCGTACGCGCAGTTCGTCTACCTCGTCGGCGGCGCCGACCACGACCAGATGGAGAAGATGCGGCAGTTCATGTCGCAGCTGTGCGCCGGCTGGGACGTCGCGACCGTCCGCGAGATCGTCGCCGACACCCTCCACAACATCGTCGACCCGCTCGTGTACGACGAGGCGGTGTCGCTGATCGAGGAGCACCGGCTGGCCGGTCGCGACATCGTGATCGTGTCGACGTCGGGGTCCGAGGTGGTCGAGCCGATCGGGCAGATGCTCGGCGCCGACCGGGTGGTCGCGACCCGGATGGAGATCGCGGACGGCAAGTACACCGGCGGCATCGAGTACTACGCCTACGCCGAGGAGAAGGCGCGGGCGATCCGCGAGCTGGCCGAGACCATCGGCTACGACCTCGACGCCTGCTACGCCTACAGCGACTCGGTCACCGACGTGTCGATGCTCGAGGCGGTCGGCCACGCGCACGCGGTCAACCCCGACCGCGAGCTCCGCAAGATCGCCGCCTCGCGCGGCTGGCCGGTGCTGGTCTTCACCAAGCCCGTGGCCCTGCGCAGCCGACTCCCGCTGCCGCCCGCGAAGCCGACGCTCGCCGCTCTCGCGGTGGGCGGAGTGGTCGCTATGGGGGGCGTCTGGTGGGCCAACGTCCGCCGTCGCAGGCTCGACGCCTGAGTCTCGCCGTCCGGCCGAAAAGTCAACCCTTGAAAGCGGCCGGGATGCGGCGTAGAACGGAGTCAACACAACTCCAGAACCCGCACATGAGCTGGGTACCCACGCGGCGATCTACCCTTCGTATAGGGCGCTAGCCAACGGGAAACACCCCAGGCGGCAACTAACTGATGCACGCTTGGTAGCCCACCGACTCATGTGTCAGCGGCGGCACCCGTATCTCCGGATCGGGTGCCGCTCGCATGTCCGGTCCAGCCCGGCCCGTGCGGCGCTATTCCGCGTCGCGGCGCAGCGGGCTCGCCTCGGCGCCGGCGGAGTAGGCCTCAGCGGCGTACAACAGCCACGCGTGCACCCCCGCCTGGCCGCCGTCGCGGTAGCCGCGCAGGTTCGACTCGTACGGCGCCCGCAGCGCCAGGTGCCCGGCCTCGGGGACGGTGAGCGACTTCTCGTCGACCCCGCGGGCGACCAGCACCAGCCGCTCGGCGGCCCGGGCCACGATCCCGTTGTGGGACGGGAAGGGAGCCGCGCAGGCCAGCTCGGCGTGCACGACCGCGGCGACCAGCAGCGCCGGGACGGAGGTCGGGGCCAGCATCAGGTCGGCGAGCTGGCGCAGCCGGGCCGAGGCCTCGTCGTCCCGCGGGCGGCCGAGCCGGTCATCGGGCTGGGCACCGGCACCGGCGACGGCGTGGATCCGGGCCAGGCCCTGCAGCGGTGACCGGCCGATCGTGGGCACCAGGGAGAGCAGCACGGTCGAGACCCGCAACGACGCCTGGCCGATCTCGTCGCCGGACCCTTCGCGGATCTCGGCCAGCGTCGACGCCGAACCCTCGAGGACGGCGCTGGCGTGGGCGCCGCGCAGCAGCGACTCGGTGGTGGTCTCGGGCGACGTCTTGCGCAGGCCGCGGTCGCGGAGCATCACGTCGATCCCGTCCCGCGCGGCGGCGAAGGCCGACGGCACTCCTTCGAGGGAGGCCAGGTGGGCAAGGGGATCCGTTGTCACAAGGGGCCACGCTATGGCAGGTGCACCCGGACCCGGCGGGTAGCCTGCAGCCAATGGACGACGAGACGCTCCGCCACGCGAGTTCCTTCGGCCCGGTCGCCGATGCGTACGAACGCGGACGCCCGTCCTTCCCCCGCGAGGCGGCCTCGTGGCTGGTCGGCGAGGACGCCGCGACGGTGCTCGAGCTGGGTGCCGGCACCGGCAAGCTGACCCGCGAGCTGGTCGCCCTCGGCCACGACGTCCACGCCACCGACCCCGACCCGGCGATGCTCAAGGTCCTGTCCCGCCACCTCCCGGACACCCGGGTCAGCGAGGCGAGCGCCGAGGAGATCCCGGTCCCCGACCGGTCCGTCGACGTCGTCGTGGCCGCCCAGTGCTACCACTGGTTCGACCTCGACCGGGCGCTGCCGGAGATCGCCCGGGTGCTGCGCCCCGGCGGCCACCTCGCCCTGGTCTGGAACGAGCGCAACGAGAAGATCCCGTGGGTACGCCGCCTCGGCACGCTGATCGGCAGCCAGGAGCAGCAGATCGACGAGTCCGCCGAGTCGCTGGTGATCTCGGACCTGTTCGGCTTCGTGGAGGAGGCGACCTTCACCCACTGGCAGGAGATCAACCGCGACTCCATCCAGGACCTGGTGCTCTCGCGCTCCAACGTCGCCACCCTCGACCCCGAGGCCCGCGCCGCCAAGCTGGCCGAGGTGCTCGCGTTCTACGACGACTTCGGCCGCGGCATGGACGGCATGCAGCTGCCCTACAACGCCCAGTGCTACAAGGCCGTCGTCGTCGAGCAGGCCTCGGCGCACCGACGAGGACGACGACGCCGAGCCGGAGTCCGCGCAGGAGACGCAGCCGCCCAACGACGGCACCGACACCGACATGCTGCTGATCGACTTCCGCTGACGAGCGGGACGAGCAGAACGAGCAACGTCATACGGTCCGAGCGCTATAGCGCTCGGACCGTATGACGTCCGGTGAGGATGCGGAGGAAGCTCAGCTCTGCTGGCGCTCCTGCTTCTTGGCCTCGGTGAGCTCGCTGAGGCGATCGGCGTCGGCGCGGGCCTCGTCGGCGGCCTGCTTGGTCTCGCGGGCCTCGTCGAGCTCGGCCTTGGCCTTCTTCTGCGCAGCCTTCTTCTTGGCCTCGGCAGCGGACTCTGTGCGCTTCTTGCGCTGCTCGGCCGTGGCGGTGCGGCTGTTGGCCCGCTTGGTGGCGGCCGCCTTCTTGGCAGCGGCGGTCTTCGCGGCCTTGGCCTTGGCCTCCTGCTTGCCGCGCGCCTCGGCGACGTCGGCCTCCTCGAGACCGGACACGGCGCGGTCCTGGGCGAGCTCGCGCTTCTTCTCGGCCTCCTGGCGGCCGGCGGCCTCGGTCTCGCGGGCCTGCTCCCGGCGAGCGGCGGCCTCCGCCTCGAGCCTGGCGGCGGTCGCGAGCTTGCTGGACCGGTCGATGCGGTCGGTCCCGCGCTGGGTGAGGTCGCGGTTGCGGAGCACCGTCCCGGCGAGCTTGTCGGCCGAGCCGACGGCGCGGTCCAGGGTCACCCGCACGCCGGAGTCCTCGGGGAGGCGCTCCGACAGGTTCTTGTCGACGACGGCGAGCGGCAGTCGGGCGAGCTCGTAGGGCAGGGCGATCAGCTTCTTGATCATGGTGGTCCTCACTTGTCGGTCTGGGCGCGCAGCTGCGCGGCCTGCTGGTCGGCAGCGGCGGCCTCGCGCTCGAGGCGCTGCTTCTCGGCGGCGGCCTGCTGCTCGGTGGTGGTCGCGTCCTTCGCGATGTCCTCGGCTTCGTCGAGACGGGTCTCGGCGAGCTGGTCGGCGCGCTGCTCGGCGGCCTGCTCGTCGCGGGCCTCCTGCAGCTCGGCCTCGCGCTCGGCGACGGCGTACTCGCCTGCGCGCTGCTGGTCGGCGATCGACTCCTCGCGATCGGCCTCGGCGCGGGCGGCGCGCTTCTGCTGGTCGGCCTCGCGGTTGGCCTCGTTGATCTCCTGAGCGGCCTCGGCACGCTCGGCGTTCGCGATCGCCTCGTCGGCGACGGCGTCCTTGCGGTGGCGGGCAGCGGCCTGCTGGAGCTGTCCCTCCTCCACCAGGTCGTCCTTGCCGATCACGGCTCCGGCCATCTCCTTGGCCTTGCCCTTGACGTTGTCGAACATGCCCTCGCGGGCCTCTGCTGCTTTGTCGTTGCTCATGCCATCTCCGTGCCCGGGACCCCTGAGGTGACACTCGGCTACGCGTGTGACGTCAGCCTCATCCGGTGTCCGCCACCCCGGTCAGGTCCTCGGGGGAACCCCTGTCCCCGCCGCGGAGGCGTCTGCCATCCGCGACGGGTGGGGCTGTGACCGCTCCCTCGTAGCTCTCGCCCCGAACGGCCCAGGGTCTGGGTGACTGCTCTGATAGTTGTTCGCCACCGATGGCATTCCGGTTTGGTCGGACGCGGCTGAGCCGCCGTGGCGGAGGAGCCGCTAGTTTCGGGCACGTGAACGCCCACACCGGCCACGGCTCCTCCGCGTTCGACGCACCGCTGCGTGAGCAGTTCGACTCGTTCATCGACGAGCACCGTCGCGGCCTCCACGACAGCCTCGACGGGCTGACCGAGGAGGAGGCCCGCCGCCGGCTGGTCCCGTCCAGGACCACGCTCCTGGGGCTCGTCAAGCACGCGACCTTCGTCGAGCAGGTCTGGTTCAACGAGGCGATCACCGGTCGCTCCCGCGCCGAGCTGGGCCTGCCGGAGACGCCCGACGAGTCGTTCGACCTCGATGACGGCGACACGATCGAGTCCGTCCGGGCGACGTACGACGAGGCCTGCGCCGCGTCGCGAGCCGCGACCGCGGGTCTCGACCTCGACGACCTGCTCACCGGCAACCGGCGCGGCCCGCTGCCCCTGAGGTGGGTCTACCTGCACGTCCTGCGGGAGCTGGCCCAGCACTGCGGCCACGCCGACATCCTGCGCGAGCAGGCCCTCGCATCGCGGGCCGCCGACCAGTAGCCGACCCTGTGGACTGGCCGACTAGGATTTGTTGGTGCACCCGGTCTCCGTCATCGCCTACTTCGCGGACGACCCCACGCGCACCTACCAGCTGATCCAGTGGCTCCCCGTCCTCGAGCTGCTCGACGAGCAGCACCGGGTCGGGCTCGTCGTCCGCGATCCGGCGTCCGCCGTCGTGCTGCGGGAGCGGACCGCGCTGCCGGTCTTCGCCGTGCCGGCGTTCCCCGAGCTGACGGATCTGTACGCCGACCTGGACGCCAAGCTCGTCCTCTACTGCAACAACTCGATGCTCAACTTCCAGTCGCTGATCGACGGTCGTTCGCTGCACGCCCACATCAACCACGGCGAGAGCGACAAGCAGAGCATGGCGTCCAACAACGCCAAGGCCTACGACCGCGTCTTCGTGGCCGGGGAGGCGGCGGTCCAGCGGCACACCGCGGGCCTGCTCGAGTTCGACACCAGTCGTCTGGTGCGGATCGGGCGGCCCCAGCTCGACCTGCGCCCGGAGCCGGCGCTGGCCCCGAGCGAGCGGCGGACCGTCCTCTACGCGCCGACCTGGGAGGGCGACGCCGAGTACAACGACTACACCTCGCTCGACACGGTCGGCACCGAGATCGTTCGCGCGATCCTGGGCGTCCCGGACGTGCGCCTGGTCTACAAGCCGCACCCCAAGGTGGCCAGCAGCCCCACCCCCGCCGTCCGCGCCGCGCACCGTGACGTGCTGAGGCTGGTGTCCGAGGCCGCGCGCCGGGCGCCGGAGGCCGGCCACCAGTCCATCACCTCGGGGGACATCCTCGCGATCATGCCGGCGTGCGACGCCATGGTCACCGACGTGTCGTCGGTCGGCCTCGACTGGCTCTACCTGCGCACCGAGAAGCCCATCTTCGTCACCGACCGTCACCACGACGCCGACCGGCTGCGGCGCGAGGTCCCGATGAGCCGCTGCGCCGACGTGATCGACGATGTCGTCGTCCCGGACCTGACCGAGCTGATCGCCGACCGCCTCGACAACGACGAGCACCACCTCGCCCGCGCTGCGATGCGTCACCACTACTTCGACGACCTCCAGATCGGCGAGAGCACCGTCCGCTTCCTCGACGCGGTGTCCGAGCTGGTGGACCTGCGCGACCGGTTGCTGGGCGCCACCCTGCCCGCCGAAGAACAAGGCGACGCGATCACCGCCTGACCGGCACCGGTCCACTCCACTCCGCACGACCGGTCGACGCCCGACCTCGAGCAGCTCTACCGTCGAGAAGTGATTCGGCGACCTCTCGGCGTGCTCGTCCTCGGGCTGTCCGCCCTCACCGCTTGCTCGGGCGACGTTCTCGAGGCAGCCGGCGAGGAGGTCGTCGAGCACCCGGTCGAGCACTGGAGCCACGAGGACCCCGATGCCTGGGGCGAGACCTGCACGACCGGCACCGAGCAGTCGCCGGTCGACCTGACCGCGGCGAGCCGAGGAGGACCTGGCCGACATCGACTTCGACTACCACCCGTCCGAGGTGGTGGTCTCCAACACCGGCCACACGCTGCAGGCCGGCTACGGCTCCGGCAGCACGATCGGGGTCGACGGCACCCGGTACGACCTCATCCAGTTCCACTTCCACACCCCGAGCGAGCACACCATCGACGGCGAGCACGCGGCCGCCGAGCTCCACCTCGTCCACCAGGACGACGGCAACCTCGCCGTGGTCGGCGTACTCGTCGAGGAGGGCGCGGCCAGCGAGGCGGTCGCCCCGGTCCTCGAGGACCCTCCCGACGCCGAGGGCGAGCAGCGGGAACCCGAGACCCCGGTCGACGCGGCAGGCCTCCTGCCGGAGGGCCACGCGACGTTCCGGTACGACGGGTCGTTGACGACGCCGCCGTGCAGCGAGGGCGTGCGGTGGATGGTGATGACCGAGCCGGTGACCTGGTCGGCCGAGCAGCTCACCGCGTTCACCGACCTGTACGACGGGTCGAACCGGCCGACGCAACCTCTCCACGACCGCGTGGAGCTCCTCGACTCAACGGAGTGACGCCTCCACGCCCGACCGGCGCCGACCCCACGCCACCGCCAGCGCTCCCGTGACCACGGCGGCCGCCCCACTCGCGACGGCGAGGTGGAAGCGGTCCTCACCCGCGGCGCGACACCGTCGGGCGATGTCGTCGCCGTCGGGCGGCGGTTCGCCACCGGGGAAGTTGTCGGCCCCGTTGAGCACCGTGTCCCACGGCGCCAGGCAGCTGTAGGGGTCACCCCGACTGGTGTCGTCGATGTCGGGGTTGTCGAAGGTCAGCCACACCGCCGCCAGGGCGAACGCGCCTGCCAGCGCGGCGAGGAGGGTCCGCGCCGTCCGGTTGCCCAGGGCCACTACTGGGAGTCGATCCGTCGGCTCGCGCGCTCGCAGGTGGCGACCACGCAGCGCACGATGGCCGTCTTCTTGGCACCGAAGGCCTGGATCAGCACGGCCCGGTTGGTCTCGAAGGTCGACTGTCCCAGGGAGCCGTCGATGTCGTAGCTGGCGATCGCCCGCCCGTGGTCGCCGTGCACCTGCAGGCTCCCGATCGGGCCGTCGAGGTAGATGTGGGTGGTCACGAGACGCCGGCCGTTCGGGGCGGCCGCCAGCACCGCGTGCTTGCAGGAACGCCACAGGACCTTGGAGTTCGGCGGCAGTGTCGAGAGGGTGCTGCAGAGGTTCTCGCCCGTGCCGGAGATGGTGGCGAACCGGTCGGCGCGGATGTCGGCGAAGTAGCCCGCCTGGCCCGAGATCTTCACGAGGCCGCCGGTGCGGGTGTTCCAGCGGAGGGTCCGTGCGGGCGAGTAGCCGCCGAGGATCGCGCGGCCGTTGTCGGCGTCCATCACGGAGAGGTAGCCGCGGAAGGTACGACGGGTCTCGCGGTCGCCGGTCTCCGCGTCGCGGACGGTGACCACGGTCCGCTCGTCGCCGGACACGCTCTCGAGGACCTGCTCACCGTCGGCGGAGAGGGCGGTCTCGCCGTCGACGCTTCTTGATGATCGTCGTCCGGTCGCCGTCGGCTGCGACTCGCTGGACGCGCGGGCTGCCGCTCGTCGGGTAGACCAGCACGACGTAGGCCTTGCCGGAAGCCCCCAGCAGCTGCACCTCGCGCCCCGGAACCTTGATCCGCTTGCCGCCGTCGAGGATCGTCTTGCCGAGCAGCTGCGGGACGTCCGGGCGCTCGCCCCGCTCGAGCGAGGCCGGCTTGATCGTGGTCTCCGGTGCAGCGGCGGCGGTCGCGGGCGACAGCCCGGCAATGGCGACGGAGAGCGCCAGGACGACGGGAGTCAGGAGACGAGCGGACCGAGAGCGCACGGTGAGTCCTTCACAGGGTTGGGATGCGGGGGCTCTCCCCCGTCATTGATGGGGACGCATCCCAACGCCACCGGGTTGCACACCGGCGCGAACTTTCTTCACCCACGCACTGGACCCCGTACCCTGGAGCTACCCCACCTTCGCCAGCTGGGGCAGCACGTAGGTGGTCTTGGTCGCGCCGCCCGGCGGGGGCAGGATCGACGGCTCGGTGTCACTGCCGGGCGTCGGGTAGTACATCCGCATCATCGGCCGGATGCCCGTCGCCATCGACGTGCCGGCGGCGCCGTACACCGACTCGAGGTACGCCGTCGAGGGCGTCGGGAGCCAGTTGGTCATCGGCGCGCCTTCCGGCGGGGTCGGCCCGATCCAGATCGTCACCGAGCCGTCGGGGTTCGTCGCGAGCCGGCCCGACGTGAGCTGTTGCGAGCCGAGCTGGGACACCGGCTGGACCGGCCCCCACGTCAGGTCGATCGGCGTTCCGGGGTCGTCGATCGGGACCACGTCACCCGGCGTTCCGCCCGGACCCTGGATCGGCACGGGGTGTGCCTCGTCCTCGTCCCACTCCTGCTGCCACGTCGTGCTGACCTGGAAGGTGTAGCTCGTGACGACCCCGTCGGCGGTGGTCGCGGTCGGCACGCTGGCCACGTAGTACGGCGTCCCGGGCTGCAGCCCGTACGCCTCGGCCGTCGGCCCGAACAGCACGGGTGAGCTCTGCACGAGCGGGCCCCAGTCGGACGGCGTCACCGTCACCGTGTCCGCGACGGGGTCCACCGCGGTGACGGCGAGGTCGGCGTCCGAGTACGCCGTGTTGAGCACGCTGGCCTGGGTGATGAACGGCGCAGCCGCCTGGGACGCGTCCGTCGCGTAGGCGTGGATCGACCAGAAGCCCTTCGGGTTGCCGTCGGGGTTGTTGACCATCGGCGGCAGGATCCCGTCGGCGGGCACGGGTTGGCCGTCGACGGGGGGCGTGAAGGTCAGGCTGTAGGTGTTGTTGCCGTCCAGGCCCTCCTCGTCGCCCTCAGGGTCGACGTACACGTCCAGCTGGGCGTACACCGCGTCCTCCGGGAGGTTCGCCGACCCGCCCAGGAGGACGATGATGGCGCGCGCGAGGTAGCCCGCCGCGGAGTTCGGGTAGCTGCCGATGTTGTCGTTGAGGTAGCTCCAGTAGTGGGTGGCGCTGCTGACGCCGACCGAGGTCGACGCACGTGACGACCCGCTGCTGCCCGAGCTCGAAGCCGTCCTGCAGGGCCGCCAGCTGGTCCGCGCCCCAGTTGCTGGGGATGCGGAAGCCGCGCTCGGAGAGGCCGAGCCGTGCGAACCGCGCCAGGGACTTCCGCTGGCCGTACGACGGGTAGCGGAAGATCTTCTCCGCGCCGGGTTGCGGGACCACCCACGGCGGCAGCGCCGACAGGGGCGTGCCGTTGAGCCCGGTGTGGCGGGTGGGCAGCGGACTGATGCGCAGCGAGCGCCCCATCTGCTCGAAGAAGGTCGTCGCCTCCGTGGGGGTGTTGTGCCACTTCTGGGCCGCCGCCGTCTGCTCGGCGGTGGGGGCGTACCCGGGCTCGAAGTAGCTGGGTTCGTGATCGCTCTTCTCGAAGTCGCGCAGGCTCTGCAGCCCGAAGCCCGCGACCACGTGGTCGATGACCGAGTGGGCCGACGCGGGGGACGCCGGGTCCACCAGGGTGTCGGCCCGGATCCGGATCAGCATCCAGTTGAGGTTCGTGTCCATCGTCATCACCCGGTAGGTGAAGCCGTTGATGGTGACCTTCCGCCGATGCGCGTACTCCGACGTCGGGCCGGCGAGCAGGTACGTCTGCGCGCTCGGGGAGGGAGTGGTCCGGGTGCCGATGCTGCCGACCGTGTTGACGAAGCTGTCGAGGAGGTTGACCACGTAGTAGTCGTCCTGCGAGGGCGGCACCGTCATGACGAGCTCGCGGGTGTTGCCACGGCTCTTCTTGCCGCTCAGGTCGAGCATCGCGTTGAGGTAGACGACCGACGCGTCGCCTGCGTTGGTGGCGTTGTTGTTCCAGGCGGCTGCGGCCTTCCCGCCGCCGAGCTCGTTACGGGGCGCGGTCGCCAGGTAGTTGTAGCGCGAGAAGCGGTAGACGAACTCGGCCGGCAGGCCCCACTTGTAGGCCTTGGCCGCCAGGGAGCGGATCCGATCCGGGTCGGTCAGGGTCGAGGCGGGTCCGTGCCCGTCCAGCGAGGCAGTCGCTGGCTGCCGGGTCGGGGCGGGCGACTCCGCCTGTGCGGGGACCAGGAGCGAGCCGCTGAGGAGGACGGCCGCTGCCGCGAGGACCGCCTGGTGTCGGCGGCGGCTGGTGAGGGGGTTGTCGAGGAGCATTGCGCTGGCCTTCCGCCGGATGGTGACGAGACGCTCCACACGAGGACGGCGGCCGGGACCTCGAGCCCGGACGTCGTCGGACGCACCCGACGAAAGCAGTGAAACGACGTTACTGCAGCGTGGTCCTCGACCAGTCGGTGTCTGCGGATCTGGGCTAGTCAGGCTTGCACCCTCGACACGGGCACCCAGCGCCGTTAGGTTCCGGCGCATGAGGGTGTTCCGGCGAGGTCACCTCGGCACCGAGTCGGACCGGGCCACGTTCCGCACCCTCCACACCGCCAACCTCGCCTCGCCGGCGCTGCGCGAGGGGCTGACCGTCGCCAGCGCGGAGCGCAGCATCCGCCACCTGCGGGCCCTGCTCGGCACGCCGGCGGTGGCGCTGACCGACACCTCGGAGCTGCTGGCCTGGGACGGCGCTCGGCAACCACCACGCCGACCAGGTCGCGAAGTTCACCCGGACCGCGGTCGAGCACGGCAGCACCCGGGTCACTCGACCGGCGCGACCTGACCTGCGACGAGCCCGGCTGCCCGGTCCGGCACGCGATCGCCAGCCCGCTGGTCGTGGACGAACGGATCGTCGGCACCCTCCAGGTCTTCGCCCCCAACGCCACCGCGGGTCTGGTCCGCGCCTCCGACGAGGTCGCCCAGTGGGTCTCCGGGCAGCTCGCGCTCGCCCAGCTCGACGCGTCGCGGACCCGGCTGATGGAGGCCGAGGTCCGCGCCCTGCGCGCCCAGATCAGCCCGCACTTCATCTACAACTCCCTCGGCGCGATCGCGTCCTTCGTCCGCACCGACCCGGACCGGGCCCGCGAGCTGCTGCTGGAGTTCGCCGACTTCACCCGCTACTCCTTCCGCCGCCACGGGGAGTACACGACGCTCGCCGAGGAGCTCCGCTCCGTGGAGCGCTACCTGCTGCTCGAGCAGGCCCGCTTCGGGGACCGGCTCCAGGTGACGCTGCGGATCGCGCCCGAGGTGCTCCCGGTCGCCGTACCCTTCCTGTGCATCCAGCCGCTCGTCGAGAACGCCGTACGCCACGGGCTCGAGGGCGCACCCGACAAGCTGAGCGGCAGCGGCCGGATCACGATCGTCGCCCGCGACCTGGACCAGGAGTGCGTGATCGAGGTGGAGGACGACGGCGTCGGCGAGGACCCGGAGAAGGTACGCCGCGCGCTGGCCGGCGACGCCGACGTCGACTCGGTCGGGCTCGGCAACGTGGACAGCCGGCTGCGGGCGACGTACGGCGACGACTACGGGCTGGTCGTGGAGACCGCACCCGGCGCCGGCACCAAGGTGACCGTGCGGGTGCCGAAGTTCGCGCCGGGGGTGCACGTCCAGTGACCCCGCCGCTGCTGAAGGTGCTGGTCATCGACGACGAGCGGCCGGCGCTGGACGAGCTCGCCTTCCTGCTGGAGCGCGACGAGCGGATCGGCGGCGTGCTCACCTCGCGACTCCGCGACCGAGGCGCTGCGGATGCTGCAGGACCTCGACGTGGACGCGGTCTTCCTCGACATCCAGATGCCGGGGCTGTCCGGGCTGGAGCTGGCGCAGGTGCTGGCCCGGTTCAAGACGCCGCCGCCGGTGGTGTTCGTGACCGCGCACGAGGAGCACGCGGTGGAGGCGTTCGAGCTGCACGCGGTCGACTACGTGCTCAAGCCGGTGCGCGAGGCCCGTCTCGCCGAGGCGGTACGCCGGGTGGTCGAGGGCGGCGCGCACCCGCCGGCCGGTGGCGACGAGCAGATCCCGGTCGAGCGCGGCGGCGTGACCCGGTTCGTGAACCGCTCCGACGTGACCCACGTCGAGGCGCAGGGCGACTACGCGCGGCTGCACACGGCCTCCGACTCGCACCTGCTGCGCACTCCGCTCTCGCAGCTGGAGGAGGAGTGGGGCCCGGCCGGGTTCGTCCGGATCCACCGCTCGCTGCTGGTCTCGCTGGCGCACGTCGACGAGGTCCGGATGGACGGCGGCCGGTGCACGGTGGTCGTCGGCGCCCATGAGCTCCAGGTCAGCCGCCGGCACACCCGCGAGCTGCGCGACCTGCTGACCCGGCGCGGCTGACGAGTGGAGAAGCCGCCTCCCGAACGGGTCCGGGTCACCGGTCCGCAGCGGCGCCTCCCGATCCGCCCACGCACCCGGGAGATCGACGCGGAGACGCCGGTCGGTGCGGTGTTCATGCGGTCGCTGCTGCGCGAGCAGCTGCGGCTGGCGCTGCGGATCCTGGCGGTGCTCATGCTCACCGTGGGCAGCCTGCCGCTGGTCTTCCACCTGTTCCCGGGGCTCGGCGACGTGCGGCTGGTCGGCGTACCTCTCGCGTGGCTGTTCCTCGGCGTCCTCGTCTACCCGTACCTGATCCTGCTCGGCTGGTGGTACGTCCGGCAGGCGGAGGCCAACGAGCGCGACTTCGCCGACCTGGTCGAGGAGGTCCAGCAGTGAACTCCGCCGCGCCCAGCATCGTCGCGGTCACGCTGGTCACCCTGGCGACGCTGGCGATCGGCACCTGGGGGCTGCGCCTCTCGCGGACCACGAGCGACTTCTTCGTGGCGTCGCGGACGGTGCGGCCGGGGCTGAACGCGTCCGCGATCGGCGGCGAGTACCTCTCCGCCGCGTCCTTCCTCGGCGTCGCCGGGCTGCTGTTCACGTTCGGCGCGGACATGCTCTGGTACCCCGTCGGCTGGACCGCCGGCTACCTCGTCCTGCTCGTCCTGGTCGCCGCTCCGCTGCGCCGGTCGGGCGCCTACACGCTGCCGGACTTCGCGGAGGCGCGGCTCGGGTCGGTGCGGGTGCGGTCGGTCTGCTCGCTGCTGGTGGTGGCGATCGGCTGGCTCTACCTGCTGCCCCAGTTCCAGGGCGCCAGCATCACCCTGACCGCGGCGATCGGCGCACCGCGCTGGCTGGGCGCGGTCGTGGTCGCCCTCGTCGTGCTGGCCAACGTGACGTCGGGCGGGATGCGCTCGCATCACCTTCGTCCAGGCCTTCCAGTACTGGCTGAAGCTCACCGCCCTCCTCATCCCCGCCGCCGTGCTGCTGGTCGTCTGGGCCGGTGACGGCGCCGCCAACCCGGCGGACGCGCTCGGTGGTGGCGGTGACCTGTGGTCGCTGCCGATCGGGGACGGTGGCGCGCAGGGCCTCTACGTCACCTACTCGCTGATCATCGCGACCTTCCTCGGCACGATGGGGCTCCCCCATGTCGTGGTCCGCTTCTACACGAACCCCGACGGCCGCGCCGCCCGCCGCACCACCCTCGTCGTCCTGGGCCTGCTGGGCCTCTTCTACCTGCTGCCACCCGTGTACGGCGCCCTCGGCCGCCTGTACGCCGACGAGCTCGCCGCTTCCGGCCGGTCGGACGTCCTGGTGCTCGAGCTGCCCCGGCTGATGGTGCCCGGGATGGGTGGCGAGCTGCTGACGGCGATGGTCACCGCGGGCGCGTTCGCGGCGTTCCTGTCGACGTCGTCGGGGCTGGCGATCGCGGTGGCCGGCGTCCTGTCAGCCAGGACGTGACCGGGCGCCGCTTCGGCGAACGCCGCCTCAGCGGCATCACCGCCTTCCGCGTCGGCGCCGCCATCGCCGTGGTCGTCCCGTGCATCGCCGCCCTGGCCTCGCCCGACGTGGCCGTGGCCCGGACGGTGGGGCTGGCCTTCGCGGTCGCGGCCTCGACGTTCTGCCCGCTGCTGCTGCTGGGGATCTGGTGGCGCGGCCTGACCGACGTCGGCGCGATCGCCGGGCTGCTGGCCGGCGGCGTCGGCTCCGGCATCGCCGTCGTCTACACGCTCGTCGTCGCCCGCCACCGTCCGGCTGGGGCGCCGTGCTGCTCGGCCAGCCCGCCGCCTGGAGCGTCCCGCTCGCGCTGCTCACGATGGTGGTCGTCTCGAAGCTCTCCGCCTCGCGGGTCCCCGCTCATGCCGGGCGGTTCATGGTGCGGCTGCACACGCCGGAGCAGGTCGAGCTCGACCGTGCGATGAGGTCCGCTGCGGCGCGTGTCATCCCGCCCAGATTGACGCGCCCGGCTGGCGGCGTGCTTGCGCTTTGATGTAGTGATGGCACGCCGGTGTGATGGGTCCGGCACCTTTATCAACAGCAACCGGGGAGACCCACCTGAGGGGTCGATGTACCTGCGGACGCATCCGCCCTTTGAGCCCGGGAAGGCCGTGGCCAGGAAGCATGGCGCTACCTCGCCGCGAGTGGTCGACCCGTTGGCGGCCGAACTCGTGGCGACGACCGTCGAGGCCGCACCCTTCCTCGACCAGTTCACCTTCCAGCCGGCCCTCACGGCTTGGGCACGTTCCGAGGCGCGCTGGGCCGTGGTTGCCGCCTAACCGGACGAGAAGAACGGGCTACTGACGAGCACGGCGAGCCGAGGCCTGCGGCGAAGCTCATGACCCAGATGGAGAACCGGGCGTTGAAGCAGCGCGCGCGGCTCGGTCTCGACGCCACCAGTGGCGCAGGCATAGAGGCTTCGCTCGCTTCGTTGGCGGCCGCCCAGGCGAACCTCGAAGCCGCTCTCGATTGCGGCGTCGGGCAGCTCCGTCAGCCGATGGCGCAGTCCGAAGAGGGGCAACCGTGACCGTCCCTGTGCAGACCGGTGACCCGAGGGGAGCGGGCTCTAGCTCTGCTATCGACCTTCGTCCTGGAGGACGGCCGGCCGTTCGGGCGAAGCCACTCTCGACGCCCAGCTCGAAGACGTTCGCGCGGTGCTCGACCTGACCGGGCCGCGTCGTCACTGGATCGGCGTGGCCGCGGCGGCTCGAAGGCGACCGACGGCTCAGCGATGGCTCTGGGCCCGCGAGACCGTCATCTGGCGGATGAACGAGACGATGTCGGCGCGGCCAGCTAGGCTCTGGCGTAGCGGAACAAAAGCGCAACAAATCGGATCAAATACGATGAAATCCGGAACAATGTGCTTGCTGCGCGTCTCGTCTACCCCTACTTTCGAAACAGCGTTCACTTACACCTCGTCTCAGGAGTCGCCGTGGATCATCTGTCTGAGGGTCGTGAAGATTCTTGACGCGGCTCTGATGCACGACACAGAAAAGGCAACCGCCTACGCGAATCTTCTGAGCGTCCAAGCTTGAGGACGAACGTCAACCCCGGCAGGCGCGAGCGCTTCGCTCTGTCCTCTCGAAGATCCCAGGTCCGCAAGTCGGTGCTGCCTACGCCAAGCCCCGTTTACCGAGCGACGCGGAGAATGCGCTGCCGATCGTCGATTTCAAGACTGTCGCTGAACTGCCGGTGCCGGCGCTGGTGCTCCACCCCGACAATGTCCGCGACCGCGTAGCCGACTTTCTGGAGTCGGTGACTATGCACGACGAGTGGGCATCCAAAGGTGTTGCCTCGGCAAATCGCTTGCTCATCTACGGGCCCCCGGGAACTGGCAAAACCAGCATCGCCATGCTGATCGCAAGAGAACTGAAATTACCTTTGGTTGTCAGTTGAAGCGACGCCTTGATGTCGTCGCTTCTCGGGCAGACCAGTCGGAATATCCGGAGCATCTTCGACTTCGTCCAGGCTTCGCCGTGTGTCCTCTTCCTCGATGAGTTCGATGCGCTTGCGAAAGACCGGGAAGGACTCGCGCGAGATTGGTGAGCTTCAGAGGGTCGTGATAGCTCTGCTTCAGAACATCGACTCCCTCGATCCCTCGACTGTCGTCATCGCCGCGACGAATCATCCCGAATTGCTCGACCCGGCTACTTGGCGACGCTTTGACTACACGCTGCGCGTCGACCCTCCGGGCACCGACGAGCGAACAAAGATTTGCCCACGCTCGTGAGTATGCGCCGAGCGAGTCGGATCTCCAGCGCCTCGTCCAGTTGTCCGAAGGGATGTCCGGCGCCGCGATCAAAGTGGCGGCCAACGACATCTGTCGAGTCTCGATCAAAGAAGGCGGGCGTCTATCTCTCCCCGCGATGCTCCGACGGCTCGCGCGCTTTCTCTGGTTTGACTCATACGAGCGGTTCGAAAACGATCATGTGGAGATCGCGGCCCTGAGAGGGTGGGCACCGGAGACCTTCACTGTCCGGGCATTGGGTGACCTCTTCGGCGTTAGTGCCCGACAGGTTAGTAACGCAATCAAGGGGTTGTGATGCCTGAATTCGAACCGATTGTCGTCCTGCCTGCGCAGAACGGCGAGTTCTCCCCCAAGGGTGGTGGTGGAAGCTCGCCAGACCCACTGGTGCCTGTGGACGCGACTCTTCGGGGAAGTCTCGTCGCGCAGCTGCAGACGGTGCAGGCGCTGGCCGAGCAGAACCTGCCGGGGCGTTCGCAGGGCGTTCCCCTTGCAATCACCGTGCGCGACCAAGCGCTGGCGAAGTCGAAGCTCGTCGCATTGACCTCCTCGCCGAGGCAGACCTGACGCCGGTGGCCGGCGAACGTCGAGGGGAGATGATCAGCCGCGCGACGCCGGACAACACACGGGCGCTCGCTGATGTGATCGCGGGGAGAGACACCAAGGCCGGGCGCTTTGCTATCTCCACTTTCGACTCGTTTCGCGTGTGGGATCCCGTTAAGGACGCCATCCCGGCCGCAGAAGCGGATTCCGCACACCAGCTGCTCGCCCTCGCGCGCGAGCTGGGAAGCCCCCTTCGTTTCGAGCTGTTTCCCTGGCTCTCCGTTCAGTCGATCTGGGCCGAGGACAACACGACCTTGGAGGACTACCTCCGCGAGGTCGGCCTTCCCGTGGTGTTTGTGGCCGGATCGAGTTCCCGGACCGCGCTCTATGTCGAGGTCACCGATGAGGCCGTGGAGACATCAATCTCAGGACTGGTCGGCATCCGGACCGCCGTCGTGGCGCCTTCGTATGCGGCACCCGGGCCGGTGCGGCAGCAGTTGTTCCGCATCGTCAGCAACCCACTGTCCGCCCAGGTTCCGGCGCCCGACGACATCGAGGCACTGGTTGGTGTGCTCGATTCAGGAGTTGAGCCGGGCGTCCTGGATCCGTGGGTTGTTCGGCGATTCCCTTATGACGTCGGCACAGACTTGGATACCCAGCACGGCACCTTCGTCGCGGGGCTCGTAGTCGCAAGCAAGGAACTCAATGATGAGGCTCCTGAGTTTCCGCGCGATCCGGCCCTGATCTATGATGCTCAGGTCTTGCCGAAGGGCTCGATCACCGAAGACATCATCATCGAACGAATCACTGAGGTACTAGATCAATCTGGCGCAGCCGGGCCTCGCGTCTGGAACTGCTCTTTCAATCAGGGCAAGCACATGGACCCGGTCGAGTACGGAACCCTGAGCCAGGAACTCGACGAGTTGTCACGGACTCACGGAGTGCTGTTTGTTCAATCTGCCGGCAACTACAACGCGCTTCGCACGACCTGGCCGCCTGACGGAGGGCCCCTGGCGTGCAGGACAGCTTGGCGACGCCGGCCGAGGGAATCAACAGCCTGACCGTGGGTTCCGGCTCACCTTGGAGGCCTCACACCCAAGGGAGCGGTTGCCTCGTACAGCCGCAAGGGGCCCAGTTTCGGGGGCCAGCAGAAGCCGGATGTCACCTATTGGTTGGGAGACGTGGACGCTGCCTGCACTCTAGGCGGCTACGGCATCCGGTCGGTTGGCCCCGGCGACGTCGAGATGGAGTCCGTCGGCACCAGCTTTGCCGCGCCCATCGTGAGTGCGATCGCCGCGAACGTCTGGCTTGACCTGGAGATGGCAAGGCAGTGCGCAATGTCGCGCCAGAACTCGTCAAGGGTTTGGTGGTGCACAGCGCCACGCTCGCGGACATGGACATTGAGGACGAGCACAGGATCTATTACGGCGCCGGCGCCCCACGCGGGGAATCGATGGCGCTCTTCGATAGGCCGAACACCTTCACGACCATCCACGAGGTGGAGCTTCGCACCGGTCTGAACTGGGAGAAACGAGCGTTCCCCATGCCGGCCTGCCTGATCAACCTCAAGAACAAGTTCAAGGGCGCCGTGACGCTGACCTTGGCGTACGCCCCCCTTGTGGACGCGGCGTTCGGAGAGGAGTGCGTGCGCACCTGTGTTGAGGTGTCCTTTCGGGACCTACCTGACCAAGAAGGGTCAGGAGAAGTTCTACGGAAAGATGGGCGGAAGCCACGACTGGGAAGCCAACCTCGTTGAGCGCGGGAAGTGGAGCCCGATCAAGACGTATCGCAAGGCGTTCCGTAACGGCGTTGAGGGTTCCGAGTGGGCACTCAAGTTGCGCCTCACCGCGCGGGGCCGGCCCATCGGAGCCACTGAGCCAGCGCGCCTATGTGATCGTGACCGTAGAGAGCCCCGATGAGACGCAGCCGGTGTACCAGGATGGTCTGGCTGCCATCGCTTCCTTGAGGTATCCCAGCTCCCTCGCCGTCGACGCTGGCCGACTCCGGGTCGGGAGCCAGCCGTAGCGCGGACCGCCTGCGCAGCGCACTCTTCGCGGCGCGCTCACTCCTACTTCGGCGTTCGGCAAGCAGCGATGATCGACGCCAGCTCGATGATCTGGAAGCAGGCAGGCCGCTGCCTTGCCTACCAGACCTCGACCACCCAGACGACAGCTCGGCCCCGGGTCGTCCTGCGGAACTGATGGACCGGTCGTCGTGGTGGTTGCTGGCGGCCGCTGCGAGAAGCCACTCCTGGAGCCCAGCTTGCGTGTTGGATCGAATGGATCATGCTCAGATCCAGACGGCGCAACGATGCTTGTACGCACTAGAGATGCTGATGAAGGAACCTCGCAGCCCACGAGTGAGTTCGTTATCGAAACTAGGAAGGGGCGCGCGATGAATGGTATCGATGCAGCGGCGCAGCCCGATTAGCCTGCAGCGATGACCAGGTTGGTTTTCGACGCCAATGCACTTCGACGCCGCCAATTCAGCGTGGCCGCGCTGAACAATTGGATCGACGCAGTGGGCGGTGCCTGAATGCTGACATTCTCATCCCGGAGGTTGTGGTGTGGGAGTGGGCCGAGCACGCGGCCGCTGCCTACACCACCATGAGAGGGCAGTTGCAGGAGTTCAGAATGGATCCCGGCCTCTACTCGCGGCCGGTACTTGAAGAGCAGATCGCTCCAGAGGAGCTCGTCAAGCGGATACGCGCGTTGCTGCCCGGGTTCGTCGGGATTTGGACACCCGGCCCATCGGCATGGAAACAGGCAGTACAGGAGCAGGTCTTGCAGGTCGGTCTGGGCGAGCGAAAAGACGGGATCAAGACCGGCGCAGCAGACTCCATAGTCCTGGCGTGTGTTAGTGAGCAGGTCGAGGAACGGAGCAACACAGAACCCGTCGTGCTCGCCACCAACGACAAAGCGTTGCGCTTGGCCTGCTCGCGGCTTTATGGCGAGGAGGTCCTTGTCACGAGCAGTACGGGCGACCTGCTCAAAGAAACTGAACTCCTTCGAGCCTGCGGCCGACGAACTCTACGAGGAGACGGACGAGGAACTGGCTCGAATCATCCGCAGTTCAGGCTCGGAGATCGGTCGCGCTCTTGAGACCTTTGAGATGGGCTTCAAGGTGCATGTCGGCGCAGAGGCGACCGCCCGGCGTGATGAACGCGAAGTCACTTGGCGCGATTTGGCCCGCCTCGGCCGCATCGAAATCGTCGAGCTGCACGACCTGAACATTGCCGAACGCGGAGACAGGGTCGGGCTGGCCGACGTCCGCATCTTCGCTGACGTGCACATGACCCAGCTGGAGCTCCAAGAAGCCACCCCGGGCGAGAGCGAGTGGGTCACCACCTTCGATAGTGCGATCACGCATGGATTCGTCGACATACGCCTCGCTGTCACCTTCGACCTCCATTGGAAGGTGAAGTCCGTCGTCGCCGCGGGCCCGCGCACATCGTCTTCGGCGGGTACGACGAGGACGACGAGGATGTGCCGCCCTTCTTCACTGACGAGACCGACTAAGTGTTCGCCTTACCGAATCGGTGTCGCTGAGCGTGAGAGCCGCCTCGGCAGGAACCTCTGCGCACGGGGATCTGCCAAGTTAGGCGGGTAACGCTGGCTCGCCTTCGCCGCGATCAGGGCGCTTCATGAAGCGTCTTCCCGCTAGCGACGCATTCGAGGTTTGCGGATCTGCCGACCGGGCGAGCGCAGACGACGCGGACCCCAACCCGAAGATGCACGGACCTACCGCTCATGCACGGCCGATGGAGGTGCCCAGCGCCCGCCCCCCGCCATCGGCGATGGAAGCATAGGTCTGACTTGCACCGTCGCCCCTGCGCGATGGCCGAGCTGCGGCAGGAGGCGAGCTTAATCGACCTCGGGTTCAGTGGGACCGAGCGACCCACGCGGAGTGCATCGCGGCGAGGCTGCGGCCGCGTCCGAGAAAACCTCGGAGGACTCCGGCACGGGTTCGGCCCTCGATGACCTGTAAGCCCACTGCCGGAGTTACAAGAAGCGTCCGGTCGATGAGGAGAGGGCGGCGGAGCCAAGTGCCGTGCACCTCCCAATGCTGGGGAACGCCTTGCGGACGCCGTACCTCGGACCAGTGGTCTGGGTTCTGGGCGAACTCCTCAATGAGTCCAGCCTCGGATGGGCCGGTCGACATGGTGAGGAACTGCTCGGGCCGGCACCAGCTCGTCGTGCCAGTGGATGGCGGTGAGGTCGAGACCGCCGCAGTCCATGAGGAACTGGCCGAAGCCCGAGTGGCCGTAGAGCCATTGCTCGACGACGTCGTCGGGCCAGGCGAGACTCTTGACCACGTCGGTATCGAGGAACTCCGGGAGACCGCCGCCTCCGAACTCTCGGCACCGATGCGCCAGATCGGTGAAATCACTGAGGTATCTGCTTTTGGCCATCACCCGGTGGACTACGAGCCGTCGTTGTCGGTGCGTGCGACTTCCGAGCGCCAATGGTCCAGGACGTCGTCTCGGAGCGGCGCTATCTTCATCCCCTGGATGGTGCGGTTGGCGTTCAGCGACGTCGCGGAGGATATCGGCGTTGTTGGCGCGCCAGCCATGTCCGATGGCATGGCTGTCCTGCCAAGACCGTAGAGGCGGGCGCCGACAACCCCTCAACGTGCTAACCGGGTCATCGACCGGCGTCAATCGAGTCCCAGCCCACACCGTCCCAATGCCATCCCTGACCTTCGCGCTCGTACACGACCCAGAGCTCGTCGACCTCGGATGGAAGCGACGGCGAACGGTTCGGAACGCCAAAGTGGTCCACGCCAGCGACCGGCGGCACCGCGAACCGCCGACTGACGCTGTGGGTCACGCTGGCGCTCGACTCCTCATCTAGGCACACGAACAGGTGCTTGACCTCAGCCCCGGAAGCAGCGAGTTTCCTGAGGTTGTCGGTGTGGTCCCTCACGAAGGTCTCGATGGCCTGCATTGCGGCATCGGCGCCGACCTCGACAAAGTCGCCCGCCGTCGAGAGCTGCAACTCGTGCCTGTGGGACCCGCGCCGCGCGGCGTCCTCCTCGCATGTTGCGGGCAGCCAGCGCATCACCAGTCGAACGTTCTCGTGGCCGAGCGTCACGACCGCCTCATCCACCCGTTCGCCGAGTTCTAGGTCGAGCCTGCTGCATGCTGCGCCGTACTCGAGGCGCACCTCCCATGGCGTCAACCAACGTCCAGGCTCTACGCCTGCCCTTTCGAGGGTCAGCAAGGGATGTCCGAGTCGTCCGTCCAGTCCCTTGAACTTCGCATCGCGCTCATCTACACCGACAGTCCAGCAGGACTCCAACTCCACCTTCGCCGCAGTGTTGCGCGTCTTCGCATACGCGGCTACCGAGCCCTTCAACTTCTCGTTGGTCATCGTCGTAACCTCCATCGCCGCCGAGCGACCAGTTTGGTCGGTGAACCTGTAGTCGACCCGCCCGTCGGTGTCGACGAATCGAAGTTCGACACCGAGGCGTGTTGCCACGACCCAACTGGCCCAACGCTCCTGCCTCGACTCGCTCATCGGCATGAACACAGTGTGCCGACGATCAAGTCGACGCGGCACGTCCCAAGAATCCGTCGCAGTCCGATGCAGCCCACATCGTCGACCGTTGTGGAGCTAGTGCCTGCCGGCGCGAGTGACTCCGGTCCACATCCGGATCTGGCCGCGACTAGTGCGTCATACCGGCTCCCTTCTGTTGTCAACCGGTTCGGCGTAGCGTCTTCTCCGCGGGTCCGGGAAGTGGCTGATCCGAAGTGTCGATGTGCAGGGGTAGGTCGACCGCGCTGGATTCTTGAGACGCCCTGCAGTGCCCTCCCGGACCCGTGCCAACGTCCTCGACGGCGGCGCGCTGTGCGTCCTCGAGCAGCTGGCGGTAGATCGCATCGGAGATCCTGCGCTTGAGGCACCTGATCGCCTCGAGGGACTTCTTGCCCTCGGCTCGCTTGCGTCGGTAGTAGACCCGGCCGTCGGTGTCGAGGCGGATCTGGCTGATCGCGGCGATGTGGATCATGTGGTTCATCCGCCGGTTCCCGGCTCGTGAGAGCCGGTGCCGGTTCTGCTCACCCGACGACGCGTCGAGGGGTGCGGTGCCGGTCCAGGACGCGAACCGGTTGCGGTCAGCGAACCGGGTCACGTCACCGACGTCGGCCAGGACCCGGGCAGCGACGACGGGTCCGACGCCGTGCAGGTCCATCAGCCGTGAGCCGCGGGCCAGCACGATGGCCTTGAGCTCGGCGGTGGACTTCTTGATCTTGGCCTCGACCGCGACCAGCTCGGCGAGCTCTTCGGCGGCGATGCGACGACGGGTCTTCCCGGCGATGTCACGGGGCCGGACGGAGGCGAGCATGGCCTTGGCCTGACCGGTGGTGATGTCGCGTTTCGCCTGTCCTGGCAGGAGTTCTGCGAGCAGGGCCTGGAGTCGGTCGACGGTCTGGACCCGGCGGCGGGTGAGTGCTTCGCGGCGGTCGGTGAGCATCCGCAGTGCCTCGAGCTCACCGTCGAGCTGCAGCACCCGCAGGGTCGTGGTGCGCACCGCAACGGCCGCGACCGCGTGCGCGTCGTGGGCGTCGGTCTTGCGGTTGTGGCCGGTGTCGAAGAGCCGGACCCGGGCGGCGAGCTTGGCCGGGACGTCGACGACCTGCTCGCCGTCCTCGAGGAGTCGTTGCGCGAGCGGGCGGCCGGCACCGTTGCTTCCTTCGACCGCCCAGACCCGGTCCGGCCAGGTCTTCGCGTAGGTCCGCATCGCGGCGTAGCCGGCCCGGTCGGTGGTGAACCGACCCGAGCCGAGCAGCTGCTCGTGCTGGTCGACGACCTCGATCGTGGCCGACAGCTTGTGGGGATCGACCCCGATGATCACGTGCTCCGACTGCTGATTCATGTGCTGCTCCCGCCTGTGCTCGATCCGATGTGGACGGCGAGGTGGGCATTGCTACTACGAGCAGGGCAGTCCCTTCTTGAGCCACGCCTCGTCACGGTGACCGGCGGGCCGCAGACCGATAGTGAGCCACACCAGAACAGCCGGTGGGCAGCCGCATAGAGAGCTGCCCGCCGATCACCTGGACCGAGTCTGGCCAGACGCCGGTCCTAACGGAATCGTCTAGTAGCCGCGTATGACTGGCGAAATCAAGTCGATCGGCACAGCACAGTCGATGACGCCACGATGCGAGAAGATCCGCGGCCAGCTGACGCCGCGCCGTACTGAGTAGAGATGCACGAGCGATCGCTGCTCGCTGCCGTGGAGCGACGAGGCCGAAAACGGTTCGCTGTGCCCTTGCTGTCGGCCTAGGCTCAGAGGTGCCATGCGTGACTTCCCTCCCCTCGTGACGACCTTCTGGACCCCCGAGGGGGAGCCGGTCGCCGAGCCCCCCGACACCCGCAGCCCGATCCGGTTCCTGCGATGGGTGCTGCGGCAGCAGGGCAGCGTGGTCGTCATCAGCGTCATGTTCGGGGTGCTGTGGCAGCTTGCCGCTGATCGTCGGGCCGTGGATCTTCGGGCGGGCGATCGACGCCGGCGTCGTGGGCGAGGACCCCGCTGCGATCGCGGTCGGCGCCGGCGTCCTGCTCGTCGTCACCCTGATCGGTGCCGTCTTCGGCATCCTGCTGCACACGCTCGTCGTCCGCAGCTGGCTGATCAGCCTCTACGGCACCACGATGGCCGTCACCCGCAAGGCGGCCCAGATGGGCCACGTGCTGCCGCGCCGTTCACCCACCGGCGAGATCCTGAGCGTCGCGTCCAGCGACTCCGACGAGTTCGGCGCGATGACCGAGATCATCGCCCGGGCCGGTTCGCAGCTGATCTCCTTCCTCGCGGTGGCCGCGATCGTGATGGCGACCTCCCCCCGGCTCGGCGTCGTGGTGCTGGTCGCCGCGCCGATCCTGGTCGCGGTGGCGCTGCCGTTCCTGCGTCCCCTCCACCGCCGCCAGGAGCTCGAGCGCTCCCGCAACTCCGAGCTGACCTCGATGGCGACCGACATCGTCGCCGGGCTGCGCATCCTGCGCGGGATCGGCGGCGAGCGCACCTTCGGCCGCAACTACGCCCAGCAGTCGCAGTCCTCCCGGGCCGCCGGCGTCTCGGCCGGCATCTGGCAGGCCGTCATCGAGGCCCTCGGGGTGCTGTTCTCCGGCGTCTTCCTCGTGCTGCTGCTGTGGCTCGGCACCCGGGAGGTGCTCGCCGACCGGCTCAGCATCGGGCAGCTCATCAGCTTCCTCGGCTACGGCCTCTACCTGATCGGCCCGATCCAGACGTTCTTCGAGTTCGCCCAGAAGTTCACCCGGTCGATGGTCAGCGCCCGGAAGGCGATCGCGATCTTCGAGCCCGACCCGCCGTGGCAGGACCGGCCCGTCCCCGCCGAGCTCGACGCCCACGCGTCCCTCACCGACGACCTGACGGACCTGACCCTTCAGCCCGGCGAGCTGACGGTGGTGGTGAGCGCCGTCCCCGAGGAGAGCGCCCGGCTGGCAGACCGGTTGGGTCGCTACCTCCCCGCCGACACCGAGCCGGTCAGCGAGGAGCCCAAGGACGGGCTCAAGGGCCGCGCGGCCCGCGCCGCCAGGTCCGAGCGCGCCCGCAGGCGCGCCGAGATCGCCGCCCGCGACGCCGAGCGCGCGGCCGGCGCCTGGGGAGTGCGGCTGGGCGACGTCGACCTCGCCGACGCCTCGCTCGCCGACGTACGCTCCACGATCCTGGTCAGCGACACCGGGAGCCAGCTCTTCGCCGGCACCCTGCAGGACGCCGTCGACCCGCACCAGCGACTCACCCGCGCGCAGGCCGAGGAGGCGCTGCTGGCCGCCAACGCCGAGGACGTGTACGACGCCCTGCCCGGCGGGTGGCAGGGCCAGCTCGACGAGCGTGGCCGCGGCCTGTCGGGAGGTCAGCGTCAGCGCGTGGTGCTGGCCCGCGCCCTGGCCGCCGACGCCCCGATCCTGGTCCTGGTCGAGCCGACCTCCGCCGTCGACGCCCACACCGAGGCGCGGATCGCCGAACGGGTCACCGGCCTGCGCACCGGGCGTACGACGGTCGTGTGCACCGTCTCGCCCCTCTGGCTCCACCACGCCGACCGCGTGGTCGTGCTGGCCGACGACCGGGTCGTCGCCGACGGACACCACGAGGACCTGCTCGCCCACGACCCGACGTACCGGGCGGTCGTCGCTCGGGTGATGAACCAGGAGGCGACGACATGACCTCCGACCTGCTCGACACCTCGGCCGCCACCTGGTCGGACCACCGCGACGACGCCCCCACGGTCGACCCGCGGCTCCTGCCGCCGGCCGACGCGACTGCCACCGAGCGGCTCGCGGCCTGGCGTCTGCGACACCACCTCCGGCGCCAGGAGGCCGACCGCGTCTACGAGGCGTCGCGGAACCCCCAGCGGGGCTGGCCGGTCGCCGGCGACCGTGCGGTCCTCGCCTTCGCCAGGACCCTGATCGCCGAGCGCCGCCGCGCCTTCGTCGCCCTGGTGGTGCTCAACGCTCTCGCCGCGGCCACCGCGCTCGTCGTACCGCGGCTCCTGGGCAACCTCGTCGACCGCACGGTCGACGGCGACGGCACCGGCCTCGACCAGGTCGCGCTGCTGGTCGTGGGCGTGGTGGTCACGCAGGCGATCTTCACCTTCCTCGCCCAGCGGACCTCGACCCTCTTCGGGCAGGACCTGCTCGCGTCCGCACGGGAGTACATCGTCCGCACCATCCTCCGGCTGCCGCTCGGCAAGGTGGAGAGCGCCAGCACCGGCGACCTCGTCACCCGGGTGACCCGCGACGTCGGCACCATGAGCCGGTCGGTGCAGTACGGCGTGCCGATGGCGATCATCTCGCTGCTGACCGTCGCGCTGTCCGTGGTCGCCATGCTGCTCAACTCCGTGCTGCTCGCGGTGCCGTCCCTGCTGATGATCAGCACCAGCTACTTCGCGATCCGCAGCTACCTGCGCCGGGCGCCCCGCGGCTACATCACGGAAGGGGCGACGTACTCCCAGATCAACACGACGCTCACCGAGACCGTCGAGGGGGCGCGCACCGTCGAGGCCCTCGGGCTGTCCGGTCGCCGGGTGGCCCAGGGGGACGACGACATCGACATCTCCGCCCAGGCCGAGCGCTACACGATGTCGCTGCGCAACCTCCTCTTCACCGTCATCGACGTCGCCTTCAACACCCCCCGCGTCATCACGCTCGTGGTGGGCGCCTGGGGCTATGCGAACGGCTACGTGTCGCTCGGCCAGATCACCACGGCCGTGCTCTACGTCGAGGCGCTCAGCGGCCCGCTCGACCGGCTGGTCGGCGAGCTGGACCGGCTCCAGGTCGGTGCGACGTCGACCGCGCGGCTGCTCGGCATCGCGGAGGTGCCGCCGGACCGGACCCCGCTCGACGTACAGCCCGACGGGCCACGACTGGTCGGTCGGGACCTGCGGTTCGCCTACCGCGAGGACCACGACGTCCTCCACGGCATCGACCTCGAGCTGGGCATCGGCGAGCGGCTGGCGATCGTCGGCCCCTCCGGCTCCGGGAAGTCCACGCTCGGCCGGCTGCTGTCGGGGATCAACCGGCCGCGCACCGGCTCGGCCACCGTCGGCGGGGTGGACCTGGTCGACCTGCCCCTGGAGGTCCTGCGCACCGAGGTCGCGCTGGTCACCCAGGAGCACCACGTCTTCATCGGCACGGTGCGCGACAACATCGTGCTCGCCCGCGAGGACTCCCCCGACGAGGCGGTGTGGGACGCCCTCGCGGCGGTCGGCTCCCGGGACTGGGTGGAGCGGCTCCCGCACGGCCTGGACACCCGGATCGGATCCGGCCAGCAGTCGCTGACACCGGCCCAGGCGCAGCAGATCGCGCTGGCGCGGCTGATCATCGCCGACCCGCACACGCTGGTGCTCGACGAGGCCACCTCGCTGATCGACCCGCGCACCGCGCGCTCGCTCGAGGGGTCGATGAACGCCCTCCTCCAGGGCCGCACCGTCGTGGCCATCGCGCACCGCCTCCACACCGCCCACGACGCCGACCGGATCGCCGTGGTCATCGACGGCCGGATCGCGGAGCTCGGCAGCCACGACGAGCTGGTCGACCGCGAGGACGGCGAGTACGCCGCACTGTGGCGGGCCTGGACCTCCTGACCCCGCTCACTCTGGCGGGTCAACGGGAGTCAGATGCCAGAGATGATGAGGCGTCCGCCTGCCCGAGCGACCGGACGCCGCGAGGTGCGCTGCTCCTTCGGCGGAGGCACAGCAGCGCGCTTCGTCGTCACTCTCGCGTGACGGGGTGTGCCGAGGAGCCACTCCTGGCGAGGACGAGGCAGAGCCCGAACATGATGAGCGTGAACGGGCCCCAGCCCCACCGTTCCCACGGGCTGGACGAGGCGAAGTTCAGCAACGCACCCAGCCCCAAGAGGCCCAGGATGACCCACGTCCCCACTCGAGCGACCGCCGGCGGCACGGGAACGACGGCACGATCACCTCTGGCCAACACGACCAAGACGGCCAGCGACCAGACGAGAGCACCGATGCCGGTCACGAGTCGCGCCGAATGAGGGAGGGTCCCCGGATTCGCTCCACCCATGGCAGCCGCGCCCAGCGGCGCCCCCAGCGTCAACGCGGCTTCGAAGGCCACCACGATCAGGAGGCCGGTAGCGAGGAGGATCGCGACGAGGGGTCGCGCGGGTCGGTCAGTGCCTCCTTCTGCCGCCGTCGTGGTGGTCAAGGACCCAGGTGCCGTCATGTGAGTTCCTGGAGCCACTGGTCGAACGTCTGCGTTCCTCGTGGCCCGGAGCCGGTTGGCAGCAGGGCTCCCTTGCGCATGCCGCGCCCCGTGGCTCCCGGCAGTGGCAGGGTGACCACGAGAGGCCGACGTCCTCGGGCGGACGCCAACCGGCGCGCCATGTCCGGGACTCGCTCCTCACGGGGGCCTGCCAGTTCCGCCGCCATGCCAGTGGCCGGGGCCGTCGCGAGGCGGACGAGCTCGTCGGCCACGTCCCGTGCGGCCACCGGTTGGCTCAGCATCGAGGGGACTACTGCAACAGGGCCGTCGCCCAGCATCTGCGCGGCGAACTCGTGGAACTGGGTGGCCCGCAGGATGGTCCAGGGCACGGGGCCCTGACGCACGAGCTCCTCCTGTGCGAGCTTGGCCTGGTAGTAGCCCAGCCCGACACGGTCGATCCCGACGATCGACAGGAGGACGTGGTGCGTGACCCCGTGGCGCTTCTCGGCCTCGAGGAGGTGGCCGGTCGAGGTCTCGAAGAACGTGGTGGCGCGGCGGCGGTTCTGGGTGACGATGTTGGTGACGTCGATGACGGCGTCCACACCGTCGAGGACCTGGTCGAGCCCGCTCCCGGTGGTCAGGTCGACCCCCTGCGATCGTGCTATGACGACGGGTTCGGCGCCGAGACGACGCACGCTCTCGACCACTCTGCGACCGACCCAGCCGGTGCCGCCTGCGATGGCGATCGTCTTCATCGACTCTTCTCCTTCTCGGGGGTGTCGTGGCTTGCTGTGGCGCTGCTGTTGCCGCGAAGCAGCAGGAGGATGGCGGCGCCGAGGACGGTGACCGTGAGAGGGGTCAGGCTGGCTGCCCACTCGGCGGTGGAGAACCCGTGCCGGTGGGTGGCGTGGAACGCGAGGTGTGGCAGCCCGAAGGCGAGCCAGGCCAAGCCAAGTGCACGGAGGGTGCCGGCGTCGCCCTTCACAGCGGCCCAGACGCAGAAGACGAGAAGCGCGACATACAGGCCGCCCACGTCCCTGACGAGGTGCTCGTTGAACGGCCCCAGTGGTGCGACCCAGGATTGTCCGAACCCTGGAAACGAAGTGAAGAAGGAATGAGGCCAGGCCATGGCCCAGAGCCCGACATAGGCGGCGGTGGCGGCTAGCGCCCACGCGATGCCACGTGCGATGGAGAGGTTCATGTCACCCTTTCTCGATGAGGTAGCGGTCTCTTCGCGGCCAGCGCCCACAGGCTCTTGACCCACCAAGACCGCTGGTGTGGATGAGCGGGGGGATTCCCCATGGCGCGTTCAGCCTGATCGAACACCTCCTCGACCACCGTGTCGTGCAACCAACGGACGATCAGCGGCCATCTCAGCCGCATCCACCCCTCGGGTCTGGCGATGACCTCGTGCCGCAGCAGGGCGCCGGCGTTCTCGTCGGAGCTGACGTGGAAGGAGTGGTGGCCCACCAGGCCCGTGGGCTCACGGAAGCTGAACACCAGACTGCCAGCACTGGGTTCCAGAGCAGTCAGCTCGTAGTGGATCGGTCCATGGCGACCGCGGGCGCCGACCGCCAAGGGCCCATCGAACCGCAAGGGGGGTACCCCGGCGGGCCACAGCCGATCGTCGGGACCTGACAGCGTCATCAGGAGCCCCCAGACCTGTTCGGGGGCAGCTGCGATCCGGCGCTCGTGGACGTTGCAGATCCTCGGAGTGCTCATCGCGTCCCCGAGCTCTGGGGGCTGGTCGCGGCGATGCCCTCGCCGCTGCCGGACGTGGTCGAAGTCGGCCCGGCGCTGTGTGTCGGGTTGGTGCTGTCCGGCATCACGTTGCGGAATCCCTTGACCAGAAGGTAGGAGCCGGCCGCGACCTCGAACAGGCCGCCGGGTATCGACATCACGAGCTCGACCCCGAAGCCGAGGAGTGCCAGGACGCTGCCGAGCGCGAAGATCGCGTAACCCACGACACCCCACACGGCCAGGAAGCGCGGTATCAGACCGGACTTCAGCAACGCCCGGCAGAAGAAGACGCTGCCGACGCCCAACGCTGCCATGGCGAGCGAGTACGCGAGGTCTGCGTTCTCGACGAAGGTCCGTGCCAGGCCCGCCCACCCGGAGTCAGTGACAGGCGACGTCTCCGCGCTCCCCGATGCGGAGAGCGCCAGGATCAACATGCCCGCGGGTGCGAGGGCCAGCAGCACCGCCTCCACCGTGCGGGTGGCGAGGTAAGCGTTGGCGGTACGGCGATGTCCTAGCCGCAGAACCCGAAAGGCCAGCACACCGATCGTGACTACGGCCACGGAGTTGAGGAGCAGCAGGATCGCGCCTGCCGAGAGTTGCCCCAGCGATTCGGCGTTCTCGGGGACCCCGATGGCGTCGCCGGTGGTGGAGACGACGAGGAAGCTGCCGCCGCCGTAGAGAAACATGGCAGAGAGGAAGAGCCCACCCACAACGCGACCCGTGAATCGGGGAGCCACGGAGCGGTTCGGAGGCGCCGTACTTGCCGAGGCTGCAGGCATCAGGGCCTCCGCAGGTTGCAGGTGCAGCCGGCGATGGCGATGGTTCGCTGGTCGGCGTCCACGACGCGGGCCGAGGCGATCATGGTGGTCCTGCCCGGATGGACAACCTCGCCGGTGCACAGGAGCTGTCCGCTCGAGAGCAATGCGGGGCGCAGGAACCGGACGTTCATCTCGGAGGTGACGTATCCGACCGCCGCCGGTAACAGCGAGTGCACTGCGCATCCCATGGCGGTGTCGAGCATGGCGGCAAGAACCCCGCCGTGGACCATTCCGAACGGGTTCAGGTGGAACTCCTCGGGGTCCAGCGTGAAGGAGACTTTGCCGTCCTCTGCCTCGACTGGCTCGATGGCCAAGGTGCTCATGATCGGGGGCAGCGGCAATGTCCCTGCGCCGATGGCCTGCAGGATGGCGAGACCGTCCTGGGTCGCGCCGGCGACAAGGGTGGCTGTGGGGTCCTGCCAGGCGTAGGTGCGCTGTCGAGTGTCCAGCTTCATCGGTTCTCCTGTGATCGTGCGTCGTGGCGCGGGCCGGTCGTTGCGGCAGGTCCGCAGAGACGCAGGAACGCCGGATCTGTGTCGGTGCGTGTGGGCACGGCCAGCACGCGTGCCGCTCGCGCCAGCATGCTGCGGACAACCAGTGGGTGGATCCTCCGGACCAGCGCGAAGTACGCGGCACCGCGTCGGTTACGCAACTGGACGAGCGTGGTGAGGACCACCCGGTCCCGTTCGCAGAGCACCGATGCGCGGAAGCTCAGATGGCTTTGGTCGACCCCGAGCAGGACTTCGTCGGCCGTCCTCGACACGGTGTCGAAGACGTGTCTGCCGCCGGGTTCGATGCCGACCACCCGGACCAGGAGCTCTCGCACCCCGAACAGCACTCGGATCCACAAGGGCGGCGAGTGGAAGACGGCGTCGGCCCACTCCTGCGGGTCGCGATTCGGCGCACCCCTGGGGACTGGAACGGCGTACGCATCCGACCAGTCGACACTCGGCAGCGCGTGAGCGAGTAGCGGTGAACGCGGAAGCGAGACCAGGTACGGACGAGGCGTGCGGGCCTGCCGACCGCAGCGATGCTGCAGGTGCGCGGAGCACGACCGCGAGTGGGTGCGAGTGATCATCTGAGACTCCTCCATACGCCTCCGTATGGAGGCGATGAACCATACGGTAGCGTACGGGTATGGCAGTTGGGAAGCGCAGACAGTTGTCCGCCGAGGACTGGACCGAGGCGGCGCTCGAAACCCTCGGGCGCGGTGGGTTGGCGGCAGTGGCCGTCGAGCCGCTCGCCAAGTCCTTGGGCGCGACAAAGGGCAGCTTCTACTGGCACTTCGCCGACCGGAATGCGCTGCTCCAAGCCGCACTCGAGCTGTGGGAGCGCCGCGACACAGACCAGGTGTTGGCCGGGATCGAAGTGGCGCAGGACGGCGCGGCGAGCCTGCGAAACCTGGTGCAGGTGGCCCTCTTGTCGGTGCAGAGGAATGCCGCTGGAGGTGCCGGCTCCATCGAGCTGGCCCTTCAGGCGAGCGCCTCCCACCCGTTGGTTGGGCCCACGCTCCAGCGGGTCACCAGCCGGCGCATAGCGGCTCTCGGCCGGATGTACTCGGCGCTCGGCCTGTCCCAGGCTCGCGCTCGCGAGCATGCCCTCCTCGCCTACACGGCGTACCTCGGCCACGTCCAGCTGGCTCATGCAACCCCGGAGTTGTTGCCAAAAGGTCGGGCGTTCCGCACGCACGTCGACCAGATGGTCGCCGCACTGGTCACGGTCGATTCCTAGACCGAACGGTCCCTGCGCACCTGTCCACCCCGTCCTGTCCGTCTCTCCCTGGGAAGGTGCTCTGGCAACGGGGCCTGACGCAGGGCCGGGATACTGGGCCGGTGACCGCCACGACCAGCCGCCAGGTCACCCCGGCGCACGTCTGGCGCGGACTGCTGCTGGTCTCGGCAGCCGGGGTGATCTGGGGGACCATCGGCCCCGCCGTCCAGCTCGCGCACGAGGCCTCGGGGCTCTCCCCGTGGACGATCAGCGCCTACCGGGCGATCGCCGCCCTGCTCGCGCTGCTCACCGCGATCCTCGCGACCCGGCGACTGCACACCTGTCTCGCGCTCGCTCGTGCCCACCGGGGACGCGTGATCGTCACCGGGCTGGCGACCGGGGCCTTCATGCTGCTGTTCTTCGTGGCCGTCGTCGCGGCCGGGGTCAGCATCTCCACCGTCATCGCCCTGGGGCTGGCGCCCGTGCTGCTGCTCGTGTTCGGCAGCGTCCGGCGTCGGCGCGCGCCCGCCGGCGCCCAGGTGCTCACCGTCGCGACGGCGCTGGTCGGGCTCGGCCTGGTCAGCATCTCCGGCGGCGGTGGGGGCGAGGCGTCCCACGCGACGCTCGGCATCCTGGCCGCCTTCGGGTCCGGGACGGCGTACGCCCTCGCGACCCACGTCGGCGCGACGCTGTCCCGGGAGCACGACGCCCTCGCCGTGACGACGGCGACCATGACCGTCGCCGCCGGAGTCCTGATCCCCGGCGGGCTGCTCGTGGCCCACGTCCGCGACGAGCCGATGACGACGACGGACGCCGGGTCATGGCTCCTGCTGGTGTACCTCGGTGTCGTGACCATGGCCTTCGCCTACGTGCTGCTGTACGCCGGGCTGCGGAGCACGACCAGCGGTTCGGCCGTCGTCGCCACGTTGCTGGAGCCCGTGACCGCCGTACTCATCGCCGTCCTGCTGCTCGGCGAACGACCGACCGCGGGGGTGGTGGTCGGGACGGTCCTGATCCTGGCCGCGATCGCGACCCTGGGGCGCCACGTGGAGCAGGAACCGCAGCCGCAGTAGCGCTGCTGTCCGGAGGCTGGGCGTCGGGACGTACGTTCATGGCATGCAGCAGCTCACCGGCCACGCCGCCGACGCCCTCGCCGCGGTCGGCCTCCGTTCGCGAGCCCTGGCCCGACCCGACATCAGCGAGTCGGCCGGGCCCGGCCGGAGGCTGCCCACACGAGCGTTGATGAGTGAGCTGGGGTTCGCCCTGGCCGCCGCCCGCCTCCCGGGCGCGCTGCCCCGGCTCGCCCGCGCTCCCCGCGGCGACGGTCACACCGTCGTCGACATCCCGGGCTGGAAGGCGCCCGAGGTGTCACTGGCTCCGATGCGGGCCTACCTGCGCGCCCTCGGGTACGACGCCCGCAGCTGGGGTTTCGGCACCAACACCGGCAACCCGCGCCGCGACGTCGACCGGCTCGCGGAGCAGGTGCTGGAGCTGGCCGAGCAGCGCGGCTCGCAGGTCTCCCTCGTCGGCTGGAGCCTCGGCGGCGTCATCGCCCGGGAGGTCGCCCGACGTCACCCCGAAGCGGTGCGCCGCGTGATCACCTACGGCTCGCCGCTCTTCGGCGGCTCCGGCTTCAGCCGGACGCCCATTGCGGTCCCACTCACCGTGATGTTCACCCGACGCGACGGCGTCGTCGCCTGGGAAGGCTGCCTCGACCGGGTGTCGCCGTACGCCGAGCACGTCGAGGTCTTCTCCACCCACATCGGCATGGGCGTCGACCCGGACGTCTGGGGGATCGTCGCCGACCGCCTGGCCCGGTCGTGAGCCTTGGGATGGTGAGGGTTCGGTAGGGCGGCCCTGCGTTCGTTCAGGGGTTTCGAGGCTCGCTTCGCTCGCACCTCAACCAACGGCGGACGGCCCTGCGCTCGTTCCGGGGTTTCGAGGCTCGCTCCGCTCGCACCTCAACCAACGGCGGACGGCCCTGCGTTCGTTCCGGGGTTTCGAGGCTCGCTTCGCTCGCACCTCAACCAACGGCGGACGGCCCTGCGCTCGTTCCGGGGTTTCGAGGCTCGCTTCGCTCGCACCTCAACCAACGGTGACCGTTCGTCGTGTGGATTCGACCGCTGACCGACGCGGCGCCCCCGTTGAGCGAAGGATCGCCGCGGACCCCTGCCGCGGGGTCGGGGGGCGCTTCTACGGTGACGGCCATCACACCTCGGCCAAGGAGGCTCCATGTCCGAACCGTCACCCGGGAACGGCGTACATCAAAGTTCCGCCCATCCCGTCTACCAAGAGCTGCACGACTCGGCGGAGTTCGTCGAGCTCCGCAAGCGCTACCGCGCCTTCGCCCTCCCGGCCACGGTCGCCTTCCTCGCCTGGTATCTGCTGTACGTCGTCATGTCGAACTGGGCCAACGACTTCATGAGCACGAAGGTCATCGGCAACATCAACGTCGCCCTGGTCTTCGGCCTGCTCCAGTTCGTCTCGACGTTCCTGATCGCCGTGCTCTACGCCCGCTACATGAACCGCAAGGTCGACCCGCTCGCGCGTGACCTGGAAAAGCGCTACGTCGCCGCCCTCGAGACCGGAAAGGCCTCCTGATGAGCTCCGAGTTCCTCACCGGCTCCCTGTTCGTGCTGGTCGTCCTGATCACCGTCGGCATCACCTTCTGGGCCAGCCGACAGACCACCGGCACCACCGACTTCTACACCGGCGGTCGCTCGTTCAGCGGCTTCCAGAACGGCATGGCCGTCTCCGGCGACTACATGTCGGCCGCGTCCTTCCTCGGCATCTCCGGCCTGATCGCGCTGAACGGGTACGACGGCTTCCTCTACTCCATCGGCTTCCTCGTGGCCTGGCTCGTGGCCCTGCTGCTCGTCGCGGAGCTGCTCCGCAACTCCGGCCGCTACACGATGGCCGACCAGCTCGCCTACCGGATGAAGCAGCGCCCGGTCCGCACCGCCGCGTCCATCTCCACGGTGGTCGTCTCGATCTTCTACCTGCTCGCGCAGATGGTCGGCGCGGGTGCCCTCGTGGCCCTGCTGCTCAACGTCGAGTCCGAGGGGCTCAAGGCGTTCACCATCGTCGTCGTCGGCCTGCTGATGGTCTTCTACGTCACCGTCGGCGGCATGAAGGGCACCACCTGGGTGCAGATCGTCAAGGCCGTGCTGCTGATGACCGGCACCGTGCTGATCACCGTGCTGGTGCTGGCCAAGTTCAACTTCAACCTCTCCGAGCTGCTCGGCGCCGCCGCCTCCAACAGCGGCAAGGGTGACGCCTTCCTGCAGCCCGGGCTGAAGTACGGCATCGACCTCACCAGCCGGCTCGACTTCATCTCGCTCGGCCTCGCGCTGGTCCTCGGCACCGCCGGCCTGCCGCACATCCTGATCCGCTTCTACACCGTCCCCACGGCGAAGGCCGCGCGGAAGTCGGTGCTGTGGGCGATCGGCCTGATCGGCAGCTTCTACCTGATGACGCTGGTCCTCGGCTTCGGTGCCGCGGCCATGCTCGACACCGGCGCCGGCAGCAAGGTGGCCGAGAGCGGCGGAAACCTCGCCTCGCCACTGCTCGCCGAAGCCGTCGGTGGCGGAGACGGCACCACGGGTGGCGCGATCCTGCTCGCCCTGATCTCCGCGGTCGCGTTCGCGACCATCCTCGCGGTGGTCGCCGGGCTCACCCTGACGTCGGCCTCCTCGGTGGCGCACGACCTCTACGCCAACGTGATCAAGAAGGGCACCGCCTCCGAGAAGCAGGAGGTCCGGATGGCGCGGATCGCGGCCTTCGTGATCGGCGGCATCGCGATCGCGCTGGCCATCCCGGCGCAGAAGCTGAACATCGCGTTCCTGGTGGCCCTGGCGTTCGCCGTCGCGGCGTCGGCCAACCTGCCGTCGCTGCTGTTCAACCTGTTCTGGCGACGGTTCAACACCCGCGGTGCCACCTGGGCCATCTACGGCGGTCTGATCACCTGCCTGGTGCTGGTGTTCTTCTCGCCGGTCGTCTCCGGCTCGGAGACCGCCCTGGTCACCGGCGCCGACTGGTCGTGGTTCCCGCTGGCCAACCCGGGCATCATCTCGATCCCGGCCGGCTTCTTCTTCGGCTGGCTCGGGACCGTCACCAGCACGGACGACGGCGCCATGGCGGCGTACGACGAGCTCGAGGTCCGCGCCCTGACCGGCGCCGGTGCGGAGGCCCAGGTCCTGCACTGACCCGGCCGGCCGCACCACCCCTGACCCCGGACGGCCCTCACCACGAGGGTCGTCCGGGCTCCATCCCGGGCGGTAGGTTCGAACCGAGGCCACCTCGACGTACCCGCACCCGACGTACCCGCACTCCAGGAGCCGCGCGATGACTGACGACACCCTCTCCAACCTCTCCCGCGAGGACCGCCGCTTCGAGCCCCCGGCCGAGCTGGCGGACAACGCGAACGTCAAGGAGGAGGCCTATGACCGGGCCGCCTCGGACCGGGAGGCGTTCTGGGCCGAGCAGGCCGAGCGGCTCGACTGGGGCCAGAAGTGGGACCGGGTCCTCGACTGGGACAACCCGCCGTTCGCCAAGTGGTTCACCGGCGGCACCATCAACGCCGCCTACAACTGCGTGGACCGCCACGTCGAGGCCGGCAACGGCGACAAGGTCGCACTGCACTGGGTCGGCGAGCCCGAGGACGACACCCGCGACCTCACCTACGCCGAGCTGAAGGACGAGGTCTGCCAGGCCGCCAACGCCCTGACCGAGCTCGGTGTCGCCAAGGGCGACCGGGTCGCGATCTACATGCCGATGATCCCCGAGACCGTGGTCGCGATGCTGGCCTGCGCCCGGCTCGGCGCCCCGCACACCGTGGTCTTCGGCGGGTTCTCCGCCGACGCCCTGGCCAGCCGGGTCACCGACTGCGAGGCCAAGGTGATCATCACCGCCGACGGCGGCTACCGCCGTGGCGCCCCGTCCGCGCTGAAGCCCGCGGTCGACGAGGCCTGCACCAAGACCAAGGGCATCGTCGAGAAGGTGCTGGTGGTCCGTCGTACCGGCCAGGACCTGCCCGACGACAGCTGGGACGACTCCCGCGACGTGTGGTGGCACGACGTCGTCGGCGGCGCCTCGACCGAGCACGAGGCCGAGATGCACGACGCCGAGCACCCGCTCTACGTCATGTACACCTCCGGCACGACCGGCACGCCCAAGGGCATCCTGCACACGACGGGCGGCTACCTGGTCGGCACGTCGTACACGCACTGGGCGGTCTTCGACCTCAAGCCCGAGACCGACGTCTACTGGTGCACCGCCGACGTCGGTTGGGTGACCGGCCACTCCTACATGGTCTACGGGCCGCTCGCCAACGGCGCGACGCAGGTGATCTACGAAGGCACCCCCGACAGCCCGCACAAGGGTCGCTGGTGGGAGATCTGCGAGAAGTACGGCGTGACGATCTTCTACACCGCCCCCACCGCGATCAGGACGTTCATGAAGTGGGGTGACGAGATCCCCGCGAAGTTCGACCTGTCGAAGATCCGGGTGCTCGGGTCGGTCGGTGAGCCGATCAACCCCGAGGCCTACATCTGGTACCGCGACACCATCGGCGCCGGCTCGGTGCCCGTCGTCGACACCTGGTGGCAGACCGAGACCGGCCAGATCATGATCTCGCCGCTGCCCGGCGTCACCCACGGCAAGCCCGGCTCGGCGATGAAGGCCCTGCCCGGCGTCGCCGCCGACGTCGTCAACGACGAGGGCGAGTCGGTGCCCGACGGGTCCGGCGGCTACCTCGTGCTCACCGAGCCGTGGCCCGCGATGCTGCGCACCCTGTGGGGCGACGACGAACGCTTCAAGGAGACCTACTGGAAGCGCTACGAGAAGCAGGGCTTCTACTTCGCCGGTGACGGTGCGAAGAAGGACGACGACGGCGACCTGTGGATGCTCGGCCGGGTCGACGACGTCATGAACATCTCCGGACACCGGCTCTCCACCACCGAGATCGAGTCGGCGCTGGTCTCGCACCCCAAGGTCGCCGAGGCGGCCGTGGTCGGTGCGGCCGACGAGACCACCGGTCAGGCGGTGTGTGCGTTCGTGATCCTGCGCGAGTCGGCGCTCCAGGCCGACGGCACGGCGCCCGACGAGCTGGTCGAGGAGCTGCGCAAGCACGTCCAGAAGGAGATCGGTGCGATCGCCAAGCCGCGCCAGATCATGATCGTGCCCGAGCTGCCCAAGACCCGCTCCGGCAAGATCATGCGCCGCCTGCTCAAGGACGTCGCCGAGCACCGCGACGTCGGTGACGTGACCACCCTCGCCGACTCCACCGTCATGGACCTGATCAAGGACAAGGAAGGCTCCGGCAAGTCCGACGAGGACTGAGCCGTTGGTTGAGGTGCGAGCGGAGCGAGCCTCGAAACCCCGAAGTGACCGCAGGGCGGCGACCACGTCGGTCGTCGCCCCGCGCACGTGCGGGGGTTTCGAGGCTCTGGCGCTCAGCGCGCCATCGCACCTCAACCTCCGGTTACGGGGTGGCGTGGAAGCGGTCCCGGTGGCCCAGGACCAGCGCGCCGATCACCACCGAGATCAGCGACCCCGCGAGGACGGCAGCCTTGGCCGCCTCCGCGGTCTCACCGGAGAAGCTCAGGTCGGAGACCAGCAGGGAGACGGTGAAGCCGATCCCGGCCAGGATCGAGACCCCCACGATGTCGCGCCAGGACAACCCCGGCCCGAGCTGGGCGTGGGTCCACCGGGTGACCAGGTAGGCGCCGAGGAAGACCCCGATCGGCTTGCCGACCACCAGCCCGAGCACGACGCCGATCACCAGCGGCTGGGTGACCAGGTCGAGACCGCCGCCGAGGGAGACCCCCGCGGAGAGCAGGGCGAAGAACGGTACGGCGACCCCCGCGGACAGCGGGCGAGAGCACGTGCTCGAGATGCTCGGCCGGGCTGGCGTGCTCGTCCGGGTCGGGCTTGACCCGGGTCAGCAGGCCGAGCGCCATGCCGGCGATGGTGGCGTGGATGCCACTCTCGTGGACGCACCACCACGCGACCAGGGCGAGCGGGACGTAGACGAACGCGCTAGCTGACCCGGGCCCGCTGCAGGACCGCCCACGCGACCATGCGCGAGCACGGCGAGGAGCAGCGGCGTCAGCGCGAGATCGTCGGTGAAGAAGATCGCGATGATGGTCACCACGATCAGGTCGTCGACCACCGCGAGGGTCAGCAGGAACGCACGCAGCGCCGTCGGCAGGTTGCTGCCGACCACCGCCAGGACCGCCAGGGCGAAGGCGATGTCCGTCGCGGCCGGGATCGCCCAGCCGCCCGGCTCGCCTCCGGCCCCGCTGTTGACCGCCAGGAAGACTGCGGCAGGCAGGGCGACCCCGCAGACCGCGGCCACGATCGGCACCGCGGCATCCGCGGGGTTGCGCAGCGAGCCGCACACGAACTCGCGCTTGAGCTCCAGACCCGCGACGAAGAAGAACAGGGCCAGCGCGCCGTCGGCCGCCCAGTGCTCCAGGTCCAGCGGACCGAGGTCGAAGGCGCGGAGGGCGTCGTACGCCGGAGAGAACGGGGTGTTCGCCCAGATCACCGCGACCGTGGCCGCGACCAGGGCGATCGTGCCGCCGACGCTCTCGCGGCGGAAGAGATCGCCGAGGAAGGTGTTCTCCGGCGTGCTGGGATCGGGGAAGATGATGCGCTGGCGCTGGGCCATGCTCACGATGGGTGACCTTCCGGGGTCAACGGGACGGGACGCAGCGCCGGTCAGGACGCACGTGCCGACCAGACTTCCCGGCTCACCACCGAGGATCCTACCCGCGGGGCCACGCCGATCACCGTTGTAGGGTCAGCACCGAGATCGACCGACCAGCAGAGGACGACGCCCCCATGCCAAACCAACCGGCCCGCCACGCAGCCCCGCCGACTGAGGACGACCCCACGATCGGCAAGCTCGTCACCGACGCCAGCCGCGACATCTCCAGCCTGATCTCCCAGGAGATCCAGCTCGCCAAGTCCGAGCTCAAGGTCAGCATCAAGGCCGGTGGCATCGGCGCCGGCCTCTTCGCCGCCGCCGGCTTCGTCGGGGTGCTCGCGATCATCATGCTGTCGGTCTCCATCGCCTACTTCATCCACTGGGCCGGCCTCGGCCTGCACTGGTCGTTCCTGATCGTCTTCGGCTTCTACCTGCTGCTCGCCGGCCTGATGGTCTTCGTCGGCGTGAAGAAGGTCAAGCAGGTGCGCGCCCCCGAGAAGGCGATCCGTCAGGGCAAGCAGATCCCGTCGGCGCTCAAGGGTCACTGAGCCCCGCGCCACTCGCCGCCCTGCCTCGGCTCACTGGATTTCGACGCGCGGATGCGACCTCGTTCCTCGGTCGCACGCTTGCTCAATCTGGTTGAGCCCACGCGGCGCGTTCGTTCCTCGCGCGCCACTGCTCAACCAGCGCAGTCGCCGGTGGAGACCTCGTCGGTGTTGCTCAGGCCGAGCGCGGCACTGCGGGCGACCTGCTCGGCGGTCAGCGCGTAGCCGGTCTCCTTGTCGGTGACCGACGCCGCGAAGACGACGCCCACGACGTCACCGCCGGAGGAGACGATCGGCCCTCCGGAGTTGCCCGGCCGGACCAGCCCGCGCAGCGAGAACACCTCGCGGATCACGGTGCCCTCGCCGTAGATGTTGGGTGAGCGCAGCCGCTGCTCGGAGCGGATCCGCGCCGTCTGCACGTCGTACGGCCCGTCCTGGGGGTAGCCCAGGATCGCAATGCCGTCCTCGGCCTCGCCGGTGCGGTCGAAGGCCAGCGTCGGCAGGTCGGCGGTCTCGAGATCGAGCACCGCGACGTCGAGATCGGCGTTGTAGTAGACGACCTCGGCCGGGACCGTGTTGTCGCCCATGATCACGTCGGGGTCGTCGACGCCGGCGACCACGTGGGCGTTGGTCATCATCCGGTCGGCGGCGTAGACGAAGCCGGTGCCCTCGATCCCGCGACCACAGTCGTTGGTGCCGCGGATCTTCAGCACGCTGGGCGCGGCCGCCTCGACGTCAGGATCGGTGAGCAGGCGCTCCGGCCCCGGGCCGACCTTGACGATCCGCTCGGGGGCGAACGGCTCGAGGTAGCGCGGGAAGAAGCTGGTGCCGACGACGTCGTTGAACGCGTTGAGCAGGTTGCTCGCGGACTGCGGCAGCATCGCGTCGACCCGGGCGAGGACCGACGAGTTGCGCACCAGCGGCGTGATGCCACTGAGCCCCGAGCCGGCGATGGCCACGCCCGAGCGCCCAGGCCACGAGGAGTACGGCGGCCGCGCTGAGGGCAGCGCCCCCGATCGCGTCGATCGCCCGGATCGGCTGCCACCGGATCCGGTCGCGGATCCGGGCGCCGGCGTACTGCAGGAGCGCCTGCCCCAGCGACGCCGCGAGGATCACGATGAACAGGGCGCCGAGCGAGACCAGGAGCGACGGGTTGGCGTCACCGAGCGCGAACGGCGCCAGCAGGACCCCGACGAGGCCGCCCAGCAGCAGCCCGGTCGTGGCGAACGCGCCCGTGACGAAACCCTGCCAGTAGCCGGAGAGCGCGTAGGCGAGGACGACGGCGATGAGCAGCCAGTCGAGCAGGTTCACCGGCGCTCCTCGAATCGGGTGTTCGGGCGTACGTCGCGCCGCATGGGCTCACCCTGCAGCATGTGGTCGGGAAGGTCACGTACCCGGGACTCGTCCCATGCCACCGACCAGCCGAGGAAGTCGAACAACCGGGCGATGATCCCGCCGGTGAAACCCCACAGGATCACGTCGCGCTCGGGGCCGATCAGGAAGCCGGGGCTGAGCCAGCCGGTCGCGGCGTGCCGGACCGTGATCCGGTGCTCCGGGTCGAGGAGGTCACGGATCGCGACCCGGTGGATGTCGTGGACCTCGTCGGGACTGACGATCGAGACCCGGCTCGGCTCCTCCCACCACCCGAGGATCGGGGTGACCGCGAAGTTGCTCGGCGGCAGCCACAGCTCGGGCAGCTCGCCGAAGACGTGGACTCCGCTCGGGTCGAGCCCGGTCTCCTCCTCGGCCTCGCGCAGCGCCGCCTCGACCGGGGTCTCCCCCGGGTCGATCGTGCCGCCCGGGAAGGACACCTGGCCGGGGTGGGAGCGCATGTGGTGGGCGCGCTCGGTGAGCAGCAGCTCACCGCCGGCGTCCCCCTCCCGCTCGCCGAAGAGCATGAGCACGGCGCCGCGGCGGGCGTCGGAGCCCTCCGGCGGCATGAACCGGGTCAGCTCGTGGACCGTGATCGCCTCGGCCGCGTCCCTGACCGGGCGAAGCCACTCCGGGAGCTCGACCTCGTCGCCGGTCACAGGGTCAACCCCAGCTCGGTCTCGACCAGGTCGACCAGCTCCTGCTCGGACTCGATCTCCTCGAGGGCCCGGTAGGCGATGGTGCCGTCGGCGTCCAGCAGCACGATGGCCGGCAGCCCGCGGACCGGCATGCCGTCGATGACCCCCAGGGAGGCGTTGGGGTCGGCCAGCAGCGGATAGGTCACGCCGGTCTCGACGACCAGCTCCATCGCCGCGGTGGCCTGGACGTCCTGCCAGTTGATTCCGAGCGTCGGCACCCGGTCGCCGTACTGCTCGTGGAAGCTCTGGAAGACCGGCATCTCCGCGCGGCACGGGCCGCACCAGGACGCCCACAGGTTGACGATCATCGGGCCGCGGAGCGTGGACAGGTCGACGTCCTCACCGCCGCCGAGACAGGCCAGGGTGAGCTCGGGCAGTCCGCCGTCGACGGGCTTCCCGCGGCCGGGGGCGCACGGCTCCACGCCGGCCTCCTCCTTCAGCTCCTTCAGCTGGGGCGTGTCGACGTCGACCCGGCTCGGACCCGGGAGAGGTCCGGTGCCGCGCTCCTCGGTGCACCCCGTGAGGAGTACGGCGGCCACGGCCAGCGCGGCGAGGACCCTCACGCGCGTCCTTCGGTCTTGACCAGCGCGGCCGCCTCGGCCGGGTCGGTCGGACCCTCGCCGTAGGCCGGGCACCACGTCGCGACCGGGCAGGCACCGCAGGCGGGCTTGCGGGAGTGGCACACCCGCCGGCCGTGCCAGATCAGGTGATGGCTCAGCATCGTCCAGTCGCGCTTCGGGAACAGCGCGCCGACCGCGTGCTCGGCCTTGACCGCGTCGGTCTCCTCGGTCCAGCCGAACCGGCGCGCGAGCCGGCCGAAGTGGGTGTCGACGGTGATGCCGGGGACCCCGAACGCGTTGCCCAGGACGACGTTGGCGGTCTTGCGACCCACCCCGGGCAGGGTGACCAGGTCCTCGAGCCTCGGCGGCACCTGGCCGTCGTACCTCTCGACGAGCGCCTGGCTCAGCTTGAGCAGCGACTCCGTCTTGGCCCGGAAGAAGCCGAGCGGACCGATGATCCGCTCGAGGTCCTCACGCTCGGCGCCGGCCATGGTCGCCGGGTCGGGATAGGCGGCGAACAGCGTGGGGCGGACGCCGTTGACCCGTTTGTCGGTCGTCTGCGCGCTCAGCACGGTCACGACCAGCAGCTCGAAGGGGTTGTCGAAGTCGAGCTCGCACCGGGCGTCGGGGTAGGTGGCCGCCAGCACCCGATCGATCCGCCGGGCGCGCCGGACCAGGGCGGTGCGGCTCACGTCGGCCGGCGGGATGGCAGCCATGCCGCAAGCGTAGATGGCCGCGGCCCCAGGTCAGGTGCCGGGCAGGATCCGCCCGAGGAGCTGGGTGGCGGTGACCGCGCCGATCAGCGGAGCGGTCTTGCTGCGTGCCTCGACGACGGCCACCAGCGGGCTGCGGTTGGCGGCCATGATCGCGGCGATCTCCAGGACCGTGTCGTCGGGGTTGACGACCGGCAGGGTGAGCCGATCCTCGGGCATCAGGTCGGCCACCGTCTTGCCGGCGAGCGCGTCGCACATGTGGTCGGCCCAGCCCTCGTCCATGACCCGGGCCAGCGCGGGGTCCTCCTGGACGTAGCGCGGGATCATCCTGCGCAGCACCTGCGATCCGGGCAGCACCGCCGTGGGGTGCTGGTTCTCGTCGACCACGATCAGTCCCGGCCGGCCGTGCTCGGTGAGCAGCCGGGCCGCCTCGAGGGCGGGGGTGTCGAGAGTGACGGTCGGGTAGGGAGTCGCGAGTTCGTGTGCCTGCACACCGCCGACCCTAACCCTGACACGGGGTCGCGCGCTGTGACGGCCACTACGCTGACCCACGGTGTGCCGGGAAGTCTGGTCGGCGTCCTGCTCGACCGACCCCTGCCTCGGAGCTGCCCATGACTTGCCACCATTGCGCTGCTGATCTTCCTCGCGGCCTACGTGCTGCTCGCCACCGAGAAGATCCACCGGACCAAGGTCGCCCTCGGTGGCGCCGTCCCTCATGTTGGCGCTCCACATCACTGACGCGGAGAAGGCGTTCTTCTCCGAAGAGACCGGCATCGACTGGAACGTCATCTTCCTGCTGCTCGGGATGATGGTGATCGTCTCGGTGCTGCGGCGTACCGGCGTCTTCGAGTACATCGCGATCGTGGCCGCGAAGAGCTCGCGCGGACGCCCCTACCGGCTGATGGTCATGCTCTGCCTGCTCACGGCGGTCGCGTCCGCCGTCCTCGACAACGTCACCACGGTGCTGCTGATCGCGCCGGTGACGTTCCTCGTGTGCGACCGGCTCGGCCTCAAGGCCGCACCGTTCCTGATCGCCGAGGTGCTCGCGTCCAACATCGGCGGCGCCGCCACCCTGGTCGGCGACCCGCCGAACATCATCATCGCCAGCCGCGCGGACCTGAGCTTCAACGACTTCCTGATCAACATGGGCCCGATCGTCGTGGTCCTGCTGGCCGTGTTCTGCGTGATGATCCGGTGGCTGTTCCGCAAGGCCTTCGTCTTCGACGCCGAGAAGGCCGAAGCGGTGATGCTCCTCAACGAGCGCGAGGCGATCACCGACAAGCCGCTGCTGATCAAGTCGCTGGCCGTGCTGGGCCTGGTGGTCGTCGCCTTCGTCGCGCACCCGGTGCTGCACTACGAACCCTCGATCGTCGCGCTCCTCGGCGCCGGTCTGCTGTTCACGATCACCAAGGTGACCGTGCAGGACGCCATCGCCGACGTCGAGTGGCCGACGCTGGTCTTCTTCGGTGGCCTGTTCATCATGGTCGGCAGCCTCGTCGAGACCGGCGTGATCGGGAAGATCTCGACGTACATGGCCGACAAGACCGAGGGCGACCTGGGCCTGGCCGCGATGATCCTGCTCGGCGGCTCGGCCGTGTTGTCGGCGATCGTCGACAACATCCCGTACGTCGCCACCATGTCCCCGGTCGTCGCCGACCTGGTCAGGAACTGCCGACGGCGACGGCACGGTGCTCTGGTGGTCGCTGGCCCTCGGCGCCGACCTCGGCGGCAACGCGACCGCGATCGGCGCGTCGGCCAACGTCGTCATGCTCGGACTGGCCGAGAAGGCCGGACACAAGATCGGCTTCTGGGAGTTCACCAAGTACGGCCTCGTGGTCACCGCGGTGACGATCTCCCTGTGCGTGCCCTATATCTACTTCCGCTACCTGTGAGACCCGTTCGGCGCGACCCCGCCAATTGATGCAACAATGCGCCACACTGTGACCTGAGCCACGCTGGGTGCGCTCAGGCCCGAACGAGGAGGATCCGTCGTGGACAACGACGTGCTGCGCCAGGCCCCGCTCTTCAGCGCACTCGACGACGAGGCCGCAACGGCACTGCGCGGGTCGATGACGGAGAGTCGTCTGCAGCGCGGCGACGTGCTGTTCCACGAGGGTGACTCCGGCGACAAGCTCTACATCGTCCTCGACGGCAAGGTGAAGCTCGGCCGCACCTCGAGCGACGGCCGCGAGAACCTCCTCGCGATCCTCGGGCCCGGCCAGATGTTCGGCGAGCTCTCGCTCTTCGACCCCGGCCCGCGCTCGGCCACGGTCACCGCGGTCACCGACGCCACCTTCGCCTCCCTCTCCCACGACGACCTGCTGCGCTGGCTCGAGGGTCGGCCCGTCGTGGCCCGCGGGCTGCTGTCCCAGATCGCCAGCCGGCTCCGCAAGGCCAACGACGTCAACGCCGACCTGGTGTTCTCCGACGTCCCCGGCCGCGTGGCCAAGGCGCTGCTCGACCTCGCCGACCGCTTCGGCCGCACCGCCGACGACGGCGTGCATGTCCACCACGACCTCACCCAGGAGGAGCTGGCCCAGCTGGTCGGCGCCTCCCGCGAGACCGTCAACAAGGCGCTCGCCGACTTCGCCTCCCGCGGTTGGCTGCGCCTCGAGCCTCGCTCGGTCGTGATCATGGACGTCGAGCGTCTGACCCGCCGCGCTCGTTGAGTTGAGCGCGCCCGCCGTTGAGTTGGGCGTGCCCGGCCGTTGAGTTGGGCGTGCCCGGCCGTTGAGTTGGGCGTAAGCGCTCCTTCAGCGCGAGATGGCGTCGCGGAGCTCGCAGATCCAGTCGCGGCGCGTCGTCGCGGAACGAGTCCTTGGTCAACACGATCACCGTCCAGCCGTGGTCGCGGAGCCAGGCCCGGCGGACTCGGTCGCGCTCACGTGCCTCGGGGCTCGAGTGGAACTCCTCCCCGTCGTACTCGACGGCGACCCGAGCGTGGGGGTACGCCAGATCGAGCCGGTACGTCGGGACGCCGTCGACGTTGACCCACCACTGCAGCTCCGGCGTCGGGAGTCCCCGATCGTACGATCTCGAGCCGGGTCCACGACTCCGGCTGCGACTCGGCGCGACCGTCGACGAGGGGAACCAGCTGCCTGGCCTGGACGACGCCGCGCCGCCGGAAGTAGCGAGGCAGCAGCGCGCTGCATGTCCTCGCGGTGCAGGCCGTAGGCGCGAGCGAAGCGCATCGAGGGCCGCCAGCGCGCTCCCGCCGGGAGAGCTTGCAGGCCAGGTCCACGGCCGTGCGGAGCGGGCGTCGTGACCTGGACGCCCGTCGATCACGATCCAGTCCTCGGGAAGCAGGTCGCGGGTCCCGCCGTCGGAGCTCCGTCCGGTCGGTGGGATCGTGCCCACGCAGCACGAAGGACTCCAGGGGAGGTGCGACGTCGAGCTCGGCGTACGCAGCACGTCGATGCCGAGCAGCCAGGCGGCGGTCCGATCGCACAGCGACCGAGTGCTCACTGGTCACCAAGCCGGCCGCCTGTGCGCGGCACAGGCGTAGTCGACTTCGACATCGGCGCGGAGGTAGACGCCGGTGAACAGTCGGACCAGCCGTCGCTCGCGTGACCGCGCGGCTGAGCACCTTGCTGCTCAAGCCGAGCTGACGCGCCTGGCGGGTGGTGAACGGGTGGTCGGGAAACTCTGGGAGTCATCATGGGCCGGGACCTGCCCGCGGGCACGGCCGGCCAGCGTCGCCGGAACGTCTCGCCTGTGGAGGGCCACCGTCGCTCCCCGCCTGTGGAGGCGACTGGTTCCGGGCTGCGCAACTCAACGCCGGGGAGGCCCAACTCAACGGCGGGGAGCGCCCAACTCAACGGTCGGGGAGGCCCAACTCAACGAGAGTGGAGGTAGGCCAGCTGGGCGCGGACGGAGAGCTCGGCGGCACCCCAGAGGACCGGGTCGACGTCGGGTAGACGATCTCGACGACCCGCCGCGGCAGCTCCTCGACGGCCAGGCCCTCGGGGTGCGGAGCCTCGCGCAGCGACCGCGACGGCCGCCTCGACCTGCTCGAGCCGTTCCTTGCGGTGAGCGATGTAGAAGTCCAGGACCCCGAGCGCGTCGTCGATGACCGGCCCGTGCCCGGCCACACCGTGGACAGCTCGTTGGCGACGGCCAGGGCGTGCAGCCGGTCGAGCGAGTCCAGGTAGGCACCGAGCTGTCCGTCCGGGTGCGCGACCACGGTCGTGCCCCGGCCGAGCACCGTGTCGCCGGTCAGCACGGCCCGCGTCGGCGGGCAGCAGGAAGGACAGCGAGTCGGCGGTGTGCCCCGGCGTCGCCACGACCCGAATCTCCAGCCCGTCGACCTCGACCACGTCACCCTCGCCGAGGCCCTCGGACCCCAGCCGGTACGCCGGATCGAGGGCGCGTACGCCGCACCCGACGCGCTCCGCGAACTCGACGGCCGCCTCGGCGTGGTCGTGGTGGTGGTGGGTGAGCAGCACGACCCCCACCTCACCGGCGGCCTCGGCGACGGCGTCGAGGTGGGAGGCGATCGAGGGGCCGGGGTCGACCACGACCGAGCGGCGAGCACCGGGCTCGCGCAGGATCCAGGTGTTCGTGCCGTCGAGGGTCATGTAGTCGGCGTTGGGGGCCAGGACGCACTGACCCCGCTCACCGAACGAACCCCCGGCCCAGCTCACGACGCCCAGCTCACGACAGCCCAGCTCATGACAGCCGGGCCTCGACCAGCGCCTCCAGGGACGGAGGGATGGAGAGCGTGGCCTCGTCACCGCTACCGATCACCTCGGGGGTGAACATGTCGACGGACCGCTCGGTCGCAGCGTCCAGCACAGCGGACGGGTCGGCGTACTGGGAGACCTCGAGGCAGGTCAGGTAGGTCGGCGGCAGCATGAACATGTCGCCCGCCCTCCACGGCGGACACCGCACCGGAGGCCGGCAACCAGGTGACGGAGGACGACTCGGTGGACACGTCCCGGGTCCGCTGCCCGGCCGGCAGCGAGGCCACGAAGAACCAGGTCCGGTAACGCCGGGGCTCGAAGGACGGCGTCAGCCAGCCCGTCCAGACCCCGAGCAGGTCGCTGCGCAGCACCAGCCCACGCCGGTCGAGGAAGTCGGTCATGGCGAGCTCGCGGCCCTCCAGGGCCTGGCGGTCGGCCTCCCAGTCGTCGCCGGTGGTGTCCTCGACGACGGTGGACGGCGACGAGCCTGCGAGCAGCACCCCGGACTCCTCGAACGTCTCGCGCACGGCCGCGCACACCAGTGCCCGCGCCAGCGACTCGTCGACGCCCAGCCGGGCGGCCCAGTCGGCCGGCGACGGTCCGGCCCAGGCCACGGTGTGGTCGAAGTCCCGCTGGTCCACGCCCCCTCCGGGGAAGACGCACATGCCGGCGGCGAACTCCATCGAGACCTGGCGCCGGAGCAGGTAGACCTCCGGCCCGGCCCCGGAAGGCCGAAGCAGCACCACCGTGGCCGCGTTGCGCGGCTCGGCGGGCGTGCGGGTGCCGTCGGCGAACTCCCGCGCCTGCTCCACGAGGTGGGCCGGCAGCGGGATCCGCAGCACCTCAGATCTCCACGATCAGCTCGACCTCGACCGGCGCGTCCAGCGGCAGGGCCGTGACCCCGACGGCGGACCGGGCGTGCACTCCCGCGTCGCCGAAGACCGCGCCGAGCAGCTCGGAGACGCCGTTGGCGACCTGGGGCTGGCCGGTGAAGTCGGGCGTGGAGGCGACGAAGCAGACCACCTTGACGATCCGCTTCACCAGCGCGAGGTCACCGATCTCGGCCTTGACGGCCGCGATCGCGTTGAGGCCGCACTGCTGGGCACACTCGACAGCCTCCTCGAGCGTGACCTCGCCACCGACCTTGCCGGTGGTGATCAGCTCGCCGGCGCGCATCGGCAGCTGGCCGGACGTGAAGATGTGCTGGCCCGAGCGGACGGCCGGGACGTAGACCGCCACCGGCTTGGCCACCTCGGGCACGGACAGGCCGAGCTCCTGGAGCTTCTCCTCCGGGTGGGTCATCGCTCAGCCCTCCAGCGGACGCTTGAAGTAGCCGACGAGGTTCTCGGGATTCATGCCGGGTGCGATCTGCACGAGCTCCCATCCGTCGGAGCCGAAGTTGTCGAGGATCTGCTTGGCCGCGTGCGTGAGGATCGGCGCGGTGAGGTATTCCCACTTGGTCATGTCGGGACTCTACCGAGACCCCTCCTGGGCATACGCTGGCGGCGTGACGAAGAGCGAAGCAGCGGAGGACCGGAGCAAGTCCGACGGACGAGGTCCCTTCGAGAAGTTCGTGGAGTCGGTCAACCAGGTCGTCAGCCGGGGACCCTTCTTCGCAGTGATCCTGGTCGCGATCGTGCTCTGGGCGGCCAGCTACCCGCTGTGGCACAGCACGACCAAGTGGGAGCTCGCCCTTCACACCGGGTCCGCGATCCTCTCCCTCATCCTCCTGGTGCTGCTCGAGAACGCCGGCCGTCGCGGCGAAGAGGCCTCGCAGGAGAAGCTCAACGTCATCGCCGAGGCCCTCTCCGACCTGATGGCGTCCCGCGCCCAGGACGATCCCGCCCTGGACGATGCGGTGCGCAAGCTCCGGGAAGCGGTGGGCCTGGAGGAACGGCACTGACGAGTACGCCGCCGCGCCGCGAACGTCTGCTCTCACCGACGTACGCCGCCACCTCGGTCGGGGTCTTCGCCCTCATCGCCTTCAACGCGTTCGAGGCGATGGCGGTCACCACGGTGATGCCGACGATCAGCCGCGAGCTGGACGGCATCTCCCTCTACGCGCTGGCCTTCGCCGCTCCGCTCGCGAGCGGCGTGGTGGGCATGGTGGCCGCCGGCGGCTGGAGTGATCGCCGCGGGCCGGCCGGCGCCCTGCTGGCCTCGCTGGTCCTGTTCACCGCCGGGATCCTGGTGTGCGGGCTGGCCCCGACCATGGAGGTCCTGGTCGCCGGACGCGTGGTCCAGGGCCTCGGGACCGGCGCGCTCATCGTCAGCCTGTACGTCGTGGTCGGCGTGGTCTACCCGGCCTCGATGCAGCCGGCCGTCTTTGCCAGCTTCGCGGCCGCCTGGGTGCTGCCCTCGCTGTTCGGACCCGTGCTGGCCGCCCTGGTCGCGACCACCGTCGGCTGGCGGTGGGTCTTCCTCGGCATCGTCGGCTTCGTCGCTCTCGCCGCACTGCTGATCGCACCGGTGGTCCCGGGCCTGCGACAGACCGCGGACGATCACGACCCGGTGCCTCGGTCCCGACTCGCGTGGGCAGCGCTGGCCGCGGTCGCCGTCCTGGCCGTCGAGGTGCTGGGGTCGCGGGCCTACCCCCTGGTCGCCGCGGCCGCCGCGGCGGCGGTGGTGGTCGCCCTGCGACCGTTGCTGCCGGCGCGGACACTGACCGGCGGGCACGGACTGCCGGCCGTGATCGGCACCCGCGGCCTGATGAGCGGCGCGTTCTTCTGCGGACAGTCCTACATCGTCCTGGTCCTCCAGGACCGGTGGGACTACAGCGCCGCGCGAGCCGGCATCGCACTCACCGTCGTCGGGGTCGTGTGGGCCACCTCGAGCCAGGTCCAGGCGCGGCTCGGTGAGCGCGTGAGCAGCGAGACCGCCATGCGGTTCGGCACCGTCACCCTGCTGGGCGCCGCGGTGGGGATGTGGCTGACCGTCTGGCTCGACGGCCCGGCACCGCTGGCCGGGCTGGCCTTCGTCGTGGCCGGGGCCGGCATGGGCTTCGGCTTCTCCCGCACCGGTGTCGCCATGCTCGCCGCCTCGAGCGGCCGGGACCGCGGCTTCAACTCCTCGGCCCTGACGGTGGCCGACTCCATCGGCGCAGCGCTCGCCCTGGCGCTGTGCGGGATCGGCTTCGCCGTCGCCGAGCGGCGCGGCGAGGACCCCTTCCTCGCGGTGTTCGGCGTGGCGATCGTGGCGTCGGTCGGCGCCGTGTTCACCGCCTACCGGACCCGGGCTCCCCTGCCCGGCTGGGCTACTTGTTGGCCTCGCGTTCGTACGCCGCGTCCCAGCGGCCGTCGGCCTTGGCGGCCTCGACGGCGGCGAGCCCGGCGGGGCGCATCAGGCCCTCGCGCTCGAGGCGCTCGACCCGCTGCACGTTGCTGAACGACCAGGTGCTGCGCGGCGTCCGCGGCGTCATCCGCTGGAACGAGGTCTCCTGGTCGCGGCGCCGGGCCTGCCCGTCGATCCAGCCGACGCACAACCCCTCCTCGACCGCCTCGGCGTACCGCAGCGTCGTGGGGTGCCGCCCTTCTTCGTGAGCACCAGCCACACGCCGGGCGAGGTCTCGTGGTTGGCCAGCAAGCCAGTCCCGCCACTCGGCGGCGTCGGCGACCATCAGCTCCTCGAGCTCTGCCTTCACCATCGGCCGCTCAGCCCTTCACGAGTTCGGGTTCGGTCTTCTCGCGGACCTCGTCCTCGGTGACGCCGGGGGCGAGCTCGACCAGCGTCAGGCCGCCGCCGTCGGGGAGGACGTCGATCACGCACAGGTCGGTGATGATCCGCTGCACGACCGCACGCCCGGTGTAGGGCAGCGAGCACTCCTCGACGATCTTGTAGGACCCGTCCTTGGCGACGTGCTCCATCAGCACGATCACCCGCTTGGCGCCGTGGACCAGGTCCATCGCGCCACCCATGCCCTTGACCATCTTGCCCGGGATCATCCAGTTCGCGATGTCACCACCGGCCGAGACCTGCATCGCGCCCAGGATCGCGGCGTCGATCTTGCCGCCGCGGATCATCCCGAACGACGTCGCGGAGTCGAAGAACGACGCCCCGCGCCGCAAGGTCACGGTCTCCTTGCCGGCGTTGATCAGGTCCGCGTCCTCCTCGCCGTCGTACGGGTAGGCACCCACCCCGAGGATGCCGTTCTCGGACTGCAGCACCAGCTCCACGTCGTCGGCGACGTAGTTCGGCACCAGCGTCGGCAGGCCGATGCCCAGGTTGACGTAGGAACCGTCGGTCAGCTCCGAGGCCGCCCGCGCGGCCATCTCCTCACGCGACCAGCTCATGCCCGGCTCCTCACGGTCTTCTTCTCGATCCGCTTGTCCGCGGCCTGCTCCGGGCTCAGCGCGACCACCCGCTGCACGAACACCCCGGGCGTGTGCACGTCGTTGGGGTTCAGCTCACCGGGCTCGACCAGCTCCTCGACCTCCGCGATCGTCAGCCGACCGCACATCGCCGCCAGCGGGTTGAAGTTGCGCGCGGAGTCGCGGTAGACGAGGTTGCCGTGCCGGTCACCCTTCCAGGCCCGGACCAGGCCGAAGTCGGCCACGATCGCCTCCTCGAGGACGTACTCACGAACGCCCCCCTCATGATCGACGAAGTCCCGGGTCTCCTTGGGCGGCGAGGACACCGTCACGTTGCCCTCGGTGTCGTAGCGCCACGGGATCCCGCCCTCGGCGACCTGGGTGCCGCCACCGGTGGCGGTGAAGAACGCCGGGATCCCCGACCCACCCGCGCGCATCCGCTCCGCCAGGGTGCCCTGCGGGGTCAGCTCGACCTCCAGCTCGCCGGCGAGGTACTGGCGGGCGAACTCCTTGTTCTCGCCGACGTACGACGAGATCATCCGGCGCAGCCGCTTCTCCATCAGCAACCGGCCCAGGCCCCAGTCGTCGACGCCGCAGTTGTTGGACACCGCCTGCAGGTCGCTCACCCCGGACTCCAGCACCGCGTCGATCAGCACCGACGGGATCCCGCACAACCCGAACCCACCGACCGCGAGCGTCGCAGCCGCTCCGCGATGTCGGCGACCGCCTCCGCCGCACTGCCCACGACCTTGTCCACGTTCTCTCCCGCCTCGCTGTGCCCTCGATCTGCCCTCGATGTAACTCCGGGCTCACCCTAGCGACCCATGCGGACCGCCCCTCTAGGCTTCCACCGTGCCCGACTCCTCCCCCGACTGGCCGCGCGCGACGTTGCACGTCGTGACCGGCAAGGGCGGCACCGGCAAGTCCACCGTCGCCGCCGCGCTCGCCCTCGCCCTGGCCTCCAAGGGCAAGAACGTGCTGCTCTGCGAGGTCGAGGGTCGTCAGGGCATCGCCCGGATGTTCGACGTCGACCAGCTCCCCTACGAGGAGCGCCGGATCGCCGCCGGGCTCACCCAGCCGGACGGCGCCTCGGGGACCGTCTACGCCCTGCACATCGACGCCGAGTCGGCGCTGCTCGAGTACCTCGCGATGTACTACCGGCTCGGCCGGGCCGGCCGCGCCCTCGACCGCTTCGGCGTGATCGAGTTCGCGACCACCATCGCCCCCGGGGTGCGCGACGTCCTGCTGACCGGCAAGGTCTTCGAGGCGGCCAAGGAGGGTCGGCGCGGCAAGAACGTGCGGCAGTACGACGCCGTCGTGCTCGACGCTCCGCCCACCGGCCGGATCGTCGCAGTTCCTCGCCGTCAACAGCGAGCTGGCCGGGCTGGCCAAGATGGGTCCGATCAAGAGCCAGGCCGATCTGGTGATGACGCTGTTCCGCTCGCGGAGGACGGTGGTCCACCTGGTCACCGTGCTGGAGGAGATGCCGGTCCAGGAGACCGCCGACGGGATCGCGGACCTGCGCGCCGCCGACCTGCCCGTCGGCGGCGTGGTCGTCAACATGGTGCGGCCGCAGGACCTCGGCAAGAAGGCCCTCACCGCTGCCAGGTCCGGCACCATCGACGCTGCGGGCCTCGTCGACGACCTCGAAGCTGGCGGGCATCGAGGCCGACGATGCGCTGATCGAGGGCCTGCTCCAGGAGGGCCGCGACCACGCCGAGCGCCGGGCGCTCGAGGACTCCCAGCGCACCCTGGTCGGCGAGCTCGACGTCCCCGCGTACGAGCTGCCCCGACTGACCGGCGGCGTCGACCTCGGCGGGCTCTACGAGCTCGCCGCCGAGCTCAAGCGACAGGGCATGGCATGACCCCACCAGCCACGAGCCGGGCGCGGACCAGGTTCGGCCCACTCGCCGCCACCGCGTCCACGGCACCGAAGCTCGACATCGACGCCCTGATCGACGACCCCGGCACCGGGATCATCGTGTGCTGCGGCTCCGGCGGCGTCGGCAAGACCACCACCTCGGCGGCCCTCGCCCTGCGCGCGGCCGAGCGCGGCCGCAAGGTCGTCGTGCTCACCATCGACCCGGCCCGGCGGCTGGCCCAGTCGATGGGCATCGAGGCGCTCGACAACACACCCCGGCCCGTCACCGGCCTGGACGCTGCTTCCGGCGGTTCCCTCGACGCGATGATGCTCGACATGAAGCGCACCTTCGACGAGGTGGTGCAGAGCCAGGCCTCCCCGGAGAAGGCGAAGGCGATCCTGGAGAACCCCTTCTACATCGCCTTGTCGAGCTCGTTCTCCGGCACCCAGGAGTACATGGCGATGGAGAAGCTCGGGCAGATCCACCGGGACGCCCAGAGCACCGGCGACTACGACCTGATCGTCGTCGACACCCCGCCGTCACGATCGGCCCTGGACTTCCTCGACGCCCCCGAGCGGCTCTCGAGCTTCCTCGACGGCCGCTTCATCCGGCTGCTGCTCGCCCCGGCGAGGGGACCCGCCCGGATGATGACGGCCGGGCTCAGCATCATCACCAACGCCCTCACGAAGGTCCTCGGCGCCCAGGTGCTGCGCGACATGCAGACGTTCGTCGCCGCGTTCGACACCCTGTTCGGCGGCTTCCGCCAGCGGGCACAGAAGACCTTCGAGCTGCTGCAGGCCGACGGGACGGCCTTCCTCGTCATCGCTGCGCCCGAACCGGACGCGTTGCGCGAGGCGGCGTACTTCGTCGAGCGGCTGAGCGAGGACCGGATGCCTCTGGCTGGTCTCGTCGTCAACCGGGCCAGCCCGGCACCGGCCGGCGATCTCACGGCCGATGAGGCGATGGCTGCGGCGACCCGGCTGAAACGGCAGAAGACGGGTGGGGTCGCCAGTGGACTGCTGCGGCTCCACGCCGACCGCACCCGGCTGGTCGAGCGCGAGGCGGGCCTGCGGGACCGGTTCGCCACGGCACACCCGACGGTGCCCACAGCGGTGGTGCCGGCGCTCGCCGGTGACGTCCACGACCTCGACCGGGCTGCGCCGGATCGGTGACCTGCTCGCCGAGGCCTGAGGCCCCGGCGCGACTCAGCGACTCAGACGCTGACGTTGACCTTGGAGCCCTGCTCGCGTGCGGCCTCGAGCACGGCACGCCAGGAGGCGGCCGGCCGACGACGGATCAGCGCCCGGCGCTCACGCTCGGTCATGCCTCCCCAGACGCCCCACTCGATCTGGTTGTCGAGCGCCTCCGCGAGGCACTCGGTGCGCACGGGGCAGCCAGAACACAGCTGCTTGGCCTTGTTCTGCTCGGCCCCCCGCACGAAGAGCTGGTCAGGCTGAGCCTGACGACAGGCAGCCGACGGCGCCCAATCTTCTACCCACATGATGACGTCCCCACATCCATCCCAGACGAATGGCGTCCCCATGACGCACATCCCGGGTTTCCCCGGTTACTGAACCTAGGTGCCCGGCGTTCGTTGAAACAGACACGATCTACCCAATTCGTATAGCCCGAAGTAACTAGTCCTGCTCAGCCATGACTAGGGGGGAATTCACGCGCTCACGTACATTGGGCCCATGTCCGTTCCTCCTGACGAGCGCCTTTCCGCGGGTCGCGTGCTGTCCCACCTCGCGGTGATGGCTGCCGTGGCCGCCGTCATGGGCGTCGTCGTCGCCGGCCTGGCCATCCCGTTCGCCGGTGTCCTCGGGATCGGCGCCCGCGACGCGGCCCGGGGGATGGACAACCTGCCCGACCGAGCTCAAGGCCGAGCCGCTGGCCCAGAAGACCAAGATCCTCGACGTCGAGGGCAACGTGATCGCGACGCTCTACGACGAGAACCGGATCAACGTCCCGCTGCGCCAGATCTCCCGGACGATGGTCAAGGCCATCGTCGCGATCGAGGACTACCGCTACTACGAGCACGGCGCCCTCGACCTGAAGGGCACGCTGCGCGCGCTGATCACCAACCAGGCCAACGACGGTGTCGTCCAGGGTGGCTCGTCGATCACCCAGCAGATGGTCAAGCTGACGCTGCTGAGCCAGGCCGACACCAAGGCCGAGCGCCAGGCCGCCACCGACGACACCTACGCGCGCAAGATCCGCGAGCTGCGCTACGCCATCGCGTTCGAGGAGAACTACTCCAAGGACTGGATCCTCGAGCGCTACCTCAACATCGCCTACTTCGGGGACGGCGCGTACGGCGTCCAGGCCGCCGCCCGGCACTACTTCAACAAGAACGCCAAGGACCTCGACCTGCGGGAGTCGGCGATGCTCGCCGGCCTGGTCCGCAACCCCACCGGCTACGACCCCACCAACAACGCCGACAGCGCCATCCAGCGCCGCAACGTGGTGCTGGACACGATGGCCGCACTCAACGTGATCACCCAGAAGAAGGGCGCCAAGACCAAGGAGATGGGTCTCGGGCTCGACGTCACCAGGTCGCGCAACGGGTGCGTGTTCTCCCGCTCGCCCTTCTTCTGCGACTACGTGATCAACGTGCTCATGAAGGACCGGTCGCTCGGCAAGACCACCGAGGACCGCAAGCAGCTCCTCCGGTCGGGCGGCCTCACCATCCGCACCACGATCGACCTGCGGATGCAGGACGCCGCCGACAAGTCCGTCCAGGCCTTCGTCTACCCCCAGGACCAGGCGATCGGCGGCCTCGCGATGGTCGAGCCCGGCACCGGCAACCTCAAGGCGCTGGCCCAGTCCCGGCCGATGGGCCGCAACAAGAAGCTCGGCGAGACCTACCTCAACTACCTCGTCCCCCCGAAGTACGGCGACTCGAACGGCTTCCAGGCCGGATCGACGTTCAAGGCGTTCATCCTGGCGACGGCGCTGAAGCGTCACATCCCGCCGGACACCTCGTTCACGGTGCCCGCGCAGGAGTCGATCGACATGAACGAGTACCAGACCTGCGGTGGCCCCTACACCAGCACCGAGATCTGGGAGCCGTCCAACTTCGACGATGCCGGTGGCACCTACGACCTCTACACCGGCACCCAGAACTCCGTGAACACGTTCTTCGCCCAGCTCGAGCTGATCACCGGGCTCTGCGAGCCCTACAAGCTCGCCAAGAGCATGGGCATCGACCTCACCCCCGAGGACGCCGACCGGGAGCGGGTCCCGTCGTTCACGTTGGGCGTCGTCGACACGAGCCCGCTGGAGATGGCCGAGGCCTACGCGACCTTCGCCGCCCGCGGGCTCCACTGCTCGGCGCGCGCGGTCACCGCCATCGAGGACGCGTCCGGCAACCTCCTCAAGGAGTACCCCGAGCGTTGCACCCAGGTGATGCCGAACGCGGTCGCCGACACGGTCAACGACATCCTCAAGGGCGTCACCTCGCCCGGCGGCTTCGGCCAGTACATCTCCACGCTGCAGGAGGACGCCGGCAAGACCGGCACGACCCAGGACGGCAAGGCCGTCTGGTTCGTCGGCTACACCGCCAACCTGGCCACCTCCGCGATGATCGCCGGCGCCAACTCCGAGGGTCAGCCGATCCCGCTGGCAGGACAGACCGTCGGCGGCACACCCATCTACTCCGCGTCCGGGTCCGGCGTCGCCGGCCCGATGTGGGGCCAGGCGATGCGCGCGGTCGAGCAGTACCTCGACGACGTGCCCTTCACCCCGCCCGATCTCACCGAGCTCCTCGGGGACCTCGACGATCGTGCCCACCGTGACCGGCATGTCGGTGGACACGGCGACGGCCACCCTCGAGAGCTCCGGCTTTGCCGTGCTGGTCGGCCCCGCGCGCGACTCCCGCTACTCCGCCGGCACGATCGCCTACTCGACCCCGAGCGGCGGCGAGTCGTTCCCCGAGGGCGCGCCGGTGACGATCTACCCCTCGACCGGAGTGGCGCCTCCGCCTCCACCGAGTCAGGGCGGCGGCAACGGCGGTGGCAACGGCGGTGGCAACGGCGGCCGGCGGCAACGGCGGCGGCAACGGCGGCGGCCGGGGCTGAGCTCGACCGGCCTGGTGGCTAGGCCCCGAGCTGGCGGCGGACCTCCGCCGCGACGGCGCCACCGTCGGCGCGGCCCTTGACCTGCGGCTGCACGACGCCCATCACCTTGCCCATCGCCTTCATGCCCTCGCCCGCTGCTCCGGTCTGCTCGACGGCGGCGGTGACGATGCCGGCGACGTCCTCGGCCGAGAGCTGCTCGGGCAGGTAGTCGGCGAGCACCGCGGCCTCGGCCTTCTCCTTGGCCGCCATCTCCGGACGGTTGCCTTCCTCGAAGGCCGTGGCGGCCTCGCGCCGCTTCTTCGCCTCGGAGGACAGGACGGACACGACGTCCTCGTCGCTGAGCTCGCGCGCCTCCTTGCCGGCGACCTCCGCGTTGGTGATCGCGGTCAGCACCATCCGCAGGGTCGAGGAGCGGAGCTCGTCGCGGGCCTTGATGGAGGTCGTGAGGTCGGAACGGAGACGGTCCTTGAGGGCACTCATGTGGTCATTGTGGCAGCCTTGCCCGCATGGCCCTCCCCGCGTTCCTGCGCCCGCTGCTGGGCGCCGGGGTGGGCGCCGGCGCCGCACTGACGGCGTACGCCGCCTGGGAGGCTCGCGCCTACACCCTGCGGGAGGTGACCGTCCCGTTGCTGCCGGCCGGTCAGCGGCCCCTGCGCGTGCTCCACGTGAGCGACATCCACATGACACCGGGCCAGTCCCGCAAGCAGGAGTGGCTCGCGGGGCTGTCGGCCTTGCAGCCCGACTTCGTGGTCAACACCGGCGACAACCTGTCCCACATGGAGTCGGTGCCGGTGGTCCGTGAGTCGCTCGGCGACCTGCTCGACGTCCCCGGCGTGTTCGTCTTCGGCTCCAACGACTACTACTCGCCCACCCTGCGGAACCCGTTTCGCTACCTCCTCCCCGATGACGGGAAGCGGCACACCGACACCCCGTTCCTGCCCTGGCGGGACCTGCGCGACGACTTCCTCGAGGCCGGCTGGCTCGACCTCACCAACCGCCGGGACAGCGTGACCGTCGGCGAGACCAGCTTCGCCCTCGCCGGCGTCGACGACCCCCACCTCGGCTTCGACCGTCTCGACCTGGTGAGCGGCGTGGCCGACGCCGACGCCGACGTCCGGCTCGCGGTGGCGCACGCGCCGTACCTGCGGGTGCTCGACCAGTTCGCCACCGACGGGTACGACGCCATCGTGGCCGGCCACACCCACGGCGGCCAGGTGTGCGTGCCGGGGGTGGGAGCGCTGACGACCAACTGCGACCTGGAGCCCGCCCGCGCCAAGGGCCTGCACCGGCATCCGGCGGACTCACAGGACGGCGATCCTGCTTCTTCCTGGCTGCACGTCTCCGCGGGTCTGGGCACCAGCCCCTACGCGCGGATCAGGGTCGCATGCCGCCCTGAAGCCACCCTGATGACGTTCGTCGCGAAGGCCTGACCACCGTCGTCCGGCCCGATTCCAACGGCCTGTCTGGCCTCGGGTATGCTCGCCGATCGTGGGCCGACCGGCTTCGGTCGCCCACGATCGGGCTGTGGCGCAGCTTGGTAGCGCGCCTCGTTCGGGACGAGGAGGCCGCAGGTTCAAATCCTGTCAGCCCGACCACGTATCACGCGGGCCGAACCTTCCGGGTTCGGCCCGCGTGACGCATTTCCGGACCTGACAGATCGCCACTTTGGACGCGGGAGGTCCCGCGAGGCGGTCGCGTCTGGCAAACTGCCCGCCATGGCTGACAAGGATGACGACGGCCCCTCTCTCGAGCTCCCGTCGCTCGGGTTCGGCCGCAAGCGTGGCAAGAAGCAGCGCCATGCCGACGCCGACGCTCCGGTCGCCCCGGACCCCGCCCCCAGTGTCACCGAGCCGGCCCCGAGCCCGCCGGCCCGAGCCGGCCCCGGAGGTCGAGGAGCCGACCACCGTGACGCAGCCTGCCGTCGAGGCCGAGGCAGCGCCCGCGGTCACGCCGCCCGAGGCCGAACGGCCGACCCGGCACGTGCCGCCGGTCCCCCCTCCGGAGCCCGCGGCCCCGCCGTTGTTCGCCGATGAGGTCCACGACAGCCCCACCCGCCTTCGACAACGCTCCGGTGGCCGCCCTCGAGGACGAGCCGGACGAGTCGACGGAGACGGCCGGGCCGGTGGCGGCGAAGCCGAAGCGTCAGGTCCGGCTTCCTGCCCTCAACCCCATGACCGCAGCCCTCGTCACCGGCGCTGTCGTGGGGGTGCTCATGGTCGGCCTCACCGGGCTCGGCTTCCGCTTCTGCGAGCTCGTGCAGGGGGCGCCGTCGTGTGGCGACCCGGGCTTCCTGCTGCTGCTCGCGATCGTCATCGTGATGATCCTCGTGGGCAAGGCGCTGATGGCCGCCTGGGACCTGCAGGACCCCGGTAGCACCAGCTTCCTCGCGGTCGGCCTGCTCGCGGTCGTGGCGTTGCTGTTCCTCGTGGACGTGCTCTTCAACTGGTGGATGATCATCGTCATCCCCCTCGTGTCGATGGTGTGCTTCGCACTCTCCCACTGGGTGACCACGGCGTTCGTGGACGACGAGTAGGCCTTCGGGAAGGAACGCTCGCGGATGGCGCCGCCGTACGACGTGAAGCGTGAGCTCAAGCATTGCTACGCACCCCGGAACACTGACTGGGCGCTCGTCGACGTTCCCGTGCTCGGATACCTCGCGATCGACGGACGCGGCGACCCGAACACCAGCGTTGCCTACCGGAACTCGGTCGAGGCGCTCTACGCCGTGGCCTACACGTTGAAGTTCGCGAGCAAGAGAGAGCTCGGCAGGGACTTCGTGGTCGGTCCGCTCGAGGGACTGTGGTGGGCCGACGACATGGACGACTTCCTGGCCAGACGCAAGGCCAACTGGCGCTGGACCTGCTCATCAACGTCCCCGACTGGATCAGTCAGGACCTCGTCGGCGCCGCCCGGGACACCGCGGTCGTCAAGAAGCGCACGCGGAGCCTTCCGGCACTTCCGGACGTGCGGTCAGCGACGCTGCAGGAGGGCACCAGCGCGCAGGTCCTCCACCTCGGGCCCTACGACGACGAGACACCCACCCTGTCCAGGCTGCACCGCGAGTACCTTCCCGCCCACGGCCTGCGCGAAGCGGGAGTCCACCACGAGATCTACCTCAGCGACCCCCGCCGGACGGACCCCGCCAAGCTCAGGACGATCCTGCGGCAACCCGTCACCGCGCACCCCGGGTGACGACCGGCCGGGCCCCGCCCCGTCCCCGCACAGGTCGCCTCAGCGCGAGGCTGCGATCAGCTCCGCGATCTGCACGGTGTTGAGAGCGGCACCCTTGCGCAGGTTGTCGTTGCTCACGAAGAGCGCGAGACCACGGTTGCCGGCGACGCCTTCGTCCTGGCGGATCCGGCCGACGTACGTCGGATCCTGACCGGCCGCCTGGAGCGGCGTGGGGATGTCGGACAGCTCCACGCCGGGGGCCGCGGCGAGCAGCTCGGCGGCTCGCTCGGGGGTGATCGCCGACGCGAACTCGGCGTTGAGCGCCAGGGAGTGGCCCGTGAAGACGGGCACCCGCACGCAGATGCCGGAGACGGGCAGGTCGGGGATGCCGAGGATCTTGCGCGACTCGTGGCGGAGCTTCTGCTCCTCGTCGGTCTCGCCCAGGCCGTCGTCGACGATCGAGCCGGCCATCGGCAACACGTTGTAGGCGATGGTCCGGTCGTACGTCACCGGGTCCGGGAAGGACACGGCCGCGCCGTCGTAGGCGAGCTCCCGGGCCTTGTCACCGGCGGCAGCCACCTGGGTGGCGAGCTCCTCGACGCCGGCGACGCCGCTGCCGGAGACCGCCTGGTAGGTGGAGGCGATCAGCCGGACCAGCCGGGCCTCGTCGTGGAGCGCCTTCAGGACCGGCATCGCCGCCATCGTCGTGCAGTTGGGGTTCGCGATGATCCCCCGACCGGCCTCGATCACCCCGCGGGCAGCCTCCGGGTTGACCTCGGAGACCACCAGCGGGATCTCGGGGTCCCGCCGGAAGGCGCTGGAGTTGTCGACCACGATCACGCCGGCCTCGACGAACGACGGCACCAGCGCGCGCGACGTCGTCGCACCCGCGGAGAACAGCGCGACGTCGAGACCGCTGGGGTCCGCGGTCGCGGCGTCCTCGACCACGATCTCGCGCCCGGCGTACGGCAGCATCGTGCCGGCCGACCGCGCCGAGGCGAAGAAGCGGATCTCGTCGGCGGGGAAGTCGCGCTCGGCGAGGATCTGGCGCATGGCGACGCCCACCTGGCCGGTGGCGCCGACGATCCCGATCCGCAGCCCGGTCATCGACCGGTCCCGCCGTAGACAACCGCCTCGACCTCGTCGGCATCGAGGTCGAACGCGGTGTGGGTGGCCTGGACGGCGGTGTCGATGTCGGACTCGTCGACGATCACCGAGATCCGGATCTCCGAGGTCGAGATCATCTCGATGTTGACGCCCGAGGAGGCGAGGGCCGCGAAGAACCGCGCGGTGATGCCGGGGTGGGAGCGCATGCCGGCACCGATCAGCGACACCTTGCCGATCTGGTCGTCGAACAGGAGCTTGTCGTAGCCGACCTCGTCCTGGATCCGGGCCAGCGAAGCCATGGCGGTCTGGCCGTCCTCGCGGGGCAGGGTGAAGGAGATGTCGGTGCGCCCGGTGGCGGCGGCGGAGACGTTCTGGACGACCATGTCGATGTTGACCTCGGCCGCGGCCAGCGCCTCGAAGATCCGGGCCGCCTCACCGACCTTGTCGGGGACACCGACGACGGTGATCTTGGCCTCGCTCCGGTCGTGCGCGACTCCGGCGATGATCGCCTGTTCCATCTCTTCTCCCTCGGTGACGGGGATGACCCAGGTGCCTTCCTTCTGACTGAAGGACGAGCGCACGTGGACGGGCATGTCGTAGCGGCGGGCGTACTCGACGCACCGCAGGTGGAGGATCTTGGCGCCCGAGGCCGCCATCTCGAGCATCACCTCGGTGGAGACCCGGTCGAGCTTGCGGGCGGTCGGGACGATCCGCGGGTCGGCGGTGAAGACACCGTCGACGTCGGAGTAGATCTCGCAGACCTCGGCTCCGAGCGCGGCGGCCAGGGCCACGGCCGTGGTGTCGGAGGCCCCACGACCCAGGGTGGTGATGTCCTTGGTGTCCTGCGAGACGCCCTGGAAGCCGGCGACGATCGCGATCGCGCCCGCCTGGATCGCGGTCTCGATCCGGCCCGGCGTGATGTCGATGATCTTGGCCTTGCCGTGGGCGGAGTCGGTGATCACGCCGGCCTGGGAACCCGTGAAGGACTGCGCCTTGTGGCCGAGCTGGGCGATGGCCATGGCCAGCAGCGCCATCGAGATCCGCTCACCGGCAGTGAGCAGCATGTCGAGCTCGCGCGGCGGCGGCAGCGGCGTCACCTGCTCGGCGAGGTCGCGCAGCTCGTCGGTGGTGTCACCCATGGCAGAGACCACCACGACGACGTCGTGCCCGGCCTTGCGGGTCGCGACGATCCGCTGCGCGACTCGCTTGATGCCGGCCGCGTCCGCGACCGACGAGCCGCCGTACTTCTGCACGACAATGCCCACTGGTAGTCCTCGAAGATCGATGCGTCCAGGGTCGCCGCCCGTGGCTCCGGGCACGCCTGGTGGCGCTGCGACCGCCTCACCTGAGTTTACCGGGCGAGCGGGCCTTCCTCGCCCAGCATCTCATCGGCTGCGGCGACCCGCTCATCCTCGCCGGTGATCTCGGCGTCGAGGCGGTCGTGGGAGACCACCGACAGCAGCGCGTTGAGCGAGGCGCCCGCCAGGTTGCCCCACGAGGAGACGTAGGAGAACTGCCACCACCACAGCGCCTCCTCGACGTGGCCGAGGCGGTAGTGCCGCAGGCCGTTCTCGAGGTCGGTGGCGATGCTGGTCAGGTCGTCGGAGAGCTGGCTCTCGACGAGCTCCGGCACGTAGGGGTCGAAGACCAGGCCGTAGGTGTCGACGCTGTCGAGCATGAGCGCCAGCCGCAGCCGCATCTCGTCGAGGTCGGGCTCGGGACCGACGTCGGGTTGGTACTCGGCGCGCGGAGTGAAGTCGCGCTGCGCGCCCAGACGAGCCCCGGCCAGGAGGACCTGGCTGATCTCGAGCAGCAGCAGCGAGATCGCCCGGCCGGCATCGGCCTCCTGGGCGATCGCCTTCAGGGCAAGCAGGAAGCTCTCCACCTGGTCGGCGATCTGTTGCGCGAACTCCTCGGTGGCACTGTCGATCAGTTGATGGTCAGTCATCTGCGGATCGCCTCCCTGCGAACGCTCGGCCCAGCGTGACCTCGTCGGCGTACTCGAGGTCTCCGCCCACGGGCAGTCCACTCGCCAATCGGGTCACGCGCAAGCCCAGCGGCTTGAGCATGCGGGTGAGATAGGTCGCCGTGGCCTCGCCCTCGAGGTTGGGGTCGGTCGCCAGGATCACCTCGGTGACCACCCCGTCGGCGAGCCGGATCATCAGCTCTCGCACCCGCAGCTGGTCGGGCCCGATGCCGTCGATCGGCGAGATCGCACCGCCGAGCACGTGGTAGCGGCCGCGGAACTCGCGGGTGCGCTCGATCGCGACGACGTCCTTGTATTCCTCGACGACGCAGAGGACCGCCGGCTCACGCCTCGGGTCGCGGCAGATCCGGCACTGGTCGTCCTCGGAGACGTTGAAGCAGACGGAGCAGAACTTGACCTTGGCCTTGACCTCGATCAGGACGTCGGCGAGCCGGCGTACGTCGACCGGCTCGGCCTGCAGCAGGTGGAACGCGATCCGCTGCGCACTCTTGGGGCCCACGCCGGGAAGCCGGCCGAGCTCATCGATGAGGTCCTGGACGATGCCTTCGTACAAGGGGACCCTGCCTAGCCGAGCCCGGGGAGGCCGGCGCCGCCGAGCGGGCCGAGGGCCTCGCCGGCCAGGGCGTCGGCCTGGGCCTTGGCGTCGCGGTAGGCGGCGACGATCATGTCGCTCAGGTCGGAGAGGTCGTCGGCGCTGCTGCCGTCGAAGCCGCCGGGCTTGATGTCGACACCGACGAGGTCGCCCACGCCGTTGATGGTCACCGTGACCGCGCCGCCCGCGACGGTGCCGTCGACCGTGGTCTCGCTGAGCCGCGTCTGGGCGTCCTGGAGCTGCTCCTGCATCTGCTGGGCCTGCTGGAGCAGGGCATTCATGTCGAAGCCGCCGGCTCCGCCGAGCGCGTCGAACGGGTTCTGGGTCATCGGGTCACTCCTGGTCGCTGGGGGTCACTGGTGGCGGATCTCTTCGATCATCTGGGCGCCGAGCTCGCGCTGGAGCAGCTCGGCGCTGTCAAGACCACTCGTCTCGGCATCGGGGTCGTCGGGGTGGGCGTCGGCGTCGGCCTCGGCACGGGACGTGTCGGTGACCTGACCCGACGGGCGGGTCTGGGCGATCGCCTCGCGTGCGGCTGCGATCGCCTCCGGGTCTGCGGGCCTGGACTCACGCGCGAGCGGCTCGGGGCCCGACGGGGCCTCCGGCTCTGCGGCGGGCGGCTCGTCGTCGTCGGCGGCCCAGGCGGGCGGCGCGCTCGGAGCAGCAGCGGGCGCTGCTGGCGAGTCGGGCGCCGGTGGCGCGGACGGCGCCGCCGCGGCTCGGGCCGGGGGCGGCGGGGCCTGGTCGGGGCGGGCTCCCGGGTCCACGATGGCGTCGATCCGCCAGTCGGCCCCGACCACGTCGATCGCGGCCTGGCGCACGACCTCGTCGCAGCCTCCGTTGATGAAGGAGTCGCGCGCGCCCTGGTTGGTGAACCCGAGCACGAGGGTCCTGCCTTCGAGCCCGACCACCTGGGAGTTCTGGGTGAGGTGCATCCAGGCGACGCGGCGGCGCATCTTGGTGGCTTCGACGATGTCGGGCCAGAGGCGGCGTACGTCGACGAGCGTGAGCCCACCTGACGGCGCGGCAGGCGCCGGATCAGGCTCGACGGGAGCGGGGGTCGGGGCGGGCTCGCTCTCGTCCACGGCAGCCGCGGGAGTCGCCGCCAGCTCGGGCTCGGCGGTGGGCGTGAGCCAGGGGCTCGATCACCGCGATCGGCTCACCGAGCGCGGGCGCCGTGGTGGGGGCGGGCGGCGGGTCGGCGGGCACGCTGGCCTCGACCACCGGCTCGACGGGGTGCGCCGGGGGCGCGGGCGGCGGGCTGGCGGCCACGGGAGCAGAGCTGGGGGCGCCACCGGTGATCGCGGCCCGCTTCTCCAACCTGTCCAGCCGGGCCATGACGCCGTCGGCCGGGTGGTCGGACCCGGGGAGCAGGACGCGGGCGCAGACGAGCTCGAGCAGCAGTCGGGGCGCGGTGGCACCCCGCATCTCGGTCAACCCGCTCGCGACCAGGTCGGCGGCCCGGCTGAGCTCGGCGGCACCGAACCGGGCGGCCTGGGCGACCAGGCGCTCGGCCTGGTCCTGGGAGACGTCGATGAGGCCCGTGGCCGGAGCATCCGGGACCGCCGAGACGATCACCAGGTCGCGCAGCCGGCGCAGGAGGTCCTCGGTGAACCGGCGAGGGTCCTGGCCGGTCTCGATCACCCGGTCCACCACCCCGAACACCGCGGCGCCGTCACCGGCGGCGAACGCGTCGACCACGTCGTCGAGCAGGGAGTCGGGGGTGTAGCCGAGCAGGCCGGTCGCCAGCGCGTGCGTGACGCCCTCGGGGCCGGCGCCGCCGAGCAGCTGGTCGAGGACCGACAGGGAGTCGCGGGCCGACCCTGCGCCTGCGCGGACGATCAGCGGCAGCGCGGCGGGCTCGATCGACACGCCCTCCAGCGCGCACAGCTCGGAGAGGTGCGAGGAGAGCAGCCGCGGCGGGATCAGCCGGAAGGGGTAGTGGTGGGTGCGCGAGCGGATCGTCGGCAGCACCTTGTCGGGCTCGGTGGTGGCGAAGATGAACCGGAGGTGGGGCGGGGGCTCCTCGACCAGCTTGAGCAGGGCGTTGAAGCCCTGCGTCGTCACCATGTGGGCCTCGTCGATGATGTAGACCTTGTACTTGCTGCGCACGGGCGCGAAGAACGCCTTCTCGCGCAGGTCGCGCGCGTCGTCGACGCCACCGTGGGAGGCCGCGTCGATCTCGATCACGTCGATCGACCCGGAGCCGCCGCGGGCGAGGTCCTGGCAGGAGTCGCACTCGCCGCACGGATCCGCGACCGGGGCCTGCTCGCAGTTGAGCGTGCGGGCCAGGATCCGGGCCGAGGTGGTCTTGCCGCAGCCGCGCGGACCGGAGAAGAGATAGGCGTGGTTGACCCGGTTGTTGGCCAGGGCCGCCCGCAGCGGAGCCGTCACGTGGTCCTGCCCGATGACGTCGGCGAACGACTCGGGCCGGTAGCGGCGGTACAACGCGAGGGGTGACTCCACGTGTAGACCCTAACCATCCGTTCCGACAGCCGGTACCCGCCGTGTCCGGGGCGTGAAAAGGCCCCCCGCGTACCCGACAGAGCCCGCCTACCCTTGCTGCCTTCCGGCCCTGGGGGAGTTCGGTGAGATGCCGCCACGCGGGGGGTTGGCATGGAGTCTAGGTGAGCCCTCCGGCGCGGCCAAGACGGGCCCCGGCGACCGGATTTCACGCCCGGGAGGACGACGGGTACGCTCCTCGGCGGAGGATTCGCCTAGTGGCCTATGGCGCTCGCTTGGAAAGCGGGTTGGGTGTGAAAGCCCTCAGGGGTTCGAATCCCCTATCCTCCGCCAGATTGTTGAGTTGGGCCTGCGCGGCACACGAGTTGGGCCGCGCGGGTCCAACTCAACTGCCGCGCAGGCCCCACTCACACTAGGGGCGGCGCGAGCCGAGGCGGTGGTGGACGCCGGACGGCGCCTCGCCCAGCCCGCCGATGTGCCCGGTCCGGTAGGGCATGACATGCGGGTCGCGCGCGTGCCGCCGCGCCGCGATCCTGCACAGGACGAGGAAGAGGGCGACCAGCCCGAGCACGACCCACACCATGTCGGTCAGCGTACGCCTCCGACCGCGTGGTCAGGGGCCGAGAACGCCTCGCTCGCGCAGGGCGTCGCGGAGGCCGGACCCGTCCGGCGCCGCGACCGTCACGGTCGGGGCGTCGTCGTCCGGAGCCGCCTCTCCGTCGGGCGGGGTGGTGGTCCCGTGGGCCACCAGGTGCTGGGCCGGCGTGAGCTGGCGGATCGCGATGGCCTCCACGCGGTCGGGGTGCTCGCGAGCGGCGTCGGCGTACACCTGAGGGTCGTGCTGGCCGTCGTCTCCCACGCAGGATCCAGCGCAGGTCGGGCAGCTCGCCGAACAGCCGCCTGAGCTGCTCGCGCTTGTGGTCGCTCCCGGACCGGAACCAACCGGCCTCGGTCGGGCCCCAGTCGGTCAGCAGCAGCGGACCCTTCGGGAAGCTGTGCCGCGCGAGGAAGGCCTGCAGCGGCGGTGCGACGTTCCAGGCACCGGTCGAGAGGTAGACCACGAACAGGTCCGGTCGCGACGACACGATCTCGGCGCAGAGCTCACTCATGCCGGGCACCGTCTTCCGGTCGCTCTCGCGACTCAGGAAGGCGTTGCGGAAGGCGACCAGCGGGCGCGGGACGTTGGTCTCCATCACCGTGTCGTCGATGTCGCTGACCAGGCCGGTCGTCGTCTCCGGACCGACCACGCGGACGGGAGCCTCCACCGGCGGCTCGTCACCCACGTGGATGCGGGCGCTGCTCCAGCCGGGCTCGAGGTCGCACTCGACCCGTACGTCGACGTACCCGTCCGGGCCGCTCGGCACGACCCGGGTCTCACCGCCGATCTCCACCGTCACCGGGAGGCCGGGCACGGAGACCGTCATGAACCGGCGCCACCCCCGGTGGTCTCGGGGGCCGCTGGAAGGCGTCCGCGGCGGCACGAGGAGCACCCGCGCTCCCACCCGGACCCAGCCGGTGGTGCCGTACCCGACGAACGGCACGACCCTGGGTCGCCAGCCCTTGTCCTGCAGGCGGGGGTTGACGCCGGCACGCACCTGTCGCTCGAGCCGGCCGACCCAGTGCAATGAACCATCGCCCTCGGAGCCGTCAGCCATGCCCCCATCCTCCGGCATCACGTTGAGTTGGGCCCGCCCGGCAGGTGAGTTGGGCCCGCCGCGTGCCCAACTCAACGTCCGGGCATGCCCAACTCAACGTCGACGGCGGGAGAGGATCGGCCGAAGCAGCAGCGCGAGCACGACCGCACCGCCGCCGAACAGTCCCCACCACACGGCGTCGTCGCGCGCGCTGGCCAGCAGGTCGGCGCGCGGCTGCGGCGAGACCGCCGGCGGGATGGTGCTCTCCTCGGGGTCGTCGCGGTCGAGGTCCCCCTCGAGATCCGGGGTGAGCGGCCGGGTCAGCGCCTCGAGCGGTTGCACCACGCCTGCCCCGGTGAGCACGTTCTCGTCATCCGGGGAACCGCTGGCCGTCTGCTCGAGCCGGGCCACGATCTGGGCGGCGGAGTCCTCGGGGTAGCGGTCCCGCAGCAGCGCCACGACTCCGCTCACCTCCGCCGCAGCCCACGAGGTCGCGATGTCGAGCAGCAGGCAGGTGCTGCCGTTGACCCCCAGCGAGACTCCGCCGTACGTCGGAGCGGCAACGTCCGTGGCTGAGTTCTGGAGCACCTCGGAGCTGACCTCGAACCCGTTCAGCTCGTCCGGGTGGCCACCGGCCGAGGCGTTGACGGCGACCACGTTGTCGTAGCCGGCCGGGAAGATCTCCTGTGCGGCGTCCTCTCCCGCCTTCAGCTCGCCGTACTCGGCGTAGAGAGGGTCGCCCTCATCGGGGCGGTTCCCACTCGCTGCGACCACCACCACGTCGGCGCGGCGGGCGGCGGCCACCGCCTCCTTGAGCTCGGGTGACCTCGACACCCGCAGCGCGATGGTCGCGACCTGGATCCGCTCGGTCGCTGCATTCCGCGCGACCCAGTCCAGGCCGGCGGCCACCCGGTCAGCGTCGACGTTGACCGCGGGGGCCTCGGGTTCCTCCGAGTCGTCGTAGACCCGGACGTCGACGATCTGGGCACCGGGAGCGATCCCCGTCAGCGTGTCGCCGCGGGGCTTGCCGGCGATCACGCCGGCGACCGCGGTGCCGTGGAAGTCCAGGAGGGTCGTCTCGCTGGTGAAGGACTCCCCCGGCACCACGTCGAGCAGGTCCGGGTTGCCGGCAAAGACGCCGGAGTCGATCACGGCGACCTTGATCCCGCTTCCGGGCAGCTCACCATCCTCGGCCAGGAGGACGTCGTGCGCTTCCTGGATGCCGAGCACGGCCAACGGGGTGCTCTCGGCGTCGGTCTCGTAGAGGACCTCCGTGGTGTCGTCGATGCCGCTGCACTCGACGTCCTCCTCCACGACGGCGGTCGCGGGGTGGACGGGCACGCCGACCAGCAGGCTCGGCAGGACCACCAGCGCGGCGACGGCTCGGCGCCTCAGGCGCACGACTTGCCCTGCTTGAGCGTCGGCGGGCACAGAGCGGCGATCTCGGACAGGGGCACCCCACGGTCGAACAGCTCGACCCAGGAGTCAGGCACGGTCGGGACGGGGTAGTCGGCGTAGCCCAGCTGACCAGCGGTGCCGGCCCCGATCAGCGGGAAGCGTTGTCCCCGCGCGTCCATCAGGTGCGGTGCCCCACCGGTCGTCTGGTCCCATCCACCGGAGAGCACGAAGGCCCCGGCCCCGGCGTCGACCCGCACGGAGCGGTCGCCGAGCTCGACCTCCTCCGCGGAGGCGTCGCCGGTCGGGGTGGTCACGATCTCGACGCCCGGGCGCTGACCGGCCACGGCGGAGAGCCGGGCGCACTGCGGTCCGAGGACCGGAATGACCACGTCCTGGGGCCAGTGGGCGTCGAGGTAGGGCTCCTGCTCGCGGTTGAGCGCCGGCGGGTCGTCCAGGGTGATGTCGCCCTCGTCGCCGGCGAGATAGACGCCCGCCGCGAACGGGTCGAGGTCGACCGGGCCGTCCTGGGTGAGCAACAGCTGCTCGGACGGCGTGGTGACGACGTCCCCGATCGTGGCGCTCTCCAACCCGGCCAGGCCGGCAGCGTACGGCGCGGGGTCACCCACGCCCTCGAGGTGGAACGCGTCGCGGCCGAGGTCTCCACCCCTCGGGAACAACGCCAGCCACTCCTCGGGGACGGCGCCGGCACTCCCCGCCGGGGGCAGCCCGATCGCGCCGAGCAGGTTGTCGCGGCCCTTGCTCCGGGGGACGCGATAGCTGTAGGCGCGAGCCGCCTCAGCGTCCTCGAGCCGACCGGTCGCGATCACGAAGACCGCCGGGTCCTGGTCGTCCTTCACCTCCACGAGCACGGCGCCGCCGGGCATCGCGTCGACCTCGGGCTCGCGCGAGACGCGAGAGCCGGACGCCGTGCCCCTGGGGGGCATCGGTGCAGGCGGTCCAGCCGGTCTCGATCAGCCGGTCGGGGTCGGGAACGTTGGGCGGGGCACCGAGGATGCCGATGTCGTCGCCACGCTGCTCCTCGTTGATGTACTCGTCGGGGATGATCGTGGGCTCGACGTCGGGCCCCAGGATCAGCTTGGCCGAGGTGATGTTGATGACCGGTCGCAGGACGGGCTCGGCCCCCTCCTCGATCTCGGTGATGACGTAGGCGGCGCCGGACTCCTTGGAGATGATCAGTCCCGGCTGTTCGGCCCACCCCTCGTCGACGCGCGGGGAGAAGACGCCGGCGATCGCGGCGCCTGCGACGAGGAGCACGGACAGCGCGAGACCTCCGATGATGGTCCGTCCCGGCCGCGCGGGCTCGACCTCGCGGCCACCGGGCGCGCCGGAGACGAACGCCGTGACCAGCCGGCGTCGGCTGAACGCATAGGCCTCGGTGAGGTCCTTCTTGGTCGCCATGTCAGCCGCGGATCGCCGAGAACACGCCGGTCGCGATGACGAGCAGCGGCAGCAGCGAGAGCAGCGCGACCGACTCGGCGACGTCGCCGAAGCGCCCGCGCCGCACCGACGGCGTGGACGGCAACAGGGTCACCGCGAGCAGGACCGCGCCGGAGGCCGCGAGCACGACTGCGGCGGTGGGTCGCCACGAGGGTTGCAGCCAGAGCATCGAGATCGCGATCGAGACCAGGCCCAGGACTCCCGACGTGAGCCCGACCATCACCTCCGAGCCCGTGCGGTACTGCCGGGTGCGGAGCATGACGACGAGGCTGCACATCAGCGCCAGGAGCGCACCGGACACGCCGAGGGACACCGCCAGGGGCGCGATCAGCACCAGCAGCAGGCCCACGGTGGCGGAGACGGCCACGAGGATCTCGTGGGCGACCCGGGCGTCGGCGCCGACCTGGGTCGGGTCGATCTCGTCGGGATCGGCGGTGATGTCCTGGTTGGAGTAGAGCTGGTCGACGGTCGTCCCCGTGGCGCCCAGCGCCAACCACGGGAAGATGCTGCCGAGCATCACCACGAGCGTGAGCGCCACGGTCAGGACCACGGCCGGATCGAAGGTTTCGGCCTGCATCACGAGTCCGGTCGCCAGGAAGATCGCCCCCACCACGACCGGCGGGATGACCAGGGTGCGCCCTTCGCCCAGACCGACGAGCGCCACCAGGCCGGCCAGGAGAGCGCCGGCCCCGGCAGCGGCGGTCGGGAGCCCGAACACCGCGCCGCCCTCGGTCAGCATGAACCCGGAGACGGCGGCGTACCCGGCACCCATCCAGGCGACCGCGACGGCGGCCTCGGGTTCGTGCTGCACCCGGGACAGGACGATCCCGCCCACCACGAGCGCGAGGGCGACGATGCCCGACGCGACGGCGGCCAACGTGGAGTCCTGGATGAAGAGCGCAGCCGCACCGAGCACCATCAGCAGCCCGGCGGCCACCAGCGCGGTCCGTCGTCCGGACGCGGGCTCCCACGGCTTGAGGTCACGTTCGACCACGTCGGTCATCGCCTCGACGACGTCGTCGTAGACGCGCGGCGGCTCGTCGTCGACGCCGGCGGCAACGGTGAGCAGGCCACCGTCCTCGATGCCCTGCATGGTCAGGCCGGCGTCGGCGGCCAGCTCGCGGCCGTCCTGCGTGACGAGGCGATATCCGCCGTAGACCGTGACCGGGTCCAGCAGACCGACACTGCGCGCCAGCTCCGGGACGAGCTCGGCGACGGGTACGGCCCCGGGCAGGACCAGGTCGACGCGGCGGGTGCCGGACGCGACCGTGACCCGTACCAGACCCGACGCGCTGGTGGGCGCCTGACTCATCGCACTCTCCCCCGGACTCGAACTCGATGGTCCCGCTGCCGGGACGCCCGCATGCTACCGCCCGGACCGGGGCGGGAGCCGTCGCGCGACCGAGGTCAGTCGATCACTCCGGGAGCGCTGTCCTCGTCGTCGATCCAGTCCTGGACCTCCTCGAAGAACTCCTGCTCCTTCGGCTTGTCCTTGCCCCGCTTGCGAGCGGCGCCTGCTGCGCCGGCACCCGCCCCGCGGCCGGCACCTCGTCCGCCGGTCTTGCCGCCACGGCCACCGGGCGCCCCGGTGCCCGCGCCTGCGCGCGTCCCGGTGCCGGCGCCTCGCGCGCCACCGCCGGCGCCTCGGGCAGCGCCACCGGCGCCCCGGCCGCTGCTGCCGGCACCGGCCCGTGAGCTGGGAGCCCCGGGGGTGGCGGTGCTGCGGCCGAGCGAACCGCTCGTCCCGGTCCGACTGGAGCTGCCGATGGGTCGGGCGCTCGACTTCGCCGAGGTGGCCGGCACGGCGGCTCCGCCGCCGCGGACGGCTCCGCTCACTCCGGCCATGCCGCCCATCACGCCACCGCCGAGAGCTCCGGCGAGGCCACCCATGGTGCCGCCGCCGCTGCCGCTCGTGGGCACGCTGGTGGCCGGGGTCGACGTCGTCGGCACGGTGGAACCGGTGTCTCCCGGGCCCTGGGGCTCGCCCGGAATGACGTCGAGGTCGGGGGTGGGGTCGGTGGGGTCAGTCTCGCCGCCGCCGCCGCCGTCACCGTCAGTGCCACCGCCACCGCCACCGCCGCCGCCGCCGTTGCCGGGGACCAGGCCGGGAGTGCCGACAAAGCCGCCACCGGACGGCGGGGTCGTGCCACCGCCGCCGGAGCCGCCGCCCCCGGTGGTGCCGCCACCGCCGCCGCCACCACCGCCACCGCCGCCGCCACCACCAGTGGGACGGTCGGGCTCGCCGTGGATCTTCTTCATGGTCTCGGTGGAGTCCTGGTAGACGCGGTCCATGTTGTCGGCTGCCTGGCGGGCCTGCTCCTCGCGCTCCGCGAAGGCTGCGCTGTAGGCAGCCTGCTGGGCGGTGTGGGCGCGATGGGCCCGGATCTGGTCGATCTCGTCGGCGTCGGGGTCTGCCCGGAAGTCGCCCGGGTCGTTGAGCTCGGCACCGAAGCTGCGTTGCACGGCCCTGGCCTCGACGAGCGCCTTCTTGGCGCCCATGAGGGCCTGGCTCGCCCGGAACATCTGCTCGCGCCGGTCCGAGACCTTGTCAGCCATCTTCTGGAAGGCGTTGGCGGCAGCGTCACCGGTGTCCGGTCCGAACTGCCCGGCGATGAGTGGCTTGGAGCGCAGCAACATGTTCTGGACGATCCCGAGCCTGAGGGCGCCGTCGAACCATTCGTCGACCGCGGCCTGCACCTGCTCCTCAGTGGCTCCGGCCAACCCCTTCTCGAGCCTCCTGACCTGCTCGCCGCTGGTCATCCTTGATCGCCCCCGTACTGGTTGCCGCCGTGCTCGTTGCGTGCCTGGTGGTACTTGTCGTCGCTCGAGAACGAGCGGTTCGCGTCCTGCAGGGCGGCGACGGCCGCCTCCTTGCGGGCGAGGTCGGACTGGGCGCCGCCGTCGGCGTCCTCCAGCATGACCTGGGCCTTGACGACGCCGTCACGGAAGTCGCGCAGGTCCGCGGTGACGCCGGACAGGGTGTCCGCGATGACCTGCTGCGCGCGCCCGTGGTGGAAGCCGAGCTCCGAGGCCGTCTCTGCGCCCCCGAAAGCGGACGGAGACACCTCGAGACTCCGGAATTCGCCATCGTCGAGCTCGTTGGCTCCGGAGAGGAGCTCCTTCTTGATGATCTCGAGCTGGTCGGGCTCGAGAACGGTCTCGAGGCTGCGGATGAAGCCCTCGATGAACACCATGATTCCCCCTCACGGATGCTGGTCTGGCCCCCTGAAAGGTCGGCGGCCCGTGGCCGCCGACCCAGAGGTGACGCTGGTCAGATCTCGAACGCCGCCGCGCCGCGCTGGTCGGCGGCTTTGTACTCGGCGTTGGACTGGTAGACGGTCTGGCTCGTCTGGTCGAGCAGGTCCCGCATCTCCTGGAGCGCGCCGTCCCACTTGGCCTTGGCAGAGATGTAGGAGGTCTGGGCCTGACCGGTCCAGTCGCTCTTCAGGGGAGCAAGCTCGCCCTCGAGCCGGTTCATCCGGTCGTCGATCTCCTTGACCGCGGTGTAGAGGTCCTGGGCGGCATTGTCGAGGCCGGCGTGGTTGACGCGAAGTCCGTCGAGGTTCATGGTCTGTCTCCTTCAGTCCTGGGAGGCTCAGCCGCCGAGGCGGCCGGCGGTCCGGGTGTAGTTGGCCGACTGGGCCTCGTCGGTGTTGATGTTGTCCCTCTGCGTCGAGGTCAAGGACGACTCGAACTCGTTGAGGGCGCTGACGATGATCTTCTGCTTCTCGGTCCAGGCCTGGTGCAGCGTGAAGAACGCCTGACCACCGGCACCGGCCCACTTGCCCCGAAGTCCCTGGATCTGACCGTCGAGCTTGCCGCTGAGTCGGTCGAAGTCCTGCTTTGCGTCGGCCACCAGGCCGGCCGCCTTTGTCAGAGTGCCTTCGCCCTGACCCATTTCGTTAGCGCCGTGCGACATGTCGCCTCTCCTCGTCCCCGTGGCGGCAGACGCCGCCTGTGAGTCTCTGTGTCCTGCTGACTGATCTCGTCCGTGTGCGCTCTTCGCAACATGCGGACCCTCAGGACCTACCCGCTGGAAAGTGGGTTAAACATCACACTCCACAACCTGCCGGCACCGCGCCGCCTGCGTCCGCTACTTCCAGGTGGCCGTGGCCAGGACCGAGTCGATCAGCAGCTGACGGTCGGCGTCCGAGCCCTCGGACGACACGAGGAACGTCATGTCGTAGCCGCCGAACTCTGCCCCGAACTGCTCGATCGTCGAGCCGCCGCCAGTGGGACCCGAGAGGTGGTACATCGGCACCCCATCGACCTCACGGTCGTCGAGCCGCTTGGGCCTGCGCGTCCAGAGGCCCGTCGTGATCGCCAGCTCGACGGCCTCGTCCAGGCTCTCGCGGCTGAAGTCCTCGAACGCACCCAGGGCGACCCGCTCACCGTCGGAACCGGTGCCGACGACCAGCTCGGCCCCCAGGTCCTCGGTCTCGCGAGGTTCGTACCCCACGGGGAAGCTCAGCGTGAGACTGCCGAGCTCGACCTCAGGGCCCGCCGCCGGCTCCGGCCCGGTCTGCTCCGGCTCTGAGGGGCTGGGGTCAGCGCTGGTGGACGATCCGGTCGGCGCGGCCGGCGGGGGCTCGTCGTCGCCGCAGCCGGCGAGCAGGACGGAGCACATCAGCAGGGACAGGGCACGGCCCGTCGTCGTACGCATCGCATCCTCCCGAGATCGGCAGCCAGAGGCTAGCAAGTGAAGCCCGGCACGGTCAGGTGGAGATGCGCGACCCGAGCTGCCACACGACCCGGAACAGCCCGGTGGCCACGAAGATCGAGGCCAGGGCCGCTGCTCCGGCCAGCCCTTCGGCGACCTCGGCCCGGCGAGCCCACCAGACCGAGCGCCAGCCGCGGCCGGTGGCGACCGCCACCACGACCAGCATGGCGGCCAGCGCGATCGAGGCCACCCCGACGAGCACCGGAGTCCTGGACGACGAGCCACCCAGCAGCTCCGCCGCCAGCAGTGCCCAGCACCCGAGTCCGGCTGCCCTCAGCAGCGCGCGGGCCCCGACGTGCCGATAGCTGCGGCCCGCCAGCATGAGGGCGGCGCCGGCGGCGAAGACCAGGCAGCGAGCGCCGATCCGGTCGAGGTCCAGGGTCACTGCCGACAGGAGCAGGCCGGCCGACACCACCGAGATCACGGCGATGGCGGCGCCGGCCGCCGTCACCAGCCGGGCCCCGCTCCTGGCCACCACCGCCACCGCTCGCGGCGAGGCCACCGCACGGCCACGACGTCCGCGCGGCCGGTCGCGGGCCGACCAGGCCGTCACCGCCAGCCTGTCCAGGTCGATGAGGAGCTGGTCGGGCACGTCGACCGCGAAGGACGGGACGAACCGGGCCGCGAACATCGCACCGACGAGCAGGACCGACCAGGTCACCGCCGGAGCAAGGCCGAACAGCGCACTCAGGCCACTGACGAGGAAGAGCAGGCCACCCGCGACCATCCACACCCGGAGGCCCTCCTCCACCTGCTCGGTGAGGGACCTGGCGACAGCCGCGGTGATCGCGCCGCCGAGCGCGGCGATGCCCAGCACCATCGGGAGTCGCTCGGGGTGGCTGTCCCACACGACGACGAGCGCCGCCACGGCACCGAACGCGGGGGCTGCCAGCGCCCGGTGGGGGGCGTACCGCCCGAGGGGGACCACGCCGATGACGGCGGCGACGACCAGCAGGTCGACCGTGATCGAACGCAGGGTGCCGGACGCGGAGCGAGTGGCGAACCAGCCGGCCAGGACCGCCAGCATCGACGCGACGGTGAACCACAGGATCGAGATCCGTCCCGGCGGCTCGGAGGAGCGTTCCAGCATCCGCTCCCGCCGGGCCGGGGCGGGACGATGAACCGAGGTCGCGGCCACCAGGACATCGCCGGAGTCGACGCCGGCTCCGCCCAGCGTCTCGTCGGCCAGCAGCGGGTCGCCGAGCCGTGTGTAGAGCAGGGGCATCGTGCCGAGGCCGGACTGCGCGGCGTACTCGCGAGCCAGGTCCGCGGCCGAGGCGCCCGGTGGGACAGCGAGGTCGAGGACGCCGGCAGGACCGTGCACGCTGACGGCGATGCTGTCGGCCGCCGACGGCCTGCGTCCTGTCGCCACGCCCTGCCCCCTTGTCGCGACGGGCGGTCGGCCCGTCGTCCGCCCGAGAGTAGTCGCTCACGGCGACGAGGGTGGTCGCGCTCTCCGCGCACACCTATCATCGGCCCGGACGACCTAGGGGGACACGAGTGAGCACCACGCTGCAAGGGACCCGCCTCGACGAGCCGGAGATGCCGTCGGGGCAGATCGTCCTCCAGGCACCCCCCGAGATCGACCAGAGCGAGGGCGCCGCGGGCGTGCTGATGAACGCCATCCCGATGCTCGGCAGCCTCGGGTCGATCGTGCTCGTCGCGACCATGGGGTCCTCGAACGGAGGGCGCGGGTACATCGCCGCCGGGATGTTCCTCTTCGCGACCGTGGGCTTCATCATCGTCCAGCTCGACCGGCAGCGGAAGCAGCGCAACCAGCAGGTCACGGGCTCCCGCACCGAATACCTCCGCTACCTCGCCAACGTCCGCAAGATCGCCCGTGAGGCCGCCGACCAGCAGCGGCGCGCCCTCAACTGGCACCACCCCGACCCGCACGCGCTGCCCTCGCTGGCCGAGGAACGGTCGCGGGTCTGGGAGCACGCCAGCTCGGACACCAACTTCCTGCACGTCCGGTACGGCGTGTGCTCGCAGCCGCTCGCGCTCGAGCTGGTGCCGCCGGAGAGCGCGCCGATCGACCAGGTCGACCCGGCCGCGGCGTCCGCGCTGCACCGGCTGCTCGTGGTGCACCGCCTCCAGCCGAAGCTGCCTGCCTCCATCGACCTGCGCGCCTTCGACCGGATCGAGCTGTGCGGCCAGGAGGACCCAGCCCGGGCGCTGGCCCGGTCCATGGTCTGCTCGGCGGCCGCCTTCCACGCACCCGACCACCTCGCCATCGCGGTGCTGACGTCCGAGCGGAACCTGACCCACTGGGACTGGGTCAAGTGGCTCCCGCACGCCCACAGCGCCCAGCAGTCCGACGCCGTCGGACCGATGCGCATGGTGTCGACCTCCCTGGCCGAGATCGCGGCGCTGCTGCCGCCGGACCTCAGCGACCGGCCGCGGTTCGGCGCCGACGAGCGGCCACCGACGCCCCACATCCTGCTGGTGACGGACGGCGCCCAGCTGCCCCCCGGCAACCACGTGATCCCCCCCGACGGCCTGCACGGCGTGACCGTGCTCGACCTGCCGACCCGCTGGGACGAGCTCGACGACGCGACCCGGCTGCGGCTGCAGTTCGAGGCCGCGCCCCTCGAGGACGGCAAGCACCCGATCCACGCCGTCCGCGTCCGCGAGGACCCGGTGCGCGCGCTCGCCGACCAGTGCGACCTGGCCACGGCCGAGGCCTTCGCCCGACGGCTGGCACCCCTCCACACCGTCACCGGACCGACGGAGACCGCGTCCGGCGAGATCACAGGGCCTTCCGACTTCATGGAGCTGCTCGGCCTGGGCGACGTCCACACGTTCGAGCCCGGCACCGCGTGGCGCCCGCGTCCCGCCCGGGACCGGCTGCGGGTGCCGATCGGGCTCGGCGAGGGCGGCAGCATGATCCACCTCGACATCAAGGAGTCGGCCCAGCAGGGGATGGGCCCGCACGGGCTGGTGATCGGTGCGACCGGGTCGGGCAAGTCGGAGTTCCTGCGCACGCTCGTCCTCGGCCTCGCGATGACCCACTCCCCCGAGCAGCTGAACATGGTGCTCGTCGACTTCAAGGGTGGTGCGACGTTCGCCGGGATGTCGGAGATGCCGCACGTCTCGGCCGTCATCACCAACCTCGCCCAGGAGCTCACCCTCGTCGACCGCATGCAGGACGCCCTCTCCGGCGAGATGGTGCGCCGTCAGGAGCTGCTGCGCGAAGCCGGCAACTTCGCCTCGATCCGTGACTACGAGAAGGCGCGCACCTCGGGCGAGGACCTGACCCCGATGCCGTCCCTGTTCATCGTCGTCGACGAGTTCTCCGAGATGCTCTCCGAGAAGCCCGAGTTCATCGACCTGTTCGTGGCCATCGGCCGCCTGGGCCGGTCCCTGGGCCTCCATCTCCTGCTCGCGTCCCAGCGACTCGAGGAGGGCCGGCTCCGCGGTCTCGAGTCCCACCTCTCCTACCGGGTCGGCCTGCGCACCTTCAGCGCGGGCGAGTCCCGCTCGGTGCTCGGCGTCCCGGATGCCTACGAGCTGCCGCCCGTCCCCGGCCTGGGGTACCTCAAGCCCGACCAGTCGACGCTGCTGCGGTTCAAGGCGGCGTACGTCTCCGGACCCCCGAGCGGCAAGGTACGAGTACGCCGCGACGAGGGCGGGCACGTCCAGGGAATTCTTCCGTTCACGATCTCCGAGGTGCAGGCACTGGCGACGTCAGAGCCGGAGCCCGAGGAGGTCGTCCCGCCCCCGACGCAGGGCGAGCAGGACTCCCTGCTCGACATCGCCGTGGGACAGATGACGGGCCAGGGTCCCGCCGCCCACCAGGTGTGGCTCCCGCCGCTGGACGTCCCCGACACGCTCGACGAGCTCATGGGCGACCTCGCCGAGCACCCCGAGCTGGGGCTGGTGTCCCAGCAGTGGCGAGGTCTCGGCGGGCTGCTGGTGCCACTCGGCACCGTCGACCGGCCGCGCGAGCAGCGCCGCGACACGTTGACCGTCAACCTGAGCGGGTCCAGCGGCCACGTCGCCGTCGTCGGCGGCCCCCGCAGCGGCAAGAGCACGCTGCTGCGGACCATCGTGACCAGCATGGCGCTGACGACGACCCCGCTCGAGTCCCAGTTCTTCGTGCTCGACTTCGGGGGCGGCACGTTCACGCCGTTCGCCGACCTGCCCCACGTCGCGGGCGTCGGCACGCGGTCGGAGCCCGACGTCGTACGCCGCATCCTGGCCGAGGTGAACGGCATCGTCGACCGCCGGGAGGCCTACTTCCGCGCCAACGGGATCGACTCCATCGAGACCTACCGGACCCGTCGGGCGGCGGGCCGGGCAGATGACGGCTACGGCGACGTGTTCCTCGTGATCGACGGCTGGGCGACCCTCCGCGCCGACTTCGACGACCTGGAGATGGAGGTGCAGCAGCTGTCCTCGCGCGGCCTCACGTTCGGCCTCCACATCGTCGCGGCCGCGGCCCGGTGGGCGGACTTCCGGGCGGCGATGCGCGACGTGTTCGGCACCCGGCTCGAGCTGCGGCTCGGGGACGCCATGGACTCCGAGATCGATCGCAAGGTCGCCACCCTGGTCCCGACGGGCCGCCCGGGCCGCGGGCTCACCCAGGCCAAGCTCCACTACCTGGCGGCGCTGCCTCGCATCGACGGAGCGCCGGACGGCGAGAGCCTCGGCGACGGCGTCGACGACCTGATCGGTCGGGTCAAGGCCGCCTGGAAGGGTCAGCCCGGCCCGAAGCTCAGGCTGCTTCCGGACCGGATCACCCTCGACGCGGTCCGCGAGCAGGCCACCGAGACCCAGCTGGACCCGCGCCTGTTGCTGGTCGGCGTCAACGAGAAGGAGCTGGCGCCGGTCGGCCTCGACCCGGACTCCGAGCCGCACCTGCTGATCTTCGGCGACGGGCAGTCCGGCAAGAGCGCCGTGCTCCGGTCCTACGTCCGCGAGGTGATGCGCACCAGCACCGCCCAGGAGGCGCAGATCGTGGTCGTCGACTACCGGCGGTCTTTGCTGGGCGAGGTGCCCGAGGAGTACCTGCTGAACTACCTCACCTCGGCCACGCAGGCGCAACCCGTCCTCAAGGACCTCGCGGCCTACCTCGAGAACCGGATCCCCGGCCCCGACGTGACCCCCGAGGAGCTCCGCAACAGGACGTGGTGGAAGGGCGCAGAGGTGTTCGTGGTGATCGACGACTACGACCTCGTCGCCACCCAGCAGAGCTCCCCGGCGCAGGCGCTCCAGCCCCTGCTGGCGCAGGCCCGCGACGTCGGCCTGCACCTCGCCGTGGCGCGGCGCTCCGGTGGCGCCTCGCGGGCGCTCTACGAGCCGATCATCCAGTCGCTCCGCGACCTGGCCATGCCGGGCCTGCTGCTGTCCGGCAGCCCCGACGAGGGTCCGCTGATCGGCAACCTCAAGCCCGTCCCTGCGCCCCCGGGTCGCGGCCGACTGGTCTCCCGCGACCGGGGCACCGAGGTCGTGCAGATGGCGTGGACCGACCCGTCGTTGTGAGGTGCCCCCACGGGCGAGCGCATGGGCGAGCCGCGCCGCTCGGCGTGCTCGTGCTGGCAGGATCGTGCGGGTGAACGAGATGGACTGTGACAACTGCGGCGCCCGGATGCGCTGGGAGACCTCGCACTCGCGGTGCGACCGGTGCGGGCACATCCGGCCCTGTTGCGAAGGAGCTCCCGTGACGGCGAGCTGTGTGGTGCCGCGCGGCGAGTAGCCGGACGGCGCCGTCAGCCCGACGTCTTCAGCTTGAAGCCAGGCGTGTCGTCGAGGGCGTACGTCGCCTCGAACGTCCGCACGTAGCCCGTGTGGGAGACCCGCCAGCCGTCGGGCGTCCGGGCGTAGCGGTCCTCGTAGAACGCCGCGCCCTCCAGCTTGAACCGGTACTCCGCCGAGATCACCTGGTCGTGCAGGTACCAGCGGCCGGTCGCGGTGTCGCCGTCGACGGCGATCTCGGGGTGGTGGACGTGGTGCATGGTGACGATGGCCGGGCCGAGGTTCTCGCGCATGTAGTCGACCAGCGCGGCCCGGTCGGCAAAGGCGAGACCGGCGTAGTCCGCGGTCGCCTCGGGCAGGAAGCACGCCTCGAAGTCGTCCCACTGCTTCAGGTCCAGCGTGCGGAGGTAGCGGTACTTCAGCTGCCGGATCTGCTCGAGGTCATCCATGGAAACGCAGAGTAGGGGTCCGTTGACGATCCGGTAACCCTGCGTCAACCTCCGCGCGACGTGCGTGCCACAGGCTGGGCGCACCCACCGATCGATCGAGGAGGCCCGCCATGGAGCACACTCACTCCCCGCAGCCCCAGTCAACGTCCACGTACACGTCCCGCACCCGACGCGAGGCGCAGCGCGAGCAGTTCCGGCTTCGCCGGGTCCAGGCGCTGACCGCGCTGCTGGAGAACCGGCGCGAGCTCCGCGGCGTCAGCGCGGTCGCCGACCATCTCGATGACGCGGTTCGCTGGACCGCCTGAGGCTCTGTCGTCTCCGGACGCCGCTCGTCCGCGCTCGTTTATAGTCGGCGCGTGATCTTCAAGCGCGTCGGCGACGGACGGCCCTACCCCGATCACGGGATGACGTCGCGCGAGTGGGCATCGGTGCCGCCGCGCCAGGTGCGCCTCGACGAGCTGGTCACGACCAAGGACACCCTCCAGCTGGCCGCGCTGCTCGACGAGGACTCCACGTTCTACGGCGACCTGTTCGCGCACGTCGTGGAGTGGCGAGGCGAGTACTACCTCGAGGACGGCCTGCACCGCGCCCTCCGCGCGGCGCTCCAGCAGCGCAACGTCCTGCACGCGCGGGTGCACCCGGTGACGGAATGATCCCGCAGGCCGCGAAGTCCGCCGCCGTGCTCGCAGGACTGGGCGTGCTGCTGCTCCTCGCCGCGCTCTGGGGCTGGCGAGCCGCGACCGAGCCGTTCCCCGGGAAGGCCGACGCGCCCCGGTGCGTGGACACCCCGGTCGCGGTCGGGGACAAGGTCTTCCCCGCCCAGGTCATGGTCAGCGTCTACAACGCCAGCGAGCGCAACGGTCTCGCCGGCCGCACGATGGACCTCTTCGCGGACGCCGGGTTCGGCGAGGGCGACACCGGCAACGCGACCGGCGACTCCGACGTCACGACGGCCGTGGTGTGGACCGAGACCCCGACCAACCCCGACGTGCTGCTGGTGGCCAGCCGGCTCGGCCCCGACGTCGAGATCGTCCGGCGAGAGGGTCGAGGCATCGGCGTGACGGTGCTGGTCGGCGACGACTTCGAGGCTCTGGTCAAGGGCAATCGCCGGATCGTGGCCGAAGCCGACACCAGCATCTGCAGCCCTCCGCTCGACTGACGGGGTCTAGCGCGGCGGTTCCTGGCGCGGCGGGGGTTCGCTGAGCCAGCGTCCGAGGCGGCCACCCGACGACACCTGACGCAACCGCTTCTCGGTCGCCTCGCGCAGCTTGCGCGGCGTGACGACCAGCAGGTCGTCGCCGTGCCGCAGCGTGGTGCGCCGCTCGGGCACGATGATCTCGTCGTCGCGGATCACCAGTGACACCGAGGCCCCGACCGGCAGCCGGAGCTCACCCACCTCGACCCCGTGCATGCGCGAGACCGGACTGATCGTCACCTGCAACAGGTCGGCCGCGATCCGTTCGAGCGGCGCCGCCTCGACGTCGAGCCCGCGTGGCTCGGACCGCCGGGCGACCCGCAGCACACGGGCCACGGTCGGAAGGGTCGGGCCGGTGAGCAGGGTGTAGACCACCACCATCACGAAGACGATGTCGAAGAGCCGCTCGGAGTCGGTGACACCCTCGGCGAGCGGGATCGTGGTGAGCACGATCGGCACCGCGCCGCGCAGGCCGGCCCACGACAGGAAGCCCAGCTCGCGCCACGGCAGCGGCGAGACGACGGCACTGGCCGCCACCGACAACGGCCTCGCCACGAACGTGAGGATCAGCCCGGCCGCCAACGCGAGGCCGACGATCTCCAGCGAGATCCGCCCCGGCGACAGCAGCAGACCCAGCATCACGAACAGGCCGATCTGGGCGAGCCAGGCCACTCCCTCGGCGAACGACCGGGTGGCGGCGCGGTGCGGGAGCTCGCTGTTGCCGAGCACCAGCGCCGCGACGTACACGGCAGCGAAGCCGGAGCCGTGCAGGGCGTTGGCGCCGCCGTACGCGAGGAAGGCCAGGGTGAGGACGGCGAGGGGGTAGAGACCCGACGACGGGAGGGCAGCGCGCCGCATCACCCAGGCGCCGCCGAAGCCGCACAGCAGCCCGATCGCGACACCGACCACGAGCTCGAAGACGACGATGCCGGCGGTCACCAGGGGGCCCTGGTCGGCCACCACCCCGGTCGAGATCATGGTCACCAGCACGACGGTCGGCGCGTCGTTGAGCCCGGACTCGGCCTCGAGCGCACCGGTGAGGCGCTTGGGCAGGGGTACGACGCGCAGCACCGAGAACACCGCGGCGGCGTCGGTCGGCGAGCAGACGGCACCCGAGCAGCACGGCGAGCTCCCACGGCAGCCCCAGCAGGTAGTGGGCACCCAGGGCCATCACGACCACGGAGATCGAGACCCCGATGGTCGCCAGGGCTGCGCCGAGGCGCATCGAGCCCTTCACCTCGGACCACGTGGTGGTGAGTCCGCCCTCGGCCAGGATCACCGCGAGTGCCAGGAAGCCGAGCGCGTGCGCGAGCTGGGCGTCCTCGAAGCCGATGCCCACCCCTGACTCGCCGAGCGCGACGCCCATCAGGAGGTAGACCAGCAGGCTCGGCAGCCCGGATCGGGAGGAGACCCGGACCGCGAGGATGGCGAGGAGGGTGACGGCTGCGCCCATCAGCACGAAGCTGTCGAGCTGGTGGACGTTGAAGGTCAAGGTCACCTCGAGCTGGGAGGGGCCGGCCGGTGGGTCGATCCTATCGGTCGCTCCTCCCGCCAAACTGCAACATGTTCTAGTCTTGGCGCATGGCCGAGCTGCCCGGCACCGCCGCCCCCGACGTCCTTCCTGCGAGCGACCTCTCCCCCGACACCGAACGCTGGGACGTGGTCGTCGTCGGCTTCGGCATCGCCGGTGGCTGCGCCGCCCTCGAGGCCGCGCGCGCCGGCGCCCGGGTGCTGCTGCTCGAGCGGGCCGCCGTCCACGGCGGGACGTCCAGCATGTCCGGCGGCCACTTCTACCTCGGTGGCGGCACCGCCGTGCAGCAGGCCACGGGGCACGCCGACAGCGCCGAGGCCATGTACGACTACCTCGTCGCCGTCTCCCTCGACCCCGAGCACGACAAGATCCGCGCCTACTGCGACGGCTCGGTCGAGCACTTCGACTGGCTCGAGGCCCTCGGCTTCGAGTTCGAGCGCTCCTTCTTCTCCGGCAAGGCGGTCATCCAGCCCGGGACCGAGGGGCTGATGTTCACCGGCAACGAGAAGGTGTGGCCGTTCGTCGAGCAGGCGAGGCCGGCTCCCCGGGGCCACAAGGTCCCCGTTCCCGGCGACACCGAGGGCACCAAGCTCGTCATGGACCTCCTCCGCGACCGGGTCGAGGAGGCCGGGGTCGAGGTCCGCTACGAGACCGGGGCCACTCAGCTCGTCATCGACGAGTCCGGTGGGGTCGCCGGGCTCGCCTGGCGCCGCTTCCAGGAGACGGGACTCGTCCGCGCCGACGCCGTCGTGCTCGCCGCGGGTGGCTTCGTGATGAACGCCGACATGGTCGCGGCCCACACCCCCGCCCTCGGGTCGAAGCTGTTCACGCTGGGATCGACGTACGACGACGGCCTGGGCATCCGACTCGGCGAGTCCGCGGGGGCCGAGCTCAGGCACATGGACGAACCGTTCATCACCGCGCCCTTCTACCCGCCGTCCGTGCTCGTCACGGGGCTGATCGTCAACAAGCGCGGAGAACGGTTCGTGGCCGAGGACTCCTACCACTCCCGCACCTCCGGCTTCGTGATGCAGCAACCTGACTCGGCGGCCTACCTCATCGTCGACAGCGAGCACATCGAGCACCCGACGATGCCGCTCGTGCCGTTCGTCGACGGGTGGGAGACGGTCGAGGAGATGGAGACCGGGCTCGGCCTGCCCTCCGGGTCACTGGTGGCGACGCTCGCCCGCTACAACGAGCACGCCGCCCGGGGCGAGGACCCCGACTTCCACAAGTCCGCCGACTGGCTCGCCCCGCAGGCCACCGGCCCGTGGGGAGCCTTCGACCTCACCCTCGGCAAAGCGCTCTACGCCGGCTTCACCCTCGGCGGCATCCGGACCACCGTCGACGGCCAGGCCCAGCGGCCCGACGGGTCCGTGGTCCCGGGGCTGTACGCCGCCGGCGCCTGCGCCTCCAACCTCGCCCAGGACGGCAAGGGCTACGCGTCCGGCACCCAGCTCGGCGAGGGCTCGTTCTTCGGGCGTCGGTGTGGAAGGCACGCCGCGTCTGTTGGTTGAGGTGCGAAGGCGCCCTGGCGCCTGAGCCTCGAAACCCGGTGAGGGCTGGCAGGGCCTGGACCAGGGCCCTGCGCCGGTGCGGGGGTTTCGAGGCTCGTCGCTGGCGCTCCTCGCACCTCAACCGACGATGACCACCGGTAGCGTGCGCGCCATGACCGACCGGTTCAGCGTGGCCGCCCGTGCCAACGTGCCGCCCTTCCACGTGATGGACCTGCTCGCGGCCGCCCAGCTGCGCAACCGGACCCACGGCGACATGGTCAACCTCGTGGCCGGCCAGCCCAGCACCGGGGCGCCGGCGCCGGTGACCGCGGAGGCGATCCGGCTGCTCCAGTCCGACGACCCGCTCGGCTACACGGTCGCGTCGGGCGTGCCCGAGCTGCGCGAGCGGATCGCCGAGCACCACCGCAAGACGCACGGCATCGACGTCGACGCCGACGACGTCGTGGTGACCACCGGGTCGAGCGGCGGCTTCCTGCTCGCCTTCCTCAGCGCCTTCGAGCCCGGCGACCGGGTGGCGATGGCCCGTCCCGGATACCCCTGTTACCGCAACGTGCTGGTGGCCCTGGGCTGCGAGGTGGTCGAGATCGACTGCGGCCCCGAGACCAGGTTCCAGCCGACAGTGGCCCAGCTCGAGGAGCTCGACGACCTCAAGGGCCTGGTGATCGCGAGCCCGGCCAACCCGACCGGCACCATGCTGCTGCCCGACGAGCTTGCGGCGATCGCCCGCTGGTGCGAGGAGCGGCGGCGTCCAGCTGATCTCCGACGAGATCTACCACGGCATCGAGTACGCCCCGCTGAACGGGCAGGAACCCCTGTCCCGCTCCGCCTGGGAGACCTCACGCGAGGCGGTGGTGTTCTGCTCGTTCTCGAAGTACTTCTCGATGACCGGCTGGCGGATCGGCTGGATGCTGGTCCCCGAACGCCTGCGGCGACCGGTCGACGTACTCACCGGCAACTTCACGATCTGCCCGCCGGCCCTCGCCCAGTGGGCGGCGGTGCGCGCCTTCGACGACGCGTCGTACGCCGAGCTCGACGGCCACGTCGCGCGGTACGCCGGCAACCGGGCGCTGCTGCTCGAGGGCCTGCCCGGGCTCGGCATCACCGAGCTGGCACCTGCCGACGGCGCGTTCTACGTCTACGCGGACGTCGGCCACCTGACCGACGACTCGATGGCGTTCGCGCACGACGTCCTGGCCCGCACCGGGGTCGCGATGGCGCCGGGCATCGACTTCGACACCGAGGTCGGTCACCGATACGTCCGGTTCAGCTTCGCCGGACCGCGGGCCGACGTCGAGCTGGGACTCGAGCGCCTGGCCACCGTCATCGACTGATTTGCGCCCCACCCGTCACACCGGACAGGCACTCGATGCACTTGTCGGCCAGTGCAGTGCCTGACAAGTGCAGCGATCCCCGGCTGACCGGGGATCGCCACGCCACCACGACCCGAGCGGTCAGCCGGGACCCGGCGCATAGGGCGGCATCGGCTCGTACGGCGGCAGGTCACCCGGCATCGGCAGCCCGGCGACCAGGCCGCTCTCGACGAAGCCGTTGCGGATCCGCTGGGGGTGGTCACCGACGGGGCGCTCGTCGACGACCTTGCCGGTCCGGTAGGAGATCTTCGCGATCTCGTCGGTGCCGCTCCAGGAGATGTAGCAGTGGCGGCCGTTGTGGCTCGGGGTGACCCAGTAGGGCTTGCCGTCCTGCTTCTTCAGGAGCTTGCCGCGCTTGTAGGTGCGGGCGTCCACGACCGTGGCGTAGTCGGACATCGTGCCGGCGACACAGATCTTGGTGCCCTTGGGGTTCATCGCGATCCCGTGGTGGGCCGAGTCGAGGACGTACTGCTCACGCGGGGTCTCGGGGATCAGGTTGGGCAGCTTCTTGAAGCGCAGGAGCTTGCCGGTCCGCAGGTTCATCTCCACGAAGCCGTGGAAGAACGACAGCTGGAAGTAGACCTTGTGCTCGTTCGGCGAGAGCGTCATCGGGCGCACGGACGTGCTCATCCCCTCGTGCCCGGCGGCGTCCAGCTTCTTGCGCAGGTTGTAGCGGCGCAGCACCTCGAAGGTGTCGGCGTCGACCAGCTGGAAGACGCGTTCGCCCTTGGCCGGGTCGGTCTGGTCCTGGTCGGTGGGCGTGTAGACGTAGCCGATGCTCGCGTGCAGGATCTTGCTCGCCATCGTCGATGTAGACGTTCTCGTGGGGCGAGCCGCCGGACGGGAACTGCCCGACCTCCTCACCGTCCGACACCCGGATGGCATGGACGACGTTGCCGGTCGAGGCGCTCACCACCACGGTCTCGCCGTCGGGCGAGATGGCCATGTGGTCGGAGCGCTGGCCGGCGACGGCGAAGCGCCAGACGATCTCCTGGGTCTCGAGGCTGATGGCGACCACGTCGGCGTACGACGGCCGCGACGCGATCAGCAGCGTGCCGTCGTTGGAGGTGTACATGTCGTCGACGAGCTGGTCGTGTCCTTCGCCGATGGCCTCCCGGATGGCCAGGAAGTAGGCCAGGCGCTCGGGGTTGGTGGCGATCTCCATCATCCGCTCCTCCTGGTCCGGGATCATGTTGATCCGGCCCAGGCGCTGCAAGCTGCTCGGCTTCAGGAGGTCGACGGTGCCCTCCCAGTTGTTGCCGACGAAGACGACCTGCTTCACGTCTCCGACGGGCGTCTGGTCCTCGGTCGCCGCAGCGGGGCCGAGCCCGGTGGCCGACACCGCCAGCACCGCGGCTGCGGTCACGACCGCACGGGTGATCTGCCTGACGGACATGGCACTCCTTCTCCAGACGGCTGTCGACTCGACGCTCTCGGCGACGTGGGCTCAACGAGACCATACGGACCCCGGTTACGGAGAGGTGGAACACCTGCGGGATCGCCTGTCATTCTGCTCCTGAGCCTGTTTGGTGCTGCAGGTTTGCGGGAATGCCACGGGCGAGGGCTCGAGGGGAGTGGTCATGTACGGCGACACGGGCGTCATGCGGCGACGCGCGGCGCAGCTGCGGGAGCAGGGCGACGACATCAGGCTGCGGGCCGATCAGCTCGTGTCCCAGATGGATGCCATCGCCTGGACCGGTCGCGCCGCCGAGGCGATGCGTGAACGGATCCGCGAGCGCGCCTCGTACCTGCGCGACGTGGCCGGTCGCCACGCGACCGCTGCCGCGTCGCTCGAGCGCCACCTGCACGAGGTGGAGTCGCTCAAGGAGCAGATCGCCACCATCCAGCACCGCGCCGAGACGCTCACGTCCGACGCCCAGGGCCGGCTCGCCCGGCTGACCGCCCACGACGACGACGGCGTACGCCGGGAGCCCACCGACCAGGACCGCGTCCTCACCGCGTTCAGCCCGCCGCCGTCCGGCCACAAGGACTGGCTCGACGTCGAGCTGCCGGGGCTCTGATGGCCACCATCGACCTCAGCACCCCGCCCCCGCCGCCGACCGGGCTGCTGGACGCCCTGCCGCGTCGGGTCTCGCTGACGCTGCCTGAGCTGCGACTGGTCGCCGAGCGCGCGGGCGGCGCCCCGCTCCCCTTCGACCTCGTGACACCCACCGGGGCGAACCCGCTGGACGACCGGCTCGGCGAGAGCCGCTCCGTCGCCGAGGACGCGGCGTACGCCGCTGCCGTGGACTCCCTGCACGACCCCGTGACGACCCTGACCCGGCGGGGCCTCCTCGGCGACGACGGCCCGGCCGAGGGTCTGGCGGGCGCGGTCGGTCTCCTCGCCACCCCGACCACCGCCGTGGACATCGACGTGACCGGTGGCGGCATCCGGGCAAGGTCCTGGCACCGCCACGCAGCGGACGCGGTCGCCACCCTGTCCACGGTCGACGGGATCGTCTTCGAGCTGGCGTGGTTCCCGGCCTCGCAATGGGCAACCGAGCTCGGCCGGGCCGCCGTGCTCCCGACGGACCTCGACGTCCGGGCGTCCGCGGTGCCGGCCCACGTCGAGATCCCCTTCGAGCTGGCCGACGGCGCCGCCGAGGCGATCCGCAGCGGCCGCGACGACCTGCTCCCCGTGCTCGCCGCCCGGCACGCCGGCTCGGTGCTCGACGACCGCGGCCCGATCGACGACGTCGAGGTCACCGCACTGCTCGGCGCCCTCTCGCACGAAGCCCACGGCCGGCTCCGGGTCCTCGTGGCCAACGTCGCCGACGAGGAGCCGGCCGTCGTCGGCGTCGTCTCGTGGACCCTGCTCGCCGACGGCTGGCACGCGCTCCGGCCGCGCCAGGTCGGCGAGGTCCATCGCGTCGTGGTCCGCGCCGTGGAGCCCTCGGACCTCGCGACCGAGCTGGCTCCCGTCCTCGCCGAGGTGACGGCGTGAACCCTCTCGAGCACGAGGTCCCCCGGAGCGCCGTCGAGGCCGCCGACCTGGCCGACAAGTACGACCGGATGATGCGACTCGCCGACCTGTTCGACGCCTCCGGCGACGAGCTGCGCGCCCAGTCCCGCCTCGGTGTCGAGGTGCTTCGCGATCCGTCCGTGGCGGAGTCGGCCGAGCTGTCCCCGACCACGTTCGGCCAGGCCGAGTCCGACATCGTGGCCGCCACCACCGGCAAGTACGGCCTGCTCACCCGCGGCGTGGAGCTCGATGCGGACGCACTGATGGTGCGCGCCACCGTGCTGACCTATCGCTGGATCGACGAGCTGCAGGAGGCGGCGTACAAGACCCTCGGCAGCATCGCGGGCCGCGCGATCGGCTACTTCGCGCCCGAGATCGCCCTCGGCGGAGCCATCGTCTCGGCCGGACTGATCGAGACCGACGCCCTCGACCGCGACGACGTCGCCTCCTACCTCAACGAGCTCGCGGAGATGAACCCCGAGCTCATGGACCACGTCACCAGCGGTGGCGGTGGCCTGCTCGACGGCCTGCAGATGCGATCGCTGCTCACCGTCGGCGTGCTGGCCCGCGACGAAGGACAACAGACCGCAACCGGCGGCCTGAGGGCGTGCGGTGTCGCCGCCATGCCGAGCGACTTCGGATCGGCCCTGCGCGACGTGGCCGGCGGGTTCGTCGAGCCGGCCCCGGAGCTGCCCGAGACCAATGCCGTTGCCTCGAGCGCCCCGCGCACCATCGAGGAGCTGATGGTCCACCTGGGCCAGGCACCCACCAGCGTGCACGTCCGCAGGATCGCCGACCAGCGCTACATCGCCTACCTCCCCGGGCCTGACGGAGGCACGAGACGCCGGCTTCGGCTGGTCGGCGGTGACACCTCGACGTACGCCGACCAGGTGGTGCGGGCGATCGAGCACGCTGTCGCCGGCGACCAGGGGGCACGGGTGATGCTGGTCGGTTCCGCGCAGGGCGGGGTGACGGCCGCCGAGGTGGCGTCCGCGGCCCCATCGCCCGCGTTCGTGATCGACCAGGTGGTCACCGCAGGTGCCCCCTCCGCCCAGGTGCCGCGCATTCCCGACACGGTCCGGGTCCTCTCGCTCGAGGACCGGGCCGACCCGGTGGCCCTGCTCGGCTCGCTGATCAACGCCGGGGCGGCGAACCGGGTGACGGTGGTCTTCGACAGTGCCACCGCGGACGGAGGCCTCAGCGTCTACGTCGCCGGCGGTCGCGCGGCCGACGGCGCCCAGCACCCGGAGCTGCTGGCCGAGATCCGGCGGATGCAGGACGCCGGCTACCTGGCGGTGTGAGCCTCAGCAGATGTCGTGCACGAACTCGCCCAGCTGGGTGAGGTTGCGGCACTCCACCATCGGCACGACCTCGCCGTACGTCGTGGCGGCGGAGTCCCCGGTGTCCCAGTGCCTCGGGTGCTCCGGGTTGAGCCACCAGGCGTGCCGGGCCGTGCCCGCCATCTCCTTCAACGCACCGACCGACAGGTCGCTGTAGTTGGAGCGGGCGTCACCCAGGATCAGCAACGAGGACTTCGGGCCCAGCGCGTCGGCGTGGTTCTCCTGGAACTTCGTGAACGCCCGTCCGTAGTTGGTGCGACCCCACAACGCCGCGTGGGCGGTGCTGGCGGCCAGGTCGGCCATCACGTCGGCGACGTCCGCTCCGGGCGTGAAGTGCTCCGTGACCTCGTGGACGTGGTCGATGAACGTGAACGCCCGCACCTTCTGGAACTGGTCGCGCAGCGCGAACACCAGCAGCAGGGTGAACTGGGCGAAGTTGGCGACCGACCCACTCACGTCGCAGAGGACGACGAGCTCGGTGCGATGCGGCCGCTTCGGCTTGTGGTGGGTGGTGAGCGGCACCCCACCGGTGGAGATGCTCGCCCGGACGGTACGACGGAAGTCGAGCGGTCCGCGTCGCCTCGCGTGGTGCTCCTGGGTCAGCCGCGTGGCGAGCCGGCGGGCGAGCGGGTAGATCTCGCGCCTCATCTCCTCGAGGTCGGCCTTGCGGGCGGAGGTGAAGTCGAGGCGGTCGATGCTGGGCCGGATGGCGACGTCGGCGACGTGGTCGGGGCCCTTCTCCTCGGCGATCCGGCGGCGGGCGTCGTCCTCGACCAGCTTCGTGAACGTGCCGAGCCGGCGCCCGGCGGTGCGCCGGGCCTCCTCGTCCACGCGGCCCTGGGCGAGCAGCGCGGAGACGATCTGCTCGACCAGGTCGGACGGGGAGACCCGCTGCAGCGCGGTGTAGGCGGACCACGACGAGAGCCCCGGCCCCCGGCCGGGCATCGCACCGAACCGGCCGACGGCCTCGACGGCGAGACGCTGGAGGGCCTGGTCGTCACCCTCGCCCAGCGCGGGCAGCAGCTCGGCGCGGAAGTCGCTCAGAGCCTGGGCGTTGTCCCGCACGACGCCGGGCTCCTGCGTCTCCCCCTCGGCTGCCCCGTCGGCACCGGACCCGACGAGCGCCGGGAAGTAGAGGTCGAAGAGTGCGTCGAAGGTCGGACGCTGCGACTGCTTCTTCACCAGGGTGGCGGCGTAGCCGGCGCGGACGGTGGCCCGTTCGCCCCCACTCGAGGTTCTGCAGGGCCGCGATCGCGTCGAGGTCCTCGGCCAGCGAGACCGGCAGCCCGGCCGAGCGCAGCGACTCGAGGAACGCGATGTGCCTGCCGACCAGCCCACCCATGGTCAGCTCCGCAGCTTCAGCTCGCGGATCGCACGGTCGTGGTCGGAGCTGTGCTTGAGCACGACCCCGAGCGTCTCGGCGACGACGGCGTCGTCGAGGTCGCCGATCTCCAGCGCGATCAGGGTCCGCGCCCAGTCGACGGACTCGGCGATCGACGGCGCCTTCTTCAGCTCGAGCTCGCGGAGCCGGCCGACGGTGTCGACCAGCTGCCGGGCCACGCGGTCCGCGAGACCGGGCACCTGGGAGCTCACGATCTCGAGCTCACGCTCGGCGTCGGGATAGTCCAGGTGGAGGTAGAGGCATCGCCGCTTGAGCGCCTCGGACAGCTCCCGGCTGGCGTTCGAGGTGAGCACGACGAACGGACGGCGTACCGCGGCCACCGTGCCGAGCTCGGGGATGGTCACCTGGAAGTCGGACAGCACCTCGAGCAGCAGGCCCTCGACCTCCACGTCGGTCTTGTCGACCTCGTCGATCAGCAGCACGGTCGGGTCGTCGCGGCGGATCGCGGTCAGCAGCGGTCGGGTCAGCAGGAACTCGTCGGTGAAGATGTCGTCGTGGGTCTCGTCCCACGACTGCTCGTCTCCCTGGCTGGCCTGGATCCGCAGCAGCTGCTTCTTGTAGTTCCACTCGTAGAGGGCGCGGGCCTCGTCGAGCCCCTCGTAGCACTGGAGCCGGACCAGGTCGGCACCTGTCGCCCGCGCCACGGCCTTGGCCAGCTCGGTCTTGCCGACTCCTGCCGGGCCCTCGACCAGCAGCGGCTTCTCGAGCGCCCCGGCGAGGAACGCCGTGGTGGCGGTGGCCGCGTCTGCCAGGTAGCCGACGTCGTGCAGCCGGGTGACCGCTTCGTCGGGCGAGGAGAACCAGGTCATGGCGCCATCCTCGCCTACCTCGGGAATCCGGGTGCGCGGAGGGCGGCGAGGGCTCAGGATTGCCGGCGTGGACCTCACCGAGCTCGAGCAGTACTACGACACTGTTCCCCGGCGGTTCACCACGACCGAGGACGTCGGGCCGTTCACGGTGTTCCTCGACGCGTCGGCCGGCTGGCCCTGGTACGCGCGGCCGCGGCTCGGCGGCGACGGTCCGTACGACGTCGCGGCCGTCGCGACCCTGCTGGGCCGGATGCGCGAGCTGGGCGTGCCCGAGACCCTCGAGTGGATCGCGGACGTGACACCCACCCTGCTGGACGCGGTACGGACCGAAGGCTCACTCGAGGTCGAGGAGATTCCGCTGATGGTGCTCGACACCGCTCCCCCCGCTGGCGACCTGCCCGACGGCATCACCGTCCGGATGCTGGGTCCCGACGACGTCCACCTGCTCCGGTCCACCAGCGGGGTCGCCCAGCTCGCGTTCGGCCCGGAGACCGACGAGCCGGCCGGGGTTGCCGATCGGGACGCCGCCGGTCGGGTCCCGTCAGACACCGCTGTCGCGCTGCTCCGCGCGGGCGAGGCGCGGATAGCCGTTGCCGAGCATCCCGAGCACGGCATCCTGGCCACCGGCCGGCACATCCCGGTCGGGCCGGTGAGCGAGGTGGTCAGCGTGGCCACCCTCCCCGCCGAGCAGGGGAAGGGCCTGGCCCCGGCAGTCACCCGGGCCTTGATCGCCGATGCCGGGACGTGCGGCGTGCGCACCTTGTTCCTGACCGCCAGCTCCGAGCGGGTGGCGAGGATCTACGGGCGACTCGGCTTCCGGCGGGTCGGGACCGGGTACGCCGCTGAGCGCTGACCCGCGCGGCAGCTCGGGGAGAGCAGAGTCAGGCGCCGTGACGACCCTCGCCGGCGGCGAACCTGGCTGCGCCGTCCAGGGCATCCGCCTGCAGCGACAGCCTCCCGAGCGCGAGCTCGTGGGCCATCGCGTCGCGCTCGGAGACACCCCACTGGTCGAGCACCGAGAGCCGGTCGTTCTGCAGGCACTCCTGGGGGAACTCCAGCAGGTCGAAGGCGAGCTGCTCGGCCGCCTCACGGGCCGTGCCGGGTTCGACCACCCGGTTGACCAGGCCGATCCGCTCCGCCTCCTCGGCGTCGACGGGGCGCCCGGTCAGGATCAGGTCCAGCGCCCGGCTCTGGCCGATCAGCCGTGGCAGGCGCACCGTCCCGCCGTCGATCAGCGGCACCCCCCACCGGCGGCAGAAGACTCCGAAGACCGCATCCGTCGCTGCCACTCGAAGGTCGCACCACAAGGCGAGCTCGAGGCCACCGGCGACGGCGTACCCCTCGATCGCGGCGATCACCGGCTTGGACAGCCGCATCCGGGTCGGCCCCATCGGTCCGTCCCCGTGGTCCTCGATCCGGTTGTCCATCGCCTTGAGGTCGGCCCCGGCACAGAAGGTCCCGCCGTCGCCGTACAGCACGGCGACCCGGGCGGAGTCGTCCTCCTCGAACGCCCGGAAGGCGTCGGCCAGCGCCCGGGCCGTGGCGCCGTCGACAGCGTTGCGGGCGGCCGGGCGGTCGAGCACCACCGTGGTCACCGGCCCGTCGTGTTCAGTGCGCACGTCCATGGGGCGACGATAGGGCCATGACACCCCTCGCACGCTCGTGCCCACCGATGGCGGTCGACGACCGGGAGTTCCGCGGTGCTGGGCCTGCTGTCGGCAGCGGGCTGAGCGGTCAGCCGCAGCTCTCGGAGATGGCCGCGAGAAGGCTCTCGGAGAACTCCGGGTCGTCGAGGACCCGTTGCTCGAACTCCGCGATCTGCTCTGCGGTCAGACCCGGGTAGGCGGGCGCCTGCTCGTAGGCCGCCGCCAGGTCGGCCGGGTCCTCGAACACGCTGGACTGGACGACGCACAGGTGCTGGGCGGTCAACCGGAGAAAAGCGGTCTCGGGGTCTTCGGACCCGGCTTCCTCGGTCGTGGTCGCGGAGGCGGCATCGGTCGGGGGGTTCTTGTCCTCCGACTCGCCCCCACACCCCATCAGCACCAGCGCGAGCGCGAGCGCTCCGATCCACCTCACGGGACCACCTTCACGCTGATCTTCCCCGACCAGCTACCGCCGGACCAGGTCGCGGTCACTGGCATCTCGTACGTGCCGGGTTTGGAGTCGAGCGGGTCGAGCCGGACGGCGGCCGAGTCGACGACTCCGACCGGGAGTCGGGTGTCGTTGTTGAGCCCGCTCGACGTGCCGTCGCCGGGGTAGACCACCTCGAACCCGGCGGGGGCGGTCACGCTCACGCGGAAGGCGTCCAGGTCGGGGGCGTTGCCCTTGAACGCGATGGGCACCCAGGTCGGGCCACCCTGCTTCACCTGGACCGAAGGTGTCTGCAACGCGACCGCCTCGCCACTGGGCGCCTGCGCGGTCACCGGCAGCTTGACCTTCACCTTGCCGGATTCACCCGAGCAGTCGGCCACACTCTTGACGACCAGGTTGTCGGCCTTCTTGAGCGCGGCGGAGTCCTTCAACCGGGTGTACGTCGCCTCGAACTCGATGTCCTTGGTGCCGGCCTTGGCGGGCGCGGTGATCTGGAAGGCCGTGTAGTCGAGGTTGGTCTCGGCCAGCGCGCTGTTGGTGTACAGCGACGAGAACGACCCGGTGTTCGTCGGGTAGGTGATGGCGAAGTCCTTGCTCTTCGCCGTGACCTGCACGTTGCAGACATCGGTCTCGGCGTACCACAGCAGGCTGACCCAGCCCTGCTGGCCGGCGAGCATGGTCGGCAGGGAGTTGGTCGCCAGCTTCAGGTTGCCCGACTTGTTGTTGCCGGGGTCGTCGCCCGGGTCGGTGCTGCCGCCTGTCGTCGTCCTTGTCATCGTCATCGTCGTCGTCCTTGCCGTCCTGCTGACCTCCCTTGTCGGGCAGCGTCACCGCGGCGGCCTGCGTCGGGCCGCGGGCGCAACACCGGTGGCAGCGGAGGCCCAGCCGAGCCCGAGGAGGAAGAAGAGGACCACACCCAGGGAGGTGAGCCGACGACGCAGGTGGTGATCGAACCGCATGGTTCCTCCGAGCTAGACAGTGGCGACGACTCCACAGTAGCCGGGGCCCAGGCAGCGATGTCGGCGCTCCGTTGACCTCGGCACTACAGGAGCTGGGCTGCGGCAGGAAATGACAACTCCCGGACCCACAGTCGTGGGTCCGGGAGTTTCCGATGTCCTGAGACATCACACGGCGGTGGCGGTGGGATTTGAACCCACGGTGGGTTTGACCCCACACATCATTTCGAGTGATGCACCTTCGGCCGCTCGGACACGCCACCGCGGGGAAGGTTACTAGAGCAGGAACGGCGCCGCGAAATCAGAGACGGCGGGGTGCGAGCCGGACCAGCTGGGTGACATGTCCCGGCTCGAGCTCGTCGAGGGTGCTGACCCCGAGCAGGCGCATGGTGCGCTCGATCTGGCCCTGCAGGATCTCGATGGCCCGGTCGACACCGTCGCGCCCGCCGGCCATCAGGCCGTAGAGGTAGGCCCGGCCGATCAGGGTGAAGTCGGCGCCGTGAGCGAGCGCGGCCACGATGTCCTGGCCGGACATGATCCCGGTGTCGAGGTGCACCTCGAGGTCGCTGCCGACCTCGTCGACCACCTGCGGCAGCAGGTGGAAGGGCACCGGGGCCCGGTCCAGCTGGCGACCCCCGTGGTTGGACAGCACGATCGCGTCGACACCGACGTCGGCGAGCCGGCGCGCGTCGGCCACGCTCTGGACGCCCTTCACCGAGACCTTGCCCGGCCACTGGTCGCGGATCCAGGCGAGGTCGTCGTAGGTCACGGTCGGGTCGAACATCGTGTCCAGCAGGTCGGCCACCGTCCCCGACCACGAGTCGAGCGACGCGAACGCGAGCGGCTCGGTGGTCAGGAAGTTGATCCACCACGCAGGTCGCGGGATCGCGTTGAGGACGGTGCGCGGGGTCAGCGTGGGTGGGATCGTCATGCCGTTGCGTACGTCGCGCAGCCGGGCCCCAGCGACCGGGACGTCGACGGTGACCAGGAGCGTGTCGTAGCCGGACCTGGCCGCCCGGTCGACCAGCGCCATCGAGCGCTCGCGGTCCTTCCACATGTAGAGCTGGAACCAGTTGCGGCCGTGGGGGTTCGCCGCGGCCACGTCCTCGATCGAGGTGGTGCCCATCGTCGACAGGGAGAACGGGATGCCGGCAGCGGCGGCGGCCGTGGCGCCGGCGATCTCGCCCTCGGCCTGCATCATCCGGGTGAAGCCGGTGGGAGCGATGCCGAACGGCAGCGCCACGCGGCTCGCCGAGGATCTCGCGACTGGTGTCGACCTGCGAGACGTCGCGCAGGATCGCCGGGTTGAACTGGACGTCGGCGAACGCCTCACGGGCGCGGGCCAGCGAGACCTCCCCGTCGGCGGCGCCGTCGGTGTAGTCGAAGGCCGGCCTGGGCGTACGCCGCTTGGCGATCCGACGCAGGTCCTCGATGGTCAGCGCCGAGGCCAGCCGCCGCTGCTTCGGAGACAGGGTCGGCTTCTTGAACGTGAGCAGGGGCGCCAGGTCGCGCCGGGTCGGTAGCTGCCGCTTCATCCATCCGGTCCATCAGCGCCACCTGTCCCGCATCCGTGTCCGGCATGTCTGCTCCTGAATTGAAAGGTTTCAATCGGTGTTGAGACAGGAACATAGGTGACCGTAGTCACAGCCGTCAAGAGGCTTGCCGAAATTGAGTCGTATTGCCGCCGCGGGACGGCCGCCGACCGCGTGCCCTACCCTGTGCTTGCACGTTTCAATCAAGAGCGAGGTGGTGGCCGTGGATCCGCAGCCGCCCCGCCCAGCCCGCAACGCCTCGGTGAAGGACGTCGCGGCTGCCGCCGGGGTCTCGCTCGGCACCGTCTCCAACGTCCTGAACCGTCCCGAGCGAGTCACCACCGCCACCCGCGCGCGGGTCGAGCGCGCGATGGCCGACCTCGACTTCGTCCGCAACGAATCGGCCCGTCAGCTGCGGGCCGGCAAGAGTCGTGCGCTGGCCTACGTCATGCTCGACGCCGGCAACCCGTTCTTCACCGACGTCGCCCAGGGCATCGAGCTCGCCGCCGAGGAGTCCGGCCTCTCCCTCTTCCTGTGCAACAGCGACAACCGGGCCGCGCGGGAGGCCACCCACCTCGGCCTCCTGCAGCAGCAGCGTGTGCAGGGGATCCTGATCACCCCGGTGGACCCGGAAGCCGACTTCCTCGACGAGATCGCGGCGCACGGCACGCCCCTCGTCATCGTCGACCGGACCCGCAAGAAGGACACCTTCTGCTCCGTTGCCGTCGACGACGTCCTGGGCGGCCGCCTCGCCGTCGAGCACCTCGTCGACCGCGGCCACACCCGGGTCGCGTTCGTGGGCGGGCCGATGACGTTCGGCCAGGTCCAGGACCGCTACGACGGCGCGCGGGCGGCGTGGGCCGAGGCCGGCCTGCCCGAGTCCGACCTGGTCCTGGTCCCGTGCTCGGCGCTGACCGTCGCGGAGGGCCGCTCGGCCGGAGAGCGACTGGCTGGGATGCCCGAGCGCCGCCGGCCGACCGCGGCCTTCTGTGCCAACGACATGACCGCCCTCGGCCTGCTCCAGCAGTCCATCGGCAGCGGACGCCGGGTCCCGGAACACCTGGCGATCGTGGGCTACGACGACATCGAGTTCGCGGCCGCGGCCGCGGTTCCGCTGACCTCCGTGCGGCAGCCCCGTCAGGAGCTCGGCCGCACTGCGGCCGCGCTTGTCGTCGACGAGGCCGCGAACCCGGAGCACGTGCACCAGCAGGTGATCTTCACGCCGGAGCTGGTGGCCCGCGCCTCCACCCTCGGCTGACCACAGGTGTGTGCCTGAGCGCGTCGCCGGCGGCGCGCTGAGGCACACAACTCCGCAATCAGAGGCGCTGGCTGCGGAAGAAGTCGTCGAGCAGCGCAGTCGACTCGTCCGCCATGACCCCGGCCAGCACCTCGGGCCGGTGGTTGAGACGGCGGTCCCGCACCACGTCCCACAGGCTGCCGACCGCGCCGGCCTTCTCGTCGTAGGCGCCGAAGACGATCCGGTCCACGCGCGCGAGCACCGCGGCCCCCGCGCACATCGTGCAGGGCTCGAGCGTCACGACCAGCGTGCAGCCGTCGAGCCGCCACTCGCCGCGCGTCCGGGCCGCCGTCGCGCAGCGCCACCACCTCGGCGTGCCCGGTGGGGTCGCCCTCCGCCTCGCGCACGTTGCGGCCGCGGCCCAGGACGGTGCCGTTGTCGTCGATCGACGACCGCACCGATCGGCACGTCACTCGACGAGAGCGCGGCACTGGGCCTCGATCAGGGCCGCCTGCATCGGCACGTCGTACGACGAGTGCATCGGCAGGCGGTCAGGCCGAGGCGAGACCGACGGCCTCGTCGAACATCGCGCCGAAGCCCAGCCTGCGCGCGACGTCGGAGAGCATCTCGTCGGGGTAGAGGTCGAGGTCGTCGAGCAGCACCGCCATGTCCATGGCGGGCATGCCGAGGTCGCCGACGACGTCGAGGTCGCCGGCCGGGACCTGGTCGTCGTCCTCCTCCGGCATCGGCAGGTGGAGGAATCCCGACGGCCGAGCTGGCCAGCTCCCACTCGTCGGCGGCGGTGATGTCGGACAGGAGGACGCGGGTCCTGGCACCGGCGACGCGGACCATGACGAAGAAGTCCTCGTCGATGGCCACCATGCCGAGTGCGCCACCGTCACCGGGAAACCGGCGAAGCGCGTGGCTCAGCGTCTCGATGTCACCGAGCACGTCATGGGCCAGCTGCTGCACCTGCCAGACCCCCTCCTCACGGTACGCAGCCAGCGCGAAGTCCACGCCGTCCTGGTGCTCGGTCATGTGGCTCCTCCGTTCGCTGGTCGCGCCTGCGGGTTTCGGCACCAGACTGACAGACCCGGCCCGGTCGGGCCACCCTTGTCGAGACCTCCACCCCCTGTGGGCAGACGCCTTGCTGGACTAGGGTTCGTCGCATGCGCACCCACGTCGTCGATCACCCTCTCGTCGCCCACAAGCTCACCGCACTCCGCGACGAGAACACCGACTCCCCGACGTTCCGCCGACTCGCCGACGAGCTGGTGACGCTGCTGGCCTACGAGGCCACCCGCGAAGTGCGCGTCTCGGCCAAGGACATCGTCACGCCGGTGGCGCCCACGACCGGCGTGAAGCTGGCCCGACCCAAGCCGCTGGTGGTGCCGATCCTCCGGGCCGGCCTGGGGATGCTCGACGGGATGATGCGGCTGCTGCCGACCGCCGAGGTCGGCTTCCTCGGGATGGTCCGCAACGAGGAGACGCTCGAGGCATCGACGTACGCCGAGCGTCTGCCCGACGACCTGTCCGGACGGCAGTGCTACGTGCTCGACCCGATGCTCGCCACCGGGGGCACCCTGGCGGCGGCGATCCGGTTCCTCACGGACCGTGGCGCCGACGACATCACCGCGATCTGCCTGCTCGCCGCGCCGGAAGGCTGCGCGCGACTCGAGCAGGACCTCGCCGACCTCGACGTCCCGGTGACCGTCGTGACGGCCGCGATGGACGAGAAGCTCAACGAGAAGGGCTACATCGTGCCCGGCCTCGGCGACGCGGGCGACCGTCTCTACGGCGTCGCCGGCTGACCGCGCCCGGCCGCTCCGGTCGGTCAGGCGCCGAAGATCTGGACCTTGCCGGTCGCGATCAGGATCATGATCACCACGAACAGCAGGCCGAGGGCCGCGTAGCTCCACTCCTTGCCGTACCGGGCATCGTCGGACTCGGGGGCGTCGTACCGCTGTCCGTCAGGGCGCCCCAGGCGCTCGTCGTCTTCGTTGGTCATGGGGACCTCCAGGGTGTGAGTACTCGCCCGGACAACGCGCCAGCGGCGCGAAGGTCCCGTGCGGCGTACGCCACACCCGCCTCAGAGCGCCTTGACCGCGTTCAGCAGCTTGCTCATCGTGTCCTTGGCGTCACCGAAGAGGAGCGTGGTCTTCTCGTCGAAGAGCAGCTCGTTCTCGATGCCGGCGAAACCGGGACGCATGGACCGCTTCATGAAGATGATCTGCTTGCCCTCGTCGGCGTTCAGGATCGGCATGCCGTAGATCGGTGCGCCGGGCGAGGTCTTCGCAGCCGGGTTGACGACGTCGTTGGCACCGACCACCAGGACGACGTCGGCATCCTTGAAGTCGCCGTTGATCTCGGCCATCTCCTGGAGCTGTTCGTAGGGCACCTGGGCCTCGGCGAGCAGCACGTTCATGTGACCCGGCATCCGGCCGGCCACCGGGTGGATGGCGTAGTCGACCTGGGTGCCCCGCTCGGTGAGGACGTCGACCAGCTCGCGCAGGCTGTGCTGGGCCTGCGCCACAGCCAGGCCGTAGCCGGGCACGATGATCACGCGGTCGGCGTACCCCAGCATGATCGCGACGTCGGCCGGCTGGGCCGAGCGGACCGGTCGGTCGGAGGCCTCGCCGGCGCCCAGGGTGGAGCCGCCCTTGAGGGCGCCGAAGAGGATGTTCGCGACCGAACGGCCCATCGCACCGGCCATCAGCAGGGTGAGGAACGTGCCGCTGGCACCGACGAGCGTGCCGGCCACCAGGAGCACGGTGTTGGACAGGATGTAGCCGCCCGCGGCGACCGTGAGGCCGGTGAACGCGTTGAGCAGCGAGATCACGATCGGGACGTCGGCGCCACCGACCGGCAAGACCAGCAGTACGCCGATCAGGAGACCGACGAGGGCCAGCAGGACGCCCACCCACACGGCCGCGTCGGTCACGGTCATCACCGACAGGGCGAGGGCCCCCAGGAAGGTCAGCCCGAAGGCCACCGGCAGCCCGGGGAAGACCACGGGGCGGGAGGTCATCAGGTCCTGGAGCTTGGCGAACGTGACGATCGAGCCCGCGAAGGAGATCGAGCCGACCACGATCGTGAACGCCGTCGCCGCCAGCACGAACCAGTTGACGCGGTCCGCGTGCGGGGCGATCTCGTGCAGCTCGAGCAGGGCCACCAGGGACGCCGCGCCACCGCCGACGCCGTTGAAGAGCGCCACCATCTGCGGCATCTGCGTCATCTGGACGCGCTGCGCACCGATCACGCCCACGACGGTGCCGACCGCGGTGGCGGCCAGGATCAGCGGGATGTGGTCGAGGTCGAGGTAGAAGAACGGGACGGCCACGGCGACGACGGCAGCCCCGGCACCGAGCAGGTTGCCCGCACGGGCGGTCTTGGGACCCGAGAGGCCCTTGAGCGCGAGGATGAAGCAGATCGCGCAGGCGAGGTAGGTCAGCTGGACCCAGGTCGGCGTCATGCGGCACCCCCGGCTGCCGTGTCGGTCTTGGCCGGCTTCGGCTTCTTGCGGACGAACATCTGCAGCATCCGGTCGGTCACCACGAATCCGCCGACCATGTTGATGGCCGCGAGCACGATCGCGACCAATCCGACCACCAGGGCCAGGGTGTTGTCGGTCGTGCCGGTCACGATGATCGCGCCGAGCAGGATGATCCCGTGGATCGCGTTCGCGCCCGACATCAACGGCGTGTGCAGCGTGGACGAGACCTTCGAGATCACCTCGATGCCGACGAAGACGCTCAGCACGAAGATCGTCAGCCAGACGACGGCCTCACTCATCGGGTCTCACCTTCCGGGGTGTCCGCGGGTGCGGGTGGTGCGGGGGCCGGCTCTTCCGCCGGCGCAGGCTCGGGGTCGGGGCCCTCGATCGCCTCGCGCGTCGGACCGTGCGTGATCGCGCCGTCCCGGGTCACGCACGCGCCGATCACGATCTCGTCCTCGAGGTCTGGGTCGAACGCGGGGCTCGCGCCCTCCTCGTCAGGTGTCCGGGTCATCAGCGTGATGAGGTTGACGATGTTCTGGGCGTAGAGCTTCGAGGCCGGCCCCGGCATCTGCGAGGGCACGTTGCGCCCGCCCCAGACCTGGGCGTTGCCGACCCGGACCACCTCGCCGGCCACCGAGCCCTCCACGTTGCCACCGGTCTCGGCCGCCAGGTCCACCACGACCGAGCCGGGCTTCATCTGCTCGACCATCTCGCGGGTCACCAGCATCGGCGCCTGCCGACCCGGGACCGCTGCCGTCGTGATCAGGCCGTCCGCCTCCGCGATGAACGGGGTGAGCAGCTCGCGCTGGCGGGCTGCCCGGTCCTCCGTCATCTCCCGGGCGTAGCCGCCGGCACCCTCCAGGGTCTCGAGGTCCAGCTCGATCGCCTGAGCACCGACCGACCGGATCTCCTCCGCGGCGGCCGCGCGGACGTCGTACGCCTTGACGACGGCGCCGAGCCGCCTCGCGGTCGCAATTGCCTGCAACCCGGCGACGCCCGCGCCGAGCACCACGATCGTGGCCGGCTGGACGGTGCCTGCGGCGGTCATGTTCAGGGGGAAGAAGCGCCGCAGCATGCCGGCCGCCACGATGGAACAGCGGTAACCCGCCACCAGCGCCTGGGAGGACAGGGCGTCCATCGACTGGGCCCGCGAGATCCGCGGGACGAGCTCCATCGCGTAGGCCGTGACGCCGCAGTCCCGCAGCTCCCCGACCAGCTCGTGCTCCTGGTTGGTGGGCAGGAACGAGACCGTCGACGTCCCGCGCGGCAGGCGTCGCACCGCCTCCCGGGTCAGCGGCTGGACGGACACCACCACGTCCGCGCCGTCGAACGCGGACTCGTCCACGCTCGCGCCCGCCTCGGCGTACTCGTCGTCGGCGATCAGCGCGTGGTGGCCCGCACCGGGCTCCACCGCCACGTCGTACCCGAGCTCGGTCAGCTTCCCGACCAGCTCAGGCACCATCGCGACCCGTGACTCACCGTCTCTGGTCTCCCTGGCTACTGCGATCTTCACCCGGCGAACCTACGAGAGATTCCGCCATGCGAACAGATGTCTCACGGCTCGGCGGCGTGACAATCCGCACGCACGGCCCGCTGATCAGCCGATCCGGGTACCGATGAGCGAGCCCACGGCGTACGTCGCCACCATCGCGAACAGACCGCCACCGACGTTGCGCAGCACCGCGCGACCCGCGGGTCCGAAGCCCAGCCGGGCACTCGCCCACCCGGTGATGGCCAGGGCGATCACGACGGCCCCGACCGTGACGAGCACCCGGGCCGACGTCGGCGCGAACGCGATCGTCAGCAGTGGGAGCAGTGCCCCCAGGGTGAACGCCAGCATCGAGGCCCCCATCGCCTGCCAGGGGTTGGTGAGCTGGTCCGGGTCGATGCCGAGCTCGGCCTCCGCGTGCGCACCGAGCGCATCGTGGGCCGTGAGCTCCCGGGCCACGTCCAGCGCAAGCTGTTCACTCAACCCCTTGCCGACGTAGATGCCGGCCAGCTCCGCGAGCTCCTCGTCGGGCTCCTCGAGGAGTTCGCGGCGCTCCTTGTCGAGGAGTGCCATCTCGGAGTCCCGCTGGGTGCTGACCGAGACGTACTCCCCCGCACCCATGCTCAGCGCGCCGGCCACCAGGCCGGCCAGACCAGCGATCAGGATCGTCGGCCGGTCGTCGGTGGCACCGGCGACACCCAGCACCAGGCCTGCGGTCGAGACGATGCCGTCGTTGGCACCCAGGACGCCGGCGCGCAGCCAGTTGAGTCGGTTCGCGAAGTTGTCGGCGTGCGGCTCGTCGTCATGCGGCCCGACAGTGGCGTCGTCGATCGCCCCGGTGTCCGTGGTCATGCGGCAAGTCTTGGTCTACGCCGGTGCCCCCGCAAGCAAGGAAAGGCTCCACTCACCGGCGCCTACAGGCCCACTCGAACGGGCCTCTTCCCCTCCACTCGTCACTCGCACCCGCTCCTTCCTGAATAGGCCCCTTCGCCTGCACTCGTCGGTCGCACCCGCTCCTTCGTCGCGGGGCTCCCTCCTCGCTCCACCTCAGCGACCCAAGTCGCGGGGCTCACTCCTCGCTCCGGCTCAGAGACCCAGGTCCCGCCCGATCAGCATCTTCATGATCTCGTTGGACCCGGCCCAGATCTTGGTGACCCGGGCGTCGCGCCAGGCCCGGGCGACGCGGTACTCGTTCATGTAGCCGTAGCCGCCGTAGAGCTGGACGCAGTGGTCGAGCACGTCGTTCTGCACCTGCGAGGTCCACCACTTCGCCTTGGCGGCGTCGACCGGGGTCAGCTCGCCCTGCGTGTGCTTCATGATGCATGCGTCCACGTACGCCTGGGTCACCTCGACCTGGGTGACCAGCTCCGCGATCAGGAACTGGTTGGCCTGGAAGGTGCCGATCGGCTGGCCGAACGCCTTGCGCTCCTTGGCGTACTCGATGGTCTCCTGCAGCACCTGCGCGGCGTGGGCGAGGTTGGTGATCGCCGAGCCGAGGCGCTCCTGCGGCAGGAACTGCATCATCGAGATGAAGCCGGTGTCGAGCGGCCCGATCAGGTCGTCGTTGCTGACCCGGACGTCGTTGAAGGCCAGCTCGGCGGTGTCGGACTCGTCCTGGCCGACCTTGTCGAGGACCCGGCCGACGGAGTAGCCGTCGAGCGTGGTGTCGACCCCGAAGAGCGAGATGCCCTTCGCCTTCTTCTCGGGACTGGTCCTGGCCGCCACCACGACCAGGTCGGCGCTGCCACCGTTGGTGATGAAGGTCTTGGAGCCGTTGAGGATCCAGTCGTCACCGTCCCGGACGGCGGTGGTCTTGAGGTTGGCGAGGTCGGAGCCGCCGCCCGGCTCGGTCATGCCGATCGCGGTGAGCAGGTCGCCGCTGCAGAAGTCGGGCAACCAGCGCTTCTTCTGCTCGTCGTTCGTCAGGTGCACGAGGTACGGCGCCACGATGTCGGCGTGGATGCCGACACACGACGGCAGCGTCATGTTGACCTTGGAGAGCTCCTCGGTGAGCACCGCGTTGAAGCGGTAGTCGCCGGCCTCGGAGCCGCCGTACTCCTCGGGGATCTCCAGCCCGAGGAACCCCTGGGCGCCGGCCGCCTTCCAGAACTCGCGCGGGAGCGCGTGGCTCTCGGCATGCTCCTCGAGGTGCGGCACCACCTCCCGGTCCAGGAACTCCTTGACGGAGCTGCGGAAGGTCTCGTGGTCGTCGTCGTAGATGGTGCGCTTCATGGCCGCGATCCTACTGCCGGGTAGCCGCCCCTCGGGAGGGAGTGTGATCAGCCCGGCACCGGCTCGTCGATGCCCTCCTGGTCGGGCGTCGGCCACGGTTGCGCGACCTCGTCCTCGAGCTCACTCACGTCCGCTCCCGCCTCGTCGAGGCTCGACAGGGCACCTCCGATCCGCACGGCCCGGAGCGAGACCTCCCTGCCGAACGCCTGCAGCACGGCCACCCCGGACGTGCCGGTGTGGTCGGCCGCGGCCTGGGCGCGAACGTCGGCGCCGCGCACCCTCACGAACCCGGCGAGCACGGCCACGCCGTCCCCACCGTCGGTGCCGAGCGCCTCCGCCCGACTCTCCACGTCGCCGAGAGAGGACTCGATCTCGATCAGCTTGGCCTCGACGAAGTGCGCCTGGTCGTGCTGCGCCACCTGTTGCGCCAGCCCGCCGTACACCGCGAGCAGGGACTGCAGGTCACGCACGACGGTGGCGTACGGCGTCTCGTCGCTCGACGCCGGGCGGCCCGGGTCGTCGGTGTTCATCCGCCACCCGAGGAACCCCAGCGCCAGCGCCGCCAGCACGACGGCGACGGTCCGGATCAGCTGGCGGGAATCCACGCGACGGGACTCTACGGCCGTGTCGCCCGTCACTGATTGGAACGGCTGGTTCGGGGCACGGTTCCTGAGCGAACCGCTCACTGTGGTTTGATCGATCCAACCGGTGGTCACGACCGACCACCCACATCTGGAGGACACGTGGAGACCTGGCCCGGACAGGCCTACCCGTTGGGCGCGACTTTCGACGGCAGCGGCACCAACTTCGCACTCTTCAGCGAGGTCGCCGAGCGCGTCGAGCTGTGCCTCATCGACGCCGACGGCACCGAGACCCGGGTCGAGCTGACCGAGGTCGACGCCTACGTGTGGCACTGCTACCTCCCGTCGGTGCAGCCCGGCCAGCGCTACGGCTACCGCGTGCACGGGCCGTGGGACCCGGACAACGGCCTGCGCTGCAACCCGAACAAGCTGCTCCTCGACCCCTACGCCAAGGCGACGAGCGGCGAGATCGACTGGGACCAGTCGCTCTTCGGCTACAACTTCGGCGACCCCGGCTCGCGAAACGACGACGACTCGGGTCCCCACATGACCCACGGCGTCGTGATCAACCCGTTCTTCGACTGGGAGGGCGATCGCCGCCTCAACATCCCGTACAACGAGTCATTCATCTACGAGGCCCACGTCAAGGGGCTCACCCAGCTCCACCCCGACGTCCCTGAGGAGCAGCGCGGCACCTACGCCGGCCTCGCCCACCCGGCCGTCACCGAGCACCTCACCAAGCTCGGGGTGACCGCGATCGAGCTGATGCCGGTCCACCAGTTCATCCAGGACAGCACCCTGCTCGACCAGGGGCTCCGCAACTACTGGGGCTACAACACGCTCGGCTTCTTCGCGCCGCACGCCGACTACGCCTCGAGCGTCGAGGGCCAGCAGGTCCAGGAGTTCAAGGCGATGGTGAAGTCGATGCACGCCGCCGGCATCGAGGTGATCCTCGACGTGGTCTACAACCACACCGCCGAGGGCAACCACATGGGGCCGACGCTGAGCTTCAAGGGCATCGACAACCCGGCGTACTACCGCCTCGTCGAGGACGACGAGCAGTACTACATGGACTACACCGGCACCGGGAACACCCTCAACGTCCGCCACCCCCACTCCCTGCAGCTGATCATGGACTCGCTGCGCTACTGGGTCACCGAGATGCACGTCGACGGCTTCCGCTTCGATCTCGCGTCGGCGCTGGCCCGCGAGTTCTACGACGTCGACCGGCTGGCCACGTTCTTCGAGCTCGTGCAGCAGGACCCGATCGTGAGCCAGGTGAAGCTGATCGCCGAGCCCTGGGACGTCGGTCCGGGTGGCTACCAGGTCGGCAACTTCCCGCCGCAGTGGACCGAGTGGAACGGCGCCTACCGAGACACCGTCCGCGACTTCTGGCGCGGTGAGCCGTCGCTCGGGGAGTTCGCCTCCCGGCTCTCCGGCTCCTCGGACCTCTACGAGCACTCCGGCCGCAGGCCCTTCGCCAGCATCAACTTCGTGACCGCCCACGACGGCTTCACGCTGCGCGACCTGGTGTCCTACAACGAGAAGCACAATGACGCCAACGGCGAGGACAACAACGACGGCGAGAGCCACAACCGGTCCTGGAACCACGGCGTGGAGGGGCCGACCGACGACCCGGAGATCCTCGGTGCCCGGGCCCGCGAGCAGCGCAACTTCCTGGCCACCCTGCTGCTGAGCCAGGGAGTGCCGATGCTGCTGCACGGTGACGAGATGAGCCGCACCCAGGACGGCAACAACAACACCTACGCCCAGGACTCCGAGATCGCCTGGGTCCACTGGGACCGCGCCGACAAGCCGCTGATCGAGTTCACCGCAGCCGTCGCCAAGCTCCGCGCCACCCACCCGACCTTCCACCGCAAGCGCTTCTTCCACGGCAACACGGTGCGCACCGGGGATGGCGAGCGCCTCAACGACATCGTGTGGCTCGCCCTGGACGGCCAGCCCATGGAGGACGGCGACTGGGAGAGCGGGTCGAAGGCGATCGGGATGTACCTCAACGGCCACGGCATCGCCGGCAAGGACGCCCGCGGTGGGGCCATCACCGACGACCACTTCCTGCTCTACTTCAACGCCGACGGCCCGGCCGAGGTCACCCTTCCTCCGGACGAGTACGCCGCAGCCTGGGACGTGGTCATCGACACCGGTGGCGGGGCCGACGAGGCCCGCACCCTCCCCTCCGGCAGCAGCTTCTCGCTGGAGACCCACAGCCTGGTCGTCCTCCGCGAGCACGCCGAGCCGGAGTCGGAGCCGGACCACTCGGTCGCCGCCTCCCTCGCCGCGCTCGCCGACGAGGGCCGGAACTGACGATCAGGAGATCCATGCGTACGCCGAGCAGCACCTACCGACTCCAGATCACCGAGGAGTTCGACCTCTTCGAGGCCGCGCGCCGGTTGCCCTACCTGCACGCGCTGGGCGCCGACTGGGTCTACCTGTCGCCGCTGCTCGCGGCCGAGCCGGGCAGCAGCCACGGGTACGACGTCGTGGCGCACGACCGGATCGACCCGTCGCGGGGCGGCGCGGAGGGCCTCGCCGCCCTCTCCGCCGAGGCCCGGCGGCTCGGGCTCGGCATCCTCGTCGACATCGTGCCCAACCACGTCGGCGTGGCCACACCCGCAGCGAACGCCTGGTGGTGGGACCTGCTGCAGCACGGCCCCGACTCCGAACGGGCCGCCGCCTTCGACGTCGACTGGGCGGCCGGGGGCGGGCGGATCCGGGTCCCGGTGGTCGGCGACGACGACCGCTCCCCCGAGGGCGGACCGATCAGCAACCTCCGCATCGAGGACGGCGAGCTGCGCTACCACGACAACCGGTACCCGATCGCGCCCGGCACCGCCGACGACGGCGCCGACGCCAACACCGTCCACGACCGCCAGCACTACGACCTGGTCAACTGGCGGGTGGCCGACAGCGGCCTGAACTACCGGCGCTTCTTCGCGGTCAACACCCTCGCCGCGATCCGGGTCGAGGACCCCGACGTCTTCGCCGACTCCCATGTCGAGATCGGGCGCTGGTTCGACGAGGGCCTCGTCGACGGCCTGCGGGTGGACCACCCCGACGGCCTGCTCGACCCGGGCGGCTACCTCGACGACCTGGCCGAGCTCACCGGCGGCGCCTACGTCCTGGTCGAGAAGATCCTCGAGCCCGGCGAGGAGCTCCTGACCTCGTGGGCGACCGCCGGCACCACCGGGTACGACGCCCTCGGACTGATCGACCGGGTCCTCACCGACCCGGCCGGGCAGGAGCCCCTCGACGCGCTCGAGACGCGACTCCGGGGCGGCGAGATCTACTGGCCGTCATTCATCCAGGCGCGCAAGCTCGACGTGGCCAACGGCATCCTGCACTCCGAGGTGCTGCGGATCGTCCGCGAGGTCCGTGGGCTTGACGACGCCGTACCCGCCGTCGCCCTGGAGGAGGTGGTGGCCAACCTGCTGGCCTGCTTCCCGGTCTACCGCTCCTACCTGCCCGAGGGCCGTGACCACTTCGACCAGGCTCTCGCCAGCGCCCGGATCCTGACCCAGCACGTGGACTCCACGGCGTCCGACGTGCTCGAGGCGCTGCTGTCCGACCCGACGACGGCGCCCGCCAAGCGCTTCCAGCAGACCAGCGGCATGGTGATGGCGAAGGGCGTCGAGGACTGCGCCTTCTACCGCTGGTCCCGGCTGACGTCGCTCAACGAGGTCGGCGGCGACCCGAGCGAGTTCTCGCTCCCCGTTCCGGAGTTCCACGAGCGGATGGTCGCCCGCCAGCGCGACTGGCCGCACGCGATGACGGCGCTCTCCACCCACGACACGAAGCGCGGCGAGGACGTGCGCGCCCGGATCACCACGCTCGCCGAGCAGCCCGACGTCTGGGCCGGTGCGCTCGACCGGCTGCTGGCCGCCGTCCCCCTGCCCGACCCGGGCTTCGGCTCCCTGCTCTGGCAGGCGGTGCTGGGCGCCTGGCCGGCGTCCCGCGAACGGTTGCACGCGTACGCCGAGAAGGCGATGCGCGAGGCCGGGGACCGGACCACCTGGACCGCCCCGGACGAGTCCTACGAGGCCGCGGTGCACAGGGCTGTCGACGCCGCGTTCGACGACCCTGCCGTGGGTGCCGTGCTCGACGAGCTGCTCGACCACACCACCGCTGCCGGGTGGTCCAACGCCCTGACCGCCAAGCTGGTCGCGATCACGATGCCGGGTGTCCCCGACGTCTACCAGGGCAGCGAGCTCTGGGAGCAGAGCCTCGTCGACCCCGACAACCGCCGCGTCGTCGACTTCGACGCACGGATCGACCTGCTCGGCGCCCTCTCCGAGGGCGCGGAGGCCGTCCTGAGCGACCGTCCCGACGACCCGGGCGCGGCCAAGCTGCTCGTCACCCACCGCGCCCTGTCCCTGCGCCGGGACCGCCCCGACCTCTTCACGACGTACGACGGACTCGGCGCCGACGGGCCGGCGGCCGGCCACGTGCTGGCGTTCGACCGCGGTGGCGCCGTCACGGTCGCCACGCGACTGCCCGTCGGGCTGGCCGCCCGCGGTGGCTGGGACGGGACGACCGTCCGGATCCCCGAAGGCCGGTGGCGCGACGTGTTCACGGGCCGGGTCTCGACGAGCTCGACCGACGGCGGGACAAGGGTGGCCGACCTCCTGGCCGACCTGCCGGTGGCACTCCTCGTCAGGGAGGAGTCCTGATGCGCGGCCGGTTCGACGTGTGGGCACCTCGCCCCCAGCGCGTGCGGCTCGCGGTCGGCGACGACGTCGTCGAGATGCGCCGCGGCGACGACGGATGGTGGACGCCGGACGGGCCAGCCCCCGAGGGAGAGGTCGACTACGGCTACCTCCTCGACGACGACCCGGACGTGCGCCCCGACCCTCGGTCGCGACGCCAGCCGGACGGCGTCCACGCCCGGTCGCGCACGTTCGACCACACGGCGTACGAGTGGAACGACGCGTCCTGGACCGGCCGACAGCTCGCGGGAGCGGTGATCTACGAGCTGCACATCGGCACCTTCACGCCGGAGGGCACCTTCGACGCCGCGCTGGGCAAGCTCGAGCACCTGCGCGAGATCGGCGTCGACCTGGTCGAGGTGATGCCGGTCAACGCGTTCAACGGCACCCACAACTGGGGGTACGACGGAGTGCTGTGGCACTCGGTGCACGAGGCCTACGGCGGCCCGGAGGGCTACCAGCGCTTCGTCGACGGCTGTCACGCGGCCGGGCTGGGCGTCATCCAGGACGTCGTCCACAACCACCTCGGCCCCTCGGGCAACTACCTCCCGCTCTTCGGGCCCTACCTCAAGAGCGGCTCCAACACCTGGGGCGACCTGGTCAACCTCGACGACGAGGGCTCCCGGGAGGTGCGCCGCTACATCCTCGACAACGTCCGGATGTGGCTCGAGGACTACCACGTCGACGGGCTGCGGCTGGACGCCGTGCACGCGCTGTCGGACTCCACCGAGGTGCACCTGCTGGAGGAGATGGCGGTCGAGGTGGCGGCGATGTCGGCCCACCAGCGCCGACCGCTGACCCTGATCGCGGAGTCCGACCTGAACGACCCGCTGCTGGTGACCCCGCGCGAGGCCCGGGGCTACGGGCTGGACGCCCAGTGGAGCGACGACTTCCACCACGCCGTCCACGTGGCCCTGACCCGCGAGACCGCCGGCTACTACGCGGACTTCGAGCCGTTGTCCGCGCTGGCCAAGGTGTGCGAGCGCGGGTTCTTCCACGACGGCACCCACTCGTCCTTCCGCGGTCGTGACCACGGCGTCCCGATCGACACCGCCGCGATGCCGACCTGGCGGCTGGTGGTCTGCAGCCAGAACCACGACCAGATCGGCAACCGTGCCATCGGCGACCGGATCACCGAGGCGCTCGACGACCACCAGCTCGCGTGCGCCGCGCTGCTCACCCTGGCCGGCCCGTTCACACCGATGCTCTTCCAGGGCGAGGAATGGGCAGCCTCCACGCCGTTCCAGTTCTTCACCTCCCACCCCGAGCCCGACCTCGGCCGGGCGACGGCGGAGGGCCGGATCGCGGAGTTCGAGCGGATGGGCTGGGACCCGGCGGTCGTGCCCGACCCGCAGGACCCTGCGACGTACCAGCGCTCCAACCTGGACTGGTCCGAGCTCGAGGGCGGCCGGCATGCCCGGATGCTCGGGACCTACCGCCGGCTGGCCCACCTGCGACGGACGGTCCCTGCCCTGACCGACCCCGCCTTCGCGTCCGTCGACTGCACCGTCGACGAAGCCGCGGGCATCTTCCGGATGCGCCGCGGCGACGTCGAGGTCGTCGTGAACTTCAGTGAGACAGCGGTTCTGCTCGACACCGAGGCCACCGAGCTGCTGTTCGCGACCGGAGACGACGTACGACTCGAGGGCGGGCTGGCACTGCCGCCGCACGCCGGCGCCCTGGTCGGACCTTCGGCGGGCTAGCCTCCTGCGGGTGACGGTGCACCACCTCTCCCGTGTCGACGCCCGCCGGCTCGCGGTGCGCGCCCAGCTGCTGACCCGGGAGCGTCCGAGCGACCTGCTCGACCTGGCCCGGCGACTCACGGTGCTGCAGAACGACCCGACCGCTGCGGTCGCCCCGAGCGCCGACCTGGTCTGTTGGAGCCGGCTCGGCCCGACCTACTCGCCCGCGGACCTCGTCGAGGCCCTGGAAGCGCAGCACCTGATCCAGCACCTGACGATGATCCGGCCGATCGAGGACCTCGCCCTGTTCCGTGCCGAGATGGCGGAATGGCCCGGACGTGGTGACCTGCGGCCCTGGCAGGAGGAGATCGCTGCGTGGGTCGAGGCCAACGGCGGCTGCCGACGCGACATCCTGGCGCTGCTCCGCTCGGACGGGCCGCTCACGGTGAGCGCCCTGCCGGACACCTGCGAGGTGCCGTGGCGCTCGACGGGCTGGACCAACAACAAGAACGTCCAGCGGCTGCTCGACTTCATGGTGGTGCGCGGTGAGGTGGCCGTCGTGGGCAGGGACGGACGGGACCGACTCTTCGACCTCGCATCCCGGGTCTATCCCGACGACGACTTCCCTCCGGCGCCGGAGGCCCTGCGGCTGCGCAACGAGCGGCGCCTGCGCTCTCTCGGCATCGCCCGGGCGAAGACGGCACAGGCGCCCGGCGGTGAGCCGTGGGACGTCGGGGACGTCGGTGAACGCGCGGTCGTGGAGGGCGTCAAGGGTGAGTGGCGGATCGACCCGAGCTGGCTCGACGAGCCGTTCGCCGGTCGCACCGCCCTGATCTCGCCGCTCGACCGGCTGGTCCACGATCGCGCGCGGATGGTGGATCTCTTCGAGTTCGACTACCAGCTCGAGATGTACAAGCCCCAGGCGTCGCGTCGCTGGGGCTACTACGCGCTGCCGATCCTCCACGGCGACCGCCTGGTCGGGAAGCTCGACGCAACAGCCGAGCGCAAGGAGGGTGTGCTCCGCGTGGACGCCGTCCACGAGGACGCGCCCTTCGGCAAGACCCTCCGGGCCGCGGTCGACCGGGAGATCGAGGGCCTCGCCCGCTGGCTGGGCCTCGAGGTGATGCGCTCCTAGTCGTCCGGGTCGTGGCCGACGAGCCCTCGGACCCAGGCCGGCACGAGCAGGCTGGCCGGGCCGTGGCGGGCCTCCTCGAAGTGATGGGTGCCCTCACTCGGCACCAGGTTCAGCTCCAGCGTGCGCGCACCGGCCTCGGCGGCCCAGTGCACGAAGGCAGCCGCGGGGAAGACGGCACCCGAGGTGCCGATGGACACGAAGAGGTCGGCGTCGTCCACCGCGGCGAGGACCCGCTCCATCTCGTAGGGCATCTCTCCGAACCAGACGACATCGGGCCGCAGCTCGCTCACCCCGCAACGGGGGCAGGGCGGGCGGTGGGCCAGCGGGTCCAGCCACGGCGTACGGCGGCCGCACGCTCGGCACAGCGCGGACCGGAGCTCACCGTGCATGTGCACGACGCGGGTCGAGCCGGCGCGCTCGTGCAGGTCGTCGACGTTCTGGGTGACGACCAGCAGGTCGTCGCCGAGGTGCTGCTCGAGACGGGCCAGCGCTCCGTGGGCTGCGTTGGGCTCGACCCGCAGGAGGGCGGCCCGTCGGGCGTCGTAGAACTCGTGGACGACGTCCGGCTGGAGGTCGTACCCCTCGGGCGTCGCGACCTCCTCCACCCGACGCCCCTCCCACAACCCGTCGGCGTCGCGGAAGGTCGGCACCCCGCTCTCCGCGGAGATGCCGGCGCCGGTCAGGACGACGACCCGCACGGCCTCACCATCCCTCGGAGCCTTCGGGTCAGGAGACGACCTCGTAGTTGAAGTTCACCATGAGGCCCTCGACCGAGGTCACCGTCACCTCGATGGCGCCTCCGCCCTCCGCCGGAGTGGCCGTACAGGTCGTCGTGGCGTCGAGCTCACCCGGCAGCTCGTCCTCGCACTCCACCGTCTCGACCTCGAAGCCCTGCGCAGACAGGCTGTCCTTGATCGTCAGCGCCACCCGGTCGGCCGGGACGAACGGGGTGGCCGTGAAGTCCACGACGTCGTCCCCGACCTTGGTCACGACGACGCGTACGTCGGCCTCCTGCTCGCCGACCACGAGGTGACACTCCTGCGTGGCGTCGACCTCGGCCGCGAGCTCACCCCCGCACTCCGCGGTGATCTCTGCCTCGGAATCGTCCGGGGTGTAGAGCGTCGCCATCTGCTCCTCGAGCTCCGCCTTCGTCACCGCGTCGGCACCGCCGAACGCGAAGGAGCAGCCGGACAGCAGGGCCGCGACGGACAGGGCGGCGAGGAACTGGCGCAAGGGGGACTCCCGAGGAAGATCGAACCGACATGGTGGTGAGGGTCAAGACTGGCACGGGAACCCTGTCCCGCAGGGGATCTCAGTAGTACCAGGGGAACGGCGACCAGTCGGGCTCGCGCTTCTCGAGGAACTGGTCGCGGCCCTCCTGCGCCTCGTCGGTCATGTAGGCGAGCCGCGTGGTCTCGCCGGCGAACAGCTGCTGACCGACCAGCCCGTCGTCGATCAGGTTGAACGAGTACTTCAGCATCCGCTGCGCCGTCGGTGACTTGCCGTTGATCTTGCGGCCCCACTCGAGCGCCTCGGCCTCGAGCTCGGCGTGCGGGACCACCCGGTTGACCATCCCCATCCGGTGCGCGGCCTCGGCGTCGTACTCGTCGCCGAGGAAGAAGATCTCGCGGGCGAACTTCTGGCCGACCTGGCGGGCGAGGTACGCCGACCCGAAGCCGCCGTCGAACGAGCCGACGTCCGCGTCGGTCTGCTTGAAGCGGCCGTGCTCGCGGCTGGCGATGGTGAGGTCGGAGACGACGTGGAGCGAGTGGCCACCGCCGGCCGCCCAGCCGTTGACCAGGCAGATGACCACCTTCGGCATGAACCGGATCAGCCGCTGGCACTCCAGGATGTGCAACCGCCCCAGCTTGGCCTTGTCGACGGTCTCGGAGGTCTCGCCATCGGCGTACTGATATCCCGCGCGTCCGCGGATCCGCTGGTCGCCACCGGTGCAGAACGCCCACTTGCCGTTCTTCTCGCTGGGGCCGTTGCCGGTGAGCAGCACGCAGCCGACGTCGCTGGACATGCGCGCGTGCTCGAGGACCCGCAGCAGCTCGTCGACGGTGTGCGGACGGAAGGCGTTGAGCACATCGGGCCGGTCGAACGCGATCCGCACCGTTCCGTGTGCCTTCGCCCGGTGGTAGGTGAGGTCGGTCAGGTCGTCGAAGCCGGGGACGTCGTCCCAGGCCTCGGGGTCGAAGATCTCGGAGACTCCATCGATCGCGCTCATGGGGGGCACGGTATCGGCACCCGGTCGCGACGGAATCTGCGGAAGGTCCGCGGTGTTGTGGTGGGTATGGCACTTCAAGGTGAGTACGAGCCCAGCCCCGCCGAGTGGGTCCGCAACCAGGTCGAGGAGTTCGAGGCCTCGAACGGTCAGCGGGCCAACATCCTGCGGGGGAACCCGAACTGGCCGATCGTGGTGATCACCTCGGTGGGCGCGAAGTCGGGCAAGCTCCGCAAGAACCCCGTGATGCGGGTCGAGCGCGACGGCACCTACGTCGCGATCGCCTCCAAGGGTGGCGCTGACGAGCACCCCGTCTGGTACTACAACTTCGTCGAGCACCCCGAGGTCGACCTGCAGGACGGGGCGGAGAAGCACACCTACCGCGCTCGCGTCGTGACCGGCGAGGAGCGCGCCGACTGGTGGCAGCTCGCCGTCGACACCTGGGACACCTACGCGGAGTACCAGAAGAAGACCGACCGCGAGATCCCGGTCTTCGTGCTCGAACGCGCCACCGACTGACGTCCGGCGCCTGAGACGCCGCGTTGCCTTCCGCGCAGATCCTCGTTGAACCGGGGACCGCGACGGAAGGGACCCCATGCGCCGACGACTCACCGCGACGCTCTCGTTGCTCCTCGGAGCCGCACTGCTCACTGCCACGCCTCCGGCCCAGGCGGGGCCCGACCCGTCCTCGCCGGAGTACACGGCCCGCGACTCGCAGAACATCGTCGACGCCTACGGCCGGATCCACGGTGAGGGTGGCCAGCTCCAGAACCCCGCGTACCTGCCCGCACTGGTGACCGCGTCGACCCAGAAGGGCGTCGACCAGCTGCTCACCCAGGTCGCCACGCCGAACCGGCTCGCGATCACCCCCGGCAACGTGTTCCCGGGGTGGAACGTCGGCAACCCGCTGCGCGCAGGCTGGGAGAGCTCGCGCGGGCGGATCGAGCGGATCGCCTTCACGAACAAGTACGGCGCCCTCCTGCGCGGCACGGTCTACCGGCCGGAGCCGGGCGCGAAGGACCCCTACACCGGGCGGCGTCTGCGGGGACCCTTCCCCGGCGTGGTGCTGACCGAGGGCTCGGTGCAGGGCTCCGAGGGCATGTACGAGTGGCTGGCCCAGGACCTCGCCGAGCGCGGCTACGTCGTGCTCACCTACGACGTCCAGGGACAGGGCACCAGCGAGACGCTCCCCCACGAGGACTCCCCGGTCGACGAGAACGCGCTGCCGTTCTGCAACCCCTTCGCCGAGCCGCAGGACGGCGAGCAGTCAGGCTGCCCCGGGGTGCCCTCCCAGCAGCTGTCCAACTTCGTGGTCGGCACGAAGGACGCGCTCGACTTCTTCACCTCGACCCCCGACGCGCCGTACGACAACCCGAAGGCAGCGGGGGCTCCGGTCGACGACTTCAACCCCTACTGGCGTCTGTTCGACCGCTCCTCCGACCGGGACACCGCGACGCCCGGTCGGACCACGCGGATCGCGATCATCGGGCACTCGATGGGCGCCGCCGCGGTCTCGAAGGTGCAGGGCACCGACCGGCGCGTGGCCGCCGTGGTGGCGCTCGACAAGCTGGCCGGCCCGAGCTCCGAGGGCCCGCTCGACGGCAACGGCAACCGGCCCGTCGTGCCGGCGCTGGCGCTGCAGTCCGAGTACGGCTTCACCGTCTCCCCGTGGTGGCTCAGCGGGGGCAGCTCGCTCGCCCCGCAGCCCTCGCCCGAGGGACCCGACCCGATGCGCGAACGTCGTACGGGCCATGACGCCTGGCAGAAGGCCGGCGTCGACTCGATGCTGGTCGTGCCCCGGGCCTCGACCCACCTGGAGTACACCGACATCCCGCTGGTGCTGCCCGCCAGCCGCTACGGCCAGGCGCTGTCGAGCGTCTACGTCCAGGCGTGGCTCGACCGCTACCTCAAGCACCGCGACAACGTCGACACGCTGCTGGGCGATCGGTTCCGCTACCTGGAGCCGGTCGGCAACGGCGAGTGGGCGCCGGTCACCCTCCGCCGCGACAGGCTGCTGAGCTTCTACTACTGCTCCGCCTTCGGCATCTCCACGCCCGGGGGCGGCACCCGCCGGAACCCCGACCTCACCCGCGTCGGCTGCCCCTGACAAACAAAATCCCCCACGAGGTGGGAGTTGTGGCTGCTCGAAGTGGGAGTTGTGGTGGACGCAGACCGCCACAACTCCCACCTCGGTGCACCACAACTCCCACTTCGCGGGGGACAAGCGCCACCTCGTGGGTCAGGGGGCGGTGGCGGCGTTGTGCGAGATGGAGATCGCCATCGCGGCGAGGTGGCCGAGGCGAGCGAGCTCGGAGTCGAGGAACTCGGGGCCGCCACGGCGACCGATGACCAGGATCTCGTCGGGTCCGAGGCGGGCGGCGGCGAACAGGTTCACGTCGTCGGCGACGTCGAGCCGTCCCGAGGAGGCCAGGTCGGCCCAGGGAACCTCGGCCGGTGCGCCCTGGGTCCGGTGGACCACCCCGAGGTCACGGTGGACGCGCGCACCCCAGTCGGAGCGGAAGACGACGGGCACCAGGTCGACCAGCCGGTCCGGGGCCTCGGCGGGGTGGGCGGTGAGGTCCTCGATCGCCTCGAGGTCGAGGAAGACGTTGCCGCCGGCGGCGTACCGGCTGATCCACAGCACCCGCACCCCGTCGAGGGCGTTGCAGGCCGACACGATCGAGTCGGGCATGGCGCCCGGAGCTGTCTCGAGGAGTACGTCGTCGACGGCCACGCCCTGGTGCAGCTTCTCGACGATCTCGATCGCCTCGATGTCACCACCGGCCTCACCGATGGCGCTCGCCAGCCGCCCCAGCGACCCGGGGACGTCGGGCAGCTCCACCCGCAGCAGGAAGGGCATCGCAACACTCCTTTGGTCGACTTCGACCCTAGCCGCGGCACGTTGCCATCAGGTTTCGGTGGCCACTGCTCGGTCAGTGGGCGCGGGCGTCGACCAGCCGCTGTCGGAGACCGGTCGCGCGCTGGGCGTGCGTGGCCACGGCGGCGCGCACGGCGGCCTCCGACCCCACCACCCGCACCTGGCGCTGGGCCCGGGTCACCGCGGTGTAGAACAGCTCGCGGGTCAGCAGCCGCGAGCCCTCGTCGGGCAGCAGCACGGTGATGCGTTCGGCCTGGCTGCCCTGGCTCTTGTGGATGGTCATCGCGTGCATCGTCTCGACCGCGTCGAGCCGCCCCGGCGCGAAGTCGTGGAGCCCGCCGGACCCGGAGATCCAGGCGCGGAGCCGACCGTCGTCGTGCAGCACCGCGGCCCCGGTCTCGCCGTTGTAGATCTCCAGCGCATAGTCGTTGCTGGTCACCAGGATCGGGCGGCCGGCGTACCACTCGGTGTAGATCTCCTGGCCCGTCTCCTCACCGAGCCACTGCTCGACCTGACGGTTCCAGTGGCGTACGCCGTGTGGTCCCTCCCGGTGGGCACAGAGCAGGCGGTGCTCGTCGAGCGCGCCCACGGCGGCCGCGGCGTCTCCCGCCAGGGCGGCCGTCCGCACCGCGAGGGCCGAGCGCACGGTGTCGTCGCGCAGGGCGCCCGCGGCGTCGTCGGTCTCGTCGAACCGGACCTCGTCGGAGTCGGTGCGCAGCGCGGCCAGCACGTCGTCGGCGTCGCCACTGCGCAGGGCCTCGGCGAGGGTCTTGATGTCCTCGGTGGAGCGGAAGTTCTCGGTGAGCGACACGACGGGTGAGGCGGGGTCACCGTCATAGCCGGCGACCAGGTCGGACAGGACCGCTCCCGCCCCGACCGAGGTCAGCTGACGAGGGTCGCCGACGAGCACGAGCCGGGCCTGCGGACGGACCGCCTCGAGCAGCCGAGCCATCATCGTCAGCTCGACCATCGACGACTCGTCGACCACGATCACGTCGTACTTGAGCCGGTTGGTGCGGTCGTGCCGGAACCGGGTGGCGTTGTCGGGACGCCAGCCCAGCAAGCGGTGGAGCGTCATCGCCTCGACCCGGCCGATCCGGTCGCGATCCTCGGCCGGAAGCCCGGCGAGCTCGCCCTCGACGGCCTCCTGGAGTCGGGCCGCGGCCTTGCCCGTCGGAGCGCTGAGCGCCACCGACAGCCGGCCTCCGGCGACCGCTGCCTGGTCGGCCAGCAGCGCCAGCATCCGCGCGACGGTCGTGGTCTTGCCCGTGCCCGGGCCGCCGGTGATCACGGTGGTCCACTGACGGACGGCGCGGACGGCGGCCTCGCGCTGCTCGTCGCTGAGGTGACCGGTGCTGACCCGGTGGACCGCGGCCGCCAGGGCGGGCTCGTCGACGTCGGGGGCCGCCTGGGCCGTGCGGTCGCGGAGGTCGTCGCAGACCTGGCGCTCGAGCCGGTGGTAGCGGTCGAGGTAGAGCAGTCCGTGCTCGAGCCGGAGTGCGCCCGCCGAGACCAGCGGGGACGCCGCCAGGGCCGCCAGCCAGGCCTGTGGTGCGGGCCAGGAAAGCTGCGGTGCGAGGTCGTGGACCGCGGCGAGGTCGACGCACACCGAGCCGTGTCGCACCGCCCGCACCGCCAGGGCACACCCGAGCAGGACCACCTCGTCGGTCTCGCCACCGAGGTCGGCGACCCGACGGGCGACATGGACGTCGGAGGCCTCGACGACACCGGCCCGGTTGAGCTCGCCCAGCAGACCCTCGGCGCCCGCGACCAGTCGCCAGTCGTGCTCCCCGACCGGCTCGAACAGCTCCGTCATCGCGCACCGACCTTGCCGTCGAGCAGGTCCGACAGGTCCCGGACCAGCGCCACCGGCGGTCGCCACGCGAACACACCGCAGGGCTCGCCGTCGACCAGCGGGGTGTCCGGGCCACACATGCCGCGCAGGTAGAGGTAGAGCACGCCGCCCAGGTGGACCTCGGGGTCGTAGTCGGGCTGACGCCAGCGCAGGAAGCGGTGCAGCACGGCGGCGTACAACAACGCCTGCAGGGGGTAGTCGGAGTGGCCCATCGCGCCCGCCAGCGCCTCGGGGCGGTAGGCCATCGCGGTGAGCGGCTCGTCGCGCGGGCCGAGCCAGTTGGTCTTGTAGTCGACGACGACGTAGCGGGGCCCCGGGAGCCGCAGCACCACGTCGACGGAGCCCGTGAGGTAACCCCGCAGCGGCTGGTCACCCAGCGCAGGCTGGTCGAGGGCGTCGGCATAGCCGCGCACCGGGTCGCCGGCCGGCAGGTGGCGGCGCAACAGCGGGGCCAGGTCGCCGAGCCGGGCCTCGGGCACCGGGCGGCCTGCGACGTCGCCGCCGGCGAGCGGCAGCTCGAAGTCCATCTCCCGGAGCCGCTCACGCAGCGGGACCTGGCGCAGGGTGGTCGGCGCGAGCGACCCGAGCGGTGAGTCGCAGACAGCGACCAGCGCCTCGACCAGGGCGTCCCGGTCGACCTCGACGGGCCAGCGGACCAGCTGCTCGTCGAGGTGTCCGAGAAGCTCGGCGCGCAGGTCTGGCGCGTCGGGATCGGCGTGCTCGAGAACGGCGTGCACGAGGGACCCGAACGTGGCGCCGACCGGCAGGTCCGCCATCGGGGACAGCAGCCCGGTCACCGGCTCGGCCGAGGTCGCGGCGACGTGCTCGTCGTCCTTGGCGGAGACCTCGGGCTCGCTTCCGACGCCACCCTCGGCCGGAGCGACCACCTCGACGGCGGTGAGGGAGGAGTAGGAGGTACGCCGCCACGCGGCGTCGACGGTGCGGGTGAAGGTGCGCACCGACAGCGCCGGCGGCGTGGGTCGCGACGGATCGGCACCCGGGTCGGCGTGCGCGGCGAGCTCGGGGGTCGGGCCGCCGGCGGCCCGCCAGCGCTCCAGGAACTCGGCTGCCTCGTCGTCGGTGCGGTTGGCGAACTCGTCGGGGACGGCCGCCAGGCCGGGCCGACGGCCGAGCAGCATCCGCTGCAGCGGTGACGCGGGGGTGTTGCGGGTCGGGGCCCACCAGCAGACGACCTGCGACTGGGCACGGGTGATGGCGACGTAGAGCAACCGCAGCCACTCACCGGCCTCCTCGTCGAGCCACCGCTGGACGTGGTCGCCCCAACCGGTGCCACCGGGACCACCGACGGCGACGCACCGCTTGCCGTCGGCGTCGTGGAACAGCGGGGTCGACGGCTTGGGTACGTTGCGGTCGGCCAGGGCAGGCAGGTAGACGACGGGGTACTCGAGGCCCTTGCTCGCGTGGATGGTCACCAGCTGGACTGCCGCAGCGTCGGAGTCGAGGCGGCGGGTGCGCTCGGCGCCGCGGCCGTCGTGGCCCTCGACGACCTGGCCACGCAACCAGGCAAGCATCGCGACCAGACCGAGTCGTTCGGTCAGGGCGACCTCGTGCAGAGCCTCGCCGATGTGGCGCAGGTCGGTCAGGCGGCGCTCGCCCCCCACGCCCTTGAGGACCCGGGCGGACAGACCACTCGCGTTGGCTGCCTCGAGGACGGCGGCGATGCCCCGGACGGCGAACACCTCGGCCCAGGCACGCAGGGTCTCGGCGACCTCGTCGGTGAGGTCGTCGCCCTGCTCGTCGAGCTCGCGGGCGTGGTGGCCGAAGAAGCAGGTCAACGCGGCCGCCCGGACGCGAGGACTGCGGTGCGGCTGCTCGAGCGCCTCCAGCAGCTCGACCCACTCGACGGCCGCCGGGGTGGCGAAGACGCTGCCGCCGCCCGCGATCACGGCGGGCACCCCGACCTCGTGCAGCGCGCGCTGGGCCGCCGCGAGGTCGAAGTGCCGGTAGGAGATGACCGCGACGTCGCGCGGCTCGAGCGGCCGACCGTCGTACGTCGCCCCCGAGGCGAGCAGGGCCCGGACGTCGAGCGCCAGGTCACGGGCGATGTGGGGCCGGGTCTGGCTGACCAGGAGGGGCTTCTCGCCGCGGCGGCCGAACTGGTCGCGTCGCAGCACCCGCAGCCGGAACGGCGCCGGGTGGGGCGCACCGACGAGCCGGGAGCCCGCGTGATGGGCGGCGACATCGTGGACCACGATGCTCGGGTCGCCGAGCTCGGCGCCGGCCAGCACCGTCTGGAAGGCGGAGAGCAACGCCTCGTCGCTGCGCCAGTTGACGGGGAGCGTCTTGGTCGTCGTGGCGGTCTCAGCGGCCTGGAGGTAGGTCGTCACGTCGCCACCGCGGAACGCGTAGATGGCCTGCTTGGGGTCGCCGATCAGCACCATCGTGGCGTGGCCGGAGAAGGCCCGGTCGAGGACGTCCCACTGGACCGGGTCGGTGTCCTGGAACTCGTCGACCAGCACGATCTGCCACCGCTGGCGCATCCGCGCCCGGGCGGGTGCGTCGGGCCGCTGCAGTGCCTGCGCGAGCTGGATGAGCAGGTCGTCGTACGACAGGATCCCCAGCCTGCGCTTGCGATTCTCCATCTCGCGCCGGACGGCATTGGCGAACGCGACCCGCCTCCCGGCCGGCGTGTTGGCGTCCTCACCGGCCGGCTCGAGTCGGGCCTGCGAGTCTCCGACGGCCGTCCGGGCGATCGACTTCGCCTCGGCAAGGGTGAAGGTGGGGTCGGCCTCGGCGAAGGCGAACGCGCGCAGGTAGAGGTCGTCGACGACCTCGCCGAGCAGCTGGTCGAGGTCCTCGACCAGCCTGGCCCGGGCATCGGTGTCGCCGGCCACCCCCAGCGAGCCCAGCACCATCGAGCAGAACTGGTGGGTCGTGGCGATCGTGGCGCCGTCGAACCCCGCGAGCGCCTCGGTCACCCTGCGGTGCCGGAGCAGCCGCTCGCTCGCGTCGCAGTCGACGAGCAGGTCGATCAGGGTCGACGGCTCCGCAGGCAGGACCGGCTCTGCGGCCAGGGCCCGCTCGGCCTCGACCAGCTGGGTGCGGACCCGCTCGCGCAGCTCCTGGCTGGCCGCCCGGCCGAAGGTGACCACCAGCATCTGCTCGAGCCGACAGACCCCCTCGGCGACGTAGCGGGTGACCAAGGCACCGATGGTCCAGGTCTTGCCGGTGCCGGCGCTGGCCTCCAGCAGGGTGGTGCCGGTCGGCAGCGGGTCGCGGATGTCGAAGAGGTCGTCGCGTCGGTCATCAGAGGGCAGCCCACCCGCTCCGCACCCGTCAGCAACGGCTCCCAGACCTGCCAGGCGTACGTCGCCAGGCCGGCGTCGAGGAGATCGGACAACGGCGCCCGCTCGCCGTAGACGCGAACATGCCAGGCGTCGGCGTCCTCGCCGAGGATGCCGTAGCTGTTGTTGGGGTCGGTCTCCCACGCCCGGGCCGCGGCGGCGGTCGGAGAGCGGTCGTTGCCCATCAGCTCGAGCACGTGCGCCTCGGCCCAGGCGTTGCCGGTGGCGAGCGGCAACGGCAACGGCTGCCGCAGCCCGAGGTCGCGGAGCGCGACGAGTGCCCGGAGGTGGTCGACGGCCGTGTGGTCGAGCGGACCGGTCGAGCGCGCGCTTCGGGCCGGCACGGTCACGACCGATCGCGTGGGAGGTCCAGCTGTCGTCGGGGCGGGCGGCGCTCAGCGCGAGCAGGTCGATCCAGGCCAGCAGCCGCTGTCGGGCCTTGAGCCGGGAGTAGCCGAGCGTGACGATCCGGCTGCCGTGGATCCCGGAGACGGTGCCGGTGAGCCGGCGACCACCGCCCAGGTCGACGTCGACGTCGACGGCCCGCGCGGCGCCGGCCCGGAGGTCTGCGGTGCGGTTGACGAGCTTCTGGGACTCCTCGGCCACGGTGGTGAGCGCCCGCAGGCCCAGGCCGCCCGGGGGAAGGCTGCCGCTCAGCTGCTCGGCGATCATCACGGCGGTCGGGTCCTGGCCGGACACGACCTCGCGAAGCAGGCGGTCGCCGACACCCCACTGCTCGAGGGCGTCGAGGTCGACCGGGATCGCGTCGCCGACCTCGTCGGCCTCACGGGGGATGGTGAGGTCGAGGCGGCCGCGCAGGAAGGACCGCACCGGGTGCGCGAAGAACGCCTTCAGGTCGGCCAGCGAGACGTCGGTGGCTTCGCGCTCGGCCAGCTGTCCGGTCGAGGAACGCCGGCCGGGCTCGCGAGGACCGGACGCCGCCACCGCCCCGGACAGAGCGGCCGCGTCGAAGCTGAACGGGCCGGGGGTGCCGAGCGAACCGGGCACGAGGTTGCGGGCGTCGTACGGCTGGAGCGGGTGTCGCACGAGCACCTGGCCACGAACCGGTCCGTCGCAGGTGCGGTCGACGGCGTCGAGGATCTCGCCGAGGGGTACGGCGGGCGGGCGGACGGCACCGGAGTGCTCGTTGGCGCCGGTGTAGGTGATGACCAGGGTCTCCCGGGCGGCGAGCAGCGCGTCGAGCAGCAGCTGGCGGTCCTCGCTGCGGACGTCGCGCTCACCGGTGACCGGACGCCGGGCGAGGACGTCGTCACCGTCGATCGAGGTGGTCCGCGGGAAGATGCCGTCGTCGAGCCCGACCAGGCACACCACGCGGTGGGGAACCGACCGCATCGGGACCATCGTGCAGACGGTGAGGGTGCCGGTGCGGAAGTTGGCGCGGGTCGGGCGGCCGCCGAGCCGCGACGCCAGCAGGGCACGCACGTCGGCGAGCCGCAGGGAGACCTCCGCACCCGAGCCCGCCGGCGTCGACCGCCCGGGCCAGCTCGCGCTCGAACTGCGGCACCTGCCACGCGTCGTCGAGGGGTACGTCGGTCACGCCGCGCACGCCTTCCTGCAGCGCAGCCATCCACTCGCCGACTCCGGTGGCCCCGCGCAGCGCGGACAGGCAGCGGTCCACGCGGTGGAGCAGCTCGGCCAGGCGTCCGGCGAGCTCGACGTCGCTGCTGCCGACGTCGTCGAGCGGGAGGCCGCGGCCGAGGTGCCGGTGGTCGTCACCACTCATCACGACGCCGAGCAGGATCCGGTCGAGGCCGGCGCGCCAGGTGTTGTGGGCGAACCCGCTCATCGAGAAGTCGCCGCGCTGCTCCGCGTCGAGGCCCCAGCGGACACCGGCGTCGGCCACCCACCCGGTGATCCGGGAGAGGTCGTCGTCACTCAGGCGGAACCGGGTGCGGACCGCCTCGACGCCGGCGAGGTCGAGCACCTCGCTGGCGGTGACCCGGCCACCGGCCAGCTCCACCAGCCGGGCCGCGACAGCGAGCAGCGGGTTGGTGCTCGTGAGGGCACGGTCGGCCAGTCGAACCCTCAGCCGGTGGGCGGGGTGGCCTCCGTGGTCGACGACGTCGGCCAGGCCGAACCCCGCCGAGATCAGCGGCGCGAACGTCTCGATGTCGGGACACATGACGAGGATGTCGCGGGGCTCGAGGGTGGGGTCGTCCTCGAGCAGGCCGACCAGCACCTCGCGGAGCACGTCGACCTGCCGGGCCGGGCCGTGGCAGGCGTGGACCTGGATGCTGCGGTCGTCGGTCGCGAGCTTGCGGGTGTCCCGGTCGGCGGCGGAGGGTGCGGCGTTGGCGCGGAGGTCGGCCTGGAGCCAGCCGAGGAGGGTGGGGCCCTGCCCAGCTGCGGGGGTTTCGAGGCTCGCGCTGGCGCGCCTCGCACCTCGACCGACGGAGTGGCTGCGGGGTTTCGAGGCTCGCGCTGGCGCGCCGTCGCACCTCACCAACGGGTCGAGGATCCGGCGCAGCTCACGGCTGTCGCGGCCGAGCGACGCCAGCAGGGGGTGGCCGACCCGCTCTGCGGAGCGGTCGTCGGCGCGGATGACCGGCCCGCCCTGCCCCGCCAGGGAGTCCCACAGCGCCGGGGACGGCTGCGGCAGCCACAGGTGGACGTCGCGAGTCTCCCCGAGGGCAGCGAGCAGCTCGACCTCGGTGACCGGGAGACGGGTGTGGCCGAACAGCGACAGCCGGTCCGGCAGGTCGAGTCCGGCACCACCGTCGCGCAGGAGCTCCAGCGCGTGCCGGTGTCGAAGATCGGGGCGCGGGTGCGTCGACCCGGGCGAGCAGCTGCCGCCACAGCTCGGCCTGCCAGAGCAGGTCGTCGTCCAGCGGCGCGCCGGCGCCGTCGGTGTCACGCCCCTCGCGCCAGTCGCTCACCAGCGTCGGCCGCTGGACGGCGTACGACGCGAAGAGCCCGGCCAGGCGACGGGCGACGGAGTAGCGCCGGTTGCGTCGGAGCAGCGCCTCGTCGCCGGAGAGGCCGTGGCCGAGGTGGGCGGCGAGGGTGGCGCACCAGGGTTCGTCGAGGCTGTCGTCGATGACCGCGAGGAGCGGCCACACGAGCCGGTCGGGATCCCAGGGGTCGTCCCGCTCGCGCTCGAGGAGCAGCGAGACGAGGGAACGCGGGCTGAGGAACCGGACCCCGGCGCAGACTCCGTCGCCACGGCCGGGCGAGGTGCCGAGCCGGTGGGAGAGCCGCTGCGTCAGCCAGCGCTCCACCCCCTTGGCGGGCACCACCACCACCTCCTCGGCGAACGGATCTGCCAGGGGCACCGCCAACAGCTCGCCGAGGGCGTCGGCGAGCTGGTCGGTGCGCGGTGCGCGGTGGATCCGCAAGGTCACCCTCGGCACCCTAGACGGGGACGGCGACACTTCTCGCCGTCCCTCGCGCTGCCCGATTCCGCTCCCGGGCAGCCGTTGCCAGCCCTAGGCTCCGCGACATGACGACTCGCCGTACCCGCATCCTCGTCCTGGCCGCTGCCCCGATCCTCGTCGCGGGCGGAGCCACGGTCGGCTGGGCCGCCGGCTCCGCCGAGCCCCCAGTCGTCGTCCGTGAGCCGCTGGCCGCGGCGAAGCAGCCCCGCGGGGTCGAGGGCCGCGAGCTCGGGCTGAGCCGGGTCACCGTGATGCCGGATGCCGAGCTGGCGGCACACCACCACCCGGGGACCCAGGTGGCGTTCATCGAACAGGGCACGCTCACCTACACGGTCAACGACGGCCTCGTGAAGGTGATGCGAGGAAGCTCGGACGACCCGACGCTGGTCCGGAAGATCAGGTCCGGGCAGACCGGGAAGATCCGCACCGGCCAGTGGATCGTGGAGCAGCCCAACGACCACCACCAGGCCGCCAACCGCGGGGACGTACCGGTCGTGATCTTCACTGCCACGCTGCTCAAGAAGGGCTTCCCGGCGGCGATCCCCGACTGATCGGAGGCCGGCTCGCCCCGCACGCACGAACGTGGTGGACCGGCCTGGGCCGATCCACCACGTTGGTTGCCTGCTGCCTTCGGCCCGGAAGCCGAGGCCGTGCTACTTGGAGAAGATGCTGACGCCGCCCGGGCCGACGAGCAGCCCGACGATGATCAGGACGATGCCCCAGAGGGCCTGTCCACGCACCAGCGCGACGATGCCGCTGATGACGAGGATGACGGCGAGGATCCAGAGAAGAAATAGCACGATTGCTCCTTGAGAGAGTGGCGAGGCGGGAGGGGACGGTCAGCCCTTGAAGGCGTCCTTGACCTTCTCGCCGGCCTGCTTGAAGTCAGACTTGGTCTGGTCGACCTTGCCCTCGTTCTCCATGCTCTTGTCGTCGGTGGCGCGACCCGTGGCTTCCTTGGCCTTGCCCTTGACGCTCTCAGCGGTGTTCTCAGCCTTGTCCTGCAGTCCCATGGGGGTCCTCCTCGATTGATCCGAGACCTCCTCGTACCCGCATTCGACCAGGATCATGCATGCCCCGTCCCTGTGCGACGATTTGCCGGTGAACCGCCACCACGTCCTCGCGATCATCCAGGCCGGGGGTGCCGGGAGCCGCATGGACGTGCTGACCCGTGAGCGCGCCAAACCGGCCCTCCCCTTCGCGGGCGTGTTCCAGCTCGTCGACTTCCCGTTGTCCAACCTCGCACACAGCGGCATCACGGACGTCTGGCTGTCGGTCTCCTTCCAGGGGTCGACCCTCGAGGAGCAGGTCTCCAACGGACGGCCCTGGGACCTCGACCGCAACCACGGCGGACTGCGCCTGCTGATGCCGCAGGAGGGCTCCGGCTCCACCGACGAGGAGGGCTTCGCCCAGGGGAACGCGGACGAGCTCTACCGGTTGCGCGACCAGATCCGCAGCGCCGACCCGGCGTACGTCCTCGTCATGAGCGCCGACCACGTCTACCGCTTCGACTACCGCGACGCCCTCGACACCCACCGTGAGACCGACGCCGACTGCACGATCGTCACCAGCGAGGTGCCGCTCGAGGAGGCCGGTGACCACGCGGTGGTCGAGGTCGACGCCGACGGGCGGGTGACCGGCTTCGACTACAAGCCGGACCGGCCCTCGACGACGACGGTGGCGACCGAGATCTTCGTCTACCGGCCGGACGTGCTCATCGAGACCCTCGAACAGCTGCACCGCGAGCTGGGGGCCGACAGCGACGAGGGTGACTCGGGCCTCGAGGACTTCGGCGACCACCTCCTCCCCCGGCTCGTGGAGAAGCACCGGGTGGTCGCGCACGCCCTGCCCGGCTACTGGAAGGACCTCGGCGAGCCGGACAAGTACCTGCAGGCCCACCGCGACGTCCTCACCGACGACGTGGGTGTCCTCAACCGTCGCGACTGGCCGATCCTGACCCGCCAGCCGCAGCGGGCGCCGGCCCGGGTGCTGGGTGGCGCCCAGGTCGTCGACAGCCTGGTGAGTCCCGGCTGTCACGTCTCGGGCACGGTCATCCGCAGCGTGCTCGGTCCCGGGTGCGTCGTCGAGCCCGGGCGCCGTCGTCCGCGACAGCGTCCTCTTCTCCGACGTCACCGTCCGCGGGGACGCCACCGTGGACTGGGCGATCCTCGACAAGGACTGCGTGGTCGAGGCCTCGGCGACGGTCGGTGCCGCGGCCGGCGAGATCGACGACAGCGACGCTGTGGTCCTGGTCGGACAGGGATCGCGCATCTCCACCAGCGGCCACCCTCGGACCCGGTGCCCGGCTGGAGCCCGGAAGTCTCGGCTGACTAGCGGCTCGTGAGAACGCCGGCCAGGTCGGCGATCTCCCGCGGCCCCACACGGCAGCACCCGCCGACCAGGCGCGCCCCGGCCGCGACCCAGCCGACCGCCAGGTCGGTGTCGTACGACGCGTCGCCGCCCCAGGTGTTCGTCGAGCTGTCCCAGCTCTCGCCCAGGTTCGGGTAGGCGACGGCCGGCCTGCCGGTGACCTCGACGGCCGTCGTGACAGCTCCGAGCACGTCCCGTGGCGCCGAGCAGTTGACCCCGGCCGCCACGATGGCCGCGCTGTCGGCGAGGACCTGGTACGCCGCGCGCAACGGCTGGCCCGCGCGCGTGGAGCCACCCTCGACCGAGTAGGAGAACCAGGCAGGGAGACCGAGGTCGTCGAGCAGTGGCACCAGCACCTCCGCCTCGTCGAGGTCCGGGATCGTCTCGACGGCGAGCAGGTCCGGACCCGCGGAGGCGAGCAGCTCGAGCCGTGGCCCGTGGAAGTCACGCAGTGTGGCGCGGGAGACGCCGTACCGGCCCCGGTACTCCGAACCGTCGGCGAGCACCGCACCGTAGGGACCGACCGACGCGGCGACCAGCAGGCGCCGGCCCGACTCGGCGGCGACCTCGTCGCGGACCGCGCACGCCAGCTCGACGCTGGCCACGACCGCCCGGCGGGCCTCCGTGTGCGTCAAGCCGGCGGCGAGCAGGCTGGGCACGCTCGCCTGGTAGCTGGCGGTCGTCGCCACGTCCGCACCCGCCAGGTAGTAGTCGCGGTGGACCGCTCCGATCTGGGCTGGGTCGTCGAGCAGGAGCCGGGCGGTCCACAGGTCGGACGACAGGTCGAGGCCACGATCCTCGAGGGCGTTGGACATGCCTCCGTCCAGGACCAGGACGTCGTCGATGTGCACCCCTCCATCATCGCCGACGTCCGCTAGCGTCCGGGCATGGAGATCCCCTTCGTCCTGAACGGCGTCCCGGGTCGGGTGTCCGTCGACTTCCGGCGCAACACCGATCCCGGCTCGGTTACCGCCCTCTCCTGATGGTCCGGGAGCTGGACGAACCGACCCGCCCCCGTGCGTCCAGGGGCATCGCCCTCACCGCTGCCCAGCAGCAGCCCGGCCTCCACCTGCGCGCCATCCACCACCACTTCCGGTCACAGCTGGCCGCCGTGGCCGACGCCGTCGCCGAGGTACGCCGCGGCGAAGGGTCGCTCGGCGACGTGCGGGAGGCCGTCCACGACCTGGCGCTCCGTCGTACCTATGAGGAGCTCGGGAGCTTCTGTGGCCAGCTGTGCCGGTTCGTGACGATGCACCACACCATCGAGGACCGGGCCATGTTCCCGGCCGTCGCGGCCATGCCCGGCTACGCACCCGTCGTGGCGCGGCTGCTGGACGAGCACCACGTCATCCACGAGCACCTGGTCGCACTGGACGAGGTGGTCGTGCGGATGGACGCCGACCCCGACCTGCTGGCGGAGCTGGACGATTCGGTGGCCTCTCTCGCCCGCGTGCTGGAGTCCCACTTCACCTACGAGGAGGAGGAGATGGCGGAGCCGCTCGGCCTCCTCGGACTGCCGATCTGACGGCTCCCGCCGGACGTCCGCTGCGAGGCGATACCGTGCGACCGTGCCCACCTCACATCCGACGTACGCCCAGGTCGCCGACCTGCCGTCGTACGCACCTCAGGCCGTCCCCACCGCGTTCGAGGACATCAACGGCCACATGAACGTGCGCCACTACCTCGGGATCGCCAGCGAGGGGCTCGACGAGTCCCTGACCGAGGTCGGCATCCCGCAGGTGTGGGCCACGAGCGGGCACGCGATGTTCTCGGCGGAGCACCACCTCACCTACCTGTCCGAGCTGCGCACGGGTGACCGGATCTCGGTGCGGGTGCGGCTGGTCGGCCGCTCCGACCGGGCCGCCCACGTCGTGGTCTACCTGCTCGACGAGTCGCACGAGGAGCTCAGCGCCGTGATGGAGGAGATCTTCCTGCACATGGACCTCTCGACCCGCAAGACCGCAGACTGGCCCGAGGACGTCGCAGCCGCCCTCGACACCCGGATCTCGGAGCACGAGAAGCTCGGCTGGGAGCCGGCGCTGTCCGGCTCGATGGCGCTTCGCTGAGTCTGCCGGATCCGCCACGCGCGACCAGCCGTCGACCTAGTCTGCCGCCATGGGACTGATGGATCGACTCAAGGGCAGCAGCGGCGGCGCGATCCAGGTCGCCGTCGAACCCGCCACCGCGGGACCGGGTAGCGAGATGGCCGTCCGTCTCAGCGTCCTCGACCAGCTCGACGACAAGGCTCGCGCCGTGCGGACCGGCGTCACCTGCACCGGCCGCTACCAGGTGGAGGAGCGGGAGCGAGGCGACGACGGCGACGTCGAGAGCCAGACCGTGTGGCGCGAGGTCGAGATCTTCGCCCACGAGCAGGCCGTGGAGATGCGCACCGGAGAGCAGCTCGTCAGCATGTTCCTCCCCGACCACGTCCAGCCGACGAGCGGCGACATCGTCACCTGGGAGGCCTGGGCCAGGGTGGACCGCCAGAAGGGGATCGACATCGTCGAACGGATGCCGTTCCAGGTCCGGGTGCCGATCGAGCGGGTGCCTGCGACCCGGCAACACGATGCCACCGACGACGGGCTCACCCTGTCCGGGATCCCCACCGCGATCCGCCACGGCGAGGACCTGACCGGGACCCTGGTCATCGACGTCCCGGAGGAGCTGAAGGCGCGGTCCGTGAAGGTGCGGCTGCACCGACGGGTCACCTTCCTCGCGGCCCCCGAGAACAGCTACGACCTCTACTCGGGCAGCCTCGGCTACTCGGCGTACTTCGGCAGCAGCAGCCAGATCACCGACGACGTCCAGGTCGCGGAGGTCGAGCTCGGAGGGAAGTCCGCCTTCCAGCCCGGGCAGCGGCAGGAGCTGCCCTTCTCGATCAAGGTTCCGGCTGCCGGCCCGACCTCGGCACACCTGTACGCCCAGGTCGACTGGCGCGTCGAGGCCGCCCTCGACCGCCGGCTCCGCAGCGACAAGACCGTGGAGTCGCCGATCATCGTCGTCTGAGCATCGACGTCACAGGTGGTCGGGCACCACCAGGGCGTCGGGGTCGATCCGCGGCGGCACGTGGGACAGCGCGATCTTGACCAGCGCGACCCTGGCCTGGACCCCGACCCTGCGGCGCAGACCCTTCGCGCTCTCCGGGGTCTGGGCGTCGACGGCTGCGGTGACCTGCTCGTCCGTGAACGAGGGTCGGGTCCCGGGCTCGACCGCGACGTCAGGCAGACCCACCAGCACGGGCAGGAGCTGGCCTCCCAGCGCGTCGAGGATCTTGAAGCGCTGGTAGCGGTCCATCCCCTGCCAGGCGTCGTCGACGCTCACCTTCCCTCGCCTGACGTCTCGGCGCTGACTGGCCAGGACCGTCTTGGCGGCACCGGTCAGAGCCGCCGTCAGCTCGTGCTCGGTGAATCGCATGGGCTCCAGCATGCCGCGTGCGCAGCCCCGGATTGGTCCGGCGGCCCCATCGGATCGCCGGCCGAGCCCGCGTGGGCTCGGGCGGGGCCGCCGGCGAGATCCACGATGGGCCACCAAAAGGGCCTGTGTCATTCACCCACGAGGGTGAAGGCGTCTCCACGACTGACGGGGATGGGCCGCCGCCGCGGGGCGCCCAGCAGGCTCCGGGCGGCGGCCCGGTCCATGCCGCGAGTGACGGTTCACCCGGGCCTGCACCTGACTGCTCCGTGCCCGCATCGCGAGCCCGCAAACGTGGGTTGACGCGGCAGGCATAACCGCACACGGAGCGGGGTAGAAGCCGGGACGTGGAGAACGATCGACCCGGGCGGACCCCGGTGGCCACTGAGACCAAGCCCCTGCGGGTGACCCTGCACTGGGACTGTGAGCTCGTCTTCCGTGGCTTGTCCTCGATGATGGAGGCACACGCCGACCGGATCGCCCTGGTGGACATCAGCGCCGTGCTCGGTGGCCGTGCCGACGCGGATGTCTTGCTGCTCGACCCCGCGCCGTCACCCGACCGTCGGATCTCGCCGCGAGCCTTTGCCGAGGTCTCGCCAGCCATCGTGCTCTACACCTGGCAGGACCAGGGGGCCCTGGCCGACCTCACAGCCATGCCGGGCGTCGCCGGTGTCCTGTCCAAGGGCGCGACCGCGACGGAGGTGGTGGCCACGCTCGAGAAGTTCGCCGTCCGCACCGACACCGGTGCGGACGCCCGCTCCGTCGGGCTGTCCCGCCGCGAGCGCGAGGTTCTCGTCCTCGTCGCCGCGGGTCTGACCAACCAGGAGATCGCGGACGAGATGTTCGTCTCCGTCAACACGATCAAGACCTACATCCGCACCGCCTACACCAAGATCGGCGTCAACAGCCGGTCGCAGGCCGTTGCCTGGGCGGTTCGCCACCTGGGCTGACTCGACGGCCACCACGCGACAGAGCCGCGGTCAGCAACGCTGACTCGCGGCTCTCGTCGATCTGCGCGCCTGTAGGGATTCGAACCCCAAACCTTCTGATCCGTAGTCAGATGCTCTATCCGTTGAGCTACAGGCGCCCGTCGAGCGGCAGGGCCGAACGACTGGACGAGGATAGCGGACCGTCTCGGCGTTGCCGAAATTGGAGTGGCTGCTGCCCGCCGGCCGGCCGGTCGACGACGAGGACCCGGGGCTCGAGAAGTCGGAGGCCTGGGATCTCGCGGGGCGGATCGCTGAGGGCCTGAGCCGCAGGTCCACCGTTGAACGATCCAATAGGACGCCCTCAGGCGCACAGGTAGCCTCAGCCCATCCTGGCGCTCAGACCCTGGCCGCCGGGACCCTCGACCACACCTCGGGGACCCCACAATGTCGCCGACAACGAAGCCGCGCGATCCACACGGCAACTCCACGACACCTCCGTCGATCAGTTCGACGGGCCGGCACCCGACCTGAGGGTCGGAGCCGCGATTCGCGAGAGGGAACGCAACAATGGCCAACGACTTCGAGGCGGCACTGGACGCCGCCGGGCTCACCAACGAGCGGGTCCGCGAGTACGTCCTGCACTACGCCGCCCTCACCGGTGCCGAGCGGATCGAGGTGGTCAGCCCCACCGACGACGCTCGCCTCGTCAGTGAGGCCCTCGACGCCGGCGAGCTCGAGCCGGCCGGCGCGGGTCGCTACTACTCCCGCAGCTACCACAAGGACACCGCGCGCTCCGAGGAGCGCACGATCGTCGCGACGAACGACCCCAAGGACAAGGGCGTCTACAACAACTGGCGGCCCGCCTCCGAGATGCGTCCGATGCTCGAGGACCGCATGCGTGGCGCCTCGGCCGGCAAGACGATGTACGTCATCCCCTACCTGATGTCGCCCCCCGGCAACGTGCTCGCACCGTGGGCAGCCGGCGTCGAGCTGACCGACGCCCGCACCGTCGTCCTCCACATGATCCGGATGTCCCGCGTGGGCGTCGAGTACGTCAACGACCTCGAGGACCAGGACAGCTTCGTCCGCGCCGTCCACGTCACCGGCGACCTGGAGAACCTGGGCCAGGGCACCCCCGATGACCAGCGGTACTTCGTCACCATCGGTGACGAGCGGACGATCCTGCACTTCGGGTCGTCGTACGGCGGCAACGCCCTCCTCGGCAAGATCGCCCACGGCCTGCGCCAGGGCGCGTACGACGGCTGGGCCTCGAAGAAGTTCCTCGCCGAGCAGTACATGCTGATCGGGATCCACGACAAGGAGACCGGGAAGACCCACCACATCTGCGGTGGCTTCCCGAGCGCCTCCGGCAAGACCAACCTGGCGATGATGCTGGCGCCGGACGCCCTCGGCGACCGCTACCACGTCTCGTTCTACGGCGACGACATCGCGTGGCTGTGGGTCGACGAGGAGGACGGCAAGCTCTACGGGATGAACCCGGAGTACGGCGTCTTCGGCGTCGCCAAGGACACCAACGAGGTCACCAACCCCACGGCGCTGCACTCTCTCGACGAGGGCACCGGGACGATCTTCACCAACGTCGCCTACAACCCCAAGACCCAGGAGGTCTGGTGGGAGGGCAAGACACCCGCGCCGCCCGCCGACACCGACGGCTGGCTGGACTGGATGGGCTCCCCGATCGCCGACCGCAAGGACAGCGACACGTCCCCGTGGGCACACCCGAACAGCCGGTTCACCACCACGCTCGACAACGTCCCCAACATCGCGCCCGACTACAACGCCGCCCAGGGCGTGCCGATCGACGCGATCATCTTCGGCGGCCGCACCCGCGACCGTGAGCCGCTGATCCGTGCCATCACCGACCTGGCCGAAGGCGTCTACGACGGCCTGACGCTGGGAGCCGAGGCCACCGCTGCCGCGGAGGGCGTGGAGGGTCAGCTCCGCTACGACCCGATGTCGAACCGTCCGTTCATGGCCTACGGCGAGGGCGACTACGCCCAGCACTACCTCGACATCGTCGGGGCCGCCAAGGAGCAGCCGATCTTCGCCCACGTCAACTGGTTCCAGCGCGACCCGGAGGACGGTCACTTCCTGTGGCACGGCTACCGCGACAACCTGCGCCCGCTGCTGTGGCTGCTCCAGCTCAAGAACGGCGAGGTCAAGGGCCGCCAGACCCCGGTCGGGATCATCCCGACCGAGGACGAGCTGGTCCTGACCGGCATGGACACCAAGCCGGAGGACCTGGAGACGATCCTCTCCATCGACATCCCCCGCTGGCAGCAGGAGATGGGTTTCCGCGAGGAGCACCTCAAGCAGTTCGACCGGATGCCCGAGGCGATCTGGGAGGCCCACCGCCGGGTCTCCGCAGCCCTCGACGCCGACCAGAGCTGAGCACCACCTCACGACCTGACACGACGCGGCCCGGGACCCCACGCAGGGGCTCCGGGTCGCGTCGTCGCGTTCCATGAGCCGACTGTGGAATGATTTGGCGCGCGGGGGAGGTCCGAGAGGGGTGCGCAGCTTGACGGAGTACGGTCCGGAAGAGCGAGCCCTCTTCGAGACCCGCGCCACGGTCCTCTACGAGGAGATCGTGGCGCTCGGGGGCATCAAGCAGAAGGACCCCCGGATCGCGGCCAAGACGCCCGACCGGACGGCGTTCGACATGCTGCTCGACCTCGACCTCGTGATCCTCGACCAGACCACCTCCACGTACGTCGCCGTCGACCCCTCGACGATCCAGTCGCGGATCGTTGCGCCGCTCGGCCTGCGCGGCGCCGAGCTGCTCACCGAGTCCTCGGAATGGGCCAAGACCTTCGGCACGCTCTCCCACGCGTGGCGGCGGTCACCGGAGTCGACCCGCGGGCCGTTCACCGAGATCCATGGCCCGGACGCGATCCAGTCCTACATCTCAGGCGTGGTGGCCGACTGCGAGGAGGAGCTCCTCACTGCGCAGCCCCAGACCGGCCGCGACGCGGCGATCATGGCCGAGGCAGCCCAGCGCGACGGCACCGCCCTCGAGCGCGGCATCAAGATGCGCACCCTCTACCAGCACAGCGCCCGTCGTAGCGCCGTCACCCACAAGTACGTCGCGGCGGTCACCGAGCGCGGCGCCGAGGTCCGAACACTCGACGAGTTCTTCAACCGGATCATCGTGGTGGACCGACGGCTCGCCGTGATCCCCGGGCAGTCCGGCCTGGCCGTGGCCCTGTCGGTCCGCGAGCCCTCCCTGGTCGCCTACCTCGTCGACATCTTCGAGCGCACCTGGGAGCGGGCTCGCCCGTTCACCAATCGTGAGTCCTCGATGATGCGCGACATCGCGGCCGAGCAGCGGGCGATGACGATCCGGATGCTGATCGAGGGCCACGCCGACCCGGTGAGCGCCAAGCGCCTCGGCGTCAGCCCGCGCACGTACGCCGGCTACGTGGCCGACCTGAAGGGGGAGTACGAGGCCGAGACCCGCTTCCAGCTCGGCTACACGATGGGCCGGCAGGGAGTCTCGGGCCGTGAGGGCCCCGACGGCGAAGCACGCACCCGCAACCGCCGCAGCTCCTGACCCGCAGCTCCTGACCCGCGGCCGACCGGAACGGGTCAGCCTGGCGGAGGAGGACTGGCGGAAATAGGCACGAGGGCAGTGACTAGGTCACTGCCCTCGTGCATGTTGAGACGGGCCGGGGGGGTGGCACTGGGACCGAACGCTGGGGGGTGGTTGGTCCCCGTCTCAAAACTGGGGGTTGCTCAGGGAACGGTCACGCGGCAGCCGGGGCATCCCCAGCTGGTGTCCCTGAGAGCTTCTGCGGGGGCCCCGAGAAGGCCGATGGTCATCGCGACGGTGGCGACGACGATGCCTACCTTGCTGACGATCCTCATTGTTTTCCACCTTCACCTGTCGACTCGGGACGCTGGGCTCGACCCGTGGTACAAGTCTGCGTCACCGATGCAGAACTAGGCAGTCGTTTGCTGGGTCACAAACTTGCATTGCATTTTCCTGCAATTGGGTCCTCAGCCTCCCGACCCGCCCCCGGCGCACCGGGGAGCGGGTCGGACAGCGACTGCGGAGGCGGCGGGATTTGAACCCGCGAGAGGGGATTACCCTCAACCCGCTTAGCAGGCGGGCGCCATAAACCGGACTAGGCGACGCCTCCTCCACACGCTGCCAGAAGACCGGGGTCTGCGACAGCCTGCACAGGCTACAAGGATCGCCACCCCACTGCCGAATCAGGGTCAGTCGAGGGGCCGGAGGCCCTGCCCACGCTTGAGATGCGACCGCAGGTCGCGCACGAAGGTGTCCCGGTCGGCGTCCAGCGCCTCGACGGGAACCGTCGTGGTCCGCCCGTCGGTGAGCCTCAGCACGACACAGGGGAGGTTCCGTGCGGTGGCCGTGACGGCGTCCTCCACCTCAGCCCAGCGCGCCTGCCGGACGCCGGCCCCACGGATCAGCCGGACCCGGTAGCCCGCGTCGTCGAGGCTCACCACGGGTGTACGTCGAAGCTGGGCGCCGAGCGCGAGGATCACCGCGACCCCGGCCAGCGCGACCGGGACCAGGACCACGGTGTGCAGGTTGAGCACGGCGACCACACCGGTGGCCACGAAGACGAGGACGGCCAGCCCCACGACGAGGAGGCCCACCAGACGGGCACCGAAGGCGGGCGAGAGTCGATAGTCGGACGACATGGTGATGATTGAACAAGACACCGAAATCGTTGCCCGACAGGGGGTTGCCTCGGACCTCCTCGAGGATGACACTCGGAAGTCCCAGCGGACCACGGCCCTCCCGGAGGCCACCATGACCGGCACCTCGCCTGCTCTCCACCGCCTCCTCCTCGCGCTCGACGCGCCCCGGTCGGAAGGCATCGAGCTCGGCCGCTGGCGCTGGACGATGCGGCAACGGATGGCCGGGCTCCGCGACGCGCTCGTGGCCGAGGGCGACCACGTCGCCGAGGGTTGGCTGGCGGCCCGGGGAGTGACCATCCTGCGCGAACGCAATGCCCTGGTGACCCGACTGACCGACCTGGGCCCCGCCGTGCTGGAGAGTCCGGACGTCGCGCAGGTGCGCGCCGACCTGAAACGACTGGCGGTCGACATCTCCCACCACTGCCAGCGGCTCCACGACCTGGCCTACGACGAGGTCGAGCTGGAGCTCGGCGGCTCCGAGTAACCCCCACCGTCCCGGGCCGCGGCTCCGAGGCCGCCTACACTGCTGCGTGCTGCCCCCGGGTGGCTCGGAGGGGTGCCGGAGTGGCCGATCGGAACCGCCTTGAAAGCGGTCGCTGGCAGAGATGTCAGCCGCGGGTTCGAATCCCGCCCCCTCTGCCAGGTCTCGACACGGTTGCTGCGCAACCCACGCAACCCACGCGACAACCGACCCCCTAGCGGGGCGCGAGCTGGAGCGCGATCAGCGGGTCGCCCTCCTGGACGACGTCGCCGGGCCCGACCTTGACGGCCGTCACCGTGCCGGCGTGCTCGGCGATCACGGGGATCTCCATCTTCATCGACTCCAGCAGGATGACGGTGTCGCCCGGGGCCACCACGTCACCGGGAGCGACGTCGACGCTCATCACGTTGGCCACCATGTCCGCCACGATCTCCATCGACTGTTCGCGCGCCATGCCTGCGAACCTAGCCGTTACCGGCGCGTACCCGGAACGACCGGCCCGGCCGGATCCCGCCGAACCTGCGGGACCCTCAGTGCAGGGGGCGGGTGCGGGGCGGCTCGGGGCGGATCGCGGTCGCCTCCTCGGCCCGGCGCCCGCTCCGTCCGCTCGGCGCGGTGAGGGCCAGGTCGATCCGGATCACCAGGAACCCGACCGCGAGACCGACGACGACGGCGTACAGGACCACGAGCACGGACTCGCCGCGGGTGATCGAGACGTTGAGCAGGGAGCTCGCGACGGGTGCCGTCGCCGCGGCGCCGAACGCGCACACCCACCAGCCCTGACGGCGGCGAGCGCGCATGTGGCAGCCCCACGCGATGGCCGGGATGCCCAGCAAGGCCTCGATCGGGCGCGGGAACGCGCCCAGGTTCGCGCGGGTCCAGCGGACCTGGTCGAAGAGCCACTCCACGAGCCCGGGGGTGCCGTAGAGGCGCAGCAGCTCGGCGTACGCCAGGGTCACCGCGAGCAGCAGGCTGCCGATCAGCACCGTGAGCAGGCCGCGGCGACCGAGCCCGTGCAGGCCGGCCCCGAGCCGCCAGACCACCCCCAGCGCACCGGCGAGGGCCAGGCCGAGGCTGACGTACTCGAAGCGGGCCAGGGAGATGGTCGGTTCGAAGCCCACCGTGGCCACCGCACCGACCGCGGCGATCAGCACCGCCACCACCACCTCCCGGGCGGCGTGGACGAAACGCACGGCAGGCACCGTCGAGACGACGGCGAGCACGGCGCTGACGACGCAGGTCATCACGGCGGCACCCGTCGTCAGGGTGTCGCGGTCCAGGACGATGACGCCCACCCCCGCGACGAGGGCGACGCCACCGAACACCAGGGGCCTGCCCCCGGTGCGTGCGGCCAGCGCCCAGACGTACGCCGTTGCGATCGCCACCGAGCCACCCCTGGCGAGCTGGTCCGGGCCGTAGCCCGCGGTGTCGACGGCGAGCGCGGCCACACCACTCACGACGATCAACGCCCACAGCGGGACCAGCCAGCGCCGGGGGGCGGCCTCGGCCGAAGCCACCTCGCGAACCTGTTTCCGGTCCTGCTTCCCGGCCTGCCTCCGGGCCTTCCGCCTGGCCCAGCGCGACGGGGGCCGGGCGGCACGGCGACGCGGGGCGGACGGAGACACGACGTGGAGGCTACAGCCGCCGATTCGCCAGCGAGGGGTTGGTCCGACGGGCCTCGGCGAGCACGTCGGGGTCCAGGGTGGCCCGGATCGTCCCGGGGCCCTCGCCGGCCTCGGCCAGCACGTCGCCGAGCGGGTCGACGACCATCGAGTGGCCGGTGTAGCGAGGCCCCGGCTGGCCGGCCGCGACGACGAAGACGGTGTTCTCGACGGCCCGGGCCCGGACCAGCGTGCGCCAGTGGTCGACCTTGCGCGGGCCGGCGACCCAGGCCGACGGCACCACCAGCACCTCGGCACCCTCGGCGACCAGCAACCGGGCCAGCTCGGGGAAGCGCAGGTCGTAGCAGGTCATCAGGCCCACGGTGAGACCACCGACCTCCGTCAGCCGCGGCTCGAGGTCACCCGCGCTCAGCCGGTCGGACTCGCGGTAGCCGAAGGAGTCGTAGAGGTGGATCTTGCGGTAGTCGGCCCGCACCTGTCCGCGGACGACCAGCGTGTTGAACGGCCGGGCCGGGTCGGCGCTCTTCTCGAACATGCCGGCCACCACGGTGGTCTGTCGTTCGGCCGCGACCAGGTCGAGGGCGGAGGCGAACGGCCCGTCGATCTCCTCGGCGAACGCGCTCACATCGGAACCGGCCTCGCCGAAGTCGCGGGCGAACGCCTCGGGGAAGACCACCAGGTCGACGCCGTCCGGCGTCAGCTCCGCCAGCCGTACCCGGTTCTCGGCCGGGTCCAGCCCGGATGCCGCCTGCACTACCGCCACGCTCATGACCACGGGACCACCCTCCCACGCACGGACCTCCGCACGGCACACTGCCCGGATGGGACCAGACCAGGGCGCGCGCGCCCCGACGTACGCCGCGGTCGTGCTCGCCGGCGGCACCGCCGCCCGGCTCGACGGTGTGGACAAGGCGGCGGTGGAGTACGCCGGCCGCACCCTGCTCGAGCATGCCCTCACGGCCGTCGCCGGCGCCGCCGAGACGGTCGTCGTCGGCGAGCACGTGCCGACGTCGCGTCCGGTGACGTTCACCCGCGAGGACCCGGCGTACGGCGGACCCGCGGCCGGCCTCCTGGCCGGACGGGACGCACTGACGGTGACCCCGTCCCTGCTGGTCGTCCTGGCCGTGGACATGCCCCGGGTCGACCCGGGCACGGTGGCCCGCCTGCTCGCCGCAGCGACGGGGCATGACGGAGCCTTCCTCACCGATGCGGACGGACGCAGGCAGCTCGCCGGCGTGGTCGACGTCCCGGCCCTCGACCGGGTGCGTCCCGAGGACACCCACGGGCTGCCCCTGCACCGGCTGCTGACCGCCCTCGACCTCGCCGACGTCGCGCCCGACGGCGACGAGTCTGCCGACGTGGACACGTGGGCCGACCTTCGTGACCTGCGCGATCCACCCCCTGGGTGAGGTCTCCCGGAAATATGGGGGTTGCGGGCCGGGCCCGTGATTCGGGAGTGTGGGTCCCGTGAACCTCCACGACTGGATCGACGAGCTGTGCGACGTGCTCGACGTCGAGGCGGAGATCGACGAGGCGCTGGTGCTCGACCTGGCCCGGGTCGTGGCCCACCAGGTGGAGCGCCCGGCGGCGCCGATCACGGCCTTCGTCCTCGGGCTCGCGGCCGGTGGGCGGAAGGCCGACCCCGAGCAGATCGAGAAGCTGGCGGCGCAGGCCCAGGCGCTCGCGGAGGGCTGGGACCGGCCCGCCGACGCGCCCGACCCCGATGACGTCGACGAGCCGATCCCCGACGACAGCTCGGTCGACCACAGCACCGACGCCTTCGAGGCCTGACCCGACCCGGCCGGCTGGGCCCGTGCGAGGCTGGGGCCATGCGAGCCGTCGTCGCCTCCGAACCCGGAGGACCCGAAGTCCTGAGCCTGACCGACCTGCCCGACCCCGTGCCGGGCGCCGGTGACGTGGTCATCGCCGTCGCCGCGACGGCGGTCAACCGCGCCGACCTGCTGCAGCGCAAGGGCAACTACCCGCCGCCGCCGGGAGCCCCGGCCACGCTGGGCCTCGAGTGCAGCGGCACCGTGGCCGCCGTGGGCGAGGGTGTCACCGACTGGGCGGTCGGCGACGAGGTGTGCGCCCTGCTGGCCGGTGGTGGTTACGCCGAGCAGGTGCTGGTCCCCGCCGGGCAGGTGATGCCGCTCCCGCCGGGCATCGACGTGGTCACCGCGGCCGCCGTACCCGAGGTCGCCTGCACCGTCTGGTCCAACGTCTTCATGGTCGCCGGGCTCTCGGCCGACGACACCTTCCTCGTGCACGGCGGCGCGGGCGGGATCGGCACCTTCGCGATCCAGCTGGCCTCCGCGCTGGGTGCGCAGGTGATCACCACTGCCGGCTCCGCGGCGAAGCTCGAGACCTGTACGACGCTCGGTGCCGACGTCGCGATCAACTACCGCGAGACCGACTTCGTCGAGGCCGTGAAGGCCGCGACGGACGGCCGGGGTGCCGACGTCATCCTCGACAACATGGGCGCCGCCTACCTCGGCCGCAACGTCGACGCCCTCGCGACGGAGGGCCGGCTGGTGATCATCGGCATGCAGGGCGGCACCAAGGGTGAGCTCGACATCAGCGTGCTGCTGCGCAAGCGCGGGGCCGTCATCGCGACCGCGCTCCGCTCGCGCCCGACCGGGGAGAAGGCCGCGATCTGCCGCTCGGTCGTCGAGCACGTGTGGCCGCTGATCGGCGACGGGCTGGTCAAGCCGGTCGTCCACACGTCGCTCCCGCTGGCCGAGGCCACGGCCGCCCACGCGCTCATGGAGGCCGGCGACAACGTCGGCAAGATCCTGCTCACCACGTGACCGTAGGGTTGGCGCCATGAGCGAGAACTCCTCCCGCGAGGCCGACGACACCGCCGACGACACCACTGAGCAGCACGTCGTGGTGATCGGACCCGACGGTCAGCCGATGGGCTCGGTCCCCGCCAGCGTGCTCGCGGCGGCCGCCGCGGCTCAGTCCTCGGGCGACGGTGACGACGAGGACGGCGGCGAACGCGCGATCACCGACCTGGTCGAGCAGCCCGCGAAGGTGATGCGGATCGGCAGCATGATTCGCCAGCTGCTCGAGGAGGTGAAGGCGGCGCCCCTCGACGAGGCCAGCCGCAACCGCCTCAAGGAGATCCACCAGGCCTCGATCAAGGAGCTCGAGGCCGGGCTCGCCCCCGAGCTGGTCGAGGAGCTCGACCGGCTCGCGCTGCCCTTCACCGACGACGTCACGCCCTCCGACGGCGAGCTGCGGATCGCGCAGGCCCAGCTGGTGGGCTGGCTCGAAGGACTCTTCCACGGCATCCAGACCGCGATCTACGCCCAGCAGATGGCGGCCCGCTCCCAGCTGGAGCAGATGCGCAAGGCGCTCCCCGCCGGCATGGGGATGCCCGACGGTCAATCCGGTCAGCCCGGCGCCGAGGACTCCGGTCCGCGTCCCGGCGAGTCCGGCGGCATGTACCTCTGACGCCTTGGCGGGTCAGTCCCGCCTGGTCGCGCGGCGTACGACGAACAGGCCGAGCAGGCCGAGCAGCACGAGCGCGGCGCCCGGAGCCGCGAGCCGGGTGAGGGTCTCGGGCTCGGCGTCGGCCACCCTCGTGAACTCGACGACGACCGGGACCGGCTGCTGGCGAGGGCTGAGATCGGTCCCCTCGCCGAGGATGTCCTCGACCTGCATGGTGAGCTGCCGGCTGGTGCGGTCGGTGCCGCTGCACAGGTCGGTGAGCAAGCCACTGTCAGAGGTGGACACGAAGAACAGGTAGCGGCGTTGCACCGGCAGCTTGCCCAGCGCGCAGGTGTCGCCGCTCGAACGCACCTCGACCTCGGGTGCGGTCAGATCGCCCTTGTAGACGACGTCGGCCTCGATCTCGTAGTCGGTGACCTTGCGGTCCCGCTTGCCGGTGGTCCGATCGGTGACGTCGACCAGCACCCCGCTGAAGACCGCGTCCGCCGCTTCGACCTGCTGGGACACCTCGGTGCTCTTGCAGGTGCAGGCGTGCGACGGCGCCGAGCCCAGGACCACGACCGGGCACGCCAGCAGCAGCGCGATCAGGAACCTGCGGAGATCAAGGTGCACGGGCACATCTGACCAGATCACAGGCCGAACACACCAGCCAGCACCGTGGCCACCCCGTCCTCGTCGTTCGTCGGTGCCACGTGGCCGGCGGCCTCGAGCACCGACGCATGGGCGTTGGCCATCGCGTAGGCGGTGCCCGCCCACTCCAGCATCGGCAGGTCGTTCGGCATGTCGCCGAAGGCGATCACGTCCTCCTGCGCCACACCCATCCGGTCGCAGAGCAGCGCCAGCGTGGACGCCTTGGTCACGTCCCGGGCACTGATCTCGAGCAGGGCCGAGCTCGACGACCAGGTCACCACCACGGCGTCGCCGACGGCCACGGCCGCGCGGTCCCAGAACTCCTGGGCGTCCAGCTCCTCGTGCCTGGCCAGGATCTTCAGCACCGGTACGTCGAACACCTCCTCGAGCGGACCGCGTCGGCTGCCTTCCGGGACGGGGTGCCGCTCCAGGAACCCGTGCTCGAGGGCGATCCCGTCGAGCGTCTCCACCGCGAACACCGAGCCCGGGACGGCATCCCGGATCCGCCCGCAGGCCGCCAGCCCCTCGGCGACCGGAACGGCCCGGGTCAGGTCGACCCGGTCGCGGGCCACGTCCCACAGAAGCGCTCCGTTCGAGACGACGGCCAGGCCGTGCGCTCCGACGTGCTCGAAGACCTCCTCGGCCCAGCGCAGTGGTCGCCCGGTGACGAAGACGACGGGGACGCCCGTCTCGTCGAGGGCTGCGATCACGTCGCGGGTGTACGACGAGACGGTGCCGTCGGAGCGCACGAGCGTCCCGTCGAGGTCCGTCGCCACCAGCCTCGGGAGGCTCATGCCACGGGCAGCGGCCGGCCCATGACCAGACGACCGTCCTCGTCGGTGCCGCGCAGCTCGGTGAAACCGCAGACGGCGAGCACCCGGAGGCTGGGCGCGTTGTCGGGCCGGACGCCGGCCCGCACGCGGACCCCCAGCCGGTCCGTCTCGAGCAGCATCGCGCGCAGCGCCTCGGTGGCCGCACCGTGGCCCCGGGCGTCCTCGACCAGGCCGTAGCCGACCTCCGCCTCCGGCATCCCAGCGGTGCTGTCGTCCGGGCGGGCCGAAGAAGCCGATCGTGCCGACCACCAGATCGTCGAAGGCGCGCACGATGTGGCGGGGTCCCCAGCCGTCGGGCCCGTCCGGCCCGATCATGCTGACGGCATCGCGGTCGTCCTCGCGCGGGTAGTCGGGGTGCCACTCGGCCCGGCGCCGGCCGGCCATCATGTCCGCGCGCTCGTCGAGGGTGACCAGCGGGAGCCGGAGCCGCAGGGTGGTCACCTGGGGAGGCAGGGTCACGGGAACCACGTCCGCAGCTCCACGGCGACCCCGTCGTCGTACACGGTCGCGGTCACGTCGTCGGCGGCCTCGAGCACCTCTTCGATCGCCTGCCCCATGGCCACGCCGCGGCCTGCCCAGCGCAGCATCTCGATGTCGTTGCGGCCGTCGCCGATCGCCAGCACGTCGGACTGCGCCACGCCGAGGTGGTCGGCGACGAAGGCCAGACCGGACGCCTTCGAGACCCCGACCGGGGTCAGGTCGAGCCACGCGGTCCAGCCCACGACGTAGTCGGTGCCGTGCAGGCCGAGCTTCGAGGCCAGCTCGACGAAGTCGTCGGCAGTCGCGTCGGGGTCACGGATGATCACCCGGCTGACCGGGCCCCGCACCAGGTCGTCGACCGCGGTGATGATCATGTCGCCCGAGAGCTCACCGACCGGGAAGTGGCTGTTGACCCGGTAGCCGACGCCGCGCTCCTCGACGGCCACGAGCGCCCCCGGGTGGTGCTCCAGCACCGCGGCCACCGCCGCGGCTGCATCGAAGGTCACCTCGTGGACCACCTCGAGCGGTGGGTACCGGAAGACCACCGCCCCGTTGGAGGCGACGACCCACAGCCGGTCACGCTCCTCGGCGGGCAGGCCGAGCAGGTCCGCGATCGGCGTCATGCCGTGCGGGGACCGTCCGCTGGACAGCACGATGTGGGCTCCTGCTGCCCGGGCCCGGTGCACGGCGTCGTGGACGGCCGGCGCGATCTGCTCGTACGTCGTGCCGGCGCCGTCGACCCACTTCAGCAGGGTGCCGTCGATGTCGAGGGCGACCAGCCCCGGTTGCCAGGTCGTCACCGGGCGACCGGCTCCAGCACCTCGCGGCCACCGAGCCACGGCTGGAGGGCCTTCGGCACGCGCACGGAGCCGTCGGCCTGCTGGTGGGTCTCGAGGATGGCGACGATGCTGCGGGTGGAGGCGCAGAGCGTGCCGTTGAGGGTCGCGACCGGCTTCACGTCACCGTCGAAGCGGCCACGGATGTCGAGCCGCCGGGCCTGGAACTCGGTGCAGTTGGACGTCGAGGTCAGCTCGCGGTACTTGCCCTGGGTCGGGATCCACGCCTCGCAGTCGAACTTCCGCTCCGCGGAGAGGCCGAGGTCGCCCGCGGCGGTGTCGATGACGCGGTAGGCGAGCTCCAGCTTGTCGAGGAAGGCCTTCTCGATCTCCAGCAGCCGCTGGTGCTCGGCGTACGACTCCTCGACGGTGGTGTAGACGAACATCTCGACCTTGTCGAACCAGTGGACGCGGATGATCCCCTTGGTGTCCTTGCCGTGCGAGCCGGCCTCCTTGCGGAAGCAGGGACTGAACGCGGCGTACCGGAGGGGCAGCGAGGCGCCGTCGAGGATCTCGTCGGAGTGGTACGCCGCCATCGGCACCTCCGACGTCCCGACGAGGTAGAGGTCCTGGCCCTCGATCCGGTAGACGTCGTCGGCCGCCTGGCCGAGGAAGCCGGTGCCCTCCATGGCCCGGGGCTTGACCATCGACGGCGCGATCACCTGCGTGAAGCCGTGGTCGCGGGCGGTCTCGTTGGCGAGGTTGATCAGCGCGAACTCGAGCTCGGCACCGACACCGGTGAGGAAGTAGAAGCGCGAGCCCGACACCTTGGCGCCGCGGTCGAGGTCGATCGCGCCGAGGATCCGGCCGAGCTCGATGTGGTCACGCGGCTCGAAGTCGAACTCAGCGGGGGTGCCGATGGTCTCGAGCACCACGAAGTCGTCCTCGCCGCCCGCCGGCGCCTCGTCGGCGGCCAGGTTGGGGATGCTGAGCAGGGCTGCCTGCCACTCCTCCTCGGCGGCGTTCTGGGTGGCCTCGGCCGCCTTCACCTCCGCGGCGAGCAGCTTGGTGCGGGCGAGGAGCTCCTGCTTCTCGTCACCCTGGGCCTGCGGAATGAGCTTGCCGAGCTGCTTCTGCTCGCCCCGCTTGGCCTCGAAGTCCGCGATCGCCGTACGTCGGGTGGTGTCGGCGGACAGCGCCCGGTCCACGACGTCGGCGGACAGGCCGCGCTTGGCCTGGGCGGCACGCACGCGGTCGGGGTCGTCTCGGAGCACTCGCGGGTCGATCATGGCCGTAAGGCTATCCGCCGTCCCGGCCGGAGCTCACCCGAGATACGGCAGGCCCGCAAGGGGCGCGGCATACTGTGCGTCGCCTCTCCGCAGGCGTCGACCCCGAAGGGAGCCACGTGCTCGACCGATCCCGCGTTGCCCAGCTGTCCTGGGCCGCCCTCTGCCTGGCGCTCTTCGGGATCGTCGCGCTCGGCGTCAGCGAGGACTGGGCCGTCATCAGGGACCTCGACGACCGCGGCAGCACCGTCGAGGCGTGGGCCCTCGACGAGGAGTGGCTGCGCCGCCCCCTCCGGTGGGTGGAGATCGCCTTCGGCACGATCGGCATCGCCGTCCTGGCCTCGGTGCTGACCATCGCCATGTGGGTCAAGAAGCACCGGCGCGCGGCACTCTTCACCGCCGGTGTCCTGCTCCTCACCGCCCTCGCGACGACGCTCCTCAAGGTCACGATCGGCCGGGACAGGCCTCCGTGGCAGAGCTCCGAGTCCCTGCTGAGCACGCACTCCTTCCCCTCCGGCCATGCCTCGTCGGCCGCGGCGCTCGGTGGCGTCGTGATCGTGCTGGCCGCCATGCTCGTACGCCGGGGCAACGTGCGGCGGATCGTCTACCTGGCGGTCGTCGTCGGCGTCCTCCTGATCTGCGCCGACCGGGTCTTCCTCGGTCGGCACTACCCGACCGACACGGTGGCCGGGGTCCTGCTCGGATCGTTCTTCGTCCTGCTGGGCATCGCCCTCTACAACCCGCTCCCCCACAGCCACGCCGAGAGCTCGGAGCCACTGCCCGACGTCCTGCCGACCGAGCGCCGGCTCGCCGTGATCATCAACCCGATCAAGGTCGAGGACCTGGCCCAGTTCCGGACGATCGTCACCGCCCTGGCCACCGAGGCCGGCTGGTCGCAACCGTCGTGGCACTACACGACCGTCGAGGACCCCGGCACCGGCATGGCCGAGAGGGCCTCCGTCGAGGGCTCCGACCTGGTGCTCGTCTGCGGCGGCGACGGCACCGTCCGCGAGGTGTGCGCCGAGCTGGCCGGCACCGGTATCCCCGTCGGCATCGTGCCCGCCGGCACCGGCAACCTGCTCGCCCGGAACCTCGGCATCCCGCTCTACATCCGGTCGGCCATCGACGTCGCGCTCAGCGGGCAGGACCAGGCCATCGACCTGGTCAAGGTCGGGGGCGACGGCATCGAGGACACCCACTTCATGGTGATGGCCGGCATGGGCTTCGACGCCGCGATCATGGAGGGCGTCAACGAGGACCTGAAGAAGCGCGTCGGCTGGATCGCCTACGTCGTCTCGGGGCTGAAGTCCCTGATGTTCCCGGCGGTCCGGGTCGAGATCTCGGTCGACGGCGGCGAGTTCACCCGGCACCGCGCTCGCACCGTCGTGGTCGGCAACGTCGGCTTCCTGCAGGCCGGGATGCCGCTGCTCCCCGACGCGGCGATCGACGACGGCCAGCTCGACGTCGTGATCCTGCACCCGCGCAACTTCTTCGCCTGGATCCCGCTGGCCTGGCGGGTGCTGCTCAAGCGCAAGCACACCGACGAGCTGGTCAACCGGATGACCGGAGCCTCGGTCGTGGTCCGGTGCTCGACCGACACGCCGCGCCAGCTCGACGGCGACTCGATCGGCCCCGGCCGTGAGCTGCGCATGGAGTGCATCCACGGGCGGTTGCTCGTGCGCGTGCCCCGCTGAGCTTCAGCAGGGCTCGGCCTCCACCGGAGTCGTCGCGAAGTCGATGCAGACGCGGCCGAGCTCCTCTGTCGCCAGCTCCTCACCGTCGGTGGTCCAGCGCCACACGTCGAAGCTCGTCGAGTCAGGTTCCGCCTCGGTGGGGACCCGCGTGTAGAGGGCCCCGTCCTCCTCGGCGAGCCAGGTGGCGAACGGGTACGGCGTGTCGCCCTCCCCGAAGAACCCGCTGCCCAGCGGCACGTCACCGACGACCGGCATGACCCTCAGCTCGCCGTTCCAGAACTGGAACGCCGTCAGCGTCGTGCTGTCACCGCCCTCCTGGCGGACCAGGAGCAGCGGCACCTCGCGGCTCGACACCGGCGTCGTGAACAGCTCGGGCTGCCATCCTGCCGGGATCGCCGCCCGGACTTCGCCTCCGTTGGACAGGGTCATCACCAGCTCGACGTCGCCCTCGCCGATCTCTCCGTCGATCGGCTGACCGCTGACGTTCTCCAGCACGATCGGGTCGTCCCCGCCGCCGTCGAAGTCCAGGGCGAACTCCTCACCGATGCCGACCGTGTCGGTGACGTCCGGGAAGAGATTGATGAAGGGATTCGGCTCACCGCCCTCGCAGGCGAACGGCTGCTTCGGCCGGACTCCCCGCACGCACTGGCGTCCGAGGCTGACCGGCTGGAGCTCCCCGTCGGCCAGCTGCCACCGGTAGACGTCGACGGCGTACTCGGGCGGCAGCGAGGTGGAGTCATCGGCGGGGACCGAGCCGCCCATGACGGACGTGGAGGTGAAGAGCGTGCGGTCCCGGAGCCACCACGCCTGCACATGATCGGTGTACGACGTGGTGATGCCGGGGTCGGCAGGCACCGCGAGGTCGGCCAGCGCCGGCCCGACCAGGTCGAGCACGCCGATCTCCTCGGTCTCGAGCCCGTTGTAGTAGAGGATCTCGTCGCCACCGTCGCCGTCGAGGTCGACCGGACCGATCGGGTTGATCCCCCAGCCGGTGCCGTCGAGGATCACGGCGTAGGTGCCTCCGGAGCTCAGGCGGGCCTCGACCCGCCACGGCTCCTGGGTGACGTTGTCACCCGACTCGGTCCTGGTGACGACGCTGTCCGGACTGCCGTCGCCGTCGACGTCGTACTTGTTGTACGAGCGCACCTCGGGCCAGTCGGCACCCTCCACGTCGGCAGGCGGAGTGGGCTCGGGGGTCTGGGTGGCCGGTGGCGGGGCGGGCTGGTTGCGGCCCTCACCGTCGCCGGAGAGGACGAAGGGGACGGCGACGGCGGCAGCACATGCGGCCGCCGCGAGGAGATAGGTCGCGGGGCGTCGCAGGACCGACGGTCCGGTGTGGACGAGCGTCGCGCGCAGGTCCTCGGGCTGGACCAGGTCCGCGCGGGCGGCCAGCGCCCGCGTGAGGCGGTCTTCCACGGTGCTCATCGGCCCTCCTCGGGGTTCGGCAGGATCTTCTCGAGCGCGTCGAGGGCCCGGCTCGCGGTGGACTTGACCGTGCCCCGGGAGATGCCGAGCGCGGTGGCGATCTCGGACTCGCTGAGTCCGGACCAGTAGCGGAGCACCAGCACCTCGCGCTGGCGCGGGGGCAGCTGGTCGAGCCCGGCCAGGACCTCCCGGTGCTCCTCGCTCAGGACCGCCCGGGCGTCCGGACCGTCGGGCTCCACGTCACGCGGCGCCGTGTAACCCCGGACGGTGCGGCGTCGGCGCAGTGCGGACCGGCTGCCGTTCACCACCGAGACCCGCAGGTAGCCCAGTGCGGCGGCAGGTTCCCGGAGGCGGGACTCCTTGCTCGCGAAGGCGGTGAAGGCGTCCTGGACGACGTCCTCGGCCGAGGCCAGGTCGTCGACGAGCAGGATGGCCAGGCGGACCAGGCTCAACCGGTGGGCGGCGTACAGCTCGGCGAGCTGCTGGTCGTCCACCCGGTTCCCCGAGAGTGAGCGGAGCATCGTGCGGCTCCTCGCTGGTGCTTCTGTCGTCACACTTGTTGAGACGCCCCGGGGGCCCGAAGGTTGCTCCGGACGCGGAACTTCTCTCCGGCGAGGTCAGGGACGCGCGCTCGCGATCGCTTCCTCCTCCTCCGGCGAGAGCTGTTGCTCGCTGCTCCAGGCGGAGACGTTCTTGGCGTAGGTCCGGGCCTCGCTGCGCCCGTGGATCGAGGTGAGCACGACCCCGTGGCCCCCGTCGTCGAGCAGGGCCAGCGACCAGGACAGGTGCCCGCCCATGTCACCGAACGCGTCGTACCGGACGACGGCGAGGTGGCGCAGGGCGTCCCTGGCCTCCGCCCGCAGCGCGGCCACCTCCTGGCGCAGGCCGTGGACGTCCTCCGGCAGCGCCTCGGCGCCCGAACGGCGGCGAGTCGCGCCCAGCCGGCGCAGCGCCACCACCGAGAAGACGACGGCGATCGCGGCCAGGCCGAGGGCGATGAGGTCGAGGGTCACGCGCCGAGCCTATGACCGCTCACCGGTCGTCTCGCGGCGGCGCGAGGGTGGCGTGGGAAAATGGAGGGGTGACCGTGAGACGAATCGCCTACCAGGGAGAGCCAGGGGCCAACTCCCACCTGGTGTGCAAGCAGCACTACCCCGAGGCCGAGGCGGTCGCGTGTGCGTCGTTCGAGGACGTCTTCGCGGCGGTCGAGAGCGGCGACGCCGATCTGGCGATGATCCCGATCGACAACTCGCTGGCCGGCCGGGTGGCCGACATCCACCACTTCCTGCCGACCTCGGACCTGCACATCGTCGCCGAGCACTTCCTGCGCATCCAGTTCACGCTGATGGGCGTCGACGGCGCCTCGCTCGACACCCTCAAGACGGTCCACAGCCACGTGCACGCGCTCGGTCAGTGCCGCAAGGTGATCCGCGAGCTCGGCCTCACCCCGCTGATCTCCGGCGACACCGCCGGGGCAGCCCGGGAGATCGCCGAGGCGCAGGACCCCACCCAGGCCGCGATCGCGCCGCCCCTGGCCGCCGAGATCTACGGCCTGAAGATCCTGCGCTCCGACGTCGAGGACGAGGACCACAACACCACCCGCTTCGTCGTGCTCTCACGCGACTACGTCCAGGCGCCGGCCGGCAACGGTCCGGTCGTCACCAGCTTCATCTTCAACGTCCGCAACCTCCCCGCCGCCCTCTACAAGGCCCTCGGCGGCTTCGCGACCAACGGCGTCAACATGACCAAGCTCGAGAGCTACATGGTCGGCGGCGAGTTCACCGCCACCCAGTTCCTGGCCGAGGTGGACGGCCACCCCGACGACCTGCCCCTCCAGCGCGCCCTCGAGGAGCTGGCCTTCTTCACCACCGAGGTGAAGATCCTCGGCGTCTACCCCGCGGACCCCGGCCGCCGTACCTGACCCCACGAAGTGGCGCTTATCACCCACGAAGTGGGAGTTGTGGTTGCTCGAGGTGGGAGTTGTGGCGACCGCCGCGACCACAACTCCCACTTCGGACCGCAACAACTCCCACTTCGTGGGGGATAGCTCCCACTTCGTGGGCGGGCGGTAGATTCCCGGGGTGACCGAGGAGCCGCGTATCGACGACCTGGGGTTCGCCCGGGTGGACCTGGAGCGAGCCGCCCGGACAGGTGACCCCGAGGTCATCTACGGGGCGGGGAAGACCCCCGAACAGGTGGTCGGCATCCTGCGCAGCCTGCAGGCCAAGCACCCGGACCGGGCCGTTCTCGCCACCCGGCTCAGCGACGAGGCCCAGGCCGCCGTCCTCGAGCTCGGGGCCGACGTCCACCCGGTCGCGCGCGCGGCGACGCTCGGACCCCTGCCCGAGCCCCGCGGACTGGTCACGATCGTCAGCGCCGGTACGTCGGACGCCCCGGTCGCCGCCGAAGCCGCCCTCACTGCCCGGGTCCACGGCGCCGGAGTGCGGGAGATCCGCGACGTCGGTGTGGCCGGTCTGCACCGCCTCCTCGCGGTCCGCGACGACCTCGACGAGGCCGACTGCCTGGTCGTGGTCGCCGGCATGGAGGGGGCACTGCCCTCCGTCGTCGGCGGGCTGACCGGTGTCCCGATGGTCGCCGTCCCCACGAGCATCGGGTACGGCGCGTCGTTCGGCGGGCTGGCCGCCCTGCTGGCGATGCTCAACTCGTGCGCACCCGGGGTCACCGTGGTCAACATCGACAACGGCTACGGCGCCGGTGTCTTCGCCGCCCGGGTCGCCCGCCGGGTCCACCGATGACCCTCTGGATCGACGCGTCCTCGGGCGCGAGCGGCGACATGCTGCTCGGCGCGCTGGTCGGCGCCGGCGTCCCGGTCGGAGTGCTCCAGACGTCGGTCGACGCGATCGCCCCCGAACCGGTCACCCTCCGCGTGGAGCAGGTGACCCGCAACGGGTTCGCCGCCACCCGCTGCCACGTCGAGATCGCCGACTCCGAGCACCACCGCTCGTGGCGCGACGTCCGGACCCTGCTCCAGGGAGCGGAGCTGGTCGAGCCGGTCCGCGCCCTCGCGCTGCGGATCTTCGAGCGCCTGGCCGTCGCCGAGGCGACCGTCCACGGCAGCGACCCCCTGGACGTCTCGTTCCACGAGGTCGGCGCGCTCGACGCGATCGCCGACGTGGTCGGAGCCAGCGCCGGGTTCGTCCACCTCGGTCAGGTCCCGGTCGTGGTCAGCCCGGTCGCCGTCGGCTCCGGCTCGGTCCGCGGCGCCCACGGCACCCTCCCCGTCCCACCCCCTGCCGTCGCCGAGCTGCTGCGCGGCGTTCCGTCGTACGCCGGCCCGCCGGGCGCGCCGGCGATGGAGCTCTGCACGCCCACCGGCGCCGCCGTCCTCACCACCATCGCCACCGCCTGGGGTCCGCAGCCCGCCATGACCACCGGGACGATCGGAGTGGGTGCCGGCGGGCGCGACCCCGAGGGCCACGCCAACGTGCTGCGGCTGTTGGTCGGGGAGGACGCCGCCACGTCCAGCAGTCCGCTCCTCATCCAGACCAACGTCGACGACCTCGATCCCCGGGTCTGGCCGGCGGTCATCGCCGCCCTGATGGGGGCCGGCGCCAGCGATGCCTGGCTGACCCCGATCCTGATGAAGAAGGGGCGCCCGGCCCACACCCTCAGCGTCCTGGTCGACGCCGACCGCGCGGCCGCGGTGCGCACCACCATCTTCCGCGAGACCTCCACCATCGGCCTGCGCGAGCAGCCTCTGGAGAAGCACGCCCTCGAGCGCACCATGGAGGTCATCGCGATCGACGGCCAGGAGGTCGCCGTGAAGCTGGCCCGTCACGACGGCGTCCTCGTCAACGCGCAACCGGAGTACGACGACGTGGCCCGCGCCGCTGCGGCTCTCGGCCGTCCGGTCACGTCGGTGCTCGCCGAGGCGATCGCCCGGAGCCAGACCTTCTTCCGCGGCTGACGAGCGCAGCCAAGCCATGGATCTCACCGTCATCGCCCTGACCTTCGCGGCGATCTTCCTCGTCGAGCTCCCCGACAAGACGTTCATCGCGACGCTGGTGCTCTCGACCCGGTTCCGGCCGCTGCTGGTGTGGCTCGGGGTGGGACTGGCGTTCGCGGTGCAGACGGGGATCGCGGTGGCGCTCGGCAAGGCCGCGTCGTTCCTGCCGGTCACCGGCGTCCGGGTCGCGGCCGTTGTCCTCTTCGTCGCCGGGGCCGTGTTCCTCTTCCGGGCCGCGCGCAGCGCGGACGCCGAGGAGGCACGGTCCGAGGAGGAGTTCGCCGAGCGGGCCGGCGGCGCCGAAACAGGGGCTCCGGGCGGTCGGCGCCAGCTTCCTGGTCCTCTTCGCCGCCGAGTGGGGTGACCTCTCCCAGCTGCTCACCCTCTCCCTCGTCGCGAAGTACGACGACCCGGCCAGCGTGTTCGTCGGCGCCCTGGCCGCACTGCTCGCAGTGAGCGGCCTGGCGGTCCTCGTGGGCCGGGTGCTGCTCAGCCGGATCCGGCTGAGCACGCTGCACCACCTGGGCGGCGCGATGTGCCTCGTGCTCGCATCGATCACGCTCTATCGAGCTGCTGACGTAGCGCACGTCTCGTCCGACACGCTGGACAGTGCACCGGCGGGTCCGCGAGGATCAGGCCCGGAGGGGTGTCCGAACGTCGGGGCGGCCGCATGCGCCCCCGTGACCGAGAGGCTGTTCATGCCCATCTTCGATGGATTCACCGATGACGAGGTCGAGGCGATCAAGAACGCCGGCACCTACGTCACCATTCCTGCCGACTGGTCGCCGATCTGGGAGAAGACCCCGTCGGACAAGGCCTACATCCTGCTGTCGGGTGAGGTGTCGGTCCGCAAGAACGGCCAGGAGATCGCACGGCTGGGCCCGGGCGAGATCATGGGCGAGGCCGGCATCGTCAACCACTCACTCCGCACGGCGTCGATCGTGAGCCTCACCAAGCTCGAGCTGCTCCACTTCACCCACGACGCCGTGCTCGAGCTGTGCCAGAAGGTCCCGGCGTTCCGCGCCGCCCTCGACCGCGCCGCCCAGGAGCGCCTCGACTCCAGCGGGAGCTGACCTGGTGGATGACGCTCCCCTGATCGAGTACGAGGAGATCGAACGCGCCCTCCTCGGCTCGAAGCGCAAGTTCAACCGGGTCGAGGTCGCCGAGAAGGTCGGCATCCCGCTCGACCTGGCCGAAGAGCTGTGGTCGCGGCTGGGCTTCCCGCACGTCGAGGACGAGGACGTCGCCTTCACCCAGGAGGACGTCACCGCCCTCGAGCTCACCAACGACCTGATTGCGCTGGGGATCCTCACCCCCGAGTCGCAGGCCGCGCTGGTCCGCACGTGGGGCCGCAGCTTCGCGCGGCTGGCCGAGTGGCAGGTCAACCTGCTCGCGGAGATGGCGATCCAGGGCGACGATCCCGCTGCCCGGCTCGGGGAGCTCATGGACGCAGTCCTCCCCAACGTCGAGATCCTCCAGAGCTACATCTGGAGGCGTCACCTGGCCAGCGCCGCCAACCGCCTCCTGGGCCCCGGCGCCATGGACGGCCTGGGCACCACGGCGAACCTCGCGGTCGGTTTCGTCGACATCGTCGGCTACACGGGCCAGAGCAAGAACCTCAGCGACCACGAGCTGGTCGACTGGGTCGAGTACTTCGAGGACGAGCTGACCCGCGTCGTGATCGACCTCGGCGGACGCGTGATCAAGACGATCGGCGACGAGCTCCTCTTCGTCTCCGACGACCTCGTGGCAGCCGCCGAGATGGCCCTGATCGCCACCGAGCGCGGCACCGATGCGGAGGACAGGTTCCCCGACGTCCGGGCCGGGGTGGCCTACGGCGAGGTCGTCAGCCGGCTGGGCGACGTCTACGGCCCGACCGTCAACATCGCCTCCCGACTCACGTCCGTGGCCCGCCCGGGCAGCGTGCTCATCGACAAGGGCGCGTACGACGCCCTCTCGGCCACCCTGTCCAAGGACCAGGTCGACCCCGAGACCGGCGAGATCCCCGCCATCACGAAGCTGATCGAACGAGCCGCCGACGAGATCGCCGAGATCTCGCCGTTCTCCCAGCTCGGCGACTACCGGTTCCGGCGGATGGCCCGGCGTCCGGTGAAGGGGTACTCCCGTCTGGAGCCCTGGGTGCTGCGCCGATCGAAGACCTCGAAGTCCTCGACGGGCGCCGAGCAGTGATCGGCCACTAGAGTCCTGCCCATGAACACGCAGCCCCCCGAGGCGACACCGCACGGCGCCGACAGCGAGGTCGGCCACCTGCACACGGTCATGTTGCACCGACCGGGCAACGAGCTGAAGCGGCTGACCCCGCGCAACAACGACCGCCTGCTGTTCGACGGCATCCCGTGGGTGAGCCGGGCGCAGGAGGAGCACGACGGCTTCGCCGAGACCCTGCGGTCCCGTGGCGTCGAGGTGCTCTACCTGACCGACCTGTTGACCGAGACCCTCGCCGACGAGCACTCGCGCAACCACGCGATCACCACCGCGCTGGGTGGCCTGCACCTGGGCGACACCATGCGGGGCTATCTGGCCCGGGTCCTCCAGGACGCCTCCCCGGCGGAGCTGACCGGCTATCTCACCGAGGGCATCCGCAACGACGAGGTGCGCGGTGGTTTCGGCCTGGTCACGGCGCTGCTGGCCAGTGACGACTTCCTGATCGACCCGCTGCCCAACCTCCTCTTCACCCGCGACTCCAGCGTGTGGATCCGCGAACGGGTGGCGATCACCTCCCTGGCGATGCCGGCCCGGGCCCGCGAGACGCAGCTGACCGAGCTCATCTACACCGCCCACCCCCGGTTCCAGGGCACCCGGAAGATCCACGGCTGGCACCACGAGCACGTCGAGGGCGGCGACGTCCTCCTCCTGGCGCCGGGCGTCATCGCCGTCGGGGTCGGCGAACGCACCACCCCCGCCGGCGTCGAGCGCCTGGCCCGCCAGGTCTTCCACGCCGACCTGGCCCACACCGTCCTGGCCGTGCCGATCGCCCAGGAGCGGGCGACGATGCACCTGGACACGGTGTGCACGATGGTCGACGTCGACAAGATCGTGATGTACCCCAACGTCGCCGACTCGCTGCGCGCGTACGCCGTCACCGTGTCCGACCGCGGTGAGGGTGCCCACGAGCTGGTCCTCGACGTCGCGTCGGCGGAGCCGTTCCTCGTGGCTGCGGCCAAGGCGATGGAGATCGACACCCTCCACCAGATCGACACCGGCCTCGACCCGGTCACCGCCGAGCGTGAGCAGTGGGACGACGGCAACAACACCCTGGCGCTGGCGCCGCGGGTGGCCGTGGCCTACGAACGCAACGACGAGACCAACGCCCGGCTGGAGGACGCCGGCATCGAGGTGGTGCGGATCGCCGGCTCCGAGCTGGGCTCGGGCCGCGGTGGCCCGCGCTGCATGAGCTGCCCGATCTCCCGGACGCCGCTGCCGGTCGACTGACGACCGTTCAGCCGGTTTCCGTCTGCAGCCGCCAGGCGGCAGCGACGGCGTCCTCGACGGCGTCGGGGTCCCCCTCGGCCAGGTCGGCGACGACCATCATGTGCTTCCGGAAACGGTCCGGCACCGAGAACGTGGTCGGGAACTGGCGCAGCAAGGCGTCGCGGACCTCGAACGGCGACCGCACCACCACGTGGGTGTCGTCGAGCTGTCGGGCGATCAGCCGTCCCCGGCACTGCCAACGCAGCAGGCCCTGCGCACGTTGCTGCCTGACCTCCGCGAACGACACCGCGAGCCGGTCGAACCCGTCCATGTCCACGGCTCAAGCCTCGCACGGGGCTGGGACCTGGCACGGCGGCTCGCTTGGCGAGCCCTCACGATCGAGGCGCCGTTTGGGAAATGAGACCCGGCCGCTGTTGACGGGGGACACAACAACGACCGGGTAGGGCAAATCTACCGCCCGGGTTCCGGCGGGCACAACCCAACCGGCCCGGCAAATTCACCCGAAAGGGTGAAGTACCTCACCGGATGGTGACCTGACGGTTGGCCAGTCCGCTCCGGGTGGCGCGTTCCTCGGACGTCAGGTCCGACCCGTCGGCCAGGGCCTCGGCCAGCGCCGACGCGAACGCCGCTGCCGGCTTCTCCAGGACCTCGGCGCCGGTGCCGGCGGGGAGGTCCCACACCGGGGCGAGCAGGCCGTGGGCGCGGAACATGCCGACGAAGCGCGAGCCCGGCGCGAGGTCGTCCTTGCCGGCGGCGTGCAGGCGGGCGAGGGCGTCGAGGAGCTTGTCCTCGGGTTCGGGCATCACCCAGCGGAGGTGCTCCTTGGCGCCCATGCTCGTCCAGTACGCCGCCTCGACCGACGTCAGCTTCGCCGTGGGGCTGGCGGAGGCGTTGGCCTGCTCGAGGGCGGCCGCCATGTCGGCCTTGTTCTCGATGTCGGCGATCCAGTAGTCGAAGCCCTCGTGGACGGTGACGTCGAGCGCCTTGTCGGTGATCAGGTCCTGGAGCCGCGGGCCCTCGCCGGGAGGGTCGGTGAGACCGACGATCCCGGTCTCGGCGTCGAGCGCCCGGGTCAGCACCGCACCGAGGTCGCGCGCCGGGTCGCCGAAACCGTGCTGGACCTGCAGACCCAGCCAGATCTCGCCGCCCTCGCGGACCATCGCGGGGGCTGCCATCGGCAGGAGCGAGCAGAGCTTCACGATCCGGTCGGAGTCCTTGAGCGTCAACGGCGCGGTCGCGGCGGGCACCAGCTCGCGCAGCGCCACGACGTCGCACTCGGACGGCATCCCCTCGAACGGCCGGGACACGTAGACGTCCGTCGCCCCACCTGCGGCACCGTGGCACGCCTTGTAGCGGCGACCGGATCCGCAGGGGCACGGCTGGCGCGGGCCGACCTCGCCTGCGGGCACGGCCTGGTCACGGGTCTTGACGCGCGATCGCTTTCCCATGGGGGGAGGCTATCCGTCGAGCAGCTCCAGCACGTACGCCGGGCGGTCGGTGATGACGGCCTTGACGCCGAGGTCCTGGCAGAGCTGGAGCTCGGCCGGGGTGTTCACCGTCCAGACGTGGATGTCGCGCCCGCTCCGCACGAGGCGCTCCCCGAACTTCGGGTGCTCGGTCAGCTCCTGGATCCCCGGGCCGAGGATCCAGTCGTCCCCGATGACGGCCTTGAGCATCGGCCAGTGCTGCGCCTTCTCGATCAGCATCACGAGCGGGACCTCGGGGGCGTACCTCTGGACCCGCTGGAGCGCCGTCCACGAGAAGCTCATGACGCGCGCCGGTCCGCCCGCCTTGTCCCAACCGAAGTCCCGCAGCATCTCGACGAGCCGCCGCTCCACCAGGCCGCCGTACCGGGTGGGGTGCTTGGTCTCGATGGCGATCTCGACCCGGCGGTCGTAGTCGGCGACCACCTCGAGCAGCTTGCGCAGGGTGAGCACCCGATCGAGCGTCTCGTCACGCTCGGGTGCCTCGTCGTCGAGGTCTGACCAGGGGTTCTTCCACGACGCGAAGTCGAGGGAGTCCAGCTCGGCGAGGTCCATGGTCGACACGATGCCCCGGGTGCTCGCCGTACGCCGGAGGTCGCGGTCGTGGACGCAGACCAGGTGGCCGTCGGCGGTCAGCCGGACGTCGCACTCGAACGCCTCGGCTCCGGCGTCGAGAGCCGCGAGGTAGGCGCCGAGGGTGTGTTCGGCCACCTCGTGGCTCGCGCCCCGGTGCGCGACGACCTGCGGCCTCATACGGGCATTCTTGCCTGCCCGGGGCCTAGTCGCGAGGACGTTGCTCGACGAGTCCCACGAGGTTTCCCTCGCTGTCGCGGATGAACGCCTGCCACTCGTCGGTGCCGGCCGGCCCGAGCGTGTCGTCGTCGTGGCCGAAGATCACGTGCGGCTCGCCCTCGACGGTGACGCCTGCGTCGCGCATCCGGTCGAGCGTGGCGTCGATGTCGTCGACCGCGAGGTAGAGCGTGGCGCTCTGCGATCCGGCGCTCAGCATCAGCCGGGTCCCGTCGAGGTCGAAGAAGACCAGGCCCGGCGGGTCGTACGTCGCGACCGGTGCGGCCCCGAGGAGGTCGGTGTAGAAGGCGGCGGCCCGAGCGAGGTCCTCGACCCGCTGGGCGATCTGGACAAGCCTCATGACCGGCTCCTCGTTGTCGGCACCCTCACTCCCCACGATGCTATACATCGATCATGTCGAGCCTCGGGAGTCACCTGGCCACGGCCGACGTCTGATGGCGACGCGTCGTTTCTCGCTGAGCACGACGGTGTCGGGTGACGCCGAGGCCGCCATCGAGTTCCTGGCCGATCTGCCTCGCCACGTCGGCCTCCACCCTTTCCTCGTCTCGGCCACCGTGACCGCCAGTGGCGACGACCCCGGCCCGTGGCGGGACTTCGAGATCGTCGAGCGGCCACGCCTCTGGCGGCTGCGGTACACGATGCGGTTCCCCGTCCACGTCGAGCGCACCTCGCCGACCTCCCTGCGCTCCGACGTACTCGCTCTGCGCGGGTGCCGACTCACCTCGATCACCACCGCGACCCGGCCGCGTCGACGGCAGCGTCCTCGTCAGCGAGGTGACGACGGTGATCGCTCCCTTCCCGGTCGTGGACTACATGTGCAGGAACGCCCGTACCGCCCACGCCCGCACCTTCGAGCTCCTCGCCGCGCACCTGGCCGGCGACTCGTGACCCGGCTGCTGGCGATCGCCGGCATCGCGGTGGGGACCTGGGTCATCGCGTGCCTGGTGATGGTGCTGCTCGCGCGGCGCCTGCCGGACGGGTTGCTCAAGCAGGTCCTGGAGTTCCTGCCGTCCTGCGTCACCGCCGCCCGGACGCTGCGCCGCGACCCCGTCGTCCCGAGGCGCGCGAAGGTCGCGCTGCCTCGTCGCCGTGGTGTGGGTGGTCTCGCCCATCGACCTGATGCCCGGAGTTGCCTCCCGGTGATCGGTCCGCTCGACGACGTGGTCGCGGTCGTGCTGCTGATGCGGTACGCCGCCCGCAGCATCCCGCGGGAGACCTGCTGTCGGCATGGCCCACGGACGTCCCGTCTTCTGGAGCGTCTCCTCGGGTCTGGACGTCCTGGCCCGACACGCTGACCGGCGGTCGTGCGCGAGCACAGTCACGACGGACAGCCGGAGCGACCGCCAGCCACTCGGGGGAACCGCTTCGCCAGCGGCCATCGCCGAGCGCGACCGGCAGGGACGCAGGCCCTCGTGGGCGACTCGGGCACTAGGCGTGGTCGCGCAGGTACCGCCCGAAGTGCGGGACAGTGAACGCGATCCGACCACGCTCGCCGGAGTAGATCAGGCCCTTCTTCAGCAGCGAGTCCCGGGCGGGGGACAGCGACTGCGGCTTCTTGCCGAGCGTGGTCGCGACGTCGGCGGTGGGCACGCTCTGGATGTCGTCGAGCTGATCATCACCTCGCCCAGCGATGGCCACTGCCGCGTCCGCCATCGCCCGGAGGTACTCCCGCTCCCCCGGGGTCGCCCGCTCGAAACGGCTCCCGAAGAAGCCGACGGCCAGCTCGCCCTCCGCCTCGGGTCCGGCGACAGCGACGTCCTCGGCGGTGATCGGTGAGGAGGGCGCCAGGTCCCACACGACCTTGCCGTAGGCCTGGATGAAGTAGGGGTAGCCACCGGTGGCGGCGTACATGGAGGCGAGCGCCTCCTCGGTGTACGCCGCGCCCTCGTCGAGGGCCGGTGACCGCAGCGCCTGGTCGGCAGCCTCCCGGGCCAGCCGGTCGATCCGCTGGTAGCGGAACAGTCGTTCGGAGTAGGACTTGCTGGCCGAGAGCACCGCCGGCAGGTGTGGGAGCCCGGCACCGACCACGATCACGGGCAGGCCGGACTGGCTGATCTCGTGGCAGGCGGCGCAGAGCGCCGAGACGTCGTCGGGGCCGAGGTCCTGCATCTCGTCGATGAAGATCGCGATCCCCTTGCCGACGTCCGCGGCGAGTCCGCCCAGGTCGGTGAACAGCTCCACCAGGTCGATCTCGATGTCACCGGAGTCGGCGCGGCCCTTGACCGCCGCGGCGTCGATGCCCGGGTTCCACTGGTCCCGCAGCTTCGCCCCCGTGCCGGCCTCCCGCTGCGCGAACGACCTGATCACGCCGAGCACGTGGTCGACCGCGTCGGCCTGCGGATGACCGAGCTCGCGGACCGCCTGGTGCAGCGCGCTCGACAGCGGTCGACGCAAGGGCTGGTCGGGCCGGGCCTCCAGCTTGCCGGTGCCCCAGTGGCGGCGTACGGCGGCCGAACGGAGCGCGTTGAGCAGCACCGTCTTGCCGACCCCGCGCAGTCCGGTCAGGACCAGGCTGCGCTCCGGTCGGCCGTGGGCGACTCGTTCGAGCACGACGTCGAAGGCGCCGAGCTGCTCGTCCCGGCCGGCGAGCTCGGGCGGGCGCTGGCCGGCTCCAGGGGCGTACGGGTTCCGGATCGGGTCCACGATGGGACCGTATCCGCGACTCTACGGAAAGCCTTAGATTTGACCCGCGCGTTGCGCAACTGGCGCCGACTCGACGCGTTTCAGGCCGCAGTTCACGCCGACTCGGCGGTGGTGGGGCGCCTGCGCTTCGCCAGCGCCACGTCGTAGGCCTGGTCGAGCCCGGCCCGGAGCATCGCGATCAGGTCGGGCACCTCGTCGACCGAGAGTCGGAAGGACCCGGCGCAGACGTTGTCGCGCCACAGGGACAGCACCACCAGGCCGGAGTCCTGGTGCCAGGAGACCCGGAGGGCGCGGTCGCCCCCACGGGAGTCGAGGAAGATCGACCCCTGCGCCGGGAGCGGACGGGCGGCAGCCATGGCGCCATTCTGCCCCGCCCGGCCCAGCCTGTCACCGGTGTGGCCCGATCCGTTGCCCGGACTGATTGCGCGCGGCCGCCGGGCAAATAGACTGTGCGGGTGCCCGAGCTGCCCGAGGTGGAAGCGCTGGCCCTGGACCTCAAGGGCCGGCTCACCGACCGCGCCATCGTCAAGGTGCACATCGCGGCGTTCAGCGCCCTCAAGACCTTCGACCCCCCGCTCCAGGCGCTCGAGGGCACCCTCGTCGACGACGTCACCCGGCACGGGAAGTTCCTCGACATCCACGCGTCCGGGCTCCACCTCGTCCTCCACCTCGCCCGGGCCGGCTGGATCCGCTGGCGCGACGAGGTCCCGTCGATCCCGCCGAAACCCAGCAACAAGAACCCGCTCGCCGTGCGGGTGGTCCTCGACGGCGAGCGCCGGCCTCGACATCACCGAGGCCGGCACCAAGAAGAGCCTGGCGATGTACGTCGTCCGCGACCCCGCCGACGTACCCGGGATCGCCCGGCTCGGCCCGGACCCGCTCGCGGACGCGTTCACCATCGACGTCCTGCGCCGGATCCTCCAGGACGCCGGCCGCGCCCAGATCAAGGGGGTGCTGCGCTACCAGAGCAACATCGCCGGCATCGGCAACGCCTACTCCGACGAGCTCCTGCATGCCGCCCGGATGTCGCCGTTCAAGCCGGCCAGCAGCCTCGACGACACCGAGCTCCAGACCCTCTACGACGCCATCCGCGGCGTCCTCGGGGATGCCGTCGACCGCTCCCGCGGGCTCGCCGCCAGTGAGCTCAAGAGTGAGAAGAAGTCCCACCTGGCCGTGCACGGCCAGACCGGCAAGCCCTGCCCGGTGTGCGGAGACCTCGTCCGCGAGGTGTCCTTCGCCGACTCGAGCCTTCAGTACTGTCCGACCTGTCAGACCGGTGGCAAGCCGTTGGCCGACCGCAGGATGTCGAAGCTGTTGAAGTGAGGAAGCCATGTACGACGTCCCGACCGTGACCGTCCAGGACCTGCCCGACCCGCTGCCCGACGGCACCTCCGTCCTCGACGTGCGCGAGCCCGTCGAGTGGGAGCACGGCCACATCGACGGCGCCCTGCACATCCCGATGGGCGAGCTGACCCGGCGCCTCGACGAGCTGCCTCTCGGACACACGGTCGTGGTGTGCAAGGTGGGCGGCCGCTCGGCACAGGTCGTCGCCTACCTGGTCCAGCAGGGGCACGACGTGGTCAACCTGGACGGCGGGATGATCGAGTGGGCCGACGCCGGCCGAGCGATGGTCAGCGACACCGGCCACCCACCGCACGTGGTCTGACCAGGAGCAGGCAAGGCGAAGGGCGGGCGACCGTGAGGTCACCCGCCCTGCCTGTTCCGGTGTGGTGCTAGTCCCGAGGGACCGTCACTCGCTGGGCTCCTCGGTCGGCAGGTCGGTCGGCAGCTCGCCCGGCTCTCGGCCGGATCGCTGCACGTCTCCTCGAGGTACTTGTCGAAGGCGTCGCTCTTCTTCTTCTCCTCGTCGGTGAATTCCTCCTCGAGCTTCTCGAGGTCCTCCTGGGTGGCATCCTCGTCGAGCTCGGCAATGGTCTCGACGGTGAGCTCGAAGCCCTCCCTCGCGTCGTCCGGCATGTCCTCGGGGGTGCCGACCTCCTCGAGCTTCTCGCCGGTCTCCTTGAGGGCCTTGATCACTGTCGCTGTCCTCGGCGTCCGCGCCGAGCTCGCTGGCAGTCTTGTAGAAGTCGTCGAACACGCCGCAGAAGTCGTCCGTCGATGCGTCGGTGGGAGCGCCACCACCACAGCCGACGGTGGTCCCCGCGACGAGCACCAGGCTCGCGGCCAGCAGTGCGTGCTTCATGGTTGTCTTCCCATCCCTAGAGGTCGTCTCGACGAGCACTCTGCCGCATGTCGGGCCGTTCGACCACGGTGGTCCGGTCAAAGCCGCGCGAGCCGGGCACGGCGAGCGCTCGTCCCAGCCGGACCAGGTACTCCTCCCGGGGGACGACGACCACGCCGAGGCTCGCCAGGTGGGGCGTCTGCCACTGGGTGTCGATCACCCGGTCGGCGGCGTACTCGTCGTCGAGCAGCCGCACCAGTCCGGCCAGCGCGACCTTGGACGCGTCGCGCTCCCGATGGAACATCGACTCGCCCGCGAACAGGCCACCGATCGCGACGCCGTACAAACCACCGCAGAGCCGCCCCTCTCGCCAGGCCTCGACGGAGTGCACCCAGCCCAGCTCGTGGAGGCGCAGGTACGCCGCGCGGATCTCGCTGCTGATCCAGCCGCTGTCACGGTCGGGGTCGGCGCAGGAGTCGATGACCTCGTCGAACGCGGCGTCGACCCGGATCTCGTAGTCCCGCAGCGACCGGCGCAGCGACCGCGTGACCCGCAGGCCGTCGAGCGGCAGGACTCCTCGCTCGACCGGGCTCCACCAGCACATCGGGTCGCCCGGAGCACCCGACGGCATCGGGAACAGCCCGCACCGGTAGGCCGCGAGCAGCGTGCCGGGCTCGAGATCGGCACCCATCGCGACCAGGTCGTCGAGGTCCTGCCACCGCTCCGGGTCCGGGAACGACCACGGGGTGGGCGGGGGCTCGACGGGTGGTCCCTGGGTAGCCGGGTCACCAGGCGGGTCGGAGGGCACGGGACGACCGTAGTGGTTTCGCCGTTCCGTAGAATTGAGCCATGAGCGTCAAGGGCAACATCGGCCGACACCTCGCCCCGCGGATCACCGGGGTCGCCCCGGAGCTGACCCAGAGCTTCGTCCGCGAGGCGCTGTCGCGTGCGATCAAGGGGATCGGTCCCCTGCCGCCCGCCGCCAGCGCCGCCGACAAGCAGCTCGCCGAGCAGGACGGCAACGTCGAGCGCGCCATCCACGAGGTGATCGAGAACCACGTCCGGTACGCCGGGGGGCAGGGCTTCCTGACCAACATCGGCGGACTGGTCACCGCGGCTCTCACCATCCCGACCAACGTGACCGGGCTGGCGCTGATCCAGTGCCGGATGGTCGCGGGCATCGCCCACCTGCGCGGCTACGACCTGGAGGACCCGCGGGTCCGCAACGCCATCTTGGTCTGCATGCTCGGCGAGGACAGCGTCAGCTCGTTGGTGAAGAAGAAGAAGCTCCCGGCCCCGCCGATGGCGCTGGCCACGGCCCCGGCGCACGACCCCGCCCTGGACCGGCTGATCTCCCAGGAGGTCGCCTCCGACCTGATCTCCAAGGTCGCCGGCAAACGCCTCGCGATCACCGTGGCGCGCCGGGTGCCGGTGGTGGGTGGCGTCGTCGGCGCCGGTGCCGACGGCATCGCGACCTGGCGGGTCGGTCGTTACGCCGACCGCGAGCTGCTGCCCCGCACCCGTCGGTAGGCCCTCAGCATCCCCCGCCCCGTCCGGCTGGCCTGCAACCGGCGGACGGTCTTCGCCCGGAGTCGGTACGTCGGTCGCAGGTGTGCGCGCTCCAGCTCCCGCTCGGTGTGACCGAGCCGGTCGACGAGGTCGGCCTCGACCTTGAGCAGCCGCGCGTTCTCGAGCAGCAGCGCCCGGATCGCGTCGACGGCCGCATCGGCCACCTGGCTCTCGTCGGGCTCGTCCGGGTCGGCGAACGGGTGGGTCGCCGGCGGGCCCACGAGGTCGCCGAGGTCGCCGACGACGTCGTACCCGCGGGCCTTGATCTCCTCGACCCAGGTCGTCGCCAGCTCCTGTGCCCACGGATGGACCTCGGGCGGGAGGGTCAACCGGGGTGAGTCGGCGCGGCGCGAGAGGGTCTGGTGGGCCAGCAGCTCACGGACCAGGGGCCGGTAGCTGGGCGGTTCGATCGCCCGGTTGGCCTTGAGGTTGATCCGGCGCACCAGCGCCGTCTCCGGCACCCCGAGCGACGGGTTGGCCCGCTGGCCGTCGAGGTCGAGCTCGAGCCCGTCGAGTCCGAACGCCTGGACGAATCGCTCCCAGAGCAGGTCGGGCGGTCCCCCGGGCGACGGGACGGTGACGAGGTGGATCCGCTCGGGCGGCAGGTCGGCCGCCCACCGGTTGAGGATGTCGGGGATCTCCTGGACGCCCCAGAACCACGTCGCGATCCGGCCTTCGCGGGCGGGATCGCGGATCTGGTCGAGGAACCGGGCGTAGCTGAGCTCGCGGCGGTGCTTGATGTTCTCCTGCCACTCGGCCGGGATCTGCCGGACCAGGTCGCGTACGGAGAGCACCACGTGGACCTCGACGTCCGGGTGCCCCAGCGACTCCAGGGCGCGGGCGATCTGCGCCCGCGACGCGGTGGCGAAGATCTCGTGGCTGATCACGGCCGTGCCGCCCCAGTCGCGGACCTGCGCCGCGAGCCGGTCCCAGGCACCGAGGGCCTCGGTCTCGAGGCCACCCCACGGCAGCTGCATCAGGTCGAGCGCGGCCAGGAAGTGGGCGTCGAACCGGTCGCCCGGATAGAGGATGCCCTGCCGGGCGAGGGTCCGCTGGTTGCGGAAGAGGACGTCCTGGAGGTACGACGTCCCGGTCTTCGGGGTGCCGACGTGCAGCAGGATCCGCCTGCTCATCGCAGTCCCTCCTCGTCGGTGTGACCGGTGACCCCGGTCAGCACCAGGCCCATCGCCAGCCTCAGGGTCTCGGCCCCGTCGGGCGCCCGGGCACCGCTCCGGTCGGCCGGCAGCAGCGAGTGCGGGTCGCCGTGCACAGCGTAGCCAGCGCGACGCAGTCCGTCGGCGACGCGCTGGGCCTGGGAGCGGGCCCAGTCGTGGTGCTCCTCGGGCAGAGCCAGCGGCTCGCCGGCAGAGTCCTCGAGCAGCGGCCGGAGCCGGTGCCGGAGCAGGGCAGTGCGCTGACCGGCCGGCACGTGCAGGCCGAGGACAGTTGCCACCCGGCGGGCCAGGTCAGGCACGGCGGCGGCCGGCGCGGCGGCGACCGGCAACCGGCGTACGCCGAGCAGCCCGGGGAGCTCCGCGTGGTCGAGCACCACGTGCACCCGGGACCGGCCCGCTCGGGTCGACCAGGCACGGGCCTGCGCGAGGAGGTCGATCCGGCCGGGCATCCGGTCGTGCCGGGTCACCTGTTCGAGCCAGGTCCGCCAGCCGGGGGCACCGAAGTCGAAGGCGCGCCGGGTCCACGCGTCGGCGAGCATCCGGTCGACGGACGCACCGAGCACGAGCACCTCGGGCAGCCGCCCCCCGGGCGGGCGGCCGCGCGCGACCAGGGCGGCGCGGACCGGGTCGGCGAGCTCGGGGTCCCCCACGAGTCGGTAGCGGGTCCGCCACGGCCGGACCACCCCGGGACGCGACGGGAGCGGGACCCCCGCCGCGACCAGGTCTTCGGCGATCAGCGCCGTGGCGACCCGGAGCAGCTCACGCACCGGGAGCTCGGTGGGATCGACCGGGGGTGGGCCGAACCGCGAGTCGTGGGCCGCACCGACCAGCTCGAGATCCGGCTGCCCGCGACCGGGGGCGGAGGTGGCGAGCACCCGTTCCACCAGCACCACGCCGGGGGTGCCGACCACGTTGAGACGACGCAGCAGCTCGAGCTGCTGGGCGCCCGGGACCGCCCGCAAGGACGGCTCCGCGATGCCGGACCAGGCGGCCCAGGGGGTCGTACCACCGGCGCGGAGGTGGTCCACCCACCCCCAGGCGCGGGCCTCCCCCGTGGTGGCCGACGTCATCGTCACCGGTTCCGGAACCGGCCGGCGTTCTTCCGCATCCGGGCGACCAGCTGCTGGTCGGGATCCGGGCGCGACGCCGCCTCACGGGTCATCGCAGTCAGCGCGTCGAGCGAGGCCTGGAGCCGCTGGCGCGGCGGAACCTTGTCGGGGTTGTGCCAGCGGGTGCCCTCCTCGGGCCGCACCGGGCGCAGGTCGTCCAGGTCCCCGACCACGTGCACGCCGCTCTGCTGGAGGTACTCGATCCAGCGTTCGGTCAGCTCTCCCGACCCAGTCGTAGGCCTGCGGGGGCAGCCGCACCGGCGCGGACTCGCGCTTCACCAGCTCGTTCTGGGCGAGCATCTCCCGGATCAGGGAGTCGTACGACGCCTCGCGACGGGTGGCCCGGTCGAGGCGCTTGTTGAGCTGGCGCAGCAGCTGGGTCTCGGCCACGCCCAGCGACTTGTTGCTGCGGTCGCTGTCGTGGGGCGCCCAGGCCGGGTCGATCCCGAAGGACTCGCAGAAACGCAGCCACAACGGGTCGCCACCAGCCGACTCGGGAGGGTCCGACGCGGGGCCGCGCTGGGGGACGGTGACGACGTGGATCCGCTCCGGCGGCAGGCCGGCCCCCCAGGTCTCGAGCACCGACGGGATGTCGAAGGCCCGGAAGAACCACGGCTTGCCGCGCCGGGTGCGGCGCAGGAACTTGCGGTAGCTCCACTTGCGGCCCTGCTTGATGCTCTCCTGCCAGGCGGCCGGGAGCGCGCGCCCCAGGTCACGGGCGGAGTAGACGAGGTGCACCTCGCTGCCCGCGAGGTCGGCCATCGCCCGGGCCACCTTGTCGGGCTTGGCCGGCGACAGGATCTCGTGGCTGACGATCACGGTGCCGGAGAGCCGGCGTACCCGCTTGGTCAGGGCGTCCCAGTTGCCGTGGCCGTGGCCGGGCGCCCCGCCCCAGTCCTGGTCGAGCAGGTCGAGAGCGGCCCGGAAGTGGAAGAGCCCGGGGCTGACCAACGGCGAACGGCTCGGGAAGTGGACTCCGTGAGCGGCGAGGGTGGCGGCGTTGCGGGTGAGCCGGTCCTGGAGGTAGGTCGTGCCGGTCTTCGGTGCACCGATGTGCAGATAGACGGCGCGGCTCATGCTGGGGATTGTGCCAGTGCCCGGACCACGGCCGAGGGACTGGGCCGACCCAGCTCGCCGGCCATCCAGACGCTGGTCGCGACGACCTGCTCCAGGTCGACGCCGGTCTCGATCCCGAGGCCGTTCAGCATCCAGACCAGGTCCTCGGTGGCGAGGTTGCCGGTGGCGCTCTTGGCGTAGGGGCAGCCCCCCAGGCCGCCGGCGCTCGCGTCGAAGGTGGTGATGCCCTCCTCGAGGGCGGAGTAGGCGTTGGCGAGCGCCTGCCCGTAGGTGTCGTGGAAGTGCAGGGCCAGCTGGTCGGTGCTCATGCCGGCACCGGTGAACCCGCGCAGCAGGGCCTTCACCTGGCCGGCCGTGCCGACCCCGATCGTGTCCCCGAGGCTCAGCTCACTGGCGCCGAGGTCGAAGAGTCGTTTGCCGACGTCGACCACCTGCTCGACGGGCACCGGGCCCTCCCACGGGTCGCCGAAGCACATCGACACGTAGGCGCGTACGTCGAGCCCCGCGGCCCGGGCCCGGGCGACCGTGGGCTCGAACATCGCGAACTGCTCGTCCAGGCTGCGGTTGAGGTTCTTCTGGGCGAACGCCTCGGTCGCCGAGCCGAAGATGGCGATGTGGCGGCAGCCGAGCTCGAGGGCGCGGTCGAGGCCGCGCTCGTTGGGGACCAGCACCGGCAGGTCGTGTCCCTCCTCCCCCAGCAGCTGCAGCAGCTGGCCGGCGTCCGCGAGCTGCGGAACCCAGCGCGGGTGGACGAAGCTGGTCGCCTCGACGACGGGCAGACCGGCCGCCACGAGCCGACGGATGAACGCCGCCTTGGTCTCGGTCGGCACCAGTGCCTTCTCGTTCTGCAGGCCGTCGCGCGGCCCCACCTCATAGATCGTGACCCGTTCCGGTAGACCGGGCTGGGGTACGACGGCCGGGGTGCGCATCAGCCGTCCGCCTCCGGCAGCGTCCGCGCTGGTCGGACTCACCGGACTCACCGGACTCGTCCGGCTCGACCACGAACAGTCGGGCACCCAGCGCGACCTGCTCGCCGGCGACGGCGTCGACCGCGGTGACGGTGCCGGCGAAGGGCGCCTTGAGGCTGAGCTCCATCTTCATCGCCTCCATCATGCCGAGGACCTGGCCCTCCGTCACGCTGTCCCCCTCCGCGACCTGGACCTCGAGCACGGTGCCGGGCATCGGCGCCAGCAGCGTGCCGTCGCTGGGCGCGGGTCCGTGGTCGGCGAAGACGTCCGGCCGCTCGAACACGAACCGCTGGCCGCGGTAGGCGACCTCGACGATGTGCGGCTGCACGTTGACCACGGCCCGGTGTCGACGGCCGTCGACGGAGAGCACCAGGACGTGGTCCTCCGCCGAGAACTGGTGGACCGGCGTGTCGTCGACCAGGCCGCGGGCACGATCGACCACGACCGGCCGGTCCAGCTCCACGATCGTGGGCGCCGGGGCCGAGCCCGAGCGCCAGCCGTCGGACTGGAACGGGTGGCCGGACTCCTGCACGGCGACGAGCAGCGCGCTGATCCAGGCCACGAACACCCGGGCGAGGTCGCGGGACGGCTCCTCGATCTCGGCCGAGTCCAGCCACGCGGTGTCGATGGTGGCGTCACGGAACTCGTCGGAGTCGGCCAGCGCGCGCAGGAAGCCCAGGTTGGTGGTGAGCCCGAGGATGGCGGTCTCGTCGAGAGCCCGCACCAGCGCACGGCGCGCCGACTCCCGGTCCGGGCCGCGGACGATGATCTTGCCCAGCATCGGGTCGTACGACGAGCTGACGACCTGGCCGCTCTCGAGCGCGGCGTCGACCCGCGCGCCCTCCGGCCAGCGCACGATGTCGGCGGTGCCGGCCTGCGGCAGGAAGCCGTTGAACGGGTCCTCGGCATAGACCCGGGCCTCGATGGCGTGCCCGCTGACGCTGAGGTCGTCCTGGGTGAACGGCAGCGGCTCGCCGGCGGCGACCAGCAGCTGCAGCGCCACCAGGTCGACGTGCTCACCGGGGGTGCCGGTGGCGCGCTGCTGCATCGTCGACCAGACCACGACCGACTCGGTGACCGGGTGCTCGACCTGCAGGCGGGTGTTCATCTCCAGGAAGTAGGCCTCGTCGGAGTCGTCGTCCAGCAGGAACTCGACGGTGCCCGCGTTCTCGTAGCCGACGTGCGCGGTCAGCGCGACGGCCGACTCGAGGACCAGCCTGCGGGTGTCGTCGGACAGCGTCGGCGCGGGCGCCTCCTCGAGGACCTTCTGGTGCCGGCGCTGGGTCGAGCAGTCCCGCTCGAAGAGGTGCACCACGTTGCCGTGGGCGTCGGCGAGGACCTGCACCTCGATGTGGCGTCCGTGCTCGACGTACTTCTCGACCAGGATGGTGTCGTCACCGAACGCGGACGCGGCCTCGCGCTTCGCGGCCGCGACGGCCGCGTCGAAGTCAGCTGCCGCCCGGACGATGCGCATGCCCTTGCCACCGCCGCCGGCCGCCGCCTTCACCATCACCGGGAAGGACATCTCGGTGGTCGGGGTGTCCAGCGCGTACGACGGCACCACGGGGACGCCGGCGGTGACGGCGATCTCGCGGGCGGCGTCCTTGCGGCCCATCCGGTCCATCACCTCGGCCGACGGGCCGACCAGCTTGATGCCGGCCTGCTCGACGGCGCGCGCGAACTCGGCGCGCTCGGACAGGAAGCCGTAGCCGGGGTGGATCGCGTCGGCACCGATGTCGCGGGCGGCGGCCACCACCGCCTCGATGTCGAGGTAGCTGGACACGTGGATCGCCTCGTCGGCCTCGCGCACGTGCGCAGCCTGGCGGTCCAGGTCGGTGTAGATCGCGATGCTGCGCAGACCGGTGGCCCGGCAGCCCCGGATCACCCGGAGCGCGATCTCGCCGCGGTTGGCGATGAGCACGGTGTCCATTCGATTCACATCCGGAAGACGCCGTAGGAGGGCGCCGGGATCGGGGCGTTCGCGGCGGCCGCGAGGCCCATGCCGAGGACGCGGCGGGTGTCGGCCGGGTCGATGATGCCGTCGTCCCAGAGCCGCGCGGTGGAGTAGTAGGGCGACCCCTGGTGCTCGTACTGGTCGCGGATCGGAGCCTTGAACTGCTCCTCCTCGTCGGCCGACCACGCGCCGCCCTTGCCCTCGATGCCGTCGCGCTTCACGGTCGCCAGCACCGACGCCGCCTGCTCTCCACCCATGACCGAGATCCTCGCGTTCGGCCACATCCAGAGGAAGCGCGGGTCGTAGGCCCGGCCGCACATGCCGTAGTTGCCCGCGCCGAACGAGCCGCCGATGACCACGGTGAACTTGGGCACGACCGAGCAGGCGACCGCCGTGACGAGCTTGGCGCCGTCGCGGGCGATGCCCTTGTTCTCGTACTCGCGGCCGACCATGAAGCCGGTGATGTTCTGGAGGAAGACCAGCGGGATGCCGCGCTGGTTGCACAGCTCGATGAAGTGCGCGCCCTTGAGCGCGGACTCGCTGAAGAGGATGCCGTTGTTGGCGACGATGCCGACCGGGTGCCCCCAGATCCGGGCGAACCCGCAGACCAGGGTCTCGGCGTAGAGCTTCTTGAACTCGTGGAACCGGCTGCCGTCGACGACCCGCCGGATCACCTCGCGCACGTCGTACGGCGTCCGGGTGTCGGCGGGCACCACGTCGTACAGGGTGGCGGGGTCCTCGTGGGGCTCCTCGACCTCGCTCGTCGCTGGTTGAGGAAGGCGCTCCGCGCCTGTCTCGAAACCACCGCGCCGGGGCAACGTGTCGACGATCGACCGCACGATGGCGAGCGCGTGCGCATCGTCCTCGGCGAGGTGGTCGACGACACCGGAGGTGCGGGCGTGGACATCGCCGCCGCCGAGGTCCTCGGCGGTGACGACCTCGCCGGTCGCGGCCTTCACCAGTGGCGGTCCCCCGAGGAAGATCGTGCCCTGGTTCCTGACGATGACCGTCTCGTCGGACATGGCCGGCACGTAGGCGCCACCGGCCGTGCACGACCCCATCACCGAGGCGATCTGCGGGATGCCCCGGGCGGACAGGTTGGCCTGGTTGAAGAAGATCCGGCCGAAGTGCTCGCGGTCGGGGAAGACGTCGTCCTGCATCGGCAGGAAGGCTCCGCCCGAGTCGACCAGGTAGACGCAGGGCAGCCGGTTGTCGGCGGCGACGGTCTGCGCACGCAGGTGCTTCTTGACCGTGATCGGGTAGTAGGTGCCGCCCTTCACGGTGGCGTCGTTGGCGACCACGACGCACTCACGGCCGCTGATCCGTCCGATGCCGGTGACGATGCCGGCACTGGGCACGGCCTCGCTGTTGCCGTCGGGGCCGGCGTACATCCCGGTGGCGGCCAGCGGGCTCAGCTCGAGGAACGGGCTGCCGGCGTCGAGCAGCCGGTCGACCCGGTCCCGCACCAGCAGCTTGCCCCGGTCGGTGTGCTTGGTGCGTGCCGACTCGCTCCCGCCCTGGCGGGCGACAGCCAGCCGTTGCCGGAGCTCGTCGACGAGGTCCTTCATCTCCTGGCTCACAACAACAAAGGTTAGCGATCGTTAACCCTCCGCGTCCACCATCGGCCCGGAGCGTCAGCCGCGACCGGTCAGCCTGCGCCAGAAGCCCCCGGTGCGTGGCTCCTTCGGGTGACCGGGGCACCGGTCGTCGCGGGGCACGCCGGCCATCACCTGGCTGACGTGCTGGCCGCAGCCGGCCCAGGTGGTCTTGCCGCACTTGCGGCAGGTCACTGCTCGACACATGGCGGATCTCCGTTCGGTGGTGGGTGGGTGGTGTCTGGTGGGAGGTGCCGGTCAGCCGTGCGAGAAGCGGATGGCCGGCAAGACCCGGGTCAGCCAGCGCGGGCTCCACCACGCGGCGTTGCCCGTCAGGCGCAACAGCACGGGCAGCAGCACCAGGCGGACCAGGAAGGCGTCCAGGAGGACGGCGACGCCGAGGACGATGCCCATCTCCTTCGGCGGGAGCGGGCCGGACAGGGCGAAGGTGAAGAAGACGGCGACCATGACGGCACCGGCGGCGAAGATCACCCGGCCGGAGTGGGCGAGCGAGCCGACCATGGCCTCCTTCGGATCTCCCGAGTGCTCGTAGTGCTCCTTGGCCGAGGCCAGGAGGAAGACGGTGTAGTCCATCGCGATCGCGAAGATCATCGCGAAGAAGAACACCGGCGCCCAGGCGTCGAGGAAACCCTGGGACTCGAAGCCGAGCAGGTCCGCACCGAAGCCCTCCTGGAAGACCAGCCGGGCGACGCCGAACGCGGCGGCCGTCGAGAGCAGGCTGGCCAGGGTCCCGAGCAGCGCGATCAGCGGCGCCTGGAGCGCGACCAGGAGCAACACGAAGCCCAGCGCCAGGATGACGCCGATCACCAGCGGGGTCGAGTCGTCGAGCTGGGCCTTGAGGTCGAGGTTCTCGACCGCCGCGCCACCGACGAGGGCGGAGTCCGGCAGGTCGGCCCGCAGGCGCTCCACGGTCTCGGCCAGCTCGGGGTCGGACGGGTCGACCTTCGGCACGGCCTGGATCAGCACGCTGTCACCGTTGCCGGTCGAGGGCTGCCCGGGCATCGCACCGGCGATGCCGGCGTCCTCGTCGAGAACGGATGCGGCGGTCTTGGCGTCGACCTTGTCGACGACGATCTGGAGGGTGCCGGGCGCACCCTCACCGAAGGCGTCCTGGACCTGGTCGTAGCCGATCCGCGCGCTGGCCTCCTCGGGCAGCACCTGGATCGAGGGCATGGCGGTCTTCAGCCCGAAGACGGGGGCTGCCAGCGCCAGCAGGACCACGAGGGCGACCAGTCCGAAGGCGACCGGGCGCTTCCAGAGGAGCTCGCCCCACGCGGCGAACTTCGGCGAGCGGTGCTCGCCGGAGCTGACCCACTTCAGGGCGAACTTGTTGATCCGGTGATCCAGCTTGAACAGGACCAGTGGAAGCAGGGTGAGCGTCGCCGCCAGCACGAACACGACGGCGAGCATGATCCCCCCGGCCATCGACCGGAACGCCGGCGACGGCACGAGCATCACTGCGGAGAGCGAGATCAGCACGGTGATCCCGGAGAGCAGCACCGCCTTGCCGGCGGTGTCCATCATCTCCGCAACCGCTTGGCGGGCCGAGACCGCGGCGCCCCATCGGGCGGCGCGATACCGAACGACGAGGAACAGCGCATAGTCGATGCCCAGGGCCAGGGCGAACATCATCGCGAAGTTCATGGCCCAGATGGAGACCGGCACGAGCTCGTTGATCAGCACCAGCGAGCCGGCGGAGGCGACCAGTCCGGACAGGGTCAGGATCAGCGGCAGCCCGGCGGCGACGAGGGCGCCGAAGGCCAGGACCAGGATGGCGAGGGTCACCGGCCACGAGAACAGCTCGGACTTCAGCATCGCGTCGAGGTTGGCCTCGTTGAAGTCCGACCACAGCAGTGAGGCCCCCGTCGGGTTCACCTCGATGCCGCCCCCGGAGAGGCCCTCGAGCTCTCCCTTCAGGTCGTCGGCGACCCGGACCATCTCGTTGGTGTCGGCACCCGCCCCGGCCAGGATGACCGCGGTCGATCCGTCCTCGCTGATGCTGACCCCCGGCTGCGGCGGCACCACGTCGGCGATCCGGCTCTCGCCCTCGAGGATGGCGGTCGCCTCGGCCAGCACCTGCTTGCCCTCGCCCTCCGTCACGGGACCGTCGTCGCTGTGCACCACGACCTGGATGGCCGAGCTGGCGTTGCCGCCGAAGCTGTCCTGAGCGAGCTCGCGGACGGCGACCGACTCCGAGCCGTCGGCCTGCCAGCCGGCGCCGGACAGGTTGGCCTCGACCTTCGGCGCGAACGCGCCCAGGCCGACGATCAGCAGCAGCCACACCAGTGCGGTCAGCTTGCGGTGGTGCGTGACCGCGATGCCGAGCCGGCCGAGCGGGCCGGGTCGGAAGTCGTCAGGGAAGTCCTCGGGAGGGTTCGGCGGGGCAAGGTGCTGCGGCGTCGTGGTGGACGTCATGTCGACTCGATTCGGTCGTGGGAACGGGAAGGTCAGAGGAGCTGCGGGACGGCGCGTACGGCGGTGTAGCCGGCCACGCCGAGCACGAGCAGGGCGAAGGCCCAGGTCAGCCGGTCGCGGCCGACCCGGCCGGAGAGCCAGGAGCCGGCGACTCCGCCGACCGAGGCGGCCACGGTGAGCAGGGCGACCAGGCTCCAGTCGGGCTGGACGCCTGCCCCGGCGCGCACGGTCAGCGCGGCGGCGCTGGTCACGGCGATGACGACGAGGGACGTGCCGGCCGCGACCTCCATGGGGAAGGCGAAGACGAGCACCAGCGCGGGGACGACCAGGAAGCCGCCCCCGACCCCCAGGAAGCCGGTCAGCAGACCGACCGCCGTCGCGGTGATCAGGAGCTTCAGCGCGCGGGGACACTGGCAGGCGAACGTGGGGCTGAACGTGAGGATGGGGTCGTCCAGTGAGCGCCATGGCCGCTCCCCGGCGTCGGGCGACCGCCGGTCACCGAGCTGGCGAACCACCATGACCGCCCCGACCAGGAGCATGAGGGCCGCGAACGCCACCAGCAGCACGGGCTCGGAGACGAGGCCGGAGGCCTTGGCACCGGCGACCGCGCCGCCGACCGCCACCAGGCCGAACCCGAGTCCTCGGCCGACCAGCACGTGGCCGGCTCGGTGGGCAGCCACGGCACCGATCACGGCGGAGACCCCGACCACCACCAGCGAACCCGTGGTTGCCTGGGCCGGCCCCTGGTCGAGCAGGAACACCAGCACCGGGACCGCGAGGATCGAGCCGCCGCCGCCGAGCGCGCCCAGGCTCAGCCCGATCAGCAGGCCGGCGGCCGCAGCGAGCAGGAGCAGGGTCACGCCTCGGGGCCGACGAGGTGCAGGCCGACCTTCTCCGCGTTGTCGAAGGTGTCGTCCACCGCCACCAGGGTCCGGCCGTCGGCCGAGAGGATCGAGGCGGCCACAGAGGCGCGGTAGCCGCCCGCGCAGTGGACCCAGACCTCGCCTGCCGGCACCTCGCCGACCCGGCTCGGCAGCTCGTGAAGCGGAATGTTCACGGCCCCGGCGATCCGGGCAGCCTCGTGCTCCTCGTCGCGACGGACGTCGAGCACCACTACCTCCCGGTGGTGGCGCACCTGGGCGAGCTCGGCGAACGTCGCCGTCGGGAAGCTCGCGACCTCACCCTCGCTCCAGTCCTGCGGACCCCCGACCGCGTGTGCCGCCGGCCGGTCGATCCCGATCCTGACCAGCTCGCGCTGCGCCTCAGCGACGTCGTCGGCCGTCTCGCCCAGCAGGGTGACCGGGGTCCCCCACGGGATCAGCCAGCCGAGGTAGGTGGCGAAGCCGCCGTCGAGGCCGAAGTTGAGGCTGCCCTGCGCGTGGCCGGCAGCGAACGCGGTCCGGGTGCGCAGGTCCACGACCCACTCCCCGGCCTCGATCCGCTCGCGCAGCTCGACGGCATCCGCGGGCGCGGGCAGGCTGAGGTCCGGGGCGGTGGGGCCCTCGGCGTTCGCCGGGGCCATGTGCACGTAGTAGGCGGGCCAGGCGCCGAGTCCGTCCAGGAGCTCACGGACGTAGGTCTCCTCGTCCTGGGTCAGCACCGGGTTGTCCTGCTTCTCCTGCCCGATCGTGGACTCGGTGGCGTCCGACTGGGAGGCCGAGCAGAAGGATCCGAAGCCGTGGGTCGGGAAGACCTCGGTCTCGTCGGGCAGGAGCTCGGCGAGCCGGCGCGCGGACGCGTGCTGGAGGTGCACGAGGTCCTGCGTGTGCTCCTCACCCATCAGGTCCGGCCGGCCGGTGGCGCCGTACAGGAGCGAACCGCCGGAGAAGACTCCGACGTCCTCGCCGGACTCGGAGTCCGCGAGCGCGTAGCTGAGGTGGGTGAAGGTGTGGCCGGGTGTCGCCACGGCGGTGACCCGCATCCGGGCGCCGACCTCGACCACCTGGCCGTCGCGGATCGGGGTCCGGTCGAACGACACCGTGTCGTCGCCGTTGACCAGGTAGGCGGCGCCGGTGCGCTCGGCCAGGGCCAGGCCACCGGTGACGTAGTCGTTGTGGATGTGCGTCTCGAAGACGTGCGTCAGCTCGACGCCGTGCTCGTCCAGGAGGGCCAGCACCCGGTCGATGTCGCGCTGGGGGTCGATGACGAAGGCCACCGTCCCGTCGTGGACGACATAGCTGCGGTCACCCAGGGACGGGGTCTCGATGGTCAGCACGCTGAGGTCGGTCATCGCAGCCCGCTCTCGACGGAGCGGCCGGAGTCGATCCAGCCCTGCGTACCGCCCGCGACGTTCACCGCGTCGAAGCCGGCGGCGACGAGCACGTCGGCCATCGCGGAGCTGCGGTTGCCCGAGGCACAGATGACGTGCACCGGGGTGGCCTTGTCGAGCTCGTCGAGTCGGTCGGTCAGCTGGCCCATCGGCACCGAGCGGGCGCCGGGCACGCGTGCCTCGGCGTACTCGGCGGGCTCGCGAACGTCCACGAGCTGGGCGCCGTCCTGCAGCGCCTGCTCGAGCTGTGCGGCGTCGATCTCTCGCATCTGGTGGCTCTCCTTCGCTTCTTGTGATACCCCTCGGGGTATGCCATCATGGAACCTAACACACCCCCCGGGGTATCCTGCAACCGTAGGGACGAGAGGATCGAGCATGGCTGCCATTACTTTGACCGCTGAGAACTTCGAGCAAACCATCGCCGCGAACGACATGGTGTTGGTCGACTTCTGGGCCGCCTGGTGCGGACCGTGCCGACAGTTCGCGCCGGTCTACGAGGCGGCGTCCGAACAACATGGCGACGTCGTGTTCGGCTCGATCGACACCGAGACCGAGCAGTCGCTCGCGGCCGCCGCCAACATCACCTCGATCCCGACCCTGATGGCCTTCAAGGGGGGCTCGCTGGTCTTCTCCCAGCCCGGCGCGATGCCCGCACCCGCGCTGGAGCAGCTGATCACCGCCATCCGCGAGCTCGACGTCGACGCGGCCTCCGTGGCCGCAGCAGAGAAGGAGCAGGCATGACCTACGTCCTGAGCACCACCGTCCAGCACGGCTACGACGACACCGTCGCCGCCACCCGTGAGGCACTCGAGCGAGCAGGGGTTCGGCATCCTGACCGAGATCGACCTCAAGGCGACCCTGAAGAAGAAGCTCGACGTCGACGTCGCACCGCAGATCATCCTGGGCGCCTGCCGCCCGCAGCTGGCCCACCAGGCGCTGGGCATCGACCCCTCCATCGCGGCCGTCCTGCCCTGCAACGTCGTGGTGCGATCGGTCGACCAGGAGACCACCGTGGTCGAGGCCTTCGACCCCGACGCGATGACCTCGCTCGCCGGGGACGCCTTCTGCGACGTCGCTGCTGACGCCCGCGTCCGGCTGACGGCCGCACTCGACTCGCTCGGGGGCCACTGATGCAGCTGGATCCGGCGACCCTGGGCCCGGCCATCAACCGGATCAAGCGCGCCCAGGGCCAGCTGGCCGGCGTCCTCCGGATGATGGAGGAGGGCCGCGACTGCGAGGACGTCGTCACCCAGCTCGCGGCTGTCTCGCGGGCCCTGGACCGGGCCGGTTTCGCGATCGTGGCGACCGGCCTGCAGGAGTGCCTCACCCGAGGTGACGGCGTCGACGGCGTCGACGTGAAGAAGATGGAGAAGCTCTTCCTCTCTCTCGCCTGACTCGTGGAGTCCGTTAACGAACGCTAACCTTGCCGGGTGAGTGTGGAGGCGACCAGCCGGCGGGACCAGATCCTGGCGACCGCGGCCGAGCTGTTCGCGGCACGGGGCTTCCACGGTGTCTCCGTCGCCGACCTCGGCGCCGCGTGCGGCATCTCCGGTCCGGCGCTCTACAAGCACTTCGCCTCCAAGGACGCCGTCCTCGCCGAGATGCTGGTCTCCATCAGCGAGGAGCTGCTCCGGGTCGGCGGCGATCGCGTGACCACGGCCGACGAGCCGGTCGCCGCGATCCACGGCCTCGTCGCCTGGCACGTCGAGTTCGCGCTGCGCCACCGCGCCCTGATCGTCGTGCAGGACCGCGACTGGGAGTCCTTGCCCGACGCGGCACGCGAGCGGGTGCGAGCCCTGCAGCGCAGGTACGTCGACCTGTGGGCCGCGCAGCTGCGTCTGATCAGCGACGACCTGACCGACGACCGGGCGCGCGCGATGGCGCACGCGGCGTTCGGCCTGATCAACTCCACCCCGCACAGCGGGCTGCTGCCCGACACGGCCATGCGGCGACTCTTGTCCGAGATGGCGCTGCGGTCGCTGGGCGTCACCCCTCGTCCTGGAGGGCTGACGGGTCCCCGGTCGCTATCCTCGCGACATGCGGATCGGCTGGCTCCGGGGTGCCGCCCTCGTCCTCGCGGTGGTGCTGGGCCTCTCCAGTGGCCTGGCGGTCTCGCGCGTCGTCGACGAGCTGGGCAGCGCCGGAGTGGCACAGGACCCGCTCAACCTCGGCGCCGAGCTGGTCAACCAGGGCTGCGACGGCGGCAACATCATCGTGGTGGGCCGGGGCGAGAACCGTCCAGCCCTGCGGGCGGCCGTGGTCGAGAACGCCGGGAGCGCGCTACCTCGACACCGATGCGTCCTGCCCGACGCTGTACGCCCCGCTCGATGCGACGGCGCCCCGTTACGTCGTCTACCTCGGTCCGTACACCACCCCGGGCCGGGCCTGCGAGATCCGGATGACGGCGGAGCACAAGGGTGACTTCGTGACCGGTCTCCGCGCCGGCAACCAGTCCTACGTGAAGTGTCCCTGCGAGCTCGCGACCGACACCTGGCCCGTCCTCGAGCCCGACATGGAGGTGGACACCCTCGAGGGCATGTGGATCAACCAGCTGCAGGGGATGCTCGTCGACCTGGGCCGCCTGCGCGAGGACGTCGACGAGACCGGGCGGTACGACGAACGCACCCAGGCCGCCGTCCGGATGATCCAGACCGGCGCGGTGGAGATCCCCGACGCGATCGTCGACTCCGCGACCTGGGACATCATCCGACGCCGCGCCTGCCAGTCCTACGACTACTGAGCCGACCCGGTGGGCCTCACGGCGCCAGTCGGTAGAACCGGAACACGTCGTGCTCGATGGGGAGCACCTCGCACGAGGTGAAGCCCGCCTCCAGTGCGTAGCCCCGCAGCACGTCGGGTCGCATCACGGTGCCGGTACCGACCGACGGCTGGGAGGACAAGCCGTCGGGGAGGCAGACCAGCATCGAGATGCCGTACATCAGCTGCTCGACCGGGTCGCCCGGACCGGTGAACTTCTCGGGCACACGCTCGTCCATCACGATCATGGTGCCGCCCTCGGCCAGCAACCGACGGGCACCGGCGAGCACCGAGACCGGGTCCGGCATGTCGTGGATGCACTCGAACGCGGTGACCAGGTCGAACTCGCCCTCGCCCGGGGCACTGGCGCCGTCGACCGCGTGGAACGCGACCCGCTCGGTGAGGCCGTGCTCGACCGCGAGCCCGCGAGCGACCTCCACGGAGGCCTGGTCGACGTCGAACCCGTCGACGCGCGCCTCCGGGTAGGACAGCGCGATGCCGATCGAGGACCAGCCGTCACCGCACCCGATGTCGGCCACCCGGGCACCGGTGGAGAGCGCTTCGTGCACGTCGGGCACTGACGGCAGCCAGTCGGAACCCAGCACGTGGAGGAACAGTGGCCGGTTCGCGTCGGCCTGGGCGCTGCGCATCTGCTCGCCGAACGCACTCCACGTCACGCCACCACCACTGCGGTAGGCCTCCATCAGGGCGGGCAGCTGGACGGCCGCCGCAGCCGTCATCCGGGCGAACGGGGCGAGGTACGAGACGCTGTCGGGGTCGACGAGCACCGCGACGTGCTCGTCGGGCAGCGAGTAGCGGCGTACGTCGGCGGGCCGCGAGGCGTCGTCGACCGTGAGCAGGCTGGCCACGGTCTGCTGCTCCAGCCACTCGCGGGCGTAGCGCTCGTGCATGCCCGAGCCGGCCGCGACCTCGGCCACGGTGAGCGGACCGCGCTGGTGCAGCAGCCCGTAGATGCCGAACTGGTCGCCGATGTGCACGGTGAGCACGTCGAGGGCGCCGAGCACGGATGCGAACAGGTGGTCTGCGAGCTCGTCGGTCTTCATGCTTCCTCCTGGGGCGACGGTACGAACGAATCTACTGCTGTCGTTCGGGCCCCGCGCCTCAGAACAGGTGGTCGACCGGTCGGTCGGTCTCCTCGAGCAGCTCCAGGACCCGTGCGGCGCGGGCGGCGGCATCGAGGCCCTCGTCGAGGTCCTCGTCGTCGGTGACGGCGGGCGCCCGGGCATGGAGGCGGGCCAGCAACGAGTCGCGGTCGAGCCCACGCAGCTGCAGCAGCACCAACGGGTCGCCGTCGAGCAGCCAGGCGACCTGGTAGAGGACCGCGAGGGCGTGGGCGCACGGATCGGCCCACGACGCACAGCTGCAGCCGGTCTCCAGCTCGCCGCCGTACGGAAGCAGCTCGACGCCGGCCTCCTCGGCGTGCTCGACCAGGGCGAACGGCAGCTCGCCGGCCAGCAGCGACGCGATCCGGCCGGCCTCGGCCGCGACCGTCTCGACCAGCGCGTCGACCGCGCCGTCGTCGAGGACCGGGAGCGCGGCGGTCACCGTCCACACGTCGTCGCCGTCGACCACCGCGGCGAAGAGCCGGCCGTCGTCGACGGTGATCTGGCCGATCCGGCCGGAGCGGGCCAGCGTCCTGGCCTTGCGCAGGTCGCCCTCGGCGTAGGCGGCCTCCTCGACCGCCCGCACCCAGGCCTTGGCCCACCACGCCGTGGCCCGGGCCGCCTGCCGGCGCGGCGGGATCCGCGGATGGAGGACGCGGCTCACTCCGGCTCCTCCTCCGTCCGGCCCTCGTCGGTGCGACGCAGGGTGACCAGGTCACGCAGGTCGTCGTTGCTGAGCTCGGTCAGGGCCGTCTCACCGGAGGCGAGCACCGAGTCGGCCAGGGCCCGCTTGCGGGCCAGCAGCTCCGCGATCCGCTCCTCGATCGTGCCGGTGGTGACCAGGCGGTGCACCTGGACCGGGTTGGTCTGGCCGATCCGGTAGGCGCGGTCGGTGGCCTGCTCCTCGACGGCTGGGTTCCACCAGCGGTCGACGTGGATCACATGGTCGGCCCGGGTGAGGTTCAGGCCCGTGCCACCGGCCTTGAGCGAGAGCAGGAAGACCGGCACGTCGCCGGCCTGGAAGCGGGTCACCATCGCCTCCCGGTCACGGACCGGGGTCCCACCGTGGAGGAACTGGTGGGGCACGCCGGACCGGGCCAGATGGGCCTCGAGCAGGCGGGCCATGGCGACGTACTGGGTGAAGACCAGGACCGCGCCGTCCTCGGCCAGGACGGTGCCGATCAGCTCGTCGATCAGGTCGAGCTTCTGTGACCGGCCGCTCAGCCGGCTTCCGGACTGCTTGAGGAAGTGCGCCGGATGGTTGCAGATCTGCTTGAGCCCGGTGAGGAGCGCGAGCACCAGGCCGCGGCGGGCGTCGTCGTCGGCGCGCTCGATCCGGTCCATGGTGTCGCGCACGAAGGCTTCGTAGAGGACGACCTGCTCACGGGTCAGCCCGATCCGGTGGTCGGTCTCGGTCTTGGCGGGGAGCTCGGGGGCGATGCCGGGGTCCGACTTGCGCCGACGCAGCAGGAACGGGTCGATCAGCTCCTTGAACTGCGCCGCCTTGCTCGGGACCAACCCGGACTCGATCGGGGCTGCCCACACCTTGCGGAACGCGTTGCGGCTGCCGAGCAGCCCGGGGGTCGCCCAGTCGAGGATCGCCCAGAGCTCGGTCAGGTTGTTCTCGACGGGGGTGCCGGTGAGGGCGACGCGGGCCCGGCTCGGGACGTCCCGCAGGGCCCGCGCGGTCGAGGAGCGGGGGTTCTTGACGTGCTGCGCCTCGTCGGCGACCACGACGTCCCACCCGACGTCGGCCAGGGCGGCGTGGTCGCGCCGGAGGGTGCCGTAGGTGGTGAGCACGAAGCCTGGGTCCCCGAGCGTGCCCGCGACGTCGGTGAGGGAGCGCCGGCCGCCGTGGAAGCGCCGGACGGGGACGCCGGGCGCGAACCGCTGGATCTCCTGCTCCCAGTTGCCGAGCAGGCTCGCCGGGCAGACCACCAGCGTGGGGCCGGCCGTCGGGTCGGCGTCATGGCGGTGGAGGTGGAGGGCGATCAGGGTGACCGTCTTGCCCAGCCCCATGTCGTCGGCGAGGCAGGCGCCGAGACCGAGCTCGGTCATCTGCGCCAGCCAGGTGAGCCCGTGGAGCTGGTAGACGCGCAGGGTCGCCCGCAGCCTCGGGGACGGCTCGATCGGGTCCCGGGTGGCCGCCGAGCGGAGCTGGTCGCGCACCCGCAGGAGGCTGGCGCCGACGACGACCTGCTCCGTGGTGTCGTCGTCGGCTGGATCGGTCTGGACGACGCCGGTGAGGGTGGCCGCCAGCGCGGGACCGGGCTTGACGGTGCGGACGAGGCGCTTGCGGGCCTTGCGGGCGACCGAGGGATCGATGACGGTCCAGCTGCCGCGGAGCTTGAGGATGGGGGCGGCGGCTCCGGCCAGCAGGTCCATCTCCGCCTCGGTCAACGGGTCGCCGTGCAGCGCGACCTGCCAGTGGAAGGCGAAGAGCGTGTCCGGGCCGAACATGCCCTTGGTCAGGGGCTGCTCGCGCGTGCCGGGAGCCCGGTCGAGGACGGTGGCGACGGTCAGGTCACGCCCCAGGCTGCGCGGCCACAGCACGTCGACGCCGCGCTGCTGGAGTGCGGCGACCCCGTGGTCGAGCAGGCTGACCAGGTCGTCGGAGTCGAGGGTGAGCTGGTCGGGGACGGTGAGCTCCAGGAGCCGGTCGAGCACCGGCCACGCCTCGGCCGCGGCGCGCAGCGCGATCGTCGCGTGGGTGCGGGCGCGGTCGCCGAACCCGTGGCTCGCCCCGGGGCCGGCCTCGGCCCAGAGGACCGCGGCGTCGCACAGGTGGAGCGGGTTCTGCTCGTCGTGCACCTGGAGGACGACCCGCACCGCGCCGGCGACCAGCTCCTCCTCGTCGGCCTCGACGCGCAGCGAGATCCGGACCAGCTGGGGTCGTTCGTCGGTGGCGGCGGCGATGCGCTGGGCGAGCCGCGCCTGCAGCCGCTCGGGGTAGCGGCCCGGGCTGCGTCGTACGGACGGGGAACCGGCGACCGGGGCGCTGCGCGGCATCGCGTCGACGACCGCGTCGAGGACCAGCCGGACCAGCCGCTCCGAGGCGACCTCGCCGTCGGTGGCCGTCGCCCGGGACCTGGCCAGCATCCGCACCCGGTCGGTGTCGTCGGCTCCCAACGGGGCGACCCGCCAGCTCGGCGCGTCACCGGCGGGCTCGAACTTGCCCGCTGCCACGAGGCGGAGGGCGAGCAACGCCGCCCCCGACAGCAGCCCCACGCTCGGGTGGACGTCGTCGCGGGCATGGGCCTTGGTCAGCACCGGGAGCGCGGCCCGGATCGGGAGCGTGACGGTGCGGCGCTCGTCGGTGAACTCGACGACGCCTTCGCGGGGAGGTTCGCCCGCGCGGAACGTGGCCGGCCCGGTGACGGGGACGAAGCTCACTGCCTCTCACCTCCGGTCACCCTCCGGGGCCGCTGCTCCGGATCCCTCGACGCTAACGCGTGGGACCGACAGGAGGTTCCGAGGGCACCTTGGCTAACCTCGCCGCATGAGCCTTCTCGACACCCCGATCGCTCGCCTCGACGGCACCCCCACCACCCTGCGGGAGCTCACCGGCGGCCGCGCGACCCTCGTGGTCAACGTCGCCAGCAGGTGCGGCCTGACCCCGCAGTACGCCGGCCTCGAGCAGCTGCACGACCAGTACGCCGACCGCGGGTTCGCCGTCGTCGGAGTCCCCTGCAACCAGTTCGGCGGGCAGGAGCCGGGCACGTCCGGCGAGATCGCCGAGTTCTGCTCGGCGACGTACGGCGTGACCTTCCCGATGACCGAGAAGGTCGACGTCAACGGCGACGGGCGCCACCCGCTCTTCGCAGGAGCTGGTGACGACGCCCAACGACAGGGGCACGGTCGGCGACGTCGAGTGGAACTTCGAGAAGTTCCTGGTCGCCGCGGACGGCCGGGTCGTCTCCCGCTTCGGTCCCGGGGTGGAGCCGCACGACCCGCGCGTGGTCGAGGCGATCGAGGCCCAGCTCGGCTGACGGCCGTTTGCGCTCGCCCCGCCCGGGGTACGCCGCTGCCCGACGACGACCCGGGAGGCACGGTGAAGTTCGGCTACTTCCTCTCCACCGAGGAGTACACCCCGCAGGAGCTGGTCGAGCAGGCCGTGCTGGCCGAGCAGGCCGGATTCGACGCACTGTGGATCAGTGACCACTTCCATCCCTGGAACGACGAGCAGGGCCAGAGCCCGTTCGTCTGGTCGCTGATCGGCGCGATCTCGCAGGTCTGCCAGCTCCACGTCACGACTGCCGTGACCTGCCCGACGGTCCGCACCCATCCCGCGGTGATCGCGCAGGCTGCGGCCACCAGTGCGGTGCTCCTCGACGGCCGGTTCACGCTCGGCGTGGGCTCGGGCGAGGCGCTCAACGAGCACATCCTCGGTGATGCGTGGCCGCGCACCGATGTCCGGCTCGAGATGCTCGAGGAGGCCGTCGAGGTGATCCGCGAGCTGTGGACCGGGGACGTGGTCAGCCACCGTGGCCGCCACTACACCGTCGACACCGCGAGGATCTACACCCTTCCGGAGAAGCCGCCGGAGGTGTTCGTGTCGGGCTTCGGCCCCAAGTCGACCGAGCTGGCCGCACGGATCGGCGACGGCTACATCTCCACGCTCCCGGACGCCGACCTGGTCGCCCGGTTCCGTGACGCAGGCGGCCGGGGCAAGACCGCGCAGGTCGGCTTCAAGGTCTGCTACGCGGACACCGAGGACGAGGGCGGCGCCATCGCCCACCGGCTCTGGCCGAACAGCGCGGTGCCCGGAGAGCTCTCCCAGGTGCTGCCCTCACCCCGGCACTTCGAGCAGGCGGCCGAGCTGGTCACCCAGGAGATGATCCAGGACAAGGTGACCTGCGGACCGAGTGCCGACGCCCACCTCGCGGCGTACGCGCCGTTCGTCGAGGCCGGTTACGACGAGATCTACGTCGCCAACATGGGTCCGAACTACCGGGCCATGATCGCGCTCCACGGCGAGCACGTGCTGCCCCGACTCCGCGAGCGTGCCGCCGGCTGACCGCACGGTTTCGACAGCGCGCGCTCCGGGTACGCCCTTCGCACACCGGGCGGGACGAGCGAGAGGACACGGTCATGGCGAGCGGAGTCGAGACCGGGCGGATCACCACCGACATCCCGGCGCGGATGGACAGGCTCCCCTGGAGCCGCTTCCACTGGCTGGTCGTCATCGGCCTCGGCACCGTGTGGATCCTCGACGGCCTCGAGGTCACGATCGTCGGGTCGATGTCCGCCGCCCTGCCAGCCGGAGGGCACCGGCCTGGGCCTGAGCAGCTTCGACGTCGGCCTCGCCGGCGCCGTCTACGTCGCGGGTGCCTGCATCGGCGCCCTCTTCTTCGGGCAGCTGACCGACAGGTTCGGCCGGAAGAAGCTGTTCCTGATCACGCTCGGCGTCTACACCGTGGCGACGGTGCTCACCGCGTTCTCGATGAACCCGATGTGGTACTTCGCCTGCCGCTTCCTGACCGGTGCCGGTATCGGTGGCGAGTACGCCGCCATCAACTCGGCGATCGACGAGCTGATCCCCGCGAAGTACCGCGGCCGGGTCGACGTCGCCATCAACGGGTCCTTCTGGGTCGGCGCCGCCGGTGGTGCGCTGCTGACCATCCCGCTGCTCGACCCCACCCTGGTCGACCCGGCCTGGGGCTGGCGGCTCGCCTTCGGCCTCGGCGCCATCCTCGCCGTCGGCATCCTGGTCGTCCGCCGCAACGTCCCGGAGTCCCCGCGCTGGCTGTTCATCCACGGCCGCGAGGACGAGGGCGAGCAGATCGTCCGGGACATCGAGGGCACCGTCGTCGAGCAGACCGGCAAGGACCTGCCCAGCGGTCTCGGACACGATCACGATCCGGCAGCGCAAGACGATCGGCCTGGCACTGATCGCGAAGCACGGTGTTCACGCTCTACCCGAAGCGCACCGTCCTCTGCTTCTCGCTCTTCGTCGGCCAGGCGTTCCTCTACAACGCCTTCTTCTTCACGTACGGCGACACCCTCACCGAGTTCATGGACGTCACCCAGACCGGCTACTACATCGCCGTCTTCGCGGCCAGCAACTTCATCGGCGCCCTGCTCCTCGGTCCGCTGTTCGACACCATCGGCCGGGTCAAGATGCTCACCGGCACCTACGTCATCGCCGGGGTGCTGCTGGGGTTCACCGGGCTGACGCTGGACTCCTACACCGCGGTCACCCTGACGCTCATGGGCTGCATCATCTTCTTCTTCGCCTCGGCCGGTGCCAGCGCGGCGTACCTGACCGCCAGCGAGGTCTTCCCCATGGAGACACGGGCCCTGTGCATTGCGTTCTTCTACGCGATCGGCACCGCTGCCGGCGGCATCGCCGGCCCGCTGCTGTTCGGGAAGCTGATCGAGAACGCCGTCGACGGAGGCGAGGGGATCTCCGCGATCGCGCTCGGCTACTACATCGGGGCCGCCCTGATGATCGCCGGTGGTCTCGTCGCCGCCTTCCTCGGGGTCAAGGCCGAGGGCCGGTCCCTCGAGAGCATCGCGACCCCGCTGACGGCGGAGGACGACACCGACCCGAGCGACCAGCCCGAGCACCAGCACGCCTGAGCCCTGCCGGTCACGACTCCACGGCGAGCGTCAGGCGGGAGCACGTCGGCCGCACCGGCCGCCCGGATCGCCCGGGCGGCGAGGGTGAGCGTCCAGCCGGTGACGACGAGGTCGTCGACCAGGAGCACCGACTTCCCGTCGAGGTCGTCGGCCTCGAGCCGGTAGCGGCGACCGACGGCCGAGACCCGCTGGGCGGAGTTCATGGCGCCCTGGCCGGGGGCCACGTCGGGATCGGTGATGGCGTAGCGGCCGGTGACCGGGACCTTGAGGTAGCGAGACAGCCCGTCGGCCAGGTCGGCGGTGAGCGTGGGCCGGGTGGCCGACTCGACCACCACGATCGCGTCGACGGCCGGGCGCCAGTCACCCAGCACGGTGACGACGGCCTTGACCAGCGGCACCGGAACCGGGCCGTCGGGGGTCGCCGGGGCGAACAGGGCGCGCAGGGCCTGGCCGTGCCCGAGGTCGGTCAGCCGGGCCACCGCGCGACCGGGAGACGGGCGGCTCGGCGATCTTGCCCTTGAGCTCGACTCCGAGGTTGGCCAGCGCGGTCGGCCACATCTTGCGCGGCTCGATCACCACGCCGGGACGCGACAGCCGGGTCGTCGCCTCGTCGAGGGCGGCGCCGGAGATCTCCTGCGGAGAGGGTCAGCCCGCCGCAGTTGTCGCAGCGACCGCAGTCGGCGGCCTCGGGGTCGTCGAGCTGGTCGCGGAGGAAACGCATCCGGCACCGGTCGGTCTGCAGGTAGTCGAGCATCGCCCGCTGCTCGCGCTCTCGAGCCTCGCTCACCCGGCGGTAGCGCTCCTCGTCGTAGGTCCACTCCCGGCCGGTCGCCTCCCAGCCGCCGCGGACCCGGCGGACGGCGCCGTCGACGTCGAGCACCTTGAGCATCGTCTCGAGCCGGGTGCGGTTGAGCTCGACGTACGTCTCGAGGCTGGCCGTGCTGAGCGGCTGGCCCGCGTCGGTGAGGGCAGCCAGGGTCTGGCGCACCAGCTCCTCGCGAGGAAAGGCCAGCGAGCCGAAGTAGGCCCAGATGTCGCGGTCCTCGAGGGCGGGGAGCAGCACGACGCTGGCCTCGTCGGTGCCGCGGCCGGCACGGCCGACCTGCTGGTAGTAGGCGACCGGGGACGCCGGAGCACCCATGTTGACCACGAAACCGAGGGTCGCGTCGAAGCCCATGCCGAGGGCGCTGGTCGCGACCAGGGCCTTGACCCGGCCGGCGAGCAGGTCCTCCTCGAGGGCGAGCCGCTCGGTGGGCTCGGTCTGGCCGGAGTACGCCGCGACCTCGTGGCCACGGCTGCGCAGGTAGCCGGCGATCTCCTGGGTGGCCGCCACTGTCAGGCAGTAGACGATGCCGGAGCCCGGGCTGCTCGGCGAGGTGGTCGGCGAGCCAGGCCAGCCGCTGCTCGGCGGTCTTGAGCCGGACCACGCCGAGCCGCAGGGACTCGCGGTCGAGCGAGCCGCGGAGGACGAGCACGTCCTTGCCCAGCTGCTCGGCGACGTCCCGCGTGACCCGGGCGTTGGCGGTGGCCGTCGTGGCCAGGACCGGGATCCCGTCGGGAAGCTCGTCGAGAAGGGTGCGGATCCGGCGGTAGTCGGGCCGGAAGTCGTGGCCCCAGTCGGAGATGCAGTGGGCCTCGTCGACGACGAGCAGACCGCAGGTCGCGGCCAGCCGGGGCAGCACCTCGTCGCGGAACCCCGGGTTGTTGAGGCGCTCGGGGCTGACCAGGAGGACGTCGACCTCGCCCGCCCGGATCGCGTCGTTGGTCTCCTCCCACTGCTCGATGTTGGTGGAGTTGATGGTGACCGCGCGGATGCCGGCGCGCTCGGCCGCCGCGATCTGGTTGCGCATCAGGGCGAGGAGCGGCGAGACGATCACCGTCGGGCCGGCGCCGCCGGCGCGCAGGAGCGCGGTGGCGACGAAGTAGACGGCCGACTTGCCCCAGCCGGTGCGCTGCACGACCAGGGACCGGCGCCGGTCGACGGCGAGTGCCTCGATCGCGGTCCACTGGTCCTCGCGGAGGGTGACGTCGTCGCGCCCGACGAGCGCGCGCAGGTGCACCTCGGCCGCGGCCCGCACCTGGCCGCGGTGGCCGGCGGAGGTCTGGGTCGCTGCAGGGGAGGTCATGACGCCTGTCTACCAGCGGGCGCCCACAACCATCGGGGTCCGGAGCGCGTCCCACTCACGTATCCCGGCCCCTTCTGACTCGGAGACCAGCATGTTCGACCCCAACCCCGGCCCCCTGACGGTCGGCCACCCACGAACGACGCGCCGCGTCGTCGCCCTGGTCGCGACAGCCACCGTCGGCGTCGTCCTGGCGTTCACGCCCACCACCACGGCTCTGGCAGGCAGCGCGACCTGCTTCGGCAAGACACCCACGATCACCGGTGACGGGTACGTCCGCGGGACGCGCGGCGCCGACGTGATCCGAGCCGGGGCCGGCTCCGAGGTACACGCCCTCGGCGGCGACGACCTGATCTGCGGCTCCGGCCTCGTCTACGCCGGAGCCGGTCACGACAAGGTCTTCTACCGCGGCGCCGGGCCGACCGAGCTCAACGGAGGCCCCGGTCGGGACCGGCTCTTCTACCTGGGCGGAGGCCTCGGCGAGCTCAACGGCAACCGCGGGGACGACCATGTGCGCTCCGGCCCCGGCGAGCAGTTCGTCAACGGTGGCCCTGGCGACGACGACATCGGGCTGGGCAAGGGCGAGGACTATGCCAACGGGAAGGCCGGCGACGACCGGATCGAGGGCGGGCCCGGGCGGGACTCCGCCTCGGGTGGCAGTGGACGAGACACGTGCGCGCACGTCGAGGACCGCTCGGGCTGCGAGGCGTAGCACCCCCGTCGGCCTCACCGCCCGTGTGAGATCTCAGGCAGCCGGGCCCTTGCTCCGGACGTCGGCGACCTGGCCCATGGCGTCGCGCAGCTCGGCGAGCCAGTCGTCCTCGTGCTGGCCGACGAGCCGCACGCACCAGGCGAGGGCGTCGGCCCGGGACCTGGCGACACCGGCGTCGACGAGGGTGTCGAGGACGAGCCGCTGCGGCTGACGCAGGCGGGTCATCACCGGGGCGGCGACGTGGGTCCACAGCTCGCGGTGGTCACCCACCACGACCCCCCAGGCGACCTTGCGCTCGAACCGGTGCTCGGCCTCGCGCGCGATCTCCATCCGGTGCTCGCCGGGTGTCCTCCCGGAACGCCCGGGCGCGTCCGGCGCGGGCCTCGGCGACCTCGGCGTCGGAGGCGCCGTCGGCGGTCTCCACGTCGGGGACGGTCAGGATCACCGTGACCTCCTCGCGGTCCACGGTGACGTCGGCCGGTGCGGCCGTCCAGTCGGCGGGCAGGCGGCCGGCGAACCAGCCGCGGACCCGCTCCAGTGCCTCGTTCGTAATCATGTAATCATGATGCCACACGAAGCGGTCCGAAGCCGGCGCGAGGTCACCAGATCCGGACGCGCTGCTCCGGGTCGAGCCACAGCCCGTCGCCCTCGGCGGTCCCGAAGACCTCGTGGAACTCGTCGAGGTTGCGCACGATGTTGGCGCGGAACTCCGGCGGGCTGTGCGGGTCGACGGTGAGGTACTGCTGCTCCTGCTCCTTGCGACGCTTGGTCCGCCAGCAGTAGGCCCAGTTCATGAACAGTCGCCGGCGCGACTCCTCGTCGGCCTGGCCGCCCTGCGAGATCACGTAGGCCTTGTGGCCGATGGTCAGGCCGCCGAGGTCGCCGATGTTCTCGCCCGACGGTCAGCGCGCCGTTGACGTGCTCGTCCGGGAGCGCGCGCGGCGCGAAGCCGTCGTACTGCTCGATCAGGGCCTTCGACTTCACCTCGAAGGCGGCCTTGTCGTCGCTGGTCCACCAGTCGTTGAGGTTGCCGGCGCCGTCGTACTGGGCGCCCTGGTCGTCGAAGCCGTGCCCGATCTCGTGGCCGATGACCGAGCCGATGCCGCCGTAGTTCTCGGCCGGGTCGGCGTCGATGCTGAAGAACGGCTTCTGGAGGATCCCGGCCGGGAAGCAGATCTCGTTGGTGCCCGGGTTGTAGTAGGCGTTGACGGTCTGCGGCAGCATGAACCACTCGTCCTTGTCGACCGGCGAGCCGATCTTGCGCGAGCTCGCGGTCGGTCTCGAAGGCCGACGACGCGGCCACGTTGCCGAGCAGGTCGTCGGGCTGACCCGCAGGGCGGAGTAGTCGCGGAACTTCTCGGGGTAGCCGATCTTCGGGCGGAAGGTGTCGAGCTTCTCGTAGGCCCGCTTCTTGGTCTCCTCCGTCATCCAGTCGAGGTCGGCGATGGAGCGCCGGTAGGCCTCGAGCAGGTTGGCGACCAGGGCGTCCATCTCCGCCTTCGCCTCCGGCGGGAAGTGGCGCTCGACGTACTGCTTGCCGACGGCTTCGCCGATCGCGCCCTCGACCAGGCCGACCCCGCGCTTCCACCGCGGGCGGCAGCTCGGGGGTGCCGTTGAGGGTGCGGCCGTAGAAGTCGAAGTTGGTCGCGACGAACTCGTCGGTGAGGTACGGCGCAGCGGACCGCAGCACGTGGAACAGCATCCACGCCCTCCAGTCCTCGATCGGGACCTCCTCGAGGACCGTCGAGAGGTGCTCGAGGTAGGACGGCTGGCCGACGCAGACCTCGGCGATGGTCTCCTCGGAGCCACCGAGGTTGGTGACGTAGGCGTCCCAGTCGAAGGCCGGGCAGAGCGCCTTCAGCTCCTCCGAGGTCATCAGGTTGTAGGTCTTCTGCACGTCGCGGGTCTCGGCCCGCTCCCAGTGGCCCTCGGCCAGCCGGGTGTCGATCCGCAGCACCGTCGCGGCCGCGCCGGCCGGGTCGTCGTGCTCGGCGAGGGTGAAGAGCTCGGTGAGGTAGGCGACGTACTTGTCGCGGATCTCGGCGAACTTGTCGTCGCGGTAGTAGGACTCGTCGGGCAGCCCGAGCCCGCCCTGGACGATCTGGAACAGGTAGCGGTCGGAGTTGCGGTCGTCGGTGTTGACGTAGGAGCCGAAGATGCCGTGCCCGCCGACCCGCTCGAACTCGCCGAGGAACGCCGCGAGGTCGCGGATGTCGCGGAGCGCCGCCACCGCGTCGATGAGCGGGCGCACCGGCCGCAGCCCGCGCTTGTTGATGCCCTCCTCGTCCATGAAGGACGCGTAGAGGTCGCCGATCTTGCGGGCGTCCTCGTCGAGGTTGTCGCCGTCGGCCTGCGCCAGGTCCTCGATGATCTGCCGGACCTGCTCCACCGCGTTGTCGGCCAGCTCCACGAAGGGGCCCCAGCTCGAGCGGTCGGCCGGGAATCTCCGTCTCGTCGAGCCAGCGGCCGTTGACGTGCCCGAAAAGGTCGTCCTGGGGCCGGATGTCGGGGTTCATGCCTGCGCGCGCGTCGTCAAGAATCGTCACGCCGACACCCTAACCGGCGGCCGCGAGGCGCGGCCCGCCGAAATCGCCCGGCGGATCCTCGAGCTGGCCGGGCTCTACCGCCCGTCGGGCCAGGCGTCGACTCCCCGAGCTCCGCGCGCCGGGACTCGTCGTACGCCGCGACGGCACCGCCGTGCCGGACCATCCAGCCGCCCGCCGCCCGCGGCGAGGGACTCGCGCCAGCCATGGGCTGGAACGCTGTGGCCCTCGCCAGCAAAGACGCGCGGCCGCGATCATCCGCTCGAGACGTCAGCCCACTTGGCCCTGGTCCAGTGGCGGCCGCACCTCGTCGATCTTCCGGGCCCATTCTTGGATAGCAAGCCGTTGCTCGGCCAGGAACTCCTCGGTGATCCACAAGTAGTCCCGGCTGCCGCTCTTGGCGGCCGTTCGGTCGCGTAACAGGCGTTGCACCCCCTCCGGAGTGGTCGCAGGCCGCGCATGTAGAACGTGGTTGCGTCGTGTTGCGATGTCATCGAGTGCGGCAGCGCACGTTTCGAGCCAAAGACGCACCGGTTCGTCCACCTCGGGCGCGGCCTTTCGGAGGCGTTTGGCGATCGTGCCCGTTGTCAGAGCCATCAGATCACGCGTTCTCAGGATGGGCTCCGGCAGCCGATGGCGCGGCAGGTCAAAGATCACGGCACCCTCGAGATAAGCAACCTCGTACGCCAGTTGACCGATGAGCGCGGTGTACCCAGGATCGCTCGGAATGATGGACATGCGGGGGATCGTCGCACCAATCACCAGCATGCGCGGGGAGATGTGGTGATATCGGCGGTGGTCCGATCGAACACCTTCGTATGCACCGGTGGCTTTGCCCGGTCGTCATCAAGGCCGCGGCCTCACCCATTCTCCTCCCACGTCATGATCCAGCGGCAGGAGCCCCATGGCCGTCTGATGACGGACCACATGGCAGACAGCCGGTTCTGTCAGGAAATCCGTGCGCACTGGCATGCTGCGCTTCCCGCGTCATGCCGCCGCCTATGTGCCGTCACTCCACCGCAGGCGTCTGCCGCGCAGGCGAGTCCGTCTCGCCCAGCACCTATGTCGGTGCCCAGTGCTTGGGTAGTGACATGCAGGAAGTCCCCCAGATCGACGAGCTGGACGAGGCCGAGATCCTCGACCGGCTCGATGACCTGCACCGGACCCGGCGCCGGGCGGAGGTCGAGATCCTGCGGCTCGCGGCGCGGTTCGCGGTCCTGAACGACGAGCACACCCTCAACCCCGCGACCAGCGAGCTCCCGGGTCGCGAGCGGGCGGTGCGGTTCGGTGGCAACGGCACGCCCTACGTCACCGAGTTCTGCGCCGCCCAGCTCGGCGCCCGCCTGCAGATGACTCCCTGGGCCGCACGGGTCCTGATCGGCGACGCCCTCGACCTCCAGCACCGCCTCCCGCAGCTGTGGCGCCGGGTCGAGGCACTCGAGGTCAAGGAGTCCTACGCGCGCCACGTCGCCAGACGCACCCGCGACCTCACCCCCGCGCAGGCGGCGTACGTCGACTCCCGCGTCGTCGAGTGCGCCGACGGCCGGATCCCGTGGAGCCGCTTCGAGGCCCTGGTCGAGGGCGCCGTCGCCGCCGCCGACCCGGAGGCCACCGCCGAGCGCGAGCGCCGTGCCGCCCGCGACGAGCACGCCAACCCCACCCGCTCCACCGAGGACGGCATGCGCGGCTTCCACATCCGGGCGCCGTTCCCGGTCATCGCCAAGCTCGACGCCACCATCGCCTACCTCGCCGACGCTCTCGAGGCCCTCGGCGACGACACCACGCTCGACCAGCGCCGCGTCCTCGCCGTGCTGATCCTGGCCAACCCCCACCAGGCCATGCAGCTCCTCCACGAGTACGCCGCCTGGCGCGCCGCCCAGCCCGACGATCCCGACGGGAAGCAGGCAGCCGCGCCCACGGTCGATCCGACCAGCCTGCTCCCCGCGGTGATGCTCTTCGTCCACATGTACGCCGGCCCCGACTCCACCGGGATCGCCCGGGTGGAGGGAGTCGGCCCGGTGACCCAGGCCTGGGTGCGCGACCTGCTCGGCCCGCACGCCGCCTTCACGATCCAGCCCGTCCTCGACATCGAGGGCCAGGCACCGGTCGACGGCTACGACATCCCGGACCGACATCGACAGGCCGTGCATCTCCTGACGCCGGCCGACACTTTCCCCTTCGCCTCCAACACCTCTCGGACGAAGCAGATCGACCACACCGAGCCCTACCGGCACGGTGCCGATCGACCGGGCGGACAGTCGAGGCTGGGCAACTACGGGCCGATGACCCCCTTCCACCACCGGGTCAAGACCTTCGGGAAGTGGACGGTCAAGCAACCCTTCCCGGGGCTCTACCTGTGGCGCGACCCGCACGGCGCGGTCTACCTCGTCGACCACAGCGGCACCCGCCGCGTGAGCGACGCGGCCTGACCTGTCCTACGCTCCGGCCATGAGCACCAGTGCCGAGGCGCGCGTGATCGCCTCCTTCACCTTCATCGTGGCCCTGCTCCTCGGGGCGTGGGGCGGACTCGACCACCTTCTCGCCGGCCCGTCCTCCCTGCTGCCCGAGCTCGAGTTCGGCGGCCTCGCCGTCGCGCTCCTGCCCTTCGCGGCGACCGCGGTCGCCTACCAGGCGACGAATGCCACGGAAGCGTCGTGGGCCCGGACGCTGGGCAGCGCGGCCGTGATGCTCGGCGTGCTCACCAGCATCGCCGGCGCGCTCTACTTCCTCACCAACTTCTGACCTGACCGGCACCGTCGACACCCACCCGCCCGGAGGGTCTCACGGCGCCAGGTCGCGGAAGGCGTCCTCCATGACCTCGATGCCGGCCTTCTGCCGCGCCTGGTAGGTCGTGTGGTTCCAGCCGGGCCAGACGAAGTCCAGCCGGGCCTGCTCGCCGACGGCGTCGAAGGTCAGCCCGATGCCGTCGATGGTCACCATCTCGGCGGGGCGACCGGGACCCAGGGCGGTCCGGGCCGACGGGTCCGCCATCCCGAGCATCGACCAGGGGATCCGCATCCGGATGGTGTCGCGCCCCTCGTCGACCTGCCAGGTCGAGGTCGAGTCGTAGTCGTCCGCGGACGGGTCCCAGGTGCCCTCGGTCAGCAGCCCGACGTCGTAGTACTCCGCGGGGTAGTCGACGCCCTCCACCGTGTAGGCCCGGTTGGTCAGCAGGGAGTAGAGGTGCCACGGCTCCTCCGACCCCGGCCGGTAGGGGTCGGCAATCGTGTCCAGCCGGATCGGGTCCAGGGCCCTCCGGACCTCGAGGCGGGCGGTCCGCGCCTCGGTGTCGACCGCGATCCGGTAGTCGGACCCCGACTTCCCGGGAACCACGTCGGCCTCGATCCCCAGCTGCGGAGGAACTCCGTCTCGCAGGGTCACCTCGACGTGCACCCAGGAGGCGTCGGCCCAGACGTAGACGTACTCGAAGGCGCCGGTGTCGGGGATCAGTTCCGCGGCCGCGTCCGCGATGGGATCCGGATCGGTCGCCACCATGCCGAACCACTGCTCGTTGGTCAACGGGTCGTGCCAGAGCTGGCGCCGCTCAGGGTCCTGGTGCTCGAACGTGTTCCAGGTCCGCTTGAACCACTCGTCCTCCCAGATGAAGAGGAAGCCGCCGCCGGTGCCCTTGGCCTCCAGCATCCGGAGCATGTCCGCCCCCATCGCCATCCCCTCCTGCTCCGTGTGGCCCCCCTGGTCACGGTCAAGCTCGCCCTCGTGCGCGACACCGAGTGACGCGGGCACCCCGAACTCGGTGACCAGCAGCGGCATGGTGCCGGCGAAGTGGTCCCGCATGGCGGCGACGTATCCGGCGTACGGGTCGGCGTTCCCGTTCCACATCTCGTCCTGCAGACCGGGCTCGAAACGCTGGAAGTCCGGGTAGTACGGGTAGAGGTGGAAGCTCGCGAACGTCCCGCCCGGCCAGGCGCGCGTGGGCAGGACGTGGTTGGCGTCGATCGCGACCAGGTCCTCGGTCTCGCTGGGCTCCTGGGGGTGGTGCAGCGGGTCGGTGGTCGGCCAGTTGGCCATCGCGATCGGCGCTGAGGTGCCGCGCTCGGCCTCCCAGCCCGCCAGGCTGTCCATGTGTCCGGCGATCCAGCGCTCGGTGGCGCTCGCACCGGGCTCGGCCCGGAAGTACCTCCCCGGCGTGTACGGCGCGTCGGCGTGCTGCTCGTCGGTGCGGACGGTGCCGAACTGGTCCCACTCCACGCCGATGATCCAGCCGGCCACCCAGGACGAGACATCCGTCGTGTAGGTCCCGCCTGCCCGACCGGGACCCTGCTCCCTCACCAGGTCACCGTGCACGGCGTCCGAGATGTCCCGCAGCTCTTGGTGGAACGGACCGTCGACCGCCTCGTCGTAGAGCGTGCCCTCCTCCTCGATGTAGCTCTCGTCGGGGAGGTAGGCGCCCTGCATGAGGTAGATCGGCTCGCGTGGGTGTTCCTGGTTGTAGGCCGCCAGCTCGTCGTAGAAGCCGGGCGGCAACAGGGTGTAGATCCGCACCACCCGGATGCCGAGGTCGCCGATCTCGCCGAGCCAGGTCTCGAACTGCTCCGCCGGGATGCCCCCGACCTCCCCCGGCTGGTGGAGCGGAGTGGTGCTGCCGAGGTTGACCCCGGGCAGGAAGGTCTTGTCCCCGGAGGCGGTGTGCAGGCGGAAGCCGTCGGCGTCGGACTCCGCGACCACGCTCAGGCCGTCGGATCTTCGTGGCGGCCGGCGTCCAGTCCTCACTGGGTGGGCGTCCGGCCGGGTCGTCGGCGCTGCAGGCAACCGCGGCGAAGGCCATCACGGCCGTCAGGCTGAGGGACCAGGCGCGACGCATGCGCCGAGCCTACGAGGTCGGTCAGTGACGGACCTTGACGATCGACTTGCCGAGGGTGCGGCGCTCGTCCATGTCGGTGAGCGCCTGGCCGAAGTCCGTCGAGCTCGTACGTCGCGCCGATCGGCGGCTTGATCACCCCGGACTCCATGAACGGCAGCAGGGCGTCCCACTGCTCGTGCATGTAGCCCGGGCCGGACCATGGCGTAGGCGCCCCAGCCGACACCGCGGACGTCGACGTTGTTGAGCAGGAGCCGGTTGACCTTGACCTCCGGGATGCCCTGGCCGGAGGCGAACCCGACCACCAGCAGCCGGCCCTGCGGCGGCGAGTGACCGCAGCGAGTCGGTGAACAGACGATCCGCCGACCACGTCGAGGACGACGTCGACCCCCTCGCCGTCGGTGAGCCCGAGCACCGCGTCCTTGAAGCCGTCGACCAGGACCGTCTCGTCCGCCCCGGCGCGACGGGCGATGCTCGGCCTTCTCGTCGGTGCTGACGACGGCGATGGTGCGGGCGCCGTACGCCTTGGCGACCTGGAGGGTGGCCGTGCCGACGCCGCCGGCGGCGCCGTGGACCAGGACGGTCTCACCCTCGCGGAGGCCGCCGCGCTCGACGAGCGCGAAGTGGGCGGTGAGGTAGTTCATCGGGAGCGCGGCGCCCTCGTCGAAGGACAGCTCGTCGGGGAGCGAGAACACCGACATCGGGGGCGCGACGACGAGCTCGGCGGCTCCGCCGTAGGGCAGCACGCCGGCGACCCGCTCGCCCGGCCGGTAGCCCTCGGGGCCGCTGACGACGGTGCCGGCGAAGTCGACGCCGAGGGTGAACGGCGGCTCGGGCTTGAGCTGGTACTCGCCCCGGCTCAGCAGCAGGTCGGGGAAGGAGATGCCGACCCGGTGCACCTCGATCAGCACCTCGTCCTCGCGGGGCGTGGGGTCGTCGACGTCGCGGACCTGGAGGTCGGCGGGGCCGGTGGGCCGGTCGGAGCCGGGGACAGAGTGACCTGGACGGCGCGCATGGCAGCGAGGCTACCGAGTGGTCAGCGCGGCTCGACGATCGCGTTCATCTCGAAGTGCATGGGGTCGGTGTAGCTCCAGTCGCCACCCCACGCGAAGCCCCACTTCTTGAAGATGGAGACCACCTCGCGGTTCATCTCGCCGACGGTGCCGCGCAGGTTGCCGGGGACGTTGAAGTCGAGGGCCAGTGCCGAAGGAGTGGTTGGACAGCGAGGTGCTGCCGGCGATGAACCGCGGGTAGTAGCAGCCGGCGTACTCGTCGGGGTGGATCTCGTCGTCGAGCCCGCGTGCAACGATCTCGTTCATCGCGGCGGTGAGCTGCGGGAAGATCACCCGGTGGCAGGTGACGTTGCCGAGGATCGGGATCGGCTGCGTGCGGATGTTGGCCGAGACCCATGAGGAGTCGGGGGCGATCCGGCCACCGCCGATGACGGTGTAGTTGAAGGAGCCGATGGCGTCGCCGATCGAGCCGACCAGGAACGCGGTCTGCTGGACGCTGGTGTCGAGGTCGGGGCCGAGGATCTGCACGGAGGCGTCCGGGCCGGCGATCTTCTCGATCGCTTTGCGCAGTGACTGCGGGGACGTGCTGCCGGTGTTGAGGAGAGGCCGTTGCCCTCCCTCATCTTCAGCGTCGTCGATCCACGTCTCGTTGACGACCGCGTCCACCTGCGGGATCTGGGGGGCGAAGGCGCCGATGTGCACCTCGGGGGCGTCCTTGTCGCTGCCGAGGCGGAGGTAGCCCGTCCTTGTCCGGTCGGACCTTCTTCTGCAGTCGCGGGTCGATGGCCAGCTCGCCGCCGGCGACCCGGTCCCACACCTCCTGGGTGTCGGCACTCGCGGCGAGGGTGAAGTTCCGGTACGTCGACGGGTCGACGGCGGCGACGTTGATGACCTTGTTCTCGATGCTCACGTTGGCCAGGGCCAGCGAGTTCACGTTGGTGACGCCCTTGAGGCCACGGATGCCCTCGATCTCGGCCTCGCTCAGCGACTCCGGGTTGTAGACGAGCATGTCGGCGTACGTCAGCACGCCCTCCCGCGGACCGGGCGGGTCGACCACGTGGTCGACGTCGTCGGTCGGGCTCGAGCTGGCTTCCCCGGTGGGCGTGGCGTTGGCCGACTTCGTCGAGGGCGCGGCGTCGGGATCGGCCTCCCGTTCGCCACAACCGGTCGCGACCACGACCAGCAGGACGGCTGCGAGCAATCGCAGCCGACGAGTCCCTCCCACCTGGTCAGGGTAGGCGTGCCCGCCAACCCCGGGGCGGTTGTCCATCCTTTCGTTGCGGAGTCGGGACCGACCGCTCCGCCCGGCCCTCGTGCACCGCGACCAGCAGCATCGCGACCACCACGACCGCGGCACCGATCCACTGCCGCTCCGACAGGCGGTCCCCGACGGCGTAGCCGCCGGCGACGCCGAAGACGGGAACCAGGGTGATGAAGGAACCGGCGACCGAGGCCGGGACCCGGCGCAGCGCGGCGAGGTAGAGCCAGAACGCCAGTCCGTAGTAGAGGACACCCGAGCCGGCTGCGGCCACCCAGGTCTGCAGCGGCAACGCGGCGAGGTCCGCGGCTCCTCCGGGGTTGCCGGCCATCCGGACGACGAGGAGCAGCACGACAGCGAAGCCGAGGGCCGCCACCTGTTGGGCCAGCGCGACGCTGACCGAGGCGTCGTCGAGGAGGAGCCGTCGGGCCAGGACGGTGTAGACGGCGCACGCCGCCACGGCCGCCACGGTGAGCCCGATCCCGGCGGCGGTTCCCGCCGCACCCGGCCGGTAGACCACCAGCAGCACGCCCACCAGCGCCACCGCGAGCACGGCCAGAAGGGCCGGGGGCACGCGCTCCCGGAGGACGACGACGGCGAGCACGAGGATGAGGACCGGCTCCGTGGCCCACAGCAGGACCGACAGGCTGGCGGAGACGGCGGTCAGCCCCAGCAGGCCCAGGGCGTAGGACGCCCCCGGGTTCAGCACCCCGAGCGCGGTCAGCCGGCGCAGCTGGGGTGACCAGGTGAGCCGGGTCCCGGAAGCGCGGGACACGACCGCGAGGAAGGCGGAGCTGGCCAGCAGCTGGACGGGAAGCAGGGTGAGTGGCGCGACCTCAGCGAGCATCTGCTTGCTGAGCACCGTGCCGAAGCCCCAGCAGGCGGCGGCAGCCACCAGCATGAGGACGCGCGGCAGCGAGGACGGGACGGACATGGCTGTGACACTCCTGGCTCGGACGAAGGGATGGGCGGAGGCGTCGTGGACGCGTCAGCTCACCGGGTCTTCGCCGTCACAGCGGGTGTAGGACGGCAGGCGGCATCCCCGGAAGGGGGCGCGCGGGCTCGTCATGACCCGAGGCTACTCCCCCCGACGCCGCCGGATCTCGGCGTTGATCGCCGGGACCACCTCGTGCAGGTCACCGATGACGGCGTACGACGCCTTGGTCACCATCGGAGCGTCGGCGTCGGTGTTGATCGCGAGGATCTCCTTGGCCGACGAACAACCGGCCCAGTGCTGGATGGCACCGCTGATGCCGCACGGGATGTAGAGGTCGGGCGAGATCCGGCTGCCGGTCTGGCCGACCTGCTCGTGGTGGGGGCGCCAGCCGAGGCTGGTGACCACCCGCGAGACACCCAGCGACCCACCCACGAGCTCGGTGAGCTCCAGCAGGTCGGCAAATCCCTCCGAGCTGCCAGCCCCCCGACCGGCGCCGATCACGACCCGCGCCGACTTCAGGCCACCGGACAGATCGGCGGCCGGCGGCTCCGCGGAGACCACCCGGGCGACCAGGTCGGCGGCCGCCACCTCGGGCGTCAGCTCCACCAGCGTCGCGGTGCCGGGCGTCTCCGCCGGGGCAGCCTCGACGGCGTGGCCGGCCACGGTGAAGACCGCAGGACGCTGGTCGAGCACCATCTCCTCGAGCACGGCGCCACCGACGACCTGGCGGGTCACGGTGAAGGGTGACAGCCCCTGGAACGACACCACGTTGGCCGCCATCGCGACCCCGGTGCGGGCGGCCAGGTGGGCCAGCACCTCCATGCCGCGCGGCGTCCCGGCCGCGGAGACGACCACGGACTTCGTCTTCTCCCGGACCGACTGCACGGCACTCGCCCAGGCCGCGCCGCCGTACGCCTCGAACGCCTCGCCGGTGGCATGGTGCACCTCGCGGACGCCGTACGCCGCGAGCTGCTCGACGAGGAGCTCGGCACCGCAGGCGAGCGCGCCCACGACGACGGCGTCGACGGGCACGCCGCCGCCCGACGCCGACAGGCTCCGGGCAAGCGTGATCGTCTCGCGCGACACCTCGACCGCGCCGGTCGCGTCGGTCTCCACCAGCACCAGGATCATCGGGCCAGCACCCCCAGCCGCTCCATCAGGTCGACGACGGCCGGAGCCGCGTCGGCGCCCTTGCCCAGGATCTGTACGTCGCTCGGTTGCGGTGGCGGGAGCAGCAGCCGGACCCGCTTCGGTCCGACGGGCTCCGCGGACGGGCTCCGCTGCTCGATCTCGACCTTCTTGGCCTTCATCCGGCCCGGCACCGTCGGGTAGCGCGGCTCGACGCCGCCCTCCAGCACGGTGACGACCGCAGGCAGCGGGACCCGGTAGGTCTCGTGACCGTCGGGCCCGGCGACGTGGGCGGTCACCTGCCCGTCCTCGACGGAGACCGTGGCCGCGCCGTTGACGACCGGGCGACCGAGCTCGTAGGCCAGCCGGATGCCGACCTGGAAGTCGCCGCTGTCGGCGGCGTCGTTGCCGAGCAGGACCAGGTCGTGCGGCCGGCCGCCGGCCTCGTGGTCACGGACGACGGCGGCGATCTCGCGGGCGACGTCGGCCGGCCCGAACTCCGACGAGTCGACCTCGACGTGGGTGGCCGCGGTGCAGCCGACGGCGAGCGCCGACCGCAGCTGTTCGACCGCGTCGGCATCACCGAGGGTCAGCACGCTGGCGTTGCCGCCGGTCGCGGCCGCGACCTGCACCGCCAGCTCGACGGCGCACTCCTCGTGGGCGCTGACGGTGAAGCCGGCGTAGCGACCGTCGACGGACTGGCCGTCCTCGGTCAGCACGACCTCCCCTGACGAGTCGACGACCCGCTTCACGCAGACCAGCACTCCGACGTCGGTCGAGTCTGTCGAGACCATCACCTGATCCGCTCGTTGCTCGGGTCGAGCAGCGGCGTCGCGTCGACGGAGCCGACGGTGACGGGATAGAGCTCCTCCATGTAGGACACCGCCAGCTCGGTCCCGATGACGGCCTGCTCGGGCGGCAGGTAGGCCAGCAGCACGTGCTTGCCCAGCGTCGGCGCGGAGCCGGCAGAGGTGACGTAGGGGTGGTGGCCGTGTCCGTCGGTGAGGGTGCCGCCGTCGCGGGTCAGGATCGGCTCGCCGCCGAGCATGTAGCGCTTCACCCCGGATGCCGAGGTGTGGTCGTCGACGGTCAGAGTGCAGAGCACCGCCTTCGGAGCCTCCTCCCGCTGGGCCAGGTAGGCGTCGCGTCCGACGAAGTCGGCCGCCTTCACCTTGGGCCGCTGCATGCCGGCCTCCACGATGGACCGCTCGCCGTCGAGCTCCGCACCGTAGGCGCGGTAGCCCTTCTCGATCCGGCCGGTGGTGCCGTAGACCCCGATGCCCACCGGGACCGCGCCGTGCGGCGCGCCGGCGTCGAGCAGGGTGTCCCAGAGCCCGGCCGCGTCCCCCATCGGGACGTAGAGCTCCCAGCCCAGCTCTCCGACGTACGAGATCCGGGAGGCGAGCACGGTCGTGCCCTGTACGTCGATCTCGCGGCAGGTCAGGAACCCGAAGCCGGCGTCGGAGACGTCGTCGGACGTGAGCGAGGCCAGGATGTCGCGGGCCTGCGGGCCCCAGATCCCGATCGTCGACACCTCGTCGGTGACGTCGGTCAACGTCGTCCCGTCGTCGGCAGGCAGCTGGTCGGTGAAGGTCTTGCGGTCGGCCATGCCGTGGGCGCCGCCGGTGACCACGCGGAAGTGGTCGTCACCGAGCCGCATGACGGTGAGGTCGGAGAGGAAGCCGCCCTTGGCGTCGAGGACCGGCGTGTAGATGACCTTGCCGACCGCGACGTCGCACTGGGCGACGCAGGTGCGCTGCACGGTGTCCAGCGCTCCCGCGCCGACGATGTCGAAGATCGAGAAGGCGCTCAGGTCGATCACGCCGGCCGCCTCGCGCATCCGCAGGTGCTCGGCGTTGATGATCGGGCTCCACCAGCGGGAGTCCCACTCGTGCTCGCGCGGCATCACGGCGTCGCCGTACTCCTCGAGCAGGCCGGCATTCGACTCGTACCAGTGCGGTCGCTCCCAGCCGGCGGTCTCGAAGAACATCGCACCGAGCTTCTTCTGCGACTCGTTCATGGGCGCCAGCCGCTGGTCGCGGTCGGACTCGTACTGCTCGGCCGGGTGGATGATCCCGTAGGTCTTGATGAACGCCTCGGTGGTGCGCAGGCGCGTGTGCTCGCGGCGCATCTGGTGGGGGTGGAAGCGGGCGATGTCGCTGTGGTGGATGTCGATCTCCGAGTGGCCGTGCGTCATCCACTCGGCGACGGCCCGGCCGACGCCCGGGCCCTCCTTGATCCACACCGCGGCCGCGGTCCAGAGACCCTTCACGTGGCTCTCGCCCAGGATCGGGTTGCCGTCGCAGGTCAGGGAGAGCAGGCCGTTGATGGCGTAGCGCATCTCGGCGCCCTCGGCCCCGAGCAGCTCGGGCATCAGCTCGTAGGCCTGCTCGAGCTGGGGGTCGAAGTCGTCGGAGGTGAAAGGCATCTCGGTCGGCGACAGCTTGGACTGCTCGATCGAGGGGATGTCCTCCGGCTCGTGCAGGATCGCGCGGTGCGCGTAGGAGCCGACCTCCATGTCGGCGCCGTGCTGGCGCTCGTAGCAGAAGGTGTCCATGTCCCGGACGATCGGGAAGTTGATCTCGCCCAGACCGCCCGCCAGCTGCGGGCAGGGGCCGACGCTGATCATCTGGTGCACGGCCGGGGTGAGCGGGATGCTGACGCCCGCCATGTCACCGAGCTTCGGGCTCCAGACCCCGGCAGCGATCACGACGTACGCCGTCTCGATGTCACCGCCGGTGGTTCGCACCCGCTTGATCCGCCCCTCCTCGACGTCCATGCCGGTGACCTCGACGGTCGGGACGACGGTGAGCGAGCCGGTCGCCATCGCGCTCTCGCGCATGATCGTGCCCGCCCGCAGCGAGTCGACGACCCCGACACCCGGCGTCCAGAAGGCGCCGATGAACTGGTCGGTCTCGATGAACGGGACCTTCTCCTTCACGAACTCCGGCGTGACGAGCTCGGCCTCGATCCCCCAGGCCTTCGCGCTCGACATCCGCCGGCGCAGCTCCTCCATCCGCTCCTCGGTGCGGGCGATCTCGAAACCGCCGGACTGGGTGAAGACGCCCATCTCCTGGTACTGCCGGACGGAGTCCATCGTCAGGTCCGTGATCTCGCGGGAGTGGTCGACGGTGAAGATGAAGTTGGACGCGTGTCCTGTCGAGCCGCCCGGGTTGGGCAGCGCTCCCTTGTCGATCTGCACGATGTCGGTCCAGCCGAGCCGAGCCAGGTGGTGGACGAGGCTGTTGCCGACGATGCCGGCGCCGATGACGACGACCTGGGCCGAGGTGGGGACGGTGGCCATGGGCGCTCCAGGAGAGTTCGGACCGGCGAACCGGCCGTTGCGTCATGCGCAACGTGATGCGTGATACGAGACACCTCTAGAATCACCCGCGCCCGGCCGGGTGTCAACCTCCCGACCGGGCGCGCGTGACGTGTGATCCGTCCGGATCAGCTGGTGGTCAGCTGAGCCAGCCGTCGACCATGTCCGCGTTCTCCTCGACCCACCGGGCGGCGGCGTCCTCCGGCGACATCCCCTCGTCCGAGATGTAGCTGGCCACCAGGTTCTGGTCCTCGTTCGTCCACTCGAAGTTCTGCACGAGGTCCACGGCGGGTGACCCCTCATCGACCCACTCGGTCGAGACGATCTTCTTGAGCACCGTCTCGGGGTAGTCGCAGTCAACCGCGGCCGGGTCGTCCTGGCAGCCCTCCTCGAAGGGCGGCAACGCGACCTTCTCCAGCGGCAGCTGCGCGAACAGGTACTGCGGCTCGTAGAAGTAGCCGATCAGGAACTCCTTGTTCTCCTCGGCCTGCTGGAACGCCGTGATGCTGGCGGCCTCGCTGCCGGAGAAGACGACCTTGAAGTCCAGGTCCAGGTTGCTGACGATGGCCTCGTCGAACTGCACGTAGGACGGGTCAGCGCCCAGGAACTGGCCCTGGCCACCGGACTCCGACGTGGCGAAGTCAGCCGCGAAGTCGTTCAGGTTCTCGTAGTCCAGGACCTCCGGGTGCTCCTCGGCGAGCCACGGCGGGACGTACCAGCCGATGATGCCGACGTTGCCGGTCGGGCCCATGTCCATCGCGCTGCCGTCACCGGACTCGGCGAAGAACTTCTTCTCCAGGTCCGGGTGACCCCAGTCCTCGATGACCACGTCGACCTCGCCGGTCCCGAAGCCCTGCCAGGAGACGTCCTCCTTGAGGTTCTTGTAGTTGACGGTGCAGCCGAGCTCCTGCTCGGCGATGTGACCCACCACGTAGGCGTCGGCCTCGAAGCCGACCCACGGGTTGACCGCCATGTTGAGGTCACCGCAGTCACCGGTCTCGGCCGCGCGGTCCTCGTTGGCCTTGGTCTCGTCATCGATCGAGCTGCCCCCGCAGCCGGCGAGCGTGATCGCCACGCACGCCGCCACGGAGGCCAGGCCTGCTGCCCGTTTCCTTGTGTGTCGCACTTTGTCTCCTTGGTTGGTGTTGCGTGGTCGTGTTGTCGAGAACTGGCGGTCAGATCCCGCCCATGCGCCACCACGGGCGCTTCGTCGGGTCCTTCATGACGGTGTCCTCACGCGCTGCGGCCCGCGCGATCCGGTCGAGCATGATCCCCAGGAGCACGATGGTGAGGCCCGCAGCCATGCCCTTGCCCCACTCCTCGCTGCGCGAGATGCCGAGGACGACGTCATAGCCCAGCGCCTGGGCGCCGACCAGACCACCGATCACCACCATGGCGAGGACGTAGAGCAGGCCCTGGTTGGTGGCCAGCACCAACGAGCCGCGCGCCATCGGGAGCTGCACCTTGGTGATCTCCTGCCAGGTCGTCGACCCCGTCGACCGGGCTGCCTCGAGCGTGGTCGGGGACACCGCTTTGACCCCGTCCGCCACCAGCTTGATCGCGGGTGGCGCGGCATAGACGATGGCCGCGACGACGGCCGTGAAGCGCGTCGGTCCGAAGAGGGCGAGGACAGGGATCAGGTAGACGAACGGCGGGATCGTCTGGCCGGCGTCCAGCAGGGGCCGCAGCGCCAGGTCGGCACTCCGGCTCCGGGCCATCCACACGCCGAAGACGACCGCGAGGACCATGACCAGCAGCGTGGCGACGAGCGTCATCGTCAGCGTCAGCATGGTGTCGTGCCAGAAGTCGAGGTAGAAGATGCCGGCCAGGCAGGCGACGGTCGGGATGGCGGCACGCACGCCACCCACTGCTGCGGCCAGGGCCAGGATGGCGCTGGCTGCGAGCCACCAGGGCGACTCGGCCAGCAGTTCCTGGAGCGGGTTGAGGATCAGGCTGCTCATGATGTTCTTGATGGCCTCGGTCAGGCCGCCGAACGTGTCGACGACCCCGGTCACCGCGGAGTCGGCCCAGTCGGACAGGCGTGGTCCCCAGCTCGTCTCGGGGAACTCGGCCGCCCAGGGGTAGTAGCGCGACACCCACACGAGCGCGAGCGCCACGGCGCCGGAGGCGGCGAGCACGATCCGCCGGCGGCGGGGGTCGGCGCCGCTCCGGACCGCCAGCTCTGCGCGCTCGCTGGCGGCAGTGGTCACGCGGTCGAGCATCACCGCCATGACCACGATCAGCAGCCCGGGGACGACAGCGCCGCCGACGTCGTTCTTGACCAGCGACTGCAGCACCGGCTTGCCGAGTCCGGGACCGTCGATGTAGGACGCGATGGTCGCCATCGACAGGGCTGCCATGGTGGTCTGGTTGAGGCCGACGATGATGGTCTTGCGGGCCATCGGCAGCTGCACCTTGGTCAGCCGTTGCCAGGAGGTCTGGCCCGACGAGTCGGTTGCCTCCAACGTGGTCGTCGAGACCGAGCGGATGCCGTGCCCCGCGATCCGGACGAGCGGGGGAAGCGCGTAGATGAGCGTCGCGACCACGGCCCCGGAGACGCCGATGCCGAAGAAGAGGACGATCGGGATCAGGTAGACGAACGTGGGCATCGTCTGCATCAGGTCGAGCACCCCGGACACCAGCGTGTTCGCCCGGGGACTGTTGCCGATCAGCACTGCGAGCGGCATTCCGATGATCACGGCGACCGCGACCGAGATGAATGTGACGAGCAGCAGGTCGATGGAGGCGGACCAGTAGCCGAAGATGCCGAACGAGAGGAATGCGCACGCCGTCAGCAGTGCCATCCGCCAGTTGGCGACCGCATTGGCTGCCCACACCGCGAGCGCGGACACGCCCAGCCAGCCGATCTGGGGCACGGGTCGCGGCAAGGCGGGTCTCGAGACCAGCTGCTGCAGCCAGTCGAAGACCGAACGGAAGACGTCCGCGATCGACGTCGTCACCTGCACGACGGGGTTGGTGTCACGGCTGGCCAGGATGCTGTCGCGGAAAGCGGTCAGGGAGATCTGGATGTCGGTCTGCTCCCGGATCGGGCGCTCGAGGGTGTCCTGACCCTTGGTGAAGTACCAGACGACGATCCAGCCCACGACCAACCCGAGCACCCATGCCCACCGAGGGAGGGCTTGTTTCTGCCCCGGGCTCGACGGCGTCCCGTCCTCCTGGGAAGGAGTCGCCGGTGGTGGCGCCGCGAGGGTGGTCATGCTGTCGCGTCCTCCTCCGCCACGACGACGCGCAGGATCGCGTCGTCGTCCACGATGCCGACGAGCTCGTCACCGTCCATCACCCGCACCGGGTGCTCCGAGGCCAGCGCAGCCTTCGCGGCCTGGCGCACGATCGTGTCGGAGGACATCACCGGACCCTCCGTGGAGTCCCCGTCGCGGGGCGGACGCATGACCCACTTGAGGGTGAGCACGTGGGAGCGTGGCACTTCGGACACGAAGTCGCGGACGTAGTCGTCCGCGGGGGCGCCGACGACCTCGGCCGGCGTCCCGACCTGCACGACCTCGCCGTCCCGCATGATCAGGATCCGGTCGCCCAGCTTGAGCGCCTCCTGCAGATCGTGGGTGATGAACACCATCGTCTTGCCGAGCTCGTGGTGCAGCCGGATGACCTCGTTCTGCATGTCGCGTCGGATGAGCGGGTCGAGCGCGGAGAACGGCTCGTCGAAGAGCAGGATGTTGGGATCGCCGGCGAGCGCGCGGGCCAGGCCCACCCGCTGCTGCATGCCGCCGGACAGCTGGTCGGGGTAGGAGTTCTCGTAGCCGTCCAGGCCCACGAGCGACACGATCTTCTCCGCCTTCGCCCGCCGCTCCTTCTTCTTCATGCCGCGGATCTCGAGGCCGTAGGCCACGTTGTCGATCACCTGGCGGTGGGGCAGCAGGCCGAAGTGCTGGAAGACCATCGACACCTGGTTGCGACGAAGGTCCCGCAACTGGGCGTCCGAGGCATTCGTGACGTCGACGCCGTCGATCTCGATCGTGCCCGAAGTCGGCTCGATGAGCCGGGTCAGGCAGCGCACCAGCGTCGACTTGCCCGATCCGGAGAGGCCCATCACGACGAACACCTCGCCGGGCGCCACGTCGAAGGAGACATCCTTGACCCCGGCCACACAGCCGGTCTTCTTCTTCATCTCCGCGCGTGGCAGGTCGGCGTCCGGCGTACCGATGATCTTGTCCGCCCGCGGGCCGAAGATCTTCCAGAGCGAGTCAACCGCCAGAGCAGCCGTCATGGCCGTGCCTCACCTTCGTCATTGATGACGCCGTTGCGCAGGTCCCCCGGGGGGTAGAGGGGCATGCCGTCCCGATAGCGGTAGTAGGGCACATCCTCAGCGGGGAGGGGGGTGTTTCCGGCAATCAGGTCGGCGGCCCTCTCGGCCACCATCATCACCGGGGCGTAGATGTTGCCGTTCGTGACGAACGGGAAGACCGACGCGTCGACCACGCGCAGACCCTCGGTGCCGTGCACCTTCATCGTGGCCGGGTCGACCACCGCCATCGCGTCCACACCCATCTTCGCCGTGCACGACGGGTGCAGCGCGGTCTCCGCGTCGGCGGCCACCCAGTCGAGGATCTCCTGGTCGGTCTCGACGCCGGGACCCGGCGAGAGCTCGCCGTCGTTGTACGGCGCGAAGGCCGGCTGGTTGAGGATGTCGCGCGCCACCCGGATCGCCTCCACCCACTCCCGGCGGTCCGTCGGCGTGGACAGGTAGTTGAAGACCATCGAGGGGTGCTGCCGGGGATCGCGCGACTTGATCCGCACCCAGCCCCTCGTGTCGGCGTACATCGGACCGATGTGCACCTGGTAGCCGTGCCCCTTGGTGGGCGACGACCCGTCGTACCGGATCGCGACGGGCAGGAAGTGGAACATCAGGTTGGGGTAGTCGACGTCCGCGTTGCTGCGCGCGAAACCGCCGCCCTCGAAGTGGTTGGTCGCGCCGAGGCCGCGGCGGTGGAAGAGCCAGTCGTAGGCGATCTTCGGCCGCATCCGCCAGCGGAGCCCGGGGGCGATGGAGACCGGCTGCTTCGAGGCGTACTGGATGTAGACCTCGAGGTGGTCCTGGAGGTTCTCGCCGACGCCGGGTGAGTGGTGGACGACGTCGATGCCGTGCTGCCGGAGCAAGCCCTCGTCACCGACGCCGGACAGCTGGAGCAGCTGGGGGGTGTTGATCGCACCGCCGCACAGGATCACCTCGCCGGCCTCGACGTGGCGTTTGAACCGTCCGCCACGCAGGTAGTCCACGCCGGTCGCCCGCTTGCCCTGGAAGCGAACGCCGGTGACGAGCGCGAGCGTCTCGACCCGCAGGTTCTTCCGGTGCATGACCGGGTGCAGGTAGGCGCGGGCGGCTGAGAGGCGGCGGCCGCGGTAGACGTTGCGGTCGAACCTGGCGAAGCCCTCCTGGCGGTAGCCGTTGACGTCGTCGGTCGCCGGGTAGCCGGCCTCCACCGTGGCCCGGAAGAACGCGTCGAAGAGCGGGTTGGTCGCCGGCCCGCGCTCGAGCTTCAGCGGCCCGTCACCGCCACGCCAGTCGTCCGCCCCGGCGAGGCAGTTCTCCATCTTCTTGAAGTAGGGCAGGCAGTGCGCGTAGTCCCACTCCTTCATGCCGTCCTCACGGGCCCAGCGCTCGTAGTCGAGCGGGTTGCCGCGCTGGAAGATCATCCCGTTGATGCTGCTCGAGCCGCCGAGGACCTTGCCGCGGGCGTGCACGACCCGGCGGCCGTTCATGTGCGGCTCGGGGTCCGTCTGGTACTTCCAGTCGTAGAGCCGGTTCCCGATCGGGATCGGCAGCGCTGCCGGCATGTGCACGAGCGGGTCGATCCGGAAGTCGGAGTGACCAGCTTCCAGCACGAGAACGCTGGTGCCCGGATCCGCGGACAGCCGGTTCGCAAGGGCGCAGCCCGCCGACCCACCTCCGACGATGACGACGTCGTACCGGTCCGCGCCCATCGCCCTACTCCCCGAACCAGTGCTGGGCAGCAGGGCGGATGTTGTGCCAGACGTGCTTGGTCTCGCGGTACTCGTCGAGACCGGCGCTGCCGAGCTCGCGGCCGATGCCCGACTGCTTGTAGCCGCCCCACTCCGCCTGGGGTACGTAGGGGTGGTAGTCGTTGATCCAGACAGTGCCCATGCGCAGCCGGGCCGCGACGCGCTCGGCCTTCCCCGCGTCCTGGGTCCACACCGCGCCGGCGAGCCCGTAGATGCTGTCGTTGGCGATCGTGACCGCCTCGTCCTCGCTGGCGAAGGTCTCGACCGTCAGCACCGGCCCGAACGACTCGTCCTGGGTGACGCTCATGTCGCTGCGACAGCCGTCGAGGACGGTGGGCAGGTAGTAGAAGCCGTCTGCGTACGCCGGGTCGTCGGGGCGCTTGCCGCCACACCGCAGAACGGCGCCCTCCGCGATGCCGGCCGCGACGTACGCCTCGACCTTCTCCCGGTGCTGGGCACTGGTCAGCGGGCCGGTCTCGGCCTTGTCGTCGAACGGCCCGCCGAGCCGGATGCGTTGGGCACGCTCCACCAGGGCGTCGACGAACTCGTCGTGGATCGACTCCTCGACGAGCAGCCGGGCGCCGGCCGAGCAGACCTGGCCGGAGTGCAGGAAGACCGCGGTCAGCGCGTAGTCCAGCGCGACCTCGAGGTCGGCGTCGGCGAACACGATGTTGGGGTTCTTGCCGCCCAGCTCGAGGGCGACCTTCTTCACCGTGCCGGCCGCGGCGGCCATGATCGCCTTGCCGGTGGCCAGCCCGCCGGTGAACGACACGAGGTCGACGCGCGGATCCTCGGAGAGCGGAGCACCGGCATCGGCCCCGGCGCCCAGCACCAGGTTGCCGACGCCGGCCGGCAGTCCGGCCTCCTCGAGCAGCTTCATCAGGTGGATCGCGGTGTGCGGGGTGAGCTCGCTCGGCTTGAGCACGAACGTGTTGCCGGCGGCCAGGCACGGCGCGACCTTCCAGGAGACCTGGAGCAGGGGGTAGTTCCACGGGGTGATCAGGCCGCAGACGCCGATCGGCTCGTGGACGATCCGGCTGACCACGTCGGGGTTGCCGGTGTCGACGACGCGGCCGGCCTCCTCGGCGGCCACCCGGCCGTAGTGCCGGAAGACCGAGACGATGTCGTCGATGTCGTACTCCGACTCCACGAGCCGTTTGCCGGTGTCCAGGGACTCGTACCGGGCGAGGGTGTCCTTGTCCCGTTCCATCAGGTCGGCGACGGTCAGCAGCAGGTCGCCGCGCTCGCGGGCGGAGGTGTGCGGCCACGAGCCCTCGTGGAAGGCCCGGTGGGCGGCGGCGATGGCCGCGTGGGTGTCCTCGGCCCCGGCCTCGTCGACCTCGGCCACCAACGAGCCGTCGGCCGGGCAGCGGATCTCACGGCGTCCTCCGGCGCGGGCAGCGACCCACTCCCCGTCGACGTAGAGCTCCGCCACGTTCCTCCCACTCTCCGTGTGAGTGTTGCGTATCGCGCAACGTTCTGCTTCCACCGCAACCGCTTGTGTCTTTGAGAATGCTGCGACCGAGCCGCCGCGTCAAGCGATTCGGCTACTCCGTGACCTGACGTTGACCCCAGCCGAGGCGGTGTGAGACCTCCAGAGCGGCCTCGACGAGCTTGTCGACGACCTCGTGGACCCGGTCGTCCGACAACCGGAACGTCGGCCCGGAGACGCTCATCGAGGCGACCACGTCGCCGTGCGCGTTGCGGATCGGCGCCGCGGCAGCGGTCAGACCCACCTCGAGCTCGTCGACCGCGAGCGCGTACCCCTGCTCGCGGACCCTGGCCAGCTCGTCGCGGAGCTTGCCCTTCTTGGTGATGGTCAGCGGGGTGTACGCCGACAGCGTGCCGAGCAGGGCGTCCAGTGCCGGCTGGTCCAGTCCGCTGAGCAGCACCTTGCCGTTGCTGGTGGCGTGGAGCGGGATGTGCTGCCCCACCCAGTTGTGCGGCTGGAGCGCCGAGGAGCCCGCGACCTGGTCGAGGTAGAGGGCCGAGCTCTCGGACAGCACGGCGATGTTCACGGTCTCCCCGGTGTCGGCCGCGAGCTGGCGACAGACGGACCGCGCCTCCTGGACGACGTCGAGGCGGGCAGTGGTCGCGCCCGCGAGGCGGAGCACGCCGACGCCGAGCCGGTACTTGCCGCGGTCCTCGGTCTGCTCGACCAGCCGGTGCGACTCCAGGGTCGCCACCAGTCTGAAGGCGGTGCTCTTGTGGACGTCGAGCTGGGCGGCGATCTCGGTGACCCCGGCCTCACCGCCCCGGGCCAGCAGCTCGAGGATGGTCAGCGCCCGGTCGACCGACTGGACCCCGGTGGCCGCGCCGGAAGTCGGCCGCGGACGACGCCTGCGGGCTGTTGCGCATGGAGCGACACTAGCGCAGCGAGCTGTTGCGTATCGCAGACTGCGTTTCGTTCACCGCAACACGTCGCACGGTTGTCAGAGCCAGCGTTCCACACCGACCAGAGGTCTCCATGGTGCTTCCCACGTCCGCCCAGTCGAACAGCGCCACCGCGCCGGCCGGGGACTTCGTGCTGATCCTGGCCTGCCCGGACCGGCCCGGCATCGTCCACGCCGTGACCGGCTTCCTGGTCCGGCACGGTGGCAACATCCTCGAGAGCCAGCAGTTCGGCGACCAGCTGGTCGGGCGCGTTCTTCATGCGGATCGACTTCGCGGTCGCCGGCGCACAGGGTGTCGGCGCCGACACTCTGCGTGCCGACTTCGAGCCGGTCGCCCGCGGAGTTCGGCATGGAGTTCGAGCTCTGGGACGGGCAGCGCGCCGTACCGCACGCTGATCATGGTGTCCAAGCACCTGCACTGCCTCAACGACCTGCTGTTCCGCGCGAGCACCCGGTCGCTGCAGATCGACATCCCGGTCGTGGTCTCCAACCACCGCGGACGCCGAGCCGCTGGTGCGGTCCTACGGCCTCGACTTCCGGCACCTCCCGGTCACGCCGGAGACCAAGCCCGAGGCCGAGGCGGCGCTGATGGAGCTGGTCGACGACCTCGACATCCACCTCGTCGTCCTGGCCCGCTACATGCAGGTGCTCTCCGACGACCTGTGCCGCAAGCTGTCGGGCCGGGCGATCAACATCCACCACTCGTTCCTGCCGAGCTTCAAGGGCGCCCGGCCCTACCACCAGGCCTTCGACCGCGGCGTGAAGCTGGTCGGCGCGACCGCGCACTACGTGACCGGCGACCTCGACGAGGGCCCGATCATCGAGCAGGACGTGATGCGGGTCGACCACTCGCACACCCAGGACCAGCTGGTCTCCGCCGGCCGCGACGTCGAGGCCCAGGTGCTCTCCCGCGCGGTGCGCTGGCACTCCCAGTCCCGGGTGCTGCTCAACGGCCACCGCACCGTCGTCTTCCGCTGACCGGTGGTTGAGCGTGCGACCGTTGAGTTGGGCGCGCCCGACCCTGCCGAGTTGGGCGTGCCGGCGCCGTCGACGTCCGGCGAGGCCCAACTGCACAGGTCGGGCGGGCCCAACTCAACGGTCGGTCAGTCGCCGAGCTCGGCGCGGCGGCGGATGACGTACTCCTGCAGCTCCTGGCGTACGCCGTCGTCGAGGGCGGGCGCTTCGATACTCCTCGAGCTTCTTGCGGTAGATGTCCTCCGCGCGGGCGTTCGCGTCCTTGCCGCCGTCCCGCATCCAGCGCTCGTAGTTCTCCGAGGACGACAGCAGCGGCCGGTAGAAGCAGGTCCGGAACCGGTCCATCGTGTGGGCCGCGCCGAGGAAGTGGCCACCGTGGCCGACCTCCTCGTGGGCGCCGAACGCCATCGAGTCCTCGTCGATCTCCATCGGCGTGAACTCCGCCTGCATCATCTGCAGCAGCTCGATGTCGACGATGAACTTCTCGTAGCCCGCGACCAGGCCGCCCTCGAGCCAGCCGGCGGAGTGCATCACCCAGTTCGCGCCGGCGAGGAAGGTCGGCATCATCGTCATCAGCGCCTCGTAGCCGGCCTGGGCATCGGCCACCTGCGAGGAGGTCATCCCGCCGCCGGTGCGGAAGGGGAGCCCGAAGTGGCGCGCGATCTGGCCGGTGCACAGCAGGCCGATGCCGGACTCCGGCGTACCGAACGACGGCGACCCGGACTGCATGTCGATGTTCGACAGGAACGACCCGAAGATCACCGGGGTCCCGGGACGGATCAGCTGGGAGAGCGCGATCCCCGACAGCGCCTCGACGATCTGCTGCACCAGTGCCGCCGGAATCGTGACCGGTGACATCGCGCCCATCAGGATGAACGGGGTGAGCACCACCGGCTGGCCGGCGGCGGAGTACTCGAACTGCGACTCGAGCATCCGGTCGTCCCACCGCAGCGGCGAGTTGCAGTTGATCAGCGAGATCGTCGCCGGGGTCTCCTCGATCGCCTCCCGCGACCCGAACAGGATCGAGGTCATCGCCAGGGTGTCGGCAGCATTGACGCCCGGACACCACGTTGCCCATGTAGACCTTGTCGGTCAGCGTCTGCAGGGCATAGGTCATGTCGAGGTGACGGCTGTCGAGGGGGGTGTCGTTCGGCTCGCAGATCACCCCGCCCGCGGAGTCGAGGATCGGGAAGGTCTGAGCGAGCTTGGTGAAGTTCGAGAAGTCCTCCATGGTCGCGTCGCGACGTACCTCGCCCTGCCGGACGAACGGCGGTCCGTAGACGGCGCCGAACGCCATCGAGTCGCCGCCGATGTGGAGGTTGTGATCGGGGTTGCGCGCCTGCACGTCGAACTCGCGCGGCGCCTTGGCCACCTGCTCCAGCACGAAGTCCGGGTCGAGGAAGACGGTGTTGTCCTCCACGCGCTGCCCGGCCTTGCGGAACAGCTCCAGCGCCCGCTCGTCCATGAACTCGACGCCGATCTCGGTCATCAGCCTGCGCCAGCCCCGGTCGAGGGTGGCCATCGCGTCAGCGGAGAGCACCTCGTAGCGGGGCATGTGGTTGCGGAACATGGATCCTCCTGCGTAGCCTCATCATGTGGGACCACAGTTCCACATCATGGAACACCTGACCAGAGGAATGACCGTGCCGAGTGCGACCAGCGCCGCCAGCAGCGGCACGCAGGCCGTGGATCGCGCCGCGCTCCTGGTCTCGACCGTGGTCCACGCCGACGAGCCGCTCGCGTTCGCGGACCTGCAGGCGACCTGCGGGCTGGCCAAGTCCACGACCTCGCGGATGCTCACGGCCCTCGAGCGGTCCGGGCTCCTGGAGCGCGACGTCGCCGGCTCCTACGTCGCGGGCCGCCTCTTCTGGCTGTACGCCGCCCGCCACGACCCGTGGGAGGAGCTGGTCCGCCTGGCCCGCCCGACCATGGAGCAGATCAGCGAGGACACCCACGAGACGGTGCACCTCAGCGTCACCCGCGGCGAACGCGTCGTCCAGGTCGCCCAGGTCGACTCCCGCTTCATGCTCGGCACCCGTGACTGGACCGAGGTCGACGTCCCGGCCCACTGCTCCGCGCTCGGCAAGGTCTTCTACGCGTACGGCGCCCTGCCGCTGCCGTCGGGGCCCCTCGAGCGGCCCACCGCCGCCACCCACGCCGATCTCGACGCCCTGCGGCGCGACGGCGAGGAGACCCGGCGCCTCGGCTGGGCGGTCACGGCCGACGAGCTCGAGGTCGGGCTCACCGGCCTCGCCGTCCCTGTCTACCGCGGGCGCGGCGAACTCATCGCCGCCCTCGGCATCTCGGGCCCCACCCCACGACTGGAGGGACGGATCGACGAGCTCGGCCGTCACCTGCTGGACCATGCCGCGCAGCTCTCCACCCTGCTGCGCGGTCAGACCCGGAAGGAGGGCGTCGCATGACGCCGGAGGAAATCCTGCAAGGCCTCTACGACGAGACCCTGGTCGGCAACGCACCTCGCGTGCTGGAGCTGACCCACGAGGGGCTCGACCTCGTCGATGGAACCCCAGACCATGCTCTTCGACGCCCTGATCCCCTCGCTGGAGGAGGTCGGTGCCCGCTTCGAGCGCGGCGACTTCTTCGTGCCGGAGATGCTGATCGCCGGCCGGGCGATGGCCGGCGCGATGGAGGTGCTGCGCCCGCTGCTCGCCGAGACCGGCGTGCAGACCATCGGCAAGTTCCTGATGGGCACCGTCAAGGGCGACGTCCACGACATCGGCAAGAACCTCGTCAACATCATGCTCGAGGGCGCCGGCTTCGAGGTGATCGACCTCGGCGTGCAGGTGGCGCCCGGAGAAGTTCGTCGCCGCGATCGAGGAGCACCAGCCCGACATCGTCGGCTTCTCGGCGTTCCTCACCACGACGATGCCGATGTTCAAGGCCAACATGAACGCCCTGACGAAGGCCGGCATCCGCGACCACGTGATCGTCATGGTCGGCGGTGCGCCGGTCACCCAGGAGTACGCCGACGCGGTGGGCGCCGACGGCTACGCGGCCGACGCCTCGCAGACGGTCAAGCGGGCCAAGGCCCTGCTGCACGAGAAGCGCGCGAAGGTCCCTGCATGAGCGCCCCGGCCCCGCGCCTCGAGACGGTCCTCCGCTCGGCCACCCAGCAGGTCGTCATCGGTCACGACACCCGGTTCTGCCTGATCGGCGAGCGGATCAACCCGACCGGCCGCCGGATCTTCCAGGACCAGCTGCGCGCCGGCGACCTGTCCGCCATCGAGCGCGACGTGCCGGGCCCAGGTCGAGGGGGCGCGGACGTGCTCGACATCAACATGGGCGTGCCCGCTGACCGACGAGGCCGACCTGCTGGCCAAGGCGATCACGCTGGTCCAGCAGCTCAGCGACAAGCCGATCTGCATCGACTCCTCGGTCGTCGAGGCGCTCGAGGCCGGGCTCTCGGTCTACCAGGGTCGCGCGCTGGTCAACTCGATCACCGCCGAGGACGAGCGGATGGAGCAGATCCTCCCGCTGGTCAAGAAGTACGACGCTGCCGTGATCGCGCTGCCCAACGACGCCGACGAGATCCCGATGGAGGTCGAGAAGCGGATCGTGCTGACCCGCAAGATCATCGAGGTCGCGACGACCGAGTACGGCATCGCCGCCGCCGACATCGTGATCGACCCGCTGGCGATGCCGATCGGCGCCGACCAGGAGATGGTCAACGTGACGATGGAGACGATGCGCCGGATCCGCGACGAGTTCGGCGTCAACATGACCTGCGGGGCCTCCAACGTGTCCTTCGGCATGCCGTCGCGGCATGCGCTCGGTGCCGCGTTCCTGCCGATGGCGATGACCGCCGGCCTCACCTCCGCGATCATGGACACGCGGACGCCGCAGATCGTCGAGGCGGTCAAGGCCGCCGACCTGCTGCTCGGTCACGACGAGTGGGGTGGCAGCTGGATCGCGGCCCACCGGGCGCGCCAGGCGCGCGAAGCCGTCGCTGCCCCGTGAGCGACGGGCCCGACTTCTCCCTCGCGGACGTGGCTCGCGAGGGCCTGATCGAGCCGTCGGGTGCCGAGCAGGCCAGCCACGACGGGACCGGCCGGGTCGACCTCGCGTTCACGATCCACAGCAAGGCGGAGGGCGGGGTCGACGTACCCCCGACGCAGCGCGGGGTCCGCGTCCCACCCGGGGTGACGGTCTTCGACGCCGCCTCGTGGAACGGCATCGCGATCGACTCGACCTGCGGCGGCCACGGCACGTGCCACAAGTGCCGGATCCGGGTCGACGGCGCGGGGGTCGGCGCGACGGTGCCGATCACCCGGCACGACGTACGCACCTTCACCAGCGAGCAGATCGCCGACGGCTGGCGGCTCGGCTGCCTGGTGCAGGCGACCCGCGACCTGGCCGTCGAGGTGCCGCCGCTGACGACGCGGCCCAAGGCGGCCACCGTCGGGCATCGGCCGGCAGGTGATCCTGCGGCCGGCCCTGCAGAAGCGGTACGTCGAGCTCGACGAGGCCACGCTCGCCGACCAGCGCACCGACCTGGTCCGGCTGACCGACGCCATCGAGGACCTCGAGCTGACCGCCGACCTGCACGTGCTGCGCCGGCTCTCCACGGTGCTCCGCGAGGCCGACTTCAAGGTGACCGCGGTGATCGTCGACGAGGACCTGATCGACGTGGAGCCCGGTGACACGACCGTCGCCCGCTACGCGATCGCCTTCGACCTCGGCACCACCACCGTGGTCGGCACGCTGCTCGACGTCGGCACCGGCACCCCGCTCGCGGTCACCTCGATGCTCAACAAGCAGCAGCCGTTCGGCGGGGACGTGATCACCCGGATCAGCGCGACGATGATGGACAAGGACACCCTCGGCCGGCTCCAGGAGGCGGCCGGGGCGACCCTCGCCGAGCTCGCCGACCAGGTCTGCCGCGAGAGCGGCGTCGACCCGGCGCAGGTCTACGAGGTGGCGGTCGCCGGCAACGCGACGATGACCGCACTCGTGCTGGGGATCGACCCGGAGCCGCTCGGGGTGGCCCCGTTCGTGATGTCGTCCGCGCAGCCGCCGTCCGTGCTCGCCTCCGAGATCGGCCTGGCCCTCCATCCCCGCGCCCGCGCCTTCTTCTTCCCGGCACTCGGGGCGTACGTCGGCGGGGACATCGTCGCCGGCATGCTCGCCACCGGGATGGACCGCGACAAACGGACCCGGCTCTTCATCGACGTCGGCACCAACTGCGAGATCGTGCTCAGCGACGGCGACACCATCCTGTCCACCGCCGCCCCTGCCGGCCCGGCCTTCGAGGGCGGGGCGATCCGGTGCGGGATGCGGGCTGCCGACGGGGCCATCGAGGTGATCAAGCTCGACGCCCAGGCCCTCGGCGACGATCCCGCCGTCACCCTCGGGGTGATCGGCGACGTGGAGGCGCGCGGCCTGTGCGGGTCCGGGCTGGTCGACGCCGTCGCCGAGCTGGTGAGGGTCGGCCTGCTCGACGCCACGGGCCGACTCGTGCCCGACGAGGCGGCCAAGGAGATCGCCCCGGCCCTGGCCGACCGGATGGCCAAGATCGGCGAGGAGCGGGTCTTCCTGCTGCACCGGCCGACTCCCGAGACCGAGCCGGCCGAGTGCGTCTACCTCTCGCAGCGCGACGTGCGCGAGCTCCAGTTCGCCAAGGCGGCGATCTCGACCGGGCTGGACCCTCCTGCTCGAGCAGCTCGGCCTCGAGCACCGCGACGTGCAGCAGGTGCTCCTTGCCGGGTCGTTCGGCAGCTACCTCTCGCCCGCCTCCGCGGTCCGGATCGGACTGGTCCCGAAGCTGCCGGTGCTGCGGATCGTCGCCGCCGGCAACGTGGCCGGCGAGGGCGCGAAGATGGCACTCCTGTCGGTGCGCGAGCGCGCCGGCGCGGCCGCCCTGCTGGAGGAGGTGGCCTATGTCGAGCTCTCCGACCGCCCCGACTTCAACGACAAGTTCGTCGAGCAGCTCGCCTTCGGCGGCTGACCGCGAGTGGCCGGGTCGCGCTGATCGCGTGCGGTGCGCTGGCCCAGCCCGCTGCCGCGATCGCCGCCCGCCACGGCTGGCCGATGGACGTGCACCCCCTGCCTCCCCTGCTGCACAACCATCCCCAGAAGATCGCCGGCGAGGTGCGGGGCCTCGCGGACGAGCTGCTCCCGGCGTACGACCGGGTCGTGATCGGGTACGCCGACTGCGGCACGTACGGCGCCCTCGACGAGGTGTGCCGCGACCTCGGGCTGGAGCGGCTGCCGGGGCTGCACTGCTACGACCTGTACGCCGGGTCGTCCCGGCTGGAGGCGTTCTTCGACGAGCAGCCCGGGACGTACGTGCTCACCGACTTCCTGGTCCGGTCGTTCGCGCGCACCGTGCTCCAGGAGCTCGGCCTCGACCGCTACCCGGACCTCCGGGACACCTACTTCGCCCACTACACCCGCGTGGTGTGGCTGGCCCAGGAGCCGGACGACGACCTCCGGCGCGACGCCCAGGAGGCCGCCGACCGGATCGGGTTGCCGCTCACCGTCGTCGAGACCGGCGACCGGGGTCTCGAGACCGCCCTCGCCGCTCTGGTCAGCTGAGGACCTCGCGCAACCGGGCCGCGAACGCCTCCGGCTCCCCGGCGTAGCCGTGCTCGCCGCCCATGAACCCTCCGTGGTGGCTGGGGAACACGGCCGCCTCCTGGCCCAGCGCCTCGGCCGTGGCGAGGGACGTGCGTCCGGTCAGGACGCCCTGGGACTCGACGCCGACCGCGACCACCACCCGGGTGGCGGCGGCTGAGAGGGCGTCGAGGTCCGGGCGGTAGGCGGTGATGGCGTTGGAGACTCCCGACAGCAGCGGGTCCGCACGGTTGCCGTCGTCCTGCCGCGGGCATCCCGAAGGACGCCGGGTCCGGCGGGGCCTGGGCCGCGAACTCGTCGGTGAACTCGCCCTGCCAGGACGTCATGGCGATGAACGCGGCCATGCCGTGGCCCCACCCCTCGTCGTGAAAGATCGCCTGCACGGCTGCGCTCCGCAGCGAAGGCACGGTCGGCGTCCGGGAGCAGGGAGAGCAGGGGCGGTTCGTGGGCGACGAGGGTGGTCACGTCGTCGGGGTGGGCAGCCACCAGGGCGAGCGCGCTCACCGCGCCGCCGCTGCTGGCGAAGACCTCGACCGGGCCCGCTCCCAGTGCGTCGATCACCCGGTGGATGTCCTCGGCGTTCTGCTCGGCCGTGTGCTCGTCCCGGCCGTCGCTCCGGGTGCTCCGGCCGAGTCCGCGCGGGTCGTAGGTGACGACGGTGCGGTCCGGGAAGTACGTGGCGAACGTCGCGAAGCCGCCGGCATCCATCGGCGCTCCGACCATCACCAGCGGCGGTCGGCCGTCTGCCGGCGGCAGCGGGCCGCGGACGTCGTACACGAGGGTGGCCTCGGCGGTCTCGAGGGTGTGGGTCGTCTTCATGCCCGTGCAGACCTCACCTGTCTCGTTGATTCATCGCTGCAACCGGGTCAGCAGGTCGGTCCGCCAGGCCTCGGTCTCCGCGATCTGGTTGAACGTGAAGACGTGCAGGCCCTCGACCAGGGCGTCCGGCATCGTCACCGCGGGGGCGCACTGCTCGAGGAAGCGCTCGCCGGTGAAGCCGCCCGGTGCCGCGAGCCGCGCGAGCGTGCCCTTGTGCTTGACCAGGAACCGCGTCGACTCGCCCACCCCGATCCGGGTCGCCATCGCCAGCAGCTTGGTCCGCTCGACCGGTCCGGGGATCCCGAGCAGCACCGGCATGGTGATCCCGCGGTCCCGCATCCGGCGCAGCCAGCCCCGGATCACGGCGGCGTCGAAGGTCAGGTTGCTGACGACGTGCGTGGCGTGACGTCGTTTGTCCCACATCGACTGGACGGTCAGGTCGTCGCTGATCGTCGGGTGCGACTCCGGGTAGCCGGTGATGCCCACGTGCGCGAACGGCCGTCCCAGCTCCGTCAGGTCCTCGAGCACCGCGAGGGCGTCCTGGTAGTCGCCGGCCGCGTCGGCGTCGCCGCCGGGCACGAAGACCCGGCTGATCCCCTTGCCGGTCAGCCGGTCACAGATCTCTGCCAGCTCCGTGCGACCACTGATCATCCGGGCGGCGAGGTGCGGGACGACCGGGTAGCCGTGACCGGCGAGCCGTTCGGCCAGCGCGAGGGTGGCGTCGAGTCCCTTGCCCGGCGAGGCGGTCACCGTGATCTCCCGCTCGCGGGGAAGATGCTCGAGGACCTTGTCCTCCGTCGAGGGCGTCGGCAGCACCTCGAAGCGGGCGTGCTCGACCAGCCGGGACAGGGTTGCCGCGTGTGCTTTGTTGCGCATTGAGCAACTCATTTCGTGATGCGCATCAGTCCGGTCCAGCCTAGCCGCCCCGGCCCTCGCGGTACAGGCCCGAGGGGTGCCACCCTTCCCCCGTGAACACCCCCGGGCCAGGCCGCCTCGTCCTCCGTCGGACCGTCGCGGGTCTCGCGCTCGCGCTCGCCGGCACGACCCCGGTCGTCGCCCCGCCCCCGGCCTCATCCCTCCCCGCGCCGGCCGACAACAGCCGCGCGGTCCCCGGCGTCAGCGGCTGCCGGACCGACGGAGGGCTCGAGGTCTGCTTCAGCTCGCCCCCCACCCAGGGGCGGCGGGACGGCGCGGTCATCAACCGGCTGCGAGCCCTCTTCCGTGCCGCGGGCGAGGGCGACGCCCTCCGGATCGCCATGTTCCGCTGGGACATCGCGGTCGCTGCCGACGACCTGCTCGCTGCGCAGCGGCGCGGTGCCCGGGTCGAGGTCGTCGCCGACCGCGACGTCACCGGGAACAAGGTCGGTCGCACCCTCCTGCGGAAGGTCGAACGGCGTGACTCCGGCCGCAACAACGTCGTCGTCTGCCGGGGCGCCTGCCTGCCGTGGACCGGCAAGGGTCCGGCACCGTCCGCGCAGAACGTCAACCACCTCAAGCTGGTGATCGCCGATCTCGCCGGCGAGCGCTCTGTCCTGACCACCTCCAGCAACCTCGCCAAGCGGCAGTACCACCAGTACAACAGCCTGCTCCGGATCACGGACGCGAGGCTCTACGCCTTCCACCTCGACTACTGGAAGCGGCTGCGCAAGCAGAGCCTGCGCGCCGACGGGAACCGGTGGGACGACGGCGACAAGGTCCACTCCGGACCGCCGCGCAGCCTCGTCTACCCGCGGAGGTCCGACGTCGTCCTGCAGACCCTGCGGCAGGTCCGGTGTGCCCGCGGGATGCGCCAGGTGGACGTGATGGTCGCCGTCATCCAGCGCCACGACGTGCGCCGCGAGCTCGGCCTGCTGCACCGCCGGGGCTGCCGGGTCCGGATCGTCGTCGACCGCGAGCTCATCGAGAACTGGCTCCAGACCCGGGTCCGGCTCGGCGACGGGTCGCACGTCGACCTGCCCAACGCGCTGGTGAAGACGGTCAGCAACCACGACAAGGCGATCAGCATCCATGCCCGGCTCGGCGGCCGGGAGCGCTGGGTGGTCGTCACCGGCACCAGCAACACCACCTGTGGCGGCCTTCTCTACAACGACGAGGTGATGCTCCGGCTCAGCGGCCGCTGGCTCTACCGCCAGTACGCCGCCCACTTCGCCGACGCGTTCGCGCGGTCTCACCAGAGCGCCCACCCGCGCCAGGTGCCTACCCAGAAGCACTGCCGCTGAGCACCGACGGTCGGATCGTGAACCACGAGATCAGGCCTCCGACCATCAGCAGCACCGCACAGGCCAGCATCGCCGAGCCGTACGCCGCATCGAACGCCCGCGGGTCGGCGTACTCCGCTCCACCGAGTCCGACCGCGAGTGGCAGGGCCGCCACCGCCAGCAACGACCCGGCGCGCGCCACCGCGTTGTTCACGCCGCTGGCAATGCCGGCGTTCTCGTCGGGGGCGGCCGCCAGCACCGTGGCCGTCAGCGGCGCCACCATCAGTGCCAGACCGAGCCCGAAGACGGTGAGCCCGGGCAGGACGTCCACCCAGTAGTCGACGTCGGTGCCGACGCCGAGCAGGAGCAGGGTTCCGGCACCCATGACGACCGGTCCGACCGTCATCGGGATCCGCGGCCCGATCCGGGTGGCCAGCGCCCCACCCCGGGCAGCGAGGAACAGCATGCAGCCCGTGATCGGCAGGGTGGCCACGCCGGCCGCGAGGGCGCCGTACCCGCCGACCGTCTGGAGCTGGAGGACCAGGAAGAACAGCACCGCGCCGAGGGCCGCGTACACCAGGAGCGTCATCACGTTGGCCGCGCTGAACGTGCGACTGCGAAAGAGTCCGGGCGGCACCATCGGGTTCACGGTGCGCAGCTCGACCCGGAGGAAGATCGCGCCCGCGACCACCCCCGCCACCGCGAACCACACGGCGAGCGGGTCGCCCCACTGGATGAGGGCGTAGGTGACGCCGCCGAGCGCGGCCGAGGCGAGCACCGCGCCCGGCAGGTCGAACCGGCCGGGTGGGCGCGGGTCGCGGGTCTCGGGGACGGTGCGCAGCGCGATCACCACGGTCACCACCGCCAGCGGCAGGTTGATCAGGAAGATCCACCGCCAGGAGAAGTACTGGACGAGGGCACCGCCGACGAACGGCCCGATCGCGGCGGCGATGCTGCCGAAGCCGGACCACGCCCCGATCGCGCGGGCCCGGTCGGCCGGATGGAAGACCCCCTGGATGATCGAGAGACTGCCGGGGGTGAGCAGCGCGGCGCCGACGCCCTGCAGGATCCGCGCCAGGATCAGCACCAGCGGGGTGGGCGCGATGCCGCACAGGAGCGACGCCAGGGCGAACCACACGGTGCCGATGAGGAAGATCCGGCGCCGCCCGAACCGGTCCCCCAGGGACCCACCCAGCAGGATCAGCGACGCCAGGGAGAGCAGGTAGCCGTTGGTGATCCACTGCAGCTCGGCGAGGCTCGCGTCGAGGTCCTCACCGATGGTGCGGAGGGCGACGTTGACCACGGTGCCGTCGAGCAGCGTCATCCCGGAGCCCAGCGTGGCGGCAATCACCACGGCAACACCGGCCGGCGTACCCATCCGGATGGTGCCCGGCAGCGAAGGTTTCACGTGACCCAACGTATTCTGTCCGCCGTGACCAGCCCCCGCTCGACCGAGCTCCGTCTCGTCGAGCACGTGGACCGACTCGGCGACGAGCACCCCCCGATCGATCTGGCGACGGTCGACTTCAGCGTGCGCAACCCGTCCATGCTCAACGCCCGCTACGGCCACGTCCTGGACTACATGGCGCGCGTGGAGCTCGAGGTCGACCGCAACGTGCTCGAGCTGACCGCCATGCTGCCCGACCCTCCGGAGATCGACCGCGTCTTCTACGCCGACGTGTGGCAGCCGCAGGAGATCCGGCACGGGCAGATCCTCGACGAGCTCCAGGTCCGGATCGGCCGCCCGCACGACCGAGGCCGACCTGACCCACGTCTCGCGCCAAGATCAAGATCCTCGGCGCGCTGGCCCACGTGAGCCCGATCCAGGACGTCGTCCGGATGCTCTACTACCTGACCGGCATGTCCACCGAGCGGTCGGCGGTGCTCGCCTACAACCTGCTTGTACGACGGGGTGATCGAGCTCGGCGAGACGGCCGTGGCCGAGACGGTGGTCGCCCAGATCCGGCGACAGGAGCCCGGCCACTACGCGTTCTACAAGATGTCGGCCCGCGGGCTCTCCGAGCAGCTCTCGGCCTGGCAGCGGTTCCTGGTCCGGCACCTGCGGCGGCTCTCGTTCGCTCCCGTCGGCGCCAACAACGAGATGCAGAAGGCCGACTTCGGCGAGGTGATGGCCTCGCTCGGCATCGACCGCGACATCGAGAGCTTCGCCGTCCAGATCTCCCGGGTCGAGCGCGACCTGCTCTGGGCACGCGATCGCGGCATGAGGGTGCCCGACTACGTCGTGGCCTCCTTCCGCGAGGCCGTCGAGCTCGCGGAGACCCGCCGCGCCGTCGGTTGAGGTCGCTGCACTCCGCTGGTTGAGGTGCGAGGAGCGCAAGCGACGAGCCTCGAAACCCCTCGAGACGAGGCAGGGCAGGAACTCCCGAGCTCGAGGCCCTGCGTCCGAACAGGGGTTTCGAGGCTCACCCGCTAGCGCGGCCTCGCACCTCAACCAACGGTCAGCGCGGCCTCGCACCTCAACCAACGGTCAGCGCGGCCTCGCACCTCGACCAACGGTCAGCGCAGCACTCGCGCCGCGATCCACGCGATGTCGGCGGCGGTCTCGCGCGGAGTGTCGGAGGGCTGCATGACGTGGCTGAGGACGACCCGGACCACCATGTCGATGGCGGCCTCGAGGTGGTCGGCGTCCAGCCCGATGTCGTACGGCGCCACCCGCTCGCCGACGACGAGCTTGGCGGCGGCGAGCAGCGACTCGGCGTGGGTGGTCAGCAGCGGCAGCAGCTCGGTGTCCGCACCGTGGGTCGCAGAGACGACCGCATGCAGGAGCTGGTTGCCGCGGGCCAGCTCGAGGACGGCGTTCGAGGCGTCGCCGATGGCCTCCACGAGGTCGGTGGGGTGCCGGTCGAAGGCGTCGCTGACGACCTGCAGGAACCGGTCGAGCTCGGCGAGGATCATCGCCTCGGCGAGCGCGGGCTTGGTGCCGATCTCGTTGTAGACGGTCTGCCGGCTGACGCCGACCCGGTCGGCAAGCTTGGCCATCGTCACCTGGGACCACCCGACGTCGGCCGTGAGCTCCACGGCGGCACCGACGATCCGCTGGCGCAGGGAGAGACCCGACCGATCCCGTCGCCGTCATGGGCCCCAGTCTAGGAACCATCGGGCAGCCTTCAGCCCGGCAGGGTCAGGGCCGGGACGAAGTCGATCTTCTCGCGGACACCGCAGTCCGGGCAGCACCAGTCGTCCGGCACGTCGGCCCAGGCGGTGCCGGCGGCGAAGCCCTCGTGCTCGTCGCCGGACTCCACCTCGTAGGTGTAGCCGCAGCCCGGGCACCGCGCCGCCATCACCTCGGCGTCGGTGGTCCGCTCGTCGTCGGTCGATGCGCTCGCGCTGGCGCGCGTCTCGACACCCGGCGAGCCCGGGGGCGGGTACTTCGCGAGGATCTTGTCCCGCTTGCGCGGGCTGAGGTTGGCCCTGGTCAGGTCGCCGCCGAAGTGCGCCACCACCCGCGGGTCCATCACCCGGCGCCAGACGGCGGGCACGATCGAGAGGACGATCATCCCGGCGTACCCGGTCGGGCAGCACCGGCGACTCCTCGAAGTCGCGCAGGGCCTGGTAGCGACGGGTCGGGTTCGCGTGGTGGTCGCTGTGCCGCTGCAGGTGGTAGAGCAGCACGTTGGTGGCGATGTTGTTGGAGTTCCAGGAGTGCGACGGGTCGACCCGCTCGTAGCGCTGGCGGTCACCGACGCCGACCTTCTGGCGCAGCATCCCGTAGTGCTCCATGTAGTTGACGACCTCGAGCAGCGAGAAGCCGACGATCGCCTGGATCACCAGGTAGGGCAGGATCCCCGCGCCGAGCCAGACCACCAGCGCGCCCCACAGCACGGCCGACATCAGCCAGGCGTTGAGGACGTCGTTGCCGATCCGGAACGGGTGCTTGCTCCTTGCGGGCGTAGCGACGCTTCTCGATCCGCCAGGCGGACTTCACCGAGCCGACGACCGTGCGCGGCCAGAACTGGTAGAAGTTCTCGCCCATCCGGCTCGACGCCGGGTCCTCCGGGGTCGCCACGCGAACGTGATGGCCCCGGTTGTGCTCGATGTAGAAGTGACCGTAGAAGACCTGCGCCAGCGCGATCTTGGAGAGCCAGCGCTCGTTGGCCTCCCGCTTGTGGCCGAGCTCGTGGGCGGTGTTGATGCCGATCCCACCGATGCAGCCGATGGAGATCGCGAGGCCCAGCTTCTCGAACGTGGTCAGCTCACCCTGGCCGTCCCATCCGAACAGCGCCGCCGGGTCGCCCTGCGCGATCAGGTAGAACGCGCCGACGAAACCGACGTACTGGATCGGCAGGAAGAGGTAGGTGATCCAGCGGTAGTACTTGTCGTTCTCCAGCGCCTCGATCAGGTCGTCGGGCGGGTTCGAGCGGTCGAGCCCGGCCACCAGGTCGATCGCGGGCACCACGCACCAGGATCACCACCGGCCCGATCCAGAAGAACGCGCCCACACCCGTTGCTGCCCACACGCCGTAGCCGATGAAGGCGAGCGACGGGACGACCAGGCCGATCAGCCAGAGGTAGCGCTTCTGGTCGCGCCACTGGGTCGTCGAGCCGGCCGGGACCGTGCTGTTGGCGATGCTGGACATGCGAACCTCCTGAACGGGGATTTACAACACCATAAGGTTTGTAAACCCCTTTGACAAGAGGCAGTCATTTGTACAGCGCGGCCGTCGACGTCAGGTGGCGCGGACGTCAGGCGGTACGTCGGGCACCGCGGGCGCCCGGACCCCGCGCCCCGCGGGACGCGGCGGCGCGGATCTGCTCGGCCAGGGGCGTGGCACCGCGGCACTTCATCCGCAGGGACCGGTCACCGCACTTGACCGTGAGGATCCGGCCACCGACGAGACCCCCGGTCACCGTGACCTCGTCGATCTGGCTCACGTCCATCTCGAGCATCCGCTCGGTGGGCTTGGCGGACAGGCTCGTGGTGTGCGGGATGAACGTGAGGTGTCGCGGGGTCAGCGTGATCCGGCCGGACACCCAGGCGGCGCCGTACAGGTTGTTGAAGTGGTCGAGACCGTGCTGAGGGGACGCTTCACCACGCCCCGTCAGGCACTCGGTCTCGACGAGCACCTGCGCAGGCTTGGAAGCCATGACGCCGTACGACATGTTCCCTTTGTAGCCCACAACGGCCTCGGATATCGCCCTCGTCCAGACCGGTGAGGGCCGGCCGTCCCGGATGTCGGGGCACCCGCTCCGGTCATCGGACGCCGGGGCTCATTCCGCCGTTTTCCCCGAGATCGCGGCCGCGACCGCCTTCGGAACGTCGGGGTGGAACACGGTGGGGATGATGAAGTTGGGGTTCAGCTCCTCGTCCTTGACGACGAGGGCGATCGCCTCGGCGGCGCGGAGCAGCATGTCGATGGTGATCTCGGAGGCCCGCGCGTCCAGGAGGCCGCGGAAGACGCCGGGGAAGGCCAGCACGTTGTTGATCTGGTTGGGGTAGTCGGACCGTCCGCTGGCGACCACGGCGGCGTACTTCTCGGCCTCGGCCGGGTCGACCTCCGGATCGGGGTTGGCCAGGGCGAACACCACGGCCTCGTCGGCCATGTCCCGGATCCACTCGGGCTTCAGCACGCCGGGTGCGCTCACACCGATGAACACGTCCGCGCCCACGAGGACGGTCTGCAGGTCTCCCGTGACCCGGCGCGGGTTCGTCACGCCGGCCAGCTCCCGGTGGGTCGGGGACAGGGCCTCGTCGTCGGCCGAGAGCGCCCCGGCCCGGTCGACCACGACCACGTCGGTCACGCCGGCAGCGAGCAGCAGGGTCACGATCGCCGTGCCGGCCGCCCCGCCTCCGGAGACGACGACCCGGACCTTCGGGAGCTCCTTCTTCACGACCCGGAGCGCGTTGGTGAGGGCCGCGAGCACGACGATCGCCGTGCCGTGCTGGTCGTCGTGGAAGACGGGGATGTCGAGGCTTGCCCGGAGGCGGGCCTCGATCTCGAAGCATCGCGGCGCCGCGATGTCCTCGAGATTGATGCCACCGAAGCCGGGGGCGATCATCTCGACGGCCTTCACGATCTCGTCGGTGTCCTGGCTGGCCAGGCAGATCGGCCAGGCGTCGATGTCCGCGAAGCGCTTGAACAGGGCCGCCTTGCCCTCCATCACGGGGAGCGCCGCGCCGGGACCGATGTTGCCCAGGCCCAGCACCGCCGAGCCGTCGGTCACCACGGCCACCGCGTTGCCCTTGATGGTCAGGCGCGGGATGTCCTCGGGCTTCTCGAACAGCGCCATGCTCACCCGGCCGACGCCCGGCGTGTAGGCCATGGACAGGTCGTCGCGGTTCTTGAGCGGCACCTTGGAGCGCACCTCGATCTTGCCGCCGATGTGCAGCAGGAAGGTCCGGTCGCTGGTCCGGAACACCTCCACCCCCGTCCACCGCATCGACCGCGGCGACGAGCTGCTGGGAGTGGTCGGAGTCGCTGGCCGAGCAGGTCACGTCGACGACCAGGCGGTCGTGGCCGGACTCGGCGACGTCGATCGCGGTGACGATCCCGCCCGCGCTGGAGATGGCCGTGGCCACCGCACCGACGATCCCGTGGTCCGGCGCCGTGTGCAGGCGCATGGTGATCGAGTACGACGACGTGGTGGCGGCCATGCCTCACCCAACCCTGACGCGTCGGTTACGGGCAAGTCACCTCACCTGCGGATCCGACCAGCCGGTCGGTAGCCTCGGCGCCATGCCCGTCTCTGTGCGCGACAACCCTGCCGAGTCCCGCTTCGAGGTCTACGACGACGACGCCCTCGCGGGCTTCGCCGAGTACGTCCTCGCCGATGGGCAGATCTCGCTGACCCACACGGTCGTCGACGACGCGTTCGAGGGCCGCGGACTGGCGAAGGAGCTGGCCGAGGCGGCCCTGGGCCAGGCGCGCGAACGCGGCCTGGCGGTGCTGCCGCCGTGCCGGTTCATGCTCGAAGTACATCCGGAGCAACCCCGAGTGGCTCGATCTCGTGCCGGAGGACCGGCGCGCCGAGTTCGGCCTCTAGGACCGGGTCAGGCTGCGCGGTCGGCGAGCGCCTTCTCGACGTCGCCGGCGATCTGGTCGGGTGTCGTGGCCGGGCCGTAGCGCGCGACCACCTGACCGTCCCGGTCGACGAGGAACTTGGTGAAGTTCCAGTTGATCCGCCCGCCGAGCAGGCCCCTCTTCTGCGACCGGAGCCACGCGAACAGCGGGTGGGAGTCGCGGCCGTTGACCGCGACCTTCGCGAAGATCGGGAAGCTCACGCCGAAGTTGCGCTCGCACACGCCCCCCAGGTCGTCGTCGTCGAGCGGCTCCTGCTTGAACTGGTCGGACGGAAACCCGAGGACGGCGAACTCCTGGTCCCGGTAGTCGTCGTGGAGCTGCTGCAGCCCGGGGAACTGGGAGGCGTAGCCGCACTGGGACGCCGTGTTGACCACCAGCACCACCCTCCCGTCGTACGTCGAGAGGTCGACCTCGCTGCCGTCGAGCGCGCGGGCCTGGAACTCACCTAGACGGGACATTCCTCGAGTGTGCCAGCGGGCTCCACACGCCTCGGCGGCCGGTCATGACCCGCGTCACAGGCGGCCTCGCCGCTGCCGCTCAGGGAGCCTCGCCGAGGCTCTCCGCCCCGGTCGAGGTGGTCTAGACCAGTGTTTGTCCACAGCCGCCCGAGAGCACGGTGTCAGCAGGGCAGCCGGCCCCCGTCCAGCCGGGCCGGCTCCCTGAACTCGTCCCCTAACCAGGAGTGGAAATGTCCTTCGTCGCCGTGTTCACGGCCCTCATGACCAGCTTCGTCCTGATCGCACCGATCGCGATGGCAGCCCTGCTGGTCCGCGGCTCGGTCCCGACGCGAGGCGCCGTTGCCGCCATGGCGACTCCTTCCGGGTGCGCGTGCGGCGACGCGACCTGTGCCTCCTCACGGCACCACGCGCTCAGCGTCGCTGCCTGACCGACTACTCCAGCAGGCGCCCGCGCACCTGCGCAGGCTGCTGGTAGCCCACCGGGTTGGCATGCCCGTCGAGGATGACGACGACGTCCTGGTCCCCGAGGTCGAGCACGATCTCTCCGTCGTCCATCTCCGACACCTCGCCCCGCACCAGGTAGAGCGTCCCGTCGATCTGCTCCAGCACGCCGCCCGGAGCGCAGCGCTCCACGTCGTCGATCGCCGCGATCCGTAGCGGGAGCGGCCGTGTGCGCCGCCCGGCGTACCAGAACAGCAGCACCATCAGCACGAGGATCAGATCTGCGAGCAGCGTCACGACGAGGCCGAACGAGTGCCGGACCTGTCCGTCGGCCTCGTACGCCGCGGGCTCGCCCTCGATCACCCGCACGGCGACCTGCTCGGTGACGACGGCGGCGTCGTACACGTCCTGCTCGACCTCGGCCGGCCAGACCTCCTGGTCGGGGTCGATGTCCTCCGGGAAGGTGAAGGCCAGCCAGTATCGATCCCCCTCGTCGTCCGCGGTGATCCGGTCGTCGACGACGGTGGCGGTGACCACGGTGCCGGATCGCTCGACCTTCCAGCGGGTCCAGGTGCTGTGCAGGATCGGCAGGTTGATGAACGCGACCAGCAGGAGCACCAGGAGGATCCGACGCTTGCGCTGCGGGTGGGGCCGTCGGGTACTCATGCGGGGGCCTCGGACATGGGCCCAGTAAACAGGTCGGGCCGATGAATCCGTTCGACCACGGCGGTCCCTACCTGCAGACTGTGCCGGGAGGTACGACGTGAGTGATCCGCTGGCCGAGCAGGTGGTCGACACCATCGGCGACCAGAAGCAGGGGCGCGCGCTGCCCCGCGCCCTGACGCCGTTCCGCAGCCCGGCGTACCGGCGGCTGGCCGTGGCGCTGGTGCTGAGCACCTTCGCCGGCGGCGTGTGGATCGTGGCCCTGGTCTGGGAGGTCATCGGCCTGGGCGGCGGCCCGGCGCAGCTGTCGATCGTCTCCACGGCCGGAGCGATCGGCGTCCTGATCCCCGCCCTGGTGGCGGGCGTCGTCGCCGACCGGGTCCCCCAGAAGTCCGATCCTGCTCGTGGTGGCGCTCGTCGAGCTCGTCGGCATCGCGCTGGTCGCCATCCTCTCGCTGCTCGACGCCACCCAGGTCTGGCACCTCGCCGCCGTCTCGTTCTCGACCGGCGCCGCCATGGCCTTCTACTACCCCGCCTACTCCGCCTGGCTCCCGGCCCTGGTCGACGAGGCCGACCTGCAGGCGGTCAACGGCTTCGAGGGCATGGTCCGGCCGACGATCGGCCAGGCGATCGGTCCCGGCGTCGCCGGTGTGGCCGTCGGTGTTGCCTCGCCTGCCGCTGCGTTCTCGATCGCGACGGGCGCGGCGTTGCTCGCGCTCCTGGCCCTGCTCGCGGTCCCCGCCACGCCCGTGCGCCGCGAGCTGAGCGAGCACCACGTGGCGCACCCGATCCGGTCGGCCTTCTCGGACATGAAGGAGGGCTTCCTCTACATGGTCCGGACGCCCTGGCTGCTCGCGACGCTGCTCTTCGCGTCGCTGATGATCCTCGCGGTGATGGGGCCGCTCGAGGTGCTGGTGCCGTTCTTGTTGAAGGACAAGCTCGGCGGCGGCCCCGGCGACCACGCCCTGGTGCTCGCGGCCTTCGGCATCGGCGGCGCCGTCGGCTCGTTCGTGATGGCGTCGGTCAAGATGCCCCGGCGCTACCTCACCGTCATGAACGTCGGCTGGGGTCTGGCCTGCCTGCCGTTCCTGGTGATGGGCGCCGCCACCGCCGTGTGGCCGGTCGTCGTCGCCGGGTTCGTCATGGGCGCGCTGTTCTCGGCGCCGATGGTGATCTGGGGGACGCTCCTCCAGCGCCGGGTGCCACCCGAGCTGCTGGGCCGGGTCGCCTCGCTCGACTTCTTCGTGTCCGTCAGTCTGATGCCGGTGTCGATGGCCCTCGCCGGCCCGCTGTCCGAGGCGATCGGGCTGCAGGCCACCTTCACCGCGGCCGGCGTCATCCCGATCTTCGCCGCGGTGATCGCCATCGTCTGGGCCAGGCTCCCTCAGGACGAGATCGCCCACCCCCTCACCTGACCGATCCGCCGTTGGTTGAGGTGCGAGGAGCGCCAGCCCCCGCCGTTGGTTGAGGTGCGAGGAGCGCAAGCCCCCGCCGTTGGTTGAGGTGCGAGGAGCGCAAGCCCCCGCCGTTGGTTGAGGTGCGAGGAGCGCAAGCCCCCGCCGTTGGTTGAGGTGCGAGGAGCGCAAGCGACGAGCCTCGAAACCCCGTGAGGTGCCAGCACCCCCTGCGGACGCTCGACCCGGACCGTAGCCAGACGGCGGGTCGGCTCGTTTGCCTGACGTGACGATGAAAGAACTGGCCAGCTACGGCGACCTCTCGCAGCTGGAGGCGCGAGCCGCCGACACCCTGAGCCCCGAGGCCCTCGGCTACATCCACGCCGGGGCGGGGAACCGGGACTCCACGCGCGCCAACGCGGCGGCCTTCCGGCGTTGGAAGGTCAAGCCGCGCACGGGCCCCAAGCCGGAGAAGGTCGATCTCTCCACCACCATCCTGGGGACGCGCATGCCGGCGCCGGTCCTCTTCGCGCCGGTCGGTGTGCAGACGCTCGCGCATCCGGACGGCGACCTCGCCACCGCCCGCGCGGCGGACGAGCTCGGGCTGACCTACGTGCACTCGACGCAGGGCGCCTACAAGATGGAGGACGTGGCCGAGGCCAACGGCGACGGCTCGCGCTGGTACCAGCTCTACTGGCCCACGGACGACGAGCTGGTGGTGTCCTTCCTGGGCCGTGCCGCGTCGGCCGGCTACACCCACCTGGTGATCACGCTCGACACGACGCTGCTCGGCTGGCGACCCCTCGACCTGGACATCGGCTACTCGCCGTTCCTCGAGAACAAGGGCATCGCCAACTACACGAGCGACCCGGTCTTCCAGCGCAATCACATGCCCGTGCCGGCAGAGGTCGCCCCGTTGGCGGCCGGCATCGCGTTCGCACGGGTGTTCCAGAACCCCGGCCTGAGCTGGAAGCAGCTGCCCCTGATCCGCGACAACTGGGACGGCCCGATCCTGCTGAAGGGGATCCAGAGCCCCCGCGACGCCAGGCTCGCCATGGAGCACGGCATCGACGGCATCGTCGTCTCGAACCACGGCGGACGTCAGGTCGACGGGGCGATCGCGGCGCTCGACGCGCTCCGGCCGATCGTCAAGGCGGTCGACGGCCGGATGGCCGTGCTCTTCGACTCCGGGATCCGCACGGGCCGCGACGCCTTCAAGGCGCTGGCGCTCGGCGCTGACGCTGTGCTCGTCGGCCGTCCGTACCTGTTCGGCCTCGCGCTGGACGGGCAGAGGGGCGCCCGGCGCGTCATGCGGAGCCTCGTCGACGAGCTCGAGGAGGAGGTCCGGGAGGCGCGACACCGCAGTCACCGCACGCTCTCCCGTTCCTCCCTGACCCGCGCGCGCTGAAACGGAGCCCAGACATGTCAGAGCACACTCGTCGTCAGTTCCTCGAGGTCGCCGCGGCCACCGCCGCCGTGACCCTCCTCGCGCCGCCCGCATTCGCCGAGCCGCGGGTCACCCCCCGTGGCGCGGCACCCACGCCCCCCGTGGAGCCCCCTGTCGGCCCGGGGTCCCCGTATGGCGCCTACCAGTCCGAGATCTACATCGCCGGCATGAGCGCGGGCACCGAGCCGATCTTCACCACGAACCTGTCCGACCTCGAAGCCGCTGCGGCGGACGTGCTGTCCGAGGATGCGCGACGGCACCTGCTCGCCTGGGCGGGCGGCGTCGCCGCCGTGCGGGCGAACGCGCGGGCGCTGCCCGCATGGCGGATCGTCCCGCGGATGTTCATCGACCGCGCCGAGCGCGACCTCAGCACGACGGTGCTCGGCGTCGAGATGCCGGCCCCGGTCATCCTCGGCCCGGTCGGACGACAGGCCATGGCGCACCCCGACGGCGAGATCGCCACCGCCCGGGCAGCAGCCGGGCTGGAGCTCACCTACGTTCACTCGTCGCGTGCGAGCAGGTCGCTCGAGGAGGTCGCCGCGGCCGCACCGGACGGCCCACGGTGGTTCGGCCTGGACTGGCCGGACGGGGGCGAGCCCGACCCCGTGCTGCTCACCCGCGCGCAGGCGACCGGGTGCACCCACCTCCTGCTCTCTCCCCCGCAGCCCGGGCAGGGCTGGGCGGCGCTCGCGCCGATCCGCGAGGCCTGGGACGGGCCGATCGTCCTCGGCGGCATCCAGAACGTGCCGGACGCGCGGATGGCGGTCCGTCGTGGCCTCGACGGCATCGTCGTCTCGAACGAGCGCGGGCGGCGCGGTCCCGGCGTCGGCGGGACGATCCGCGTCCTGCCGCGGATCGCGGATGCGGTCGGCGGCAAGCTCGCGGTGCTGTTCGGCTCGGGTGCCCGCACGGGGACCGACGCGTTCCGGGCGCTGGCCCTGGGGGCCGAGGCGGTCGTCATCGGGCGCCCGTACGTGCACGGCCTGGCGCTGGGAGGGGAGGAAGGCGTCCGGCACATGCTCCGAACGCTCCTCGCCGAGCTCGAGATCACCCTCAGCATCGCTGGTGTCGGGCACCACCGCGACCTCGACGCGAGCGCCCTCGTCCGGGCGTGAGCGCGCCGGGCGGCACGCCCGGACGGGGCACGCGGCCGTCGCCGTTGGTGAGAGGCAGCGAGCTGCGTTACCCCGCCGCCCGGAAGCTCCGGAGCCGCAGGCTGTTGGTGACGACGAAGACCGACGAGAACGCCATCGCGGCACCGGCCAGCATCGGGTTCAGCAGGCCGGCGGCGGCGAGGGGGAGCGCGGCGACGTTGTAGGCGAACGCCCAGAACAGGTTGCCCTTGATCGTGGCCAGGGTCCGGCGCGAGAGCCGGATCGCGTCGGCGGCGACGCGCAGGTCCCCCCGGACCAGGGTCAGGTCGCCGGCCTCGATGGCGACGTCACTGCCGGTGCCCATGGCCAGCCCGAGGTCGGCCTGGGCGAGCGCGGCGGCGTCGTTGACGCCGTCCCCCACCATGGCCACGACCTTGCCCTCGGCCTGGAGCCGCTTGACGACGTCGACCTTCTCGGCGGGGAGCACGTCCGCGATGACGGTGTCGATGCCGACCTCGGCCGCCACGACCTGGGCCACCAGGTCGTGGTCGCCCGTGAGCAGGATCGGCGTGAGGCCGAGCCCCTTGAACCGGGCGATGGCCTCGGCCGAGGTCGGCTTGACGGCGTCGCCGACGACGAGGATCCCCCGGGCCTGGCCGTCCCACCCCACGGCCACGGCCGTGAAGCCGGAGGTGCGGGCCTCGTCCAGCGCGCGCCCGAGCTCAGCAGGGATGGTCTCGGACCACTCCTCGAGCAGCCGGGTCCGGCCGACCAGGACGTCGTGGCTGGCGTGGTCCTCCACCGTCACCCCCCGCACGCCGAGGCCTTCGACGTTGGTGAAGTCCTCGACCCTCGGCAGGGCGAGACCGCGCTCCCGGGCAGCCCGGGCGACTGCGCGGCCGATCGGGTGCTCGGAGGCGTCCTCGAGTGCCGCGGCCAGGCGGAGCACCTCGTCTGGGTCCTGTCCTTCGACAGGGATCGTGTCGAGCAGGGTCATCTCGCCGGTGGTGACCGTGCCGGTCTTGTCGAGCACGATCGTGTCCACACGCCGGGTCGATTCCAGGACCTCAGGCCCCTTGATCAGGATGCCGAGCTGCGCACCGCGTCCGGTGCCGACCATCAGGGCAGTCGGCGTCGCCAGGCCCAGAGCGCACGGGCAGGCGATGATCAGCACCGCCACGGCCGCGGTGAACGCCGTCCCGAGCCCGGCGTCGATCAGCAGCCAGAACGCCGAGGGTGGCGACGGAGAGCGCGATCACGATCGGCACGAAGACGCCCGAGATCCGGTCCGCCAACCGCTGCACCTCGGCCTTGCCGTGCTGCGCCTCCTCCACGAGCCGCGCCATCTGGGACAGCTGGGTGTCCGAGCCGATCCGGGTGGCCCGCACGACCAAGCGTCCGCCGGCGTTGACGGTGGCGCCGACGACGGCGTCACCCGGGCCGACCTCGACCGGCACCGGCTCACCGGTGAGCAGCGAGGCGTCGACCGCGGACGTGCCGTCGACGACGACGCCGTCCGTCGCGACCTTCTCCCCGGGCCGGACCAGGAAGCTCATGCCCACGGCCAGGTCGCCGACCGGGATCCGTCGCTCGATCCCACCGTCCAGGATCGCGACCTCCTTGGCGCCGAGGTCCAGCAGGGCGCGCAGCGCCGCCCCCGAGCGACGCTTGGACCGCGCCTCGGCGTACCGCCCGGCCAGGATGAACGTGGTCACCCCGGCGGCGGCCTCGAGGTAGATGTTGCCGCTGCCGTCCGTGCGCTCGACGGTGAGCTCGAACGGATGGGTCATCCCGGTCATGCCCGCCGTGCCCCAGAACAGGGCGTAGACCGACCAGCCGAGCGCCGCCAGGGTGCCGAGCGAGATCAGGGTGTCCATCGTGGAGGCGCCGTGCCGCAGGTTGGTCCAGGCCGCACGGTGGAACGGCCAGGCTCCCCACACGACGACCGGCGCGGCCAGCGTGAGCGAGAGCCACTGCCAGTTGTCGAACTGCAGGGCGGGGACCATCGACATCGCGATGACCGGCAGGGAGAGCGCCGTGGAGACCAGCAACCGCTGGCGCAACGAGGCGTCCGGATCGGCCACCGTCTCCGTCTCCGCCTCCGCCGGCGCGGTGCGCGGAAGGGTGGCGGCGTACCCCGCCGACTCGACCGTGCTCAGGAGCACGTCCGTCGAGACCGTCGAGCGGGAAGGTCACCTTCGCCTTCTCGGTCGAGTAGTTGACGCTCGCGCTGACCCCCTCGAGCTTGTTGAGCTTGCGTTCGATCCGGTTCGCGCAGGAGGCGCAGGTCATCCCGGTGATCGCCAGCTCGACGTCGGTCGTGGGCTCGGTCGCGGTGGAGGGAGTGGCGGGAGTGGTCATGCCACGCCGTAGCCGGCCTCCTCGACGGCGGCCCGGACGGCGGCGTCGTCGAGCGGGCTCGGCGCTGGTGACGGTGAGGGTGCCGGTCTCGAGGACGACGTCGACGTTCTCGACACCGGGCAGCTCCTCGACCTCTTCGGTGACCGAGGCGACGCAGTGGCCGCAGGTCATGCCGGTGACGGTGAAGGTTCGGGTCTCGCTCATGAGGGTGCTCCGATCGGTCGGTGGGGTCGGGAGGGTCAGGACCGGACCAGCCGGCCGATGGCGTCGGACGCCTCCTGCAGCTTCACGGCGGCCTCGGGGCCGCCCTCGCGCACCGCGTCCACGACGCAGGACGCCAGGTGCTCGTCGAGCAGCCCCAGCGCGACGGACTGGAGCGCCTTGGTCATCGCGGACACCTGGGTGAGGATGTCGATGCAGTACTTCTCCTCCTCGACCATCCGCTGCAGACCGCGGGCCTGGCCCTCGATCCGGCGCAGCCGCTTGAGGTAGTCGTCCTTGGCGTGGAGGTAGCCGTGCTGGTGCTCGGGTGTGTCCATGTCTCGAATCTATACCCCCCTGGGGTATAGATCAACCCGCGGTCGGGGCCGCCGGGATCAGCGTCGCCAGGGGCGCAGAGGTGCCGTGGTGGCGTCGGAGCCCACCGGCTCGGTCTGCTCCCAGACCCGACGCCACTCCGCCACCGCCGGGCCACCCGGGTCGGGGGTCGCACCCGCGGCGGCGCGACGACGCGCCTCCCACCAGGTGCTCTTGTCCTCGTCGAGGAGGGAGGAGACGGCGTCCTTGATCCGCGGCGCGAAGTCGCGCGCCGACTCACCGTCACCGGGCACCAACGGCTCCCCGAAGCGGACCGTCAGCTGCCGCCGCCCGGGGCTCGGCCACCCCTGCCCGCGCGGCATCGCGGCGAACGTCCCGCGGTGGGCGACCGGGACGACGGGCACGCCGTGCTGGACCGCGAGGTACGCCGCCCCCAGCTGGAAGCGCCCGACCCAGCCGTCCTTGGAACGCGTGCCCTCGGGGAAGATCACCAGGCTCCAGCCGTCGGCGATCACCTCGCCGGGGGTGGTCGCCATGGAGCCGCCGCGGCGGTCGATCGGGAACGTGTTGAACACGATCGCCGACCCCACCGCCCGCCACCACGTGTCGAAGAAGTAGTCGGCCGCCGCCGCGACCGCCGTACGCCGCCGCCACTCGTCGGGCAGGGACAGCAGGATGAGCGGGGTGTCGAGGTGGGAGGCGTGGTTGGCCGCGAAGATCACCGGGCCGTCGATCCGGGCCAGGACGTCGAGACCCTCGACCCGGCGCCGGACCTGCGAGCGCATCAGCGGCTCGAGCACGCCCTTCTGGGCGGCCTCGCGGGCGTAGCGCGCCGGCCGTCGGCGCGACCAGTCCGTCGGGAAGACGGTGCTCCGCGCGGCCGGCACGAAGGCCTCGGCCGAGCGCGGCACCATCGACCGCCGCCCCCACCGCCACCCCTTGGCGACGGTACGGACGTCGTCGACGCCCTCCTTGAAGAAGCTCGTCATCGCACGTCCGCAATGAGGTGCGGCGGGTTGTGCAGGTAGGTGATCGACGGGCTGGTGCCGACCGTGCCGGACGCCATCTCCAGGGCGTCGGCCAACGTGGACGCAGCGCGGAAGCCCAGGCGCTGCGCGACCTTCCGGTTGCCGCCGACCCAGATCACCTCGTCGACGTGGTCCATCGCGTGCGCCGCCCAGTACCACATGTAGAAGGGGTGGACACCGTGGTAGGCGTGCGAGGTCCGGTAGAGGTGGATGTACCAGGGGTCGGTGGCGAACTGCTGCTCGTACTTCTTCTCGATCACCGCCGGGTCGGTCGACTCCGCCAGGATCTCCTCGTAGAAGTCGACGTAGCTCGGGTGGTGCAGCTGGCTGAAGTCGGGCTCCAGCGGGTGGTAGAGGATCACCGCTCCCCCGCGGCGTACGACGGGCTGGTTGCGGTAGGAGTTGAAGTAGTAGCCGAGGCCCATGCAGGTCGCCAGGATCGGGTTCATCGTCGAGTTGACGTTGTAGGGCCCGAGGTAGGGGACGCCCATCACCAGCACGTCGGACTGCCCCTGCACCTCCACCAGCTGCTGCCGGTGCACCGCCGCGATCGTCTTCTCGTGGACGGCCTCGGTGTCGCCGGCGTGGATGCCGGTGAGGCCGTACGGAGCCCGCAGGTCCTGGAACATCTTGTGCCGCATCCGCTTCGGCGCGACCGCGAGCCCACGGCGCATCGCCAGCATCGAGGCCTGGTCCTTGACCGACCACTCCCACTCCCGCTTCTGCAGGAAGTCGTAGGGCGCGGGGAAGACGTTGTTGTCGAGCGTGGTCTCGATCTGGAAGATGTTGAGGTGCTCCTTGAGGAGGCGCCCCATCCGCCAGGCGGAGTGGTGCAGGTGTGACTTCGTGTGGTCCATGAAGGAGTGCGACCGGACCATCGTGTGGGTGTTGTGGTGGTGCTTGAGCGACTTGTACGACGCCAGCCCGATCGGCACCGACTTGTGCCCGCCGTCCATCGCCACCAGGTTGACGTTGACGTAGACCAGCAGGTCGGACTCGGCAGCGCGGCGGTTGATCTCGACGTCCTCGCCCTTGTCGGTGAGGCCGATGTGGAGCAGGTTGTCGCGGTCCTCGGCGTCGTGGTTGTAGAGCAGCCCCTGCGGGTGGAAGGACCGGAAGACCCGCTCGCCGACGATGTGCTTGAGCTCGGCCGGGGTCATCCGCCGGTGCAGTGCGTTGGCGGCGACGATGTGGACGTCGTCGACGCCGGCGTCGGCCGCCATCGTCAGCACCTGCTCGATGATCCGCTGCCGGATGTCGGGCGCCCGCATCGGCGGGAGAGGGAGCGACACGTCGTCGAAGGCGATGGTCAGCCTCATCCCGGCGAAGAGCCGCTCGGGCAGCGGGTCGGAGTCGACCGGGTTGAGGAGGGCGTCGCGGATCGCGCCGTCGACGTCCGGCACCGACGGCAGTGCCTCGGGCGGGTAGATCACCCGGGTCCCGAGCGGGAAGTGCTCCAGCCGGAAACCCTCACCCTCGTGCACCACGAGGGGCGGGGTCCGGTCGTCGACCTCGAGGACGAATCCTGGGCGTGTCATCAGCGAGTACTCCTGGGATCGAATGCCACCTTGACCGTACCGAGCCGTCCTGCGCCGTGCGCGTGGTCGAGCGCCTCCCGCCACCGGTGCAGCGGATAGCTGGCCACGGTCTTCGCCAGCAGGGACACCGCGTCGCCGGCCATCAGCTCCACCGCGATGTCGAAGGCGCTGCGTCCGCCGGCCGCGACCTCGCGCTGAGCCGACGAGTAGGAACCGAGCACCTCGAGCTCGCGGAACCACGCCGCCGAGAGATCCGCGGCGTCGGGCATCCCCGAGAGCACCACCCGGCCGCCCGCGCGGGTGGCGTGCAGCGCGGTCTCGAGGGACTGCTTGCTGCCGACCGCGTCGACGGCGACGTCGACGCCGCCGAGGAGGTACGCCGGGGAGTGCTCGGGCTTGACCTGGAACGCTCCGGTGGCGCGGCGCAACCGCCGCAGGGCCTCCCCTGGGGCCACCACCTCGGTGGCGCCGAGGGCGAGCGCGAGCTCGCGCTGGTGACCGTGCTTGGCGACCACGGTGATCTCGCCGGCGCCCGTGAGGCTGCGCAGCGCGAGGGTGGTGAGCAGGCCGACCGACCCGGCGCCGCTGACCAGGACCCGGCCGTTCTCCCCGACCCCGGCGCGCAGCGCGGTGTGCACGGCGCAGGCCATCGGCTCGATCAGGATCGCCTGCTCGTCGGAGAAGCCCTCGGGCACCGGGTGCAGCTGGCTGCGGTGCGCCGTCAGCACCTCGCCCCAGCCGCCACCGGTGTCGGAGCAGAAGCCGGTCTGCAGGCCGGGCGCGAGGTTGCCGACGGTGATCCGGGAGCAGCGGTTGGTGGCGCCGGTCGCACAGTCGTCGCACGGCTCGACGCCACGGGCGGCACACGTGAGGACCGGGTCGATCACGACACGGGTGCCGGCCGGCAGGTCCTCGCAGTCGTCCATCAGGTCGGCGACGACCTCGTGCCCGGGCACGAACGGCATCGACACCAGGCCCGAGAAGTAGAGGCTGGTCCGACCCGACAGCGCCCCGAGGTCGCTCCCGCAGATCCCGGAGAGGCGCGTGCGCAGCCGGGCCCAGCCGGGCCGTCTCGCTGCCGGCGCATCGATGGTCACCAGCCGCAGCGGCGCGGCGTACCCCGACAGGATGCCGGGCACCCGGCCGCCGATCGCCTTGCCGGCCAGGTGGCGGGGCAGGGAGCGGTACATCTCCAGCGCCAGCATCATCGGCTGCCTCCCGCGGGGTTGAGGGCGCGCGCGGTGGTGTCGGAGCTGGCCCAGTCGACGATGTCCCAGCGGAGCCGGCGGGCGTGCCGGAAGAGCGACACGTCGGGCCGCACGGCCACCGGGTGGCCGACGGCGGCGAGGAGCGGCAGGTCGGAGTAGCTGTCGGCGTAGCCGTACGACGACCCGAGGTCGATGCCGTGGTCCGCGGACCACTGCTTCATCCAGGCCCCCCGGGACTCACCGACCAGCGGTGAGCTGGCCAGGAAGCCGGTGCAGCGTCCCCGTTCGTCGACCGCGAGCTCGGCCGCCTCGATGTGGTCGAACAGCGGCGCGAGTGGCCGGGTGAGCGGCCGGATGGCGCCGGTGATCAGGATCGTCGGGTGGCCCGCAGCGCGGTGCTCGCGGACCCGGCGTACGGCGGCCGGGGCGAGCCGGGCGAGCACGTGGTCGGTCAGCACGGCGTCGACGACCTCGTCGAGGTCGGTGAGCAGGGCACCTTCGTACTCGCGGTAGATCGAGCGCAGGAACGCGCTCCGCTCGCGACGCTCGGCGCGGATCAGGCCGGGCACCCGCGCCGCCATCCGGCCCAGCTCGGAGGCCCGCTCCCCGGCCGAGAGCTCCTGCAGCCGCATCCAGAGATAGGTCTCGATCACGTTCGACGACAGCAACGTCCCGTCCATGTCGAAGAACGCCGCCGTCGCGCCACCCGCGCTCTCCAGCTTCTTCAGGCCACCCGCAGGTGCCTTCCGCCGCGCCCGCCGGACCTCGTCGAGCCGCCGGATCGGCGCGGTGACGGCCGGGCAGTGCACCTCGCGCAGGTAGTGGTCCCAGTCGAAGACGGCGGTGTCGAAGGCGAACCGCTCCCGGTCGGCATCGGACAGGGACCGGAAGAGGGCAATCGTGCGGGCGTCGTCGAAGCGGAGCTCCGCCTCGGCGTACTCCTTGTAGAGGTCGAGGTAGCGCCGCAGGAACTCCAGCCGCCGGCCCTGCTGGTCGAGCTTGCGGGCGAGCTCACGGGTGCGATCGCCGCGCGGCGCGCGCCCGATGACGTAGTCGGCGACCTGGTGCGCGCGCTCGCTGGAGGTGAGCAGCCGTTCGACGCTCTGTGAGCCGGGGAAGCGCCACTCCGGAAGCCGGGCGGCGCCGCGGTCGCCCATCTCGAACGGGTTCTCGTCGAAGTAGGCGCGGATGGAGGCGTACAGGTCGCGGAAGCTGACCGGGTTGCGGGCTCCGGAGGAGACGTGGAAGTACGCCGCCGCGCCGGGCTCGGGAGGGTGCGCCAGGACCGCGACGATGGCCGCGACCACGTGGTCGACCGGGACGATGTCGACGATCGTGTCACCGGCGGCAGGGAACTCCGGGAGCTCACCGCGGCCGTAGGCGAGGATCAGCGGCTCGGCCATCTTGAAGCCCTCGATCCAGCCGGGATAGGGCTTCGCGAGCGCCGACTCGATGATGCTCGGCCGGACGATGGAGACGGGAGCGGTCCGGGCGTGCTCCTCGACGACGCGCTCACCGAGGGCCTTGGTGAAGGTGTAGCAGTCGGTCCAGCCGAGGCTGCGGGCACGTTCGGTGCCGATCCGGACCAGCTCCTCCTTCACCCACTCCTTGCGCCGCTCCTCGGTGGCGGCGGCCGCGGTCAGCCGGCCGGCGCGTCCGTGCTCGCGCTCGGCGCGGGTCCGGGCCTTCGCCAGCACGGTCGCGCTGCGGGACTGGTTCTCGGCGACGCTGCGCTGGGACAGGCCCCAGGCGAGCTCCGCCGCCACGTCGACGGCGTGGTCGACGGGCGCCTCCGGGATGGTGCCGCGGCGCCGTCCCGCGACGTACGCCGTGGAGATGTGGACGTAGTGGACGTGGCTGCCGACCTCACTGATGCGGGCCAACAGCTCGCGGGTGCCGACGACGTTGGTGCGGAAGCCCTCGTCGACGGGCGGGTCGAAGGAGACGTCGCCGGCGCAGTGGACGACGGCGTCGAGGTCGGCCGGCAGCGGGGGTACGTCGCCCAGGTCACCCTCGAGCACCGCCACCCGGTCGGCCAGCAGCCCGTCGACGCCGGTCGGCCCTGTCGAGACCCCCTGGAAGATGTCCTTGCCCAGGAGCGACCTGATCCGGTCGGTGCCCGACGTCGATCCCTTGGGGCGGACCAGCACCGTCACCCGGGTGTCCGGCACCTCGGTCAGCAACAGCTGCAACAGCGCCTCGCCGACGAACCCGGTCACGCCGGTCAGCAACAGGTGCTTGCCTGCCAGAGCGCCTGCGATGTCGCTCATGGGCGAGCTTCCTCCGAGTGGACCACGCGACGAGCCAACCCGCTTCGACCCGACCTGTCCAGCCCCCTGCCTGCGGACCGGCGAGAAGTCGGGGCGTGACCCCTCTCCCGATCGAGCGTTGTTGCTGCGGGGGGTTCGACAGAAGGAAGACTCACGTGCGCGCACGCCTCACCACGCCGGCCCTGACGCTCCTCGGCTGCCTGCTCGCCGGGCTGGTCGCGGTGTCTCCTCCGTCCTCGGCTCTCGAGCCGACGCTGCCGGTCCCGGCCCCAGCGCCCGCCCTCCCGGCAGCGCCTGGCACCTGCGACGACCTCGACGCCCGCACCTGCCTGCTGCCGTTCCCCAGCGACACCTTCACCGCGATGGACGCGAGTACGCCGACCGGGCGCCGCGTCGACCTCGGCCTGCTGGAGATGCCGCGCAACGTCTACGGCAAGCCGGTCGACCCCACGGAGTGGAACCACAACGACGGCTTCTCCCCGGGTACGCCGATGCTGACCTTCGTGCCCGGGCTCGACCTGACCCGCACCTTCCGGCTGGACCGCTCCCCCGAGACCGGGCCGGACGCAGCGTCGCCCGACGACCCGTGGGCGGTCCGCGACCGGAAGCCGGACGCGCTCCTCGAGGACCCCGCGCGGAGCATGGCCCGCAACGCGCCGATCGTGCTGCTCGACGCCGACACCGGCAAGCGCCACCCCTATTGGGCCGAGCTCGACGAGAACCCGCAGACCCTCGAGGAGGGCGCCGACCGCACGCTGATCATCCGGCCCCTGGTCAACCTGGTCGAGGGGCATCGCTACATCGTGGCGCTGCGCGACCTGCGCGACACAGCGGGCGAGGTGGTCCCGGCCGGCGACTCCTTCGCCGCCCTGCGGGACGCCTGGGCCGCCGACTGCAAGGCCGCCCGCACCTGCCACCCGAAGCGGTTCCCGGCCCCTGCCGACCTCGACCCGGCCGACCGCGACGCCCGCTACTCCGACGTGTTCACCCGGTTGGCCGCACGCACGGTCGACGTCCGAGACCTCTACCTGGCGTGGGACTTCCACGTCGCGTCGGCCGACAACCTGGCCGGCCGGGCGCTGGCGATCCGCGACGACGCCTTCGCCCAGCTCGGCGACACGGACCTCGGCGACTCGGTGGTCGAGGGTGACTCGCCCGACTTCACCGTGACCGAGACGGTCGACGAGGGCACCAGCCGCACCGTCCACGGCACCGTGACCGTCCCGAACTACCTGACCACCCCGCAGGACACCGCCCCCGGCGTGGAGGTCGAGGGCGTCGGGCTCGTCGTACCCCAGTCCCGCTTCTTCTACGGCACCGAACGCGCCGGGCCGATGGCGACGCCCGTGCAGAATCCGGCGGTGCCGACGACGGAGGCGGACTTCGTGTGCCGGTTCCGCACCGACCTGCCGTCGGTGACGCCGATGCTCTACGGCCACGGCCTGCTCGGGTCTCGCAACGAAGCGACCGGCTCGTCGTCGGAGGACCTGCGCAACGGCGGGTACGCCGCGTGCGGCGTCGACTGGATCGGGATGGCGACCGAGGACATCACCAACGTCGCGCTGATCCTCCAGGACGCGTCGTACTTCGGCTCGATGCCCGATCGCACCCAGCAGGGCTACCTCAACTTCATGTACGTCGGCCGCGCGCTGCTGCACGCCGACGGGCTCGGCTCCGACCCGGCCTTCCGGGTGGGCGACGCCCGGCTGCTCGACGACCAGCTCGTCTACGACGGCAACTCGCAGGGCGGGATCCTCGCCGGCGGGCTGACCGCGCTGGCCCCGGACTTCACCCGCGCCGTGCTCGGCGTGCCCGGGATGAACTACTCGACGCTGCTCAACCGGTCGGTCGACTGGGAGGGCGACCTGGTCGACCCCGAGGAGCCCGGCCTGCCGGCGTACGCGTCGTTCCTCTACACCGCCTACCCGGACAAGGTCGACCAGCAGGTGCTGTTCGGGCTGATGCAGATGCTGTGGGACCGCGGCGAGGGCAACGGCTACGCGCACCACATGACCAGCGACCCCTACCCCAACACGCCGGCGCACCAGGTGCTGCTGGAGGTGGCCTTCGGTGACTACCAGGTCGCGAACGTCGCGGCCGAGGTCACGGCGCGGACGATCGGTGCCGACTTCCTCGGCACGGCGCTCGCCGAGGGCCGGCACTGGGAGCGTCGGTACGCCACCGGGCGGGCGGCAGCGCCGTACGGCTTCACGCCGTTCACGGCCCGGCGTCGGCGGCGCACTGCGCGCGGTCAGCGGGTCCGGACTCGTCTACTGGGACTCCGGCAACCCGACGCCGCCGAACGGCAACACGCCGCCCGTGGGACCTCGGCCAGGACCCGCACAGCGACCCCCGCAAGGACGACGTCTCCCTGCTGGCCAAGGTGCGGTTCTTCGAGACCGGCGCCCTGGTCGACGTCAACGCGCGGCCGGCCGAACTGGACCGCCACCTGCCCGCGCCACCCGGAGCACCACCCCGGCTGCTGAGGGACGGCGACCACAACGCGGAAGGTTTGACGTACCAGGTACGTCGGATCCTCCGCGTTGTGCGCAGCGCGATGCTCCCGGCGCCCTGGTCGACCGTGGTGCATATCGCCGACGTCGCAGATGCTCCTGAGATCGGCCCTCGACCTGGGCCCGGCACTCTTGGTGGTGGGGGCCCTCTGGTTGCTCGCGGCCATCCTGAGGTCGGCTGCGCAGGGCGACCCCTTCGGGAAGGACAACGCCCGCCGGTTCCGCAACCTGGCAGTTCTCCTGATCACCGGCGGGTTCGCGCTCAACCTCGTGAACTACCTGCTCCTCAATGCCCTGCACAAGCAGCTCCCGGCCCATCCCTCCCTGGACCTCGCGGCCGGACCGTTCACGCCGCTCCCCGGGGGCATGCTCGTGGGCGGCCTGGTTGCCTTCGCGCTGGCCGCCGTCTTCGCCGACGGCGCCCGTCTGCGCGAGGACGTCGAGGGAATGGTCTGATGCCCGGTGACGGACATGCCATCGTCATCCATCTCGACGAGCTGCTCCGCGCGCGAGACATGACGCTCACCGAGCTCTCCTCGCGCGCGGACATCACGATCGCCAACCTCTCGGTCCTGAAGAACGACCGTGCCCGCGCCGTCCGGTTCTCGACCCTGACCGCGCTGTGCGCCGCCCTCGAGTGTCAACCGGGAGACCTGATCAGCTACGCGCCCGACCGGGAGTGAGCTCCGGGCGGGGCCCCCGCGGCACTCGCGGGCCCGAAAACGCACGAAGCCCCAGGTCAGACCTGGGGCTTCGGGTGGTGCGCGAGGGGGGAGTTGAACCCCCACGTCCTTTCGGACACACGGACCTGAACCGTGCGCGTCTGCCTATTCCGCCACTCGCGCGAGAAGCGGGCCAAGGCTAACGCACGCGTGACGAGCATCCCAAAACGAGACTCCCGGTGTGGGGAGCGGTCCGAAGGGGCACCACCTATACGATCGGAGCCGACCAGACCGGGGGTCGTGCTCCTTCCCGTGGTGAGGATGCGTGTCGTGAGGACTGAGAGGAGGCGGGCTCCGTGGGTGGGCTTCAAAAGTTCGAGCACAAGCTGGAACAGATGATCTCGGGTGCCTTCGCCCGCGCGTTCCGCAGCGCCGTGCAGCCGGTGGAGATCGCGGCCGCGCTCCAGCGCGAGTGCGACAACAACGCCCAGATCATGTCCCGGGACCGCCGGATCGTCCCCAACGACTTCAACGTCGAGCTGTCGCAGGCCGACCTCGACCGCCTCGCGCCGTACGACAGCGCCCTCGCCGAGGAGATGCGCAAGCAGGTCAGTGACCACGCCGACCAGCAGGGCTACGTCTTCCCCGGCCCGGTGAGCATCGCCTTCGAGTCCGCCGACGACCTCACGGTCGGCCGCTTCCGGATCCGCAGCCGGGCCCAGGCCAGGGTCACCGGCAACGCCAGCCACACGCAGGCCCGCCGGGCTCGCGCGATGCTCGTCGTCAACGGGACCCAGCACCCCCTCCTGCCGCCCGGCCTCGTCGTCGGGCGCGGCACCGAGGCCGACCTCCGGATCAACGACCCGGGCATCAGCCGCCGCCACATCGAGTTCGACGTCCGGGCGGGCGACAGTGAGAGCGACCTCCGCCTGTCGGTCCGCGACCTCGGCTCCACCAACGGCATGCTGGTGGACGGCCACCGGATCACCCACACCGCGATCCGGGACGGCTCGACGGTCAAGATCGGCAACACCACGATGACGGTCAAGGTCGTCGAGGAGGACCTGGATGTCTGAGCTCACGTTGTTCCTGATCCGGATCGCGTACCTGGCGATCCTCTGGATCTTCGTGCTGTCCGCGATCTCCGTGATCCGGTCCGACATGTTCGGCGCCCGGGTCCCCGAGGCCGCGCGCGGTGCCCGTGGTGGCAAGACCAGGAGCAAGCCCTCGAAGCCGGCCAAGCCGGCGGCCAAGCGCCGTGGCAGCCCCACCCACGTGCTGGTGGTCGAGGGCGGCAACGCCGGCGAGCGGGCGGAGCTCGACCAGGCGCCGATCCTGATCGGGCGCGGCACCGACGCCGCCATCCGGCTCGACGACGACTACGTCTCCACCCGGCATGCGCGGATCGCCGCCTCCGGTGACGAGTGGTTCGTGGAGGACCTCGGCTCCACCAACGGCACCTACATCGGTAGCGCCCGGATCACCCAACCCACCACGCTCACCCTCGGCACCCAGGTCCGGATCGGCAAGACCATCCTCGAGCTGCGGAAGTGACCCGGGTGCGCCTCCACTACGCCGCGATCTCGGACGTCGGGCGGGTCCGCAAGGACAACCAGGACGCGGGCTACGTCGGCCCGTGGCTCCTGGCCGTCTGTGACGGCGTGGGCGGCGCCGCGCGCGGTGACATCGCCTCCAGCACCGCGATCCAGCAGCTCCGGCGACTCGACGAGCAGCCCACCGACGACCTGCTCGGACAGGTCGCGGGTGCCCTGCACCGCGCCCACGACCGGATCGGTGAGCTGGTCGACGAGGACCCCTCCCTCAACGGCACCAGCACCACCGCGACCGTCGCCCTCTTCGACGGCGACCGCCTCGGGATGGGCCATGTGGGCGACAGCCGGGCCTACCTCTTCCGCGGCGACGCCATCACCCAGCTGACCAAGGACCACACCTTCGTCCAGAGCCTCATCGACGAGGGCCGGATCACCGAGGAGGAGTCCCGGGTCCACCCGCACCGCAACCTGATCCTCAAGGCGCTCGACGGGATCCACGAGGCCGAGCCCGACCTGTTCCACGTCGACCTCGAGGTGGGCGACCGCCTCCTCCTCTGCAGCGACGGTGCCAGCGGCGTCCTCGACGACGGCCGACTGGCCGACATCCTGTCCATGGGCAGTCCCGACTACGCCGCCGTCGAGCTGGTCCGCGCCAGCCTCGAGGCCGGCAGCACCGACAACGTCACCTGCCTCGTGGCCGACGTCGTCGACAGCGACCGCCCCGTCCCCGACGAGATGGCTCCCGTGATCGTGGGCTCGGCGGCCGACCTGAGGCGCAAGCGCGGCGCGATGAGCGGGCTCTTCCGTGGCCACCGCGCCGGCGACACCGGTGAGCTCGAGGCGGTCAACGCCGAGATCCCCGACGACGTCGACTTCGCCATCTCCAGCGACCCGATCGACCCCGAGGAGATGCGGTACGCGCCGCGCCCGCCGGCCCGGTTCGTGTGGCTCAGGCGTCTCCTCGTCGCCGCCATCGTCATCGGTATCGGCTGGGTCGCCGCCGCCGCTGCCTGGTCCTGGAGCCAGGGGCAGTACTACGTCGGCGAGAGCGACGGCGTCGTCACCATCTACCGCGGACTCAACGCCGACCTCCCGGGCCTCGAGCTGTCGAGCCCCTACGAGACCAGCGACGTCGAGCTGGACCGACTCTCCGACTTCGACGCCGACAAGGTGCGCGAGGGCATCTCCAGCGGCAGCCTGGACAGCGCGCGCAGCACCGTCGAGAACCTCGCCGAGCGCCAGTCCGACCCCACGACCGACTCGACGAGCGGCTGATGGCCCAGTCCGGAGCCCTCATGGGATTCGTGCACCGGCGTCGCCGGGGTGCGGAGCTCTTCCTGCTCGTGCTCGCCCTGGCCGTGGGGGTCGGCGCGTACGTCGCCGTCGGACTCGGCGTCGAGGGCGAGGTCCCGGCCGACGTCATCGGGTACGGCGGCTGGCTGGCCGCGCTGATCATCGCCTGCCACGTGGTGGTCCGGCTGACCGCGCCGTACGCCGACCCCGTGCTGCTGCCCGTCGTGGCCGCGCTCAACGGGCTCGGCCTGGCCGTCATCCACCGGCTCGACCTGGCCTACGAGGTCGCCGACCGCAAGAGCGACTTCGCCCAGCAGCAGCTGATCTGGATGACGTTGGGCGTCGTGCTGTTCATCGCGACGATGGTGTTCCTCCACGACCACCGGGTGCTGCAGCGCCTCACGTACACGCTGGGGCTGGCCGCGATCCTGCTGCTCCTGCTGCCCCTGGTCCCCGGCCTCGGCACCACCATCAACGGCGCGCGGATCTGGATCCGCCTCGGCCCGTTCAGCTTCCAGCCGGGCGAGGTCGCGAAGGTGCTGCTGGTGGTCGCCTTCGCCGGCTACCTCGTCCTGCACCGCGACGCCCTCGCCCTCGCCGGCCGTCGGCTGTTCTTCGTGGACCTGCCCCGTGGTCGCGACCTCGGCCCGATCCTGGCCATGTGGCTGGTGAGCCTGGGCATCCTGGTCTTCCAGGGCGACCTCGGCTCCAGCCTCCTGTTCTTCGGTCTGTTCCTGGTCATGCTCTACGTCTCCACCGAGAGACCCGGGTGGCTCATCGTCGGCGGCCTGCTGTTCACGGCGGGTGCGTGGGCGGCGTACTTCTTCGTCCCCAACGTCACCAACCGGGTCAACTTCTGGCTGAACCCGATGGAGTACTACGACAAGAGCCCCGGCAGCTTCCAGATCGTGGAGGCGATGTTCGGCATGGGCTGGGGTGGGCTCATCGGGCGCGGTTTCGGCGGGGGCAGCCCCGACCGGGTCCCCTACGCCGAGTCGGACTTCATCCTCGCCGCCGTCGGCGAGGAGCTCGGACTCACCGGAGTCATCGCCGTCATCCTCATGTACGGCCTGATCGTCGAGCGTGCGCTCCGCGCCGCGCTGGTGTGCCGCGACGGCTTCGGCAAGCTGGTCGCCACGGGTCTCGCCGGCGTCATCGCGCTCCAGGTGTTCGTCGTCATCGGCGGCGTCACCCGCCTCATCCCGCTCACCGGACTGACCACGCCGTTCCTGTCGTACGGCGGTTCGTCCCTCGTCGCCAACTGGGTGATCATCGCGTTGCTGCTCCGTATCTCCGACCAGGCCAGACGACCCGCCCCCTCCCTCGAGGTGGACGAGTACGAAGCTGACAGCGAAGCCACCCAGGTGGTGAAGGTCCAGCAATGAACAAGCCGATCCGCACCATCTCCGTCTTCTGCCTCTTCCTGTTCCTGGGGCTGATGGTCAACGCCACCTACCTCCAGTACTACAAGGCCGACGACCTCGGCGACGACCCCCGCAACCGGCGCGTGATCGTGGAGTCGTTCTCCGGTGAGCGCGGCGGCATCCTCGTCGACCGCGACACCGTCGCGGAGAGCGTCGAGGTCGACGACCAGTACGAGTTCCAGCGGCAGTACCCCCAGCCCTTCAAGTACGCCCACCTGACCGGCTGGTTCTCCTACTACAGCCAGACCGGGGTCGAGCAGTCACAGAACGCCGTTCTCTCCGGCGACGACGACCGCCTGTTCGTGGCCCGGCTCGGCGACCTGCTGAGCAACGCGGCCCCCAAGGGCGGCAGCGTGCAGCTCACCATCGACCCCGCCGCGCAGACCGCCATGTTCGACGGGTTGCGCAACATCGGTGCCGGCACCCAGGCCGCGGGCGTGGCCATCGAGCCCAGCACCGGCCGGATCCTGGCCTCGGTGTCGCTGCCCAGCTACGACCCGAACCGGCTGGCCTCTCACGACTTCGGCTCCGTGGCGGACGCCTACGAGGAGCTCCAGGAGGACGAGACGGAGCCGCTGCTCAACCGGGCGATCCAGACCCGGCTGCCACCGGGCTCGACGTTCAAGATCGTGACGGCGGCAGCTGCCATCGAGAGCGGCAACTACACGACGTCCGACGCGATGGTGCCCGGCGGCGCCGAGTACACCCCGCCGCAGACCAGCAACGTGATCGACAACGAGGGTCGCGACTGCGGCTCCGGCCGGATCCCGTTCACCCAGGCGATGGGGCAGTCCTGCAACACCTCGTTCGCTGCGCTGGCCAACGAGGTCGGGGCCCAGGGGATGCTGGAGCAGGCGGAGGCGTTCGGCTTCAACAGCCAGTACCTCGAGGACCTCGGTCCGCAGGCCGAGTCCGGCTTCCCCGAGGACGAGGAGCTGTCGCCGGCCTTCGTCGCGCAGACCGGCATCGGACAGTACGAAGTCGCCTCGACGCCGCTGCAGATGGCCATGGTCGTCTCGGGCATCGCCAACGCCGGCGTCGTGATGCGGCCCTACGTCGTCGACGAGGTCCGGTCGCCGGAGCTCGACGTCCTCGACAAGACCGACCCCGAGGAGCTGTCGCAGGCGGTGTCGGCCGAGACGGCCGGCGTGCTGACCGACCTGATGGTCTACACCGTCTCCCAGGGCACCGCCACGCCGGCGATCATCCCCGGCGTCGACGTGGCCGGGAAGACCGGCACGGCGCAGAGCGGCATCCCCTCCGTCCCGCCGTACGCCTGGTTCGTCTCCTTCGCCCCTGCTGACGACCCGCAGGTCGCGGTCGCGATCATGATCCAGAAGGCCGACGTGCCCCGCGGCGAGATCGCCGGTGGCCGGTTGGCCGGACCGATCGCGAAGAGCGTGATGGAGGCGGTGATCCAGTGAGCGACGATGACGCACCGGGCGGCGGCCAGACACCGCGAGACGGAACCTTCGTCGACGAGGCGCGGCGCTACGAGCTCGGGTCGCGGATCGCGACCGGCGGCATGGGCGAGGTCTGGCGCGGCACCGACACCGTCCTCAACCGCGCGGTGGCGATCAAGCTGCTCAAGGCGGAGTACGCCGACGACCCCACCTTCCGTTCCCGGTTCGAGACCGAGGCCCGGCACGCCGCGTCGCTGCACCACCCGGGCGTGGCCGCGGTCTACGACTTCGGGGAGGCCGGCGCGACCGACGGTTCGCAGGTGCACCGCCCCTACCTGGTGATGGAGCTCGTCGACGGGCAGCCGTTGTCCGCACTGCTGCTGCCCGGCCAGCCCCTCGACCCCGACGTCAGCAGCGACCTGATGGCCCAGGCGGCCGACGCCATCGGCGCCGCCCACATCGCCGGGATCGTGCACCGCGACGTGAAGCCCGCCAACCTGCTCGTCACCCCCGACGGCACCGTCAAGATCACCGACTTCGGGATCGCCCGCGCCGCGGAGGGGATGGCCCTGACCGAGACCGGTCAGGTCATGGGGACCCCCCAGTACCTCTCCCCCGAGCAGGCGCAGGGCCTCACGGCCACCCCCGCCTCCGACGTCTACTCGCTGGCCGTCGTGGCGTTCGAGTGCCTGGCCGGCCGTCGCCCCTTCGTGGCCGACAGCGCGGTCGCCACCGCCCTGGCCCACCTGCGCGAGCCCGTGCCGGACCTGCCGCCGGAGATCCCCGCCGACCTGGCCGCCGTGGTCAGGCGGGCGATGTCCAAGACACCCGACGAGCGCTTCCCGGACGGCACCGCGTTCGCTGCCGCCCTGCGCGACCCGTCATCCGTGCCTCCACCGGCCGGAGCCGTGTCACCGCCCCCGGCCACCGACGCCACCCAGGTGCTCGCCGGAGTCGCGCCCGTCGCAGCGGCTGCCCCCCTCACCACCTCGACCCCGACGGCTCCGCCCACCTCGCACACCGCAGGGCGTCGGGTCCCCTGGGCGTGGATCCTGCTCGCCGTCGCGATCGTGGCCGGGATCATCACCGTCGCGGTGCTCGCGGGTGGTGGGGACGACGACCCGACCACGCCGGAGCCGACGAGGAAGTCGACGCCCAAGGAGCCCAAGGACCCGACCGGTCCGAAGTCCACGCCCACCGAGGCGGAGACGACCGAGCCGACGACGGAGCCGTCACCGACACCTTCGGAGGAGGAGACGACGGAGGAGCCCTCCGAGACCGCCTCACCGACCGACCTGCCCACCGAGACGGAGACGACCGAGGAGAGCCCCACGCCCTCGGAGTCCCCGGCCACCGAGACCTCGCCGTCCGTGGCGCAGAGCGGGCAGCCGTCGAAGTCGCCCGTCTCCACACCGTCGCCGTCGGCGTCGGCGTCGGCGTCCCAGGTCAGCGGGTCCGGTCGGTGAGCGGGCAGCTGATCGGCGGCCGCTACGAGCTCGGCGAGCTGCTGGGCCGGGGCGGCATGGCCGAGGTCCGCAAGGGCACCGACACCCGGCTCGGTCGGGTCGTGGCCGTGAAGCGGCTGCGCACCGACCTGGCCAGCGACGCCACCTTCCAGGCCCGGTTCCGTCGCGAGGCCCAGTCGTCTGCCTCCCTCAACCACCCGTCCATCGTCGCCGTCTACGACACCGGCGAGGAGTGGTCCGAGGCCGGCGCGGGCCAGGAGGGGGTGGCGCAGCCCTACATCGTCATGGAGTACGTCGCCGGACGCACGCTGCGCGACATCATCCGCGAGGGCCGCAAGATCCTGCCCGAGCGTGCCCTCGAGATCAGCAGCGGTGTCCTGTCCGCGCTCGACTACAGCCACCGGGCCGGGATCATCCACCGCGACATCAAGCCGGGCAACGTCATGCTCACGCCCAGCGGTGACGTGAAGGTGATGGACTTCGGGATCGCCCGGGCGATCTCCGACGCCGCCTCGACGATGACGCAGACCGCGGCCGTCGTCGGCACCGCCCAGTACCTCTCCCCGGAGCAGGCTCGCGGAGAGACCGTCGACTCCCGCTCCGACGTCTACTCCGCCGGCTGCCTCCTCTACGAGCTGCTCGTCGGGCGCCCCCCCTTCGTGGGTGACAGCCCCGTGGCGGTCGCCTACCAGCACGTCCGGGAGCCGGCGGTGCCGCCGTCGGACCACGACACCGAGCTTCCCGCCGAGATCGACGCGATCGTGATGAAGTCGCTCGCCAAGCGGGTCGAGGACCGCTACCAGAGCGCCGCAGCCATGCGCAGCGACATCGAGCGCTACCTCGCCGGCCGCCCCGTGCACGCCGTCGTCCCACCCGCGCCGCCCACCACGCTGATCCCCGCCACTCCGGCCGGCACCACCGCCCCTCCGGTGGCGGACGAGCCGGAGTCCGGCGGGCGCGGTGCCCTGCTGTTCCTCCTCGGCATCCTGATCGTCGCGCTGATCGGCGGGGCGGCGTACCTGCTCCCGAAGATGTTCGAGTCGCCCGATGACCGGATCCAGGTACCGGACCTGATCGGCCTCACCGAGGACCAGGCCCGCGCCGAGATCGGCAGCGCCGGACTGGCGGTCGGTGACGTCACGTACCGCACCGACCCCGGTCGCAAGGACCGGGTCCTCGAGCAGGACCCCAACCGCGACCAGTTCGTCGCCCCCCTCAGCGAGATCGATCTGGTGGTGTCCGAGGGCAAACCTCTCGTCTCCGTGCCCTACGTGCTGGGTCAGACCCGCGAGCAGGCCCGGGCCGCGCTCAGTGGTGAGCCGGGGAACTTCGAGGTCCGGATGGAGGAACGCGAGTCCGACGAACCGGCCGGACAGGTCCTCGAGACCGATCCGGCCCCCGGGACCGAGGTGCCGGTCGGCAGCCCCGTGACGGTGTTCTACTCCGACGGTCCCGAGGAGGTGCCCGACGTGGTCGGACTCCAGCAGGAGGAGGCCGAGACCCGTCTGCGCGAGGCCGGCTTCGAGCCGCGCGTCGTCGAGTCCACCCAGACCACCGAGCCGAAGGGCACGGTCATCGACCAGAGTCCCGAGGGCGGCGAGGAGGAGGACGAGGGCGCGACCGTGACGATCGTCGTCTCCGCCTACGAGGAGCCGACGGAGGAACCGTCCCCCACCGAGACGCCGAGCGAGAGTCCGACCCTGCCCACGGAGTCGCCCACGGCCGCCGGCGAGGCGTCGCTGCCCGGTCGCCCGGAGCGGACGGGGATCAGCGGATCGGCTCGGCGTAGGTGATGTCGAGCAGGCCCTCGAACGCCGGCGCGGTCGCCTGGTCCTCGAGCCCGAGGTCCCACCCGACGGAGATGTCCGGGTCCGCGGCGTCCGCGCGGTAGATCTCGAGGTAGTCGTCGGTCGCGATCGACTCGAGGATCGTCGACTGGTCGCCGACCGCGGTGATCTCGTAGGGCTGGGGGTAGGGCAGACCCTGGAGCTGGACCGAGTTGCCCTCGCACTTGATGCCCGTGGTGCTCACCACCCGCTGGCCCTGGATGGTCACGGCACTTGCCCCGCCCTTCCACATCGCGTTGACCACGGCCTGGATGTCCTGCTGGTGGACGATCAGCAGGTTGATGTTCTCGGTGGTGGCGTTGATCAGGTCCTCGGGGGCGTCGGACAGGGTCACCGTCACGCCGGGACCCGAGCGCGGAGTGAGGCCGGCCGGGTCCTCCATCCGCTTGATCCGGCGCTGGATCCGCTTGACCGTGTCGTCGTCCACGGCCTCCGTGAGCGCGTCGACCTCCGCGTTGAGCTCCTGGACCCGGCGCTCGAGCTCGGCGTACTGCTCGGACTCGGTCCGCGCGAGCGACGCCATGTCGGTGTAGCGGCCCGGCCTCAGGTCGGTGCCGTCGCTGTTGGCGGCGCTGACCACGAACAACACTCCGCAGAGGAGCAGCACGGTGGGGGTCCCGGCACGCCAGGCAGCGCGCGAGCGGCGAGGCCGCGGCGGGCCGTCGTCGGCCCTCGCGTGGGATCCCGGGGTCATGACGACTACGCTAGCCCCCGCCTCAAGAGTCGATCCAAGGAGTTCAAGGGTGTCCAAGCAGAAGCTGAAGCACGATTTCAAGGAACCGGCCGCCGGGCCGCGGTTCTCGGTGCGCTTCCTGATCGCGATTCTGCTGGTCGTGCTGGGCCTGGCCTGGGTCGCCTACTACTACACCGTCGTGCGCGTGGACCCCTCCGTGATCCCCGCCCCGGACCCGGGCAGCCCGAAGTTCATGGCCGATCTCGAGCGCTGGAACTACCTGATCGGCTTCGGCGCGTTCATGCTCGGCCTGGCCATCTCGGCCCACCCCGCCACGCCCGCGGGCCGCGGCCGCGGCGTCGTGATCGGCATGCTCGGCTGCTTCCTGGTCGGCCTGATCTGGATCTGCACCTTCTACGTCTTCTCCGACGACATCTCCGGCATCCCGGTGATGAACGACCTCGGCCAGTACAACCTCGTGGTCGGCATCGCCCTGATGGCGGTCGGTTTCACCTTCGCCACCCGGTGGGAATGACACGCGTGTAGTTCTGCACAGGTTGCTCCACAGGTGTGGAGAACTCTGGGTTCAGGACAGGGCGACGCTGCGGGCCGCGATCGCGGCCACCAGCACGAGGGCGACGACACTCAGCCCGGCCACCTGCCACGTCGTACGACGTTGCCGCGGCGCGTAGACCAGCAGCGCGGCGATGACCACGCCGCCCAGGAACCCGCCCAGGTGGCCCTGCCAGGAGATGTTCGGGAACAGGAACGTGATCGCGGCGTTGATGCCGACCCAGGTGAGGATGCCGCGGACGTCGCCGCGCACCTTGACCGCCAGCACCAGCAGCCCGCCCATCAGGCCGAAGACCGCACCCGAGGCGCCCAGGGTCGAGCCGGCGGGCGCCGCCAGCCAGTAGACGAGGGTCGACCCGGCCAGCGCCGAGAGCAGGTAGAGCGCGATGAAGCGGACCCGGCCGATCGCCAGCTCCAGCTGAGGGCCGAGCACCCACAGCGCGAGCATGTTGAAGCCGATGTGCCACAGCTCGATGTGCATGAAAGCACTGCTGAACAGCTGCCAGTAGGCGCCGTCGGAGACGCCGGGCACCCAGGTCTGGCCCTGGGCGGCGCACACCTGCTCGGACGTGACGTTCGGGAAGAACTGACCGGGCGAGTCCGTCGGGACGCACCGGCCGGCCGGCAGCAGCGCGAGCCGGTTGTAGAGCTCGCTGGCGTAGCGCCCCGTCCCGGCGAGGACCAGCCAGACCGCGGCGTTCATCGCGATGATCACCATGGAGGTGATGCCGGCGTTCGTGGGCCGGAGGCCGCCGTACGCCGTGCGGCCGCTCCTGGTCGTCTTCGCGCCCTCGGCGACACACGTGGGGCACTGGAAACCGACCGCGGCGTCCCTCATGCAGTCAGGGCAGATCGACCGCTCGCAGCGCTGGCACTTGATGTACGTCTCGCGGCCGGGGTGCCGGTAGCACGACGGCACCCCGGCGGCGGCAGACTCCTGCTCGTTCAGCTGCGCACGACCTCGACGGACTCGATGACCACCGCGTCCTTGGGGCGGTCGCCGGGGCCGGTGGGGGCCTTGCCGATGGCGTCGACCACGTCGCGGCCGGCCTGGTCGGCGACCTCGCCGAAGATCGTGTGCTTGAAGTTCAGCCACGCGGTCGCGCCGAGGGTCACGAAGAACTGCGAGCCGTTGGTGCCCGGACCGGCGTTGGCCATGGCCAGGAGGTACGGCTTGTCGAACACGAGCTCCGGGTGCGGCTCGTCCTTGAACGTGTAGCCCGGGCCACCGGTGCCGGTGCCGAGCGGGCAGCCGCCCTGGATCATGAAGCCGGAGATCACCCGGTGGAAGCCCAGGCCGTCGTAGAACGGGCCGCTGTGGCCGTTGCCCGCGTCGTACTCCTTGGTGCCCTCCGCCAGGCCGGTGAAGTTGGCAACCGTCTCGGGAGCGTGGTCGGGGAACAGGTTGACGGTGATGTCACCCTTGTTGGTCTTCAAGATGGCCTGCAGGTCAGCCATGACTACCTCTCGCGTCAGTGGGTACTGGTCGGATGGATTCGACCGTGTTCGTGCGTCCCCGATCCTCGCACGGACCACAAGGCGACCCGACCCTGGTCGGACCTTGCCAAGCATGGTCGAATGGATGGAAACGACGAGAGACGTCCCCACCAACAGGAAGGGGCCACGCCATGGGCCTACGCAAGAAGAAGTCCCTCATCGACCAGGCGAGTGACTACGTCGACTCGATGAAGCCCCAGATCGAGTCGGCCGTCTCCACGGCCAGGGCCAAGGCGGTCCCGCTCCTCAACGACGCCCGCGACAAGGCCGGCCCCGTGCTCGCCGACGCCCGCGACAAGGCCGGCCCGGCGCTGGCCGACGCCCGTGCCAAGGCCGCCCCGATCATCGCGAGCGGAGCCGCCTACGCCGCCGACAAGGCTGCGGTCGGCGCGAGCATCGCCGCCGAGAAGGCGGTCATCGGCCGCGACCTGGCCCAGGAGAAGGCGGTCATCGGTCGCGACCTCGCGGCCGCCAAGGTCGCGCAGCTCCAGGGCAAGCCCGCGAAGAAGAAGGGCGGCAAGCTCCGCAAGCTGCTCCTCTTCGGTGGCCTCGCCGCCGCCGCAGGGGTGGTCGTCAAGAAGCTCCAGGGCGACAAGGCCAGCGACAACTGGCAGTCGTCCTACGTGCCCAGCCCGCCGCCGGCCCCCGCACCCGTGCGGGACGCCTCCGACGACGGCGCCGGGTCCTCGCCCGACGAGGCCGTGTCCGACGCGGCCGAGCAGCCGCACCCGGTCACCACGCCGGACGAGCCCGCCGAGACCGTCACGATCGACGAGGACGCCGCCAAGAAGTCCTGACCTCGGTCACGATTGCCGGACCAGCGTCACCGGGACCGGCCGGGGGAGAGATCCTCCGGCCGGTTCTCTGCTATCCAGGCGTCGATCCGCTCCCACCACCCGAAGAGCCACTCGATCCGTTCCTCGCGCCCGGCCGGGATCTCGTCGCGCGGGACCTGCCACCACCGCATGACGATCCGCTTGTCCATCGGCAGCTCGCGCCACACGTCCGCCACCGTGAGCATGTGGTCGAGGCCGGTGTGTGCGACCAGGACGACGTCGGCGTCGGGCGCACCGTCCAGAGCGGCGATGAAGCCGCCCGGCTTCGGGGCGATCACGTGGATCATCGCGTCCGCGCGCTCGGCCATCCGCTCCATGCCCAGCTTGCGCAGGCGGTCGATCCCCCGCTGCCGGCGCTCCGGGGTGAAGTTGCCGCCCTCGGGGAAGATCACGAAGGCGTCGTTCTCGTCGAGCCCCCGGGCCAGTGCGGTGATCTGCGACTCCAGGTCCTCCGAGGCCCCCGGTGTGGGCGAGATGAACCGGGCCGGGATCCGGCGCAGGATGACGCCGATCATCGGGTCCCACGCGAGCGTGTCCTTCAGGACGACCCGCGGCTCGCGGTCGTACCAGTGCATGAGGGCGTGGATGAGCGTGAACGAGTCACCCGGCCCGGCGTGCCGGCAGGCCACCAGGATCGGGACGCCGGGGTGCGCGTCCGGAGCCGGTCCGTCGGTGCCGATGGTCAGGTTCAGCACCCGTTTCGCCTCGCGGAAGAAGACCCACATCACCCCCTGGACCAGGTCGTAGTGGATCCCCTCGAAGTACGGCGTCCGCATCTTCGCGCCGAACCCGCTGGACACCCACAGGCCGAGCATCACGGCCAGCATCACCGTCTCGCAGGTCAGGTAGAGGATCATCAGCCAGATCAGACGCAGCGCCCGCCAGCGACCGGGCAGGATCGGCGACAGCGCCGCGGCGCCGATCAGCCACACCGGCAGCGTCACCCAGATCAGCACGGTGAACAGCACGATCACCGGGAGGACGACCAGCCGGCGCAGGACCCAGGTCACAGCTGCTCCAGGTAGTCGCGGCTCGCCTCGTAGGTGCGCTCGATCCTCTCCTCGATGCCCGAGAAGTCGCGGTAGGCGAAGAACGAGTCGTCGCGGTCCGACGTGCCGCGGGCCGGCAGCACGTGCGCCTCGACGCCCTCCGGGAGCTCGGCGAGCTCGCGCGCGAACCGGTGCCGCCGGGCGATCTCGAAGGACACCCTCGCCACCTCCCACGGCCGCCGCGGTGGCTTCAGCGGACGGTCGATCCGGCCCACCTGCAGCACGAAGACGCGGGTGGCACCCAGCTGGACCGCCCGGCCCAGGGGGATGGAGTTCACGATGCCGCCGTCGAGGTAGTGCTCGTCCCCGACCTTCGCCGGCGGCAACAGACCGGGTACGGCGGCGCTCGCGACGACCGCGTCGACGACCCGTCCCGAGTCGAACCAGTGCTCCGCGGCGCGCTCGATGCTGGCCGCGCACACCTGGAACCGGGTGGGCAGCTGCTCGAAGGTCAGGTCCCCGAACTCCTCCTCCAGCCGCTGCTTGAGGGGCTTGACCGAGAAGATGTGGGTGCCGGTGGACATCGCCCGGCGCACGGTGCGGAGCCGGCGGTCGCCGTACACGTCCCCGGAGTCGGCGGCCCCGCGCCACAGCTCGACCATCCGGTCGATCGCGCCGAGCGAGGGGTCGCGCGCGACCATCGCGCCGTTGAGGGCACCGACGCTGGTGCCGAGCACCAGGTCGGGCACGATCTCGCGCTCGAACAGTGCCCGCAGCATGCCGACCTCGACGACGCCCAGGACGCCCCCACCGCCCAGGACGAACGCGGTGGTCATGCCTAGCCGCCAGTCAGGACGCTGGGGGCCGGGTGCTCGGCGCGGACCCGGGCCGTCGCGCGGCGCTCGGCCCAGAAGCTGAGGATCGGGACGGTGCCGCAGACCAGCGTGACCAGCGTGAACGGCAGGTCCCAGTCGGCCTTGCGGGAGAGCAGGAAGGCGGTCACCAGGAAGATCATGTAGAGCCAGCCGTGGGCGACGCCGAGGTACGTCGTGATCGCCTCACCGACCTCGTGCGGTGTCGATCCGGCAGCGAACAGGTCGGGCGTGCCGGGGAAGACGCCCCACATGCCGGAGCCGTCGAAGTTGGCGAGCGGGACGCCGACCAGGATCAGCACGACCAGGAGCACACCGACGACGGTGGCCATGAAGCGGTAGCGGGTCAGCGCGCCCTTGAGGTCGGGGTTCACGCGTCCGAAGGTACCGGGTCGGCCGCGCTCTGCCTCTGCCGCCCTCGCGTCCTGCAGGTAGCGCCACCAGATGAACACCGCGAAGAAGCCGAAGACCCACCACTCCAGGGCGTAGAGCAGGTTGCGGACGGCCGTGAACCGACCCGCGTCGGGCAGCTGGTCGAGGGTGGCCTGCTCGAGGCCGTCGGTGCCGGCGTTGACGGCGGCCTCCCCGATCGGCCAGTCACCGGGGGCGACCTCGTCGGCGACCACGGCGTACGCGCCGTACAGGTCCTGGTCGACCTGCTGGACCAGGTCGGCGATCCGCAGCTGCGGGAGGACGTCGTCGGTCGGGTCCGGGTCGGCCTCGCCGGTGCCCTCGGGCGGCTGCAGCCAGCCGACCAGCGCGGCGGTGCCCTCCGGGGCGGACGGGGCGTCCTCCGTGGTGGGGGTCCAGCCGCGGACGACGGGGATCGCGGGGGCGCCGGGCAGGCTGGTGGCCAGCGGCGTCACCACCCAGAAGCCGGGTTCGCCGTCCTGCTCGCGGTCGTCGACGAAGACGCTGCCCTCGGGGACCCAGGTGCCCTCGATGATCACCGGCTGCCCGATCTTGTCCCCCGGGAACGGGTCATCGGGGCCGAGCGCGTCCGCGAGCGGGATCGGCGCGAGCCGGGTCAGGTCGGCAGCCTCCGCCGCCCGCCGCTCCTGCCACGCCTCGAGCTGCCAGTAGCCCAGCAGCCCGGCCACCAGCACGAGGACCACGGCCAGCACGTGCACGCCCCAGAAGCGCGGGGCGAGGTACGACGGCACGCACTCGATCCTACGGAGGGCTCGCCGGCCTCACGTCTCCTGCCTACTGGTCTGACCACTTGACCACCGACCACCGGCCGCCTACGGTGGCCGGCATGGCCCTGCAACCCGTGACCCGCCGCTCCGTCCCCGACGCCGTGTTCGACCAGGTGCTGGCCGAGGTCGTCGACGGCGAGATCGAGGCCGGTGAGCTCGCTGCCCAGCGAGCGTCGCCTGGCCGAGGTCCTCGGCGTCTCCCGGCCCGCCGTCCGCGAGGCGCTCCAGCGGATGGCCCAGACCCGGCTGGTCGAGGTCCGCCAGGGCGGCTCGACGCTGGTCCGCGACTTCAAGAGGTACGCCGGCCTCGACCTCCTCCCCCGTCTGCTCGTCCGGCGGGGCCACGTCGACGTGGCCGTGGTCCGGAGCATCCTCGAGGCCCGGCTCGTGATCGGCCCCGGCGTCGCCGCCCTCGCCGCCGAGCGCGGCGGACCAGCCCTGGCCGCGACCCTCACCGGGACCGTCGACCTCCTGGCCGGCACCGACGACGACGTCGAGCGCCAGCTCCACGCCCTCACCTTCTGGGACCAGGTCGTCGACGCTGCGGACTCCCTGACCTTCCGGCTGATGTTCAACAGCCTCCGCGCCGCCTACGAGCCGGCGATCGAGGCCCTGGCCGGCGTGATGAGCGAGGAGGTGGGCCAGGTCGGGGCCTACCGCGTGCTGACCGCCGCCATCGGCGAGGGCGACCCCGACACGTCCCGCGCCGCCGCGGAGCGGGTGCTCCGCCCCGCCACCACCAGCCTGCTCACCGCCCTCGAGTCGATCCAGGACCACGGATGACCAGGGCAGCCCCCGAGATCGAGGCGTTGGCCGCCCGGCGACTGGCCGCGGACGAGCACCGGATCACCGGCACCGCCGGGCCCGGCCGGCGCACCAGCGTCTCCCTCGGCGCCGCCTGGCGGTCCTTCTGGCGGGCCCCCTCTCCGTGGATGATCTCGACCTTCCTGGTCGCGGCAGTCACCGCGCGGGTGGTCGTCGGCGGCGGGTCCTGGTGGGAGCTGGCGATCCCGGCCGTCCTGGTCGCCCTCTTCCCGGTGATCGAGTGGGTGATCCACGTCGGCATCCTGCACTGGCGCCCGCGTCGCGTGGCCGGCGTACCCGTCGACTCCCTGCTGGCCCGCAAGCACCGCGAGCACCACGCCGATCCACGCGAGATCCCGCTGGTCTTCATCCCGTGGCAGGCGTTGTGCTGGCTGCTCCCGGCGTACGTGCTGATCGCCTGGCTCGCCATGCCGGGCACCGCCGGCGCGCTGTCGCTGCTGGTGTCGGTCTACGGGCTCAAGCTCGGCTACGAGTGGACCCACTACCTCGTGCACAGCGACTACCGGCCGAGGTCGGCGTGGTACCGCTCGGTCTGGCGCAACCACCGGCTGCACCACTACAAGAACGAGCACTACTGGTTCACCGTCACCAGCGCCGGCACCGCCGACCGTCTGCTCGGCACCTACCCCGACCCGGCCACGGTCGCCACGTCGCCCACGGTGCGGAAGCTGCACGCGACCGACGCCACCTGAGCCATCATCAGACGGTGACCGTCCACCACCTGAACTGCGCCACCCTCCGCCCGATCGGCTCCCTCGGTGGCCGGATCACCCCACCGAGCATGGTCGCCCACTGCCTCCTCGTGGAGCGCCCGGGCGGTCTGCTCCTGGTCGACTCCGGCTTCGGCACCGGTGACCTCGCCGACCCCCGTCGCCTCGGTCGGCCGTTCGTCGCCGTGCTCCGGCCGGCGCTCGACCCCCGTGAGACCGCACGGGCGCAGGTGGAACGTCTCGGGTACGCCGCCTCCGACGTCACCGACATCGCCCTGACCCACCTCGACCTCGACCACGCGGGCGGGCTCAGCGACTTCCCGGACGCGCGGGTGCACGTGTTCGGCGACGAGCTGGACGCCGCGACGCACCCCCATCTGCGCGAGCGGGCCCGCTACGTCGGAGCCCAGTGGGCACACGGCCCCCGGTGGGTCCGGCACGACGTGGCCGGCGACCACTGGTGCGGGCTCCGGTCCGTGACCGCGCTCGACGACGACGTCGTCCTCGTCCCGCTCCGTGGTCACACCCGCGGGCACTGCGGCGTCGCGGTCCGTCGTACGGACGGCAGCTGGCTGCTGCACGCGGGCGACGCCTACTTCAGCGCGGGTGAGAAGGAGGCGCCGCCGACCGCACCCCCTGGTCTGCGGGTCTTCCAGGCGCTGATGGCCGTCGACGACCTGGCCCGTCGCCACAACCAGGAACGGATCCGCGAGCTGCACGCCGCACACGGCGACCAGGTCACCGTGTTCAGCGCCCATGACCCCGTCGAGTACGCCGCTCTCGCCGGCCCCCGCTGATCGGCCCCGGGAAACGCCTCGAACAAGTACGCTCCGAGTCGACGCAGACGAGGGGGCTCTCATGGCGATATCCGCCGATCAGGTGGCGCAGTTCAGCGACACCTTCACCAAGCTGGCCGACAACATGGGCAAGGCCGTGCTCGGCAAGGACCACGTCATCCGGCTCACCCTCACCTGTCTGCTCTCCGAGGGGCACCTGCTCCTGGAGGACCTGCCCGGCACCGGCAAGACCATGCTGGCCCGGGCCCTGGCCAACAGCGTCGAGGGGTCGCACGCCCGGGTGCAGTTCACCCCGGACCTGCTGCCGACCGACGTCACCGGCGTCACCGTCTACGACCAGCACAAGGGCACGTTCGAGTTCCACCCCGGTCCGATCTTCCACGACATCGTGCTGGCCGACGAGATCAACCGGGCCTCCCCCAAGACCCAGTCGGCGCTGCTCGAGGTGATGGAGGAGGGCCACGTCACCGTGGACGGCGTCACCCACGACGTGCCGCGGCCGTTCATGGTCATCGCCACCCAGAACCCCATCGAGCAGGCCGGGCACCTACCGGCTGCCCGAGGCGCAGCTCGACCGGTTCCTGATGAAGACCTCCGTCGGGTACCCCGACGCCGAGTCCACCGAGGAGCTCCTCCTCGACTCCCGGGTCCGCGACCGAGCCGAGCTGGTCTCGCCAGATGGCCACCACGGCCGAGATCCTGGCGATGAGCGAGGTCGCCGCCGAGGTCCACGTCGACCGGGCCCTGGTCCGCTACGTCCGCGAGCTCGCGGAGGCCTCGCGCGAGCTGCCCCACGTCAAGCTCGGGTTGTCCGCTCGCGGCTGCCTGGCCCTGATCCGGGTGGCGAAGACGTGGGCGATCGCCCACGGCCGGAGCCAGGTCGTGCCCGATGACATCGCCACGCTGGTCGACCCCGTGCTCTGCCACCGGCTCCTGCTCGACCCGCAGGCCCAGTTCAGCGGCGTCACGGTGAGCGACGTGATCGAGGACCTCCTGGCGACCGTCACGCCTCCGCTCGACCGCGGCTGACGGCCATGTCACGGGTGCGCGACGCGCTCACCGACGTACGGCGGGTGATCACCCCGACCGGGTACGGCGTGCTTCTGCTCGGCGCCAGCGGGTTCATCGGACATCACTACCTCGGGCACGAGGAGATGCTGCTGGTCGGCGTCGTCTGTCTGGCCCTCCTGGTCGTCGCGCTGCCGTTCGTCCTGGTCCCGACCCGGGTGACGTCCCGGCTGTCGCTGCGCTCCACCCACACCGTCGCCGGTGACACCGGCCGGGCGGTGCTCCACGTCCGCAACCGGTCGCCGCTCCCGCTGCTGCATCCCGGGATCCTGATCCCGATCGGCCGGGACTCGACCAGGCTCCGGCTGCCGCTGCTCCGCCGTGACGTCGAGCACGCGGAGACGCATCCCGATCCCGACCTTCCGCCGCGGCGTCGTCGACGTGGGACCGGCCACCGCCCGTCGTACCGACCCGGTGGGACTGCTGCGCCGCGAGGCGAAGTGGGGGTCGCCCGTCCAGCTCTACGTGCGGCCACGGATGGCGGCGCTGGACGCGATGACCAGCGGCTTCCTGCGCGAGCAGGAAGGGCATCCCCAGCGACCGGATCTCGATGAACGACCTCGCCTTCCACGCGCTCCGCGAGTACGTCCGCGGTGACGACCTGCGCCACGTGCACTGGAGGTCGTCGGCGCGGGCCGGCCAGCTGCTGGTCCGGCAGTACCACCAGACCCGTCGCAACCACGCCACCGTGATCGTCGACGACGCGCGCGACTCCTACAAGACCGAGGACGACTTCGAGCTGGCGGTCTCCATCGCCGCCTCGCTGGTCGCCCGGTGCGCCCTCGACGACACCGACCTGACGTTCGTCTGCGGGACGGAGTTCCTCGCCGGCCACGGCGCCGCCGACCATCCTCGACGCGTGCTGCCGGATCGAGATGGACGACACCGACCTCACCCGGCGGCCGAGGAGGCGGCGTTCCTGGCTCCGGAGACCAGCCTGCTGCTGGTGACCGGCGGCAAGGCCTCCTACCCGCGCCTCGCCGCGGTGCAGCGCGCCTTCCCGCTGGGCTCGCGCACGATCTTCTTCCACGCCCACGGCTCCGGGCTACAGCCATGATCACCGAGGCCGGCGGTCACCCCAAGCTCACCGTCAAGCAGCTGCACGACCTCCCCCGGCTGCTGTCCGGCTTCGTCGAGGAGCGCCGATGAAGCGCAACACCGCCGGCGACACGCTCGTCGACGTCCTGGCACCGCTGCTGCTCACCGGCCTCGCGCTGGCCGGCTGGGCGTCGACGTACGACGGCAACCGGTGGCTGCTCGCCGGACTCGGCGGGGCTGCCGTGGCCGGGCTCCTGGCGTGGTGGCTGGCCCGGCACGGCTGGGGGCCGGACGTCCTGTTCGTCCTGCTGATCCCGCTGTACGCTCCTCAGCGCCGGGCCGATCGCCGAGATCCGGCTGAGTGGCCGGCTCGTCCAGGACCTGATCACCGACACCCTGAACTCCTGGACCGTCCTCGTCGGCAGCCATCCGCTCCTGGAGTCCGACGGCGCGCTGCTGCTGCCGCCGTACGTCGTGGGGCTGCTCGTCGTGCGGCCTCGCGACCAGCGTGGCGCTGCGCAGCAGCAGCCCGGCAGCACCCCTGCTCGCGCCTCTGCTCGGCTTCGGGCCGTGCAGGTGCTCGGCGGACGGAGCCGGCGTGGGCGCTCGGGCTGGCTCTTCGCGATCATCGCGGTCGGCTGGGTGCTGGTGCGCGGGCTGCGGCTCGAGGCCGTCACTCGCCCGTCGCGCTGCTGACCCGACTCGGGCCTGGCCGTCGCTCGTGCTCGGGCTGGTGGCGGCCGTCGCCCGACCGATCGCGGACCGGGTGCCCGGTCGAACGCCGTCGACCCAGCTGGTCCTGCGGAGACCGGGTGCCGGCGTACGACGTGTCGGAGCTGGCAGACACCGCTCGCCGAGTTCCGCGGTTCACCCGGCAGCTGCCCGGCGTGCCGGGCAACGTCCACGACAGCCCCCTGGTCACCGTCTCCGGGCTGAAGCCGGGGACGCGGCTGCGGTTCGTGGCCCTGGACACGCTACGACCAGCTCGCAGATCCGGCCGGGCGACAAGACGGTCCCGGATCGCAGCGACGACCGGTTCCTGCGCGATCGGCAGCGCGGTCGACAACCCGGCGGACGGCGAGGAGAGCTTCGTCCAGGTCGAGGTGCACAAGGACTGGAACAGCCAGTGGGTGCCGATCGCCGGCGCGCTCCAGTGGTTCGGCTTCGACGGCCCGGGGTCCGCCAGTCGCGAGCGCGGGTTCCGCTACAACCCGGCCACCGCGACCGGGGTGATGACCAGCGGACCTGACCGGCCGGGACGTCTACGAGTTCTCGACCGTCCTCACCGACGACTGGCCACGCCGGACCTGGAGCCCTACCCCACCACCGACCAGAACCTCTACGACGAGGCGAGGTTCGTGCACGTCCCCGCGCACGGCTGGGCCGGCGTCGAGACCCGGCCGATGGCGCGGTGTTCCAGGTGGCGGAGTGCTGAGATTCACCGGCCGCTACAGCAACGGCGCCACGCCGAGCGAGAAGGCCAAGTACGGTCCCGGCCACGACCGCACCCGGATGGGCCCCGTTCTTCGTCTACGGCAGCCTCACCGGCGACGACGAGCAGTACGCCACCGCTGATGGCGATGGCCGCGTCCGGCTCGGGGTCCCGGCCCGCGTCGTGGTGGGGGCGGTCGTGCCGAAGAGCGGGGTCGTCCGCGGTCGCGACGTGTCGGCCTGGGTGGAGCTCCGGGTCGCCGACGGCACCTGGCGCACCCTGCCCACCGAGGCGTTCATGAGCACGACCCCACCGGAGAGCGACCGGTTCGACCAGAACCCCGACCCGTCGATCAAGCTGCCCCCGGGACCAAGATGCCCCAGATCACGCTGCCCGAGCCCGAGCCGAAGGGCAAGCCGAAGCCAACGGCGTCCGGCTCCGAGGAGCCGAGACTCGACGAGGAGTCGCTCCTGGTGGCGGTGGCTGCTCTCGTGGTGGCCGGGCTGGCGCTGCTGGGCCGTCGCCGCGGTCCCGCTCGCCAAGCTGGTCCGCCGCCGCCGGCGGCTCCGCCACGCCCGGATCACCCGGCGGTACGCCGGCGCCTGGCTGGAGCTGGTCGATCTCGCCCGCGACCTGCGGATGCCGGTGCCGCACCGATCTGACCCGGCACGCCGAGGCGCTGCTGATCGGGCACGGCGAGGACGCGGCCTGGGAGGCGGACCGGACCATCTTCGGTATCGACGAGCCCGACGCCGCCGTCGGCCGCGGCGTTCTGGGCCCGGGTGGACACCGAACGCCGGACCCTGCGCGCCGCGGCGCCGTGGCACCTCCGGCTGCTGGCCCCGGTCCACCCCACGTCCCTGCGCCGGCCCCCGTCGCGCGGCGGGCACTCCCCCACGAAGCGTCAGGAACTGCGCGTCCCCGGCTCGCCGTCTCGACCGGTCTACCTCCGACGCCCCCTGACCGGGACCCGGACAGCGCAAGGTCCTAGAGACCGGTCGGCTCCGGGATCGGCGTGACGTCGGCGCAGATCGCGAACGGCAGCTCCTCGAGGAGGGTCAACGCGGCCGCCCGCGGCGGCCGCGGCACGCCGTACCCGATCCGGCCGGTCGTCGGGTCACCCACCGGGTCGCGGAACTCCTGGGCGAAGGCCGAGGATCGGCCAGTCCCGGCCGAGTCGAGCCGGGTGAAGAGGTCGTCTCGGTTCTTCCCCATCCGGACCGTCGCGAGGTGGTCGCCGAAGTCGAGGACGAAGGCCGGGCAGGTCGTCGAGCAGCGACAGCGGATGCTCCGCCTGCAGCGCCGTCCACGTCCTCCGCGTCGGCGTCGGCACCCAGCGCCTCGTGACCGGGACGCATCCCCGGTGGACGTACGTCGACTCCGCGGTCACGCCGACCAGCCCGTGCGAGGACCGGCTCGTTGGCCCAGACCTGCTCGCCCTCCTCGGCGGTGCCGGCGATCACCAGGTCGTCCTCGGCCAGCACCTCGGCCCCGGCGAGCGGACCCGACGCCCGTCGGCGACCGCCGACGCGACGCCGGCCATGTCCAGGTCCGGGCGGAAGGCCAGCACGTAGCCGTTGCCGTCGGGGCCGGTGAAGTGCGCCTCCCAGTCGACGTCGTCCTGGGTGAACCCGTGGTCGAGCATCAGCTCGGAGTTCACCGGGCGCAGCATCCCGTCGGTCAGCAGCGCGGCCTCCGTGACTCGGCCCGGGTCCAGAAGTCGGTGCGGTCGGTCATCAGGTCGTCGCTGGTCAGGTCCGGCATCCCGAGCTGCACCCGGATCTCGTCGAAGTCGGTGACGGTCAGCGTCGTCGCCGACGACGGCACGAACCCGAGCACCGCCGCCGACGGCGCCCGGGTGCCCGCGTCGTACTCCGGATGCACCGTCGTCGTCGGCGTGATCGACGCCAGCGGGGTCGGCTCGGGGATCGGCTCGTTACCGCACCCGGCGAGGAGCAGCAGCGGCACGAGCGCGACCAGCAGGCGAGGGAGCATGAGCGGAATTCTGCCAAAGTCGTCGGATTGCGACGTCAGGTGGTGGAGCCTAGGGGACTCGAACCCCTAACCCCCTGCTTGCAAAGCAGGTGCGCTACCAATTGCGCCAAGGCCCCGTACCAGTGAACCGGCCCCGCGGGCCGGTCTGGCGGTAGGTGGAGAGTCAGGCCTTGTCGACGTTGTCGGTGGCCTCGGCCCACAGGGCCTGCTCGTTGCGGCTCTCCTCGAGCTTCTTCTTCGCGAACGCTGCGCCGGCGGCAGCCAGCAGGACGAACAGGATCTTCTTCATGGTGACTCCTCGTGCTCCACGACCATGCGGATGGTGGGCCTAACAGGACTTGAACCTGTGACCTCTTCCTTATCAGGGAAGCGCTCTAACCGTCTGAGCTATAGGCCCGCAAACTGGCTGCTGCCAGTGGGTCTCCGCGATCGACCGAAGGGGACACTACCCCACCCCGCGGGACCCCTACAAAACGAGGTCGGACCCTCACCACAACTCCCACCTCGGACCGCAACAACTCCCACTTCGCGGGGTGGAACTGCCACTTCGTGGGGGTCAGTTGTCCTCGGCGAGGGTGACCTCGATGCCGCCGAGGAGGGCAGCCGCCATGTTGTAGAGGAAAGCGCCCAGGGTGGCGATCGCGGTGAGGAGCACGACGTCGATCACGGCCACGAGCATCGTGAAGCCGAGCACCCGGGAGGTGCCGAGGTAGTCCTCGATGTCGAAGTCGCCGGCGCTCTCGCCACCGAGGATGTTCTGGACCGCCTGGTTGATGGAGTCCCAGACACCGGCGGCCTCGAGGACCGTCCAGACCATGAGCACGGAGACGACCGTGACGACACCGAGCGCGATGGAGAGCAGGAACGCCGTCTTCATCACCGACCAGGGGTCGATCCGGGTCAGCCGCAGGCGGGCGCGACGCGGCGGCTTCTTCCCGGGAGTCGCGCGCTTGGTGCTGACCGGCTTCGACTCTGCCTGGGCGTTGGCCCGGTGCTCGTCGGCCGCTCTCGAGAGCTTGGCCTGGATCCGTTCGCTGAGGGCAGGTCGCGAGGCGGTTCGCTCCACTGGGCGATCCGGCATCAGCTCTCACTCTCCCCGTCGGCATCGGGTGCCACCGTCTCGTCGATTGTTGCATCCGCGGCGTCGGCGGGCGATTCGGTGTCCGGCTGATCTGCCCCGACCTCTGCGTCCGCCTCTGCCTCGGCTTCGTCCTCGTCCTTGGCCTCGACGGAGCGGGCCACCACGGCGACGGCGTCACCGGACTTCGGCGTCACGAACTTCACGCCCATCGTGGAGCGGCCGGTCGGCCGGAAGTGCTCGTTGATCGGGCTGCGGACGACCTGGCCGGCCTGGGTGATGACGAGGATCTCGTCGCCCTCGACCACGATGAACCCGCCCACCAGGACACCGCGCTCCTCGTTGGCCAGCGACATCGCCTTGATCCCGAGGCCACCGCGGGACTGCAGGCGGTAGTCGGAGATCCGGGTGCGCTTGGCGAAGCCGCCGTCGGTGATGGTGAAGACGTACTGCTCCTTGACGTCGGGGAGCTCGCCCGGCTCGGTGGACTCGCCCGCAGCCTCTGCCCGGGCCTCGGCGGCCTCCTCGGCCGCGACCTGCTCGGCCCGGATCACCGACATCGACAGCAGCGAGTCGCCCTGGCGGAACTTCATGCCGGAGACACCCGACGTCGCCCGGCCCATCGGCCGCAGCTGGCTGTCGTCCGCGGGGAACCGGATCGCCTGGCCCTTGCGGGAGACGAGCAGGATGTGGTCCTCGGAGTTGACCAGCTCGGCACCGATCAGCTCGTCGTCGTCCTCACGGAAGTTGATCGCGATGACGCCGGCCTGACGCGGGCTGTTGTAGTCGGCCAGGCGGGTCTTCTTGGCCAGGCCGTTGCGGGTCGCGAGGACGAGGTACGGCGCCTGCTCGTAGTCGCGGATCGCCAGCACCTGGGCGATGTTCTCGTCGGGCTGGAAGCTCAGCAACCCGGCCACGTGGCTGCCCTTGGCGTCGCGCTGCGCCTCGGGCAGGTTGTAGGCCTTCGTCCGGTAGACCCGGCCCGCGGTGGTGAAGAACAGCAGCCAGTGGTGGTTGGACGTCGCGATGAAGTGCTCGACGACGTCGTCGCCGCGCAGGGTCGCGCCACGCACGCCCTTGCCGCCGCGCTTCTGGGTGCGGTACTGGTCGGCGCGGGTGCGCTTGGCGTAGCCGCCGCGGGTGATGGAGACGACGAGCTCCTCGTCGGGGATCAGGTCCTCCATGGACAGGTCGCCGTCGGCCGCGATGATCTGGGTACGGCGCTCGTTGCCGTACTTCTCCACGATCCCGGCGAGCTCGTCCCCGATGATCTGCCGCTGGCGGGCCTCGTTGGCCAGGATGTCCTCGAGATCGGCGATCTCGAGCTCGATCTTGGCGAGGTCGTCGATGATCTTCTGGCGCTGGAGCGCAGCGAGGCGGCGCAGCTGCAGGTTGAGGATCGCGACGGCCTGGAGCTCGTCGATGCCGAGCAGCTCGATCAGCCCGTCGCGGGCGTCGTCCACCTCGGGCGAGCGCCGGATCAGGGCGATCACCTCGTCGAGGGCGTCGAGGGCCTTCACCAGGCCGCGCAGGATGTGTGCGTCCTCCTCCGCCTTGCGGAGCCGGTAGGCGGTGCGCCGCTGGATGACCTCGAGCTGGTGGGCCACCCAGTTGCTGATGAACTGGTCGATGGTGAGCGTGCGCGGCACCCCGTCGACCAGGGCCAGCATGTTGGCGCTGAAGTTGGTCTGGAGCTCGGTGTGCTTGAGCAGGTTGTTGAGCACGACCCGGGCGACGGAGTCGCGCTTGAGCACGACCACCAGCCGCTGGCCGGTGCGACCCGAGGAGTCGTCGCGGACGTCGGAGATGCCCTGGACCTTGCCGGAGTCGGCGAGCTCGGCGATCTTCAGCGCGAGGTTGTCGGGGTTGACCATGTAGGGCAGCTCGGTGATGGACAGGCAGGTGCGACCGCGGTTGTCCTCGTCGATCTCGATGACGGCGCGCTGGGTGACCGAGCCGCGGCCGGTCCGGTAGGCCTGCTCGATGCCCTCACGGCCCACGATCAGGGCGCCGTTGGGGAAGTCGGGTCCCTTGACCCGCTCGATCAGCGCGTCCTGCAGCTCCTGGCGGGTCGCGTCGGGGTGCTCGAGCGCCCACTTGGCGCCCTCGGCCACCTCGCGCAGGTTGTGCGGCGGGATGCTGGTGGCCATGCCGACGGCGATGCCGGCGGAGCCGTTGACGAGGAGGTTGGGGTAGCGCGCCGGCAGGACGGTGGGCTCCTCGGAGCGACCGTCGTAGTTGGGCTGGAAGTCGACGGTCTCCTGCTCGATGTCGCGCACCATCTCCAGCGCGAGCGGCGCCATCCGGCACTCGGTGTACCGCATGGCGGCCGCCGAGTCGTTGCCCGGCGAGCCGAAGTTGCCCTGGCCCTGGACGAGCGGTGCCCGCATCACCCAGGGCTGCGCGAGCCGGACCAGGGTGTCGTAGATCGCGGTGTCGCCGTGGGGGTGGTACTGACCCATGACGTCACCGACGACACGCGAGCACTTGGAGAAGCCGCGGTCGGGGCGGTAACCACCGTCGTACATCGCGTAGAGCACGCGGCGGTGCACGGGCTTGAGACCGTCGCGGACGTCGGGCAGCGCCCGGCCCACGATGACCGCCATCGCGTAGTCGATGTAGGCCCGTTGCATGGACGTCTGGAGCTCGATCGGCTCGATCCGGCCGCCGGGTCCGGAGCCCTCGGGCCCGCCGGTGGTGTCCGTGGGTGTCTCAGTCACGTGTCTGGCTCTCTCTGGTCGGCTCTACTGGAATCTAGACATCTCGTTAGAGAGCTAGATATCCAGGAATCGAACGTCCTTGGCGTTGCGCTGGATGAAGGAACGGCGCTGCTCGACGTCCTCGCCCATCAGGATCGAGAAGATCTCGTCGGCCTGGGCCGCGTCGTCGAGGGTCACCTGGAGCATCAGCCGCTGGTCGGGGTTCATCGTGGTGTCCCACAGCTCCTCGGCGTTCATCTCACCGAGACCCTTGTAGCGCTGGACCGGGTTCTCCTTGGGCAGCTTCCGGCCCTGGGCCAGGCCGTCGCGCGTGAGGGCCTCGCGCTCGGAGTCGGAGTAGACGAACTCGTGCTCGGCCGGCTTGTTCCAGCGGATCCGGTAGAGCGGCGGCTGGGCCATGTAGACGAAGCCGTGCTCGATCAGTGGCCGCATGAAGCGGAACAGCAGCGTCAGCAGCAAGGTGTTGATGTGGTGGCCGTCGACGTCGGCGTCGGCCATCAGCACGACCTTGTGGTAGCGCAGCTTGTCGAGGCTGAACTCCTCGTGGATCCCGGTGCCGAGCGCCGAGATGATCGCCTGCACCTCGGTGTTGGCCAGGACCTTGTCGATCCGGGCCTTCTCGACGTTGAGGATCTTGCCGCGGATCGGCAGGATCGCCTGCACGCGCGGGTCGCGGCCCTGCCGGGCGGAGCCGCCGGCGGAGTCACCCTCGACGATGAAGACCTCGCACTCGGCGGGGTTGGTCGACTGGCAGTCGGACAGCTTGCCGGGCAGGCCGCCGCCGCCGAGCAGGCCCTTGCGGCTGCGGGCGAGGTCGCGCGCCTTGCGGGCCGCGATCCGTGCCTGGGCAGCGGCCTGGGACTTGCGGATGATGTCGCGGCCCTCGGCGGGGTTCTTCTGGAACCAGTCGCCGAGCTGATCGTTCATGATCCGCTGCACGAAGCCCTTGGCCTCGGTGTTGCCCAGCTTGGTCTTGGTCTGCCCCTCGAACTGGGGCTCGCCCATCTTGATCGAGATGATGGCGGTCAGGCCCTCGCGGATGTCGTCACCCGAGACCCGGTCCTCGGGCTTCTTCATCAGGCCCCACTCGAAGCCCCAGTTGTTGACCAGGCCGGTGAGGGCAGCGCGGAAGCCCTCTTCGTGGGTGCCGCCCTCGTGGGTGTTGATGGTGTTGGCGAAGGTGTGGACCGACTCCGAGAAGGTGGTGTTCCACTGCATCGCCACCTCGAGGGACATGTGGTTCTCGACCGACTCGGCCGTCTCCGCCTCGAACGCGATCACGCTGGGGTTGGCGACCTGCTTGCGCCGGTTGAGGTGCTCGACGTAGTCGATCAGGCCACGGTCGTACTTGAAGACCCGCTCGATGCCCCCGCCCTCGCCCTTGCGGATCGCGTCGGTGCCGGCCTGGTCGACGTCACCGGAGACGGTTTCGTCCTCGACCGCTTCGAGGACCTCGGCGGCCGCCGGGCGCTCGTCGCGCACGACGATCTCGAGCCCCTTGTTGAGGAAGGCGTACTCGCGGAAACGGCTGGTGATGGTCTCGAAGGAGTACGTCGTGGTCTCGAAGATCTCCTCGGAGGCCCAGTACGTCACGGTGGTGCCGGTGCGCTCGCCCGGCTCCATCGGCCGGACCTGCTCGAGGTCCCCGTCGGGGACGCCGATCGTGAAGGACTGGCGCCACAGGTGGCCACGGTTCTTGACCTCGACGACGAGGTGGGAGGAGAGGGCGTTGACCACCGAGACGCCGACGCCGTGGAGGCCGCCGGAGACCTTGTAGCCACCGCCGCCGAACTTGCCGCCGGCGTGGAGCATGGTCAGCGCCATGGTGACGGCGGCCATCTCCTGACCGGGGGCGGTGTCGGTGGGGATGCCGCGTCCGTTGTCCTCCACCCGGATGGCGCCGTCCTCCATCAGCGTGACGACGATCCGGTCGCAGTGCCCGGCCAGGGACTCGTCCACCGCGTTGTCGACGATCTCCCAGATCAGGTGGTGGAGGCCGCGCTCACCGGTCGAGCCGATGTACATGCCGGGTCGCTTGCGCACCGCCTCGAGGCCCTCGAGGACCGTGATGGCCGAGGCGTCGTACTCGAAGTCGGCGGAGGTGGCGGTGCTTCTCAGGGGCTGCTTGTCGTTCGTCTCGACGGGAGTCTCGTCGGTCACGCACACCTCTTCGGAACGGGCGGGCGGCCTCGGTGGACGCCTGCGCTGACATACAGAAGGGCCCAGCTGCGAGGAGCCGTGACCCGACGTCCATGGTACCGCCCAGAGGCCCTCAGACCAGGTACCTGCCCCGGAAAGGGGGGGATCTGTGGACAAATAATGGCCCTGAGCGGCCCGTGAGGGTGGCTGCGAGGCCCGATCAGGGGGTCGGGTGGGTCCCCATACGTCCGCGAAGCCGTCAGAGAGGCCATGGGCGACGCCGTCGGCTGCGGTTCACTCCCTCAGCCGTAGGTGTCCCGCGGTCCGCGCCCGTCCCTGACCGAGCGGGGACCCTTCTTCCAGGTCGGTCCGTGCGGGCCGAGCACATCGATGACGGTGACGGTCCCGTGCCCCAGCTCTTCGTTGAGTCGCCGGACGACGGTGGGCGCGAGCAGCTTGAGCTGGGTGGCCCAGGCGGTGGAGTCGGTCCGCACCACCAGCTTCCCGTCGTCGAAGGTCTCCGGCGTGCAGTGCGCCGCCACCTCGTCCCCCACCAGCTCCGCCCAGCGCCCGAAGACACCGTGCACCCGCAGGTCGAGCGCCCAGCCGTGATCGGCCACGATCCGGCCGACGGTGGTGTCGAGCAGCTGCGGGTCGCGCTCGTCGGGATGGGCGCCGGAGACCCGGCCGGGCACGAACCGGCGGCGAGTGCCCGGCTTGCCGCGCTTGCTCTTCGGGGTGCTCCGGGCCGACGCACGCGTCAGGGCGCGGGCGAGGTCGAGACCGTCGTCGCGGTGCGGCTCCTCGTCGGCGGGAGGCAGTCGCCGCGGGTGACGTCGGCCTCCTCGGGCTCCTCGCCCTCAGGGTTCACGCGTGACCTCCCCGTTGCCCACGACGTACCTGACCCCGGCCAGCGCCGCAGGTACGTCGGCCCCGACGGCGGCGGTCACCAGGACCTGCTCGGCGTCGGCCACCAGGTCGGCCAGCTGGCCGCGGCGTTCGGTGTCGAGCTCCGCGAACACGTCGTCCAGGATCAGGATCGGGTCGTCGCCGTCCGCGCGCATCAGGTCGTACGACGCGAGCCGCAGCGACAGCGCGAAGGACCAGGACTCTCCGTGCGACGCGTACCCCTTGACCGGCAACCGGGTCTCGCCGTTGCCCAGGGTCAGCAGCAGCTCGTCACGGTGCGGTCCGACGAGGGAGACGCCCCGGTCCAGCTCGTCGCGGCGCCGGCGTGCGAGCTCGGCGAGCAGGGCTCTCGCCTCGAGAGAGGCCCGGTCGGCAGCGCCGTCGAGCTCGAAGGACGGTTTGTACTCGATCTCGGCGTCCTCGCGGCTCGCGCCACGGGCGACGGTCTCGTACGCCTTGCCGACGTACGGCCGCAGCTGGTCGACCAGGGCCAGCCGTTCGGCGAGCAGCTCGGACCCGGTCGCCGCGAGGTGGGAGTCCCAGACGCCGAGCGTGTCGAGGGCACCTGACCGCCCGGCGGGTCCTGGGGAAGCGGCGCCGCCCTTGCGCATGGTCTTCAGCAGCGAGTTGCGCTGCCTCAGGATCCGGTCGTAGTCGGCTCGCGACGCCCGCCAGCCGCGGGGTCCGCAGGACGAGCAGGTCGTCGAGGAACCGACGTCGGTCGGACGGGTCGCCCTTGACCAGGGTGAGGTCCTCCGGGGAGAAGACGACGGTGCGGACCAGCCCGATCAGCTCACTGGCACGCGGGAGCGGCGACTTGTTGACCCGGGCCCGGTTCGATCGCCCGGGGTTCAGCTCGACCTCGAGCGTCGCCGTCCGGCCGTCCCGGACGACCGCGGCCCGGATCAGCGCCTGCTCGGCGCCGGCCCGCACCAGCGGGGCGTCGCTGGCGACCCGGTGCGAGGCGAGCCGGGAGAGGTAGTCGATCGCCTCGACCAGGTTGGTCTTGCCCTGCCCGTTGCGCCCGATGAACGCGGTCACCCCCGGGCCCAGCTCGACGTCGACATCGGCGTACGAACGGAAGTCGTGCAGGAGGAGGTGCGAGACGTACACCGGGGTCGGCCTACGCGGGGTTCTCGTCCCCGCCGGGCGGGGGCGGGGTCTTCACGGCGTGGCCACCGAACTGGTTGCGCATCGCGGCGACGGCCTTCATCGCGGGGGAGTCGTCCTGGCGGGAGACGAACCTGGCGTAGAGCGCGGCCGTGATCGCCGGCGTGGCCACGGCGTTCTCGATGCCGGCCTCGACGGTCCACCGGCCCTCGCCGGAGTCCTCGGCATAGCCGGCGATCTTCGCCAGGCCCGGGTCGTCGTCGAGGGCGGACGACGAGCAGGTCGAGCAGCCAGGAGCGGATGACGGTGCCCTCGCGCCAGGAGCGGAAGACCTCGGTGACGTTGTCGACCAGGCCGACCTTGTCGAGCAGCTCCCAGCCCTCGGCGTAGGACTGCATGATGGCGTACTCGATGCCGTTGTGGACCATCTTGGAGAAGTGGCCGGCACCCACGTCGCCGGCATGCACGGACCCGAACTCGCCCTCGGGCTTGAGCGCAGTCGAACGCCGGCTGGACCTTCGCGACGTCCTCGGGGGAGCCGCCGTACATCAGGGCGTAGCCGTTCTCGCGACCCCACACGCCGCCGGAGACACCGCAGTCGACGAAGCCGATGCCCTTCTCGGCGAGCAGGTCGGCGTTGACCCGGTCGTCGGTCCAGCGCGAGTTGCCACCGTCGACGACCAGGTCCCCGTCGGAGAGCAGGTCGGCGAGCTCACGCGACGGTGGCCCGGGTCGGGTCGCCGGACGGAACCATGACCCACACGACCTTGGGCGAGGGGAGCTGCTCGACCATCTCGGCCAGGCTGCCGACGTCCGAGACCTCGGGGTTGCGGTCGAAGCCGACGACGGTGTGGCCGGCCTCCTGAAGGCGGGTCCGCATGTTGCCGCCCATCTTGCCCAGCCCGACCAGCCCGATGTCCATGAGCACTCCCTCGTCCAACGCTTCGCTTGTCCTTGTCCCCAACGTAGCCACGCAGGGGTGGTCCGCAACCCCACCGGGTCAGGACAGGAGGCGCCGCGGCATCAGCAGGTAGCGGAAGCTCGTGTCCGCGCCGGACCCGGAGATGACCACCGGCTTCGAGGCCTGGGTGAAGGCCAGCTCCACGACGTCCTGGTCGATGGCGGTCAGACCGTCGAGCAGGAACTGGGGGTTGAACCCGGTGGTGATGTCCTCGCCGTCGATCTGCGCCTCGACGGACTCCGAGGCCTGGGCCTCGTCTCCCGAACCGGCGTCGAGGGTGAGGACGCCGTCGCTGAACGCGAGCTGGACCGCGGTGTTGCGTTCGGCGACGAGGGCGACCCGCTTGACCGACTCGATCAGCGCGGCCTTGTCGACCTTGGCGATCGTCTGGTGCTCACTCGGGAACAGGCTGCGCACCTTGGGGAACTCGCCGTCGAGCAGACGCGTGGTGGTCCGGCGTACGCCGCCCGGTGCCGCGCCCTCGAAACCGATGATGCCTTCGCCGGAGCCGGAGGCGGCCAGGGCGATGGTGACCTCGCTGCCGGCGGTGAGCGACTTGGCGGTGTCGCCCAGCACCTTGGCCGGGACCAGCGCGGCCATGGACTCGTCCGGGGTCCGCGGGCTCCAGCCGACCTCGCGGTGCGAGAGCCGGAAGCGGTCGGTCGCGAGCAGGGATATCTGGGAGCCGTCGATCTCGATCCGGACGCCCGTGAGCACCGGCAGCATGTCGTCGCGGCCGGCCGCGGTGACCGCCTGGCTGACGGCGTGGGCGAACTGGTCGCTCTGCACCGTCCCGGTCGCGGTCGGCATGTCAGGCAGCGTCGGGTAGTCCTCGACGGGCATGGTCTGCAGGCTGAACCGGGCCGAGCCACAGGTCAGCGAGACCCGGGGTCCGTCGAGGACCATCTCGACGGGCTTCGCGGGCAGGCTGCGGCAGATGTCGGCCAGCAGGCGGCCGCTGACGAGGGCACGCCCCTCGTCGCTCACCTCGGCCTTGAGCGTGGCCCGGGCGGAGGTCTCGTAGTCGAAGGTCGAGAGGACCAGCCCCTCGTCACTCGCATCGATGAGCAGGCCGGAGAGGACGGGCACGCTCGGACGGACCGGGAGGCTGCGGGCAGCCCAGGCGACGGCGTCAGCGAGCACGTCGCGGTCGACGCGGAACTTCACGGTGGGGGGTCCTTCGAGGGTCGGTGGTTCTGGGACTGAGCATCCTGCCATGCAGGCGGGTGTCACGGGAGGTTCGGTCGGGAAACCCCCACTCTTGTCATCCGCGGGGTCATCCAGGAGAACGGGCACCAGGGGAGGTTGTCCCCAGGTCAGGGGCCAGAAGGATGTTCACTGATGATCGATCCAGGTGTCGGTTCGGAGTAGTCATAGCAACGGTGGAAACTGTGGACAAGCGGTATCGATGCAGGTCAGCTCGGCGATTCGACGCGCACAGGGGCTGTGGACGAGCTCGGGACGCGTCGCGGGTGGCTGTGAATGACAGGTGGACGGCCGGCCAACACTCCCAGGCTGTGCACAGGTTGTGCAGAAGATCGGGCCGCCGACTCACACGTCCTCCACAAGCCGGGACCTGTCCTCGGGTCAGGACTGCCGGGCCTGCAGCTTGACCCGGTTGGTCAGCTCGCTGACCTGGTTGAAGACCGCTCGGCGCTCCGCGAGGAGCTGGTTGATCTTCCGGTCGGCGTACATGACCGTGGTGTGGTCGCGGTTGCCGAACTGGGCCCCGATCTTGGGCAGGGACAGCGCGGTGAGCTCCCGGCACAGGTACATCGCGATCTGTCGGGCCATCACCAGGTGACGACCGCGGCTCGGTCCGGTCAGCTCCTCGATCGAGAGCCCGAAGTAGGCCGCGGTCTGGGCGATGATCAGCCCGGCCGTGATCTCCGGCTCGCCGCCCTCGGGGATCAGGTCCTTGAGGACGATCTCGGCCAGGGTCATGTCGACCTCCTGGCGGTTGAGGTTGGCGAACGCCGTCACCCGGATCAGCGCACCCTCGAGCTCGCGGATGTTGGTCTGGATCTTGGAGGCGATGAACTCGAGGACGTCCGGGGGTGCGGTGAGCCGGTCCATCGCGGCCTTCTTGCGCAGGATCGCGATCCTGGTCTCCAGGTCGGGGGGCTGGACGTCGGTGATCAGGCCCCACTCGAACCGGTTGCGCAACCGGTCCTCGAGCGCCTCGAGGCGCTTGGGCGGCCGGTCGGACGTGAGCACGATCTGCTTGTTGGCGTTGTGGAGCGTGTTGAAGGTGTGGAAGAACTCCTCCTGGGTCTGGGTCTTCCCCTCCAGGAACTGGATGTCGTCGATCAGCAGCACGTCGACGTCGCGGTAGCGGCGCTTGAACCGGTCCTGCCGGTCGTCGCGGATCGCGTTGATGAACTCGTTGGTGAACTCCTCGCTCGACACGTAGCGCACCTTGGCGCCGGTGTAGAGGCTGCGGACGTAGTGGCCGATGGCATGCAGGAGGTGGGTCTTGCCCAGGCCGGAGTCGCCGTAGATGAGCAGCGGGTTGTAGGCCTTGCCCGGTGCCTCGGCGACGGCGACGGCGGCGGCGTGGGGAAATCGGTTGGACGAGCCGATCACGAAGGTCTCGAACGTGTACTTCGGGTTGAGCCTGCGTCTCGAGGGACGTGGGGCGCGGCGCGTCCCCGAGCTCCATCTGCTCCGGTGGGGCGGGAGGCTCCTCCACCACCACCGGGGTAATTGTCGACATGTCACTTTCTGGACTTATAGACACGTCCATGTCTTCGTAGGCCACCGCCGTGTCGTCCAGGGCCGGGTTCACGGTCACCGCGATCCGGATCTCGCGACCGAAGGCCACGGTGAGCGCGTCCTCGAGCTGTCCGCGCAGCCGGCCCTCGAGCTGGCTGCGGGTGAAGTCGTTGGGGACGGCGATGATCGCGGTGCTCTCGTGGAGGGTGACCGGCTCGCTCGCCCGCAGCCACGCCCGCTGGTTGGGCTGCAGGTCGTCGACGACGCTGCGCCAGGCAGCGTCCAGGTCAGCCGTCGTGTTCTCCACGGTTCCCGCCTTCTTGATCGGTACGGAGCCGGGCCGGTGCCCGGACTTGGTCCACAACTTTGTCCACAGGTTGTGAACCCGCCCTCCGCCTTGTGGAGAGAGCCTGGCCGAGACGCATCCCAGAGGCCGGCTGAACACTGTTGTGCCTGCTCAGAGCCGCTTTTCAGGTCCCTGTGGTGTGGGTCACAGGGGGCTGTGGAGCGGGCCGGTCCGGGGGTGGCGGGGAACCTCGGTGCCCCGAACGTAACAAGCCGCGGGCGCTTCCGGCAAGAGTTCATCCACAGGGCACGACCGCGGGCGCGCGACCGTGGTTTGACCCTGCTTCGACCCAGCGCGTACCGTTGGCCGGTCACCTGGTGTCGACCGGTGCCGCATGTCCACGGAGGGTCAGTCTGTACCGTGGGTGGGCGGTGCCAGCCGAAAGGCGCACTGCTGATCCCACCGGTGTGGACCGTCCTCTGAACACCACCGAAAGAGAAGCTCGTGAGCAAGCGTACCTACCAGCCGAACAACCGTCGCCGTCACAAGGTGCATGGATTCCGCCTGCGCATGCGCACCCGCGCCGGCCGCAGCATCCTGTCCTCGCGTCGCCGCAAGGGCCGCAAGAGCCTCGCCGTCTGACGGCCAGGCTCCCGGCCGGGCCACCTGTGCTGCCATCGGCACATCGGCTCACTGACAGTGAGTCCTTTCGCCGGGCGGTGCGCTCGGGGCGACGGGCTGGTTCGGCGACCCTGGTCGTCCACCTGGCTCCTGGCTCCGCGTTGACCTCCCCCCGCGTGGGGTTCGTCGTCAGCAGGGCCGTCGGGAACTCCGTCACCCGCAATCGCGTGCAACGCCGCCTGCGCCACCTCGCCCGAGGGCATCTACCTGCCCTCCCCGAGTCATCGGTGCTGGTCGTCCGGGCTCTCCCGGGCGCCGCCTCGGCCTCGTCCGCGGAACTCGGAGCCGACCTGGCACGTTGCCTCCAGCGAGTGTCCTCGTGAAGTACGTCCTGATCGGACTGCTCAAGGCCTACCGGGCCGTGATCAGCCCCATCTACGGACAGGTCTGCCGGTACCACCCGTCCTGCTCGGCCTACGCGCTCGAGGCGGTGACCGTGCACGGGAGCGTGCGCGGTTCCTGGCTCGCCGTACGCCGGGTCGGGCGGTGCCACCCCTGGGCTGCCGGCGGCTACGACCCGGTCCCCCCACGCTCGTCCCGCGTCCGCGCGGACACCGTCAGTCCGGAGCCCAGCCCCGGACACAGTCAAGGAGCCTGAGTGATCGACTTCTTCAAGGCCATCGGCGGCTTCATCATGACGCCGCTGTACTTCGCCATCTCGTTCGTGCTGGACCTGTTCCACCAGCTCTTCAGTCGGTTCCTCGACCCGGCCGGCGGAGCGGCCTGGGCACTGTCGATCATCGGACTGACGCTGGTCATCCGCGCGGCCCTGATCCCGCTGTTCGTCAAGCAGATCAAGTCCAGCCGGAACATGCAGCTGATCCAGCCCAAGGTCAAGGAGCTGCAGAAGAAGTACGGCCACGACCGGGAGCGTCTCGCGCAGGAGACGATGAAGCTCTACAAGGACAGCGGGACCAACCCGTTCTCCTCGTGCCTGCCGATCCTGCTGCAGATGCCGATCTTCTTCGCCCTGTTCCGGCTGCTCGACCAGGCGGCCAAGGGCAACGAGAAGGGGGTGATGACCAACGAGCAGGCCGACCAGTTCGGTCGAGGCCGAGCTGTTCGGTGTCCCGCTCTCGGACACGTTCCTGCGGGCGGACGGCGACCTCGGCGTGATGGCCGCTGGCCGCGGTGCTGGTGATCGCCATGACGCTCACCACCTTCCTCACCCAGCGTCAGCTGATGAGCAAGAACATGCCGGCCGACGCCCTCACCGGCCCCTACGCCCAGCAGCAGAAGCTGCTGCTCTACGTGCTGCCCGTCGTCTTCGCCGTCGGCGGCATCGCGTTCCCGATCGGCGTGCTCCTCTACTGGACCACCTCCAACCTGTGGACGATGGGCCAGCAGTTCTACGTGATCCGCAACAACCCCGCCCCCGGGTACGCCGGCCGCGCAGGCCAAGGCCGACCGGGACCGGGCGAAGGCGGAGAAGCACGGCGTGGTGGCCACCGAGATCGCGCCCGCCCGTGGACCCGATCGAGGAGCGACGAGCCCCCAAGCGTCAGCAGCCCAAGAAGCAGTCCCGCGAGCAGCGCAAGAAGTCCGGCGGCGCGAGGCCCGGAGACCAGAAGCCCAAGCCCACGGACGCCCAGTCCGAGCCCGAAGGGGAGAACCAGTGACCGAGAACATGACCGAGCAGCCCGTTGAGGACCAGATCGTGACGGAGCCGGCAGACGACGAGCCCGCCACCGACGCGCCCCGAGTCGGGGGACACGGGTGAGACGGCGAGCGGCGACGACAGCCCCCGACAGAGCCGGCTCGAGCAGCTGGAGAACGAGGGGGACATCGCGGCCGACTACCTCGAGGAGCTCCTCGACATCGCCGACCTCGACGGTGACCTGGACATGGACGTCGAAGGTGACCGGGCCGCCGTCTCGATCGTCGGCGCCGACCTGCAGCAGCTGGTCGGCCGTGACGGCGAGGTGCTCGAGGCCCTCCAGGAGCTGACCAGGCTCGCGGTGTACCGCGAGACCGGGGAACGGTCCCGTCTGATGCTCGACATCTCCGGGCACCGGGCCCAGCGGCGCGAGGAGCTCGTGGTGCTGGCGGAGAAGACCATCGCCGAGGTGAAGGAGTCCGGCGAACAGGCCTCCCTCGACCCGATGAGCCCGTTCGAGCGCAAGGTCGTCCACGACGCCGTGGCGGCGGCCGGTCTCACCTCGGAGTCGGAGGGCGTCGAGCCCCGTCGCTTCGTGGTGGTCCTGCCCGACTGACGACGCGACCTGTCTCCCGATGGACGATGTTTCACGTGAAACCGATGGAGTGAGCAAGACCCCCTCGGGGCCTGGGTCGACAGCACCCCCCGCGCCGGACTCGGCTCGGGGGGTGTTCCCTGCCGCACGGATCCCGCTCGTCGAGCGGTACGCGGAGCTGTTGGCCACCGAGGGTGTGGAGCGGGGACTGATCGGACCCCGCGAGGCCCCCCGGCTCTGGCAGCGGCACCTGCTGAACTGCGCGGTCCTGGCCGAGCTGCTGCCCCAGGACTCCTCCGTGTGCGACGTCGGCTCCGGGGCCGGTCTACCCGGCCTGGTGCTGGCGATCGCGCGCCCCGACCTCCGGATCACCCTGGTGGAGCCGCTCCTGCGACGCACGACCTTCCTCGAGGAGGTGGTCGCCGACCTCGATCTGCGCTCCGGGGTCGAGGTGCTGCGGGGTCGCGCCGACACCGTGCACGGTCAGCGCACCTTCTCCGTCGTCACCTCGCGTGCGGTCGCCCCTCTGGACCGACTGCTGGGCTGGTCGATGCCGCTGGTGGCGCCGGCCGGGGCCCTGGTGGCGATGAAGGGCGCCACCATCGCCGCCGAGATCGCTGCTGCCGCGCCGGTGCTCCGGGAGCTGGCCTGCGCTGCCCCCGAGGTGCACACCCTCGGCGAGGGACGGATCGAGTCCCCCACGACCGCCGTCCGGGTGGCCTGGGCGGATCCTGCGGGGGTAGGTTGGCGTCCTCCGGCCAGGTCGTCGACGCCGTCGAAGCGTCGGCGAGGTCGTTGACGCCGGGGCGGATGGGGAGGCTTGGAAGTTGAGCGAATTGTCTGCAGCCGACTCGGCTTCCCGATTAGGGTGGCCCCCCTTTGTCCGTCCCGCCCCTCGCGGGCCCGAGTTATCCACCGGTCTCGGATGGCCTGCTGAGCGTGGTTATCCACAGGTTGAGAGCGGTCATCCACAGCCCGCCACCAGGGAGAGCGACCCCGTGGTTTCACGTGAAACATCCCCAGACCGCCCCTTCGTGGTCCGGACGGCGGGCGATCTCGCCGCTGCCGAAGGCGACTTCGACGACGCCAGCACGCCGCTGGCCCGGGCGGCCGAGCACGTGGTGCTGGCCCGCCAGGGTGCCCGGATGAGGCCGGCCCTCCGACGCCCGGACGCCACCCGGGTCGTCGTGGTCGCCAACCAGAAGGGTGGGGTCGGCAAGACCACGACCACGGTCAACGTGGCGGCCGCGCTCGCCCAGCTGGGGCAGCGCGTCCTGGTCATCGACCTCGATCCGCAGGGCAACGCCTCCACGGCACTCGGCGTGGAGCACCGCCGCGGCACCCCCTCGACGTACGACGCCCTGGTCGAGGGTGAGCCCCTCGCTGACGTGGTGAGCTCCTGTCCGGACGTCCCCGGCCTCGATGTCGTGCCCGCGACCATCGACCTGGCCGGCGCCGAGATCGAGCTGGTCAGCGTGGTGGCCCGCGAGAGTCGGCTGCTCCGCTCGATCGCCGCACACCCGCTCGTCGGGACCTCCGCGGAGGCAGGCGAGGAGCGGTACGACTTCCTCTTCATCGACTGCCCACCCTCGCTCGGGCTGCTGACCCTGAACGCCCTCGTGGCCGGCGCGGAGATGATGATTCCCATCCAGGCCGAGTACTACGCCCTCGAGGGCCTCGGCCAGCTGATCGAGACCGTGGACATGGTGCGCAAGCACCTCAATCCCCGACTGAACGTCTCCACCATCCTGGTGACGATGTACGACGCTCGCACCCGCCTGGCCTCGGGCGTGGCCGAGGAGGTGCGCGAGCACTTCGGCGACCAGGTCCTCAAGAGCACGATCCCGCGCTCGGTGCGAGTCTCGGAAGCACCGTCGTACGGCCAGACGGTGATGACCTACGACCCCGGCTCTCCCGGCGCCCTGTGCTACCTGGAAGCCGCCCGCGAGATGGCGATCAAGGGAGCACCCCGATGAGCAACAAGGCACCGCAGCGGCGCGGTCTGGGCCGAGGTCTGGGCTCGCTGATCCCGACGGCCGCACCGAGCGACGCGCCCGCGGGCGACGTCCCGGCTGAGGGTGACGGTCGCTCCTACGCTGACGGGAGCGACGGGCAGGGCTCGCCGCCGACCACGGCTGCGCCGGAGACGGTGGGCGGGGCCTGGTTCGCCGAGCTGCCGATCACCAGCATCCGGCCCAACGCCGTCCAGCCTCGCCAGGTCTTCGACGAGGACGCGATGGCCGAGCTGGTCCACTCGATCCGCGAGGTCGGGCTGCTCCAGCCGATCGTCGTGCGTCGCGGTGACGCCGACGGCACCTACGAGCTGGTCATGGGGGAGCGCCGCTGGCGAGCCTCCCAGGAGGCCGGGCTCGAGCTGATCCCGGCGATCGTCCGCGAGACCGGCGACGACGACATGCTGCGCGACGCGCTGCTCGAGAACCTGCACCGCTCGCAGCTGAACCCGCTGGAGGAGGCCTCTGCCTACGCCCAGCTGCTCGAGGACTTCGGCTGCACCCACGACGAGCTCGCCTCACGGATCGGCCGGTCCCGCCCGCAGATCAGCAACACGCTGCGGCTGCTCAAGCTCTCACCGGCCGTGCAGCGCCGGGTCGCGGCCGGCGTCCTGTCCGCAGGCCACGCCCGGGCCCTGCTCGCGGTCGAGAACGCCGAGATCCAGGACCGGCTCGCCCAGCGGGTCGTCTCCGAGGGGATCAGCGTCCGCGGGCTGGAGGAGATCGTCACTGTCGGTGAGCACGGCCGGGCCACGGATCGCGTGCAGAGGCGCAAGCCGACCGCGCCGGGGCTTGCGGACCTCGCCGAGCGGCTGTCGGACCGGCTGGAGACCCGGGTCAAGGTCGACCTCGGCCGCACCAAGGGCAAGATCACCGTCGAGTTCGCCTCCCTGGAGGACCTGCAGCGGATCGTCGACGTGATGGACCCGCGCAACCGCCAGGACCGGCCGATCTGACTCGAACGCCGGAAACCCCCCGGCGGCGGCATGCCTCGTTTGTCGACAAAGATATAAAGCGATAAGCAGATAGACCGACAGATCAACGTAGCGATCTAGCCGTCTGTCTGCCGCCGGGCTGCCCGCTTGGCGGCGCGAGCCGCCCTCTCCTCGGCGTCGAGGCGGACCGCTTCCTCGAGCGTGGGCGCCGACCCGCCGTGGGAGGCGGGCAGCCACCAGGAACCCGGAGGTTGCTGGGCTGCCGGGTAGTCGGCGATCGCCACCTCCAGCAGGGCCGTCATCGCCGCGCGCAGCTCGGCGGTCTCGGCGACCGGGTCGGCGCCGGTCGGGTGGAGCGGCTCTCCCACCCGGATGATGATCGGCTTGCCCCGGGAGAAGTCCCTCGGGTGGTCCTTGGTCATCATCCGCTGGGTTCCCCAGAGAATCACCGGCACCAGGGGCACGCCCGCCTCCGCGGCGATCCGCACCGCACCGGTCTTGAACTCCTTGAGCTCCATCGCCCGCGAGATGGTCGCCTCGGGAAAGATGCCGACGGCCTCGCCGTCCCGCAGGAAGTTGACGGCCGTCTGGTAGGAACCCACGCCGTCCGACCGGTCCACGTTGATGTGGTGCAGCGACCGCATCAACGGACCGGTGTACGTGTGGTCGAACAGCTCTCGCTTGGCCATGAACCGCACCTTGCGACCCGACGGGTTGGCGGCCAGCCCGCCGTAGACGAAGTCGACGTACCCGATGTGGTTGACGGCGAGCAGGACGCCACCGGACCGCGGCACGTGCTCGGTGCCACGCATGTCGATCCGTTGACCGAGCAGCCGGAAGGCCGTCTTGGCTGCGAGGATGATCGGCGGGTAGGTCAGGTCGCGCATCTGCGCCTCGGCTCTGGGTCGGGGATGGGGGATGGGTCGGTCAGCGGCGTTGGGCGAGGAAGTCGGCGATCCGCCCGATCGCCTCCTCGAGGACGTCGACGTCGGGGAGGGTGACGAGGCGGAAGTGGTCGGGACGCGGCCAGTTGAACCCCGTGCCGTGGGTGACCAGCAGCTTCTTGGCCCGCAGCAGCTCGATCACGAAGGTCTCGTCGTCCTCGATCGGGTAGACCTCGGGATCCAGGCGCGGGAAGCAGTACAACGCGCCCCGTGGCTTGACCGACGAGACGCCGGGGATGTCGTTCAGCAACCGGTGCGCGAGCATGCTCTGCTCGTAGAAGCGGCCGCCGGGCCCGATCAGCTCCCGGATGGACTGGTAGCCCCCGAGGGCGGTCTGGATCGCGTGCTGGGCGGGCACGTTGGCGCACATCCGCATGTTGGCGACCAGCGTGAGTCCCTCGAGGAAGTCCTCGGCGATCTCCTGGGGGCCGGAGATCATCACCCACCCGGCGCGGTAGCCGCAGACCCGGTAGCTCTTCGACAGGCCGCTGAAGGTCAGGCACAGGACGTCGTCCCCGGCGGACGTGGCGGCATGGTGGTGGACGGCGTCGTCGAAGAGGATCTTCTCGTAGATCTCGTCGGCCATGACCACGAGGTCGTGGCGGCGCGCGATGTCGACCAGGCCGTCGACGATCTCCTTCGAGTACACGGCGCCGGTCGGGTTGTTCGGGTTGATGATGACCAGTGCGTGGGTGTTCTCGGTGATCTTGGCCTCGATGTCGGCGAGGTCGGGGTTCCAGTCGTTGTCCTCGTCGCACAGGTAGTGCACGGGCGTCCCGCCGGCCAGCGTGACGGCTCCGGTCCACAGCGGGTAGTCGGGGGCGGGCACCAGGATCTCGTTGCCGTCGTCGACGAACGCCTGCAGCACCATCGAGATCAGCTCGGAGACGCCGTTGCCGATGAAGACGTCGTCGACCGTGACGTCGCGCAGGCCGTGCTCCTGGTAGTAGTGCGCCACGGCCGTCCGGGCCGGGTAGATGCCCTGGGAGTCGCTGTACCCCTGAGCCTCGGGAAGGTGGTGCACCATGTCGGCGACGATCGCCTCGGGAGCCTCGAAGCCGAACGGTGCCGGGTTGCCGATGTTGAGCTTCAGGATCCGGTGACCCTCGGCCTCGAGGCGGTGGGCCTCGACCAGGATCGGGCCGCGGACGTCGTACCGGACGTGCTGGAGCTTCCTGCTCTGTCGGATGTGGCGCACGGGACCATCCTCGCAGGCGCCCGGAGCGGCCGGGATCGGCGTCCGCGTCAGTAGCATGGCGGTGCGGAGGGATGCAGATGACGCGAAAGATCGTCCGGCTCACCCCGGACCACCTCGAGGCGCTCACCGCGCCGTGCCGCTCCTGCCTGTTCTGGGAGCGGGACCCGGTGCGCCGCGGACGGGCGGCGGACCCCGCCGCGGAGAAGGTCGCCTGGGTGACGGAGGTGCTGCGCGAGTGGGGACCGTGCGGTCAGGTTGCGCTCGTCGACGACGTGGCGGTGGGGTACGTCGCGTACGCACCCGAGGCGTTCGTGCCGGGGGCCGCCGGCTTCCCGACGGCGCCGGTCTCGTCGGACGCGGTGCTGCTCACCGCGGCGTACGTCGCTCCGGCGCACGCCGGCGGAGGGATCGGCCGGATGCTGGTGCAGCGGATGGCCCGCGACCTGGTCCAGCGCGAGGTCCGGGCGGTCGAGGCCTTCGGGGACACCCGGGGAAAGGCGGCCTGCCTGACGCCCGTCGACTTCCTGGGCAGGGTGGGCTTCACGACGCAACGGGCGCACAGCACCACGCCGCGGATGCGGATGGAGCTCCGCACCGCCGTCACCTGGAAGTCCCCGGTGGAGGCGGCGCTGGAACGCCTGGTGGGTGCGGTGCGCCCGGCGCCGAAGGCGACCCGTGCGCAACGAACGGTCCGGTGACGGACCGCCCGGCGCTCAGGCGATGTAGTCGGCGAGCTCGTTGAGGAGGGTGGCCTTGGGCCGCGCGCCGACGATCGACTTCACGACCTCGCCGCCCTGGTAGACGTTGATCGTGGGGATGCCGGTGACCCGGTAGGACGACGGCGTGACGGGGTTCTCGTCGACATTCATCTTGAGGAAGGTGATCTTGTCGCCGTGGGCGGTCGCGATCTCGTCCAGGATCGGGGCGACCTGGCGGCACGGACCGCACCACTCCGCCCAGAAGTCCACGAGGACGGGCTTGTCGGACTTGAGGACCTGGGCCTCGAAGTCGGCGTCGGTCACGGCTGCGATGTTGGCCACGGATCTACCTTTCGTCGGTTCAAGCGGTGTGCTGAGCGGTGTAGTGAGTCAACATCACGGCGCCGACGGATGTTCCCCGACGCTGCTGGGCGGGTCGTCAGAGACCGGCGGTCTGCACGGCCTCGGTGACCGCCTCGGTCGCGACGGCAGCATGTGCCTCGCCGGCGGTGGCCGCGGTGTGGTCCAGGTCGGCGATGTAGCGCTCCGCGTCGAGGGCGGCAGCGCAGCCGGTGCCGGCGGCGGTGATCGCCTGGCGGTAGTGGTGGTCGACCAGGTCACCGGCGGCGAAGACGCCGGGGAGGTTGGTCGCGGTGGACGGGTGGGAGACGAGCACGTAGCCGTTGTCGTCGAGATCGACCTGACCGGTCAGCAGCTCGGAGCGGGGATCGTGGCCGATGGCGATGAACAGGCCGGTGACCGCGAGGTCCCGGGTCTCCCCGGTGGTGGTGTCCCGCAGGACCACGCCCTCGAGCCGGTCATCACCCTTGATCTCGGCGATCTCGGAGTTCCAGACGATCTCGAGCTTCGGGTCGGCGAAGGCGCGCTCCTGCATGATCTTGGAGGCGCGCAGCTCGTCGCGCCGGTGGAGCAGGTAGACCTTCGAACCGAAGCGGGTCAGGAAGGTCGCCTCCTCGATGGCGGAGTCGCCACCGCCGACGACGGCGATCGCCTGCTCGCGGAAGAAGAAGCCGTCGCAGGTCGCGCACCAGGAGACGCCACGCCCGGAGAGCTCCTCCTCGCGGGGGAGTCCGAGCTTGCGGTATCCCGAACCGGTCGCGAGGATCACGGATCGGGCCTCGTAGGTGTCGGTTGCGGTCTTGACGATCTTGAGGTCACCGGTGAGGTCGACCTCGACGATGTCGTCGGGGATCAGCTCGGCACCGAAGCGCTCAGCCTGGGCCCGCATCTCATCCATCAGTGCGGGGCCCATGATCCCGTCCTTGAAACCGGGGAAGTTCTCCACCTCGGTGGTGTTCATCAGCGCGCCACCGGCGGTCACCGAGCCCTCGAAGACGAGCGGCGCCAGCGACGCCCGGGCGGCGTACACGGCAGCCGTGTAGCCGGTCGGTCCGGAGCCGATGATGATGACGTTGCGGGGTGCAGACATGAACGCGAACTCCTCGATGCGGTGTGGCGGCTCGGCCTCGACGCGGCAGTCGTGCCGGCTGACGCCGGCACGTGCCTTGCTCGACCTCGTCGGACGACGGAGCCCACGCTACGCGTGATCTCCTGTCCACTTGAAACCGATCGTAGGCGAGCGGCATTCCCGGCCGGCTCAGGGCGCAGGCAGGGTGACCGAACGCCGGGGCTCCGAGTCGCCGCACAGGAACAGGTCGGCCACCTGGGTGTCGGCCGTGGCCCGCCGGAAGACAAGCACGGCCGGGATCCCGTCGTACCGGACCGGGACGAACTGGCCGGCGCCCCAGGCGTCGGAGAGGCAGGTCGCGCCGGCGGCCCCGGCGGCGGCCGTGAAGCGGTCGACGGCGTCTGCGGACGACGAGAGCTCGCGCAGGGCGGACACGTCGGAGGCGTACGCCTGGCGGCTCAGCTTCGCGAAGGTCCTGCCACCGTCCTTGTCCGGCAGGTTCGACGAGGTCTGGGGCTCAGCGGCGTCGTCGTCCTCCTGGGACTCCTCCGGTGCGGACTCGGCTTCCGGGTCCGCGGCTTCGCCCTGGAGCTGGTCACCGCTCTCGTCGCGGGTGGAGGCCGCTACGTCACTCTCGCCGGAGGTGCCGGTGTCGAGGACCTGGCCGACGCCGACGCCGATCGCGACGACGGCCGCCGCGGCGACGAGCAGGGAGGTGGCTCGGCGTCGGCGGGTGGCGAGCTCGGTGACCGGGGCGACGCGGACCGGCTCGTCGGCGAGGTCGGCCAGGACGCGGTCGAGGCGGGCCACGACGGACTCGGGCACCGGCCCGACGTGGCGGGCGTCGGCGAGCAGGCGGCGGACCTCCTGCTGCTCGAGGGTCAGGTCGTCGTCACTCATCGGAGGGGCCTCCTCTCGGGTGGTCGGTGGGGGAAGGGGACGGGTGCTGTGGTCAGCGCTCGGGGGGTGGGCCGCGCTCTTGCCTGGATCGGACGGGCGCGGCGGAGGGTGGGTTCCCAGGGTCGGGGTGGGCCGGGTCACTGCCGGGCCGGAGGAGCCCGAGCTGGTCGGCGAGACGAGCCCGGCCACGCGAACAGCGGGACTTGATCGTGCCGACCGCGCAGTCGAGCATCTCGGCCACCTCCGCGACCGGGTAGCCCTCCATGTCGACGAGCACGAGCGCCGCCCGCTGCTCGGGGGGCAGGGTCGCCAGGGCGGCCAGGACCTGGCGGCGAGTGTCGCCGCCCACGACGGCGTCGGCCGGATCCTCCGGGGAGGACGTGGCCAGGGACCCGCGGTCGCGGCGGTCGTCGAGGTCGTCGGGCAGCACATCGGTGCGGCGTACCTTCGCCGCCCGGATCCGGTCCAGGCAGGCGTTGACGACGACCCGGTGGAGCCAGGTGGTGACGGCGGCCTCCCCGCGGAAGGAGCCGGCCCGTCGGTACGCCGCGATCAGCCCGTCCTGGAGCCCGTCAGCGGCGTCGTCGGGATTCCCCATCGTGCGGAGCGCGACCGCCCAGAGCCGGTCGCGGTGCCGGGCGAACAGGACGCCGAACGCGTCGCTGTCACCGTGGACGTGGGCCGACAGCAGGTCCGCGTCCGAGCGCTCGTCGGCCGGGATGAGGCTCATCCGGGTTCCCTGCGGGATCGGGAGCGCGGCGAGCGATTGCGTGCGGCGGTGGTCATCCCCTGACCACGACCTCGGCGACCTCCCCGCGGAAACCGCCCTCCACCAGCTCGGGCAGCGAGGTGAGCCAGATGGTGAGGTAACGGCCGGTCATGGGCTCGGCGAGGGTGATCGTCTGCCGCGGCTTCGCGATCACGTCCTCGAGCACGTCGAGGTCTCGGACGCCCGTCGGGGCGGTGCCGGTGAGATAGAGGGAGACTCCGGTCGGCGCGCCGACGAGGGTCAGCTCCACCTCGGCCACCTCCTGCGCGCTGCCGAGGTCGATGGTCAGCCCGACGCCGGTCTTGAGGCCGCCCGGGCCGAGGTCCTGGTCGTAGGTGACCGTCCGCCAGGCCGTGGCCGGGTCACCGTCGACGACGAGCGGCGCCAGATCGGCGTTCTCCTCGGGAGGGTCACCCTGGGGGTCGAAGTCCCCGGCCGTGAGACCGGTGAGCGGCGTGAGGGTCGGTGAGGCACTGGGGGAGGACTCGGAGGTCGCCCGCTCCTCGGGCACGTCCCCCAGCGGGGTGCGCCCGCGGCCGAGGTTGAAGGCGAACACGACGGCGAGCAGCAGCAGGATGCAGGCCGCGACCCCCATGGCGAGCCGCAGCCAGTTCCGGCCGGGCACCTCCCCGTCGTCGTCGGGGTCGTCCTCGGTCACCGGGAGTACGCCGCTGCCGGTGGTGACGGCACCGGTGTCCCACGGCCAGTACTCCTTGCCGGCGCCGGTGATCGCGGCACCCGGGCGGGTGGTGCGGGCCGGGCGCCCGTCCGCGGGCTCGGGGGCGAACAGCGGCCGCTCGGGTGGCTCCTCGAACGGCGGAGGTGGGGGAGGAACCTCCGCCCTGGCCGCGAACCACTCCACGTCTTCGGAGTCGTCCTCGAAGATCGGCATGCCGGCCACGGTGGGCTGCTCGGTCGGCGGCCGGGGCCCGGTGTGGTCCGCAACGGGAGGCGGCTCCGATGGGGCGGCCGTCACCGCCGCGCCGACGTCGCCGGTCTGGTCCAGGGGTGGGTCGGGGGGCATCGCCGGGAGCGCGATCGTCCGGTGGGACGACGCACCGTTGCGCTTGCCGACGGCCGCCTCGGCGGCAGCCATGCCGGCCGTGTCACCGACGAAGTCGCTGAGCACGTCCGCGATACCCCGGGCGCTGAGCAGGTCAGGGTCCGGTGGGTGGTCGGCGTACGGGTTCAGGACCTGGTCGCAGAGGGTGTCGAGGTCGCGGGGGATGCCTGCCTTGACCTGGCGCGGTCGGAGTACCCGGCCGCCCTCCTGGGGGGCCTCGGGGCATGCGGAGCGGGAGACGCCGGACCACCTGCCGGTGAGCATGAAGTAGAGGAGCCCCGCCAGGTCGGTCACGTCTGACGAGATGCGCCCCGGGGGCAGGCCCAGGAGGGCGGCGTCGACGGAGAAGCCGATCACGCGGACCGAGCCGCTCTCGTCGATCAGGACGTTCTCGGGGATGAGTCGCCCATGGGCGACGTCGGCGTCATGGGCGGTCGCGATCGAGGCGGCGACCTCGGAGACCACCCACGCTGCCCGGCGCGGCCCCAGGGGCCCCTCGTTGGCGACCAGGATGTCGAGGGAGGTGCCAGAGCCCCACTCGTTCACGACGTAGCACAGCTCGTCGCGCTCATCGACGTCGAGGACCCGCAGGATCCGCCGGTCGAGCACGGCCGCGGAGGTCCGGGCGGCCGCCATCATCGCGGCCGCGTGAGGGTCCGTGGACGAGATGCAGTGGACGGCGACGTGGCGCTCGAGGATCCGGTCGTGGGCTCGCCAGAACCGGCCGTTCCCACTCTCGCTGAGCAGGTCGACCAGCAGATAGCGGTCGGCGAGGACGTCGCCCGGGCGAATCGAGTGCGGCAACTGCGGCGTGGCTCCCTCCACGGCTGACTACGAGGTCATCGTAGGGCCGATCATCGCCCGCGCGGGGATGGCATGCGCCGCGTCACCGTCTGGACGACGTCGGTCACCTCGCCGAGCCTCAGCACGCGGGCCATCAGGAGGAAGACCAGGACGTCGGCGACCGTCACCGCCAGGGCGCGTCCGGCGGCGACCAGGAGGTGCGGATCGTCACCGAGCCCGCCCATCCCCCGGAGCACCGCCCAGGCGACGGCCGTCGAGATCCCGGCCGCCAGCAGCAGTCGGACCAGGAAGCGGACCAGGTGCGCGGTCTGCAACCCCCCGAGCAGGCGGCGCAGCACGAGATACGACACGGCCGACCCCACGGCGTACGCCGCCGCGTAGGCGAGCACCAACGCCGGTGAGGTGTCCTCGGCGTTGCTCTCCCGCACCAGGACGAGTGCGGCCACGATGTTGACGGCGGCGACGACGCACTGGATCAGGAAGACGGTGCGGGTCCGCTCGAGGGCGTAGAAGCCGCGGAGGGTCAGGTAGTGGCAGGTGAAGAAGACCAGTCCGATGCCGAAGAGGGCCAGGGACGGGGCGAAGAGCGTGTAGTCGTCCCGGCCGGCGCCGTACCCCCAGATGACGTGGGCCAGGTCGGTCGAGACCAGGGGGAGCAGGAGCGCGAACGGCACGACCACGGCGAGTGCGCTGCGAAAGGCGACACCCAGGGTGTGCGCGAGACCGGGGAGGTCGCCGTCGGCCGCGCGGGCACTCATCCGCGGCAGGATCGCCGTCGCGAGGGAGACGGTGACCACGGAGTGCGGCACCATCATGATCAGGAAGGTCAGGGAGTAGACGGTGTAGCCGGTGCCCTCTCCCGGTGCCGCATCCGCCGTGCCGCCGGAGGCCAGCTTCACCACCACGGTGTAGGCGATCTGGTTGACGATGACGAACAGGACCGTCCACACACCGAGCCGGAGGGTGTGTCCCAGTCCGGTGCCGCGGAAGTCGAAGCGGGGCCGGAACGTGAAGCCGGCCGCCCCGAGATAGGGCAGCAGGATCAGCAGCTGGGCGACGATGCCGAGCGTGGAGCCGAGACCGAGGAGGAGCTCCTGTCCGCTGGTGTAGCCCGCGGACTTCTCCGCACCTGCGGCCGGCCCGAAGCTCATCAGGTAGATGACGAGCACCCCGACCGCGAGCACGTTGTTGGCGATCGGCGCCCACATCATCGGGCCGAAGCGACCGCGGGAGTTGAGCACCTGCCCGACGAGCACGAACATGCCGTAGAAGAAGACCTGCGGCAGGCAGTAGCGGGCGAAGTCGATGATCGACTCGCGCTGCTCGGACAGCCGCTGCTCGTCGAACGCGGGGTCGAGGTAGAGCGACATCAGCCACGGCGCGGCCGCCACCAGGAGCACGGTCACGACCCCGAGGAAGAGCGCGGCCAGCGTCATCACGCGGTTGGTGTAGGCCTCGCCGCCGTCGGGGTCGTTCTTCATCGCCCGGACCAGCTGGGGGACGAGGACGGCGTTGAAGATGCCGCCGGCCAGCAGGATGTAGACCATGTTGGGCACGGTGTTCGCGAGGTTGAACAACTCCGCGTGGAGGCCGGCACCGAGGGCGGCCACCAGCAGTGCCGACCGGACGAACCCGCTGAGCCTCGAGACGACCGTCCCGGCCGCCATCAACGCGCTCGACGACAGGATCCCTGCGTCGTCCGGATCCACGGCGGGCTCCTGGCTCGGGGTGATCGGCGCGCTCATGCGGCACGCGCCCGTCGTACCCGTCGGATGAGCCGGACCAGGATCGCGCCGAAGAGGAGTGCGACCCCGGTGCCGAGGATCACCCAGATCACCTGGCTCACCTGGACCGAACGGATGGGGAGGTCGGCCGAGGAACCGAGCGGCGTGCCGGTGTCGTCGGTCACGATCAGCTCGACGTTGCTCACGCCGAGCTGGGCGGAGGACGCGGTGAGCGGCACCGATGCGGAGCTGCCGGGACCGATCTCGATGCTCTCCGGGCCTGCGATCTGCAGCGGCTCGTCGACCACCGCCTCCACCCGCACCGTGACCGGGTGGTCGAGGCCGTTCGTGACCGTGGCGGCGAAACGGCCCGTCGAGCTGGAGAGCGTGACGGCGGGTGGAGCGCTCACGGTGACAGCGCCCAGCCGGGCCTCGATCCAGCGGCGAGAGCGGTCCGCGGCGGCGCGCGACGCGTTCGGGTGGTCACGGCTGGTGTAGGAGAGGCCGGTGAGCACCTCGTCGAGCACGCTCGACGCGATCGTGTCGTTGCGGGTGAGCAGGTTCTGGAGGGTGTCCCCAGCGGCGACCAGGTCGGCGGCCGAGGTGAAGTTGGCCGCGTCGAGCTCGCGACGGACCTGGCTCTCGGGGTAGTCCAGCTGGTCGGTCGGCACCCGGCCACCGGGACGGTCGTCGAGACCGGCGACATCGGTGAGGTTGATCCAGGAGACGTCGAGACCCTCGAAGAAGCCGGTGGTGCTGCTCGGCGTCCAGTCGACGGGGAGGACGACGACCAGCGGTTTGCGACCGGGGGAGAGCAGGCGCAGCGCCGCCTCGCTGACGATCTGCTGGCGGAGGGCGACGGCGCCGAGTGGGTCGCCGGGACCCGGTCCACCTTCGTCCGCGGACGAGGTCACGACCAGCCGGCGGCCGGAGGTGCGGGCGATCGACGGGGCATCCGCCCCGAACATCTCGTCGGTGACGAGGATCGTGGCCCTCCGTTGGATCGCGCTGATGGCGCCGGGGTCGATGAAGCCGCTCGGCGACGCGACCGCCGGTGAGGTCGTCGGCGCCCAGGGCGCGAGCTGGTTGCCGCTGCGCTTGCGGGCTCGTTCGTAGACCGGCGGACCCCACTCGGCGGCGGCCGAGACATCGACGTCGCCGTAGGGGAGCGCCAGCACCTGGTTGCCGGAGACCGCCTCCTTCAGCCGGTTCAGCCAGGCGCTGCCAGGAGCGGTCGCCGCGTTGTCGGGTACCTCCTCCTGGCCGGGGCCGGGGGTGGCGGTCTCGCTCGGCACCGGTTCGGCTGTCGGCTGGGGTTCGCCCGAGTCGCCGTCGTCGCCCTCGTCCACCCCCGGATCGACCTCCACCGTGTCGGCCAGCGAGCGCGGCAGGTTGCCTGCCACCAGGGACTGCACCGTCTCGGGCACGGCGGGGTCCACCAGCCACGTGACGGGACGTGACCCGGCCGAGGCGCCGAAGTCGACCAGGGCGTCGAGCGCACCGCCGGCGTCGAGGTCGGCGGCCCATCGCTCCACGTCGGCGACGCTCCCGTCATCCGCGTGCCTGATGTCGTGCCGCACCGGGATGACCAGGGCGGTGTCGAGACTCCGCTGCGTTCCCGGTACCAGCGGCAGGAACGTGCGTGCCCGGCCGTCGGCGGTGAGGTCACGGCCCTGCGGGCCCTCTCCCAACGCGTGGGCACCGAACCAGTAGACGCCGGGTTCGCTGATCTCGAGCCGGGACCGCGGCACCTTGAGAGAGAACTGTGCGGACTCGCCCGGCGCGAGGTCATCCACGTCGTCGAACGTCCCCGGTGCGGTGATCCGGTCGCCGACCAGCTCATCGAACTCGAGCTCCCGTGCTTCGCTCAGCTGCCCCGTGGTCGTGATCGGGGTGTCGCCGGCGAACGAGTAGACGTTGACGTTGCGCCAGGTGTCATCGCTCGTGTTGGTGACCGAGCCACTCATCCGCACCGCCCCCTTCACCGGGACGGACGACGGACTCAGCGCGTCGATCACCACCTGGAGCGGGGTGTCGTCCGGGGGCGGGGTGGGTGTGGCCCGGGACTGGCTCCGGCTCGCGGCTGCGGGCCGGTCCGGATCGCCCGGCCCGGCGGGTTCTGCGGCGACCGGAGTCGCGGTCAGCGCCGTCGCCACCGCCACGAGGGCAGGCAGCAGCGACAGAGGGCGGAGCACGGCGTCGACTCTATCGGCCGATAGAGTGACTCGCCGTGTCCGACGCAGCCCTTCCTCCCCTCCAGATCTCGGAGGTGCAGCGGTCCGTGTCGTCCGAGCTGGACCGGATCGCACCGGTGATCGACGAGCTCGGCCGGAGGTTCCGTGACGCCGGCCAGGAGCTGGCGCTCGTCGGTGGCCCGGTCCGCGACGCGATGCTGGGTCGTCACCACAACGACCTCGACTTCACGACCTCGGCGCGCCCTGAGCAGACCGAGGACCTGCTGCGGGGCTGGGCCGACGCGATCTGGGACATGGGCCGCGCCTTCGGCACCATCGGCTGCCGCAAGGGCGACTGGCAGGTCGAGATCACGACGTACCGCTCCGAGACCTACGACCCTTCCTCCCGCAAGCCCGACGTGGACTTCGGGGACAGCCTGGGCGGCGATCTCGGCCGCCGCGACTTCACCGTGAACGCCATGGCGGTCCTGGTGCCCGACCGGGCCTTCGAGGACCCCTACGGCGGCGTCGTCGACCTCGCTCACCGGGTGCTGCGCACGCCGGGGCGGCCGGAGGACTCGTTCTCCGACGATCCGCTGCGGATGATGCGAGCGGCCCGGTTCGCCTCGCAGCTCGGGTTCACGGTCGCACCCGACGTGGTCGCGGCGATGACTGCGATGGCCGACCGGATCGAGATCATCTCCGCCGAACGCGTGCGCGACGAGCTGGTCAAGCTGGTCTGCGGAGACCATCCACGGCTCGGACTGACCCTGCTCGTCGAGACCGGGCTGGCCGCGCACGTGCTGCCGGAGCTGCCCGCCCTCGCCCTCGAGCGCGACGAGCACCACCGGCACAAGGACGTCTACGAACACACGCTCACGGTCATGGAGCAGTCGATCGACCTGGAGGCGCGGGTCGGTGGACCCGACTTCGTCTCCCGGTTCGCGGCTCTCATGCACGACGTGGGCAAGCCGCGCACGCGGCGCTTCCTCGACGACGGGACGGTCACGTTCCACCACCACGACGTCGTGGGGGCCAAGATCACCCGGAAGCGGATGAAGGCCCTGCGCTTCTCCAACGACGAGATCGACGCGGTCACGAAGCTGGTCGAGCTGCACCTGCGGTTCCACGGGTACGCCGCCGGCGAGTGGACCGACTCCGCCGTGCGCCGTTACGTCCGCGACGCCGGTGACGAGCTCGAGCGGCTGCACATGCTCACCCGGGCGGACTGCACCACTCGCAACCAGCGGAAGGCGGACCGGCTCCGGAGGACGTACGACGACCTCGAGTCGCGGATCGCCCGGTTGTCGGAGGAGGAGGAGCTCGCCAGCATCCGGCCGGACCTCGACGGCAACCAGATCATGGCGCTGCTCGGCATCCCCGCCGGCCCCCTCGTGGGCAAGGCCTACCAGCACCTGCTCGAGGTCCGGATGGACCACGGTCCGCTGGACCCGGCAGCGGCCGAGGTGCACCTGCGCGCCTGGTGGGACGAGCAGCAGGACTGAGCGCCGCGGGCGAGACGTGCCCTGCGCCACAGCGCTGTTGAACATCTGTCAGTAGTCTCGGGACTCCGTCTATCCCAGGAGCGTGCATGACCGCCACCCCGACCGAGTTCGCCCCGCTCGAGGAGTCCATCGAGATCGCCGCGACGCCCGCTCAGGTGTGGGCACTCATCACCGACCTGCCTCGGATGGCGACCTGGTCGCCGCAGGTGGTCAAGACCTTCGTGAAGGGTCCGGTCCAGCTGGGGACCCGGTTCCGGAACCTCAACCGCCGCGGCCTGCTCTTCTGGCCGACGTCGGCCAAGGTGGTCCGTTGCGCGCCGCACACGGAGTTCGCGTTCCGGGTGAAGGACAACTTCACCGTGTGGTCCTTCACCCTCGAGCCCACCCCGACCGGCACCCGCGTCACCCAGCGCCGGGAGGTTCCCGACGGCATCTCCGACATCTCGGTCAAGCTGACCAGGATCGCCTTCGGCGGCCAGGAGAACTTCGCCGGCGAGCTTGCGGCCGGCATGCGCGAGACCCTGGGCAAGATCAAGGTCGACGCCGAGTCCCGTTGATCGGTGGTTGAGGTGTGAAGCGCGTCAGCGCTGAGCCTCGAAACCCCGGGAGTGACGCAGGGCGGCGACCGTGGTGGTCACCGCCCTGCCTGCGTCACGTGGACTTCGAGGCTCGGGCGCCCGGGGCGCCCTCGCACCTCAACCAGCGTGATCCCCCTTCAGCGGCGGACGATGAAGCCCTCCAGGTAGGCCTCGCCGCGCTGCACGACGATGCGCACCGTGTGCTCACCCGAACCCAGACCGCGGAAGAGCCGCTTGTCGTCGATCCGCACCTGCTGCTGCTGGTTGCGGAAGGACAGGTTGGCCCGGCGCTTGCCGTCGATGATCACCTTGGCCACACCACCGCGGGCGGACTCGCCGTGGAGCACGAGCAGGCGCGGACCCTTGAAGCTGTAGGTGACCACGTCCTTGCCCGGGCCACGGCCCTGGTTGTCGCAGTAGCTGCCGCCCCTGGCGCCGCCGCCGCGCGTGGTGCGCCAGCTGCCGTCGAGGGTGACCCGCTGGTTCTGGCAGGCGACGTAGCGACGGACCAGGATCCGCTCCTTGGCGGTGCTGCTGTTGCCGGCCTGGTCGGTGACGGTCAGTCGCACGGTGCGGAAGCCCGGCTTCCGGAACTTCGTCTTCACGTTCTTGCCGGTGGCGTCCACCTTGGCGCCGCCGTCACCGAAGTTCCACGTGTAGCTGAGCTGCTTGGACGACGACTCGTCGTCCCTGGATCCCTTGCCGCTCAACGACACCTTCTGCGTGTGGAACGGGTTGCCCGGCGAGATGGACAGCTTCGCCTTCGGGTCGGTGGTGTCCCCGCCCTGACCCGTGACGGTCACGTCGACACTGGCGGTGTCGATCTGACCCTCGGGGTCGGTGACGGTGACGGTCGCCGTGTAGGTGCCCGGCTGGTCGTACTTGTGCTTCACGACCTCGCCGGTGCCGTCCTTCGTGGAGCCTCCGTTGCCGAAGTCCCAGCTGAAGTCCAGGTCGTCGGGCGTCTCGGTGTCCACGCTGCCGCCGGCGTCGAACTCGATCCGCTGTCCGGGCCGGGCCGTGCCGGGTGTGGCCTTGGCGTCCGCGGAGGGTGCCGTGTTCACCGTCGGGTCGTCGCTGGTGTAGCCGTAGTTGAACTCGCCACACCCCGTGCCCATGGTGAAGGTGACCTTCCCGGTCAGGTCACCGTTGGAGGTGGCCGGGCCGTCGGCATTGCCGGACATCGAGTTCACCTTGAATCCGAGGCAGTCGTACTGGAACCGCCACGGGTTGGGGACATCGGCGTACCGGGAATCGACCTTCGAGTTGGCGGGGTCCTCGTAGTTGTCGGTGTGACCTTCTCCCTTGTCGGAGAACGACGACCGTGCGGGAGCCGCGGTGAAGGCGGCGTCACTGAGGTCGGGCGTGTTGCTGCCCGGCTCCGGGACGGAGTCCAGCGGCGACTGGGCCGGCGGGTCGTCGGTGCCGGCGTTGCCGTAACCGTGGGCCTCGTCGGTGTAGACGAGCGAGAGCCCGGCCTGGAAGGCGATCGGGTCGCGATCGATCTCTCCGTTGCCGTCCAGGTCGAAGCCCGACCGGTCGCGCATCTCCAGGTAGTACGCGTGGTCCTGCTCGGACGCGGCCCCTGCCTGCAGGAACCTCCAGCCCTTGGTGCAGGCCTGCGCGGTCGAGAGGTCCTCGCGGCAGCCGCCGTTGAAGACCCGCTCGTCGTCCGGCCCGCCCTCACCCTCGAAGTCGGTCTCGAGCAGCACCTGCTCGCCCGTGGGCGTGGTGGCCGTGACCTTCACGTCGTCGATGAACCAGCCCGGCCGGGCCAGGCCCGGGTCGGTGGCGTAGCTGAACCTCAGGGCGCCCTGGGTCTTGCCGGCGAGCTCGCTGATGTCGTAGCTGTCGGACAGGAACACCGCCTCGGGGTACTCCCCGAGCTTGCGGTCCGAGGACTCGGTGCCGGCCTCGTAGGAACCACTGGTGCCGGTCAGGCCGTTGTCGTACTTGGTCTGGCAGCCGTTCTGGTTGGGGTTGCCGGCGGTGGGGTCGGTGTTGGAGGTGGTGTAGCCGTTCTCGGACGGGTTGGAGGTGTAGTTCTTGCCACCGTCCACGGTGGTGAGGACGTAGCCGTAGTCGTAGTCCCACTCGATGTCCCAGAGCGACTTGAAGCTCAGGTCGACCGTGCTACCCGCAGGGAGCTGGGCCAGGCCGGGGATCGAGAGGTCGAAGTTGCGACCGGCCTCGGGTGCACACCCGAAGTCGTTGCCCGAGGTGGACCACCAGGCGTGGGTCTTCGTGGCCTTCTCACCGGTGTCGAACTTGGCCGGGTCGAACAACTGGCGCCCGGGCAGCTTGGCGACGTACATCTCGGAGTTGTGAACGGTGCCGTCCGGCCCGTCGGTGAGGGTGTACGGCGTCCCGTCGGCCTGCTGCCAGCGGATGACACCGTTGTCCTCCTTGGAGTCCTTGAAGCCGTTGACCGTGCGGGACTCGCCGGCCTCGAGCACCTCGGGCACCACCCAGCCGAGCTCCTGGCGTGAGAAGGCGTCCATGTTCTGGCTCTTGTCGGTGGCCATCAGGTTCCAGTCACCGTAGGTCTCGCGGGAACCGGTGGAGTAGAAGTCCGGCAGGCCCAGGGAGTGGCCGTACTCGTGCGAGATGACGCTCGCCTTGTCGATCGCCGTCTCGGGGTTCACGTTGTACGGACCGACCCGGACCAGCACCTTGAGGTTGGCCGGACCGGGGGTGGTCGTCATGTCGCTGCGACTGTCGTTGGTGTACCAGAGCGGCCGACCCTCGAGGTCCTTGAGCTGGTCGTCGGTGGTGAAGCCGGGCAGGCCGCTGGCCTCGTCGGTGTAGTAGTACTCGAGCGAGGAGGAGTGGGGCCACACGTTGTCGTAGGGGGCCGGGCCGTACGGGCCCTCGATGTCACATCCGGCGACGCTGAGCTGGGAGGAGCCGTTGCCGCCGCACCCGGCGAAGACCACCATGAAGAAGTCGACGATGCCGTCCTTGTCGGTGTCGTAGTCGGAGTAGTCGATCTCCGGGTCGGCGAGCGCGGCCGCGTCGTAGACGAGCTTGCCCGTGGGCCCGCAGCCGCTGTCGATCTGCTGCAGCGCACCGACTCCGCCCACGGCGCCGATCACGGCCGAGCCGTTGGCGTCCGAGCCGTAGTACTCGGTCTGGCCGGGCAGGTTGTAGACGCCGTTGGTGATCCGCTCGGGGTAGAGCGGGGACCCCTCGGCCGGGGCCGGCGAGTCGGCCACCGTGGTGCCGTGGCAGGACTGACCGGGCTGGGCGTTGGTGAACTCGAAGCCCGGCTCGTAGGCGAAGTCCTTGGTGGGGATGCCGTCCGAGGGGACGGTTCCCTCCGGGAACAGCTGGCCGAGCGACATCTCCTGGAAGAGGTTGAACGTCGAGCCGGGGGTCGCCGGGTCGTTGATGACCTGGTCCAGGGTGCGGTCATGGTCGGTGTAGGCGAGGTCGAGGTAGTTGACCGGAACCACGGGGAAGGGGCGGTCGCCGTACCGGGCGGTGTCGTAGATCTCGCTCGGCGGGATCACCTTCGGGCCGTGGCTGCTGACGGTCTGGTCGGCGCCGACGGCCGGGTCGAGCACGGCCGTCGTGGACAGGTCACGCCAGACCAGGGTGGCCTCCTCGCCCAGCGAGTCCGCACGGTGCTCCAGGACCAGGGTCACCCGCTGGCCCGGATCGACGGTCGGCAGTGTCCAGCTGACCTGGTCGGGGGTGACGGTGGACGTGCCGGGGCCGTTCGCTCCGGTGAAGTCGGTGCCGCGCGGGGCGGTGGTCGTCACGGTCGTGCCGGCCACGGGGGCAGCCGTGGGGTTCGTCACGATGATCCGTGACGGGTAGGTCTCGTCGGGCTTCACCCAGCCCACGGAGGAGACGAAGCTGTTCTCGATCGTCAGGTCGGTCGCGGCCGCGGCGACCGTCACGCTGCCGGCGCCGGCGTCGTCCGCCGCGTAGTCGTCGTACGACGCGTCGAGCGCGCGGAGCCCCAGGCTCAGGGCTGCGTCTGACGTCGGCAACTTCCGGGTGACCGAGCCGGGCACCATCGTGGAGAAGGACCCGTCCTTCGCGGCGGTGATGTCCTGGGTCCCGAGCACGTTGCCGTCGGCGTCGGTGACGGCGAGGGTGAAGGAGGCGGGGACGCCGTCGTCCGGTCGACCGACAGTGGCCTGGGTGACCTTGCTGATGGTCCCGGTGACCTTGAAGGCGGCACCGCGCTCAATGGTGCGTGACTGGGCATCGAACTGTGCGGTGAGCAGCCGCTTGCCGATGGTGGAGGCCGGGCCCGCGGGGTCCGCGGCCGGTGCGGCCTGTGCGGCGGGGAGCGTGACGATGCCGGTGAGAAGGGCTGCGGACAGGGCGGTGGTGACCGCGGTGGCGCGCAGTGCCCTCGAACGAAGGAGAGACATGGATTTCCTCAGGACGAAGAGGTCACAGGGTGGTGTGACACGGATAACCCGCCAACGACGGGGCCGAGGATCTGTTACGCGCCGGGACGCAACAGGGCGGTGACCGTCATGGTCACCGCCCTGGTGCTGCCCTGCTCAAGGCCCTGCTCAAGGCCCTGCTTCAGGCCCTGCTTCAGGCCCTGCTTCACTGCCCGGGGTTTCGAGGCTCGGCGCTGACGCGCCTCACACCTCAACCGACGGGACGGCTCACTCGTCGCCCTTGATGAAGGCTTCGACGCGGCGGCGGCCCTCGTCGTCGGGGAGCTGCACCGGCGGGGACTTCATCAGGTAGGACGAGGCCGAGATGATCGGGCCGCCCTGGCCACGGTCCTTGGCGATCTTCGCGGCGCGGATCGCGTCGATGATGATGCCGGCCGAGTTGGGGGAGTCCCAGACCTCGAGCTTGTACTCGAGGTTGAGCGGGACGTCACCGAACGCGCGACCTTCGAGCCGGACGTAGGCCCACTTGCGGTCGTCGAGCCAGGCGACGTAGTCGGACGGGCCGATGTGGACGTTGCGGTCGTTGACCTTGTCCGCGAGCTCGCCCTGCAGGTTGGAGGTGACGGCCTGGGTCTTGGAGACCTTCTTGGACTCGAGGCGCTCGCGCTCGAGCATGTTCTTGAAGTCCATGTTGCCGCCGACGTTGAGCTGGTACGTGCGGTCGAGGGCCACGCCGCGGTCCTCGAACAGCTTGGCCATCACCCGGTGGGTGATGGTCGCGCCGACCTGGGACTTGATGTCGTCGCCGATGATCGGGACGCCGGCGTCCTCGAACTTCTTGGCCCAGACCGGGTCGGAGGCGATGAAGACGGGGAGGGCGTTGACGAAGGCCACGCCGGCGTCGATCGCGCACTGGGCGTAGAACTTGTCGGCCTCCTCCGAACCCACGGGCAGGTAGGACACCAGGACGTCGGCGCCGGAGTCCTTGAGGACCTGGACGACGTCGACCGGGTCGGCGCCGGACTCCTCGATGGTCTGGCGGTAGTACTTGCCGAGACCGTCGAGTGTCGGTCCACGCTGCACGTCGATGCCGAGGGTGGGCACGTCCGCGATCTTGATGGTGTTGTTCTCGGAGGCGTTGATGGCCTCGGAGAGGTCCTTGCCGACCTTCTTGTCGTCGACGTCGAAGGCGGCGACGAACTGCGACGTCCTTGACGTGGTACTCGCCGAACATGACGTGCATGAGACCCGGGACGGTGGTCGTCGGGTCGGCGTCCTTGTAGTACTCGACGCCCTGGATCAGGGAGGTGGCGCAGTTGCCGACTCCCACGATTGCTACTCGTACCGAACCCATCGGGGTTTCCTTCCTTCTTGCTACTTCGTCACGTCAGCCGGTGGGCTGGCCGGGTTGGTCGCCGGGCCGCTGGCCTGGCCGGTCGGGGTGGTGCTGGTCTGCTGGTTGTGCGTGCGCTCGGCGTTGATCAGGTCGGAGAGCCAGCGCACCTCGCGCTCGACGGACTCGACGCCGTGCCGCTGCAGCTCGCCGGCGTACCGGTCGACCTCGGCCTGGGTCATCGCCAGCTGGCTCTGGACCCGGTCGAGACGCTCCTGGAGGCGGGTACGCCGGCCCTCGAGCACGCGTAGCCGGATCTCCATGTCGGTGCGCCCGAAGAACGCGAACCGGATGTCGAAGTTGTCGTCCTCCCACGCCGTGGGGCCGACCTCCGACATCAACCGCTGGAACTCCAGGTGGCCGGCGTCGGTGAGCTGGTAGACGATCCGGGGCCGGCGAGTGACCGGGGCCGGCGTCATGATGGTCTCTTCGATCAGTGCGCCACGCAGCATCTTCTTCAGGGCCGGATACAGCGACCCGTAGGAGAGCACCCGACTCCAGCCCAGCATCAGGTTGAGGCGCTTGCGCAGCTCGTAGCCGTGCATGGGTCCCTCGTGGAGCAGTCCGAGGACTGCCAGCTCGATGGTCTCTGCACGACGTGCCACGCGACCTATCGTAGCGATATATCCGGAAAGTGTTGAAACGTGTGTGGTGAGCGTCCCTCGGGCGGGACTTCTTGACGTGCGCACCCAGTGCGTACCCTGTAGCGGACGCGCGTGCGGATGCGCCGCCGCAGCGTGCTGCAGTCCCGCCGACCGATCCGGAGTTACCTGTCTTGAGTGGAAAGCGTCGGGCCGCCGGGCCCCCCGTGACGAAGAAGGCCAGCGCGCCGCGCACCCGCAAGCAGAAGCTGAAGCGGGTCGGCAAGTGGTTCCTCATCGTCGGTCTGGTCGGGACCCTCCTCGCCGCGGCCAGCTTCGTCGTCCTCTACCAGGCGATCGAGGTCCCCGACCCCAACGAGGACTTCCAGACCGAGACCTCCTTCGTGTACTACAGCGACGGCGAGACCGAGCTGGGCAAGTACGCCACCCAGAACCGCGACATCATCACGCTCAAGGAGATGCCGCAGTCCATCCAGGACGCCGTCGTCGCCGCGGAGAACCAGAGCTTCTGGACCGACAAGGGCATCGACCCGAAGGGCATCCTGCGCGCGGCCTTCAGCAACGCCCGCGGCAACGCGACGCAGGGCGCCTCCACGATCACGCAGCAGTACGTCAAGATCCTGTACCTCACCCAGGACCAGACGCTCAAGCGCAAGATCAAGGAAGCATTCCTGTCGCTGAAGATCCAGCGTCAGCAGAGCAAGTCGCAGATCCTCGAGGGCTACCTCAACACGATCTACTTCGGACGTGGCGCCTACGGCGTCCAGGCCGCTGCGGGGGCCTACTTCGACGTCGAGGCCAAGGACCTGACGCTGCGCCAGAGCGCGGTGCTCGCGACGGTCCTGAACAACCCGACGACCTATGACCCGGCCAACGGCAAGGAGGCCAGGGCGGACCTGCGCGAGCGCTACGAGTACGTCTTGTCGAGCATGGCGGACACCGGGGCGATCTCGGCGGAGAACGCCGACAAGGCGGCCAAGCGGCTGCCGCCGTTCCCGGAGATCGCCTCCGAGAGCCAGTACGGCGGTCAGAAGGGCCACGTCCTGACGATGGTCCGCAAGGAGCTGATCCGGCTCGGCTTCAACGAGGACGAGATCGACGGCGGCGGGTTGCGCGTGACCACCACCTTCACCAAGAAGGCCATGGACGCGGCCGAGCAGGGCGTCCTGGAGGCCAAGCCGGACGGCTTCGGTGACAAGTTCCTGCACATCGGTGTCGCCAGTGTCGAGCCCGGCACCGGCGCGGTCCGCGGGATCTACGGCGGCCAGGACTACCTCGACTCCCAGATCAACTGGGCGGTCTCGGGCGGTCAGGCCGGCTCGACCATGAAGGCGGCCGCGCTGGTGGCCGCGATCGAGGACGGCTTCTCCCTCCGCGACACCTTCGAGGGGAACTCCCCGATCACGCTGCCGGACGGCACGGACTTCGAGAACCAGGGCGACACTGACTACGGCTCGGCCGTCTCCATGATCACGGCGACGGAGAACTCGGTGAACACCGCGTTCATCGACATGACCGACAGCATGGAGGACGGGCCGCAGAAGGTCATCGATGCCGCCAACGCCATGGGCATCCCGCCCGCCACCGCGCCGTCTCGCAAGTCCGCGGGTTTCCCGAACTCCTCACCGGGCCTCGAGCCCAACACCGGCGTCGCCCTGGGCAGTGCCACGGTCAGCCCGATCAACATGGCGAACGCCTACGCGACCCTGGCCAACGAGGGCCGCGCGGCCGAGGCCTACATCATCGACGAGGTCGTCGACGCCAGCGGGGAGACCGTCTACTCCCACAAGGTCTCCGACAAGGAGGCCGTCGACGCCGACATCGCCGCCGACGTCACCTATGCCCTCCAGCAGGTCGTCGAGAGCGGGTCGGGCACCGCCGCCCTGGCCCTCGACCGCCCCGTCGCCGGCAAGACCGGCACCGCGACCAACGGTCGTGGCGAAGTCTCCTCGGCCTGGTTCACCGGCTACACACCCCAGCTGTCGACCTCGGTGATGTACGTCCGGGGCAAGGGCAACGAGCAGCTCCAGGACTGGCTCCCGTCGTACTTCGGCGGCGCCTTCCCCGCCGAGACCTGGACCGCGATCATGAAGATCGCGATGGAGGGACTGCCGGTCGAGGACTTCCCTGAGCCGGTCTACGTGGACGGTGAGGCGCCGACCGACGGTCACGAGCCCGAGCCGACGGCGCCGGCGACGACGAGGCAGCCGTCGCCCACGAAGGAGCCGTCGAGCGAGGAGCCCACCAGCGAGGAGCCCACGACGGAAGCGCCGCCCTCCAGCGAGCCCCCGACCAGTGAGCCTCCCTCGCCGACGGACTCGTGCGACCTCCTCGACTGTGAGTCGCCGTCGCCGTCGCCGTCCTCGTCGCCCTCGGGGTCGCCCTCCCAGAGTCCGCAGAACCCCAGTCCGAGCAACGGGCAGTCCGCCGACGGCCAGCCGGAGGCGGTCGTGGAGCGACGACGGTGACCCCCGCGACCGGGGACGAGCGTGTCCATCCCACGCTCGACGACCCGGTCGTGACCGCGCTCAGCGAGGCGGCCGGGGGACCGGCGGGCGAGCATGCCGGACGCCACCCGTGGTGGACGCCGGTCCGGGTGATCCTGGCCCTCACGGCGCTCTGCTTCGCCCTGGGCATGGTCCAGAAGAGCTCCTGCTACCAGGACTCCTGGCGTGACGGCGAGGCCCGCTACACCCACATGTGCTACTCGGACCTGCCCTACCTCTACACCGGCCGCGGGTTCGCCGAGCTGAACTGGCCCTACTCCGACGACCCCGAGGTCCGGGACCGGTACGACGTCATGGAGTACCCCGTCGTCATCTCCTACTACGCCTGGGCGACGGCATGGACGACCCACTGGCTGAACGGGTCGCCCGACCTCTCCTACCGCTACACCCAGCGGGCCGACGCCCTGTTCGCGGGCGAGAGCGTCGGCGAAGGAGGTGCGCTACTACGTCATCGTCAACGCGATCGGATTCGCCGTCGTCACCCTGCTGGCGGCCTGGTTCCTCGCGCGGGTGAACCCGAGGCGACCGTGGGACGCCGCGATCTTCGCGCTCTCGCCGGCGTTGGCGTTGAGCGCCCTGGTGAACTGGGACCTGCTCGCTGTGGTGTTCGTCGCCGCTGCCCTGTGGGCCTGGGCTCGCGATCGGCCGCTCCTGACCGGCGTCCTGATCGGGCTGGGCACGGCCACCAAGCTCTTCCCGCTCTTCCTGCTCGGTGGGCTGCTGGTGATCTGCCTGCGCAACCGCAGGATCCGGGACTTCCTGGTCGCCACGTCGGCCGCCGCCATCACCTGGGTCGTCGCGAACCTGCCGGCGTACCTGACGGGGCCGGAGGAGTGGCGGGTCTTCTGGCAGTTCAACGCCGACCGGGGGGCCGACCTCGGCTCGATCTGGCTGGTCCTGGAGCAGTCGCTGGACACGAAGTACCTGCCCGGCACCATCAACGACGTGTCGTGGGTGTTCTTCGGCCTCTGGTGCCTCGGCGTCCTGGTGCTCGGTCTGCGGGCACCGGAGACCCCACGCCTGGCCCAGCTGGGGTTCCTGGTCGTGGCCGGCTTCCTGCTGGTCAACAAGGTCTACTCACCGCAGTACGTGCTGTGGCTGCTGCCGCTGGCCGTCCTGGCCCGGCCCCGGTGGCGTGACCAGATCGTGTGGCAGGCGGGCGAGGTCGTCTACTTCGCTTCCGTGTGGTGGTACCTCGGTGGGCACCTCGACGCGGCCGGTGGCGAGGACTCCGGCTTCTACTGGCTCGCGATCGCCGTCCGGATGCTGGCCGAGCTCTACCTGGTCGGCATCGTGGTGCGCGACATCTGGTGGCCGCACCACGACCCGGTCCGGGAGGGTCAGTCCAGGACGACCCGGTCGAACGCCGTCGCGGTGTAGCGGACCCGGACCCCGATCTGGTCGCCCACCTCGGGGACCCTCGGCCCGTGGGGGAGGAACAGCATCGAGGCCTGCATGTGCGGTGGCTCCGCGAAGAGGCGCTGCTTGCCGTCGATCGAGAACGGGGACCGGACGAAGCCGACCGCGTCGAGGCCGCCGCGGGCCAGGGTCGCGGCCCGGGCCTTGATCGAGGACTCGCCGGTCGGCGCCTCCAGGCCGATGCCATGGGCGGTGCCGCCGCTGACCACGAGCAGGTGGCCGGACTTGGGGACGGTCCGCGCGCGGTAGCCGAAGGCGTCCCCGCGCTCGACCGGATGGACGTCGAGCACGGTCGAGGTCACCTTCAGGGCGCCGCGGTCGCCGAGCCAGAGGCTGGTCCCGATCCGGGGACGGATCGTGAAGTCGGCGTACGTCGCACGAAGGGTGACCAGCTCCTCGCGGGTGAGGTGGCTGACCCAGATGGTGGTGGTGCCGAGCTCGGCGGCCACCACGTCGTTCAGCAGCCGGTGCACCTCGGAGATGTGGGAGCCCTGCTGCAACGGCAGGTGCAGGGCCACGCCGGCCAGGTGTGCCGCGTCGAGCCGCCCGCGCGAGCGGACCAGGTCGCCCGCGGCGCGCAGGTCGCGGGCGGAGAGGCCGTGCCGGTTCATGCTGGTGAGGCGCTCGAGCACGAACCTGGCGTCGGCGTCGTGGTCGAGCAGGGCTTCGACGTCGGCGATCCGACCGACGGTGTGGATCACCCGGCGCTCGAGGGCGGGGTCCAGCTCGAGCGGGGTGCCGAAGGGTCGCCACGGGGTGAGCACGAGCAGGTCGCCGTCGAAGCGGGTCGCGACCTCCGGCAGCTCGTCGTACGTGCCGACGGCGATGGTGTCGGCCCCCAGCCACTCGGCCTTGCGGGCCAGCCGGCCGAGCCCGAAGCCGTAGCCGTTGCCCTTGGCCACGGGGACCAGACCGGGGTTGTCGTCGGCGACGCCACGCAGGTGGCGCCGCCAGCGGTCGCCGTCGACCGTCAGGGTGAGGCTCATGTGCGCCGCCTCATGTAGAGGTCGAAGGCCTTGTACAGCAGGGGGTTCAGCGGGAGGTCCCACTCGCCGGCGTACTCGACCGCCTCGCCGCCGGTGCCGACCTTGAACTGGATCAGTCCGACGTGGGGATCGTCGGGGTCGAGGGTGTCGGTGATGCCGCGGAGGTCGTAGACGTCGGCCTCGCCCGCGAGCGCGTCCTGGATCATCGCCCACTGGATCGCGTTGGAGCCGCGCACGTCACGCTTCTCGGTGGCCGACGCGCCGTAGGAGTACCAGACGTGAGCGCCGACCCGGATGGAGATGGTCGCTGCGGCGAGGTCGCCCTCGTGTCGGGCGAACCAGAGCTGGAACCGCGCCGGGTCCTCGCCGGTGAGGGCGTCGTGCATGGTCTGGAAGTAGGCCAGCCCCCGCGGGGTGAAGTGGTCGCGCTCGGCGGTGTGCACGTAGAGGTCATGGAAGAGCTTGAGGTCGTCGCCGGTGCCGGTCGTGACCTCGACGCCCTCCTTGGCGGCCTTCTTGATGTTGCGTCGCCACTGCTGGTTCATGCCCTTGAGGACATCGTCCTCGGTGCGCGGACGTCCGTCGTCGTCGCGCAGGGGGATCACGAAGTTGTACTGGGGCTGGCCGGCCGCGAAGCCACCCTCGGTGGTCTGTTGCTGCCACCCGAGCTCGTGCAGCTGGGAGACGACGCGGGCCCCGGTGTGGTTGCGGGCCAGGGGTGGCAGGTCACCCAGGCGGCGTACGCGCGTCGTCGGCGATGCCGGCCTTGACCTGGGCCGCGCTCCAGCGGCGGGTGATCACCGGTGGGCCCATCCGCACGCCGAACGCACCCTGCTGCTTGAGGTGGGCGGTCATCGGGGCGAGCCAGGCAGCGAGCTCGTCGGTCTCCCAGTCGATGACGGGTCCCTCGGGAAGGTAGGCGAGGTAGCGCTTCACCCGGGGCAGCTGTCGGTAGAGCACCAGGGCAGCGCCCACGACCTGCGCGTCACGGAACCAGCCCAGCGACTCGCGACGCCAGTCGGACTTCACCGTGCCCCAGGCCGGAGTCTGGAGGAAGCTCGCGGACCGTCGGCTGCGCACGAAGTCGAGGTGTTCGGACTCCGTGATCACGCGGACGGTCAGCGGGCCGGTCAGGGAGCCGGTGGGGGAAGCGGGAGTCACCCTCCGAGGTTATCGGGTGGGCCCCTCCGCCCTGATCAGAGCCGGTCGCGGAGCCAGGCGAAGTCGCCGCGGTGCTCGTCAGCGCCACCGGGGGTCTCGCAGACCACCGGCGCCCCGGCGTCGCGGACGACGGCGGCCAGCAGGTCGGCGTCGATCTTGCCGGCCCCGAAGTTGGCGTGCCGGTCGGCGCCGGAGTCGAACTCGTCGCGGCTGTCGTTGGCGTGCACCAGGTCGATCCGGCCGGTGATCCTCAAGACGTCCTCGACGACGGTCTCCAGGGCGTTGCCGCCGGCGTGGGCGTGGCAGGTGTCGAGGCAGAACCCGACCATGTCGGCGCCCTCGGCGGACTCGATGGCGGCCCAGACCCCCGCGATCCGCTCGAGGTAGCGGGTCATGGCGTTGGTGCCGCCGGCGGTGTTCTCGATGAGCAGCGGGATCTTGAGGTCGGTGGCCTCGACGGCCTTGCGCCAGTTGTCGAACCCCTTCGCGGGGTCGTCCTCGTCGGTCACGTGACCTCCGTGGACGATCAGGCCCTTGGCGCCGATCTCGGCGGCGGCGTCCATGTGCTGCTGGAGCAGCTTGCGGCTGGGGATCCGCTGCCGGTTGTTCGTGGTGGCCACGTTGATGAGGTACGGCGCGTGCACGTAGAGATCGACGCCGGCCGTCTCGGCGTCGGTGCGGAGCTTGTCTGCGCCGCCTTCGTAGGCGAGCACAGGCCCCTTGTAGCTCTGCGGGTTGCCGAGGAAGAACTGCACCAGCGGCGCCTGCCGGGCGGCGGCCTCCGCGAGCGGGTCGGTCTGGTCGACGTGGGCTCCGATCAACATGCCGCCAGCGTAGGACCCGACCCCGACAGGAGCCACGGGGTGTTGGGTGCCCGTGCCAAGGTGGCCCGATGAGCGACTTCTCCGACGCCCCCCGCCCTCCCGTCGTGGTCACCGGAGCCAACGGTCTGGTCGGCTCCCGGATCTGCGCCGCCCTGGTCGAACGCGGCGCGACCGTGCGCGCCGTCGTACGCCGTCCGGGCACAGCGCCGAGGCTGCCGGGAGTGGAGGAGCGGGTGGGGGACTTCTACGACCCGGTGCTGGCTGCTTCCGTGGTCGAGGGAGCGAGTGCCGTGGTCACCACGGTGCACCCGATGGGGACCGATCTCGAGAACCAGCACCGGATCGCGGTGGAGGGCACCCCCGTGCTTGCCCGGGCGGCCCGGGACGCCGGCGTCGAGCGGCTGGTCCACATCTCCACGGCGGCCGTCTACGACCGCACCCCCGAAGTGGGTGACGTGGACGAGTCGTCGGCGCTGGTCACCGGTGACGACAACGCGTACGCCGTGACGAAGCGCGACACCGACGCCGCTCTGGCCGAGATCGACGGACTGACCCGGGTGCTGATCCGTCCGCCGGCCGTCCTCGGCGCCAGCGAGGCCTCGATCTGGAACTCGGTGCGTCCGGCCGCGATCCGCGATGACGAGCAGGCCCGGCACGCCGTCCCGACCCAGACCTTCCCGTGGGTGCACGTCGACGACCTCGCGGCCCTTGCCGCCGACGTGGCGTCCGGTCGAATCGAGACGGCGACGGATCCCGAGCGCGGTCCGGTCGCAGGCGGGTGCACTCCGGTGAACGTGGGGTCCGAGTCGGCGACCGTGCGCGACTACTACGAGACGGTCACCGGTGCCCTGGGCGTCGAGCCGCTGTGGGACGACGGCCCGGCCTGGACCGGTCGCTTCGTGGCCGATCGCGCCCACAGGTGGGGCTGGACCCCGACGGTCGACCTCACCCGGGCGCTGGCGGAGCTCGAGGAGGGTCTGCGCGGCTGAGTGTCAGAGGCGGCAGCGCGAAGTTTCTGGTGACTTGTCGGGACCGGGCGGGGGCCGCGGTGGCAGCATCGCCCCCATGTCTGCCCCGAGAAGAGCCACCCTTGCCGTCGTTGCTCTGGGGGCCCTGGTCGCGGGCGGTCTGAGTGGAGCCCCGGTCGCCACGGCGGCCGACCCCGAGACGTTCACGGTGCGCCCCAGTGTCAACCAGCTCTACGTGCTCGAGGCCAGCCCCGGGCTCCACCTCGAGCTCGTCGAGGATGGTGACGCGGTGGTCGCCACGGGCACGGTGGACGAAGCCGGCAGTCTCGTCTGGCGCGAGCTGGACGCCGGGAGCTACACGGTCCGCACGGCTGACGAACCGAACGTGGAGTCCGATCCGGTCACCGTGACCGACTTCGACGACCCGGCGCCGGCGCAGTCCTTCTACGACGACCAGACGCTCGAGGACGGCTTCGGCTACCTCACCACCCGGGACGGCACCACGCTCTCGGTCAACGTGTCACTGCCGGCGGGAGACGGTCCGTTCCCGACCGTGGTGGAGTACTCCGGCTACGGCCCCAGCAAGCCCGGGCAGCTCGACGATGGCCACGCTCTACAACACGCTGGGCTTCGCCTACGTCGGTGTGAACATGCGCGGCACCGGCTGCTCGGGCGGCTCGTTCCTGAACTTCGAGCCGGTGCAGAGCCTCGACGGGTACGACGCGATCGAGACCGTGGCCGCGCAGTCGTGGGCCGAGTTCCACGAGGTCGGCATGGTCGGCATCTCCTACCCCGGCATCTCCCAGCTGTACGTCGCCCGGACCCAGCCGCCGAGCCTGTCGGCGATCACTCCGCTGTCGGTCATCGACGACACCTACCGCGGCACGCTCTACCCCGGCGGCATCCTGAACACCGGCTTCGCCGTCTCGTGGGCTGCCGAGCGCAAGGCCCAGGCGGCGCCGTACGGCCAGGGCTGGGAGCAGGCGCTGGTCGACGAGGGCGACACCGTGTGCGCAGGCGAACCAGGCGGTGCGGCTGCAGAACCCCGACCCGCTCCAGCTGATCGAGGACAACCCGTTCTACGACGAGCGGTGGTACGAGCCGCTCAACCAGAGCCACTTCGTCGACGAGATCAACGTGCCGGTCTTCCTGGCCGGTGCCTGGCAGGACGAGCAGACCGGCGGGCACTTCCCGGCGATGCTCGACAAGTTCACGTCCTCGCCGCACCTCTACGCGACCATGGTCAACGGCTCGCACACCGAGTCGCTGAGCCTGGGGATCTTCGCGCGGTACGCCGACTTCCTCGACCTGTACGTCGCCCGGCGAGTGCCCGGCAGCGCCAAGAATTTCGTCGCGCCGATCCTCGCCCAGTCACTGACCGGGGTCGGCGGTCTGGCGCTGCCCCCGGGGACGAACTACAGCGGGATGAGCTACCGCAAGGCGCTGAGGACCTACGAGTCCGACGACCCGATCCGGATCCTCTTCGAGGAAGGTGCCGCGAAGGGCCAGCCGTCCGGGTCTCCGCTTCCGCGCTTCGAGAAGACGTTCCCCTCCTGGCCGATCGCCTCGGCCAAGGCCACGTCCTGGTTCCTCCGACCAGGAGGACAGCTCCGTGGTCGACCGGCCACGAGGGGTCCGGGCCAGGCCCGGCAGCGCAGCTACGTCGCGGATCCGACGGCGCTGCCGGAGACGACGTACGACGGTTCGAGCTCGGGCATCTGGCAGGCCCACCCGGACTATGACTGGCAGCAGATCCCGGAGGGCGCCGGGCTGGGCTGGGTCAGCGCGCCGCTGCGGAAGACCGTCGTGGCGGTCGGGACCGGGTCGGTGGACCTGTGGGTCCGCACGCCGGCAGAGGACACCGACCTCGAGGTCACGTTGAGTGAGGTGCGGCCGAACGGCACGGAGGTCTACGTGCAGTCCGGCTGGCTGCGCACCAGCCACCGCACCCTCAATGCCGCGGAGTCCACCAAGATCTCGCCGGTGCACACGAACCTGGAGGCCGACGCCAGCGCTCTGCCGGCCGGGGAGTTCACCAGGGTGCGGGTGGCGCTGTTCCCGTTCGCCCAGGCGTTCCGGAAGGGTTCCCGGCTGCGGATCACGGTGGACGCTCCCGGCGGAGCCCGCCCGCTGTGGGCGTTCGACACCATCGCCGACGGTGAGCAGGTGACCATCGCGACCGATCGCCGGCACCGCTCGCGGGTCGTGCTGCCGTTGGTGCCCGGCGTGGCGGTGCCCAAGAAGGCGCCGGCCTGCGCCTCATTGCGCAGCCAGCCGTGCCGGACGTACGACGGGCGCTGAGCCGGCCGAGGGGTCACTCAGTGGCAGGCACGCAGCACTGACATCTATTCGTACGGTCAGATCAAGGCCGCGGCCCAGCCACTCCTCATGACACTCGCTGAGCAGTGGGCGACGCAGACCGTCTGGCGGCCCCCCGGCTAACAGCGACGGTGGTAGCGAATGTCGCCGTTGGGCATGCGTTGGTTGGAGTACGAGGGGTCGTGGGCTCGGTGGTGGTGCCAGGAGCAGAGGAGTGCCCCGTCCTCGAGGTCGGTCCTCCCGCCCGAGGCCCAGGGTTTCGTGGCGTGATGCGCCTCGCACCAGGCTGCCGGGACCTCACAGCCCTCGGCACGGCAACCGCCGTCCCGGACCCCCATCGCCAGTCGCTGTGCGGCACTGAACAGTCGACGAGCACGGCCCAGGTGGAGGGGCTGTCCCTTCCCACCGAGGACCATGGGGACGAGGTTGGCGGTGCAGGCCAGTCGCATCGCCTCCGACGCGGAGATGTGGTCGCCGGTGGCGAGTCCGGCGCCGCCGAGGCGTTCGCGGAGCTGGTCGAGGTCGATGGTGACCACCAGGGTGGTGGCCGACCCGCCGTGATCGGGCAGCTTCGTGGCCGGGATGGATTCCAGGAGGCTGCAGAACGCGCGGCCCATCAGCACGGGGTAGGCAATCCGCTGCCCGGACTCGGGGTCGGTGTGCGTGTGCGTCGGGTCGAGGTGCCCGCGGCGTGGTGAGGCGTAGGCCTCCAGGTAGGTCTGCAACCGGGCCGCGACGGCGTCGGCAACCCTGATCTTGATGTCGGTGGTCCCGTCACCTCTGCGGTGCATGGCCAGCCGGGTCTCCTCGCGGGCCCTGCGCTCCTCGGCCTCCAGGGCCCTGCGCTCGTGGTCCTCGGCCAGGTCGGGTGCGATCACCTCGAGCACCCTCCGGCCGAGCACCTTGAGCCGCCGAGGATCGAAGTGGGCGGCCTCGGCGACCAGGTGGGCCTCCGCCTTGCCGGGCAACTCTGCCTCCAGATCCGACGGGAGTGCCTCCAGAGCCGCGACGATGACTCGGGCCTGCTCGAGGTTCACCTGCCCGGCCAGTACGGCGGTCCGGGTCTGGTGCCACCGCTCCTCCAGCGCACTCCCCAGCCGGGCGTCGGCTGCCGTGGGGCCGCGGTCGCGACGGGACCGGTGGGCCAGCCAGTCCGCGGCCGACCGTGAACCGTCCGCGGTCGCCACGTCGTCCGCGGAAGCCAGGACCCGCAGCTTCAGGCCGCACAGTCGGTCGCTCACCCGGGTCAGCTCGGCCAGCGTCGCTGCCTTGCCGGGCGTGGGGAGGTACATCGGGTCCGAGTCCGCGACGCCGTCGAGCAGCGCGCCGATCGCCCGGACACAGCCGGTGATCGGGTGCTCGAACTCGGTGGGAACTGCTGCCATGAACTGACTCTAGGGGCGCGCACCGACACCCCCGATCGAGCGAGGCCGACCCTGTGGAGGACCGCCTGTTGCCCTCGCCTGTGGACGATTTGCGGTCCTGCGACCTGCCATCGGGATGGGACAACCGGCAGCCGCCCTCTCGCGTCGTACAGGCATGACGTGGAGCCTTCGGGCGTGTTCACGGCTGTGCGGCGCCGCGATGGCGTGGGCGGCCGGCATCGCCCTGATCTCAGGGTGCGAACAGACCGGCACTGGGCCGGGCAGTCCAGCCGCGCAGCCCTCGGCGGCCCACTCGCCACGGACGCCTGATCAATCGGGATCGGCGTCTCCGTCCGCGGTGGTCATGCCCGACCTCACCGGGTTGCCGTCGGGCGAAGCGGTCCGGCGATTGGGCGCACTCGGGCTCTCGTCCAGCTGGGAACGGCCGATCGACGTCCGGTGCGGGACGCGGCCCCGGACGGTCGCCTGGCAGCGGCCCCGCCCTGGCACACCGTTGACCCCGCGCGCCGACGTCCGTGTGCGCATCGCGGCGCTGAACCTCGACGTCTTCCGGGGACCGTGTAGCCCGCCGGAAGGAGAGCTCGGACCACTGCGCGGACCTGATGCCCAGCTGGCGCGCGCGTTCTACCGATTCGCCGCGGACCCCTCACTCGACGCTCCCTTCGCCGCCGGGCAGACCTGGGTCGGCATCGAGGCCGGACCGACCTCGATCACCCTCGATGAGGTAGAGCGACCACACGCGCACGCGTGGGAACTCGATGCGGGGTACGCCGAGGCAGTCGGGCCGTTCTCGGCGCTCGACACCGTGGCCGCGAGCGGTGGCTACTACGAGCTCCGCCGCGGCATCGCCGCCACGTGCCCCCACGGCAACGCCGATCCGCCCGCGCACCTGGCCGATGCGCGCGCCATCAGTCTGACCGCTCCCGCTGACGTCACGAGCTCGTGCATGGAGTGGTGGGGGGTGACCCTGTTCCTGGACTCCCATGACGAGGTACGCGGCGTGGTCCTGCGACTCGGCTCACCCTGACTCGGTGAGTCCTTGTCCGAGGGCGCGGCTGAGCACGTCGAAGTCGGCATTGCCGCCGGTGTGCACGACGGCGACCCGGCGACCGCGCGACCGCGTCACGGTCGGCGAGCAGGCCGGCCAGGGCGAACGAGCCGGCGGGCTCGGCGAGGTTGTGCGTGGCGCGGTACATCAGCGACATCGCCGCCTCCGCCTCCGACTCGGAGACCCGGACCATCCGGGCTGCGCCCGCACAGATCATGGCGACGGCATCCGGGTCGGGCACGCGGCAGGCGACGCCGTCGACGAAGGTGTCCGCGTCGTCCGTCGACACCGGGCGGCCGGCCTCGAAGCTCAGGGCGTAGGCGGGGGCCCGGTCGGAGACCACGCCCACGATCTCGGTGGTCGCGCCGAGCAGGTCGCGGACGGCGATCTGCGCGCAGATGCCGCTGCCCATGCCGACCGGCACGTAGATCGTGTCGAGCCCGGGGACGTCCTCGTGCAGCTCGGCCGCGGCCGTGGCCACGCCTTCGACCAGCCAGGGATGGAAGGACGGGACCGGGACCAGCCCCCGCTCGGCGGCCAGCTCCGCGGCGTACTCGCGAGCCTCCTGGAAGTCGCGGCCCTGCACCACCAGCTCTGCGCCGTACGACGCGGTGGCGGCGTTCTTGTCCGGCGAGTTGCCCTCGGGCACGACGATGACGACCGGGAGCCCGGCGAGCTGGCCGGCGTGGGCGACGCTCTGCCCGTGGTTGCCGCGAGTGGCGGCGACGAGGCCGGGGGCGTCGGGCCGTTCGGCCAGCAGTCGGGCGACGAAGGTGATGCCGCCGCGGACCTTGAAGGCGCCCGTGGGGTTGTGGTTCTCGTGCTTGACCCAGGTCTCGGTGCCGGTGGCCTGCTCGAGCAGGGGCCAGCGACGAGCCGGGGTGCGCGGGACGTGGGCGGCGACCCGCTCCCGCGCCTGTGCGAGGTCGGCCTGGGTGAGCACGCGGCGACCCTACTCCGCTCGGCCGGACCCCTGTGGGCGGATTGGGTGCTCACGCTCCGCCGCTGTTAGCCTTGGGCGTTCTTTGCGCCTGGACCCACCGACGGGTCGGTCGCAGGGACGTCCCACCACACGCCACACACGGCCGGTGGGAACGCAATGCCCTCCTGCCACGGAGAGTCCGTGGCCGCCAAGTCCAGAGGAGGTGGAGACCGCTTTGCGCGCATATGAAGTGATGGTCATCCTCGACCCCAGCCTTGAAGAACGCACTGTCGAGCCTTCGCTCGACAAGTACCTCAACGTCATCCGCAAGGATGGTGGCACCGTCGAGTCCGTCGAGATCTGGGGACGTCGCCGGCTCGCCTACGAGGTCAAGAAGAACGCCGAAGGCATCTACGCCATCATCACGATCGCGGCCGAGCCGGCCACGGTCAAGGAGTTCGACCGCCAGATCAACCTGAACGAGTCGATCCTCCGCACGAAGGTCATCCGCCCCGGCGCACGCTGAGGCGCTGTGGAGAACACCTTCCCCTTGTCGGCGGCAACGGCTTTGATTGCCCCGACATACCAATGGATCAGTAGGGAGACCTGACATGGCAGGCGAGACCGTCATCACCGTGGTCGGCAACCTGGTCGACGACCCGGAGCTGCGCTTCACCCCCTCGGGTGCAGCCGTGGCGAACTTCCGGATCGCGTCCACGCCGCGCACGTTCGACAAGCAGACCAACGACTGGAAGGACGGCGACGCGCTGTTCCTCACCTGTTCGGTCTGGCGCCAGGCCGCGGAAAACGTCGCCGAGTCCCTCCAGAAGGGCATGCGCGTCGTCGTCCAGGGTCGGCTCAAGTCCCGCCAGTACGAAACCCGCGAGGGTGAGAAGCGCACCGTCTTCGAGATCGATGTCGACGAGGTCGGTCCGTCCCTCAAGTACGCCACCGCCAAGGTCACCCGAGCCCAGCGCTCCGGCGGCGGCGGGTACGGCGGCGGCGCCCCCCAGGGTGGCGGCGGCCAGTCCGGTGGCGACGACCCGTGGGCCACGCCCGCTCCCCAGGGAGGCGGCGCCCCCCAGGGTGGCGCCGCGCAGGACCCGTGGGGCGCACCCGGCGTGGGTGCCGACGAACCCCCCTTCTGATCCACACACCAACCGGTGGTTGAGGTGCGAGGCCGCCCGCGGCCGAGCCTCGAAACCCCGTGACAACCCAGCCCACCTGAAACCATTCCGGCATGAGCCGGGCTTCGGAAAGGAAGCACCACAATGGCCAAGGCAGTGATTCGCAAGCCCAAGAAGAAGGTTTGCCAGTTCTGCAAGGAGAAGGCGACCGGTGTCGACTACAAGGACACCACCCTCCTCCGGAAGTTCATCTCCGATCGCGGCAAGATCCGTGCGCGTCGTGTGACCGGCAACTGCGTCCAGCACCAGCGGGACGTGGCGATCGCGGTCAAGAACGCTCGCGAGGTCGCCCTGCTGCCCTATACCTCGACCGGTCGCTGAAAGGAGCCAGGCAGATGAAGATCATCCTGACCCAGGAAGTAACCGGCCTCGGTGGCCCCGGCGACGTCGTCGAGGTCAAGGACGGCTACGGCCGCAACTACCTCGTCCCGCGCGGTGTCGCCATCCGCTGGACCCGAGGTGCCGAGAAGACCGTCGAGTCGATCAAGACCGCGCGCTCCACGCGTGCGGTCCGCGACCAGGACCACGCCATCGAGATCAAGACCAAGCTCGAGGCGCAGTCGGTGGCCGTCAAGGTGCGCGCCGGTGCGGGCGGTCGCCTGTTCGGCGCCGTCACCGTCGCGGAGATCGCTGCGGCGCTCACCGAGACCACCGGCGAGCCTGTCGACAAGCGCACGATCGCGGTCGAGCACCCGATCAAGTCGCTGGGCAGCCCATGAGGTGTCGGTCAAGCTGGACGACGAGGTGTCCGCCACGGTGGCCCTCAACGTGATCCCGGCCTGACGGTTCCCCGCAGAACCACGAGAAGGGCCGCTCCCCCAGGGGAGCGGCCCTTCGTCGTTCTGGCGCAGGTGTTCGGGTTGCGGACCTCAGCTCGGCGGGAACACCAGCGCGTCGACCCGGACCTGCTTGCCGCGACTGAGCGACTCGATCAGGAGCCGCCCTGAGAACAACGGCGAGGCAGCGTCTCGCACGACGATGTAGCGGTACTTGGTGGCCTTGCCCTTGCTGAGGTCGTAGGTCTTCCAGAAACCGGTGCCGGTGCGGACCCGGATCTTGCCCAGCTTCGAGCCGGCCGGAGCGACCACCCGGAACTCGCGGATGTTCTGTGCGCGGAACTTGACCCGCGCGCCCGCCTTGCTGGTCCGCAGGTAGTCGCCCGCGAAGTAGCCCTTGCCGTTCTTCTTCGCCCAGTTCTTGCCCTTGGTCAGGTTGTACGGCACCACGAACTGCTCGGTCTCTGCCGACTCGTCGGAGTTGCCGGCCACGTCGGTGACGCTGAGGGTGAACGTGTGGTTGCCACCGGTCAGCCCACCGAGCGTGAGCGGCCCCTCGTCACAGGCCACCTGCTTGCCGTCGAGCTGGCAGCGGTAGCTGACGTCGTCCTCGTTGGAGTCGAGGAGGTAGCTGACCTCGGGCTTCTTCACGATCGGCCAGCCGGTGCCCTCACTGTCGTACGGCCCCTCGAAGATGAAGGCGACCGGGTCGACGGTGTCCTGCTTCCAGGTGCGTGAGGCCGGGGAGGCGGAGTCGTCGTCGGGCTGCGCGGCCGGGTCCTCATCGTCGCTCGTGTCGACCGGGGCTCCGACGAACGAGATGGCCGAGTCACCCGCGTCCACGGCGTAGACGAAGAACTCGTATCCCGACGACGGCGAGTCCGCGAGGTCGGTATAGGTCTTGGGGCTCTCGCACGTCTCCCAGTCGTGGGCTTGCGACGCGCCGGTCAGCTTGCACATGAACGTCCAGGGACCCTGGTCGGCGTCGTTGACGACCTCGGAGAACTCGAAGGTCACGTCGTCGGTCTTCGTCCAGCCGGCGTCGTTCGGAGACGGCGACATGGCGGTGATCTGCGTGTCGGGTGGGGTGACGTCGTCACACCCGAAGTCCGGCGGGAGCGTGGGCGGAGGAGTGGCCTCGGACGTGCAGTCCGCGGCGAACGCCGGGGCGGCGGTCGGCCCGAGCAGAGGGAGCAGCGCGGCGATGAGCAGCAGCCCGGACCAGCGACCCAGTCGGGACGTGGTGCGGAACCGAGAACTGGTGGACATGGAGGCTCCCGTGTGGCGTCGTCCCGAGAGGGTTCGAACGTGTGCGGGCAAGGTTACGTGGGTGCGGGCTCCGCCGGGAGGGGGTCCACCGTGATCCACGGTCGTGACGACCAGGTGAAGAGCAGCCAGATGAGCAGGAGGAGGGCCACGCTCGCCGCGACGTACGACGGCACCTCGAGGGAGTCGATGCCGGCGCCGAAGACCAGGACCGGCAGCACCCCGACGACGACGAAGCCGGTGAGCGCGGTGCGGGCCCAGGCTGCTGCCCGGGTGTCGTCGGCCGCCGCGGCACGCCGAGCCAGGGTGAAGCAGAGCAGGCCGACGAAGCCGAGCTGGGGAAGGTTGGCCGCCCAGCCGAGTGAGGGGTTCGTGTCGTAGAGCCGGTCGGCGACGTCCGGGAGCCACAGCGGGATGCTGACCGCGCCGGCCAGCAGGGACAGCGTGGTGAGGGCGCTGCGGTGCTGCAGGTCCTCGGGCAGTCCGCGGACGCCGTAGACCACCAGCACCCAGCCGAGCAGGTCCGGCAGGGCGTCGTACCCGCCGAAGGTGGCCCGCAGGCCGATGATGACCAGGCCCATGCCGATGGACTGGAGGGGCCGCATGGGGGTCAGCGTAGAGCGGGGCCGGTGACCAGCCAGGCCGTGCCCCGCGCGCGATGGACGAGGACGACGAGGCGGGCGCCCATGAAGACGGCGCTGAGGCTGACCCAGACCGCGAGCAGACCGCCCCCCAGCTGGGCCGCGAGGAGAGCCACGGGGGCGTAGGCGGCGAGCGTGACCAGCCCGCCCTTCGCCAGGTAGCTGCCGTCGCCGGCGCCGATGAGCACGCCGTCGAGGACGAAGACCACGCCGGCGATCGGCTGCCCGAGGGCCGCGATCAGCAGCACCGGCACCAGCGCCTCGTGGACGGCGGCGTCGCCGGTGAAGAGGCGGCCGACGAACGGACTGCTGAGCGCCAGCAGCGCGCCGGTCACGACGCCGCTGATGATGCCCCACCTGACCATGCGGGCGGTCACGTCGCGGGTCCCCTCGACGTCGCCGGCCCCCAGGTAGCGGCCGGTGATCGCCTGCGCGGCGATCGCGATCGCGTCGAGGGAGAAGGCGAGGAAGGTCCAGATGGTCAGCGCGAGCTGGTGGGTGGCCAGGTCGACGGCCTGGTTGCGCCCCGTCTCCGCGCCCAGGATCACGGCGTACGTCGTCACGAGCAGCGCGGCTCGCAGCGTGAGGGTCCGGACGACCAGGGCCACCGCGGCGTGGGCGGCCACCTTGATGCCCGTCAGGTCGGGGGTCAGCGAGGCGCCCTCTCGACGGGCGGCCCGGACGACCACGGCGAGGAGCGCCGCTGCGCTGGCGACCTGGGCGAGCACGGAGCCCCAGGCGGACCCGGCGATCCCGAGACCGTCGAGGGGCCCGGCGCCGTAGACGAGCAGGAGGTTGAGCAGGGCGTTGAGCACATTGCCGACGACGGCGACGACGAGCGGGGTCTTGGTGTCCTGCAGCCCGCGCAGGATGCCGGTCGTCGCGAGCATGACCAGCAAGGGCGTGGTGCCGAGGAACGCGATGCGCAGGTAGGTGGACGCCGGTGCGGAGATGCTCGGGTCGGCCCCGAAGGCGCCGACCAGCGGCTCGGTCAGCAGCAGTCCGAGGAGGGTGGCGACGGCACCGATGATGACCGCGAGCCAGACCCCGTCGATCCCCTGCGCGAGCGCGCCCTGCCGGTCGCCTGCCCCGAGCCGGCGGGCCACGCTGGCGGTGGTGCCGTAGGCCAGGAAGACACACAGCCCGACGACGGTCTGCAGGATGACCGCGGCGATGCCGAGGCCGGCCAGCGGGGCGGTGCCGAGGTGCCCGACGATGGCCGCGTCGGTGAGCAGGAAGAGAGGCTCGGCGACCAGGGCGAGGAACGCCGGGACGGCGAGCCGGACGATCTCGCGGTCGTGGGTGCGTGCCATGGCGGCAGACTACTCCGGGTAAGGATCGTGGACCGCCGATGACCATGACATGACTAGTCACTTCGGGCTGTGAATGAAACCGGTATTTCTGTGGGTAATCGGTCCGCCAGAGCCGCGTGTCGACAAACCAACAGGCAAATCCCAGATGGCGAAAGGGTGGACGTCATTCTGGCAAAGAGTTTTGAGTGCACATCACCAGACGGACGTTTTCGCAGGTCAGAGGGGGTCGGGCCGGGATCGGTGTCCGAGTTTCCACAGCTGTCTCCCCAGTGTGTGCACAGCACAGAGGGGTTCCTCCACGGGGTCTGGCCAGTTATCCACAGGGGCCTGTGGAAGACCGACTTCCAGCTGACGGGGATGCGGCGTAGGTTCCACCGGGTCACCTCCCCGGGGGTGGCCCGGAATCGGGGCCGGTGGGCCCGGATCCGGATGGGTGTCGGTGCCCGTCCCTACCGTCAGAGATCACCTACCGGCCCAGCGCGACACCCGTCGCGCGACAGATCTGTGGAGGCAGGCGTGAGCGTCACGGACCACGATGCACCGGGTCTGGCCGAGCCGTCCTTCGACGACTGGGGCGATGGTCCGTCGGCCTACGTCCCCGGCGAGCACGTCTCCCGCCCCGGCGACCGGGTGCCGCCCCAGGACAACGCCGCGGAGCAGAGCGTCCTCGGCGCCATGTTGCTCTCGAAGGACGCGATCGCGGACGTCTCGGAGTCGGTGCGCGGCGTCGACTTCTACCGGCCGGCCCACGAGGTCATCTACGACGCGATCATCGACCTCTACGGTCGCGGCGAGCCGGCCGACCCGGTCACCGTCTCGGCCGAGCTGCATCGCCGCGGTGAGCTGGCGCGGGTGGGCGGCGCGCCGTACCTCCACACGCTCTCGGCCAACGTGCCGATCGCAGCCAATGCCGGTTACTACGCCGAGATCGTCCGCGAGAAGGCGATCCTGCGCCGGCTCGTCGACGCCGGCACCAAGATCGTCCAGATCGGCTACGCCGGCGAGGGCCAGGTCGACGACGTCGTCGACCAGGCGCAGGCCGAGGTCTACAAGATCTCCGACAAGCGCTCGGGTGAGGACTACTCCCCGCTCTCCGACATCATGGACGGCGTCCTCGACGAGATCGAGGCGATCGGCAACCGGGAGGCCGGTCTCTACGGCGTGCCCACCGGCTTCGCTGACCTCGACGACCTGACCAACGGTCTCCACAACGGCCAGATGATCATCGTCGCGGCGCGTCCCGCCATGGGGAAGGCACTCGCGCTCGACACCCCCCTGCCGACGCCGGCCGGCTGGACGACCATGGGCGAGGTCGCTGTCGGAGACCTGCTGTACGACGCCCAGGGTCGCCCGACCCGGGTGGTCGCCGTGACCGACGTGATGACCGGCCGGCCCTGCTACGAGGTCGAGTTCTCGGACGGCTCGAGGATCGTCGCGGACGCCCAGCACCAGTGGCTGACCGAGACCCGCGCGGCTCGAAAGTCCAGGTGGGCGGCCGACCACCACTACAACCGCACGCGCAACCAGCACACCTTCCCGGCGGTCGTCACGACCGAGGAGATCGCGGCAACCGTCCGGATCAACAGGGAGCAGCGCGCCAACCACGCTGTAGAGAATGCCTCCCCGCTCGCAGCGCCCACGACGGACCTGCCGATCCCGGGCTACGTGCTCGGCGCCTGGCTGGGTGATGGCCATAGCGCGAGCGCGCGGATCACCTGTGAGACCGATGAGATCCCGATGTACATCGAGGGCCACGGCTACGAGGTGACCGGGCACGGCAACATGCTCTACTCGATCAAGATCCCTCAGTCACCCGAGGCACCGGTTCGCACGGCAAACTGCCCCGATTGTGGTCGTGTTTTCACCGGCGGTCAGATGTGCCGTGATTGTCGGGCTGACCACGGAAGCTTTCAGGCGATGCTCCGCACCGCCGGGGTGCTTGACGACAAGCACATCCCCGCCCGGTACCTCCGCGCCTCGGAAGCCCAGCGACGCGAGTTGCTGGCCGGACTGATGGACACGGACGGCACGGTGGTCAGGGGTGTCGGATCCTGTCAGTTCTCCGTCACCAGTGCCCGCCTTGCCCAAGACGTCTACGAGCTCATCGTCAGCCTCGGCTACCGCTGCGGTCGCACCACGAAGCAGGTCAAGGGCCGCAGCGAGGCGTCATCGACCTGCTACATCCTCAACTTCTCGACGACCGACGACGTGTTCCGTCTCGGCCGCAAACACGCCCTGCACAAGGAGGAGCGACCGACCTCCACTGCGCGTATCGGCCGGCGCTACATCACCGCGGTCCGGCCGGTCGACAGCGTGCCCGTGCGCTGCGTGCAGGTCGACAACGAGGACCACCTCTACCTCGCCGGCGAGTCGATGATCCCGACCCACAACTCGACGCTGGCTCTGGACCTCTGCCGGGCGGCGTCGATCCAGAACAACCTGACCAGCTGCTTCTTCAGCCTGGAGATGACGCGCTCCGAGATCACGATGCGGCTGCTGTCGGCAGAGGCCAAGGTGCCGCTCAACCACATCCGCAACGGCAACATGAACGACGACGACTGGGCCAAGCTGGCCCGCAAGATGGCCGAGGTGTCCTCGGCGCCGATGTTCATCGACGACTCGCCCAACATGACCATGATGGAGATCCGCGCCAAGGCCCGCCGGCTCAAGCAGCGCCACGACCTCCGCCTGATCGTGATCGACTACATGCAGCTGATGTCGTCGGGCAAGAAGGTCGAGTCGCGTCAGCTGGAGGTCTCGGAGTTCTCCCGCCAGATCAAGCTGTTGGCCAAGGAGCTCGAGGTCCCGATCATCGCGCTGTCCCAGCTCAACCGTGGTCCCGAGCAGCGTGGCGACAAGCGCCCGATGATGTCCGACCTCCGTGAGTCGGGGTCCCTGGAGCAGGATGCGGACATGGTGATCCTGCTGCACCGCGACGACGTCTACGAGAAGGAGTCGACCCGTCCCGGCGAGGCCGACCTGATCGTGGCCAAGCACCGCAACGGCCCCACCCGCGACATCACCGTCGCCTTCCAGGGCCACTACAGCCGCTTCGTCGACATGGCCCACTGAGGAACGGATGTCACTGACCCGGGTCCACAACCTGTCCATCTCCCTCGACGGCTTCGCCACCGGGGAGCCGCAGTCCCTCGAGGCGCCATTCGGCCATGCGGGGGAGCGTCTGCACGAGTGGATGTTCCGGACCCGGTTCTGGGGCCCGGGCGGGGCCGCGGGGATGGACGACGCCTTTGCAGAGCGGAACAGTCACGGCATCGGCGCGGAGATCATGGGAGCCCACAAGTTCGGCCCACCTGGCTGGCAGGACGACCCCGACTGGAAGGGCTGGTGGGGCCCGAACCCGCCGTTCCACACGCCGACGTTCGTGCTCACCCACCGTCGGCTCCCCTCGATCGAGATGGACGGTGGCACCACGTTCCACTTCCTCGACGCCACCCCTGCCGAGGCGCTCGAGACGGCCCGTGCCGCAGCCGCTGGAGAGGACGTCCGGATCGGCGGCGGCCCCACGGTCGTCCGCGACTTCCTCGCCGCCGGGCTCGTCGACCACCTGCACGTCGTCCAGGTCCCGATCGTGCTCGGCCGCGGTGTCCGCCTCTGGGACGGCCTGGAGGCCCTCGAAGGAGCGTTCGACATCGAAGCGGTCTCGTCCCCCAGCGGGGTCACCCACCTGACCTTCACCAAGAAGGTCGCCGCGACCTGAGCGTCGGGTCCCGCGATGACCGCGGCCCACGGATCCACAGCTGGGTCGCCCGATGTTTTCGAGGGAGTGGCCCCGGGCAGGCTCGACGCATGTCGGAGTTCGCGCTCGTCCCGTCGCAGATGGCGTCCGCCAGCGCTGCTGCGTCGGATGCGGCTGCGGACGCCAGGGGAGCCGACGGGAGCGACGCGCTCGCGTCCCTGGCCTCAGCCCTGCCGGGCACCACGACGGCCGAGATCGTCCCCGAGCTGGGCGACGCCTGGGAGACCGGCATCGACGGCTGGGCCGACAACGTGGCCGACTTCGCGGCCTCCATCGACGCGGCGACCGAGGAGGGCACCGGCGCGGACGCCTCTGCCGGCGGCTTCTTCGGCGGTCTGCAGGGACTCCTCGGGGGGCCGTGATGATCACCTACGGCAACCTCCGCGAGTGGGACCCCGAGGGGCTCACCTCGGCGAGCACGGCCCTGAGGGCCGACCTCCACGTCCTGGAGAGGGCCAGGGACGCGGTGGAGGCGCAGACGGTGCCCGACTCCTGGGCCGGGATCGCGCGGGTGTTCGCCGTCGCCCGTCAGAGCGCCCTCGTGGGGACCATGGACCACCACATCGAGGGGGCGCGAGCTTTCGAGCGCGCGATCTTCACCGCCCAGGCGCAGGTCGCGACCATCACCACCCTGGTCGTCGACCTCGACCACGACGCCCGGTCCCAGGAGTTCGAGATCGGTCCGGACGGCAGCGTCACGGACGTGTCCGCGCCGATGAGCTTCGACTCGATCCGGGCGGCCGAAGCCCACAGTGCGGGGCGGGTCCTGCTACGCGACGCCCTGGCCGAGCGGGTGGAGTCGGTCGTCGACCAGGCCTATGAGGTCGACGCCGCGCTCGTCCACGCCAGGCCCGATGGTTCCTTCAGCGCGGACGGACCGCAGGGCGTCACCGACCCCGAGGTCGAGCGCCAGTGGGCGGCATGTCCGACGACGAACGCCGGGCCACCCTGGAGGAGATGGCCGAGACGCTCGCGGACGACTACGGCCTCGACGACTTCGAGATCCGCTACGAGGACCTGGAGGACGAGGACGGCGACGGTGCCGACGACGACCCGCAGACGAACTCCCACGGGAGCTGGTCCGACGACGACCGGGTGCTGCGGATCGACGTCAACGACCTCGATGACCCCGCGATCATCAACACGATGGCCCACGAGGTGCGGCACGCCGGCCAGCACGAGAACGTCCGGGACGCCGACCCGGGCCTGATCGACCAGGCCCTGATCGACGCCGGGCTCAAGGACGACCCGTTCGATCCGCCCCCGGGCGTGCACCGCGAGCAGGTCGAGGACTGGCGTGACAACTTCGACGACTACCAGCGCGCCGAGGACGACTTCGACGACTACTGGAACCAGCCGGTCGAGGCGGACGCCCGGGAGAGCGGCGAGGACTACCTCGACGACCTCACCGGCGAGGACCTGGAAGAGCACCGGGAGGCAGCCGGATGATGGTGACCATGGCGCGGACCGTGGCGACCGACTACGCCAGGCCCCAGTCCCGGACACACTCGACCGATTGCGGCGCGCGGTCCGAGGCCGTGCGTCAACTACCGGCCCGACCTCGACCTCGTGCGGACGACGACACCGTTGCTCGAGACCGGCGACCACACGCAGGTCGTCGGACGGTCCGCGCCCTGATGCCCGGCGCCTTCTTCAGCCCGATGGCGCACGCCGTCCTCGCGTCGGCGTACGACGGACAGGGCGACGCAGCGCGCGCACGACGCGAGCGACGCATGGCCCAGCTGGCGATGTCCGCGATCCTCTCGTCCGGTGACGGGAGCCGCGAGCGGCCCTGGGCCGTCCTACGCGTGAGTGACGAGTACGACGTCCTGCGTGCGCAGGAACGCACCTCGCGCAGCCAGCGCACCGTGACCCGGGCCGGGCGCGAGCTCGACCACCACGTGTGCGACGACGGGACCGAGGCGTGGTTCGACATCGACCTTCTCGAACGACGGGAGCAGTGAGCGGATTGCGGCGTGCTCCGACCCGAGCCCTCGGGCGCGGCGACTGCGGCTCGCGGTGACGCTTGCCGTCCTCGTGGCCTGCTCCTCCGAGCGGAAGCGCCGGGAGGCGACACCGGCTCACCGGAGGGGGACGTCGAACGGGTGCCCGGCGTGGTGCTTGCAGCCCGATGCGGTGGCGCTCAGCCCCGACGGCGACCGCTCGTCGTGCCGTGCCTCGACGACCTCTGTGTCTGGGACACCGGCACGGGTTCGGAGCCGACGACTTACCCGGCGGCAACGTGGTCGCGTGGAGCCCGCCGGCGGACGTGCTCGCCACCAGTCGGGTTGCGACGACGGAGCGCCGCCACCGTGCTCCTCCTCGACCCGCCGGACCGGGGAGGAGCTGCGGCACCTGCCGGCGCACGAGGTCGAAGACGCCCAGGACGCCGTGGGGATCGGGGTCTCCGCCCTGGCCTTCAGCCCCGAGGGGGACACGCTGGCCAGCACGGGTGACGACGGCACGGTCCGCCTCTGGTCGGCCGACGGGGAGGAGCTCGGCGTGCTCCGGACGGAGAGCGCGACGCCGGACGCCCTGGCCTTCAGCCCGGACGGTGACCGGCTGGCCGTGGCCGCACCCGATGCCCCGGTCGAGATCTGGGACGTCGCGTCGGGCGAACGCGTCGCCACCCTGGAGGCGGACCCGCAGGGCCAGGTCGCCTGGAGCCCGGACGGCCAGCTGCTCGCCACCGACACCAATGCGGCCGACGACACGGCCACCGTGACGCTGTGGGACGCCGACCTCGTTCGAGGAGGCGGGAACCTATCCCGAGCCGGTGCAGGCGGACGGCCTCGCGTTCTCCCCCGACAGCGCGACCCTCGCGATGTCACAGAAGGACGACGCCGAGCTGCTCCTGTGGCCGATCGACGGCGGCGCCACCCGCGTCCTCGAGGGGCACGAGGAGTCCCCGCGAGCGGTGATCTGGAGCCCGGACGGGCGGAGCTCTACTCCGTGGCCGCCAGCGACGGCGTGATCCGGTGGGACGCCACCAGCGGTGACCTGGTGCGTCGGTTCGCGCTGCCGGAGGCATGAGAATCCTCATCACCCCTAGGGGTGAGAAGGCCCGCGCCGGATAGGAATTCGCGCCTCCTGCCACCACACTGGCGGGTGGAGTGCCTGTCGGAGGTGCTTTCCCCCAGCAGGAGACCAACCCGTATGCAGCCGCTCGAGATCGACACCCACGTCGAACACGGTCGTACCGTGATCATGCCCCGAGGTGAGATCGACCTGGTCAGCCAGGCCGAGCTCAAGAAGGTCATCAACGACCTCGTGGTCGACGGGCAGGTGGACCTCGTCGTCGATCTCGCTGACACCACCTTCCTCGACTCCACTGCCCTCGGTGCCCTGATCGGCGCCCGGCGGCTGACGCACACGTTCAAGGGCTCGTTCGCTCTCGTCTGCGCGGAGGAGCGGCTGCTCAAGTTGTTCCGGATCACCAGCCTCGACAAGTTCTTCGCGATCCACGAGACGCGGGCCGAACTGTTCGGGACACTCGAGCCCGACGAGGGCGACCAGGTGGCAGAAGGCCAGTCCGTCTGAGCCGCCACGTCGAGACGCCCCTCGACGCGGCCCGGGCGAGAGCCCGGTCAGGTAGGGCGGCTCGGCCCGCGCCACTCGTCGGCGAGCAGCGCGTAGCCGAACCCGTCCAGCCACTGTCCCGACCGGTGCAGCGAGTCCGACCGGTTGTGCTCCTCGCGGCGCATGCCGAGCTTCTCCATGATCCGCCACGAGGCGACGTTGTCGGCGAAGCAGAGGGCGACCACGCGCCGCAGGCCGAGGTCCTCGAAACAGATCCGGATCAGCTCCGAGGCGGCCTCGGTCGCGAGTCCGCGGCCGCCGTGCTCGGGCGCGAGGACCCAGCCGAGCTCCGCCTGCGTGCCCTTCGCCTGGTCGGCGACCTCCGCCTGGGCCCAGGGTTCGCCCACGTTGAGGTAGAGGTCGCCGATCAGCTCGCCGTCCAGCTCGAGTGCGAGCGTGACCGCCAGCCGCTCCGGGTCACTCAGCCGCTCCACGAACGCGTCCCGGTCGGTGGGCAGGCTCGGCAGCCACTCCGAGACCTCCGGGCGTCTCCGGATCTCGAAGAGGGCCGGGAGCTCGGCCACCGTGATCGGGCGAAAGGTCAGGCGGGAGGTACGGATCGGCCAGGCGACCGCGCTGAGGTCCTGGGGCATGGCGTCAATCTAGGGATGGGCCCTGCTCAGTCACCGGGTTTCGAGGCTCGCGCGCCAGCGCGCGTTCGCACGGCTCAACCAACGGGCGCCTCAACCGCGACCTACTCGACCAACGAGGGCTACTTCGTGAGCAGCTCGTGGAAGGAGGGGCTGGCCCAGCCGTCGCCGGAGTGAGCGGGTACGCCGGGCAGGTTGCGGCCGCCGTACGCGTTGGTGCCGTCGGCCTTGCCGTAGCGCAGCCAGGTCTCCGCGCCGTCCGGGCGCTGACCGCGACCGGGGACGGAGTAGTCGCAGACGCCGTCGGGGAACACGGCCTCGAGCCGGGTCCACTCGCCCTCCGTGAAGAGGGGACCCAGCAGGTAGTCGGCCCGGTCGAGCGGCTTGAGGTTGCAGGCGACGTTGTCGTTGGCCTTGGGTCCGCCGGCTTCCTGACGGGGGGTGCTGAACCTGGTCTGCAGCGCCTGGAGCTCCTCGACGGAGCAGCCGGGGGCCGCGTCACTGACGACACAGCGGTCCGTGACGTCGGCAGGCTTGTCGGCGATGACCTTCTCGGCCAGAGGCTTGCTGGTCTTGTCGTTCTCGACGTTCGTCAGCCAGCGGTCCATCGCGAGCAGCGCCTCGTTGGCCCAGTTCGCGTCACCGATCAACGGTGCGGGACCGAACCACATCACCCTGTTGTCGGTGTGGCCCTGCTTGGCGAGCATCCGCTCCTCGGTCCAGAACGCGTGGCTGTAGTCGTGCGCGGCGCCCGGGTCCGGACCTCCGTGGTTGATGATCGCGACCTCTTCGAGGTTGGTCGCCTCGTTGATCAGTCCGGTCTTGTAGACGCGGTCGATCGCGGCGGGGTCTCCGGCGATCCGCTCGGCGACGAGCTCGGAGTCGACGTTGAGGCCACCGACCTTCTCGTTCAGGTCGACGAACTGGGCGGGCGTGATCTGCCCGGTGTTCACGGCGTTGAGGCCGAACTGGACGCCGGTGTTGGCGAAGGGGATGCCGGCGAAGCCGTGACCGGCCGCCTGCTCCTGCTCGCTCCAGACGTTCTCCGCACGGGGCCCGAGCAGGTTGACCATGATGTCGAGGACCGAGCAGCGCACCCCGGCCGGGTTGATCTCGGAGTCATAGCGGGTGCTGGGGTCGTCGGCCACCGGGTCCTTGGTGCCCGAGCATGAGTTCTCGGGGTCCAGCGCGGCCTTGAAGAGGCCTTCGTCCGCGGTCACCGCGTTGACGTGGGAGGCGTGTCCCTCGACCTGCGCCATCTGGGTCGGCGACCAGGCGACGCCCGGTGCCCAGCGGGACGGGTCCTCGAAGTAGAGCCGCATCAGGTGGTAGTCCGCGAACTGCGCGCCCGCGGTCAGGGTGTCGGGGTAGGAGCAGGTCGTGACCAGGCCCTGGTAGATGCCGGGGTAGGCGTTGGCCACGGTGTGCTGGGTGATCGAGCCACCGGAGCACCCGGTCCCGATGGTGTACCGGAGCTCGCCGTACGTCTCGACGAGGTGCTCCTTGGCCATCATCAGCGACTCGGCCTCCATGGCCACGTTGCAGTTGTGGCCGGTGTTGGCGAGCGCCGTCGACACGACCGCGAAGCCCTGGCCGAGCGCGGTCACGTAGCTGGGGGTCACGCCGGGGACCGACTCGAGCGTCCCGGAGTAGTCCTGGAGCGGGGGGTTGCCGGGCGCGTACGACGCGCCGCAGTTGCCGCCGTGCGTGATCAGCAGCTTGTTGTTCCACTGCTCCTGCTGCTTCCAGGGCTTCCAGGCCTTGCCCTCCTGGAAGAGCGCCAGGATCGTGTAGCGGTCCCGGTCCTGGTAGCCGTCCTCGCGGCGCACGATGAACGGGACCTCGACGCCCTCGTCGGTGGTCGTCGTCGCGACGTCCTCCGGCGGGTTCTCGCGGTCGTAGGGCTGCAGGTCGGGCGTCGTCGGGTCGGTCGACTTGTAGAGCCACGAGTACGTCGCGGGCTCGTTGCAGAGCGCGTCGACCGCGGTCTCCTGGCACTGGTAGGGCCCGAGCTGGGGACCGGTGAAGACGGGACCACCGTTGGGGTGGTTCTTGATCACGGTCTTGCCCGCGTAGCCGGGTGCCTCGGCGCGGAGCACGTTGCGGCCGAGGTCCAGGCCCGTGACGAGCCCGAGGAACCGGCCGTCGGCACGCACCCGGAAGCGCGGGGTGACGTCGCGGTCGCCGACCAGCACCCGCACCTCGTCTGCGTCGACCTTCGAGGGCAGCCGGACCGCGACGAGCGCGTCGCCGGCCGTGACCAGGTCGGCCCGGTTGGAGAGCACCTCGATCACCAGCGGCTTCGTCGGCTCCGCCTGCGAGGTCGAGAAGGGGAGGGCGACGAGCCCGAGGACGAGGGCCAGGAGGAGGAGTCCGGATCGTGTGCGCACGAACAGACAACGAGCCGTGCGCCCGCCGCGTCACGCCGGGCGCGGGGTCGCCCTCGATCGCGGTCACTCGTCACCGGTCAGGTTGAAGCCGCGCAGCTTCCAGCCGGTGAACCAGGTGCCGGCGACGCAGCACGACGAGCGTGGCCAGGACGGCGTACGTCGCCCCCAGTCCGTCGGAGATCTCGATCCCGCCGTCCACCTGCTCGATCACGGCGGCCGCCCACCGGGTGATGCTGAGCCACCGGACCCCGTCGAGCAACCCTCCGAGGAGGCCCTCCCAGACGAGCAGGTAGATCAGCCCGATCACGACGGCGTGCCTGGTCAGCACGGAGAGCAGGGCGAAGAGTGAGCAGTACGCCGCTCCGCCGGCGAGCGCGCCGACGGCGTACGCGACTCCGGCCCGCGGCTCGTCCGACAGGAGGATCACCCCGGCCACGAGCATCGGGACGGCCGCGAACGCGAGCACGCAACCAACGGCGACGAGCATCTTGGCGGCCACGATCGCGTGCCGCGAGACAGGCTTGGCCAGCAGGTAGGCGATCGAGCCGTCGTCGATCTCGGGAGCGAGCACGCCCGTGGTCGCGATCAGCGCGACCAGCGGCATCAGGACGGCGAGGCCCAGGCCGACGAGGGTGGCGTCGGCGGCCGACTCGTCCTGCCCGACCATGGCGCGGACCAGGATCGCGAGGCCGATCAGGATCAGCGGCAGGATGAAGAGCAGGACGCCGCGGCGGCGGCCGAAGACGCTGCGCACCCCGAGGCGGGCGACGGTGCCCATCACGGCGGCGGGCAGGAGGGTGGTGGTCACGTCGACACCAGGTAGGAGAAGACGCTCTCCAGGGACTCGTCGGTCGGGGTGACCTCGAGCAACCGGACCTGGTGCTCGCGGGCGAGCCGGGGGAGCACCTCGCTGAAGCGGCCGAAGTCGGTGGCCTCGACCTCGATGCCGCCCTCGTCCCGGAGGCGGACGCCACCGACGGACGCATCCCCGAGCAGCGCGGAGGCGAGTCGACGGTCGTCGCCGGTGCGCAGCACGAACCGGTTGGGCCGGTCGGTCATCAGCCGACGGATCGCGCCGAAGTCACCCGACGCGGCGTGGCGGCCGGCCACGACCACCTCGATCTGGCGCGCGACCTGCTCGACCTCCTCGAGGATGTGGGAGCTGAAGAGGACCGTGCGACCCTCGCCGCCCATCCGCCGGAGCAGGTCCATCAGATGGATCCGCTGGCGCGGGTCCATCCCGTTGAACGGCTCGTCCAGCAGGAGCACGGAGGGATCGTGGACGAGGGAGGACGCCATCTTGATCCGCTGCCGCATGCCCTTGGAGTACGTCGAGATGTCGCGGTCCTGCGCGTCCGTCATCTCGACCAGGGCGATCGCGGTCTGCGCTGCCGCACCGGGATCCGTGAGCCCGTGCAGCTCGGCGTTGGCGACGACGAACTGGCGGCCGGTGAGGTACTCGAAGAGGGCCTCGCGCTCGGGCACCAGCCCGATCCGGCGGTAGACCTGCTCGTTGCGCCAGAGCGGCTCGTCGTCGAGGGTCACGCTGCCGGTGGAGGGTGCGAGGAACCCGGACATCAGTGCGATCAGCGTCGACTTGCCGGCCCCGTTGGGCCCGAGCAGACCGGTGACACCGGGTCCGATGGTCATCGTGACGTCGTTGACGGCGACGACGTTCTTGTACCAACGGGAGACGTTGTCGAGCTGGAGGGTGCTCATCCGGGACCGCCCGTCATGAGGCGACCTTGCGGTAGCGCAGCAGCATGGCGCCGACCGAGCCGAGGATCATGACGGCCGTGCCGGCGAGGTAGAGCAGCGTCTGTGCGGCGCCCTCGGGCGGGGTCGGGGTGGCGCGGGGGGAGTCGAAGAGCAGGACCTGCACGCCCTGCGTCAGCGTGTACGGCGAGAACAGCCCGGCCACCTGGCCGACGGTGTCGTTGCCGGTCTCCAGCGAGATCCCCTGGACGGTCGCCACCACGGTGTACGTGACGAGCAGGACCACGATCACCGAGGCGACGGCCAGCCCGCGACGGGTCGTCATCGCGGCGACCAGCGCCGCCAGCCCGGCCAGACAGGCGGCCAGGAGCAGGGCACCGGCCAGCGCCGCGAGGAACCGTCCGGTCTCCCGCCCCAGGGGGAGGTCGGCGAGCAACCCACCGACGTACATCAGGACCATCGGCGCCGCGATCAGCACGAAGGTCGCAACCGTCAGCGACGCCATCCGGACCAGGACGTACGTCGTCCGCGACGCGGGGCGGGCCAGGTAGAGGGTGATCGTGCCGAAGCGGAGGTCGCGGGAGATCAGCGCGGGGGCCTGGGCGGCGACGAAGACGGAGATCAGCAGCTGGGTCGTCAGCGGGTAGACGGAGTAGGCGACCAGGTGGGAGTCCAGCCCGAGTGCCTCGCGGGCCTGGACCAGGACGCCGACCAGGATCAGCGCCGGCAGCAACATCAGGCCGAGGAGGATCATCGGCAGGATCTTGGAGCGCCCGGACCGGCCGAGGCCGAAGCAGTTGCGCAGGCCGGTCACGAACAGCGAGCCGGCGACCGCCCCGTTGCCCAGTCGCGGGCCGGAGTAGGGCCGGTAGCCGATGTCGTGGATGACACCGGAGGGCTGGCCGGGGGGAGCCGGGGCCTCAGACGGGCTGGACACTGCCGGCACCTCCCTCGCGGAACACGTCCTCGATCCGGTGGTGGCGCTCCTGCATCCGGACCAGGCCGAGGCCGAGGTCGACGGCGAGGTCGCGGACGACGTCGCAGGTGGTCTCGTCGACGACCTGCACCTCGACCATCTTGCCGACGGGCCAGGCCTGGAGGCCGGCCTCGACCAGGGCCTGACCGAGGCGGCGGTCGGCGTCGCTGGGGCCCTGGACCTCGACCAGCAGCACGCCGGTGAGGTGGGTGAACTCGGTGGTCGCCTCCGAGCGCAGCAGCCGACCGGCGTCCAGCACGACGACGTGGTCGCTGATCCGCTCCAGCTCGCCGAGGAGGTGGGAGGTCACGAGCACGGCGATGCCGAACTCGGTGCCGATCTTGCGGACCAGGGCCAGCATGTCGTCGCGCGAGGACGGGTCCAGACCGTTGGTGGGCTCGTCGAGGAGCACCAGCTCGGGGTCGTGCACGAGCGCCTGGGCGAGCTTCGCCCGCTGCTTCATGCCCGTCGAGTAGCCCCCCATCGGCCGGTAGCGCTCCTCGGCCAGGCCGACGTGGCGCAGCACGTCGGACGCGCGCTCGCGCGCCGCGGCGTACGGGAGCCCGGACATCTGACCCATGTGGACGACCAGGTCGCTCGCGGAGACGTCGGCGGGGAGGCAGTCGTGCTCGGGCATGTAGCCGACGAGGGACCGGATCGCCCGGCCCTCGCTGGCGACGTCGTGGCCGAGGACCCTGGCGGAGCCGCTCGTGGCCGGGACCAGGCCGAGCAGGATCTTGATCAGTGTCGACTTGCCGGCCCCGTTGGCTCCCACCAAACCGGTGACGCCGTCACCGACCGACACGTCGAGGTCGTCGAGGGCGGTCACGCGGGGGTACCGCTTGCTGAGCCCCGCCGTCTCGATGACCGTCACCCGCTCAACCTAACCCGCCGATCCACCCCCCGACGGGGCAGATAGGGCAGGCTGCGCACATGTACTTCGTCGGCGTCGACCTCGCGTGGGGGGAGCGGAAGCCCAGTGGGCTGGCGGTCCTCGACGGCGACGGTCGGCTCGTCCACGTGTCGGCGGCGCGCACCGACGACGAGATCGCCGACCGGCTCGCGCCGTACGTCGAGGGTGACTGCCTGGTGGCCCTCGACGCGCCGCTGATCGTCACCAACCCCACCGGCAACCGGCCGGCGGAGGCCCTGCTGAACGCGGACTTCGCGCGCTTCGACGCCGGGGCGCACCCCTCCAACACCGGCAAGCCCGAGTTCCGCGACGGAACCCGTGGCGCCCGGGTCGCGGCCCGGCTCGGCCTCGACATGAACCCGCGCTCCGGCCGGTCGCGTCGGGCGCTCGAGGTCTACCCGCATCCCGCCACCGTCGCCCTGTTCCGGCTCGGGCGGACCCTGAAGTACAAGAACAAGGCCGGCCGCGAGGTCGCCGACCTGCGCAGCGAGCTCCTGGTGCTGATCGGGCTGCTCGAGGGCATGGTCACCGCGAATCCGCCGCTGCACCTCGAGGGAGCCGACGTCCCCGCTGCGGGAGGGTGGCGGGAGCTGCGGGCCGCCGTCGAGGGTGCGGTCCGCAAGAGCGAGCTGCGCGTGGTCGAGGACCAGGTCGACGCTGTGCTCTGCGCCTACGTCGCGCTGCACGCCGAGCGCCGGCCGGACGACACCACGACCTACGGCGACTTCGAGACCGGCTACATCGTGACTCCCACGTTGCCGGACGAGCTGGCACCGACGCCGCGCGGCAAGCGCGTGAAGCCGGAGCAGGCCGACCCCACCCAGGCCGCCGTCCGCGAGTACGCCGCCCAGCAGCCGGTGCTCGCCGAGGCGGCGGAGCTGTGGGTGGGCCTGGTCACCTCGGTGCTCGACGACGCCGGCATCAACTACCTCAGCGTCGTCGGCCGGGCCAAGAGCGTGACCTCGTTCGCCGCCAAGGCCGCCCGGACCGTCGACGGGGTGCCGGCCTTCACGGACCCGCTCACCCAGATCACCGACCAGATCGGGCTCCGGGTGATCACCTACGTGCACAGCGACGTGGCGGCCGTGGCCGACCTGCTCGACGACCAGGTCGTGGTCATCGACGACCGGGACATGGGACGCGAGACCGCGAGTGAGGGTCGCTTCGGCTACGCCAGCCGCCACCTCCACGTCGGGCTCGATGCGGCGCGCGAGAGCCAGCCGGCGTACGAGCTGTTGCGCGGGATCCGTGCCCAGGTGCAGATCCGGACCGTCCTGCAGCACGCGTGGGCGGAGTTCGAGCACGACATCCGCTACAAGGGCACGATCCCCGACGAGCACGTGCCCGACTTCGACCGCCGCTTCACCCTGGCGGCCGGGCTGCTGGAGCTGGCCGACCGGGAGTTCTCCACGATCCGGGACCGGCTGCAGGCCGGCATGACCGAGCAACCCCCGACCGCCGAGGACGACGACCCGCGGATCAGCCCGCGTGAGCTCGCCGCCTTCCTGGCCGGCCAGTACGCCGACGCCGGCTGGTCGCGGACCGACCACTACGCCTGGATCTCCGGACTGCTGCTGGAGCTCGGGCATCACCTCGCTCGTCGAGCTCGGGGAGGTGCTGCGACCGATCGACGCCACCGCGCTCACCGAACGGATGGGCTACCGCTACCCGCCGGGTGCCGTACGCCGGCTGGACGACGCGCTGCTCGCTGCGTTCGGGGAGAAGTACGTCGAGCTGCGCGGCAATGCCCACCGCGAGCCGGCGCTGCGGGCGCGGCTCGAGAAGCTGGTCGCCGACACGTGACCGAGCCGGGGTTGCACTTCGACCGGGTGGCCGCGACCTACCGGCACGCCCGTCCGGGCTACCCCGCCGAGGTCTACGACCTGCTCGCGGGCCACGGCGCGATCGGCGCCGGGGTCCGGGTCCTGGAGATCGGGGCGGGGTCCGGCCAGGCGACGGCCGAGCTCCTGCGCCGCGGTGGTGTCGTCGACGCGGTCGAGCCCGGTCCCGCGCTGGCGGCTGATCTGCGAACCCGGTTCCCCGAGGACCAACTGACGGTGATCGAGGGCACGGCCGAGGAAGCCGACCTGCCGGAGTCGGCGTACGACTCGGTGCTGGCGGCGACGAGCCTGCACTGGGTGGACACCGAGGTCACCCTCCCGCGGTTGCACGCGGCGCTGCGGCCCGGTGGCCGGCTGGGGGTCTGGTGGGCGGTGTTCACCGACCCCGACCAGCAGACGCCGTTTCGCGAGCTGGTCGACGAGATTGCCCACCGGCACGGGATGGGCCGGGAATCCACTCCGCGTCCCCTCCGCACCGGCGAGCGGATCGCCGAGCTCGAGGCCGGCGGATGGTTCGGTGGCGTCGAGTCGCACGTCGTGCGCTGGTCCCACGAGATGGCGCCCGCGCAGGTGCGCGCGTTGTTCACCACCTTCCCCACCTGGGGCGGGGATTCCGGGCTCCTCGACGAGGTCGAGGCCGCCGCGCGGTCCTGTGGGGACACGGTGGTCGAGCACTACCGGTGTGCTGTCTACCTCGGTCGCCGACTCTGAGCCGTGGCGCCGCTCAGCTCGCCGTCTCAGCTCGCGAGGATCGCGTCGAGGCGGGCGTAGCCCTGGACGACACCGCGCTCCATGCCGCTCTGGACCATGGCGTCGCGGGATTCGACCGACGGGTAGACACTCCGTCCGCTCAGTCGCGACCGGCCCTCGGCGAGGTCGGTGAGGGTGAGGAACTCGAGCGCCACCTGGTCGGGCGCGCCTTCGTACTCGAAGGTCCGGATGATGAGCGCGTTCTCGCGCACCGTGTGGAAGACCCCGTTGAACCAGAACTCGTGGCCGTCGGGAGTTGTGTGAGAGAAGCGGTAGCTGCCCTGCGAGGTGAAGTCGTGGCGCTCGATGGTCATCTCGTAGCCGTCCGGCCCGACCCACTGCTTGTTGAGCTCCGGATCCGCGTGTGCCCGGAACACCGCAGAAGCGGGGGCGTCGAACTCGCGCTCGATCTCGACGAACGGCACGCCCTCCGGGGCGGTGATGGTGACGTCGGTGGTCATGACTTCCTCTCCTTCTTCAAGACGGCATCGAGCCGTCGGAACTGTGCTTCGTGAACCAGGCGGTAGCCGTCGATCCAGGCGGTCAGGGACTCGAGTACGGAGGCATCGAGGTGCACCGGACGGCGCTGCGCGTCGCGGGTGCGGGTGACGAGGCCGGACTGCTCCAGGACGGCGATGTGCTTCGACACCGCCTGCAGGGTGATCTCGAACGGCTCGGCCAGCTCGTTGACGGTGGCCGGTCCCCGGCTGAGCCGCGCGATGATGCCGCGGCGGACCGGGTCTGCGAGCGCGGCGAAGGCGCGATCGAGCTGCTCCTCCGAGGGCTGGGATTCCGTCACGTTATCAACCTTTGGATTGATCAATGAATAAGTTGAATATAGACCGGACGACCGGGTGGCGCAAGCGGCAGGCCGGAGGCGGTGGCCTGCCGGGTAGCGTCACGCCTCGTGGCCGCAGCACTCCGGGGCCTGCTGGCCGACACTCGCCCGCTGGCCGACCCTCACTTCCGACGTCTGTGGCAGGCGAACATCGTCACGGTCATCGGCGCGCAGGTCACCGTGGTCGCCGTCCCGGCCCAGATCTACGCGATCACCGGCTCCTCGGCGTACGTCGGACTGACCGGCGTCTTCGGCCTGGTGCCACTCGTGGTCTTCGGGCTCTGGGGTGGGGCGCTGGCTGATGCCATGGACCGCCGGACGCTGCTGATCGTCACGACCATCGGCCTGATCGTGACCAGTGGGCTGTTCTACGCGCAGGCCGCGATGGGCAACACCGACGTCTGGCTGCTGTTGGGGCTGTTCTCGGTGCAGCAGGCGTTCTTCGCGGTCAACCAGCCCACCCGGAGCGCCATCCTCCCCAAGCTCCTGCGACCCGAGCTGTTGCCGGCGGCGAACTCGCTCAACATGACCGTCTTCCAGGCGGGCGCGATCGCCGGGCCGCTCGTGGCCGGTGCGCTGATCCCGTTCATCGGCTTCTCGTGGCTGTACCTGATCGACACGGTGACGCTGTTCGCGACGCTCGGGGCCGTGATCGGCCTGCCGCGGCTCCCGGTCGAGGGCGCGGTGACGTCCCCCGGGCTCCGCTCGGTGATCGACGGCTTCCGTTACCTGCGGCACCAGCCGGTGCTGCTGATGTCCTTCCTCGTCGACCTCATCGCGATGGTGTTCGGGATGCCCCGGGCGCTCTTCCCGGAGATGGCGCACACCAGCTTCGGCGGTCCCGACGGCGGCGGCCTGGCCTTCGCGCTGCTGTTCGCGGCGATCCCCGCGGGCGCGGTGGTCGGCGGAGTCTTCTCCGGGTGGGTGTCCCGCGTCGAACGCCAGGGCCTCGCCGTGATCGTCTCGATCCTCGTGTGGGGCGTGGCGATGGCGGGGTTCGGCCTGGCTGCCGGCCTCGCGGGTGGGTCGCCGGGGGTGATGCTCGGCTTCGCCGTCGCGATGCTGACCGTCGGCGGTGCCGCGGACATGGTCTCTGCGGCGTTCCGGATGAGCATGCTGCAGGCCGCTGCGTCGGACGCCGTCCGCGGCCGGCTCCAGGGGATCTTCATCGTCGTCGTCGCCGGCGGTCCCCGGATCGCGGACGTCGCCCACGGCAGCGCGGCGGCCATGGTGGGCGCTTCCGCCGCAGCCGCCGGCGGTGGCGTCCTCGTCGTGGTCGGCACCGTCATCGCGGCCCTCGCCGTCCCGGCGTTCGTGCGCTACCGGCTGCCGCGGTCGGGCTCGGGCCTGCGCCAGACCGAGACGTGAGTCTCGCTGTCGTTCGTGAAGGGGCTGCCGTCCCAGTCGGCGTGCCGGCTCTCGAGCTCCATCCCGGCGAGCCGTGCCATCAGGTCGCACTCGGCCGGCCAGATGTAGCGGAAGTTGCTGGCGCCGTACGTCACGGTGTCGTCGGAGTGTCGTCGGTAGTGGTGCGACGTGCCCTGCTGGGTGGCCATGTCGTAGGTGTCGAAGCCGACGTGGTGCTGCCCGACGTGGAAGGGCACGGCCGCCTGACCGGGCGGGAAGCGCCGGATGCCGGGGATCCACAGCTCGACGACGAACCGTCCACCCGGCGCGAGGTGCCGCGCCGCGTTGCTGAAGCAGGCGACCTGCTCGTCCTGGGTCCGGAGGTTGCCGATGCTGTTCCACACGACGTAGACGAGCGAGAACTGTCCCGGCACCGTGCTGGTCGCCATGTCGCCCACGACGACCGGGATGTCATGCCGCTTCTCCCGGAGCTTGTCGACCATCGGCTGCGAGAGCTCGATGCCCTTGACGGGGACGCCACGCTCGACCAGCGGGATGGCCACCCGCCCCGTCCCGATCGCGAGCTCCAGCACCGGGCCGTCGCCCGCCAGGTCGGCCAGGAAGCGGACCGCCGGGTCCAGCACGTCGGGCGCGAACATGAAGGCCGACGCCTCGTCGTAGCGCTCCGCTGACTCCGCATCCCACAGGTCGCTGCTCGTCATGGGCTCAGCCTCGCCCAGGACGACGCGCTCGCACACTCATTTTCTGTCGGCGCCGGCTCGCTCCGACAGGACGAGCCGACTCACGTGCGATCAGCCGAGCCCGCAGGAGTCGCGGGCGAAGCCGATCGCGGCCGAGGCGCCGGCGGGGGACATCCGCAGCACCAGCTCGCCGGGTTCGCCGTCGACGTGCATCCTGATCCGGAACGCGGTGGCCCCACCGGACTCCATGAAGACGTGGTCGTCGCAGCGCGCCGGGATCATCGGCAGCTCGACCGTCTGCGGGTCGTCGCCGGTCCGGACCGTGAGGTCGGGACGCCACACGGGCAGGCCATCGGGGGTCAGGAGCGGGGTGCCACCCACAGTGTCGATCCGGAGCACGCTGTCGCCCCGAGCCGCCGGGCGCACCTGCAGGACGAGCGTCCCGACGCTGCCCTCACCCGGTCGGTCGACCGGTACCTCGTCGGCGAACGACAGCTCGGCCACCGTGGCCACGGCCAGCTCGAAGCAGCGGGTGGCGACGTAGCGCGCCACCACGTCCGCCTCGTCCTCCACGCGCAGGGTCACCTCGCGGTCGCCGAACACCATCGTGACCTGGCCGCGGACGCCGTCGTCGTCGCAGTCGGGTCGAGCGGGGAGGGCCAGCGGATAGCCGCGCTCCGACCCGGACGGGTTGACCCTCAGCCGCTCGCCCGGGATCGGCTCCGGGAAGCGGGGATCGACGTACGCGATCGAGGCAGGGTCGACGTCGCGGTCCAGGCCGTTGCCGATCCACACCTGGAAGCGGCCGAGCGCCGCGTCCCGCGACGACTGCCGCAGGTCGGCCACGATCTCCCCCGGTGGCGGACCGATGCTCGGCATCGGGATCGGGGTCAGCGTCGAGATGGAGGGCGCGGGGGACTCGGCGGACGAGCCCGGGCGCGGGGACGACCCGTCGCCTCCGCACGCGGTCAGCACCGGGATGACCGCGAGGGCCAGGGCCGCTCCACCGATCACAGCACGTCCCCGCATGGCGCCACGGTAGTCATAACCTCACCGACGGTCTCGTCGTTTGACCCCCATGCGCCGACCGTTGACGTTCCTGATCCTTCTCCTCACGGCAGCCGTGCTCGCGCCACCGACGACGAGCCCGGCCGTGGCCGAGGACCCGCAGGACTGCTTCTGGACGAGCGTCTTCGACGAGGAGAACGCGAACCTCTTCTATCCCGACACCGGGGTGAACTACTACCTCGGCCGGGTGACGCTGCCGCCGGGCGGGGAGCTGGTGGTCCGGGGCCGCTTCCCCCACGCGCGCTACACCAGCTTCAACGCCTACAGCGAGGACTTCAAACCCACCGACGCGTTGGCTGACGTCGACATCGCCGCCGACCCCGGGTCCACGAACCCGTTCGTGGCGGGGCATCGCCGCGACCTGCCGCGCCGAGACTTCACCGTGCGCGTCGTCCCGGACGAGCTGCCGGAGCGACGTCGGGCCAACACCGTCTATCTCGGCAGCGACGGTCGCGCGCGCCACACCGCGAGCATCGTCTACCGGGTCTACCTGCCCGACCGCGGCCAGGACCAGTTCGGTGGCGTGCCCCTGCCCGAGGTCGCGGTGCGGATGCCGGACGGCACCGAGATCGAGCAGCCCGCGACGTGCACGGCGCTCACCGACCAGCCGTCCACCGGCGTGACCGAGGCCGACCAGGGCTCCGGTGGTCCGGCGGTCCCGAACTTCACGACCGCGCGCCCGCACCCGCGGTGGGAACGCTTCTTCAACGTGCCGCGGACCATGCTCAACCAGTTCAGCCCGACCCTGGCCGATGCCTACGGCGCGGAGAGTCGTGGCGGATTCTTCTCGGACGGCAACAACGCCTACGTGTACGCCTTCATGGCCCGCGAGTACGGCCCCGTCCTGGTCCTGCGCGGGCGGGTTCCGCGGGTGCCGGCGACGTACGACGGTGAACGGCGCTTCGGCGACGGCGACCTGCGCTACTGGTCGCTGTGCACCGTCTCGATGCAGCCGTACGGCGTGACCGACACCATCGGCTGCACCAACGACGCTCACCTCGCCACGGACCGCGACCGTCGCTACACGCTCGTGGTCAGCACGCCCGAGGACCGTCCGGCCAACGCTCGTCCGCGCTGTGGCGTCACCTGGCTGCCGTTCGGGGCCCGACCCACCGCAGCGCTGGTGATGCGCAACCAGCTCGCCGACCCGGGCTTCGCGCACGCCGTCCAGAAGGTGCGCAAGCCGGGGACCGAGCGGCGCGTCATGGGTGACTTCCTGCCGCGCGGCAGCTACCTGCCGACGAAGGAGTTCGAGCAGCGGGGCTGCTGACCGCTCGCGGGCGAACGTCACAGCGCGCTAACGAACACGGCGCGCCCGTTGCCGAAGTCGGGCGCTCTACGGTCTGCTGTCCGGTGGACCGGACCCGGTTCGAACGGCCGGGCCCCACGAGGGCCAGCGACGGGGGAGTGGCGTGAGCGAGGCGTACGACATCGGGGAGCTGGGCCGCCCCGGCGGCATCGGTGTGCGCTGCCAGGGAGTCGTCCACCTCTACCGCACCTTCGAGGGCCACGACGTGGTCGCCCTCCAGGGCGTCGACCTGACGATCGCCGAGGGCGAGCGGGTGGCGTTCCTCGGCCCCAGCGGCTCCGGCAAGTCGACCCTGCTGACGTTGCTCGGCGGCATCCAGAAGCCGAGCGCCGGCCGGATCTTCCTCGGTGAGGAGGAGATCTCGCGGATGGGCGAGCGCTACCTGGCCCGGGTGCGCGCCCGCTTCGTCAGCACCATGCTCCAGGGCGCCACCCGCAACCTGCTGCCCTACGCGACCGCCCGCCAGAACATCGCCTTCGCCCGGCTCGCGCTCAAGGGCTCCGACCGCCGCGAGGTGCTCACGGACCGCGACCTGCTGCGCCGGGTCGGCATGCAGGACCAGGCCGACCAGGTCGTCTCCACGATGTCCGGTGGCCAGCGCCAGCGGCTGGCCCTCGCCTGCGCGGTCTCCACGTCGCCCCGGCTGCTCCTGGCCGACGAGCCGACCAGCCAGCTGAGCCACGAGGACCGCGACCACGTCATCGAGCTGCTGCACGAGATCGGCGACGACCTCGGCACCACGATCGTGGTCGTCACCCACCAGCCCGAGGTCGCCGCGACCTTCCCGCGCACGGTCACGATGAAGGGCGGCCGGGTCGGCGCCGAGGGCCGCGACGGCGCGGAGTACGTCGTGATCGGTGCCGAGGGCGTCGTCCACCTGCCCACGCACCTCGCCGCCGAGTGGCCGCAGGGCACGCTGGTGCGGATCGAGCCCGAGCAGCACGACCGGCTGGTCGTGTCGCGCCCGGCCGACGGCCACGAGGAGGCACGGCCGTGAAGGCGCTCGAGGTTCGTGGCGTCTCCTACGTCATCTCCCGCACCCTGCTCGACGGCATCGACCTCGAGTTCCGCGCCGGCGAGCTGACCGCGCTGTCCGGGCCCGAGCGGCTCCGGCAAGACCACGCTGCTCTCGATCGCAGGCGGGCTGGTCGAGCCGACCACCGGGACCACGTCGTACGACGGCGCGGTCGATGTGGCTGGGCACCGGCGACCCGCGCCCCGAGGTCGCCTTCGTCCTCCAGGTCTACGGCCTGATCCCGATCCTCTCCGCGCGCGAGAACGTCGTCGGTCGCCCTGCGCGCCCGCGGCCTGCACGCCGGCCGACGCTGACGAGCGCGCGGAGGCTGCGCTGGCCCGCTTCCACATCGCCGACCTCGGCGACCGCCAGGTCGAGGAGCTCTCCGGCGGGCAGATGCAGCGGGTCGCGCTGGCCCGCGGCGTGTGCGTCGGGTCCGAGGTCCTGCTCGCCGACGAGCCGACCAGCGAGCTCGACGAGGGCAACCGCGGGCTGGTCCTGGCCGAGCTGCGGCTCGAGGCCGAGCGCGGTGCGGTGGTCGTCGTCGCCACCCACGACCCGGCCGTCGTGGACGCCTGCGACCGGCACTACGTCCTCGACGACGGCGTGCTCGTCGACCACGTCGCGCCGGTGGACCTCGGCCGCCCGGAGCCGGCACGAGCCGCGCCCGGCGACGCAAGGAGCCGGGGAGCCGGTCGTGGTCCGGCCCGCGGGTTCCGACCCGCTCGACCGGCCGCACGACCCCGACCACCCGGACCACCCCGACCACCGGACCACCCCGACCACCCGGACCACTCGTCCTTCCAGCGCCCGAGCGGACCTGGATGATCCGCACCCTGCGGGGAGCCTGGGCCCGGCGCGGCACCTTGCTCCCTCTCCTCCTGCTGACGGCGGTCGTGGTCGCCGGCGTGGTCGCGGTGATCGGCTTCGCCGACGGCGCGGGCACCTCGGTCGCCGTGGCGGTTCCCCTGCTGCTGCTCGGGACGTCGCGGTCCCGGCGACCGGCCGACAGCTGGCGGCCGTCCGCCGTCGCGAGATCGCCCTCGCCCGGCTGCGCGGGATCACCGGCGGCCAGCTCTACGCCGTGCTGGCCGTCGAGCCGCTGCTGGTGCTGGTGGCCGGGTCGCTCCTCGGTGTCGTCCTCGGGGGTGCGGTGGCCTGGGTCGCCGGCCGGACCTGGATCGAGCGCCGGCGCGAGCAGCGTCGGGCGTGACCGTCGCTGCCCTGGGTGGCGTGCATCGTGGTGGTCGGGCTGGTCGCGGTCCTGGTCGGCATGGCCGGTGCGCTCCGCGAGCCGCTGTCGGAGCAGGTGCAGCGTCGCCGAACGCCCGCGACCGGCATCGACGCGCGGCGACTCTTCGTCAGCGTGCTGCTCCTGGTCGCGGCCGGCGTCGCCGTCTACCGCTCCTCGGTCGCCGCCGGCGGACGACGCCGACTGGGTCGTGCTCGCCGGCCCGGCCCTCGTGGGACTCGCGGTCGGACAGGTCGCCGTCTGGCTGATCCGGGTGGCGGCCCGGCTCGCCGTCGGGGCGACCGCCGGCCGCGGGCTGCCCGGGTTCCTGGCGTCGCGACGGCTGGCCCGGGTGGCCGAGGCCGCGACGCCGATACGGCTGGTGGTCGCCGCCGCTGTGGTCGGGGCCGTGTCGGTCACCGGCGCCCAGCAGGTCGACGACTGGTCCGACGACACCGCGCGGATCCGGGCCGGCGCCGCCATCCGGTCCCGGTCGACGGCGACGTCTACGACGCCCTCGGTCTCAGCCACGAGCTCGACCCGGACGGCGAGTGGCTGATGGCGGCCGCGCTGGTGCCGGGCACGGGCAGCGTGCCGGCCCGACGGGCGTTCGTCGACACCGAACGCTACGACGCGGTCGTCCGGCGACTTCCTCGCCGGGACCGCGTCCTCGGAGGTCGCTGCCGGCGTCGCCGACCTGGCCGCGGGTGAAGGGGTCACCCTGGCGAGCGGCGACACGGTCGTGGTCGCGGCCCGCGGTGTCAGCCGCCGGCTGCGCGGCGACCTGAACCCCCAGGTGACGGTCAGCTACGACAACGACCAGGGCGAGTCGTCCTCGATCAAGCTCGAGCTGGTCCTCGACCTGAGCGGAGCACCGGCGACGGCGTCGCCTCCCGTCGGCGACTGCGCGGACGGCTGCGTGGTCTCGGGCCTGCGGCTGCACCGGGCGCCGGGCGACATCGCTCCTGCCGTGGGTGCTGACGAAGCTCGACTTCGCGGGCCGACGCCTTGGCGGGCACGTGGCGAGTCGACCAGCGTCGGCGGCTTCGGCGTCCGGCCGGCGGCCCGCGCGCCGTCGACGACGGACTGCTGGTCCTGGCCGCCGAGCGCCGCCCAGACGGCGGTCCCCGACTCTGCCGGGACCGCGCACCCCGGTCCTGGCCACCGACACAGCGATCTGGCCCGACGGCCCGCCGACGGTGGACTCGCCCGGCGGTGACGAGCGGCCGGCCGAGATCCTGGACCGGCTGCCGGCGCTGCCCCTGGTCGAGGCGGACGGGTTGCTGGCCGACCTGCCGCTCATCGCGGCCGGTGCCCCGCCGACGGTGCCCGCCGCCGAGGTGATGGTGCTCGCGGCCGCCGACACCCCGGACGACGTCCTCGCCGCGCTGGTCGGAGCGGACCGGCACCGAGCCGCGCAGCATCGAGCAGATCGGGGTCGCGACCGCGATCGAGGTCGGCGCGGTCCAGGCGCGGGTCTACGCGCTCGTGGCGTTCTTCTGCTTCGCGGTCGCACTGCTGGTGGTGGCGGCGTCGATCGCCCGGCAGCGCGAGGTCCACCAACGCGAGGTCGCCGCGCTGCGGGTCGTCGGCGTCGACCTGACGACGCTGCGCCGGTCGGGGCGGGTCGAGATCGCCGCCCTCACCCTGGGTGCCGTGGCGGCCGCCGTCGCGGGTGGTGTCGCGGCTGTCCACCTGCTGCTGAAGAACCTGTCCCTGGTCACCGAGCCGCTGCACGCCGTACCCCTCGAGATCGGCCTGGCGGCGGTCCCGATCATCGGCGTGGCGCTGGTCGTGGCGCTCTGGTGGTCGTCGTGAGCGGACGCGGTCGCGCGGTGCGCGCCGGGGCGGGCCGGCCGGCCATCCTCCGTGAGGAGGCGTCGGGATGAGCGGGTTGCGGACCATGCTGGCGACGGTGCTGCGCGGGCTGCGAGCCCGGGCCCTGCTGTCGGCGGGATCCGTGCTGCTCACCGCGCTGGCGATCGGCTCGGCCGTGCTGGGCCCGATCTTCCAGGAGGCGGTCACCAACTCCTACCTGGTCACCCGTCTGAACGAGGCGCCCAACCAGCTCACCGGTCTCAGCTGGGTCTACCAGCCGACGCCGGGGCAGCCCTCCGATCCGGTCGCCGCGCAGGAGCGGGCTCGGGCCGCGGTGAGCGACGCGGCGGGGCCGTTCGGGCTGCCGACCACCCAGCTCGAGAGCGAGCAGTTCGCCGCGCTCGAGGGTCTCGCGAAGGTGCTCGCCGCCGAGGACGCCTGCGCCCACCTCACCGTCGAGGGCGCCTGCCCCGCCCAGCCCGACGAGGTGTTGATGCTCGCGGGCGACCTGGACCGCAACCTGCTCGAGATCGGCGACGAGGTCGACGTCGCCGGACCGATCGGGACCGTCACCGTGGTCGGCACCTACCGGGCGCCGTCGGACGAGAGCGACTTCTGGTTCGACCTCTCGCAGTTCTCCAGCCTTCCGCGCTTCACGACCGCTGCCGGTGTCGTCATCCCCTACCAGCCGGCCCCGTTCGTCACCGTGCCCGAGGCGTTCGCGGAGCTGCCGAGCTCGACCTGGCACGTCAAGGTCGCGCGCCTCCTCGTGGCGCCACCCGACCTCACTCTCGACGATCTCGACGTCGCCCTCGCGACGGCGCAGGCTGTCGAGGAGGACCGGGCCGTGAAGGCCGAGGGCGGTCAGGTCCGCGGCGACACGCTCAACGACCTCGCCCTGATCTCGGCCGAGACCCGGGATCAACAGGGGACCGCGCGCTCGTCGATCGGTCCGGCCGTGATCTCCCTCGTCCTGGTCGCCATGGCCCTGCTGCTCCGGCTGCTGATGGCGGCCGCGGACCTGCGCCTCCCCGAGCTCTCGCTCGCGTCGCTGCGCGGACTGGGGCGTCGCCAGATGTGGGCCCTGGGCCTGTCCGAACCACTCGCGCTGCTGGTGGTGGCGGTCCCGGTCGGCGGCGTGCTGGGCGTCGCCATGGCCCTCACCCTGGCCCGGTGGTGGCTGGTCCCGGAGCTGCCGTTGCCGCTGCCCGTCGCGTCACTGGTGTCCGGACTGGTCGTGGCCGTCGCGTCGGTGCTGGTGGCGATCCTGGCGGTGGCGCTGGTGCTGCGGGTCTCCCTGTCCGAGCAGCTCACCGGCGTACGCCGGCCGAAGGCGTCGGGTCGGGCCGCGATCATCATCCAGCTCGTCGCCGTCGCCACCGCGGTGGCCGTGCTGGTCAGCAAGCTGTCGGGCGGAGCGCCCAGCGAACCCGACGTCACCGACCTGGTCCTCCCCGTGCTGCTGGCCATCGTGGCCGGCATCGCGGCGACGCGGGCCACGGCGAGCCTGGCGACGTGGTGGACCCGGCGACGCCGGCGGACCCGGTCGCTGCCCGCCTTCGTGGCCGCGCGGGCCATCAGCCGTCGCCAGGAGGGCACCCTGGTGATCCTGCCGGTGACGGCGGCGATCGCGGTCTGCGTCTTCGGCGCGGGTGTCTACGACTCCGCCGCGGCCTGGCGGGCCAGCGTCGCGGCCACGACGGCACCGGCCGCCGAGGTGTGGCTCTCCCCGCAGCAGCTCAACGAGACCGTCGCGCTGACCCACGAGCTCGACCCCGGGGGTGACTACCTGATGGCCGCCTCGACCATCAGCACGCTGGGTCCGAACTACGCGATCCTCGACACCCCCCGGCTGGCCAGTGTGGCCGCGTGGCCGGACCAGTGGACTCCCGGCGTCGGGCCCGAGGAGGTCGCCGAGCTGCTGAGCCCAGGGGCCGACATCCCGGAGCTCGCCGGACGCGAGATCGCGCTCACCGTGGACAACCAGGCGGAGACCGACGACGACCTGCATGTCCGGGTCCGGCTGGCCGTGCCGGGCGAGCGACCGCACTTCGTCTTCCTCGGTCCGTTCCCTCAGGGGGAGTCGACGCAGAGCGGGCCGATGCCCTACTGCCGTGGTGGCTGCAGCCTGAGTGGCCTGACCCTCGGCGGGCCGGCCGCACTGCCCCTGGCCATCAACGGGGTCGTCGAGATCAGCGACGTGAGCGTCGACGGCGAGCTCGTGGACGGTGGCATCGACGGCGCCGGGTGGGGTGTCGCGCCCACCGCGTCCGCCGCCGAGATGATCAACGGCGTCGACACCGACGGGCGGTGTGCTCTCCGCCGACCTCTCGTCGGGCAGCTCACGTGTCATCATCCAGCTGACCTCGGGAGCGCTGCCGCTCACCCTGCCGGTGGTCCGGGGAGTCGACGCACCCACGGGTGCCAGACAAGGACTCGTTCGGTGCCACCACCAGCGCGACGGAGTTCGAGACCGATCCGGTGGTCTTCGGCGAGAGCGTGCCGCTGCTCGGTCCGTCCGGCGTGATGATCGACTACACGATGCTGACCACCGACCGGGAGATCTACCCCCAGGAGGTCCCCGTCTACGTCTTCGCTGCCGAGGACACCCCGGCCGACCTGCGCGAGGAGCTGCTGGACCGCGGGGCCTCGGTGTCGACGACGTTCGCCGGCACCCAGCGCACCCTCGACCAGGGCGCCTACGCGCTCGCGCTCCGCCTGTACGCGGTCGTGGCGCTGCTCGTGCTGCTGATGGCGCTGGCCGGGTCTGTTCGTCAGCACCGCGGTCCAGCTGCCGTCCCGGCGCCGGGACGCCGCCTCGTTGCGGGTGGTCGGCGTACCCCGGAGGTCGGTGGTCTCCGCGGTCGTCCGCGAGCTCGGCGTGGTGCTCGGGGGCACGGCGATCGCCGGGCTGGCGGCCGGCACGCTGGCCCAGTACGTCGTGCTTCGCACCGTCACCCTCGGTGTCGTCGACAACGTGAAGACCCCGGCCCTCGTGGCCGCCGTCGACTGGCAGCGGCTGGCGTTGCTGGCGGCGGCCGCGGCGCTCCTCTTCGGTCTGGTCGCGCTGGCCAGTGCGGCGCTCACGGTGCGCGGTGCGCGTGGTGCGACCTTGCGCGAGAACGCCCGCTGACCCTCAGTGGCCGAGCAGGCGCAGCGCGCCGTCCGGCCACCACTCGCCCGAGGCCGGGCCACCGTTGCAGGGGCCGTCGGACTCGCCCGGATGCTTGATCCACAGGTAGCCGTCGAGTGCCCGCTTGAACACCAGCGCCGGCTTGCGCCCGATCCGGGCGTGGGGCGGGTTGCAGACCTGGAGGTCGGGGGCCTCTCCGGCGCCGTTGCGGGCGGTCTCGATGACGTAGCGCTTGCCGCGGATGCCGAGCTTGCGCAGCTCGCGGTTCACCCGGACGGCGTACGCGCGCTCGGTGCCGGTGCGGACGAAGTTGCCGACGTTGAGGCTGAAGCCGCGCGCGTGCCGGATCCCCGACCTCTGCAGCCGTTGCGCGATCACCGGGGGGCTGTGCCAGCCGGCGTGGCCGGCGTCGAGGTAGGTCCAGACCCGCGCCCGGGTGAGCTGCCGGGTGGTGGTCCGCAGCAGCTTGGCCCGGTTGCCCTGGCCGTCGCAGTCGCCGAGGAACGCGACCGCATCCGGCTCCACGACCGCGATGGCGTGCTGACCGCGCAGACCGCGCACGACCTGCTTGACCCATGCCTTGTAGACCTTCGCCTTGAAGCCGCCGGCGCTGTGCAACCCGCAGTCCCGGCCCGGGATGGCGTACAGCGCGACCATCGGCGTCTTGTTGGCCCGGTTGGCCCGGTCGGTGTAGGCGCGCACCGCCTTGCGCACCTTCTTCTTCGAGTAGTAGTCCGTGATCCACAGGGCCTGCGGGCGTTTGCCGATCTTCGCGAAGCGGCTGTCGGACTGGCTCGCCTGGGCGGCGGGCATCAGCTTGTCGACGAACAGTCCGCGAGTCCGGCGTGGGTCCCGACGCGCTGCTGCCGGAGCCGTGGCACCGGTCACGGTGGTGGTGACCGTCGCTCCCGGCGTGGGGTCGAGGGCCGCCGACGCGGGGGTGGTGGTGACGACGTAGTCCAGCAGCAGCGCTGCGACGAGGGCGAGGAAGGCGGAGCGCAGCCACTCGCTCAGGGGTGCCGTGGACATCGGGCAAGGCTAGAGACGGACGGCGGCGGATGGAGCAGTTTCACCGGGTTGGTGGCACTGGTCCGGACCGTCGCGAGGCGGCGGCCTGGAAAAATCACCCGTTTGGGTGTCGTATCGGAGCGGCGCCGTTCGTGGACAGGGTGTGAAAGGCCTCGACCGGGGCCACGAACCAGGAGGAAACCGATGACCCAGTACCTGCTCTCCGTGCACGGATCCGTCGACGACGAGATGCCCGACCCGGAGACGATGGAGAAGATGTACGCCGACACCGGCGCGTTCAACGAGAAGCTCCGGGCCTCGGGTGCCTGGGTGTTCGCCGGCGGCCTGATGCCGATCGAGTCGACCACGACCGTGGACGGCACCGGCGCCGAGCCGATGGTGGTCGACGGCCCCTTCGCGGAGTCGAAGGAGTACCTCGGTGGCTTCTGGGTGATCGAGGCCCCCGACCTGGATGCCGCGCTGACGTGGGCGACCGAGGGCTCGGCCGCTTGCGGTGGGAAGGTCGAGGTCCGGCCGTTCCAGTCCGAGTGACCCCGGCCTCGTGACGGACCAGCCCATCGAGCGGATCTACCGCGAGGAGTACGCCCGGGTGGTCTCCTCGCTGGTCCGCCGGTTCGGCGACATCGACCTCGCCGAGGAGGCGGCCGGCGAGGCCCTGCTCGTGGCCGTCGAACGGTGGCCGGTCGACGGCGTGCCGCCCAATCCCGGTGGCTGGCTGACGACGACGGCCGCCCGTCGGGCGATCGACCGGATCCGTCGCGAGTCGCACCGCGACGCCAAGCACCGGCAGGCAGCCATGATCGAGAATCCCGACCCCCCCGAGCAGACCGGTCCGGTGACCGACGACCGGCTCCGGCTCATCTTCACCTGTTGCCACCCCGCCCTCGCGCCGGAGGCGCGGGTGGCGCTGACCCTGCGGCTGCTGGGCGGCCTCACCGTCGCGGAGGTGGCCGAGGCCTTCCTCGTCCCGGAGACCACGATGGCCCAGCGGCTCACCCGCGCGAAACGCAAGATCAGGGACGCCGCCATCCCGTACCGGGTGCCCGGCCCCGACGACCTGTCCGCCCGCCTGGCCGGGGTGCTGGCTGTCGTCTACCTCGTCTTCAACGAGGGCTACCTCGCGAGCTCCGGCGAGGCGCCGATCCGCGACGAGCTGACCTCCGAGGCGATCCGCCTGGGCCGGGTCCTGCGGGAGCTGTTGCCGGAGGTTCCCGAGGTCACCGGCCTGCTCGGCCTGATGCTGCTGATCGAGGCCCGTCGGCCGACCCGGGTGGCCGGTGGCGAGCTGGTGCCGCTGCACGAGCAGGACCGCGGCGGCTGGGACCGCGCGCTGATCGCCGAGGGTCACGCGTTGGTCCGGGAGTGCCTGGCCCGCAACCAGCCCGGCCCCTACCAGCTGCTCGCGGCCGTCAACGCGGTCCACGCCGACGCGCTGACGGCGGCCGACACCGACTGGAGCCAGATCGCGACGCTCTACGCCCAGCTGTACGCCGTGTCCCCGACCCCCGTGGTCGCGCTCAACCGCGCGATCGCCGTGGCCGAGCTGGATGGACCCGAGGTGGCGCTGGCCGACGTCGACCGGCTCGGGCTGACGGACTACCACGCGTGGCACGCGACCCGGGCCGATCTGCTCCGGCGGCTCGGCCGGAGCGCCGACGCGCCGGGCGGCGTACGACGCGGCCATCGCGGCCACGGCCAATCGGGCCGAGCGGGCCTACCTCTCGCGTCGCCGCGAGTCGCTGGCGCCACCCCCTTGAACCGGGCCGACAGTCGGCGTAATATCACCGATATATCGTGAGCGGTCGCTGACAGTCGGCCGGAGGGGAGTGAACATGACGCACGGATTCAGTTGGAGCGAGCCGCCCTGGGGTCGGGGTCGTCCCGGTCCGCCGCCGTGGGTGGCGGGCCTCTTCGGGCTCGCCCAGACCGAGCAACCGCGCGGACCGCGGGTGCGTCGCGGCGACGTCCGCGCCGCGATCCTCGACGTGCTCTCCACCGAGCCGATGAACGGCTACCAGCTGATCACCCAGATCACCGAGCGCACGCAGGGCGCGTGGAAGCCGAGCCCCGGCTCGGTCTACCCGACGCTCTCCCAGCTCGAGGACGAAGGCCTGGTCGAGGGCGACGACACGCGTGGGCGACGGGTGCTCCGGCTCACCGACGAGGGTCGCGCCTACGTCACGGCCCACGCCGAGGAGCTCGCCGGTGTCTGGGCACCCTTCGCCGAGCCCGCGCGGGCGACCGGCCCGGACTACGCCTCGCTCAAGCCGGAGATCGGCCAGCTGATGAGCGCCGTCTGGCAGATCGTGTCGACCGGCACCGAGCAGCAGCGCCGGGACGCGATCGAGATCCTGGTCGACACCCGTCGCCGCCTCTACGGCCTGCTCGCGGACGGTGAACCCGCCGAGGGCGACCGGCCATGAGCGACGCCGACCTCCGGATGAGCGATGCCGAGCGGGACCGGGCCGCCGCCGAGCTCGGCGAGCACTACGCCCAGGGACGGCTCGCGTCGACGAGCACGCCGACCGGCTGGACCGGATCTGGCGGCCCGGACCCGCGGTGAGCTCGGACCGATCTTCGCGGACCTCCCCGGGCCGGCCGCTCCGGTGCGGCGCGGCGCAGCCCGGCCCGACATCAGCGCCTCGGCGTGCCGCGGCGCGCCGGTTCCGCGGGCTCCCGCGTCCCGCTCGTCGTCCTTCTCGCGGTGCTGCGTGGCGGTCACGGTCCTGGCCCACCTGCCGCTGATCCTGATCGGCCTCGGGGTGTGGTTCCTGCTCAGCCGTGGGGCGTGCTCCCGCGCCGGTCACGGAGCCGCACTGGTCCCGACCATGGTCTGGACACGTCGTCAAGACCACGGCTGTTCGCGATACGGATGGCCCGCCGAGCGCGTGGTTACCGTGAGTCGGCCGGCCCCAGCCGACGGGTCGCCTCGAGGTCCGGCTCCGCCTGCCGATAGCCCACGGGGAGCTCATCGTGAACCGCACTCAGGAACGTGCCTTCGCCACCGCGGCGATCGCCGCGCTGATCGCGCCCGCGGCCGTCGTCGCCGCATCGGCACGGCCGCTGCCGACGCCGACGGCAAGCACCGTCACGACCTGGACACCTACAAGCGCGAGGCGTGGGTCGAGCTCCTCGAGCACCCCGGTTTCAACACCTTGCACACGCACATGGCTGTGCGACCGGGCGACTACGCGCTCGACGGCATGTGGAAGGTCGACGCCCACGACGGCGACGACCGGACGGTCGCGGCGCCACGGTCTCCCGCGCGAGACGTCGCCCTCGACGAGAAGTGGCACTACGAGCTCGGCCAACGACGGCACCGGCCGCGCCCAGGTCAAGACTCTTCGTCACCTGCCTCGACGCCACCACCGGCGAGCGCGACGGGCACACCCACGACGTCGAGAAGTCAACGCGTTCCGTCCCACAGCGACACCCAGCCCGGCGTCAGCGGAGAGACGACCCTGACCGCTGCCTGCTCGACCGGTGAGATCCCGGTGTCCCCGAGCTTCGACGTCGTTGCTCCGAGCGATGCGCGGTTGGTCGAGAGCTACCCCTCGGGCATGACGCCGGGCGGTGACGATCCCGTGTCCTGGACATGGGTGTTCCTCGGGAGCGTGGCCGGGGGATCGATCACCACGACGATCTACTGCGTCGATCGCCAGACGTCGTCCGCGGGCGTGCCGGCCCACACGCATCGGGTCGACGCCGACCTGATCGAGGAGACCGTGACCCTCGACCTCCCCCGGGCTGTCGGAGATCGCGGACTACCGGGTGCTCGCCCGACCGCACGACGAGGGCAACGTGGGTGCCTTCGACATCACGAACTTCCGATCGGACACCCACTACCTGGGCGCAGGACGCCCAGGGCCAGGTGCGCGGGTTCCGGTTCGCCGGCACGATCTCCGGGACCACGACCGTCGACCTCGCCGTGTGGGGCTTCGACAAGCGGGTCAAGAAGAACAGCTGATCCACCACCGCATGCGGCCCGGCGGTCTCCGCCGGGCCGCAGCCCTGTCCGCCCGGCTCAGCCCAGCAGCTCGTCGAGCCAGGCGAAGCAGGCCGCCGACTGCGTGCGCAGGTCCGCCCCGGCAGCGCCGGGCACCAGCGCCGCCACCCGCGCCGCCACGTCGGCCGGCAGGTCCTCGCCGAGGTAGCGCAGGCCGTAGTCGTGGCGCCACGGGCAGTGCTCGACGCGGAGCAGCCGGACCACGGGGCCGAGGGCGAAGCGCAGGTAGAGGTCGACCGCCTCGGCGTCGTGGCCCCGCGCCAGCGCCCGGTTGACCAGCCACTCGCCGGTGCCGCGCCGCTGCCGGACCTGCTCGACCGCCGCCGCCATCGCGGCCCGCAGCTCTCCCTCGTCGTCGTGCTGCAGCTCGATCAGCCCGTCGGGGTCGTGGAGGACGATCGGTGTCCCGTGCCGGCGTACGTCGACCCGGGTGTGCGCCTCGGACAGCGAGGACAGGTGGAGGTCGATGATCCGGGTCGGCTCCTCGAGCAGGCCCGGCCGGTGCTGGTGGTTGACGAAGCACTGCCGGCCGTCGGGCCACACCTCTCGCGGAAGCTCCCACACGTGGTCGACGGCGAAGTCCGCGTGGATCCGCGCCAGCAGCCGTTCGTACGTCGCGTCGTGGGTGCCCGGCGTGCAGAGCAGGTCGATGTCGAGGTCGGACCACTCGTCGTACCCGCCGGTGGCGGCCGAGCCGCCCACCCAGACCACCAGCACATCGGGGTCCTCCTGACCCTGCCTGCGCAGCCAGCCGAGCCAGTCCTCGTAGCGGCTGAGGTCGGGGTCCGGTGGGCGTCATGACGGCAGCATCGCATCCCCGACCCGTGACTCCGCGACGCATTTCTGGTTAGGGTCTCTGCGTTCACCACACTCGGAGGTGCTCCCCCCATGCCTGACCCCACGCCGCCTGACGCCACGCCGCCACGTCCGAGCACCAGCTCGCGCGGCACCTGGATCCTGATCTGTGCGCTGCTGCTGCCGGCGGTCGCGGTGCCGCTGATGGTCCCGCTCTACGACCGGGCCGACCCGACGCTGTTCGGCTTCCCGTTCTACTACTGGTTCCAGATGGCGATGATCCCGACAGCGGTCGTGCTCACCGTGATCGCCTACTACCTCGCCAAGGGAGCCGACCGCCGGCGCAGGGCTGAGCGAGTGGGGCAGCCGCGATGAACGACGTCAGCACGATCACCTTCTCGGTCTTCATCTTCCTGTTCCTGCTCGTCACCGTGCTCGGCTTCGCCGCGGCACGCTGGCGACGGGCGAAGGCGATGGACAGCCTCGACGAGTGGGGTCTGGGTGGCCGCGGCTTCGGCACCTTCATCGCCTGGTTCCTGATCGGCGGTGACCTCTACACGGCCTACACCTTCATCGCGGTGCCTGCGTTGCTCTACGTCGGCAGCGGCGATCGGCTTCTTCGCCGTGCCCGTACACGATCGTGGTCTACCCGCTGATCTTCCTGTTCCTCCCGCGGCTGTGGTCGGTCTCGCACCAGCACGGCTACGTCACGCCCGGCTGACTTCGTCCAGGGGCGCTACGACAGTCGCGCGCTGGCGTTGGCGGTGGCGTTCACCGGCATCCTGGCGACGATGCCCTACATCGCGCTGCAGCTGGTCGGCATCGAGGTCGTGCTCGAGGTGATGGGCATCGGCTCGGAGTCGGCCAACTGGTTCATCAAGGACCTGCCGCTGTTCGTGGCGTTCGCCGTGCTGGCGGCCTACACCTACTCCTCCGGGCTGCGGGCGCCGGCGCTGATCGCGTTCGTCAAGGACACGCTGATCTACATCGTCATCTTCGTGGCGATCCTCTACCTGCCCTCGCAGTTCGGTGGCTGGGGCAGCATCTTCTCCGCCGCCAGTCGACTCCTTCGATGCCTTCAACGCCGAGAACGCCGACGCGATCGCGGCCGGCGAGGTGTCGCCGAAGAGCGCCATCCCCGCCCCAGCTGCTGCACTGGGCCTACGCGTCGCTGGCCCTCGGGTCGGCGCTGGCGCTGTTCATGTACCCGCACTCGGTCACGGCGGTGCTCTCCACGCGTGACCGCTCGGTGATCCGCCGCAACGCCGCGCTGCTGCCGGCGTACTCCTTCCTGCTGGGGCTGCTCGCCCTGCTCGGCTTCGTCGCGATCGCGGCGGGGGTGGCGGTGGAGAACCCGCAGCAGGCCGTGCCGCAGCTCTTCGAGAACGAGTTCCCCGACTGGTTCGCGGGCGTCGCGTTCGCGGCGATCGTGATCGGCGCGCTGGTGCCGGCGGCGATCATGTCGATCGCGGCCGCGAACCTGTGGACCCGCAACATCTACAAGGCCTACCTCAAGCGGGACGCCACCCACGCCCAGGAGGCGAAGCAGAGCAAGCTGGCCTCACTGCTGGTGAAGTTCGGGGCGCTGGCGTTCGTGCTCTTCGTGTCGACGACCTACGCGCTGGACCTCCAGCTGCTCGGCGGCGTGTGGATCCTGCAGACGTTCCCGGCGATCGTGATCGGCCTCTACTCGCGGTGGTTCCACCGGTGGGCGCTGATGGCCGGCTGGGCGGTCGGCATGACCTGGGGAACCTGGACGGCGTACGGCATCGCGAAGGTGGGCGACCCCGGGAGCCACTTCGGCAGCCCGCTGTCGAAGTTCCCCTTCACCGACGATCCTGGTCTACACGGGGTTCACCGCCGTCCTCCTCAACCTCGTGGTCGCAGTCGCTCTGACGCTGGTGTTCCGGGCGATGCAGGTCGACGAGGGTGTCGACCAGACGAGCCCCGAGGACTACGGCGCGGACGCTGGTGACGAAGGTGTCGAGGAGGAGCTCGACCCGCTCGCGACCACCCCGCACGCGTGATCGTCGGTTGAGGGGTGAAGGCGCGCTTTCGAGGCGCCTGAGCGAAGCGATCCTCGAAACCCCGGTGAGGCTAGGCTCCTTCGGTGACCACGACACCCTCGTTCGAGCTCGGCCAGGACCACCTCGACCTCAAGGCGTGGGTGCACGACTTCGCGGCGGAGGTGGTCCGTCCGGCCGCCGCGGAGTGGGACGAGAAGGAGGAGTTCCCGTGGCCGGTGCTCGAGGAGGCCGCCAAGATCGGGCTCTACTCGCTCGACTTCTTCGCCACCCAGTCCTTCGACGAGACCGGGCTCGGCATCCCGATCGCCATGGAGGAGCTCTTCTGGGGTGACGCGGGCATCGGCCTCTCCATCGTCGGCACCGCGCTGGCCGCCGCCGGCGTCGCTCGCAACGGCACCCCGGAGCAGGTCGGCGAGTGGGTGCCGCAGATGTTCGGCTCGCCGGGCGACCTGAAGCTCGCGGCGTTCTGCTCCTCCGAGCCCGACGCCGGCAGCGACGTCGGCGCGATGCGCACCCGGGCGACGTACGACGAGGCGACCGACGAGTGGGTCATCAACGGCACCAAGACCTGGGCCACCAACGGCGGCCTGGCCGACGTCCACGTGGTGACCGCGGTCGTCGACCCCGACCTGCGCACCCGCGGCCAGGCCAGCTTCATCGTGCCGCCGGGGACCAAGGGGCTGAGCCAGGGCCAGAAGTTCGCCAAGCACGGCATCCGGGCCTAGCCACACCGCCGAGGTGGTGCTCGACCAGGTGCGGGTGCCCGGGCCGCTGCCTGCTCGGCGGCAAGGAGAAGCTCGACGCCCGGCTGGCCCGGGCCCGCGAGGGCGCCGAGCTCGGGTGGCGGCAACGCCAGCATGGCGACCTTCGAGCGCACCCGTCCCGCGGTCGGCGCCCAGGCGATCGGCATCGCCCGGGCGGCGTACGAGGTGGCGCTGGACTACGCGAAGACCCGTGAGCAGTTCGGCAAGCCGATCATCGAGAACCAGGCGATCGCGTTCATGCTCGCCGACATGGCGACGTCGATCGAGGCCGTCGCGGCTGCTGGTGTGGCGGGCCGCCTGGATGGCCAGCCAGGGCAAGGCCTTCGACCAGGCCGAGGGCTCGATGTCCAAGCTCTTCGCCGGCGAGACCGCGGTCAAGGTGACCGAGCGGGCGATGCAGATCCTCGGCGGCAACGGCTTCACCCGCGAGTACCCCGTCGAGCGGATGGCCCGCGACGCCAAGATCTACACGATCTTCGAGGGCACCTCCGAGATCCAGCGGCTGGTGATCGCGCGAGCCATCTCCGGGGCGCCCATCCGGTGAGCTCGCTCCCGCTTCCGTGGCCACATCGCCGGCGTCGGGTCGACGTCGGGCGTCCGGGTGGTCGTCGGGCACTGGCCGACGACGCCGCTCGGCGCCTTCTCGGACGCGATGGTCGAGACCGCGGCCGGGCACCGGGTGCTGCTCGCGCCGCGCGCAGGAGGTCGCCGACTTCATCGCTGCGACGTACGTCTTCGACGAGGTCCGGATCGAGCCGTTCGCGGTCGACGCGACGGCCGGCGCGTGGGAGGTGCGCTCGTCGTCGCTGTCGCTCGACCTGACGGTCGGGCGGCGTACGGCGCTCGGCGTCGCGCTCCGGCGGTGCCGTCGCGGCTGGCCGAGTCGCCGGCCTGGTGCACGTTGACCGACCCGGTCGCGCGGGTGGTGCTGCGCGGTGTCCGCACCCGTGGGATCGCCCGCGAGGGCCGGCGCGAGTGGTACGGCGCCACCGACACGCGGGCGGTCACCTCGCTGTCGCGGCTCCTTCGACGGCGTCGAGCTGGGGCGGCTGGCGCCGGTGGATCCGCCCTGTCGGTTCGGCTTCTCGTCCACGCCGCAGCGGCCGTCGGTGACCACGGTGGTCACCACGGTCGACGGCTGACCAACCGCTACAGGTCGATCGACCGCATCACCCAGGTCGAGGCGACGACCATGCCGACCTTCTCGTAGAGGCCGCGGGCGCCGGCCCGGGTGTCCGTGGAGAGGTGCGAGCGCACGGCGCCGTGCTCGCCGGGCGAGGCCGAAGGCGTCGACGAGCATCGAGCGGGCCAGGCCGCGACCGCGGTGGTCGGGGCGGAGGGCGATCCGCGCGACGTACCCGCTGTCTCCCGCCAGGTAGACGTGCGTCGCGCCGACCACTTCCCCGGTGCCGGTCTCGAGCAGCCGGAGGTTCCACGGCGCGAAGCCGGGACGGCCCCACACCATCGCGCCGAAGTCCTCGAGCGTGTGCCGGTCGCGTTCGGACCACTCGAGGAAGGCGTCCTCGATCAGCGTCCAGGCCGGCTCGCGGTCGGTCTCGCCGGCGTCACGGATGGTCAGGCCGTCGGGCAGCGGATACGCCTCGATCTCCGTGCCCTCGGGCAGCTCGAGCTCCCACGAGGTCCAGCGGAGCTGGTAGCCGAGGGCGGTCATCAGCAGGTCGGCGGCGCCGCCCTCGGGCACCTGGCTGCCGACGCTCGCGTACCCGGCCGCGCGGGCGGTGGCCTGGCTCCAGCGGGCGAGGGCGGTGCCGATGCCGAGACCCCGGTGACCGGGATGGACCGCGGTGTAGACGATGCCCGGCCCGGCCACGTCGGCGTACGCGACGAGCCGGTCGTCGTCGAAGACGCCGACGGTGCTCGCCTCGATGTCGTAGCTGGGTTTCAGCCAGTCGCTGAGGACGTCCTCGAGCGAGATGTCGACCTCGCCGAGATCGGCGACCTCCTCGGCCGCCACCGCCTCGTAGACGGCCTGGGCATCGTCGACGGTCAACGGACGGGTCGTGAGCCCGTCCGGCAGGTCGAGAGGTACGCCGGTCACGAGGCGTCCAGCCCGATCGCGCGGTTGACCCACACCATGTGGATCCGCATGCCGACCTTCTCGTAGAGACCGAGGGCGCCGGTGCGGGAGTCCGTCGAGAGCTCGGCCCGGGGAAAGCCGTGCTCGGCGCCGACCCGGAACGAGTCCACGAGCAGGGCCTGGGCGAGTCCGCGGCCGCGCTGGTCCGCGCGGGTCGCGAGCCGGGCGACGTAGCAGGTCGTGCCGTTCGTCTGGACGAGTGCCGTCGCGACGACCTCGCCGTCCGGGTCGGTGACCACCCGGAGGTGCCACGGCTCGAAGCCGGGGCGGAGCACGGTGTGGGCCTGCCACTCGACGAAGGTGTCGCGCTCGCGGTCGGACCACTCGAGGAACGCGTCCTCCTGGACCGTCCAGCAGGCCGGGTGCTCGGACTCCTCGGCCACGCGGACGGCGTACCCCTCGGGGAGCGGACGCTCGGGGATCGCGGTGCCCTCGGGCAGCTCCAGCACCCAGCTCGTCCAGCGGACATGGTGTCCGAGCGACTCCAGCAGGCGGTCTCCCGACGACCCTTCCGGCACGGGCTGCCCGACCTCGCTGGCACCGAGCTCGCGTGCCTTCTCGCGGATCCAGCGCTCGAGCTGGGTGCCGATGCCGCGCCCGCGGTGGTCGGGGTGGACGGCGACCTCGGCGCGGTCGGTGATCCACCCGACCTCCCCGAGCGCCACCAGGGTGTCTCCGTCGAAGACGCCCACCGAGTGGGCGGACACGTCGTACCCCGGTCGCTGGTAGTCGGCGACGACGTCGGCCAGCTCGACGACGGCCGCGCCGACGTCGGCGAGCTCCTGGGCGGAGATGACAGCGGTGACAGCGGCGGCGTCCGCAGGGAGCACGGGGCGTTCGGTCAGTCCCGGCGGGGAGCTCGAGCGGTGCAGGCATACGACCAAGGGAAGCAGGAAATGCCGAGCGGGGCCGCCCATTTTCAGGACGGCCCCGCCGGTCGCTGGTTGAGGTGCGAGGGCGCGAGGCTCGTCGCTGGCGCTCCTCACACCTCAACCAACGGTGCTCAGCCGTTGCGGATCGCCGAGACGTCGAACTCGAGCTTGATCTTGTCGGAGACGAGCACGCCGCCGGTCTCGAGGCGCGGCGTTCCAGGTCAGGCCCCAGTCCTTGCGGTTGACCGTGGTCGCAGCCCTCGAAGCCGACCCGCAGGTTGCCGAAGGGGTCGCGGGCCGAGCCGGTCGCCTCGAAGACGATCGTGACGGGCAAGGTGACGTCCTTGATGGTGAGGTCGCCGGTGACGGCCCACTCGTCGCCCTCGCGCTCGACGGAGGTCGAGCTGAACTTCATCGTCGGGTAGGTCTCGACGTCGAAGAAGTCGCCGGACTTCAGGTGGCCGTCGCGGTCGGCCGCGCCGGTGCTGACGCTGGCGACGTCGATGGTCAGGTCGACCTTGGAGTTGGCGGGGGTGGCGGCGTCGATGGTGGCGGTGCCCTCGAAGGCCGGGAACGCGCCGCGGACGGTGGTGACCATCGCGTGGCGGGCGGAGAAGCCCAGACGCGAGTGGCTCGCGTCGAGGGTGTACTCGCCGGAGACGTCGTCGGTGGCGGAGGTGCCGGCGTCGAAGGTCGGCTCGAGAACGTCGGTGCTGCTCTTGCGGCTGGAGAAGAAGCCCATGATGTTGCTCCTGGAAGTAGAGGTTGTTGTTGAATCTTCAATGGTCCAAACGGACCGAGGTCCGCTTTCATTCCCGGAGTCCTGTGGGCTGGGTCACATTGCGCGTGGCCCTAGGATCGCGGCGATGATCGACCCACTCCAGACGGCCCTGATCGCGGGCTCGCTGCTGCTCGCGGGCCTCGCTGCGCTGTACGTCGCCCTCGACCGGCTCACCGACCGGCTCCTGCTCGGCGTGCTCGCACTCCTCGAGCTGGGCCTCCTCGCCCAGGCCGTCGTCGGGATCGCACAGGTCGCCGGTGACAACCCGGGCGTCAATGCCGTGGTCTTCGTCGGCTACCTCCTCGGCACCCTGATGTTCCTGCCGGCGGCGACGTTCTGGGCGCTGGGCGAACCCAGCCGGGCCGGCACGGCGGCGCTGATCGTGGTCGGCCTGGTCATCCCGGTGCTGATCCTGCGGATCCAGCAGATCTGGACGGCGCCGGGTGTCTGAGCAGCCGGACACGTCGGGTCGCACTGACGTCGGCCTCGGCCGGATCCTGATCCTCGTCTACGGCATCTTCGCGCTCTCGGCCACGGGCCGTTCGAGCGTGCAGCTGCTGCAGAAGGCGGACGAGGCACCCCTCGCCTACGGCCTCTCGGCCTTCGCGGCCGTCCTCTACATCGTCGCCACCTGGTGCCTGGCGAGGCCCGGGCCGACCACCACCAGGATCGCCTGGCTGGCCGTCGGCATCGAGCTCGTCGGGGTGCTGGTCGTCGGCACCCTGACCGTGCTCGACCCGGACCTGTTCCCGGACGACACGGTGTGGTCGAGCTTCGGCAGCGGCTACGGCTTCGTGCCGGCGGTGCTGCCCTTCCTCGGCCTGGCCTGGCTGCGTCGTACGACGGGATCGCCGCTCAGCGGAACGCCGACTCCCCGGTGAGAGCCTGGCCGATCACCAGCTGGTGCACCTCCGACGTGCCCTCGTAGGTCAGCACCGACTCGAGGTTGTTGGCGTGTCGCATGAGGGGGTACTCCAGCGTGATGCCGGCCGCCCCCAGCAGGGTCCGGCACTGGCGCGCGATGGCGATCGCCTCGCGGGTGTTGTTGAGCTTGCCGACGCTGATCGCGGCGGGGTCCAGCCGGCCGTCGTCCTTCAGCCTCCCCAGGTGGAGGGCGAGCAACATGCCCTTGCCGAGCTCCACCGCCATGTCCGCGAGCTTCGCCTGGGTGAGCTGGTAGGCAGCGAGCTGCTTGCCGAAGATGTCGCGCTCCCGGGTGTAGGCAATCGTCGTCTCGAGGCAGTCGCGGGCGGCGCCGAGGGAGCCGAAGATGATCCCGAACCGGGCCTCGGTCAGGCAGGACAGCGGACCGGAGAGCCCCGCTGCCTCGGGCAGCATCGCGTCGGCGGGCAGGCGGACGCCGTCGAGCACGAGCTCGCTGGTGACGGACGCACGCAGCGACATCTTCTGCTTGATCTCCGGAGCCGAGAAGCCCGCGGTGTCCGTCGGCACGACGAAGCCGCGGATGCCCTCGTCGGTGCGCGCCCAGACCACCGCCACGTCTGCGACCGAGCCGTTGGTGATCCACATCTTCGTGCCGTCGAGGACCCAGTCCCCGGTGCCGTTCGGTGCGGGGTCCTTCCGGGCGCGGGTGCGCATGCCCGCGGGGTCGGAGCCGAAGTCGGGCTCGGTGAGGCCGAAGCAGCCGAGCGCCTCGCCGGTGGCCATCCGGGGCAGCCAGGTGTCCTTCTGCGCGTCGGAGCCGTGCTTCCAGATCGCGTACATCGCCAGTGACCCCTGGACGGACACGATCGAGCGCAGCCCCGAGTCGCCGGCCTCGAGCTCCAGGCAGGCCAGGCCGTACGCCGTCGCGCTGGTGCCGGCGCACCCGTAGCCGGTGAGGTGCATCCCGAGGAGCCCCATCGACCCGAACTCCCGCGCCAGGTCGCGCACGGGCACGTCGGCGCGTTCGTACCACCCGGCGATCTCGGGTCGGAGGCGGTCGTCGACGAAGGACCGGACCGTGTCGCGGATGGCGCGGTCCTCGTCGCCGATCAGGGAGTCGGTGTCGAGCAGGGCCAGGGGGGCCAGCGGTGCCGTCATGCGCCCATCATGACGGGGCACCCGCAGCGCGTCGCGCCCGACCACAAACCCTATGAATCTGCCCGAAAACGGGCAGGAACTTGCCCGTGGAGAGATCCTTGAGTCACCATCTGGGCATGGGAGCGGAGTGGGAGCTGGTCGAACGCGTGGTCGCCAGCACCGGACTGACCCCGGCGGAGGCGGCGCGGGTGGTCGAGGACGTCGTCGCCTTCCACGACGAGCCGGTCGAGGACTACGTCCGCCGTCGGCACGCGCACCTGAAGACCTACGGCGCGAAGAACCCCGAGATCTTCGCCCGGATCGCCACGGAGCTGGCCGACCGTGTGGTCGCCGCCCCGGCGCTCACCGAGCGGCAGCTGCGCCGCCTCGTCTACGGATGAGAGAAAAGGAAACCTGAAGCCATGTGCGGAATCGTCGGCTACATCGGCGGCCAGCAGGCCGCCCCCCTGCTCCTGGAGGGTCTGACCCGGCTCGAGCACCGCGGCTACGACTCGGCCGGGGTCGCGGTGCTCGGAGGCAGTGGTCTCAAGGTCGCCAAACGGGCCGGCCGGGTCCGCGACCTCACCGACAGCGCTGCCGAAGCGCTTCGCCGGCAAGCTCGGGATCGGTCACACCCGCTGGGCCACCCACGGACCCGCGACCGACGCTCAACGCGCACCCGCACACCGACACCGACGGCCGGGTCGCCGTGGTCCACAACGGGATCATCGACAATGCGGCAGCGCTGCGGAAGCGGTTCACCGACGAGGGTGTCGAGCTCGCCTCGGACACCGATACGGAGGTGATCGCACACCTGGTCGCCGTCATCGACGGCCGACACCCTCGAGGGCGAGGTCCGCGACGCCCTGGCCGCGATCGACGGCACCTACGGCATCGCCGTCGTGCACGCGGACTTCCCGGACCGGATCGTGGTCGCCCGCAACGGCAGCCCGCTCATCGTCGGCGTCGGGGACAAGGAGATGTTCGTGGCGTCCGACCTGGCCGCGATCGTGCGGCACACGACCACCGTCGCCCATCTCGACGACGGCGAGCTGGCCACGGTCACGAGCGCCGGCTTCACCACGTTCCGCCAGGACCCCGGGGTCCCCGCGGGGACGGGAGCGCAGCGAGCGTTCTCGGGGGGTGGCTTCACGGCCACCGGCAAGCAGGCGACCACGGTGGACGTCGACCCGGCGGCGTACGACGCCGGCGACGCGTCGCGGCACGGATCCGGGTCGCACATGCACCAGGAGATGGTCGAGCAGCCCGATGCCGCCGAGCGGGTGCTGCGCGGGCGGCTCGACGAGCGCTTCGGCACGGCGCACCTGGGGGGTCTCAACATGGATCCCCGCGAGACCCGGGCGGTCCGGAGGGTGAAGATCCTCGGCTGCGGCTCGGCGTACTACGTGGGCCAGATGGGCGCCTCGCTGATCGAGGAGCTGGCCCGGATCCCGGCGGACGCCGAGGCGGCCAGCGAGTTCCGCTACCGCGACCCGGTGATCGAGCCGGACACGCTCTACGTCGCGGTCAGTCAGTCGGGCGAGACCATCGACACCCTGCTCGCCGTGCAGGAGGTACGCCGCAAGGGAGGCCGGGTGATCGGCCTGGTCAACGTCGTGGGCAGTGCGATCGCCCGGGAGTGCGACGGCGGCATCTATCTGCACGCGGGTCCAGAGGTGGCGGTCGCCTCGACGAAGGCGCTGACGAACATGTTCCTCGGGTTCGCGCTGCTGGCACTGCAGCTCGGCCGGGTCCGCGACCTCTCCATCGCCGACGGCAAGCGGCTGGTCGCCGGTCTGCAGGCGCTGCCGGGGCAGATCGCCGAGATCCTCGCCCAGGAGGACGAGCTGGCCGGGATCGCGACCGGGCTGGCCGAGGCCGAGAGCCTCTTCTTCGTGGGTCGGGTCCGTGGTTTCCCGGTCGCCCGCGAGGGCGCCCAGAAGTTCAAGGAGATCTCCTACCGGCACGCCGAGGCCTACCAGACCTCCGAGCTCAAGCACGGTCCGCTCGCGCTGATCTCGGCCGACGTCCCGACGGTGGCGGTGGTCCCCCACGACGAGCTGACCGACCGCAACGTCGGTGCCCTGCACGAGATCGCCGCCCGCGGCGGACCGCTGGTGGTGGTGACCCACGACGACGTCGATCTCGGCGAGCTGTCGGTGACCCGGGTCGACGTTCCCCGCAGCGAGCGCGAGCTGGACCCGATCCTGCTCACCCTGCCGATGCAGCTGCTGGCCTTCCACGCGGCCCGACACCTCGGCCTCGACATCGACAAGCCCCGCAACCTGGCCAAGTCGGTCACCGTGGAGTGACGGACGTCGCCGCGACGACGAATCACCACCGCGGCTCGCGAACCTCTACCGTGGAGACCATGTCTGACGAGACCCCCCAAGTGACCTTCGACGACCTCGGCCTCTCCGACGAAGTTCTGAAGGCGCTGCGCGACGTCGGCTACGAGACCCCGTCCGCGATCCAGGCCGCGACCATCCCGCCGCTGCTCGAGGGCCGCGACGTCGTCGGTCTCGCGCAGACCGGCACCGGCAAGACGGCGGCCTTCGCGCTGCCGATCCTGTCCCGCCTCGACCTCAAGCAGAAGACCCCCCAGGCGCTGGTCCTCGCGCCGACCCGCGAGCTCGCACTCCAGGTCTGCGAGGCCTTCGAGAAGTACGCCGCCCAGATGAGGGGCGTCCACGTCCTCCCGGTCTACGGCGGTCAGGGTTACGGCGTCCAGCTCAGCGCTCTGCGCCGCGGCGTGCACATCGTCGTCGGCACCCCCGGCCGGATCATGGACCACCTGGAGAAGGGCACGCTCGACCTGACCCAGCTCCGCTTCCTGGTCCTCGACGAGGCCGACGAGATGCTCAACATGGGCTTCGCGGACGACGTCGAGACGATCCTGGCGGACACCCCCGCTGACAAGAACGTGGCGCTCTTCTCGGCGACCATGCCGTCGCAGATCCGCCGGATCTCGAAGAAGTACCTCAACGACCCCGCCGAGATCACCGTCAAGAACAAGACGACCACGTCGGCCAACACGACCCAGCGCTACCTGATGGTGTCCTACCCCCAGAAGGTCGACGCCCTGACCCGGATCCTCGAGGTCGAGAACTTCGAGGGCATGATCGTCTTCGTCCGGACCAAGCACGAGACCGAGACCCTGGCCGAGAAGCTGCGCGCCCGCGGCTTCTCCGCGATGGCGATCAACGGTGACGTCGTCCAGGCGCAGCGCGAGCGCACCGTCAACCAGCTCAAGTCGGGCAAGCTCGACATCCTCGTCGCCACCGACGTGGCCGCCCGTGGTCTCGACGTCGAGCGGATCAGCCACGTCGTCAACTACGACATCCCGACCGACACCGAGTCCTACGTGCACCGGATCGGCCGCACCGGCCGCGCCGGCCGCAGCGGCGACGCGATCTCGTTCGTGACTCCCCGCGAGCGCTACCTGCTCAAGGCGATCGAGAAGGCCACCCGGCAGCCGCTCACCCAGATGCAGCTGCCCACGGTCGACGACGTCAACACGACCCGGCTGGCCCGCTTCGACGACGCCATCACCCAGGCGCTGACCCAGACGCCCAAGATCGACCAGTTCCGCGACATCGTGGCCCACTACGTGAAGGCCAACGACGTGCCCGAGGCCGACGTCGCCGCCGCCCTCGCCGTGGTGATGCAGGGGGACACTCCGCTTCTCCTCGACCCTGCGGCCGAGCGCCCCGTCCGCCAGCAGCGCGACGACCGCCCCACCGGCGACCGCGAGCGCCCGGCCCGCAGCAGCGGCCCGCGTCCCGAGCGCACCGGACCGGCCGAGGGCATGGCGACGTACCGGATCAACGTCGGAAAGCGGCACAAGGTCGAGCCCCGCCAGATCGTCGGCGCCATCGCCAACGAGGGCGGGCTGAGCCGCCGCGACTTCGGTGCCATCTCGATCCGTCCCGACTTCTCACTGGTCGAGCTGCCCGCCGAACTGCCGCCCGGCACCGAGGAGAAGCTCTCCCACACGCGGATCTCGGGGAAGCTGATCGAGCTCCGTGCCGACAAGGGCCGGCCGCAGGAGCGGGGTCCCTCCGGGGACCGCGGCCAGGGCGGCTTCAAGAAGAAGCCACGCCACAAGTCCTCCTGAGCACCGCGGCCCGGCTGTCGCAGCCCGGCCAGTAGTTCGTAGACGCTCCCCAGACCGGCTGCGCTCACTACCCTGATCCGGTGACCGCCGGGTTCGACGCCTTCCTGTCCTACTCACGGCGCGCCTCCTCGGGCCTCGCGGTCGACCTGCAAGGCGCGGTCGAACGGTTCGCGAAGCCGTGGTACTCCCTGCGGGCCGTGCGGATCTTCCGTGACGACGCGTCCATGTCGGCCAACGTCGCACTCTGGTCGACCATCGAGCAGGCGCTGAGCCAGGCCGAGTGGTTCGTCCTGCTGGCCAGCCCCGGGGCGGCCGAGTCGGCCTACGTCGCCAAGGAGGTCGAGTGGTGGCGAACCCACAAGAGCGCCGACCGAGTCCTCATCGTCCTCGAGGAGGGCGCGGACATCTTCTGGGACGACGCCGCGAACGACTTCGACTGGGAGCGGACCGAGTCCCTGCCCCGGGCGCTGAGTGGTGCCTTCGCCGAGGAACCCCGCTGGATCGACCTGCGCTGGTTCGAGGCTGACGACAGCCTGGGCCGGACCGACCCCCGCTGGACGGAGCGGGTGGCCGACGTCGCGGCAGCAGTGCGGTTCGCCGAACGGGACCAGCTGATCGGGGAGAACGTCCGCGAGCACCGCAAGCTGCGCCTCCTGCGCCGGGCGGCCATCACGGCCCTGGTCGTGCTCCTGGTCCTCAGCCTCGTGGCGGCGTTCCTCGCGATCGGCCAGAGTCGAGAAGCGGGACGCCAGCGGGACGCGGCGACCGAGCAGGCACGGATAGCGCTGGCCCGCCAGCTTGCCGCCCAAGCGGTCTCGCTCGGCCCCACGGACCTGCAGTCCGCGTCGCTGCTGGCCGTCCAGGCCTTCCGCACCCATGACGACGTGCAGACCCGGGCAGCGCTGTTCCAGCTGGCGACCGCGAGCCCCCAGCTGTTGCGCCCCCTGCCCATGGACTCCGAGGTCAGCGCAGCAGCGGCGACCCCGGACGGCCTGGCGGTCACCGGGGACGTGGACGGCAACGTGCTGCTCTGGGCCGGGGCCGGGGCCGCCCCGGAGCAGGTCGCGGTGGTCGACGGGACCGTCCGCGACGTGGCCGTGACCGACGACGGTTCGATCGTCGCGATCGCGGCCGCTGACGGGGTCACCGTGTGGCGAGCCGGGGTGGCCGTGACCCTCACCGACGTGGTCGATCCCGTCTTCGTGGATCTCGACGCGCGAGGTGAGCGGGTCACGGCCACCGACCTCGACTCGACGGTCCTGTGGTCGATCGCCGGCGCAGAGCCGAAGCTGCTCGGCTCGCTGGACCGGGGCGCCCTCGATCTGGCCCTGACCGGTCAGGGCCTCTCCATCCTCGGCTCGAGTGGCAGCTGGTCCTACGCCTCGCTGGCTCCGTTCCGGGTCGTCGCGGACGGCACCTACGTGACGACGATGACCAGCCGGGTGGCCCTGTCCGCGGACGGTGGCACGGCGACAGCATCGAACGCTCTGGTCGACTACCCGGTGTGGCGCGGCCAAGCGGCGTACGCCGACGACGCCATGGCGAATGCGGTCGCCCACACCGACTTCGTCGGAGGCCAGGGTCTCGCCCTCTCGGCCGACGGCCGACTGCTGGCGGCGCAGACAAGTGGAAGGCTCCAGATCGCCCGGGTCCAGACGCCGCAGGACCCCTCGCTGCGCCCCCTCGAGCTCGGCGGCACCGGCCAGGTGTCCAATCACAACGCCGCGGCGCTGTCCTTCGGTGGCCACCGCTTCCTGGTCAGCGCCGCCGGGCAGGCGGCCTATCTGTGGGACCTGGACCAGTTCTCCCGGTTCGGCAGGCAGAGCGTGCCCGACGCGCTGCCGGAACGGTGCACCGCGTGCGAGCTCAAGATCGCTGTGTCGCCCGATGGGCAGCGCGTGGTGTCGAGCGCCAGTGGCGCCCCGCCCGTCGTCACCGACGTGGCCAGCGGATCGAGCGTCGTCGTCGACGAGGCCCTCGAGGGTCTCTCCTGGCGGGGCGACACGGATCTGATCGGCTACGCCCCCGTGCGCGGCACCCTGGTCGCCGTCGACCCGGACTCCGGTGCGGTGAGCGACCTGGCGCGCTACCCCGTGGCGGACGGTGCCCTGGTCCTGGCGACCCGCGGCGACGACGAGCAGGCCGTGGGCCTGGGCAGCGACGGTGTCCTGACGCGCCTCGACCTCGAGTCCGGGCAGGTCGTCGAGACCTCGGGTGTGCTGGGCGCCGGCATCGCCGAGACCGAGGACGTGATCGCCGCCGGGATCGCTCCGGACCTGACGTCAGCGTTCGTCGCGGTCTCGGGCTACGACGACGTCGGCACCACCCAGCACCTGGACCTGCTGGACCTCGCGACCGACGCCGTCACCTTCACGGGGGTGACCGCGATCAGTGCTGCCTATGACGGACGCTCGCGGTTGCACGTGTTCGACGGCGAGACGGCCGGGATCGTCGACGGGGGTCGGCTGCGCGACGTGGTCCCTGCGGCGGTCGAGTCCTTTCCGCCACCGGTGGTCGACCACACCGGAGACCTGGTCGCTTCCGGTGGCCTCGGTGGGCTGCTCACGGTGCTCGACCTCGCGCGCCAGGGTGCGCAGTTCGGGACCTTCGAGGTCCCCCAGACCGACGGGCGATTCGTGCTGTCCGCGTTCTCGGGGGACGGCGCGAGCCTGGTGACGGTCCTGGAGTCGATGCCGGAGGCGGGCTACCCCGGCGGAGCGGTGCGCACCGTCAGCCTCGTCGCCGAGGACTGGATCGCCGCCGCGTGTGCGGCCGCGGGGCGTGACCTGACGGCGCAGGACTGGGATCGTTACGGCGTGGGGACCCCGCCTGAGGACTTGAGGTGTCTCCGATGAGGCACGAGCAGGTCTCCGCCGACGGCGGGCTGCCCGGCTCCGGCTGGATCATCGGGGTGGCAGGATTCCTGTTCAGCATAGGCATCGCCCTCCTGGCGCTCGCGGTCTGGATCGAGCTCCCCGGGCCGCTGGCGGCCTATGGAGACCCCACCGCAGGCTGGCCGATCGGGCTCCAGGTTCTTCTCGGCCTCATTGCCTTCGCCACGTGGCGCTGGCAGAACCGAGGCGCGACCCGGGCCTTCACGGTGGTCCTGCTCGCCGTCGGAGTCGGGTGCGTGCTGGTGCTCTCGGTCGCGTCGTACGCCAGGTGTCCGGAGGCCGGCCGCAGCGCCGGGTGGAGCGTGGCGACGCAGGTGCTCGCCCTGCTCACCAACAACTACGGGACCGACGTGTTCGCGGAGCCGGGCTGCCGGCTCGACGGGCCCCCGCTCGCCCTCCAGGTCGCGCGCCTGGCGCAGCTCCTCGTCCTCATCCTGGCCGCGACGAGTGCGGTCTTCGCCCTGCTGCGCTCCCAGCTCGACCGGGTGGCCGTCCGGTTCGCACGGCGTCTCTTCCTGGTGGTCGGTGCCGATGAGTCGGCGAGTGTCCTGATGCCGGCCCTGGGCGCCGATGCGGCGGGGATGACCCGCGCCGTCCTGACGCCCGATCCGGCGGCGTCGTGGCTGCCCATGGCTCGGGCCGGAGGCTGGCGCGTGGTCATCGGCGACCCGGAGTCGCCCGACCTGCTGCGCTCCCTTCTCGTTCGCCGCGGCGGACGACGGGCCCTGCGCGGCCTGGCGGTCCTCCCGCCGGACAGTGCGACCACGGGTCGGCTGGTGCGGGCGGTCGAGCAGGTGGTCGCCGACACCCACAGTCCCTACCCGGTGCGGGCGCTGCTGCGCATCGACGACGCGTGGCAGGCCGAGGACTGGCGGCGCCGCTACCTGGGGCAGCCGGAACGCTGGGTCGTGGACACCATCAGCGCCAACGAGGTCACCGCGCTCACCCTGCTGCGCGACGCCCTCGACCGGGGTGCGGACCAGCTGGTGCTGGTGGGTCGGTCCGAGCTGACGTTCGCGATGCTCTCCGAGGCGGCCCACCAGTCTCGCGAACGCCTGCTCGACGATCTTGATCCGGTGCCACCGATCGATCTCGTCGGACCGGCAGCCCAGCGCGTCCTCGCCGAGCACGAGCTCGCCGAACGCGGCTTCGGCAACCAGACGACTCGCTCGATCACCACGCACGTGGACGAGAGTCCAGAGATGGTCGTGGCTGACCTGGTCGAGCAGCGGCACCGCCCGGCGGTGTTCTTCACCGGAGACGAGGACGCCGAGGACCGGCGGCTCGCTGCGCGACTGGGAGCGGTCTACCCACGCATCCTGGTCTACTCACGGGTGCCGCAGCTGTCCGGTCTCGGCCTCGAGCCGCTGCTGGCCCAGGTCCGCGGCTTCGGCGTCACCCTGGAGACAGGCAGCGGCAGGCCCATCGATCGGTGGGAGCGGATCGCCCGACTCCTGCACGCGCGCTTCATCTCCGCCAACCCGGACCCGTCGCGGGCCTCCCGTCGTCCCTGGGACGAGGGGTTGCCGGCGTTCTATCGCGAGTCCAACGTGCGGCAGGTGACGATCGCGCTCGGGTCGGCGATCGCGGTCGGTCGCAGCTGGGGTGCCACCGGAGTCATCGACCCCGCACCCCCGACGGCCGACCAGATCGACCTGATGGCCCGCGCGGATCATGAGTCCTGGCGGCGACACCACGAGGAGAACGGGTGGCGCTGGGCGGCCGAGCGTGACGACAAGGCCCGACGCCATCCCGACCTGGTGGGTTGGGAGCGAGCTCGGCGAGGAGAGTCGCACCAAGACCCGTGAAGGGGTCGAGACCACGCTGCGACTGCTGGAGACGCTGGGCTACCGCTCCTTCGACGACCGGGACGCGTCGTGGCGGCGGTTCCGGCGACTCGGCGAGGTGGACGCCGTACGACGCCGCGAAGCGTGGGAGTGGACCGCCAGCGACGGCACCGTCCTTCGCGGGGAGGCAGGTGACTGGGAGGTCACGGACGCGGATGGCGCGCGGTCCGTGGCTGCCGACACCTTCGAGCTGACCCACGAGCACGTCTCGGGTGACCGCTGGCGCCGCACCGGTGAGGTGGAGGCCCGCCGCGCCCGTCCGGGCGAGGTCGTCCTCAGCCCGGAGGGCTCAGCCACCGCCGGAACCGACCAGTGGGTTCTCCGCGGCTCCGCGGGCGAGCAGTGGCTGGTCTCCGAGACTCATCTGGCGCGCGCCTACGAACCCATCCCCTGACCGTTCGCGTCACCTGATAGAACCGGGGCATGGGGGCCTCTCGGAACGCCGCACTCACCACCGTCGTCGTCGCCGGTCTGCTCGCGGGCTGCTCGGCCACCGAGAAGGTCACCGGTCCCGACCCGGACGCCGCGGCCGAGGCGCTGGCAACCGGCCTCGCCTCGGGTGACCTCGGGGACGTCGCCCTGACCGGCGAGACCCCGGAGGGCGCCGCGAAGGCCCACGCCGACGCGTTCGAAGGGCTGGGCGAGATCGAGCCCACCGTCGAGGTCGCCGCGGTCGAGGAGACCGACGACGCGGCCACCGCCACCCTCGCCTGGACCTGGCCGGTGGGGGAGCAGGAGTGGGCCTACGAGACCGAGGCCGCGCTGACCCTCGACGGCGACACCTGGCAGGTGGCGTGGTCACCCACGCTGCTCGAGCCCTCGCTCGAGAAGGGCGAGGTGCTCGACCTCGACCCGATCCCGGCGGACCGCGCCGACATCATCGGCGCCGGCGGCCTCGCGCTCGTCGCCGAACGCCCGGTACGCCGCTTCGGCATCGACCGCTCCCAGGTCCCGGCCGCCCGCGCGGGTGAGTCGGCCCGTTTGCTCGCCCGGCTCGTCGACGTCGACGTGGCGCCGTACGTCAAGCAGGTCGAGGCAGCCGGTGACCAGGCCTTCGTGGAGGCGATCGTCTACCGCCGCGAGGACGTGCCGGTGCCGGTGGCGCAGGGGTACGACGACATCCGCGGCGCCATCGTCGTGACGGGGGACGTCCCGCTCGCCCCCACGCGCGAGTTCGCGGCCCCGATCCTGGGCACGGTCGGCGCCGTGACCGCCGAGATGATCGAGGACGACCCCGACACCTACGCGGTCGGCGATGTCGCCGGACTGTCCGGCCTCCAGGCGCGGTACGACGAGCAGCTGCGCGGCGCTCCTGGCGTCGTCGTGGACGCGGTGGACGCGGACGGAGCGGTGCGGGAGCTGTTTCGCGAGGAGGCCGTCGCCGGCCCGCCGCTGGAGCTGACGATGGACCTCGACCTGCAGCTCGAGGCCGAGCGGCTGCTCGCGGGCGTCGGCCCGGCCAGCGCCCTGGTGGCGATCCGCCCGGCGAGCGGCGACATCGTGGCCGCCGCCAACGGTCCCGGCACCAACGGCTACAACATGGCGACCTACGGACAGTTCGCGCCGGGCTCGACCTTCAAGACGGTCAGTAGCCTGGCCCTCCTGCGGGCCGGACTGACTCCGTCCACCCCGGTCCCGTGCACCTCGACGGTCACGGTCGACGGTCGCGAGTTCGAGAACTACGACGACTACCCGGCCGGCGCCCTCGGCCGGATCCCCCTCGCCTCGGCACTGGCCAACTCGTGCAACACCGCGTTCATCTCCCAGGCCGGCAAGGTCGGCGCCGACGGACTCGTCGATGCGGCCGCTTCGCTGGGCCTGGGGATCGACCACGACCTCGGCTTCCCGGCGTACCTCGGCAGCGTGGTGCCACCCGAGTCCGAGACGGAAGCCGCTGCGAACATGATCGGCCAGGGCACGATCCTGGCCTCGCCCATGGTGATGGCCACGGTGGCCGCGTCGGTCCAGAGCGGCAACCTGGTCGTCCCGGGGCTGGTGAAGTCCGTCGAGTCAGGGCCGCCCGACGCGGCCGAGCCCCTGTCGAGCGCGGAGGCGGCGACCCTCCGACAGATGCTGCGCGGGGTGGTGGCCAACGGCAGCGGATCCTTCCTCGCAGACGTGCCCGGTCCGCCGATCCTCGCCAAGACCGGGACGGCGGAGTTCAACGACGACGCCGGCAGGCTGCGCACCCATGCCTGGATGATCGCTGCCCAGGGGAACCTGGCGGTCGCGGTGTTCGTGGAGCTCGGCGACTCCGGCTCGGGCACCGCCGGGCCGATCCTCGAGGCCTTCCTCCGCGCCGCCCGCTGAGGGCAGAGCCCGTCCCCGGGCCCGATCGGCCGAGGGGTATCCGCGAACCCCGGGCGTCATTACGCTGAGCGGTGATGTCTCGGGTCATGGGTCGCCTCACCCTGCTCACGGAGGTGCGCCACCACCTCGAGCAGGGCCGTTCGGTTGCCCTGGCCGGTCCTGCCGGGATCGGCAAGAGTGCCCTCCTCGACGCGGTCGAGGCCGAGTCCGACTGCCTCGTGCTCCGGGCCAGCGGTGTCCCGTCCGAGCAGTCGATGCCGTACGCCGCGCTGCAGGACCTTCTCGACCAGGTTCCCGGCGACGTCCCCGCCCCGCTCGGTGGTGAGCAGGGGCGGCTCGTCGGGCGGCCCGTCACCGACGAGCTTCGCTGCGCCGTCGGGTACGCCGTCCGCACCCTCGTCGAGGGTCTCGGCACCGAGGATCGACCCGTGCTCCTCCTGCTCGACGACGCCCACTGGCTGGACGCCGACTCGGCCGGCGCGCTCGGCTACGCGCGCCGCCGACTGGGCGGACTGATGACCGTCGTCGCCACCGTCGAGCCGGGTGCCGGTCCCGGGGTCGACCTCACCGGGCTGCACCGGATCGACGTACCCCCGCTCGACGCCGGCGACATGATCGAGCTGCTCGCCGCCCATGGCCTGGCCGCCCACACCGCCCAGCGCCTGCACGTCGAGTCCGGCGGCGTCCCCGCCCTGGCCCTCGCGCTGTGCGGCGTCGTCGGGGCTCGCCCGTCGGTGCTGGGCCGGCCCACCGCACTGCCACCCACCATCGAGCAGGTCCTGCGCGAGCGGTTCCTGGCCCAGCCACAGGGCGTTCGGATCACCCTCGGCTACGCCGCCCTCCTGCACCGGCCGAGCGTCCGGCAGCTGGAGCGCGCCGGCCGGATCGAGGCCGACGACGAGCTGCGGACCGCGCAGCTGGCCGGCATGGTCGCCCGCACCGGCGACGCGGTCCGCTTCACCCCGCCCGCGCTGAGGTCGATCGTGGTCGAGCTCGCCACCGAGGGGTGCCGCGGGGAGCTGCACCGTGAGCTCGCCGAGGTCGCGCCCACCCTGGCCGAACAGCTGCGGCACCGGGCCCTCGCCGACCCGCGCCCCGACGTGGCCCTGGCCCGGGCCCTGGCCTCGTCGGCCGTCGACACCGCCGCGACGGGGCCCGGGAGCTGGCCACCGAGCTGCTCCTGCTGGCCGCCGACCGGGCGCCGCTCGAGCTCGCGGCGGAGCGGGTCGAGTGGCTGGCGACGGCCGTGGAGACCGGCGCCCCGGGCAACCACGGCGAGCTCGTGCACCGCGCCCTCGTCGACCTCTTCGAGGCCCCCGCCACCCCGGCCCAGCTGGTCCGGGTCCGGCTCGCGCTGCTGGAGCTGGCCGGCTCGGGGGTCGCGGCGATGGACGAGGTGCTGACCGCAGCGCTCACCGACGCAGCGGACGACGACCGGCTGGTGGCGATGGTGCTGCTGCAGCGCGCCCGGGTCGCGCTGATGGAGTCGCACCCGACCGTGGCCGCCAGCAGTGCCGAGCGCGCCGTACGCCTGCTGCGCGGGGCGGGCGAGCCGGGTGACCTCGCTGCCGGCCTGACCACGCTTGCCGTCGCCACCCGCTGGACCGCCACCGGTGACCACGACGCCCACCTGGCCGAGGCGCTGGCCCTCCCGGCGGGACCCGCCCCGGTGCTGATGCACCTCACCCCTCACTACATGGCTGCCCGCTTCGCCCTGTACGACGACCGTCTCGAGGAGGCGTGGTCTGCCTTCCTCGGGCATGCTCGCCCAGGTCGAGCGGGGCGCGGGCATGGACCAGGTCCACGTGCTGCGCTGTCTGGTCGAGGTGGGTGCGCGGCTCGGACGCTGCGCGGAGTCGCTCGGGTACGCCGAGCGGGCGGCACGGATCGGCGAGGAGTTCGACCTCGACCCGCACACGGGCTGGTTCATCACCGCGCTGGCCGAGCTGGCCGGCGGCGACATCGACCGGGCCCGCCTGCTCGCGGACCGCGGTGCCGCAGCGGCCCAGGAGCGCGGCGACACCCGCTACCACCAGCGCCACCTCCTGCTCCTGGGGCAGGCGCTGCTGCGCACCGGCGACGCCCACGGCGCCCGGGCCGCGCTCGAGCGGATCCGCGACATCGAGGCAGCGCACGGGATCAGCGACCCGACCGTCAACCGCTGGCACGCGGAGCTGGTCGCCGCCCTGGTCGCTCTCGGTGACCTCGACACCGCAGCTGTCGTCCTCGACGAGGCGCGCCGGGCCCTCGACGGTCGGGCCGGCACCGACGGCGTCGCGGCCCAGCTGGACCGGGCCGGCGCCGAGCTGCTCGGTGCGGCCGGTGACGTCGGAGGCGCGCTGGCCCTGCTGGAGCGGGCGGAGAAGGCGTTCCGCGACCTCGGTCTGCGGATCGACAGCGGCCGGGCGCTGGTGACTCGCGCCCACCTGGAGCGCCGTCGCCGCCGGGCCGCTGCGGCCCGCACGGCCCTCGAGTCCGCCGAAGCGCTCTTCCTCGAGCTCCAGTCCGGGTCCTGGCTCGGCCCAGGTGCGTCACGAGCTGGTCCGGGCCGCGGGCCCGTCCTCGGTCGGCAGCCGGGTCGCTCACCGAGACCGAGGCCAGGATCGCCGAGGAGGTCGCCCGCGGCGCCAGCAACCGGGAGATCGCGGAGCGGCTCTTCCTCAGCGTGAAGACGGTCGAGGCCACCCTCACCCGGATCTACCGCAAGCTCGACGTGCGCTCCCGCACCCAGCTCGCGACCCGGGTCGGGCCCGCGGGCGAGCTGAGACAAGGGTTTTCCCCCTACCCCTGCCCACGGACGTTTCCTTAGGTTCGGAGGACGGTGCCGCCGCAGATCGTGGCGCGCCACCTCACCCCCGCAACAGGATCTCAAGGAGTACCACCGCATGAGCACCAGAACCCTTCTCGGGGCGGCTCTGGCGACCACGGTCACGGGCGTTCTCGCCACCGGCCTCATGGTCCCCGCGTACGCCGAGCCCGCAGCCGCCAACGAGCCGCCGACCGTCCGCGTGGACCGGGAGGCCCGATCGGCCGCCGTCGCCTCGGCCTCGTCCTACGTCGACCACCGTCGCTCGGCCTTCAAGAGTGCGCCGGCCGACCGCTTCCAGCGGGTCTCGGCCACCGCCGGCACGTCGCGGCACCTACTACGTCGCCTACGAGCGCACCCACCGTGGGCTGCCGGTCGTCGGCGGCGACTTCGTGCTCGCCGTCAACGACGCCGGCAAGGTCACCGGCCGGACCAGTGGCCAGGAGCGGGTCATCGACCTCGCCTCGGTTCGCCCGACCGTCGGCGCGTCCGCCGCGAAGGCCACGGCCCGCCGCCAGGTCCGCCACGTCACGTCGGTGGCGAAGCCGGAGCTGGTCGTCTACGCCCAGGGCACCCCCCGGCTCGCGTGGCAGACCCTGGTCGAGGGCCGGGACGGGAAGACCCCCGCCAAGGTCACCGTCTGGACGAACGCGCGCAGCGGCAAGGTCATCGACTCCTTCGACCTCGTGGTCCACGGCACCGGCACCGGCTACTACAACGGCGCGGTCACGATCGGCACCTCGGGCAGCGGCTCGTCGTACTCCATGACCGACACCTCCCGCTCGGGCCAGAAGTGCGGCGGCCAGAACGGCGCCGCCTACACCGGCACCGACAACGTGTGGGGCAACGGCAGCGGCACCAACCTGGAGACCGCCTGCGTCGACGCCATGTACGCCATGAACAAGGAGTGGGACATGCTCGCGTCCTGGCTCGGGCGCAGCGGCATCAAGGGCAACGGCACCGGCTACCCGGCGCGGGTCGGCCTCAACGACGTCAACGCCTACTGGGACGGCTCGATCACCAACTACGGCCACTCGAGCGACAACGCCCGCCAGCTCACCGCCATCGACATCGTCGCCCACGAGAACGGGCACGGCATCTTCTACACGACGCCCGGTGGCTCGAACGGTGACAACGAGACCGGCGGCATGAACGAGGCCACCGGCGACATCTTCGGCGCGATGACCGAGTTCTACGCCGCCAACCCCAACGATCCGGGTGACTACCTCGTCGGCGAGGAGGCCAACCTCGTCGGGCAGGGCCCGATCCGCAACATGTACAACCCCAGCGCCCTCGGTGACCCGAACTGCTGGTCCACCAGCATCAAGCAGACCGAGGTGCACGCGGCCGCCGGGCCGCTCAACCACTGGTTCTACCTGCTGGCGCAGGGCTCCAACGGCTCGCCGTCCAGTCCCACCTGCAACGGGTCCACGGTCACCGGCCTCGGCCTGCAGACCGCCAGCAAGATCTTCTACAACGGCCTGCTGCTCAAGACCTCGAACTGGACCCACGGCGCGGCCCGCAAGGCCACGCTCCAGGCAGCGGTCAACCTCTACGGCACCACCAACTGCACCAACTACAACACCGTGAAGGCAGCCTGGGCCGCCATCTCGGTCCCGGCGCAGTCCGGTGAGGCCACCTGCGGCGGCACGCCGCCGCCGAGCTCCTGCTCCGAGGTCACCTCGACCGGGTCGGTGTCGCAGGGCTACTCGTCGTACAAGCCGTCGTCCTCGGGCTTCTCGGCCGCGGCCGGCACCATCAAGGGCTGCCTGACCGGCCCCTCCGGTGTCGACCTCGACCTCTACCTGCAGCGCTGGAACGGCAGCAGCTGGGGAGATGTCGCGGCCAGCGAGTCCGCCACGTCGACCGAGACGATCACGTACTCGGCCACGGCGGGCAGCTACCGCTGGGACGTCTACGCGTACTCGGGCTCCGGCTCGTTCACGCTGAAGTACGACGTGCCGTGACCGGCTGAGCACGACAGGTCGAGCACCGAAATCGAAGGGCCCCGGCGGGACGCGCCGGGGCCCTTCGTCGTTCTCGGAGGGAGGAACCCCTCGCCGCATGGGGTCGGCAAGGGGTTCTTGTCGACGACAAAGTGCTCCCTCCGAAGTCGACGTGACCCATGGTCCCATCGCGCTGAACTCCGTGTCTGCGCTTTCGGGAACCCGGTCCGTGGTGCGAGGCTGGCGCCATGACTGGTCTGGATCTCCTGCGCCCGGAACAACGTGGTCTCTACATCGACGGCACCTGGCGCGAGGCAAACGGCGGCGAACGCTTCACCGTGTACGACCCGGCGGACGGCTCGGCGCTCACCGATGTCGCCGACGGCTCGGCCCTCGACGCGATGGACGCCCTCGACGCGGCCGCTGCCGCGCAGCACGACTGGGCGCGCACCCCGCCGCGTGAGCGCTCCGAGATCCTGCGGCGCGCCTTCACCCTGCTGACCGAGCGCGCCGATGCCTTCGCGCAGCTGATGAGCCTGGAGATGGGCAAGACCGTCGCGGAGGCGAAGGGAGAGGTGGGCTACGGCGCGGAGTTCTTCCGGTGGTACGCCGAGGAGGCCGTGCGCATCCACGGCCGGTGGATGCAGGCACCCGCAGGGGGGAGCCGTCTGCTCACGATCCGCAAGCCGGTGGGTCCGTGCCTGTTCATCACCCCGTGGAACTTCCCGCTGGCGATGGGCACCCGCAAGATCGGGCCGGCCGTCGCGGCCGGGTGCACGATGATCGTGAAGCCGGCCGAGCTCACGCCGCTCACCATGCTCGCGCTCACCGCGCTCATGGAGGAGGCCGGTCTCCCGCCCGGTGTCCTCAACGTGGTGCCGACGAGCAGCTCGGCGGAGGTGGGTCAGGCGCTGATGGCCGACGACCGGCTGCGCAAGGTCAGCTTCACCGGCTCCACCCCGGTGGGGAAGGTCCTGGTCCGGCAGTCCGCCGACGAGCTGCAACGGGTCTCGATGGAGCTCGGTGGCAACGCTCCGTTCCTCGTCTTCGAGGACGCCGACGTCGATGCCGCCGTCGACGGCGCGATGATCGCGAAGATGCGGAACATGGGGGAGGCCTGCACGTCGGCCAACCGGTTCCTGGTGCACGAGTCCGTCGCCGACGAGTTCGGCGCGCAAGCTCGGCGAGCGGATGTCGGCACTCACCGTCGGCCGCGGCCAGGACGAGGGTGTCGACGTCGGGCCGCTGATCAACGCCGACGCCGTCGAGTCGGTCGGCGAGCTGGTCACCGACGCCGTCCACGACGGTGCGTCCCTGGTCTGCGGTGGCACGGCCCCCGACGGCCCGGGCTTCTTCTACCCGCCGACCGTGCTGCTCGGCGTACCGCCGGAGTCGCAGATCAACAAGGTGGAGATCTTCGGCCCGGTCGCGCCGATCACCACGTTCACCGGTGAGGACGAAGCGGTGACCCGCGCCAACGAGACGGAGTACGGCCTGGTCGCGTACGTCTACACCCGCGACCTGTCCCGGACGATCCGGATGGCGGAGGCGCTCGACTTCGGGATGGTCGGCGTCAACACCGGTCTCGTCTCCAACCCGGCGGCGCCGTTCGGCGGCGTGAAGCAGAGCGGCTTCGGCCGCGAAGGCGGCTTCGAGGGGATCGACGAGTACCTCGACACGACGTACGTCGCCCTCCCGGCCTGACGCTCAACGCACGTTGCGGGCGACCTTCATCCACCACAGGTCCCAGCCACGCGAGTGCCGGTCGCGTCCGCGGACCGGCTCGCCCTCCGAGCTCCAGACGGCGAACGTGTCCCGGCCGGCCGTGGTGACGTCACTGAGCTGCACGAACCGGGGGGTGCCCGGGTAGCGCGTGGACGTCACGGCGGCCGCGGCCAACGGGCGCACGGACGTCTCCCAGCGCTCGAGCGAGATCCGCTCGGGCTGCTCGCCGCCGTCCAGGGCGACCTCGAGGTCGAGGAGCACGTGCCCGGGATGGCGCTGCAGCGCCCAGTGGCGGGCAGGGACGGGCAGGACGGTCGACGAGACAGTGCGCTGCACGCGGTTGAAGAGGGTGACGTCGCGCCGGGTCACCTGTCCCGAGACCACGAACTCGGAGGCATCGGCGAAGAAGCGCCACGTGGTCTCCGGACCACCGGAGCCGATCCGCGAAGCCTCGGTGATGTCGTGGGCGATGCCTCCACCGGACACCACCTCGATCGACTCGGTGCCCTCGGCGTACTCGTAGGTGACCTCGCCGAGCAAGGCGTCGCCCACGCGGATCCAGTCGCCGACCACCTGCTTCGCGTCCCGGCTCCCGGCGAACGTCGTCGTCGACCTGCAGCACGTCGGCGTCGGTGACCGTGCGGCTCAGCTCCAGCACGTAGGTCGTGAAGTCGGCGGCGCGGGCGGCGCGGTCGACCCGTCGCACAGTGGCGAGCGTCTCGGTCGCATCGAGGTCGAGGTCGAGGATGACCTGGATCCGGTTCGACGTGTCGACGGTGGCGGACCGGACGACGACATCGTCCACACCGTCGAGGCCGGCGAGCGTGGTGTCGAGGCTCTGGGCGCGGTCGAGGTCGGCAGCACAGGCGGTGCCGCCCAGCAGCACCGCGCCCACGGCCACGAGCACGGCACAGCCCTGCCCCCGGCTCCACCCCCGCTTCGCCATAGGGGCATGGTCCCGCATCCCGGGCCGGCCCGGGGGCGTTTGCGCGGTCTCGGTCGGCGCTGGGTGAAGATGTCGCCATGGAGCCGTACGCCGAGGTCGTCGACGCCTATGCCGACTTCGCGTCGTACGCACGCGACGACTCGCCCTGCTTCGCGGCCTGGGCGGACGGTGTCGCCGGCGACCCCGAGGTGCAGGCCTGGCTCGCAGCACCTGTCGCCCTTGAAGCGGCAGCCCAACCTGGTCTTCGCCGCGGCCCGGTGGCACGGCGTGCCCGCCCCCGGCCCCTACGCCGGCCTTCGCGTCGCGCTGCTCGGTGACGACGGGACCATCCGGGCGACGATCCTGGCCCGGGCGACCCAGACCAACGAAGCCGGCCGCCTGGCCACGCTCGCGCCCGCATTCGCCCGACTGGGCGGCGCCCGGCCGGTCGCCCTGCTGGAGATCGGCGCGAGTGCCGGGCTGTGCCTCTACCCGGACCGGTGGTCCTACCGGTGGTCGACCGCGGACGGCGTGGTCGAGGCCGGGCGCGGCCCGGTGCTGGAGTGCCTGGTCCAGGGTGCGTTCCCCACCCGGGTGGACCTGCCGGTCGTGAGCTGGCGCGGAGGGCTCGACCTGCACCCGCTCGACGTCTCCGACGCCGACGAGATGGCCTGGCTGAGCATGCTGGTCTGGCCGGAGCACGACGACCGCCGACGGCTGCTGACGACCGCGATCGGGCTGGCCCGTGCCGATCCCCCCACGGTGGTCACCGGCGATCTCCTCACCGACCTGCCGGACCTGGTCGACGAGGCCGCCTGTCACGGGCAGGTCGTGGTGTTCCACAGTGCGGTGATCGCCTACCTCGACCCGGGGGACCGGACCCGCTTCCACGAGCTGATGACCGGGCTGGTGAGTGACGGTCGCTGCCACTGGGTCTCCAACGAGGGCAGGAACGTGCTGCCCGACGTGACGGCGACCGGACCCGGCGTCCCCGACGCGCAGCACCCGTTCGTGCTCGGGGTCGACGGGCGGGCCGTGGCCTGGACGCACGGGCACGGCCGCTCGATGACGTGGTTCGGGACGCCCTAGAGGTCCTCTGCCGGGACATCACGGGTGTCCGGCGGCCTGGGCAGGGAGGCGAGCACCTCTGAGTTGTGCCGGTACCCGACGGTCTCGTAGCCGATGACGGTGACCCACGGGGTCAGTGCCAGGACGAGCAGGCACCACACGACAGGCGCCCCGGCGGCGGCCATCGACACGCCTGCCCCGAGCACCACGCCCGACCCCACGATCAGCAGCAGGTGGAACGGGTCGAGCGTGCGCGTGATCTGCGCGAAGAGCAGGAAGACACCGGCGACGTAGAGCCCCAGCGGCACGGCCACGGTGAGCACCGTGGCGACCGGCCCGAGCACGGTGTGGTGCTCGATGTGGAACGCCGCGGCGTGCAGGCCGGCGCCCACGGCGACGGTGGCCCCGAAGAACGGGATGTGTCCGTAGCCCCAGCCGAAGGAGCGCTCCCGGTGAGCATGCAGGACGTGCCCGCTGGGCACGACGAAGTAGATCCACCACATCCCGAAGGTCATGGCGGTTCCGGCCAGGCCCAGCACGGCGACGTCCGCCGACCAGCCGGGGCCGTCGGGACCGATGACCGCCTCGAGGGCAAAGGCCGTGCCGAGCAGGCCCTCGCCGAGGGTGATGATGACCAGCAGGCCGTAGCGCTCCGCGATGTGGTGGGGGTGCCAGGGGGTCCCGCCCTTGCGGGTCTCCGCGACGATCGGCCCGGACATCTCCACGAGGGCGAGGGCGATCGCGCACAGGAACGTGACAGTGATGGAGGTGTGGGCGAAGAGCAGGGCCACCCAGCCGACCTGGGCGATGGTGATCGTGGCCGCGAACGTGTGGCAGACCCGGGCCCGGGTGGGGTTCTGTCGGGCGGCGCGCAGCCACTGGAAGAGCATCGGGACCCGCATCACGACGTAACCCAGGACCATCACGCTGTTGTCGACGTGCTCGCCGTGGACCAGCGACTCGAACATCGCGGGCAGCCCCAGCGCCAGGATCAGGACGCCCAGCATCTGCACCATCGTGTTCAGCCGGAAGACCCAGTCGTCCGTGTCGAACGCGGACGCGAACCAGGCGAAGTTGATCCAGGCCCAGGAGACGGCAAACGTCGAGAACGCGAAGCCGAGCAGGCCGGCGGCCGTGTGCCCCTCGACGAGCTGGTGGGCGAGCTCGCCGGCCGCGACGCCGAACGCGATCACGAAGGTCAGGTCGAACAGCAGCTCCAGCGGGGTGGCGGAGCGTCCCTGCTCGTGAGGGTCACGTCCGCGCATCGGGAGGACGCGGTGGATGGTGCGCTCCGGCATGGCTGGAGTCTAGGACCGCTCGGGAGGTTCAGGCAGGGATGCCGAGGGTGTCGGGCAGGCTGGCCCGGCTGCGGATGCCGAGCTTGCGGTAGACGTGGGAGAGGTGCCACTCGACCGCCTTGATCGTCACGTCGAGCTGCGCGGCGATCTCCCGGTTGGTGAGGCCGTCGGCGGCCAGTCGGGCGGCCTTCTGCTCGGTCGCGGTGAGACTGGCCAGGGTCTCGCTGCGGATTCGCCGGGGCTGCTCACCGAGGCGCTCCAGCGCGCGGCGGACCCGCTGCTGCAGCGGGAACAGGTCCTCGAGGCCGGCGTACTCCTCCGCGGAGCGCAGCAGCGCCACCGCCTCCGCCGCGGAGCCACCCTGGAGCGTGATCAGGGCGGCGAGGTCGGTGTCGATCTGGGCGGCAAGCCGGTCGACGCGGTGGCCCGACAGCGACGCCCGCGCCTGCCGGAGCAGCAGCAGGCGGTTTCCGTCCGCATTGGTGGCTGCGGCGGTACGCAGCGCGTGCGCCACGGCGTACGCCGACCCGGTCGCCCGGGCCCGCTCGAGGTGTTCGGAGGCGAGCACGGTGGCCTCCCGGCGGCGACCCAGGCGGGTCAGGGCCAGCGCGGCACCGGAGCGCCAGGGCACGCTCGCGGGATCGTCGTCCTCGCTACCCACGAAGGCGCCGGCCGCCGTGTAGCAGACGAGGGCGGCCTCGTGCTCGGTCCGGGCGGTGGCCAGCTCGCCGAGCGCATGGCTGGCGACCGCCCTGATCGACCCGGCCACCTCGACGAACCGCTCGAGCCGCTCGCCGAGACGTCCGGCATGGGCCAGCTCGCCCCGAGCCAGCCGGCACTCCAGCAGGTCGGCCAGGAGGGCGACGGAGCGCTCCGGCTCGATCTCGGTGGACAGGGCCTGCTCGAGCACGCGCACGGCGCGAGTGATCCGGCCGGCCAGGATGAGGTCTCGACTGGGGAGCACGTCATCGGAGGTCGAGGCGGGCGGCTCCACGAGCATCCCCCCACGCTATTTGGGGCGGGCGCCTCCCGTGTCCCTTTTGACCTCGATTTTGCCTGGTGGATCAATCACCCTCGCCCGAGGTGGGCAAGCAGGCGTTCGCCGGGTCCGGCGCCCGACCCCACGGACCGGGGGCGTGCGAACCGGACGGCCCGGTCCTCCTGGTGCACCAGGAGCCGGGCGACCTGGAGGAGGTGCTCGGCCAGCTCGTCCGGGATCGGTTCGCGCGTGCCGATGGCCTGGCCCACGTCCCACCCGTGAACGGTGATCTCGAGCGCCGCTGCCGCTACGAGCAGGTCGCTGGCCAGGTCCCTGCCCTCGACGCACACGCCGTCCGGGGTGGCCCCGCTCCAGGCCCCCAGCAGTGCGCAGGCCTTGTCCTGCAGGCGATGCGTGCTCGGTACGGAGCCCGGCCCGGGGCGGACGGTCATCCGCAGCGTCCCGCCGGCGGCCTCGGTGAACGCGTCGAGGGCGTCCTCCAGGTGGGCGAGCAGGTCGGCGAGGGACCAGTCGCGACAGGGGGTCGGCCGGTCGAGGTGGTCGGGGCAGACACTCGCGAGGATCACCCGGGTGTAGCCGAGCGACCGGTCCAGGAGCTCGACAGCGCCCGTGGGCGCCGTGGTCATCGCGCGGCCGGGACCGGGTGGTCGGCGGGGAGCCGCGCGGGCAGCCCGAACCGGGTGAAGAGGTCCGTGTCGAAGAACGCGGCGACGTGGCGGACCCGGTCGCCGTCGAGGTCGAGCACCTGGAGGTGGAACGGCTCGAAGTCACCCCGGGGGGTGCGCATGTAGAGGCCGAACGCCGGCTGACCGTTGGCGCTGGTCTGCAGCATCGGCATGTCGTGGTGACCGCCCGGGCACTGGGTGTCGATGAGTCGGCCGATGTTGTCGGCGCCGCGGTACCAGCCGGTGAACGGCGGCATCTCCCAGATCGCCTCGGCAGTGAGCAGGCTGACGATCGTGCTGATGTCCTTGGCCCAGAACGCCTGGACGTAGCGCTCCAGCAGCCGCTCCTGGTCGGGTGACAGGTCCGGCCGGACGGTGTCCTCGGTCAGGTGGCGGTCCTGGAGCTGCGCGTGCGCGCGCTGCAGGGCGGAGTTGACGGCCACGGGCGTGGTCTCGAGCGCCTCGGCGACCTCCGCCGCCGACCACCGGAGCACGTCGCGCAGGATCAGCACCGCGCGCTGGCGAGCCGGGAGGTGCTGGAGGGCAGCGACGAACGCGAGCCGGATCGTGTCCCGCTCCGCCACGACCACCGCCGCGTCGGGGACCGGCTCGAGCCACGGGATCTCGGGGTTCGCGTCGAGGGCATCACCGGCGAGGGCGTCGGGTGTGCCCAGCCCGGCGGGCAGTGGCCGGCGCGGCCGGCTCTCCAGGTTGGTCAGGCAGACGTTGGTGGCGATCCGGTAGAGCCAGGTCCGGACCGAGGAACGGCCCTGGAAGTCGGCCGACGCCTTCCAGGCGCGCAGGAAGGTCTCCTGGACGAGGTCCTCGGCCTCGTGGAAGGAGCCGCTCATCCGGTAGCAGTGCGCCAGCAGCTCCCGCTCGTAGCGCTGGGTCAGCGTCGGGAAGTCCTGCAGCTCGGTGGTGGTCTCGCCCCCGCGTTCGGTGGTCGTCACGTCTGCCGTCCTCATCGGTGGCTCCTCGTCGCCGTCCAGTGTGCCTTGACCTACCGACCGGCGTCGATGCCGGAACTCATCGGTCCCCCGGGGCTCGCTCCGCTCGCACCTCAACCAGCGGCGGCGGCGATGGCGAGGGCACGCTCCGCGAGCGGACGCGCGAGCTCCTTGTCCTCGGGGATCAGCCCGACCCGGGTCCGGCGGTCCAGCAGGTCGTCGACGTCGGCCGCGCCCTCGTGGGTCACCCCGAACAGCAGCTCGGCGAGCGTGACCGGGACCTGCCCGGAGACGGGGCGAGCAGCTCGGCGTCGTCGAGCCCGCTGACCTCCCGGGCGCTGGCGAGCACCAGCGCGGCATCGGTGCCGTAGCGGCGGACCAGCCGCGCCGGCAGCTCGAGCCCGGCCAGCTCCGCACGGGACGCGGCCCCGGTGAGGGGGTACGCGCGAGTCCGGCACGGCCCGGCGTCGATGCGCCCGTTGGCCAGGGCCGCGTCGACGGCGTCCTCGGCCATCTGGCGGTACGTCGTCAGCTTGCCGCCCACCACGGTGACCACGCCGGTGGCCGAGGTGAGGACGGCGTGCTTGCGGGACAGGTCGGCTGTCGGACCGGTGCCGTCGGGCGAGGCCAGCAGCGGGCGGAGGCCGGCGTACGCCCCGACGACGTCGGACCGGCGTACGTCGTGGGCGAGCGTGGCCGACACGACGTCGAGGAGGAAGCCGATCTCGGGCTCCGACGGCTCGGGCACGTCGGGGATCTCGCCCTCGACCGGCTCGTCGGTCAGGCCGACGTAGAGGGTGCCGTCGGGCTGGGGAAGCACCATCACGAACCGGTTGGCCGAACCGGGGACGGGGGCGGTGACCGCCACCCGGAGACCGGGCACGGTGTCGGCGCGCAGGACCAGGTGGGTGCCGCGCGAGGGCTGCAGGGTGACCTCGTCGACCAGGCCGCCGGCCCAGACCCCCGCGGCGTTGACGACCGCCCGCGCCCGCACGGTGGCCGTGGTCGACGTCAGCTCGTCGCGGAGCTCCACGGACGTGCCCGTGGCCGACGTGACGCGGGCATGGGTGCGGACGTGGGCGCCGGCGTCGGCGGCCGTCCGGGCGATGGTCGTCACCAGCCGGGCGTCGTCCTCGAGCTGGCCGTCCCAGTAGAGGAGCCCGCCGCGGAGGCCCGAGGGGCGCAGGCCGGGGACCAGCGAGAGGGCCTCGGTGGCGGAGATCCGGCGTGGCGCAGGGAGGGTGGAACGGCTGGTGCGCGCGCCGCGCCGGAGCAGGTCGCCGGCCATGATGCCGCCGCGGGCCACCGCACCCTGGAAGCCCGAGACGCTCGAGGTCAGCGGGATCAGGAAGGGGAGCGCGTGCGTCAGGTGGGGCGCGGTGATCTCCATCAGGATGCCGCGTTCGACGGCGCTCTCGTGGGCGACGCCGAGCTGGCCGTGCGCGAGGTAGCGGAGCCCGCCGTGCACGAGCTTGGAGGACCAGCGCGACGTGCCGAAGGCGAGGTCGTGCGCGTCGACGGCGAGCACGCTGAGGCCGCGGGTGACCGCGTCGAGAGCCACCCCGGCGCCGGTGACGCCGAGCCCGATGACGACCAGGTCGACCTCGTCGGGGAGGTCGGCCAGGCCCGGGGTGATCCGCTGGCCGGTCACGGCGTCAGCATCCTGGTGAGGACGAGCCGGAGCTCGTCGTCGAGCTCGGCCTCGGTCACCCCGTCGTCGACCATCGTGTGGGCGGACAGGACGAAGCCGTGGGCGGTGAGCAGCGTCGCGCGGGCGATGGCGGTGGGGTTGCCGGCCCGCACCGTCCCGGCCTTCTGGGCCGAGCGGATCTGCTGCTCGGTCAGCGCGAGGATCGCGTCCTGCGAGCGACCGCGGCGCGAGAGCAGGTAGGGGAGGAGCAGCTCGGGGTCGAGCTCGACGATCCGCACGAACAGCTCGTTGACGCGCAGTGCGCGGACGGTGCCGACGACCTCGGCGACCAGCTGGGTCACCGGGTCGACCTCGGTGTCCCTGGAGGCCACCGCCTCGCTCACGACGGCGCCCCACTCGCGGGTCATCAGGTCGCCGAGCAGCTGCTGCATGTCGGACCAGGTGCGGTAGATGGTCATCCTCGAGACGCCGGCGCGCCGGGCGACCTCGGTGAGCGTCGTACGCCGCCAGCCGACGTCGAGGATGCACTCCCGGGCGGCGTCGAGATAGGCGTCGCGGGGCTCGCGTTCTGGACCAGGGTTGTGACGAAGTGACGTCATGTGTCACACTGTAACACATGACCCCAGGACCGCAGACCCCCGAGATGCACCCCCAGCGCTGGGGAGACCCCGCCGCCGCCACCGCGCTGCCCGACACCGCGCGCGGCCTGATCGACATGGTGTTCGGCCTCGACGAACGTCCCGCGGCCGACGTCGGTGACCCTCCCGGACTCCGGCCTCTCCGCCGGCTTGCTCGACGGGCTCCGGGACCTCCTGGGTGGCGAGCACGTCCTCACCGACGACGAGATCCGCCGGCTCCGCACCCGCGGGAAGTCGACGCCCGACCTGCTCAAGGCCCGCGACGGCGACCTGTCCGACGCGCCCGATGCCGTCGTCCGGCCCGGCGACCACGACGACGTCGCCGCCGTCCTGGCGTACGCCGTGGAGCACCACCTCGCCGTGGTCCCCTTCGGTGGCGGCACCTCCGTCACCGGCGGGCTCGCCGCCCGGCGGGAGGGGTACGCCGGCCTGCTCAGTCTCGACCTGATCCGGATGAAGCGACTCGTCGACGTGGACACCGTGTCGATGACCGCGACGCTCGAGCCCGGTCTGCGCGGACCCGAGGCCGAGGCACTGCTCGCCGAGCACGGCCTGACCCTGGGCCACTACCCGCAGTCCTTCCAGTTCGCGACCATCGGCGGCTTCGCGGCCACCCGGTCCAGCGGCCAGTCCAGCGCCGGCTACGGCCGCTTCGACGCCCTGGTCGTCGGCCTCACCGTCGCCACCCCGACCGGTCGCCTGGACCTCGGCTCGGCGCCGGCCAACGCCGCCGGCCCCGACCTCCGCCAGCTGGTCCTCGGCTCCGAAGGCGCGTTCGGCGTGATCACCGCCGTCACCGTCCGGGTGCGCGCGCTCCCCGAGGTCAAGGTGTACGACGGGTGGCGCTGGCCGTCGTTCACCGACGGTGCCACCGCGATGCGCACCCTCGCCCAGTCCGGCCTCCTCCCGACCGTGATCCGGCTCTCCGACGAGTCCGAGACGGCGATCAACCTGGCCCGCCCCGACGAGATCGGAGCCGAGGGTGTCAGTGGCGCCATGATGATCGCCGGCTACGAGGGCACCCCCGAGGCCGTCGCCGCCAAGCGCGACGCCGTCACCGCTGTGCTCACCGGGCTCGGCGGCACCAACCTCGGGGAGGAGCCCGGCCGGTCGTGGTCCCACGGCCGGTTCAACGCGCCGTACCTCCGTGACTCGATGCTCGACGTGGGCGTCCTGGTCGAGACCCTCGAGACCGCCACCTTCTGGTCGAACACGGACCGTCTCTACGCCGACGTCAAGGCCGCGCTCGAGGCGTCGCTCGGCCAGCCGTCGATGGTGCTCTGCCACATCTCGCACGTCTACGAGACCGGCTGCTCGCTCTACTTCACCGTCGCCGCCAAGGGGGCCGCGGACCCGCTGCCGCAGTGGCTGGCCGCCAAGGCCGCCGCCAGCGACGCGATCATCAACGCCGGCGCCACGATCACCCACCACCACGCGGTCGGCACCGACCACAAGCCGTGGTTCGCCCAGGAGATCGGCGAGGTCGGGGTCCGGATCCTGCGTGCCGTCAAGGCCGACCTCGACCCGACCGGCATCCTCAACCCGGGGGTGCTCATCCCGTGAACCCCACCCGTGCGTTCACGTTCCTGGTCAACCCGTCGTCGGGCGGTGGCGCCGCACCCGAGGCCGTCGTCCCGGTGGCGCGGCTGCTGCGCGACTCCGGTGCGGCCGTCGAGGTGACCTACTCCCCGGGACCTCGGGCGATCCACGACCTGGTCGGCCGGCGCACTCGGACGCGGCGACGTCGTCGTCTCCGTGGGCGGTGACGGGATGCTCTCGTCGCTCGCCGGTGCGGTGGCCCGTGGTGGCGGCACCCTGGCCGTGCTGCCCGCCGGCCGCGGCAACGACTTCGCCCGGATGCTCGGCCTTCCCGAGGACCCCGCCGGGCAGGCCCGCCTGATGCTCGAGGGCGCCGTACGCCACGTCGACCTGCTGTCCTGGACGGTCGGCACCGAGAGCCGGCTCGTCGCCGGGTCGGTGTACGCCGGCGTCGACGCCCGCGCGTCCGAGATCGTCGACAAGGCGCACTGGCTGCCCAGGTCCCTGCAGTACCCCTATGCGGCCGTCCGCTCGCTGGCGACGTACACCCCCGGTCGCTACCGGGTCGCCGTCGACGGCGTCGAGCAGGAGTACGACGCGGCCACGGTCGTCGTCGCCAACTCGGCGTACTACGGCAAGGGCATGAAGATCGCGCCGGCCGCGTCGGTCTCCGACGGCCTCCTGGACGTGGTCGTCATCGAGGCGGCGTCGAAGCTCGAGCTGATGCGCTCCCTCCCGACGGTCTACGACGGCGAGCACGTCCACCGCCCCGAGGTGACCGTGCTGACCGGCAAGCGGGTCGAGATCCGCGGCCGGGCGCGGACCGCCATTCCCGTCGGCGGTGACGGTGAGCCCCTCGGTGTGCTGCCGAACCTGACCGACGAGCCCGCCGTCGTCGAGATCCAGCCGGGAGCCCTCGCCGTCATCGCCTGAGCGAAACCATTTGCCGTCTGGCTCGTTGACCCGGCATCCCGCCCACCCCCGCGGGACCTCCTGATGCGAAGCGAGTCCGACCGATGACCTCTCGTCCCTCCCTGCGGCTGCTCGCCGGCGCCGCGACCACCGTCGCCCTGCTGCTGACCGCCACACCGGCCCAGGCCGGACTCGGCAGCACCGCCCCCGTCTCCGCCGACGTCTTGCAGCCGTCCCTGCTCGCGCACCTCGACAGCGTGTCGGCCACCGAGCCGGTCCGGGTCATGGTGCAGGCGGGCGGCAGCGTCGCAGCCGCCGAGCGTGCCGCGCTCGCAGCCGGTCTCGCCCCCGAGGCCAGCCTCGACCAGGTCGGCATCGCCGTCGCGGTCGGGACGCCGGCACAGGTCGGCCGGCTGGCCACGACCACGGGCGTCACCCGGGTCGACTGGGCCGACGAAGAGGTGGTCGAGTTCACGCAGACCTCGCACCAGGCGACGCGGGCGGTGCCCGTCCACGACGGCGCCGTCGACGTGGACGGTGACGGGGCGCTCGACGGCCTGACCGGCGAGGGCTTCTCCGTCGCGGTCGTCGACTCCGGCACCGACGGGACGCACCCGTCCTTCGCCGACGACAACGGCGACTCCCGGGTCAAGAAGAACGTCAAGATCGTCTGCTCCGACGCGCTGCCGATCCTGGCCGGCATCCTCGTCGAGGACGGCTTCGCCGCCGCCGAGGCCTGCGCGGTCGACGCGACCGCGGTCAACGACACCGACACCCCCTCCCTCGGCGGTCACGGCACCCACGTCACCGGCATCGCCGCCGGTTCCGTCGTCACCGACTCCGCCGGCCGCGAGCTGCGCGGCGCCGCCCCCGGCTCCGACATCGTCGCCGTGAGCGCAGGTGCCACTCTCAGCGTGTACGGCGGATCGCTCGGCCTCTACTGGGTGCTCCAGAACCACGCCGACCCGTGCGGCGACGGCTCGTGCGCCCCGGTCACCGTCGTCAACAACTCCTGGGGTCCTGCGGGTGGTGGCGACTTCAGCGCCGACGCGCCCCAGGTCCTGATCCAGCGTGCGCTGGTCGCCGACGGCGTCACCGTCGTCTGGGCGGCCGGCAACGACGGCGGGGACGGCAGCGAGAGTGTCACCAACCCCTACTCGACCGACCCGACGCCCGGCGTCCTCTCCGTCGCCAACTACGACGACGGCGACCAGGGCAGCCGCGACAACGCACTGAACTCCTCGTCCTCGAGGGGGCTCTCCGGCAACGCCGCGACCTACCCCGACATCTCCGCCCCGGGCACCGACATCACGGCCGCCTGCCGGGTCTACCTCCCCGTCTGCTCGACCGGCTTCGACACGACCGACCCGGACTACAACACGATCACCGGTACGTCGATGGCCGCGCCGCACGTCGCCGGCTACGTCGCCGTGCTCCAGCAGGCCGCCGTCGAGCAGACCGGCCAGCCCCTGTCGCCCGGCGCCATCGAGGACCTGATGGTCAACACGGCGTACCAGTTCGGCTCGCGCACCTACGAGGCCGACCCGCGCAACGCCGACAGCACGACCGGCACCTCCTTCGACGCCGGCCACGGCCTGGTCGACGTCCTGGCCGCCGTCGAACGGCTCACCGGACAGACCGCCACGGCGCCGGAAGCGGCGGCCTGCCCTGTCGACGGCCGGTTCTCCGACCCGGAGGGTGACGCGACCGGTGCCCTCGGCGCCGAGACGCCCGGCCCGAATGCCACCGGCCTCGACGTCGTCGAGAGCTGGCTGACGACGGACGCCTCGTCCGGCGACGTGACCTTCCACTGGACCGTCGCGGACCTCGCCGAGACCCCCGGTGGGCTCGAGGGCACGGGTGAGTACTTCGACTACAACTTCAGCGTGGGCGGTGGCGGCTACTACGTCGGCGCCACCCGCACCCAGGAGGACGGCGAGGCCTTCGTCCTCGGCAAGTTCGAGACCACCCGCACCTCACTGGCCTCGGGTCTGCCCGGCTCCTTCGACCCGGCCACCGACGAGATCACGGTGACCCTGCCCGCCGCGCTGTGGACCGAGCTCGCGCTGCCCGGCTCGATCTCGGCCGGCGAGGAGATCGCCGGGCTCTCGATCGTCGCCCGTCGCTCGCTGGTGCTCCTCGTCCCGGACGCCGACACGGCCTCCGGTGGCTGCGGCTACACGGTCGGCGCCGAGCACCAGGCCGCTCCGAACACCGCCCCGGAGATCACCGCGACGTCGGTGACGACTGGCAAGAAGAACGCCAAGGCCGGTCAGCTGCTCACGTTCTCGGCGTCCGCGACGGACGCCGACGGCGACCACCTCGACTACGTCTGGGACTTCGGTGACGGCACCTCCGCCACCGGTGCCCTCGTGGAGCACGCCTACGCCCGCGGCGGCACCTACACGGCCACCGTCACCGTCACCGACGGAGTGGACTCGGTCGTCGACTCGGTGACCGTCACCGTCAAGGGCAAGCGCTGACCCTCTTGTCGAGTTGGGCTTGCGCGGCAGGTGAGTTGGGCTTGCCCGGGGCTGACGCTGCCGCGCGGGCCCAACTCAACGCCTGAACTCCCAGACGAGCAGCTGGGTGGGTGCCGCCGCCGTGAGCTCGATGCCGGGCTGGTCCGTCACGAGGAACGCGTCACCGGCGGCCAGCGGCTGGGCCATGCTCGAGCGGGCCAGCGCACCGGTGGCCACGAACGCGTGCACGAGCGGCGCCTCCGGGAGCGGGACGGTCTGACCGGCGGCCAGGTGCGCGACGTACATCGTCGCCCCCGCGACGCCGACCCGGGCCGGTGCGGCAGCGTCGTCCCCGGACACCACGGTCACGAGGCCTTCGCCGGGCGGCACGTCGACGAGCTGGTACGACGGCTCGCCCCCGGGCTCGTCGGGCTTGAGCCAGACCTGGACGAAGCGGGTGGCCCCGACGCCTTCGGCGGCGACCTCGCCGTGCCGGATCCCGGAACCGGCCGACTGCACCTGCACCGTGCCCGGCCGGACCCGCCGCTCGCCGTCCGCCCCGGTGTGCTCGAGGGCCCCTGAGAGCACCCACGTGACGATCTCGAGGTCGGTGTGGGGATGGTCCGCGAAGCCCAGACCGGACCTCAGCAGGTGGTCGTCGTGGCAGACCATCGGGCCGAAGCCGAGGTGCTCGGGGTCGTAGTGCGGGCCGAAGGAGAACCCGTGCCGGCTGCTCCGGCCCACCTCCCGGGTCAAGAAACGGTCACTTCCCCGGCGCACCAGCACTGTCATGGACAGAATGATCGCGTGTTCCCCCAACTTCCCCCCGGTTTCCGCTTCGGCACCAGCACGGCGTCGTACCAGATCGAGGGCGCCGCGACCGAGGACGGCCGGGGTCCCAGCATCTGGGACACCTTCTCGGCGACCCCCGGCAAGGTCGACGACGGCTCGACCGGTGACGTGGCCTGCGACCACTACCACCGGTGGCAGGAGGACATCGCGCTGCTGAAGGACCTCGGCGCCGACGGCTACCGCCTCTCGATCGCCTGGCCGCGGATCCAGCCGACCGGCCGCGGACCGGCGAACAGGGCCGGGCTGGCCTTCTACGACCGGCTGCTCGACGGACTGCTCGAGGCCGGCATCAGCCCGATGGTGACGCTCTACCACTGGGACCTGCCGCAGGCACTCGAGGACGACGGTGGCTGGCTGAACCGGGACACGATCGACCGGTTCGCCGAGTACGCCGGCATCGTGGGCGAGGCGTTCGCCGACCGGGTCGAGCACTGGATCCCGGTCAACGAGCCCAACGTGCACACGCTGTTGGGCTACGGCAACGGCATGCACGCACCGGGCAAGGCCCTGCTCTTCGACAGCCTGTGGGTGGGGCACCACCTGCTGGTGGGGCATGGTCGGGCGGCGGTCGCGCTCCGGGCAGCCGGAGCGTCGAGCGTGGGGTGCGCCAACAACCACGCGCCGATCTGGCCCGCGAGCGACTCGGACGCCGACGTGGGCGCGGCGAAGCTCTTCGACTCGCTGTGGAACGCCTTCTACATCGACCCGATGCTGCTCGGTCGCTACCCCGCCGACCTGGTGCCGCTGATGGAGGACCTCGTGGAGGACGGCGACCTGGCCACGATCCGCCAGCCGCTCGACTTCTACGGCGTCAACTACTACAACCCGCTCAAGATCGCCGCGGCCCCGGACGACGCCCCGATGCCGTTCGAGCTGCTCGAGCCACTGGGCTACCCGACCACCGACTTCGGCTCCCCGATCGTCCCGGACGCCCTGCGCGAGTGGCTGATCATGTTCCGCGCCCGCTACCGGGCCGCACTGCCGCCGATCATGATCACCGAGAACGGCTGCGCCTTCAACGACGGCCCGGACGAGGACGGCGTGGTCGACGACCAACGCCGGATCGACTACCTGGCGAGCCACCTGCGGGCCGTCGCGACCGCCGTACAACGCGGCGTCGACGTGCGCGGCTACTACGCCTGGTCGCTGATGGACAACTTCGAGTGGGCCAAGGGCTACACGATGCGCTTCGGTCTCGTCCACGTCGACTACGAGACCCAGAAACGGACGCCCAAGAAGTCGTTCCACTGGTACGCCGACACGATCGCCGCCCAGACCTCCTCGATCGGCTAGCTCCCCACGAAGTGGCGCTTATCCCCCACGAAGTGGCGCTTGTGGTGCATCGAAGTGGGAGTTGTGGCGACGTACGCCACCACAACTCCCACTTCGGACCGCAACAACTCCCACCTCGTGGGGGATAGCTCCCACCTCGTGGGTCAGGGGGTGAGTGCTCGGGCTGTCCGGCGGACGATCTCGGCGAGCCGGTCCGGCGAGGTGGCGATGTTGAGCCGCACGTGGCCGTCCAGCCCGGGGTGGTAGTCGTGACCGGGGGCCAGCTTCACGCGACCGCGCTCCAGCGCGACCGCCGCCGGATCGGCATGGCCGTAGGCGCGCAGGTCGAGCCAGGCGAGGTAGGTGCCCTCGAGAGGCCGCATCCGGGCGTCGGGGAGGTGCTCGGCGAGGAGGTCGCCGAGCAGCGAACGCTGCTGGTCCAGACGCTCGATCAGCGAGGCCAGCCACCGGTCGCCGTGGGTGTACGCCGCCACCGCGGCCACGACACCGAGTGACGCCCAGGAGTCGTTCCGCGCCATGGGTACCCCGAGCAGGGCCTTCCGCGTCGCCTCGTCCGGGACCACGAACTGCGCACACTTCAGCCCCGGGGTGTTGAACGCCTTGCTCGACGCGACCAGCGCCACCGCGTGGTCGGCCGTCCCCTCGAGTCGACAGGTAGGGCACGTGCTCTGTCCCGGGCAGCGCCAGCGGGGCATGGATCTCGTCACTGATCACCCGGGCGCCGTGGGCGACGACGACGTCGCGGACGCCCTCGAGCTCCTGCCTGGTGAAGACGCGACCCCACGGGTTGTGCGGTTGGGTGAGCAGCAGGGTGCGGGCGCCGGCGCGGAAGAGCTCGGCCAGCCGGTCCAGGTCGATCTCGGCCCTCTCGGCATCGGGGTCGACGACCAGGTCGACGCGTTCGCGGCCGGTGATCGCGGGCACGGGCAGCTGCGGCGCGTACGCGGGCACCGGCATCACCATCGCACCCGGTTCGCTCAGCACGTCGAGAGCCACGCGCATCCCCGCGGTCACGTCCACCACCGGGAGCACCCAGTCGGGGTCGACCTCGTGGCCGAAGTGCCGCGCGGCGAAGCCGGCGTACGCCGACCCGAGCTCGCCGCCGTCGTCGAAGCTCGGGTAGCCGGTGATGCCGGTGCGGACCGCCTCGATCAGAGCGTTCTCGATCTCGGGGGCGAGCGCGTAGTCCATCTCGGCGATCCACGCGGGCAGCACGTCGTCGTCGACCATGCCCCACTTGCAGATGATCGCCCGGCGGGCCTCGTCGTCGGTCAGGTCACGGATCATGATCCGGACCCTAGCCGCCCGGGCTCACCTGGAGGTGGCGAAGAAGACGGACCCGAGCACGAGCGAGATCAGGAACGCCCAGCCGCCGGTGAGCCGACGCGATCCCGGCGCCGGTGGTGCAAGCAGCCGGGTGGGCCCACCGAAGGCGAGGAAGGCGAGGGCTCCGAGGGGCGGCAGGATCCCCAGCAGCCAGAACCACGCCCACTTGGTCGCTCGCCAGGGTCGAGGCGACGTGACCAGGTAGGTGATCGTCGAGAGCCACAGGAGAAGCGTCGGGAGGACCAGCCACCCGGGGATCAATCGGTCGAACAGCTCGCCGTCGAGCCGGGAGTGCCCCACCTCCGTGACGCTCACCGTCGGGTTGGCGTCCTGGAGCCGCTCAGCGGTGCTGGGGCGGATCCGTGCGGTGACCCCGGGCTGCCGGCTCTGCTGGCTGCCCCGGGTCCTCGGTTCGGCCTCGACCACCTGGGTCGTGTAGCCGAACATGCCCTTGCGCCAATGCACCTCGACGAGGGCGTACCCCTTGCTGCTCGGCCTCAACCCCTCGGTCACCCGCACCTCGGTGACACTGCCGCTGGCCACGTCCTGCCGGAGCTGGACGAAGCTGGACTGGCTCTCGCCGAGCAGCAGAACGGCCGCGCTCAAGGCGATCCAGCACCCGACCAGTCCCCACCCGATGACCCTCAGGGTGCCTCGCCACTCGTCAACGACGGCTTTCGGTTCGATGATCTCCACCGGCTCCGACACCCGCCGAGTCTAGAGGTCACGGGCGGGGTCGGGGGCTGACCGGTGCCCTACAGCGCCGCCACCACTCGCGTGCCCTGCTCGATGGCCCGCTTGGCATCGAGCTCGGCGGCGACGTCGGCGCCGCCGATCAGGTGAGCGTCGGAGCCGAGGACGTCGTACAGGTCGCGCACCGACTCCTGCCCGGCGCACAGCACGACATGGTCGACGTCGAGCACCCGCGGCTCGCCGTCGACGGTCACGTGCAGGCCGGCGTCGTCGACGCGGTCGTACGTCACGCCGTTGACCTGGCGGACCCCCGACTGCTTGAGCACCGCGCGGTGCGCCCAGCCGGACGTCTTCCCGAGGTCGACCCCGATGGGGGTGGTCTTGCGCTGCAGCAGGGTGACCTCGCGGATCGGCGTCCGCGGCTTCCGCTCGGTCAGGCCACCGGGGTGCACGGACGGGTCGCCGACGCCCCAGTGCGCCATCCAGTCGTCGAAGTCGTCGGACGGGTCGTGGGTGAGGAAGTGGCTGACGTCCACGCCGATCCCGCCGGCGCCGATCACCGCGACCCGCTTGCCGGGGACCACGGAGCCGTCGAGCACGTCGGCGTACGAGACCACCGTGGGATGGTCCACGCCGTCGAGACCGGGGACGCGGGGGACGACCCCGGTGGCGACGATGACCTCGTCGTACGACGCCAGGTCGGCCGGCGGTGGCCTCGGTCTCGAGGCGTACGTCGACGTCGAGCACCTCGAGCCGCCTCGTGTAGTAGCGGAGGGTCTCGGCGAAGTCCTCCTTGCCGGGGACGGCCATGGCGAGGCGGAACTGACCGCCCAACGAGCCGGACTTCTCGAACAGCGTGACCGCGAAGCCGCGCTCGGCCGCGGAGACGGCGGCGGAGAGCCCGGCCGGGCCGGCGCCGACCACGGCCACCGTCGCGGCGCGCTTCGTCGGCCCCAGCACCAGCGTGGTCTCGCGGCAGGCGCGCGGGTTGACCAGGCAGGACGCCTTCTTGTTCTGGAACACGTGGTCGAGGCAGGCCTGGTTGCAGGCGATGCAGGTGTTGATCTCGTCGGCGCGGCCCTCCATCGCCTTCTGCACGAAGAACGCGTCCGCGAGCAGCGGCCGCGCCATCGAGACGAAGTCGGCCTGGCCGCTGGCCAGGATGGACTCGGCCATCTCCGGGCTGTTGATCCGGTTCGACGCGCAGACCGGGACCGACACCTCGGCCTTGAGCCGGGCGGTCGCGGAGCGCCAGGCACCCTGCGGCACCTGGGTGATGATGGTGGGGACGCGGGCCTCGTGCCAGCCGATGCCGGTGTTGAGCATCGTGACTCCGGCCGTCTCGAGCGCGTGCGCGAGCTCGACGACCTCCTCCCAGGTCTGGCCTCCCTCGACCAGGTCGAGCAGGGAGATCCGGTAGACGATCGGGAAGTCGTCGCCAACGAGCTCGCGGGAGCGGCGCACGTATCTCGAGCGGGAAGCGCATCCGCTTCTCGGCGCTGCCGCCCCACGCGTCCGTGCGGTCGTTGGTGCGGGCGGCCAGGAACTGGTTGATCAGGTAGCCCTCGGACCCCATGATCTCGACGGCGTCGTACCCGGCCTTCTTCGCCAGTCCGACCGACTCCGCGAAGTCGGACGCCGTCCGGTCCACGCCGCGGGTCGACAGTGCCGACGGGCGGAACGGCGTGATCGGCGACTTCGTGCGCGACGCCGAGACGCTGAGCGGGTGGTAGCCGTAACGACCGGCGTGCAGCACCTGCAGCGCGATCGCGCCGCCCTCCTCGTGCACCGCCGCGGTCACGTCGCGGTGCCGCATCGCCTGCAGCCGGGTGGTCAGCTCGGAGGCGAACGGCTTGAGCCAGCCCCGCTTGTTGGGCGCGTAGCCGCCGGTGATGATCAGGCCGACGCCCGCCGCGCGCCCGCTCCGCGAAGTACGCCGCCAGCGCGGGCAGGTCGCGCACGCGGTCCTCGAGGCCGGTGTGCATCGACCCCATGACCACGCGGTTGCGCAGCTCGAGGCTGCCCAGCGTGGCGGGGGAGAGCAGGTGGGGGTAGGGATTCGTCATGCGTGGGCCTCCATGGCCGGTGGTTGAGGTGCGAGCGGAGCGAGCCTCGAAACCCCGTGGGCTTCGAGATACTCGGTGAGCCAGTCGATCCAGAACTCCTCGAGCCGGATCCCGCCACGCAGCACGAGGTACTGGTCGAGGTCGCCGCCGGACAGGGAGCCCGGCTCGGGGTAGTCGCGCTTCATCAGCTGCTGGTAGTGGTCGAGCCGGGTCGCGTGGTCGGCGAGGTTCGCGCGCACCACGTCGAGCACGGCGGCCCGGTCGCCGAACGAGGCACCGCGGAGCTTGACCGCGAGCTCGCTGCGCAGGGCCTGGGTCTCGGTCGGCTCGGCCAGCCACGCGGCGAGGACCTCACGCCCGGCCGCGGACACGGCGTACACCTTCTTGTCGGCGCGGCCGGTCTGGGCGACCTCGGTGACGTCGACCCAGCCGTCGGCGTCCATCCGGCCGAGGACCTTGTAGATCTGCTGGTGGGTGGCCGACCAGAAGAACCCGATCGAACGGCCGAACCGCTTGGCCAGGTCGAGCCCGGACGCGGGCTGCTCCCTGAGCGCGACGAGCAGGGCGTGTTCGAGGGCCATGACGGCAGCCTGCCGCACCTATGCAACGAGTTGCAAGACGCTGTGGTGCAGGCCACTTGAAGCATACCCCCTGGGGGTATATGGTCCAGGCATGGACCTGACCTCGTGGCGGACGGCGGTCTCCGCGACCCTGCACTGCCTCACCGGCTGTGCGATCGGCGAGGTGCTCGGCATGGTGCTGGCCACCTGGTGGGGCTGGGGCGACCTGACGAGCATCAGCCTCGCGGTGGCGCTGGCCTTCTTCTTCGGCTACCTGCTGACCTTCGTCGGCGTGCGCCGGGCCGGGCTCGACGTCCGCTCTGCCGTCCGGACGGCCCTGGCCGCGGACACGGTGTCGATCCTCGTGATGGAGGTCGTCGACAACGGCTTCCTGCTGGCCGTGCCCGGTGCGATGGAGGCCGGCCTCACGAGCACGATGTTCTGGGGCGCCCTCGCACTTGCCCTGGGCGTGGCCTTCGTGGTGACGGTGCCGGTCAACAAGTGGATGATCGGCCGGGGTCTCGGTCACGCAAAGGTTCACGAGATGCACCACGCACACCACTGACGGGGTCCTACGCTTCTCCCATGACCAAGCGCGCCCTCATCGCCGTCCCCCTGCTGCTGGCCGCCGTCGCCTGTGCGCCCGTCGAGGAGGAGACGCCCGACGCCGCGGCCGATCCGACGCCGACCGAGGCCTCCCAGTGCGAGACGGACAACCTCCCCGTGCTGACCAGCGGCCGGCTCACCATCGGCACCGACTCGCCGGCGTACGACCCGTGGTTCAACGACAACGACCCCACCAACGGCAAGGGTTACGAGTCCGCCGTCGCGTACGCCGTCGCCGAGGAGCTCGGGTTCAGCGCTGACCAGGTCACGTGGGTCAAGGTCCCCTTCAACACGTCGTACAAGCCGGGCGCCAAGGAGTTCGACTTCGACATCAACCAGATCTCGATCACGCCCAAGCGGGCCGAGGTCGTCGACTTCTCCGACGGCTACTACCAGGCAGCGCAGGCCGTGATCGCCCTGGACGGCTCGCCCGTCGCCGACGTCACGAGCATCGCCGAGCTCGCCGACTACAACCTCGGCGCCCAGACCGGCACCACCTCGCTCACCGCCATCCGCGACGTGATCCAGCCGGCCAACGACCCGGCCGTCTTCGAGGACACCAACGCCGCCAAGCAGGCGCTGCTGAACGACCAGGTCGACGCGATCCTGGCCGACCTCCCGACCGCCTTCTACATCACCGCGGTCGAGATCCCGAAGAGCTCGATCATCGGTCAGTTCCAGCCGGAGAGTGGCGACCAGGAAGAGTTCGGCATGCTCTTCGAGAAGGGCAGCGAGCTGGTCCCGTGCGTCAACGAGGCGCTGGGTGCGATGCGCGACGCCGGCACGCTCGACGCCATCGAGCAGGAGTGGCTCTCCGACGTCGTGGACGTCCCCGAGCTGCAGTAGCGGTGGGGCCCGAGGCCTGGCAGCCGAGCGTCCGCGAGCTCGAGCGCCGCACTTTGCGACGCCGGCTGCGGCTGCGCTCGATCCTCATCTCGACCGTGGCGGTGCTGGTCGTGTTCACCGTGCTCGGCCTGGTGATCACCGGATCGCCCGGCTGGCCGCGGGTGCGCGACCTCTTCTTCAGCTGGGAGGACGCGAAGGCGTCCCTACCGGCGATCCGCCAAGGGTTCTGGCTCAACGTCCAGCTCTTCATGATCGCCGAGGTCGTGATCCTGGTGCTGGCACTCGCGGTGGCACTGGCCCGCACCGCCCGCTCCCCGTGGCTCGCCCCGGTGCGGCTCACGGCGGTCCTCTACACCGACCTCTTCCGCGGCGTCCCGACCATCTTGCTGATCGTGCTGCTGGGGTTCGGCATGCCGGCGCTCCAGCTCCAGGGGGTGCCCAACAGCGCCTTCTTCTGGGCAGGCGTCGCGCTCGTGCTGTCCTACGGCGCCTACGTCGCCGAGGTCTTCCGGGCCGGCATCGAGTCGATCCACCCTTCCCAGGTCTCCAGCGCCGACGCCCTCGGTCTGAGCCGGAGCCAGGCGATGCGGTACGTCGTCGTCCCCCAGGCAGTGCGCCGGGTGGTGCCGCCGCTCCTCAACGACTTCGTCTCTCTCCAGAAGGACACCGCGCTGGTGTCCTCGGTCGCCGTGTTCGACGCGGTGTTCGCGGCCAAGGACTACGCCGCCTTCAACTTCAACTACACACCGCTCGTGGTGGTGGCCGCCTTCTTCGTCGCGATGACCGTCCCGCTGGCGCGGTTCACCGACTGGGTGCAGCGCCGGTGGATGGAGCGGGAGAGGGCGGGTGCCCTGTGAGTCCGGAGACGACGAGCGCCCTGCTCGAGGTGACCGACCTGCGCAAGTCGTACGGCGACCGGGTGGTGCTGGCGGACGTCAACCTGACCGTCGCGCCGCACGACGTGATCTGCCTGATCGGCTCGTCGGGCTCGGGCAAGTCGACGCTGCTGCGCTGCCTCAACCTGCTCGAGGACGTCGACGACGGCGTGATCGTGTTCGAGGGGGCAGAGGTGTCCGACCCGCGCGTGGACCGTCGCGAGGTGCGGAGCCGGATGGGGATGGTCTTCCAGGCCTACAACCTCTTCCCTCACCTGACCGTCCTCGACAACTGCACGTTGGCGCCGCGCAAGGTGCACGGCCTCTCGAAGGGCGAGGCGGAGGACCGGGCCCGTGGTCTGCTCGCCCAGTTCGGCCTGGCGGACCAGGCCGCGAAACACCCCGACCGGCTCTCCGGGGGTCAGCAGCAACGGGCGGCGCTGGTCCGGGCGCTCTGCACGCAGCCCCGGCTCCTGCTGCTGGACGAGATCACGGCCGCGCTCGACCCGGAGCTGGTCGGCGAGGTGCTGGCCATCGTCCGCGACCTGGCCGAGGCCGGGACCACGATGCTGCTGGCCACCCACGAGATGGCCTTCGCGCGGGAGGTCGCGACCCGGGTCTGTTTCCTCGACGGTGGCCGGATCCTCGAGCAGGGCACGCCGGAGCAGATCTTCACCGCGCCGCGCGAGGAGCGGACCCGGCAGTTCCTGCGCCGCATCCTGCCGGGCTGAGTAGACCTGACAGGATCGGCGCCATGAGCTACGAACTCGGTCAGGGCACGGGTCCGCTGCGCGGTGTGAAGGTGGTCGAGATCGCCGGGATCGGTCCCGGACCGCACGCCTGCATGATCCTCGCCGACCTGGGCGCCGACGTGATCCGCGTCGAGCGTCCTGGCGGCCAGTTCCTGGCGGGGGGACCGCACAACCTGCTCAACCGGGGGCGTCCCAGCGTCGCGCTCGACCTCAAGAACCCCGACGCGGTGGCCACCGTCCTCGAGCTGGTCAAGGACGCGGACCTTCTGGTCGAAGGCATGCGCCCGGGCGTCGCCGAGCGGCTCGGGTTCGGTCCCGGGGACTGCCGGGCGGTCAACCCGCGGCTGGTCTACGGTCGGATGACCGGCTGGGGCCAGGACGGCCCGCTGGCGCAGGCCGCCGGGCACGACATGAACTACATCGCGATCACCGGAGCCCTGCACGGGCTCGGTCAGGACAAGAGCCGGCCCCACTTCCCGACGAACCTGGTCGGCGACTTCGGCGGCGGGTCGGCGTACCTCGTGATCGGCCTTCTCGCTGCCCTCCTCGAGGCCCGGGTCAGTGGCGAAGGACAGGTCGTGGACGCGGCCATCGTCGACGGCACCGCCCACCTCAACACCATGACCGCCGCCTTCCTGGCAGCCGGCACGTTCCAGGAGGAGCGCGCGGCCAACCTGCTCGACGGCGGCGTCCCCTACTACGACATCTACGAGACGTCCGACGGCAAGCACATGTCGGTCGGCGCGCTCGAGCCCCAGTTCTACGACGTCTTCGTCGAGCTGCTCGGCATCCAGGACACCGCCCCGGACCGCTACGACCCCGAGAAGTACGACGAGCTGCGCGCGCTGGTCACCGAGCGATTCGCGAGTGGGACCCAGGCCGAGTGGGCGGAGCTGTTCGAGGGCACCGACGCCTGTGTCGCCGCGATCATCCCGATCAGCGAGGCCAAGGACCACCCGCACCTGAAGGCCCGTGAGGTCTTCGTCGAGCGGGACGGCATGGTGCAGCCGGCGCCGGCGCCGCGGTTCTCGCGGACGGCGTCCAGCCTCGGCCTGCCTCCCTCCCCGGAGGCCGGCACCCACACCCGGGAAGCCCTGGCGGCGTGGGGCATCGAGGCCGTGGACGCCCTCATCGACAGCGGCGCCGCCGTCCAGGTCTGAGCGGCCTGACAGCATGACGCCGTGAAACCGTTCCTGTTCCTCGGCACCCGCGCCGAGGAGGCCGCCGCCGATGACGAGTACGCCGCGGTGCTGCGGTTCACCGGCCTCGACGAGCGCGACGTACGCCGTCGCCGCCTCGAGCGGGAGCCTCTCGGCGTCTGGGAGCTCGACGACTGGTCCGGCGTCGTCCTGGGTGGGGGACCGTTCAACATCAGCGACCCCCCGGCCGAGAAGTCCACCGTGCAGCACCGGGTCGAGGCCGAGCTGCACGAGCTGGCGCTGGCCGCCGTCGCCGCGGACTTCCCGTTCTTCGGGGCCTGCTACGGCATCGGGACCCTGGGCTCCCTGCAGGGCGGTGTGGTCGACCGGACGTACGCCGAGCCGATCGGCGCAGTGAACATCCGCCAGACCGAGGCCGGCCTGGCCGACCCGATCTTCGGGGGACTGCCCGCGAGCTTCGACGCCTTCGTCGGCCACAAGGAAGCGGTGACCCGGATGCCGGCGGGGGGCGTGCTGCTGGCCGGCTCGGCATCGTGTCCGGTGCAGGCCTTCCGGCTGGGGCGCAACGTCTACGCCACCCAGTTCCACCCCGAGCTCGACCGCGACGGTCTGTGCCTGCGGATCGACACCTACCGGCACCACGGCTACTTCGACCCGCCGGAGGCCGACGAGCTGATGCGGCTGGCCCGGGCCTCGGTGGTCACCGAGCCGCCGCACCTGCTCGCCCGCTTCGTCGAGCTCTACGCGCGCTGAACAGGGACCCCGAGGAGCGAATCCCCAGTACTCGCTAGGGTTCCCGGCGTGAGCACCCCCGAGCACGTGGACGTCCTGGTGGTCGGCGCCGGCCTGTCCGGCATCGGCGCCGCGTGCCGGTTGAGCGTCGAGCACCCCGGCCGGTCCGTGGCCGTCCTGGAGGCCCGCGGCGCGAGCGGCGGCACCTGGGACGTCTTCCGCTACCCGGGCATCCGCTCCGACTCGGACATGTTCACCTTCGGCTACCACTGGCGCCAGTGGGAGGGTGACCGCGCCCTCGCGGACGGCCCGATGATCCTCGACTACCTGCGGACCGTGGCCCGTGAGTACGACGTCGACCGGCTCATCCGCTACCGGCACCGCGTCGTGGCCGCCCACTGGGACTCTGCGGACGCCCGGTGGCGGGTCGAGATCGACCGCGACGGCGAGACCGAGGAGCTGACTGCGAGCTTCCTGTGGTGCTGCGGCGGCTACTACGACACCGAGGAGGGCTACACCCCCGAGCTGCCCGGCCTCGAGCGCTTCGAGGGCCGGGTCATCCACCCGCAGCACTGGCCCGAGGACCTCGACCACGCCGGTCAGCGTGTGGTCGTGATCGGCAGCGGGGCCACCGCCGTCACCCTCGTGCCCGCGCTGGCCGACACGGCCGCCAGCGTGACGATGCTGCAGCGCTCGCCGACGTACGTGATGAGCCTGCCTGCCCGCGACCCGCTCGCCCGACGACTGTCCTGGCTGCCCGGCAAGGTGCGCTACCCGATCGTGCGGTGGAAGGCGATCCTGGCCGCGACGGCCGGCTACCAGCTCAGCCGGCGTCGTCCCGCACTGGTGAAGAAGCTCATCCGGAAGGCCGCGCTGAAGCAACTGCCACCGGACGTCGACGTCGACACGCACTTCAAGCCGCGCTACGAGCCGTGGGACCAACGGCTCTGCCTCATCCCCGACGGCGACCTGTTCCGTTCGCTGCGGCACGGCAGGGCGTCGGTCGTGACCGACACGATCGACACGTTCACCGAGACCGGCATCCGGCTGCAGTCCGGCGAGGAGCTGGCCGCCGACCTCGTCGTCACCGCGACCGGCCTGAACCTCAAGCCGTTCGGCGCGATCGCCCTGACCGTCGACGACGCCGTGGTCGACATCGCCGACACCATGGCCTACAAGGCCATGATGCTCAGCGGCGTCCCCAACTTCGCGTTCACCATCGGCTACACCAACGCCTCGTGGACCCTCAAGGCCGACCTGGTGGCCGACTACGTCTGCCGGTTGCTGGCCCACCTCGACGAGCACGGCCACCGCCAGGTCAGCGCCGTGCCCGACCCAGGTGTCCGCGCCGAACCGTTCCTGCCGCTGTCGTCCGGCTACATCCGACGGTCCCTGGACCTCCTGCCCCAGCAGGGTGACCGCGACCCGTGGCGACTCCGCCAGAACTACCTGTACGACGTCCGCTCGATCCGTCGCGACCGGATCGACGACGGTGTGCTCTCGTTCACATAGCGCCCGTCCGGGCGGTTGAGGATTCACGCATCGGACACCCCAACCGCTAGTGTTGATCTCAAGCAGCCCGTCCAGTCTTACCTCGGGCTCCCGCGCAGCCCTTGCGGCCGCGCCCCTCGCCTCGAGCGAGGCACTGCTTCTTACTCCCGCCGCCGGCGGGAAAGGCATTGGTGAGACACACCAAGCGTTAGCGATACTTCCTTGTCTTCTGCTCCTTCCTTTGTCGACCTCGGCGTGCCCGCGAACCTCGCGGCCCATCTCACCGACCTCGGCATCACCGTTCCGACGCCCATCCAGGCCGCGACCCTGCCGGACTCCCTGGCCGGACGCGACGTCCTGGGCCGCGGCCGCACCGGCTCCGGCAAGACCTACGCGTTCCTGCTCCCGCTGGTCGCCCGGCTCGTGAAGTCCTCGCTGCCGGCGCAGGCCCGCAAGCCCCGCGCGCTGATCCTGGCGCCGACCCGTGAGCTCGTCGGCCAGATCCACGAAGCCCTCAAGCCGCTCGCCAAGGCCGAGGGCCTGACCACGCAGACCATCTTCGGTGGCGTCGGCCAGAACCCCCAGGTCCAGGGCCTCCGCAAGGGCATCGACATCGTCCTCGCCTGCCCCGGCCGGCTCGAGGACCTGATGCAGCAGGGCCACTGCGACCTGTCCGCCATCGAGGTCACGATCCTCGACGAGGCCGACCACATGGCCGACCTCGGCTTCCTCCCCGGCGTCCGCCGGATCATGGACAAGACTCCCAAGCAGGGCCAGCGGATGCTGTTCTCGGCCACGCTCGACAACGCGATCGACGTGCTCGTCAAGCGCTTCCTGAACCAGCCGAAGACCCACCAGGCCGACTCCGCGCAGTCGCCGGTCGGCCTGATGGACCACCACGTGCTGCACGTCGGCCGCGAGAACCGGGTCCCGGTCCTCGTCGACCTGACCAGCGCCCCCGGCCGCACCGTCATCTTCACCCGCACCAAGCACGGGGCGAAGGCGTTGACCCGCCAGCTCAACAAGAGCGGCGTCCCCGCCATCGAGCTGCACGGCAACCTCAGCCAGAACGCCCGCACCCGCAACATGGAGGCCTTCCACTCCGGCAAGGCCGCGACGCTGGTCGCGACCGACATCGCCGCCCGTGGCATCCACGTCGACGACGTCGCCCTCGTGATCCACGCCGACCCGCCGACCGAGCACAAGGCCTACCTGCACCGCTCGGGCCGTACGGCGCGGGCCGGTGCCGCGGGCACCGTCATCACGCTGATGACCGACGACCAGGTCCGCGACGTCCGCCAGCTCACGCGGGCAGCGGGCATCAAGCCCACCACGACCAGGATCGACAGCTCCCGCCACCCGTTGCTGGCCCAGCTCGCCCCGGGCGAGCGGGTCTCGGTGGTGGGCGGGATCGTCATGGACGTCCCGACCGACTCCCGTGGCTCGCGTCCCGCCGGCTCCGGTGGTGGCGGCGGCGGTCGCAACCGCTCGCGCCGCGGTGGCAGCGGTGGCGGTGGCGGCCGTGGTGGTCAGGGTGGGTCCGGCAAGGGTGGCCAGCCTGGCTCCCGCGGCGGCTCCGGCGGCGGCGGCAACCGTGGCCGCGCACCCAAGCGCACTGGTGGATCCGGGCGACCTTCGGGTGGCGGCGGTTCGCACAGCGCGGCGTCGTTCAGCTCCGGACGCTGATCCCACCCCCCCACCCGTAGGCTCCCCGCGAAGGAGTGATCCGGTTGCGTGCCTGGCTACAACGAGCGTTGTGGGACGTCGTCCCGCGCGAGCAGCAAGACGCGCCTGCAGCCCTGCGCCGACGACAGATCGTGACGATCCTGTTCGTGGTGCTCGGCGGCACGGTGCTCGGCTTCTCTATCCGGATCGAGCCCGGTAGTCCGAGCTTCTACGCGGCGACGGCGAGCCTGGCCCTCGTGTGGACCGTCGGCGCCTTCGCGTCCGGACCGTTGCACCTGGGCCGGATCGCCGACCCCCGTGGCAACCACCGCCGGCCCGTCGTGGTGCCGATCCTGCTCGGGCTCGGCCTGGCCGGCGTGTTCGTGCTCGGCGGGCTCGTCGTGCGCGACATCCCGTGGCTCGGCGACCAGGTCCGCTCGATCCTCGACTTCGCCGACCAGGGTGCCCTCCCGATCCTGGCCGTGGTCACCGCCTTCAACGGGATCGCCGAGGAGCTGTTCTTCCGCGGCGCGGCGTACGCCGCGACACCGCGCTACCCCGTCCCGGTGACGACCGTTGCCTACACGGTGGCGACGCTGGCCACCGGCAACGTGATGCTCGCCTTCGCCGCGATCCTCCTCGGCGTTGTCGTCGGCCTGCAGCGTCGGGCCTCCGGCGGGATTCTCGGTCCGATCCTCACCCACGTGACCTGGTCGCTCACCATGCTGTTCGCGCTGCCTGCGATCTTCGCCTAGTTCGTTGGTCGAGGCGCGAGCCGTCGTCGTTGGTTGAGGTGCGAAGGCCCCCTGGGGGCCTGAGCCTCGAAACCCCGTGACGTGGGCTGGGCCGTGGCCACCGCCCTGCAGCCGTGCGGGGGTTTCGAGGCTTGTCGCTGACGCTCCTCGCACCTCAACCAACGGAGCACCTCAACCCGACGCAGCAGCCCGCTCTTCCAGCGCGATCCGTACCGATTCGGCGTACGTCATCGGGTCGCCGGGGACGACGTCACGGATGGAGTGGTCACTGACGACCACCTCGATGCCCATCGAGTCGATCAGGTTGCGGCCGGTCGTCACGTCGACGTCGGTGACGAGGGCGAGCCAGTACGACGAGAGCTTGGGCGTCAGGACCGGAACCGGCACGATCGGGACGCGGCGGCCGTTCATCATCTCGGCGACGACCTGGAGCATCTCGAGGTAGGTCAGCTGGTCCGGTCCGCCGATCTCGAAGACCCGGCTGGACGCCTCGGGTTGCCCGACGACCCCTGCCAGGTAGCGGACGACGTCGTCCAGGGCGATCGGCTGGGTGCGCGTCGACACCCACTTCGGGACCACCATGGCCGGCAGGTTCTTCACCAGCTGGCGGGTCAGCTCCCACGAGATCCCGCCGTGCCCGACGACGATCGCCGCACGCAGCACGGTGACGGGGACGCCGGCCTCGCCGAGGAGGCCCTCGACCTCGCGCCGCGAACGCAGGTGGGCGGAGAGGTCCTCGTCGTCGGCGCCGAGCCCCCCGAGGTAGACGATCTGCTGCACCCCGGCCTCGGCCGCCTTCTGCCCGAAGGTGCGGGCGGCGTCGGCGTCCTTGCGCTCGAAGTCCGGGTCGTCGAGCGAGTGCACGAGGTAGATCGCGACGTCGGCTCCGGCCAATGGCTCGGTCAGCGAGTCCGGGTCGTGCATGTCCGCTCCGACCGGCTCACCCGGGCCGTCGTACTTCTCAGGGCGACGGGTCATCGCGCGGACCGTGTGTCCCCGCTTCACCAGCTCCGGGACGAGACGCTTTCCGACGAAGCCGGTCGCGCCGGTGACGAGCACGGTGAGGGGGGTGGTCATGGGGCCACCTTAGGAAGGCGGTCAATGCGTGGTCGACCGCGCCACTCACCCGTCACTCGATCGAGGCGAAGAACTCCGGCGGCGGCGCGTCGACGCAGGCGTCCTCGACGGCGACCGTCGGGTCGTCGAGCCACGCTGTCCGTGCCTCCGCGACGCAGGCCTGCGAGCCCACGATGTTGTGGCCCGCGGTCGGGTGCACCAGGAGCTGCAGATCGGTCAGGGGTGCCAGTCCGCGCCGGAGTCCGTCGGGGTCGAGGAACGGGTTGAGCGCTCCCACCGCCACGAGCACGGACACGTCCGAGGCGCCGACGGCGGACGGCGGCCGGGACGGCGGGGGGACCGGCCAGGCGCCGCAGGGCTCGACGTACGGTCCGGACGCGAACGCCACCTCGAACGCGGTGCGTCGTCCGCTCTGGGTGGTGGGGGCGACGTACGGCGGCAGGTCCCCGCAGACGTGCGAGAGGTAGACCCCGAGGGCGAGCCGGTGGTTGGACTCACAGTGTGCGAACCAGCCGAGGCAGTACGGCTGGTCGCCCGCGATCTGCCCGGCGACCCGCGTGTCCAGCCCGTCCAGCCTGTCGTCGAGCACCGTGCGTAGAAGCGCCGGCACACCCTGCGGTGTGAATTCGGGTCCCGCGCTGGCGGACCCGCCGACGAAGTACCGGAGCAGCCGCACGAGGAGGGCCCCGTCGTACAGGACGTCGACGGAGCCGGAGGGCGGGTCGATCGTGCGCAGCACGGGGTCCCGATCGAGGCTCGACACGGCGCGGGTGACCGCCCGGGCGCCGAGCCGGAACCGGCGTTCGCAGTCGGCGTCGGCCCGGCACAGGTCCAGGACCGCCGCGACCGACCGGCGGGTGCGCGCCGCGGCGAAGGTGCGCACGTCGTCGGTGGGCAGCTCCGGGGAGTCGAGCACCACGGCCCGGAGGCCGGGTGGGTCCAGGGCGAGCGCTGCCAGTGCCACCCGCCCCGCGGTGCCGTACGAGGCCAGGTTCCACGACGGGAGCCCGAGCGCCCCGACGACCGCGACGAGGTCCTTCGCCATGGCGTCCTGGGTGTACGCCGCCGGGTCGACCTGCTCGTCCACGAGCCTGGCGTGGCACGCGGCGACGGCGGCGGTCCACGAGGCACGCACCTGGTCGTCGTCCGTGGCCGCCCCGATCGCCGCGGAGCTGAGCGCGTCGACCTCGGGGCAGTCCAGCGTCGGTGTCGAGTGCCCGACTCCGCGGGGGTCCAGCACGATGACCTCGCGCCCCACCCGGTCCGCCAGCGGGGCGATGCCGCCGTAGTTGGGCACCGTGGCCAGGTCGGTCCCGACCACCACCACCGGGTCCGCGTGCCCCACTCCGCCGGCCGGCGGGATCCGGGTGACGAACAGGCTGATCTCCCGGTCGGGGTCGGCGCCGCCCTCGGGCACGGTCACGGTGGCGCAGGTGGGGGTCGCAACGACCACCCGGGCGATGTCGTCAGGGCAGTCGACCTCCGTGAGGGTGGCCGCGCCGGCCGAACCGGCCGGGCCGTTCCGGTTCGGCGCCGCGGGCGGCTCGTCGGTCGTGCAGGCCGCGGTCCCCGCGAGGAGGACCGCGACCAGCGCGGCGTGCCGGAGGGTCGTGACCATCAGGCGGACGGCTCGAGCGGCCGGCTCTCGTAGTAGACCCGCATCAGGACCTCGTCGGGGACGCCGCCGACCGGTGGGCAGTCATCCTCGAGCAGTGTGAGCTGGATCGCCTCTCCTTGCTGCTCCCAGCCGAACGTGCCGGTGCACCCGTTGGCGGCGATGATGCTGAGCTCGTCGCCCTCCACGGCGTACGACGTCTGGTCGTACTGGGCCAGGGGCGCGTCGCCGACCTCGGCCGACAGCGTGAGCAGCCCGTCGGTCATCTCCACCGTGTAGGTGAGGCGCGTGCCCGGGCTCGCGATCCCGTCCAGCTTCATGAACGGCTTCTCCCACTTCGCAAGTCCGTTCTCTGCGAGATGGTCGGCAGCGTCGGCCATGGTGAGCGGACCGACCGTCCAGGTCCCGTCGAGGGGCGTGCCCGTGTCCTCCGGCTCGGAGGGCGTCGGGGTGGATTCCGCGCTGGGTGAGCTCGAGGGTGTCGGGTCGGCGGCCTCCGGCTCCGGGTCCTCGCCGCAGGCCGTGAGCAGGAGGCAGGCGGCGCCCAGGGCGAGGGCGGTGCGAGTGGTGGGGTTCATGGCGGATCTCCTGGGGGTGAGGGGGAGCTTCACGGGATGACGCGCCAGACAGGAGCGTCGAAGAGGGCCTGGCGGCCGGGGCAGTTCTCGTCGATCGGGGTGAGGTCGAGACTGTCGGCGGTCCGGCTCCACCGGTACGTCGCGACCGGCCCGGCGGCCTGTGTGGCCTCGCAGACGCCGCTCAGGAACAGGTCCGTGCGCAGCTCGCCGCCGGTGACCGAGTACGTCCCGCCTTCGACGTTCGCCGGGAAGCCTGCGGGCGGATCGAAGGTCACCGAGCCGTCCTCGGCGAGCGTGATCAGCCAGCGACCCGACATGTCGACGTCGTTGGTCCGCTGGTCCGGCTCGGGCACGTCCACGACGTACTGGCCGGCCGGGCTGGTGGGGGGCTCCGGCGCCGGCGCCGGGGCCGGGGCCCGGTCGCCGGGGGCGAGCTGGGGCCAGGCCAGGGCTGCGGTCGCGACGACCGCGGAGGCGAGGATGCCGCCGGCGACGCGCCGGCGTGCGCGCTGCCGACGGGCGCCGGTGACGACGCGGGCGAAGGCCCGCTCGGTGTCGGTCGGCAGCTGGTCGGCCGCGTCATGCAGCCCGGCGCGGAGCCTGCGGTCAACGCTCATCGTGGTCGAGCTCCTCTCCGAGGATGGTGGCGAGCTGGTGGCGTGCGCGGTGCAGGTGGACCCAGCCTGTGGCCGGAGCGAGGTCGAGGATGGCCGCGACCTCGTCCATCGGCCGGTCCTCGAGGTAGAAGAGGACGACCACGGCGCGCTGCCGGGGCGAGAGCTGCCGGATCGCGTCGTGGAGGTCGAGGTCGGTCCCCGGCTGCGGGACCACCGGGGAGGAGTCGAGCGTGCTTCGTTCGAGCACCCGCCGACGATGTCCCCGGCCGGACTCCCGGACCGCCATCCGGATGGCGACCCGGCGTACCCAGGCTCCGGGTTGGTCGAAGCGGGAGACCTTGGCCCAATGGTTCAGCAGCTGGATGAAGGCGTCCTGGGCGATGTCTTCGGCGAGCGCCTTGTCCTGGACGACGCCGTGCACGGTGCGGACGAGCCGGGGGTACTCCGCGGTGAAGAACCACCGGAAGTCACCCGGTCCGTCGTCGACGCGAAAGGGTGACTTCCGCGTGAGCCTCACCCCGGCCATCTTCCTCGTCCCGTCCTGTCGATGTGTGCCTTCATCCATGTCACAGGCACGAGGAGGGCGGGACCTTTACGGGTCGGCCGAGGAACTTCGTCTCCGTGCGGTGCGTTGGTCCTTTGCCGCCCACCACAGGAGATGCCCTTGTCGTTCGACCCTGCCCAGACGCTGCGCGACCAGACCGACCACCTCGTCGCGCTCGGCTACCCCGCCCTCGCAGGGCTCGACGAGGACGCGTTCCGTGCCCTCGTTGCGCCGTTGATGGACCTGGCGGAGGCCGTGCCCGACGACGGAGACGTGCCGCTCGTGCTGGTCGTCACCCGCGAGCTGCGTACGGCCCGAGGACACCGTGCCGCTGCTGCACCTCGCCGGCAGCACCAAGCCCGGCAAGGTCGACCGCAACCACGCCGAGGGTGACCTGGCGACCTACCACCCGCTCGAGGAGCTGCGCGTGCCCGCGGGCCCGGTCTACCTGCTGACCGGGGTGCAACGAGGCGAGGAGTTCTGCGGCGTCCGCCCCGAGGAGGCTCTCCCCGTCATCCGGTCGCGCGCCCGGACCCCGCTCACGATCGACGAGGGCATCGCGCTGGTCACCCAGGTGCCCGCGATCCTCGAGAAGAACAAGTGCTTCATGCTGTCCGGCTCACGACGGGACGACCGGCGGGTGCCGGCCCTGTGGATCAGTGACCGGGCCCCCAAGCTCGGTTGGTGCTGGGACGGCAACCCGCACGACTGGCTGGGGGTCGCGTCGGCGTCGAGCCGGATGGCCGCTGCGGGCTGAGAGACTCAGCGAGCGCGCTGGGCGATGCCCTCGCGCTTGGTCTCGTCCATGGCGGACTCGTACGCCGCGACCAGGCTGGCGATCGAGAGCGGCTTGAGGCGTTCCACGACCTCGCGCACGTGCTCGGGGGACGTGCCCGACTCCTGGTAGACCGGCCACGCCTTGGTGCGGAACACGTCGTACAGCTCCTGTGCGATCTGCCGGCCGTGGGCGGCGTACACGTCTGCCGCCGCGAGCGCGGCCTCGGTCGGAAAACCCAGGTCGAGGAGGCCGAGCCCGACCGAGAGCTGCGAGACGGCGACCTGGAACCGCCCACGCTTGCCGCGGAAGACCACTCCGAGGGCGGCCAGCGTGGTGAGGTCCTCGTCGGTCAGCTTCCGCCCGGCCCGCTTGTCGAGCTCGGCGCGGGTCATCTCGATCGGCGACTCGTGCTGCCACGGCGCGAGCATCGTGCGCTGGAGCGCGATGTCCTCGGGGGTGGCGTCGTGGGGGATGTTGGCGACGTACTTCTCGATCGCGGACAGCGTGAAGCCGTGGCTCTGGAGCTCCTGGACCAGCTCGAGACGGGCGACGTGGTCGGGGGTGTAGTAGCCCGACCGGCCGCGGCGGATGGGCGGCGGCACCAGGCCCTTGGTCGTGTAGAAGCGCACGTTGCGGACGCTCATCCCGACCCGGGAGGTCAGTTCGTCGAGGGTCAGCAGCTCCCGGAGCGTCTCGACCGACTCGTTCACGCGCGTCTCCTTGTCGTCCCGGGGTGATCCGAACCACACCGCAGACCACCTTGACGATGGTGACAGTAATAGTGTCACAATCGAGGGCACTCACCGAGTCGAGAACCAAGGACGGTCATGGCAGAAGCATTCGTGTACGACCACATTCGTACGCCGCGTGGCAAGGGCAAGAAGGTCGGGTCCCTGCACGAGGTGAAGCCGGTCGACCTGGTCGTCGGCCTCCTGGACGAGATCCAGGTCCGCAACCCCAGCCTCGACACCCACCGGATCGACGACGTCGTGCTCGGTGTCGTCTCGCCGATCGGCGAGCAGGGCGGCGACATCGCCAAGACCGCAGCCCTCGCGGCCGGTCTCCCCGAGACCGTCGCGGGTGTCCAGCTCAACCGCTTCTGCGCGTCCGGCCTCGAGGCCGTCAACCAGGCGGCCTCGCGGGTCCGCAGCGGCTTCGAGGACCTGATCCTCGCCGGTGGCGTCGAGTCGATGAGCCGGGTGCCGATGGGCTCCGACGGAGGGGCCTGGGCCTCGGACCCCGCCACCGCACTCACGACCGGCTTCGTCCCGCAGGGCATCGGTGCCGACCTGATCGCCACCCTCGGTGGCTGGACCCGCGACGACGTCGACGCGTTCGCCGCCGAGTCCCACCACCGGGCCGCCAAGGCCTGGGCCAACGGCTACTTCTCCGACGCCGTCATCCCGGTCAAGGACCTCAACGGCATCACGGTCCTGGACCACGACGAGTTCATCCGTCCCGACACCTCCCCGGAGGGTCTGGCCGGGCTCAAGCCGTCGTTCGCCCAGATCGGCCTCGACGCCGGCTTCGACGACGTGGCGCTCGAGAAGTACCACTGGGTCGAGAAGATCGACCACGTCCACCACGCCGGCAACTCCTCGGGCATCGTCGACGGCGCCGCGATCATGGCCATCGGCACCGAGCAGGTCGGCGCCGACCTCGGCCTCACGCCCCGGGCCCGGATCCTGGCCACCGCGGTGTCCGGGGCGGACCCGACGATCATGCTCACCGGCCCGGCTCCGGCGGCCCGCAAGGCGTTGGCCAAGGCCGGCCTCGAGGCCAGCTGACATGGACCTCTGGGAGATCAACGAGGCCTTCGCGGCAGTGGCGATGCGCTTCATGCGGGACATGGGCATCGACCACGAGATCACCAACGTCAACGGTGGCGCGATCGCCATGGGCCACCCCCTCGGCGCCACCGGCGCGATGATCCTCGGCACCCTCATCGACGAGCTCCAGCGCCGCGACCTGCGCCGCGGCCTCGCCACGCTCTGCGTCGGCGGCGGCATGGGCATCGCCACCGTCGATCGAGCTCGTCTGACCCCCACCCCCCGTTGAGTTGGGCACGCCCGGCCACCGAGTTGGGCGTGTGCGGCAGATCCCGGCCGCTGAGGCCCAACTCAACTGCCGCTGAGGCCCAACTCAACATGTTGCAGAGGAACCAGAGATGACCCAGACCCAGACCGAGACCGCTGTCCGCTACGACCGCGATGCCGACGGCATCGTCACCCTCACGCTCGACGACCCCACGGCGAGCGCCAACACCATGAACCAGCTCTACAAGGACTCGATGGCCGCGGCCGTCGACCGTCTGTACGACGAGGTCGCCCAGGACGAGCAGAGCGTCACCGGTGTCGTCGTGGCCAGTGCGAAGAAGACCTTCTTCGCCGGCGGCAACCTCAAGGCCATGGTCCAGGCGACCAGGGACGACGCCCAGCAGATCTTCGAGATGGGCGAGGGCATCAAGCGCGACCTGCGCCGCCTGGAGACCTTCCCGCGTCCGGTCGTGGCCGCGATCAACGGGGCCGCGCTCGGCGGCGGCTACGAGATCACACTGGCCTGCAACCACCGCATCGTCGTCGACGACAACAAGGTCGAGGTCGGCCTGCCGGAGGCGAGCCTCGGCCTGCTCCCGGGTGGCGGCGGTGTCACCCGCACGGTCCGGATGCTCGGCATCCAGTCGGCGCTGATGGACGTCCTGCTCCAGGGCACCCGCTTCAAGCCCGGTGTCGCCAAGGAGAAGGGCCTGGTCGACGAGCTGGTCGCCACCCGCGAGGAGCTGGTCCCGGCCGCCAAGGCGTGGATCAAGGCCAACCCCGAGGCGTCGCAGAACCCGTGGGACGCCGACGGCTACAAGATGCCCGGCGGGACGCCGAGCCACCCCAAGCTCGCCGCCTTCCTGCCCGCGTTCCCGGCCCTGCTGCGCAAGCAGACCAAGGGCGCGGTCTACCCGGCCCAGCAGGCGATCCTGTCCGCGGCCGTCGAGGGTGCGCAGGTCGACTTCGACACCGCCTCGCGGATCGAGTCGCGCTACCTGACCAAGCTGATCGTCAACCAGAACTCGAAGAACATGATCCAGGCGTTCTTCTTCGACCTCCAGGCGATCAACGCCGGGAAGCTGCGCCCGCAGGGGATCCCGACGTACCGCGCCACCAAGGTCGGAGTGCTCGGCGCCGGGATGATGGGCGCCGGTATCGCCTACTCGTGTGCCCGCGCCGGCATGGAGGTCGTGCTCAAGGACGTCGAGCAGGCCAGTGCCGACAAGGGCAAGGCCTACAGCGAGAAGCTGCTCGACAAGGCCATCTCCCGGGGCAGGTCGACCGAGGAGAAGAAGGCCGAGCTGCTGTCGCGGATCACCGCCACCACCGACCCGGCCGACCTCGCCGGGTGTGACCTGGTGATCGAGGCTGTCTTCGAGGATCCCTCCCTGAAGGCCAAGGTGTTCGGTGAGATCGCTCCGCACGTCAATGACGATGCGCTGCTCTGCTCCAACACCTCGACCCTGCCGATCACCGAGCTGGCGGCGGGCCTAGAAAATGAGTCCGACCGGCCACGGTTTGTCGGGCTGCACTTCTTCAGCCCGGTCGACAAGATGCCGCTGGTCGAGATCATCCGCGGCGAGGAGACCTCCGACGAGGCGCTCGCCAAGGCCTACGACGTCGTGCAGCAGATCCGCAAGACGCCGATCGTGGTCAACGACAGCCGCGGCTTCTACACCTCGCGGGTGATCGGCACCATGGTCAACGAGGGCCTCGCGATGCTGGCCGAGGGCGTCCACCCGGTCTCGCTCGAGCGGGCCGCGACCCAGGACGGCTACCCGGTCGGCACCCTGCAGCTGTCCGACGAGCTGAACATGGAGCTGATGCTCAAGATCGCCAAGGCGACCCAGGATGCCGCCGAGCGTGACGGTTCGCCGTACACCGAGCACCCCGGCACCGCCGTGATCCGGACGATGGTCGAGGCCGGTCGCCCCTCGCGGCTCAAGGGCGCGGGCTTCTTCGAGTACGACGACGCCGGCAAGCGCCAGGGCCTGTGGAAGGGTCTGGCCGAGACCTTCCCGGTGGCCGACGAGCAGCCGCCGTTCCAGGACGTCAAGGACCGGCTGCTCTTCGTCGAGGCGCTCGAGACCGCGAAGTGCTTCGAGGAGGGCGTGATCGAGTCCGCGGCCGCGGCCAACATCGGCTCGATCATGGGCATCGGCTTCCCGCCGAACACCGGTGGTGCCGCGCAGTTCATGACCGGCTACGAAGGCACTGACGGTTCGCTGGGGCTCGCTGCGTTCGTCGCGCGGGCCGACGAGCTGGCCGCGGCGTACGGCGACCGCTTCGCTCCCACCGCCCGCCTCCGCGAGATGGCCGAGAAGGGCGAGTCCTTCCCGTCCTAGTCGTTGGTTGAGGTGCGAGGCGCCAGCGCTGAGCCTCGAAACCCGGTGAGGTGTGCAGGGCGGTGACCGCGTGGTCGCCGCCCTGCGCCGGGGTTCGAGGCTCAGGCGCCAGAGCGCCTTCGCACCTCAACCAGCGATGGGCGTGGTGCAGACTTGCCCGCGTGAGCGAGCATCCCCCCGTCGTCGAGGTGCAGGGCCTGCACGTCAGGTTCGGCGAGGTGGAGGCCGTCGCCGGCATCGACCTGGTGGCGTACGCCGGTCAGGCGACCGCGCTGCTCGGACGCAACGGCGCCGGGAAGTCGACGACGATGCGGGTGCTGGCCGGGGTGGTGCCGCCGACCTCCGGTCTGGTTCGGGTGTCCGGCCACGACGTCTCCACGCACGCCCTGCAGGTGAAACGGACCGTCGGCTACTGCCCTGACGTCGGTGGGCTGGTGCCGCGGGCCACCGCGTGGGAGCACCTCCAGCTCTCCGCCCGGCTTCGTCGGCTGACCGACTGGGAGCCGCGCGGGCGCGACCTGCTGGAGCGGTTCGAGCTCGGCGACGCCGCCAACCGGGTCACCGGAGGCTTCTCCCACGGCATGGGCCGGCGGTTGTCGGTCCTGCTCGCCGCTCTCCACGAGCCCGAGGTGCTGCTCCTCGACGAGCCGTTCGACGGGGTCGACCCGATCGGCGTCGACGCCACCCTCGACGTGATCGCGGACGCGCGCTCCCGCGGCGCGTGTGTCCTGGTCTCCACCCACCTGCGCGAGCTCGCGATCCAGGCCTGCGGGCAGGTCCTGGTGCTGCGGGGCGGATCCCGGGTCGCGACCGTGCCCGCGTCCGAGATGGCGGGCGAGGAGGGGGCTCGTGCCTACCGCGGCCTCCTGGACTGACCCGGTCACCGACGTCGGTCACCTGCTGCGCTTCCGCGCCGGGACGGTACGCCGGCGCGCGGCCCTGGGCTGGGCGCTGGTCGGCCTGGTCGTCACCACCCTGGCCGTCGCCGTCGTGCCCGCCTTCGTGCCCGGCGCCGGTGACAGTGACCGTGCCCTCGACGTGGCGATCCTGCTGCCGACCGGCTTTGCCGGCTTCCTCGCGCTCGCCGTGATCTCGGCCGTCGTCTCCGGGGGCGGCCGCGAGCTGCTGCCGCGCGACCAGGGGGCGCCGTACCCGATCAGTCCCACCACCGACCACCTCGGCGCCCTCCTGCTGGCGCCGCTCAACATCGCCTGGCTGCTGCAGGCCTGGGTGCTCCTCGGGAGCACCGCCTACGGCCTCGGGGCGGAGCGGTTCGTGCCCGCCGTACCGATCGTCCTGCTGTGGGTGGCCGCCGCGACCGCGTTCGCGCAGGTCGTCGCCTGGACCATGGAGGCCGTCCGCAGGCGGCCGCGCGGCGTCCTGGTGTTCCGCGCACTGACGGTGGCGATCGCGGTGGCGGCGGTGTGGCTGCAGCTCTCGGGTCGACTCGCCAGCGCGCTCGACAGCCTGCCGACCGTGTGGATCGTGTCCGGTGCGGTCGGTGGCGTGACCTGGCAGTGGGCGCTGACCCTGGTGGTCGAGGTCGTCCTGGTCGTCGGCGCGGTCCTGCTCGGGATCGTCCCGGCGCACCTGGCAGCCCGGCGCACCGCTCGCGACGAGCTCCTGCTGGAGAGTGAGAACCGGGTGCCGCTGCCGATGCCGCGCACCGACCTGCTCGGGCTGATCCGCACCGACCGCTCCTCGGTGTGGCGCACCGTCCCCATGCGTCGCGGCATGGCGGTGCTCGCGGTCGGGCCCGGCCTGGTCGCGATCGCCGGCGGCCTCCCCTGGGCGACGATGACGATCCTGCCGGGTCTGGTCGCGTCCGGTGGCGCCCTGCTGTTCGGCGTCAACGCGTGGTGCCTGGACGGGCGGGGGGCACTCTGGCGGGAGAGCCTGCCGATCCGGCCGAGCCTGGTGTTCGCGGCGCGCGCGATCGTGCTCGGGGAGTTCCTGCTGATCGCGTCGGCGATCACCCTCGCCCTGGCGTCCCTGCGGGCCGGCCTCCCCGACGCCTCCGAGCTCACCGCCCTCGTCTGCACCTGGGTCGTGGTGACGGTGCAGGTCGTCGCAGCCGCGCTGCGCTGGTCGGCCCAGCGTCCGTACGCCGTCGACCTGCGCTCGGCGCGCGCGACCCCGGCCCCGCCGGTGGTGATGGTGGGCTACTCGGCGCGCCTCGCGGTCAGCACGACCCTGACGTCGCTGGTGTTCTCCGGGCTCGCCCGGGCCCCCGACTGGGAGCTCTCGCTCCTGGTCGCGGTGCCGTTCCTGGCCTGGTCGACGGCCCGGCTGCTGCGGACCAGGCGCGTCTGGCTGGACCCGGTCGCCCGGGCCCGGATCGTCGCCGCCGTCGCGGCCTGAGGGCTGGGGGCTACGAGGGGTCGGCGGGGGTCGCCGCAGCCGCGCAGTCGGACTGGGCGCGGCCAAGCTCCGCGAGGTCCTCACCCTGCCAGTCACCGGTGAGCGCGTCGGCGGTCCCCGCCCGCATCTGCTCCTCGGTCAGCGCCTCGCGCAGGCACCCGGCGTACGCCTCGGTGTCGATGCGGCCCTTGGTGACCTTCTCCTGCGCGCGGGTCGACTCCTCCACGAAGTCGGTGCACGCGAACTGCGCGTCCACCCACGTGTCGGCCAGCTCGTCGGGGAGGGGTGGCAGGGCGGCGACCACGTCGAAACGCTCGTCGAGGACCCCGGCGGCGCGCAGCTCCTGCGGCGAGGTGGCGTCGGTCAGCTCGCGGGCGAAGCACGCCCCGACCTCGGTGTCTCCCGGTCCGGCATGGTCACCGGCGAACAGGGCCGCGAGTCCGTCGCGCACGACCGCAGCGTCGTAGTCCGACGGCGGCTCGCTCTCGTTCGAGCAGGCGCTGAGGGAGGCCAGGGCGATCAGCACGAGGACGGGGCGAAGCACGCCCGGATCCTCCCATTAGTGTGCCGGGCATGGACTTCTCCCCCTCAGCTCGCGCCGCCGACCTGACCGCCCGGGTCGCCACCTTCATGGCCGAGGAGGTCGAGCCGGTCGAGGTGCAGTACCACCGCGACCTGGCGGAGCAGCGCCGTGCCGGTGACCCCTGGCAACCGTTGCCGATCCTCGACGAGCTGAAGACCAAGGCCCGCGCGCAGGGTCTGTGGAACCTCTTCCTGCCCCGCGAGCACGCCGGTGAGTACGCCGCCCGGTTCGGCACCGACGGTGGAGAGGGGCTGACCAACGTCGACTACGCGCCCATCGCCGAGCTGACCGGCCGGTCCGCGATCGCGCCACTGATCTTCAACTGCAACGCCCCGGACACCGGCAACATGGAGGTGCTCCTGCGCTACGGCACCGCCGAGCAGCGCGAGCAGTGGCTGGAGCCCCTGCTGGACGGGACGATCCGTTCCGCGTTCACGATGACCGAGCCCGACGTCGCCTCGTCCGACGCCACCAACATGGCTGCCACCGCGGTCGTCGACGGCGACGAGATGGTGATCAACGGGCGCAAGTGGTGGTCGACCGGGGTCGGCAACCCGGACTGCAAGATCTTCGTCTTCATGGGGTTGACCGATCCCGACGCCGACCGGCACCACCGGCACTCGATGGTGCTGGTCCCGCGGGACACCCCCGGCGTGAAGGTCGAGCGGATGCTCAACACCATGGGCCTCTACGACGAGCCGCTGGGCCACGGCGAGGTGTCCTTCACCGACGTCCGGGTCCCGCTGTCCAACGTGCTGAGCGGCCCCGGCGAGGCCTTCGCGATCGCGCAGGGTCGCCTCGGCCCCGGCCGGGTGCACCACTGCATGCGGCTGATCGGCCTCGCCGAGCTGGCGCTCGAGCTGGCCTGCAAGCGGGGTCTCGAGCGGTCCGCGTTCGGCAAGCCGCTGGCCTCGCTCGGCGGCAACCGGGAACGGATCGCCGACGCCCGGATCGCCATCGACATGGCGCGCCTGCTCGTCCTCAACGCGGCCTGGAAGCTCGACACCGGCGGCTCGCTGAACGCGCTCTCCGAGGTCTCCCAGATCAAGGTGTTCGTCCCCAACATGGCCCAGCAGGTGATCGACATGTCCATGCAGCTGCACGGTGGTGGCGGGCTCTCCGACGACTTCCCGCTCTCGGCGGCCTGGACCTCCGCCCGCGCGCTGCGGCTCGCCGACGGCCCCGACGAGGTCCACCGCGGTGTCGTCGCCCGGCTCGAGCTCGGCAAGTACGGCGCTCGCCGGTGACCCGCCGCGTCCTGGTCACCGGTGCCGCCTCGGGGCTGGGCGCCGCCCTCACTGCGGCCTTCCGCGCCCGCGGCGACGAGGTGCTCGCGACCGACCTCGCCGGCGCCGACCTCACCCTCGACATCACCTCCGACGACGACTGGGCGGCGGCCCTCGCGCACGTCGAGGACACCTGGGGCGGGCTCGACCTGCTGGTCAACAACGCCGGTGTCGCCGGCGGCGGGCGGCTCGACGTCGCCACCATGGACGAGTGGGAGTGGATCACCCGGATCAACCTGTTCGGCGTCGTCCGCGGCACCCGCGCCTTCGTCCCGATGTTCAAGGCGCAGCGCTCGGGTCACATCGTCAACGTCGCCTCGCTGGCCGGGCTCGTGCACCCGGCGGGCATGGCGTCGTACAACGCCGTGAAGGCCGCCGTCGTCGCCCTCACCGAGACGACCGGTCACGAGCTCGCGTCGTACGGCGTGCGGCCAGCGTGGTGTGCCCGTCGTACTTCAGGACCAACCTGATGGCGTCCATGCGGGGCGCCGACGAGGCGGTCGGCGAGGTGATCTCGAAGCTGGTGGAGACCTCGACCGTCACCGCCGACGACATCGCGCGAGAGGTGCTGGCCGGGATCGACCGGGGCGACGAGCTGATCGTCCCCGACCCCGCCGCCCGCCAGGCGTGGGACCTCAAGCAGAGGGACCGGCCGACGTACGACGCGGTGATGCGCGCGCAGGCCGCCAAGCTGGAGGGGACGACGTGACCGACGAGGGCAACCCTGCCAAGCCGGTCCGCGAGGAGGACGCGTTCGACGTCGAGGCCGTGGCGGACTGGCTGCGCGACCATGCCGAGGCGTTCCGCGAGGACCTCGACGGCACCCCGGAGGTGCGGCAGTTCCCCGGCGGCGCTTCCAACCTGACCTACCTGCTGCGGTATCCCGGCCGTGACCTGATCCTGCGCCGTCCGCCGGCCGGGGTGAAGGCCGCCAGCGCCCACGACATGGGCCGGGAGTTCCGGATCCAGGCCGCGCTCGCGCCGGTCTTCCCCTACGTCGCCACGATGGTCGGCCACTGCGAGGACGAGTCGGTGATCGGCTCGGAGTTCTACGTGATGGAGAAGCTGGACGGCACGATCCTGCGCCGCGACCTCCCGTGGGAGCTGTCGTCCGAGCACGCCTCGGCCCTCTGCGGCGCGGCCCTCGACGTCCTGGTCTCACTGCACTCGGTGGACGTCGACTCCCTGCCTGCGCTGGCCGCGTTCGGGAAGGGTGACGGCTACGTCGGGCGCCAGGTCAGTGGCTGGATCGGACGCTTCGACCGGGCCCGCACCGACGACACCGGCGACTGGTCGGGCATCACCGCCTGGCTCGACGAGCACCAGCCCGCCGACGTCGGCCAGCGGCTGATCCACAACGACTTCCGCTTCGACAACATGGTGCTCGCGCCCGGGGACCGGCTTGTCGAAGCGGCGCCGCGGATCATCGGCGTCCTCGACTGGGAGATGGCCACCGTCGGCGACCCACTGATGGACCTCGGCGGGATGCTCGCCTACTGGGTCGAGCCCGGCGACGACGAGTTCTTCCAGATGTTCCGCCGCCAGCCGACCACGGTCCCCGGCATGTGGACCCGGCGGGAGGTCGTCGACCACTACTGCGAGCGGATGGGCCAGGAAGTGGTCGGCGAGATGACCCCGGAGCGCTGGCGCTTCTACGAGGTCTTCGGGCTGTTCCGGCTGGCCGTGATCGCCCAGCAGATCTGGTACCGCTACTTCCACGGGCAGACCACCAACGAGGCGTACGCCGTCTTCGGTCCGGCCGTGGGCTACCTCGAGACCCGCTGCCGGTCGTTGCTGGCGGACGCCTGATGGGCGTCGTACTCCTCGTCCGGCACGGCCAGGCCTCCTTCGGGGCCGATGACTACGACGTGCTGTCCGAGACCGGCTGGACGCAGAGCCGGCTGCTCGGTGGCTACCTGGCGGAACGAGGGGTCGTCCCTGACGTCGTCGTCCGCGGTGACATGCGCCGGCACCGTGAGACCGCCGAAGGCATGGTCGAGGGCGGTGGCTGGTCCGCGGCCGTCGAGGCGGACCCGGGCTGGAACGAGTTCGACCACCTCGGGGTCGTGGCCTCCTATCCCGACCTCCCGACGGACGGGGAGCTGGACCGGAGGGGGTTCCAGCAGGTCTTCGAGGCGGCGACGCAGCGCTGGACCGCCGGTGACCACGATGCCGACTACCCGGAGTCCTACGTCGCCTTCCGCACCCGGGTCGGCGACGCCCTCGCGCGGGCCGCCGAGCGGGCCGGGTCCGGCTCCACGGTCGTCGTCGTCTCCTCGGGCGGCCCGATCGGCAGTGCCTGCGCCTCGCTGGTCGCCCCGACCGACGCCGACCCCCTCGTGCTGGCCGGCCCTCTGGGCGAGGTTCAACGCGGTCACCGTCAACTCCTCGGTCACCCGGCTGGTCGTCGGCTCCACCGGTGCGCGCCTGCTCACCTTCAACGAGCACGCCCACCTCGAGGCCGAGCACCTCACCTACCGCTGACCCACGAAGTGGCGCTTAAAACCCGCGAGGTGGCGCTTGTGGTGGGTCGAGGTGGGAGTTGTGGCGGCGCCGACACCACAACTCCCACTTCGAACCGCCACAACTCCCACCTCGCGGGGGATTTCTCCCACTTCGTGGGGGGGGGGGCTCAGATGAGCTTCTTGAAGATCGGCAGCGGGGCGTGCTTCATCACCACCGACAAGGGAGCCCAGGGGAGGGCGGGCACGCAGGCCGACGCCTTCTCCTTCTCGATCGCCGACACGATGCCGCGCACGCCCTTCTCGGTGGAGACCATCAGCGGCTGCTCGCTGGCGACGTGCTCGTTCATCTCCGAGGCGATGTAGCCGGGGTAGATCACCGTCACCTTGATCGGCTTGCCGTAGAGCTCGGTGCGCAGGCCCTCGGCGAGATGGGCCACGCCGGCCTTCGTGGCGGCGTACGTCGTCATCTGCTTGGGCATGCCGCGCATGGCCGACATCGAGGAGACCATCACCAGGTGACCGGCGTTCTGCGACCGGAAGACCTCCATCGCGGCCTCGGCCTGCGCCAGCGCGCCGATGAAGTTGGTCTCGGCGGTCTCCTTGTTGGCGGCGAACCCACCCGTGCCGAGCGGCGCGCCCTTGCCGAGGCCGGCGTTGATGACGATCCGGTCCAGGTGTCCGAGGGTCGCCGCGAAGTCGCGGAACACCTCGAAGACCCGCTCGTGGTCGTTGACGTCGAGGGCGCGCACCTCGATGCGTCGCCCGGGATGGCGATCGAGCAGGTCCGCCCGAATCTCCTCGAGGCGCTCGGTCCGTCGCGCACACAGGGCCAGGTCGTAGCCCAGGTCGGCGAACTGGCGGGCCATCTCCGCGCCCAGGCCGGCACTGGCGCCGGTGATCAGGATCGTCTTGGTCTTGTCGTTCGGCGTTCCGGGGCCCGATGTCATGGGTCGAAGTCTCGCGTAGGCTCTGCAGAATGAGTGGACGGGTCGTGCATTTCGAGATTCCCTTCGACGACGCAGATCGCGCTGGCGCGTTCTACGGCGAGATCTTCGGCTGGCAGCTGATGGCCATGCCGGAGATGTCCTACACGTTGGTGAACACCGGTCCGTCGGGCGACGAGGGCCCCACCGAGCCGGGCTACGTCAACGGTGGCCTGCTGCGCCGGGAGAGCCCCACCGAGGGGCCGGTCATCGTCATCGACGTCGACGACATCGACGCCACGCTGGCCAAGGTCGAGGCGCAGGGCGGCCAGACCCTGCTCGGCAAGCAGCCGGTCGGCGAGATGGGCTGGGCGGCCTACTTCAAGGACGTCGAGGGCAACACGATGGGCCTGTGGCAGACAGCGTGAGCGTCTGCATCATCGGCGCCGGTTCGTCCGGGATCACCGCAGCCCAGGTCCTCGCCGCGCGCGGCATCGCCTTCGACTGCTTCGAGATGGGCTCGGACGTCGGCGGCAACTGGCGCTACGACAACGACAACGGCGTCAGCTCGGCGTACCGCTCGCTGCACATCAACACCTCCCGTGAGGCGATGGAGTACGCCGCCTACCCGATGCCGGCCTCGCTCCCGGAGTACCCCAGCCACTGGCAGATCGCCGCCTACTTCGACGACTACGTCGAGCACTTCGGGCTGCGCGACAAGATCACCTTCCGCACCGAGGTGGTGAAGGTGATCGCCGCCGACGGCGGTGGGTACGACGTGACCGTGCGGCCGCGGGACACCGAGCTGCCGGCGGAGACCCGCCACTACGACCAGGTGCTCGTCGCCAACGGGCACCACTGGGACCCGCGGTGGCCCGAGCCCAGCTTCCCGGGCAGCGAGACCTTCCCGGGCGAGCAGATGCACGCCCACTACTACCGGACGCCCGACGAGCTGGTCGACAAGCGGGTCGTCGTCCTCGGCATCGGGAACTCCGCCACGGACATCGCGGTCGAGTCCTCGCGAGTGGCGCGTGAGACCTACCTCGCGATGCGCCGCGGCGCCTACATCGTGCCGAAGTTCCTCTTCGGCATGCCGACCGACCACCTGACCGACTCCCCGCTGGCCCGGGGGCCGTTGTTCCTGCAGAAGCTGGGCATGAAGGCGATGCTGCGGCTCGCGGTCGGCAAGGTGACCGACTACGGCCTGCCCCAGCCCGACCACCAGATACTGGAGGCCCACCCGACCGTCAGCGACGAGCTGCTGGGCCGGCTCGGGCACGGCGACATCGTGGTCAAGCCCAACCTCGACCGGTTCGAGGGGTCGAAGCTGTTCTTCACCGACGGCTCGGCGGTCGAGGCCGACGTGGTCGTCTACTGCACCGGCTACAAGGTCTCCTTCCCGTTCCTCGACGACACGATCGTCCGCGCCGAGGACAACCACGTCGACCTCTACCGCCGGGTGGTCTCGCCCGACCACCCCGGGCTCTACTTCATCGGCCTGATCCAGCCGCTCGGAGCCGTGATGCCGCTGGCGGAGCTGCAGTCGCGAGTGGGTGGCCGAGCTGATCACCGGGGAGGTGTGCCTCCCGCCCGTCGGCGAGATGCGCGAGCAGATCGAGGCGTACGACGACGCGCTCCGGCGGCGCTACGTCGCCTCGAAGCGGCACACCATCCAGGTCGACTCCCACAAGTACCGCGCCGAGCTGCGTCGGGAGCGCAAGGACCGCCGGCTCTGACCCCACGCCACGTACATACGTGGTATACATACCCGGTATCCATCGACCACGGGGGTCGATGGCGGCGAATCGGGGACGCGATGTCGGTCAAGCAGGCACTACTGGCGCTGCTGGAGCAGGGGCCGATGTACGGCTACCAGCTCCGGTCCGAGTTCGAACAGCGGACCGGGGCCACCTGGCCGCTCAATGTCGGGCAGGTCTACACGACCCTGTCCCGACTGGAGCGCGACGGCCTGGTCGAGGGTGCGGGGGCCGACGCCGAGGGTCACGTGATCTACCGCGTCACCGAGGCCGGTCGGGGGGAGGTGTCGGCCTGGTTCACCACCCCGGTGGCGCGCACCCAGCCGCCACGGGACGAGCTCGCGATCAAGCTGGCCCTGGCCGTGACCGTCCCGGGGATCGACGTCGGCCAGGTGATCCAGCAGCAGCGCAGCGCCACCATGTCGGCGCTGCAGGACTACACCCGGCTCAAGCGAAGCGGGCGCGCCGCCCAGCCGGTCGAGACGGCCGACCTGGCCTGGAGCCTGGTCCTGGACTCGCTGGTGTTCGCCGCCGAGGCCGAGATCCGCTGGCTCGACCACTGCGAGGCCCGCGTACGCCGGGCCGCCCTGTCGCGACCCGATCCCACGCCGGTCGCGCCGGCCGCGACGGACGCGGCCACTCCGCGCCCGTCACCAGGGAGACGGTCCGATGAGCGCCCTGGTGGAGCTCGAGCAGGCCGCGAGCCTGCACCGGGCCGAGGATCGCTGGCTCGACCAGTGCGCCGACCGGCTCCGCCGAGCCGCCTCGCCGCGACGGCCGGCCAGGACGCCGGTCGAGCCCGTCGAGACCACGACCCCGAGCTCGACGGAGACGGTCCGATGAGCGCCGTCCTGCACCTCGACCAGGTCTCCCGCATCCACGGTGAGGGTGCCGCCGAGGTCCACGCCCTGCGCAGCGTCTCGTTCGCTGCCCGGGCCGGTGAGCTGGTCGCGATCATGGGTCCGTCCGGCTCCGGCAAGTCGACCCTGCTCACGCTGGCCGGCGGGCTCGACCAGCCGACCAGCGGCATCGTCGCGGTCGAGGGCGTCGACCTCGCCTCCCTGGGCAACGCCGGGCGGGCGCGGATGCGTCGTACGTCGATCGGATACGTCTTCCAGGACTTCAACCTGATCCCGGCGCTCACTGCCGCGGAGAACGTCGCGCTGCCCCGCGAGCTCGACGGCGTCCGTGCCCGGACCGCCCGCGCAGCAGCGCTGGACGCCCTGGAGGAGGTCGGGCATCGCTCGATCTCGCCGACCGTTTCCCGGACGAGATGTCGGGTGGTCAGCAGCAGCGGGTCGCCATCGCCCGCGCCGTGGTCGGCGACCGCCGCCTGATCCTGGCCGACGAGCCCACCGGCGCTCTCGACACCGAGACCGGCGAGGAGATCCTGCGGTTGCTCCGCGCCCGTTGCGACGCCGGGGCCGCGGGGGTGCTGGTGACCCACGAGGCGCGGCACGCCGCCTGGGCCGACCGGGTGGTGTTCCTGCGCGACGGCATCGTCGTCGACGAGTCGGGGGCCGACCCCGCCGACGTCCTGCTCGAGCCCGGACTCTCGAGGTGAGCCGGCTGGCGGGCTGGCGCCCGTCGCTGCGGATGGCCTGGCGCGACGCCAGGCGCTCACGAGCGCGCAGCGTCCTGGTGCTGGTGATGATCGCGCTGCCCGTGCTCGGCGTGACGGCGGCGGACATCGTCATCCAGACCTCCGATGTCAGCGGTGCGGAGGCGCTGGACCGACGGATGGGCGCCGCCGATGCCCACGTGACCTTCCAGCAAGGGGACCTCCAAGGTCGTCCAGGGGTTCGACCCCGACGACCTCAGCTCCAGTCAGGGCAAGCCGTCGACCCCGCTGCGCGGCCTCGAGGAGATCCGCGAGACGCTCGGCTCAGACGTCCAGGGCATCGAGTGGCAGGTGAGCAGCGGCCGGGTGCCCACCGACGGCGGCGTCACCAACGCCGAGATCGAGCTGCTGGACCTGCGCGACCCGCTCAGCGACGGGCATCTTCGAGGTCCACACCGGGCGGGTGGCCGGCGCCGAGGACGAGGTCGTCGTCAACACCTTCCTGGCCGAGCGCGGGTTCGCCATCGGTGACGAGCTGGAGGTCGAGAACCGCGGCACCTACACCGTGGTCGGCATCGGTGAGTCGACGTCGTTCCGCGACTACCCGCGCCTGGTCGGTCTCTCCCCGGAGCTGCTCAGCTCGGCGACCTCGAGCTCCAGCACGTGGCTCATCGACGCCGGACCCGTGAGCTGGGACGAGGTGCAGGAGCTCAACACGATCGGAGCCACGGTGCTCTCGCGCGCCGTCGTGCTCGACCCCCCTCCGGACTCAGAGCTGCCCGCCGAGCTCCAGGGCATGGGGAGCAGCGTCGACGACGCCGTCATCGCGGTGGCACTCCTGGTGGTGGTGATGGCCCTGATCGAGGTGGTGCTGCTGGCCGGTCCGGCCTTTGCGGTCGGTGCCCGCCGGCAGTCGCGCAACCTGGCGCTCCTCGCAGCCTCCGGCGGTACGCCGCGACAGGCCCGGCGCGTGGTGCTGGCCTCGGGCCTCGTGCTGGGCAGCCTCGGGGCGGCCCTCGGCGTCCTCCTCGGGATCGGCGTGGCGGCCGCGATCCTCCCGGTGCTGCAGCGCTTCTCGGGATCCTGGTTCGGTCCGTTCGACGTGCCGTGGCCGCACCTCGCTCGGCATCGCCGCGTTCGGGCTGCTCTCCGCCTTCCTCGCGGCCGTCGTGCCCGCCTGGATCGCCTCCCGCCAGGACGTCGTCGCCGTGCTCGCCGGTCGACGCGGCGACCGCCCGGCCGGTGCCCGCGTCGCCGCTTCTCGGCGTGCTCCTGCTGGGCGTCGGCGTACGTCGGCTCGACGTACGGCGCTCTCCGCTCCGGCGGCGGCGAGATCCTGATCGCCGCCTCGGCGATCCCGGCGATCCTCGGCATGATCCTGCTGATCCCGCTCGTGCTCACCGGCCTCGCGCGCGCCTCTCGCCGGCTCCCGCTGACGCTTCGGTACGCCGTGCGCGACGCCGCCCGGCACCGCACCCGGACGGTGCCGGCCGTGGCGGCCGTGGCGGCAACGGTCGCCGGCGTGGTGGCCCTCGGCGTCGCCAACGCCAGCGACGGGGCGCAGAGCCGCGAGACCTACTCGCCCCGGCTGCCGATGGGGCAGGCGTCGCTGACGAGCTTCCCGCCCGGCCGCGCCGACTGGGACCAGATGGCGGCACTCGTGGACCGACAGCTCCCGGGGGCCAGGACCACGACGATCGTGGGGATTCCCGACCGGACGCAAGGAGTTCGTCTTCACCGCTCCCGGCAACGACCGGCTGCTGAGCGGCTACCACTCGTCCCTCGGGTCACCCGTGCTGGTCAGCGACGGCGACCTCCCGATGCTGTCCGGCGGCTTCGACCAGGAGCAGGTGGCGTCGGCCGAGGCGATGCTCGCGCAGGGCGGCGCGGTCGTCTTCACCTCGATGGAGGTCGAGGAGGACACCGCGACGATCGTGGTCCGGAAGTGGGACGACCGGGGGAGACCCGAGCGTCTCGCCAAGATCGACGTGCCGGCGCTCTTCCTCCAGTCCGACGAGGCGACCGTCGGCGGACAGGCCGTGGTGTCGACCGGCATCCCGCCCGCAGCTGGGTGTCGAGGCGAAGCCCCTGGCCCTCCTGGTCACCGGGACCGAGATCACGTCGGACCAGGAGGCCGACCTCAACGAGGCGCTGGCGGCGCTGTCACGCAACGCCGAGTTCTACGTCGAGCGCGGCTACACCGCCGATGACGAGACGCTGATCCTGCTGCTCGTCCTGGGCGGGCTCGGTGGGCTGCTGATGCTCGGTGGCACGCTCACCGCCACCTTCCTCGCGCTGTCGGACGCGCGGCCGGACCTGGCCACGCTGTCGGCGGTCGGAGCCTCACCCCGGTCGCGGCGCCGGGTGGCGGCGTCGTACGCCCTCGTCGTCGGTCTGGTCGGGGCACTGCTGGGGGCGGCGGTCGGGTTCATCCCGGGCATCGCCATCACCTATCCGCTCACCGGGGAGAGCTGGATGAACGAGATGAACCCGGCGTTGCCGGACCACTTCCTCGACATCCCGTGGCTGCTGATCGGGACGCTGGTCCTCGCGCTGCCGCTGCTGACGGCGGTGATCGTGGGCCTGACCGCTCGCTCCCGCCTCCCCCTGGCCTCCCGGCTGGACTGATCGCGCTCGCCCAACAAAAAGTCAGGCTTGACTGTTTGTTGGGTGAGCGGGGATGCTGGGCCGGTGACCAGCGAGGCGGGGACGACCACGCGCGTGCCCCAGGAGGAGCGGTCCCGCGCCATGCGGGCCCGCCTGCTCGAGGCCACGGTCGACTGCCTCGTCGAGTGCGGCTTCAGCGGTACGTCGACCACGCTCGTGTCCGAGCGCGCAGGCGTGAGCCGGGGCGCCCAGCTGCACCACTTCCCGACCAAGAACGCCCTGGTCGTCGCCGCCGTCGAGCACCTGACCGAGGTGCGCGGTGCCGAGCTGGCAGCGGCCGCAGCCCGGCTTCCACCAGGTCCGCGACGCACCCGCGCGGTGCTGCGCATGCTCGGCGACCACTTCACCAGCCCGGTCTTCACGGCCGCCCTCGAGCTGTGGGTGGCCGCCCGCACCGACGAGCAGCTGATGGCCGCCGTCGCTCCACTGGAGCTCCGCATCGGCCGGGAGACCCATCGGCTCACCGTCGACCTGCTCGGCGCCGACGAGTCGCGCCCCGGTGTGCGCGAGCTCGTGCAGGCCACCCTCGACCTGGTCCGCGGGCTCGGCCTCGCCGACACCATCACGGACGACGCCCGCCGTCGCGCCCGGATCCTCGACCGCTGGGCCGACACCCTCGACACCGCGCTGGTCTCGACAGGCTCGACCGACGGAACAAGCTCGACCGACGGAAGTGAGTGAGACGTGCTCGACACGATCCTGACCGACCTCAAGGCCGAGGGCGACCAGCTGTGGAGTGCCGTCGCCGGACTCGACGACAGCGCCGACGGGGGTTGGCGCACGCCGACCCCGGCCGACGGCTGGGACGTCTCGACCCAGATCGCCCACCTGCTCTGGACCGACGAGGTCGCGGCCATCGCCGCCACCGACAAGGAGAAGTGGGACGAGCTCGTGCTCCAGGCGATCGGGGACCCCGACGGCTTCGTCGACGCCTCCGCGCGCGAGGTCGCCCGGCTCGCCCCGCAGGCGCTGCTCGCCCGCTGGGGCGCCGCCCGCGAGGCGCTCGGCCACGCGCTGCGCGGGCTGCCCGACGGGCCAGAAGATGCCGTGGTTCGGGCCGCCCATGTCGGCCGCCTCGATGGCCACCGCCCGGTTCATGGAGACCTGGGCGCACGCGCTCGACGTGTACGACGCTCTCGGCATCGCGCCCGACCCCCACCGACCGGATCCGGCACGTGGCCCACCTCGGGGTGCGGACCCGCAACTTCTCGTTCTCCGTGCACGACCTGGCGCCGCCGACCGAGGAGTTCCGGATCGACCTGGTCTCGCCGTCCGAGGACGTGTGGGCCTGGGGCCCCGAGGACGCCGAAGCAGACGGTGACCGGGTCGGCGTACGACTTCTGCCTGCTGGTCACCCAGCGCGTCCACCGCGACGACACCGACCTCCAGGCCCACGGCGCGGACGCCGAGAAGTGGCTGACGATCGCGCAGGCCTTCGCCGGCCCCGCAGGTGAGGGGAGGGAGAGGACCGGTGGTTGAGGTGCGAGCGCCGCGAGCCTCGAAACCCGTGCTCCGGGTCGGCAACTGCTCCGGCTTCTACGGCGACCGGCTCTCCGCGATGCGCGAGATGCTCGACGGTGTCAACGCGGGGGGCCCGGTCGACGTGATCACCGGCGACTACCTCGCCGAGCTGACCATGCTGATCCTCGGCGGGACACGATGAAGGACCCGTCGCTGGGCTACGCGCGCACCTTCGTGCGCCAGGTCGAGGACTGCCTCGGCGACGCCCTCGAGCGCGGGGTGAAGATCGTGTCCAACGCCGGCGGACTCAACCCCGCCGGGCTCGCCGACAAGCTGCGCGAGGTGGCGAAGGGCCTCGGCCTCGACCCCGCCGTCGCCCACGTCGAGGGCGACGACCTGCGGCCCCTCGGCCTCTGGGAGGGCGCGCTCACCGCCAACGCCTACCTCGGCGGCTTCGGCATCGCGTCCGCTCTGACGGCAGGCGCCGACATCGTCGTCACCGGCCGGGTCACGGACGCCTCGCTGGTCGTCGGAGCCGGCATCGCCCACCACGGTTGGACCCCGGAGTCGTACGACGAGCTGGCCGGCGCCGTCGTCGCCGGGCACGTGCTGGAGTGCGGCACCCAGGCCACGGGCGGCAACTTCTCGGGCTTCCGCTCGCTGCCGCACACAGGAATGCCGCTGGGCTTCCCGCTCGCCGAGCTCGCCGCCGACGGCTCGTTCGTCGTCACCAAGCACGACGGCACCGGCGGGGCCGTCACGGTCGACACCGTGACCGCGCAGCTCGTCTACGAGATCCAGTCCACGCGCTACCTCGGCCCCGACGTGACGACCCGCCTCGACTCGATCCGGCTCGAGCAGGCAGGCCCCGACCGGGTCGCGGTCTCGGAGGTGCGGGGCGAGGCGCCCCCGGAGCAGCTCAAGGTCTGCGTCAACGAGCTCGGCGGCTTCCGCAACACCATGGAGTTCGTGCTCACCGGCCTCGACATCGACGCCAAGGCCGACTGGATCCGGGAGCAGGTCACCGCGGCGATGGGGGAGCGGGCGCCCGCCGACGTCACCTGGTCGCGCACGTCCGTGCCGCAGCCCGACGCCGACACCGAGGAGGCGGCGTCCTGCCTCTTCCGGTGCACCGTCAAGGACCCGTCGCCGGACCCGGTCGGCAAGGCGTTCACCGCCGCCGCGGTCGAGCTCGCGCTGGCGTCGTACCCCGGCTTCACGCTCACCGCCCCGCCCGCGCCCGCCACGCCGTACGGCATCTACCGCCCGCAGTACGTCGACCGCGACCGGGTCGAGCACACCGTCGTGCACGCCGACGGCCGACGGGAGGTGATCGCCGACCCGGAGTCCCGTTCGACCGGGACGGTCGAGGACACCGACGGCCAGCGTCCCTCGCCGTTCCCCGCGCCCCACGACGTCCGCACCCGCCGGCTGCCGCTCGGCACGTTCGTCCACGCCCGCTCGGGCGACAAGGGCGGCGACGCCAACCTCGGCCTCTGGGTCACCCACGACGACACCGAGCGGTACGACGCCCGGGTCACCTGGCTGCAGAAGCTGGTGACGCCGCAGCTCGTCCGGCGGCTGGTCCCGGAGGCGGAGGAGCTCGACGTCGAGGTCTACGTGCTGCCCAACCTCGGCGGCGTCAACGTGCTGATCCGCGGCCTTCTCGGCGACGGCGTGGCCGCGTCGACCCGGTTCGACCCGCAGGCCAAGGGCCTGGGCGAGTGGGTCCGCTCGCGGATGGTCGCGATCGAGGACTCGCTTCTATGACCGATCCGTTGGTTGAGGTGCGAGGAGCGTCGCTGGCGACTGGCGAAGCGATCCTCGAAACCCGGCGAGCAATCCAGGACACCGCGCGCGAGTTCGTGCGGCGCGAGGTGACGCCCCACCTGCAGGAGTGGGAGGACGCGCAGGAGGTGCCGCGGGACCTGCATCGCGCGGCGGCCAAGCAGGGACTGCTCGGGGTGTCCTTCCCCGAGTCGGTCGGTGGCGAGGGTGGCGACCTGCTCGACTCGGTGGCCTTGCAGGAGGCGTTCTTCGAGGCCGGCGCGTCCAGCGGCCTGATGGCGGCGCTCTACACCGGCGGCATCGCGCTGCCGCACATCGCGACCAACGGGTCGGCCGACCTGGTCGACCGGTTCGTGAGACCCACCCTGGCCGGTGAGCTGATCGGCTCGCTCGCGTCACCGAGCCCGGCGGCGGCTCCGACGTCGCCGGGATCCGCACCACCGCGGTGCGAGACGGCGAGCACTACGTCGTCAACGGCGCCAAGACCTTCATCACCAGCGGCGTCCGCGCCGACTTCGTGACCACCGCAGTCCGCACGGGCGCGCCGGGCCACGCGGGCATCTCCCTGCTCGTCGTCGAGAAGGGCACGCCCGGCTTCAACGTCGACCGCTCCCTGGCGAAGATGGGCTGGCACTGCTCCGACACCGCGGAGCTGTCGTACGTCGACGTGCGGGTCCCGGTCGCCAACCTGGTCGGTGAGGAGAACTCGGGTTTCTACCAGATCGCCGAGCAGTTCGTGGTCGAGCGGATCGGGCTCGCCGTGCACGCCTACGGCATCGCCGCGCGGTCTCTCGAGCTGACCGCGGCGTACTGCCGGGAGCGCGAGACCTTCGGCCGGCCGCTGGTGCGCAACCAGGTCGTGCGGCACAAGCTCGTCGAGATGCGCCGGCAGGTCGAGGTGGCCCGCACCTACACGCGCGAGGTGGCACGCCGGCACGTGGCAGGAGAAAGCGTGATCGCGGAGGCCTGTCTGGCCAAGCAGACCGCGGTCGACTGCGCGACGTACGTCTGTGACCAGGCCGTCCAGCTGCACGGCGGGACCGGCTACTTGCACGGGACCGAGGTGGAGCGGCACTACCGCGACGCCCGGATCCTGCCCATCGGAGGAGGAGCGAACGAAGTGCTCGCAGATCTGGCAGCCAAGCTCTTGGGATACACCTGATGCGCGGCGAGGTCTCGCTGCTGATGGACGCCCCGATCGACGAGGTCTGGGCGCTGGTCAGCGACGTCACCCGGATCGGGGAGTTCAGCCCGGAGACGTTCGAGGCCAAGTGGACCCGCGGGTCGACCGGCCCCGAGGTGGGGGCGTCGTTCGCCGGCCACGTGAAGCGCAACGGCGTCGGCCCGACGTACTGGTCGCCCTGCCAGGTGACGAAGTGTGTCGAGAACGAGCTCTTCGAGTTCGCCGTCGGCACCGACGCGGTCACCGTCAACAACTGGGGCTACCGCCTGGAGCCGCAGGGCGGCGGCACCCTCGTCACGGAGTACTTCCGGCTCGAGCCGAACCTCGCCATGCGGGTCTACTGGCTGACCTTCGGGCTGCTGCGCGGCCGGACCAACCTGCGCGGCATGCGCACCACGCTCGAGCGGATGAAGGAGGTGGTCGAACGATGACCACGTCGGTGAGCCTGCGAGACCCCCAACCGGACGCGATGCTGACCAAGCTCGCCGACCTCGACACCGAGCACGCCAGGGCCGTCGCCGGTGGCGGTGAGAAGTACGTCGACCGCCACCACGCGCGCGGGAAGCTGATGCCGCGGGAGCGGATCGAGCTCCTCGTCGACGAGGGGTCGGCCTTCCTCGAGCTCAGCCCCCTCGCCGGCTGGGGATCCGACTTCACCGTGGGTGCCTCCGTCGTCACCGGCATCGGGGTGATCGAGGGCGTGGAGTGCATGATCACCGCCAACGACCCGTCGGTGAAGGGCGGCGCGAGCAACCCGTGGACGGTGAAGAAGATCTTCCGGGCCTCGCAGATCGCCGAGGAGAACCGGCTGCCCACCGTCGCCCTGGTCGAGTCCGGGGGCGCGGACCTGCCGACCCAGAAGGAGATCTTCATCCCGGGAGGCAAGCTCTTCCGCGACATCACCCGGTCCTCGGCGGCGAAGGTCCCGACCATCGCCCTGGTGTTCGGCAACTCGACCGCCGGTGGCGCCTACGTCCCGGGCATGAGCGACTACACGGTGATGGTGCGCGACCAGGCCAAGGTCTTCCTGGGTGGGCCCCCGCTCGTGAAGATGGCCACCGGTGAGGAGTCCGACGACGAGTCGCTGGGCGGTGCCGAGATGCACGCCCGCACCTCCGGGCTGGCCGACTACCTCGCCGAGGACGAGCGCGACGCGATCCGGGTGGGGCGGCGGATCGTGGCCCGGCTCAACTGGCGCAAGGCGCGCACCGACGTCCCGGCGTACGCCGAGCCGGACGCCGACCCCGACGGCCTGCTCGACCTGATCCCGGCCGACCTCAAGGAACCGTTCGACCCACGTGAGGTGATCGCCCGGCTCTGCGATGGCGTCTCGGACACGAACGGCCAGGTCTTCGACGAGTTCAAGCCGCTCTACGGCTCGTCCCTCGTCACCGGCTGGGCGAGGCTGCACGGCCGGCAGATCGGCATCCTCGCCAACGCCCAGGGCGTGCTGTTCTCCCAGGAGGCGCAGAAGGCGACCCAGTTCATCCAGCTGGCCAACCAGGTCGACGTCCCCCTCCTGTTCCTGCACAACACCACCGGCTACATGGTCGGCAAGGAGTACGAGCAGGGCGGCATCATCAAGCACGGCGCGATGATGATCAACGCGATCAGCAACTCCACCGTGCCGCACCTCAGCGTGATCATGGGGGCGTCGTACGGCGCCGGCAACTACGGCATGAACGGCCGCGCCTTCGACCCGCGCTTCCTGTTCACCTGGCCGTCCGCGAAGTCCGCCGTCATGGGGCCGGCGCAGCTCGCGGGCGTGCTCGAGATCGTGGCCCAGCAATCGGCGGAGTCCAAGGGCCAGACCTTCGATGCCGAGGGGTTCAAGGGCATCAAGGAGATCGTCGAGGCCCAGATCGAGGAGCAGTCGCTGGCGCACTTCCTCTCCGGGATGTTGTACGACGACGGCGTCATCGACCCCCGCGACACCCGCACCATCCTCGGCATCTGCCTGTCCGTGATCGACAACGTGGCGTACAGCGGCACCGACCGGTTCGGGGTGTTCCGACCATGATCACCCGACTCCTGGTCGCCAACCGCGGCGAGATCGCCAGCAGGGTCTTCCGCACCTGTCGCCGGCTGGGCATCGAGACGGTCGCGGTCCACTCCGACGCCGACGCCGGCCTGCCCTTCGTCCGGCGAGGCCGACCAAGCGGTCCGGCTCCCCGGCGACGCGCCCGCCGACACCTACCTGCGCGCCGACCTGGTGCTCGAGGCGGCCCGGCCGCTCGGGTGCGGACGCGATCCACCCCGGCTACGGCTTCCTGTCCGAGAACGCCGAGTTCGCCCGGGCCGTGATCGACGCCGGCCTCACCTGGGTCGGCCCGGCTCCGGACTCGATCGAGCGGATGGGCTCCAAGGTCGAGTCCAAGAAGCTGATGGAGGCCGCCGGGGTGCCGGTTCTCGGCAACCTCACGACCGACACCGCGACCGAGGACGACCTGCCGCTGCTGGTGAAGGCGTCGGCAGGCGGCGGTGGTCGCGGCATGCGGATCGTGCGCACCCTGGCCGACCTGCCCGGCGAGATCGACCAGGCATCGGCCGAGGCGGCGTCCGCGTTCGGTGACGGCACCGTCTTCGTCGAGCCGTACGTCGAGCGCGGCCGGCACGTCGAGGTCCAGGTCTGGGGCGACGCCAGCGGGAACATCTCCGTGCTGGGCGAGCGGGACTGCTCGATCCAGCGCCGCCACCAGAAGGTGGTCGAGGAGGCGCCGGCTCCCGGCGTACTCCCGATCGTGGCGGACATGCATGCCGCTGCCCGAGCGGCCGCCGAGGCGATCTCCTACCGCGGGGCCGGCACCGTGGAGTTCCTGCTGGACGAGGGGAACGACCGCTTCTACTTCCTGGAGATGAACACCCGCCTCCAGGTGGAGCACCCCGTCACCGAGGCCGTCACCGGGCTCGACCTGGTGGAGCTGCAGCTCGAGGCGGCCGAGGGTGGTCGTGCTCGCGCGATCCACTACGACGCACCGCACGGGCACGCGATCGAGGTCCGGCTGTACGCCGAGGACCCGGCCGCCGACTACCAGCCGCAGTCCGGTCGACTCACGACGTTCGAGGTCCCCGACGCGGTCAGCCAGTTCCGACGCAGCGACGTCGCGGGGATCCGCGTCGACAGCGGCTTCGAGTCGGGCAGCGACGTCTCGACCCACTACGACGCGATGCTGGCCAAGGTGATCGCCTGGGCACCCGAGCGGACCCAGGCGGCCCGGATGCTGGCCACGGCCCTGACCCGGGCCCGGATCCACGGTGTGCGCACCAATCGGGACCAGCTGGTGGCGCATCCTCCGCTCGCCGGAGTTCCTGCGCGAGCAGGTCAGCACGGCCTTCCTCGACGGATCACCCGGCCGCCGACGAGCAGCGTGGACACCCGTGGGCCCGCGGTCGCCGCCGCCCTCGCGCTCGCCGAACGGTCCCGTGCGGCGCGCACCGTCCAGCGCGGCATCCCGGTCGGCCTGGCGCAACGTCGTCTCCCAGCCGCAGGTCACCGGTTCGAGGGTGACGATCGGGTGGAGTGGTTCGGTGGCCGGGACGGCTACGCGGTCGACGGGTTCGCCGTGGTCTCGGCCGGCCCGACGACGGTGACGCTCGAGGCCGACGGCGTCCGGACGACGTACGACGTGACGGTGGCGGGCGACCGGGTCGACGTCGACTCGCCCCGTGGCCACACGGCGCTGACCGTCGTACCCCGGTTCGTCGACCCGGCCGACGCCGTCGCCAGCGGTTCGCTGCTGGCGCCGATGCCCGGCACCGTGATCAGCGTTGCCGTGGAGGTCGGCGCCCAGGTCACCGCCGGCCAGACCGTGCTGGTGCTCGAGGCCATGAAGATGCAGCACACCGTGAGCGCGCCGTACGCCGGCGTGGTCAGCCAGATCGATGTCACGCCCGGCGCCCAGGTCGGCGTCCGGGGAAGTTCTTGCCGTTGTCGAAGGAGAAGACGCATGACCGAGATCGCGTTCAGTGAGTCCGAGGAGCGCCAGGAGCTGCGCCGTCAGGTGGCCAGGCTGGCCTCGAAGTACGGCCGGGAGTACTTCACCGAGCAGGCCCGCTCCGGTGGCAAGACCACCGACCTGTGGCTGGAGATCGGCAAGAACGGCTACCTGGGGATCAACATCCCCGAGGAGTACGGCGGCGGTGGCGGCGGCATCGGCGACGTCGCGGCGGTGTGCGAGGAGCTGGCGGCGCAGGGCTGCCCGCTGCTGATGATGGTCGTCTCGCCGGCGATCTGCGGCACGGTGATCACCCGCTACGGCACCGACGAGCAGAAGCAGCGCTGGCTGCCGGGCATCGCCGACGGCACCAGCACGATGGCGTTCGCGATCACCGAGCCCGACGCCGGCACGAACTCCCACAACATCACCACGACGGCCCGCCGCGACGGTGACGGCTGGGTGCTGAACGGCCGCAAGATCTACATCTCCGGGGTCGACGAGGCCGACAACGTGCTCGTGGTCGCCCGCGCCGAGGACGCGAAGACCGGCAAGCTCAAGCCCTGCCTCTTCGTGGTGCCGACCGACGCCGACGGCTTCGAGTACCGGCCGATCCCGATGGAGATCGTCTCGCCGGAGCTGCAGTTCCAGGTCTTCATCGACGACGTCCGGCTCCCCGACGACGCGCTGGTCGGCGACGAGGACGCCGGACTGGTGCAGCTCTTCGCCGGGCTCAACCCGGAGCGGATCATGGCTGCGTCGTTCTCGACCGGGCTGGCCCGCTTCGCGCTGGAGAAGGCGACCGAGTACGCCAAGGAGCGGGTCGGTCTTCAAGGGCCCGATCGGTGGCCACCAGGCGATCGCGCACCCGCTGGCGCAGAGCAAGATCGAGATCGAGCTGGCCCGGCTGATGACGCAGAAGGCGGCCGCGCTCTACGACGCGGGTGACGACATGGGCGCCGGCGAGGCCGCGAACATGGCGAAGTACGCCGCCGCCGAGGCCGCCTGCGACGCCGCCGACCGCGCCGTGCACACGCACGGCGGCAACGGGATCACCCAGGAGTACGGCATGGCCGGCCTGCTGGTCGCCACCCGCGCCGGCCGGATCGCCCCCGTCTCCCGCGAGATGATCCTCAACTTCGTCTCCATGCACTCCCTGGGCCTCCCCAAGTCCTACTGACCCCCCCACGAGGTGGGAGTTAAAACCCGCGAGGTGGGAGTTGTGGTGCATCGAAGTGGGAGTTGTGGCGAACCACAACTCCCACTTCGAGCAGCCACAACTCCCACCTCGCGGGGATCAGCGCCACCTGGGGGATAAGCGCCACTTCGTGGCAGGCTCGTCCCGTGCCCGATCGCCCCGACGTTCCGCTCCCGATGGTGCGGAGGCTGACCAGGATCCTGTGCGCCCTCCCCCAGGTCGTGGAGGAGAGCGCCTGGGTCGGCACCCGGTGGCGGGTCGGCCAGGCGACCGTGGCTCACGTGTTCGGAGGAGAGGACGGCCGGTTCCGGGTCACCTTCCGGGCCGAGTCCGACGAGGTGATGGCCTTCGAGCACCTGGGAGCGCCGTACTTCCGGGCGGGCTGGGGCCGCAACGTGGTGGGGCTGCTGCTCGACTCCGACACCGACTGGGTGGAGCTGGCCGAGCTGCTCACCGACTCCGACTGCCTCCAGGCGCCGGCGCGTCTCGCTGCCGTCGTGGACCGGCCGGTGGGCTAGAGCGCTCGGCCTGATGGCGCCGTCTTCCTGAGGCCGGGACGAGTGGAGCCCTACGTCGACGGAGCCACTTGCATCCACCCCCCTGGACGCGGGCTCGGGCCGTGAACGAAAGAGGCTCGATGATCCGCAGAATGCTCGGCACCGCCGCTGCCCTCCTCATGATGGCCGGACTGGCCATCTCCGCGTTCGGTCTGCCGTCGTCGGCCGCGACCGCGACCGCGCACGCCTCCGCCATGTCCGTGCTGCCGCACTCCGGCTCCTACACCGACGTGGATCACGCCGGTCGCACCATCACGTTCACCTTCGGCGGCAACCAGATGTCGCACTTCATGATCAACCACCAGGTCGTGGGTGGCGCGCACGTCTCCAACGGCGCGTGGCACGAGACCTGCCACAACGGCATGTGCACCAAGGGCGCCTGGCTCACCGACAGCCACGTGAAGGGTTCGTGGCGAAGCCGGCGGTGGCCACTGGGTCCACTTCGACGCCCGCACCTCTCCGCCGGTGACGCCCTACATCGGGCCGTACATGGGCAGCGACCACTCAGGGCTGAAGATCCACCTCGGCTACCACGCGGGCAAGGTCACCAACTTCACCGCGGACCACAACAACGCCGGTGACGCCAATCTCCACGGCAACAAGTTCGACTTCTGCGGCAACGGCATCTGCGCCAAGGGCCACTGGGAGAACGACACCACGGTCGTCGGACTGTGGCGCTACTCGAACAGCTCGCACTGGCGCCAGTGGGAGGCCTTCGCCTACGCCCACTGACCCGACCTGACCTGACCGCGGCCCCCGCGAAGTGACTGATCATCGTCACTTCGTGGGGGAAGGTCGCCCACGCGGCCGGACTGGTCAGCGCTTCGGTGGCAGCGGGAGGAACATCGACGTCCGGGCGGCGTACTCCGGGTAGCCGGGCCGCTGCATCATCGTCCGCTCCAGCAGGCGAGCGCCGGTGGCGAAGGCCAGGAAGTACGTCATCACCATCGGGCGCCGGCAGGGTGACCAGCGCCGGGCAGCCAGCCCGGTCGACGCAGCGCCGGCGAGCCAGATGCCCCACCAGATGCAGGCGTCGCCGAAGTAGTTCGGGTGCCGGGTCCAGGCCCAGAGGCCGCGGTCCATGACCGGGCTGCGGTCCGGGTCCTGCTTGTACGCCGCGAGCTGGGCGTCGCCGACCGTCTCGAAGACGAAGCCGACGCAGCCAGACGGCTGCCCCGGCCACCACCAGCGGGAGCCAGAAGGACGACGCGAGGGCGGCCGCCTGCAGCGGCCAGGACACGAAGAACAGTGCCGCCGCCTGGATGACGAAGACCTTGCGCACGGCGGCCGAGAACCAGGCAGCGCGGTCATCGTCGGGCGAGACGCCGAGGATCGTCGCGTAGCGAGGGTCCTCGCCGTGACCGCGCGACCGGCGCAGGATGTGCGACGACAACCGCAGACCCCACACCCCCACCAGGAGCACGAGCAGCCACGGCACCCAGCCGGCGTCCCGCACCGACCCGAGCACCGCGCAGACCACCGCGATCAGGACCAGGCCCAGGCCCCAGGTGACGTCGACGACCGAGACCCGGCCGATCCTCCGGGCCACCACCGCGGTCACCGTCATCGCCCCGACGGCGACGAGCAGCGAGAGGCCGGTGACGGTCAGGAAGTCACTCACCAGGAGTGAGCCCCTCGGGACGGGTCAGGATCAGCTGCTGGACGTCGAGGTAGCCGGAGGCGAAGCCGGCTCGGGAGTACTCGAGGTAGAAGTGCCACATCCGCTGGAAGGTCTCGTCGAAGCCGAGGTCCCGCACGCTGTCCGTCGGCGCGGCCCGGAACGCCTCGTCCCACTGGCGCAGCGTCTCGGCGTAGTGGCGGCCGAACGACAGCCGGTCGGTCACGCCGCAGCGTGGTCTCGCGAGCGGGTGATCTCGTCGATCACGCGCACCGACGGCAGGAAACCGCCGGGGAAGATGTACTTGTTGATCCAGGTGTGGGAGCTGCGGGTGGCCAGCATCCGGTCGTGCGGCATCGTGATCGCCTGGATGCCGACCCGGCCGCCGGGCGCCAGGACCCGGTCGATGGTGCGAGAAGTACGTCGGCCAGTACTCGTGGCCGACTGCCTCGATCATCTCGACGGACACGACGGCGTCGTACTCGCCCTGTACGGCCCGGTAGTCGCACAGCTCGACGTCGACCCGGTCGCTGAATCCGGCCTGCGCGATCCGCTCCCGGGCGAGCGCCTGCTGCTCGGTCGAGAGGGTGATCGAGTGGACGGTGGCGCCGCGGCGGGCGGCGCGGACGGCCAGCTCACCCCAGCCGGTGCCGATCTCGAGGACCCGCGTGCCTTCACCGACGTGCGGTCTCGTCGAGCAGCCGCTCGATCTTGCGGCCCTGCGCACCGGCGAGGTCGCGGGTGTCGGTCGGCGGTCCGGCGACGAGGTGGTCGCCGACCTGGACGAACGTGGTGGGGAACAGCGCCGACGAGTAGCTCAGCGTCGTGGTCGAGGAACAGGTCGAACAGGTCGTTCGACAGGTCGTAGTGGTGCGCGATGTTGTCGCGGGTGTTGGTCTCGGTGTTGCGGTGCATCGCCGGGGGCCGGGCGACCCAGAGGGCGCGCAGCTTCTGCAGCGGCTGGGGCACCAGCGTGGTCAGGTCGGCGGCCAGCACGGTGAGGAAGCCGGAGAGGTCGTCGGCGTCCCAGGCCCCGGTGAGGTAGGCCTCGCCGAAGCCGATCAGGGAGTCGTTGCCGACCCGGGCGAAGAACTCGTCGGAGCGGTGGATGGTCATCTCGGGGCCGCCGAGGCCGAGCGTCTCGCCGTCGACGTGCACGCTCACGTGCAGCCGGCTGACCGCCGCGCGGAAGATCTTGCGGGCGACGCGGCCGGCGATGCGGGCGCGCGGCCCGGTCGGGGGCGTGTGCAGGCCGGGCCACTGGTCGGTGGCGGACTGGCGGGGAGGTGCGACGGTCATCTCGGGGTGACCCCTTCCTGGGATGGGTGGGCCGCGGGCGGATCGGCAGCCGTCGCGCCCACAGCCAGATGCCGTGGGCCCGGATCAGCAGGGAACCGCGCAGCGCGGCAGGGGCGGCGCGCCACGGGCGGGTGCGTTCCACGGGTGCCCGCGAGCGAGGCGCTGAACACCTCGCCGTCGTCGGTGCGCAGGGTGACCGCGATCTGCAGCTCGTCGCCGGGCGTGGGTACGGCGAGCTCGTAGGTGCCGTCGGTGCCGTGGAACGGCGAGACGTACATCTGCTTGGGCGTGCGTGGCCCGCCCCTGCTCGTCCGGGTGGACGAGGTAGGCGTGCCGGTCGCCGTAGGTGTTGTGGACCTCGACGACCACCGCGACCTGCTCGCCGGTGTCGTCGTGGCACCAGAAGACGGAGATCGGGTTGAAGCAGTAGCCGAAGGCCCGCGCGTTGGCGGCCATCAGGATCCGTCCGCCGCCGAGGTCGACGCCGTGGGCGCGAGGAAGGCCTCGACGTTGTCCCGGATCGAGCGGTCCGGCTCGCCGAGGTGGTCGCGCGCCTCGAAGCGGCCCAGCACGCCGTGGTCGGGCAGGTGGTCGAGGTCGACCAGCCAGGTGTGGGAGCGGTGCGTGAACGAGCGCTTGAACGGCGTCCGCCGGGTGTGCCGGATGGTGGTGTCGTAGAGGGCCGCACCGGTCTCGACACGCGTGCTGCGCACGCTGCTCGACCGACGAGTTTCCCAGGTCAACCCGAGCCGCTCGGCAGCCGCGAGCCCGGAGCGTGCGCCGTCCTCGTGGAAGCCCCAGCCGTGGTAGGCGCCGGCGAAGGCGATCCGGTCGGTGGCGATCTCGGGCAGCCGGCGCTGGGCGGCGACGGACGCCGGGGTGTAGAGCGGGTGCTCGTACTCCATCCGGTCGATCACGGTGGCCGGGTCGACGAGGTGCTCGCCGCCGAGGGTGACCAGGTAGTGGGTGTCGGTGTCGCAGCCGCTGCAGCCGGGTCAGGTCGTAGGTGACGACGACCTCGCCGCGCGGCCTCGCGGGGGCGCCGGAAGTTCCAGGACGCCCGGGCCGCTCGGCCCGCGGGAGCAGCGAGGTGTCGGTGTGCAGCAGCGCGACGTTGCGGCGAGTAGGGCAGCGCGCCGAGCACCTCGCGCTGCGCGGCGGTCGGCTCGGCCAGCATCGCCAGCGCCTGGGCGGGATGGGTGGCGATGACCACGGCGTCGTACGACGTGACGTCGCCGTTGCCGTCGGTGACCTCGACGCCGTCCGCGGTCTCGACGACCGAGGTGACCTTGGTGCCGGTCCGGACGTCGGGCAGCCCGGCGGCGACCCGGGCGACGTACTCGTGCGAGCCGCCGGTGACGGTGCGCCACTGCGGCGAGCCGAAGACGCCGAGCATGCCGTGGTGCTCGAGGAACGTGAAGAGGTAGCGGGCCGGGTAGTCCAGCGCCAGCGTCGGGGTCGGTCGACCAGACCGCGGCGACGAGCGGCTCCATGAAGTGCCGGGTGAAGTACGGCGTGAAGCCGCCGTCGGCGAGGAAGTCGCGCAGGGTCTGGTCGGCTCGCCCGTCGCCGCGAGGCCAGCAGCGCGGCGGCCGCGACGGTGGAAGCGCGGGATCTCGGTGAGCATCCGCAGGTACGCCGGCCGCAGGTTGCCGCGGGTCGGGAACAGCCCGCGGCAGCCGAGCGCGCCGGCGTACTCGAGGCCGGTGGCGTCGTCGCGCACCGACAGCGACATCTCGGACTCCTGGGTGCGCGACGCCGAGCTCGGCGAACAGCCGCAGCAGCGTCGGGTAGGTGCGCTCGTTGTGGACGATGAAGCCGGTGTCGATGGCCAGTGGACCGTCGCACCAGGTGGGTGTCGGCGTGGCCGCCGAGCCGGTCGTCGGCCTCGAAGAGGGTGACGTGGGCGGAGCCGGCCGCGACGTGGGCGGCCGTCAGGCCGGCCACGCCGCTGCCGATGACGGCGACCCGGCGGGGTGCGGGTCGTCATCAGACGTCTGCTCGAAGGGGATCAGGGCGACGGTCTCGCCGGTCGGCTCCGTCGAGCCGCCGGGCCGGGCTCGATGGTGATCCCGGCCCCGACGGCGGCGGCCGCGTCACCCTCGAGGAGCACGGTGACGTCGGCGCTCGATCGGCATCAGGCCGGCGGGCACCATGCCCGACCTCCTCGTGGTCGAGCCACAGCTCGTAGACCTTGCCCTCGGGCGGCGGGGCCATGTCCTCGGTGACGAGGACGGCCTGGTTGAGCGACTTCGAGCGGGTCAGGGTGGCCTTGCGAGCCGTCCGGGAAGGTCCGGGACGTACTGCTCGGCGTCGGCGGCCTGGAGCACCTGGTCGACTGCGCTCGGCACCTGGACTGCGAGGACTCGTCGTCCCAGGGCTGCCAGACGACGGCCGCCGGCGGCCACCGCGATCACTGCAGCAGCAGCCGCCACCAAGCGCGGCGGGACGAAACCGGGGTCGCCGCCGGACGGGGGGCTCGACGGTGAGCGGGGGCAGCGGACGGACCGTGGCGATGCCGGCGAGGACCCGCTCGCGCAGGGCGGCGCTCGGGACGGCGCTGGTGGTCTCGGGGAGCAGGGCAGCGGCCTCGCGGAGGCTGTCGACCTCGGCGCGGCACTCGGCGCAGTCGGCGAGGTGCCGCTCGAACTGGGCCCGCTCGATGTCGTCGAGGGCGTCGATGGCGTAGGCGCCGGACAGCGCGTGGATCTCGGTGCTCATGCTCCCACTCCCATCGCGTCGCGGAGACGGATCAGTCCGTCTCGTATTCGGGTCTTGGCGGTGCCGACCGGTAGGTCCAGCATGGTCGCCACCTCCGTGTGTGTGTAGCCCCCGAAGTACGCCAGCTCGAGCGCCTCGCGCTGCACCGCTGTGAGGGCGGAGAGCGCGCCGCGGACCCGGCGGGCTTCGAGTGAGGCCTGAGCGGCCTCGGCTGTCGCGTCGTGCTCGATCGGTTGGTTCTGTTGGTGGTACGTCGACGTCGCGGCGGCTGGAGGCCTCCGCGGACCGGACCCGGTCCACCGCCTTGCGGTGCACGATCGTGAGCATCCACGACACGCCGCTCCCGCGAGCCGTGTCGAACCTGGCCGCGGTCTTCCAGATCTCCAGGAAGGCCTCCTGGGTGACCTCCTCGGCCTGTGCCGGGTCCCGCACCACCCGCACCGCGAGCCCGTAGGCCCGCGACGACGTGGCGTCGTACAGCGTGGCGAAGGCCTGCTCGTCACCGCGCGCGGAGAGCTTCAGCAGCTCCCCGAGCTCGGCCGGGGCCGGCGCCCCCTCCTCGGAGGGGACGCCGGTCGGAACGGGCCGGATCGATTCCACGTGATGATCCTTGCGTCTAGACGTGATTCCGGATAGTCCCGGATCAGGGCATCAGCACGGTGTCGATGATGTACACCGTCGCGTTTGCGGTCTGCACGTTGCCGCAGAGGATCGCGGCCTGCTCGTCGTCACCGATGGTCGCGGACTCGCCGGAGCCGTTGATGGTGAGCATGTCGCCGTCCAGGGTCTCGAACTCACCGGTCAGGTCCTCGGGGGCGATGCGCCCGGGAACGACGTGGTGGGTCAGGACCGCGGTCAGCGTCTCCTTGTCGGCGAGCAGACCGTTGAGCTGCTTCTTGGTGAACGCCTCGAAGGCCGGGTTGGCCGGCGCGAAGACGGTGATCGCCTCGGCGGAGTTCAGCGGCTCGACCAGCTCGGCGGCGCCGACGGCGGCGACGAGGGTGGAGAGCAGCGGGTTGGCGCTGGCGGCCGAGGCGACCGGCGCGGTGGCCATGCCGTGGAACGAGCCGTCGCCCTCGGCGGGAACCTCGCCACAGGCAGCACCGAAGGTGCCGTCCTCGGCGCCGGCGGGCTCCTCGGCGGGAGTCTCCTCCGGGGTCTCCTCGGTCGGAGCCTCGGAGGTGGTGTCGCCGCTGGCGGTGTCGGTCTCGGCGTCGCCGCCACAGGCCGCGAGACCCAGCGAGAGGGTGAGGGCCACAGCGGCCAGGCCGCCGGTGCGGTGCAGGTTCTTGAGCTTCATGGTGGAGCCTTCCGTTGAGGTGCTTACGTAGTGCATTCGGACCCGGGAGGGATCCGGATTGGTCGGTGTTCGTGACCCGTTCGCTCAGGCCACACGGACGATGATTTTCTGGAGACCGCTCGAGCCCTCGGGGAACGGCATGGCCTTCACGGCGGTCTGGACGTCGCCGTCCTTGCTGGTGGCGCGCACGCCGATGGTGTGCTCGCCGGAGTTCGGCCTTCCAGGGCATGAACCACTGACGCCAGTAGTCGTCGCCGGCGCAGGGGCCGAGCTCGCCTGCTGCCAGGCGCCGCCGTCGATCTGGACCTCGACGGCGTCGATGCCGATCGGTCTGGGCCCAGGCGACGCCGCCGATGAACGGTGTCGCCGGCGTCGATCTCCTCGAACGACTTCGGGGTGTCGATCCGGCTGGCGATCTTGATCGGGGCGTCGGTCGCCCAGTCCCGCTCGGTCCAGTAGGCCTCGGCCTCGTCGTAGGTCGTGAGCGTGATCCGGTTCATCCACTTGCAGGCGCTGATGAAGCCGTAGAGGCCGGGCACCACCATGCGGACCGGGAAGCCGTGCTCCCGGGGGAGGGCCTCGCCGTTCATGCCGATCGCGACCATGGCGTCACGGCCGTCCATCGCCATCGCCAGCGGGCGTGCTGATGGTCATCCCGTCGACGTCGGTGGACAGGATCTGGTCGGCCTTGTCGCCCGACGCCGGCCCGCTCGAGCAGGTCCTTGAGGGGTACGCCGAGCCAGCGCGCGGCGCCGACGTACGGTGCCGCCGACGTCGTTCGAGACGCAGGTCAGGGTGATGTCGCGCTCGATCAGGTCCATCTCCAGCAGGTCGTCGAAGGTGAAGGTGAGCTCCTCGTCGACGTCGCCGTCGATGGTGAGGGTGTAGTCGTCGAGGCTGACGATCGGCAGCGTCAGCCGGGTGTCGACCCGGTAGAAGTCCTGGTGGGGGTGCGGAAGGGGCTGATGCCCTTGACCTTGTTCTCCAGGCCCTGGGGCAGCGCCGGGGCGGCGTCCGTCGGCGGCGGGCAGGTGACGTCGGTCGGCGAGGTCCGCAGTCCGGTGATCCATCGTCCGGCCGCCGCCCATCACGGCGGCGGCTGCGGCGAGAGCACCGGCGGCGATGCAGCACGCCGCGGCGCGTCGGGGCGCCGGTGTCACGCCGGCGCCCGTCGCTCTGGCGCCGGAGGCCAACGGGGAGTGACCCAGCTGGGACCGCACCAGCCACCAGAGGGCCGCGACGCCGGTGACCGCGGTGGCGAGGGCCGGGAGCAGGTCCACGACGCCGGCGGCCGGACGCGTCAGGGCGGTGGCACCGGCGACGGCGACCACCAGGAGCAGCAGGAGTCCGGCGCCGACGACGAACCGACGGCGGGCCAGGATGCCGCCGACGGCGGCGAGGACGCAGCGCCCCGAGCATGACCGAGCCGACCAGGATCAGCTTGTCGGCCGTGCCGAACTGCCGGATCGCCCACTCCTTCATCGGGGTCGGCGTCAGGTCGATGACGGTCGAGCCCACGGACAGGACGGGGGACGCAGCCGGGTCGAGCAGCGACGCGACCAGGTGGCCGGCAGCCATGCCGACGACGGTCGCGAGAATGCCGAATCCGGCGTAGATCAGACGATTCCTCATGGTGGTCGTTCGGAGCGACCCGCGCCATCGCTTGGTCTGGGCGCAGTCGGTTGCCGACGGACCCTCCTGCGGAGGGCGAATGGCCCGCTCGGGCGAAATGTCCGCGGGCGCCCGCTGCTGCGGAAGCCCTCGTCCGGCAGGATGCAGTTCATGACTGAGCTCGTGCACTACGTCGTCACCGACGGCCTCGCCACCATCACCTTCGACTCCCAGCACAACCGCAACGCGCTGTCGCGGCAGCTCGTGACCGAGCTGTTCGGGCACCTGGAGCGCCGCCGCCGCCGACGCCGCGGTCAGGGTCGTGCTGATCCGGCCGAGGGCAAGGTCTTCTGCTCCGGCGCCGACCTCTCCGAGGCCACCGCGGACGGCATGGAGGAGGGCGCCCGGCGGATCGTCGACCTGCAGCGGCTGATCGCCACCATGGACAAGCCGGTGGTCACCCGCCTGCACGGCGCCGTCCGGGCCGGCGGGATCGGCATCGTGGCGGCCTCCGACATCGCGATCGCCTCCGAGGACGCCACCTTCGCCCTCACCGAGGTCAAGCTCGGGCTGGCCGCGGCGATCATCTCGCTCACCGTGCACCACCGGATGACCCCCCGCGCGGCCGCGCTCACCACGCTCGGCGGTGAGGTCTTCGGCGGCGCCGACGCCGCGGCGTACGGGCTGGTGACGCGGGCCGTACCCGCGGCGGAGCTCGACGCGGAGGTGGCGAAGGTCTGCGCCTCGCTCGCGACCGGTGCCGCCCAGGGGCTGCGCGAGTCCAAGCGGATCCTCAACCGCGAGCTCGTGGAACGGATCGACGCGCACGGTGCCGAGATGGCGGCGCTGTCGGCGCGGCTGTTCGCCTCCGACGAGGCCCGAGAGGCGATGACGGCGTTCCTGTCCCGCAAGAAGTAGCCGCGGCGAAACCGGCGAGACCGGCCGGATCCACGCGGTAGGCTTGTCGACTCGCCGGTTCGGGCACCCCGGGCAGGTGCCGGGGGCAGTTTTTCGGGTCTGAGGGGACGCACGTGTCAGAGGAGCTCATCGAGAGCGAGGTCGCTCGGGAGCAGCAGTTCGTCGACCGTGTCTACCGTCAGCTCGCTGACTCGGCCACGGCCGCGAAGGCGCTGGCCCGCGAGGGCCACGAGCGCGGCCGGCTCGGCCACGAGGGCGGCCTCGTCGAGCGCGACGCGATGGTCTTCCAGGCCGCGAAGCGGATCGCCCAGCTCGACGCAGCGCACGAAGGGCTCGTCTTCGGGCGCCTCGACATGCGGGAGGAGCTCGACCCGGCTCCGCGCTACATCGGCCGGATCGGACTCCGCGACGCCCAGCGCGACTCCCTGCTCATCGACTGGCGAGCCCCCGCAGCGGCCGTGTTCTACCAGGCGACCGCCGCCGAGCCCCACGCAGGTGGTCCGCCGCCGGGTGCTGCGCTGCACCGGCCCGCGGGTGGTCGGCGTCGAGGACGAGCTGCTCGACGCCACGGTCGACACCGACCTGCCGGTCGTCGGTGAGGGCGCACTCATGGCGCAGCTCTCCCGGGCCCGCGACCGCTCCATGCACTCCATCGTCGCCACCATCCAGGCCGAGCAGGACAAGGCGATCCGCGCGCCCGGCAAGGGGGTCGTCGCGATCTCCGGAGGGCCGGGCACCGGCAAGACCGTCGTGGCGCTGCACCGCGCGGCCTTCCTGCTCTACACCGACCGTCGCCGCTACGAGACCGGCGGCGTCCTGATCGTCGGTCCCAGCGGCGTGTTCATGCGCTACATCGGGCGGGTGCTGCCGTCCCTGGGTGAGACCGCGGTCGCGCTCCGCTCCCTCGGCGAGGTCGTCGACGGCGTGCGTGCCACCCGGCACGACGAACCAGCCGTCGCCGACGTCAAGGGCTCGGCGCGGATGGCCGAGCTGCTCCGTCGTACGGTCCGGCAGCAGGCGCCGGGCAGTCCCGACCACTTCCGGATCTTCTGGCGTGACGACACGATCGTCCTGGACCGGCCGCTGCTGGGTCGACTGCGGCGGCAGCTGATGTCGCAGGGCAGCCGCAACCGGCAGCTGCCGCGGGTCGCGACCACCCTGCTCGACGCCATGTGGCGCCAGGTCCGGGGCGAGCGCGGTCGCGACCGTGGGCGCGAGGCGTTCAACGAGGAGATGCTCACCCACCAGCCGTTCCTGGACTTCGCGGTCTCGTGGTGGCCGCCGCTCGACGCGCCGGCGGTGCTCGCGTGGCTGCGCGACCCGGACTTCCTGTCCAGGGCTGCCGAAGGCGTGGTCAGCGCCGAGGACCAGCGACTGCTCGCGAAGTCGTGGAGCGGCGACGACTCGCTCTCGGTCGAGGACATCCCCCTGCTCGACGAGCTGCGCTACGCCCTCGGTGACGTGCCGGCCCGGCACGAGGACGACCATCAGCTCGACGACCACGTGGGTGCCGACCTCCAGGAGCTGACCACTGCGTCCGAGCGGGAGTACGCCCCCACGGGTCGCGCCTGGACGGCACCGACCCACCGGATCGAGGACGACGCGTTCGCCCACGTCCTGATCGACGAGGCCCAGGACCTGACGCCGATGCAGTGGCGGATGGTCGGACGGCGCGGTCGCGGCGCTTCGTGGACGATCGTCGGCGATCCCGCGCAGTCGTCGTGGCCGGTGCCCGCCGAGTCGGCCGCCGCCCGCGCGGACGCTCTCGACGGCAAGGTCGTCCACGAGTTCCACCTCTCGACCAACTACCGGAACTCCTCCGAGATCTACGAGTACGCCGCGGCGTACGCCCGCAGGGTCGGGCTCGACGCCGACCTGCCGACGGCGGTTCGCTCGACCGGCGCCGGTCCGCAGGAGCTGACCGACGTCCCGGACGTGGAAGCCGCCACCCGGGCAGCCGTGGCCGAGATCGCCGGTCAGGTCGGCGGCACGATCGCCATCGTGGTCCCCGTCGCGCGACGGTCGGAGGTCAACTCGTGGCTGGCGTCGTGGTCGGAGTTCGCGGGCGACGCTGCCGGCGCCCGGGCCGCGATCGGCTCGTCGACGCCGCCGTCCGGCGAGGACCGGATCGTGGTGCTCACCGGCCTCGACACCAAGGGGCTGGAGTTCGACGGCATCGTGGTCGTCCGCCCTCAGGAGATCGAGAGCGAGTCCGCCACCGGCCGCGCGACGCTGTACGTCGTACTCACGCGCGCCACCCAGCTCCTCACCACCATCAGCTGACCATGTCCCTGGTCACTCCGACACGGCAGACCGCCCGCCTGCGGTTGCGGCCGTTCACGAGCGAGGACCTGGAGGCGCTCTACGCGATGCACAGCAGCGCCCACGTGCTGCGCTACTGGGATGCACCGCCCTGGAGCGAGCGTGCGCGCGCCGAACGGTTCCTGGCGGCATCCCGGCAGCTGGCGGAGGAGGGCAGCGGCGCGCGGCTGGTCATCGAACGCGTCTCCGACTCGTCGTTCCTTGGCTGGTGCAGCATCACGCGATGGAATGCGGACTACCGAAGCACGTCGCTGGGCTACTGCCTGGCTGAGGCGGCCTGGGGTCAGGGGTATGCGACGGAAGCCGCGCGCTCCGCCCTGCAGTGGGCGTTCGACACACTCGACCTGAATCGCGTCCAGGCCGAGACCGACACCCGCAACCTGGCCTCGGCTCGCGTGCTGGAGAAGCTGGGCTTCGTGCGGGAAGGGACGTTGCGGGAGGACTGCGTCGTGGACGGCGACGTGTCGGACTCGTGGGTCTACGGGCTGCTGCGGCGGGAGTGGCGGCCGTCGGGTGAGCGATAGCGTGCGCGTCACAGACGGCGATCTCGGCCGAAGCTTCAGCGGCGTGGTCAGGAAGGGACAGCCCGTGGACCGCAAGGTGATCCTCTTTCACGGAACCGGCGCACATCCTGACGTCGTATGGCTCCCTTGGCTTCGCCGACGGATGATCGAGCGCGGCTACGACGTCGAGGCGCCGCACTACCCCGAGCTCAACATCGAACCCATCGCCACATTCCTGCCGAAGGTCCTGGCCAACCACACGTTCGATGCGGGAACGGTCCTGGTCGGACACTCAGGCGGTGCAGCACTACTGCTCGCACTCCTGGAGCACATCGACACGAGGGTGGACCAGGCCATTCTGGTCGCCGGCTACTGCACCCGACCCAACTCCGAGGACGAGCCCGTCCTGCAGGACGACTACGACTGGGCCGCGATCCGGGCCAATGTCCGCGACCTGTACTTCATCAACTCCCGCGAAGATCCGTACGGCTGCGACGACAAGCAGGGCCGCGCCATGTTCGAACGGCTCGGCGGCACCCAGATCGTCCGCGACGAAGGCCACTTCGGAGACATCGACCAGCCGTACGAGTCCTTCGAGCTCCTCGACAGGCTCATCGACTGACTGGCCTGCGGGTGTCTGTCCACGACCACTTGTATTCGAACATGTGTTCGAGTACGATGAGGCATGGTCCACCACCCGATCGATGAGCTCGACGCCGCCGACACGCTCGCGGCGCTCGAGTCCGGGGTCCCCCGCCGGCGTGCGGCCGAGGTCGAGGACCTGCAGCTGGTGGCCCACTGGGCGGTCCTGCAGTCCACCGATCCGCGGCTGGACCCCCGCCCGGTCCCGGGTCTGCCACGTCCCCCCGGCGGGGACGTGCTGGTCCGGGTCGGTGGCGTGGGGACCCCGAAGGTCCGCGAGCTCTCCCTGTGTGAGCTCGGCATCGCCCGCGGGGTCCACACCCTGGCGGCCCGTGCGGTCACCGCCGACGTCCTGGACCTGACCCACCGCCTTCCCGACACCTGGACCCGGGTCCTCGACCTGGAGTGCGAGCCGTGGCTGGCCCGCAAGGTCGCCTCGATGACCCGCCACCTCCCGGTCGAGGTCGTGGGTGTCGTCGACGCGGCCGTCGCGGCCGCGATCGGCACCGAGGCACCCTCGCGGGTGATCGCGATCGCCGAGGCCAAGATCATCGAGGCCGACCCCGCCGGCCACGCCGAGCGGATCCGCCGCGAGCAACACCGCCGCCACGTCACCTTGACCCGCACCGACGAGGTCGGCCTGCGCACCGTGATCGCCCGGGTCACCGCCGGCGACGCCGTGTGGGTCGACGCGATGATCACCCGGGTCACCGAGATCCTCGCGACCCGCCCCGAGCACGACGGCGCCAGCCAGGACCTGCTCCGCTCCCACGCGTTCGGATGGCTCGCCCGACCCGCAGACCTGCTCACCCTGCTCCTGGAATCGGCCGACATCCCCGCCGCCGTCGACGATGCCGATGACGATGTCGACGACGTGGAACCCGAGCAGTCCCGTGCCCTCGCGCTGCCGGCCGACCTGCTCGAGGCGTTGCGGACCCTGGACCCGGTCCGGCTCCGCCCGGACGCCAAGCTCTACGTCCACCTCCACGAGACCGTCCTGGACGCGACCGTGACCGGGGTGGCCCGCGTCGAAGGACCTCGGCCCCCACCTCCTGGCCCAGGTCCGCGACCTGCTCGCCCACACCCAGGTGTGCGTCGTGCCAGTCATCGACGTGGCCCACGCGGTCAGTGTCAACGCCTACGAACACCCCGAGACCATCAAGGAACGGATCCGGCTGCTACGCCCCGTCGATGCGTTCCCCCACGCCTCACGGATCTCCCGCAACGTCGACCTCGACCACCCGGTGCCCTACCGGCCCAACGGGCCACCCGGTCAGACCCACAGCCACGTCTCACAACCCCTGAGCCGCACCGGACACCGCGCCAAGACCCACCTGGGCTACCAGTGCACCCCGCTGCCCACCGGCGAGACCGTGTGGCAGACACCCCACGGCCGACATCGCCTCGTCGACCACCACGGCACCCACCACCTCACCCAGGACGACTACACCGCCCTGACCAGCGACGACCCCCTCGACCGCGCCCTCGCCAGACTCGCGATCAAGCTCAGCCGAGCTCCTCGCGCAGACGCGGCGGGGTGAACCCTTCCGGCTTGAGGCCGGTCTTGTCCGCGTAGAACTCGCGAACGAGATCCATGTCGGCGCTCACGTCGCCGGTGGGGGTGAACGTCGGCCCCCAACCGACCGTGCGGGACGGGCCATCGAGGAAGGCCATGGTGATCGGGAGGCCGCTCTGCTGGGCAATCCGGTAGAAGCCCGACTTCCAGTACTCCCCCTTGCTGCGGGTGCCCTCGGCCGCGATGCCCAGGACGAAGGGCTCGTCCCCCTCGGCCTCGGCGAGGAGGCCGCGGATGGTCGCTCCCGGGTTCTTCCGGTCGAGAGGAACCGCCCCGGTCGCCCTGAGCAACGGACCCAGCGGCCCCTTGAAGAACTCCTGCTTGACCAGCAGCCGGATCTGGATGTTGTTGTCCCACGCGAGCAGCAGCGTCAGCACCCAGTCCCAGTTCGACGTGTGGGGTGCGCCGACGAGCACCGCGCGCTGCGGGACCGTCCCCACCGTCTTCCAGCGCGCGGCTCGCAGGGCCAGGCGCGCGATGTTGCGGCGTACGAAAAAGTGACGGTTCACGGCGCGACGGTACCGCCACCGCGAAGGGGGCCCGTTCGCCCCACGCGGCGGGGACGGCACGATGGGGGCATGACCGACACCTGGACAGCTGACCAGATCCCCGACCAGACCGGCGCGACCGCGGTCGTGACCGGAGCGAACAGCGGTCTCGGGCTGGTGACCGCACGCGAGCTGGCCCGTGCCGGTGCGACGGTCGTGCTGGCCTGTCGCAACACGGAGAAGGGCGCGCGGCGGCCGCCCAGATCGGCGCCGACGTCCCCGATGCGCGGGTGAGCGTGGCCGAGCTCGACCTGAGCAGCCTGGACTCGGTCCGGCAGTTCGCGGACACCCTCGACGTCGACGAGCTCACCCTGCTGATCAACAACGCCGGGATCATGATGACTCCTCCGGGTCTCACAGCGGACGGCTTCGAGCTCCAGCTCGGGACCAACCACCTCGGCCACTTCGCCCTCACCGGTCTGTTGATGGACAAGCTCCAGCGCGCCGGCGCCGCGCGGGTGGTGACCCTCTCGAGCATCGAGCACAAGGCCGGACACCTCGACTTCGACGACCTCCAGCAGACACACGGCTACGCGCCGCGCAAGGCCTACCGGCAGTCCAAGCTGGCCAACGCTGCCTTCGGCCTCGAGCTCGACCGCCGACTCCGCGCGGCCGGCTCCTCCGTCACGCAGCGTGCTCGCGCACCCGGGCTACTCGGCCACCAACCTCCAGAGCACCGGACCCACCGGGTTCATGAAGGCGCTGATGTCGGTCAGCAACCGCGTGGTCGCGCAGTCGGCCGAGCGCGGCGCCCTGCCGACCCTGTACGCCGCCACGGCACCGGGCGTCGAGGGTGGCGAGTACTACGGACCGGACGGCATCGCGGAACTCCGGGGGCGCCACCCGAAGCGGGTACAGGTGATCCCCGAGGGCCGCGACGCCGAGGTCGGCCGGCGTCTGTGGGACGTGTCCGAGGAGTTGACGGGAGTCAGCGGCTGGCCGGCCGTTCACTAGGGTTCGTGCATGACTGACGCCGCCCCCTCAGCCCGGGAAGCCATCGAGGCGATCCAGGGGCACGAGGCGTGGGCGATCATCCGTCGCTCGACCCGGGCCGGGGACCGGCCGACGGTCGGCCTGGTGGGCGGACGGAGGAGCGTCGTCGAATCCGTCCTCGACGTCCCGCTCGAGGACGGCATCCCCGAAGCGGGACACATCGCCGACCGGCTGCTGGCGATCCCCTTCCGCCAGGTGCGCGAACGCGGCTTCGAGGCCCACGACGACGGCGCCCCGCTGGTCGTGGTCGACGTCGAGACCGAGCTGGAGTTCTCCGTCGCCGAGGTCCTGGACGCGATCGACGACACCGGCGTCGAGTTCACCGATCGGGGCGGCTTCGAGACCTCGGACGAGGACTACGCCAAGGTCGTCGAAGCGATCATCCGCGACGAGATCGGTCAGGGGGAGGGCGCCAACCTCGTGGTCGGCCGCCACTACCGCGCGCAGATCGCCGACTTCGGGGTGGCATCGGCGCTCACCGTCTTCCGCCGGCTCCTCGAGCGCGAGCGCGGTGCCTACTGGACCTACGTCTTCTTCACCGGCGACCGCTACCTGATCGGCGCCAGCCCCGAGCGCCACGTCACCATCCACGGCGGCGACGTCCGGATGAACCCGATCAGCGGCACCTTCCGGGTCCGCGGCGAGGGCGAGCTCACGTCGCGGCTCCTGGACTTCCTGGCCGACGAGAAGGAGATCTACGAGCTCTTCATGGTCGTCGACGAAGAGCTCAAGATGATGTGCGACATCTGCCACGAGGGCGGACAGGTGCTCGGCCCGTTCCTCAAGCCGATGACCCACCTCATCCACACCGAGTACCTCCTCGCCGGCCGCACCGGCCGCGACCCGCGCGAGGTCCTGCGCGACACGATGTACGCCGCCACGGTGACGGGCAGCCCGGTCGAGAACGCCTGCCGGCTGATCAAGCAGTACGAGTCGGAGGGGCGCGGCTACTACGGTGCCGCCCTGGCGATCCTGGGCCGCGACCCCGAGGGCGGCCCGGTCGTGGACAGCCCGATCGTGATCCGCACCGCCGACGTCGATCTGGACGGCCGGCTCAAGGTCACCGCCGGTGCCACGCTGGTGCGGGACTCGGATCCGGCGTACGAGGTGGCGGAGACCCACGCCAAGGCCGGCGGCATCCTCTCTGCGTTCGGACTGGTCCCGCAGGCGCCGCTGTCGGTGCCGGGCCAGAGTCTGGCCGAGCTCGTCAACGACGAGGACGTGCTGATCGCGTTGAACTCCCGCAACCAGCGGCTCAGCAGGTTCTGGCTGACCGACCAGGCCCGCACCCCTCCCGACCCGTCGCTGGCGGGCAAGCGGGTGGGCATCCTCGACGGCGAGGACGACTTCGTGAACATGCTGCGTCACGTGCTGGGGGTCCTCGGCATGACCAGCGACGTGGTGCGCCACGACGACTACACGGCCGGTGACCTCGACGGCTTCGACCTGGTGATCGTCGGCCCCGGTCCCGGCGACCCCCGGGACGGCGGCGACCCGAAGATGGTGGTCCTGCGAGGCGCCGTCGACCGGCTGCTCGAGCGCGGCCAGCCCTTCCTCGCGGTCTGCCTCGGCCACCAGGCGCTGTGCCACCAGCTCGGGCTTGCGCTGGCGTTCAAGGACATCGTCTTCCAGGGCACCCAGTCACCGGTGTCGATCGACGGACGCACCGAACGCGTGGGGTTCTACAACACCTTCGTGGCGCGGGTCGGCGACCACCTGCCGGAGGGCGTCGAGGTCGAGACCGATCCCGACACCGGCGACGTCCACCTGCTGCGTGGCCCGCACTACCGCGGCATCCAGTTCCACGCCGAGTCGATCCTCACCGAGCACGGCTACGACCTGATCCACGACCTGGTCCGCGACCTGTTGGCGCCCGCTGCACTACGTTGAGCCGGTGCCCGCACCGGACGTCGTGGTCGTGGACCACCACGACAGCTACACCTGGAACCTCGTGCACCTGGTCGCGGTCGTCACCGGCCGGTTGCCGACCGTGGTCCAGCACGACGAGACCTCGCTCGAGGACCTGCTGCGGCACACCCACGTCCTGCTCTCGCCCGGCCCCGGCCACCCGGAGGTCGCCACCGACTTCTCGGTCGGCCGCGAGGTCCTCGCCGACGGGTCGGTCCCGGTGCTGGGTGTCTGCCTCGGCATGCAGGGACTCGTGACGACGTACGGCGGGACGGTCGACCGGCACCCGCCGGCGCACGGCGAGGTCGCCCGGATCGAGCACGACGGTCGCGGCGTCTTCGCCGGGGTGCCCCAGGGCTTCGCCGCTGTCCGCTACCACTCGCTGGCCGCCGTCGCGCTCCCCGACGTTCTGGAGGCCACGGCCTGGACCAGCGAGGTCTCCGACGAGCGGGTGGTGATGGGGGTCCGGCACCGGACGCTGCCGCTGGAGGGCGTGCAGTTCCACCCCGAGTCGGTCCTCTCCGAGCACGGTGCCGACCTGGTCGCGAACTTCCTGGGGCAGCGATGACCGGGTCACCGGAGGCCGGGCCGCTGGAGTTCTTCGAGCAGGTGGCGGCGACGCATCCGCGCTGCTTCTGGCTGGACGGCGGCGGCGCCCGCGCATGGACCGGCCGCCGCTCGCTCATCGGCTGGCTCGAGGACGAGGACGTCTCGCTGAGCTTCGACGCTGCCCGCCGGACGGTCATCCGGCACGTCGGGGGGACGTCCGCGGTCGTCGGCGACGACATCTTCGCGGTGCTGGAGGAGGAGATGGCGGCCGGTGACCCGACCGACCAGTGGTTCGGCTACTTCGGCTACGCCTGCCGCACCGACCTGCCCGCGCTCACCCCACCACCGGCCGGACCGGCCGAGGTGCCCGACGCGGTCTGGATGCGGGCTCGCCGGGTGCGGATGTTCGAGCACCCCGAGGGCGAGTCGGGTCTCGACACGCATGCTGCGCCAGCTGCTCGACCAACGAACGACGTCGTGCCGGAGGACTACGCGCGCGCGTTCGACCGGGTCCAGGAGCACCTGCACGCGGGCAACTCCTACGAGGTCAACCTGACCTACCGGCTCGAGACGACGAGCGACCTCGCGCCGGCCGCGGCGTACCTCCGGCTGCGCGAGCTCAACCCGGCGCCGTACGCCGGCTTCCTGCAGCACGACGTGACCGGCCACGAGGCCTGGCTGCTGAGCTCGTCACCGGAGCGGTACGCGCTGGTGACCGAGGACCGGCGGCTGGAGACGAAGCCGATCAAGGGCACGACGCCGCGCGGCGCGACGGCCGAGGAGGACGCGGTGCTGCGGTTCCGGCTGTCCAGCGAGCCGAAGTTCCGCGCCGAGAACCTGATGATCGTCGACCTGCTCCGCAACGACCTGTCGATGGTGTGCGAGCCCGGGAGTGTGGGGGTGCCGGCGCTGATGGAGGTCGAGTCCTACGCGACCGTGCACCAGCTCGTCTCGACCGTGCGAGGTCAGCTGGCCGGCGGCGTGAGCACCGTCGGCGCGCTGCGGGCACTCTTCCCCGCGGGGTCGATGACCGGGGCGCCGAAGCTGCGGACGATGGAGATCATCAGGGACGTGGAGTCGACCGCACGGGGTGCCTACAGCGGCGCGTTCGGCTGGGTGGCCGCCGACGGCCGGGCCGATCTCGGCGTGATCATCCGGTCGCTGAGCACCACGGGCGACGGTCGCTACACGCTCGGCACCGGCGGCGGCATCACGGTGCACTCAGAGGTCGCCGACGAGTACGCCGAGTCCCGCTGGAAGGCGGAGCGACTGCTGCGGGTCTTCGACCGCTGACTACACGCGGGCACGGACCGTCCAGGCCGAGGCACACCGGCGTACGTCGCGAAAGGATCAGCCTCGGGTCGCGGCAGTCCACTCGGAGGCGGCGCCCTGCGGTGAGGACGAGCCGGGCAGCACCATCGTGAAGCGCGTGCCGCCCTCGGGGCGGTGCTCGGCCGTCACGGTGCCGGCGTGCCGCTCCACCACCTGGCGCACGATCGAGAGACCCAGGCCGGAGCCGGGCATGCCGCGGGACTCCTGCGCGCGGTAGAACCGCTCGAAGACGTGCGGCAGGTCCTCGGCGGGGATGCCCGGGCCCCTGGTCGTCGACCGTCAGGACACCGGCGGCCACCCGGACCGCGACCCGGCCGTCGGGTGGGCTCCACTTGGCGGCGTTGTCGAGCAGGTTGGTGACGGCACGCTCCAGGGCGGACGCCTCGCCGACCACCCACCAGGGTGCGGTCGTCACGTCGAAGTCGACCCCCGGCGCGCGGCGCCGCACCCGGACCAGGGCCCGGTCGACGACCTCGGCGAGGTCGACCGCCTCGACCACGTGGGTGAGCGGCTCGTCGCGGGCCAGCTCGACCAGGTCGCCGATCAGGGTGGTCAGCTCCTCGATCTGGGCGCGCACGTCGTCGAGCAGCTCGGCGCGCGCCTCGGGTGGCAGGCCGACCATGCCGCTGGGGTCCTGGTCGGCCTGGGCGAGCAGGTCGAGGTTGGTGCGCAGCGAGGTGAGCGGGGTGCGCAGCTCGTGCCCGGCATCGGCCACCAGTCGCCGCTGCCGGTCCCGGGACGCCGCGACGGCCGTGAGCAGCTGGTTGAAGGCCGTGGCCAGTCGGGCCACCTCGTCGTCGCCCTCGACCGGGAGCGGGGTGAGGTCCTCGGTGCGGGCGATCTCCTCGACGGCCGAGGTCAGGCGGCGGACCGGCCGCAGCCCGTTGCGCGCGACCGCCCAGCCGGCGATCGCGGCCGCGAGCACGCCGGCCACGCCGAACAGCAGCATCACCCCGCCCAGCTTGGCGAGTGTCCGCTCCTGCGGCTCGAGCGACTGGGCGATGACCAGGGCCTGGCCGGGCGTCCGGGCCGGGACGGTCACCACCCGGAAGCGGGTGTCGCCGGCCACGACCGTGCGGATGCTGGACTCCGTCTCACCGCTGGCGACGTCGAGCTCGGGATCGCCGAGGTCGAGACGTGGGCCCTCGGTGTCGGGCGTGTAGACGGCCCGCGGGTCGAAGGTGATGAAGGCGATCCGGATGTCGGCGGCGCCGAGTGCCCACGACGGGAACTGGAGATCGGTCGTCAGCTGCTGGAGCGCGTCGGTCTCCGCCGCCCGGTGGGCACGGTCGAGCAGCGACTCGTCGAGCGTCGACTGCATCTGCATCCGCACCGTGAGGAACGCGCCCAGCGCCACGAACGCCACCGCCAGGCCGACGGCGATCGTCGTCAGGCCGATCACCCGGCTGGCCAGGGACCGGCGGTAGTGCCAGCGCCCGTCGTCCCGGGCCAGACCGTGGCTCATGCTTCCTTCAGCACGTAGCCGACCCCGCGCACCGTGTGGATCAGCCGGGCCTCGCCCTCGGCCTCGGTCTTGCGCCGGACGTAGCCGACGTAGACCTCGAGGGAGTTGGCGGTGGTCGGGAAGTCGTAGCCCCAGACCTCCTCGAGGATGAACGAGCGCTCGAGCACCCGCCGGGGGCGGCGCAGGAACATCTCGAGCAGGGTGAACTCGGTGCGGGTCAGCTCGACCAGTCGCTCGCCACGGCGCACCTCGCGCGTGGCGATGTCCATCGACAGGTCGGCGAAGGTCAGCGTCTCGTCGTCCGCACCGTCGGCGGGCACGGCGCGGCGCAGCAGCGCGCGCAGCCGGGCCAGCAGCTCCTGCAGGGCGAACGGCTTGGTCAGGTAGTCGTCGGCCCCGGCGTCCAGGCCGTCCACCCGGTCACCCACCGCGTCCCGGGCCGTGAGCACGAGGATCGGGAGGTCGTTGCCGGCCTTGCGCAGTGCCTTCGTGGTCTCGATGCCGTCGAGCCTCGGCATCATCACGTCCATGATCACGACGTCCGGGTGGGCTCCGGCGATCCCGGCCAGCGCCTCCGCGCCGTCGGCGGCCAGCGACACGTCGTACCCGTTGAACTCGAGGGACCGCCGCAGCGACTCGCGCACGGCCTTGTCGTCGTCGACGACGAGGACCCGCGGGCGGGCAGCGGTCGGGGTGGTCACGGATCTACTCTGCCAGCCGAGCCTGAGTCGGGACTGAGAGTGGCGCTCAGAGGTAGCGTGCGGCGCCGGTCGCGGCGCGGGCGGCGTAGCCGCCACCGAACATGCAGGCGTGGACCAGCAGCGGGAACAGCTGGTGCAGCGCGAGCCGGTCCTCCCAGCCGTCGGCGAGCGGGGACACCTCGGCGTACGCGTCGAGCACCCTCGGCAGGTGCGGCAGCCCGAACAGCGACAGCATCGCCAGGTCGGCCTCGCGGTGACCGCCGTACGCCGCGGGGTCGATCACGCGCGGGATGCCGTCGAGGCTCCAGAGCACGTTGCCGTTCCACAGGTCGCCGTGGAGGCGCGACGGCGGCTCCTCCGGCAGCAGGTCGGCGAGCCTGCTGATGACCGACTCGATCGTGGCGGCGTCCTCGTCGGTGGCGGCGCCGCGGTCACGGGCCACCTTGAGGTAGGGCAGCACGCGCCGGGTGGCGAAGAACTCGGCCCAGGTGGGTGCGGTCCGGTTGGGCAGCGGCAGCTTGCCGATGAAGCCGTCGTGCTCCAGGCCGTACGACGGAGCGCCCGCGTTGTGGGTGACGGCGAGGGCCTGGCCGAACGAGACCGCGGCGTCGACGGTGGTCTTGCCGGGCTCGACCCAGCGCAGGATCAGGCACTCGTGGTCGTGGGCGAGGACCTCCGGCACCGCGACCCCACCCGCCTCCTCGATCCAGCGGAGCCCGCGGACCTCGGCGTCGAAGAAGCCCTCGGGTGCCTGGTGGTAGGTCTTCATCAGCGCGGTGGTGCCGTCGCTGAGCCGCATCCGGGTGGCGGTGGAGATGTCGCCACCGGCGACGGGCGCCGTGGCCACCACGGAGGAGCCGAGGAGCTCCTCGGCACGCCTGGCGACCAGTGGCAGACGCGTCATCGCGGGGCGAGGTCCCGCTCGAGAGCGGTGACGATCGCGGTGCTGGTGCGCTCGACCATGCGCAAGACCTCCTCGAACCCGGCAGGGCCACCGTAGTACGGGTCGGGCACGTCCGCGCCCGTCTCGACCGGATCGAGGTCGCGGAACTTCATCAGCCGCTCGCTGCGGCCACCGAGGTCGTCGAGGTTGTCGCCGTCCATCGCCAGCACCAGGTCGTGGTCCTCGAGCCAGGCCGGGTCGAACTGACGGGCGCGGTGCCGGCGGGCGTCGTACCCCGCCTGGGTGAGCAGGGCGGCTGCGCGGTCGTCCATGACCTTGCCGACGTGCCAGCCCGCGGTGCCGGAGCTGGTGACCTCGACGGCCGCGCCGAGACCGGCCTGGTCGAGGTGGGCGTTGAGGACGACGTCGGCCATGGGGGAGCGGCAGATGTTGCCGAGGCAGACCAGCGCGATCCGGTAGCGGCCGGGGGTGCGCGGCTGGGGCAGCCTCATCGGTCCTTCTCGTCGCCGATCAGCCCGTCCACCAGCCACGTCGTGAGCGTGATGACGATGGCGCCGCCCACGGCGGTCCAGAACCCTTCGACGTGGAAGCCGAGGTCGAACTTGTCGGCCAGCCAGCCGGTGAACAGCAGCATGCCGGCGTTGATCACGAGCAGGAACAGCCCGAGCGTGATGATGATGAACGGGATCGACAGGAACGCCAGCACCGGCTTCACGAACGACGTGATGACGCCGAAGATCAGCGCCACCGCCAGCAACGGCAGCAGCTTCTCCTGCAGCTCCTCCGTGCCGTTGCCCGGCCCGGTGAAGTAGATGTCGTCGAAGAGCCACGTCGCGACGGACAGGGCGGCGGCGTACGTCAGCAGCCAGGTCAGGAACCTCACGAACCCCAGCGTAGTCAGTGCTGGGTCACCAGGAGGTCATACGAACCGTGGCCTATAGCGCTCGGTTCGGATGACGTTGCGGCGATCCCGTGCGCGGTGGCGGATAGCCTCACCAGAATGTTCCCGGTCGGAGGCGTCGGCGTGATGCTGCTCGGGGCGGCGGTCGGCCTGGTGCCGGTGGCCGTCCTGGTGCTGGTCCTGCAGCGCCGGTCGGGGTGGGTGAACGCCCTGGCCGTGGGCGGGTTCCTGTGGTCGCTGGTGGTGATCGGACTGGTCACGCTGCTCCCGGCGTACGGCGCTCCCGGTGTCGTCCCCGCCGAGGGTCGCCTCGCCACGTGCGGCGAGCTGGGAGGTCCGGCACCCGACGGGTTCTGGATCTTCGCCGGCGGGCAGCGGCTGCTGAACACGGTGCTCTTCGTGCCCTCGGGGATCCTGCTGGTCGTCGTGGCTGCGCGGCGACTGCGGTGGTCGCCGGTCGTGGTGCCGCTGGGTCTTGCGCTCCTGGCGGCCTACTCCGCGGCGATCGAAGCCACCCAGCTCGAGGTGGCCAGGATCGACCGGGCCTGCGACCTCACCGACATCGTCGACAACGTCAGTGGGGCCGTGGTCGGCGTGCTGCTCGGCGTGGTCGTCGCGGTCCTGCTCCGCCCCTGGCGCCGGTCCCGCTGAGATCGCCGGACTCGTCTAGCCTGACGGCCATGTCCTCTCCCCAGCCCCGCCCGAACGTCGCCGAGATCCCGCCGTACGTCGCGGGTCGGCCACCGACGCCTCGTCCGGGGATGACGACGTACAAGCTCTCGTCCAACGAGAACCCCTACCCGCCGCTGCCCGGCGTGGTCGAGGCCGCGACCCGGGCGGTCGAGCAGATGAACCGCTACCCCGACATGGGCAGCTCGGCGCTGTACGACGCCCTGGCCGAGCGGCTCGACGTCCCCGCCGACCACCTCGCGCTGGCCACGGGCTCGGTCGGCCTGATCTACCAGCTGGTGCAGGCGTTCTGCGACCCCGGCGACGAGGTCGTGTTCGCGTGGCGCTCCTTCGAGGCCTACCCGATCGCGGTCGCCGCAGCCGCCGCCACGGCCGTCAAGGTGCCGGTGCTGGCCGACGGTCGTCACGACCTGGAGGCGATGGCTGCCGCGGTCACCGACCGGACCAAGGTCGTCCTGGTGTGCACCCCCAACAACCCGACCGGGCCGGCGGTGACCCAGGCGGAGCTCGACGCCTTCCTGGCCACGATCCCCTCGCACGTGCTGGTCGTCGTGGACGAGGCGTACGTCGAGTTCGTGCGGATGGACGACCCGATCGACGGCATCCGCACCTACGGCGACCACGACAACGTGATCCTCACCCGGACGTTCTCGAAGGCCTACGGGCTCGCCGGCTTCCGGGTCGGGTACGCCGTCGGGCCGGCGCCGCTGGCCGGTGCGCTGCGTGCGGTCTCGTTGCCGTTCGGCGTCTCGTCGATCGCCCAGGCCGCCGCCATCGCCTCACTCGAGCGTGAGCCCGAGCTGCTCGAGCGGGTCGACGCCCTGGTCGCCGAGCGCGACCGCGTCGTGGCCGGTCTGTCCGAGGCAGGCTGGGACGTCCCGGCGCCGCAGGGCAACTTCGTGTGGTTCGCGCTCGGCGACCGCACCACCGAGTTCGCGGCCGCCGCCGACGAGGCCGGCATCGTGGTCCGGCCGTTCGCCGGCGAGGGTGCCCGGGTCTCCATCGGCGAGCCGGAGGCCAACGACCGCCTGCTCAGGGTCGCCGCCGCATTCGTTGGTTGAGGTGTGAAGGCGCCCTGGCGCCTGAGCCTCGAAACCCCCGCAGACGCGCAGGGCGGTGGGCCAGGCCCTGCATCCCTTCCGGGGTTTCGAGGCTCGGTTGCTGCGCAACCTCGCACCTCAACCAACGGGTCCGGGCGCTCCTCGCACCTCGACCAACGGTGCTGCCCGGTCGTTCATCTCCCGCCAGCGCGGGTCGAGCACCGGCGCGATCGTGACGACGAAGTAGGCCACGCCGCACGCCAGCATCGCGGCGGGCAGGCCGAAGCCGCCGATCAGCAGCCCTCCGGCCAGGCCTCCGAGCGGCATCAGCGCGAAGCACATGGCGGTGGTCAGTGAGGTCACCCGCCCGACCAGCGGGGCCGGGATGCGTTCGAAGATGACCGCGCCGAGCACGGGGTTGATGAAGCCGGACGCGAAGCCGCCGACGACGGCGACCGCGAGCACGGCCGCCAGCGGCACGTCGAACGCCATCACCGCGAACCGGGGGAGCCCGGTGAGCAGGAAGGCCCACACGTAGACCTGGAACCGCGGCAGCCGGTCACCCCACGTGGCAGCACACAGGGCGCCGAGCACGGAGGCGCCACTGAAGACGGCGAACAGCAGGCCGATCACGGGTGCGCCGCCGCCGTACTCCTGCGCCCACACCGGCACCAGCACCGCGAACCAGGCGATGTCGAGGAAGTTGGTCAGCGCCACCATCACCGCGATGCCGAGCAGGACCCGGTCGCCGCGCAGGAAGTCCCAGCCCTCGCGGAGCTGCTGCAGGTAGCGCGCCGGGTTCTCCGCCTCGGCGACCGGCTCGGCGGCCTGACCGAGCCCCCGGGTGGACCAGGCGAGCACGGCGGCCGACAACGCGAAGCTGCCGGCGTCGATGATCAGTGCGTTGGCGGGTCCGACGACGCCGATCAGGATGCCGGCGAAACCCGCGCCCAGCATGCTGGCGCTGCGCTCCACCATGGAGGCCAGGCCGGTCGCTCTCTCCATCGGCACGCCGGCGTGCTCGACCAGGGCCGGCACCATCGCGTGCTTGGCGCTGTCGCCCGGCCCGCGGAGCGCGCCGGCCACTGCCACGAGGAGCAGGAAGCCGATGAACGACAGGTGCCCGGCGGCGTACATCAGCGGGATCGAGCCGATCACCAGGACGCTCAGCAGGTCGCAGGTGATGCTGATCCGACGGGCGCCGACCTTGTCGATGATCGGGCCACCGAGCACCTTGAGCACGACCATCGGCAGCATCTCGGCGAGCGCGACCAGTCCGGTCTGGGTGGCGCTTCCGGTGGTCGTGAGCACGAACCACGGCAGCGCGATCATCGAGACGCGGGTGCCGACCAGGGAGAGGGCCTCGGCGCTCAGCCAGCCGTAGAGCGGCTTGCGGGTCGCGTTCACGGCGGGTCGCCGCCGGTGACGTGACCGGGAAGGGGGAACGCAGTCAGCTGTACGACGAACTGCTCCGCCTCGTCGTCGTCCTCGTCGTCGGCGTCGCCGATGACCTCCGCCAGCGCGTCCACCAGTGCCTTGGCGCGGGCCGGGGTCAACCGGATCACCCAGTCGCTGAAGGTGGAGGCGTTGCCCCACGGCTCGGGAATCAACGGCAGCTCCTCGATGGCACGCTGCAGCTGCTCCGTCATGACGACGGCGACTGACTGGAGGTAGGCCTCCAGGGTCTCCCGCGTGGCGGGGTCGTCGGTGGTGTTGGCCGTCTCCGTCGAGCGGTGGGCCGCGGTCCACCATCGCTCGCGGCCGTTGCCGCGCTCGGTGTCGTCGACGATGAAGCCGTGCTGGGCGAGGCTGCGGAGGTGGTACGAGGTGGCGCCGGTGTTGAGTCCGAGCCGCGCCGCCAGGGTCGTGGCGGTGGCGGGGCCCTCGATCCGCAACAGGCCGAGCATCCGCAGCCGGACGGGATGGCTGAGCGCCTTCAGCGCGTTCGGCGACGGGGTGATCGAGGTGAGCTCCACCGTCGCAGAGTAGATGACAAACAAATGTTTGCAAACAGTTGTTGGCGAACAGATAATGTTTGAAAGTTGAACCTTCGGGCACGATGGGGGCATGAGCAGCAAGAGCGGAAGCTACGTGACCGAAGGCTCCTTCGAGCGCGACATGGACTACATCCCGGACCGGATCACCCGCGACGCGCGGGTGCCGGAGCACGGCCCGACCGTGGGCGAGCGCTGGCCGGTCGAGGCCGGTCGCTACCGCCTGGTCGCAGCGAAGGCGTGCCCCTGGGCCAACCGCTCCCTCATCGTGCACCGGCTGCTCGGGCTCGAGGACGTCATCTCCGTCGGCCTCCCCGGCCCGGTCCACGATGCCCGCAGCTGGACGTTCGACCTCGATGACGGCGGCACCGACCCCGTGCTCGGCATCGAGCGGCTCCAGGAGGCGTACTTCGCCCGGTTCCCCGACTACCCGCGCGGCATCACCGTGCCGGCCATGGTCGAGGTCGAGACCGGGAAGGTCGTCACCAACGACTTCCCCTGGATCACCCACGACCTCTCCGTCGAATGGCGTGACCACCACCGTCCGGGTGCGCCGGACCTGTGGCCCGAGGACCTGCGCGCCGAGATGGAGCCGGTGATGCAGCGGATCTTCACCGAGGTCAACAACGGCGTCTACCGCTGCGGCTTCGCGGGTGACCAGGACTCCTACGACCAGGCCTACGACCGGCTCTGGACGGCCATGGACTGGCTGGAGGACCGGCTGACGCACCAGCGGTTCCTGATGGGCGACGTCGTGACCGAGGCCGACATCCGGCTGTTCACGACCCTCGCCCGGTTCGACGCGGTCTACCACGGCCACTTCAAGTGCAACCGGAGCAAGCTGACCGAGATGCCGGTGCTGTGGGCCTACGCCCGGGACCTCTTCCAGATGCCCGGCTTCGGCGAGACCATCGACTTCGACCAGATCAAGGCCCACTACTACGTCTGTCAGGACGACATCAACCCCACGAAGGTGGTCCCGCAGGGGCCCGACCCGTCGGGTGGATGACTCCGCACGGCCGCGAGGAGCTCGGCGGGAAGCCCATCGAACCCTGGTGAGCCGAGCAGCGCCGCGCGAGGAACGAGCGCGTCGAGCCCTAGGCTTCACCCATGGGCCACGACCACGCTCACGCCTCCGGGCGCGCGGCTGACCGCGGCCGGCTGAAGCTGGTCCTGGCGATCACCGTCGGGGTCCTGGGCATCGAGCTCATCGGGGCCTGGATCGCCGGTTCCCTCGCGCTGCTCGCCGACGCCGGCCACATGGCCACGGATGCCGCGGCGATCGTGCTCGCGCTGGGGGCGTCGTACGTCGCCACCCGCCCGGCCGGACCGCGCTCGACGTACGGCTGGCACCGGGCGGAGATCCTGGCCGCACTGCTCAACGCGCTGGTCCTGCTGGTGGTCTGCGGCTACCTCGCGTACGCCGGCGTGTCCCGGCTCGCCGACCCGCGGTCCGTGGAGGCCACGCCGCTGATCGGGTTCGCACTGTTCGGTCTCGTTGCCAACGCGGGGTCGCTGTTGATCCTGCACCGGTCGCAGAGCGGCAGCCTCAACCTGCGCGGCGCCGCGACCGAGGTGCTGGCCGACCTGGTCGGCTCGATCCTGGCGGTGGCGGCCGGAGTCGTGATCGCCGTGAGCGGGTTCTACCGGGCCGACGCCATCGCGTCGCTGCTGATCGCGGTGTTGATCGTGCCGCGGGCGTTCCTGTTGCTGCGGGACGCGGCCGTGATCCTGCTGGAGATCGCGCCCCGCGACCTCGACCTGGGCGACGTACGCCGGCACCTGGCCGAGATGCCGGGGGTCGTCGACGTCCATGACCTGCACGCGTGGACCATCACCAGCGGGCTGCCGAGCCTGTCGGCCCACGTCACGGTCACCGACGAGGCCCTCGCGGAGCGCGGTGTGGGGGCGATCCTCGACGAGCTGTGTGTCTGCACGCGGGAGCACTTCGGCATCGACCACGCGACGTTCCAGGTCGAGCCCGTGAGCCACCGTGACCACGAGGACCTGGGCGAACCCCACTGAGCCGGCTCAGTCCGCGGCGCTGGTCTGGCTCTCGGAGGGGTCGGCGGTGGCGCTCGCGGTCGGGCTGGAGGGGACCGACGGCGACTCGGTGGCCGCCGGGGCGCCCGAGGTGCTGACGGGCACGAAGATCGCACGGTCGCCGTAGTGCACGACGCCGCCCCACGGGTTGGCTGCCTTGGGGGCGGCGCCCCCGGAGCTCGGCACGTCTGCACCCGATGCGGCCCGCAACACCACTCCGGCGCCCGAGTCGAGCAGGCCGTAGACCAGGCCGTCCTGGACGAGGGTGACGATCGGGGCGAAGCGGCTGGCGGTCGGCAGCGTCCAGCGGGCCTGGTTGCGCTGCAGGTTCCAGCCGACCACCTGGGCGCCGTCCGGGAGGCTGCACACCGCGAGGGAGGTGGAGGCGGGGTCGCAGGTCCACTCGGCGTCGCTCGTCACGTCGGCAGCGCCGGCCTTGCCGGTCCGCAGGTCCAGTGCGGTCACGGAGTGCTCGGCGAACACGTTGTCGTCGCGGGCGACCACGACGGTGGTGGTGCTGGCGCCGGCGGCCGAGGCGGCGAGGGTGCCCGGGAGGGCGGTCCAGCGACGCTTGCCGCTGCGCAGGTCGCGGGCGTCGACCGACCCGGCCGCGGACGGGGTCCCGGTGTTGACGACGACCAGGCGTTCCGTGGCGATCAGCGCCTCGGCGCCGCGGGCCTTCCAGAGCGTGCGCCCGGCCGACGGGTCGAGGACGGCGGTCGCGTGGATGGCGGCCGCGTCGGCGACGGCGGCGTCCACGACGACCCGGGCACCCTGCACCCCGACGATCCGACCTGTCGCCGGGCCCGAGGAGCCGCGCGGGTCCTGGGGCACGCGGGTGCTCACCTCGCCGTCGACCTGGCCGGTCGCGACGTCGAAACGGCGCACCGCGACCTCGTCGTACCCCACCCGGGTGCCGGTGCCCGGGACCGTCCGGACCTCCAGGGCGAAGCCCCACGGACTGCCGGCCCGGGCCCACACGTCGGCGAAGGCGCCGTCCGGGGAGGTCATCGTCCAGGTCTCGTCGAGCGTCGGGAGCGCGCGGCCGCGGAGGGTGTCGCCGGTCAGCGTGAGGACGGTGTCGGCGCCGGCGGCGACGTCGCGGACGTCGGTCTCGTCGAAGAGGGTCTGCTGCGAGGGGTCGAAGGCGATGACCGGCTCGTCCGCCGGAGTCGGCGCCGCCGTGTCCGTCGCGGTCGGCGACGGCGAGCCCGAGGCGCTCGAGCCGCTGTCCGAGGGCGATCCGGCCGGGCCGGTCGGCGGTTCTTCACCGCTGCTGCATGCGGCCGCCAGGGCCAGGCAGAGCGTGGCGGCGGCAACGGCCGTGGTCTTCATCGGGATCCCCCTCGTCGTACCGGGCGGTCGCCCGCAGCCCACGATAGGTCGCGATCGGTGTCGGTGCCTGATTGGCCAGCCGACGCCCGGGGCCGGTAGATTCGGCGCCGCACGATGTGGTGCCGATCACAGGAGTCGAGCCGTGACGCCTGCGGAGCCCGTCGTGGCGCCCCAGCAACTGGGACCAGGACCGGCCAGAGCACACCCACTCAGCGGTCGCCCCGGCTCCCCTCACGGCCTGCGGAAACCCCGCGATGCCCGCTGACCCGAAGGAGTGCAGGTGACGAACGCAGGATTCGGCCCCGATCTGGCGGAGGTCTTCGGACCTTCCCACCAAGATGGCGGCCCCGAGCTGATCCAGCTCCTGACACCGGAGGGTGAGCGGGTCCATCACCCGGAGTTCGACCTCGACTTCTCCGCCGAGCAGCTCCGCGGGTTCTACCGCGACATGGTGCTCACCCGGCGGATCGACACCGAGGCGACCGCCCTGCAGCGACACGGCGAGCTCGGCATCTGGGCCCAGCTGCTCGGCCAGGAGGCCGCGCAGATCGGCGCCGGTCGGGCCCTGCGTCCCCAGGACTACGCGTTCCCCACCTACCGCGAGCACGGCGTCGCCTACTGCAAGGGCGTCGACCCGCTCGACCTGCTCGGTCTCTTCCGCGGGGTCGACCAGGGCGCCTGGGACCCCCACGAGAACAACTTCGGGCTCTACACGATCGTGATCGGCGCGCAGACCCTGCACGCCACCGGCTACGCCATGGGCATGCAGCGCGACGGTGTCGTCGGCACCGGCGACCCGGAGCGTGACGCCGCCGTCCTCGCGCACTTCGGCGACGGGGCCTCGTCGCAGGGTGACGTCAACGAGGCCTTCATCTTCGCCGCCTCCTACAACGCCCCGGTCGTGTTCTTCTGCCAGAACAACCAGTGGGCGATCTCGGAGCCGATCGAACGCCAGACCCGGATCCCGCTCTACCAGCGCGCACTGGGCTTCGGCTTCCCCGGCGTCCGCGTCGACGGCAACGACGTCCTCGCGACGTACGCCGTCACGCAGGCCGCGCTGCAGCGGGCCCGTGACGGACAGGGGCCGACGTTCGTCGAGGCGTACACCTACCGGATGGGCGCGCACACCACGACCGACGACCCGACCCGCTACCGGCTCAGCGACGACGTCGAGCGCTGGAAGCTCAAGGACCCGATCGCCCGGGTGAAGGTCTACCTCAAGCGCAACGGCCTGGCCGACGAGGAGTTCTTCGCCGGGGTCGAGGCGGAGGCCAAGGAGCTCGGCGTGCACCTGCGCGAGGGCTGCAAGGCGCTGCCGGACCCGAAGCCGATGAGCATGTTCGACCACGTGTACGCCGAGATGACCGAGGAGCTCGTCGTCCAGCGCGACGGCTACGCGGCGTACCTCGAGAGCTTTGAGGGCTCCAGCACGGGAGGGGGGCACTGATGGCCGCCACACAGAAGATCACGCTCGCCAAGGGTCTCAACATGGGCCTGCGACGCGCGATGGAGGACGACCCCAAGGTCCTGATCATGGGTGAGGACGTCGGCAAGCTCGGCGGCGTCTTCCGGATCACCGACGGGCTCCAGAAGGACTTCGGCGAGGACCGGGTCATCGACAGCCCGCTCGCGGAGTCCGGCATCGTCGGCACCGCGGTCGGCATGGCGCTGCGCGGCTACCGCCCGGTCGTGGAGATCCAGTTCGACGGCTTCGTCTACCCGGCCTACGACCAGATCGTCTGCCAGGTCGCCAAGATGCACTTCCGCAGCCAGGGCAAGTCCAAGATGCCGATGGTCATCCGGATCCCGTTCGGCGGCGGCATCGGCGCGGTCGAGCACCACAGCGAGTCGCCCGAGGCGCAGTTCGCGCACACGCCGGGTCTCAAGGTCGTCGCCTGCTCCAACCCGGTCGACGGGTACTGGATGATCCAGCAGGCGATCGCCAGCGACGACCCGGTGATCTTCCTCGAGCCCAAGCGGCAGTACCACGCCGACAAGGCCGAGCTCGACGACTCCGTCAGCCCCGAGCCGCTGTTCACCTCGCGGGTGGTGCGGCAGGGCACCGACGTCACCGTTCTCGCCTACGGCCCGATGGTGAAGATCGCCCTGGCTGCCGCCGAGGCCGCCGCCACGGAGGGCAGGTCGCTCGAGGTCATCGACCTCCGCACGCTGTCGCCCCTCGACATGGGGCCGGTCCTCGAGTCGGTACGCCGGACCGGGCGCGTGGTGGTCACCCACGAGGCGCACGTCAACCTGGGCATGGGTGCCGAGGTGTCCGCCCGGATCACCGAGCAGTGCTTCTACCACCTGGAGGCCCCGGTGCTCCGCGTCGGTGGCTTCGACACGCCCTACCCGCCGTCGCGGATCGAGGAGGACTTCCTCCCCGACCTCGACCGGATCCTCGACGCCGTCGACCGATCGATGGAGTACTGACATGGCCGAGTTCAAGCTGCCCGACGTCGGCGAAGGCCTGACCGAGGCCGAGATCGTGGCCTGGAAGGTCAAGGTCGGCGACGTCATCGAGGTCAACGACATCATCGTCGACATCGAGACCGCCAAGTCGATCGTCGAGCTGCCGTCGCCGTACGCCGGCACCGTGCTGGCGCTGATGGTCGCCGAGGGCGAGATGATCGCCGTCGGCACGCCCATCATCTCCGTCGGGGACCCGTCCGACGCGGCTGCGCCTGCGCCCGCTGCTCCCGCCGAGCCGGAGATGGAGATCGACCTCTCCAACCCGCGCGCCAGCGGCGGCGGCGAGGGCGAGAGCCTGGTCGGTCGCAACAAGGCCGACCGCGGTCCCGTGCGCCGGGCCCGCAAGGGCGCCGCCTCGCCGTCCACCGAGGCCGGTGCGTCGGCCCAGCTCCAGCTGCAGGGAGCCTTCGCGCCCGGTGGCGCCCAGACCGCCGAGGTCGCAGAAGCCGACGAGCCGGTCGTGCCCGCGCGGTCGGCGCGGGTCGAGGAACCCGCGCCGGTCTCCGAGTTCGTGCCGTCGCGCGCCACCTCTCCCTCCGAGACGCGCGCCTTGGCGAAGCCCCCGGTCCGCAAGCTGGCCAAGGACCTCGGCGTCGACCTCGCCACCTGCCGGGCCTCCGGTCCCAACGACACGGTCACCCGCGCCGACGTCGAGGCCGCCGCAGGTGGCGCCGCAACGTCATACGAAGCGAGCGCTATAACGCACGGTTCGGATGACGTCCGGGCCGGTGAGCGCGAGACCCGCGAGCCGATCAAGGGCGTCCGCAAGATGATGGCCGGCGCGATGGTGGGCTCCGCGTTCACCGCCCCGCACGTCACCGAGTGGCTCACCTTCGACGTCACCGCCACGATGGAGTTCGTCGACCGGCTGAAGAAGCGGCGCGAGTTCAGGGACGTCAAGGTCTCCCCGCTGCTCGTGCTGAGCCGGGCGGTGATCCTGGCGATGCGTCGTACGCCCGAGATCAACTCGTTCTGGGACGAGGCCGCGCAGGAGGTCGTCTTCAAGAACTACGTCAACCTCGGCATCGCCGCGGCGACGCCGCGGGGTCTGGTCGTGCCCAACGTCAAGGAGGCGCAGGACCACTCCCTGCTCGAGCTCGCGGGTGCGCTCAACCAGCTCACCGCGACCGCGCGCGAGGGCAAGACCCAGCCCGCCGACATGTCCGGCGGCACCTTCACGATCACCAACGTGGGGGTGTTCGGGGTCGACGCCGGGACGCCGATCATCAACCCCGGTGAGTCCGCGATCCTCTGTTTCGGAGCGATCCGCAAGCAGCCGTGGGTGGTCACCCGGGACGGGGTCGACGAGATCGCGGTCCGGCAGATCACGACGCTGGCGCTGTCCTTCGACCACCGTCACGTCGACGGCGAGAAGGGTTCGCGCTTCCTCGCCGACGTGGCGGGCATCCTCGAGGACCCCGCCTCCGCACTGCTGTTCTGAGGCTCAGGCGCTCGCGCTGGTGCACGCCCGGACCAGCGCGAGCACCAGGCTCTCGGTCACGGTGACCAGCTCGTCCACGTCGACGGCCTCGTGCGGCCCGTGTGCGAGCCGGACGTCGCCCGGTCCGTAGTGGAGCGTCGGGATCCCGGCGTCGGCGTACAGCCGCAGGTCGCTGCCGTACGGCGCCCCGCGCTCGCGCGGAGGCCGGCCACCCTGGACGTCGACGTGCGCGGCCGAGACCAGGTCGCGCAGCGGGTGACCGGTGGTCGAACCGGCCGCTGGCGAACTGACCGCCGGGCCAGGTGACGGTCGGCGGGTGGTCGCGCAGCCACGGGTGTCGCGCCGCGACCTCGGCGACGGTCGTCCTCGAGCTCGGCGCGGGCCAGGGCAGGGTCCTCGTCGAGCCGGACGCCGAGCCGGCCCTCGGCGACCAGCAGGTCGGGCACGCTGCTGGCCCAGTCGCCGCACTGGACCTTGCCCACCGAGAGCGGGTAGGCGATCGGGTACTCCGACATCAGGCGGGTCGGGCGCCAGGTTGCGTCGCTCCTCGAGCACGGCCGAGCGCCGCGTGCACGGGGAGGAACGCCTCGAGCGCGCTGACCCCGGCGTACGACGTGCTCGCGTGCGTGGCCAGCCCCGGCACCTCGATCCGGAAGGTCAGCGCGCCGGCGTTGGCGGTGGTGATGGTGCCGCTGGTGGGTTCGGTGATGATGCACTGGCGACCGCCGTGGCCGCGCCGGAGCGTGGCGAAGGCGCCCAGTCCGCCGTCCTCCTCGCCGATGACGAAGTGCAGCGCGTAGGGGAGCTCCAGCGTCAGGCCGGCCCGTCGTACGGCACGGACGGCGGCGAGGTTGGCGACCACCCCGGCCTTCATGTCGCAGGTCCCGCGACCGTGCACCCGGCCGGCCGTCACCGTGCCCAGGAACGGGTCCCCTCGCCAGGCGGCGCGATCACCGGCGGGCACGACGTCGACGTGCCCCTGGAGCACGAGCTCCGGCACGCCGGGACCGCTCGTCGCCACCAGTCCCCAGCCCTCGCTCCGCGGCGCCTCCCACCCCGGGAAGTCCGGGTGCGCGGTGAGCGTCGGCAGGTCGAGCTTCCACAGGTCGACGTCGAGGTCGAGGTCGCGTACGCGCTTGGCGAGCAGCTGCTGGACGTCGCACTCGGCGTCACTCCCCGACACGCTCGGGACGTTGATCAGCTCAATGAGGGACTCGACGAGCTCGCGCTCGTCGAGGCAGGCCAGTGCGCGGGTCTCGGCCTGGGTCAGCTCGGGCAAGCAACACATCCTTTCGGGTGAGGTGGTGCTCACGGTAAGAGTGACCCCTCAGATCGCGCAGTTGATTACGACCACATGACGAACGGGTCTAGAGGGGTGGCGTCCACCGCCCGGCGGCGGGCTGGTTGAGCGGCGCGCAGGGTGGGTAGGCGGACCGGGTGAGCAGGACTGGCGGCGACCCGGGAGAGGGTGATCGCGTCGGCCCCTTCCGGGTCGTGCGCCGGATCGGCGGTGGCGGGATGGGTGTCGTGCTCGAGGCGCGCGACGACGCCCTGGACCGCGCCGTCGCACTCAAGGTGATCGCCCCGCACCTGGCGGAGGACGCGGCGTTCCGGGCGCGGTTCACCCGGGAGGCCCGCGCGCTCGCGTCGCTCGACTCCGCCCACGTCGTGCAGGTGTACGCCCACGGCGAGGAGGGCGGTCGCCTGTACATCGCCACCCAGCTGATCCCCGACGGCGACCTCGACCGGCTGATCCAGGACCGCGGGGCCTCACCCGTCGGGGACGCCCTCGACCTGATGGCGCAGGTGGCCGCCGGGCTTGCGGACGCGCACGCCGCCGGGCTGATCCACCGCGACATCAAGCCGGCCAACGTGCTCCTCCGTCGGCGAGATGGCGCCTACCAGGCCTATCTCTCGGACTTCGGGATCGCCCGCGAGGTCGGTGCTGCCCGCACCCGGACCGCCGGCACGGTCGGGACTCCGTCGTACATGGCGCCGGAGCTGCACACCGGCGGCGGCGCCGGGGCCGCGAGCGACGTCTACTCGCTCGGCTGCCTGCTGTGGGCAACCCTCAGCGGCCGGGCGCCGTACGACGGGACGTCCGACTACCAGATCGTCAGCGCCCACCTCGAGCAACCGGTCCCGCAGCTGGCGGGGACAGGTCGGCTGGTCACCGAGGTCAACCGCATCCTGCGCACCGCGATGGCGAAGGACCCGGCCGACCGGTACGCCTCAGCCGCCCAGCTGCGCGACGACCTGCGGCGGGCCCGGACCCTGCCCGACGACGCGGTGCCGGTGGCGGGTCGGCCGGGCCGTCGGCCGTTCGCGGTGCTCCTGGCGGGGGCCTCCGTGCTGCTGGTCCTCGGCGGCGTCATCGGGTACGTCGTCACGCGCGGCGACGACGACGCCCCGGGGGCTGGTGGCTCGCCGGCCTCGCCGGCCTCGACGTCGAGCGACGTCCGCGACCCGGGCCGCGGGCGGTGATCTCCGGACCGCGACCGCCGGCCTGGCCCGGGCGCTCGAGCGGCAGGGCGCGATGACCTCGTCCCAGGCTCAGTGCACCGCGGAGCGCTGGATCGACGCGGCCGGCCTGCAGGTGATGCAGGACGCCGGCTTCTTCGACTCCGACTGGACCTACGTCGACCAGGACAAGTCCGCGATGACTCCGGAGATCGAGGCCGCAGCCACCTCCGCCGCGCTCGCGTGCGCCACGGCGTAGCTCGTCCGTCGCTGCCGATGAGGCCCACGGTCGCCTCGGGTCCGGGAGTCAGCGCTTGCTGCGCATCGCCTTCAGCTTGGTGGCCACCCCGGCCACCTTGTCGAGCACGCCGAGGGCGATCGCGTTCACCTGCATGCCCTCCGGCTTGAGCGGGTGGAGCAGCGCATCGGTGCCACCGTCGACGAAGACCACGCTGCCGACCATCAGGCTGGACGCGTCGGAGAGCAGGAAGCCGATCGTGGCGGCCACCTCCTCCGGGCGGCCCGGGCGGCCCAGGGCGCTGGGGTAGGCGTCGGCGAAGACGCCGAGCTGCGGATCGTTGCGCAGCTGGTCCGTCATCGGGGTGGCGATCAGGCCGGGCGCGACCGCGTTGATCCGGATGCCGGCCCCGGCCCACTCCTCCTTCACGCCCTCGCGGCGGGCCCAGTACGCCAGGGCCGCCTTGGTCGACGGGTAGACCATCACTGCGTCCACCTCGGCGGCGGCCCTGCGGGCGGCGTCCTCGTCGTCGCGGAGGCAGGCGGAGGTCACGTCGGCGTTCCAGCCGGGCTGGCAGGTGACGGAGTTCGAGGAGAGCAGGACGACGCGAGGCGTTGCCGGACGCCGCCAGCTGCGGCCGGAGTCCGCGGACCAGCGCGATCGACCCGAAGAAGTTGACCGACGCCACGAGCGCCGGGTCGACACCGGTCAGTCCGGCCACGCCCGCGCACGGGACGCAGCCCGTCGATCTTCGTCACCATCGTCCGTACGCCGGCCACCGCGTCGTCGCGTCCCGTCCGGGTCGACAGGTCGGCGGTCACGTCGGCGTCCCGCAGGTCGACGGTCACCACGCGGTGGCCCTGCTCCCGGAGCATCGCCGTGACCGCGGCCCCGATCCCCGAGGCGGCACCGGTGACGACGTACGTGCGGGTCTCGTCCACGTCGCGCAATCTACCGAGCCGGAGGGGCACCGCTCAGACGTAGCGGCGCGCCCGGTCGGCGGGGGAGCCGGGGCCGGAGGCGAGCAGGGCAGCGAGCTCGTGCTCGAGGACCGCGCCCATCCGCTGACAGAACGCCTCCGCCTCGTCGGCGGCATCCGGCTTCTCCGCCACGATCCGGTCGACGATGCCGCGGGCGTGCAGGTCGATCGCCCGCACCTTCTGGGCGCGCGCCATCTCGGGAGCGTGGTCGAGGTCGCGGTGCACGATGGCGGACGCGCCCTCGGGTGGCAGCGGCGAGAGCCACGCGTGCTGCGCGGCGACCACCCGGTCGGCGGGCAGGAAGGCGAGCGCGCCGCCACCGTTGCCCTCGCCCAGCATCAGGCACAGCGTCGGGGCGTCGAGCATCACGAGCTCCGCCAGGCAGCGGGCGATCTCGCCGGCGAGCCCGCCGTTCTCGGCATCCGGCGAGAGGGCCGCGCCCTGGGTGTCGATCACGGTCACCAGCGGCAGCCCGAGCTCGGAGGCCAGATGCATCCCGCGCCGGGCCTCGCGCAGTGCCTCGGGACCCATCGGGTGGTCGGCGGTCTGGCCGCGACGGTCCTGCCCGAGGAACACGCACGGCGCCTCCCCGAACCGCACCAGGGCGATCAGCAGACCCGGGTCGGCCTCGCCCTGGCCGGTGCCGTTCAGCGGGACCACGTCGGAGGCGGCGTACCGCAGCAGCCGTCGTACGCCGGGTCGGTCCGGGCGCCGCGACCGGGTGACGGCGTCCCACGTGTCGACGTCGGGGATCGGGTCGTCCGGCGGCTCGGGCACCTCGGCGATCCCGTACCGCGGCGCGAGCAGGATCGAGAGCGCCCGGTCGAGGATGTCGGCGATCTCGTCCGGTGCGACGACGCCGTCGATGATGCCGCGGGCGTAGAGGTTCTCGGAGGTCTGCACGCCCTCGGGGAACGGCTTGTCGTAGAGCGCCTCGTAGACGCGCGGCCCCAGGAAGCCGACCAGGGCACCGGGCTCGGCGACGGTCACGTGACCGAGGGACCCCCAGGACGCCATCACGCCGCCGGTGGTCGGGTGCCGGAGGTAGACGAGGTAGGGCAGACCTGCCGCCTTGTGGGCCGCGACCGCCTGGCTGATCCGGACCATCTGGACGAAGGCGGGGGTGCCCTCCTGCATCCGGGTGCCCCCGCTGATCGGCGCGGCCAGCAGCGGGAGCCCCTCCTGGGTGGCCCGCTCGACCGCAGCCACCAGGCGGTCGGCCGCGGCCCGGCCGATCGACCCGGCCAGGAAGCCGAACTCGCCCACCACCACGGCCACCCGTCGGCTCTTCATCAGGCCCTCGCCGCTGAGCACCGACTCGTCGACGCCCGACTTCCGGGCCGCGGCGGCGAGCTCGGCGGCGTACTCGTCGGAGACCTCGCGGCGCACCGGGGGGACGTCCCAGGACGTCCACGAGCCGGCGTCGAGGACGAGGTCGATCAGCTGCGCGGCGGTGAGTCTCACGGACGCAGGCTATGCCCCTGCGCGGCACCCCGGTCGGTCATGCTCGGAGCATGAATCGCTACAGCCCCGGCCACCACGAGAGCGTGCTCCGCTCGCACCGCTGGCGCACGGTCGACAACTCGGCCGCCTACCTGCGGCCGTTCCTCACCCCGGGCCTGCGGATCCTCGACGTCGGGTGCGGACCGGGAACCATCACGGCCGAGCTCGCCGAGCTCGTCGGCCCCGACGGTGAGGTCCTGGGCATCGATGCGGCTCCGGAGGTGATCGAGCTCGCCGAGGCCGCGGCCGACGCGGACGAGGGCGGCGGAGCCAGACCGCGCTACGCCGTGGGCGACGTCATGGCACTGGACCTGGCCGATGGCTCGTACGACGTCGTCCACGCCCACCAGGTGCTCCAGCACCTCGACGACCCCGTCGGGGCGCTGCGCGAGATGGCCCGGGTGGCGGGCCCCGGCGGGCTGGTGGCCGTGCGTGACGCGGACTACGCCGCGATGACGTGGTTTCCCGAGCTCCCGGGTCTGGCCGAGTGGCTCGACGTCTACAGCGCCGTGGCCCGGAGCAACGGAGCCGAACCCGACGCCGGCCGCCGGCTGCTCGCCTGGGCGCGGGCCGCAGGGTTCGAGGACGTGACCGCTTCGGCCAGCGTGTGGTGCTTCGCCACGCGCGAGGACCGGGCCTGGTGGGGCGGTCTGCAGGCCGACCGGATCCTGCACTCCGACGTCGCCGAGCAGGCCGTCGCCGAGACCCGCACGGACCGCGCCGGCCTCGAGCGGATCTCCACGGCCTGGCGGGAGTGGGCGCGCGACGAGAACGCCTGGTTCGCGGTGCTTCACGGCGAGCTGCTGCACCGGGTGCCCGGCCGGCCTGAAGGAGGCGGCCCTGAAGGAGGCGGCGCTGAAGGAGGGCGGCGCCGAGGTGATTGAATCTGGGCGCTTCGGGTACAGGTGATCACGGCCGTCATCAACCCCCGGGAGTACGCCGTGTCTCTGACCATCCTCGACCGCGAGCGCACTGTCGCCTCGGCCGGATTCAACCGCTGGCTGATCCCGCCGGCCGCCCTGGCCGTGCACCTCTGCATCGGCCAGGCCTACGCGACCAGCGTCTACAAGGCCTCGCTCGTCGAGCACTTCGACTCGTCGCTGACCGCCATCGGCATCGTCTTCTCGATCGCGATCGTGATGCTCGGCCTGAGCGCCGCCGTGTTCGGCACCTGGGTCGACACGGGCGGTCCGCGCCGGGCGATGGTGACAGCCGCGGCGTTCTGGGCGTCGGGCTTCCTGGTCGGTGCGGCCGGCATCGCCACCAGTCAGCTCTGGCTGCTCTACCTGGGCTACGGCGTCCTCGGTGGCATCGGCCTCGGCATCGGCTACATCTCGCCGGTCTCGACCCTCATCAAGTGGTTCCCGGACCGACCGGGTCTGGCCACCGGCATGGCGATCATGGGCTTCGGCGGCGGGGCGATGATCGCCAGTCCGCTGTCGTCGTTCCTGCTCGGCCGGTACGACGGATCGTTCGGCAACGAGACCACCACCGCCACCGGGTCGGCCGTCTCCATGCTCTTCGTCACCCTGGGTCTGGTCTACCTCGTCGTGATGCTCTTCGGTGCCTGGCTGATCCGGGTGCCACCGGCCGGCTGGATGCCCGAGGGTTACGACCCCGACGCGTCGCACGAGAGCGACCTGGTCACCAACGACAACGTCTCGGCCGCCAACGCGATCAGGACCCCGCAGTTCTGGCTGCTCTGGATCGTCCTCTTCTGCAACGTCACCGCGGGCATCGGCATCCTGGAGCAGGCCGCTCCGATGATCCAGGACTTCTTCCGCGACGGTGACCGCTCCACCGTCGCCGCTGCCGGCGCGGCCGGCTTCGTGGGCATCCTGTCGCTGTTCAACATGGCCGGCCGGTTCACGTGGTCGGCCACCTCGGACCTGATCGGCCGCAAGCGGATCTACATGGTCTACCTCGGCGTCGGCATCGTCCTCTACACCCTGCTCGCCCTGGCTGGCTCCAACTCGCTGTTCATGTTCGTGCTGCTCGCCGGCATCATCATCAGCTTCTACGGTGGCGGCTTCTCGACCGTCCCGGCCTACCTCAGGGACCTCTTCGGGCCGTACCAGGTCGGTGCCATCCACGGCCGGCTGCTGACGGCGTGGGCCGCCGCGGGCGTCGCCGGACCGCTCATCGTCAACGGGATCCTCGACAGCCAGGGCACACCCGGGAGCCTGACAGCGGGCGACTACCGGCCCGCCCTGCTCACCATGGTGGGGGTCCTCGTCGTCGGCTTCGTGGCCAACCTGCTGATCCGCCCGGTCGCGTCGAAGTTCCACGAAGCGGAGGAACCTGCCGCCGACACCGACGATGACGACGCCCACGACGACGCCCACGACGACGGCGGGCACGACGCTCCGCTCCCCACTGCCGGTCTGCTGCCGGTGGCCTGGGCGCTGGTCGGCATCCCGCTGGCCTACGGCGTCTACCAGACGGTGATCAAGGCGGTCGACCTGTTCGGCTGACGCGCCGGGTCAGTCCTGGGCAGCGTGCCAGGCGGCGAGCACCTCGGCCTCGTCGTCGCGGCCGATGCCGCTGACGGTGGCGTCCGGGTGGGCCTGGAGCCACGCCAGGGTGTCGCGGGCGGTGTCGCCGATCGGGCGCGTGCTCAGCCCGGCGGCGTACGACGCGGCGACGTCGTGGGTCATCAGCCCGGCGTACTCGGGCAGCGGCAGCCAGACCGGGAGCGCCCGTGGCCCCGCCCACGGCTGGACCTCCTGCGCGGCCAGGAACTCCTGCGGCACCCAGGTGAAGGTCGCCTCGACGCCGAGCGCCTCCGCCATGCCGCTCAGGAAGTCGGCCCGGGTCAGCACGTGGCTGGTGCCGTCGAAGACACCGGTCGTGCCGGACTCGGCGGCCTCGACGAGCCAGGCGGCCAGGTCGCGGACGTCGATCACCTGCACCGCGTCGTCGGGAGCACCCGGCGCGAGCACCTCGCCGCCGTGCTCCAGCCGGGCCGGCCAGTAGGAGAAGCGGCCGGTCGGGTCACCCGGCCCGACGATCAGCCCCGGCCGCACCACCAGCGCAGCCCGGGCGCCCTCGAGCACGGCCTGCTCGCACGACACCTTCATCGCGCCGTACAGCTCGGGGGCGGACATCGGGTCCTCGTCGGTGTGCACGGGCTCGTGCAGCGAGAGTGTGTCCGGCGTCCCGTGGGGGACGCTGTCGTCGGCGTAGACGTTGATCGTCGACACGAAGGTCCAGTGCGCGCCTGGCCAGGTGGCCACCGCGCTCCGGACGTACGACGGATGGCGGGCGACGTCGACGACCGCGTCGACGGGCGCCCCGGCGATCTCGGCCGGAGGTCCGCCCGCGGACCGGTCCCACGTCACCTGGGTCGCGCCCTCCGGCACCGACCCCGAGACGCCGCGACAGGCCGCGGTCACCTCGTGGCCGCGTCGCACCGCCTCCTCGGCGACCGCGCGCGAGAGAAACACCGAGCCGCCGAGCACGAGGAGCTTCATGCCCGTCACTCAAGCCCCCGACTGCGGCGGGCGGCAAGGCGATTCGCTGTCGGCGTAACCACCCGCGGCGCAGCTGCGCGCCGGGTGATCAGGTCCGGGCGAGGACCTCAGCCACGACCGGACGCACTCGCTCGACATGCGTGAGCAGGCTCCCCATCAGCCGGTTGCGGGCCGCGAACACACCGGTCGTCCCGAGTCGGTAGAGGAGAGCGCGGACCAGCAGCTGGTTCCAGTCCTCGCCGGTCTCCCACTCGTCGAGCAGGGAGGCAGGGGCGTCGCGGAAGGTCACGGCATCGGTGACGGCCACGGCGTTGGCGGTCCCGACCGGCCTGAAGTAGGGCGGCCAGTCGATGACGGCCGGAGGGAGCCCGTCAGCGACCAGCACGTTGGGGAGGATGTCGCCGTGGATCACCTGACCGGGGGTGCCGACCGGGACCAGCCGGTCGCGCAGCTGTCCGATCACCTCGAGTGTCTCCGCGTCGCCCTCCGGCTCGGCGCCCTCCCAGGCCAGTCGGTCGCCGAAGGACCACGGATCGTCACGGACGTCCAGGAAGTCGGGTCGCGGCAGGTCCTGGATGGCGTGGTGGAAGGCGTCGCTCGCCTCCTTGACGGTGGCCAGCTCGCGGGCCACGTCCAGATCCCGGCCGGGCACGAAGACGTGGGCCCCCCATCCGTCGGCCGCCCAGTCCGGCCCGTCCGCACCGATCGGTGCGACCGGCTCCGGGACTCGCACGGCATCGTCGTTCCAGCCGACGTACACCTCGCACTTCCAGGCGTGCTCCGGCACGCAGCCCACGGGCTTCAGCACCAGGCGCCCGTCGGTCCAGGTGTGGCCCGCGCCGCCGGGCAGGCGGCGCAACGACTGCTCGCGCACGCCGAAGGCTCGCAGCGACGAGGGCGTCGGGCCGCGCCGGCGCCAGTCCCAGTCCGCCTCGTCGAGGACCCGGGTCACGGATAGGTGGGCTGGGTGTCGCTCAGCAGCCAGTCGTCGAAGAACTGCTGCAGGTCCTCGCCGGACTCCGCGGACCACCAGGCGGTGATCTCGTCGTACGAGGCGTTCTGGTTGTCGTGCTCGGCAGGCCAGGCACGCGCCAGCTCCCAGAAGGTGTCGTCACCGAGCTGGCCGCGCAGCTGGTCCCACATGAGGGCGGGCAGGTAGTAGACGTTGCCCTCGCCGAACGCGACCGGGTCGTACGCGGCGGGCGGCCCGGACTCCGACCGGAGCTGCTGGGCGAAGCTGTCCCAGTCACCGAGGATGTCGTCGAGCCCGACGTTGTAGTGCTCGGACTCCCAGATCGCCTGGAGGTACATCGTCATGCCCTCGTTCATCCAGACGTCGTGCCAGTCCTCCGGGGTCACCTGGTCGCCGTACCACTGGTGCACCAGCTCGTGGACCATCACCTCGGGCGACAACGTGTAGCCGGTGTTGCCGAGGGTGATCATGGTCTGGGTCTCCATGCCGCTGTTGGAGTCGACGACGACGACGCCGAGGGTCGAGAACGGGTAGGGCCCGAGCTTCTCCTCGACCCAGTCCAGCTCGTCGCCGGCGGACCGCACGGAGCGGGCAGCGGCGCGGTCGCCCCGGGGGGTCCAGTAGGTGATCGGGACGCCGCTGTCCGAGCGGTCGCGGGTCATCTTGAACCGGCCGACTGCGGCGGTGATGAGGTACGCCGCCGCCGGCTCGTCGAGGTGCCACACGGTGACCGTGTTGCCGTCGACGACCTCGCGCGAGGTCAGCTCGCCGTTGGCCACGCCCACCATGGGCGTCGGCGTGCTGATCGTGAAGTCGTACAGAGCCTTGTCGGACGGGTGGTCGTTGACGGCGTACCAGGAGTGCGCGCCGAACGGCTCCTGCATCGTCCACGCCTCACCGGTGTCCGTGATCGTCCAGCCGACCGTCTGGAAGTCGGAGCGGGTCGTCGGCGCGGCCACGGGCTTGGGGGTGCCGCTGTAGGCGATCTCGACGGTGTAGCGCTCGTCGGCGGTGACCGGCGTCTGCACCACGAGGTCCTTGCCGTCCTCGCGGAAGTCGGCCTTCTCGCCGTCGACCTGGAGTGACGAGACGGTCAGTGACGCCCCGAAGTCGAGCTGGAACCGGTCCGCGTCGGAGGTGGCCCGGAAGACCAGCGTCTCGACCGCGTCGAGCGTCTCCGTGCCGGGCGTCCAGGCCAGGTCGAGCTGGTAGTGCAGGGCATCGACGCCGGGGTCGCCGACCTCGGGGTAGACGCTGTCCTCCTGCGGCTCGCCCTCCGCGACGTCGAGGGCGGGGTCCTCCGGGGTGATCTCCTCGGTGCCCGAGTCGGGCGCGGTCACGGTCGTGGCCTCGCGGGTGGGCGTGGCGTCAGCGGCCTGCGCCTCGGGCGCCGGCTCGTCGGTCGACGTGCAGGCGCCGAGCAGCAGCACACCTGCCGCCAGCCAGGCGGCGGTCCCCCGTGTGGTCATGCCGCGAGGCTAGCCGTCACCACGAAGCAACGGACGGGCGAGCTTCCGACCGTGATGGATCTGTGCCTTGACGGTGCCGAGCGGCGCGCCGACCTGCGTGGCGATCTCCTCGTACGACAGTCCGTAGACGTCACGGAGGAGCAGCGGCTCGACGAACTGCGGATGGTCGCGCTCGATCGTCTCCATCGCCTCGAGCAGGTCGAGGCGGGTGCCGGCGATGACGCTGGTCGTGCGGGGGTCGGGGCGCTCCGCGCCGCCGGCCTGGGGATCGGCGGGCACGGCCTGGTTCTTCATCCGCCGGTAGGTGGTGCGGGCGGAGTTCACGGCCACGACGTGCACCCAGGTGGTGAACCGTCCGCGACCGCCCCAGGAGCCGATCTTGTGGGCGACGTTGATCAGCGCCTCCTGGCAGGCGTCCTCGGCGTCCGGTGTGTAGGGAAGCACCCCGCGGCAGACGCTCAGGGTGCGTGGCCGGATCGCGCCCAGGAGCTGCTCCAGCGCTTCCCGGTCGCCGTCCTGCGCGCGGTGGGCGAGGTCGTCGATGTCGTCCGGCGTCAGTGGCTCGGCCGTGCTCTCCATGTGTCCCCCGTGCTTTCTCCCGTTGACCTGCAACATAATGCAACCGTGTCCATGCCCTCCCGCCTCGGTCGCTACGCCGTACGCCGGCGGATCGGTTCCGGCGGCTTCGCGACGGTGTGGCTCGCCTACGACGAGCAGCTCGACTCGCCGGTCGCGGTCAAGGTGCTCGCCGACAACTGGACCGAGGACCACCACGTCCGGGCCCGCTTCCAGGAGGAGGGGCGCTTCCTGCGCAAGGTGGAGTCACCGCACGTCGTGTCCGTCTACGACGCGGGCCAGCTCGAGGACGGCCGGCCCTACCTCGTCATGTCGTACGCCGACCAGGGCACGCTGGCTGACCGGCTCGAGGACGAGGGGCTCACCGCCGGCCAGTCCCTCGAGGTGATCCGCCAGGTCGGTCTGGGGCTCCAGGCCCTGCACGACCACGGCGTACTGCATCGCGACGTGAAGCCGGCCAACGTGTTGTTCCGCTCCGTCGATCCGGCGTCGGCCGAGGGTCGCGCCGCCGAGGTCCGGGCGATGCTCGGCGACCTGGGCCTCGGCAAGGCACTCGACATGTCGTCGCGGCTGACGATGATCGCGGGCACGCCGACGTTCGTCGCCCCGGAGCAGGCGCAGGGGGAGCGGCTCGACGGGCGGGCCGACCAGTACTCCCTCGGCGCGCTGACCCACCTGCTGCTCACCGGCCGGGCGCCGTACGCCCACGCCTCCCTGACGGCCGCCGCGTCACCCGGGCCGCCGCCGCTGCTCTCGCGTGCCGGGCCGGGAGTTCCCGGCCGAGGTCGAGGAGGTCGTCCGCCGCGCGCTCGCGCCCAGCCCCGACGACCGCTTCCCGGACGTCACGGCGTACGTCGACGCGTTGCGCGCCGCGATCGGCGGGGCGGTCTCGACGCCGTTGCCCGAGCGGTGGCTGCCGATCGACTCCGACCTCACCCAGCCGGGAGCGCGGCCCACGTCCCTGCCGGGATCCGAGCCGCTGCCGGACCCGGTGCCGCCGTCGCCGCGTCCGCGAAGCCGCCGGTCGGTCGCCCTGCTGGTCGGTGGTGGCCTGCTGGCGCTGGCCGCCGGTGCTGCCGTCGGCACGGTGGTGCACGACCGCGCGACCGACCACCCGGTGACGGTCGCCGACTCGACGTCGTCGCTCGAGGTGACCGTGCCGCGCGACTGGACTGCCGAGACCGCCACCGGCGGGTGGACCCCGCCCGACCAGGACGCGCTCCTCCCGGCGCTGTCGGTCGGGACCGTGGCCGGCTGGAACCGGTCCGGGAGCAACGCGGAGGGCGTCTTCGTCGGCGTGCTGCCGGCCGACGACATGCCCGAGCAGCTGCCCGGCCACGACGAGTGCGACACGGCCCTCGACCCGGTCAGCGACATCGACGGCCAGGACCCGCTGCTCACCCAGGTCTCCACCGGCTGTCCCGGCGTGGTCATCGAGCGGGTCCGTCAGGTCGCGCTGAACCGGTACCTGTGGATCCAGGTCCGCAGCGGCGACCGGTCCACGGCGTACGACGTGCTGGACGAGGTGTCAGCGCCCGGGTTCTAGGGCGTGGTCCGGGGTTTCGGGGGAGGCGGCAGCGGGCGGACCTCGGTGGCCATCCGGGCCACGAGGGCCTCGAGCCCCGGCTGGTCGATCAACCGACCCGAGGCCGAGATCTCGGTGTCGACGCTCGTGCCGTCGAAGCTGACCCAGCGCACGACCTGCAGCATCCGGTAGCCACTGAGGATGAAGGTCGCGATCAGGGTGTCGCCGGTCTGCTGGAGGATCTCCAGGTCGGAGACGCGGGAATCGAGGGGGAGCGCGGCCGCGCGCTCGGCGACCGCCTGGGCCAGCGACCGGTTCTCGTCCACGACCTGGACCCGCACGGTGTAGGCCCCGTCGGGGCTGCCCGCCGCCGCCCAGCGGGCCTGCAGACCGCCCGTGAGGTCGGTGCGCTCCCAGTCCGCCGGGACCGGGACCTGGACTCCGCCCGTCTTCGGCGTGCCGACCCGGGCGATCACGACGTCGAGGGTCACCGGGACCGGGGGCAGGTCGGAGTCGTCGTTGACCTTCTCCGGGGGCGTGAACGGTACCGCCGGCCCGGCCGCCTCCACGGGCGACGGCGTGCTGTCGGAGAGCTCGAGCCCGGAGCGGGACGCGGCCCAGCCGTAGCCGGCGAGCCCGCCCACGAGGGCCAGCACGGCGACCAGCCCCGCGATCCCCCGCCAGCTCCGCATGGCGTCACCGTAGCCCGAACCCCTCGATTCCTGCGCGTGCGAACTTTTCCGGGAACCAGCGCATCGGACCTGGCACCACCACCTGTCACCTCGGCTCCGAAGGAACTCCTCCCATGCGCTCATCCCGGCTCGTCCTGTCCACCGCCCTCGTCCTCGCCGGTCTCGGGCTGGCCCCGGCGGGCTCCTCGAGCGCCGCGGCCCCGGCCGCGCGCAAGGCGCCCTTCGAGGTCACCATCAGGGCCAGCACCACCGAGCTGGTCCTCGGCGACTCCATGACCATCAAGGGGACGGTGTCGCCGGCCGCAGCGGGGAAGCCGGTGACCCTGCAGAAGAAGCTCGAGGGTCAGGACTCCTGGGTCGACGAGGAGGTCGTGCAGCTGAACCGGAGGGGCAAGTACGTGTTCGAGCTCAAGCCCTCGTCCAGCCAGGCCCGCAAGTTCCGGGTCATCAAGCCGGCGAACAAGAAGCGCTCCAAGGGTGTCAGCAACGCCGTGTCGATCGACATCTTCCAGTGGTTCGACCTGACCCAGCTCGCGTACCGATCGTCCGACTACGTGTACTCGACGACGGTCAAGATCGACGGTGAGGAGTACCCCAACTCGCTGTACAGCACGCACAACCCGGCGCCCCTGACCGCGACCCGGGACTACAACCTGGAGCGCGCCTGCCTCACGATGAAGGCGACGCCGGGCATGTCGGACGACGCCGACACCGAGGCGTCCGCGAAGGTCGACCTGACGTTCGACGACACCACGGCCTACAGCAAGACCTTCTCGCTGACCGAGCACGAGAACGTCACGCTCGACCTGCGTGACGTGTTCCGGCTGGAGGTCATGTTCACCACCCTGGACACCAGCTACCACGCGGTGCCGGCCCTCGGCTCTCCTCGCGTGCTCTGCTCGTTCTGACGCTCGCTCGGTCGACCGTGTGACAGGTATGTGCCAGAGTGGCGCCTACCTGTCATACGCGAGAGTGGAGCCATGACCGAGAACCTGCTGAGCCGCCACCGGGACCGACTCGACGCCGCCGTCGCCGCGTGCGCCTCCCGCGAGTACTACTCGGCCTTCGACGAGTCCCCGTCGCCACGCGTGTACGGCGAGAACGCCGCCGCGGACGGCAAGGCGGCGTTCGAGGTCGCTGCGGGACCGACGTTCCCGCTCGACGACGCCGGGCTGCGAGGGGTACGTCGCGACCGAGCGGTCGCCGTACGGCTTCGACCTCGGGGTGTCCTACCCGCGCACGCACCGACGTCGACGCGCTGATCGAGGCGGCCGCTCGCCGGGATGAAGGCGCTGGCGCGACGCCCGGCCCGAGGGGCGGACGGGTGTCTGCCTGGAGATCCTCGACCGGCTGCACGGCCGGATCTTCGAGCTCGCCAACGCGGTGCAGCACACCAGCGGGCAGGCGTTCGTGATGGCCTTCCAGGCCGGCGGCGCGCACGCGCTGGACCGGGCGCTCGAGTCGATCGCCTACGCGTGGACCGAGATGACGCGGACGCCGACGACCGCGCTGTGGGAGAAGCCCGGCCGCGGCGAGCCGCTGGTGATGGAGAAGACGTTCACGGTCGTGCCGCGCGGGCTGGCGCTGGTGATCGGCTGCAACACCTTCCCGACCTGGAACTCCTGGCCCGGGCTGTTCGCCTCGCTGGTCAGCGGCAACCCGGTGATCGTCAAGCCGCACCCCGGCGGCCGTGCTGCCGCTCGCCATCACGGTCCAGGTCTGCCAGCAGGTGCTGGAGGAGGCCGGCTTCGACCGCAACCTGGTGACGCTGGCCGCCGAGGACCCCGACGACAAGCTGGCCGCGACGCTGGCGATCCGGCCCGAGGTGAAGCTGATCGACTTCACCGGCGGCAACACCTTCGGCGACTGGCTCGAGGAGAACGCCCGCCAGGCGATGGTGTTCACCGAGAAGGCCGGCGTCAACACCGTCGTCGTCGACTCCACCTCCGACTTCACGGCGATGTGCCAGAACCTCGCGTTCTCGTTCTCGCTCTACACCGGCCAGATGTGCACCGCCCCGCAGAACGTCTACCTCCCCGCCGACGGCATCGAGACCGACGACGGGCCGCAAGTCCGTCGCCGACGTCGCCGCGGGGATCGGCGCGGCGTTCGACAAGCTGCTGGGCGACGACGCCCGGGCCGTCGAGCTCCTCGGCGGCGTCGTCAACGCCGGCGTGCTCGAGCGGCTCGCATCGCGGGCGCGCAGGGCGAGGTGCTCGTGCCGTCGCGCACCGTCACCCACCCGTCGTACGACGACGCGACGGTCCGCACGCCGACGATCATCGGCCTGACCGCCGCCGACTCGGACGTGTACGAGACCGAGTGCTTCGGCCCGGTCGCCTACCTGATCGCCACGTCCGGGACCGACGAGTCGGTCGAGCTGTTCCGCGACACCGTGCACCGGCACGGCGCGATGACGGCCTCGGTCTACTCGACCTCCGACGCCGTCATCGACGACGTGCGCGAGGCCGCGCTCGACGCCGGCGTCGCGCTGTCGGAGAACCTGCTCGGCGGGGTGTTCGTCAACCAGTCGGCGGCCTACTCCGACTTCCACGGCACCGGCGCCAACCCCGCCGCCAACGCGTCGTTCACGGACGGCGCCTACGTCGCCTCGCGGTTCCGCGTCGTCCAGTCCCGCCGGCACGTCTGACCGCGCGTCCTGCAGCCCGGCGACGGAACGCCGGGAGGCGACGCCTAGCGTGAAGCCATGACCAGCTTCGTCCTTCGCAACGCCCGGCTCGTCGAGCTCGACAACGGCCCGGACAGGATGCGCCCGTCGACCTGCGGGTGGTCGAGGGGCGGGTCGACGAGATCGGCGAGTCGCTGGACGCGACCGCTCGGCATGCGGGAGTACGACGCCGAGGGCCGATGGCTGATCCCCGGGCTGTGGGACCAGCACGTCCACCTCGGGCAGTGGACCGTCTCCTCGCGGCGGCTCGACCTGGCCGGTCACGTTCGCGCCGAGCAGGCGCTGCGCCCTGGTGGCCGAGCGGCTCGCCGAGAGGCCCGGAGCACCCGGTCGATCGGCTGCGGGCACCGCCTCTCCCGCTGGGACCGGTGACCCGACGGTCACCGAGCTCGACGCGGTCGCCCCGGACACCCCCGTCGTGCTGATCAGCGGCGACGGGCACCACGCCTGGCTGAACTCCACCGCGCTGATCGCCGCTCGCGCTGCCGGTCCGCGACGCCGTGGTCTTCGAGGCCGAGTGGTTCCCGGCCTACGCACGGCTCAGTCACCGAGGTCGGCAAGGACGGGACGTCCCTCGAGGCCTACCTGCGTGCGCTCGAGGCGGCGGCCGCGCAGGGCGTGACCGGGCGTCGTCGACTTCGAGTTCAGCGGCGGCGCCGACGAGTGGGCCGAACGGTTCGCCGAGGGCGTGGACCTGCTCCGGATCCGGATGGCGACGTACGCCGACGGGCTCGACGCGGTGATCGACGCCGGGCTGCGCACCGGCGACGCGCTGTCGGGCTGCGACGAGCGGATCACGATGGGTCCGCTGAAGGTGATCTCGCGACGGCTCGCTCAACACCCGCACCGCCTGGTGCTGCGAGCCGTACGCCGACGGCAGCGGCGACGGCGCCGCCAACCAGACCTCCGAGGAGCTGCGCGAGCTGATGGCGCGGGCCCGCAAGCACGACCTGGCCGTGGCCACCCACGCCATCGGTGACGCGGCGGTCCGCGCAGGCCCTCGACGTCGTACGCCGAGACCCGGGCGCTGCGGTTCGATCGAGCACGCCCAGCTGATCCCCCGCGACGACGTGCACCGGATGGCCGACCTCGGCATCGTCGCCAGCGTGCAGCCCGCGCATCTTCTCGACGACCGCGACGTGACCGAGCAGATGTGGCCCGACCGCGCCGACCGCTCGCTTCGCGCTGCGGTGGATGCTCGACGACGGCGTCACTCTCGCCCTCGGCTCCGACGCGCCGGTCTCGCCGCTCGACCCGTGGCTGGCGATGGCGGCCGCGGTCCATCGCAGTCGGCGACGAGCGCGACGCCTGGCACCCCGAGCAGGCGATCACCCCGAGGGAGGCGCTGGCGGCTCCGTCGACGGCCAGGGTTCGGTGCGCGCCGGCATGCCCGGCGACCTGGTCTCTCGACGCCGACCCGCCTCGACGACTGCCGGCACCGCCGCGAGCTGACCAGGCCGCGGCGCCTCCGCGGCCATGTCCGTCGCCGCCACCTGGGTCGCCGGCCGCCTCGTCCACGGTGACGAGTCCGACCTTCGCGCGGCCTCGATGCTGGATCCGGCCCGGCCGGTCGACTCGCCAGGGCGATGGTCAGCTCCAGCACGGTCTCGGGGTCGTCGAGGCGAGTCGCCGTACAGGTCGCGCAGCTGGCCCATGCGGTAGCGCACCGTCTGCGGGTGCACGAACAGCTCGGCGGCGACGTCCTCGCGGCGGCCGTGGTGCAGCAGCCAGGAGCGCAGGGTGTCGGCGAGCTTCTCGGCGTCGGCGGGTCGCAGGTCGGCGAGCGGCGCGAGCGCCCGCGTGCGCAGGTCGGCGAGGGCCTCGGGGTCGGCGGTCAGCACCAGCCGGGCAGGTGGTCCTCGGTGTCGCCGGAGAGTCCGGCGGCGAGCGCCCGCAGGGCCCGGTCGTACGACGCCCGGACCTGCGAGCCACGGACGGGCCGGCCCGGCGATGCGCCCGCGGTCGGCCGAGCAGTCGCGAGCAGGCGCGGCCCGGCGGCGACCGTGCGCGTCGGGCACCAGCAGCAGCGTCCCGCTCGTCGAGGCCGGGCAGGTCCTCGGCGGCCTGGAGCATCACGCCGGGCAGCGCGCCGCGCAGCGGCCGCACCTGGGCCTCCGGCACGATCACCGCCGTCAGCGTCTCGGGCGGCTCCCACTCGGCCCGCTCGGCCGCCTCCAGGACGTGCTCGGGGGAGCACCGTCGAGCAGGTCGGCGGCGAGCCGCTCGAGCAGCCGCTGGCGCACCCGCCCGGTGGTGGCCAGCTCGTCGGTGTGCCCGGCCACGCTCGCGGCCGACAGCTCGTCGATGTAGGCGAACACCAGCTCGGCGAAGCTGGCCAGGGTGTCGGCCGTCGATGCCCGCCGCGCACCGCGGTGGCGACATCTCGCGCCACGCCACCCGGGCGCCGATCCGGTAGGCCGGCAGCAGGGCGTCGATCGAGCGGCCGTTGCGCGCCTCACCGCGGCCGAGCTGGTAGGCGCCCTCCATGGCCGGCGCGGTCGGCGTACGCGGGTCGGCTGCCGCGGGTGCCGGGCGGCCAGCGAGAGGAAGCCGCCCAGCGCGAGCTGCACGGCGTCGCGGATGTTCTCGCCCATGCGGCCCGGTCGAGCGCGCCCTCGTAGCTGGGCACCTCGTCGATGATCGCGCGCGACGGTCTGCTCGGCGACCTGCGGGCAGGCGGGAGCGCATCTCGTCGATCATCTCGGGGGCGAGGAGCAGGCCGTGACCCGCGGTACGTCGGGGGTTCGTGACGCCATCTATTGTTCGCTCCGAACAAGACGGGGCGCGATTCACGCGGTGAGGTCATGAGTTTATCCCATCGAGCGGACATGCTGGAGACATGAGCAACCTCCTCGTGCGCACCGCGCCCGCCGCGCCCTCGCGCTCCCTGCGCGACCAGCCTGCGCCGCGTGGCCGAGGCGCGCCAGCACGCCGCTCGTGCCGGCCGACTTCCTCGACCTCGTCGCGCCGCTGCGCCGCGGCGCCGACCTCCGCGGCCGGATCGTCTCGGTCGAGCCCGGAGACCAAGGACGCCGCCACCCTCCTGATCAGCCCGGGCGACGACTGGGCCGGCCACGTGCCCGGCCAGTACGTCCGGATCGGCATCGACGTCGACGGCGTCCGCCAGTGGCGCGCCTACTCCCTCACCCACGGCCCGCGCCCCGACGGGCTGATCTCGATCACCGTCAAGGCCGTCCCCGACGGGCTGGTCAGCCACCACCTCGTGCACGAGCTTCCGGCCCGGCACCCTCGTCCACCTCGAGCAGGCCACCGGCGAGTTCGTGCTTGCCGAGCGGCCCGGCAAGCTGCTCTTCGTCACCGCCGGCTCCGGCATCACGCCGGTGATCGGGATGCTGCGCAACCTGTTCCCCGTCGACCGACAGCGGCGTGCGTCCGCCTCCCGCGCAGCGCCGACCACGACATCGTCGTGGTCCACGTCGCGCCCAGCCGAGCCCGACTCGATCTTCATCGCCAACCTCCGCGAGCTCGACGCCGCCGGCGCGATCCGGCTCGTCGCCCGGTACGACGACCAGCACGGCCTGCTCGACGTCGCCGACCTCGGCGACGCTGGTGCCCGACCTCGCCGAGCGGACGACGTACGCCTGCGGCCCCGGCGGGTCTGCTCGACGCCCTGCAGGCCCACCACGACGCGGCCGGGCTGGAGCTGTTCACCGAGCAGTTCCGCACCAGCCCCGTCGTCGCCGGCGAGGGCGGCACCGTCACCTTCGCCAAGAACGGCACCGTCGTCGAGGCCGACGGCTCCACCCCGATCCTCGACGCCGCCGAGGACGCCGGCGTCCTGATGCCGAGCGGCTGCCGGATGGGCATCTGCTACGGCTGCGTCCTCCCGCTCCGCGAAGGAGCCGTGCGCGACCTGCGCACCGGCGACGCTCACCACCGTCACCGCCGGCGAGTCCGACACCGGCGGCGTCCTGATCCAGACCTGCATCAACGCCGCCGCCGGCGCCTGCGACATCGACCACTGACCCTCTCCGGCGGTTGAGGCAGGCTGCGCAGCACCGCCTCGAAACCCCGGAAGAGAGGAACCCATGACCACGATCCAGAAGAAGGCCGACAACCCGATCGCCCACCTCACGCGCGAGGACATCGAGCAGATCGGCATCGAGCTCGACGCGATCCGCCAGGAGGTCATCGACGTCCCGCGGCGCCGACGACGCGGCGTACATCCGCAAGGTGATCAAGACCCAGCGCTCGCATCGAGGTCGGCTCGCGTGCCGTGCTGCTGTTCAGCATCTTCCCGCCGGCCTGGCTGGTCGGCACCGCCGGCCTGTCGGTCTCCAAGATCCTCGAGAACATGGAGATCGGCCACAACATCCTGCACGGCCAGTGGGACTGGATGCGCGACCCGAAGATCCACTCGACCACCTGGGAGTGGGACAGCGCCACGCCCGGCCGAGCAGTGGAAGCACTCGCACAACGAGCTGCACCACACCTACACGAACGTGATCGGCAAGGACAACGACCTCGGCTACGGCATCATGCGCGTCGACGAGGACCAGCCGTGGCACCCCTTCCACCTCGGCCAGCCGCTGTGGAACTTCGTCAACATGGTCTTCTTCGAGTACGGCATCGCGGCCTACGACCTCGAGCTCGGCGCCACCATCAAGAAGAAGCAGACCAAGGACCCCGACTTCCAGCGCCGGCTCAAGCAGGTCCTCGGCAAGATCAAGAAGCAGGCCACCAAGGACTACCTCGTCCACCCGGCGCTGTCGATCCCGACCGGCTCGTTCCTGCAGCACCCTCGCGGCCAACTTCACCGCCAACGTCGTGCGCAACGTGTGGAGCCACTCGATCATCATCTGCGGCCACTTCCCCGAGGGCGTCGAGACCTTCGAGAAGCGCTCGATCGAGGGCGAGACCCGCGGTGACTGGTACGTCCGCCAGATGCTCGGCTCGGCCAACATCTCCGGCTCCAAGGCGATGCACATCATGAGCGGCAACCTGAGCCACCAGATCGAGCACCACCTCTTCCCGGACCTGCCGTCCAACCGGTACGCCGAGATCGCCCCGAAGGTGCAGGCGCTGTTCGAGAAGTACGACCTCAACTACCACACCGCGCCGATGTACAAGCAGGTCGCGAGCGCCTGGCACAAGGTGATCCGGCTGTCGCTGCCCAACGGCTGGATGGCCACCACCAAGCCCTCCAACGCCACGGAGCAGCTGGCCACGCTCTACAAGATGAGCACCGGCGGCCCGCGCATCCGTCGCGCCGCCCAGGCCCGCCTCAACCAGCTGGCCCGCCGCGCCCGCCTGACCCCCGTTGAGTTGGGCGCGCGTACCGTTGAGTTGGGCGTGCGCGGCATCCAGTCCGCCGCGCACGCCCGACTCACCTGCCGCGCAGGCCCAACTCAACGAAGGGCGGCGGAGACCACCTCGCGTGCTTCCTCCTGGACGCGGGCGAGGTGTTCTGGTCCCTGGAACGACTCGGCGTAGATCTTGTAGACGTCCTCGGTGCCGGACGGGCGGGCCGCGAACCACGCCGACTCGGTGGTCACCTTGAGCCCGCCGATCTTCGCGCCGTTCCCCGGAGCCTCGGTCAGCTTGGCGGTGATCTCCTCGCCGGCCAGCGACGTCGCCGAGACGTCGTCCGGCGAGAGCGCGCCGAGCTTCGCCTTCTGCTCCCGGTCGGCCGGTGCGTCGATCCGCGCGTACGCCGGGTCGCCGTGCTGGGCGACCAGGTCGGCGTAGTGCTGCGAGGGCGAGCGCCCTGTCGTGGCCAGGATCTCCGAGGCCAGCAGCGCCAGGATCAGCCCGTCCTTGTCGGTCGTCCACGTGCCGCCGTCGGTGCGCAGGAACGACGCCCCGGCGGACTCCTCGCCACCGAAGCCGAACGAGCCGTCGATCAGCCCCGGCACGAACCACTTGAACCCGACCGGGACCTCGACCATCGGCTTGCCGAGCGACGCGGCGACCCGGTCGATCATCGACGACGAGACCAGGGTCTTCCCGATCCGTGCCGAAGCCGGCCAGCCCGGCCGCGCGCCACCGAAGAGGTAGCCGATCGCGACCGCCAGGAAGTGGTTGGGGTTCATCAACCCGCCGTCCGGGGTGACGATGCCGTGCCGGTCGGCGTCGGCGTCGTTGCCGGTCGCGATGTCGTAGTCGTCCTTGCGCGAGATCAGTGACGCCATCGCGTTCGGTGACGAGCAGTCCATCCGGATCTTGCCGTCCCAGTCGAGGGTCATGAATCGCCAGGTCGGGTCGACGAGCGGGTTCACCACCGTCATCTCCAGCCGGTGCCGGTCGGCGATCTCGGCCCAGTAGTCGACGCTCGCCCCACCCAGCGGGTCGGCCCCGATCCGCACGCCCGCCTCGCGGATCGCGGCCATGTCGACGACGTGGGGCAGGTCGTCGACGTACGTCCCGATGAAGTCGTACGACGACGCTGCGGCCCGGGCGCGCGTGAACGGGATCCGACGCACACCCTCGAGCCCCGCGGCGATCAGCTCGTTGGCGCGGGCCGCGATCACGGAGGTGGCGTCGGCGTCGGCCGGTCCACCGTGGGGTGGGTTGTACTTGAAGCCGCCGTCCGACGGCGGGTTGTGCGACGGGGTCACCACGATGCCGTCGGCCAGGCCCTTCACCTTCCCGGAGTTGGCGCGCAGGATCGCGTGCGAGACCGCGGGGGTGGGGGTGTAGCGGTCCCGGTCGTCGACCAGCACCGTGACGTCGTTGGCGGCCAGCACCTCGAGCGCGGTCGCCCAGGCCGGCTCGGACAGGCCGTGCGTGTCCCGCCCGATGAACAGCGGCCCGTCGTAGCCCTGCTCTCGTCGGTAGTCGCAGATCGCCTGCGTGGTCGCGAGGATGTGGTGCTCGTTGAAGGACGTCTTCAGCGACGTGCCCCGGTGGCCGCTGGTGCCGAACGCGACCTGCTGGTCGACATCCTCGGGGTCGGGGGTGTCCGTGTAGTACGCGGTGACGAGGTGCGCGACGTCGATCAGGTCCCGGGGTTCGGCGGGCTGTCCCGCGCGCTGGTCGGCCATGCGCCCATCATGTCCGGCCCGACGCCCGGCCGCGAGGCCCGCTCGCGGAGTGGTTGACAGGTTCACCTCGGCGCATGCAATATATTGCATGCCCATTCCCGCTGACGCCCCGGTCGCCGAGCGTTCCCTGCTCCGGGACGACGTGTTCACCCGGCTCCGCGACGCGATCGTCGACGGGACCTTCGCGCCCGGTGAGCAGCTCCGCGACCAGGAGCTGGCAGGGTGGCTGGGGGTCAGCCGGACCCCCGTTCGCGAGGCTCTCCTGCGGATCGGTGAGACCGGCCTGGTCGTCGCGCGACCCGGCCGGTCGACCGTGGTCAGCGACGTCGACGTCGACAAGGTCCGCGACGCCCGGGACGTGGTCGCCTCCCTCCACGCCCTGGCGGTGCGGGAAGCGGTGGCACGACTCGGCAAGTCCGACCTGAAGCGCATGCGGGAAGCCAACCGTCGGTTCCGTTCCGCGCTGCGGACCGGTGACGTCGACGCCGCGATCGCCGCCGACGACGACCTGCACGCCGTCCCGGTCGACGTGTCCGGCAACCGGGCGCTGCGGGCCGTCCTCGAGCAGTACACCCCCGTGCTCCGCAGGGCCGAGCGGCTCCGCTTCTCCCGGCCCCCTGGTCGCGACTCGGCGACGCGGCACGACTCCCTGATCGCCCTGTGCGCGGAAGGCGACGCGGCCGCCGCGGCCGAGGTCGCCTTCGACACCTGGCACTCCCTGACCCCTGACGCCACCACCGACTCCGAGGACTGACATGGCACTCTCCGACTTCCCCCGCTACCCGCTCACCTTCGGGCCGAGCCCGGTGCACCGGCTCGACCGGCTCTCCGCACACCTGGGCGGGCCGACGATCTGGGCCAAGCGCGAGGACTGCAACTCCGGCCAGGCGTTCGGCGGCAACAAGACCCGCAAGCTGGAGTACCTCGTCCCCGAGGCCCTCGCCCAGGGCGCGGACACCCTCGTCTCGATCGGCGGTTACCAGTCCAACCACACCCGCCAGGTCGCTGCGACCGCCGCCAAGATCGGGATGAAGTGCGTCCTGGTGCAGGAGAACTGGGTGGACTGGCCCGACGCCCTCAACGACCGGGTCGGCAACATCATGCTCAGCCGGATCATGGGCGCGGAGGTGCGACTCGACCCGGCCGGTTTCGGGATCGGTTTCAAGGACTCGTGGAAGCAGGCGATCGAGGACGTCGAGCGCCGCGGCGGTACGCCGTACGCCATCCCGGCCGGCGCCTCCGACCACCGGCTCGGCGGCCTCGGCTTCGCGCACTGGGCCGAGGAGGTGGCCCGGCAGGAGCAGGAGCTCGGCGTCTTCTTCGACACCGTGATCGTCTGCTCGGTCACCGGCTCGACGCACGCGGGCATGATCGCCGGCTTCGCCGGGCAGGACCGGCCGCGCCGGGTGATCGGCATCGACGCCAGCGCCAAGCTGCAGGAGACGCGCGACCAGGTCGCCCGGATCGCCCGCAACACCGCCGAGCTGATCGGGCTGGGCCGCGACCTGCGTGACGACGAGATCACCGTGCTCGAAGGCTGGGCGGGTGACCTGTACGGCGTGCCGGTGCAGTCGACGCTCGACGCCATCCGGATGTCCGGCCAGCTGGAGGGCATGATCATCGACCCCGTCTACGAGGGGAAGTCGATGGCGGGGCTGATCGACCTGGTCCGCTCCGGCGAGATCGGCCCGGAGTAGCAACGTCCTCTACGCCCACCTCGGCGGCCAGCCCGCTCTGAACGCCTACAGCGGTTTGTTCACCCACACCCAGGCACTGGACCTCGACACGTAGGCGAGTGCTCCTAGACTGCGCGCGTGCCGTCCCGGGAGCCGTTGTCGCGCTGGGCTCCCCTGCGCCGTCACCCGCGGCTGGTGATCACGGCCCTCGTCCTCGTCGGCGTGCTTGCCGTGACCGCGCTTCTCGGCGGCTGGGAGCGCACCACGCCCGAGGGCGTCACCCGCGCCGCACCCGGGGCGACGGTCGACGTGAGACCTTTCCGGATCCAGCTCGACCGGGCCGAGGCGACGTACGAGCTGGCCGGCCAGGTGGCGGAGCCGGGCCTGGCCTACCTCGTGGTCGAGGGCGTGCTGACGCTGGACGTGCCGGAGGCGGTCACCTCGACCATCCTCGGTGAGGTGTTCGGCGCCGACCTGCCGACGGGGTACGACGCCTACGGCTACCCCTCCGACGAACCCGAGGCGGCGATCACCGTCGCCGATGACGGCAGCATGCTGCTCGGCATCGGGCCGGGCCTGAGCTATGACGTGCTGGTCACCTTCGTGGTCGAGGAGACGGAGGTGCCGGAGCAGCTGACGGTGACCCTCAACGGGCACGTCCGTCGCAAGAGCTCCCTCGACTACACCGTGGGCTGGCACGATCCTGCGCCGGTGGCCCGGATGACGTTCGACGTCGCTCCGCTACCGGCGGAGCGGCCCGAGGAGGACTACTGATGACCTCCGGATGGCGGCACGGTCTCGGTGTGGGTCTCGCGGTGCTCGGGCTGCTCGCGGCGGGCTCCCAGCTGCAGCGCTGGTTGCCCTCCGACGACGACGATCCCGGGTCCGACCCCTTCCTGCGCGCCGGCGTGGTCGGGGAGACGATCGACATCCGCACCGCCACGGTCACCGTCGACTCCGTCGCCGGGTCCCGGACCGTCGCCGAGTACGGCAGCAAGCTGGTCAGCCCGGGAGTGTGGGTGGTCGCCCGCTACACGGTCGTCGCGGACCGGGAGACGACGCACGTCACGCTGGCCGAGCTCGAGGACGGCGCGGGACGGCTCTGGACGCTGAGCGGCCGCAACAACAACGCCTGCACGCCGAGCCCGCCGGGGGTGGAGGCGCACTGCACGGCCTACTTCGAGGTCCCGGCGGACGCACTCCCGTCCCTCCGGCTGCATCTCGCCCGCGAGTCGGCAGACACCCGGTACGACGTGGTGGCCGACGTGGACCTCGCCCTGACCGAGAGCGACGCCGAGGCCTTCTCGAGCGCGCCCAAGATCAACATCCCCGGCCCGACCCTCGGCGAGAAGGGGTCGTCATGAGGTGGCGCTGGCTGGTCCTGCTGCCCGTGGCGGTGGCGCTCGTGCTCGTGGCCTCGGCGAGCCGGCTCCAGATCTTCTGGTGGCCAGGAGAGCTGCACGACGAGACGGCCGGTCGCCAGGGGGAGCCGGTCAGCGTGGTCGACGTCTGGGAGGACGAGGACGGCGACGAGCAACGGCGCGAGCTGACCCTCACCCTGACCGAGGTGCGTCCGGCCACGACCTATGAGGGCTACGCCGGGCTGGAAGCACTGGACCCGCCGGAGGGGACGGCCGTGTGGCGGATAGGCCTGCAGTTCGAGCTGGATCCCGACGTGCCCCTGGCCGGCTGCAAGGTGTCGCTGATCGACGGCGAGGGCCGCGAGACCGCCGTCACGGGAGGCAGCTTCCGAGACGTGCTCCTGCCGTTCACCTCGTGCGAACCCCCGGGCAGGACCGGCCCGCTGTACGACGGCACCCGGATCAAGGGCAACAAGCCGCGGCCGGAGACCTACCGGGTGACGGCGTACGCCGTGACCGCGACCTCGGTGGAGCCGGACCGGATCCGGGTCTGGTGGGAGGCACCGGACTACGTGGAGCTGACCGTCACCGAGCCGTGACGGACGGCTCGTCGGCCGCTTCGGACAGCTCCTCCTGGAGCCGCCGAGCGAGCAGCCGGTCGACCGCGGCGGCGACCAGGGCGACCACCGCGACGGTGTAGACCGTGCGGGTCACGACGTCGAGGTAGGTGGAGAACGCGATCATCGTGTCCGGGTCGCGCGGCCCGACCGCCACCCGCAGGGCCAGGGCGGAGCCCCACTCCGCCAGCTGGGCGAGACCCAGCACCAGGCAGAAGGTCAGCACCGGAAGGATGCCGGCATGGGCGATGGTGCGGATCCCGGCGATCAGGTCCTCGAAGCGCCGGCCGAGCATGTCCGCGAGCCGGTCCGGCCGCCACAGGTGACGCCGGAGCCGCTCCGCGTTGCTGCCGACCCGCTCGCGGACCCGGACGACGACCCGGTGCTCCTCGATCCTGGCCCGCCGGCTGTCCCGCAGTCCGCCCGTCAGGACGATGGCGCCCACCGTCAGCCAGGCGACCGGCGTCACGACGATGGCGCCGATCCCGTCGACGATCTGCGACAGGAGGTCGGCGACCGCCCGGACCGGCTCGGTGAGCGGCCCGAGGAAACCGGTCAACCGTTGCCACGCGTCCGAGAGCTCGCTGACCACCACGCGATCGCCCACCCAGTCCACGGTGTCGCGCCAGCGCGACGTGAGGATCGAGGCCACCCAGGTGAGCCAGGTGACCTCGACCAGGACGGCGAGGAGGCCCCAGACCGTGTGCCGGTCGGCCAGGTCGAGGCGGTCCATGACGGTGCGCACCACCAGGGCGACGGCGACCAGGCCGAGCTGCCAGCTGGTCACGGTGACGAGGGTTCGGTCGTCGAGGCCGGCGCCGCTGAAGAAGTCGCCGGAGCGGAACTCGTCGGCGTAGCTCTCGTTGATGAACTGCTGGCGGTCGTCCTCGAGGTGTCCCTGCAGGGCGTAGACCGTCAGGAACGGCACGAGCGCCGAGGTCAGCAGGGCGAGTCGCTCCGCGCGGCTGGTGTCGACCTTGGCCCCGGCCCACCTGGCCGACTGGCCGGCCTGTCGCAACATCAGGATCAGCGCGGTCACCATCGCGAGCGGGGCGATCGGCACGAGCAGCGACGCCAGCACCGGGTGGTCGCGGCCGATCAGGACGGCCGCCCACATGGCGCCGTTGCGGACCGCCAGGCCGAGCAGGAAGATCGTCAGCAGCGCCGGCCAGTGCCGCCAGACGAGCCGCAGCGCGTCGCCGACCACGAGCACCGCGTCCACGAGCGCGTCGCGCAGCTCCCCGAGCACCGTCACGCGGGCAGTGTAGGCGGAGGCCGCCCCCTCGATGCTCGCTACTCGACCGACGAGCCGTCGTGCCAGGCGAAGATCTCCTGGTAGTTCGACTCGTCGCCGGCCACCAGGTTCTGCGCGTACGACGGATACACGAGCAGGTGGCCGTTGCCGCTGATCGCGACCCCGTCCGACGCGCTCAGGCTGTCACCGCCGACGCCGTCGGGCCCCTGCGACGCCCGGAGGATCTCGCCGGTCACCAGGTCGATCCGGAAGGCGTCCTCCTGTCCCTCGTCGTCGCCGACGACCAGGTTGCTCGCGTCGGAGCCGAGGCCGAGGTAGCGGCCCGACCGTGACAGGCTCGGCAGGTAGGAGTGTCCGTTGCCCGTGGTCACCCGCTCGATCTCGCCGGTCGCCAGGGCGACGCGGTAGAGCTCGGTGACCTCGCCGCTGCCGGGCAGGTCCGCGGCGCACGAGCTGAACGCGACGTACTCGCCGTTGCCGGAGATGGCCGGACGCCCGGAGCTCCCCATGGGGAACGGCTGGCACGGCGCGGACTTCGGCTCCTGGTGGAAGCGGGTGGTCTCGCCGGCCTTCATGTCCCGCACCCAGAGCATCTCGGCGTTGCCGAAGGTCACCAGCCGGCCGTTGTCGGAGACGTCGCCGTTGAGGACGCTGCCCCGGACGTCGCGGCTGCCGCCGGGCAGCAGCGACACCTGCTTGGTGGTGGCGGCCTTCACGTTGCGCACGTAGACGTCCTCCTTCTTGTCCTGGTCCTTCACGCCGAGGCGGCTGAAGGTCTGGAAGGAGACGTGCCGGCCGTTGCCGGAGATGACGGGGAAGAAGCTGTTCTTCGTGCCCGGCTTGCCCGCGGTGGTCTGCGAGACCAGGACGTGCTTGTCGCTCTGCATGTCGCGGACGACGACGTCGACGGCCTCGCCGCTGGTGCCCTTGGCCAGGTTGGTGGCGAAGGTCGAGTACGCGACCCAGCGTCCGTTGTCGGAGATGGTCGGTTCGAAGCTGGCGTCGTTGCCGGGCTTCTGGCCCTTGCCGCTCACCAGGATGGTCAACCCGTCGGGACGGGAGCGCAGGTAGACGTCGTCGGTGCCGTTGTCGTCCCACGCCACCAGTGCCGCGTCGGTGGAGAAGACGACGTACGAACCGGAGTAGGACGCGACCTGGGCAGTGCCGTTGATGCGGCTCTTGGTCTCGGCGGGCTGGGCGTTGGTCTCGTTGACCAGCGCCACCTGCTCGTTGCTCGGGCCGGTGGGGTCGGTCTCGCCGGCCGTCGCGAACGGCGCCGTCGCCGTCACGGCGGCGAGCGCCAGCCCGACGGCCAGGCTGGCGGGGCGGGCGAGGGTGGTGGCGTTCATGGTGCAGGTGCTCCTTGAGGTTGTCTGTGTGCCCGGATGACGCAGTCGGATCGCAGAAGGTTGCTGTCGACGACCCACCGCGACGGGCTGGTCCAGACCGGCCTACCCGTTGCCCGGGACCCGCCGGCACGACAAGGTGAGCCACATGACCGATCGCATCCCCGTGACCACACCCGACGGCGACCTGCCCGGCCACCTCTGGCTCCCGGAGTCCGGCTCCGGCCCGGGCGTCCTGCTCCTGCAGGAGATCTTCGGGGTCTCCGCCTACATCCAGCGGCGCGCCGCCGCCCTCGCCGCCGAGGGGTACGTCGTCCTGGCACCCGAGCTCTACTGGCGCCTGGACCGTCAGACCGTCGACGAGACCGCGGCCGACGCCATCGACCAGGCGATGGCACTGGTGAGCCAGCTGGACCAGGAACAGGCGGTCGCCGATGCCGCCGCGGCCCTCGACACGCTCGCCGGTCTGAGCGAGGTCACCGGCACCCCCGGGCTGCTCGGCTTCTGTCTCGGTGGCGGCCTGGCCTTCGCGGTCGCTGCCCGAGCCGAGCCGGCCTGCCTGGTGGCCTACTACGGCTCCGCCCTTCCCGAGCTGCTCGAGCTCGCCCCTCAGGTCACCTGTCCGAGCCTCCACCACTTCGGCACGGCCGACGACTACCTGCCGATGGAGTCCGTGCGCGCCATCAGCGCGGCCGTGACGGCTGATGGCCGTCCGGCCCGGGTCGAGCTCTACGACGGCGCCAACCACGCCTTCGACAACGACGACTTCTTCCTCCACCACCCCGACGCGTCGACGCAGGCGTGGGCGGTGACCCTGGACTTCCTGCGGGGGCACCTGCCCGGCTGAGGTCGGTCGCTAGCGACGGCGGGTGCCGGACCGGCGCAGACGCCGGACCGCTGCTCGTGCCGTGCCCTTGAGGGTGGGCTGTGCCTGGCGGTCCGGTGTGGCGGTGGCGGCGCGCCGTCGCCGCTCCGCGTGCCGACGTCCGCGCACGGCACCGGAGGCCACTCCCTCCAGCGCCCTGACCGCCGTCTCGAGCGAGATGGTCTCGGGGAGCGCGTCCCCCTCCGTGTCGGCCACCGGAGGCAGCAGCAGGTCCTCGAGGTCGCCCACCACGCGAACCCCGTCCTGGGACAGCGCGGACAGCTCCGCGACCCGCTGCTGGCTGAGCTCGTCCATCACCAGCCAGGCCCAGGCCGGCAACGACGGGAGCGGCTGGTGACCCGGCGGCAGCGGACGCTTGACGATCGCCGGGATGAGGCCCCGGCTCACCAGGGTGTGCCAGTCGCGGTCGGTGGCCTTCGGGATCGCTCCGAACGCCATGTTGCTGGCCCGGAGCAGCTCGGCCTCCTGTCGACTGAGCGAGCGGTTGGCGGCCTTGGTGACCTGCGGGAGCAGCCCGTGGGGGAGGCCGAGCAGCGCTTCGAAGACGGTGAGCAGGTGCTGGCGGTCGCCGTCGCGCCCGACGACCACCGTGACGTTCTCCGGCCCGACCCGGTCCGCCCAGCGCCGGACCAGGTGCGCGGTGTGGTGCGGGACCCAGAGCGCGTGCGAGTCCGGGTGGCCGGCGCCGGCGGGTTCGGGGTCGAGGACCGACCGGAGCCACTCGTCCAGCGTGCGCTGCTCGCCCGCCTTGAGGCGCTGTTGCCACTGGGACGGGAGCAACCGGTCGTAGCGTCTGGCCACGGTCACCACGTGGGGCCGGTCGCCGCCGAGCGCGCGCACGGCCCGGGTCAGCTCCTTGCCCCGGATCCGCCCCATCGACTCCAGGCTGACCAGGGTGCGCAGGTCCGCCGCCGCGTCCAGCTCGCGCTTGAAGGAGCGCCAGGCCGCGGGACGCGGGGGGACGCCACCGCGGCCCATCCCGAACCCCAGCCCCGCCTGGACCGCGCGGACCGGTTTGGCAGCGGTTCCGGGATAGGCGACGCCGTACGCCGGGAGGTCGCCGCGCACGGCGTGGAAGGCGGCCTGGACCGCGGTCGAACCGGTCTTCTGCGGCCCGATGTGCAGCAGGGTGCTGCCGTCGGGGAGGAGCAGGTCCGGGCGAGGTGGTCCGACCATGACGGCGGCGTCACTCCTTCGCTGGTGTCGAGCTCTGGTGTCGAGCAGGGACGTGTGCCGTTCGATGCTACGAACTCCTCGGCCGGTTCGCACCCACGCGGGCCCTGAGGTATCGGCTCGCTGGACGGTCGCCCCGGCCGCGCCGATAGGGTCGATGGGTGCTCCCAGCTCTCGACTCGCTCGCCCCCACCGCCGTGGAGGGCGACGTGATCGCGTTCCGGCTGGCCGACCCCGACCACGACCTCCCGGGCGCGAAGCTGTGGTGCGACGTCGAGCTCGGCGGGGACCTCGACCTCGCGGCGGTCGAGGGTGGCTGGGAGCTGCGGATGCCGCTCCCGGAGCTCGACTGCGTGGAGTACATGTTCGAGATCCCCGGTGACCCGGACCCCCACCTCGAGCTCGACCCCGGCAACCCCGAGCAGGTCGACGGCGCGTTCGGTGCCCACTCCTGGCTCGCGCTCCCGTCGTACGCCGCCCCTGCGTGGCTGGACCTCGAGCCGGTGCCGGGGGAGCGGACGAGCCTCAAGGTCACCCGCACCGCGGTCGGCACGATCGACGTCACCGTGTGGACGCCGGAGGGTCACGCCGAGGCCGAGCTCCCGCTGCTGGTCGCCCACGACGGCCCCGAGATGGACAAGCTCGGCGAGCTCACGCGCTACGTCGGTGCCCTGATCGGCGACGGGCGACTCCCTCCGATGCGGGTCGCCCTGCTCGCGCCCGGTGCCCGCGACGAGCGGTACGCCGCCAACCCGGCGTACGCCGCCGCCCTCACCGACCGCGTCCTGCCGCGGCTCCGGAAGAAGTTCCCGACCCGCGGGCTGCCGGTGCTGAGCGGCCAGAGCCTCGGCGGCGTCGCAGCCCTGCACGCCGCGTGGACCTCGCCAGGGGCGTTCGGCGGGCTGCTCCTGCAGTCCGGCTCCTTCTTCACCGCGGAGCTCGACGGCCAGGAGTCCGGCTACCCGCACTGGGGGGCGGTGACCGGGTTCGTGGCCACCGTGCACGCCGCGACCCAGGCGGCGCCCGGTGCCCCGCGCACGGTCATCACCTGCGGCACGGCCGAGGAGAACTTCCAGAACAACCGGCTGATGGCCGATCAGCTCGCCGCGACCGGGGTCAGGGTCTCGTGGGGCGAGGCCCGGCAGGGACACACCTGGACCTGCTGGCGCGACCTGCTCGACCCGCACCTGACCGACCTGCTGACGGAGGTGTTCAGCTGATGGAGAAGGTCCAGGTCGAGCTGCCTGCTCCCGGTCTCCACCGCTCCGGGACGGTGGTCCGCTACGGCCACTACGGCCGTCCGGTGGTCGTCTTCCCCAGCGAGCAGGGCCGGGCGTGGGACTACGAGAACAACGGCATGGTCGGGGCCGTCGCCGACCTGATCGACGCCGGCCGGGTCAAGCTCTACTGCGTGGACTCGTTCGACGAGGTGTCCTGGTCCGACACGTCCGCCCCGTTGGAGGAGCGGGCCCACCGGCACCAGGCCTACGAGTCCTGGGTGACCGACCAGGTGGCCGGCTTCATCGGCGACGACACCCCGGGCGGCGGCGACGCCATCGTCACCGGGTGCAGCATGGGCGCCTACCACGCCCTCCACTTCGCACTCACCCGCGCGGACCTCTTCCCCGTCGCGATCTGCCAGAGCGGCAACTACGACCCGTCGGCCTGGCACGCGTGGGGCGACCGCGGCGACGCGGCGTACTTCACCAACCCGACCGACTACGTCCCCCACCTGCACGGCGCCCACCTCGACTGGCTGCGCGGCCGGCTGCACGTCGTCCTCACGGTCGGCGAGGGTCCGTGGGAGAGGCACCCGACGGCGTCGTTGCCGGAGGCGCACCGGATGGCCGGTCTGCTCGCGGAGCGCGGCATCTCGCATGACCTCGACGTCTGGGGGCACGACGCTGCGCACGACTGGCCGTGGTGGCGCCGCCAGATCGCCCACCACCTGCCCCGCTACTGCTAGACGCGTCCGTCACGGGATCGAAGGAGACGAACTGATGAGTGACCACCTGATCGGACTGCTGCTCGGAGCCGAGGAGGACTGGCCGCGCGCGTTCGAGGCGATCCTGCGCAAGGTCGGCCCGGTGAGGTCGGGCGGTCAGACCCACACGTTCAGCAGCGAACGGCTCACCATCGAGCCGTTCGGACTGACCGACCCGGTGCGCACCGACCTCGTCATCGACCGGCTCGCCTACTGGTACTACCACCCGCGCGAGTGGCTCAAGAAGGCCGCGCTGGTCAACGACACCTACCTGCTGAACAGCCCGTTCACGTTCCAGTCGATGGAGAAGCACAGCGCCTACTGCGCGATGGTCCGGCTCGGGCTCAAGGTCCCGCCGACCACGCTGGTGCCGTACAAGAACCCCGTCGACAACGTCCGCTGGGCCTACACCTCCGAGCAGTACAACCAGCCGTTCGACCTCGACAAGCTCGCCGACGAGCTCGGCTACCCGCTCTACATGAAGCCGTTCGACGGCGGCGGCTGGCGAGGGGTCTCCCGGGTCAACGACCGCGGTGACCTGCACAAGGCGTACGACGAGTCCGGCGAGATGCTGATGCACCTGCAGGCCACCGTCGACTACGAGAAGTTCGCCCGGGCGCTGTCGATCGGCGCCGAGACGATGGTCATGGACTTCCGCCCCGACCAGCCCATGCACAACCGGTATGCGGTCTCCCACGACTTCCTGTCGGAGTCGGCGGGCAACCAGGCGATCGCGATCAGCCGGATCGTCAACGCGTTCTTCCGCTGGGAGTTCAACTCGGCCGAGATGCTGGTGGCCGGTGACGAGGTCTACCCGATCGACTACGCCAACGCCTGCCCCGACGTGGCCGTGACCTCGCTGCACTACTACTTCCCGTGGGCGATCAAGGCGCTGGTGCGCTGGTCGGTCTACTGCGTGGTCACCGGGCGCAAGAGCCACGTCGACCTGGAGACGCGGCGCTACTTCGAGATCGCCGACGACCCGGCCCTCGACTACGACGCGAAGCTCGAGGGATACCTCGCGCTGGCCGACGAGTACTTCGAGACCGACCGCTACCAGGACTGGTGCTCGGAGAATCTCCCGAACCTCGACGAGCAGGTCCACGAGTGGATCCAGTCCGACGAGTTCGACCGGATCCTCCGCGAGACCGTCGCGGCGACCTACCCGCCGCACGAGCAGGACGAGTTCCTCGCCCACTTCCGCGGCCTCCTCGGCCTCTGGGTCACCGACAACGCCACCCCACCGTCGGTTGAGGTGTGAGGCGCGTCAGCGACGAGCCTCGAAACCCCGTGAGAGAACGCAGGGCGGCACCCCGCAGCCCCTAGGCTTCACCCCATGTACCGCGCGATCGCCGTCGCAGCCGTGGTGCTGCTGTGGCTGGCGATCGGCCCGTGGGTCCTGGTGCTCGCGCTGGCCAGCCTCGGCGATCCCGCGCGTCCGCGCCGTCCTCGTCCGCCCGGAGCGCCCGTGGCGCAACCTCGGCATCGGAGCAGCAGTGGTGGCGGTGCTCGCCGTCCTCGTCATCGTCATCCCGGACGGCCGGCTCCCGATCCCGCAGGGCCCCGGCACGCTGGTGACTCCGGGGTACGTCGGCCGGCCGGCGATCACCCGCCCGGTCACCGGCATGGAGGTCCCGCAGCACCCCTACCTGGCTCCCAACGGCCGCAGCTCGATGCACAACGACGCCTGGTCGAGCGATGCCTACACGTGGGCGGGGCCGGTGGGCGAGCAGCCGGAGGTCGACACCGCGTGGTTCGGGATCGAGGAGTGCGCCACCCTCGCCTTCGACGCGAACGACCGGATCATCGCGCTCTGCGGCGACCTCGAGGGGCCGAAGCTGCGGGTCCTGGACCCGGAGTCGATGAACCCGCTCGCCACCAAGGACCTCCCCGACCGCGTGAAGATCGACGACAGCCTGCCGTGGGAGAACCTCTGCGGCGGCTCGTACTTCTACCTCGACGAGCGTGACCGCGCTGTGGTCGCCACCACCGATGGTCGGATCCTGGCCTTCACGACCTCAGACGCGGACGGCGACCCCGACCTGACCCTCGACGAGACCCTGGACGTGAGCAAGGCCGTCGCGGACGACGACTGCCTGATCGCACTGATGCCGGACTGGGACGGCCGGATCTGGTTCGAGACCCGGAAGGGCGTCGTCGGCTCGGTCGCTCCGGCCACCCAGCAGGTTCGGAGCCTCGACCTCGGTGAGGACATCGTCAACTCCTTCTCCGTCGACGAGACGGGCGGTGTGTACGTCGTCACGACCGGCGCGCTGTATCGATTGGAGACGGACGCGACCGGCAAGCCCGAGGTGGTCTGGCGCAAGCAGTACGACCGCGGGAGCGAGCAGAAGCCCGGGCAGCTCAGCCAGGGCAGCGGCACGACCCCGACGCTCATGCCCGATGGCCTCCTGGCGATCACCGACAACGCGGACCCGCGGATGAACGTGGTGTTCCTGCGGCGCGACACCGGCGAGGAGGTGTGCCGGGCGCCGGTCTTCGAGGACGACGCCAGCGCCACCGACAACTCCCTGGTCGCGGTCGACGATGGCGTCATCGTGGAGAACAACCACGGCTACACGAGCCCGCTCAGCACGGTCCTCGGCTTCGGCACCAGCCCCGGCTTCGCCCGCGTCGACGTCGTCGACGAGGAGTGCGAGGTCGCGTGGACCAGCGACCTGAACGCTCCCACGTCCGTCGCCAAGGTCTCCCTCGAGACCGGCCTGCTCTACGCCTACACGAAGCGGTCGACGATCTGGGGCGTCAGCGCGTGGTACCTCACCGCAATCGACGTCCACACCGGCCGCCACGCATTCAGCGTCCGCACCGGCACCGGCACCCTGATGAACAACCACTACGCCGCGGTCACCCTCGGCCCCGACGGGTCTGCCTACATCGCGACCCTGGCCGGCATGGTCCGGGTCCGCGACCGTGGCTAGGCCCCGGTGGCCCTCCTGGCCGGCAGCTCGAAGTTTTTCGCGGTGAGTCATACTGGGAACGTGTCGGTCTCGACAGAGGCTGGCTTCGCGGACGTGGTGTAGTTGCAGCACGCTTCCCTTCCAGGGAAGGGGTCGAGGTTCAAATCCTCGCGTCCGCTCCACATGCCTGAGCCGGAGCCCAGCAAGCCCATCTCGGAAATCGGCTTGCCCACGCAAGCCACGGCGTGGAGTCTCTCGTCGTGAGAATCCTGTGGGTGTTCGGTCCGCCCGGCGTCGGCAAGTCGGCGACGGCCTGGGAGCTTCTCAACTCGTTGTCCGACCGCGACGAGCCGACGGCCTACGTGGACATCGACCAGCTGGGGATGGCTGCTCCCGAGCCTGCCGACGACGGCGAAGCGCACCGACACAAGACCTGGGCCCTGGCCGCGGTGGCTCGAGTGCACGCGCAGCGTGGGGCGAAGACGCTGGTCGTCTCGGGGGTCCTGGATCCGGACCAGGTGGAGTTCTCCCGCCGGGCCCTTGCCGATTTCGAGCTCGACCTGGTGCGACTGGCCGTCGATGAAAGCGCACTGAGGCGACGGATGGAGGCTCGTGGCCAGTACGCCGAGGACTGGGCCGGAGTGCTCGCCGACGCGCGCCGGCACCAGGCAGCGACACACGGGCTTCCCGTCGTCCGTACCGACGACGGCAGTCCCGTGGACGTGGCACGTCGCGTGCTCGCTGCGGCTCGAGCGCTGCCTCCCGTCTCATCCGGTCGCGCTGACGAGCCCGTGCCGAGCATCGACCCCGACCGGGCCCGCGCTGTGCTGATCACCGGCTCCCGCCTGGTAGGAAAGTCGACGGTCGCCTGGCAGGCCTTCATGATGGCGCGCGAACGCGCGCTCCCCACTGCGTTCGTCGACCTCCGCCAGCTCGGCTTCCACGGACACGGAGGCGGGCCGATCGACCATCCGCTCCAGGCAGCCGCCACCAGTGCCCTGTGGCGAGTCTTCCGCGAGCGCGGCAACCACCTGCTGTTGCTCAACGGCACCACGGAAGACGCGGAACAGGTCAGGCTGTACGCCGACCAGCTCGACGGCACACCGATGACGACGGTCCGGCTGACCGCCTCCGCGGCCGAGCTGACGGCACGCGCTCGCGCCCGGGAACGTGGCGAGATGGCACTGCTTGCCGGTGACGACATCGTCGGCGCCGATGCGGAACACCTCCGGCAGATCGTGGCCGACGCCTGTCTGGCGCAGGAGTCGCGCTCCACGTCGGAGGAGCTCGTGCTCGAGAGCACGACCCTCACCGCAGCTGACGCGGCCGGCAGGGTCCTCGACCTTGCGGTGATGTAGAGGCGGGAAGCTCATTCTCGGGGTGGAGACCGGGGGCTGGTCAGGCGTTCGCGGGTGGCGCCGGGTGGGGGGTGGAACTCTGCGTGTCCGGCGGGGTCGAGGGTGACTTGCCAGGGTCCGGAGTGGACGAGGCGGTGGTGGTGGCCGCACAGGAGCAGCAGGTTGTCGAGGCTGGTGGGTCCGTGGTCGATCCAGTGGATGACGTGGTGGGCGTGGCACATCAGGGGTGGGCGTCGACATCCCGGGAAGCGGCAGTGCTGGTCGCGGGCGACGAGGGCTTTCCAGATCGCGGGGGTGACGAGCCGGCGGAGCCGGCCGACGTCGAGGACCTCGCTGCGGGTGCCCAGGACGACGGGGATGACCTCGGCGTCGCAGCAGATCCGGCGCAGGGCGCCAGCGGGGAGGTCGAGGCCGTCCTCGGTGGTGGCCTGGCCTGACTCCGCGGCGCAGGGTCTCGAGGTCGATGGTGATCATCACCCGGGGCGTGGCGCCGTGTTGGTCCGGCAACAGGTCGGCGGTCTGGGCGCGTCGGCAGAGCTCGGTGAACGCGTCGAGCATCCGGGCGCCGTGGTCGCGGGGGTCTCGGCCGTCATGCCCACAGCCGGGGATCTCGCAGGTGACGGGGTCGCAGGCCGGCTGGGTGGTGGGGACGGGGGCGGCCAACGGCATCAGGGTGGACCGCATCAGGGCGGCGTCCTCGGCGGAGCAGCGGCCCTTGATCCAGGCGCCGCCGCACTGGTCGGGGGTGATGGTGAGGTGGCGGCCGTGGTGGGCGGCGCGGGCTTCGCGGTCCAGGGCCTGCTCGTCGGCGCGGTCCTGGCCGTCGGGGTCGATGACGGCCCAGAGGTGTCGCCCGGCCTTGGTGAGCTCGGAGGCGTTGAGGCGTTTGGCTTCGTCGAGCATCACCTGGACGGCGCGGTGCCGGTCACAGGAGTTGGGCAGGGTGTCGACGGCGCGGGTGATCACGCCTGCCTTGGTGGTGGAGAGCCAGCCGTGGGCCATGGCCTCGGCGACGGGTGTGAAGAGGTCCTGGGTCAGGGTGGTGGCGAGGCGGACGAGCTGGGGGCCGGTGCCGAGGTGGCCGCCGGTCACGGCGGTGAGGAAGTCGCGGGTCGAGGCCCATCCTTCGGCCTTGACGGCGTTGGTGGCCTCGAGCTCGGCGGTCACGGTGAGCTCGAGGGCGTCGAGGGTCGACTTGAGGGACTCGATGGCGACCACGGTGTCGGTGAGCTCGCTGGCGGGGCGTGCGGCCCACAGGGTCTGGGCGAGCTCGCTGACCTGTCCGCGCACACCGTCCAGCACCGCGGCGGCGCCGCCGGTCGGCTGGTGGTGGGTGGTGCTGGTCATGGAACTCAGTCAAGCACCGACCACCGACATGTATCGAGCACCTGTTCGAATCCTGTGGACAACCCCTCTTCGCGCCGCGGGTCCCCTCGCTTCGATCGGTCATGTCGGATCTCATGCGCTCGACGTGTCGTCAAATGCAGCCCGGGTGAAGCAATCCGACGACCGTCACCTGCTCGGTAGGACGCCCACTTCGCCGCCTCTGCCAAAGTCAGCCTTTGAAATGGGCGCGTACGAGTTTGGCTTGGTCAGCGGTCAGGTGCCACCGCGCGTACGGCTGGCTCTGCCAGCCCTGTGCGCGCAGCCACCCACGGATGGTGCGGGCGCTGAGCCCCAACTCTTTCGCCAGTTCTCGCGGCGTGATCGTCTCTGCCATGTGGCTCAGGCTAAGCGCCTGGTTACCTCTGCGTCGGGGAGATTCACGGAGTTGCCGTCGTACTGGTGATCGCCCGGCCAGCTTTTCGGTTGGCGAACGGCCGTACCCCGTGATCGTCGACAAACGCAGCAATCAGTTCGGACTCGAGATCTTCGGCATCGCTGTGAGGGGTCTCTCGCCATGCGACCAGGAGCTGATCGTGGTCGGTCAGCTGCCAGATGTATCGGCCACCCCAATGACCAACAGCATCGCCGGCTCCGTGCCGACGGTATTCAGTGAGTCTCCTCTTGAGGCCTCGGCGCCCTGAGGCTCCCGGGGCTCGCCTTGCCGATGTAGATCACGCCCGTATTGCTGACCCAGGCTGCTTCTAAGGTGCTCTGGGAAACCGACGGGTCGGGTCCGTGCCCTTGAACCGGCCGGCGAGGGCTGACATCGAGGAAGGTCACTTTGTCAGCGGATTCACGCAGAACGATGTAGACGCCTGCCCCGGTGGGCACTGGCGACAACGGCAGATCGCCGAATCTCACAAACCCTTCGAACCCTGCTTCGGTCAAGCCCCGCCGTGTCCACTCCATCCCAGCAGTGTGTCTGACCGCACCGACAAGTTGAGCTCGCGATACGAGTGCGACGTACGATCACCTGCGTCTGTCCGCCGCAATGGTCGCGCTCATCCTTCTAATCCTCACTGGTCCGCGACGAGCCACGCCCCGGTAGAGCATCGCCCGATGTTCTCCCGAGTGGCGCGCTATCCCTGCCCCAGCGTCAGGCGGGCTAGCTGCCCGGTCACGATCCGGGAGGGCATGCCGCAGCGACCGCGTCACTGCTCGGCTGACGCGACGTAGCGTCCACCATGGTGGTGGCCGATGCGGCAGCGATGAGTTTCGCGGTGGTTTCATGTCTGCATGTCGGACCGCTTCACCCGATTCGATCTGGAGGCATGGTGCGACTTCTCCTCACGTCCGCAGGTGTCAAGAACGCGAGCATCCGCGACGCGCTGGTCGATCTGCTGGGCAAGCCGATCGCCGAGTCCACCGCGCTGTGCATCCCCACCGCGCAGTACGGGCATCCCGCGCTCGGCCCCGGCGTGAGGGCCTGGCAGTTCATCAGCGGTACGTCCGAGCATCCCCATGGTCGGAACTCGGCTGGAAGTCCGTCGGCGTGCTGGAGCTCACCGCGCTGCCGAGCATCGACGAGGAGCGCTGGGTGCCCCTGGTGCGGGAGACGGACGTCCTGCTGGTCGCGGGCGGCGACGTGCTCTACCTGTGCCACTGGATGCGGGAGTCCGGCCTGGCGGACCTGCTGCCGTCGTTGGGCGAGACGGTGTGGGTGGGACTGAGCGCGGGAAGCATGGTGATGACCCCCGAGGTGGGGGAGGACTTCATCCAGTGGCGACCTCCGAGCGGTGACGACAGCACGTTGGGGCTCGTGGACTTCTCGATCTGTCCGCACCTGGTTCCGGAAGGCCAGCCGGGCAACTCCATGGCCGACGCGGAAGAATGGGCAGCCGGCATCTCGGGGCCGGCGTACGCGATGGATGACCAGACGGCCATCAAGGTGGTCGACGGCACCGTCGAGGTCGTCTCAGAAGGGCACTGGAAGCTGTTGAGCTGATGGCCGCAGCCAGACAGCGACGGGAAGCGCCACCTCAGGTCTTGTTCAGCTCCTGGGCGAACATGACGAGGATGCCGCTGGGGCCGCGGACGTAGGTCAGCTTGTAGACGTCCTCGTACGTCGCGACGCCGCGCAGCGGGTGGCATCCGTGCCTCGCGGCGATCCTGAGCGCCTCGTCGAGGTCGTCGACCGAGAAGGCGACGCGGTGCATGCCGATCTCGTTGGGCAAGGTCGGTTGCGTCTCGATCGCGTCGGGGTGGATGTACTCGAAGAGCTCGAGGAGACCACCCCCGTCCGGCGTCTGGAGCATGGCGATCTTGGCGTGGTTGCCGTCGAGGCCGACCGCGGTGTCGGTCCACTCCCCGCTGACCGTGTCGCGGCCGAGGACGGTCAGCCCCAGGTCGGTGAAGAAGGCGATCGTCGCCTCGAGGTCACGGACGGCGATGCCGACGTTCTCCAGCTTGATGGGCATGGCCCGCACGTTACCGAGGTGCGACGATCTGGACACCGCCTCAGAAGATCCAGCAGAAGGACCACCCCGGTTGAGCCTGCCCAGCGACAGCGATCACCCCGGACCGGCGCGCCGGCGGCGCGGGCTGGTCACCGGAGCCGGAGCCGGAGTCGTGGTGGCAGCAGTGGTGATCGCGGGCGTCCTGTCCCTGGGCGGTGAGGACCGGCCCAGCCCTGGCCTGACGGTCACCTGGGGTGGCAGCGAGGGCAAACCCAGTTGCGTCTACGACCCGGATGCCGACACAGTCGACGCCAGGCTGACGATCGACGGCGAGGCGCCTCAACCGGACGAGGTGACCGTGACCGTCACGGCGTACGCGGACGAGAACACCTCGAAGCCGGTCGGGTCGAGCAGCCGCTCCGTCGAGGTCGAAGGGACCGTGCACATGCCGTTCACCGTCACCATCCCCGTGCGGCAGCCCCCTCACGTCGGTGAGGACAGCGAAACCGCCTGCTCCCTGTCGGTGGAGTACTGACCCGGTGGTGTCCATCGAGGAGAGTCTCTGGCCGCTGATCGAGAGCCTGCTCGAGTCGCACGACGTGGCGGGCCTGGCCGTGGCCGTGGTGCGCGACGGAGAGGTGGCGTCGCGCGGGTTCGGCGTCCGTGACGTCGACAGTGGCGAGCCGGTCACGCCCGAGACGATGTTCCACCTGGCGTCGGTCTCCAAGCCGTTCGTCGCGACGGCGGTCGTGTCGTTGTCGACCGGCGTCGACGGCCGTGAGCCCCTGCTCGACCTGGACGCTCCGATCACCGACCGGATACCCGAGTTCACGCTGGCCGACGGCCGGGAAGCAGAGGTCACCGCCCGGAACCTGTTGAGCCACACGAGTGGTCTTCCGGACGTCTCGGACTACGGCTGGCACGACCCGCAGCTGGGCGACGACGCGCTCAGCGAGTTCGCTCGCAGCCTGTCGGGCTGGCGGCTGAAGACGGAGCCCGGGTCGACCCACTCCTACTCCAACGCCGGGTTCGAGCTGCTCGGGCTGCTGCTGTCCCGGGTCATGGGCACGACCTTCGAGGACGCCGTACGCCGGCAGCTCCTCACACCGCTGGGGATGGTCACCAGCACCTTCATGAGGGCTGAGGTGCCCGAGCACCTGGCGGCTTCACCGCACGTGGGGATGCCGTTGGCGGTGCCCGAGGGCGCCTACCCCTACACCCGGCGGCACGCCCCCAGCTCGACCCTGCACTCCAACCTGGACGAGATGTGCCGCTGGATGATGGCCCACTTCGAACCGACGGAGACGGCGGCCGGGGCTGCCGAGGCGCCGTGGGCACGGCTGGACGCAGGACTGCTCGACCTGATGCGTCAGCCGGTGATGGCGCTGGATGATCCGCCGTTCAACGAGGCGGAAGGTCTCGGCTGGGCTCTGGGCAGCTACGGCGGCCACCGCACCGTGAGTCACAGCGGGACGGACCCCGGGTTCGGGTCGAGGCTCGTGATGGTGCCCGAGCGGCGAGCCGGAGTCGTTGTCATGGCCAACTCCAACACCGTCCCCACCTGGGCCATCGCCGAGGCAGCGCTCGACCTCGCGCTCGCCGACCCCGCCCAGCCGGGCGAGGTCGGGGTGGAGCTGCGCGCGTTGCTGCCTCCGGTCGTCGGCCCCGTCGCCGAGGCGCTCACGACGTCGGGTCCGGACGCCGCGTCGGCGCTCTTCCACCGACTGGCGGCGGCGGAGCCGGCCCAGTTCGACCTCGACGACGGAGAGATCGACAAGGCCGTGTGGGGAGCGATCGAGCTCCACCGCACGGACCTGGTCTGGCCCCTCCTGAACCTGTGGACCGCGGTCCGGCCGGAGTCATCCGCCGCGTGGACGATGACCGGGTGGGCGCACCAGATCGACGGAGAGCTCGATCTGGCGAGGAGCGTCCTCCAGCGTGCCCTCGACCTCGACCCCGAGAACGACGACGCCGCAGAGATCATGGGCAGCCTCCCGCCGGAGTGACCCGGCCGGCGTCAGGCCAGGTCGAACCGGTCGAGCTCCATGACCTTGGTCCAGGCAGTGACGAAGTCGCCGACGAACCTGTCCCGCGCGTCGTCACTGGCGTAGACCTCGGCGAGGGCCCGCAGCTGCGAGTTCGAGCCGAAGATCAGGTCGACCGCCGTGGCGGTCCACCGGACCTCGTCGGTGGCGACGTCGCGGATCTCGTAGGCGTTCTCCACGGACTCCGACGCCCTCCACCGGGTGCCCGGCGCCAGCACGTTGGTGAAGAAGTCGTTGGTGAGGACGCCGGGCCGGTCGGTGAGGACGCCGTGCGAGGTGCCACCGACGTTGTTGCCGAGGACCCGGAGACCGCCGACGAGCGCCGTCATCTGGGGTGCGGTGAGCTCGAGCATGTACGCCCGCTCCACCAGCAGGACCTCGGGCCGCTGCTTCTCGCCGTCGCGCAGGTAGTTGCGGAACCCGTCGGCCCGCGGCTCGAGCACCTTGAAGGAGTCGACGTCGGTCTGGTCCTGGGTGGCGTCGGTGCGACCCGGGTGGAACGGCACCGTCACCTGCACGCCGGCATCCGCCGCGGCCTTCTCGACGGCCGCGGAACCGCCGAGCACGATCAGGTCCGCGAGGGAGATCTGCGACCCGCCGGCGGCGTTGAAGTCGCGCTGGATGGTCTCGAGCTTGTCGAGCACCGTCGCGAGCTGCTCGGGCTGGTTGACCGCCCAGCCGCGCTGCGGCTCCAGCCGGATCCGGGCACCGTTGGCGCCACCCCGCTTGTCGGTGGACCGGAAGGTGGCGGCGGACGCCCACGCGGTCGAGACCAGCTCGGACACCGAGAGTCCTGAGTCGAGCAGGGTCGCCTTGAGGGTCGCGACGTCGTCGTCGGAGACCAGCTCGTGGTCGACCGCGGGGACCGGGTCCTGCCACAGCTGCGGCTCGGCCACCCAGGGGCCGAGGTAGCGCGACACCGGGCCCATGTCGCGGTGCAGCAGCTTGTACCAGGCCTTGGCGAAGGCCTGCGCGAACTCGTCGGGGTTCTCCAGGAAGCGCCGCGAGATCTTCTCGTACGTCGGGTCGAACCGCAGGGCGAGGTCGCTCGTCAGCATGGTGGGCTTGCGCTTCGGCGAGTCCGGCATCGGTCCGGGGATGATGTCGTCGGCGTCCTTCGCCACCCACTGGTGTGCGCCGGCCGGGCTCTTGCTGAGCTCCCACTCGAAGCCGAACAGGTTGGTGAAGAAGTCGTGGCTCCACCGCACCGGGGTGGTGGTCCAGGTGACCTCGAGGCCGGAGGTGATGGCGTCCTCTCCCTTGCCGGAGCCGAAGCCGCTCGTCCAGCCGAGGCCCTGCTCCTCGAGCGGGGCGCCTTCCGGCTCGACGCCGACCAGGTCCGCGTCGCCCGCTCCGTGGGTCTTGCCGAACGTGTGGCCGCCGGCGATCAGCGCGACGGTCTCTTCGTCGTTCATCGCCATCCGCGCGAAGGTGTCGCGAATGTCGCGGGCGGAGGCCAGCGGGTCGGGATTGCCGTTGGGGCCCTCGGGGTTGACGTAGATCAGGCCCATCTGGACCGCGCCCAGGGACTCCTCCAGCTCGCGCTCACCGGCGTACCGCTCGTCGCCGAGCCACGTGTCCTCGGGGCCCCAGAAGATCTCCTCGGCCTCCCACACGTCCTCACGGCCGAAGCCGAAGCCGAAGGTCTCGAACCCCATCGTCTCGAGCGCGACGTTGCCGCCGAGGACGAGCAGGTCGGCCCACGAGATCTTCTGGCCGTACTTCTGCTTCACCGGCCACAGCAGGCGGCGGGCCTTGTCGAGGTTGGCGTTGTCGGGCCAGCTGTTGAGGGGCGCGAAGCGCTGGGCGCCGTCGCCGGCGCCACCGCGGCCGTCGTAGATGCGGTAGGTGCCGGCCGCGTGCCAGCTCATCCGGATGAAGAGGCCGCCGTAGTGGCCGAAGTCGGCCGGCCACCAGTCCTGGGAGGTCGTGAGCACCTCGGCGATGTCCTGCTTCACGGCCTCGACGTCGAGCTTCGCGAACTCCTCCGCGTAGCTGAAGTCGTCGCCCAGCGGATCAGCGGTCGACGTGCGGACGTGGAGGGGAGAGAGGTCCAGGTGGTTGGGCCACCAGTCCTTGATCGTGTGCGGGCGAGCGGTGCCCGTCGGGGTGGGGGAATCGATCGCCGGGTTCTCGCTCTCGCTGCCTTGCGCGGCCGCCGAGTCGTGCATGACCGGGCAGCCTTCCTCGGCCTTGCGGTCGACCCCCTGCGGGCTCGTGGGCGAGCTGTTGTCCTGGCTGTCGTTCATCGATTTCCTTCCGGACGGGCGGTGGAGTGGTGCGTGCTGGAGGTCGAGCATTCACGGCAGGTGCCCCAGTAGACGACCTCTGCCTCGTCGACGGCGAAGCCGCTGTCGTCGGAGGCGGTGAGGCACGGGGCGGCGCCGACGGCGCAGTCGACGTCGGCGATGGAGCCGCAGGAGCGGCACACCACGTGGTGGTGGTTGTCGGCGACCCGCGACTCGTAGCGAGCGGTGGCGCCGGCGGGCTGGATGCGCCGGATCAGGCCGGCATCGGTGAGCACCCGGAGTACGTCGTACACGGCTTGGTGGGAGACGGCCCCGAGGTCGGCACGCACCAGGTTGATCACCGCGTCGGTGTCGATGTGCGGGTGCTGCTCCACCGCCGCCAGGACCGCCAGCCGCGGTCGCGTCACCCGCAGGGAGGCGTCGCGCAGGGATGACGGGAAGTCCCTGGCCGATGAGGTCACGACCACATCCTTGCGTGGAATCTGGAACTGTTCAAGTCTGGGATGGACCGGGGCGCCGGGCCTGCCCGCGGGGGTCGGTCAGACCTTCCCGCGCAGGATGCGCCGGAAGTAGGTGAGCGGCAGCGCGTAGCGGTCCACGAACCACGTGATCCGCCGGGGCCGGGCAAGGTCGAGGAACGGCACCGACGGGGAAGGGCGACCGTCGCGGTCGACCTCGACCAGCATCAGCTGGTGCCGAGCGACGGTGATCGGCATGACGGTGTACCCGTCGTAGTGCTGGAAGGACGCGGGCTCCGTGGCACCGAGGTTGTGCGCGAGGACGGCGACCTGCTTGCGCAGAGCCCCGCCAGAGGGCGGGGTCCCCAGGTCGGCCACGTCGCCCAGCGACCAGACGGCTGGGTGCCGCCGGTGGCGCAGCGTGTGCTGGTCGACCTCGACCAGGCCGGCCGCCGTGCTGCCGGCGAGGTCGCTCTTCGCGACCCACCCGGGTGCCCGGTAGTGCGGGACCACGTGCGCGTACGCCACGTCGTCCAGCACCTCGTCCCCTGACCGGGTGGACACCGTGACCTGGTGGTCGCCCAGTCCGGTGACCGTGGCCTCCCGCAGGACCTGCACGCCGTACGACGCCAGCGCCCGCTCGAGCCGTGCGTCGGCGGCGGGGATGCCGAGGGGGGAAGGGCCGGGCAGCACCAACCGGACGTCGAGTGCCTCGAGCACGCCGGCCCGGCGCCAGTGGTCACAGGCCATGAACAGCGGCTTGAGCGCCGTCGCGCCGCACGGTGCCGGCTCCGGAGGGACGGAGAACAGCACCCGACCGTCCGTCAGGTCCCGCAGCGCCGGCCACACCTGTGGTGCCGTCTCGACGACGAACGTCGACCCTGCCCAGCCGGCCTCGTAGGACTCCGCGAGACCCGGCGTCGCGTCCCAGTCCTCCTCGAGTCCCGGGACAGATGACGAGGGTGGTGCAGCCGATGCGGCGACCCTCGCTGGTCACCACGGCGGGTCCGTCGGGGTCGACCTCCACGACCTGCTGCTGGATCCAGGTGCAGCCGTCCGGGACCACCCGCTCGGCGGGTCGTTCGAGCGACGCCATGGTCGCCTCACCCGCACCGACGTAGTTGAGCAGCGGGCGGTAGCGGTGCGTGGCCTGGGACTCCACCACGGCGACGTCCTCGACCCCGTCGCGGAGCAGTCGGGCGGCCAGCGAGATCCCGGCGTTGCCGCCTCCGACGATCAAGACGTCGTGATGGTCCATGAGGTCCTCCGTGTGGTCCCGAGCCGACCGTCCGACCGTAGCCCGTGGGACCTGGCGAGGGGAGGACCGCCCCTGGCCGGGGAGGTCAGGTCCCGCCAGGCATCGGCACGTCGGCGGACCACCGGGCCTCGCGCTCCGCGTCGGACTGCTCCCACCACGGCGTGCCCCGCTCGCCGAGCGCGACCTTGGCGGCCTGCACTCCGGCCCGGGTGACCTGCTCCTCGTCGGTGCCGCGGGTGCGTCGTACGTCGCGCCGCCACGCCATCAGGATCGCGGTGAGCTCGGCTCGCCGGGGCTCGGGGATCGCCGGATCGGTGGCCCGCCACCGGCGGCCGTCGACCACGATGTGACGGCCGTCCGGGGTCTTCTCGGGTGGCTCGCTCATCGGCTCAGGGTAGGACGGCGGCACTCGGCTTGCCCGCGTCGGCGTAGGACGCCACGACCGAGGTGTTGAGCGGGAAGTCGATGGGGAGGTTGCGGAACAGCAGGGCGGCCGCGGTGGCGGCCGCCTCGGAGGCGGCCTGCGCCACCGTCGTCGGCGAGGGCGACCGGCGTGTGGACGACGACCTCGTCGTGCAGGAAGAAGACCAGGTGTGGGCGGTCGACCAGGGAGCCGGTCCCGCCCAGCCGCCAGAGCCGGTTGCGCAGATCGGCGATCCAGCACAGCGCCCACTCGGCGCCGGTGCCCTGGACCACGAAGTTGCGGGTGAACCGGCCGTACGCGCGCCGGAAGCGGGCCTGGCTGTCGGGGTCGGCCGGAGGGTCGTCGGGATCGCGGTCCCACACGTCGCCCAGGCCGGGGGACCCGCGCCCCAGCAGGGTGCGCACCACCTGCCCGCGCTCACCGGCACGGGCGGCCTCCTCGACCAGACCGAAGGCCTCGGGGTAGCGACGGGTGAGCCCGGCGACCATGCGACCGCTCTCGCCGCTGGTGGCGCCGTACATCGCGCCGAGCAGACCGAGCTTGGCGTCGTTGCGGCTGGCCACGGCCCCGGCGTCCACCATCCCCTGGTAGAGGTCGGCGCCACGCGCGGCCCCCGCCAGCGCGCGGTCGCCACTCATGCCGGCGAGCACGCGGGGCTCGAGCTGGGCGACGTCGGCGACCACGAACACCCAGCCGTCGTCGGCCACGGCCGCGGGCCGGACCTGCACCGGGAACGACAGCGCACCGCCGCCGTTCGACGACCACCGGCCGGTGGCGGAGCCGGCCGGCTGGTACGACGGCCGGAACCTGCCGCCGCTCACCCACTGGTCGATCCAGGCCCAGCCGTTGGTCTGGAACAGGTGCGCGAGCTGCTTGTAGCGCAGCAGCGCGGCGATGCCCGGGTGCTCGAGCGCGCGCAGCGTGGACGCCCGGGTGTCCGTGACCTCCAGCCCGACCCGGCGCAGGGCCGCCAGGAGCTCCGGGCGCGAATCGGGGTTGAGGCCCGGTGTGGCGAACGTGTCGCGCAGCTCGGCCACCAGCGTCTCGAGAGCCTGCGGCCGGGCGCCGCGCGGCGGCCGCGGTCCGAGCAGGTCGGTGAGCAGCCGCTCGTGGACGTCGACCCGCCACGGCACACCGGCGTAGGTCATCTCGGCCGCGACCAGCGCACCCGACGACTCCGCCGCGAGCAGCAGACCGAGCTTGGCCGGCCTCCGACGAGGCCGCCACGGCCGCAAGCTGGCGAGCGTCCTCGAGGTCGGCACGCAGGTGCTCGGCCGTGTCGTCGATGGAGAACAGGGCCGGATCGGAGGACACGCTCGGCCCGAGCCGGTGCCAGTACTCCGACTGCTCCCCCTCCAGCAGCCGTGCGTCCACCGCGGGAGCCCGACGCAGCAGGTGGTGGCTCAACCGCAGGTCGTGGCAGCGCTCGACCCGCAGCCCAGCCGCCAGCAGCGAGGGATACCACCGCGCGGTGTCGTCCCACACCCAGCGCGGTGCCTCGGCCTCGCGCGACCCGACGTACGACGTCAGGTCGGCGACCGGGATCTCGCTCCGGACCTCACCCTCGACCACCAGCACGCGGTCGCCCGGCAGGCGGGAGAGCGAGACCCGGGTCATGGCGACACCCTCCCACCCGACACCGACCGCCTCCGCTGGACCAGCGGGCATGTGCGACTCTCGTCGCCACCCATCCCTCCGCCTCCGGGACCTCCATGGACGCCTCGCTGATCGTGTCTGCAGCCATCCTCGGGTTCGCTGCCGCCGTGCAGATGGCTTCGGGCTTCGGGTTCGCGCTGGTCGCCACCCCCCTGCTCGCGATCGCGATCGGCGCCCATGATGCCGTCCTGCTGACGCTGCTCTGCGCCGTCGTCTTCAACGCCTGGCAGGCCTACGAGGGGCGCCGGGACCGGGACTCCGGCGTCGTGGTCCGGCTTCTCGCCGGCGCCGTCGTCGGGATGCCCGGGGGGTACGTCGTGTACCGCGTCACCGATCACCGCCAGCTCACGGTGGCCATCGGCGTCCTCGTCCTGGTGGCGACGGCCCTCCTGGTCCGTCGTCCTACGGCGCGCGCCTCGTCGGCGGTCGACCTGGTGGCCGGCGTGCTGGTCGGAGCACTGACCACCTCGACCGGCACGAACGGACCCCCGGCTGTCGTCCTCCTGCAGAGCCGCGGCCTGCGCCCCGACCAGTTCCGGGCCACCCTCACCTCTGTCTTCCTCGCGGTCGACCTGGTCGCGGTCGCGGTCTTCGCCGCCTTCGGCGACCTCGGCCTGGAGGTCGCCGGCTACGCGGCCTGGAGCGTCCCGGCGCTGCTGGTGGGTGGACTGCTCGGGCAGCGCGCCCGGCGCCTGCTCTCACCGGACACGTTCCGCGCCGCCGTGCTGGTCCTCCTCGCCGCGACGGGCGTGGGCGCCGTGGTCACGGCCCTGGTCTGACGGCGGAGCACCTGGTTCAGCTGAGTGACCGGGCGTCGGGCAAGCCGACCGTCGGCTCGTCGTGGTCGATGAACGAGGGCGGGCCGACGGCGATGCCCTCCTCGGGTCGGGTCTGGAGGCCCGGGCGTCGGCCAGCACGTCGGCGGGGACGTGCTTCTCGAGGAACCGTCTGCGCCATCCGGGTCGACGGGATGGATGCCGATCGTGGCCACCACGATGATCCCGGCGATCACCAGCCAGCCGGTGGCGCCCCAGTTCATCGCGAGGAAGGTGTAGAGCGCGGGCGCCCACACCTTGCCCGAGGGTGCCGCTCAGCTCGGCGGCCCCCTGGTAGGCGCCGCGCTGGCGCGGGTCCATCAGCTCGGCCTCGAAGGACCAGCTGGCGGCCGAGAGGTACAGCTCGGCGCCGGTCACGGTGACGTGACCCAGCCAGACCAGGGCGATCGTGGTCCAGCCGACGGTGTCGTGGGTGGCCAGCGTGATCAGGCAGGAGACCACGAAGAAGCTGGACGAGAGCCGGACCGCCTTCAGCGCGGTCGGCACGTCCTCGACCCCGCGTGCCGCCGCCATCGGCAGGAAGATGCACATCACCGTGTTGGTGCCGAACAGGAACGCCAGCAGCACCCGCGGGGCGTCGGTCTCCTCGACCAGCCACAGCGGGATCACGATGTTGAGCAGCACCTGGTTGGTCCAGAAGACGCCGCCGAAGAACGTGGTGAGCAGCCAGCCCGGGTTGCGCAGCGGCCCCGGCCCGGGGACCTTCAGCTTGCGCTCCTCCGGCGTGCGGTCGTCGTGCGAGGCCCGCGGCAGCCGCGTGATCGCGGCGGCGTTGACGCACGAAGACCACGGCGGTGAACCACGGCAGCGCGTGCAGCAGGTCGTTGGAGTCGAACGCGAGCGCGATGCCGCCGAGCAGGGCGCCGAGGGTGAAGCCGACGTTGAGCGCGGAGTACATGTAGGCGCGCGACATCACCCGCTCGTCGGGCGGCAGCACGTCGATCGTGTACGCGCCGTGGGCGGCGCCGCCGAGCGCGCCGATGACCTCCATGCCGACGGCCATGGCGACGTAGCCCCGGAAGTCGGTGATGAACGGCCACACCGAGAACATCGCGGCCTGCCCGATCGCGCTGACGGCCCACATCTTCTTCGGTCCGAAGCGGTCGACCAGCTTGCCCATCGGCAGGGCGGCCAGGAAGGCGGCGACGCCGGCGAAGGTCAGGCCGAGGCCGACCTGGGCCGCGGAGAGTCCGACGATCTGGGTGAAGAAGACCGCCGACCCGGTCATGAACGTGCCCTCGCCGAGGGCGAAGAGCAGTGACTGGGTGGCGAGCCGACCGGCGAGAGGCGACGGGGGCCGCGCCTGGCGCAGGAGAGTGGCGATCATGACCGGACCATTCTCCGCGGGCGCGCTCCACCTGTCGCGCGATTATCTGGCGACAGACGAATGGAAGGGCGATCGTGCACGCCCTTCCACTTCCAAGGTATAGCGCACCGGGGGGCTTGCGGCAAGGCCCCCGTGATGCCGCAGAATCGCCGATCGTCGTCAACAACAGGGGGATCTCGCCGTGTCCGTGTTCGTCCTTTCCGAGCAGCTGGCACCCAAGGCCGACCCGGCACTGATCGCCGCCGACGAGCGGCACTTCGCGGCGATCGGGGAGAGCCTCGAGCGGTCGATCGCCGACCTGTCCGACCGGCTCGATGCCGCCCGCAGTGCGCCGGGCGGCACCGGCCAGGAGGCCATGGACCGGGACCTCGAGGTGCACCGGCTGACCGCCCGCCTGCGGACCCTGCGGCGGTTCGGGCTGGACCTGTGCCTCGGCCAGATGGTCCCCGCCGACGACGCGGAGCCCGTGTACGTCGGGCGGCTCGGCCTCACCGACAGCACCGGTCGCCGGCTCCTGCTCGACTGGCGCTCGCCCGCGGCCGAGCCGTTCTTCGGCGCGACCCACGCCAACCCGATGGGCCTGGCGAGCCGGCGCCGGTACCGCTGGGCCCGTGGCCGGATCAGCGACTACTGGGACGAGGTGTTCACCGCGGACGGGTTCGACGGCCACGCCGCCGCCCTCGACGACCAGTCCGCGTTCATCGCCAGCCTGGGCAGCAGCCGGTCGCCGCGCATGCGCGACGTGCTCGGCACCATCCAGGCCGACCAGGACGCCATCATCCGCGCCGGCTCCCGCGGCGCGCTCGTCGTCGACGGCGGCCCGGGCACCGGCAAGACGGTCGTCGCGCTGCACCGCACGGCGTACCTCCTCTACTCCGACCCGCGCCTCGGTCACCGCCGCGGGGGAGTGCTCTTCGTCGGACCGCACCAGCCCTACCTGGCGTACGTCGCCGACGTCCTCCCCAGCCTCGGCGAGGAAGGCGTGCAGACCTGCACCCTGCGCGACCTGGTCCCCGAGGGGACGGGAGTGCCCGACGAGACCGACCCCGACGTGGCCGGCCTGAAGTCGTCCGCGGCGATGGTCGCCGCGATCGAGCCCGCCGTCCGGCTCTACGAGGAGCCGCCCCGGGAGGGGATGGAGGTCGAGACGCCGTACGTCGACCTCTGGCTCAGCTCCGCCGACTGGGCGGAGGCATTCGAGGCTCCCGATCCCGGTACGCCGCACAACGAGGCGCGCGACCAGGTGCTGGAGGCGTTGCTCGACATCCTGGTCGACAAGGTCGACGACGAGGAGGTCTCGACCGAGGAGCTGCGCCGGGCCCTGCTCCAGAGCGGGGACCTGATCTCCGCCCTCCACAAGGCGTGGCCGCTGCTCGAGGCGACCGACCTCGTGGGGGACCTGTGGGAGGTGCCCGCGTACCTGCGCCTGTGCGCGCCCTGGCTCACCCCGGACGAGGTCAGGACGCTCCAGCGTGCCGACGCCCGCGCCTGGACGGTGCCCGACCTGCCTCTCCTCGACGCGGCGCGGCTCCGGCTCGGCGATCCGGAGGCGTCACGACGCAAGCGGCGGCACGCGGCCGCCGTCGCCGTCGAACGTGAGCAGATGGACCGGGTGGTGGACGAGCTGCTCCAGCTGGACGACGACGAGGGGATGATCGCCCAGCTCCGCCAGGACGGCATCCGGGATGCCCTCGTCGACGAAGGGGCGCTTCCCGAGGTCGATGTGGACGTGCTGGCCGGCCCCTTCGCGCACATCGTGGTGGACGAGGCGCAGGAGCTGACCGACGCCGAGTGGCAGATGCTGCTGCGGCGCTGCCCGTCGCGGAGCTTCACCGTGGTCGGCGACCGGGCCCAGGCAAGACACGGGTTCACGGAGTCGTGGCGGGAACGGCTCGAGCGGATCGGGCTCGAGTCGATCAGCCTGGCGTCCCTGAGCATCAACTACCGGACCCCGGAGGAGGTCATGGCCGAGGCCGAGCCCGTCATCCGCGCGGTGCTGCCCGACGCCAACGTCCCGACCTCAGTCCGCAGCAGCGGGGTGCCCGTCACCCATGGATCCGTGTCGGACCTCCGCCCGGTCCTCGACTCCTGGCTCGCCGATCACGATGACGGCATCGCCTGCGTCATCAGTGCGGATGCCCCGGAAGCCGGCGCGCACCCGACCTCGGCGCGGGTGCGGTCGCTGACCCCGGTGCTCTCGAAGGGTCTCGAGTTCGACCTGGTCGTCCTGATCGACCCGGAGAAGTTCGGCGAGGGCATCGAGGGGGCCGTCGACCGCTACGTCGCGATGACCAGGGCCACCCAGCAGCTGGTCATCCTCACGAGCACCTGACGCGGGTCGGTCAGTCGTTGATCGCCTCGATGCCCTGACGCTCGAGCTCCGCGAGGTGGTCGCGCATGTGCTGGAGCACCTCGGGGGAGTGCGGCTCCCATTCCTCGACCTCCACGAGGACACGCAGCGGTTCGCGCGTGCGGTAGGACCTCGTCGGGTTGCCGGGGAACCGCTGGTCGGTCAGGTTGGGGTCGTCCTCGAAGGGGCCCATGGGCTCCACCTGGTAGATCCGGCCGGGGCCGTCGCCCGCCGCCAGCTCGGCACCCCACGTGGCCGCGTCCAGCGTGGCGGTCAGGTAGATGAAGTTGGCCTTCGCGCCCGCGCCGAAGTTGGAGCCGTAGCCGGGCTCCAGCAGGTCCCCCGGCCCCACGTCGGCCTTCGTGCCGTGGAAGAAGGGTCCGTCGTCGTCGGTCATCCGCACATGATCGCTCAGGGAGTGACGGTTTCCGCAAGGGCCGGTCCGCTCGTCCGGTTAGTGTGGCCGGATGGCTGACCGGGGGGCGACGGGTTACCTGGGGGCGCGTGTCGCCGCGTGGCGGAGCGGGACCCGGCAGAGCCAGTGGCAGGTGGCGCTGGTCCTGCTCGTGTTGATCGGCGCCTCGTTCGCCGTCTCGCTGGTCGCGCCGGCATGGATGCCACTGGCCGTGTACTTCGTCTGGCTGCTGATCGGGCTGCTGGTGCTCCGTTTCCGGCCGCTGCTCGTGGTGTGTGCCGCGAACACCGTCGCGGCCGTCACGGCGCTGGCGATCGCGGGGCCGGTCACGGGGGCGCGCGCGGCAGCGATGGCGGCCTTCGTGGCCACCGTGCTGCTCGTGCTCGGGGTGGCCAGCCGTCAACGGAGCGGCTTGCCGGCGCTGCTCAGCGAGGCGTTCCTCGTGGACCTGCGCGACCGGTTGCAGGCCCAGGGCAAGATCCCGACGCTGCCGGCGGGCTGGCACTCGCAGAGCGCGATGATCGCGTCGTACGGCGTCACCTACGCGGGAGACTTCATGGTCGCCGACCTCAGCGAGGACCGGACGCGGCTCGAGCTGATCCTGGTCGACGTCTGCGGGAAGGGGACCGCAGCCGGGCCGGCCGCCCTGCACTTCTCGGGGGCGCTCGGTGGGCTGATCGGCGCCCTGCCGCCCAGGGAGCTGTTCCGTGCGGCGAACGACTTCCTGCTCCGCCACGGCGACGACGAGTCGTTCTCGACCGCCGTGCACCTGCTGGTCGACCTGCAGGACGGCAGCTACCAGATCACCAGCGCCGGTCACCCGCCGGCGCTCCACTGGCACCTGGCGTCGCGCGAGTGGGTCATCGACAACGCGCGCGGCACCGCACTCGGCGTGCTCCGCGACCCCGAGCTGCACGTGAGCGAGGGCTCGCTGAGGCCGGGAGAGGCGCTCCTGTTCTACACCGACGGCGTCGTGGAGGAGCGTGGCGGCCACCTCGACGACGGCATCGCGTGGTTGCAGGGGGTTGCCCTCGACGCGATCGGCGAGGGGTTCGAGGGCGCAGCGCACCGGATCATCGCGCAGGTCGCGAGCGGCGACGACGACCGGGCGGTGCTGATCCTCGACCGGTCGGCGGAGTCATCGGCGGCGTCATCTGCGGCGTCATCGGCGGGAGGCGGGTCGTGACCGACTCCGGTGCCGCAGACCTCGTGGCGGGCATGCTCGCCGAGCTGCAGGACGCCGTGCGCACGAACGACCACGCGACGGCGCTCGACCTGTTCACCGAGGATGCGGCGTTGCTGGGCACCGCGGCGGCGAACCTCGGTCGTGAGGCGGTCGGCCACTACCTGACGCTGGTCCTCGACCAGACCGGCCACGTGCGGTGGGACTGGGAGGAGGTCTCCGTCCTGGACTCCCGGCCGGGCGCGATCACGTTCGTCGCCCTCGGCTCCGTGCGGATCGAGGGCGACCCCGAGGCTGACCCGCCGAGTCCCATCCGACTGACCTGTCTGCTTGTCGAGGAGCCCGACCGGTGGAGGCTCCGGCTCTTCCACGGCTCGCTCCCCGCGAGCTGAACCAGCCCTCCCGACGTGCTCCTCGACGTGACCCTGTGCGAGGGACACACTGGTCCTCATGGCTGCTCTGTTCCACGATGGCAACCGGTCGTTGCAGGAGCGCTTCGACACCCGAGCGCTGGCCGACCGGATCGACGACCTGCTCGTCAGCGACACGATCAGCGAGGGCGATCGCGCGTTCATCGAGGCGCGCGACATGTTCTTCCTCGCGACGGCGGATGCCGAGGGCCGACCGACCTGCTCCTACAAGGGCGGTGACCCGGGCTTCGTCCGGGTGGTCGATCCACACACCCTCGCCTTCCCCAACTACGACGGCAACGGCATGTACCTCTCGACCGGCAACGTCCTGGTGAACCCGGAGGTGGGGCTGCTGTTCCTCGACCTCGAGCAGGGTCACCGGATGCGGCTCGAAGGCACGGCGAGCATCGACCTCGACGACCCGATGCGCAGGGACTACCCCGAGGCGCAGTTCGTGGTCCGGGTCCGCGCGCGAGCGGTCTACCCCAACTGCCCGCGCTACATCCACCGCTACGAGCTCGTCGAGCGGTCCCGGTTCGTGCCGCACGCCGACAGCCTGACGCCGGTCCCGGAGTGGAAACGATCCGACTGGGCGTCCGATGCGCTGCCCGAGCACGACCCGGCCCGCGATCCCGGCGACCGCGAGGTGCTCGGACGATGACGGTCACCGTCGCCGCCGTCCAGGCCACCCCGGTGTTCCTCGACCGCGAAGCCACCACCGACAAGGTCTGTGCGCTGGTCAAGGAGGCCGCCGGTCACGGGGCCGAGCTGATCGTCTTCCCCGAGTCGTTCGTGCCGGCCTACCCGGACTGGGTCTGGCGCACGCCGGCCTGGCGTGACGGCGCCTTCATGAAGCGCTTCTACGCGAACGCCGTGGCCGTCCCCGGCTCGACCGTCGACCGGATCGGGGAGGCAGCGGCCCAGGCATCGGCGTACGTCGTGATCGGCGTGACCGAGGTCGAGGGCGGCACCCTCTACAACACGCTGCTCTACCTCGGCCCCGACGGACGGCTGGTGCAGCGGCACCGCAAGCTCATGCCCACCGGTGGGGAGCGGACGGTGTGGGGGATGGGTGACGGCTCCGAGCTCGGCGTCGTGCGCACGCCGTTCGGCGTCGTCGGTGGCCTGCTCTGCTGGGAGAACTACATGCCGCTGGCGCGGGCCTCGATCTACGCCCAGCACTGCGACATCTACCTCGCGCCGACGTGGGACAACAGCGACACCTGGGTGGCGACGCTGCAGCACATCGCCAAGGAGGGCAGGCAGTTCGTCATCGGGGTCGCGCCGCTGCTGCGCGGCTCGGACGTGCCCGAAGAGCTGCGCGGGGAGATCTACGGGCTGCAGGACGACTGGATGTCGCGCGGGCACACGACCATCGTCGCGCCGGGTGGCGACATCATCGTGGGACCGGTCCTCGACCGTGAGGAGATCGTCTACGCCGACCTCGACCTGGCCGACGTGCAGGCGCAGCGGCGGATGTTCGACCCGGTCGGCCACTACGCCAGGCCCGACGTCTTCACCCTGCACGTGGACACGCGGGTCAAGAGTCCCGTCGTCTTCGGCAGCGAACCGCCCCCCTGACGCTGGATCCCGGTCAGGCGGGGTCGGCCCGATCAGGGGTACTCGATGCCCGTCGCGCGCTCGCTGAGCTCCCACAGCGCGCGTTGGGCGTCCTCGTCGCGGGAGAGCCGGTTGCTGCGGACGACGACGGGGAGGCCGGCGTACTCCTGGAAGCCGCTCGGTCCGCAGTACGTCGAGCCGGGCAGGTCGGCCGTCGCGGCCATCAGCGTCGGCAGCGCCCCGGAGTGCGCGGACTGCGACACCACCTTGATCGCGGCGTCGAGGATCGTGGCCTTGCCGCCGGAGGCCTTGCCGTAGCGGCCGTTGACGGCGAGGTGGGTGCCGGAGAGGCCGGGGTGCGCGGCGAGTGCCTTGACCGGCAGCTCGGCGTCGCGGCAGCGCCGGTCGAACTCGTAGGTGAACATCAGGTTGGCCAGCTTGGTCTCGGCGTAGACCGGCCAGCGCTGATAGCGGCCCTGCTCCTTCTTCGGGTCCCCCAGCGGTGGCTTCCGCGCGACCCGGTGCATCTGCGACGAGACGGCCACGACGCGGGCGCCCTCGCTGGCGACGAGCTGGGGGAGGAGCAGGCCGGTCAGCAGGAACGGCCCGAAGTGGTTCGTGGCCATCTGCGTCTCGAAGCCGTCTTCGGTGCGGCGGTAGGGCGTGGCCATCACGCCAGCGTTGTTGACCAGGCAGTCGATCGCGCCGAGGCTGCCCGCATGGGCGGCCGCGCGACGCACGGATGCCAGGTCGGCGAGGTCGACCACGAGTCGCTCGAGCGCGGCCTGCGGCGCCTGCTGCCGGATCGCGTCGGCGGTGTCCTCGAGCTTGGCCGCCGTGCGACCGGCCAGCACGACCCGCCCACCGCGCCTGGCCAGCTCGAGGGCTGTGTAGTGGCCGAGGCCGCCGAGCGTGCAGCCGGTGACGACGATCGTCCGGCCGGCCTGGTCGGGCATGTCCGAGAGGGACCAGGTGTCGGTCTTGATCAGGGTCAAGGGGTGACCGCCAGGGTGTCGAGGAGCTGTTGTCCGAGGTCAGTGTCTCCGGTGACGACGACGGACCCCGGCTCGGGGGTACGCCGCCCTCCGGCGAGCAGGATGAACGTCTCGCGGTCGGTGCTCAGACCGATCGTCGGGTCAGCCGGGATGTCGACCAGCCGTTCGCCGCGGCCGTTGTCGTTGACGGTGTGCGCGATCGGGTCGCTGCCCTCGACCTCGACCACGACCGTCGTGCCGGCGGGGGCGCCGACCCGCTTGGCGAGCACGAAGCCGACGCTCTCGGCGAGGTAGTCGGCGGTGTGCCTGGCCGCCGGTGAGTCCATGCCGCCGGGCCGGCCGACCGCACGGCGGACGTCCTGCTCGTGCATCCACACGTCGAGCGGGCGGTTGCGGAGCAGGGTGTTCCAGTCCCAGCCGATCCCGCCGAAGATCTGGTCCGGCTTGGCGGAGCCGTCGGTGGGAGGGTCCGTGAGGAGTGCGGTGTGCCTCTTGGTCGCCGCCTCGCGGATCTCGTTGATCAGCTCGTCGGGGGTCCGCTGCGCGCGGGCCACGACCCCCTGCTCGGTGTAGAAGCCCATCAGCCCGGACACGTGGGCCGGCTCGCCCACGTCGACCGTCTCCTCGGGGGCGCCGGCCAGGATGCCCTCGAGGTGGGCGATGTGGGCGGCGACGGCGCGCACGTCCCAGCCCGGGAGGTCGGTCGGCGTCGCCCACTGCTCGACCGGCACCTGCTCGAGCAGGCCGGTGAAGTCGTTGATCGCCTCCCACCACACCTCGACGTGGCCGGCGAGTCGCTCCTGATCGCTCATGGACGACAATCTAGCCGTCAGCCGAGGGCGAGCTTGAGGGCGATCGCCAGCATGGTCAGGCCGATCAGCACGTCGAGCACCTGCCACGACCGGGGCCTCGCGAGCAGCCGGTGGGCGCGGCGGGCGCCGTACCCCAGGGCGGTGAACCAGACGAGGCTCGCGACGACCGCGCCCAGTGCGAACCACCATCGTCCGTCCGGGCCCTGCTGGTTGGCGATGGACCCGAGCAGCAGCACGGTGTCCAGGTAGACGTGCGGGTTCAGCCAGGTCAGCGCCACGGCCGTGGCGATCGCCGTACGCCGGCTGCCCGGGCCCGTGGCGTCCGCACGAAGCGACTCCGTGCGACGGGCCCTCAGCAGCGAGCTGACGCCGTACCAGGTCAGGAAGGCGACGCCGAACCAGCGGACCGTGGTGAGCGCCCACGGCGCCCGCTCCACGATGGTGCCGATGCCGGCCACGCCGGCGGTGATCAGGACCGCGTCGGAGAGGGCGCAGATCGCGACGACCACGCCGACATGGGCGCGGGTCAGGCCCTGGCGCAGGACGTACGCGTTCTGTGCCCCGATCGCGACGATCAGGGACAGTCCGGTGACGAGGCCGGCGGCGAGGGCGCCGCCCACCTCAGAGCTCGCGGCGCTCCTCGACGTGGGTCGTCCTGGAGCGCTGCTGGTTCATGACCAGGGCCAGGACGATGGCCAGGATGCCCACGATCAGGCAGATCCAGCCGAGGGTCTGGATCTCCACGACGTCGGTGACGGCGTCGGGGAACTCCTCGATCACGTCGAGGAGCAGGATCAGTCCGATCACGAGCAGGAGGATGCCGACGCCGATTCCCATGTGGTGCTCCTTGTCATTGAGATCTCTCGCGTGAGCGTATCGCCTGAGATGCCACTGACCCGCCCGGAACGTTCCGGGCGGGTCAGTGTGCAGTCTCGGGCTGTCAGGTCAGAACGCGGCCTCGTCGAGGTCCATCAGGGACAGGTCGACGGACTCCGCGATGGCCCGTTCGGCGGTGAGGCGCGGCAGGTTGGTCTGGGCGAAGAACTGCGCCGCCGCGACCTTGCCCTCGTAGAACGCCTTGTCCTTGCCGAGGGACGCCGCCGTGTCTCCGGTCAGCTTGTCGAGGGCGACCTCGGCCTGGCGCAGCAGCAGCCACGCGCAGACGACGTCGCCCAGCACCATCAGCACGCGCGAGGTGTTGAGGCCGACCTTGTAGATGTTGCGGATGTCGCCGCCGTCGCTGCTGGCGTCGGCCGACATCAGGTCGTTGATCATGTGACCGACGATCGCGTTGGCGTCCTCGAGGGCGGTGGCGAGCAGCTCGCGCTCCACCTTGAGGCGGCCGTTACCGGCTTCGCTGGCGATGAAGCGACTCGATCTCCTTCGCCAGGTGCCCCAGGGCCGTGCCCTGGTCCTTGACGATCTTGCGGAAGAAGAAGTCCTGGCCCTGGATCGCGGTGGTGCCCTCGTAGAGGGTGTCGATCTTGGCGTCGCGCACGTACTGCTCGATGGGGTACTCCTGGAGGAAGCCGGAGCCGCCGAAGGTCTGCAGCGACTCGGTGCCCAGCAGCACCCATGAGCGCTCGGAGCCGTAGCCCTTCACGATCGGGAGCAGCAGGTCGTTGACCTTCTCGGCCAGCTCGTCGCGTTCGCCGTTGTGCTCGGCGACCATGACCTTGTCCTGCCAGGTCGAGGTGTAGACGACCAGGGCGCGCATCGCCTCGGCGAACGACTTCTGGGTCATCAGCGAGCGGCGTACGTCGGGGTGGTGGGTGATCGTGACGCGGGGGGCGGTCTTGTCGGCCGACTGGGTGAGGTCGGCGCCCTGGACGCGCTCCTTGGCGAACTCGAGGGCGTTGAGGTAGCCGGTGGACAGCGTCGCGATCGCCTTGGTCCCGACCATCATCCGGGCGTTCTCGATGACCTGGAACATCTGCGCGATGCCCTCGTGCACCTCGCCGAGGAGCCAGCCCTTGGCGGGCTCTCCGCCGCCGACCTGAGAGTCGCCGAAGGTGACCTCGCAGGTGTTGGAGACCTTGATGCCCATCTTGTGCTCGACGTTCGTGACGTAGACGCCGTTGCGCTCGCCGGTGAGCTCGCCGGTCTCGTGGTCGAAGTGGTGGGTCGGCATCCAGAAGAGCGACAGGCCCTTGGTGCCGGGGCCACCGACCCCGTCGATGCCCACGGGACGGGCGAGCACGAGGTGCATGATGTTCTCGCTCATGTCGTGCTCGGCGGAGGTGATGAACCTCTTGACGCCGGTGATGTTCCACGAGCCGTCGTCGTTGAGGGTGGCCTTGGCGCGGCCGGCGCCCACGTCGGAGCCGGCGTCGGGCTCGGTGAGGACCATCGTGCAGCCCCACTGGCGCTCGACCATGATCTGGGCGATGCGCTTGTCGCGCTCGTTGCCGTTGTCGTAGACGACGCCGGCGAACGGCGCGCCCGCGGCGTACATGTGGATGGGGGCGTTGGAGCCGAGCACCATCTCGCCGATCGCCCAGTTGAGGCTCGAGGGGGCGGGGGTGCCGCCGAGCTCCTCGCGGATCTGCAGGCGCCAGAACTCGGCGTCCATCCAGGCCTGGTAGCTCTTCTTGAAGGACTCGGGCATGGGGGCCGTGTGCGTCTCGGGGTCGAAGACGGGCGGGTTGCGGTCGCTGTCCTCGTAGGAGACGGCGAGCTCGTCCTGCGCCAGGCGGGCCACCTCGGCCAGCACCTCGCGGGCGGTGTCCGCGTCGACCTCCGCGAAGGGGCCGGTGCCCAGGATCTCCTGGGTGTTGAAGACCTCGAAGAGGTTGAACTCGATGTCGCGGAGGTTGCTCTTGTAGTGGCTCACTGCTCCACCTTTTCGTCTCGGGGATCGATCGACGACACGGTGCTACTCGTCGGTAACTTGAGTGTAGGAGCGCGTCGAGCCGATCGCAAGGCGCCGGAGCCTCGTGTGATCGGGGTCGCACAACCCCGGCGTGGCTTTTGACATCCGACGAGGCTGTGAAGTCTACTGATTCTATTAAGTTACCAACTTGATGGACTTTGTATTCAACCCTGCGGCCCTGCGACCGCAGGGCAACCGAAGGGTCTTCTTCCCATGCGCAAGCTCCTCGTCCTCGGCTTCGTCGGGCTCCTGGCCCAGCTCATCGACGGCTCCCTCGGCATGGCGTACGGCGTCACGTCGTCGACGCTCCTGCTGGCGGTCGGGGTGGCCCCTGCCGCCGCCTCGGCCGCCGTCCACTTCTCGGAGATCGGCACGTCGCTGGTGTCGGGCGTCTCCCACCACGCGCTCGGCAACGTCGACTGGCGAACCGTCTCGATCCTCGCCCTTCCCGGCTTCGTCGGCGCCTTTGCAGGAGCGACCTTCCTCGCGAGCCTGGACGGTGACACCGCCAAGCCGTACGTCGCCGGCCTCCTGCTCGCGCTGGGTCTCTACGTGATCTGGCGGTTCCTGGTCCTCGGCGGCCGCCGGCCCACGTTCAAGGCCCGGCCGCCGGTGGCGATGCTCGCCCCGATGGGCCTCGTCGGTGGCGCCCTCGACTCCATCGGTGGCGGTGGCTGGGGCCCGGTCGGCACCACCACGCTGCTGTCCTCGGGACGGCTCGAGCCGCGCAAGGTGATCGGGTCGATCGACACGTCCGAGTTCGTGGTCGCGGTGGGTGGCTCCCTCGGCTTCATCATCGCCCTCGGCTCCTCCGGCATTCCGTGGTCGTACGCGCTCGCCCTCCTGGCCGGCGGTGTGATCGCCGCCCCGATTGCGGCCTGGCTGGTCAAGAGGCTCGCCGCCCGGGTCCTGGGCGTCGCAGCCGGCGGCCTGATCGTGCTCACCAACTCCAGGACGATCGCCGAGGCGCTCGGCGCCTCTGGCTCCACGGTCGCCCTCGTCGCCGGGACCATCGGTGCTGCGTGGATCGCGCGGCATCGTCTGGGCGGTCAGGCAGGAGCGCCTCTCGCGCCAGCTGGACCATCTCGAGGACGCGGAGCTGGTGACCGTCTGAGCGCGCCACGGGCTCGCTCTGGTGTGCCCGGGAAGGTCGAGTGAGTCCATCGACTCGTCTGACACACTGCCCCCATGCGCGTCTCTGCGAAGTCCGACTACGCGCTGCGCGCACTGATCGAGATGGCCTCGCGCGGAGACGGACCCGCGGTGAGCGCCGAAGAGCTCGGCCGCAGCCAGGACATCCCGCACGGCTTTCTCCAGGCCATCCTCGCCGACCTTCGTCGTTCGGACATCGTCATCTCCCAGCGGGGGCAGTCCGGAGGCTGGCGGATGGGGCGCAAGCCCGCCGACGTCTCCGTCGCCGACGTGATCCGGGCGGTCGACGGCCCGCTGGTCTCGGTCTACGGCCTGCGACCCGAGGCGGTCACCTACAACGAGACGGCCGAGGTGCTCCAGCACGTGTGGATCGCCGCACGCCGTTCGCTGCGCGACGTCTTCGAGCACGTGACGATCGAGCAGCTCGCCGACCGCAAGCTGCCGAAGGCCGTCACCACGCGGACCGCCGACGAGGACGCCTGGCAGTCCCACTGAGGCTTCTCGGTGATCGTCCAGGGCGCGCAGCAACCGTGTCGAGATCTAGAACGTGTTCCAGTTTGGTCGTACGATCGGTGCATGATCAGCTCTGACGCCATCACCTGGAACGCGCCGAACGGCGAGCATCCCGCCCGGGCTGCGTCCCAGCGTTCGTACTCCGCGGTCTCCAGGGGTGACCTCGAGGAGTGGCTCTCGGTCTATGCCGAGGACGCCGTGATCGAAGACCCGGTCGGGCCGTCGATGTTCGATCCCGAGGGCAAGGGCCACCACGGCCACGACGGGATCCGCGCCTTCTGGGAGCTCGCGATCGCGCCCATCGAGTCGTTCCACTTCCTGATCCACGACTCACACGCCAACGGGCGCACCTGCGCCAACATCGGGACGATCACCACGACGTTCGAGGACGGCGGCGTCGTCGACACCGACCTGGTGATGGTCTACACCGTCCACGAGGACGGCCGGGTCGCCACGATGAAGGCCTACTGGGAGCCCGAGCGTGCGATGGCGACGTACCGCAAGGCGTGACGCACTCGCTCACTCGGCGGCGTGCGCCGCGATCCACTCCACGAGGGGTCGCAGCGTGCGCCAGTCGTCGCGTACCCGGTCGAGGATCGCCGGGTCGTCCAGGCCGTCGAAGCCGTAGGGACGACCCACGAAGAGCTGCTTGCGTCGCAGCAGGTCGATCCTCGGGTGGTCGGCCGCGTAGCCGCGCGGCGAGGTCTTGAGCCGCTCCCCGCCGATCTCCCACCCGTCGCGGTCGTAGCCCGCCACGAGCCGCTCGAGCTGCGGACCGGTGATGTCGTGGGCCATCCCTTCCCGGATCGAGGCGAGCCGGGCGCCGGAGGCCTCGTAGAAACCGGCACCCACCCGCAGGCCGCGGGCCGACAGCTCGACGTACCAGCCGGTCGCGGGGCCGGCCGCGACGAAGGCGCCCTGGTGGGTCTTGTACGGCGTCTTGTCCTTGGCGAACCGGACGTCGCGGAAGGGACGGAACACCTTCCCCTCGCCGAACTCCGGTGCGAGCGCCGCGCACAGCGCCGTCATCGGTGCCTTCACGCTCTGGGTGTACGTCGCCTTGTGCTTCTCCCAGTAGGACCTGGTGTTGTCGACCTCGAGGTCGTCGTAGAAGTCCAGGGCACTGTCGGGGAATCCGGCGAACTCGCTCACGGACTCAGCGTAGGAGCGGCCCCGTCGGCACCGGCGCCTGGTCCCCGGACGAGGTGGTGGCGTGCCGCTGCGCCGCCACCACCCCGCGTTCGGGGTCGGGCTGCCCGACATGGATGAGACGCCCGCGTCGGGTGACCATGACGGACTGCAACGCCGAAAAGTGCGACATCTCGGGTCTGAGACTTCGCTCAGCGGACGCGGGCGGTGACCTGACGGTCGCCCGACCCGGTGAGTGCGGCGAGGGTCAGGTCGGCGCCGCCGCAGCGCGGCTCGGTCAGGAAGGCCTGCCCGCGGGCCTCGGTCTCGTAGGCGACGCCCAGGTCGCCGTCCGGGGACCACGCGAGGAGCCGGGCCGGGTCTCCGGAGCGCTGGGGGTCCCGGACGAAGTACGCCGAGCCGCCGCACCAGGTCAGGCTGCCGGAGGTCCCGGGGCCGAGGTCGAACCAGCCGTCGTCGGAGCGGGCATAGAAGTGGGCCTCCTCGATCCGCTTCTCGTCGGGTACGACGGACCACACGGCCCCGCCGTCGACGAGCACCCCGTCCCAGCCGGTGCAGTCCGGGACACCGTCGAACGCGACGAGCTCGCCGGTGTCGACCCGGCCGACCGTCCGGCAGGAGGGTCGCTGGTCGTCGAACGAGAGGACCGCCGTGCCGGCCGGTGTGATCCGCGCGCCGTTGAAGCCGGACCTGCGTGGTGCGCACCAGGTGGTCTCGGAGCTCATCGTGGCCAGGTCGACCGTCGCCAGGCAGTAGGCGCGTCCACGGCCGATGGTCGCGTGGACGAGCTTCCCGTCTCCCAGCGCCCAGGTCCCGCCGGTCGTGGTCGGCACGTCGGAGCTGCTGTCGAGCACGGCCCGGTCGCCCGTGGCCAGGTCGATCACGGTGGCGGTGTTTGCCTGCTCTGCGCGCTCGTCCTCGGTGACGACGACGGCGTACTCCTCATCGATGAGGGTCTCGGTGACCCGGTGCCGGCGGGGTGCCTCGACAGTCGCGGAGCGGGGGCCGTCCAGCACCGCCTCTGCGTCGCGTTGCGTCAGCGACCAGTCGCCGCTCACGGTGAGCGTCGTGCCGGACGGGCCGGGCACCTGTTGCCAGTCGAGCGGCGCGGGCTCGGCGTCGATCACGGCGGGGGAGTCGGGGGAACCCTGGGTCTCGGCCTCGCTGGGGTCCACGGTCGGGGGGAGGCTGGGCTTCGGTGACGGCTTCGCGCTCGACCTGGTCGGCTCCGGGTCCGGCTCCGCCCGGGGGGCGTCGTCCGCGCACGCGGCCAGGCTCGTGACGACGACGAGGACCAGGAGGGCGTGCCGGCCCCGGCTCATCAGACCCCGATGTTCTGCTGGAAGTGGTCCTGGTTGGCGCGGTAGCTCTTGTAGGCGCTGCGCCACTGGACGCGGGAGATGTACGGCTCGGAGGGGTCGAAGCGTTGCTGGTTCCAGGGTTCGAAGTAGCCGATCTGGGTGGGCTGCTTGCCGCGCTTGTCATAGCCACGCCCGACCTGGAAGTGGCCGGAGGCGTCATCGTCCAGGTAGGGGTAGTACTTCTTCAGCAGCACTGGGTGCAGGACCAGTGGGGCCCGGTAGTCGACGAGGTGGCGCATGTTCAGCAGCAACCACTTGTCATAGCTCCAGCTCGAGATGTCGAGGACGATGTAGGGGCCGGCGCGGTCCTTGCGGTCGAAGCCGGTGCTGCTGTTGACGACGCGCACCATGTCGGAGATCGCGCTGCCGTCCGTGGTGGTGCCGAGCTTGTCGGCCCAGTGCCCCTGCTTCCTGCGCTCGCCCTGCCAGCCCCACGCGATCATCTGCATGGTCGCGGGGCCGCACCAGTAGGTGCGTTTCTGCTGGGAGACCTTCTCGCCGGTGAGGACCACGCCCCGACGCGGGTAGTCGGCGCGCGTCTTCTGCTTTTCCTTCGCCTCGCTCGCTGCTGTCGGGGCCTCGGGGGCCCGGGCCTCCGGGTGAGCCTCGAGGAAGCCGTCGGGCAGCGGCGTCCCGTCGATCTCGTGCCGCAGCAGCCACACCTTGGCCACCGACCGGGCGGCCGCGATGAGCTCGCGCTTCTCCATCGTGGCGCGGGCCTCGGGGTCGAGGGACGCGGCGCGGCGCAGTGTCGCCAGTGCGTCGAGGTCGCCGGTGCTCTCCGACGCACTGGCGGACCGGGCGGCGATCCTGGCCGCGCCGGTGATCCGGGCGCGGACCTCCATCGGGCTGCGGTCGGTCCAGCCGACGTTCAGGCAGTAGCGCTGACCCTCCAGGTCGGCGCACCGGACCAGCGCTGCGGCCAGGGTGTCCGGTGCGACCCGGCCCGTCAGCCCGCCCTCGGCGAGCCCGGCCGCGACGACGCGGTCGATCTCGCTGCGCATGGCCGCCGTCACCGCCCCGGTGCCGGCCGTCCGGCTGGTCGCGAGGGCCTCGCGCTCACCCTCGCCCGACGGGGTGAGGGCGGCGTCGTCGTGGTCTCCACGCGGCACCAGGAAGGCGCCGGCGAGGAGGAGGACGAACGCGCCGATGGCGATCTTGCGGACCCGAGACATGCGCCGACCTAGGTGGTGAGAGGACAAGCCTTGGTCCCACTGTCCCCACAAGTCACACGAGGGGTCAAGTTTCACAGGCGGCGGTGGAGGGAGGGATGGAGCGGATGACGAGATTCGAACTCGCGACATCGACCTTGGGAAGGTCGCGCTCTACCAACTGAGCTACATCCGCAGGCGCCGCCCGGTCCGGCACGGCGGAGGCGATGCTACCCCAGCGTCAGGCGGGGTAGGTTACGACCCGTGCTGATGAGTGACCGCGACATCCTGGCCGAGATCGACACCGGCCGGATCGCCATGGAGCCCTGGGATCCGGCCATGTTGCAGCCGTCCTCGATCGACGTGCGCCTGGACCGGTTCTTCCGGGTGTTCGAGAACCATCGGTACCCCCACATCGACCCTGCGGCCGACCAGTCCGACCTCACCCGGACGGTCGAGCCGGAAGGGGACGAGGCCTTCATCCTGCACCCGGGAGAGTTCGTGCTCGGCTCGACGTACGAAGTGGTCTCGCTGCCCGACGACATCGCCGCCCGGGTCGAGGGCAAGTCGTCCCTCGGCCGGCTGGGCCTGCTCACGCACGCGACCGCCGGCTTCGTCGACCCGGGCTTCTCGGGCCACGTCACCCTCGAGCTGGCCAACGTGGCCACGCTGCCGATCAAGCTCTACCCGGGCATGAAGATCGGACAGTTCTGCTTCTTCCGGCTCTCCTCGCCGTCGGAGCACCCGTACGGGTCGGAGAAGTACGGCTCCCGCTACCAGGGCCAGCGGGGCCCGACGCCCTCGCGCTCGTTCCAGAACTTCCACCGCACCGTCATCTGATCTACCCGGGCGGTCCGTCGCTACTCTGCGGCTCATGGAGCTGTCCGTCTGCGTCACCGACGACGAGTACGAAGCGTGGCGAGGTGTCCGGATGGCCGTGGAGCCGGGCACCCGCTGTCTCAGCCTGGAGGAGATGCGCGAGCTCGACTCGCCGGAGCGGCTGCTGATGATCGCGGTCGTGGACGGCGACGTGGTGGGTTCGGGCATCGCGGACCGGGGTGACACCGCCGAATCCGGGTTCGTCGCGCCGCGCGTGCTCGCGGCGCACAGGCGGCGGGGAGTGGGGTCCGCGCTCCTGCGAGAGCTGTGCGCGCACTGCCACGGACTGGGCCTGCCCACGGTCCGGACCAACGTCGACGAGGCGGGTTCCCTGGCCTTCGCCGAACGGTTCGGGTTCGTCGAGGTCGACCGCGAGGTCGAGCAGGTCTACGTGGTGGGCGACGAGCCGGCTCCGGACGCCCTGCCGGCCGAGCTCGAGGTGGTCGAGGCGAGCCAGCGCCCCGATCTCTGGGCAGCCTGCTACGAGACCTTCGGCAAGGAGGCACTCTCCGACTTCGCCGTGGACACACCGCTGGACATCCGTCTCGACGACTGGCTCACGTCGTGGGGCGGCGACCCGATGTTCCTGGCCCTGCACGACGGCGAGGTGATCGGGTGCGCCGGCCTCGTCCGCGACGCCGACCGGCCCGAGCGCGCCGAGAACTCGCTGACCGCGGTCCGTCGCTCCTGGCGCGGCCGGGGCATCGCGTCGCACCTCAAGCGCCGCACCCTGCACTGGGCTGCGCTCAACGGACTGACCGAGATCTCTACCTGGACGCAGGACGGCAACGCGTCGATGCGCCGCCTCAACGAGCACCTCGGTTACCTCACCACCCGGACCGGCATCGCCGTCTCCCGGTCACTTCCGTTGACTGTCTGACGCGGACCAGCGCTCGCTGGTGCGTGCCGCCGTGCTCGACCACCTCGGCACCGGGGCGGCGCGCGGGTCGAGCTCGACGAGGTCGCCTCCATGGGCTTCTGGGGCGGGGGGTGGCGATCGGTGCTGACAACGCTCTCCTGGGCGTCGTGCCGGTCGGCGCCACCAAGCTGACCTGGGGCGGCAACGAGGAAGGCTCGTCGGACTGGTTCGACGCCGAGCTCGCCGAGCTGGGTGCGCAGGCGCCGACGCGCTACGACGACGCCGACGGCGCGCCGATCGAGGAGATCGCCAAGCTCGACCCGGACCTGATCCTGGCGACGAACTCCGGCATCACCGAGGCGGAGTACGACGAAGCTCAGCAAGATCGCGCCGGTCGTCGGCCTACCCCGAGGCGCCGTGGATCACGTCGTGGCAGACACCGCTCGAGATGGTCGGTCAGGCGCTCGGCCGGACCACGCTCGCCGAGGAGGTGGCGGCCGAGGCCGACGCGGAGATCCAGGCCGCCAGGGAGGCACACCCGCAGCTCGACGGCACGTCGCTGATCTTCGTCGTACCTCACCACCGCCGACCTGTCGATGATCGGGATCTACGCGCCTGAGGACCCTCGCGTCTCCTTCATGCACGACCTCGGGATGATCGACGCACCGATGGTCGCCGACGCGATCGAGGACGGCCAGTTCTACGGCACGGTCTCGGCGGAGCGCGCCGCGGACCTCGAGTCCGACGTCTTCATCACGTACGCGGAGACCGAGGACGAGATGGAGACCTACCGCGACGACCCGCTGCTCGGCCAGATCCCGGCCATCGAGAGCGGCCACGCGTTCGCCGTGGTCGACAAGCACGTCGGGCTCGCGGTGACCAACCCCAGTCCCGCTCTCGATCCCCTACGCGATCGAGAACTTCGTGCCCGACGTCGCGCAGGCGATCGACGGCACGCTGATGGCCGCTCCTGGAAGCGTCGTCCGCCCGGCTCGCCACAGCCGGGCGGACGCGGACGATGACCGCGGTGGCGGTCATGGTCGCGGCGATCGTCGTCGTGTCCGTGGGATCGGTGCTCGTGGGCTCGCGGACGATCTCCCCGGGTGCCGTGCTTCGACAGGTCCGACCCGCTCCACGCGATCGCCTCGGCCCGGCTCGCGCGCACCTGCCTGGCCCTCGCCGTCGGTGCCGCGCTCGGCCTGGCCGGGGCCCTCATGCAGGGCCTGACCCGCAACCCGCTGGCCGACCCGGGCATCCTCGGGGTCAACGCCGGGGCGTCGTTCGCCATGGTGCTGGCGATGTCGGTGCTCGGGGTCTCGTCGCTGTCCGCCTACATGTGGTTCGCGTTCGCCGGCGCCGCCCTGACGATGGGGGCCGTGCACGCGATCGCGTCGCTCGGCCGCGACGGCGCCACCCCGCTCAAGCTGGTGATCGCCGGCGCCGCGCTGACGGCGGCGCTGACCAGCTGGACCACCGGGGTGCTGCTCACCGACCGGCAGACGATGGAGACCTTCCGCTTCTGGCAGGTCGGCACGGTCGGCGGTCGCGGACTCGACGTGCTCGCCACCGGTGCCCCGTTCCTGTTCGTCGGCGCCCTGATCGCGCTGGTCGGCGCCCGGCTGCTCAACGCGCTGGCGCTCGGCGACGACGTCGCCCGGGGCCTCGGGGTCGACGTCATCCGTCGACCGTCTGCTCGTCGGCCTGGCCGTCGTGCTGCTGGCCGGCGGCGCCACGGCGCTGGCCGGACCGATCGCCTTCGTCGGGCTGATGGTCCCGCACGCGGTGCGCGCCTGGTCGGGCGCCGACCACCGGCGGGTGCTGCCGCTGGCTCTGGGCGTTCGGCGCCGTCCTGGTCGCGCTGGCCGACACCGTCGGCCGGGTGCTGCTGCCGCCGACCGAGGTGCAGGTCGGGATCATGACCGCGGTGGTCGGGGTGCCGGTCTTCCTGGCCCTGGTCCGGCGCGGCCGCATGGGAGCGATCTGATGACGACCCTCCACCTGGAAGAGGCCCCGGCGCCGCTCGGCGGCAGGGGCTTCGTCGATCGCGACTTGCTGCGACGCGCCCGCGCGCGCCCCGTGCGCCGCCGCCGGCTGGTCGTCGGCGGGCTCTCGCTGCGCTGTTGCTGGGTGTCTTCGCCGCCCGCGTGCTGCTCGGCGACTTCACCGATCACGATCCCGGACTTCTTCCGGATCCTCGTTCGGCGCGGAGATCCCCGGCGCGTCGTACATCCTGATGGAGAGCAAGCTGCCGAGGGCCGTGCTCGGCGTGCTCGTCGGCGTGGCGTTCGGGGTCGCGCGGCGCGATCTTCCAGACCACGCTGCGCAACCCGCTCGCGAGCCCCGACATCATCGGCGTCAGCGTCGGCGCGAGCGCGGCCGCCGTCTTCGCGATCGTCACGCTCGACCTCACCGGGCCTGCGGTCTCGGTCGCCGCCGTGGTCGGTGCGGTCCGCGTCGCTGCCGTGCTGTGCGGCTGGTCGCCGGCGCACGGCGGCGGGCACCGGCTGGTGCTGGTCGGGATCGGCCTGGCGGCCGCGCTGCACGTCGGTGATCCAGTACCTCTTCACCCGCGCCGACGTCTACGACGCCCAGCTCGCCCTGCGCTGGCTGACCGGCAGCGTCAACGGCGCCGACTGGCCGACGCATCCGCCTGCTCGGCGCTGCTGCTGCGCGGTGCGTGCTGCCGGTGATGGCCTGGCTCGCGCGGTCGCCATGCGGATCACCGAGCTCGGCGGAGGACGCCGCCGCCGGGCTGGGCGTCAGCCGGGTCGTCGTACCGACCTGCTGCTGGCCGTCGCCGTGGTGCTGACGGCGGTCGCGGTGGCCGCCGCCGGGCCGATCGCCTTCGTGTCCTTCCTGGCCGGCCCGATCGCGCGCGCCTGCAACCAGGGCCGGACCATCGCTGGTCGGTGCCGGACTGGTCGGCGGCGATCGTCGTGGTGGGTGCCGACTACGTGGCCGACTACCTGCTGGCCGACATCAACTTCCCCGTCGGTGTCGTCACCGGCGCGTTCGGGGCGCCGTTCCTGCTCTGGCTGCTCGCCCGCGGCCGTACCGGAAGGAGAGTGGCATGACCGCCCTGGACGACAAGACCGCGTCACCCGCGGGACCGCCCACCGTCCGGCTCGACGCCGACCCGGTCTCGCTCGGGTACGGCGAACGGCCGGTGATCGCACACCTGTCCGTCGGCGTCCCGGACGGCAAGGTCACCGTCATCGTCGGAGCCGAACGCCTGCGGCAAGTCCACGCTGCTGCGCGGGATGGCCCGGCTGCTGCGGCCGACGTCCGGGCGCGGTGCTGCTCGACGGCGACCGCCATCCATCGCGGTGCCGACCCGGCAGGTGGCCGCAGGCTCTGGGCTGCTGCCCCAGAACCCGGTCGCACCCGAGGGGGTCACCGTCGTCGACCTGGTCGGCCGGGGTCGGCACCCGCACCAGGGCGCGTTCCGTCGCTGGTCGCGCCGAGGACGAGGTGGCGGTGGCCGAGGCGCTGGCGCTGACCGACACCACCGACCTCGCCGACCGGGTCGGTCGACGAGCTCTCCGGCGGTCAGCGGCAGCGGGTCTGGATCGCGATGGCGCTGGCCCAGGACACCGACCTGCTGCTGCTCGACGAGCCCACGACGTACCTCGACGTCGCCCACCAGGTCGAGATGCTCGACCTGCTGCTCGACCTCAACCGGGCACGCGGCACGCACCGTCGTGATGGTGCTGCACGACCTCAACCTGGCGGCCCGGTACGCCGACCACCTGGTCGCCATGTGCGACGGCCGGGTCGTCGCCGAGGGCACGCCGGCCGAGGTCGTGACCGAGGAGACGGTCCGCGCCGTCTTCGGCCTCGACAACCGCGTGATCACCGACCCGGTGTCGCGCACCCCGCTGGTCGTGCCGCTCGGCGGCACCACGGCCCAGATCCCGAAGGGACTCCCTGATGACCATGACCACCTCCCACTCCCTGCCGATGATCGTCGACGAGGTCGAGGCGGTCGCGGTGCGATCGGCTCTCGCCGAGCGTACGTCCGGGTCGAGCTCGGAGGCCCGCGCCTCGCGGACTTCGGGGTCGACGGACCGCTCTACGACCAGCGGATCAAGCTGGTCTTCCCCAACGCCGCCGGAGCAGCTGCCGTCCTTCGCGGGTGCGGACGAGTCGTGGTTCTCGACCTGGCTGGACCGGCCCGCCGAGGAGCGCGGCCACATGCGCACCTACACGATCCGGCGACGTGCTCGGCAGCGGGGCCGACACCCGGCTGGTCGTCGACTTCGTGCTCCATGAGGAGGGCGGCGCCGCCGGCCCGGGCTCTGCCTGGGCGGCGAAGGCGCCGGCCCGGGGACCGGCTGCGTGCTGACCGCGCCCCGGCGTGGTGAGCACGTACGGCGGCATCGAGTTCGCGCCCGGCAGCGCGCGGCTGCTGCTGATGGCCGCCGACGAGACCGCGGTGCCGGCGGTGTGCAGCATCCTCGAGGATCTGCCCGACGCGGCGGTCGGGACCGCATTCCTCGAGGTGCCCGACGCCGCCGACGTGCCAGGACGTCGACCGCCCGGTCGGGGTCGAGGTGATCTGGCTGCCGCGCGGTGACGCTGCGCTCGGCTCACTGGTGCATGCCGCGGTGCTCGAACACCTCGGCGACCCGGGGCGGCTGCCCCTGGTCGAGCCCGAGGAGGTCGACCCCGACCTGTGGGAGACCCCCGGCGTACTCCTCATCAGGCGAGGACGTCGAGGTCCGGCGGGTGACGGCGCCCGGTTCGACGGTGTCTACGCCTGGATCGCCGGGGAGTCCGGGATGGTGACCGCGCTCCGTCGCCATCTCGTCAAGGAGCTCGGCATGGACCGTCGTCAGGTCGCTTTCATGGGCTACTGGCGCCGACGGTGTGGCGATGCGTGTCCTAGGTCGGACTGTCTCGGTTCTCAGTTGTCGATCCGGTCGGCGATCCGGCGGAGCCGGGCAGCCATCCGGTGCCGGGTCGGGACGGTCGGGACGCGCGGGCTGCTGGCCCGGCTGACCCGCTCGCGGATCTGGTGGCGCGCGGTGGACTCGAGGGTGTCGTACACGGCGTTGCTCCTGTCGGTGGTGGTGACGGTGGTGGTCGGTCAGACCTGGTCGAGGACGATGTCGCCGCTGACCGTCTTGGCCCGCAGCTCGAGGTGGTCGGCGCCGTCGGCGGGTTCGCCCGCGCCCTGGAGTCCGGAGCGGATCGCCCCGGAGATGGTGGAGATGTCGGTCCACACGGGGACGCCGGTGGGCACGCCGACGCGGATGTCGCCGGAGGCTCCCTTGACCGTGAGCCGGCCTCGGTGGGCGGTGTCGACCTGCAGGTCGCCGCTCCCGGTGGTCATCGAGACGTCGGTGTTGGCCTCGACGACCCTGAGGTCGCCCGAGCCGGTCTTCACCGCGGTGTGGCCGTTGGCGGTCCCGATCCGGACGTCGCCCGACCCGGTCGAGACCGCGACGGCGCCTTCGGTGTGCCCGATCCCGACCTCGCCCGAGCCGCTCTTGACCCGCAGGTCGGCGTTGGCGACGTCGATGGTGACGTCGCCCGAGCCGGTCTCGACGAGGCTCGCGCCGGTCAGGTCGTCGAGGCGTACGTCGCCCGACCCGCTCTTGATCTCGGACGCGCCGACGGTGCCGTCGACGGTGACGTCGGCACTCCCCGTCTTGACCGCCAGCTCGCTGGTGAGCGGGATGGTGATGGCGACGTCGAGTCCGGTGTCGCTACCGAAGAAGCCGCCGCGCTGGCGCGGGGCGACGACGCTGATCCGGCGTCCTTCCTGACGGACCTCGACCTGTTCGGCGTCCTTGCCGGCGATCTCGACGTGGGACTCGGTGGTGTCGGTGGCGGTGATGTGCACGCTGCCCTTGCCGAGCTCGACGTACAGCTGGACGGGGGTGTGGGTCTCGAAGTCGTACCTGCGAACTGCGGTCATGGGGTGCCTCCAGGGTGTGGTCGTCCGCGGGACCAGCCTGTCGCTGGTCCCGGATGGGTGCTTGATGGTGGTTGCCGGGTCAGACCCAGCCGGTCATGCGGCGCTGGCCGCCGCGTCCCTTCCCGCCGAACGGGTCGTTGCCGCCGAAGAACGGGATGCTCGAGAGGTCGATGTCGACGTTGATGGCGTTGTCGCGGGTGGCCGCGCGGATCACGTTGACCAGCCAGGTGTTGAGGGAGTGACCCGATCGGGCGGCCATCTCCTCGGCCTTGCCCTTGACCGACTCCGGGATGCGGAGGCTGATCCGGGCAAGGCCGCCCTCCTCCTCCATCTCCTCCGGAGTGGGCGGCGCCGGAGGAGCCGGCGGGGCCGGCGCGGTCATCGGCGCGCTCTGGACCACGAAGTCGAGCTCGCGACCGCTGAGGCGCACGTCGACGCCACCGGACGGCATCTCGGTGGTGATCTCGGCGGCGGCCTGGGAGATGGCCTCCATCAGCGCGAGCCGGGCGGAGGGTTCGAGGGCCAGGGCCAGTCGCTCGGCGGCCCGCTTGATGTCATCGCCCCCGGCCTCGGCGGCCGCGACCAGATCGCGGCGGAGGCTGTCGACGTACGGCGTGATGTCCATGTGTGTCAGAGTGACATCACTATGACGTCATGTCAAGCGCCATTCGACATCACGGCTGATGTCAGCATGAAATCGGGGGGAGACGGGAACGGCCCCGGGGTCTACCGTGTCGGCGACGGCCGCACGCTCGGAAACGGAGTAGCCCATGGCGCTGGACGCGCAGATCACGGTGATGGCAGAGACCCTCATCGACGCCGACCCTGTCGACTACCTGATCCTGGCGACGTACTTCGCCTTCGTCCTCGGCATCGGTCTGCTGGCCCGCCGACATGTGTCGGACTCGGTGGACTTCTTCCTGTCCGGTCGCTCGCTGCCGGCCTGGGTGACCGGCCTGGCCTTCATCTCCGCCAACCTCGGCGCCGTCGAGATCATGGGCATGTCGGCGTCCGGCGCGGAGTTCGGGCTGCCGACCGTGCACTACTTCTGGGTCGGTGCGATCCCGGCGATGCTGTTCCTCGGCGTCGTCATGATGCCGTTCTACTACGGCTCGAAGGTCCGATCGGTCCCGGAGTTCATGCTCCGGCGTTTCGGGCCCGGCGCGCACCTGGTCAACGCCCTCTCCTTCGCGCTCGCCCAGTTGCTGATCGCGGGCGTCAACCTCTTCCTGCTCGGGACGATCGTCCACGCCCTGCTCGGCTGGCCGCTGTGGGTGGCCCTGATCGTGGCGGCCGCGGTGGTGCTGTCCTACATCACCCTGGGTGGCCTGTCCGCCGCGATCTACAACGAGGTGCTGCAGTTCTTCGTGATCGTCGCCGCTCTCCTGCCGCTGACCCTCCTCGGCCTGCACCGGGTCGGTGGCTGGGACGGGCTGACCTCCAAGATCACCGAGGCAGCGAACAACGGTGCCGGGCCGCCGGCCGAGCAGCAGCTCAACTCGTGGCCGGGCCAGGCACTCTCCGGCTTCGACTCGCCCCTGTTCTCCGTGATCGGCATCGTGTTCGGTCTCGGCTTCGTGCTGTCCTTCGGCTACTGGACGACCAACTTCGTCGAGGTCCAGCGGGCGATGGCGTCGGACTCGCTCTCCGCGGCCCGCAAGACGCCGATCATCGGCGCGTTCCCGAAGATGTTCGTCCCCTTCATCACGATCATCCCGGGCATGATCGCCGCCGTCCTCGTGGCCGAGATGGTGGAGCTCAAGGCTGGCGGGACCCCGGCGGGAGGCGCCTCCGGTGACGGCGTCGCCTACAACGATGCCCTGCTCTACCTGATGCGCGACGTGCTCCCCAACGGTCTCCTGGGACTCGCGATCACCGGCCTCCTGGCGGCCTTCATGGCCGGCATGGCGGCCAACATCTCGGCCTTCAACACGGTGCTCAGCTACGACCTCTGGCAGGGCTACGTCGTCAAGGACCGGGACGACGACTACTACCTGAGGGTCGGTCGGGTGGCCACCGTCCTTGCTGCCATCGCCGCGATCTTCACGGCCTCCTTCGCCGCCAGCTTCTCCAACGTGATGGCCTACCTCCAGACGCTGTTCGGGTTCTTCAACGCCCCGCTCTTCGCGACCTTCATCCTCGGCATGTTCTGGAAGCGGATGACACCGACCGCCGGCTGGATGGGGCTGGTCGCCGGCACGCTCTCGGCGGTCACGGTGGCGTACCTCAGTGAGGACGCGTTCGGCTCCCTGAGCGTCGGGGTGATCCCCGTGGGCGGTCAGGGTGCGGCCTTCATCGCCGCATCGACCGCGTTCGTCGTCGACATCGTGCTCAGCATCGTGGTGTCGCTGATGACCAAGCCGAAACCGGCCTCCGAGCTGGTGGGCCTCGTCTACTCCGAGACCCCCGTGGAGCAACGCACCGACCCGCACGAGGCCAGCTACCCCTGGTACCGACGCACCGTGCCCCTGGCCAGCGTGGCCCTGGCCATGGTCATCGCCCTGAACCTGATGTTCTGAGGAAGTCGACATGAGTGAAACCGCAGCCAAGAAGACCGCCGGCGCCTTCGACGTACGCAACATCATCGGCGCCCTGCTCACCATCTACGGCGTGATCCTGCTCCTCATGGGGCTGTTCGGCGACACGGCGCCGGAGAAGACGGGCGACGTCAACGCCAACCTCTGGGCCGGGATCGCCCTCCTCGTCGTCGGTCTCGGCTTCGTCGCCTGGTGGCGGATCCGTCCCCTGGCCGTCCCGGACGACATCGACAAGGACGAGATCGAGCCGCCCCGCGCGCAGACGCACTGACCTGACGACCCGTCACTGCGGGAAGTGGCCGCGGTTTGGTCCCCAACCGCAGGGATGTGCACAGCTGGCGTGCGGTTGTTGACCATTCGGCGGCCCATTGTCGGCGACGCGCCGGGCGACGGGCAGGCCATATGAGCGCGGGTGTCCGGCCTGCCCCTTGGTCCCCAACCGCAGGGATGTGCACAGTTGGCCTGCGGTTCGTGACCATTCGTTGCGCGTTCGGGGTGGCGTCGGGTTGAAACGACAACGCGGCTGATCGGATCCACCAGGTGGAAGCGATCAACCGCGCTGTACGGCGCCAGGCGACGTCAGAGGTCGAAGAGGGAGCCTGAGTCGTCGATGTCGACGTCCGTCTTCGGCTGGTGAGCCTCGCCGCTGCTCGGCGGCTTCGGCTTCTCCTCGGTCGTGGTCTCGGGCTCCTGCTCGGGCTCGTCGTCGTCCGAGTCCTCGCTCGGCTCGGGGTCGGGCTCCGTGGCCTCGGGCTCGGGCTCCTTGGCCTCCGGCTCCGACGCCGGCTCGGCCTCAGAAGCTTCGGACGTGTCCTCGGCGGGCTCGTCTCCGCTCGCCGCGAACGTGGCGGCCTGGCTCAGGGCGGCACCGTCGGACAGGCCCGATCCGGACTGTGACTCGTCCTTGACCTCCGGCTCGGAATCCTTGGCCTCCGGCTCGGGCTCGGGATCCTCGGCGCTCGGCTCGGCTCGGGCTCGGCTCGGGCTCGGGTCCTTGGCCTCCGGCTCGGGCTCGGGGTCCTGGCCTCGGAGCTTGGCCGCTTCGGGGGTCTCGACAGGCTCGACCGGCGTTTCGTCCGGTTCGCTGTCGGATTCCGGCTCAGCTCGGCTCGGGCTCGGGCTCGGGGTCCTTGGCCTTGGCTGCCGGAGCGGCGGGTTCGGGGGCCTCGATGTCGAAGAGTGATCCGCCGTCGGGGATCTCCGAGGTCGGCTCGGCGGCCGGAGCGGCCTCGGGCTCCTTGGGCGCTTCGGGGGTCTCGACAGGCTCGACCGGCGTTTCGTCCGGTTCGCTGTCGGGTTCCGGCTCGGCTTCGGTCTCTCTGGCCTCGGGTTCCGGCTCGGGCTCGGGGTCCTTGGCCTTGGCTGCCGGAGCGGCGGGTTCGGGGGCCTCGATGTCGAAGAGTGATCCGCCGTCGGGGATCTCCGAGGTCGGCTCGGCGGCCGGAGCGGCCTCGGGCTCCTTGGGCGCGTCGGGGGTCTCGACAGGCTCGACCGGCGTTTCGTCCGGTTCGCTGTCGGGTTCCGGCTCGTCCTTGGCTTCGGGCTCGGGTTCGCGGCTTCGCCTTCGCCTCCGGTTCGGCGGGGGCCTCGAGGTCGAAGAGGGAGCCACCGGACTTCGGCTTGTCGTCGGCTTCGGGGGTCTCGACAGGCTCGACCGGCGTTTCGTCCGGTTCGCTGTCCGGTGCCGGGTCGTCCTTCGCCTCCGGCTCGTCGTCGCCGCCGAGGTCGAAGAGGGACGAACCGCCGGACTGGCCTTGGCAGCGGGGCCGACGTCCTCGGTGTCGGTGACGGTGTCCTCGGTCTGGGTGACGTCGCCGGCCTCGGGCTCGGCCTGGGTGGCCTCGTCCTTCTCCGCCGCCTTGTCCGCCGCCTGTCCGACCCGTCGTCCTCGTGGCCGCGGCCTTCTTGGCGGTGGTCGCCTTGCCGGCAGGCTTGGGGGTGCGGGTGGCGACCTCGCCCTTCACCGACGCCAGCAGCATCTGGGCGACGTCGAGGACCTCGACCTCTTCGCGAGCCTCGCCCTTGGCCTGCTGGGCGGTGAGCCCGTCGGAGAGCATCACCCGGCAGAACGGGCAGCCGACGGCGATCTGGTCGGCGCCGGTCTCGACCGCCTCGATGGTGCGGTTGACGTTGATCCGCTCGCCGATGTTCTCCTCCATCCACATGCGGGCGCCACCGGCGCCGCAGCAGAAGGACTTCTCGGAGTTGCGGGGCATCTCGACGAAGTCGGCGCCCGGCAGGATCTCGAGCAGCTCGCGGGGCGGGGTGTAGACGCCGTTGTGGCGACCGATGTAGCAGGGGTCGTGGTAGGTGATCGACCGCTTCGCGGCGCCGGCGCCCTCCTTGACCGGGGTCAGCTTGCCCTCGCGCACCAGCCGGTTCAGCAGCTGGGTGTGGTGCACGACCTCGAGCTCGATGCCGAACTCCTGGTACTCGTTCTTGAGCGTGTTGAAGCAGTGGGCGCAGGTCGAGACGACCTTCTTGACCTTGTACTCCTTGAAGGTCTCCACGTTCTGCTGCGCGAGGCCCTGGAAGAGGAACTCGTTGCCGGCGCGACGGGCCTGGTCGCCGGAGCAGGTCTCGCCGTTGCCGAGGACACCGAAGCTCACGCCGGCCATGTCGAGCAGCTCGGCGACGGCGCGGGTGGTCTTCTTGGCGCGGTCCTCGTAGGCGCCGGCGCAGCCGACCCAGAACAGCCACTCCACCTCGTCGAGCGACTCGATGTCGTCCCCGACGACCTTGACGTCGAAGTCGAGGTCCTTGGCCCAGTCCATGCGGGCCGTGGCCGACATGTTCCAGGGGTTGCCCTTGTTCTCCATGCCCTTGAACAGCTGGTTGAGCTCGGCCGGGAAGTTGGACTCGACGAGGACCTGGTACCGGCGCATGTCGACGATGTGGTCGACGTGCTCGATGTCGACCGGGCACTGCTCGACGCAGGCGCCGCAGGTCACGCAGGACCAGAGCACGTCCGGGTCGATCACGCCGGAGCCGTCCTCGGGCATGTAGAACCAGTCGTCCCCCGTGTCGCCGACGAGAGGCCGCTCGGCCTCCTTCGTCAGGGTGTCGTTGCCCTCGAGCAGCGCGTCACGCTTGCCCTCCGGGGCCAGGGTGTACGGCGCCTTGGCGTACGACGCGTCGCGCAGCGCCATGATCAGCAGCTTGGGGGAGAGCGGCTTCTCGGTGTTCCAGGCCGGGCACTGGGACTGGCAGCGGCCGCACTCGGTGCAGGTGGAGAAGTCGAGGAGGCCCTTCCACGAGAAGTCCTCGACCGCGCCGACGCCCAGCTTGGAGTCCTCGTCGAGGTCGTCGACGTCGTCGAGGGTGATCGCCTTGCCGTCGGACATCAGCGGCTTGACCGCGCCCAGCGCGATCGGCTTGCGCTTGAAGAGCACGTTCAGCGGGGCCAGGAAGATGTGGAGGTGCTTGGAGTTCAGCACCAGGATCAGGAACACCAGCATGATGCCGATGTGCATGAGCAGTCCGACGTGCTCCAGCGTCTCGATGGCGTCGTGGCTGAGGCCGTCGAGCAGGTTGCCGATGCCGATGGAGACGAACGCACCGTTGTCGTAGGGCAGGTTGCCGGCCGCGGACGCGGCACCGCGGAACAGGAACATCGTCCAGATGACGTTGAAGATCATGAACAGGACGAGCCAGGCGCCACCGAGGTGCGAGCCCTTGAACCGGGACTGGCGGCCGAGCCGCTCGGGGGAGTTCTTGAGACGGATCTGGGCGAACACGACGAGGCTCGCCACGGCGAGGATCGCGATCAGGTCCTGGGCGAAGCCGAGGATCGCCCAGTGCCCGACGAGCGGGATGGCGAACGTTCGGGTCGAACAGGGCGCCGTACGCCTCGAGGTAGACGGTCGCGAGGATCAGGAACGCCCAGAACACGAAGAAGTGCGCGGCGCCGGGGACCGACCACTTGAGCAGCTTCTTCTGGCCGAACACCTCGACGACCTGGGTCTTGAGGGCCTGGCCGACGTGCTGGGTGACGTTCTCCAGCCGGTCCGGAGCGGGCTGCCCGCTGGTGATGAGGCGACCGAGGAACAACACCCGCCGCCCCGCGAAGACCAGGGTGACCGCCGTCATCCCGAGCCCCAGAATCAACACCAGGTCCACTTTCACTCCCCATCTCGCGCGAGATCGCCGAGTTGCAGTAACGGTTTGCCCCCTGAGGATAGAGGTATTCCGCCGGTGATTCTTCGCCGGACCTGTGAGTGACATTACGTGCGGCTGCCGTGGCATCGCGGGGACGGCAGCCGGTCGCCTCCAGGTGCGGAGGGCCAATGGCCGGTTCCGCTGCGACGGGGTCGCGCCGTGGGCACACTGTGCTTTCCGCGCGGTGGGAGAGGTCCACCGTCGCAGGGGACGTCTCGGCCCCGGATGAGGAGCTCCTGTGTCGACGAATGCTGACCGGACGCTGGCTGCGTGCCGAGACCTGGCTGCGGTGGCTGCTGTCGGGGCGCTGGTGCGCCGTTCGTGTCTGACGACGGCGGTCGCTCGTCCGTCCGCCCTGCCGTCCTCCGCGTCTGCTGCCGCGTCGGCTCCAGCCGCTCCCGGGGCCGCGGACTGGACGATGATGGTCTACGCCGTCGGCGACACCGACAACGTGGCCCAGCTGATGGTGGAGAACCTCGCGAGCTCACCGAGCTGCCTGAGATGCAGAACGTCAACGTGGTCGTCCTGGTCGACCTTCCGGACCGGAGTGTGCCGGGAGCGCCGTCGAGCCCCTTGGTGAACGTCGGTCGGTTCGAGACCGCCAAGATGCTTCTGCTGCGCAACGGCGGCTACGAGGAGATCGCTGACGTCGGCGAGATCTCCATGGGCCGTCCGGATGTCCTCTCCTGGTTCATCACGGAGACCGCACGTCTGTTTCCGGCCGAGAAGTTCGGGCTGACGTTGTTCGACCACGGCGGCGCCTGGACGGGCGGGTACGTCGATGTCGGTCCGCCCGAGGACACCGACCTGTCTGTTCCCGAGATCCGGGACGGGATGTTCATGGGCATGCAGAACGCCGGGATCGACCGTTTCGACCTCCTTTTCCACGCCTCGTGCCTGATGTCCAACTACGAGGCGGTGACCGCACTGGCGCCACTGGCGGCGACCATGGCCGGCTCCGAGGAGATGATGTTCAACTATCCGATCGCCCCTGAGGGCTTCCTGCCCCTCGGCGAGGGTGCGGACGGCGACACGGTCGGCACCGCCCTGGTCGAGGGGTACGGCAACTTCATCGCCGGGACTGTCCGACCGCAACGGCGACACCACGTTACGAAGACCTCTCCGCGCTGTCCGTGGTCGACGGCGACCAGGTCGCCTCGCTCGACGCGGCGCTCGACCGCGTTCGCCGAGGCGGCGATCGCCGACATGGATGCCGTCGCCACCGAGATCGCCCGGGCCAGGTCGAGGTCGCTGGAGTTCTTCACCGCGGTCCCCGGTTTCGAGGACTACCAGATGGATCTCGTCGACCTCGGGGACTTCCTGCGGCAGCTGGAGAATCTTCCGCCTGAGGTCGAGGTCGCGCGGGACGCGGCGTACGAGGCGCTGGATCGTGCGTCACCCATCAGTTCACCGGGCGGGGCACGGCACAGGCCACGGGGCTCAGTGTCTACCTGCCGACCAGTGCGGCTGAGGTGAATCCCCGCTACTTCGAGGAGGCTGCGCCACCTGGCTGGGGTGACTTCGTCACGGCCTTCGTCGGTGCGGGTGCCAGTGCGTCCAGGGCCGGACGAGACCGGCTCGGGCTTCGTGAACGCGCAGGGGACGGTGGAGCGGATCGACCAGGGGGGCATCGTGATGAGCGGTCAGCTCGGGCGGAGGCGCGCGCGGACATCGTCGCCAGCGAGACCCAGGTCTACGCTCCGTCGACGGCCAGGAAACCCTCGTCACGGTCCTGCCCGCGTACGTCGGCTGCTGGTGGACGTGGACGCGGTGCAAGGCGTGTGGGACTACTCGGTCGTCGTGCTCACCGACGGGGAGTCGAGGATCTGCCGGTCACCTCCGTCTACCAGGGACAGTCCGGAGGGCTCGTGGGCTCCGTGTACGCGCAGTACGAGTCGCCCGAGGGGGATCGTCAGCGACGTCGGGTTCCGGCTCCTGCTGAGTAGCGAGGGCGAGATCGAGAGCGTGTCCACCGTGGACGTGACCAACGGGTCGGCGGCGGGCATCGAGCTGCGGCTCGGCGGCCGGCTGCGGCCGTACCTCTCCCGGCCGAGCGACGAAGGGCTTCGAGCAGGTGCTCTCCGAGCCAGTCGATCAGGATCGACCGCCAGCTGGCTGTCGACTTCGCCAGGTTCGCTGAGGGCACTCCCTTCTCGATGACGCTGCTCGTCAGCGACGTCGGTGGCAATGTCTCGCGGCCTCGGTCGAGGACCAGGTCAGGTGACGTCGACCCGCACCTCTCGACCACGCCGTCGATTCCACGCCCATCCCACTCACCCAGGAGGAATTCCGGTGAACCCCATCCACGCCGGGCACGCCGTCCGGCGGGCACCAGCCCGTCCCCGACCGGCAGCCGCTTCGATCCCGTCACAGGGGCGTGACCTACGCGATCCGCGACGGGCGGCGGCAGGCCGCACGGGACAGCTTCGCGCTGCAGCCCGGGGAGCCGGTGCTCTCGTTCAACGTCGTCACGTCGTTGATGCCACTGGCGAGCGGCTCGGCGCCGCAGACCTATCGGTGGGCGCTCGCGGTCGGTCTCCGGTCCCGGTGGTGGCCACCGCACTGGGATTCCTCGCCTTCGCCTTCGTGGCGGCGGCCATGGTGGTGCCGACGGTCTATGTCGTCTACATGTACGACGTCAACGAGTGGGAGGACCAGCCGGTCCAGGTCGTCCTCGGGGCGATCGGCCTGGCAGCGGTCCTCGGAGTGGGATTCACCCTGCTCTGGGACGGCGTCCTCCTCGCCGACGACCTGGCCGCCGTCGACTTCGGAGCCGGGGTGGGTGGGTTCCGCCTGACCAGCCTGCTGGTGCTCTGCCTGCTGGTGTCCGATCGTCGGCGAGCTGCTGAAGCAGGTCGGCCCGATCGCTCCTCGCTTCCCGCCCGCGTTCGACGACATGATCGACGGCCTCACGTTCGGGGTCGCCGCGGGCGCCGCGTTCGCCGCGGCAGAGACCATCGTGCTCAACCGGGCGCTGTTCACCGGCTCCGGGACCTTGGACAACCCCGACGTGGGCTTCTGGGTCTCCCTGATCCTCTCGGCGGCCATCGTCAAGCCCCTGGTGTACGGCGCAGCGACCGGCATCGCCGTCGCCTCCTTCTCGGGGCTGGGCGAGGGGTACGACGGCTTCAAGCCGGCCTACTTCCGCGGACTCGCCGAGGCGCTCCTCGCGAACATCGTGTTCCAGGCCGGGCTGTACTCGGCCAGCAGGGTGGAGGGCCTCGGGGGGAACGTCCTGGCACTGCTGTGGGGTGCCGTCGTGGCGGTGGTCCTCGTGGTCCGCCTCCGGTACCTCCTGCACTACGCCGTGCTCGAAGCGGCGTTGGAGAGTGCAGCCCTGGGCGGGGACCTGAAGGACACCGCCCGAGGTCTCGCCTGGTGCCCGTCGTGCGAGATGCCGCTGCTGTCAGGCGCCAACTTCTGTGCTGCCTGTGGCACGACGGTGCGCGCGGGCAACAAGGCGACCCGGCGCCGCAACCGGGCCGATGACGCGACCACGACGACGGAAGGGAACTGACGTGAGCGACTCCTCCGCCGCCCTGCCCACCGGCGGCCAGCCGGCACCGGCCGTGCCTCCCGCCGCGCCTACGGCCACGCCTCCCGCCGCGCCTCCGCCCCGGCACCCAAGGACAACAAGAAGACGGTGCTGATCGTCGGCGCCGTCGTCGGCGCCATCACGTTCTTCGGGGTGGTCGGTGCCGTCGTGGCCGCAGCCGGGCAGCGACGACGCCGGCCGCACCCGCTGCGAGCAACCCGCTCGAGCCGGGCTCGGACCCGAACAACGGACCGCAGCCGGAGCCGGCACCCGACCCCGCGCCGGCGCCCGGCCCGGCCCTCGGACGACCGGTCAGCCCGCCGCCCACGGAACCACCGGCCGAGCCCGACCCGGCCGAGCAGGCCGTCGGGCGGCTCACAGGTCGACATCGGCAACGGCATCGGGTTCTCCCTGCCGCCGGGTGGCAGCAGGATGCGGTGGAGCCCGGGTTCGCCCAGGTGAGCACCGAAGGCGGCTACTTCGTCGTGCGAGGCCGCCGGTGGCAGGACATCGAGACACATGATCGCCGAGTCGTTGCGAGGCCTGCTCGACGACGGGGTCCAGGAGCTCGCCATCAGCAAGCCGGAGGCGATCTCCCTGCCCACGTCGAACGTGGTCTCCGCCGCAACCTTGAGCTTCGAAGGCCTGTTCGCGACGCAGCAGAGCGGCATCGTGCCGGTCGAAGGGGCGATCTACTTCTTCGCCGCTCCAGGACGGCACGGGCGTCTCGGCGCTTGCCCTGTTCGGGCAGGGCGGTCTCGACCCGCTCGCTGCTGACGTACGACGAGATGCTGACCTCGTTGATCAGCTCGCTGTAGGACTCACACGACGACGGTCCGGCCGGTGGACACCGACCGGCCGTCGTCGCGTCGAGGTCAGCCGCGCCGGGTGAGGTCGGTGACCCGGCCGTCGCCGGAGAAGGTCACGACCATCTCGACCCGAGGGGCTCCGGCATCGGTGGCGCAGAAGGTGTAGCGGTTGCCGAGCCGCTGGAAGGGCTGCCCGACCGCCCTCATCACCTCGCGCGTGGACATGCCGTCCCGGACCACGTCCTGCACCTTGTCCACGGGCTTGCGCAGGTCCGCGTTGCGGCACGAGTCGGGGGCGATCCCGACGGCGCGCTCCCAGGTCTGCAGGTAGGCCTCGGCACCGCGGGCCATGTCCTCCACGATGGCGTCGCCGTCACCCTCCTGGGTGTCGGCGATGAGGCGCAGGTCCTCGATCCAGTCGGGGTAGAGGCCGTACTGGGCCACGCCGTCGACGTTGATGTCGTAGACCCGCTCGCCGGCCCGCTGCTTGGTGACGGTGACGCCGCCGAGCCCCTCGAAGGGGTAGGTGACCGGGTTGGGCACGTCCGCCCCGCGGGCGTCGCCCTGCGCGCCGAGACCGTTGATGTCGGCGCCGTAGCCGAACCCGAAGTAGTAGCGGTCGTCGGCCCACTCGAGGTGCTTGCGCCACTTCTCGACGAAGCCCGTCGAGTCACCGGCGTACGGCGCGATGTAGCCGCCCATCTCGTAGATCCGCGGGTAGGCGTCCTCGGTCGACCAGGAGTGGCTGGACATGATCCCGGAGTAGTCGAGCTGCTCGACCTGGTCGAGCAGGGTGTTGCGGGCGGCGACGCTCATGTGGTCGGGGTCGATCAGCATGCCGCGCTCTGCGAGGCGGTCCACGAGGTGCGCGCCGAGGTCGGTCAGGCCACGGCTGTTGCAGTGGTCCGGCGGCGGGTAGATCGGGCCGATCTGCTGACCGGGGCTGAGGGCACCGATGGCCCCGAAGAGCGCGTCCTGCTGCTCAGCGTCGATCTCGGGAGCGGCGTACTGGTTCTTGTCGTGGGCGTCCGGGTGCTCCGGCTCGCAGTGCTCCATGTCCCAGTAGGTGCCGGTCTCCGCGAAGTTGGCGTTGTTGACGACCGCGCCGGTCTCGCCGCCGTCGCCGGTGATGCCGGACAGGGCGTTGTCGAACTTGTTGACCAGCTCCATCTGGCGCACGCCCCACTTGTGGACCATGGCCAGCTGCTCGTCGATCGACTCCTTGGTCGCACGCAGGGACGTCCTCGCCGGCGACCACCTTGAACGTGCAGCCGAACGGGACGCTGGTCTCGATGCCCATGATCACGGCCATCCGACCGGAGTTGATCACCTCGCGTGCCTCGAAGGGTGTCTTCACGATCCGGTAGAAACCGCGGCCGGGCCCACCGAACTGGGCGTCGATGTAGTCCTGGAAGAGGTACATGTCCTCGGCCTGCCGCTCCACGGACTCCATCTCGTCACAGGTGGCGTCGGAGAGACCGTCGCGCTTGTACGGGTAGAGCCTGCACAGCTGGTTGTTCTCGACCAGCAGGTTGACGAACACCCGCTGGCCACCGCGCCAGGACCGCTCCAGCCACTTGTAGTAGGTGCCTTCGTGGGTGAGCGACTCCGGCGCCGGCCAGTCCTTGAACGTGGGCCAGCCGACCGGGTCGTGGTTGGGGTTGCCGGACAGGAACGACTCGAGCGGGTTCACTCCGGTCTCGTGGTCGGGGCAGTCGACCAGGGCGTACGGCGCGCCGTACTTGTCCCACGGCTTGCCGCAGTGCGCGCCACCGAGGAACTCGAACGCCATCCCGTGGGTGTGGGCGTCGACGTAGCCGCGTACCTCCTGGATGTCGGTCGCGCCGGAGAACGGGGCTCCCTTGATGTCGACCCGGGACTCCGGGTAGGCGCTGCAGTCACCCACCCGGGTGATGTCGAAGCGGGTGGGCTTGTCGGCCACGACGAGCTTCCCTCCGTCGCCGACGGCAAGGAAACGCTCCTTGCCGAGGCGCAGGGTGAACCCGTCGCCGGCCTTGGCGACCGTCCACTCGGTGTCGGTGCTCGGCTCGGGGGCCATGGTGACGCCGTCACCTCCGGCGAGGAAGTCCCGTCGCTTGCCGTAGAGCAGGTAGGTGCCGAGCTCGGTCGGCTTGAAGTAGAAGGGCTGGGCTCCGCCGCGCTTCTTCGCCGTGAGGGCCAGACCGCCGTCCTCGCGCTGGACCCAGCGCTTCCCGATGACCATCGCGTAGCAGCTGTTGGCCATGGCGTAGCGGGTGGTGGGGTTCTTCGGGCGCGGCGGTGCGATGCGTGCGGTCGCCAGCGCCGGGTCGGCGCTCCGTCGCTGAGCGGCGACGTGGGCCGCGTTCGCGATCCGCTCGGCCGCGGTCGTCGGGTCCTTGGTCGCCTCGGACACCTCGCCGGCCCGGGAGACGGCGTTCTTGGTGGAGGGGTCGTTGTGGTCGTGGCCGTGCCCGTCGCCGGGCTTGTCGACGTGTGGTCGCGATTCCGCGGCCGTTGCCTTGGTGGCGTCGTAGTGCCGGACCAGGCTGCCCTCGCGGTCGCCGTAGGACGGGATGGAGACCGCGGTCGCCACCAGGGCGACGGCTGCGGCGCCGCCCACGAGCAGACGGCGGACAGGGGTGGAGTGTGGACGCACGACGGTTCCTCCCAGAACGTAGACGTCGGCTCAACGAGCGAGCGACGGCGAGGTCACCCCGGGATCGTCGCACCGAGACGGCGCCATGACGAGCCCCCGGACGGATGAAACCAGCCCGCGGACGCCGACGCGGCAGACTGGAGCCATGGCACGACTGGAGGCGGAGGACGCCGCGAGGCAGCTGATCGGCGAGCGTTTCCCGGACGCGCGGGCCGCCTGGCTGGCCGGAAGTGTGGTCACCGGCGCCGCCACGGCCACCTCCGACCTGGACGTCACGGTGTTGCTGCCCGGCCCACCTGCACCCTTCCGGGAGTCGCTGACGTACGCCGGCTGGCCGGTCGAGCTGTTCGTGCACTCCGTCGACACGGTCGAGCACTGGCTGTCCAAGGACCGGCTGCGTCGGCGCCCCACGCTCGGGCGGCTGGTTGCCGAGGGCGTGCCGCTGCTGGACGTGGACGGGGCGGGCGCCCACGTCAGCGAGCGCTGCCGGGAGTTCCTCGCGGCCGGACCGGAGCCGCTCAGCGACCGGGACCGCGACGCGATGCGTTACGGCCTCACCGACCTTCTCGATGACCTCGCGGACGCCACGGACCCGGCGATCAGGACCGCGGTGGCGGTGACCGTGTGGCAGCAGGCCGCGGACCTCCTGCTCGCGGCAGGGGGGTGCTGGGGCGGCACCGCCAAGTGGCTGGTGCGCGAGCTCACGGCGTACGACGTCGAGCGCGGCACGCGTTTCGGACCGCGCCTCCACGGTGGCCTGGTCGCGGCCATCCACGGGGAGCCCGCCCTGCTCGTCACGGTGGTCGACGAGGTGCTGGCCGGCAGCGGCGGTCGGCTGTGGGCCGGCTACCGCGCCGGCGGCTGACCGCCGAGCCGGGCGGTGAGGGCCTCTGCTCCGCGCCGGACCGCGAGCCGGATCGGTGCGACGTCCGCCCCGTCGTCGGACGGGTAGGTGACGGCCAGCCCGGCCACCGGGTGGCCGTTGTGGTCGAGCACCGGCGCGGCGATGCTGGCGAAGCCGGGCGTGACCTCGCCGTCCTCGATCGCATAGCCGCGCTGCCGGGTCTCGAGCAGGACGGTGCGCAGTGCGGTCAGGGTGCGCGGGCCGGTGCCGTGCCGGTCGACGAACGCGTCCCGGTCGGGATACAGGGCGAGGACCTGCGCCGGAGGCAGGCTGGCCAGGATGGCCCGGCCGCTCGCCGTGAGGTGGGCGGGCAGGCGGACGCCGACGTCGGTGACGAGCGGAGGGCGCCCGGGTGCCCGCTCCTCGACGACGTAGAGGACGTCGCGTCCGTGCAGCACGGCGAGGTGGGCGCTCTGGTGGGTGGCGTCGACCACCCCCGCGAGCATCCGGCGGGCGATCCGCTGCAACGGTTCCTGGCGGGAGTACCCGCTGCCCACCTCGAAGGCGGCGACGCCGAGCCCGTAGCGCTTCTCCTCGGCGATGTGCACGACGAACCCCTCGTCGACCATCGCGTTGAGCAGGTGGTACGCCGTGCTCCGGGGCAGGTCGCAGACGCGCATGATCCGGTCGAGCGGCACCGGGTCGGGCTGGCTGGCCAGGAACCGCAGCACGCGCAGGGCCCGGGTGGCGGCAGGGACCTGGCTCATCCCAGCACCCGTTCGGCCAGGGAGGGCCGTGCCACCGAGACGTAGCCCAGACGCGCGTTGACCGCCAGCATGGGCAGGTTCTTGCCGTCGTTGCCCGTCATCGCCCGGGTGATGCCGGCACCCGCCGCGGCGTGCAGGGTGTGCTGCTTCGCCAGGAGTGCCAGCCCCCGACCGCGGTGCGGGGGGAGGGTCCCGGTCATGTCGGACCACGCTCGCTCGCCGGCGGCTCCCAGCAACGAGTACGACGCGAGGTCGCCGTCGACGAGGACGGCGCGGCCGAGGTCGGGACGGGCGCGTGGGTCCGACCAGTCGGAGAGCCACTGCGCCCAGGGCATCGGGCGGGTGAGGCCGGACGGGTCGTCGCCGGCCACCAGCTGGTGGGCCTGCCAGACCTGTTCGGGACCGACCGCCTCGATCGGCACGACGGTGACTCCTGCCGGGGGCGCCCCGGGCGCGGGAACGCGGCGCGGGTCGAGCATGGACTTCTGCAAGCTCCGCACCGTCGAGAATCCCCAGCGTGCACTGGCGATGCGGCTGCCCTCGTCGTCCTCGACGATGGTGGCGGCGCGGGGCCTTCCCGAGACCTCGGCGCGCGTCAGCACCGCGTCGAACAGCTCCCGGCCGATGCCTCGGCGCCGATGGGTCGCCACGACCATCACCATCAGGGACACGTCGTCCTCGTCGCCGTACGTCCGGCAGCGGGCCACCCCGACCACGTCGGAGTCGTCGACGGCCACGATCCGGAAGGCATCTGCTGGCTCGTGGCGCATCAGGTGCGCCTCGGACCGCTCGTCGAGCACCAGGTGCGGCGACGCGTCGAGCACCACGTCGGCCCACGGCCCGGCGTCCTCGATCACGGCCGCTCGGATGTGGTGCACACCGTGAGCCTAGGCCCGACGCGAGCACGCGCACGGGCCCGGGCGCCCGCGGACGGCTCACCCCTGGTCGGAGCCGCCCGCGGGACGGTCAGGCCCGGTGCGTGCCGGGGGTGCCGGGGCCGTCGGTGGGTGTCTCCGGCGTCGCCGCCGTCGGTCCGGTGGGACCGGAGGGGTCGGCCTGCTCGGAGCCGACGCCGGGAGGCTGCGGGGCATAGTCGCTGGATCGGGTGTTCACGTCCGGGTCGATCCGGTCTGCCTCACGGACCCGGTCCTCGACCCTGGCCTGATCGACCTGGGCCTGCTGGCGAGCGACGGCGGCCTGCTCCTCGGCGCGGGCGGCGACCATCTTGGCCCGCTCCGCCTCGACGGACCGCAGCTCCGCCTCCCGCTCGGACTCGGAGAGCGCCGCGGTGTGGGTGTGGGCCTCGGCCCGCAGCTCCTGTGCCTGCACGCGGTGCTGCTCCTGCTTGCGCTGGTTGGCCTTCAGGACCAGTGCGACCGCGGCCAGCACGACCAGCAGCACGACGACGATCACGACAACTGACATCAACGTCACGATGTTTCCTCCCACGTCGGTATCCGCGGTGTGCCGCGGACCATGGGGGTCGTACCCACGACCGCGCCGGCTAACCGCCGGCGCGGCCGCGATGGTCAGAGGCCGCTGTCGCGGATGCTCAACTTCGCCTCGCCCAGGTCGATGACGGCCCCGCTGCCGTCGAGCAGGGTGATCCGAAGCGCGGTCACCGAGATGCCCTGCGGGATCTTGCGCACGATCGCGCGCACCGCTGGAAGCACCAGGAGTCTTGTATCCGAGACGTGTCGCTGCCCGCGGCTCTGGTGGGCGGACCTGGCCGGGGGTTGGATGAGGACATGGATCCTGTCGTCTCCGCCTCCCTCCCTCCTGTCGCCCTGGGGGTCGGACCCCTCACGTTCGCCGAGGTGCTCGCCGTGGCCCGTGGGGGTGCCCCGGTCGTGCTCACCGACGACGCCCTGAGTGCTCTCGCCCGGGCCCGGACCGTCGTGGAGGAGCTCGCCGCGGCACCGACCCCGGCGTACGGCATCTCGACCGGGTTCGGCGCCCTCGCGACCCGCCACATCCCGACCGAGATGCGAGCCCAGCTCCAGCGGTCCCTGGTCCGGTCGCACGCCGCGGGCTCCGGCCCGGAGGTCGAGCGCGAGGTGGTCCGGGCATTGATGCTGCTGCGGCTCTCCACCCTCACCACCGGCCACACCGGGGTCCGTCCCGAGACGGCTCAGGCGCTCGCCGGAATGATCAGCCACGGCATCACGCCGGTGGTGCACGAGTACGGCTCGCTGGGCTGCTCGGGTGACCTCGCTCCCTTGTCCCACTGCGCCCTGGCCCTGATGGGGGAGGGCGACGTCCGCGACGCGAGTGGCGCGCTGGTCCCGGCCGCCGAGGCGCTGGCGGCCGCCGGGTTGCAGCCGGTGGAGCTCGCCGCCAAGGAGGGTCTCGCCCTGATCAACGGGACCGACGGCATGCTCGGCATGCTGGTGATGGCGATCCACGACCTGCGGATGCTGCTGCGCACCGCGGACGTCGCGGCCGCCATGTCCGTCGAGGGTCAGCTCGGCACCGACCGGGTCTTCGCCCCCGAGCTCCAGGCGATCCGGCCGCACCCCGGCCAGGCGCTCTCCGCCGCCAACCTGGTGTCCGTGCTGGCCGAGTCCGGCGTGGTCGCCTCGCATCGCGGTCCGGACTGCAACCGGGTCCAGGACGCGTACTCCCTGCGCTGCTCCCCGCAGGTGCATGGTGCCGCGCGCGACACCGTCGAGTACGCCGCCCAGGTGGCCGGACGCGAGCTCGCGTCTGCGGTCGACAACCCCGTCGTCCTTGCCGAGGACGGCCGGGTCGAGTCCAACGGCAACTTCCACGGCGCCCCGGTCGCCTACGTGCTGGACTTCCTCGCGATCGTGGCGGCCGACGTCGCGTCGATCAGCGAGCGACGTACCGATCGCTTCCTCGACAAGGCCCGCAACCACGGGCTGCCGCCGTTCCTGGCGCACGACCCCGGCGTCGACAGCGGACACATGATCGCCCAGTACACGCAGGCCGCGATCGTCTCGGAGATGAAGCGGCTCGCGAACCCCGCGTCGGTGGACTCGATCCCCTCGAGCGCCATGCAGGAGGACCACGTGTCCATGGGCTGGTCTGCCGCCCGCAAGCTGCGCCGCTCGGTCGACGGCCTCACCCGGGTGGTCGCGATCGAGGTGCTGACCGCGGCCCGGGCGCTCGACCTGCGCGCACCGCTCACGCCGTCGCCGGCCACCGCTGCCGTCGTCCGGCTGCTCCGAGGTTCCGGCATCGAGGGCCCCGGCCCCGACCGCCACCTCTCGCCCGAGATCGAGGCCGCCGTCGAGCTGGTCCGTTCGGGCGCTGTCCTGTCATCCGTCGAAGCTGTGATCGGAGAACTCGCATGAAGGGTCTCGAGACAGGCGCTGGCGCGCCTTCCTCAACCAACGAACGACTGCCCATCCACGCCGCCACCGGCACCGAGCTGTCCGCGAAGTCGTGGCAGACCGAGGCGCCGCTGCGGATGCTGATGAACAACCTCGACCCCGAGAACGCCGAACGCCCCGAGGACCTCGTCGTCTACGGCGGCACCGGCAAGGCGGCGCGGAGCTGGGAGGCGTACGACGCCCTGGTCCGCACCCTGCGCGACCTCGAGGACGACGAGACGATGCTCGTCCAGTCCGGCAAGCCGGTCGGGGTCATGCGCACCCACACGTGGGCGCCGCGGGTGCTGATCGCCAACTCCAACCTGGTCGGCGACTGGGCCAACTGGGAGGAGTTCCGCAGGCTCGAGGACCTCGGGCTCACCATGTACGGCCAGATGACCGCCGGGTCGTGGATCTACATCGGCACGCAGGGGATCCTGCAGGGCACGTTCGAGACGTTCGCCGCCGTCGCGGACAAGAGGTTCGGCGGCACCCTGGCCGGGACGATCACCGTCACCGCCGGCCTCGGCGGCATGGGCGGCGCACAGCCCCTCGCGGTCACGATGAACGACGGGGTCGTGATCTGCATCGAGTGCGACCAGGCCCGGATCCAGCGCCGGATCGACCACCGCTACCTCGACGTGCAGGCCGACTCGCTGGAGGAGGCGGTCGCGATGGCCGTCACCGCTCGCGACGAGCGGCGACCGCTCTCGATCGGTGTCCTCGGCAATGCCGCGACGATGCTGCCGCAGCTGCTCGAGATGGACGCGCCCATCGACATCGTCACCGACCAGACCTCGGCGCACGACCCGCTCTACTACCTCCCCGCCGGCACCGCCTTCGAGGACTGGGAACGCGAACGGACCGAGGACCCGGTCGGCTTCACCAAGCGCGCGCAGGAGTCGATGGCCACCCACGTCCGGGCGATGGTCGAGTTCCAGGACGCCGGCGCCGAGGTGTTCGACTACGGCAACTCGATCCGCGACGAGGCCCGGAAGGGCGGCTACGACCGGGCCTTCGAGTTCCCCGGCTTCGTGCCGGCGTACATCCGGCCGCTGTTCTGCGAGGGCAAGGGTCCGTTCCGCTGGGCTGCCCTGTCCGGTGACCCGGCCGACATCGCGGCCACCGACCGCGCGATCCTCGAGCTCTTTCCCGACAACGAGCGCCTTCACAAGTGGATCACCATGGCCGGGGAGCGGGTCGCCTTCCAGGGGCTGCCCGCGCGGATCTGCTGGCTCGGGTACGGCGAGCGTCACCTGGCCGGCCTGAAGTTCAACGAGATGGTCGCGTCGGGTGAGCTGAAGGCGCCGGTCGTGATCGGCCGGGACCACCTCGACTGCGGTTCGGTGGCGTCGCCGTACCGCGAGACCGAGGCGATGCTGGACGGCTCCGACGCGATCGCCGACTGGGCGCTGCTCAACGCGCTGGTCAACACCGCCTCCGGCGCCACCTGGGTCTCGATCCACCACGGAGGTGGCGTCGGCATGGGCCGCTCCATCCATGCCGGCCAGGTGTGCGTCGCCGACGGCACGGAGCTGGCTGCCCAGAAGATCGAGCGGGTGCTGACCAACGACCCGGGCATGGGCGTGATCCGGCACGTCGACGCCGGCTACGACCGGGCCTCCGAGGTGGCCGCCGAGCGGAGCGTGCGGATCCCGATGTCCGAGGCCGTCTCGAAACCCGGAGGGCTGAGGGAGACTCAGGTCCGGGCCTGCGCGCGGCGGACGTAGGGGGCCACGGGCGAGAACAGCAGCGCCTGCGGCAGCACGATCAGCACGTCGCGGCGTCCGGTCAGCGTGACCAGCCCGTCGCGCATGGCGGTGAGGAGCTCGAAGCGCCCCTCCCAGACCTGGTAGAGGGTGGACAGCGACGACTCGAGGGTGATGTCGACGTCGTGACCCGGGTCGGTGAAGCAGAGCGAGACGTCGCTGGGCTGGATCACGAACCAGAAGCGGGTGCGCCGACCGTCGCTGAGGTGGACGTGCAGGACGACCCGCCTGCCTGCGAAGGGCGCCGGGTCGATGCCGCCGCGGATCCACCACATCAGCACGGTCGGGTCGAGCTCGTCGGTCCGCGGCTCACCGAACGCCCAGCGGGCGCCCCACTCGGCGAGCCCGAACACGATCGGTTGCAGCTCCTGGCACGCGGTGGTCGGCCGGTAGCCGTCGGGCACGCGCTCGACCAGGCCGTGCCGCTCGAGGTGGTCGAGCCGCTTCGAGAGGATGGCCCGGGACATCCCCGGCAGGCCGCGGCTCAGCTCGTTGAAGCGGGTGGCGCCGACGATGAGGTCACGGACGATGAGCAGGGTCCAGCGATCGCCGAGAATCTCCAGCGACCGGGTGATGGGGCAGTACTGGCCGTACCGGGACACATCCACCATGGTGGACCCGCCGGTTCAGTTTGTGAACTAGTCGCGGGCACGTGAGCGACCGACCATCGAGGCATGACCACACTGCAGACAGCCCCCGCCGTCGTACCGACCGCGGGCCTCACCGATCACGACGTCCTGACCCTGGCCGCGACCGTGGGCGCCGAGGCGACGCCCCACGACGAGGCGCACGACCGGGACGCCACCTTCGTCACCGAGGCGTACGACGCCATGCACTCCACCGGCTACCTCGCGCTGCCCGTCCCCACAGAACTCGGTGGCGGCGGTGCGACCCTCCGGCAGATGGTGCTGGCCCAGGAGGAGCTCGGCCGATGGTCGGGGGCGGCCGCGCTCTCGTCGACCATGCACCTCTACCTCACCTTCGTGCAGCGGTGGCGGCTCGCCCACGGCGCGCCGGACGCAGCCGGCGTCCTCGGCAAGGTCGCCCACGAGGGACTGGTGATGGCGACGAGCGGTGGGTCGGACTGGATCTCGCCCACCACGGTCGCGACCGAGGTCGAGGGCGGCTACCACTTCGACGGCCACAAGATCTTCTGCTCCCAGGCGCCCGCCGCCACCGTGCTGTCGACCTGTGCGGTGCTGGGCGAGCCCGGGCCGGACGCGGTCGTGCTGCATGCGGGGGTCCCCCTCTCGGCCGAAGGTGTTCGCGTCGTCGAGACGTGGGACACGCTGGGGATGCGGGGCACGGCGAGCCACGACATCGTCTTCGACGGCGTCTTCGTTCCCAAGGAGAAGGTGGTCGGGACCCGTCCCTACGGATCCCTCTCCGGCCCGCTGCTGGTGGCCGCGATCCACTTCGCGCCGCTGGTCGGTGCGGCGTACCTCGGAGTCGCCCGCGGCGCGTACGACGAGGCCGCCCGGCTGGCGCGGACCCGGTCGTCGGTGACACCGGCCGCCGTCCGTCAGCTCGGGGAGATGGCGGCGCGACTGCGGGTGGCCCGCTGGTCCCTGCTCGGCGCCCTCGAGGAGACCGGCGACGAACTGACCGCGGACGAGGACACCCTGGAGACGCTGATGGTCGCCAAGCGAGAGGCCGTCAACACGGCCCGCGCGGTGGTGGACCTGGCGCTCGAGGTCGCCGGCGGTGTCGGCTTCTTCCGGCGGTCACCGCTGGAGCGGGCCTACCGCGACGCTCGCGGTGGACCGTTCCATCCACTGACCCCGGAGTCGACCCTGGAACTCGTGGGTCGGAGGGTGTTGCGCTGACGGGGCGGCTGCGAGGATGGCTGGATGAAGCCGTCTGAGGAGTACCGCTCGATCGCCGGCCGGTTCGGCGAGGTCGTGCACGGAGTGTCGGCCGACGCGTGGGACGCGCCGGCGCCCGTCGAGGGCTGGACGGCGCGCGACGTCGTACGCCATCTCGTCGAGTGGTTCCCGGGCTTCCTCGCCGGCGGCTCGGACGTGCGCCTGCCGCCGACGGGGTCGGTCGACGACGACCCGGTCGGCGCGTGGGACGGCTTCGCCGCGTCGGTGCAGGACGTGCTCGACGACCCGGCCACGGACGATCGCTCGTTCAGCAACCCGCACACCGGCGACCTGCCGCTCGCCGTCGCGATCTCGCGGTTCTTCACCGCGGACGTCTTCATGCACACGTGGGACCTCGCGCGCGCCACCGGGCAGGACGACACCCTCGACCCGGAGCGTTGCCGGGTCATGGTCGAGGGCATGGAGCCGATCGACGACCTGATCCGATCGAGTGGCCAGTACGGACCGCGGGTCCCCGTCCCGGACGACGCCGACCCCCAGTCGCGGCTGCTCGGCTTCATCGGCAGGGACCCGTCCTGGCAGCCGTGACTCCCCGAGCCTGCGCGGCACCTGGCTGAATGCGCGAAGCGGCGGCCGGGGCGCTGGTGCGCCGCGGCCGCCGCTTCGTTTGCTTGTTTCGTTTGCCTTGCTGAGTGTCGCTAGAACACTCGTCGGCTGGAACCGCCGATCGGAACAAAGTTCAAGATCAGTCCGACGACGAGCAGGATCGCTCCGATCGTCGTGAGAATGGAGATCTTCGCGATGAGGCCGATGATGAGAAGGATCAATCCGAGTACAACCATGTCAACCTCCCTCCAAGTGGTCTGAGGGTGAGTACCCCCCTTGGGCAGGGCCGCAAACCTTTGAACGCGACAAGTTTTTCGCGGGGTGCGATCAGGCCTGCAGTGCGCGGATCGCCTCGTGGATCGACAGCGTCCGCTGCGCGGACTCGACGTGCAGGTTTTCGATCATCCGCCCGTGGTAGGTGACGACGCCGGAGCCCTGCCCGTCCTCCCAGGCCTGGAGGATGCCGCGGGCGTCCTCGACGGCCTTCTCCGACGGCGCGAACGCCTCGTTGGCGCCCTCGACCTGACCGGGGTGGATCAGCGTCTTGCCGTCGAAGCCCAGCTCGCGCCCCTGACGGCACTCGGCGAGGAAGCCGTCGGGTCCTTCACGTCGTTGTAGACGCCGTCGAGGATCACCTTGCCCGTCGCCCGCGCCGCGAGCAGCGCGAGGCCGAGACCGGCGAGCAGCGGCTGACGGCCGGGGACGTGCTCGGCGTACAGCTCCTTGACGAGGTCGTTGGTGCCCATGACGAGCACGGTCAGCCGGTCCGACGCGGCGGCGATCTCCTCCGCGTGCAGCATGGCGTACGGCGTCTCGACCATCGCCCAGAGCTTGGTGTGCTCGGGAGCACCGTGACCGGCCATCGAGTCCACCAGCTCGAGCACGGCGTCGGCGGAGTCGACCTTGGGGACCACGATCGCGTCCGGGCCGGCGGCACAGGCCGCGGACAGGTCGTCGGCGTGCCACTCGGTGCCGGCACCGTTGATCCGGATGGTCAGCTCGCGGTGTCCGTAGTCACCCGAGGCCGACGGCGGCACAGGCGGCGTCGCGGGCCGCCGGCTTGGCGTCGGGTGCCACGGCGTCCTCGAGGTCGAGGATCAGCCCGTCGCAGGCCAGGGTCTTGGCCTTCTCCAGCGCCCGCGCGTTGGAGCTGGGCATGTAGAGGACGGAGCGGCGGGGACGGAACTCCTGGCTCACTGGTCGACCTCGATGGCGTCGTACTGCTTCTTGAGCTCCGGGTCGATCTCTGCGAGCTGCTCGGCCAGCTTCACCATCACCAGGCACTGCTTGAGGGAGGCGTCGTCCTCCATCTTCCCGTCGAGCATGACCGCACCGGTGCCGTCGCCCATGGCGGCGACCACCCGGCGGGCGTGGGTGATGTCCTCGACGCTGGGGCTGAACACCTTGTGGGCGATGGCGATCTGCTTCGGGTGGAGGCTCCAGGTGCCGACGCAGCCGAGGAGGAAGGCGTTGCGGAACTGGTCCTCGCAGGCGACGACGTCGGCAATGTCGCCGAACGGGCCGTAGTAGGGGTAGATGCCGTGCATCGCGCACGCGTCGACCATCCGCGCGATCGTGTAGTGCCACAGGTCCTGCTGGTACGTCGCCCGCGTGCCGGTCTCGACACCGTCCGAGGTCGTCTCGGGGTCCTGGCGGACGAGGTAGCCGGGGTGGCCGCCACCGACGCGGGTGGTCTTCATCCTGCGGTCCGCGGCCAGGTCGGCCGGTCCGAGCGAGAGGCCCTGCATGCGCGGCGAGGCGCCGCAGATCTCCTCGACGTTGACCATGCCGCGGGCCGTCTCGAGGATCGCGTGCACGAGGATCGGGCGGGTCAGGCCGGCCCTGGCCTCGAGCTGGGCCAGCAGGCGGTCGACGAACTGGATGTCCTCCGCGCCCTGCACCTTCGGCACCATGATCACGTCGAGCTTGTCGCCGATCTCGCCGACCAACGTGGTCAGGTCGTCGAGCACCCACGGGCTGTCGAGCGAGTTGATGCGGGTCCAGAGCTGGGTGGGGCTGTCGTCGCCACCGAGGTTGTCCGTGGCCTTCGCGATCTTCACCAGGCCGGCGCGGGCGGCGTCCTTGTTGTCGGCCTTGACGGCGTCCTCGAGGTTGCCGAGGAGCACGTCGACCTTGCCGACCATGTCGGGGATCTTCGACGCCATCTTCTCGTTGCTCGGGTCGAAGAAGTGGATCGCGCGGCTGGGCCGCGCGGGAATCTCGGTCAGGGGGTCGGGGGCGCCCACGGCGAGGGGGCGGAAGAAGTCCTTGGCGCTACGCATGGCCGGAACCTAGCAGCGGCGTCAGTCCCGCCGGTATGACCCAAGTCTCCACCGGCGACGACGCTGCTTGCCCGGCGCTCGTCGGGGTCTCGGTCGCCGGGGTAGCGGCGGCGGCGCTGCGGCGTACGGCGCGTCGAGCGGCCGCCGCTCGGCCCAGGCCGCGACCTCGGCCTCGACGTCACGCGGCTGGGTGATGAGCGGTGGGCCGTCGACCGGGGTGTAGCGGGCCCTGATCACCCGGGCGTTGAAGTCCTCGACCTCGCGGCGCACCTCGCGCTCGACGTTGAGCTTGTCGAGGCGGTCGCCGAGCTCGGCGTCGTCCTTGCGGAGCTGCAGGGACGGCGGCAGCACGCCGGTGACCTGCTCGCGCTCGATCAGCTTCTTGAGCCACCAGTCCGGGTCGTGCTCGCTGCCGAGGTCCTTGATCGGCTTGCCCTGACCGGGCAGGTTGTCGAACTCACCCTTCGCCATCGCGATCCGGATCTGCTGGTCGACCCAGAGACCCTGGTTCTCGATGCGGGCGGCGGCCGCGCTCCGGTTGCTGCGCTTGCGGCGCTCGGCCTCGTCGGTCCTCTGGGACTCGTCGGTCGGGCGGGCGTGGTCGGGGTCGCTCATCTCCCTCAGTTATCCAGGGGTGGGCAAGGACTCGACGACCTCGAGGCCTTCCTCGGCCGCCTCGCGGGGCATCGCGAGGAGGGCGAGGGCGGCGAGCAGCGCGGCGACGGCGCAGACGCTCCAGACGGTGAGGTAGCCCGACAGGGGTGCCGCTCCCTCGGTCGGTTCGTCGAGGGAGCCGGTGGAGGCCAGCGCGATCGCGAAGATCGAGGAGGCGAGGGCGCCTCCGACGGTCTTGGTCGCGTTGGTCATGCCGGTGGCGAAGCCGGTGCGTTCGGGTGGCGCCGCGGCCGCCGCAGCCGCCGGGAGGGCGGCGACGAGGGCGCCCGACCCGAGGCCGGCGACCGCCATGTTGATCAGGGCCTGGGTCGTGGAGTCGTGGAAGGGGAGCCACAGTGCGTAGCCGAGCGCGACCAGCAGCGCGGCCACGACCAGGGATCCGCGCGCGCCGAACAGCCGCGCGGTCAGCGGCAGCGTCAGCGCACCGATCGCCAGGAAGATGACGTAGACGCCGATCAGGGTGGACACGAACGCCGCGTCGGCGCCGAGTCCGTAGCCCGCCTCCGCCGGGTCGGTGCGAGCGAAGGTCGAGAGCGGGATCTGCGCGCCGAGGACCGACATGCCGAACAGGAACGCGGTCAGCTGGACCGGCCACTGCGCGCGCTGCGCCAGGAGGCGTACGTCGATCAACGGGTCCGGCCGGGAGTTCTCGTACCGGACGAAGGGGAGCAGGCGCGACGAGGCCGGCGACGATCAGCAACCAGGGCAGGAACGAGCCCGGTCCGGTGAGGCGGATCGCGATCAGGCCGCCCATCACCAGCCCGAGCACTCCGGTGATCAGGCCGAACCCGGGCCAGTCGATGCCGCCGTCGACGTGCCCGGCGGCGTTCTCGATGCCGAACCAGATCACGAAGAAGCACAGCGTGACGACGATCGCGGGGAGGGCGAGCAGGAAGGTCATCGAGGTGGACTCGACGAGGGCGCCGCTGGTGAGCGCGCCGATGATCACCGACAGCTCGAGGGCGCCGACCAGGATCGCCGCCGAGCGCCGGGTGAGGAGCACCTGCCGACCGGTGCCGGCGGTGCGCCGGTAGATGATCGCGACCTCGAGCGGCAACCACACGACGTACGCGCCCTGGATCGCCCAGCCGATCAGGAAGGTCGTGAAGCTCGGCGCGACCACCAGGATCCACGAGCCGAGCGCGGTGACGGCGGTCGAGAGCAGCAGCACCTTCTTGTGCCCGACCAGGTCGCCGAGGCGGGCCAGCGAGCGGGACGCACAGCGCCGAGACGATCAGCTGGGCGGCCTCGAACCAGTTGACGTCCGCGTCCGAGATGGAGAGGTGGTCGGCGATGTCGCTGAAGATCGGGGTGTAGTAGCCCTGCAGGATGCCGCTGGCCACCTCGACGCAGACGAGGAAGCCGACGATGGCGAACAGGCCCTGGGCGGCCTTCCGCTTCTCGAGCGTCGAGACCACTCATGACGGGATCCTCTCGATCAGGCGCTGGTACCAGTCGATGCCGGCCACGAAGTCGTCGACGCCGATGTGCTCGTCGTACGAGTGGATCGACTCGCGCTGGGCCTTGGTCATCCGGAACGGGGTGTAGCGGTAGACCCGCTCGCAGATCTCGGTGAAGTGGCGGGAGTCGGTGGCGGCCATCATCACGTAGGGCGACGGCACCGCGTCGGGGAAGACGGAGGTGATCGTCGACTCCAGGAGGTGGAACGCCTCGTCGTCGGTGGGGGAGACCGGGCTGGCCTCGCCGGCCTCGACGACGTCGATCCGGACCTGCTGGTCGTGGATCGCCCGGCGCACGTGCTCGAGCACGCCGCCGACCGTGTCGCCGACCATGATCCGGATGTTGACGCCCGCCCGGGCGGTGCTGGCGATGACGTTGAGGGCCGGCGAGCCGGAGAGCGTCGTGACCGCGACCGTGGTCCGGGTCATGGCGGCCGACTCCGGCCCGGCCGCGATGAGCGCGCGCGTGAGTACCGGTCGGAGCCGGGCCGCGTTGGCCATGAGTGGCTTGAGGGCGAGGGGAGCGTGCGGAGCCATCCGCTGCATGAGCTCGATGGTCGGGGTCGGGGTGCTGGCCGGGAACGGCGACCGCTCGAGCCGGAGGATCGCGCGGGCCAGCCGTGAGGTCGGGCCCATCCGGGCGGGGGTCGAGGCGTGCCCGCCGCGGCCCTCGACGGTGAGCTCGAGGGAGGTGACGCCCTTCTCGGTCACGCCGATCACCGCGATGGGTGGGTCGACCCCGGGGAACGCGTCGTGGGCCACGGCGCCGCCCTCGTCGAGGACGAACCAGGGGCGGACGCCGCGGCGGACGAGCTCGCGGACGGCCTCGGGGGCGGCCTCGCCGAAGACCTCCTCGTCGCAGCCGAAGGACAGCCAGACGTCCTGGGCGGGGGTGTGGTCCTGCTCGAGGAGACGCTCGACCGCCTCGCAGATCCCGACCAGCGAGCCCTTGTCGTCGAGGGTGCCGCGCCCCCACATCCGGCCGTCGACGATGTCGGCGCCGAACGGGTCGTGCTGCCAGGGAGCCTCGCCGTCGACCGGCACCACGTCGAGGTGGGCCATCAGCACCACCGGCCGCGCGTCGGAGACGCCGGGCCAGTGGAAGAGCAGGCCGTGCGTGTGGATCCGGATGAGCTCGAGCCGCTCGTGCAGCAGCGGGAACTGCCTCCGGAGCTCGGCGAGGAAGTCGTCGAAGACGGTGGCGTCCGTCAGCTCGAGGTCGCGGTGGGAGACGGTCGGGATCCGGACCAGTGCCTGGAGCTTCGCCACGCCCCGGTCGGTGGGCCGGTGGGGGGTGGGCCGGTCCGTCATGGGCGTGACGCTAGCGCCCGTTCTCCCACGAAGTGGCGCTTATCCCCCGCGAAGTGGGAGTTGTGGTTGCTCGAGGTGGGAGTTGTGGCGATGGCGACCCGATGGTCTGGACCCGTGGGTCTGGGATCCGAGACCACGGCCAGCGCGGCGACGTTGACCAGGGTCCCGCCGGCCGATGGACTGGGGGCGTGTCAGCCGCCCCCGCCCCAGCTGCCGTGGTGGACGACGTCCTGCGTCGTACGACGGGCGCGACGGCTCGCGGACCCCGACGCGCCGGAGTCCGGCACCCGGTGACCGATCGTGATCGCGCCGATCGGGGTGTAGGTCTCCGGGACGCCGAACTCCGCGCGGAAGGCCTCCGTCCGGTCGGTCGGGATGCCGAAGAAGCAGGCGCCGAGTCCCTCGTCGACGGCGGTCTGCAGGATCAGCAACGACGCCATGCCGGTGTCGATGTGCCAGTAGGGCACCGGCCACCGAGCTTCATCGCGATCCGTCCAGCCCTTGTCGGGCTCGGCGTACCTGTCGAGGTAGGCGTCGCGGTTCGACAGCGGGACGATCACCACCGGGGCGGTGCTCATGCCGGCCATCCACGCGCCCTTGCCCAGGCCCTCGGGCGTCGTGGCACGCCAGAAGCGGGCCAGGTCAGCGGCGTCGTCGAGCCGCAGGAATGCCCAGCCCTGGCTGAAGCCCGCACTGGGGGCGTGGGTCGCGTGCTCGAGCATCCGGTCCACGAGGGTCGGGTCGACCGGCCGGTCGTCGTACTTCCGGACCATCCTCCGTCGCCGCACCACATCCCTGAACTCCATGGAGCCGATCATGTCCTTTGAGCAGATGTGGCGCGACCTCGCGCCGATCGGACGGTCGGCTGAGAGCGGCGGCTACTTCCGGCAGCCGTTCCTGGCCGCAGAGAACGAGCTGCGGGCCTGGTTCAGGGAGGCCTGTGAGTCGAGAGCCCTGGAGGTGGAGGCCGACGACCTCGGCAACATGGTCGGGTGGTGGCGGCCGTCCGGCGCGACCGGCCGTGGGGTGCTGACCGGGTCGCACCTCGACTCGGTGCTCGACGGTGGGGCGTACGACGGACCGCTCGGCGTCGTCTCGGCGCTGGCGGCGATCGACGTCCTGCGGGAGCGCGGTTTCGTGCCGGCGAAGCCGATCGGGGTCTCGGTGTTCGCCGAGGAGGAGGGCTCGCGGTTCGGGCTGGCCTGTCTCGGCTCCCGGCTGGCGGCGGGCGCCCTCGCCTGGAGCGCGGCACGCGAGCTCCGGGACCGCGACGGCGTGTTCCTCGCGGACGCACTCGTGGCGTCCGGCCTCGACGGTGACCGACGGCGACAAGGCGTGGGGCCTGGCCGACCGGGTCGAGTGCTTCGTCGAGCTCCACGTCGAGCAGGGGCGAGACCTCGTCGATCGCGGCGCCGCGGTCGGGGTGGCCAGCGAGATCTGGCCGCACGGGCGCTACCGCTTCGACTTTGCGGGCGAGGCCAACCACGCCGGCACGACCCGGATGGAGGACCGGAGGGACCCGATGCTGACCTACGCCATGACCGCGCTCGCCGCGAACAAGCAGGCCCGGCTCGCGGACCAGCGCGCGACGTTCGGGCGGATCGAGGTCGCGCCCAACGGCACGAACGCAGTGCCGTCGCGGGTGACGGCGTGGCTCGACGCGCGGTGCGCGACCGACGACGGGCTGGCTGCGCTGGTGGAGGCGGTCGCGCGGCAGGCGTCCGAGCGCGCGGAGCGCGACGGCACCACGCTGGAGGTGACGGCGGAGTCGGTGTCGGGCTCGGTCGCGTTCGACCCCGGGCTGGCCGGACTGATCGCCGCCGACCACGAGGGCGGCGACTGGCCGGTCATCCCGACCATGGCGGGGCACGACGCCGGGATCCTGTCGGCGGCCGGCATCCCGACCGCCATGCTGTTCGTGCGGAACCCGACCGGGATCTCCCACTCCCCGGCCGAGGAGGCCTCGATGGCTGACTGCCTGGTCGGCGTCTCCGCCCTGGCCGACACGCTGGAGAGGCTCGCTCGGTGAGCGCCGCGGCGTACCTCCTGGAGCGGGCGTGGGTCGACGGCGCCGTCCATGACGACGTGCTGGTCGAGATCGAGGACGGACGGTTCACTTCCGTCACTCCGGACAGTCACTCGGTGCACTTGTCAGGCACTGGAGTGGCCGACAAGCGCACCGATCCCCGGCCGGCCGGGGATCGCAACCGGGTCGCTGGCCTCACCCTCCCCGGGCTGGCGAACTGCCACAGCCACGCGTTCCACCGAGCGCTCCGCGGGCGGACCCAGCGCGAGCGGGGGACGTTCTGGAGCTGGCGAGAGCAGATGTACGCCGTGGCCGCGCGGCTCGATCCCGACACCTGCTTCGCGCTGGCTCGGGCGACGTACCGGGAGATGGCCGCCGCCGGCATCACCTGCGTGGGCGAGTTCCACTACCTCCACCACCAGCCCGACGGCACGCCGTACGACGAGCCGAACGCGATGGGGGAGGCGCTGGTCGAGGCTGCCCGTGAGGCCGGCATCCGGATCGCACTGCTCGACACGGCCTATCTCAGCTCGGGGTTCGGGGAGCCGGTCGAGGGCGTGCAGGTCCGCTACAGCGACGGCGATGCCGAGTCGTGGGCCGAGCGGGCTGGCGCCCTGGCCGCTCGACATGACGTCCGCGACGGCGTCCGGATCGGTGCCGCGATCCACTCCGTCCGGGCCGTGCCCGCGGAGCAGATGACCACGGTCGCCGAGTGGGCCGGCGGCGCCCGGCCGCTCCACGTCCACCTCTCGGAGCAGGTCGCCGAGAACCAGGCCTGCGTGGCGGCGTACGCCCGCACGCCCACCGAGGTGCTCGCCGACCACGGCGTCCTCGGCGCGATGACCAGCGCCGTCCACGCCACCCACCTGGCCGACGACGACATCCGGTTGCTGGGGAGGAGCCGCACGTACGCCGACCTGTGCCCCACCACCGAGCGCGACCTCGGCGACGGGATCGGACCCAGCCGGCGGCTGCACGACGCGGGCAGCCGGCTCACCCTCGGCAGCGACAGCCACGCCGTGATCGACCTGTTCGAGGAGATGCGGGCAGTCGAGCTCGACGAGCGACTGGCCACTCAGCAGCGCGGCCACTGGACGGCGGCCGAGCTGCTCACCGCTGCCACGGTCGACGGGCACGCGAGCCTCGGCTTTCCCGACGCCGGCGCGATCGCGGTCGGGCAGCGCGCCGACCTGGTCACCCTCGACCCGGCCAGCCCGCGCACCGCCGGGACCGGGGCCGACGAGCACACCGTCGTCTTCGCGGCCGTCGCCGAGGACGTCCGCCAGGTGATGGTCGACGGACGCGTCGTCGTCCGGCAGGGTGACCGCGAGGAGATCGGGCGTGAGCTCGATGCCGCGATCCGTCGGGTCTGGGAGGACCAGTGACCACCACCGTCTTCACGAACATCGGCGAGCTGGTCACCAACGACCCGGCGGCCGACGACCTGCTCGGCCGGATCGAGGGCGCCGCCCTCGTCGTCGAGGGCGGCCACGTCGCGTGGGTCGGCCCGGCAGCGGACGCTCCCGCCGCCGACGAGCAGGTCGACGCCGGCGGGCGCGCCGTGATCCCCGGTTTCGTCGACAGCCACAGCCACCTCGTCTTCGCCGGCGACCGCGGCGAGGAGTTCGCGGCCCGGATGGCCGGCGAGAGCTACGCCGCCGGCGGCATCCGGACCACCGTCGCGGCGACCCGCGCCGCCACCGACGAGCAGCTCACCAGCCACGTCGCCCACCTGGTGGGCGAGATGCGCCGCCAGGGCACGACCACCGTCGAGATCAAGAGCGGCTACGGGCTCTCGGTCCGCGACGAGGCGCGCAGCCTGGCGATCGCCCGCCAGTTCACGGACGAGACGACGTTCCTCGGCGCCCACGTGGTGCCGGTCGGTGTCGACGGGCAGCCGGGCGACCCCGCGGCGTACGTCGACCTGGTCACCGGGCCGATGCTGGAGGCGGCGGCGCCGTACGCACGCTGGATCGACGCCTTCTGCGAACGTGGAGCCTTCGACGGCGACCAGGCCCGCCGGGTCCTGGAGGCGGGGGCCGCGGTGGGGCTCCGGGGTCGTCTGCACGCCAACCAGCTCGGGCCGGGGCCGGGGGTGCAGCTCGCCGCCGAGCTCGGGCTGCTCGCCGTCGACCACTGCACCTACCTCGAGGACGCCGACGTCGACGCGCTGCGCGACTCGGGCACCATCGCGACCCTGCTGCCGGGGGTCGAGTTCTCGACGAAGCAGCCCTACCCGGACGCCCGACGGCTGATCGACGTCGGCGTACGCGTGGCGTTGGCCAGCGACTGCAACCCCGGCAGCTGCTTCACCAGCTCGCTGCCGCTCTGCATCGCCCTGGCCGTCCGCGAGATGGGGATGACGCCCGCCGAAGCGCTCCATGCCGCGACGTACCGCGGTGCCGAGGCACTCGGGCGCGACGACGTGGGCGCGCTGGTGCCCGGGAGGCGCGCTGACTTCGTGCTGCTCGACGCCCCCAGCCACCTCCACCTCGCCTACCGCCCCGGCGTCCCGCTCGTCACCGGCGTCTGGAAGGACGGCCGGCCTCTGTGAACCTTCGGTCGGGAAGGGTCAGCTCCCCGACAGCTGTCGGAGGATGGCGGTGGCGCGGTCGGCCTGGGCGCGGACCTGCCTGACGAACCCGGGGTTCTTGTCCTTGTCCATGATCACTCCCGAGCCCCTGACGCGCTGGTTCAGCGTGCCGACCCGGGTGAACAGGATCGCGTTGTCGCGCTGGTTGATGATGTCGATGAAGACGAACCGGTTCTCGCCGTAGGAGAGATCGGTCTCGGAGAAGATGACGGACCTGTCCTGGGTGCCGAAGAAGCGGTCGCGGCCGTAGTCGAGGCGCTGGACGGAACCGAGGTCGGAGCTGCCCATCAACGAGGTGCAGCCGATCGGTGACTCGCTCAGCTGGGAGACGAACCGGTCGGCCGTCGCGGGGTCCGGGTAGAGCGTCAGCTGCCGCGAGACCAGGTAGCCGTCCGGCTCGAGCACCGCTTCGGCGTGCGCCAGGACCCGGCGGTCGATCCTGAGATCGACCTCAGCGTCGTCGCACGGCAGCACGCGGCGGCTCACGGTGGTCCCGGACGACCCGGTCAACGCGATGTCGGACGACCACGCGCGGTGGTCGGCGCCGGAGCGTGGGAAGTGCGTACGCCGGACCTGACGGGTGATCTTCCTGTGCACCACGACGGGAGCCGCGGTGGCCGACGGGTCGCCCGTCTCGGTGGGCTCGGTCGAAAGGCTGCTGGGCTCGTCCGTGGCCGGTGGCGCCACCTCGGGCTCGCTCTCCGAGGAGCACCCGCCCACCGCGAGAGCGGTGATCGTGAGAGTCAGGAGGGCGAGCTTGCGGATCATCATTCCGAGATTCCTGTCATCCACCGATGCGGGCTGGTGCACACCGTAGCCGCCACAACTCCCACCTCGGCGCACCACAACTCCCACCTCGGCGCACCACAACTCCCACCTCGCGGGGATGAGCGGTGCCGGTTTTCGGGGGGAGGGGATGGGTACGAAGCGTGCGGTGACACCGGGCGGGCTTGTCCCGTCGTCACCGCACGACAAGACTGACCGCACGCCACCCACTCAGGAGGATCCATGACCACCACACCCGAAGAGCCCCTGAACGACGACGACATGACCACGGCCCCCGCCGGCGGCGGTCCGGCCGGCGGCGGAGGCGGCGACGCCGACGGCACCGACGGGGACGCCTCGGACTCCACGGACGGCGACACCACGGACAGCGACGGCTCCGACAGCGACGGCACCGACTCCGACGGCACCGACGGCGGTGACTCGGACGGCACCGACACCGACGCCACCGACGGGGACGCCTCCGACTCCACCGACGGCGACGCGTCCTGAGCTCTCTCGATCTCCTCAGCGGTGACGCCCAGACCTTTCTCGACAAGGTCTGGGCGTCCCGCGTCCACCTGCACCGCACCGACCCCGAGCGCCTGGCCGGACTGCTCAGTCTCGACGACGCCGATCACCTGCTGACCGGCACCGCGATCCGGACCCCGTCGATCCGGCTGGCGCAGGACGGTGCGGTGCAAGGCCGAGACGTCGTACACCCGCGGCGCGACCCTCGCCGGTCGTCAGCTCACCGGCCTGGTCGATGCGCGCAAGGCGCTGGCGGCCTTCGCCGAGGGCGCGACCGTGGTCCTCCAGGGCCTGCACCGTTACTGGCCGCCCCTCACCCGGCTGGTCGCCGAGCTGGAGCTCGAGCTCGGCCACCCCTGCCAGGCCAACGCCTACCTCACCCCGCCCGGTTCGCAAGGCTTCGCCGTCCACTCGGACTCCCACGACGTCTTCGTCTTCCAGACGGCCGGGTCGAAGCGTTGGGAGGTGCACACCCCCGAGGGCGTCGAGGACGTCGTCCTCGAGCCCGGCCTGTCCATGTACCTCCCCACCGGCACCCCCCACGCCGCCCGCGCCCAGGACACCGTCTCCCTCCACGTCACCATCGGCATCAACCAGCTCACCTGGCGCGGTCTGGTCGAGCGCAGCGTCCGCGGCGCCCTCGACCGGGTCACCGACGAGCACCTCCCCGCCGGCTACCTCGACCACCCGCACGACCTGGCCGCCGACCTCGCTGACCGGCTCGAGGAGCTCGCCGCCGAGGTACGCCGGGTGGACCCGGCCGCGGCCGTCGACGCCGAGGTGCGCCGGTTCCTCACCACGCGGAGCCCGCGACTTCCCGGTGGCCTGAAGGACGTGCTGGCCCTCGGGACCATGCACGACACCACGCTGCTGCGCCGACGCGCGGGTCATCCCTGCGTGCTGCTCGACTGCGCGGGCGACGCCCACCGGCTCGAGGTGCTCCTCGGCGACCGGTCGCTCGTCGTCCCCGCCTGGTTGCGGCCGGCCCTCGAGGACCTGCGGTCCCGACCCGAGCTCCGCCCGGCCGACCTCGCGGACCTGCTCGACCCGCAGTCGCGCCTCGTCCTGTGCCGGCGACTGACCCGGGAAGGTCTGCTCGAGGTCGTCGGGTGAGCTCCACCGACCCCGCCTTCCGCTGTGCCGGCGCCAGCCTCCTGCGCGACGAACCCGTGGCCGGAACCGCCTCGACGGTCCGGGCGTTCCTGCTGCTCGAGCACGCCGGTCCGTGGGGCGTCGACGCCCTGCGCGACGCCCGGCTCCCCGGCGACCTCGGACCCCGGCTGCTTCGGGCCGCCCACGAGGCGAAGGTCCGGGTCCTGCTGGTGCGCCGTCCGGGCCGCCGCCCGGCACAGGGGCACACCACCGTGTTCGCGGCGTACGCCGACCCGCACGCGCCGTGGCTCGAGCGCGGCGACCTCGCCCACCCGGCCGACGTGCTCGACCTCGACCTGGTCGGACTGCGCGCCGGGCGCTCCGCGGGGCTGACCCGCTCGGACGAGTCCGTCTTCGGTGTCTGCACCCACGGCCGCCACGACGCCTGCTGTGCGGAGGCGGGGCGCCCCGTCGCGAAGGCCCTCTCCCTGGCCCACCCGGAGGAGACCTGGGAGGTCTCGCACATCGGCGGTGATCGCTTCGCCGGCAACCTGCTGGTGCTGCCGCACGGCCTCTACTACGGGCGGCTCGACCCGGTGTCAGCTCTCTCGATGGCGGGCCACCACACCGCCGGCAACCTCGACCTCGATCACCTGCGCGGCCGGTCCGGGTTCCCGATGCCCGTGCAGGCGGCGGAGATCGCCCTGCGCCGGGACCTGGGGGAGACCCGCGCCGACGCCCTGCGCCTGGTCGGCCGGCGCACCGCCGGCGCCGACACCGAGGCGCTGTTCGCGGTGGGCGGGGCGACGTACGCCGTCACCGTGCGCACGACGTCCGAGCCCGACCTCCAGCAGCTCACCTGCCGGGCCACCCGCGACAACCCGGTGCCCCGCCACGAGCTGGTCTCCGTGGAACGTCTGCCGTAGTGGGGTCCGGCTCCGGCCCGCCGTCTCGAGACAGCCCACGCCCGTCGGTGGTCGGCCTCGCCCGTGCCGCCCATCCCGGCCCCGCGCTGGCGGTGACCGTGCTGGCCACGCTGCTGGCGGTGTCCGCCGACCTGTCACCGGCCCGGGTCGGGCTCGTGGCCGCCGCCGTGGCCACCGGCCAGCTCTCCATCGGCTGGAGCAACGACCTCGTCGACGCGCGCCGGGACCGGCTGGTCGGTCGCTCCGACAAACCGATCGTGACCGGCGAGACCGGTGTCGGACAGCTGCGGGTCGCCTGTGCCCTCGCCGTCGCCGCCACCGTCGCGCTGTCGCTGGCCTGCGGTCTGGGGGCCGGGGCGATCCACCTGGGGGCGGTGCTCGCCGGCTGGGCCTACAACCTCGGCGGGAAGGCCACCTGGTGGTCCTGGCTGCCGTACGCCGTGGCGTTCGGCGCGCTTCCGGTCTTCGTCTGGACCGTGCCCGGTGCCAGCGGACCGGCCCAGGGCTGGATGGTGGTCGCCGGCGCGCTGCTCGGCGTCGGCGCGCACCTGGTGAACGCGCTGCCCGACCTGGCCGACGACGAGGCGACGGGGGTCCGCGGCCTGCCGCACCGGATCGGGGCTCGCTGGACGCCGAGGGTGGCCGTGGTCGCCCTGGTGGCGGCGACGGTCGTGATCGTGCTGGGAGGGCCGACCGTGCCGCGCACGATCCTGGTGCCGGCAGTGCTCGTGACCCTCGCTCTCGCAGCGCTCGCGCTGACCGGTCGGGGCCGGGTGCCGTTCCGGGCAGCCATCGGCATCGCCCTCGTCGATGTCGTGATGATGGTCCTCGGGGGATGACCCGTTCGGGTCTGGCCGACCTCCCGACGTACTCGTAGTATGCCAAGGGAACGCCCACCCGCGATCCGAAGGCAGGCATGACCACCATCGACGACAGCGTCACCCGGCTGACCCAGGAACGCTTCGACCGGATGCGGCCCTTCGGCGGCCACACGCCGCCGCCCGTGGACGTCAGCGGCCTGCCGCCCGGACCGCGCTGGCCGGTGGTCGTCCAGAGTGCCGGGCTGCTCCGGTTCCGGCACCGCTTCGTGCCCTACCTCCACCGGAAGTACGGCGACATCTTCACCGTGCGGATGATCCCCGGCGGCCGCCCGCTCGTGCTGTTCACCCGGCCCGAGCACGCGAAGGAGATCTTCGCCGGCGACCCGGAGGTCTTCCATGCCGGCAAGGGCAACGCGATCCTCGGCCCGATCATGGGCGAGCACTCCCTGCTGCTCCAGGACTCGGCCGAGCACAAGCGAGCCCGCAAGCTGCTGATGCCCGCCTTCAACGGGCACGCCCTGCGCGAGTACCAGTCCCTCGTGACGGACCTCGCGAAGGCCGAGGTCAGCCGGTGGCGGGACGGCTCCGACTTCCGTTCGCTGGACCGGATGAACGCGCTGACGCTCGAGGTGATCCTGCGCGTCGTCTTCGGGGTCACCGACGAGTCCCGCCTCGCCGAGCTCCGGCCGCGGGTCAACAAGACCGTCGACGTCAGCCCCGCGATCCTGCTGGGCTGGGGCTACCCGAAGCTGCAGAAGTTCGGCCCCTGGAAGCGGACCGTCCAGAACCAGCACGAGCTCGACCGGCTGATGTACGCCGAGATCCGCGAACGCCGTCTGGCCCCCGACCTCGCCGACCGCACCGACGTCCTCTCGCGGCTGATCCGGCAGGGCCAGGGAGACGACGAGCAGGGAGACGCCCTCAGCGACCAGGAGCTGCGCGACCAGCTCGTCACGCTCCTGCTCGCGGGCCACGAGACCACGGCGACGGCCCTCGCCTGGGCCCTCTACGAGATCGGCAAGGACCCCGAGCAGCAGCGGCGTGCCCGCGACGCGGCGGACGGCGGCGACGACGGGTGGCTGGAGGCGGTGCTCAAGGAGTCGATGCGACTGCACCCCGTGATCCCCATGGTCGTGCGCACCTTGATGAAGCCCGCCACCATCGGCGGCGTCGACCTGCCGGCCGGCACCACGATCGGCCCGTCGATCCTGATCGCGCACAGCCGCGAGGACAACCACCCCGACCCTGAGGTGTTTCGTCCGGAGCGATTCCTCGATCACAACCCGCCGACCAACACCTGGATCCCGTTCGGCGGTGGTGTCCGCCGCTGCATCGGCGCGGGCTTCTCGCTGATGGAGGGCGTGGCCGTGCTCCGGGAGGTCCTCGTCGCCTACGACGTCACGTCGGCGGGGGCCGACGAGCCGAAGGTCCGCAACATCACCAGCGTGCCCCGGGCCGGCGCCCGGATCCGTGTCCAGAGCCGGACATGAACCTCCGGGTGGTGGGCGCCGGGCTTCCGCGCACCGCCACCGAGTCGCTGCGCCTCGCCGTGGTCACGCTGCTGGGTGCGCCGGTGCACCACCTGCACGACATCCCGGGTCATCCCTACGTCCTCGGTGAGGAGTGGTCGATCGCGCTCGCGGGCGGGACCCCGGACTGGGACGCGCTGTACGACGGGTACGCCGGCGGGCTCGACTGGCCGACCTCGCTCTTCTGGCGCGAGCTGGCTGCTCACCACCCCGACGCGCTGATCGTGCTGTCCACCCGGGACACCACCGACACCTGGGTCGACAGCATGGCCGCCACGGTGCTCCCCGTCGCGCGGGCCTGCGCCCCCGAGGACTGGATCGGGGGTCGCGACCTCGCCGTGATGATGGAGCGCTTCGCCGGCACCGCCGACTGGGACGACCGCGCGGTTCTCGGGACGGCGTACGACGACTGGGTGGCCGGCGTCCGGGAGGACGCCGATCCCGCCCACCTGCTCGACTGGCAGGTCGGTGACGGCTGGGGGCCGCTCTGTGCGGCGCTCGGCGTCCCCGTCCCGGAGGTTGACTTCCCGTGGCTCAACCGCCGCGAGGACTGGCCCTACTAAATTGTTCGTGCCACCACGCCCGAGGTGCCACGCTCTCCTCTTGTGACCTGGCGAGAGCGGCTCCGCGCGATGCGGGTCGACACCACCCCGCTCCAGCACCGCGACTTCCGGCTGCTGTTCATCGCCGGCACCGTCTTCTACCTCGGCGCGATGGTCAGCTACGTCGCCATCCCCTTCCAGGTCTACACACTCACCGGCTCCAACTTCGCCGTCGGCGCGATCGGCCTGGTGGAGCTGGCGCCACTGGTCGTCTTCGGCCTGTACGGCGGTGCCCTCGCCGACCACGTGGACCGTCGCAAGCTGCTCGTCCTCACCGGCGTGGCCCAGGCGATCGTGACCCTCGGCCTCGCGGTGAACGCGTTCCGCGACGACCCGAGCATCCCGCTGATCTTCGTGCTCGCCGCGCTGCTCGCGGCCAGCTCGTCGATGCAGCGCCCGTCCCGCGAGGCCCTGATGCCCCGCACGGTGCCGCTCGACAAGGTCATGGCCGGTCAGGCCCTCACCAGCCTCGGGATGCAGATCGGAGTTCTCGTCGGGCCGCTGATCGGTGGCCTGCTGGTCGCGTACGTCGGAATCGGCTGGTGCTTCGTCGTCGACATCGTCGGACTGGTGGTCGCGAGCGCGATGTTCTTCGCGATGCGGCCCTACCCGCACCGCGCGGAGACGACGCCTCCGAGCCTGGCCGGCATCGGGCAGGGCCTGCGGTACGCCCTGTCTCGCCGCGACCTGCTCGGCACCTACCTCGTCGACATCGCCGCGATGCTGCTGGCGATGCCGGTCGTGCTGTTCCCGGCGCTGGCCGAGGAGGTCTTCGAGCGACCCGAGATCCTCGGCCTCCTCTACTCCGCGGAGACCGTCGGCGCCCTGGTCGCGACCGCGCTGAGCGGCTGGACGGCGCGGATCCACCACCACGGCCGCGCGATCGTCATCGCCGCGCTGTTCTATGGCCTCTTCGTCGGTCTCGCCGGGCTGATGCCGAGCATCTGGATGGTGCTGTTCTTCTTCATGCTCGCCGGATCGGCCGACATGATCTCCGCCGTCTTCCGCGGCACCGTCTGGAACATGTCGATCCCGGAGGGCATGCGCGGCCGGATGGCGGGGATCGAGATGCTGTCCTACTCCGTCGGCCCGCTCGGTGGTCAGGTCCGCGCCGGCATCACCGCCGACCTCTGGACCGTCCGCGGCGCCATCGTCAGCGGCGGGTTCGCGTGCGTGGCCGGCGTGACCCTCACGGCGCTGGTCCTGCGGGACTTCTGGTCCTACGACGACCGCACCGACGAGCACGTCCTCGCGGAGAAGGCGGCCCGGGCGGCCGCCGGCGAGGAGTGAGCCCGACGAGCTAGAACGCGGCGCGCACCTCGGCCTCGGTCAGCCCGTAGTCGGCCAGGTCGTAGCGGTGTGACGGACGCTTGCCCCCGCTGCGGGACTCGCGGTCGATCGCGTCGACGGCGGCCGCCGCCTCGGGCGTCCACTCGATCCCGAATGCCTCGTAGATCCCGCGGGTGGTGCCGACCGGGTCCTCCACGAAGTCTCGGTAGTCGACGTCGACGAACTGGGAGGCGTCGTACGCCGGCCGGCTGTCCATGAAGCTGTGCCAGGAGCGGGACAACATGTCGAGCTGGGTCCGGCCGATGGTGTCGCCCACGAACGTCGTCGAGGTGCCGACCGTGGCCTCGGCCGACAGCGAGCAGGCCGAGGCGATCGAGGTGACCGGGTCGCGGTGCGTGTAGACGACGAGCGCGTCGGGGTAGACCGCCATCAGTGCGTCCAGCGCCGCGAGGTGGGAGGGGTTCTTCAACACCCAGCGCTTCTCCGGGTCGTTGAGCCCGATCAGCTGCAGGTTGGCCCGGTGCCGGGCGTAGGCGTCGGTCCAGTCCTGCTCGGCGAGCCAGGCCGAGTAGCGCGGCACGTGGGCCAGGGACTCGTAGCTGATCGACTTGCCGGTCTGCCGCAGCAGCCGCCAGCACTCCTCGACCGACGTGGCATCCATGTAGTGGATCCCCATGAACTCGGGGTTCTCGATGTGGTGCTCCGAGAACGCCGTCTGCATGGCACTGAAGATCGGGTCCTGCTCCCACGTGTCTCGGGGCGGCCGCGGCTGGGGGTACTCCGTCAGCCACAGCTCCAGGCCCTGGTGGCGCGGGTCGGCGTTCAGCAGCCGGTGCAGCGCCGTGGTGCCGGTGCGGGGAAGTCCCACCACGAAGATCGGCCGCTCGATCGGCACGTCGGCGTGCTCCGGGTGCTCGGTGAACCGCAGCTGGGTGAGCAGCCGGCCGACCAGGGCGCTCTTGACGTCACGGCGGTGGTAGCCGTTGCCGAGCGGGGTCAGGCCGGCCTCGGGGGAGGCCAGGTCGTCGACCAGGATCCGCAGCCCCTCCTCGTGGGCGGTGCCGCCGAAGTCGTCCAGGCTGGTGGTGCGGACGGCCGCGCCCGCGATCTCGTCGTACGACCCGAGGTGGTCCCTGGGGTGGGTCATCGGCTGTGGAACTCGCCGCAGTCGACGTTGAGCACCTGCCCGGTGACCGCGCTCGCGAGGTCGCTGGCCAGGAAGAGCGCGGCCTGCGCGACCTCGTCGGGGGTGGCCAGCCGCTTGAGGTCGGTGGGGTCCGCCTTCTCGCGGTAGACGTCCTCGTGGGTGACGCCCTGCTCGCTGGCGAGCCAGTCGAAGTAGGCCTTGTTGACGTCTTCATAGATGTACGACGGAGCGACGCTGTTGACCCGGATGCCCCGCGGCCCGAGCTCGGTGGCGAGCGAGGAGGCGAGGTGGGCGAGCGCGCCCTTGGACAGCTTGTAGCCGGCGTACTCGGGCTGCGAGCTGTAGAGGACGCAGGAGTTGAGCATGATCACGGAACCCTTGCTGGCCGCAAGGGCGTCGGCAAAGAGGGACGTGAGTCGGAGCGGGGCGAACACGTTGGTCTCGTTGGCGTCCCGGAGGCCCTGCAGGTCCAGGGTGGAGAGCGGGTCCATCGGCGGGATGCCGAACGCGTTGTTGATCAGGCAGTCGACGCGACCGAACTCCTCGAGCGCCTTCTCCACCAACGCGGCCCGGGCGTCCTCGTCGGTGATGTCGGTGGGCACGACCAGGGCGCGTCGCCCGTGCGACCTGACCACCTCGGCCATCTTCTCCAGCCGGCGCTCGGTGCGACTCACCAGCACGAGGTCGGCGCCCATCCGGGCGGCCTCCTCGCCGAGGGCCCGGCCCAGTCCGGGGCCGACGCCGGAGAGCACGACGACCTTGTCCTGCAACAGCTTCACGTCGGTCACGAGATCATCCTCCGGGCGATGCCGACCTGGCGGGCGGCGATGCGGTCGGCGTAGTCGGACGTACTGATCGAGGCCTCGGCGTGGAACGGCAGGCGGGCGGGGAGGTCCGAGACGGGCACGACCTCGACGGTAGGTCCGTCCGACTCCGTGAGCGGGTGGTCGAGCCGCTGCCAGCGCAGCATCATCACGCCGCTGGGGTGGCCGCAGGTCTCGAGCCAGTTGGTGAGGCCGGGATCGGTCTCGGTGATCACGTAGCGCAGCATCCCGTCGGGGTCGACCCGGGACTGGGCCCGCGTCAGCGAGGTCTGGTGGTGCTCGTAGTCGGTGGAGATGTACCACGCCGACCCGATCTGGATGGCCTGGTAGGGGCACTCGGCGACCGGCACCGTGACGATCATCGCCTCGTCGTCGGCCAGCTCGTAGTGTCCGATCGAGGAGAACTGGCTGGCCAGCCCGCCGGGCGTCGACGCCGGCACGGTGAGGGTGTTGACCGGCTCCTTGTAGGTGAACCACTCGGGGAAGGCGAACCACGTGTGGATCCGGCCGACCAGCAGCTTGGCCGCCACGCCGAACCGCTTGGCGACCCGGTCGGTGGTCATGGCCGGGCGGGGGACCCCGGCGGTGTCGAGTCGCTGGATCCGCAGGGTGCCGCGCTCCTCGGTGTTCCAGTCATCGAACACCTCGCGCACGATCAGGGTGCTGCCCTTCGCCAGGCCGAGCTCGGGCCCGAACCGCCACTCGAAGCTGCCGTCCTCGGCGAGGTCGAGCTCGCGGTCGTCGAAGGCCACGACCGTGGTGGGTGCACCGGCATCGGAGTAGGTCCCGTCCATGATCTGGAACGACAGGTCGGCCGACGATCCGCGCCGGCCGCTGACGACGTACGACGCCCCTTCGGTGAGGTAGGCGTTGAAGTAGACGGCATCGGGGTTGTCGAGGCCCTGCCGGGCGTACTGGTGGGTCGGGTTGATCAGCACCGGGTGGTCCAGGTCGTAGTCGAACGCCATCTGCAGCGAGGACCGGATGCTGCCGGCGAGGTAGTCGAGACCTTCGGCCAGGTCCTGCGGGGACCTGATGAACGCGGCGCCCCGGACCAGTGCCTCCGCTTCCGCGACGGCCGCGCGGAACGGCTCGGTCACGTCGTCCTCAACCACCGGACGTGACCTTGGCGATGACCGACTCGGCGTACGACTCCAGGTGCGCGACCTTCTTCTCGAGCGGCTCGGTGTCGGGGCCCTTGATGTAGGGCACCCGGAAGCCGACGATGCAGTCGGTCACGCCCTTGTCGGCCAGGCGCTTCACGCCCTCGGGGTCGTAGGCGTCGTAGGAGATCACGTGCACCTCGAAGTCGTCGCGCTCGTCGCCCTCGGCCTTGCGGATCTCCGCGAGCCGGGCGAGCAGCCGGTCGAGCTCCTCGCCGTCGCCACCGGCGTGCATCCAGCCGTCGCCCTTGACCACGGCGCGGCGCAGCGCGGCGTCACTGTGGCCGCCCACCAGCAACGGGATCCTCTCGGTCGGTGCCGGGCACTGCTTGAGCGGCGCGAACGAGTAGAACTCGCCGTCGTACCCGAAGAAGCCTTGCTCGTCCGCGGGCGCCGTCAGGCCGCGCAGGATGTCCATGCACTCGTCCATCCGCTTGCCGCGCTTCGCCCACGGGACGCCGAGGGTCGCGAAGTCCTCGGGCCACGGGGAGAGCCCGACGCCGAGGCCGAGCCGGTTGCCCGACAGGAAGGCGACGGACGAGGCCTGCTTGGCGACGAGCACGGGCGGGCGGACCGGCAGCTTCAGGACGAACGGCGTGAACCGCAGCGTGGAGGTGAGCGCCGCGAGGTGGGCGGTCAGCACCATCGTCTCGATGAACTCCTTGTCCTCGAGGAACTCGCGGTCGCCGGTGTCGGTGTAGGGGTACGTCGAGTCCGACTCCTGCGGGTAGATCAGGCTGTCCGCGATGGTCATGCTCGTGTAGCCCGCCGCCTCCGCCGCCTGGGCCAGGGGTGCGTAGTACGTCGCCTGGGTCATCGCCTCGGCGTAGGTGAATCGCATCGCTTCACACTAGAACGTGTTCCTGTTTTCTGGAAGAGTGTCGGACGTGGACCTGCAGCAGATCTCCGACCGCCTCGAGATCGAGGACGTGCTGATCCGCTACACGCGCGCCATCGACACCGGCGAGTGGGACGCCCTCGACTCGGTCTTCACGGCCGATGCGGCGATCGACTACACGCAGACCGGCGGCATCGCCGACACCTACCCCACCGTGAAGGCCTGGCTCGCCGAGAACCTGCCGATGTTTCCCCGGCGGATGCACTCCCTGGGCCAGGTCGAGATCCGGATGGAGCCCGGCGCGGACGACGCGGCCGTGGCGGCGTACTTCTCCAACCCGATGGTCCTGGTCCAGCAGGACGGCACGGAGCTGTTGTGGGAGTTCGGCGGGATCTACCATCACCGGATGGTGCGCACCGCGGCCGGCTGGCGCAGCCGCGAGCTGCTCGAGGAGCTCGTGTGGAAGAGGGGCGTCTGATGGTGCTGGGGTGGTCGGGCCTGGCCGACCGGATGCAGGGCAAGGTCAAGGACCGACCCGACGGACTCGACTCGCCGGCCGTGCCGAAGATCATGAAGCGGGTCGCCCGGGTGCACGTGTGGACCTACCGCCGGACCCGGGGCCTGGTCGGCGGCAGGTGGCGGATCGGGTCGGCCCTGCTGCGGCCCGTGCCCACGCTGCTCCTCGACCACCGCGGCCGTACGTCGGGGACGACGTACACGACGCCGCTCCTCTACATGACCGAGGGGCCCGACGTGGTGGTGGTGGCCTCGCAGGGCGGGCTGCCGAAGCATCCGCAGTGGTACCTCAACCTGAGGGCGCAGCCGGACACACAGGTGCAGATCCGCTCGGAGGTACGCCGCGTCCACGCCCGCACCGCCACCCCGGAGGAACGCGCCGTGCTGTGGCCGCGGCTGGTCGAGGTCTACTCGGACTTCGCGAACTACCAGCGCTGGACGGACCGGGAGATCCCGGTCGTGATCTGCGAGCCCCGCTGAGGCTGTCCGGGTCCTCGGGCCGGGTGGGATTGGCCGGGTCAGGGGGTGTCGGTGACAATGGCATCGTCTGCACCGCAACCCTGGGAGTCCGTCCGTGGCTGAACGCGAAACGCTGGAGAGAGAGGGACGACCAGTCCTCTCCGGCCTCCTGGCGCTCGTCGGCGTCGGTCTGGCCGTGGGCCTGATCGTCGGCCTGGCGGCGCTCATCGGCACCCGGATGCTCGGGTTCGGCGGGGAGACGGCATCGGCCGAGACCACCAACAACCAGTCGATGTACCTCCCGAAGCCCGAGAAGACGGAGGCGGAGGACGGCCCGCTGATCACGCTCGCACCCGAACCGTCGTCGACGGACGACGAGACCTCGCAGCCCTCCGAGTCCGAGACCACGGAGAAGGCGGAGAACGCGATCTCGCTGTCGGCCTCCCAGACCGAGGTGGCTCCGATGGAGCAGATCGACCTCACGGGCGTCTACCCCGGTGGCGAGGGCGCGATCCTCCAGGTCCAGCGCTTCACCACCGGCAGCTGGCAGGACTTCCCGGTCACCGTCTCGGTGAGCGACGAGACGTTCGCCACCTACGTGCAGACCAGCCAGACCGGCCTCACCCGCTTCCGGGTCGTCGACACCGACACCGAGCGCATCTCCAACCCGGTCCGCGTCCAGATCGGCTGAGCGGCAAGCCTCCGTCCGCCGGCTCCGAAAATTGCCTCGCCGACCGGGAACAACCGGGTCGCCGGCGAGCGTTGAGCCAGGTACCACCAGAGTTGAGTTGAACCGACTCAACTTATTTGCCAGACTCGGTCACGTGGCCGAGGACGGCCCCGCGATCACCCAGCAGAACTTCTACCGGAGGTAACTCACCATGGCTCGTGCCGTCGGCATCGACCTGGGGACGACCAACAGCGTCGTCGCCGTACTCGAGGGTGGAGAACCCACCGTCATCGCCAACGCGGAAGGCGCCCGGACGACCCCGTCGGTCGTCGCCTTCGCCAAGTCCGGCGAGGTGCTCGTCGGCGAGGTCGCCAAGCGTCAGGCCGTGACCAACGTCGACCGGACCATCCGGTCGGTCAAGCGTCACATGGGCACCGACTGGAAGACCAAGATCGACGACAAGGACTTCACGCCGCAGCAGATCAGCGCGTTCGTCCTGCAGAAGCTCAAGCGTGACGCCGAGGCCTACCTCGGCGAGCCGGTGACCGACGCCGTCATCACCGTGCCCGCGTACTTCTCCGACGCCCAGCGTCAGGCCACCAAGGAAGCCGGCGAGATCGCCGGCCTCAACGTGAGCCGGATCGTCAACGAGCCGACCGCCGCCGCGCTGGCCTACGGCCTCGACAAGGGCGACGACCAGACGATCCTCGTCTTCGACCTCGGTGGCGGCACGTTCGACGTGTCCCTGCTCGAGATCGGTGAGGGCGTCGTCGAGGTCAAGGCGACCTCGGGTGACAACCACCTCGGTGGCGACGACTGGGACTCCCGCGTCGTCGAGTGGATGGTCAAGAAGTTCAAGGACAACAACGGCGTCGACCTCGCGGCCGACAAGATCGCCAAGCAGCGCCTCCAGGAGGCCGCCGAGAAGGCGAAGATCGAGCTGTCGTCCTCGAGCGAGACCACGATCCACCTTCCCTACATCACCCACGGCGAGTCCGGCCCCCTCCACTTCGAGGAGAAGCTGACCCGCTCGGAGTTCCAGAAGATGACCTCGGACCTCCTCGACCGCACCAAGACGCCGTTCCAGTCGGTGCTCAAGGACGGTGGCGTGGCCATCGACAAGATCGACCACGTCGTGCTGGTCGGCGGCTCCACCCGGATGCCGGCCGTCAGCGAGGTCGTCAAGGAGCTGCTCGGCGGCAAGGAGCCCAACAAGGGGGTCAACCCGGACGAGGTCGTCGCCGTCGGCGCCGCCCTCCAGGCCGGTGTCCTCAAGGGCGAGGTCAAGGACGTCCTCCTGCTCGACGTCACCCCGCTGTCCCTCGGCATCGAGACCAAGGGCGGCGTGATGACCACGCTGATCGAGCGCAACACGACCATCCCGACCAAGCGTTCCGAGATCTTCACGACCGCGGACGACAACCAGCCGTCGGTCGAGATCAAGGTCGCGCAGGGCGAGCGCCAGATGTGGGCCCAGAACCAGCCCCTCGGCAACTTCGAGCTGACCGGCCTGCCGCCGGCGCCGCGCAGCGTCCCGAAGATCGAGGTCACCTTCGACATCGACGCCAACGGCATCGTCCACGTGTCCGCCAAGGACCAGGGCTCCGGCAAGGAGCAGTCGATGACCATCTCCGGCGGCTCGGCGCTCAGCAAGGACGACATCGACCGGATGGTCAAGGAGGCCGAGCAGTACGCCGAGGAGGACGCCAAGCGGCGCGAGGCCATCGAGTCCCGCAACCAGGCCGACGGGCTCGTCTACTCCACGGACAAGTTCCTGGAGGAGAACGCCGACAAGCTGCCCGAGGACGTCAAGACCGAGGTGCGCGCCGACGTCGACGCGCTCAAGGCCATCCTCGAGAACGCCGAGGCCTCCGCCGAGGAGATCACCGCCGGGGTCAGCAAGCTCGGTGAGTCCAGCCAGAAGATGGGTGCCGCGATGTACGCCGCCGCGGAGGCCGAGCAGGCCGCCGCGGGCGGGGCCACCGGAGCGACGGGCGAGGCCGACGACGACGTCGTCGACGCCGAGATCGTCGACGAGGAGCCCGCTCAGGACGACGCCGCCGGGGACGCCCCCACTGACGAGGCCTCCGAGGGCGAGACCAAGTGACCCAGGAGCACGGCGAGGGCCTCGAGCCCGATCCGGACCTGTCGACCCCGGCCGCCGACGAGTCGGCGGCCGAGGGCGCAGGCGTGCCCTCTCCGGGATCGTTCGGCACCCACGCCTCCGAGATGCCCACCGAGTCCGAGGGCCAGGAGGAGCCGGCCGACGACGAGGAGTCGCTCGCGGCCGGCGACGAGCTGGCCGTCACCCAGATGGAGCTGGCGGAGCGCACCGCCGACCTCCAGCGGCTGCAGGCGGAGTTCCTCAACTACAAGCGCCGGGTCGACCGGGACCGCGACCTGATCCGTGAGAACGCGACGTACGCCGTCCTCCTGCCGATCACGGACGTGCTCGACAACATCGACCGGGCCCGCGAGCACACTCCGCTGGAGGACGGCTTCAAGGCCGTCGCCGACCAGCTGGAGCGGATCGTCACGGGCCTCGGGCTGACCAAGTTCGGCGCGCCGGGCGACCCGTTCGACCCGAGCCTCCACGAGGCCCTCTCCCACGTCGGGGAGGATCCGGAGGTGGAGGTGACGACCTGCAAGGTGGTCGCCAAGGCCGGATACCGGATCGGGGACCGCGTGGTGCGGGCCGCCCAGGTCCTGGTCGTGGATCCGGCTCCGGACGTTCCGGAGGACAGCGAGCAGAGCGGCGAGTGATGGTCTCGACGAGCTCGACCGACGTCGGTCGAGCTCGTCGAGACCCCGGGCAGACGGAAGGGAGGTGGATGAGTGAGCACCACTGACGGCATGCGTGCCGACTGGGCCAACAAGGACTTCTACCAGGTCCTCGGCGTCAAGAAGGACGCCTCGGCCGACGAGATCAAGAAGGCCTACCGCAAGCTGGCGCGCGCCAACCACCCCGACTCCAACCCCGGTGACTCCGCGAAGCACGACACCTTCAAGTCCGTCGCCGAGGCCTACGACGTCGTCGGCGACGTCGACAAGCGCAAGAAGTACGACGAGATGCGCGAGCTCTACGGCTCCGGCGGCTTCCGCGGCGGGTTCCCCGGGGCCGGTGGGGGCGGAGCCGGTGGCTTCGACCTCAGCGACCTGATGCGCGACCGGGCCGGCGGCGGTGGCTTCGGCGACATGTTCGGCGACATCTTCGGGGGCCGGGGTCGCACCCAGCAGGCCCGACCGCGTCCGCAGAAGGGCGCCGACGTCGAGACCACCGCGACGATCAGCTTCACCGACGCCCTGGACGGCGTCACCATCTCGCTGCGCCTCACCTCGGACGCGCCCTGCCAGGACTGCTCCGGCACCGGCGGCAAGCCGGGCACCCGGCCCCACGTGTGCCCGGACTGCGAGGGCGCCGGCTTCGTGGTCTCGTCGGTCGGAGGGGCGTTCTCCATGAACGAGACCTGTCCCGGCTGCGGCGGCCGGCAGCTCGTGTACGACGACCCCTGTCCCACCTGCCACGGCAACGGCCGTGGCCTCTCCGCGCGGACGATCCAGGCCCGGATCCCCGCGGGGGTGAAGGACGGTCAGCGGATCCGCGTGCGCGGCAAGGGCGCGTCGGGCGACAGCGGCGGCCCACCCGGCGACCTGTTCGTCATCGTGAAGGTGACGCCGCACCGGCTGTTCGCGCGCAAGGGCGACAACCTGACCCTCGAGGTCCCGGTGTCGTTCGACGAGGCCGCGCTCGGTGCGGAGATCAAGATCCCCACCCTGAGCGGCGCGCCGGTGACGCTCAAGATCCCGGCCGGCACGCCGAACGGCCGCACCTTCCGGGTGCGGGGCAAGGGGCCGCGCCGCGCCGATGGCACCAACGGCGACCTGCTCGCCACCGTCGAGGTGCACGTGCCGGCGGTGCTCGACGACGCCTCGCGCGCGGCGGTGGAGGCCTACCGGGCCGCGACCGCGAGCAAGCCCTTGCGGGCCAACCTGTTCGAGGGCAACGGCACGACATGACCTTCCAGGCCCCCGGCCCCGACGCCGCGATCTACGTCATCTCCGTCGCCGCGGAGCTGACCGGCCTGCACCCGCAGACGTTGCGCACCTACGAGCGGATGGGTCTGATCACGCCGGGCCGCACCGTCGGCGGCGGCCGCCGCTACTCCCACCGCGACCTCGAGAAGCTGCGCACCATCGCCGAGCTGACCTCGTCCGGCATCGGCATCGAGGGCGTCCGTCGCCTGCTCGACCTGGAGAACCGGCTCACCGCCCTGCAGGCCCGCAACCAGGAGCTGCAGGTCGAGCTCGAGGCGACCCGGGAGGCGCTGGGCCAGGCCCTCGCCGCGCGGCGTCAGGAAGGCCAGCCGGTCAACCGGCTCCCCGTCCTGCGCCAGCCTCCGCCCTCCCAGTCCCTCATGGTCTGGCGCCGGGGTCTCTGACGGTCCGGGGCTGGTCGACCCACGAGTCGAGATCGAGGAGCAGCAGGTCCTCCGGCGTCCCCATCGTCTGCGCGGCGACCTCGGCGTACTCCGTGGTCCCGGGATCGAGCTCGGCCAACCGGCCGTGCAACACCCGCACCACGGAGAAGACGGCTGCCATCTCGGCGCGGTTGACCTCGTCGCCACGCCAGTCGCGACCCGCGTAGGTGACCTGGGTGACCTGCTGGCCCGCGCCCTGGCAGTCGTACGCCGTGCAGCCGGACCAGCCGGACTCGTCGAGCCGGTCGTGGATGCCGCAGCGGTGGTCGACGAGCAGGTTGGTGCACGGCGTACCCCCCGGCTTGTCGGTGCCGAAGCCGTCGGCGGCCCGGAAGGGCAGGAGCACGCAGCACAGGCCGGCACAGCGGGAACAGTCGGCCACCAGCGCAGGAGAGGTCGGCGCGCGGGGGTCCACCGGCTCATCGTGACACGGCGGACCGGCGTCGTCGGTGCCACACGACCCTGTCCAGCCGACGGTTTCGTCGCTACCCTCGACCGGTTGGGACGATCCCGGGTGTGAGGCGGTGACAGCGGTGATCGCGGACTTCTTCGCCGACATCGACTGGGTCCACTTCCTGACCATCCCGCTCTTCACGGGTGTCGTCGGCTGGCTGATCAACTGGTCCGGCCTGATCATGCTGTTCAGCCCGGTGCAGTTCCGCGGCGTTCGGATCCCCGGCATGCGGGAGCTCGCCGGGGTCCTGCCGCGCAAGCTGCAGGAGGTGCCCGGCATCCTCCAGGGCGGCGTCGGCTGGCAGGGGATCATCCCGGCCCGGGCCGCCAAGATGGGCAGCATCGCCGTCGACAAGGCGATCTCCAAGCTCGGGACGCCGGCCGAGTTCTACCAGCAGCTCGAGCCCGACCAGATCGCCGAGCACATCGTCACCGTGTTCGGGCCGGAGATCCCGCAGCTGGTCGACGAGGTGATGCGGCAGGAGCACCCCCGGCTCTGGCGTGACCTGCCGCGGCCGGTGCGCGAGGCCGTCGTCGAGCGGGTGCAGAAACAGCTGCCGTCGATCGTCGGCCGGGTGACCGACGAGATCGGGATCCACATCGACCAGCTGCTGGACCCCAAGCTCATGGTCATCGACCACTTCCGGAGCAACCCGGCACTGGTGGTGCGGATCTTCCGGGACTTCGGCCAGAAGGAGCTGAACATGATGGTCACCTTCGGGTTCGTCTTCGGCTTCCTGCTCGGGATCCCGGTCGCGGTCGCCGACCAGGTCTTCGGGCAGTGGTGGCTGCTCCCGGTCCTGGGCGTCGTCGTCGGCTGGACCACCAACGCGCTCGGCATGTGGCTGATCTTCGAGCCACCCGAGCCCCGCCGGATCCTCGGGATCAAGGTGCACGGGCTGTTCCTGCGGCGCCAGGACGAGGCCGCCGAGGTCTACGCGAAGATCATCGCCGACGACGTGATCACCCTCGAGCGGATCGGTGACTTCCTGCTCGACGGGCCGCGCGGCGACCGGACCCGGCAGATGCTGGCGACCGCCCTCCGGCCGGCCATCGACAAGGCCGCCGGCCCGGCCCGGCCCGCCGTCCGGGTCGCGGTCGGGCCCTCACGCTTCGACACGATCCGCGACTCCGTCGCACGTGAGGCCGTCAGTCGGACGATCACGCCGTTCAAGGACCCGGCCTTCAGCAGGCGACAGGCCGACAAGATCCGGGTGCTGGTCGCGACCCGGACCAAGGAGCTCCCGCCGCGCGACTTCGTCGAGATGATGCGGGCCGCGATCAAGGAGGACGAGTGGATGCTCTACGCCCACGGCGCGATCATGGGACTGGGTGGCGGCTTCCTGCACCTGTGGATCTTCGGCGTGGGGTGAGGTGACATGAACGAGTACGACGACGACGTGCCCGAGATCGAGCACGACCCGCCCGTCCCGCCGGACCGGCCGATGCCGGACGCGTTCGGTCCGGCCGTCGAGGCCCTGCCGGGGCTGGCGCGGGTGGCCGCGTCCGCCGCCTGGCACACCACCGAGTGGGGGGTGCGGACCTCCGCGCGGGCCGGCCGGCGCGTGGCCCGGGCGGTCGGTGACCCGACGGAGGCGGCGGCTCTCGCCCGCGACGCCACGGAGGCGGCTGCGGTGCTCTCCGAGCTGGCCCGGTCGGTGAGCTCCGGCGTGCCGCTCCACCGCGCCCTGCTCGACGCCGGAGAGTCGCTCGGTGAGCTGGCCGAGCCGCCGAACCCGGCGAACGGCCGCGTCAACGGGCACGCGGACGGGGACGGGCCGCACCTGCCGACGTTGAAGGAGCGCGGAGCCGAGCTGCTCGAGCGGTCCCGCGACGTGTGGAACGAGGAGGTCGCGCACCCGGCGTACGAACGAATCCTGGGTGAGCTCGCCCCTGACGAGGCGCGGATCCTGCTGCTCCTGCTGCAGGGCGGCCCGCAGCCGAGCGTCGATGTCCGCACCGGTGGCCCGATCGGCATGGTCACCAGCCACCTGGTGGCGCCGGGGCTGACGATGATCGGCGCGCGGGCCGGCTGCCGCTACCTCGAGCAGGTCCCGTCCTACCTCAACAACCTGTTCCGGCTGGGACTGATCTGGTTCTCGCGGGAAGCGCTGCGCGACCCCATGGAGTACCAGGTCGTCGAGGCCCAGCCGGACGTCCTCGCCGCGATGCACTCGGTGAAGTTCGCGAAGGTCGTGCGGCGCAGCATCCATCTCACGCCCTTCGGTGACGACTTCTGCCGGACCTGCCTGGTCGAGGACGGGGTGGTCGTCGAGGCCCCCTTCCCGGCCCACGCCGAGCCGCCCGAGCCCGAGGACCACCAGGGCAGCTGACCTCTCGGGGAGGAGCGGGGTCAGGAGATGTCGTAGTCGCGGTTGAGGGGGTAGGGCCGCACCACCTTGACACTGCCGGAGGACGCGACGCGGCGCAGGTGGAGGGCGATGCTCCTGGCCGAGACCCCCTTGACGATGAAGCCGTGGGCGCCGGCCTCCAGGCTCGCCTCGATCATGTACGACGCGCTGATGCCCGAGCAGACGACCACGCGGGACCGCGGCGCGAGCTCTTTCAGCTGGGGCAGGAGCTCGAGTCCACCCACGTCGGGCATGTGGAGGTCGAGCAGGATCAGCTCGGGCAGGGGCTCCTGCGCCACCAGGGCAAGGGCCTCGTCGGCGTTGGCGGCCGCGCCGACGATGTCGAAGCCCTCGCGGCTGAGCGCGAGGGCCATCAGCTCGCGCAGCTCGTCGTCGTCATCGACGACCAGCACGCGGATCGGGTCCGGCTCGGGCTCGACGGGCTCGGGCTCGGGGTCGGGCTCGGATGGGGTGGCGCGGTCGCGTCGACCGAAGATCTTCACGTCGCCTCCGTTCGAGCTCTCGAGGATGGTCAGGGCCATCGTAGGCTCGTGCACGCGTCAGCCCTCCGGCGGCAGCGCGTCACCGGCGAAGTCAGCTGGGTTGAGTGGAACAGACTCAACTTTGGGAACGTTGACCCAGTGAGACCGACACGGAGCATGTTCCGGGTCCGCGCGACCCGGCCCGTCCCACAGGAGAAGACCACCGATGAGTCAGTTCGGCGCCGAGAAGTTCACCACCCGCAGCCGCGAGGCGATCGAGGCTGCCCAGCTCTCCGCCACCACCGCCGGGCACACCGCCACCGAGCCGATCCACCTGCTGACCGCGCTGCTCCGCGACGCCGACGGCACCGCCCGCACCCTGATCACCCGGGCCGGGGCCGACGCCGCGTCCGTCACCGCGCAGGCCGAGCAGGTGCTCGGGGCGCTGCCCCGCGCCAGCGGCACGACCGTGCAGCAGCCGGGCGCCTCCTCGGCGCTGACCCGGGTCCTCGCCGGCGCCCTCGACCTCGCCTCGTCCATGAAGGACGACTACGTCGCCACCGAGCACCTGCTGATCGCCGTCGCCGGCACGCAGAGCCCGGCGCAGAAGGTCCTCGCCGATGCCGGCCTCACCGAGAAGGGCCTGCGCGAGGGACTCACCGCCGTCCGCGGCAACCGCCGGGTGACCAGCCCGGAGGCCGAGTCGACGTACGAAGCACTCGAGAAGTACTCCGTCGACCTCACCCTGGCCGCCGAGGACGGCCGGCTCGATCCCGTGATCGGCCGTGACGCCGAGATCCGCCGGGTCGTCCAGGTTCTCTCGCGCCGGACCAAGAACAACCCGGTCCTGATCGGTGAGCCGGGCGTCGGCAAGACCGCCGTCGTCGAGGGGCTCGCCCAGCGGGTCGTCGCCGGCGACGTCCCGGACTCGCTCAAGGGTCGGCGGGTGCTCTCCCTCGACCTGGCCGCGATGGTGGCCGGGGCGAAGTACCGCGGCGAGTTCGAGGAGCGGCTCAAGGCCGTGCTCGAGGAGATCAAGGACGCCGGCGGCCAGGTGATCACGTTCATCGACGAGCTGCACACCGTCGTGGGTGCGGGCGCCGGCGGCGACTCCGCCATGGACGCCGGCAACATGCTCAAGCCGATGCTGGCTCGCGGCGAGCTGCACATGATCGGCGCGACCACGCTCGACGAGTACCGCGAGCGGATCGAGAAGGACCCGGCGCTGGAGCGCCGCTTCCAGCAGGTCTTCGTCGGCGAGCCCAGCGTCGAGGACACCATCCAGATCCTGCGCGGCATCCAGGAGAAGTACGAAGCCCACCACGGCGTCCGGATCACCGACGCCGCGCTGGTGGCCGCCGCGACGCTGTCCGACCGCTACATCACCGGCCGGCAGCTCCCCGACAAGGCGATCGACCTGATCGACGAGGCCTCGTCCCGGCTGCGGATGGAGATCGAGTCCTCCCCGGAGGAGATCGACCAGCTCCGCCGCCAGGTCGACCGGCTCAAGATGGAGGAGTTCGCGCTCGACAAGGAGACCGACGACGCCAGCAAGGAACGGCTCGAGCGGCTCCGCGCCGATCTGGCCGACAAGGAGGAGGCGCTGCGTTCGCTCGAGGCTCGCTGGGACCAGGAGAAGGCCACCCTCGAGGGGGAGGGCGAGCTGCGCCGCCAGCTCGACCAGCTCCGGATCGAGGCCGACAAGCTGCTCCGTGACGGCGACCTGGCCAAGGCCAGTGAGATCCAGTACGGCCGGATCCCCGCACTCGAGAAGCAGATCGAGGCCGCGGAGGCGACCGAACGATCCGGGTCCGAGCCGCTCGTGGGCGACGAGGTCGGGCCCGAGCAGATCGCCGACGTGGTCGAGGCCTGGACCGGTGTCCCGACCGGGCGGCTGCTGCAGGGAGAGACCGCGAAGCTGCTCGAGATGGAGACCGTCATCGGGCAGCGGCTGATCGGCCAGCGCGCTGCGGTCAACGCCGTGAGCGACGCCGTACGCCGGTCCCGGGCGGGCATCGCCGACCCGAACCGGCCCACCGGCTCGTTCCTCTTCCTCGGGCCCACCGGCACCGGCAAGACCGAGCTGGCCAAGGCGCTCGCCGACTTCCTCTTCGACGACGAGCGGGCGATCGTCCGGATCGACATGAGCGAGTACTCCGAGAAGCACTCGGTCTCCCGGCTGGTCGGCGCCCCTCCCGGTTACGTCGGGTACGACGAAGGCGGCCAGCTCACGGAGGCGGTCCGCCGCCGGCCCTACTCGGTCGTGCTGCTCGACGAGGTCGAGAAGGCCCATCCCGAGGTCTTCGACGTCCTGCTCCAGGTGCTCGACGACGGTCGGCTCACCGACGGCCAGGGCCGCACTGTCGACTTCCGCAACACGATCCTGGTCCTCACCAGCAACCTCGGCTCCGGCTTCCTGGTCGATCCGACGCTCGATCCCGAGAAGAAGAAGGAGTCCGTGCTCGCCGTGGTCCGGCAGTCCTTCAAGCCGGAGTTCCTGAACCGGCTCGACGAGATCGTGCTCTTCGACGCACTGACCCGCGACGAGCTCGCGCACATCGTCGACCTGCAGCTGGCCCTGCTCGGCGAGCGGCTGGCCGTCCGCCGGATCGGCATCACCGTGAGCGAGCCCGCGCGGACCTGGTTGGCCGACACCGGCTTCGACCCGGCGTACGGCGCCCGCCCGCTGCGGCGGCTGATCCAGACCGCGATCGGCGATCCGCTGGCGAGGATGTTGATCGCCGGTGACGTCGTCGACGGTGGCACGGTGCTGGTCGACGTGGCCGAGGCCGAGGGGCAGGGGGGACTCACCCTCAGGCCTGCGTGATCCAATGGTGGGCATGACCGAGCCCGTCACCCTCCCGCGCCCCCGGCAGGTGACCATGGCTGCCTGGATGATCATGGGCGGCTCGGTGCTGGTGGTGGCCTCCGTCTTCGAACGCGTCTCCAGCCTCAACGGCCTCGAGACCCAGGAGGCCATCGAACGCTTCCTCGCGGCGCCACCCGGCACGGGTCTCGACCTCGACGTCGAAGGTGTGCTCGCCATCGTCCGGGTCGTCTCCATGGTCGCCGCCGGCTGTGCGGCGGCCGCCGCGATCCTCGGCTTCCACCTGCTCAAGGGCAGTCGCGGGGCGCGGCTCGGCATCAGCCTGCTGGCCGTCCCGCTCTTCGTGAGCGGTCTGGTGGCCGGTGGCTTCCTGTCCTCGCTGGTCGCTGCGTCGGCGGTCATGCTGTGGCTCGAGCCGTCGCGCGACTGGTTCAACGGCAAGCCCGCGAAGCCGCCGCCCGAGCGGGAGCGTCGTACGGCGGACCGCTCCGCCCCTGCGGTGCCGCCGCCCGCGCCGTCCGGCGCACGTCCGCAGCAGGGCTTCGGCTCGATCCCGCCCGGCCCGTCCGCGTTCCCAGGGGCGTCGCACGCCGCACAGTCGGCGCTGCAGGCCCAGCAGAGCCAGTACGGTCCGCCCGTCCCCTCGCCGCTGCCACCCCGTCCCGACTCGGTGCTGTGGGCCTGCATCCTCACCTGGGTGTTCTCCGGTCTCGCCGGCCTGACCATGGCGGCGCTCGCGCTGGTGATCGTGGCCAGCCCCGAGACGTTCTTCGACGAGCTGCGCCAGCGCGACCCCGACTTCGACACCCAGGGGTTCTCGGACGGCGTCCTCGCGAACCTGATCTACGTGACCGCCGCGGTGACGGTCGTGTGGTCGTCGGTCGCCACGATCCTGGCCATCCTGCTCTTCAACCGGGTTTCGTGGGCGCGGGTCGGACTCGTGTCGTGCGCGGCCGGCGCGGGCGCCGTCTGCCTCGTGACAGCCGTGGGGTCGCTGGTGATGGTGGCTCCGCTCCTCGGCTGTGGCGTGACGATTGCGTTGCTCCTACGGCGCGAGGTGCGTGCCTGGACCGCCTCTCCGTGATCCAATACAGCCATGAGTGACACCAACAATCCCGGGGACACCCCGGCCGGCGCCCCGCCGCCGCCCCAGAACCCCTACGGCCAGCCGTCTGCTGGTCAGGACCCCTACGGCCAGCCCGCGACCCCGCCGCCGGCCTACGGTCAGCCCGCCTACGGTCAGCCGCCTGCCTACGGCCAGCCCCAGCCGGGCTATGCCGCCCCGATGGGCACCGACCCGGACAAGCGTCCCGGCACGGTCACCGCGGCCGGCGTCATCACGATCATCTTCTCGGGCCTGTCGCTGCTCCTCTACGGCTTCATCCTGATCGCCCTCATCGTCGCCCAGGACGAGGTCCTCGACGAGATCGAGGGCCAGCCGGGCTTCGAGGACGCCGGGATCTCGGCCAACGACGCGCTGGGCGTGGTCGTGGGCATCGTCGGCGTGTTCGCCCTGTGGTGCCTGATCGCCACGATCCTGGGCTTCATGGTGCTCCGTCGTTCCAACGGTGCCCGGATCACGCTCGTCGTCTCCTCGGCCGTCACCGCGGTGCTCAGCCTCATCGGCATCGGCAGCGGCGTGTCGGCCCTGACCCTGATCGCGTCCGTCGCCGTGATCGTGCTGCTCTTCGTCGGCGGTGCCGGCGACTGGTTCAAGCGCCGGAACGCCGCGGCCGTCCCCGGCATGCAGCAGTACTGACCTCACCGGACGGCGCGGGCCACGCAGTGATGCGTGCCCCGCGCCGTTCGCACGTCATGGTCGAATACCGCCATGAGTGACGTTCTCGGGCCCACTCCCGGCGGGCAGTCCCCCGACGACCAGACCCCCTCCAGCCGTCCGCCCGTGTACGGCGTCCCGCCCTCTGGGCCGGGCCCGGTGGCGCCGACGCCCTACGGGCAGGTGCCGTATGCCCAGGTGCCCCCTCACCACAACCCCTACGGCACGCCGACCTACGGAACGCCCGGGTACGGCGCGCCGATGCGCGACCCGAACGCCCGCCCCGGCACGGTCCTGGCGGCCGGGATCGTGACCCTGGTGATGACCGGGCTCGTGCTGCTGCTGCTCCTGGTGGTGCTGTTCTTCCTGATCGCCGCCCGCTCCGACTTCATGGAGGGCTTCGGCGACCAGGCCGGGATGAGGAGCTCCGGTGCCGACAGCTGGTACACCGTCATCCTGGTCGCGCTCGTGGTCTTCATCGTCTGGTGCGTCGCGGCCATCGTGCTCGCGGTGCTCACGCTCCGACGGTCCAACGCAGCCCGGATCGCTCTCGTGGTGTCGTCGTCGATGACGATCCTGGTGAGTCTCGTCGCGATCACCGGAGGCGTGTCCGTGGTGACCCTCGCGGCCGGCATCGCGGTGATCGTCTGCCTGTTCACCGGCGGCGCCGGCGACTGGTTCCACCGCGAGCACATGTACTCCCAGCCGACCCTGCCGAAGCTCTAGCCGGGCGTCAGGCGCGGAGGTCGGCGCCCGCGAGCCGGCGCAGACCCTCCTCGATGAGCGGCACCTCCTTGCAGAACGCCCAGCGCACGAGGTGCCGGCCTGCGTCCTGGTCGTCGTGGAAGCCCTGGGTCGGGATGGCCACGACGCCCGCCCGCTCGGGGAGGCCGAGGCAGAAGGAGAGGCCGTCCTCCCAGCCGAGCTCACCGATGTCGGTCAGGGCGAAGTAGGTGCCCTCGGGCACCCGCACGTCGAGCCCGGCGGCAGTGAGGCCGGCGCACAGCAGGTCGCGGCGTTCGCGGAGGGTGCCGGCGAGCTCCTGCGGGAAGTCCGGCTCCTCGTCGAGGGCCAGGGCGACCGCGGGCTGGAGCGGGGAGCCCGACGTGAAGGTCAGCCACTGCTTGGCCGCGAGCACCGCGTCCACGAGGTCCGCCGGCCCCGTGGCCCAGCCGACCTTCCAGCCCGTGAACGAGTAGGACTTCCCGGCGCTGGACAGGGTGAGCGTGCGCTCGAACATCCCGGGCAGCGTCGCCAGCGGGACGTGGGCGTGCCCGTCGAACGTCAGGTGCTCGTAGACCTCGTCGGTGATCACGACCAGGTCGTGCTCGATGGCCACGTCCGCCACGGCCTGGAGCTCGGTGGCCGAGAGCACGGTGCCGGTCGGGTTGTGGGGGCTGTTGAGCAGCACGAACCGGGTCCTCGGCCCGACCGCGGCGCGGAGCGACTCCACGTCGAGCCGGTAGTCCGGTGCGCGCAGGGTGACCGGTCGGCGTACCCCTCCGGCCATCTGGATCATCGCCACGTACGAGTCGTAGTACGGCTCGAGGACGACGACCTCGTCGCCCTCGTCGACCAGACCGAGCAGGGCGGCCGCGATGCCCTCGGTGCAGCCGGTGGTGACCACGACCTCGCGGTCGGGGTCGAGCTCGAGCCCGTAGTGGCGCTGCTGGTGCCGAGCAATCGCCTGGCGCAGGGCCGGGACACCGATACCGGGCGCGTACTGGTTGGCGCCCTCCTGGAGTGCCGTCACCGCCCGCGCGATCACGGACGGTGGGCCGTCCACATCGGGAAAGCCCTGGCCGAGGTTGACCGCACCGGTGCGGGCGGCCAGCGCGGACATCTGGGAGAAGATCGTGGGCGGGATGCCCTGGAGTCGTCGGGCGAGCATGCCTGCGAGGGTAGCCACCGCGCCTACGACATGATGGGCGGCGTGACCCAGACACCGGATCCCGACCTCGCCCGTGACATTGACGGCTGCTGCCGGCTCACCGGAGAGTTCCTGCTCCGGTCCGGACAGACGTCGACGGAGTACTTCGACAAGTATCTCTTCGAGTCCGACCCCACCCTGCTCGGCCGGGTCGCGCGGGAGATGGTGCAGCGACTGCCGGGGGACACCGAGCTGCTCGGAGGGCTCGAGCTCGGCGGCATCCCGATCGCGACCGTGGTCAGCAGCCTGACCGGTCATCCGGCGCTGTTCGTCCGCAAGAAGGCCAAGGAGTACGGCACCTGCAAGCTGGCCGAGGGCCCCGACGTCGCCGGACGCCGGGTCACGATCATCGAGGACGTGATCACCACCGGTGGTGCGGTCCGCGACGCGACGAACGCGCTCCGCGAGGCGGGCGCGATCGTCGAGGTCGTCGTCTGCGCCATCGACCGCAGCCCGGCGGGCGAGAACCCGCTCGCCGACGTCGGACTCGAGGTCCGGTCCGTGCTCACCAAGGCGATGCTGGACGCCGCCCGGGCTGTCTAGCGCCCGGTTCTACACACGGGATCCGCCGATTCGGCTGCCGGAGACATGCCGGTTGCCCCGCCGGCGGCGGGGTGTGGGGCGGGGTAGCTACTGGTCGGGTGGTCGGCGGTCGTCGGAGACGTCGGCGGTGCCTTCGTGGTCGACGAGGTACTGGTAGCCGTGCGGGCTGGTCCACAGGAACATGCCGGGTTTCAGGGCCAGGTAGCGCCATCTGCCGTGGGTCTTGAGCCGGTGGTGTGCTCCGGCAGAGGGGGGCGAGGTTGCAGGCGCAGGTCAGGTCGCCGGGTTTCCAGGGCACGACGTGGTCCTTGTCGCACTTCTTGGCTGGGCGGTTGCACCAGGGGAAGACGCAGTGCCGGTCGCGCAGCTCGACCTGTTCGGCCATGGACTCCGGTGGGGTCGTAGCCGGTCCACGGGGGCGCACTCGGCGAGGTCGATGACCGGTTTGACGGTGATCTGACCGGCCGCACCGCACCAGGTCCGGATCTGCTGCTCGAGGATCGGGAGTGCGGTGCCGAGGTGCCCGACCTGCCGCCGGTGCCGGTGACCGCGTCAGCGGCGAGGTGGAGGTTGAGGACGATGGTGCGGGGGTTTCGAGACGGTTGCTGCGCAACCTCCTCAACCGACGAACCTGACAGGTCGAGGGTGAGGTCGCGGCGGGCGATCTCTCCGAGGGCGACGGCTCGGCGGACGTCCAGCGATTCTTCGGAGCCGAGCTCTTTCAGCGTGGCGGCGGTCTGGCTGATTGCTGAGTCGAGGTCGAGGGCGTCGGCGAGGTCGAGGGTGCCGTGGAGGGTGGCGGTGCCGGAGAGGCCGTTGAGGTCGTGGTGGCGGGTGTCGATGTCGACGTGACGGCCATCGGCGGCGGCTTGTTGGCGGGCTTCGGCTTCGGCGGGCATGAACTGGGTGATCGCGGTCGCGATCAGCCGGTCCAGGGCGGTGGTGCGGATGGTGTGGGCGCAGAACCAGACCTTCGCATCGACGTACGCGGCTGCTTCGGCGGAGAGCCCGATGGTGGCGCGGGCGATCCGGCGGGCCCGCCAGGCGGGGAGCTTCCCGTCCAGGACCTGGGCCCAGGTCTTCGGGAGCCGGTGCCGCAGTTCGAGGGCTTCTCCGACGTAGGCCTTCCCGACCTCGGTGGGCAGGCCGATGGCGGTGGCGAACTCGGCGATGGAGAACTCCGCCACCAGGGGTGCTCCGGGGCCGGCGACGGGGATGGGGTGGTCGCCGTACCACTCACACGCGGCGTCGTAGATCGAGTCGATGAGTGCATGGCCGCCCAGTCGACTGCGGCTTGAGAAGTCTCGACTCCGCGGCGTCCGCGAGAGCCCGGTCTGACCGCACGGCGTCGAGCACCGCGGCGGCGGTGTCGAGCTCGGGTGCGGTCTTGGTCATGTACTAAGCCAAGCAGGCACCACCGACACTCAGAGCCGAGTTTCGCCTTGTTTTGTGGGGGTGTGGAGAACTATTTCAGAAATCTTTGGCCGCAACCACAGCGGTCGAGCCGAGGTGGCCGTGGGCAGGGGATCGGGCGCGACCACGCAGCTGAACCGACGCGGCGGGCGACCGTGTTGGTCGTTGAGGCCCTGCGTACCTTCCGGGGTTTCGAGGCTCGTCGCTGGCGCTCCTCGCACCTCAACCAGCGATTGGGCCTCGACCACGTGACGTCGGACCGGCGACTCCGGGGTTTCGAGGCCGTCGCTGCGCTCCTCGACTCAACCAGCGCGGCTTCGCACCTCAACCAACGAGCACCTCAACCGGCGGACTCAGGTGGTGGTGTCGCGACCGGTGATGTCGAGATCGGGGACGCCGTCCTGGTCGTGATCGTCGGCGCCCGGCCCCGACGTGCGGCGGTGCCTCCACCACTCGTAGGCGATCGGGATCACCGAGAAGGCCAGGATCACGATGATCGCCTTGTCGATGTTCTCGCCCAGCGACGGGAACGCGGCGCCGAGGAAGTAGCCCATCAGCAGAATGCTGAGCACCCACAGGACAGCACCGACCAGGCTCCAGAGGAAGAAGCGGCGGCGGTGCATCTGGGTCACGCCGGCCACGACGGTGATGTAGGTGCGCACGAAGGGGACGAAGCGGCCGATGACCAGCGCCTTGTTGCCGTGCTTGTCGAAGAACGCCTGCGTCTGGTCGAAGTACTTCTTCTTCAGGATCCTGCCGTCACGCGCGTAGAGGGGTGGCCCCACCGCCCGGCCGATCTCGTAGCCGGCCACGTTGCCCAGGAAGGCGGCCCCGGTCAGCAGCAGGGCCGCGACGAGGAGCTCGGGCGCCGGGCCGCCGGGGAAGACGTCGATCCGCTCGGTCGTGATGAACAGGCCCATCGCGAAGAGCAGGGTGTCGCCGGGCAGGAACGGGAAGAAGAGGCCGCACTCGACGAAGATGATGAGCAGGCTGAGCCAGAAGAACTCGCTGCCGAACCGCTCCAGCAGCCAGTTGGGGTCCATCCAGTCCATGCCCAGCAGGAGTGGAGTGATCTCCACGAATGCGCCCACGCGGCAAACCCTAACTGCCGACGCCAGCCGGTTTCCGGCGTATCGCCACTCCTGTCCTAGGGTCACCCCCATGGAGGACCAGCGGGCGCCGTACGACCCGATGCCCCACGGTCCCGCCGAGGTGGGCGTGGGGCCGTGGGAAGGTCCGCTGCCGACCGGTGACGAGTACGACGCCGAGCTGCTCGAGCATGGGGACCGCCGCAACGTGGTCGACCGCTACCGCTACTGGACCGTGGCCGCGATCCGGGCCGACCTGGACACCCGGCGGCACGGCTTCCACGTGGCCATCGAGAACTGGCAGCACGACTTCAACATCGGCACGATCGTCCGGTCGGCGAACGCGTTCCTCGCGGCAGAGGTCCACATCGTCGGCAACCGCCGCTGGAACCGGCGCGGCGCGATGGTCACCGATCGGTACCAGCACGTCCGGCACCACCCGACGCCCGAGGACCTGGCGACCCACCTCCACGACGCGGGGGTGACGCTGCTCGGCATCGACAACCTGCCGGGCTCGGCCCACCTCGAGACCATGGCGGTGCCACGGCAGGTCTGCTTCCTCTTCGGCCAGGAGGGGCCCGGGCTCTCGGAGTCCGCGCGGGCAGTGTGCGACGGGACGTTCTCCATCGCCCAGTTCGGGTCGACCCGGTCGATCAATGCCAGCGCTGCCGCCGCCATCGCCATGCACAGCTGGATCCGGCAGTACGCCGACCTGTCCGGCAGCGGCGACGCCTGGCGGGGCTGACGGGTCTCGACACGCTCGCTGCGCTCGCTACTCGACCACCGAGGTGAGGGCCGCCTGGAGCTTCTCGATCCCGCGGGAGGAGTGGCTCTTCACCGTGCCGGACGCGATGCCGAGCTCGTGCGCGGCCTCCTCGACGGAGAGCCCCAGCCAGTGCCGGAGCACGACGACCTTGCGTTGCATGACCGGTAGGGCCTGGAGGGCCTCGAAGAGTGCCGACCTGTCCTCGACCGGGAGCTCCGCCCTGGCCAGCGGGCTCGTGACCGTCGAGGCCGGGCTGCTCGCGCCGCCACGGGCGACGGTGCTCGTCGATGTTGGCGCGGATGATGATCTGCCGGGTGTAGGCCTCCTCCCGGCCGTCGCGATGCAGCCGCGGCCACGCGACGTACAGCTTCACGAAGGCGGTCTGGAGGAGATCGTCGGCTCGGTGCCAGTCGCCGCACACGGCGTACGCCACCCGGCGCAGGTGGTTCTGCCGGGCGGCGACGAAGTCCGCGAACTCCTCGTCCCGCGAGGCGCGGGTCATCGCAGACCCTCGCCGCTCGCGTACTGGGAGCGGGCGTAGGCCAGGAGCTGCTGGAAGGTGGCGCCGGTGACCTCGTTCGGCGGCGTGGTGATGACGTCGAGCTCCCCGTCGACGACCCGCCACACGACGAAGTAGCTCTTCTCGTCGCCCTCGACGCTGACCACGGCCGCGCCGGTGGGCGTGCCCGGCTCGGCGAAGGAGTCCCCGAGCTGCGGGTCGTCGGTCCGGTTGTGGACGGTCGTGCCCGGGGTCGGGACCACTCGGCCGTCCGGGGACAGCCGCAGCGTGTCCGGCCAGCCGTCGTCGCCCCCGGTCGGCGCCGTCGGCCTGGTCGGTCACCCAGTCGGCGAAGCTCGCCCAGCCGTTGCTCGGCACGCTGGAGGAGTAGCCGTAGGTGTTCCGCTTGCCGTCGGCGATCAACCACAGCCGCTGACCGTCGAAGGTGAGGTCGAGGGCGTCGGACACGCGGGGAGGCTCGTAGTCGTAGGGGTTCTCGATGCGCTCGTGCACCACGACGCCGTCACGGATCTGGAGCTCGCCGTCGACGTACCGGACGGGGGTGTTGTCCTCCCAGGTGCCGCCCGGCTCTGCGGTCGGCGAGGGACTGGGTGTCGGGTCGACGGCGACCAGGCCGTTCGCGCGTCCCGAGGTGCCGGGGTCCAGCGCGGCGTACCCGATCCCGAGCACGGTGACGACGCCGAGCGCCGCGGCGGCCGACGCGACGCGCCGGCGACGGAGCGCGCGACGGCCCTCCTCGACCCGGAGCGCTACCGGTCGGTGCTCGGGCCCGTCCCCGAACGAATCCTCGATCTCCTGCTGCAGCAACGACATCGTCCCCGCCTTCCGTGTTTCAGAGTCTCACTAGGGAGACGGAAGGCGGGGACGATCGGTTGTCAGGTGTGCTGCAATCTCACTGGGTTTCGAGGCTCAGGCGCTAGCGCGCCTTCGCACCTCAACCAACGATCAGGCCTTGCGGCGGCACTCGGCGAGGTTGATGCGCTTCACGTCGCCCCGGTCGATGAAGATCGTCTCGGTCTGGAGGACCTTGCCGTTCTTCTCGCACGTGAGCCGGTAGCTCTCGCGCTTGCCGTCGGTCCGCTTGGTCACCGCGTCGAAGAACGACTCGGTCAACGTGTACGTCGGCGAGCTCGAGGCGAAGTTGATCACCCGGAGCACGTAGGTGCCGGCCTCGGCATCGGCGAGGTCGACCTGCTCCTTGTCCCCGACGAAGTTTCCGGAGCTACCCACCTCGACCAGCTTGCCGTCCACCTTGCGGTAGACCTCGAGGTCCATGTCGTCCGGCGTGGGCCAGTCCAGGGCGGTGCGCCACATGGCGACGTCCTCCTCGAGCACGAACTCGTGGTCGGTGTGGCTGCCCGGACCCGGGTTGATGCCGTCGATGACCTCTTCGGCGTAGGGCTCCTTGGACAGCTCCTGGTAGGTCCGGGACTGGACCACCGGACGCGTGGACGGGTTCACGATCCATTCGAAGCCACCGTTGCCGTCGACCTCGATCGGGGTGTTGATCTCGTCCTTGAACGAGCCCGCCCAGGTCGGGGTCTGGAAGGTCTTGGAGAGGCGGATCGTCGCGCCCTTCGGGGCCTTGCCCTTGATGACGCCGCTGTACCGCTCGTCCACCGCGTGCTCGAGGGCGATCAGGTAGGCCTCACGGTTGCCCTTGCCCTCGTACTTGCCCGCACCGAGGTACTCGTCGATGACCTCGGGGAACGGCGGGTGGAACTCGTTCGGGCCGATCTCGAAGGTGTAGCCGAAGCCACCGGTGGCGTTGTAGGACCAGTCCTCGGTGGTGCCGGTCGTGTCGTAGAGCTGCCAGCCGTGGATGTTGGCGTAGCCGTTCTGGTCCGTCATGGCGGCACCGACGCGCTTGAGCGCCTGCTCGTCGGGCGCGTTGCCGACCGGCTTGCCGTCGTGACCGATGGTGTTGGGGTTCACGCCGTTGGGGCGCAGCACCAGGTTGGAGTAGGTGTGGTTGGAGATCAGCATCGTGACCTGGCGGCTGGAGACCAGGTCCTGGATGTTCTGGGTCTCCGGCTCGGAGAAGGCCTCCGCGCCACGGTAGGTCGGGTCCTCCGGGGTCTCGGCGGCACCCGGGCCGCCCCAGAATCCGCCGTAGTTGCGGTTCAGGTCGACACCGAGGCCGAAGCCACCGTTGCTGTTGGCCGTGCCGCGGCAGCTGCCGTCGGGGGTGTCCTCGCCGTCGACGACCCGGCAGTTCTTGCGCTTGTAGGTCTGACCGGGGGTGGCCAGGACCGACGCCTGGCCGCCCAGCGGGTCGTAGTCGTTGGCCTCGCGGAGGTCGACGTACTCGCCGTCCGTGCGGGACAGCTCGAAGCCGTCGACGTTGACGATGGGGACCACGATGACGCGGGCCTGCTTGAGCAGGCGGGTGATCCGGTCGCTCTTGCCGTAGCTCTTGACCAGGTCGGTGGCGAACTCCATCGCGAGCTCGCCGGACGGCCACTCGCGAGCGTGGTGCGCACCCATGAGCAGGAAGGTGGGCTGGTCCCCGAGTCCCTTGCGGACGCCCTGGCCGATCTCGACGCCGTAGATGGTGCGCCCGTCGAGGCTGGGCCGCTTCAGCGCGAACCTCTTGACGATCGAGGAGTGCTTCTCGGCCATCTCGGCCATGTCGTCGTTGTAGTCCGCGAGGGTGCGGTAGGCGTCGCGACCCGACGGCAGCGGGGACTTCTCGACGGAGGCGGCGTACGCCTCGTTGAGCTCGGCGACCTCGATGCCGCGGGCGATCAGGTCGGGGATCCGGACGTCGTAGGTGAAGTCGGCCTCGGTCAGGCGGGTGAGGTCGGCCGGCGTGTGCAGGACGACCTCGATGTAGTCGTGACCGGCGTGCTCGGTCAGGTCCAGGCCGAGGGCCTGGAGGGCTTCCTTGTCGGCGCGGGTCGGGGTGTCGACCGTGACCAGGCGGGGGGCGAAGAAGTTGGTGCCGGCGGCGGCGCTGCTCGGGCCGGTGGGTACGGCGAGCAGGCTGGCGCTGACAGCGACTGCGGCGAGGGCACCCGTCAGGGTGGGGCGGGTGCCTCGGGAACGTCGGGACATGGGTGTGCTCCTGTGGATGCGGGCGGGACCGTGACTGGACAACGGGCGACTGCCCGCGGGGTCACGCAGCCAGGTCGGCGAGCAGCCTGCGGTGGGTGAGCTCGACGACCGCCTCGCGCGCCGGCAGGTCTGCCAGCAGATAGGCAGCCCCCAGCGCACCTCGCGGAGCGAACGAGATGGTCTGGACCAGTCGGGTGCGGCTGGGGGAGAGGGCGTGGGCCTCCGTGCTGACCCGGACGGTGCCCGGCGCCCGCACCTCGGCCTCGAGGACGAGGCGACGACGGGGGCCCGTGTGGTCGGCTCCGGCCACCGACCAGAAGCCGGCGCGATCACCCACCTCGAGCAGCGGACGGCCCGGCGGGTCCCAGCGGCGCCCGGATCCGCCCACGATCCGGTCCACGCCCCCGCGGAACACGAACGGAGCGGCGTCGACGTACCAGTGCCGGCCGGTGGTGCCGCTCGCGACGAGCGCCCACACGACGTCCACCGCTTGGTCGACGTCGCTGCTCCGGGTGGAGGTGAGCAGCGTGGTCCGGCGTCGCACGTCCTGAGGCTACGTCGCCGGATTCTGCGACTCGCGAGTAGCCACTAGGGTGAGAACGACCCCGCAGCAATTCGAGGAGATCCCGCATGCCCATCGCCACTCCCGAGGTCTACGCCGCCATGCTCGACGCGGCCAAGGACAAGGCCTTCGCCTTCCCCGCCATCAACGTGTCGTCGTCGCAGACGCTGAACGCAGCCCTCCAGGGGTTCGCCGACGCCGGCTCCGACGGCATCATCCAGGTGTCCACCGGCGGTGCGGAGTACCTCTCCGGCCCGTCGGTCAAGAGCATGGTCACGGGTTCCGTGGCGTTCGCGGCGTACGCCGTCGAGGTCGCCAAGAACTACCCCGTCAACATCGCACTGCACACCGACCACTGCCCGAAGGACAAGCTCGACGGCTTCGTCCGCCCGCTGCTCGACATCTCCGCCGAGCGCGTCGCCCGTGGCGAGAACCCGCTCTTCCAGTCACACATGTGGGACGGCTCGGCCGTGCCGCTGGACGAGAACCTCCAGATCGCGGAGGAGCTGCTGGCCAAGGCAGCTGCCGCCCGGATCATCCTCGAGGTCGAGATCGGTGTCGTCGGCGGCGAGGAGGACGGCGTCGCCAACGAGATCAACGACCAGCTCTACACGACCCCCGAGGACGCGCTGGCGACCATCGAGGCGCTCGGCACCGGCGAGAAGGGTCGCTACATGGCGGCGCTGACGTTCGGCAACGTCCACGGCGTCTACAAGCCCGGCAACGTCAAGCTCCGCCCCGAGATCCTGAAGGCCGCCCAGGAGGCGGTCGTCGCCAAGCTGGGGCTCGAGGCCGGCGCCAAGCCGTTCGACCTGGTCTTCCACGGCGGCTCCGGCTCGTCCGCCGAGGACATCGCCGCGGCCGTCGACTACGGCGTGATCAAGATGAACGTCGACACCGACACCCAGTACGCCTTCACCCGTCCGGTGGTCGGCCACATGCTCGCCAACTACGACGGGGTCCTGAAGGTCGACGGCGAGGTCGGCAACAAGAAGCTCTACGACCCCCGCGCCTGGGGCAAGGCAGCCGAGGCCGGCATGGCCGCCCGCATCGTCGAGGCCTGCGAGAACCTGCGCTCCACCGGCAACTCGCTCGGCGTCTGAGGCGCCCGCCCCGCGTCACCCGACGCGGGGTCAGCCCAGCAGGGCGTCGTACGCCGCGGGGCTGGAGTCGCGCAGGAAGCTCGAGCAGCGCTCCCACTCCTCCGTCTCGCCGATGGCCCGGGCCGAGGTGGCGAGCATCGCCAGGCAGCGGAGGAACCCGCGATTGGCCTCGTGCTCCCACGGGACCGGGCCGTGTCCCTTCCATCCGTTGCGGCGGAGCATGTCGAGGCTGCGGTGGTAGCCGACCCGGGAGTAGGCGTAGACGGTGACGTCGTCCTCGCCGGCTGCCTTGGCCTGGTCAGCCAGTGCGGCCCACGCGAACGGTGAGGCCGGGCGACGGCGTACGACGTCCGCAGGTGCGGCGCCGCTCTCCAGCTCGGCGGTGGCCGGGTCCTCGGGGAGGTGCGTGGGCGGGGGTCCTGCCATCAAGTCCATGTTGCTCATGGGCCCAGCCTCCCACGGAGGCTCGGGCTGGGCCGCCCGGGTGTCAGGCGCTACGGCGCGAGCAGCGAGCGGACCCGGTCGCGACCGAGGGCGACGATCAGGGTGGGGAGGCGGGGGCCGCGGTCCTTGTCGACGAGCAGGTTGTAGAGGAGCTTGAAGAACTCCTTCTGGTCCGCCTTCACCTCGTCGGTGGGGTCGGCGTCGACGGCGAGACCGTGGGCGAGCTTGGGGACGCCGTAGACCAGCGTGGTCACCGGCTCGAGATCGAGGTCGCCGGGGCCGAGCTCACCGAGTCCGTCGAGCAGCAGCGCGAGCCACTGCGCCTCGCGGTCCGACAAGGAGGCGAGTCGGGCGGTGTCGGGAGCGGCCCGGACGATCGTCCGCTCGTCGGCGGGCACGAACTCGGCGGTCCACGCCATCGCCCGCGACAGCCGCGGCTCGAGGTCGGACACCGATCCGTGCGCGTGGCCCACGTGGGAGACGATCCGGCTGATCTGCTCGGCCGACCCCGCGGTCACGTCGGCCACCGAGGAGAGCACGCGGAACGGGACGACGACCGGGGGCGACGGCAGGAGTCCTGCCGAGTCGGTCGCCACGGCCCGCTCGTAGGCCAGCACCTGGGGGTCCCGACGGGCCGGGTCGGCGGCCTTGCGGCCGAGGGCGTCCCACTCGTCGTACAGCCGCACCACCTCCGGTCCGAACTCGACGTTGAAGGCCTGCTTGGGCTGCCGTCGGACGTAGAGCCAGCGCAGGATGGCCGGCTCGAGGACCTTCAGGGCGTCAGTGGCGGTCGGCACCCCACCCTTGGACGAGGACATCTTGGCCATGCCGGCGACCCCGACGAACGAGTAGCCGACGAAGGACGGTGCGCGGCTGCCGAAGATCTCCTTCACCAGCTCCTTGCCCACGGTGTACGACGATCCGGGCGACGCGTGGTCCACCCCACCGGGCTCGAAGTCGACCCCCTCGAAGGCCCAGCGCATCGGCCAGTCGACCTTCCACACCAGCTTGCCCTCGTCCTGCGTGGCCAGGTTGGTGACGTGCGACTCCCCGCACGACTGGCAGGTGTAGGCGAGGTCGGTCGTCTCGTCGTCGTAGGCCGTGAGGTGGGTGGTGTCCCGACCGCACGTGCGGCAGTAGGGCTTGAACGGGAACCGTTCGAGGCCGGCCACGGCGTCGGGGTCGTCGTCCTCGTCGGCGGCCACCGAGTCCGCGAGGTCGGCGGCCTCCTCCTCGGACTCCGGCTCCGGGGCGGCTTTCGTCCGGTAGCGGGCGAGCACCCGCTCGATGTCGTCGCGACGGCGGACCGCCGTGAGGATCTGCTCCCGGTAGGTGCCGGCCAGGTACAGCTCGGTCTGGCTGAGCTCGTCCATCACGCAGCCCATCTCAGCGAGTGCGACCTGGAGGGGCTCCTTGAAGTGGGTGGCCCAGGAGTCGTGGCACTCCCACGGGTCCGGGACGGAGGAGAGCGGGCGGCCGATGTGTTCGTTCCAGGACTCGTCGACCCCGACGGGGACCTTGCGGAACCGGTCGAAGTCGTCCCAGCTGTGCAGGTGGCGGGTGGAGACGCCGCGGCGGCGCAGCTCCTCGGCCACGAAGTGGACGGTCAGGAACTCGCGCAGGTTGCCGAGGTGGATCGGCCCCGACGGGCTGATCCCCGAGGCGACCGTCACCGTCGCCCCGGAGGCGACGGCCTCGTCGCCGCCTGCGTGCCGCACGGCGTCGTCGGCCGCTCTGGTCACCCAGTCGGTGGGCCCGTCGGGTCGCCCGGCCTGCTGCCCGGACTGCTTTCCGCCTCGTGCCATGGCTGTCGGGTGCTCCTGCGTCGGGGGTCGGCTCGAAGGGGAAACGCTACCCGAGGGCCCGGTGACAGCGGAAAGGCGCCGGACTCGTCCTTGACGATTCCGGCGCCTTCCAGCGTCACCATCGACCACATCCCCCGACGTGGGTCGTGGAGCTGGTGTGCGACCCGAGATCGCCACCAGTGACGCTTGGTCCAGCATGACACTGACAGTTCCGTGCCACAGGGCGCGTGAATGCCGCTGTCACTAAGATGCCACCATGGCTCGAAGTGTCGTCCGCGTTCCGTCGTCCGTGCTGTCCGCCCTCGGCCTCTCACGAGAGGACGAACGGCTCTATCAGCGCCTGCTGCCCCTGACCCGCAGCGAGGTCGGTGCGGTGGCGGAGGCCTTCGGTGTCGAGCCGGACGACCTGCCGGACCTGATCGCGCCGCTGGTCGCGCGCGAGATCGCCCGGATCGCTGACGGCCGGATCGTCGTCCGGGCCCTCACGGACGTGATGGCTCACCAGATTCGCCGGGAAGCGGTCGCGGCCGAGCTGGCCCGCGACCGGCTGGTCCAGCTGTCGACGGCCCTCCCCTTTCTCACCGCCGCGGGGACCCGGCCCGGGCCGGGCGCTGTCGAGGACGTGGGTGCCCTCGACGGCGAGGTCAGCAGTGGTGGGAACCCCCTCCAGCTGCTCACCACGCTGATCGAGGAGAGTCGCGGTGACCTGCTGTGGCTGCGCCCCGACGCGTGGCGGATGCCCCGGGAATCGGCCATGGCCCAGGTGGTCCGGGCGCGCCATCGCCTCCGGGCGCCGGTCGCGGGCGATCTACCCCGTGCGCGCGCTGCACGAGGCACCCGACGCCCTGCGCGCCCGCGCCCAGGCCGGGGAGCAGATCCGGGTGATCTCCGACCTGCCCACCCGGTTGATCGTGATCGGGTCGACCCACGCCGTCCTGCCCGAGCCGCTCGGCTTCGTCGACGAGCCGCGCCTGCTGATCCGGCAGCGCGGGCTGGTCGAAGCGCTCACCTTGCTCTTCGAGCTGATGTGGGAGCGGGCCGTGGCCGTTCCGGATCTCGACCTCGGCGAGGCCCGTCCCGAGCTGCGCCGCTTCCTGCTCCAGCAGCTCGCCGCCGGCGCCGGGACGAACAGATCGCGCGCACGCTGGGGATCAGCCTGCGCACCGTCCGTCGCCGGGTGGCCTCGCTCCTGATCGACCTCGGGGTCGACAGCCGGTTCCAGGCCGGGGTGGAGGCGGTACGGCGGGGGTGGTTGTAGGCCCTGCCTCGCTCACGGGGGTTTCGAGGCTCGTCGCTGGCGCTCCTCGCACCTCAACCAACGGTGTCAGCGGGGTCCGGCAGGACCATGGAGTACGCCGCCGGCTCGATGTGCCAGGTCCGGTTGCGCTCGGGGCCGTAGATCTCCCCGTCTGCCGAGCAGTAGAAGGACTCACCGGAGATCGACACCGTCTTGCCCCGCAGGTAGATGACGTCGTCGCGTTCGTGGTGGGTGCCTCGGGCGACCTGGGCGGCGTACGCGAAACGTGCCAGCGGGCCGAGCGCGCGCGAGATCATGACGTCGATCCTGCCGTCCTCGGCATCCGCCTCCGGAGCGAGCTCGGCGCCACCGCCGACACTGGATCCGTTGCCGATGGCCACCATCAGGACCGGGTGGTCGACGTCGACGACGACCTCACCGTCCACCTCGACCCGGAGCCGCACGTACGGCGGTCGGAACGACGCCAGCAGCGCGCCGATCGGGTAGCCCAGCCGGCCGAGGTTGACCTTGCCGTACCCGATCGAGCCGAGCCGTCCCTTCCACGTGTGGCCCTTCCTGCTGGCCTCGGCTCCGGCGCCGACGTGCACGTGGTTGACGACGACCTCCCCGAGCTCGTCGACGATCAGGTCGACCGGTCGGGGCTGCCCGTCGACCAGGACCCGGGCGGCCTCGTCGGTGTCGAGGGGGATGTCCATCGCACGGGCGAAGTCGTTGCCGGTGCCGAGCGGGATCAGCCCGAGGACCGCTCCCTTCAAGTCGTTGCGTCGGTGGAGCGCCGAGACGACCGCGTGCAGGCTGCCGTCACCGCCGGCGACGACGATGGTGCGGGAGCCGGCTCGGTGGAGGACGCCGTCGAGCTCGCCGGGGTTCGACGTGGCCGTGACCTCGATCGACGCCCGGTCGGACAGGGTCGCCAGGGCGCTGTCGAGCCGCTCGGTGTCGGCTGTGCCGGCGCCCTCGTTGGTGATCACGAGCAGTGAGTCCACGGGGCGGACCCTAGCCCACGGACCCGGGCCCCGAGCCCGGGCTTTGGTAGCGTTGGCTCGCAAGAGCCCCGGTGCTGTTGTCCGGGGCTGTTCGTATTTCTGGTCTCGACAGGCTCGACCGACCAGACACAGGCTCGACCGACGAGACACAGGTTCGACCGACGAGAGGGATGCGATGCCCGCGATCGTGATCCTCGGCGCCCAGTGGGGCGACGAGGGCAAGGGCAAGGCGACCGACCTGCTCGCCACCACCGAGACCATCGACTACGTCGTCCGCACCAGCGGCGGGCACAACGCCGGCCACACCATCGTGGTCAACGGTGAGAAGTTCGCCACCCACCTGCTGCCCAGCGGGATCCTCACCCCGGGGGCGACCTCCGTGATCGCGAACGGGGTCGTGGTGTCGCCCGAGGCGCTCTTCCGCGAGCTCGACTCGTTGATCGAGCGAGGCGTCGACGTCGCCACCCTGGTGGTCAGCGCCAACGCCCACGTGATCGCGCCCTACCACTCGACGGTCGACAAGGTCACCGAGCGCTTCCTCGGCAAGAACAAGATCGGCACCACCGGTCGCGGCATCGGACCGGCGTACGCCGACAAGGTCAACCGCCTCGGCATCCGGGTCGCCGACCTCTTCGACGAGTCCATCCTGCGGCAGAAGGTCGAGGGCTCCCTCGACCTCAAGAACCACGTCCTCGCCAAGGTCTACAACCGCCGCGCGATCGAGGTCGACGCCGTCGTCGAGGAGCTCCTGTCGTACGTCGACCGGTTGCGGCCGATGGTGGCCGACACGTCGTTGCTGCTCAACACCGCGCTCGACCGGGGGGAGACCGTCCTCTTCGAGGGTGCGCAGGCGACGATGCTCGACGTCGACCACGGCACCTACCCGTTCGTGACCAGCAGCAGCGCGGTCGCCGGGGGCGTGTGCACCGGCTCCGGGGTCGGCCCGACCAGGATCGACCGGGTGATCGGGGTGATCAAGGCGTACACCACGCGGGTGGGGTCGGGACCGTTCCCGACCGAGCTGTTCGACGACAACGGCGAGAAGCTCTGGAAGGTCGGCGGCGAGGTCGGGGTCTCGACCGGCCGTGACCGTCGCTGTGGCTGGTACGACGCGGTCATCGCCCGCTACGCCAGCCGCGTCAACGGCCTGACCGACCTGTTCCTCACCAAGCTCGACGTGCTCTCGAGCTGGGACAAGGTCCCGGTCTGCGTCGCCTACGAGATCGACGGCGTGCGTCACGACGAGATGCCGATGACGCAGACGGAGTTCCACCACGCCAAGCCGATCTACGAAGTGCTGGACGGCTGGTGGGAAGACATCTCCGGCTGTCGTACCTTCGCGGAGCTGCCGAAGAACGCGCAGGACTACGTGCTCGCGCTGGAGGAGATGTCCGGCACCCGGATCTGGGCCGTCGGCGTCGGTCCCGGACGTGAGCAGAGCCTGGTCGTCCACGAGTGACCGAGGAGAGTCGTCCGCATGTCCCGTGACCTGTCCCTCATGTGCATCGCCGTCACCGGTGGCGCCCGAGGCATCGGTGAGGCAACCGCCGCCCGGCTCGTGGCCGCCGGGGCCCGGGTGACGATCGGGGACCGCGACGACACGGTCGGGGCCGCGACGGCGGCCGCGCTGGGTGTCGACTTCCACCACCTCGACGTCGCCGACACCGACTCGTGGCGCGCCTTCGTCGACGCTGCCGGTCCGATCGACGTCCTCGTCAACAATGCCGGCATCATGCCGCTGGGCGACGTGCTCAAGGAGACCGACGAGCTGACCCGGCACATCTTCGAGGTCAACACCTTCGGGGTCATCTGGGGCACCAGGGCCGTCGCGCCGGGCATGGCCGAGCGGGGCCGTGGCCACATCGTGAACGTCGCCTCGGCGGTCGGCCGGGTCGCTGCCGCCGGTGGGGCGACCTACTCCGCGTCCAAGCACGCCGTCGTCGGCTTCACCGAGGCCACCCGTCAGGAGCTGGCCGGGCTGGGCATCGACGTGAGCATGGTGCTGCCGGCGATCGTCAGCACCGAGCTCTCGGCAGGAGTCCCCGCCACCCGGGGCGTGCCGACGGTCACGGCCGACCAGGTTGCCGAGGTCATCGTCGAGACCATCGGGACACCGGTGGCCGAGGCCTGGGTGCCGCGTTGGACACAGCCGATGGCCAAGCTGACGATGGCGCTGCCCCGACGGGTGCAGGACGGGATGGCGCGGGCCTTCGGCGCCGACAAGGCGCTCGCGGAGGTCGACTCAGCGGCGCGGGCGGCCTACGAGGCTCGAGTCCGCCCCCGACCCTGAGCCGACAGCCCCACGGTCGATCCGGGGACCTGAGGTGTCCGACGACCCGATTCTGCAGTACCAGCCGCGGGCCTGCGCGGTCCCGATCTCCCGCCGGCACTAGGCTTCCTGCGCGTGAAGACCCTCGTCATCGGCACCGGCGGCCGTGAGCACGCCCTGGCCCGAGCCCTCTCGCTCGACCCGAACGTGACGCGAGGTCCACGCAGCGCCGGGCAATCCCGGCATCGCCGCGGTCGCCACCCTCCACGACGTCGACCCGATGGACGGCCCCGCGGTGGCCGACCTGGCCGAGAAGCTGGGCGGTCGACCTGGTCGTCGTCGGGCCCGAGGCGCCGCTCGTCGCCGGGGTGGCCGACGCCGTCACCGCCCGCGGCATCGCCTGCTTCGGTCCGTCCCGCGAGGCCGCCCGGCTCGAGGGCTCGAAGGCCTTCGCGAAGGAGGTCATGGCCGCCGCGGGCGTGCCGACGGCCGACTCCCGTTCCTGCGTGCACTCCGAGGAGGTCGAGGCTGCCCTCGACGCGTTCGGGGCGCCGTACGTCGTCAAGGACGATGGACTCGCCGCGGGCAAGGGTGTCGTGGTGACCGACGACCGGGAGGCTGCCCTCGCGCACGCGGCCGGCTGCCAACGGGTCCTGGTCGAGGAGTATCTCGACGGCCCCGAGGTCTCCCTCTTCGCGCTGTGCGGCTGGAACGAGACCGACGGTGCGACGGTCTACCCGCTGCAGCCGGCGCAGGACTTCAAGCGGATCTTCGACGGCGACGAAGGCCCCAACACCGGCGGCATGGGCGCCTACACGCCGCTGCCGTGGGCACCGGAGGGCCTGGTCGACGACGTCCTGCGCGACGTGCTGCAGCCGACCGTCGACGAGATGGCCCGCCGCGGCACCCCGTTCACCGGCCTGCTGTACGCCGGTCTCGCGCTCACGTCCAGGGGTGTGCGCGTCGTCGAGTTCAACGCCCGCTTCGGCGACCCCGAGACGCAGGCCCTCCTGGCGCTGCTCGACTCCCCGCTCGCGGCGCTGCTGCACGGCGCCGCCACCGGCACCCTGGCCGACGTGCCGCCGCCGGTGTGGAAGGACGGTGCGGCTGTGGCCGTCGTCCTCGCCAGCACGGGTTACCCGGAGACCTCGTCGAGGGGCGACGTCATGACCGGGCTCGACGACGCCGAGGCGATCGACGGCGTCCACGTCATCCACGCGGGCACCGCTTTGGTCTCGACGGGCTCGCCGACGGGCAGGCCGACCGACGGGCAGGTGCTCGTGACGGCTGGCGGGCGGGTGCTCGCCGTGATCGGAACCGGCGCGGACCTGGCGGCCGCGCGGACCGCGGCGTACGAGGGGGTCGCGGCCGTGCGATTCGACGGCGCCCAGCACCGCACCGACATCGCCGCGAAGGCCGCCGTCCCGGCTCTGGGCGAGGGCTCGTGACTCCGCCGGTCGAGCCACCCCGCGAGTAGTCAGGAGAGGGGGCCAGCGTGGCCCCCTCTCCTGACTAGTCGGGGCATGTGTGTCCGAGGCGGGGTCTGGTGTCGGCGCGCCGACCTACGGTGCCCCCATGGGCCCTGGATCCGGCGATCTGATCAGCGGGCGCGAGGCTGCCCGCGAGCTGGCCGAGATCGGCCTGACCCGACGGCAGTCGTGCCGAGTCCTTGCCGCCGGGCTGGCCGGGGCACCCATTCGTACGTCATCGGCCGTGCTCTACGAGCGACACCGGGTGCGCGAACTGGCGGACCGTCCGGTAGCTGGTAGCACCCAGGTGGCGGAGGCCTGCCCGAGCGGCGTGTTCATCGCCCGTCGTGACGTCGACGCCAGCAGGTCCGAGGCGGAGCGACGGGCCGCGCTCCAACCAGCGTGGGCCTTCTCGCCCCTCACCGCCGTGCTGATCCGGGCCAAGGTCGAGCAGGACGGGTCGCTGCCCCTGGTGGCGACCGTGAGCGGCTTCGTCACGACTGGCGCCGACCTGATGGGCGCCACCCGCGGTCCGGAGGGCTATGTCCTGGACCTGCGTCCGCCTGGGCCCTGGTTCGACCCGCTGCGGCAGTGCCGAGTGCCGAGCGGGCCGGGCCGGGAGTGGCTGGTCCGGGGCTGGCATCCTCGCGGGCACGCGACCCGGCAATGGGGGACAATGGCGTCGTGACCGTCCCCAACGTCCTCGCCACCCGCTACGCCGGAGCCGACCTCGCACACCTCTGGTCGCCGGAGCACAAGATCGTGCTCGAGCGGCAGCTGTGGATCGCGGTTCTCAAGGCCCAGCGCGACCTCGGCATCGACGTGCCGGACGGTGTGGTCGAGGCCTACGAGGACGTGGTCGACAAGGTCGACCTCGAGTCGATCGCCGCCCGCGAGCGGGTCACCCGCCACGACGTGAAGGCCCGGATCGAGGAGTTCTGCGCGCTTGCCGGCCACGAACACATCCACAAGGGGATGACCTCCCGCGACCTGACCGAGAACGTCGAGCAGCTGCAGATCAAGCAGTCGCTGGACCTGCTCCGGGACCGGGCGGTCGCGACCCTGGCTCGGTTGGCGAGCCTGGCCGCCGAGCACGCGACCACCGTGATGGCCGGCCGCTCCCACAACGTCGCCGCCCAGGCGACCACGCTCGGCAAGCGGTTCGCCACCGTTGCCGACGAGATGCTGATCTCGCTCGAGCGCGTCGAGGAGCTGATCGCCCGCTACCCGCTGCGCGGGATCAAGGGCCCGATGGGCACCTCGCAGGACATGCTCGACCTGCTCGACGGCGACGCCTCGCGGCTGGCCGACCTCGAGCAGCGGGTCGCCGCTCACCTCGGCTTCGAGCGGGTGCTCACCAGCGTCGGGCAGGTCTATCCGCGCTCGCTCGACTTCGACGTGCTGGCCGCCCTCGTCCAGCTGACCGCCGGTCCCTCCAACCTCGCCACCACGATCCGGTTGATGGCCGGCAACGAGATCGTCACCGAGGGCTTCGCCGAGGGCCAGGTCGGCTCGTCGGCGATGCCGCACAAGATGAACACCCGGTCCTGCGAGCGGGTCAACGGCCTGGCCGTGATCACTCGCGGCTACCTCTCCATGGTGAGTGAGCTCGCCGGCGACCAGTGGAACGAGGGCGACGTCTCCTGCTCCGTCGTACGCCGGGTTGCGCTTCCGGACGCCTTCTTCGCGGCCGACGGCCTCTTCCAGACGTTCCTCACGGTGCTCGACGAGTTCGGTGCCTTCCCGGCGGTGATCCAGCGCGAGCTCGACCGCTACCTGCCGTTCCTCGCGACCACCAAGGTGTTGATGGCGGCAGTGCGCAACGGCGTCGGTCGCGAGACCGCGCACGAGGCGATCAAGGAGGCCGCCGTCGGGGTCGCGCTGGCGATGCGCCAGGGCCAGGCCGAGAACGACGTGTTCGCGCGCCTCGCCGCCGACGAACGGCTCGGGCTGACCGCGGAGCAGCTGGCCTCGCTCGTCGCCGACCCGATCACGTTCACCGGAGCCGCGGTCGAGCAGGTCCACGCGGTCTGCCACAGGGTCGCCGACGTGGTCGACCGGCACCCCCGGGCGGCGGCGTACACCCCGGGCGCCATCCTCTAGCCCGGCGAGCTCTCGCCGGCCGCGACGTGCTGGGCCCGGACCGCCATCGCGAGGGCGGTGGCGAGCACCAGCAGGGAGACTCCGAGCGCCGCCTGCAGGGCCCGGTCGGTGGCCACCGTGTCGTTGGCGAGCTCGTAGACGGTGACCAGCAGTGCCGCACCCAGCGAGGAGCCGATCCGTTGCCCGGTCTGCAGCGCGGCCCCGGCCGCTCCTCCCATCCGGGGCGGCACCTCGGCCAGGGTCAGTGTGAAGTTGGGAGAGATGACCCCGCCGCCCCCGAGGCCGGCCAGCAGCAACCCGCCGACCAGGACCCAGACGAGCGCGGACGGTGACCGGTCCGGGACGAGCAGTGCCACGGCGAGGATGCCGGACATCATGATCAGCAGAGAGCCGATCGTCAGCCGTCGGTGGATCCGCGAGACCAGGCGCCCGGCGATCGGCGCCGTCACCGCCGCCCCGAGCGCGAACGGCGTGAGCAGGAGTCCGGTCTGCAACGGCGACAGGTCGCGGCCGTCCTGCAGGAAGATGGAGAGCACCAGGAAGATGCCGGTGAAGCCGGTGAAGTAGAGGGTGCCCACGGCGAGGCCGTTGGCGTAGCCCGGCAGGGTCCGCAGCAGGTCGATGTCGAGCAGGGGCTGACCTCCGGTGCGGGACAGGGAGAGCTCCCAGCGGAAGAAGGCCCACAGCAGGGGAGGAGCCGCGAGGAAGAGGAGCAGCGGCAGCCGCGCCCCGCCCTCCAGGCTCACCACCGGGTAGAGCAGGGCGAACACGCCACCACCGAGCAGCAGCGCGCCGCGGGCGTCGATCCGTGGTCGGTCGCCGGCGCTCCCCGAGGCGCCGGACGGGCCGGACGGCTCGGGCGGACCCGGCACCAGGCGAGCGATCGCGACCAGGGCGACCAGCCCGATCGGCACGTTGACCAGGAAGAGGAAGCGCCAGCCGTCCTCCTCGCCGGCGACCCCGATGATCGCGCCCCCGAGGACCGGCCCCAGAGCCGACGACAGGGCCACGGTCATGCCGAACAACCCGAAGGCCCGGCCCCGCTCCGCCCCCCGGAACAGCTGCTGGATCAGGCCGGAGCTCTGCGGCGTGAGCAGTCCCGCTGCCGCCCCCTGGACGAGGCGGGCGACGATCACGAGGGTCGCGCTGGGGGCCAGCCCGGCGCAGGCGCTGGCGAGGATGAACCCGGTCAGGCCGACCAGCATCAGTCGCCGCCGGCCGTACGCGTCACCCAGCCGGCCACCGGACACCAGGGTCAGGCCGAAGGCCAGCGCGTAACCGGACACGACCCACTGGATCGTGCCGGTCGACGTCGCGAGCCCGGTCCGCATCGAGGGCAGCGCGACGTTCACGATGGTGACGTCGAGCAGCGACATGAACCCGACGGCGAGCGTGACGCCCAGGATCCGCCAACGCCGGGGGTCGGGCGGCTCCTGCCCGGGTGCCTCGGCGCCGTCCGCCACCGCTTCCTCCGTCACCCGGTCAGCATCCCCCCAGCCCCCAACTCGAGGGTGGTGCGGGGATCCGTTCGGGCTATTCCGGGGCTGGTGCGGCGATGCTTCAATCGAGTGCTGGGGGAATCTACGAAGGGAAACCCTCATGTCACGACGCAGGTCGGCGCTGGTCGCCCTCGCGCTCGGATCGGCACTGGTCCTCGGGGGATGTGGTGGTTCCGACGAGGACCGCGCCGAGGATGCCATCGAGCAGGCGGCCGAGGACGCCGGCGAGGACGTCGACGTCGACGTCGACGGTGACGACATCACGATCGAGAACTCCGACGGCACCGTGACCATGGGCGGCGACCTGCCGGACGGCTTCCCGGAGGACGACATCCCGCTGGTCGACGGCGCGATCCAGCTGGCCATGGGTGCCGAGGGTGAGGGTTGGCAGATCTCGATCTACGTCGACTCACCGTCCGATGAGGCGGTGGCAGCAGGAGTGTCGCTCCTCGAGGGGGCCGGATTCAGCGTTGACGAGGAGGCGGTGATGGGCGACAACTCCACGGCCACGCTGTCGTCGGACGCCTACAACATCTTCCTGACCGGAACCGCTGCCGACAGCCAGACCGCGTTGTTGTACTCGATCGAGGTCAAGTAGGCGCTCGTCGTCGACGGCGCCCGATTTGCCCCGGGGTCCCGCCAGGTTCCACGCTCGTGGGATGAGCACCCCGGTGACCGTCTCCGTCGTCCGACACATCGACCCCGCGCACACGGCCGAGATGGTGGCCTGGGTCGAGGCCGGCACCTCCCTGGCCGAGCGGTTCGACGGCTTCCTCGGGGCCGGGTGGGTCCGCCCGTCGGAGGACTCCGATGCGTGGCACATGCTGTACCGCTTCGCCAGCGCCGAGCACCTCGCGGTCTGGGAGGCGTCGACGCAGCGAGCCTGGTGGCTGTCGGCCGCCCAGGGGCGGATCGGGGCGTCGGCCGAGGAGCGGCGTACGGGCATCGAAGGCTGGTTCGACGAGCCGCGCTCGGTGGAGACCATCGAGACCGCGCCGTCCGCGCCGACGGCACCCCCACGATGGAAGCAGGCCATCGTCATCTTCCTGGTCTTCTTCCCGCTCAGCGTGGCCGTCAACTGGCTCAGCGGGAGGTACGTCGACGACGTACCGCTGGTCCCGCGGGTGCTGCTGGCCGTGCTGGTGATGACCCCGGTGATGACGTACCTCGCGCTGCCGTGGATCACGCGCCAGCTGCAGTGGTGGCTGCAGGGCAAGCCCGCTCCGTGGCGTCGATAGGGTTGACGAGCATGGACCTGAACATCCCGGACGCTCCCGAGCTCGAGGGCGCCACGCACGTGCACTCCGGCAAGGTGCGGGACCTCTACCGGCTGGAGTCCGGACACCTGCTGATGGTCGCCAGTGACCGGATCTCGGCGTTCGACTTCGTGCTCGACACGACCATCCCCGACAAGGGCGAGATCCTCACCCGGATGTCGCTGTGGTGGTTCGACCAGCTCGCTGACCTGGTGCCCCACCACCTCGTGTCCGCCGAGGTGCCCGCGGCCGTGCGCGGCCGGGCCGTCGTCTGTCGCCGGCTCGACATGTTTCCCGTGGAGTGCGTCGCGCGTGGCTACCTCACCGGCTCCGGCCTGGTCGACTACCGCGCCACCGGCGAGGTCTGCGGGATCGCGCTGCCGGACGGGCTCGAGGACGGCTCACGCCTGCCCGAGCCGATCTTCACCCCGGCCACGAAGGCCGCGCTGGGCGACCACGACGAGAACGTCTCGTACGACGCCGTGGTCGCCGCGGTCGGCTCCGCAGACGCTGCGGCGCTGCGGCGCGTGACGCTCGCGGTCTACGCCCGCGCCGAGGAGATCGCCCGCGAGCGCGGCATCGTCCTGGCCGACACCAAGCTCGAGTTCGGCCGCGGGGACGACGGCGTGATCGTCCTGGCCGACGAGGTGCTGACGCCCGACTCGTCCCGCTTCTGGCCGGCCGACGCCTGGCAGCCCGGCCGCACCCAGCCGTCGTACGACAAGCAGATCGTCCGCAACTGGCTCACCTCCGCCGAGAGCGGCTGGGACCGGGCTTCGGGCCAGGCGCCGCCGCCGCTGCCGACCGAGGTCGTCGAGCTGACCCGCGCGAAGTACGTCGAGGCCTACGAGCGACTGACCGGATCGACGTTCTGATGGCGGAGCTCACGGTCGACTTCGCGGCACCCGTCGCCGACGTCTACGCCTACTTCGTGGACCCCGCCCGGCGCCCGGAGTGGCAGTCCAGCCTCCGCCGCGTCGACGACGTCCGCGGGGACGGCGGGGTCGGCACGACCTGGCTCGACGTCACCTCCGTCGGCGTGAAGCCCCGGATGACCACGACCCTGGCCGAGCCCGGCGTCGCCTGGGCCGAGACGGGGGTCTGGCGCGGGATCGGGGCCGACCTCCGACTCGACTTCCACCCGCTCGCTGCTGGCACCCGCGTGGTCGCGACCTTCGAGCTGCGGACGCCGAAAGTCCTGGCTCCGGTGGGATTCGTGCTGCGCCGGCTGGCCCCGATCGGGATCCGGGGCGACCTGCAGCGCGCCGCCCGCACGTTGGGTTCGTCGACATGACCCTGGGCAAGGTGGCGGCGATCGCCTGCGGCGTCCTGATGGTCGCCGTCGGTCTGCTCTGGACGCTGCAGGGGCTCGGCTACGTCGGCGGCAGCTCGATGACCGGGAGCGACACCTGGGCGCTGATCGGCCCGGGGTTCGCGGGCCTCGGTGTCGCGCTGGTCATCGTGGCGTTGAGCCGCAGGGGTTCCTGACCTTTCACGTCCTTGACTAGGGTCACTGACATGACCAACCTCTCGGTCCTGCTCGAGGACTCCACCCGTGACTACTCCGACCGCGAGGCCGTCGTCCTCGGCGACACCCGCCTGACCTACGCGCAGGTGAACGGCGCGGCCAACCAGGTCGCGAACCTGCTGGTCTCCCGTGGGATCGAGCCGGGTGACAAGGTGGCGCTCAGCTGCGCCAACCTGCCCTACTTCACCATCGTCTACTTCGGCATCCTCAAGGCCGGCGCGACCGTCGTACCCCTGAACATCCTGCTCAAGGGACGCGAGGTGGCCTACCACCTGGCCGACTCCGACGCGAAGGCCTACTTCTGCTTCCAGGGCACCGCCGAGCTGCCGATCGGCGAGGAGGGGTACGCCGGGTTCCAGCAGACCGACGGGTGCACCGACTTCTTCGTGGTGACCGTCGACCCGAAGGCGGACTCGCCGATCGAGGGCACCGAGACCCTCGGCTCCGCGACGGCCGGGCAGCCGCCGACCTTCGAGACGGTGGCGACCGATGACGACGACACCGCCGTCATTCTCTACACGTCCGGCACCACGGGTCAGCCCAAGGGCGCCGAGCTGCGCCACCGCAACATGATCGACAACGCCCGCTCCGGCCAGGACCTCTTCGGCGCCGACCCGGTCAACCCCGACACCTACCTGTGCGTGCTCCCGCTGTTCCACTCGTTCGGCCAGACCGTCATCCAGAATGGCGCGTTCGCGTTCGGCGGGACCGTCGTCATGCTCCCCAGGTTCGAGGCCGGCCCCGCGCTGGCCACCATGATCAAGGAGAAGATCACCTTCTTCGCCGGTGTGCCCACCATGTACTGGGGCCTGCTCGGGGCCCTCGACGCCCCCCAGGACGGGCAGAGCGTGGACGTCAAGGAGATCGCCAAGAACCTGCGGGTCGCCGCCGCCGGTGGTTCCGCGCTTCCGGTCGAGGTGCACAAGGACTTCGAGAGCAAGTTCGGGGTCACGATCCTCGAGGGTTACGGCCTCTCGGAGACCTCACCCGTCGCCAGCTTCTCGCCGTACGGCGAGGACGCGCGGCCGGGCTCCATCGGCGTGCCGATCCCCGGGGTCGAGATGAAGCTGATCGACGAGGAGTGGGACGAGATCGAGGCAGGCCCGGACGCGGTCGGCGAGATCGCGATCAAGGGTCACAACATCATGAAGGGCTACTACAACCGGCCGGACGCCACCGACGAGGCGATCCGGGACGGGTGGTTCCGATCCGGTGACCTCGGTCGCCGCGACGAGGACGGCTGGTACTACATCGTCGACCGCTCCAAGGACATGATCATCCGCGGTGGCTTCAACGTGTACCCGCGGGAGATCGAGGAGGTCCTGATGCAGCACGAGGCAGTCTCGCTGGCCGCCGTGATCGGGGTGCCCCACGAGAGCCACGGCGAGGAGATCAAGGCCGTCGTCATCAGGAACAAGGACTTCGACGACGTCTCCGAGCAGGACCTGGTCGAGTGGGGGAAGGCGGAGATGGCGTCCTACAAGTACCCGCGGATCGTGCAGTTCGTCGACGAGCTCCCCATGACCGCCACCGGGAAGATCCTCAAGCGCGAGCTGTCGTAGCTCAGGCGAACGGGTCAGGCGAACGGGTCGGGGGTCGCGCCGGGCAGCTGCGCGAGCAGCTCCCGAGCCTCGGCTGCGACCTTGTGCTCGACGAGCACCTCGTAGCGGGTGGCCACGACCTGGGTGACGGACGAGAAGTCGCGCCGGCCGCGCGTGGCGGCGTACCCCACGACGGCCCAGACCAGCCCGAACACGGCGCCGAACACCACCGTCGAGAGCACGGTGACCACGGCCGGCTCCTCGGTGAACAGCGCGAAGATGACGCCCACGAACAGGCCGAACCACAGGCCCGAGAGCGCTCCACCTGCCGCGACCTTGGGGGTGGTACGGCGCCCGGTGATCCGCTCGATCCGTTTCAGGTCGGTGCCGACGATGACGCAGTGTTCGACCGCGAACTTCTCGTCGGCGAGGAAGTCGACGGCGCGCTGGGCGGCGGCGTAGTCGTCGTACACCGCCAGGGACTGGGGGAAGTCCAGCCCCAGAGGGCTCTGGCCGGGGGCCTGCGGGGAAGTCATGCTCATGCCCCCAGTGTGCCCGGCCCCGCCTCCCGGCGCCGCCGCGGATAGACTTCGGAGCGGAATCCCCCCGCAGCCAAGGAGTCCCCGTGGCCCGTGTCGTCGTCGACGTCATGCCCAAGCCCGAGATCCTCGACCCCCAGGGCAAGGCCGTGCTCGGCGCGCTGCCTCGTCTGGGGTTCAAGGGCGTCACCGATGTCCGCCAGGGCAAGCGCTTCGAGCTCGAGATCGACGGTGAGCTCACCGACGAGGTGCTCGCCGAGGTCCGCCAGATGGCCGAGACCTTGCTGTCCAACCCGGTGATCGAGGACTTCGAGGTCCACGTCGAGGAGCACTTCGTCTCGGAGCTGGCCACGCCGGTCGAGCCTGTCGAGACCACGTCATGAAGGTCGGGGTCGTCACGTTCCCCGGCTCCCTCGACGACGTCGACGCCCAGCGCGCCGTCCGGATCGGCGGCAACGAGGCCGTCCCCCTCTGGCACGGCGACCACGACCTCAAGGGTGTCGACGCGATCGTCCTGCCCGGTGGCTTCTCGTACGGCGACTACCTGCGCTGCGGCGCCATCTCCCGGTTCTCGCCGGTGATGGCCGAGGTCGTCGAGGCGGCACACCGGGGGATGCCGGTGCTCGGCATCTGCAACGGCTTCCAGATCCTCTGCGAGTCCCACCTGCTGCCCGGTGCCCTGATCCGCAACGACCACCGCAAGTTCGTCTGCCGCGACCAGCGGCTGCGGATCGAGAGCAACCGCACCCCGTGGACGTCGGCGTACGCCGACGGCGCCGAGGTGACCATCGTGCTCAAGAACGGCGAGGGCGGCTTCGTGGCCGACGCGCCGACCCTGGACCTGCTGGAGGGCGAGGGCCGGGTGGTCGCCCGCTACCTCGACGACAACCCCAACGGCTCGATGCGCGACATCGCGGGCATCACCAACGAGCGCGGCAACGTGGTCGGTCTGATGCCGCACCCCGAGCACGCCGTCGAGGACCTCACCGGCGCCGGCACCGACGGGATCGGTTTCTTCACCTCGCTCGCGGAGTCCGTGCTGACGTGAGCCCCCTGACCCTGTTCCGCCGGGTCGCGATCGCCGAGGCGATCACCTGGGCGCTGCTGCTCACCGGCATGTTCCTCAAGTACGTCACCGAGACCACCGAGCTGGGTGTCCGGGTCTTCGGCATGGTCCACGGCGTCGTCTTCATCGCCTACTGCCTGGTCACGGTGCTCGTGGCCGTCGACCAGCGCTGGTCCCTCCGGCTGCTGGTGGGTGGCCTGGTCTGCGCGGTGCCGCCGTTCGCGACCCTGCCCTTCGAGCGGTACGCCGAGCGGCGGGGTGCGCTGGGAGGCTCCTGGCGGCTGGGGGCCTCGGAGCCCGCGGGCCCGGTCGACGGCCTCGTGGCCTGGCTGATCCGCCACCCCGCCCGCGGCCTGGCCGCCGGCGCGGTGGGCGTCGCCGCTCTCACCGGCGTGGCCCTGCTGGTCGGTCCGCCCGCGGGCTGACCCGGGGCAGCGGGGTCAGCGCAGACCCGTGCGGAGCGCCTTCCACGTGTTCGGGGCGGCCACGCCGGAGACGGTGAGGTCGACCCGCTCCTGGTAGTCGCGCAGCGCCTTGTCGGTCGCCCCCGCGAAGACCCCGGTCACCTCGAGCCGGGCGCCCCGGCTCACCGCGTTGAGCGCCCGCTGGATCCGTCGAACCTCGGGGCCGGCGGAGCCGAACTTCACGATCTTCCGCGGGCCCGTGGCGAGCAGTGTCATCCAGGCCGAACGACCCCACGTGTCGGAGACGACGAGACCGCGCCGTTCCTGCCATGCGTGCACCGCCTCGATCGTGGCGGGGGAGTACGTGCCGCTCAGCTTGCCGTCGTACACGGCCTGCTCCTTGAGCAGGCACTGGAGGGCGCGGACCCGGTCGGTGGCTGTCGACTCCGGCTTCACCGGGCCGTAGCTGGCGAGGTCGACCGGCACCCCCTTGCAGTGGACCTCGGGTGCGGCCCACGAACCCTTGCCGAGGTCGAGGAAGTTGCGGTCGATGTTGATGCGGACGCCGCCCCAGGTCTCGTCGTGGCCACCCATGTACTGCTTGACCCGGCCGCCCGGGCGCCAGCCGTCATTGCGGATGTACGACGAGCTGGTGTTGGCCTCGCCGTCCCAGCGGGCCAGCCAGATCGCGTCGGGCAGGTCGAAGGCCTTCGGGCCGCTCGACCCGGGCGTCGTCGAGGATCTTGATGCCGGACCCGACGCTGGAGTAGACGCCGGAGACGTAGTCGAGCTCGTGCAGTCGCGTGGTCCAGGCGCTGAGGAACGACAGCGCGGACTCGCGGCAGTGCTTGTTGGTGTGGTCGAAGCCCTCGAGGTCGTACCAGAGCGTGCTGCCCGGGACGATCCCGAGCGCGCCCGCGGCGGCGACGGCGCTGGCGGCCTCGGCGCGACCCTGACGACGGGCGGGCTTGTAGCGTCCGCTGGCGCCCGCCTTGGGCTTGATCGTCTCGTCGTTGCCGTAGCGCGGGAAGCGAGTGCTGCACGACGCCTGCGGGCCCAGGGTGATCGGCAGCAACCGCCAGCCCTTGCGCAGCTGGGTGCTGATCCAGTCCTGGGTGAGGTTCGGCTGGCTCCGGCAGGCGCGCGAGTCGCCGGAGATGTAGATGCCGACCGACAGGAACGGCGAGTGCTTGAGCCAGGTGTTCATCGACTTCTGCGTCGGCGCCAGGCACTGGTCGAAGCCGTAGCCGGTGAAGTCGCCGGGCGTGACCACGTTGTCCGCCTGGGCCGGTGTGGCCGGCGCGAGGACCACGAGCAGGCCGGCGAGCAGACCGACGAGCGCGGCGAGGGGTCGGGCAGGGGCGCGAGACATGGTGCTGATCTCCAGGGGAGGGCGGGCGGGTCCGGTCGTGGTCTGGTCACCATAACCTCACTGGTCACACCAGTAACAGAGATCCGCGTGAAGTACAGAGGGGTAGTTCACCGCCGCGGACCGGCTTCGGGCGCGACGGGCGGGCTCGGTAGATTGACGCCCGTGGTCGACACCCCGCGCACAGCACTGGACACCGTCAGCGCCGCGGCGGAGGACCCCGCTCACGAACAGCCGTGGGCCGAGCTGGGCCTCAAGCCCGACGAGTACCAAAAGATCCGCGAGATCCTCGGTCGCCGCCCGACCAGCTCCGAGCTGGCGATGTACTCCGTGATGTGGAGCGAGCACTGCTCCTACAAGTCCTCGAAGGTGCACCTCCAGCAGTTCAGCGAGATCCCGCAGGAGACGCCGGTCGGCAAGATGCTGGCCGGCATCGGCGAGAACGCCGGCGTCATCGACATCGGCCAGGGCTACGCGGTCACCTTCAAGGTCGAGAGCCACAACCACCCGTCGTACGTCGAGCCCTACCAGGGCGCCGCGACCGGGGTCGGCGGCATCGTCCGCGACATCCTCGCCATGGGCGCCCGGCCGGTGGCCGTGATGGACCCGCTCCGGTTCGGCCCCCTCGACGCCCCCGACACCCACCGGGTGCTGCCCGGGATCGTGGCCGGCGTCGGTGGCTACGGCAACTGCCTGGGCCTGCCCAACATCGGCGGCGAGGCCGTCTTCGACGAGACCTACGTCGGCAACCCGCTCGTCAACGCCCTCTGTGTCGGCGTGCTGCGGCACGAGGACCTTCACCTCGCCAAGGCGTCCGGTGCCGGCAACCAGGTGATCCTGTACGGCGCCAGGACCGGTGGCGACGGCATCGGCGGCGTCAGCATCCTGGCCTCGGAGACCTTCGACGAAGGAGGCCCGGCGAAGCGACCGAGCGTGCAGGTCGGCGACCCCTTCATGGAGAAGCTGCTCATCGAGTGCACCCTCGAGATCTTCGCGGCCGGACTGGTCGCGGGCATCCAGGACCTCGGTGGCGCCGGCCTCTCCTGCGCGACCTCCGAGCTGGCCAGCGCGGGCGACGGCGGCATGCACGTCGACCTCGACCTGGTGCCGCTCCGCGACTCGTCCCTCGCTCCCGAGGAGATCCTGATGAGCGAGTCGCAGGAGCGGATGATGGCGGTCGTCGAACCCGACGACGTCGACGCCTTCCTCGCGATCTGTGCCAAGTGGGACGTCGACGCCACGGTCGTGGGCGAGGTCACCGAGACCGGCCGCCTCCAGATCGACTGGCACGGCGAGCGCGTGGTCGACGTGCCCCCGCGCAGCGTCGCCCACGACGGGCCCACCTACCACCGCCCGTTCGCGCGCCCCGGCTGGCAGGACGCCCTGCAGGCCGACGGCGCCGAGTCGCTGCCCCGACCCTCGTCCGGCGACGAGCTCCGCGAGACCCTGCTCCGGCTGGTCGCCTCGCCCAACCTGTGCGACAAGTCGTGGATCACCGACCAGTACGACCGCTACGTCCGCGGCAACACCGTCCTGGCCCAGCCCAGCGACAGCGGCATGATCCGGGTCGACGACGAGACCAACCTCGGCGTCGCGGTCTCGACCGACTGCAACGGACGGTTCGCGAAGCTGGACCCGTACGCCGGCGCGCAGCTCGCCCTGGCCGAGTCCTACCGCAACGTGGCCACCGGTGGCGCCCGCCCGCTCGCGATCTCGGACTGCCTCAACTTCGGCTCCCCCGAGGACCCGGACGTGATGTGGCAGTTCGCCGAGGCCTGTCGTGGCCTGAAGGACGCGTGCGTCGAGCTCGGCATCCCCGTGACCGGCGGCAACGTCAGCCTCTACAACCAGACCGGCGAGACGGCGATCCTGCCGACGCCGGTCGTCGCCGTCCTCGGTGTGATCGAGGACGTCACCAGGCGCACCCCGTCCGGCTTCGAGGCCGCCGACGAGGCCGTGTTCCTGCTCGGGGAGACCCGTGAGGAGCTGTCCGGCTCGGAGTGGGCCCACGTCGTGCACGGCCACCTCGGCGGGCTTCCGCCGAAGGTCGACCTCGCGGCCGAGAAGTCTCTGGCCGAGCTGCTGGCCGAGGCGGTCGGCCTGGTCACCAGCGCCCACGACCTGTCCGACGGCGGACTCGCCCAGGTCCTGGCCGAGTCCGCGTTCCACCGCGGCATCGGGGTCACCGTCTCCCTCCCGGACGACGCCTTCCTGGGGCTGTTCTCCGAGTCCGCGGCCCGGTGCCTGGTCACCGTCGCACCCGGCGACGTCGAGCGGCTGACCGCCCTCGCCGCGCGCCACGGCGTACCTCTGGCGGAGCTGGGGCGCACCGGTGGCGACAGCGTCGCGGTGTCCGGTGAGTTCGAGCGTTGCGGTCGACGAGCTCAGAGCCGCTTGGTCCGCCACCCTCCCCACCGCCCTCGCGTGAGATGTCGTCGTGTCGTCGGTTGAGGAGGGCGCCCTGGCGCCCGTCTCGAAACCCCTGCGCCGCCGCACCCTCCTCGGTCTGGCCGGTCTCGGCGCCCTCGGCGGGACGGGCCTGCTGTCGGCCTGCGCGGAGGATCCGGTGAGGCCGTCCGACGGCCGGATCCCGTACGGCGACGACCCGGCGCAGTTCGCGGAGCTCTACACCGCCAAGGGGACGTCGCGCGGTGTGGTCGTGGTCATCCACGGCGGCTTCTGGAAGGCGCAGTACGACCACACCCTCGGCCAGCCCCTCGCGTCCGCGCTGGCCGACGAGGGCTGGACCGCCTGGAACCTGGAGTACCGCCGGGTCGGCAACGGCGGCGGCGCCCCCGAGACCTTCGACGACGTGGCCGCCGCGATCGACGCGCTCGCCGACGTCGAGGGGCTGGACACCTCGACGGTCATCACCCTGGGCCACTCCGCCGGCGGGCACCTCGCGACCTGGGCCGCCGGACGCTCCGAGCCGGGGGTCGCGGTCACCCACGTCATCTCCCAGGCCGGCGTCCTCGACCTGCAGGGCGCGCACACCGCCGGTCTGGGTGGCGGCGCCGTCGAGGCGTTCCTCGGCCACGCGCCCGGGCCGGACGACGCGGCGTACGACCCTCTCCGGCAGGTCCCGCTCGACGCGCCGGTCTGGTGCGTCCACGGCCGCGACGACGACATCGTGCCGATCGGCCAGTCGAGACGTACGTCGAGGCGGCCACGGACGCCGGCGCGCAGGCCGAGCTGGTCGAGGTGGACGGCGACCACTTCGTCGTCATCGACACCGGGTCAGACGCGTGGGCCCGCACCCTCGAGATCCTCGACGGCCTGGGGTAGTCCCGGCTGCTGGGCGAGCTCCGGAGCTGCCTCGGTCACCCAGTCGCGGGGTCGCGGAATCGCCCGCACGCTGCGACTCAGGGTCGGGATCAGGGCGACCAGCGCGGTCATGATGCCGAGGACCGCGATCGCGCCGGCACCGCCCAGGCCGCTGAGCAGCGCCCCGGCGAGGACCGGGGAGAGCGGCATCGCCGACATCGACACGAACTGCATCGTCGACTGGATCCGCCCCTGGAGCGCATCCGGCGTCACCGCGATCCGGTAGGAGCCGACGCCCGCGTTGCCGGCGGGGTTGAGGAACAACCCGACCCCCAGCGCGGCGGCGACGACGGCCGGGTGGTTCCACAGGACCATCGGCACGAGCAGTGGCAGGAAGCTCCACGCGGCCAGGATGGTGAGCCAGCCGGTCGGCACCCGGTCGATGATCGCCGGGCGCCACGAGCGCGCCGAGGATTCCGGAGACACCGGCCGCCGTGCTGACCAGGCCGATGTGGACCGGGTCGAAGTCGGCCTCGATCAGCCGCAGCACGGCCACGAAGAAGAGGGCGTTGATGACGAGGTTGGTCAACGGTGCCCACACGAGGAGCACCCGGAAGAACGGCCGCGACCACGTGTAGCGCAGGCCCTCGGCGATGTCCTCGCGCGGTCGTCGCCGGGGCCCCGGCACCGTCGGCGCAGAGAGGTCGGCCCGGATCCGGCCCAGCAGCACCCAGGAGACGGCGAAGGTCACGGCGTCGATGGCGAACGGCAGCCACCGGGTCACGGCGTACAGGAGGCCGCCGAGCGGTGCACCGAGCAGGGCGGCGACGTGCTGCCGGGCCTGGTTCTGGCTGAGCGCCGTCGGCAGGTCGTCGCGGGGCACGACCGTGCGGATCGCGGAGATCTCGGACGGTGCGAAGGCGCCGGCGGCGACGCCCGTGAGCAGGGCGACGACCAGCAGGTGGGGGAGGGTGAGCGACCCCGCGATGCCGGCGGCGGCCAGCGAGGCGTAGAGCAGCGCACCTCCGCCGCTCGCGAACCGCATCACCCGTCGCCGGTCGACGCGGTCGGCGAGCACTCCTGCCGGCAGCAGCGTGGCGGCGAGGCCGAGCAGGTGCAGGGCCTCCGCCGCCGCGGCCGCGAGCAGGGAGCCGGTCAGGTGGTAGGTCAGCAGGGGGAACACGAACATGCTCACGTGGCTGCCCAGCTCGGAGACGGTCTGCCCGATCCAGAGCACGGTGAAGTCGTGGTTGCGGGCGAGTGAGCGGTAGCCTGACATATCCGCAACATATAGTGCGCAATGAGTAGTGCGCAATAGTGCGTGCGGAATTTGCTAGGCTCGGCGCATGCCCGGTGAGCACCGCGAGACCCAGCCCGTCCACGACCCGCGCATGCTCCGGGCGATCGCCCACCCGGTCCGCAACCGGATCCTCGCACGAGCTCGTCGGCCGCGGGTCCCTCCGCGCCGCCGACATCGCCCGCGAGCTCGACATCCCGGCCAACCAGGCGAGCTTCCACCTCCGCCAGCTGGCGAAGTACGGCCTGGTCGAGGAGGACCCCGGACGCGGCACGCGACAAGCGGGACCGGGTCTGGAAGCTGGTCTCCGAGGAGGGCTGGTCGGCCAACCTCGGCGAGCTCGAGACCGCCCCGGGAGGGCGCGCCGCGGTCCAGGTCTTCCGTCGCAACGCCGCGGCCTGGGGGCACGCGGTGGTCGACGCGGCGTACGCCGCACCGCAGGGCACGGAGGAGGAGAAGGGCACGACCCGGACGGTCACCGAGGAGGCCGTGCGGCTGACCAGGGAGGAGGCGCAGGAGCTCACCCGCGACCTCGAGGCGGTGGTCGCGCGCTGGGCCGCGAAGACCCGTGGCCGAGGTGACGACGACCGGCGCACGTACCTGCTCTTCTCGGTCCTCCAGCCCCATCCGGAACGCTGAGACGCCGACCCACCCGAGAGTCTCGGGCGGGTCGGCGTGTGTCAGTGCTGGTCAGGCAGGGAGCACGTCAGCGGGCGACGGGGTCTCCCGCGTGGCGGTGCATCCGGTGCAGCGCACCTGGTCGAGGGGTCTCCTCGGGAGGCGGCTGGTGACCGGTGTCGTTGCCGTTGACCGAGCGGGTGCTCCGGGCGTACTTCGCCACGGCGTGCACGATCGCGGCCGTGTTGGCCCTGAGCGCACGACGGCTGAGGTTGCCCAGGTCGTCGCAGGCTGCGTGGTAGCACTCGTCGTACGCCTCGCCGGCGGTGCCGCCGAACTTCACCGCCTGCTCCGCGGTCTTCACGCCCTCCGCACCGGTGAAGAGACCACCGGCCGGGACGTTCAGGGCAATGAACGGACCGTAGTCACTGCGTCCGCTGAAGGCCGTCTCGTCCGAGCCGGTGCCGTAGCCGTCGAAGAAGTCGTGGAACATCTCTTCGATCGCGCCGGAGCCCTCCGGGCCCTCGGCGGCGTTGGGACCGACCGGGAACGCGGAGTTGTCGCCGTCGTAGACCATCAGTGCGTAGTTGGGCGAGCCGACCATGTCGAAGTTCAGGTACAACGCGATCTTCTGGAACGCGTTCGGCTTGTTCTCCGAGAGATCGGCGACGTAGTGCTCGGACCCGAGCAGGCCGAGCTCCTCGGCACCCCACCAGGCGAAGCGGACCCGGTTGTTGGGCTGCTTCTTCATCGCGGCCATCTTCTCGGCCGTCTCGAGCAGGGCGGCGCTACCGCTGCCGTTGTCGTTGATGCCGTTGCCGAGCAGGACGCTGTCCAGGTGGGCGCCGGCCATCACGACGTTCTTCTTGGCGCCCCTGGTCTCGGCGAGCACGTTGTAGGTCTGACGGATCTCCGAGGCGGTCTCGGTGACCAGGTGTGCCTCGGCCCCCTCGACGGCGAGCGACTCGCCGATCGCGAAGCTGGTCCCGATCGCGGGCACCGTGCCCACGGGGCCGCCGAGGGTGCCGGCGAAGGCATCGGTGCGGCCGTCGGTGCCCTGGTTCATCACGATGACCCCGGACGCGCCGGCGTTCTGCGCGTTGACGACCTTGTCGGCAAAGGCGCAGGTGCCCCGGCGGACCAGCGCGATGTGGCCCTCGGTGAAGGCCGCGAAGTCAGCGGCCTCGCAGCCGCTGGTGGAGCCGTCGCGAGGTCGGCCAGGTTGAGGTCGACCGCCTCGACCGCAGCGGTGACGTCCCCGGACCCGGAGTACGTCATCAGTGCGAAGTCGGTGTCCTCGACGTACGTCGTGGGGGTGGGCGCAGTCTGCTCGAACGTCGAGGGTGCGAGCTGCTCGAAGAACGGGAAGTCGAACTCCTGGACGGTCGGGTCGTAACCGGACTTCCGGAGCTTCTTCACCACGTAGTCCTTCGACGCGGCGTACCCCGGGGTGCCCGACGCCCGGCTGCCGTGGTCGTCGCCGATCTCCTCGAGGTTGATGAGGTGCTGCATGACGCCGTCGACGGTGCCCTGCTTGGCGCGGGGGCTGCTCGCGGCGTCGCCCTCCGCGCTGGCGCTCGCGGTCAGGGGGACGGTGGCGGCAGCCACCAGGACGGTGCTGCTGAGTAGTGCGGCGGCAGCCCAGGGGCGGCGCCGCGTGATCTTGTGGATCAACGGTTTTCCTTCCGAGATGAGGCCCGGTCCGGGCCACAGGCCGCCCACCGTAGATGTGACTCGGCCCACAGGCAATGGGGCTCGCCTACAGTCGGCCCATGCCTGCCCGACTCCGTGTCACCGACCCGGTCCTGGTCGCCGAGGCGCACGCCCGACTCGACGCCGGCCACCCGGAGCCGGCCGACGTGAAGCTCCTGACCAAGCACTATCTCGCGCTGCTCGAGACCCGCGCGCCCGGACGGTCCGTCGAGGTGCGGGTGCCGCCGTACGCCGCCGTGCAGGTCGTGCCCGGCGTCCGGCACACCCGGGGAACACCACCCGCGGTCGTCGAGCTGGACGCCGACACCTGGCTCGCCCTCGCCACCGGTGCGCTCACCTGGTCCGCTGCCGAGGGCTCAGGTCGACTCCGCGCCAGCGGCGAGCGGGCCGACCTCTCGCCGTATCTCCCACTGGGCGCCCGATAGGTTGACGCGCATGAGTGACGACGTGCGCGCGAAGGTCCAGTCCGTCCTGCCCGGCATTCGGCGAGACCTCGAGGACCTGGTGCGGATCGAGTCGGTCAGCGCGGACCCGTCGCGCGCAGGCGAGGTGCAACGCAGCGCCGAGGCCGTGGCCGAGCTGTTCCGGGCAGAGAGCTTCGCCAGCGTCGAGATCGTCAGTGCCGACGGCGGGGCGCCCGCCGTGATCGCCCACAAGCCGGGACCCGAGGGATCACCCACCGTCCTGCTCTACGCGCACCACGACGTGCAGCCCGAGAACGACCACGCCGACTGGGACTCGCCGCCGTTCGAGCCCACCGAACGCGACGGCCGCCTCTACGCACGCGGCGCGGCCGACGACAAGGCCGGTATCGCTGCCCACCTCGGTGCGCTGAGGGTCTTCGGCGATGACCTCCCCGTCAGCGTCACCATGTTCATCGAGGGCGAGGAAGAGGTCGGGTCCGAAACCCTGCCGGCGCTGCTCCGGGAGCACCAGGAGCGGCTGGCGGCCGACGTCATCGTCATCGCCGACTCCGGCAACTGGGACATCGGGGTGCCCGCCCTCACGACCAGCCTCCGCGGCCTGGTCCGCGCCGACGTGGAGGTCCGCACCCTCACCCACGCCGTCCACTCCGGCATGTGGGGCGGTCTGGTGCCCGATGCGCTGATGGCGCTCAGCCGGCTGGTCGCCAGCCTCCACGACGACATCGGCAACGTGGCCGTGGCCGGGCTCCACCACGGGCCGGCCGCCGACGTGGACTACCCCGAGGAGCGGCTTCGTGCCGAGTCCGGCGCGACCGCCGGTGTCGCCTGGATCGGCGACGGCTCCGTCGTCGAGCGGCTCTGGACCAGGCCGGCGATCAGCATCACCGGCCTCGACGCCCCCAAGGTCGACGGCGCCAGCAACACCCTCGTGGCCGCCGCCCGGACCCGGATCTCCATGCGGATCGCTCCCGGCGACACCACCGCCAACGGGGTCGCCTGCCTGACCCGCCACCTCGAGGAGCACGTGCCGTGGGGTGCCGAGCTCTCGGTCACCATCGTCGACACCGGCGAGGCCACCCAGATCGACGCGACCGGTCCGGCGTACGACGCCGCGCGCGAGGCGTTCACCGAGGCCTGGGACGGCACCCAGCCGGTCGACATGGGGGTCGGTGGATCGATCCCGTTCATCGCCGAGTTCCTGGACGCGTTCCCGCAGGCGAGCGTGCTCGTCACCGGCGTCGAGGACCCCGACACCCGTGCGCACGGAGCCAACGAAGGACTCCACCTCGCCGAGTTCGAGCGCGTCGTGCTGGCCGAGGCGCTGCTGCTCGCGAAGCTCGGCGCGCGCTGACCCCGTCCGCTCAGGCGGCGGGCAGCGTGACCGTGAACGTGCTGCCCCGGCCGAGCGTCGAGGTCACCTCGATCAGACCACTGTGACGCTCCACGATCCGCTTGACGATCGTGAGGCCCAGGCCCGTGCCGGGCTCGGCCACCGCCTGCGGGTTCGTGGACCGGAAGAACTCCTGGAACAGCTTGCGCTGGTCCTCCTCCGAGATGCCGATGCCCTGGTCGGTGCAGCGCAGGACGACCGTCGCGTCCTCCTGGGCGAGGGTGAGGGTGATCCGGCGGCCTGCGGGGGTGTACTTGACGGCGTTGCTGACCAGGTTCGCGAACACCCGGTCGAGCTCGTCGGCGTCACCGCTGGCGAGGACGGGCGTGTCGGGGGCCTCCACGACGATGTCGAGCGACTTGCGGTCGGCTGCCACCGAGGACAGGTCGAGCACCTCGTCGAGCGTCTTCCGGACGTCGACCGGGACAGGGATGATCGGGTAGTGCGGGTCGCCGACCTTGGACAGGAGCAGCAGGTCGTCGATCACCTTCGCGAGGCGGCGTGCGCCACGGTCCATCGCCTTGAACGAAGCCCTCATGGCGTCCGTCGCGTCGCTTGAGCTCTCGAGGATCTCGAGGTGGCCCGTGATCGCGGTGAGCGGGTTCTTCAGCTCGTGCGAGACGGTCGCGATCAGCTGACTCTTGTAGGTGTCGAGCGCCTGGAGCTCCTCGACGAGGTGGTGCTCGCGCTCGAAGGTGCGCGCGTTGAGGATGGCCCGACCGAGGTCGTGCCCGATGTCGAGCGCTGCCGCGGACTCGTGGTCGGTCCACTCGTGCTGGGAAACGGCCCGGGTCAGCACCAGGTTGCCGAGGCACTCGGGGCCGGCGCCGAGCGGGGCGAACAGGATCGAGGCGATGCCGATGCTCGCGAGGAAGGCGAGGATCTGGTCGCCCTGGGCCTCGGTGATGGTCGGCCCGAAGGGACGGTCCGGGGACACCACCTCGACCCGCTGCAGCGCCCAGGCCCGGCGGGCGGCGCTCTCGGCGACGGTCACCAGGTCGGCGGGCAGCTGGATGACGGTGCCGTCCGAGGCGTAGATGGTGCCGGTGCCCGGCGTCTCCTGGTCGAACGTCTGGATCCACATGCCCTGGGCCTGGAAGCCTTCGACCAGAGCCTCCTGGCACTCGGCCAGGATCCGCTTCAGGCTCAGCTGCGCACTCGCGCTGCGCACGATGGATCGGGCGGCATCGGCCAGCCGGACCTGCTCGGCCAGGACCTCGCGCTCGAGGGTGGTGAGCACGGCCCGGCGCGCCTGCTCGGCGTACGTCTGGAGCACGCGCCGCTGGATCTCGCCGGGGCGGCGGCCGTCGACCGGGCAGGTCGATGGCCAGGGTCCCGCGCAGCGCGCCGTTCTCGTCGCGCAACGGTGCGATCAGCAGGTCGAGCGGGTGCCAGGCGTCGGGGGAGTCGTCGAGCGGGTCCACGTCGGGGATCCAGCCCCAGGTCTCCAGCGCAGACGGGTCGAGACGCTCGTGGGGGAGGAACCGGAAGAGGCCCCAGTCGTCGGCCTTGTCGATCTCCATCATCAGCTCTTCGATCGGGGTCCGTCGGCCCTGGAGCTCCTGGCGGGCGTCGTCGTTGCCGGCGACCGCCATCACCTCGAGCTTGCCGTCGTCGCGGGCGACGCTGATGGCGGCGACACCGAACCCGGCGACCTGGGTGACGCCCTCGGCGATCAGCTCGAGCGCGTCGCGGGAGGGTCCCTCGGACCAGGTGGGAGAGCGGTCGGGCGGACGCCCGGAGGCGTGGTCATGCGAGTCCCGAGTCATGCTGATGTCTGCTCCTCCGTCGCGTGCGACCCATGTTACGTGTGTCACGCATGAGTGCCAGTGACGGTGACACCCCGAGACGACAAATGGGTCCGGAGGGCCCCCGCCTCTAGACTCGGCAACGTGCAGCAGCCCCCCAGGACCCGCACCCGTGGTGACGGCCGACTGACCGCGGCCCTCGACCCCCACGACCAGGGTCCCCAGGACCACTGCGGCGTGTTCGGTGTGTGGGCCCCCGGCGAGGACGTCGCCAAGCTGACCTACTTCGGGCTCTACGCCCTCCAGCACCGTGGTCAGGAGTCGGCGGGCATCGCCGTGAGCAACGGGCGCCAGATCCTCGTCTACAAGGACATGGGGCTGGTCTCGCAGGTCTTCGACGAGACCACGCTGGCGTCGCTGAAGGGCCACCTCGCCGTCGGTCACTGCCGCTACTCCACGACCGGTGCCAGCACCTGGGAGAACGCGCAGCCGACCTTCCGCCCCACCGCCGACGGTTCGATCGCGCTCGGCCACAACGGCAACCTGATCAACACCCACGCTCTCTCCCGGATGGTGGTGGACCTGCCCGGCCCCACCGACGAGCTCGACCTGCACACGCGCGGGGACCAGGGGTCGACCAACGACACCGGCCTCGTCACGGCGCTGCTGGCCCACCACCCCGACACGTCCCTGGAGCAGCGGGCGCTCGAGGTGCTCCCGCAGCTGAAGGGCGCGTTCTGCTTCGTCTGGATGAACGAGGACACCTTGTACGCCGCCCGTGATCCGCAAGGGATCCGTCCGCTGGTGCTGGGCCGCCTCGACCGGGGCTGGGTCGTGGCCAGCGAGGACTCCGCCCTGGCGACGATCGGCGCCAGCGTGGTCCGTGAGGTCGAGCCCGGCGAGATGATCGTGATCGACGAGAACGGTCTGCGGTCCCACCGCTTCGCCCCGCCGGAGCCCAAGGGCTGCGTCTTCGAGTACGTCTACCTCGCCCGACCCGACGCCACCATCAGCGGTCGCAGCGTCCACGAGGCGCGGGTCGAGATGGGTCGTCAGCTGGCCCGCGAGTTCCCCGTCGAGGCCGACCTGGTCATCCCCGTGCCCGAGTCCGGGACCCCGGCCGCCGCCGGCTACGCCGAGGAGAGCGGAATCCCGTTCGGCCAGGGCTTCGTCAAGAACGCCTACGTCGGTCGCACCTTCATCCAGCCCAGCCAGACCCTGCGCCAGCTCGGTATCCGCCTGAAGCTGAACGCCCTCGACCACATGATCCGCGGCAAGCGGATCGTGGTGGTCGACGACTCGATCGTGCGCGGCAACACCCAGCGTGCCCAGGTCCGGATGCTCCGCGAGGCCGGGGCCCTCGAGGTGCACGTGCGGATCTCGAGCCCGCCGGTCAAGTGGCCCTGCTTCTACGGCATCGACTTCGCGACCCGGGCCGAGCTGATCGCCAACGGGCTGACCCCCGAGGAGATCGCGGCGAGCGTCGGCGCCGACACCCTCGGCTACATCTCGCTGGAGGGCATGGTCGACGCCACCGCCCAGCCGGCCGAACGCCTCTGCGCGGCATGCTTCACCGGGACCTACCCGATCGAGCTGCCCGACGAGAGCCTGCTCGGCAAGCACCTGCTCGAGGTCTCGCTGACGAGCGAGGCGCTCCCCCTGCTCAACAACCCCTGATCCAGGAGACTCCGTGACCCAGCCGCCGTCCGCGACCGCCCAGCCCGAGGGCGCCTACGCCGCCGCCGGAGTGTCCATCGAGGCCGCCGACAAGGCCATCGAGCTGATGAAGGTCTGGGTCGACAAGGCCCGTCGCCCCGAGATGATCGGTGGCATCGGCGGCTTCGCCGGTCTCTTCGACGCCTCCGTCCTCAAGAGCTACGACCGCCCGCTGCTCGCCACCTCCACGGACGGCGTCGGGACCAAGGTCGCGATCGCACAGGCGATGGACATCCACGACACGATCGGCTTCGACCTGGTCGGGATGGTCGTCGACGACCTCGTCGTCTGTGGCGCCGAGCCGCTCTTCATGACCGACTACATCGCCACCGGACGGGTCGTCCCCGAGCGGATCGCGGCGATCGTCAAGGGCATCGCCGAGGCCTGCGTCGAGGCCGGCTGCGCCCTGGTCGGCGGCGAGACCGCCGAGCACCCCGGGCTGCTCGCCCCCGACGAGTACGACGTCGCGGGTGCCACGACCGGCGTGGTCGAGGCCGACAAGCTCCTCGGTCCCGGTCGCGTCCGCCCTGGCGACGTGGTGATCGCGATGGCCGCGAGCGGTCTCCACTCCAACGGCTACTCCCTGGTCCGGCACGTGCTCGCTCCAGAAGGCCGGCTGGGCCCTCGACCGCAACGTCCCCGAGCTGGGCCGCGCCCTCGGTGAGGAGCTGCTGCAGCCCACCCGGATCTACGCCAAGGCCTGCCTCGACCTCGCCGACCGCACCGACACCCACGCCATGTCCCACGTGACCGGCGGCGGGCTCGCCACCAACCTCGAGCGGGTGATGCCGATGGAGCTGTCGGCCACCCTCGACCGCGGCACCTGGACCCCCCAGCCGATCTTCGACCTGGTCCGCCGGGTCGGCGACGTGCCCCAGCCCGACCTCGAGCAGACCCTCAACTGTGGCGTCGGCATGGTCTCCCTGACCCCGCCTGACGACGTGGACACGGCGATCGCCGTACTCGCCGAGCACGGAGTGCGCGCCTGGGTGGCCGGCGAGGTGCGCGCGGACGCCGACCAGGGCGGACGCGTCCTGCTGACGGGTCAGCACCCCGGCTGGTAGTCCACGGAACGGCTGTTTTGGGTGGGGGTGTGCGGGAACAGCCACGCAACAGGTAGCGTTAAGACCACGAGAAACTGTTGAGAAGTCCGGAGCGCCCCGCCGATATCGGTCTGGGCCCCGGCCGAGTGGGCGAGGGGGCTGACCCTATGGGGCGCGGCCGAGCGAAAGCCAAGCAGACGAAGGTCGCCCGCGACCTGAAGTACCGGACTCACGAGACGGACTTCGGGGCGCTGGCCAACGAGCTGCACAGCGAGGGCAACAACGGCGAGACCGAGCCCGTGGACCCTGAGGTCCTCGAGAAGTGGTCCGACGTCATCGAACCGCCGCGCAACAGCTGACACACGCATCGTTGAGTTGCGCTCCGCGCCACCTTGAGTCGCGCTGCGCGCCAGGGTGAGTCGCGCCTGACGCCCGGTCCGGGTCCGTCGCCTGCCGCACCTCAACCCGGCGTCAGGCGCACTCAACGCGGCGTCAGGCGCAACTCAACTGAGCCAGATGCCGCGGAGGCGGCCGACGTCGTGCATCCGGCGCTCGGCGAGGCGGTCGGCAGCGACCGCGGGCGGTACGCCGTCCGAGGCGGCGAGCTCGAACACGCCACGGGTGGTCTCGTAGATGCCGGTGGCGCGCTGCTTGGCGCGGTCGAAGGAGAAGCCCTCGAGCTCATCGGCGACCTGGATCAGGCCTCCGGAGTTCACGCAGTAGTCGGGTGCGTAGAGCACGCCCTTCTCCTCCAGCATCTTCTCGACACCGGGGTGGGCGAGCTGGTTGTTGGCGGCGCCGCAGACGATCCTGGCGGTGAGCGTCTCGACGACCTCGTCGGTGAGTGCGCCACCGAGGGCACACGGTGCGTAGACGTCGAGCTCGCACGCGACCAGCTCGTCAGCGGTGGCCACGACGCTCACCTGGGGGAACTCCTCGCGGACCCGCTCGACCGCCGCCGTCGAGACGTCGGTGACGACGACGGACGCGCCGTCCTCGATCAGGTGCCGGACCAGGTGCAGCCCGACCTTGCCGATGCCGGCGACGCCGACGGTCCGGCCGGCCAGGGTGTCGGTGCCCCAGGCGAAGCCGGCAGCCGCCCGCATGCCCTGGAACACGCCGTACGCCGTGAGTACCGAGCTGTCGCCCGCGCCGCCGTGCGCGACGGTGCGGCCGGTGACGTAGGAGCACTCGCGCGCGATGTGGTCCATGTCGACCGAGTAGGTGCCGACGTCGCAGGCCGTGTAGTAGCGGCCGTTGAGCGACTCCACGAAGCGGCCGTAGGCACGCAGCAGCGCCTCGGTCTTGAGCGTGGCCGGGTCGCCGATGATGACGGCCTTGCCGCCGCCGAGGTCGAGGCCGGCCAGCGCGGCCTTGTAGGACATGCCACGCGAGAGGTTGAGGACGTCCTGGACCGCGTCGGCGGTGGACGAGTAGGGGTAGAAGCGGGTGCCGCCGAGGGCCGGGCCCAGCGCTGTGGAGTGGAGGGCGATGATCGCCTTGAGGCCGCTGGCCGGGTCGTTCGCGAAGACGACCTGCTCGTGCTCGTGGCCGAGCTCGAAGACGTCGGCGGTCATGCCAGACATGGGGTGCCCACTTTCTCTTGTGGCGGCCACGGGGTGGGTGGCGCAGGTCCGAGGCACGCAGGGGTGGCGCGTGCCCTTCGTCACCAGAGTAGGCCGGTTCCCGGGCGCCGGGAAACCGCCAGGGACACCCGCCGGTAACTTCTCAGCCGGCGCCTGTGCTGCGGGCGATCACGACGTCGCCGTGGCTGCCGTAGCCGACCAGTCGGCCGCCCGTCGGAGTGCCGTCGAAGGTCACCATCAACCAGCCGTCGCCGTCGCGGACGAGGGTCGGCCACGGGATGTTGGAGGGGTACGGCGCCTCGATCGCGCCGACCTCACCCAGCGCGAGGTCGAACACCGGGAAGCGAGCGCGCTGACCGGACCGTCCGTCCCGCCCGTCGCTCGCGAGGACCCGCCAGGTGCCGTCGAGCTCGAGCAGCGTGGTGCCCTCGGTGGCGGTCCGGTCGGTGGCCGCGCCGCGCACCGTCAGGTCGTCGAGGCTCGGACCGGACGCGACCATCGGGTGGAACCGGAAGAACCGCGGCGCGCTGACGTAGCCGACCAGCCACTCGTCCCCGGCCCGCACCAGGTGCGGGTCCCACACGCCGACCGAGCGCACCCCGTCGGTCGGGAGCGGCAGGATGCGGGTGTCGAGGACGTGCCGCCCGGTGGTCAGGTCAGCGGTGGTCTCCGCGAGGGTCACCCGGACCACGGGGTTGAGGCGGCGGTCGAAGTCCGCCCAGGTGCTGGTGGCCACCAGCCACCGCTCGCCGTCGCGGACGAGGTGGCTGGCGTGGTCGCCGAAGACGCCCGGCCGGTCCGGCCGGTGGAAGAAGAGGTCGGCCCGGTGCTCGAGCTCGAAGGTGGTGGGATCCAGCGTCCACACCGAGGTGTGGGCGGTGTCGAAGAAGCCGGGCCCGGCGCTGGTGGCGGTCAGCAGCCACCGCCCGTCCAGCCGGACCGGTGAGCCGTCGGCCTCGCTGGCCAGCCGCACGTCGCGGAGCCCGAGCTGCCCGAAGCCACCCGCCGTCAACCGTCGCACCGGGGACTCACCCGGGCCGGCCCAGCGGCAGCCGCTGCGCATCGTCCCCAGCCAGGTCTCGTCCCGGGTCTCGAACCGCCCCCGCAGGTCGTAGCGGGCCCGGACGACCCAGGCATCCCCGTCCCGGGTCAGCGCGCTCAGGTGCGTGCCGGTCAGCGTGAGCGCGAGCGCGGACACCGGGGCGGGAGCCGTGCCCGCCCGGCGGCTGCGGTGCGAGGTCGACGTCCCGCCCGCGGTGACGTCGAGCCCGACCGCGCGCGCTCCGTCGTACCAGCAGACGAAGCGGGTGCCGTCACTGCCGGTCAGCTCCAGCTCGACCCGCCCGCTCGCCAGGTCGCCCAGCTCGGCGACGACGGCGGCGTACGGCGCCGGGTGCGGCGTGGACCACGAGGCGTCCTCCGGCGAGGCCTCGTCGACCAGCACGGAACCCGGTGCCACGAGGTGCACCGGCCGCCTCCGGGCGACGATCTCGAAGCGGGGGAGCACCGCGTCACTATCGCAGGCGGGAGAGGTACACCGTGCTCCGGCGCAGGTCCGCGAGCCGGCTCTCCCAGGTGATGCCGACCAGCGTCAGGACCGTGCCGGCGAGACCGATGAGCACCCACTGAGGTGTCTCGCCGGCGTACGGCGCGAGCTCGCGCAGCACCAGGAGCCCACCGACGGCGGCACCGACGGCCACCGGGGCGCTCCAGTGCAGCCGGGTCCCGGCCAGCACCATCGCCAGGCAGCCGAGGCCCAGCAGCATGGCCCGCAGCGAGACGGGGTCCTCCACGAGCACGACCAGCAGGCTGGGCACGGTGGCCAGGGTGAGCCCCGGGCCCAGGGCGACCCGGGTGGGCGCCGTCGGGTTGCGCCACAGGTGCCGGAGACCGACGGCGAGGAGCGCGACGGCCGACGGCAGGGTGTAGGCCTCCGGCTCGTCGACACCGAGGTCGGCCAGCCGGACCCAGGTCGCCGACGCGAGCAGCACGCCACCGGCCCAGCCGAGCAGGCGACGGGAAGGGTTGACCAGTGAGCTGGTCGTGACGAGGGCACCGGCGAGGGTCAGGTGCAGCGCCACCCAGGTCGGGGCGTCATCGGCGAACGGGACGGCGGCGCCGGCCGCGACGAGTGCGGCGGACCATGCGGAGACCTCGACGGTCGGCCGGGCCCTCGCGATCGCGGCGCCGAGGACCACCAGCAGGACAGGAGCGGCCCGGAGAGCGGGGTCGACCGAGGCAACCTCGCAGCCCGACCACATCAGCGCCGCGAACACCGCGGGGAGCACCGACTCCGCTCCCGCCAGGGCGTGCGGGAACCGTCCGCGCAGGGCCACGACGGCCCCACCCGCGACCACCACACCGAGCGTGAGCGTGGTGAGCCACGCACTGGGGAGTGCGGTGGCGGTCGCGCCCAGCCCGACGAGCAGCCCCGCCCCGGCGTACGCCGCCCCGCTCACGGTGGTGCGGGGGAGCGCCACGGCGACCAGCCCGGCTGCCACCGCGGCCAGCCCGGCGACGACAGCGGCGAGGGGCACGGCGTACAGCGCCAGGGTCGCGACCCCGGCCAGGGCCACGAGCGCGACGAGGGCGGGAGCGTACTTCCGGGCGACGTCGAGGGGCTCGCGCCACCAGCGGGTGAGCGCGACCGCGGCGACCAGCGTCGTCGCCACGAGCGGCACGAGCAGTGCCGGGTGCGCGAACGCGTCGGCACCGTCCAGGCGGACGCCGGTGCGGGAGCCGAACGGATCGCCCACGGACAGCGCTGCGTAGGCACCGTCCAGCGCCATGCCGAGCGCGATGGTCACGCCGGGGACCAGCGCCAGCAGCAACGGCGCCGCGGGCACGACGGCCCAGCTCCGCGGGACAGCGAGCAGCGCGGCCGACCACGCCACGAGGCACACCACCAGCGCCACGCACAGCGTGGTGGCCGACGCGTCGAGGGCTGGGAGGCCGACCGTGACGGTGGCCAGGACGGCGGCGCCGGCCGCCCCGGCCCGGGCGGCGCCCCGGGGCATCGGGCGGACGGCCAGCGGAGCCAGCAGCAGGAGCGTGGCCACGACCAACGGCCAGGCATGGAGGTCCAGCCACAGCTCGCGGACCGCCATGTGGTCGGCGGCCCGGGCCAGCCCGTTCAGGGTCAGCACGAGCCACCACATCCCGCCACCGAGCAGCGCGACGAGGGGCAGGACCCGCAGGGTCCGGAGCCGGCCCAGGGCAGCCAGGGCGAGGTGGGCGACGACGGTGAGTGCGACGACGACGTCGGTGGACGGCGCGAGTCCGAGGGCGCCGCTGGCGATCACGGTGACGCCCATCGCGGCGACGACCTGCGGGACGGCCAGCGGCGGGCGGAGCGCCAGGGTCAGACCCAGCGCGGCGGCCGCCACGACCACGCCGACGACCAGCACCAGGGAGGAGCCGGAGAGGTCGCCGAACCAGCCGGCGTCGTCGGCGCCGATGACGTCGAGCGTGAGCAGCCCGAAGGCCACGACCGTCAGTGACTCGGCGGCGATCCGCAGGCCGCGTCGGGCCAGCCACGCACCGGTGCCGCCCGCGGCCAGGGTGAGCGTGACGAGCACCGCGGTCCGCCCGCCGATCCCGAGCCAGGACCAGGCGAAGGCGAGGAACGTGATGGCGGCGACGAGCAGGCACAGGGCGCCGAGACCGAGCAGGATCGTGGGCACGGACGCGGCGCTGAGGCCGCGGCGGGCGCGGGCGGCCGGACGGGCGGGAGCCGGGTACGACGGGAGGTCCGCCGTGGGCGAGCCGGTGAGCGGGGGACCGGCCGGGACGGGGACCGCGGCGGACACCCGGAGCCGCTCCAGGATGCTGTCGGCGCGAGCGAGGGTGGAGACCAGCTCGACCACCAGCGGCCCGGTGAGCGGAAGGCCGCAGGACGGGCAGGAGCCGGGGGCCGGAGGCAGGAGCTGGGAGCAGTCGGGGCAGCGGGTGGTGTCGCTGAAGCGCTTCATGGGTCCATTACCTGCCATGGGTGGAGGGTGCCGGAAGGGTCGCAGGACCTGTCCTGGCTGAGTACCGGGGCTCAGGCGCGCGTGGCCAGCGCGTACGCCAGCCCGAACGCGAGCGCGAACGCCAGCAGGCACACGAACCCCCAGGCGGCGCCGGAGATCCGCCGCTCCTCGAGGGTGGGGGTGCTCGCCGGAAGGTAGTGCGTCCCCGGCTCGATCGACCCGGACCTGAACACGGCGCCGGGTGCCGTCGAGCGCAGGGCACTCGCGAAGCTCGCGATGTCAGGGAACCGGTCGTCGGGGTTCGGCTCGAGAGCCCGCAGCAGCACCTCGTCGACCTCGGGTGGCAGGTCGGCCAGGGTCGAGGGCGCGGGCGGCAGGGTGGCGTTGGCGAGCTCGGCCATGCTGCCGGTGCGGACCAGGTGCCCGGTCACCATCTGGTAGGCCACGGCGCCCAGTGCGTGGACGTCGGCGCGACGGTCGACCCCGATGCCGACGGCCTGCTCGGGTGCCATGTACGACGGGGTGCCGACCACCTGGGTCAGCCCGCTCGCGTGCAGCATCGCCTTGGCGACACCGAGGTCGGCCACCAGGACCCGGTCCCGCCCGGAACCGTCGGCGCGGAGGAGGAGATTCTGTGGCTTGATGTCGCGGTGCACGACGCCCTGCGCGTGGAGCACGGCCAGGCCCTCGGCGGCCTGCCACACCAGCCCGACGGCCTCGTCGAGCGGCATCGGCTCGCCCTCGCGCAGCCGGGAGGCCAGCGACCCGCGGTCGGCGTACGTCATCACGAAGTACGGCGTCCCGTCGACCTCGCCGATGTCGTAGACCCGGACGATGTGGTCGGAGTCTGCCTTCCGGAGGATCCGGGCCTCCTCGAGGAACCGCTCCCGGACGTCGAGTCGTTGCGCCCAGTTGTCGGCGAGCGCCTTCACGGCGACGTCGGACCGCAGCTCGGCATCGTGGTAGAGCCAGACGGTCGCGAAGCCGCCGACCCCGATCCGGTCGACCCTCTGGAGACGACCGAGACGCTCGGGGAGGGACACGCTCGGTATTGTGCCGCACGGTGGCCATCGGATCCCGGGAGGACGACATGCTCGACGACGAGCTCGACCTCGACGGCCTGGCCGTGCGGGCCGCGGGTGGCGACCGGGTCGCCCTCGAGGAGCTGCTGGCGGCGATCCAGCCGCGCGTCCGACGGATCTGTGGGCGGATGCTGCTCTACCCGGAGGACGCCGAGGAGGCGGCCCAGGACGCCTTGTTGCTCGTGGCCACGAAGGTCGGGTCCTTCGAGGGGCGCAGTCGCTTCACGACCTGGCTGCACGCCGTCGCGTCCAACAGCGCCCGCTCGACCTACCGCACCCTGAAGCGCAGAGCTGCCGAGCAGTCCACCGACGAGCTGCCGCTGCACGCGGACCCCCGCACGACCAGCGTGATCGCCGGCAGCCGGCTCGACCTTCTCGAGGCGCTGGAGATCATCGGCTCCGACCACCCAGAGTTGGTGGAGCCCCTGGTGCTGCGCGACGTGCAGGAGCTCGAGTACGCCGACATCGCCGACCTGTTGGGGATCCCGCTCGGCACGGTCAAGTCGCGGATCCACGCCGCCCGCCGCGCGGTCCGTCCCCTGCTCGCGATCACCGACTGAGTCGTCTGGTCGGTCACAGCCCGCGCGTGCGCAGGTCCGCGAGAGCGGCGACGGCCCGGTCGAGTGCCGTGTGCAGCTCAGCGAGCCGGGCGTCGGCGTCGTCGGTCGTCCCGGTGTCACCGAGCTTCTCGAGAGCCTCGGCGGCCTCGCCGAGTGCGGGGAGTCCCAGGTTGGTGGCGCTCCCCTTGAGCCGGTGGGCGCCGGCGACCAGCGCAGCCGCGTCCCCTGCGGCGACGGCCGCCTCGATGTCGGCCAGGCCGGCGGGGACCTGTTCCAGGAAGTTCGACGAGGCCCGGTCGAAGAGGCTGACGCCGTCGCGCCGCAACCCGTCGAGCATCCGCATCCGGTCCAGGTCCACCACGCCCTCCTCGCTGGCCGGCGTTGCCGGTGCGCCAGACGAAGCCGGGGCCGGTACGTCGGGTCCGTCGCCGACCCACTGCCGGACCACGCGGAGCAGGCGGATCGGGTCGACGGGCTTGGTCAGGAAGTCGTCCATGCCGGCGGCCAGGCAGCGTTCCTCCTCGCCCTCGAGAGCGGACGCGGTCATCGCGATGATCGGCACCCGCTGGCCGTCGGGCTCCTGGGCCCGGATCTTTCGGGTGGCGTCGAAGCCGTCCAGCCTCGGCATCCGGCAATCCATGAGGACGGCGGCGTAGCCATGGCCGGGCGCGAGCGCCAGCACGGCCTCCTGACCGTCGCCGACGACGTCGGGCGCGTAGCCGGCGCTCTCGAGCAGGCCCACCGCGACCATCTGGTTGACCTGGTTGTCCTCCACGACCAGGACCCGCCGGCCGAGGGTCTCGGCCGCGGGGCCGGCCTCGTCGACGCCACTCTCGACGGCGTCGCCGGACAGGGCGTCCATCAGGCTGTCGAAGAGCTCGGAGTGCCGGACCGGCTTGGTCAGGCACTGGGTGATGCCGGCGGCGCGGGCAGCCGAGAGGTCGACCTCGTGTCCTGACGAGAGCAGCAGCAGGCGTGGGGTGGAGTCGGGGGCGTCGGCGGCGATCGCGCGCGCCAGCGCCACCCCGTCCCCGTCCGGCAGCAGCAGGTCGAGCAGGGCCACCTCGAACGGCTCGCCGTGGGCGACGGCCGTGCGCACGGCCGCCATCGCCTCGTCGACGGACCCCACGAGGGTCGGTGCCATCCCCCAGGCGACCAGCTGCTCCTCGAAGATCAGTCGGTTGGTCGCGTTGTCGTCGACCACGAGCACCCGGCGGTCCCGGAGCAGGCCCGGCGCCGACGTGCGTGGCCGGCGCACGGAACCGTTGCTGGCCCGGGCCAGACGCGCCGTGAAGGTGAACGTGCTGCCCCTGCCCGGCTCGCTGTCCACCTCGATCGCGCCCCCGAGCGCGTTGACGAGCTGTTGGGAGATCGCCAGCCCGAGCCCGGTGCCTCCGTGCTCGCGGGTCGTGGACGGGTCGGCCTGGGTGAACGCGTCGAAGAGGCTCGGCCGCAGCGCGGCGTCGATGCCGACCCCGGTGTCCGCCACCGCCACCTCGAGCACCACCCCGTCCGCCGTCTCCGACGTCACCCGGGCGCGGATCGCGACCTCACCGGCAGCGGTGAACTTCACCGCGTTGGAGCCCAGGTTGGCGAGGACCTGGCCGAGCCGGCCGGGGTCACCGCGCAGCAGGGCAGGGACGTCGGGATGGCAACCGACCACGAGCTCGATGCCCTTGTCGTGGGCCGGCCCGCTGAGGACGTCGGCGCACTTGTCGAAGACCGCACGGACGTCGAAGTCGACCTCCTCGAGCTCGAGCTTGCCGGCCTCGATCTTCGAGAGGTCGAGGATGTCGTTGATGATTCCGAGCAGCGTCAGTCCGGCGCCCTGGAGTCCCTCGGCAAGACGGCGCTGGTGATGGTCGAGCTCGGTGCGCAGCAGCAGGTCGTTCAGCCCGATCACGCCGTTCATCGGGGTCCGGATCTCATGACTCATCGTGGCCAGGAACTCCGACTTGAGGCGGGATGCCTCCATCGCCTCGTCGCGGGCGGCCGCGAGCCGGGCGGCGCTGGCCTCCCGCTGCGCCACCTGGCTCAACTGGGCGGCGACCTGCTCCAGCAGGGTGTGCGACTCCTCGTCCGGAGGCAGCTCGTCGGCCAGCAGCTGGATGACGCAGATGGTCTCGCCGTCCAGCTGCACGGGCAGGGCCACGATGCTGTGGGTGGTCTCCAGTCCGGGCGCCGGGATGTGCTGGAGCGAGCGCGAGTGCCAGCACCGCTCGGCCAGAGCCTGGTCGCAGGCCGGCACGCCGTCCGCAGTGTCGTACGCCTCGGCGAGCTGGACTCCACCGGGGTCCGAGGTCCGGTAGACGCCGAGCGCGGACCACGACGTGAACGCCGGCAGCCCCACGGCCGCGAGCTCGATCGCCTCGTCGATGCTGTTGGTCTGGTTGGCGGCGGTGGCCATGGTCTGCAGGAGGTGCAGGCGACGGGTGGCCTCGGCGGCGAGGCGGTCGGCGGTCACCCGCTCGGTGATGTCCTGGGCGGTGCCTCCCATCTTCACCGGGTTCCCGTCGGCGTCGCGCTCGACCCGGCCCAGGCCGCGCACCCAGCGCACCGAACCGCCGCGGGGGAGCACCCGGCCGTCCCACGCGAACTCGTCCTCGCCGGCGAAGGTGGACGCCACCGCCGCCTCGACCAGGGGCCGGTCCTCGGGGTGGAGGAAGCCGAGGAAGCCTTCGTACGTCGCCTCGAACTCCTCGGGGGTCACGTTGTAGATGCGGTAGAGCTGCTCGGACCAGGTGACGACGTTGGTGCCGACATCCCACTCCCAGCTGCCGATCCGGGCGATGCTCTGAGCCGCCGCGAGCAGGCGCTCGCGCTCGCGGACCGCGTCGAGGAGCGCCTTCTGCTCGCTGTTCTCGGCCAGCCGGTGCAGCCAGCCGATCCGGCGACCGTCCTCGCCGCGGATCGGACTGGCGCTGGCCAGCACCCACACGGTCGTGCCGTCGGCGCGGATCAGCTGGGCCTCGACGTTGTCGAGGCCCGATTCGTCGTCCGGAGCAGTCTTCGAGCGCCGTGAGGTAGGCGAGCAGCTGGGGCTGCACGTCTTCGCTGACGAAGGCAGTCGCGGACAGGCCGACCATGTCGTCGTGGTCCCGACCCAGCAGGTGCGCCATCCGCTCGTTGGCGAACGTGGTGCGGCCGGTGGCGTCGACGATCCAGAGTCCGTCGCGGCTGGCCTCGACCATCCGGCGGAAGAGATCGGCCCCGACGTCCATGCGCCCATCATCACCCGCCGCGCCAGCCGGTGCCACGTTTTCAGTCCGTGGACCGACCGCAACCGGTCGGTGAGGTCAGCGGACCCTGAGCGCCAGCACCGTCACGTCGTCGCGCATCGAGCTGTCGGCCAGCTCGGCGACCCCGGCGACCAGCTCGTCGAGACGTCCGCCGCGCAGCTCCGCGGCCCGGGCACGCAGTCGGTCGATGCCGATCCCGAGGTCCTCCCGCCGCGACTCGATCACCCCGTCGGTCACCAGCACCAGGATCGTGCCGGGCGGGGTGGCGACCGTCTCCGTCTGTCGGACCACCTCCGTCTCGACGCCGAGTGGGATGCCGGACTCCTCGCCGTGGACCGACGTGGAGCCGTCGGGCTGCACCAGGACGAGCGGGATGTGCCCGGCCAGGCACAGGCGGAGCGTGCCGGCCACCGGGTCGAGCAGCGCCGCGGCGGCGGTCACGAACTGGTCGGGGGCGTCACGGTCGAGCAGTCCGTCCGCGAAGGACAGCAGGTGCTCGGGGTCGGGGTCGGCGGTGATCAGGCCACGGAGCCCGGCGCGGACCCGGATCATCGTCGTGGCGGCCCGCACACCCCGCCCCATCACGTCCCCGACGACGACCGCGAGCTTGCCGTCGGGGGTGCTGACGGCGTCGTACCAGTCCCCGCCGACGTGTTCGAGCTCGTCACCCCCGGGGGCGTAGTGAACCGCGATCTCGACGTCCTCGGTGAGGGGGAGCGGGCTGGCCGCCAGGCTGTGCTGCAGGTCCTCGGCGATCTCGGAGGTGCGGGCGAGCAGCGCGGCGCGCTGCGCCGCGCCCCTGCACTGCGAGGCCAGACCATCGAGCAGTGTCTGGTCGACCAGCTCCAGGTCGTCGTAGTCGTCGACCACGAGGTCCCGGCCGCCGCGGACCGCGGTGAGATCGTCGGGTATCGACGGCACGGCCCGGCCACCGAAGGCCCTCCCGAACTCCACGAGGTGGAGCTCGACCGCCCGGCGCACGTCCGCGGTGGTCTGCGCGCCGGCCAGGTCGGCGGTCACCTCCAGGAGCAGGCTGGTCCTCAGGGCCGACTGGCGCTCGGCCTCGAGGGAGACCATCAGCGCCTGTCGGGTCTCGACCTCGTCGGTGACGTCGCGGACACAGCCGATCGTGCCGGTCGGATTGCCGGCGTCGTCGGTCGTCACCTCGCCCCAGGCCTCGATCGACCGCACCGTCTGCTTGTCCGGCCAGACGATGCGGGTGCGCAAGAGGTACGACGACGGCGAGGCCATCGCGGCGTTCACCGTGTCGAGGACCCCGGGGATGTCGTCGGGGTGCAGGAGCTCCATCCAGGCCTCGAAGGAGCCACCGAACCCGCCCGGAGGCAACCCGTAGATCTCCTCGAGCCGGACGTCCCAGATGTTGGTGCCGGCGGCCAGGTCCCACTGCCAGGTCCCGAGCTGGGCCGCCTTGTGCGCGAGCCCGAGCCGCTGCTGGCTCGCCGCTGTCTCGGCCTCCGCGACCCGCAGGTCGGTGATGTCCTCCGACACCACCGTCATCCCGATCGTGGTGCCGCCGGCGTCGACGAGCGGCGTGGCGACGATCTGGGCGAGGAATGCCTCACCGCCGATCGTGCGCAACGAGACCTCACCGCGCCACAACCGGCCACCGAGGACGGCGTCGAGGTTGCGCTGCGTCTCCTCGAGCCGGGCGGGGTCGGAGAGGAAGTCGGTGAGCCGCATGCCGATCAACCGCTCCCGGCTGCCGCCGTACAGCTCGACCGCCGCGTCGTTCACGAAGGTCAGCCGGCCCGCACCGTCCGTGGCCACCACCGACAGGCGGATCGCGTGGAGCAGCTGGAGCTCGTCGATGTAGCGCTGCACCGGATCACCTCCCGGGGGTGGCCGCGCTGGCTCGCGGCGTTGCCGCCATTGTGGTGCCGCGCGACGGTCCGGCAGGGAGAAACCCGGCGATTGCCCGGCCGCGGACGAGTCCCGCAGGCGTAACGACTCGCCGAGGACGTCGTTCACGGAGCGGGAGATTCGATCGTCCCCTGGCTCACGAGGAGTGACCATGTCCTTCCACCAGACCCTGCGTACGACGGCCGCGGTCGTCACCACGACCCTCGCCCTGGTGGTCGTCTCGCAGGCAGAGCCGAGCTCCGAACCCGCACCCGCCGACCCGGAGCGTCGCCCGCACCCGCGGCGGCACCGCTCCCGATGACTGCCCGGGTCGGCGCCGCGAAGACCTCGATCGAGCCTCGGCCCGGCGACTACGGCGGCACCTGGGAGCGCAACCGGGCGGCCTGTGCGCGGATGGACCAGAGCCTCCTGGAGGGCGCAGCCGAGGATCCCGCTGCCGAAGGCGCGCACCTGGTCAGCGCGGGCTCGCCGTGGCCGGAGAACCCGAACTGTCTCTACATGGGCGGGTTCGGCCTCGGCCCGGCCAACCCGATCACCGACTGGGACCAGGAGCTCGGCCTGTGGGTCAGATCGGTCGCGATCGGGGACGGCGACGACACGCTCGTCCTGACCACGATCGACGGCGAGGGCTACTTCTGGGACTACGCGAGCAAGTGCGACGACTGCGGTGCCCGCCAGTTGTCCGAGGACCTCGGTGCCGAGCTGGGCATCGATCCGTCCGGCATCGTGATCGCGGCGACGCACGCGCACTCGTCGCCCGACTTCATCGGCGGCTGGGGCTTCGTCCCCGACTGGTACATGCAGCAGGTGACCGAGACCATCCGGGCCACGGTGCGACGCGCGGTCGCCCGGATGCAGCCTGCCGTCCTCGAGGTGGGAGAGGAGCTGGCCCGCGAGCACAACAGCGAGCGCCGCGACACCTACCGGTCGGCGGAGGAGCAGCAGCTCACGTGGCTGCGGGCGTACGTCCCCGGCAAGGGCCGACAGGGCGCCCGAACGGTCGCGACCATCGGTGGGTACGCCGCCCACCCGACCACCAAGGGCACCAACGACGGGGTTGCCCACGCCGACTGGCCGGGGGTCTTCGAGCACGCGCTGGAGCGGCGTTTCGGCGGCGTCGGAGCGTTGTTCATGACCGGGCTCGGCAACATGTCCACCTCGGGCGGGACCACGATGGGTGAGCGGCTGGCCGCGCTGGTGCCCTCCGTCGGCGCGGGCGCCCCGCTGACCGACACGAACGTCCGGACCGCCCGTCGCACGTGGGTCCAGCCGGCCACGAACGTGCCGCTCACCGCCCTCGGCTCGGCGGGGTTCTTCGACCGTCGGTTCAACTCGCAGCCCGCCTCGATCACGACCGGGGAGCAGCCGGAGACGGCTCCGTGCAGCTCGGCCTCGCCGAGCTCGGTGGAGGTGGCCGTCGGCGCCGCCCGGATCGGAGACGGGTTCGCGCTCACCACCGCACCCGGCGAGACCTTCTCCAACTTCTCCAACTCGGTGAAGGAAGGTTCGGCGGCGCTGGTGACCATGCCGCTCGCGCAGGCCAACGACGCACTCGGCTACATGCCTCAGGACTTCGAGATGAGCCCGGTCGGCCAGCAGGGACTGGGGTTCGTCGCCGGTGGCTACGCCGTCGTGAACTACGAGGACTCCTACGCGATCGACCACTGCTTCGGTGACGCGGCGCTCGAGCACAGCCTCGACCTGCTGGACGAGCTTCGCTGACGGGGCGACCGGCTCGCCGTAGCCCCACGCGAGGGGCGAAGGGTGGGTAGCCTGCCCCCATGACTGCGCTGCGGAGGCACAACGTCCAGGTGACCGGGCCAACAGGACGGCCAGCCGATGGTCTTCGCCCACGGCTTCGGTTGCGACCAGCACATGTGGCGGTACGTCGCCCCTGCCTTCGAGTCCGACCACCGGGTCGTCCTGTTCGATCACATGGGCGCGGGCGGGTCCGACACGCGGACCTACGACCCGGACCGCTACGCCTCCCTCGACGCGTACGCCGAGGACGTCCTCGAGATCTGCCACGAGCTCGAGCTCTCCGACGTGATCTTCGTGGGCCATTCGGTGTCCGCGATGATCGGCGTCCTCGCCGAGCTCCGGGAGCCGGACCTCTTCGCAGGTCTCGTCCTCGTGGGCCCGTCGCCGCGCTACATCAACGACCCGCCGTACGTCGGTGGCTTCTCGGAGGAGGACATCCACGGGCTGCTGGACTCCATGGCCGACAACTACCTCGGGTGGTCGACCGCGATGGCGCCGAACATCATGGGCAACCCCGATCGTCCGGAGCTCGGCCAGGAGCTCACCGAGAGCTTCTGCCGCTCCGACCCGGACATCGCTCGCCGCTGGGCCCGCGCGACGTTCCTGTCCGACAACCGGGCCGAGCTGCCGAGGGTCTCCACCCCGAGCCTCGTCCTGCAGTGCTCGAGCGACCTGATCGCCCCGGTGACGGTGGGCGAGTACGTCCGCGACCAGATCCCCCACAGCTCCTACACGCTGCTCCAGGCCACCGGCCACTGCCCCAACCTGAGCGCGCCGGTCGAGACCACCCGCGCAATCAGGGAGTTCCTGGAGGACGGACTCGTGCCGGCGTGATCGATGTCGGCAACGTGACCGAGCAGCGGGCCGCCCGCGAGGCGTTCCTGGAGGCCCTCGTCTACGACGACCCGGTGCAGCTCTACGAACGAGCGCCCTGCGGGTTCCTGTCGACCACGCCCGACGGGTTGATCGTGAAGTGCAACGCCACCTTCCGCACGTGGCTCGACCTGTCGGCGGGCGACATCGTGGGCAAGCTGGTGTTCGTCGACCTGCTGACGCCGGGCAGCCGGATCTACCACGAGACCCACTACGCGCCGGCACTGCTGATGCAGGGCAGCCTCCGCGAGATCGCGCTCGACCTGGTGCGCGCCGACGGTCGCCGGCTCCCGGTCCTGGTCAACGCGACCCTGGACCGCGACGAGCACGGCACTCCCAAGGTGATCCGGATCGCCGTCTTCGACGCGACCGAGCGACGCAGCTACGAGCTGGAGCTCCTGCGGGCCAAGGAGCGTGCCGAGGAGTCCGAGGCCAGGGCACGGGCGCTGGCCCGCACCCTGCAGCAGACCCTGATCCCGCCGCTGCCGCCGGAGATCCCCCGGCTCCAGCTCGCGGCCAGCTACCGGCCCGCCGGCGACGGCGTCCAGGTCGGCGGTGACTTCTACGACGTCTTCCCGATCGGCGCCCAGGACTGGGTCGTCGTCCTCGGCGACGTCCAGGGCAAGGGCGTCGAGGCGGCGGTCGTCGCGGGCCTGGTCCGGCACACGGTGCGTGCCCTCACCGTCGGTCTCGAGGACCCCGGCCAGGTGCTGGCGAGCGTCAACGACGTCTTGCTGCGGCACGGCAGCGAGCGCTTCTGCACCGCCGTGATCCTGCGGCTGCGCTACGACGGCGCTCGCTGGGAGGTCGTCCTCGGCAACGCCGGTCATCCCGCACCCATCGTGTTGCGCGCCGGCGCCGAACCTCTCGCCTGCGCCGCCACCGGCCAGCTGCTGGGGGTGCTCGAGACCGACCGCTTCGACGAGGAGGAGTTCACGCTCGAGGCCGGCGACACCCTCGTCCTCTACACCGACGGCGTCACCGAGGGCCGGCAGGAGAGCGAGCTGTACGGCGACGACCGACTCATGGCGTCTCTCCGTGCCCGCCGCACCGGCACCACGCGCGACCTGGTCGACGGGCTGGTCAAGGACGTGCTCGACTTCCAGGACGGCATCGCCCGCGACGACATCGCCGTTCTCGCGGTGCAGGTGCCGGACGCCTGAGAGAGCCGAACCGGTCGCCTCCTCGGGCTGCCGCTCGCGATGTTCTCGGCGGGGTGATCTCGGCAGGGCGAGGCATGGCCTTGCCCCACCGGGGAACCTTGCAGTCTCACCCCTGGCTGGAAGGAGCCTGATGACCGCGCAACGCGTGCTCGTCACCGGGGCCTCGGGCTTCGTCGGCTCGGCGCTCGCCGAAGCCCTGGTCCGCGCCGGCCACGAGGTCCTCGCGATGACCCGCAGACCCGAGGCGTACGACGGAGCAGGCCGCCCGGTGGCGGGCGACGTCCGGGACGCCGACAGCCTCCGCGAGGCGTTGGACGACGTCGATGTGGCGTACTACCTGGTCCACTCCCTCGACTCCTCGCGCTTCGAGCAGGAGGACGCCGAGTACGCCCGCACGTTCAGCAGGGTCGCCGCGGAGGCCGGGGTGAAGCAGATCGTCTACCTCGGGGGGCTGGGCCGGGACGACACCGCACTGTCCCCGCACCTGCGCTCGCGACGCGAAGTGGAGTCCCTGCTCGGCGACGCCGGGGTCCCCGTGACCGTGCTGCGGGCCGCAGTGGTCGTGGGCCACGGCGGCATCTCGTGGGAGATGACCCGCCAGCTCGCCGGCACCGTCCCGGTGATGCCGGCGCCGCACTGGGTCAGGACCAGGATCCAGCCGATCTCACTCCAGGACGTGGTGGCGTACCTGGTCGGCGTGCTCGGCAACGACCAGGCGATGAGCCGGATCTTCGAGGTCGGTGGCCCGACGGTCCTCACCTATGCCGACATGCTCACCACGGTGGCCCGGCTGCAGACGGGGCGGGAGGTGGCCGTGCTCCCCGTGCCGGTCCTCGGCGGCGGTCTGGTCGACGGCCTGGTGGCCCGCGCCTCCTCACACGTGCTCGCCCTCGCCACCGGCGCGGACGCGGCCACGGGACGCAACCTGATCGGCTCCATGGGGCACGAGGTGGTCGTCACGGATGACACGATCCGGTCGGTCGTCGACCTCGAGCCCATGGACTTCGAGGACATGGTCCGGGTCGCCATCGGCGACCGGCTTCGTGCAGGGCTGACTCCGTGACCTGACGCCGGGTCAGGGTGACGACGTCGGACTGCTCGTCGGGGCAGCTGATGGCGACGCTGACTGTGTGGGGCTCGGCGACGTCGTCGGCGTCGGCGAGGTGCTCTCGGTCGTGGGGCTGGGTTCGCTCGGGGTGGTCGAGGGCGCGACGGTCGGCGACCCGGACTCCGAAGGGGCGGGCGACTCCGAGGGGGGCGCTCCCGACCCGGACGGCGACTCCGTCGGTGAGCTGGGGGAGGTGCCGTCGCTGGGCGACGGCGACGTGGACTCGCTCGGCTCGGTCAGCGGGCCCTGGTCCTCCTCGATGACGTCGAGGATCTGCTGTTCGTACTCGGTGAGCTGGGCCTGGATCTCGTCGAGGGGGACCTCTCCGATGCCGGCGCCGTAGGCCGCGATCTGCTGCCACAGCTCGTCGATCGCGGCCATCGCCTCCTCGCTGAGGGGGCCGTCGAGGGTGACGAACAGCTGCACCGCGAGCGAGTACGTGAGGCAGCTGGTGCAGTCGTAGTTGACCGCCAGCGAGACGTTCTGCGGCACCGCCACGTCGGCGTCACCCACGACGAGGACGACCTGGAAGGCCACGGCGACCGCGGCGCAGTTGTTGCAGCTGGCCAGGGCGTAGGCCTCGTTCGTGTTGTCGACCGGCTCCTCGCCGTCCGCCCACACCAGGGCGAAGGCGACCGAGTACGAGACGGAGTCGTCGGTCGTGTTGGCGGCGACCGCCTGGGTGTCGCCCTCCTCGGGCGCCAGCGGCTCGTCGACCGGGAAGATCCACGTCCCTGGCTCCGCGGTGTCGACGTCACCCTCCGCCGGTGGCTCCGCCGGTTCAGGTGCCGGGGTCTCGCCGGGTTCCGTGGGGCTGGGCGCCGGGGACTCTGCGGGTTCCGTGGAGCTGGGCGCCGGGGTCTCGGCGGGAGTGGTCGGCTCCGTGGTCGGCGTCGGCTCGGTGCTGACGGTGGGTTCGGGGGCCTCGGTGGGCTCGGCGGGGTCGGTGGTGGACGGGTCGCCGGTGGGCACCAGGACGGCGGCCAGCTGGGGGTTCTCGCGGGTCGGGAGCTCGGTGTCGTCCGCCCACATGACCGTGCCGGTGCCCTGGCTGCCGACGGCGAGACCGGCCTGCGGGCTGGAGACAGGCATGACGTCGGTGAGGGTTCCGCCCTCGTAGGCCTGGATCGGCCGGTACCGCGTCTCTGAGGGCCACCAGGCGAGGACCAGCCCGGCGAGGAGCGCGACCGCTGTCAGGCAGGCGAGGCTCCGCTGGAACGGCTTGTGGTCGGTGCGCCGCCACACGCCTCCTCCGACCTGGCGGACGAGACGGACGAGGATGTAGCCGAAGGCGGCGATCGGCAGCACCACGATCACCATCGCGAGGCCGCGGGCCAGTGCGCCGACGAGGTCGCCGTCGCCGAAAGCGGCTGCCATCTGGTCCTGCTGGGCCTGCGCGCTGGCCCACGCCGTGCCGACGAGGCGGGGGAGCGTCAGCACCATCAGCACCATCACGAAGAGCAGGACGGGTACGACGGTGAGGACCCACGCCGTCACGACGACCCGCGCCCACGGCTTGAGCGCCTGAGCCTCGGGATCGGTCGGCCGCCACGGAATGAGGCTGCGCAGGGTGGGGCCGATGCGCTGGAAGAGGTCTGGGACGCCGGTGAGGTCGGCCAGGACGTGGTAGCCGTCGAACCTCACGAAGGGCAGCAGCTGCCGCAGCATCTGCAGGATCTGGGTCGCCACCAGCAGGAGGATCGCGTCGTAACGGGTGGCCCACCAGACGCCGACGGTGGCGACCGCGACGATCGCGTTGAAGTAGAGGCCGCCGAGGTCGGTGCGGAGCCGACCGGCCCGACCGAGTCGGTAGGAGTCGGTGACGTCGGTGTAGAAGGCCGGCCAGACGAGGTAGAGGCCCGCGCCCATCACGCCTGGGTCTGCACCGCCGCGGCGGGCAGCGGCGGCGTGGCCGAACTCGTGGAAGCCCGCGGACAGGACGGTGATCCCGAGGACGGCGAGCAGCAGACCCGGTCGCGCGAACGCTTCGTGGGTGGCGGAGGCGAGGCCCTTGTCGAAGAGGACCCACCAGCTGATCCACGCGAAGGCGAGCAGCACCGGCACGACCACGGCGAGGTTGAACAGGGCAGCGAACGGCGCTGTGAGCCGGCGGGTCTTCTCCTGGTCGGTGACGGCGACCTTGAACCGCAGACCGAGCAGCGGGTTGCTCCGCTTGAGCTCCGGCTCGGAGCCGTCGTCACAGACGGCCAGGCCCATCGGCTGGAGCTTGCCGACCAGTTCCCGGACGTTGTCCTCGGACACCGGCTTGTCCGTCGCCGCGGCCACGGCCTCCGCGACCTCGGCGTACGAACGCTGTCCGTCAAGCGCGGACAGCGTGGCGTAGAGAAGGGGGGTGAGCTGAACGGTCTGCCCGTCCGCACGGCGCGCGAGGGCTGGTGGCACCCGGTAGCCCGAGCCCACCATCTCGCCGATGAGGGTGATCCCGTCGGCGCGCGCCGGGGCGACGGTGCCCCCGGTGCCGGTCGTCGGACCGGCAGCCGGGGGCGAGACCGCTTCGGTCACGGCTGAGGCTGGTCAGACTGGGGCTGGTCGGCCTGGGGCTGGTCGGCCTCGGGCTGGTCGGCCTGGGAGATGTCGGAGGTCTGGTCGGCGTTGGCCTCGGCGTCGCCCTCGATGCTCTGGTTGATGATGGCGTCCTGCTGGGCGACGGCGACCGCGTTGCTGTCGACGGAGCCGATGTTGGCCGCCACCGCGGCGTCGATCGGCGCCGCGACGTTGGCGTTCGCGGCGATCCCGCCGTTGATCGGCGCAGTGATGTCGGCGTCGGCGTTGAGGTCGACGTTGACGTTGAGCAGGTTGCCGTCGGCAAAGGAGCCGAGGCCGTCGGTGACCCCGCCGAGGTCGTCCGTCGCGCCGCCGACACCGTCGGTGACTCCGCCGAGGTCGTCCGTCGCGCCGCCGACACCGTCGGTGACTCCGCCGAGGTCGTCCGTCGCGCCGCCGAGCACCGTCGGTGACTCCGCCGACGGTGTTGTCGGTGGTGTGCCGAGTGCGTCGGTGGTGCCGCCGGTGGCGGAGGTGGTGTCGGTGGTGCTGCCGAGTGCGTCGGTGGTGCCGCCGGTGGCGGAGGTGGTGTCGGTGGTGCTGCCGAGTGCGTCGGTGGTGCCGCCGGTGGCGGAGGTGGTGTCGGTGGTGCTGCCGAGTGCGTCGGTGGTGCCGCCGGTGGCGGAGGTGGTGTCGGTGGTGCTGCCGAGTGCGTCGGTGGTGCCGCCGGTGGCCGAGGTGGCGTCGGTGGTGGTGCCGGAGTCCGTGGCGGAGGTGGCGTCCGTGGCGGAGGCCGCGTCCGGGGCGGCGCCCTGGTCGATGGCGCTGTCCTGCTCGGCTGTGGCCGTGGCATCGCCGACGATGTCCTGGTTGATCATCACGCCCTGGTCCGAGAGTGCCTGCGCGGTCGAGCCCTCGGAGAGGATGTTGGCGCCGACGGCAGCGTCGATGGGCGCAGCAACGTTGGCGTTCGCGGCGACCGCGAGGTCGATGGGGGCGGCGGCGTCGATCGCGAGGTCGAGGTCGGCGTTGAGGTCGAGAATGGAGACGACCTCCTTGTCCGGCAGCGCGGTGGCGCTCTCGGCGGCGAGCTCGTCGGCGGACAGTCCGGTCGACTGGTTGCTTTCCATGGTGACTCCCTGATCGAGGTGAGACGGTGGCTCGCCGCGGTTCTGGACGAGGCAATGTGGTCGTCGTACCCCGAGCGGATCGACCGAAACGCGCGGGCGACGTGTTTTCGCGGGCCCTTGACGAAGCCGGGGGCCACCGGAGAGCGTGCGGGCATGCGACGGCCACCCCACGAGAACGTCGCGACCGTCCTGGTCGACCCTGCGGTGCTCGCCGAGCTCGAGGTGCACCTGATGGGGCTCGACCTGCACCTGTGGCCGGTGGCGACGGCACCCATCTGTGCCGACGGCCCACGGATGGCCTTCCAGGTCCGGCGTCGACTCGTGATGAGCCGCCAGGGTGCCTGGGACGACGCGGCGGCCTGGGTGCCGGCCTGGATCTCGTTCGGCGACACCTGGTACGTCGGGGCCGAGCCGTTGCCGTGGTCTGCCCATCAGACGCTGTACCGGACCCTGGAGCAGTACGCCGGCCGGGTGCGCTACCGGCGCGGGCTCGGGGGCGTCCCACGGCTGGACGTGCCCCGCGAGCGCTCGGCCTGAGGGGTGTTGCACCGGGGCCGCCCTCTGCAACATCCAGCGCGGACGACCGCTCGGGGCTAGCGTCGAGGCCGACAGAGGAGCCTCGCATGCACATTCGACTGTCCGTCCTGCCTTGCCGCCCTTGCCGGCCTCGTGCTCTCGGCCCTTCCTGTCGCGTCCGCGGCGGCCGGGTCGTACGGCGACACCTCGCCGCCCGCGACGTCTGTCCCAGCAAATTCCGGCAAACGATCCGGCGGGTGCCGCTGTCCAGGCGGTCGACGAACTGCGGTTGTACCGACCGAGCCAGGAACCCCGGGGTCGGACGTGGGGCATGTGGGCAGGTCGATACTTCGAGTGGTACCAGGAGATTCCGGTGCCCCGCAATCCCGCTGTTCATCCCAACAGCGAGAACAACTGCGAGCGCAGGTACCACGTGGTGATCATGGGCCCGTCCGGGACAGGCAGGGGCTGTGACGTGCCCGCCGGTCGTGCCGTGCATGTTCTCCTACCTGGGCTGGTCGTGCTCGACCGCCGAAGGAAACGGCCGGACGTGGCACCAGCTCCGCAAGTGTGTCCGGCAGTCCTTCGACCAAGAGCTCACGGACATCCGGATCCGGATGAGGCTGGACGGTCGGCTGGTCGACGACCCGTGGCGGTGGACGGTCGGCAGCGGGCGTCGGGTGGCGGTGCTCCCGAAGAAGAACATCTGGGGCGTGGAAGCCGGGCCGACCCGCTTCCTGGGCAAGGCGCTGATGTTCATGCTCCGCCCGATGAAGCAGGGAGACCACGTGATGCGGGTCCGGATGAAGGAGGACGGCGAGGTCTCGGTCGTCCGCTTCCCGTTCTCGGTTCGGTGAGTGGGTCACCAGAACGCTCAAGTCTGGCCGGACGTGCGTGGCCGCGGTTGCGGTAGGTTCCGGCCATGGTGGCCAAGCCCACGATCATCGTGGTCGACGACGCGCCCGAGGTTCGGCTCCTGCTCAAGACCCAGCTGCGGTTGTCGGGCCGGCTCGAGGTCGTGGCCGAGGGTGAAGACGGGAATCAGGCCGTCGAGCTCGCGGGTGCCCATCGCCCCACGCTGATGCTGCTCGATGTCTCGATGCCGGGTCTCGATGGTCTGGCCGCCCTCCCGCTCGTGCTGGACGCCTCCCCCACGACCCGGGTGGTGATGTTCAGCGGCTTTGAAGGCGCCGGTCTGGAGGACCACACTCGCTCCCTGGGGGCGAGCGCGTTCATCGAGAAAGCGATCCCGATGGACGAGCTGGTCGAACGGTTGGTGAGCATCGCCTCGTCCGGGACGTCCGCGCCCAGCCTCCGAGGTCGCGAGGACGGCGACCCCGGGCAGCTGGACCCGGTGCTGGAGGACCACCTCGAACGCTTCCGGCAGATCTTCGACGACGCGGCCATCGGCATGGCGACGATCACGCTGGACGGACGTGTCGTGCGCGCGAACCGGCACCTCCGGGAGCTGCTGGACGAGGACTCCGACTCTCTCGTGGGTCTCCCGTACGCCGACCTGGTTCGCGAGGGTGCTCACGTGCGACGTGCTCTCGACAAGGTCCGTGGGGGCGCGGGTGCCGTGCAGATCGAGCACGGGTTGGTCGACGAGGATCCGTCCCGCCGACTGCAGGTCACGATCTCCGCCGTCATCGACGCCCAGGACCGGCCGCTCTACTTCTTCCTGCAGGTGCAGGACGTGACGGGGCAGCGCGCGGCCGAGGAGGAGCTGCGACTGACCGAGCAGCGGTTCCGGCTGCTGGTCGAGGCGGTCCAGGACTACGCCATCTTCATGCTGGACCCCGATGGCCATGTGGCGAGCTGGAACGCCGGCGCCCAACGGAGCAAGGGGTACACCGCGGACGAGATCGTCGGACGCCACTTCCGGACCTTCTACCCCCGGGAGCAGCAGCTGGCACGTCACCCCGAGCACGAGCTCGACATCGCCACGCGCGAAGGGAGCTACGCAGAAGAGGGGTGGCGGGTACGCAAGGACGGCAGTCGCTTCTGGGCACACGTGACGATCACCGCCGTCCTCGACGAGGTCGGCACACTCGTGGGGTTCGCGAAGGTGACTCGCGACTCGACCGAGCGGCGGCGCATGCTCGAGCTGCAGGAGGAGGCAGCCGCGGCGCTGGCGACGGCCAACCGTTCCCTGGAGCTCGCCAACAGCCAGCTGCAGGCTGTCGCCGACGACCAGGCGGAGTTCCTGGCGGTGACGGCTCATGAGCTCCGCTCGCCGGTCGGGGTGCTGGCGGGCTCGGCGGACCTGATGGCGCAACACCATGCGGAGCTCTCGGAGGAGGAGCGGGGGGAGCTCGCCGGTGCCATGTCGCGCAACGCTGTGCAGCTGCGGCGACTGCTCGATGACCTGCTGACCGCCTCCCGCGCCCAGGCTCGGACCCTCGACCTGCGGTTGACTCCGCTCAGCCTCGAGGACCATCTTGCCGCCGTGGTGTCCGCTGCCCGCAAGGCCTGGGCCGATGCCGTGATCGATCTCGTGGTCGAGCCCGGGCTGACGGTGCGAGCCGACGCGGGCAGACTGACACAGATGGTGGAGAACCTCCTGGCGAACGCGCGCCAGCACGGCGAGTCACCCGTGACGGTGACCGCGCACGCCCGGGGCGATGCGGTGCACGTCTGCGTCCGGGACTCCGGTCACGGCGTTCCTGCTGACGTCCTGCCGCGGCTCTTCGAGCGTTTCGGGAAGACCACCGGGGGTACCGGGCTGGGGCTCTACATCGTCCGCGAGCTGGCCCGGGCCCACGGCGGCGATGCTTCCTACCGGCCCGATGACCAGACCTTCTATCTCCGGCTACCGGCAGACGAGGAGACCGCGTGACCAGGACACCGATCCGCGTCGTCCTCGTCGACGACGTTGACGACGTACGCCAGCTCGTGCGCACGGCCTTACGGTTCCACGGTGGTTTCGAGGTCGTCGGTGAAGCCAGCACGGGCGCGCAGGCCATCGACCTGGCCGGCGACCTGCGTCCCGAGGTCGTCGTGCTGGATCTCGGGCTGCCGGACATCGCCGGGCAGGAGGTGGTGACCCAGATCCGCGAGGAGTCACCCGGCACCCAGGTGGTGATCCTGTCGGGCGCCGAGCCGTCAGACCGGTCGTGGTTCGAGGAGCGCACCGCCGGCTACCTGCTCAAGGACGCTGGGATCGATCACCTCGTCGAGCTTCTCGAGCACGTGGGCCGTCGCGACGACGACGTCCGGACGCTCGACCTCCCGCTCGACCCGCAGGGCAGCGCGCTGGCCCGCACCCTGGTCCGCGAGGTGTTGGCCGAGTGGGCGATGGAGGGCCTGCTCGACGAGGCCGAGGTCGTGGTCAGCGAGCTGGTCACCAACGCCGTCACCCATGGTGGCTCCGCGTGCCGCCTCGAGCTCTCGCACACGTCGGGGGCCCTGCGCATCGAGGTCAGCGACGAAGGCGCCGGCAGTCCTGAGCCGCAGCCGCTGGACAGGGACTCGGAGCACGGCCGCGGTCTTCTGCTCGTCTCGGCCATGTCCACGTCATGGGGCGTCGAGGCTGCTCCCGACGGCAAGAAGGTCTGGGCGGTGCTGGCGCTCGGCTGATCGTGGGCGGTCCTCAGACGGTGACACCGGCCGGCCGACGAAGAACGCCCCCACCGGTCCGGCGGGGGCGTCTTCTCGCTGGTCGGGACCAACGGTGCGTGTGGCCAGGGGCGGGGTCGAACCGCCGACCTACCGATTTTCAGTCGGTCGCTCGTACCAACTGAGCTACCTGGCCAAGCGAGGGGAACCATACCGGAGGAAAAGGGCGGCCACGAAACCGGGGAATTGCGAGCCCTTTTGGAGGCCGGTCGGGCCCGCCCCTATGCTGTTCCGGCAGTCCGGCCCCCATCGTCTAGCGGCCTAGGACGTCGCCCTTTCACGGCGGTAGCACGGGTTCGAATCCCGTTGGGGGTGCCACCACTGGTGGCGGAACTCCCGATTGGGAGGCACCGACATCGATGGGTTAGAGTTCCACCGCTTCACCAGTGAGGCCACCTGGCCCCGTAGCGCAGTTGGTTAGCGCGCCGCCCTGTCACGGCGGAGGCCGCGGGTTCGAGTCCCGTCGGGGTCGCCACAGAACGCCCGGATCACCAGATCCGGGCGTTCGGCATTTCCGATCACCGTCGGGCCGCGTGCGCACAATGAGCCCATGCCCGTCGAGATCGAGCGCGCCGCCTTCGAGACCCTGGTCAACCAGGCCCTCGACGAGATCCCGGACGAGCTCACCTCCCTCATCCGCAACGTGGTCGTCCTGGTCGAGGACGAGCCTCCGGCGGACGACCCCGACCTGTTCGGGTTGTACGACGGGGTCGCGCTCACCGAGCGGCACGGCGACTTCGGCATGGAGCTGCCCGACCGGATCTTCATCTTCCGCCACCCGCTCCAGGAGATGTGCGGGTCGGAGGAGGAGCTGGTCGAGGAGGTGCGGATCACCGTCGTCCACGAGATCGCCCACCACTTCGGCATCGACGACGAGCGCCTGCACGAGCTCGGTTACGCGTAGAGCGAGAACCCCGCCGCACAGGCCACGAGCGCCAGGACGATCGTGGCGCCGGCGTACGCCGTGCCGAGCGCAGGTCCGAGCCGGTGGGTCTGCACCGCGAACGCGGAGTAGGTCGTGAGCCCACCGCACAAGCCGGCGCCCGAGCAGCGCGAACAGCGATCCCGACAGCACCATCGCCGAGAACGCGCCCAGCATGAACGAGCCGGCGACGTTGACCACGAGTGTCCCGGCGGGGAAGCGGTCGTCGTCGAAGAAGTGACTGGCGAGGTAGCGCAGGACCGCGCCCACGCCGGCACCCACGGCGACCAGGAGGACGGTCACGCGTCGCCCTCCTCGTCGGCGAAAGCACGTTGCTCTGCGGACGTGGACAGGTGCTGGGCCACGGTGATCGCCACCAGGCAGGCGGCCAGCGTGCCGAGGAGGTACGCCGCCGCGAGTCCGGGGCGGGCATCGGCGAACAGGGCGCGGGCGTCGTCGGCGTAGGCCGAGAGCGTCGTGTAGCCGCCCAGGAGGCCGGGACCGAGCGCCAGCGTCAGCAGGGGTCGGCGGCGGACCGCCGCCACGGCGGGCAGGAGCGCCAGCACGAATGCACCGGAGACATTGATCGCGAACGTCGTCCAGGGGAAGTCCGTTGGCGGCCGGAGTCAGCTCACCGAGGACGTATCGGAGGGCGGCTCCGAGGCCCCCGCCCAGCGCCACCGCCACGATCGGGGCGGGCGAGAGGGCGGGACGGGTCACGAGACGATCTTGACTCCTCGAAACGGGGCGACCGTCCAGGGGGCCGGTTGCTCGCCCCGTTGCTGTCGGATGAACTCCCCGAGGAACCACTGCTGGAAGCTGCGCTGCTCGGGGCTGCGGGCGAGCGACAGGAGTCGCTCTTCGCGACAGAACGCGTCGGCCAGGTCGAGGAGCTCGAGGAACCGGTCGATGGTGGACGCCGTGCTGAGCGGCATGTCGACGATGAGGTCGGTGTTGGTGTGGCCGGTCCGAAGGGCGGCCTCGACCTGGCCGGGGCTGATCCCCTCGCGGAGTACCCGGTCGAGCGACCCGAACAGGTCGGACAGGCTCTTGGCGAGCGGGTAGTCGGCCTCGTGGGTGAGGGCCAGCAGACGGACCTCGCGACGGAGCTCGCGGTAGTGGACCTGGAAGTCGAGGAAGGAGCGCAACGGGACGCCGCGAATGTCGATGGTGACCCGCTCGACCGAGGCGTCCGGCTCCTCGTCAGTGGTGGGCAGACCCGTGATCAGGCCCTCGACGCCGCACTCCTCGTTGGCGTCGGAGGCGGGGACGAACCAGACGACCTTGCCGACGTCCTCGATCTCGGCACCCCACGCGGTGGCGCAGCGGGCGACGATCGCGAGCCCGCGGCCGAAGGTCAGCAGGAAGTTGTCGTCGTCGGTGAGCGGCTCGGACCCGGGGAGCACCGGCGGCTCGCGCGAGTCGTCGCTGACCTCGACTCGGGGATGCTCGTGAGTGCCACGCACCCGGACCCGGATGGGGGATTCGCCGTGGAGCAGCGCATTGGTGACGATCTCGGAGACGGCCATCTCGGCGCACTCGATGAGGTCGGGACGGCCGATGTCGACGCAGGTGTCAATCACCCAGCGACGGGCTTCGTGCACACCGCTTGGTCCCGAGCCCAGAGTGAGGGCTGGCCGGTTCAGCGGCACGGGTGTACTCCAGGTGAGTGAGCGGGGTCATGCTCTGTCGTGAATCGATTACCCGTCGCACCCCGTGGGCAAACCAGGCGGACGGGAAAGTTTCTCCAGAAAGTGCGCCACGCCCGCCGCGCGCCACGCCTGGGGCTCGCCCGGTGGGCATGGTGGGCAGCGTGCGCAACGACGAGGCGGCTCCGACACCAGTGGTCCAGACCGACCGGGTGCGCGCTCTGTCGGGCCGTCGTGGCCGTCGTGGTCGCCGTGCTGATTGCGGCACCACTGGCCCTGGTCCTGCTGCAGCGAGCCGACGATCCCGCGCCCCCGCCCGCTCCCGGGACCCCTCCCGCGACGGCGTCGGTGGACGAGTGGCGCGCGGAGGCCTGGCGCGGCGTCCAGGTCCGGGTGCCGGCCGACTGGGCCCTGGGCGGGTCCCCCCAGGCCGACGGCGGCAGCGCCGGGCTCGTCCAGTGCGGAGGCGTCGTGGACGACGACCTGAACCCGGTGGAGGGCGAGCCGTACGTCGGCCGGCCGCTCGTGATGACCGACATGTGCCTGGGTCTGGATCAGGACAACCTTCCGCAGCCGTCCGCGTCGTACGTCTGGCTGGACTCCCCGCTCGAGACCGGCGAGCAGTCGTGGGGCAACGGCTTCACCGCCGAGACGGTCGAGGTCGGCGATCAGCACGTCTCGGTGGCCACCGACGACGAGGCGCTCCGGGTCGAGATCCTCGCGTCGGTCGAGGAGGTCGAGACCGACGCCTACGGCTGCCCGCAGGTCGGGCGGGCGCGGGACGTGCCCGCCGGCGAGGGGGAGGGACGCCCCGAGAGGTTGGCCATCTGCGTCTACGACGCGGTCGGGCTGGGTGCCGGGCTGCAGTGGTCGGGCGAGGTCGACGCCGCTGCGGCCGGCGCCTTCGCGGACAGCATCGCCGGAGGCGGCGACCCGGATGACTGCCGCGCGCGCCTGAACGAGCAGTGGGCCGTGTTGTACGCCGACGCCGGCGACGCGACCACGGCGTACGTCGTCGACCTCCGCTGCGCGCTGATCCGGCTGCCCCGGACCGCTGCCGGGGAGAGCCCGGTCGTGGGACTGCGACCCGAGAACGTCGAGCCGTGGGCCCTCCCCGGCGTGCGCGCGTACGTGGTCGGTCCGCCGGGTGACCACCCCGAGCTGGCGCCGTACTTCCGGGGTCTGCTCGGTTGAGCGGGGTGTGATCGACGGAACCCGGACGCTGATTGGCGGTCGACCGGGGTACGGCGGGACAATGGTCGTGTCCGGGTCCGCCGGTACGGCGCGGTCCGACCGTCAACGAAAGGTCCGACATGGCAGTCCAGAGCACAGGCGACCGGCACCGGGTGGTGGTGATCGGCTCCGGCTTCGGAGGTCTCTTCGGCACCAAGGCGCTCAAGCGTGCCGACGTGGACGTCACCGTCATCGCCAAGACCACCCACCACCTCTTCCAGCCGCTGCTCTACCAGGTGGCGACCGGGATCCTGTCCGAGGGCGAGATCGCCCCGCCGACCCGGGAGATCCTCAACGGCCAGAAGAACGCCCAGGTCCTGCTCGGTGAGGTCACCGAGATCGACCTCGAGCAGCGCCTGGTCACCTCCCAGGTCCTCGGCCGCCCGACCGTCACTGCCTACGACTCGCTGATCGTGGCCGCGGGCGCGGCGCAGTCCTACTTCGGCAACGACGAGTTCTCCGAGTACGCCCCCGGCATGAAGTCGATCGACGACGCCCTCGAGCTGCGCGGCCGCATCTTCGGCGCCTTCGAGATGGCCGAGCTCGGTGCCAACCGCGGCGACTCCGTCGACCACCTGCTGAGCTTCGTGGTCGTCGGCGCCGGACCGACCGGTGTGGAGATGGCCGGCCAGATCGCGGAGCTGGCCCACCGCACCCTCAAGCGTGACTTCCGCGCCATCAACACCCGCGAGGCGCGCGTGCTCCTGGTCGACGCCGCGCCGCAGGTGTTGCCGCCGTTCGGCCAGAAGCTCGGTGAGCGGACCAAGACCGAGCTCGAGAAGCTCGGGGTCGAGGTGCTGCTCGGCGCGATGGTCACCGATGTCGACGAGCGCGGCATCGAGGTGAAGTACAAGGACGGCCGCACCGAGAAGATCGACGCCGTCACCAAGATCTGGGCGGCCGGCGTCCAGGCCAGCTCGCTGGGCCAGACCCTCGCCGCGCAGAGCGGCGCCCCCCTCGACCGGGCCGGCCGGATCGGCGTCAACCCCGACCTCACGCTGCCCGGCCACCCCGAGGTCTTCGTGGTCGGCGACATGATCGCCCTCGACAACCTCCCCGGTGTCGCCCAGGTTGCCATCCAGGGTGCCAAGTACGCCGCCAAGGAGATCAACGGACGGATCAGGGGGAAGGCCCCGCAGGCGCCGTTCAAGTACTTCGACAAGGGCTCCATGGCGATCATCAGCCGCTTCCGCGCGGTCGCGATGGTCGGCCGGTTCCGGCTGACCGGCCTGATCGCCTGGCTGATGTGGCTGGCGGTCCACCTCGTCTACATCACCGGCTTCAAGAGCCGCGTGACCGCGCTGCTCCACTGGGCGATCTCGTTCCTGGGGCGCGGCCGCTCCGAGCGGACCACGACCGAGCAGCAGATCTTCGCCCGGGCGGCCCTGGCTCGGCTCAAGCACGGCGCCACCGACCTGGTCTCCGAGCCCGGGGCGTACGACGCCGCGCGGTCGATGCTGGACACCTCGCGCCGCGAGGAGCTCGAGGCCCAGGCCCTCGAGGAGGCCCGGCTCACCGACGCCGGCCAGCGCGGCGTACCCGCCGAGCAGCGCCGCTAGCCCGTTGGTTGAGGTGGTGAGGCGCGTCAGCGCCGAGCCTCGAAACCCCGTGAGCGCAGGGCGCCGTTGGTTGAGGTGTGAGGCGCGTCAGCGCCGAGCCTCGAAACCCCGTGAGTGCTGCAGGGCCTACTCGAAGCGGCTCGGCGTCTGCCCGGCCTCGTGCTCGGCGATCGCCTTGCGCGCCCACTTCGGCAGGATGAAGACACCCTCGGCCTCGACGGTGACGCCCTCGTTGTCCGCGATGTGGCCCACGGCGTAGGTCTTGATGCCGTCGACCCGGTCGATGTGCGCCTCCACGTGGAGGTCGCCGAGCGGGGTCCCGCGCCGGTAGCGAAGGGTGAGCGTCCCGGTCATCCCGGGCTTGCCCCCGGCCCCGGCCGCCTCGCCGAGCACCTGGTCGAGGATCAGCGCGGCGACGCCGCCGTGGACGAGGCCCGGCGGGCCCTCGTAGGCGGCGCCGAGGTGGAAGTCGGCCCAGGCCCGGCCCGACGGTTCGTGCTGCATCGCGAGCGGCGGGGCGACCGCGTTGCGCAGGCCCACGACCGCGTTGCCCCAGGCCCGGCCGCGGCCCTCACCGTTGAAGCGGACGCCGAAGGGTCCGTCGGCCTGCTGCGTGCGGAGGCGCTCGGTGATCGCGTCGATCTCGGCGCGTGCGGTCCGGATCTCCTCGTCGTCCACCTCGGAGCGGATCACCGCGTCGACGAGCTCGCGCACGCTGGCGGCGAGCGGGCCGTAGAGCGCTGCCTGCCGGTCGATCTCGTCGTTGGAGAGGTCGTCGCGCAGGTAGCCGGCCATGGCGTCACTCTAGAACGGGTTCCAGTTCCGAGGTGGCGCGGATATCCGTTGGCCGCGCCTCACCGGGACATGGAACCCTTGCGCCATGACCGAGCTCGTGCGCCCCGACGTCCGCTTCCGTGAGTCGTGGGCAGCGGCAGTCGCGGAGTTCGGGACGGCGCCGATGCACGGGTCGGGGCTGTGGGACTTCGACCCCGTCGACACGACCGCGGAGGGGTGTCGCGAGATCATCGACTTCCTCGTGGGGTACGCCGACACCTCGCGCGCGCTGCCCGACGACCGCGTGCACTGCACCTACTTCTGGATCGTCGACGGAGACGACTTCGTCGGCTACCTGGCGCTGCGGCACCGGCTCAACGACTGGCTCCTGAACGAGGGCGGCCACATCGGCTTCGGGGTGCGTCCCAGTCGGCGTCGCGAGGGGCACGCCCGTCGGGCGCTCGAGCTCGCGCTACGGGAGGCGAAGGGACTCGGCCTCGACCGGGTGCTGCTCACCTGCGACGAGGACAACGACGGCTCCCGCCTGACCATCGAGGGCAACGGCGGTGTCTACGAGGACTCCCGCAACGGCAAGCGCCGCTACTGGATCGAGGTGGGGTGACCTCTCGGCTCCTGCGCCGTTGATCGGAGTATGTGCGATGACCACGGGCACCACGGCCAGCTCCCGCCCCTGCCGCTGACCCGGCGTACGGCCCTCCTGTCGGCAGGCGCCGGCCTCTTCCTGGCCGGGCTGACGTCCCGCCACACGCCCGCGATCGCGGCCACCGGCTCCACCCCCGCCCTGGGGGCTGCTCGCGCCTCGCGGATCACCGCCGGCACCACGCTCGTGCACGCCGACCTGCACAACCACACGCTCTTCTCGGACGGCGACGGTGACCCCGGCCTGGCCTTCGACTCGATGCGCGGCGCCGGGCTCGACGTGGCGGCGCTGACCGACCACGCCACGTTCTCCGACAACGCGCTCGGCGACGTACTGACGGACCTGCTGCCGCCGGACTACCACCAGGTCGCCGGGCTCACCCCGAACGGCTGGGCGCGCACCCGCGAGTACGCCGATGCCGCCAACGCCGACGGTGCCTTCACCGCGATCCGTGGCTTCGAGTGGTCCGAGCCGATGCTCGGCCACGTCAACGTCTGGTTCACCGAGCACTACGTCGACGTCCTCCAGGCCGGCGTGATGGCGCCGCTGCTGGAGTGGCTGCGCCGCGACGCCCGGCCTCGTCCTCGACGGTGGCGCCGACGGCATCGCCGGCTTCAACCACCCCGGTCGCGAGCACGGACGGTTCGAGGAGTTCCGCTTCGACCCGCGGGTCCGCGACCAGATGGTGTCGCTGGAGATGTTCAACCGTCGCGACGACTTCCTCTTCGAGGGGTACGCCGATGGCCGCTCCTCACCGCTGTGCGCGTGCCTGGACGCCGGCTGGCGCACGGGCATCACCGGCGTGACCGACGAGCACGGCATCGACTGGGGTCACCCGGAGGGCAAGGGCCGCACCGGTCTGTGGGTCGCCGAGCACACGCGGGCCGGGGTCAAGGCCGCCATGCAGGCGCGACGGTTCTTCGCGACCCGCACCTCCGGCCTCCGGGTCGACGCGACCGCCTCGGTCGGTGGGGCCGCGCCGGTGCCGATGGGCTCCGTGCTGCGCAGCACCGGCGGCGACGTGACCTTCACCGTCGACCTGGAGCGCGACGAGTCCTGGTGGGGGCGGCCGCTGACGCTGCAGGTGCTCCGGCCCGGTGGCGACGTGCCGGCCGTTCCGCTGGTCCACGAGTTCCTGGTCGGCGACGTGGTCACGGTGACCGTGCCCCTCGACCTGGCCGACGGGGACTGGGTGCTGCTGCGGATCGCGGACCCGAGCCAGCCCAACGCGACGCCCGGTCCCGTCGGGCACCCCGGCAACGACCTCGGGATCGCCTACACGAGTCCGTGGTGGCTGGAGGCGTAGAACGCTCAGGCGTCCGGGCGGAAGTGCCGGATGGCCTCGCTGAAGCCAATGGGCTCCACCATCTTGCGGGTGATCACGAACGGCGGCATGCCGCGACGCTGGATCAGCACCTTCCAGCTGCGCCGGCCGGGCTCGCCGATGATGTCGATCGGCGGGTGGGCGCTGGCCAGCGGGAACAGGTGGCGGCTCTTGCCCTGCTCGATCCGGAGCATGCCGTTCTCGATGGTGATGTGCGTGCTGTTGGTCCGACCGCGGACCTTCCAGACGAGGAGCAGAGCGGCGACCATCCCGCCGGCGACGCCGAACGAGGTGGGGGTCTGGGCCAGCCAGGCGAGGTAGCCCGCGATGCCGACGCCGGCCGCCAGGAGTGCGGCGATGGCGGTGAGGACGTGGCGGAGGCCGCGGCGAGGGGAGAACAGCACCAACCCCGGCGCAGGCGCGGCGGTGGGGCGGCGTACCGGCGTGGGGGGCTTGGCTGGTGGGGCGGGGTGGGGCACGGACGCGCCGGTCGTCACCGGAGCCGGGGCGGGCGCCGACAGCGGCGCACCTTCCTCCACGGTCTCCGGCCCCGAGGGCGACGGCGCGCCCGATGCCCCCCCGAGTGCGGGGGCGGGGTGGGCGAACTCTTCGAATGCCTCGACGGTCCTCGGCGATGACCTCGACGGTCTCGATGACCTCGTCGGGCTCGGGAATCGGCTCAGGCTCGACGTCGCCGGACTCCCGCTGGTGGTGCGCCATCCAGCGGTCCAGGAGATCGTCGGCGGGTCTGTTGCCGCCGGTGGTCGGGGAGTTGCCCATGACGCTCAAACGCTCGCGGTGTGACCTGGGTTACGCCCCGCGTAGGAAATGTCTGGTCCACTTCGTAGGCCCCGTGGGACTCGAACCCACAACCAAAGGATTAAAAGTCCTCTGCTCTGCCAATTGAGCTAGGGGCCCGGGATCAGGGATGTGTCGGGAGAACCCTCTGGATTCATCCGTGAGATGCAAACCCGCCTGAGCCACCAGAACCATAACGTTCAGGGCGCGGGTGGGACCGTCCCGGGACCCTGGGACGTCAGGTGGTCGCGCGGGCCGACGGTCAGCGTCGGCTTGCGCCCTTCCCTTGGCTCTTCCCCTTGCCGCTCCCCTTGCCCGGCCGGTGGCCCTTCGCCTTGCCGTTGTCGGACTTGTGGCCCTTCGCCTTGCTCTTGTCGGGCTTGTTCCCCTGGCCGTGAGCGCGGACGCCGTTGCTCAGCCCCTGGGGACTGGCGTGCTGGGCGCTCTGGCCTGGGCCGTCGTCCTCGGGGCCTGGGTCGGGCTGGTTGTTGGAGCTTCCCGGCGCGCCGCCGCCGCCGGGCCCGGGGGACCCGCCACCCGAGGGGCCGGCGTCCGACCCGCCGGACGTCTGGCCTCCGGTGCTCTGGCTTCCGGTGCTCTGGCCGCCGGCGCTCTGGCCGCCGGAGTTCTGCTGGCCGGGAGTCCTTCCCCCGGCGGTCGGGGTGGTGCTGCGCAAGGGCGACCCTGCCGCCGCCACGGCCTGCGGCGCCGGCGACCGGGGCGTTTCCTGCCCGTTGCTGCCGGTCGACCGTCTGCAGGTAGGAGCCGAGGATCGGCGCCTCGAACGGCGCGGCGCTGGGGGCGGGGACCCTGCTGGTGTCGAGGGGGGCGGAGCCGATGAGCGACGCCGCGGCGACGGCGCTGACCACGGCGGCGGCCAGGGCGACGTACGGCGCGTTGCTGCGGCGCCGCGTCGGCGTCACGTCGATGGGCACCTGGCGTCCGGCACGAGGGCGAGCGACCAGGTAGCGGCCGGCCGCGGGGCCGAGGACGACTCCGGCGAGCACGTCGCGGAGGGAGTACTGGAGCAGGAGGAGCTGGCTGGCCAGGCCCCGGGACGGTGACGGCGGGCTGGACTGCTCGACCTGATCCCGGACACCCGAGTACGCCGAGACCAGGAGACGGCGTACCTCGTCGGTGCTGGTGCCGAGCAGGGCGGCGATCGCGGTCGCCCCCTGACCCTCCACCTCGCGGTGCCAGAGCGCCGTCTGGGCCGGCAGCGGCAGCGCACAGAACCCGTCCCACACCGGGTTGCGGCGCTCTTCGTCGCCCGGGAGCCCGCCCTGGGTGTGGAGGGTCAGCCACAGTGCGCGGAACGGCAGACTGGGGTCGCCTCGGTGCCGGAGCTGGGCGAGCGCCTGCTGACCGGAGGCGTCGACGGACTCGTAGGCCGGCGAGGGGCCGCTGTCGGCGACGGCGTCACGATGTCGTGCGAGCAGCTCACGGCCGGCGAGGGCGTCGCCTTGCGCGCACCGCTCGACCAGCGCGACGTCCCCCTGGGACGGCCCAAGATCGAGTCCCTTGGTCACGAGATCCTCCCTGCCCGAGCGCCTTCCGACGCGGCCCGAAATCACTCAGTATGCTCCGCCGATCGAGTTCTGCCCAGTCGCGGCGAGGGGCGGTTCCGCCGGACATGGGGGTCGCCCGGCCCCGCAGAAGGGGACCGGGCGACCGTCAGGTGGCTCCGCCAGGAGCCGGGTGGCTCAGGTGGAGCGATTCAGGTGGAGTGACTCAGTACGTGGAGACGTTGAGCAGGCGCTCCTTGACCGGGTCCGGGTCGTCCGAGTCGTTCCAGTCGAGCGTCCCGGTGCCGATCAGCTGGCTCTTGACCTGAGCGGGTGTCGCACTCGGGTTGAGCGCAGTGATCAGGGCCGCTCCTCCCGCGACGTGCGGGCTGGCCATCGACGTACCGGAGAGGGTGGCGTAGCCGCCGTTCATCGAGGTGCTGTAGATGCAGACACCGGGGGCGATGATGTCGACGTCGGCGCCGAAGTTGGAGAACGACGCGAACGTGTCGTCCTGGTCGGCGCGGCAGGTCGAGGGTGCGCCGCCACCGGGGGTTCCGTTGAAGTCGGCGAGGGCGCTCACGGTGATGACCTCGTCGTACGCCGCCGGGGTGAACGTCGAGGCGTCGGCGCTGTCGTTGCCCGCGGCGACCACGAAGGTGATGCCCGAGGCGACGGCCGCACAGATCGACTGGTGCATGGCGTCGTCGTTGGTGTTTCCGCAGTTGCCGTCGTCCGTGCCGGCGCCGCCGAGGCTCATGTTGACGACCTCGATCTGGGCCGACTTCGAGGTGACGTAGTCGATACCGCAGATGACGTCGGAGTTCATGCCGCTACCGAGGGCGTTGAGCACCTTGACGGGCCAGATCCGGGCGCCGGGGGCCATGCCGACCACGCCGCTGGCGTTGTCGAGGGCGCCGACGGTGCCGGCGACGTGGGAGCCGTGGCCGTGGTCGTCGTCGGCGCTGAGACCCAGCAGCGCGCAGTTCTTGGCGCCGGCCCGGTACACGTTGAGGTCAGGGTGGTCGAGGTCCACGCCGGTGTCGATGACGGCGACGTCGACGTTCACACGCTGGTCCACACCGTTGATGGCAGCGGTGGGGCTGGCGTCGGCGTCGGCACGGTTGATGCCGGTCGGGGTGGTCTGCGCGGTGGCGTGCACCGGGGTGTCCTTCTGGACCGACTCGACGCCCGGCAGTGCGGCGACCAGGGTCGCGACGATTGCTGCTCATCGTCGTGGAGTAGCCCTGGAGCGCTGAGGAGTAGACGTGACCGAGCTCGAATCCGAAGCGGTCTGCGTGGGCCTGGGCCACCGTACGAGCGGCGGCACCGTCGTCGAGCACGACGATGTAGCCGGTGCTGGCGGCGGGGGCCGGAGTCGAGGAGGCCGGGCTGGCCGCGAGGGCCGAGCCGGTGAGCGCCAGGGCCGAGACGGCCGCGGCTGCGGTGAGGGTGAGAGATCGACGCATGAACTTCCTTGCCTGTGGAGATGAACCGCCCCGAGGCGGCTGACAGGGGCGCAACGAGAGGTTCGGCTCGCGGTCACGGCTCTGGTCGCTGCAGGTTCTTGCGTTGCCACTTCCTGAAGGAAAAGAAAGTCAGTCGCGGAAACTGTGGTTCTGGCTCTGGGTTGGTAGGGTCATGGGCAGCAGCAGGTGCAAGTTCCAGCAGGTCTGACGCCCGCGGAGTTTGTGATCCAACGGCGTTTCGTTCAAGTGGTGCCAAATCCACATGTCGGAGCGACGTGTCACCGCATCTGATGCGGGGCCGTTGAAGTGATGGCCTCACGCACCGATATAGGAGTACAGAGCAATGGCTCAAGGCACCGTGAAGTGGTTCAACGCCGAGAAGGGTTTCGGCTTCATTGCGCAGGAGGACGGCGGCGACGACGTCTTCGTGCACTACTCGGCGATCCAGTCGCAGGGCTACAAGTCCCTCGACGAGAACCAGAAGGTCGAGTTCGACGTCACCCAGGGTCCCAAGGGCCCCCAGGCGGAGAACGTTCGCGCAGTCTGAACTGACTGAGCGAAGCCGGGCGCACCTGCCCGACGACGTGTAGGACGAGGCCCCACCCGCCAGGGTGGGGCCTCGTTTCCATCTGGGTGACATGCACCACCCGAACGGGTCATTTTGCCGCTCAGGCGTTTGTTGGTCGACCGGGTGGGGCACCCTTTGGTCACGGGAGTCGTTGACCAGAAACAGACCAATGAGGAGGCGGCGTGCACGACCAGTTTGACGTCACGCTCGAAGACTCTGACCTCTTGGGCGAGGTCGAGCTCACGACCAACCTGATCATCGCTGCGAGCGAGTCGGAGGAACCCCTGACCGCCGACGAGATCGACAAGATCCTCGGTGTCCGGGAGGCGTCCTGACGCCCCTCCGCGCGGGTGAGTCGGACCCTCAGCAGGTCGCGAACAGGACCGGCCCCGACGTCAGGTCCGACAGCACGTACTGACCCTCGAGAGGGTCGAGCTCCATCGTCACCACCGCGCCGTCCGCGGTCACCTCGTCGACCGTGAACCGGTCCGCGAAGTCGCCGCCCTGACCCGGCGCGGGTCCCCCGGCCAGCACGGCCCGGGTGTCGGCGTTGGTCCGCGCCTGGTCCTCGTTCTCGAACGACATGACCACGCGGATCCCGCCGTCGGGTTGCGCGGACATCGCGAAGCCGGTGATCGGGTTCACCTCGCCTGCCTCCTCGAGGAGCGACTGGGCCTGCGCTTGATCGTTCTCGTCGGCCGTCCCCATGGCCAGCGCCGCGCACACGTTGGCACCGCTGTAGACGACTGCCGACAGCGGCTCCCCGGAGGTGTCGACCACGTCGCCGAGCTCGGTGGGTCCCCCGTCGCCGAGATCGTCGGTCACCTCGCTCAGGTAGCCCTCCGTGTCGGAGGCGAGCAGCACGCGCTCGTCGGAGTCGATGGCGAGGAACTGCAGCTCGGGGGTCAGGTCCGGCGCGATCGACGGCAGCAGGTCCGCGCCGCCGACCCAGACCCCGTCGTCGTCCGAGGGTCGCTCGTAGCCGAGCTCCTCGAACCGGTCGGCCAGCACGTCGACGTCGGCCGACTCGGGCAGCCCCATGACGACGACCGCGCCGGACGCGGACTGGCTGAACATCTCCCACTCGAGCGACGCGGGGGAGAAGCCGTAGTTCTCCTGCAGTCCCTCCGCCGAGGCCAGGAGCGCCGAGGTGGACGTCAGGTCGGCGTCGTACCCCTTGCCCAGGAAGTCGCGGACCCGGTCCGCGGAGGAGTCGGCGTTCAGGTCCACGTCGAGCTCGGCGCGAACGCCGCTCCAGTCGGTGTAGGTGACCCGCTCCGCCTCGGCGGGAGCCATCGCGAGTGCCCGCTCGAAGTCACCTGAGGGCTGGGAACGCCACCAGAGCACGCCGCCGATGACCAGTGCAGCCACGACCACCAGGATCGTCACCATCGCGATCCGTCTGCGCACGCGAGCTCCTTGTCCTGCCGGGTGGACGTGCTGTGACACTACGCTGGACGTCATGGAGGGGACCCGCGAGGTGCACGCCGCGGGCGCGGTGGTCAGCCGGTCCGGTCACGAGGTGCTGCTGGTCCACCGACCGGCGTACGACGACTGGTCGTTCCCCAAGGGCAAGCTGGACCGCGGGGAGGCGGCCGCGGTCGCCGCCGTCCGCGAGGTCGGCGAGGAGACCGGGCTCCAGGTCAGGCTCGGCCCGCCGCTCGCGCAGCAGCGCTACCCCGTCAGCGCCGGCACGAAGACCGTCCACTACTGGGTGGCGCGGGTCGTCGGCGACGACGACGTGGCCGGCTACCTGGTCAACGACGAGATCGACGAGGTGGCGTGGGTGACGCGGGACGAGGCGATGGTGCGGCTCACCTACTCCCGGGACCGCGAGACCCTCGTCGAGTCGGCGCCGCTCCGCAAGGAGAGTCATGCACTGGTCGTGCTCCGGCACGCGGCAGCCCGATCCCGGAAGGCGTGGCGCGGGGACGACCGGCTCCGCCCCCTGCTGGTCCCCGGGCTGCGGCAGGCCGAGGCCCTCGCGCCCCTGCTCGCGGCGTACGACGTCAGTCGGGTGGTCAGCTCCGCCAGCACCCGCTGCGTGCAGACCGTCGCGCCGTACGCCGTGCTGTCCGGCTGGCCGGTCGAGCAGTACGACGACCTCGGCGAGGAGGGTGCGTCCACGGAGTCGGTGGTGGAGCACGTCGACGACCTGCTCCACAGCAGGGAGGGCTCGGTCCTCTGCACGCACCGGCCGGTGCTGCCGGCGGTCTTCGACGCGCTCGGCGTACCCGAGGTGCCCCTGGCGCCCGCGGCGATGGTCGTGGTGCACCACCGGAAGGGCCGGATCCTCGCCACTGAGCGGCACTCCGGCTGAGATTCGCCGGTTCGCGTTCACCCGTCGTTCACCCACACCGACTGAACCGGTCACCTCGGCTCCCTAACTTCGCTGGTGTCACATACCGAAGTCATCAGGAGAACGAAGTGAACAGCACTTCCACCCGCTGGGCGATCGCGCCCGGCATCGCCGCCCTCGTGCTGGCCCTGGCCGCCTGCGGTGGCGACAACGCCACGGCGGCCGGCGACGGCGCCAGCGGCAGCGTGACCATCGACGGGTCCTCCACCGTCTACCCCATGACCGTGGCCGCCAACGAGCTGCTCCGCGAGGAGAACGCCAACATCGACGCGGCGGTCGGCCAGGCCGGCACCGGTGGCGGGTTCGAGCGCTTCTGCGCCGGCGAGACCGACATCTCCGACGCCTCCCGCCCGATCGACGAGGAGGACGAGGTCCCGGTGTGCAAGGAGAACGGTGTCGACTTCACCGAGCTCCAGGTCGCGACCGACGCCCTCACCCTCGTGGTCCACCCCGACCTCGCCGTCGACTGCCTGACCCTCGAGCAGCTCGTCGAGCTGTGGGGACCCGGCTCCACCGTCACCAACTGGTCGGACCTCGACCCGAGCTTCCCCGACGAGGAGATCACCCTGTTCGGACCGGGCACCGACTCGGGCACCTACGACTACCTCGCCGCGGACGTGATCGGCGACGAGTCCGAGACCACCCGCGACGACTACGAGGCCTCCGAGGACGACAACGTGCTCGTCCAGGGCGTCTCCGGCACCGAGGGTGCGACCGGCTACTTCGGCTACACCTACTACGAGGAGAACGCGGACAGCCTCAAGGCGCTGGCCATCGACAGCGGCAACGGCTGCATCGAGCCGTCCGCCGAGACCGCGCAGAGCGGCGAGTACACGCCGCTGGCCCGACCGCTGTTCATCTACGTGAGCAACAAGAGCTACCAGGACGACGCAGCGGTCAAGGAGTTCACGGACTTCTACATCGAGAACCTCGAGACGATCGCGGAGGCCGCCCTGTTCATCCCGCTCAACGAGGACCAGTACGCCGACACGCAGTCGGCCCTCGCCGGTATCTCGGGCTGATCGGAGCTCTCGCACCCACATGAGTCAGACAACTGACACCAGGTCAGGCCCGCCCCCCGGGGCGGGCCTGACCGCTGCCCCGCCGACCTGCGGGGGCGGCCCCGGCACGGGGAGACGATCGTGAAGGCGGCGCTGCTGGGCTCGGCGCTGCTGTCGATCGGCATCTCGCTCGGCATCGTCGTGGCGCTCGTCCGGCCCGTGATCGACTTCTTCCGTGAGGTCCCGTTCGGGGACTTCTTCGCCACCGAGGGCGAGTACGCCGTGCTGCCGCTCGTGGCCGCGACCCTGATGGTCACGCTGATCGCGCTGCTGGTCGCCGTACCGCTCGGCCTCGGTGCCGCGATGTACCTCTCCGAGTACGCCTCTCCTCGCGTGCGGAAGTGGCTCAAGCCCACGGTGGAGCTGCTCGCAGGGGTGCCGTCGGTCGTCTACGGGTTCTTCGCCCTGGCCTTCGTGACGCCGACACTGCTGCAGGACATCCTGAACATCGACGTGGGCTTCACCAACGCCCTGGCGGCCGGCCTGGTCCTCGGCGTGATGATCGTGCCGACCATCGCCTCGCTCGCCGAGGACGCGCTCCGGGCAGTGCCCCTCGCCATGCGGCAGGGCTCGTTCGCGATGGGCGCCAACCGTCGGCAGACCACGCTGCGGGTCGTCTTCCCGGCTGCCCTGTCGGGCATCGCCGCCGCCGTGGTCCTGGGCATGTCGCGGGCGATCGGCGAGACCATGATCGTCGCGCTCGCCGCGGGCGGTCAGAAGAACCTGTCGCTCGACCCCCGCGAGGGCATGCAGACCATGACCGGCTTCATGGCGCAGACCGCCGGTGGCGAGAACGCCGTGGGCTCGACGTCGTACAACACCCTCTTCGCGGTCGGCCTGCTGCTGTTCGTGATCACGCTGGTCATCAACGTCATCAGCATCTCGATCGTCCGACGTTTCAGGCAGGTCTACTGATGAACATCTCGACCCGTACGGCGCGTGAGGTCACCGCGAGCACGATCGCCACCGGCCGCAGCCGCGACCGGACCCCGGGCTCCCTGCTCTTCCTCGGAGCGCTGTGGTTCTCGCTGTTCTTCGGGGTGATGGTGCTCGTCGTGCTGATCGTGAGCACCGCTCTCGAGGGCGCGCCGCGCTTCGACGCCAACCTGGTCACCCAGTACGGCTCGATCCTGCGCCCCGAGGAGACCGGCTTCCGGGCCGGCATCCTGGGCACGGTCTGGCTGATGCTGACCACGGCCGCTCTGGCCATCCCGTTGGGGATCGCGGCCGCCATCTACCTGGAGGAGTTCGCCGACCAGCGGACCTGGTACAACCGGTTCATCGAGGTGAACATCCAGAACCTCGCTGCGGTGCCGTCGATCGTCTACGGTCTGCTGGCCGTCGCGGCGCTGGCCGTGGTCGGCTTCAACGACACCGGCGTCGTGATCGGCGGGGCGGTCGCACTGGCGCTCCTGATCCTGCCGGTCATCATCATCACCACGCGCGAGTCGCTCCGGTCCGTGCCCCGCGACATCCGCTTCGGGTCCCTGGCGCTGGGCGCGACGGTGTGGCAGACGACGTGGCGGCAGACCCTGCCGGCCGCCGTCCCCGGTATCGCCACCGGCACGATCCTGGGTCTGTCCCGCGCCATCGGTGAGGCCGCTCCGCTGCTGATCATCGGGCTCGCCGGGTCGGTGCTGTTCGACCCCGACGGACTCGTCAGCCCCGTCACCGCGCTGCCGATCCAGATCTACGACCTGACCTCGCGCTCGCAGGAGGAGTTCCAGCAGGCCGCCTCGGCGGCCATCGTCCTGCTGCTGGTGATGATCCTCGGGCTCAACGCACTCGCGATCTTCATCCGAAACAAGTTCCAGCGAAGCTGGTGAGGAGCAACATGACCACCCACCCCACGACCGTCACGACGGCCGAGCCCGCCCTGTCCGTCGGCACCCTCGCCGACGTGCACGGTGACGTCGACCGGACCATCCCGGACGTCCCGCCGGACCCGGTGATGGAGGCCTTCGGGCTGAACGTCTACTACGGCGACTTCCACGCCGTGCACGACGTCAACCTGTCCTTCGGCCGCCACGAGATCACCGCGCTGATCGGCCCGTCGGGCTGCGGCAAGTCGACGGTGCTGCGCTGCCTGAACCGGATGAACGACCTCGTTCCCGGCGCCCGCGTCGAGGGCCAGGTGACCTACCACGGGCAGAACGTCTACGCGAAGGCCGTCGACCCGATCGCGGTGCGCACGCACGTCGGCATGGTCTTCCAGAAGCCGAACCCGTTCCCCAAGTCGATCTACGACAACATCGCCTACGGCCCCCGGGTGATCGGCATGAAGGTCGACAACATGGACGACCTGGTGGAGGAGGCGCTGCGTGGTGCCGCCCTGTGGGACGAGGTGAAGGACAAGCTCAAGCAGTCGGCGTACGGCCTCTCGGGCGGCCAGCAGCAGCGCCTCTGCATCGCCCGCACCATCGCCACCCGGCCGGACGTGATCTTGATGGACGAGCCGTGCTCGTCGCTCGACCCGATCGCCACGGCCCGGGTCGAGGACCTGATGGTGGAGCTGCGCGACGACTACACGATCATCATCGTCACCCACAACATGCAGCAGGCGGCCCGCGTCTCCGACCGGACGGCGTTCTTCACCGCCCGCCCCGACGAGACCACCGGCAACCGCACCGGCCTCCTCGTGGAGTACGACGTCACCAGCCGGATCTTCGCCAACCCCGTCGACAAGCGCACCGAGGACTACATCTCCGGCCGCTTCGGCTGAGGCTCCTCCGGCCTTCGGGCTTCGGCCTTCGGGCTGACGTCATACGGTCCGAGCGTTATAGCGCTCGGACCGTATGACGTTGTGCGGGTCACCGTCCGTTGTCCACAGGTCGACGAGCTCGCTGGGACCTCGACGCGCGCCGGGGGAACCCTCCGGGCATGGATGGCTCGAGCTCAGACCCTCGTACGGCGCGTCGCCGACGGGTGCGCCGAGGCAAGGTCGAACGGCTGGCCGGCACCCAGGAAGGTGTCGTCTCCCGGCCTCAGGTCTATGCGGTCGGCACCACTCGCTGGGAGGTCCGCGCCAACCTGGTGGCCGGCCGCTGGCAGCGGCTCGGACGGCAGACGCTCGCCGCGCATGCCGGGCCGATCACGGCCGAGGCACTGCGGTGGGCCGCCGTGCTCGAGGGCGGCCCGCGTGCGGTTCTCGACGGGGTCTCCTCACTGCAGGCGGGCGGCTTGAAGAAGTTCGACAGTGACGTGATCCGGGTGTCCGTGCCACGCGGTGCCAGGGTGCGGCGGGTCAGGGGGATCGACATCCGGCAGACCCGCCGGTGGGCGGCCGACGACCTGGCGCCCGGGTCGGGAGTGCCACGGACGCGCAACGAGATCGCGGCGATCCGCGGTGCCCTCTGGGCGCGCTCCGACAAGCAGGCTGCGCTGATCCTGACGATGGTCGTCCAGCAGGGGTTGGCGACTCCCGAGGAGCTCGGCGTACAGATGCTGCGGGTCCGGCGCGACCGCCGGAGGTCGTTCATCCACGAGTTGCTGCTCGACCTCATCGGCGGAGTGCGGTCCCTGGGCGAGCGGGAGTTCGCGAGGGCGTGCCGGCGACGCGGGCTGCCTGAGCCGTCGCGCCAGGTGGTGCGGCGTGGGCGAAACGGGACCTACTACCTCGACGTCTTCTGGGACGAGTGGAACGTCGTCGTGGAGATCGATGGCCTTCACCACCTCTGGGCGCAGAACGTGGTCGGCGATGCCCTTCGGCAGAACGACGTCACCCTGCAGCGCGCGGTCGTGCTCCGGCTGCCCCTGCTCGGCTTCCGGGTGGCGACCGATGAGTTCTTCGAGCAGATCGAGCGAGCGCTGGTGGCCGCCGGCTGGGCGCCCCCTCCGGGACGTCATACGGTCCGAGCGCTATAGCGCTCGGACCGTATGACGTTGCTGGTGGAGCTAGAGGACCTCGATGAAGAAGTGGCTGATCCAGTAGCAGGCGGCGGCGGCGAGGCCGGCCATCGGGAACGTGAGCACCCAGGCGGTCAGGATCGAGCGGGCCACGCCCCAGCGCACGGCGGAGACGCGCTTGGTGGCGCCCACGCCCATCACGGCGGAGGTGATGGTGTGGGTGGTCGAGATCGGCGCCTCGAAGACGTACGCCGTGGTGTACAGCACCGACGCCGCCACCGACTCGGCGGCGAAACCGCGGGGCGGGTCGAGGTGGATGATCCGGCGTCCGAGGGTGCGCATGATCCGCCACCCGCCCGACCAGGTGCCGAGGGAGATGGCAGCGGCGGCGGAGAAGATCACCCAGAGCGGGAGGTCGTCACCGGGCTTGACGTACTCGCCGGCGAGCAGCGCCAGGAAGATGACGCCCATCGTCTTCTGTGCGTCCTGGAGTCCGTGCCCCAGCGCCATCGCGGCGGCCGACACGGTCTGGGCGAGCTTGAAGCCACGGTTGGCCTTGGCCGGGTTCGCCTTCCGGAACAGCCACATGATCGCGATCATGACCAGGAACGAGAAGGAGAACGCGAACAGGGGGGAGAGGATCATCGGGATGACGACCTTGGAGATCACCACGTCCCAGTTGGCGCTCACACCGGCTGCGATGGCGGCGCCGACGAGCCCACCGATCAGCGCGTGGGAGGACGACGACGGCAGACCGTAGTACCAGGTGATGAGGTTCCAGGCGATCGCCCCGAGCAGGCCGGACATCACGATCACCAGGGCATGGCTGCCCGTCCCCGGGTCGATGGTGTCCGAGACGGTGGTGGCGACCTTCTGGCCGAGGAAGGCGCCGACGAAGTTCATGACGGCCGCCATCGCGAGGGCGACCCGCGGGGTCAGGGCGCGCGTGGAGACCGAGGTCGCGATCGCGTTGGCCGCGTCGTGGAACCCGTTGGTGTAGTCGAAGACCAGTGCGACGACGACGACTGCCGCAATGAGAGCGAATTCCACGCTCAGGACTCCTTGACGGCGATCTGCTCCACGGTGTTGGCCACCTTCTCGAAGGCGTCGATCGCGCCTTCGAGGGACTCGACGATGTCCTTGAGCTTGAGCACCTCGAGTGCTTCGTACTGTCCGCTGAAGAGGTTCGCCAGCGTGCGACGGTAGTTCTTGTCGCCGGCGTTCTCGAGCCGGTTGATCTCGATCCAGTACTCGTCGAGGTTCTTCATCGACTGCAGGCCCGGCATCGCGTTGGCGGTGACCTCGGCGCAGCGCTGGATGACCTCGACCTGGTCGGAGAACTCCGGCGGGAGCTCGTTGACCTCGTAGAGGAGGACCAGGTCGACGACCTCGTCCATCATGTCCATCACGTCGTCGAGGTTGGAGGCCAGCGCGTAGATGTCCTCGCGGTCGAACGGGGTGATGAACGTGCTGTTCACCCGCCGCACGATGGCGTGGGTGGTCTCGTCGGCGGCGTGCTCGGCCGCGCGCATGCGGCGCGCGACGTCCTCACGGTCGTTGCCGTTCGAGAGCATCTCCGCCAGCAGCTCGGCCCCGAGGACCAGGTGCTGTGCGGCTTCGCTGAAGAGGCCGTAGAACGATGTCTCGACCGGACGGAATTTGAAACCCACGGAGAACTCCTGGTGAGGAGAAACAGAACCGTGACTCATGCTAGGGGGTGGTTGCCGCGATAGCGCAAGTCAGGGGCTGACCCGCCGCCGCCTCTGCCGCTCGATCAGGCTCGCCTGGAGGTCGTCGGTGCCGGCGTTCCGGACCCACTCCCCGCTCGGCTCGAGCGCCCAGGCCGCCGTCTCGTCGGCGAAGGCGAGGTCCAGCAGGTGGCGGATCTCACGGACGTCGTCGGCGCCCGGCAGCCGCACCAGCACCTCGACCCGTCGGTCCAGGTTGCGGTGCATCATGTCCGCGGAGCCGATCCAGGCGTTGGGCTCGCCGCCGTTCTCGAACCAGAACACCCGGCTGTGCTCCAGGAACCGGCCCAGGATGGAACGCACCTCGATGGTCTCCGACAGGCCGGGTACGCCGGGCCGCAGCGAGCAGATGCCCCGGATCAGCAGCTGGACCGGCACCCCCTCCTGGGAGGCGAGGTAGAGCGCGTCGATGACGGCCTCGTCGACGATCGAGTTGGCCTTGAACCTGATCAGCGCCGGACGCCCGGCCCGGTGGTGCTCGATCTCGCGGTGGATCTGGTCGACGAGTCCGCTGCGCACCGAGTCGGGGGCGACGAGGAGCTGGTCGTAGGAGGCGTTGCGGGAGTAGCCGCTCAGGTTGTTGAAGAGGTGGGCGACGTCCTCGCCGATGGTCTCGTCGGTCGTGATCAGCCCGAGGTCCTCGTACATCCGCGCGGTCTTGGAGTTGTAGTTGCCGGTGCCGATGTGGGTGTAGCGCCGGATCCCCTCGGGTTCGTCGCGCACCACCATCGCCAGCTTGCAGTGGGTCTTGAGCCCGACCAGCCCGTAGACCACGTGGCAGCCGGCCTGCTCGAGCTGGCGCGCCCAGCGGATGTTGGCCTGCTCGTCGAAGCGGGCCTTGATCTCGACGATCACCAGCACCTGCTTGCCGGACTCGGCCGCGTCGACGAGGGCGTCGATGACGGGGGAGTCGCCGGAGGTCCGGTAGAGCGTCTGCTTGATCGCCAGGACGTGCGGGTCGGCGGCCGCCTGCTCGATGAACCGCTGGACGCTGGTGGCGAACGAGTCGTACGGGTGGTGGAGCAGTACGTCGCGCCGCTGGGTCGCCTTGAACACGTCGACGGGCGCCGCGGACTCGACCTCCGCGAGGTGCGCGTGCGTGGCCGGGATGAAGGAGGGGTAGCGCAGGTCCTCGCGGGCGAGGTCGGCGATGTCGTGGAGTCCGGTGAGGTCCAGCGGGCCGTCCAGCTGGAACACCTCGTCGCGGGTGACCCCGAGCTCGGAGATCAGCAGCTCGAGCACGGCGGGGGAGATCGACTCCTCGACCTCGAGCCGCACCGGCGGGCCGAAGCGGCGCCGCAGCAGCTCCTTCTCGAGGGCCGCGAGGAGGTTCTCGGCGTCGTCCTCCTCGACGTCGAGGTCCTCGTTGCGGGTGACCCGGAAGGTGTGGACCTCGAGCACCTCCATGCCGGGGAAGAGCTTCTTGAGGTGCTCGCCGATGACGTCCTCGAGCGGGACGAACCGCTGGTAGCCGACCGGGACGAACCGGCTGAAGATCGGCGGCACCTTGACCCGCGCGAAGTGCTCCTTGGCGGTCTTGGGGTTGCGGACGAGGACGGCGAGGTTGAGCGACAGCCCGGAGATGTAGGGGAAGGGGTGGGCCGGGTCGACGGCCAGCGGCGTCAGCACGGGGAACACCCGGTCCCGGAAGAGCCGCTTGCAGTGCTTCTGCTCGTCCTTGTCGAGCTGGTCCCACCGGACCAGCTCGATGTGCTCCTGCTCGAGCGCCGGCACGATCTCGTCGCGGAACAGCCGCGCGTGCCGCTCCATGAGCTCCCGGGTCGTGGTCCAGATCGCCTCGAGCACCTCGCGCGGCAGCATCCCGGACGCCGCCCGGACGGCCACGCCGGCCGCGATCCGGCGCTTCAGGCCGGCCACGCGGACCATGAAGAACTCGTCGAGGTTGCTCGCGAAGATCGCCAGGAAGCGGGTCCGCTCCAGCAGCGGCAGGCGCGTGTCCTCGGCCAGCTCGAGCACCCGCTGGTTGAACCTCAGCCACGAGAGCTCCCGGTCGAGGAAGCGATCGTCGTACTTCTCCACGGCGGCGAGCGCCTCGGCGTCGGCGACGTACGGCGGGTCCACGTCGAAGGAGTCGCCGACGGCGGTGTCGTCGGGGGACGCGCTCTCGGGGGGCATGAGTGAAAGTGTGGCACCGCAGGGTGAACAGCAGGTGGCCGTTGTTGGTTGAGGTGTGAGGAGCGTCAGCGACGCGCAGGGCGATGTCGGTTGAGGTTGAGGCGTCAGCGACGGCAGCGACCCGTGAGACGCGCAGGGCCAGGTCGTTGGTTGAGGTGTGAGGAGCGTCAGCGACGAGCCTCGAAACCCGGTGAGACGCGCAGGGCAAGAAGGTCAGCGCACGGGTATCTTGCGAGGGTGAAGTCCCGCCCGCGCCTGGCCGCCGTGAAGCACCGCCTGGAGTACGCCGTCCTGCGCGGCGCCATGGGTCTGCCGGAGTCGATCCAGGGGGCCCTGGTCGGACGCCGCGTGGTGAAGGACGGGCAGACCCTGTCCCGGGACACGCAGATGGGCCTGTGGCTCAAGAAGGTCGCCCGCGAGCCGAGCGCCGAGACGCTGCCGATCCCGGAAGGCCGCGACCGGCTGCTTCGCCACCAGGTCCTCTCCGGCGGACAGCAGTCCTGCGGTTCCGTCCGGGAGCTGCAGGTCGGCGACCTGCCGGCGCGGCTCTACGTCCCGACCGACGCCCAGCCGAACGGGCCGATCCTCTTGTTCTTCCACGGCGGCGGCTGGATCTACGGCGACCTGGACTCCCACGACCCGACCTGCCGGTTCCTCGCCGAGCGGTCCGGGGTCCGGGTGTTGTCGGTGGCCTACCGGCTGGCGCCGGAGCACCCGTGGCCGGCCGCCTACGAGGACGCCCTCGAGTCCCTTCGCTGGCTGGTCAAGAACGCCGAGTCGCTCGACGCCGACCCGGCCCGGATCGCGGTCGGTGGCGACTCCGCCGGCGCCACGCTGGCCACGACCACCGCGATCGACGCAGCCCACGAAGGTCTGCCGGTCGCCTTCCAGCTGCTCGTCTACCCGGGCACGGACATGCGGGGCGGGTACCCGAGCCGCGAGCTGTTCGGTGAGGGCACGATGCTCACGACGGGGTTCATCGACCTGGCCCGCGAGTCCTACGTCCCGGACCCGGCGCTGTGGGAGGACCCGCGGGTCTCGCCGCTCCTCGCCGAGATCCCCGACGGGCTCGCTCCGGCGTACATCGCCACGGCCGGCTTCGACCCGCTCCGCGACGAGGGGGAGGCCTACGCCCGCAAGCTGGCCGACGCCGGCGTGCCCGTCGAGCTGCACCGCTTCCCGGACCAGATCCACGGCTTCTTCCAGGCGGTGGGCGTCGGTCGCACCAGCAGGGCCGCCACGGCCGAGATCGCCGCCAAGCTGCGGGCCGCGCTCGCTTGACCAAACGCTCCTGGCAGCGTGCCGGCCTCGGGTTGCTGCTTGTCCTGGTCGCAGCCTGCGGCGGTGGCCGTGACGACGAGCCGGACCGACCCGAGCTGTCGGCATCGCCCGACGGCCCGGTCGGCACGATCTTCGTCGGCGACTCGATCACCGCAGGCGTCAACCCCCAGACCATGGCGCCGGACGGCGTCTACTCCTGGGTGACCTACGCCCTCCTCGACGACCGCAGCCCGTGGGAGATCGAGCTCAACGCCGCCTTGTTCGGCCGGACGCTGGTCGAGATGCAGCGAGCGGTTCGCCGACGAGGTGCTGGCCCAGGACCCCGAGGGCGTCGTGATCATGGGCGGGACCAACGACGTCCTGCGGCAGCTGCCCGTCGAGCCGTCGGTGGAGGCGCTCCGGTCGATGGTCACCAGCGCGCAGGACGAGGGCATCGCGGTCTGGGTCGTGGCCCCGCCGCCGCTCGATCCGTCGTACGCGCGCGACCTGGGCCCGCTCATCGACGCGGAGGCGGCCCTCGCGGCGGAGCTGGACGTGGCGTACGTCGACGTCCGCGACGAGCTCAGCCAGCCGGACACCAACTGGGCCCCCGGCCTGTCCTCCGACGGCGTCCACCCGTCCAGGGAGGGCGCGAAGCGGCTCGCCGACGCGATCCTGGACGCGCTCGCCGCTGGTTGAGGTGCGAGCAGGTCACCGTTGGTTGAGGTGCGGGCAGGTCACCGTTGGTTGAGGTGCGAGCAGGTCACCGTTGGTTGAGGTGCGAGCGAAGCGAGCCTCGAAACCCCGGAAGAGAAGGCAGGGCTAGTACACGAGCGCCTGCACGTCGTCGCGCAGAATCTCCTCGGCGAAGAGCGCGGCACCGGCGACCCGGATCCCAGAGATCACGTCGCCCTCACCGATCCCACGTCGTACGGCGCACTGGCTGCAGACCGTGACCGAACCGTCGGCCAGGACGGCGGCAAGCAGGTCGGCGAGCGGGGCGGCGTGGGGGAGCGAGAACTCCTCGGCGCGACCCGGCACCGCGAACCACGCCGCCTCACCGGTCAGCCACAACGAGACCGTGGCCCCGGAAGTGAGGGCGGTGGCGGCGACGGTGAACGCCTGGTTGCAGCGTTCGGGGTCCTCGCCACCGCAGGTGACCTTGACGACCAGTGGGCGTGGCATCCCCCCAGACTAGAGTGAACCCATGCCTTTCGAGCTCCCCGACAACCTCCATCCCAACTGCGGCCCGGTCGCGTGGATGCTGGGCACCTGGCGCGGCAACGGCAAGGGTGACTACCCCACGATCGACGCGTTCGAGTTCGGCCAGGAGCTGATCTTCACCCACGACGGCCGACCGTTCTTCCACTACATGGCGCGGGCCTGGATCGTCGACGAGAGTGGCGAGAAGGTGCGCGACGCCGCGATCGAGACCGGCTTCCTGCGCTGCCTGCCCGAGGGACAGGTGGAGTTCCTGCTGAGCCACAACACCGGCTTCGTGGAGACCTGGCACGGCACGGCGGAGGGCGCCAAGCTCGACATCACCACCGACGCCGTCGTGCGCACCGAGTCGGCCAAGGAGTACACCGCCGGCAAGCGCCTCTACGGCAACGTCGAGGGCGACCTCCTCTACGCCTACGACATGGCGGCCATGGGCCAGGAGCTCCAGCCCCACCTCTGGGCCCGCCTCCAGCGGGCATAGTCGTTGGTTGAGGTGATCCGTCAGTTGAGGTGCGAGGAGCGCCAGCGGTCGTGCCGTTGGTTGAGGTGCGAGGAGCGCCAGCGGTCGTGCCGTTGGTTGAGGTGCGAGGAGCGCCAGCGACGAGCCTCGAAACCCCAGAAGGGAAGCAGGGCATCGAGATGACCGACTGGCGCGAGACCCTCCGAGAGAAGGGCTACCGGCTCACGCCGCAGCGTGAGCTGGTCCTCCATGCGGTGCAGCGCCTCGGCCACGCGACGCCGGACGAGGTGCTGGCGGAGGTGCGCACGCAGTCCTCGGCGGTGAACGTGTCGACCGTCTACCGCAACCTCGAGGTGCTCGAGGAGCTCGGCCTGGTCCGCCACGCCCACCTCAGCGACCGGGCCCCGACCTACCACTCCGTCGGCGACCACGAGCACTTCCACCTGGTCTGCCGGAATTGCGGGCGGGTCGTCTCCGTTGACCCTGATGTGTTGACTCCCCTGATCGACTCCCTGCGCGCCGAGCACGGCTTCTCGGTCGACGTCGGCCACCTGACCGTGTTCGGGACCTGCGAGGGTGGCTGCCCATGACCAGCCCTCTGCTCTCCCTGCCCGGTGCCGTCGGCGGCAACGGCCTCGACGCCGGTGTCGCCGCGCACTACGGCTCGTTCAACTCCGAGCAGCGCACGCTGGAGTCCGGTGAGGGTTTCGTCGACCTGTCCCACCGCGACGTGATCCGCGTCGAGGGCCCGGACCGGCTGACCTGGCTGCACTCGCTCACCACCCAGCACCTGCTCAACCTCCAGCCGAAGCAGTGGACGATGGCGCTGGTGCTGAGCCCCAACGGTCACGTCGAGCACGCCTTCGAGGGGTACGACGACGGCGAGGCGCTGGTCGCCCACACCGAGCCGGGTCGCGCGGCCGCGCTGATCGAGTTCCTCGAGCGGATGAAGTTCATGATGCGGGTCGAGATCTCCGACGTGACGGACGAGCTCGCCGTCACCTGGCGCCCCTCCTCGTTGGTTGAGGAGGTTGCGCAGCAACCGTCTCGAAACCGGTACGAGTTCATCCCGCGCGACAAGCTCACGACGTACGCCGAAGCCGCGGGCCCGGCGTGTGGCCTGTGGGCGTTCGAGGCGCTCCGGATCGCCCGTGGCGAGCCGCGGTTCGGACTCGACACCGACCACCGCACGATCCCCAACGAGGTCGGCTGGATCGGCCCGGCGGTGCACCTCGACAAGGGCTGCTACCGCGGCCAGGAGACGGTCGCTCGGGTGCACACCCTGGGCCGGCCGCCGCGCCGGCTCACCCTGCTCCATCTCGACGGCTCCGAGAACCGGCTTCCCGACGTCGGTGCCGAGCTGCGCAACGGCGACAAGGTGGTCGGCTTCGTCGGGACCTCGGCCCGCCACTACGAGCTGGGCCCGATCGCGCTGGGCGTCGTGAAGCGCAACGTGCCGCTCGACGCGACGCTCGAGGTCGACGGCATGCCGACGTCCCAGGAGATGGTGGTCGACCCCGAGGTCGGGCTCCACGTCAGGCCCAAGCTGCGCTGACCGGTGGCTAGGGTTCTGGGATGGAGCGCCGACCTGCCGTCATCGCGCTCGCGCTCATCCTGAGCATCCTGACCCTGCTGCTTCTCGCCGGACACGGGCCGTGGTCCGGTCATCTCATCCTGGAGTTCGACGACGACCACGGCGTGAACAGCGGGGATCTCATCATCGCGCCGCTCTGGCTCGCGGGGATGGCCTGTTGCGCCTGGCTCTGGCGCCGGTGACGGTGGGAGCCCCGTAGGGTCGCGGCCATGTACGAGACCGGGAAGCGCCTGACGAAGATCGCCCTGGTGGTGATGGCCGTCGGGCTCGTGGTCAGCATGCTGCTCGGCTACTCCGGCAGCGACTCGGTGAACCGGGCCGGCAACGCCTTCTTCTTCCTGCTGTTCCTGCCCGGGGTGGTGCTCCTGCTCCTGAGCGGGGTGCTCAGGATCGTGGGCGGGTTCAGGCGCGCGCGTACATGACGTGGGTGTCCTCGGGGGCATGGGTGAACCCGAGCTTGTCCCGGTAGACCGCGATCGCCGGCGCGTTGTCGGACTCGACGTAGAGGATCACGTCGGCGACGCCGAGGCCGGCCAGGTGCTGCAGGCCGGCGAGGGTGACCAGGCGGCCCAGGCCGATGCCCTGCACGGTGGGGTCGATGGCCACGACGTAGACCTCGCCGACGTCGGGGGAGTGCTGCTTGGTCCAGTGGAAGCCCAGCATCCGCTCGTCCGCGTCCTCCACGACCAGCAGCCCGGCGGGGTCGAACCACGCCTCGGAGGTCCGCTCGGCGAAGTTCGCCTCGTCCATGCCTCCCTGCTCGGGGTGGTCGGCGAACGACGCCGCGTTGAGCCGCAGCAGGTCGGCGGTGTCGGCCGCCCGGAAGCCGCGGATGCGTACGCCGTCCGGCAGCACCAGCTCGGGCAGCGGGAGCGAGGTGGGACGTCGCATCACCCACAGCTCGCGCACCCTGTCGAAGCCGTACGACGACGCGAGCCGCGCGGCGGCCGGATGGTCGATGTGCGACCACGCGCGCAGCGGGGCGTCGGCAGGCACGGCACCGAGCACGCCGGCGAGAAGCGACGAGCCCACGCCCTGCCCGCGCGCCTTCGGATGGACCACGAGGTTGAGGTCGGAGCCAGCCAGGAGGGCCACCCCGTCGCCCTCGAGCCAGGTGCGGATGCCGCGGTCGCGACGCAGGGCAAGCCAGGTCGCCTCGTCGAGCGGGGCCGCGCCGTCGGTCTCCTCGGCCGCAGACGCGATCGCGCGGATCCGTTCGATCGGGGTCACCCGCCCACCCTAGGCGCGGGGTCAGCCCAGGGCTGCGCCCACCCGGACCACCGCGTCGCTGATCGTCGGCCAGACGGCGCGGAGGGCGGCCACCGCCGCTGGCCGGGTCGGACCGGAGACGGTGAGGCTGGTGAGCACCGGTCCGTCAGCCGCGTCGAGCAGTGCGTAGAAGCCCTCGCCGTCGGCCCGAGCACAAGACACGGCGCGGACGTCGCCCACGTCGCCGCTCTCGAGGGTCCGGACCTCGCGACGAGGACCGGGGCACCAGAACCCGGCCTCGTCGTCGAGCGCGCGAGCCGCGATCTCGGGCGAGCGAAGGACGTCGATCCCGAGGCCCCAGGCGCCACGATCGCCGGCGTTGGTGTGCCAGTAGATGTCCCAGGAGGCCGACGCCAGCCGTCCGCCGGCCGTCATCTCGGAGTTGTCGACCGGCCCCCCGAAGCTGAAGGTGCCGCCGGGCATCCGTCCCTCGCCTGAGGGGCCTTCGGCGATCAGCACCTGCTGCGCCCGCGCTGCCGTCAGCGCCTCCGGCTCGGGTTCGCGCGCGGCGTCATCGCCACGGCAGCCGGTCGCTGCGATGACCAGCCCCAGGACGCCGAGGAGCAATCTCGGATACCGGCCAGCGACCTTCACCCTGGTCCCGCCCCTCTGTCAGCTCACACCACTCGCCGGAACACGGGTCCGCAGTCGGCTAACCGGACATCGTGGCTTATCTGGTTAGTATGTGAGAGAAGGGAGGCCCGGTCAACATGGCCCTGAGCGTGAGGTACGAGCGCGACGGACTGGTGTTGCCGCGCGCCATCGGCGGGAGCGTGGCACTGGACCTGGTGAACACGCTCGCCGGCTGGGACCGGCCATCAGGAGCACCAGCGCACGACTACCTCCTCTCGTATGACCATCTCGTGCTCTGGTCGGCAAGCGTGGGCGTGATGGCGGAGGCCGACGTGGACTCGCTGCGTCGTGCCGGGCGCCGCGATCCGGTCGCGACGGACGAGGTGCTCCACCAGACCAAGCAGCTCAGGTTCTCGGTTCACGACGTCCTCTCGCGCCGGGACGGAGCGGCGAAGGCGTCGGCTCTGGGAGACGTGCAGGACCTCGCCAGTCGGGCGCTCGCTGGTGCCCGGTTGAGGTGGGAACCCCCAGCGGCGCTGGCGTTCGCCGAGGGGGTGCGGCGCCCGCTCGACGTGCTCGCCTGGCACTGCCTGCTCTTTCTCGGTACGGCGGACGCCACCCGAGCGCGAGCGTGTGACGGTCGAGACTGCGGCTGGCTCTTCGTCGATCGGACCGGCCGCCGCCGCTGGTGTCGCATGGAGTGGTGTGGCAACCGTTCGAAAGCCCGCGCCCACGCGCGCCGCACCACGCGCGCCGCCAGCGGGCCCCTCCTAGGTCACGTCAGACACCGTCGCGCTCGAGGATCAGCGTGACCGGGCCGTCGTTGACGGAGGCGACCTGCATGTCGGCGCCGAACACCCCGCGGGAGACGCTCGCCCCGAGGCGCTCGAGCTCGTCACAGACGGCCGAGTAGAGCGGTGAGCTGACGTCGCCGGGAGCCGCCGCCTGCCACGTGGGGCGCCGGCCCTTGCGGGCGTCGCCGTACAGGGTGAACTGGCTGACGACGAGGATCGGCGCACCGACCTCGGAGGCCGACTTCTCGTCACGCAGCAGGCGCAGGTCCCAGATCTTGCGCGCCATCCACGCCACCTCGGGCGAGCCGTCGCCGTGGGTGACGCCCAGGTAGACCAGCAGCCCGGGTCGATCGATCGCGCCGACCACCTCGCCGGAGACCGTGACGGAGGCGGAGAGCACCCGCTGGATCACCGCACGCATGGATCTCGGTGGATCAGGCGTCCTGCTGCTCGGCCGGAGACGGGGCCGGCTGGGCGTCCTTCGTCTTGTCCTTGGCCGGGAGCACGAACCGGTAGCCCACGTTGCGCACGGTGCCGATCAGGATCTCGTTCTCGGGGCCGAGCTTGGCGCGCAGCCGCCGGACGTGGACGTCGACGGTGCGGGTGCCACCGAAGTAGTCGTAGCCCCACACCTCCTGCAGCAGCTGCTGGCGGCTGAAGACCCGGCCGGGGTGCTGGGCGAGGTACTTCAGCAGCTCGAACTCCTTGAACGTCAGGTCCAGGGAGCGGCCGCTCAGCTTCGCGGTGTACGTCGCGTCGTCGACGACCACCTCGCCGCTGCGGATGACGTGGGACTCGGGGTCGTCGGCCTCGCGCTGGGCGTTGAGACGGCCGATCGCCAGCTTGATCCTGGCCTCGAGCTCGGCGGGGCCGCAGGTGTGGAGGACGACGTCGTCCATGCCCCAGTCGTGGGCGACGACGGCGAGCCCGCCCTCGGTGACGATGAGGAGGACGGGTACGTCGGTGCCGGTGGTGCGGATCAGCCGGCACAGGTCACGCGCGTGGGCGAGCTCCTGGCGGCCGTCGACGAGGACGAGGTCGGCATCGGGGGCGTCGATCAGCGCGCTGCCCTCGCAAGGCAGGATCTTGACCTGGTGGCTGAGGAGCGCCAACCCGGGGACAACCTCGGCGCTGGCCTGAAGTGCGCTCGTGAGCAGGAGCAGCGTGCTCATGCGGATCCTCCATTCAGCGCCGCCTCGACTGTCAACGTCGGCCGACGGTCAACGTCGGTCGAGCTTGTCGAGACCAGATAAGGAAGGATATCCGAGCATGAGCACCGATCCGGATCCTTCGACGTCGAGTGAGACGCAGGTCATCACCGTCCGTTACTGGGCGGCGGCCCGTTCGGCTGCCGGCGTGGACTCCGACGAACTCGCCGTCAACGGACCGGTGTCGCTCGCCGAGGTCATGTCCCAGGCCAAGGCGCTGCACCGCGGTTCGCGGCTCGGCGATGTGCTGGACATCTGCTCCGTGCTCGTCGGCGACCGGCCGTCCTCGACGGAGGATCCGGCCGACGTGGTGGTGGCACCGGGCTCGTCTGTGGAGTTCCTGCCACCGTTCGCCGGCGGCTGAGCGGAGCGGATCCAGGTCTGGACCACCGGCCTAGGTAAGAGCGCGTTTCGCCGTGTTTCGCCGCGGAGCGGTGCCGCGCGGTGGTGGAATGAGGCGCTCGGCCGACCGGTGCTCGAGCCCCACGACAGAAGGACTCACACCATGCGTTCGTCCGCACTCGCCGCCCTCGTCCTCGTCGCGGGAGCGACCCTCGCCGGCTGCTCCAGCGCCGCGAGCCAGGCCGACGTGGAGGCGCAGATCTCCACCCAGCTCGAGGGCCAGCTCGGCGCCGAGCCCGATGACGTCTCCTGCCCCGGCGACCTCGCCGCCGAGAAGGGCGAGACCATGACCTGCCGATCACCGTCGAGGACGTCGAGTACGACGTCAAGGTCGAGGTGACCAGCGTCGAGGACGGCACCGTCAACTTCGACATCGAGGTCCTCGACCCCGAGGCCTGAGCGTTGTTGGTTGAGGTGTGAGGGCGCCCTGGGCGCCCGAGCCTCGAAACCCCTGAACCACGAGGGCCGCCCTGCGTAAGGGCGGCCCTCGTGTCGTTGTCAGGCGCCGATCGCCTGGCGGTCGGATCCGGACGTGGTGACCTCGATCTTGCGCGGCTTGGCCTTCTCGGCGACGGGGACGCGCAGGCGCAGCACGCCGCCGTCGTACCCGGCCTCGATCTGGTCGAGGTCCAGGTTGTCGCCGAGCACGAGCTGGCGGCTGAAGACGCCTCGCGGCCGCTCGGAGGCGAGCATCTCCCAGTCGCCGTTGCGCGCCACGCGCTCGGCGCGGACGGTCAGCACGTTGCGCTCGACGTCCAGGTCGATGCTCTCGGCAACGACGCCGGGCAGGTCGAACTCGATGACGAAGCTGTCGCCCTCGCGCCAGGCATCCATCGGCATCACCGCGGGGCGGTTGGTGGTGCCGAGGATCTGCTGGGTCAGGCGGTCGAGGTCACGGAACGGGTCGGTCGTACGCAGCAGCATCACTGTCCTCCTCAAGAGTGTCGATGGAACCTGTATCGTTCGATACAGGTTTTTTATACCCAAAGACCCACTAGGGTTTCAAGTAGTCGGTGGTCGATGCATCGTTGGTCGAGGTGCATCGGTGGTTGAGGTGCGAGGAGCGTCAGCGACGAGCCTCGAAACCCAGTGAGGGAAGCGGCAACGCATGGACCGGACCCAGGGCGTCTACGCCATCTCGGTCGTCGCCGACATGGTCTCGATGCAGATCCAGAACCTCCGCGTCTACGAGCGCCGCGGCCTGGTGGAGCCCGACCGCACGCCGGGTGGCACCCGGCTCTACAGCTCCGACGACGTGGACCGCCTGCACCGGGTCCGCGAGCTCCTCGCCGAGGGGCTGAACCTCGCCGGCATCGCCCGGGTCTTTGCCCTGGAGGCGGAGATCACCCGGCTCCGCGCGGAATGCGACCGCCTCCGTCGTCGTTGAGCACCACATGACCACAGGTGCCTGGGTGCTGATCGCCGCCGTCGTGCTGGCGTGGCTGGCGCTCGCCTTCGGCATCTACCGGGCCCTGGTCGACGGCCGCTTCCGCGGCACCCACGCCGTGCGTGGCGTGTCCGACCGGGGCGACCCTGTCAACGCCGGTCGAGCCTGTCGAGACCCCATGGGCCGACCTCGACCTCGAGCTCGGCGAACGCGCCACCTTCGTCCAGTTCTCGACGGCCTTCTGCGCCCCCTGCCGCGCCACCCGCCGGATCCTGTCGGACGTGGCCGGCGTCGTGCCGGGCGTCGTCCACCACGAGATCGACGCCGAGCACCACCTCGACGTCGTACGCCGGCTCGGCATCCTGCGCACCCCGACGACCCTGGTCCTCGATGCGACTGGGGCCGAGGTCGCCCGGGCCAGCGGCGCTCCGAGCAAGGAGCAGGTGCTTGCCCAGGTCGGAGCGCTGACCTGATGTCCAGAATGTGGATGCACGTCTCGTCCAATGAGACGACGAGTTCCGGCCCGGCGATGCCGCCCCCTACTCTCCTAGTTATGTCCTCGACCATGCTCACCAAGCGCCGCGCAGTGGATCACTGCCGCACGCGCTCGGCGCTGTGTCGAATGTCCTGACGGGCCGCATCCTGCCCTCACGCTGATCCGGAGCCCTTCGGCTCCCGTTGGTCGCGTGCCTGCACCGTCCCGGTGTTCCTGTGATGCGCCCGTACGCCGGCCCGCAGCCTTCCCTCATGCAGCCCCAGGAGCGACATGTCCACCCTCACCACCCGCCCCGTCGCGACACCGGCGACGACGCCGCAGATCGACCCGCGCGGTCAGCAGTTCGCCGCCGGCGTCACCGTCGTGGTGCTCGCCGCAGTCCTGCTGCTGGCGCCGGGTCCGATCGGTGTCGGCCTGCTTGCCGTGCAGACCGTGGTCTTCGCGCTCGGCGCCGGCCTCGGCGTCCAGCGCACGCCCCACGCCCTCGCCTTCCGCACCCTGATCCGACCCCGACTCGGCGCACCCGCCGAGCTCGAGGACGCGGCGCCGCCGCGCTTCGCGCAGGCCGTCGGCCTGGCCTTCGCCGTCGTGGCGCTGGTCGGCTTCCTCGCCGGCGCCCCCGTCGTCGGTTTCGTCGCCACCGGCTTCGCCCTGGCCGCCGCCCTGCTCAACGCGGTCTTCGGCTTCTGCCTCGGCTGCGAGATGTACCTGCTCCTCAAGCGCGCGACCACCGCCGTTGGTTGAGGTGTGAAGGCGCACCAGCCAAACCGTTGGTTGAGGTGCGAAGGCGCTCAGCGCCTGAGCCTCGAAACCCCAATCCGTTGGTTGAGGTGTGAAGGCGCTCCGCGCCTGAGCCTCGAAACCCCGTAACCGAAGCACCAACCGCAAGAACCCCAGACCCAGAAACAACGAAAGGCATCACCATGAGCCGCGAGAACTCGCTCGTCACCACCCAGTGGGTCGAGGACAACCTCGACACCGACGGGATCGTCCTGATCGAGGTCGACGAGGACACCACGTCCTACGACAAGGGCCACATCAAGGGCGCCATCAAGCTCGACTGGACGACCGACCTGCAGGACCAGGTCCGCCGCGACTTCGTCAACAAGCAGCAGTTCGAGGCGCTCCTCTCCGAGCGTGGCGTCTCCAACGACGACACCGTGGTGCTCTACGGCGGCAACAACAACTGGTTCGCCGCCTACGCCTACTGGTACTTCACCCTCTACGGCCACAACGACGTCAAGCTGATGGACGGCGGCCGCAAGAAGTGGGAGCTCGACTCCCGTGAGCTGACCGACGAGCTGCCCGAGCGCGCGACCACGTCGTACACCGCCCAGGAGCAGGACAGCAGCATCCGCGCCTTCCGCGACGAGACCGTGGCCGCGATCGGTGTGAAGAACCTGGTCGACGTCCGCAGCCCCGACGAGTACGCCGGCCGCCTCCTGGCCCCGGCCCACCTCCCGCAGGAGCAGGCCCAGCGCGCCGGCCACGTCCCGACCTCGATCAACGTGCCGTGGAGCAAGAACTGCAACGACGACGGCACCTTCAAGAGCGAGGACGACCTCAACGCGCTCTACGCCGAGGCCGGCATCGACGGCGACAAGGAGACCATCGCCCTCTGCCGGATCGGTGAGCGCTCCTCGCTGACCTGGTTCGTCCTCAAGGAGCTGCTGGGTCACGAGAGCGTCAAGAACTACGACGGCTCCTGGACCGAGTACGGCTCCCTCGTCGGCGTCCCCGTCGCCCTCGGCGACGAGCCCGGCGAAGCCTGAGCGTCGTTGGTTGAGGTGCGAAGGCGCGCCGGCCAAACCGTTGGTTGAGGTGTGAAGGCGCGCAGCGCCTGAGCCTCGAAACCCCGTAAGACTCAAGCAGACCTAGAAGGAGCAACACCATGTGCGGAGCAACCGAAGGCGGCCTCTCGCTGGACGGCGTCAACGTGACCAAGGAAGCCGTCATCCAGGGCCAGGTCACCCGCGACAGTGAGCCGGTCGGCAACGCCTACGTACGCCTGCTCGACCGCACCGGCGAGTTCACCGCCGAGGTCCCCACCTCGGCGACCGGTCACTTCCGGTTCTTCGCCGGCGAGGGGGAGTGGACGCTGCGCACCCTGGCCCCCAAGGCCGAGACCGTCGACAAGAAGGTGGTCGCCGCCATCGGCTCCGTCGCCGAGGTCACCATCCCCATCTGAGCCAACCGTCGAATCGACATCGATGTGGGCTCGACCGGCACCGGTCGAGCCCGCCGATCAGTTCTGGCAGCATGCAGGGCATGCCTGACGTGTCCGATGACAGATTGCTGATCACCGTCGCCCCGACCGGTGCCGAGACCAGCAAGCAGGACTGCCCACAGCTCCCCACCACGCTCGAGGAGCTCGTGCAGACCGCCCGCGAGTGCGAGGCTGCGGGCGCAGCGATGATCCACATTCACATCCGCGACGAAGACCACGAGCCGACGCTCGACTTGGGTCGCCTCAAGGAGACCGTGGCGGCGATGCGGGAGAACACCTCGCTCGTCATCCAGTTATCCACAGGCGGCTCAGTGCGCGATCCACTCAAGGACCGGCTGCGCGTCCTCGATGCCGAGCCGGACTCCTGCAGCCTGACCGTGGGCACCACGAACTTTGGTGACGACGTCTTCTCCAACCCCTGGCCTTTTGTGTGCGAGCTCTACCAGTTGAGTCAGGAGCGGCAGATCGTGCCGGAGTTCGAGCTCTTCGATCTTGGCCAAGTGCACGCGTTGGCGCGGCTGATCGACACGTACGGCTTGCCGTACGGCGGCAAGGTCCACTGCGACCTCGTCATGGGGGTCCCTGGTGGCATGAACGGCACGGCGGACGCCCTGGTCGCCTCTGTGGCGGCCATGCCGGTGGCGGTAACCAGCTGGTCGGCCACGGGAGTGGGCCGCTCCACGCTCGCTGTCGCACTCGCTGCGCTGTCCAAGGGTGGACACCTGCGGGTCGGCATGGAGGATGTCTTGACGATGAGCCAAGGGGTGCCCGTCGACAGCAACCGGCAGCTCGTCGAGCGCGCGGTCTCGTTGGGCATCGCTGCCCAGCGGGCACCGATTTCCGGTGAGGTGGCCCGGACCTTGCTCGGCATCCGGGCGGCGTAGCGCTCGACCTGAGCATGTCGGGGATTGGTCGGCTGCGACCACCACGACGTCCTCGTGGATCCGCTGCGAGCGAGCACTTCCGGAACTCCGGGTAGGTGCCGCCCGGGTCAGACAGAGTCGTATGGCCAGTTGCCATCAGGGGGTCAAGCGCTGTGGCCGAGGTCGGCGTCGACCATCCTCCCGACGAGCTCGGCGAAGCCGACGGTGTTCTGCCATCCGAGGATGTCGCGGGCACGCGTCGCATCACCGCACAGCGTCGTCGCCTCGACTGGTCGAAAGTAGCGCGCGTCCTGGATCACGAGCGACGACCAGTCAGAGATGTCGACGCCGGCGAAGCCAGCGTCGACGAAGTCGCGGACACTGTGCGCGACCCCGGTGGCGATGACGTAGTCGCCGGCCGCCGGGTGGAGGGCGGCGCGGAGCATCGCGTCGACGTAGTCCGGAGCCCACCCCCAGTCGCGGCGCGCATCAAGATTCCCCAGTGCCAAGGTGTCCTGCTCGCCACGAACGATTGCGGCGACCCCGCTGTGATCTTGCGAGTGACGAACGCCGGTGGGCGCCGTGGCGACTCGTGAGTGAACAGGGTGGCGCTGGACGCGTGAAGGCCCCGTTCCCGGTAGACGTGAACACCGTGATGGGCGAAGGCCTTGGCGGCTCCGTATGGATTGATGGGTCGAATCGGTGTCGATTCGTCCTGCGGACTGGTGACGGCTCGACGTAGGATCTCGGCACTCGAGGCCTGGACGGCGCGGATCTGGTGAGCGCTGCTGCTGCTGCACGTCCCGCAGGCCTGCAGGGGTGCCTCGGCGGCGATCCCGGTGACCTTTGCGGCTCTACCGGGCCCGTCCGAGGACAGGGCGACGGCGCTGATGCGAGCGAGGTTGAAGCCCCTGCTCAGGGGACACCCGGGGGATCAGTTCGTCCACGCTGTCGAACTCCATGAGGTCGCCCGCATGCACGTGGACGTTGGTGGTCACCTCGGCTTCGTCTGAGCGGTACACGAAGCCGTGGACCTCGTGGCCCTCCGCGACGAGTCGCTCGGCGAGGTAGGAGCCGTCCTGACCCGTGACACCGGTGATCAGGATGGTCCTGGGCTCCCCGACCATCTCAGCGTCCGGCAAGGATCTTCTGCTCGGTCAGGTCCGACTCCACCATCATGTGGACGAGCTCTTCGAAGGCCACCTTCGGCTTCCGCCGAGCGCCCGCGGGCTTGCTGGCGGCTCGATCAGTTGGTCGACGTCGGCGGGGCGCCGAAGCGCGGAACCTGCCGGACGAAGCCGGACCAGTCGTCGATGCCGACGAACCGGAAGGCGGCCTCGAGCAGATCCCGGATCGAGTGGGTCTCCCCGGTCGCGATCACGTAGTCGTCCCGGCTGCCATGCTGCAGCATCAGCCACATCGCTTCGACGTATTCGGGCGCCCAGCCCCAGTCGCGCTGAGCATCCAGGTTCCCCATGACGATGTCGTCCTGGAGTCCGAGCTTGATCCGGGCCACCGCCGCTCACTGCGGGTGACGCACTCGGGCCCTCGACTCGGTGACTCGTGATTGAAGAGGATTCATGAGTGGCGTGCAGCCGAAGGACTCGCGGTAGTTGATCGTCATGTAATGCCCGTAGACCTTGGCCACGGCGTACGGCGACCGCGGCCACAGGAGCGTCTTTTCGTTCTGGGGGACCGCCTGGACCTTGCCGAACATCTCCGAGCTCGAAGCCTGATAGAAGCGGACGGAGCCGGGGTCGTCGCCGGCGTGCAAACGAACGGCTTCCAGGATGTTGAGCACCCCCATGCCGGTGACGTCGCTGGTCACGAAGGCGTTCTCCCACGAGTAGGCCACGAACGAGACCGCACCGAGGTTGTAGACCTCGTCGGGGCTCGAGTCGCGTAGGGCCCTCATCAACGACGACAGGTCCGTGAGGTCGCCGTTGTGCAGGACGACATCCGGAAGGACTGTCTCGATGTACCCGCGCTTGGGGTTGTTCTGGCCCCGGATGACGGCATGGACCTCATACCCCTTCGCGAGCAGGAACTCCGCCAGGTAGGGGCCGTCCTGACCGGTGATGCCGGTGATCAGCGCTCGCTTCGACATGTCGCGTCCTCTCTTGCGGCGGTGATGGCATCAGTTGACCGAATCCGGGACTCGATCGCGGCGGTGGGAGTAGCACGACTCTACGAGAACCGCACCGGAGACCATCATGCCCCCGCAGAGGTGGTGAGCAGCCCGAGATCCTCGACGATCCCCGCCGGGACCGGCTGCGATCGCGTCAGCCATGACACCAGCCAGGTCGGCTGCATCGCCGGCGCGGAAAGCCCGTCCGTGCTGCCATGTCGGGGAAAGATTTCAGTCTTCCCTGATGTTCACCGCGTGCGGTAGCCACGCGGTGGCGAGGAAGGTCAGCTGGCGGAGTTGATCATCCCGGCGCCGACGGTGACGCCAGTGGCCTCGTCGATCAGGATGAACGAGCCCGTGGTCCGGTTCTTCGAGTAGGGGTCGCACAGCAGCGGCACGGTGGTGCGCAGCTGGACGCGACCGATCTCGTTGAGGCCGAGCTCCTTGGTTTCCTGGTCGCGGTGCAGGGTGTTGACGTCGAGGCGGTACTGCACGTCCTTGACCAGCGCCCGAGCGGTGCGGGTGGTGTGCTTGATCGCCAGCTTCTGACGCGGCTTGAGCGGGTCGTTCGGTCATCCAGCAGATCATCGCGTCGATGTCCTGGCTGGGCTGCGGCGCGTTCTTGACCCGGGCGATCATGTCGCCGCGGGACACGTCGACGTCGTCGGCGAGGCGGACGGTGACCGACATCGGCGGGAACGCCTCGTCGAGCTCCTGGTCGAGAGGTCGATGCCCTCGATCGTCGACGTCATGCCGCTGGGAAGGACGACGACCTCGTCGCCCTTCTTGAGCACGCCACCGGCGACCATGCCGCCGTAGCCGCGGTAGTCGTGGTGCTCGTCCGACTTGGGTCGGACGACGTACTGGACCGGGAAGCGGACGTCGACCAGGTCGCGGTCGGAGGCCACGTGCACGTTCTCGAGGTGGTGCATGAGGGACGGGGCCCTCGTACCACGGCATGTGCGTGCGGACCGGTTCACGACGTTGTCGCCCTGGAGCGCCGAGATCGGGATGACCTCGAGGTCCGGGATGTTCAGCTTCGTCGCGAACGCCGTGAACTCGGCGTGGATCTTGTTGTAGATCTCCTGGTCGAAGTCCACGAGGTCCATCTTGTTCACGCAGAGGACCAGGTGCGGGACCCGGAGCAGCGACAGGATCACCGCGTGGCGTCGGGACTGCTCGGTGAGGCCCTGACGGGCGTCGACGAGGACGAGGCCGAGGTCGGCGGTCGAGGCGCCGGTGACCATGTTGCGGGTGTACTGCACGTGGCCCGGGGTGTCCGCGATGATGAACTTGCGGCTCGGGGTCGCGAAGTAGCGGTAGGCGACGTCGATGGTGATGCCCTGCTCGCGCTCGGAGCGAAGACCGTCGGTCAGGAGGGCGAGGTCGGTGTAGTCGTAGCCCTTGCCCTTGCTCGTCGTCTCGACGGCTTCGAGCTGGTCCTCGAAGATCGACTTGGAGTCGAGCAGGAGGCGACCGATGAGGGTGGACTTGCCGTCGTCGACGGAGCCGGCCGTGGCAAAGCGCAGCAGGTCCATCTGGGCGGGGTCGTGGGACAGGGTCTCGCGGCCATCAGAAGTAGCCCTCCTTCTTGCGGTCTTCCATGGCTGCTTCGGAGAACCGGTCGTCGCCGCGGGTCGCGCCACGCTCGGTCACCTTGGCGATGGCGATCTCGTCGATGATCGACGCGGTGTCGGTGGCTTCGCTCTCGACGCAGCCGGTCTGGGTGCGGTCACCCACGGTGCGGAAGCGGACCGATCTTCTTCTCGACCGTCTCGTTGCCCTTGGGCTGGATCTCGGCGGCCGATGCGACAGCAGCATGCCGTCGCGCTCGACGACCTCGCGCTCGTGGGCGAAGTAGATCGAGGGGATCTCGATCTCCTCGCGGTGGAGGTAGTGCCAGATGTCCAGCTCGGTCCAGTTGGAGAGCGGGAAGATCCGCATGTGCTCGCCCTGGTGGATGCGGCCGTTGTAGAGGCTCCACAGCTCGGGGCGCTGCATCTTCGGGTCCCACTGGCCGAACTCGTCGCGGTGGGAGTAGACGCGCTCCTTGGCGCGGGCCTTCTCCTCGTCGCGGCGGCCGCCACCGAAGGCGGCGGTGAAGCCGTTCTCCTCGATGGCGTGCAGAAGAGCGCCGATCTGCTGGCGGTTACGGCTGGTCTTGCCGTCGTCGATGACCACCCCGCTGGCGATGGCGTCCTCGACACTGGCGACACCAGGCGCGCGCTCAGACGATTGACCCAGTTGTCGCGAGTCGTCAGGACCTCGTCGAAGTCGAGACCGGTGTCGACCTGGAGCAGCGGGAAGGGGACCTTCGCGGGGTAGAACGCCTTCTCGGCCAGCCGGAGCATGACGATGGAGTCCTTGCCGCCGGAAAACATCAGGACGGGCTTCTCGAACTCGGCCGCGACCTCGCGGAAGATGTGGATCGACTCCGCTTCCAGCTGGTCGAGCTGGCTCAGCTGGTAGTCGACATGGGTCGGGGGTGCACTCATCAGGTCTGGGGCCTCTCCTCGGGACAGCGGCCCCATGCTAGCCGGGGTCGGGGTCTGCGGTTCAATTCGGCCGCCGTGGGTCTCGCCAAGCCCGGCCGGCGTGGGAGGGTGCTGTTGTGAGCGAGATCCCCACCAACGGCCTGATGATCACCGTCGCCCCGACCGGGGCCGAGACGACCAAGCATGACTGCCCGCAGTTGCCGACGACGCTCGAGGAGCTGGTGCTCACCGCCCGCGAGTGTGAGGCGGCCGGTGCAGCGATGATCCACCTCCACATCCGGGACGACGATCACGAGCCGACCCTGGACCTGGGGCGACTCAAGGAGACCGTGACGGCGATGCGGGAGAGCACTTCGCTCATCGTCCAACTGTCCACCGGAGGGTCGGTTCGCGACCCGCTCGAGGCGCGGCTGCGCGTCCTCGACGCAGAGCCCGACTCCTGCAGCCTCACGATGGGCACGACCAACTTCGGCGACGACGTTTTCTCCAACCCGTGGCCTTTCGTGTGTGAGCTCTACCAGCTCAGCCAGGAGAGGCAGGTCGTGCCGGAGTTCGAGCTGTTCGACCTCGAGTCAGGTGCACGCCCTGGAGCGGCTACTCGGCAAGTACGGATTGCCTTACGGCGGCAAGGTCCACTGTGACCTGGTCCTGGGTGTTCCCGGCGGCATGAACGGCACCGCTGATGCGCTTGTGGCGGCCGTCGCCGCCATGCCGGCGGAGGTGACGAGTTGGTCCGCCACGGGCATTGGTCGATCCACCCTGCCAGTGGCACTCGCGGCACTCTCGAAGGGCGGTCACCTCCGCGTGGGCATGGAGGACGTGCTCACGCTCAGTCGCGGCGTCCCCGTCGAGCGCAACGCGCAACTGGTCGAGCGGGCTGTCGCTTTGGGCCAGCTTGCCCAGCGACTGCCCATGTCGCCACTGGAGGCACGCGCGTTGCTGGGGTTGGCGTGAAATCGCGAACAGTGGACCGACTGCGGCCGAGACAGTGACCGGGGTGTCGCCCGGCATGGGTGGGAGCCAACGGCCTCGCAGCTACTTGCTGGTCCTCCAAAACAACGCCGAGATCCGCCCCACCGGCGGCTCGCCTGGCGCATGGGCGCTGCTCCACACCCGAGCAGGGCGAGTTGAGCATGATCAACAAGGACCGGTGCGCAGTTGGGCGCACGGCAATTGCCGGCCTCGACTATGTCGGACGCCGAGCTGCGATCCACGAAAGAACGATGGGCGTGTACTTCCTCGACGGCGTGCTGAGTGTCGACCCGGTGGCCATCTCCTACCTGCGCGGGACGGGGAGGCCAGCACGTCGCTCAGCCAGTCGGTCGTTCCCAACGAGGCCGCCCAGCTGCCTGGTCGGTCGCCGGCGGCGTGCACATCAACGTCGAGATTGACCACCCTCGTATCGAGGGCAGCCGTCGACGGCCGACGTCGTCATCGACTGGTCGAAGGAGACCGGGTCACGTCAGACGGGATGGACAGGTGGGCACGACACCGAGTGTCGTCCCCGGCAACAACGACGCCACCGTGCCGACCGCCTGCTGACGGCGATCGACTCGGGAGGCTACTCCTCGCGCTTCATGCCGATGATGCCCGGCCGGTACGACGGATCCTCCAGCTGCGCGACCGTCGGAGCCCCGAACATGGGGAGCCCCTGCGTCCGGCGGATCAGCCCCCAGACCAGGGGGACCAGGACGAGGGTCGCGATGCCGACCCCGGCGATCAGCATCGGGTAGGTCTCGTCCTCGCCGGCGCCGAGCGGCGCCCATCCGGCCTTGTCGAGGAGGGCGACGCCGGACATCGTCAGCACGACGACGATGCCCCGGCGGATGACCGACTGCGGCACCTTCGGGGCGATCTTGCTGCCGATCAGCGTGCCCGGGCACCGAGCCGAGGACGAGCGGGATCAGGATCCCCCAGTCGAGGCCGTGGATGACGATGTTGGAGATCGCCGCCGCCATCACGAGCGGCACCGCCTGCACCAGGTCGGTGCCGACCAGCTTCACGGCGGTCAGCCCGGGGTAGAGCATGAGCAGCGCGATCATGATCACCGAGCCGGAGCCGACGCTGGTGATACCGACGAGCAGGCCGCCGAGCGCACCCGACGAGCAGCGTCGGGATCGGCCGGATGGCCGGGTTCTCTCGACCGGTCGGGCCGCCACCGCGGACCCGGATCAGGTTGACGTAGAGCCGCAGCGCGTAGGTCAGCGCCGCGAAGAGGAGGGCGAAGCCGATGCAGAGCTTCAGGACGTCGTCGAGCTCTTCGGCGTCGGTGAACCCGGCGATCAGGTAGGGCCCCAGCAGCGCCATCGGCACCGAGCCGAGGATCAGCCACTTCGCCAGCGTGAGGTTGGGAGAGCCCTCCCGCTGGTGGACGATCGCGCCGCCGGTCTTGTAGACGGCGGCCGCGGTCAGGTCGGCGGTGACGACCGTGGCCGCGTCGCCAACCCCGAGGAAGATCAGCGCGGGGGTCATCAGGGCGCCGCCGCCCATGCCGGTCAGGCCGACCACGATCCCGACGATGAAGCCGGCGCGCCAGGATGGCGAAGAACGTGGTGGTGATCAGGTCATCCATGGTGGGGTTTCCCTCGGCGGAGGTCTGAGGACGGGCAGGAACTGGTCCAGCATGGCAGTGATCTGCTGCGCAGCAGCGGCCGCCGCGGCGGGGCCACGTCGGAAAGGGTCGGCGACGTCGTCCGCGGGCTCGGCGACCCCGCGGTGCTGCGCGAGCTCAGGGTCAAGGCCTCCACGCCCCTGGGCTGGAGGCGGAGACGCGTGGGCCCCGCGGACCGCTTGCCCCAGTGTCAGCACCTTCGGAAGGCGTCGGGTGCTCGTCCAGCGATGAACTGGCGGTGCACTCCGCTCGGCGGTGACCACCAGGTCGGACTCTCCGATGAGCGCCGCGGTCACCGGTCGGCTGCGGAAGCTCCCTGCCGTCAGGTTGCGCGACTCGAGCTCGGCTCGCCATCTCGGAGCTCATGGGCTCGCTGTCGAGGCCGTAGGTGCCGGCACTGGACACCGCGACGCTGTCGTTGACGACGCTGCGCGGCGTACATCTCCATGAACGGCGACCGGCAGATGTTGGCGGTGCACACGAAGAGAACGCGGATCGTATGCGGGGGTCTCGACAGGCTCGACCAGCGATGGTCGCTCGATCGGGCAGTTCCAGGTAGCCGGCGTCGGCCAGGGCCGCCACGACATCGCCGAGTGCGTCGTCGATGGAACGGCCGGTGGTGTCGACGCGGACATCGGCGTCGTCCGGCTCCTCGTACGGGGAGGAGATGCCCGTGAACTCGGGGATCTCGCCGCGGCGGGCCTTGGCGTAGAGGCCCTTGCGGTCGCGTCGCTCGCACTCCTCGAGCGGCGTCGCGACGTGGACCAGGAAGAAGGCTCCGCCGGCCTCGTCCACCATGGCCCTGACCTGCTGCCGCGTCTCGTCGAACGGCGCGATCGGGCTGCAGACCGCTACGCCGCCGTGGCGGGAGATCTCGGCTGCGACCCAGCCGATCCGGCGGATGTTGGTCTCCCGGTCCGCCTTGGAGAAGGTAGGCCCGGCCGAGAGGTTCCGCCGTACGACGTCGCCGTCGAGGGAGGTGACGGTGCGGGCGCCCTGCTCGAGGATCCGGTCCATCAGGGCGCGCGCGAGGGTGGACTTGCCGCTGCCCGACAGGCCGGTGAAGAAGAGGACGAGCCCCTGCTCGGTCGACCGGGGGGCGGTCGAAGTCGACGATGGCCTGGATCTTGGTGAGTAGGCCGACAGGCTCGGCCGACGTCGGTTGCGGTCGTCGTGATCGTCACTGTCCGCAAGGCGAGGACCGGGTCCGGCGCCGGCGTAGTTGGCGACGACCTGGAGCGCCGAGGGCGTGATCCGTCTCGGCGTCTCCATGGGCGGCCAGAGGTACGGCCACGACGGCGCGCGTCGAGGCCTTCCGCGGCGGCGAGGGTGGCTCGCATCAGCGCCGACCGGAGAGAGCTCGGGGGTCCGGTGACCGACGAGGGTCAGCAGGACGAGCGGACCGGCCGCGCCGCGAGCTGGGTCGATCTGCGCCTCGGTCAGGGCGTCGGTGACCGGAACGAACGTTCGGCCGGCGAACTGTTCGCGCGCCTGGGCGGGTGTCAGGTAGTGCTCGCGGAAGGGACCGAACTGGGCGTGGGTGAGGGGTGTGACTTCATAGACCGGGGGTTCGAGGTCGCCGTCACCAACGAGGCCTCCGCTCGCCAACCAACGCAGGGGGAGGCCTTCGGGGTCGACGAGCTCCACCTCGTTCGCCTGCGGCGAGCTCGGCGGGGAGGGTGAGAGTGACCGGGCTGCCGGGTTCGTTGAACGCGACGGTCGGGGCGAGGGCTCCGGACACCAGGAGCTCGAGGTCGTCGAGCTCCCGAGACGTCGGGCAGTACTGAGGCACGGGGGAGACGGGCACGGGGCAATCCTGCCATTGGCCTGCGGGTGGACTACGCCAGCCGTACCGTTGATCGGACGGGATGTGCTTTGCTTGACCGCTCGTTTGCTCGTTAGATCCGGTCTCTGGAGGTTGTAGTGCTCGAGTACTCGCAGAACCGGCCGTGGGGCTCGTGGCACGTCCTGGACGAGGGGCCGGGCTACAAGGTCAAGCGGATCGAGGTCCACCCCGGTGAGCGCCTGTCCTACCAGACCCACGAGTACCGCTCGGAGCACTGGCTCGTGATCTTCGGTGTCGCCACGTGCGTCGTCGACGGCTCGTCCAAGGTCATCGGACCCGGGTGACTGCCTGGAGGTCGACCACCGGGTGCCCCACCGGATCTCGAACGAGCACTCCCAGGACCTGGTGATCATCGAGATCCAGCGCGGCGCCTACACCGGCGAGGACGACATCCACCGCCTCGAGGACGACTACGGGCGGCACACGCCCCCCGTCTGATCCGGCCGGGCCCGGCCGTAGCCTTCGGTGCATGCCTGCACCCGTCGTCGCCGAGATCGTCCGCTCCGGGTTCGTCGAGGGGCACCACTACGGGTCGGTGCTGGCACTCGCTGCCGACGGCTCGGTCGACTGGGCCGTCGGCGATGTCGACGTCCCGATCCTGCCGCGGTCGTGCAACAAGCCGATCCAGGCACTCGCGATGGTTCGGCTGGGGCTCGACCTGCCCGCCGAGCTGCTGGCGCTCACCTGTGCCTCGCACTCGGGTGAGCCGTTCCACGTCGACGGGGCCCGCCGGATCCTGGCCTCGGCCGGACTCGACGAGTCCGCCCTGCAGACGCCGCCGGACTTCCCGCTGGACGACGACGCCCGGGAGCAGGTCGTGCGGGAGGGCGGTGCGAAGGCGCCGATCCTGATGAACTGCTCGGGCAAGCACGCCTCGATGCTGGCCACGTGCGTGATCAACGGCTGGGACCTCGAGACCTACCGCGCAGCCGGACCACCCGCTCCAGGTCGCCATCCTCGACGTGTTCGCCGAGATGACCGGCGAGCCGGTGACGGTGATCGCGGTCGACGGCTGCGGTGCGCCGCTCTACTCGACGTCGCTCGTGGGCCTGGCCCGTGCGTTTCGGCGGTTGGCGCTCGGTCTGGACGGTCTCGACAAGCTCGACCGAGCGTGCGGTGCGGGTCGCCGACGCGATCCGGGCGCACCCGGTCTACGTCTCCGGGACCAAGCGGGACGAGTTCGCGCTGCTGTCGGCGATCCCTGGCGCGATCGGGAAGGCCGGCGCCGAGTCCTGCTACGCCGTCGCGCTGCCTGACGGGCGGGCGTTTGCGCTCAAGACGGACGACGGCGCTCCGCGGGTGCGGCCGGTCCTGATGGCCGAAGCGCTGCGGCGCAGCGGTGTCGATGTCGAGCCGGGTGTGGACACGGACGGCGGTGCGTGCGCACCGGGTATGTGCCGCTGCTTGGTGGCGGCGAGGTTGTCGGGGAGATCCGGGCCTGCTTCTGAGGCCGCCTGCGCTTCGCTCCGGGGTTTCGAGGCTGCGAGGCACCAAAGCGCCTTCGCACCTCAACCAGCGGAGCCCTTGTGACTCGACTCACGCTAGCTGAGTTTGCGTTTTGCTAACTCTTGCAAGCACAGTGGGGGCATGGCCAAGGGCAAGGTAGGCAAGACCGTCGAGTCTCTCGGCGACTACCTCAAGGAACAGCGCGTTGCGGCGCGGCTCTCCTTGAGGCAGCTCGCGGAGCAGGCCGGTGTGTCGAACCCCTACCTCAGCCAGATCGAACGTGGTCTGCGCAAGCCCTCGGCGGAAGTCCTGCAGCAGATTGCACGGGCGCTCCGGATCTCCGCGGAACAGCTCTACATCCGCGCCGGGATCATCAGCCCGGAGGACGGCGTCGGAGGGTCGGTCGAACTGGCCGTGCTCAACGACACCGATCTCACCGAACGCCAGAAGCAGTCACTGCTGGACGTCTACTCGTCGTTCCTCGCGCTCAACGCTGCGACGAACACCAACCAACCCAAGGAGTGAACATGGCCAAGACCAAGTTCGACATCAAGACCGAAGCCACCCGCCCGTTCTACGCCGGTGTCGGCGTGACCGACCTCGCCGTCGAGGCCGTCCGCGACTACGTCACCGACGTGCAGAAGAAGTTCGCTGGCGTCCAGAAGGACGTCCAGAAGAACGTCAAGGACTTCGACTTCGAGCCCAAGGCGCTGCGCGACCAGGCCGTCACCGTCGTGAACGCCCGCGTCGACGCCCTGAGCAAGGACGCCAAGGCCCGTCGTGCGGCCATCGAGGCCCGCGTGGCCGAGCTCCAGGCCGAGGCCAAGACCCTGGTCGACGACAGCGTGGACACCGCGTCCAGCGTGTACGGCGACCTGGTGAAGCGCGGCGAGACCCTCGTCGAGCGGATCCGTCGCCAGGAGTCCACCAAGGCGACCACGAAGTCCGCCAAGACCACCGCGTCGAAGGCCAAGACCACCAAGACGCAGGCCACCAAGGCGACCAAGACGACCGCCAAGAAGACGGCCAAGACCGCCAAGTCGACGGCGTCGAAGACCGCCGCTGCTCCCAAGAGCAGCGCCAAGGCGACCACCACCGCGGCCAAGAAGACCGCCACCGCTGCCGCGTCGGCCACCACCGACGCTGCCGCCAAGGTCGGCGACTGAAGAGAACCTGACGAACAGCTGACGCTGTTCTGACCTGAAACGAGACCCCCGGCGGTATGAGCGCCGGGGGTTTCGTGCGTCCGGTTACGCTGACCTCGTGCCGAATGTGTTCGAGATCGAGAGCCTGTTCATGCTGGTGGTGGCGTTCGCGCTGCTGGGCGTGAAGATCTTCGCGCTGGTCAGCGCCCTGCTCTACTCGGGCGAGGCCTACGAGGTCGCCGGGAAGCTGACCAAGCCGGCGTGGTGCGCGATTCTCGGGCTCGGCGTGGTCGTTGCCCTGATCTTCCCGGGCTCGCCGATCGGGCTGATCAACCTGGCCTTCACGATCGCTGCGTTCGTCTACCTCGCCGACGTGCGCCCCGCGTTGGCTTCTTTGACGCGGCGTTGAGCGGCGTCGTCGCTGGCGTAGCTGTAGCCGTAGCCATACCCGTAGCCGTAGGCGCTGTTGGCCTTCTTCGCCGGCGCCATGTTGACCACCACGCCCGAGCGTCTTGGCGTCGACCGCGTCGACCCGCTCGAGGGCGTGGCGCGAGCTGGTCCTTGGTGGTCTTGCCGTGCCGGACCACGACCAGTGGCGCCGTCGGCCTGGGCGGCCAGCAGGGCTGCGTCGGTCACCGGAAGCAGCGGGGGGCGTCGATCACGACGATGTCGAACTGCTCCGCGCAGGTCCTGGATCAGCTTCTCCATCGCCACCGACTGGAGCAGCTCCGAGGGGTTCGGCGGGATCGGCCCGCAGGCGAGCACCTGGAGGCCGGTCGCCTCGTACTCCTGGAGCGCGTCGGCGAGCGAGACCCGCCCGATCAGGACGCTCGTGGTGCCGATGGCGTCGTCGAGCCCGAGGCGGATGCCGATCTGGGGGCGACGCAGGTCGGCCTCGATCAGCACCACCCGGTGCTTGGCCATGCGCCATCGTGACCGCCAGGTTGAGCGCGGTGGTCGACTTGCCCTCGCCGGGCAGGGCGCTGGTCACCACGAAGACCTTCTGGTCGTGGTCGACCTCGACGTACTGCATGTTGGTGCGCAGGACGCGGAACGCCTCCGCCCATGGCGTCGCCGCCTTGAGCGACGCGTGAGGCGGCTGCCGCACCGACGGTGGGTCGGTGTTGATGTGCCCGAGGATCGGCGTCGTGCGTCACCTGGGCGACGTCGTCTGCGGACGAGATCGAGGTGTCGAGCAGCTCGCCGGGCCACGGCCAGCCCGATCCCGAGCAGCAGCCCGAGCACGGCGGCGAGGCCGAGGTTGCGCAGCGGCTGGGGGGAGACGCGACGTCCGACAGCTGGGCGTTGTCGACGATGGAGGCCTTGATCAGGGCGTTGGAGGAGCCCGACGGGGTCTCCAGGTCGGCGACGAGCGCCTTGAGCCCCTCGGCGTAGGCCTGGGCGATGTCGCGGGCGACCGCCGGGTCGGGGTCGGTCGCCGTGATCTCGAGGATCACGGTCTCGGGCACGACCCGGCCTCGATCTGGTCGGTCAGCTCGTCGGGATCCAGCTCGCCGCCGAGCTCGTCGCTCACCCGTGCCGCGAGCTGGCGGCTCTCGACCAGGTCGGCGTACGACGCCACCCGCTGGGTGGCGAACAGACCGCCCTGGTAGGCCGCCGAGGTGTCGGACTCGCTGGTCGAGACGAAGATCCGTGCCGAGGAGGCGTACTGCGGGGTGGCCTGCCAGGTCAGGAACGCGGCCGCGCGCGAGCGTCGCCACGAAGACAGAGAAGCACGACCCGCCAGCGGCGACGGATGGTGATCCAGTAGTCCTTGAGCTCCACGCACGAGTCCGTTCTGTGGGTGTCGTGGCGTGAGCGCCAGCGATGCGCGGGCCAACTCTAGTCAGCAGAGCGTGCCGACCCGGGTATGGACAACTTCGCGGTTCGCTGCGACGACGCCCGCGAGCGGTCACTAGCTTGGGTTGCATCACGCTCGCACCTGTTCCGGGGGGGACGAGCAGCGCTCTTCAAGGGGGGAACACGATGGCGCATTCTTTTGAGACACGCCCGTGGGGCTCGTGGCACGTGCTCGACGAGGGCGACGGCTACAAGGTCAAGCGGCTCGAGGTCAAGCCGCACCAGCGGTTGTCCTACCAGACGCACACCCACCGGGCCGAGCTGTGGATCGTCGTCTCCGGCACCGCCACCTGCGTGGTCGAGGGCCGGACGATCGTCGCCCACGCAGGCGACGTCGTGGAGATCGGCGTGGGCGTGGCACACCGGATCACCAACATGCACGACGAGGAGCTCGTCATCGTCGAGGTGCAGCGCGGCTCCTACACCGGCGAGGACGACATCCTCCGGCTCGAGGACGACTACGGCCGCGTGGGTCAGCTGCATCTAGACGACCGCAGGAACCGTATCGAGCGCAGTGCGCTCGCCGGCGTCGGCTCGAAACCAGTCGCCTGCAGCTTGCGCAGGGACAGGGCGCTGTGGCGGGGCCGTGGGCGCGGTCTCGGGCGTCCGGCCGCGTACTGGTCGGTCGACACGGGGCGGACGTCGGCTGGGTTGCGCCCGACCGGCGCGAAGACCTCGCGGGCGATCGTCGGCCCAGCGTGGTGGCCGGGCCGTCGTTGGTGACGTTGTAGGTGCCGCAGCGGCGCCTCGATGCTCGAGCAGGTGCCGGACGCGCGCGCGCCAGCTCGTCGGTGAACGTGAGCCGGCCCCACTGGTCGTCGACGACCGCGGGGGTGGCGCCGTCGGCGGCGAGACGCCGCATGGTGCGCACGAAGTTCGGCCCGTCGCCGACCACCCAGCTGGTGCGGATCAGGTAGTGCCTGGGGCGTCGTGCCGACGGCGAGGTCGCCGGCGGCCTTGGACTGGCCGTAGACGCCCGAGCGGGGACGAGCGGTTCGTCCTCGTCGTGCTCCTCGAGCGGTGCCGTCGAAGACGTAGTCGGTGGAGAAGTGGACCAGGGTCAGCCCGTGCCGCGCGGCGGCCCGCGCCGAGGTGGGCGGACCGCGGGGCGTTGGTCGCCCAGGCCGCCGTCGGCCGTCCGTCGCGTCTCGGCGTCGTCGACGGCCGTGTACGCGGCGGCATTGACGACGACGTCGTAGTCGTGCCAGGGCCAGGCTCGACCGCGTCCGGGTCGGTGATGTCCAGCTGGTCCCGGGTGACGGCGTGTGCGTCGGGGAACTCTGCGGCGAGCGCCCGGCCCACCTGTCCGTCGGCGCCGGTGACCAGGATCCGTCGCGGTGGCGACCGGGGTGATGTCGCGTCGAGCCGTGGCTGTGCGCGGTCCTTGGCGGAGACATCGCGTCGCCGAGCGGGATCGGCCACGGGATGCCGAGGTCGGGGTCGGCGAGGTCGACCGCGGCGTAGTCGATGTCGGCGTCGCCAGTGGTCGTTGACCAGGTAGCTGTAGGTCGTGCCGTCCTCGAGCGTCTGGTAGCTGTTGCCGACGCCGCGGGGGACGAAGACGGCCGATCGCCGGGTCGAGCTCGAGGTGGACGACCGCTGCCGAAGGTGGCGCCGTCGCGCAGGTCCACCCACGCGCCGAACGCCCGCCCGGAGGCGACGGAGACCAGCTTGTCCCACGGCTCGGCGTGGATCCCGCGGGTCGTCGCCGCGCGTGCGGTTGAAGGCGACGTTGTGCTGGACCGGTGCCGAAGTCGGGCAGCCCGGCCGCCGCCATCGTCTCGCGGTGCCAGTTCTCCTTGAACCAGCCGCGACCGTCCTCGTGGACGTCGAGCCGGAGCACCAGCAGCCCCGGGATCGGGGTCGCTCTCGATCTCCACGGTCACTGACCCTTGGCGGCGTACGTCGTCTCGGTCCGCGGCCTTGTGCGGGCCGCCACCAGTCCTCGTGGGTCTGGTACCACTCGATCGTGCCGGCCAGGCCAGACTGCGAAGTCGGCGTACGGCGGGCTCCAGCCCAGCTCGGTGCGCAGCTTGGCGGGGTCGATGGCGTAGCGCAGGTCGTGGCCCGCGCGCTCGGCCACCAGGTCGAAGTCGTCCGCCGGTCGGCCGAAGAGGCTCCAGGATCATCCGGACGACGCTCGAGGTTGTCGTGCTCGCCGTCGGCGCCGACCAGGTAGGTCTCGCCGATGCGGCCACGCTCGAGGATCGCGCACACCGCCGAGGAGTGGTCGTCGACGTGGATCCAGTCACGGACGTTGCGGCCGCTGCCGTAGACCCTGGGTCGGACGCCGTCGATCACGTTGGTGATCTGGCGCGGGATGAACTTCTCGATGTGCTGCCAGGGGCCGTAGTTGTTCGAGCAGTTGGAGATCGTTGCCCGGACGCCGAAGCTGCGCACCCACGCGCGGACCAGGTGGTCGGAGCCGGCCTTGGTGGCGGAGTAGGGGCTGCTCGGGTTGGTAGGGCGGTGTCCTCGTCGAACCGCGTGGGGTCGTCGAGGGCCAGGTCGCCGTACACCTCGTCGGTGGAGACATGGTGGAGCCGGGTGCCCGCTCGGCGGACCGCCTCCAGGATCGTGAACGTCCCGACCAGGTTGGTGCGGACGAACGGGGCCGGGTCGTCGAGCGAGTTGTCGTTGTGGGACTCGGCGGCGAAGTGGACTACCGCCTCGTGCTCGGCGACGAGTGGCTCCACGATCGCCTCGTCCGCGACGTCGCCGACGACCAGCGTCACCCGGTCGGACGGCAGCCCGTCCAGCGCCTCGCGGCTCGCGGCGTAGGTCAGCTTGTCGAGCACGGTGACGGTGGCGTCGGTGTGGGCGACGAGATGGTGGACGAAGTTTGCGCCGATGAAACCGGCGCCGCCGGTCACGAGGATGCGGTTCACGCGACGCAGTGTAGGTCTGCAAGGATCCGCGCATGCGCGGCATCATCCTCGCGGGCGGCACCGGCTCCCGACTCCACCCGATCACGCGGGCAGTCAGCAAGCAGCTGGTGCCGGTCTACGACAAGCCGATGATCTACTACCCGCTGTCGACGCTGATGCTGGCCGGGATCCGCGACATCCTGGTGATCACCACGCCTGCACGAGCGCGACCAGTTCGAGCGTCTGCTGGGCGACGGGTCCGCGTGGGGGGTGCGCGATCACCTACGCGGTGCAGCCCAGCCCCGACGGTCTGGCGCAGGCCTTCCTCATCGGCGAGGACCACATCGGCGACGACACGGTCGCGCTGATCCTCGGCGACAACATCTTCTACGGCGCCGGGCTCGGCACCCGGCTCCGGCGGTACAGCGACCTCGACGGCGCCGTCGTCTTCGCCTACCGCGTGGCCGACCCGACGGCGTACGGCGTGGTCGAGTTCGACGAGAGCGGCCGGGCGCTGTCGCTGGAGGAGAAGCCGGCGAACCCGCGCAGCAGCTTCGCGGTGCCCGGGCTCTACTTCTACGACAACGACGTGGTCGAGCTGGCCGCGGAGCTCGAGCCGTCGGCCGCGGGGCGAGCTCGAGATCACCGACCTCAACCGCCTCTACCTGGAGGCGGGGCGGCTCCTCGTCGAGGAGCTGCCGCGCGGCTCTGCCTGGCTCGACACCGGGCACGTTCGACGACGCTCAACGACGCCAGCAACTTCGTCCGGACCCTCGAGGCACCGGCAGGGGACCAAGATCGGTGCGCCCGAGGAGGTGGCGTGGCGGATGGGGTTCATCGACGACGCGCAGCTCGCTGAGCACGCGTCACGGCTGATGGCGAGCGGGTACGGGGCTACCTGCTCGATCTTGTGAATCGTCGTGGCCTACGGGGTTTCGAGGCTACGCTCGCTCGCACCTCAACCAACGGCTGAGGTTTCAGGCTCGCTCGCTCGACTCAGCAACGGAAGGTCGGCGTCGACCATCCGGCCGACCAGCTCCTCGAAGTCCACGGTCGGCTCCCAGCCGAGGACCGTGCGGGCGCGGGTGGCGTCGCCGGTCAGGTCGGTGGCGTCGGCGGGGCGGACCAGGGCCGGGTCGGTGGTGACGTAGCTGCTCCCAGTCGTCGATGCCGGCGCGGCGGAAGGCGGCCTCGACGAAGTCGCGGACCGTGTGGCCGACGCCGGTGGCGACCACGTAGTCGTCGGCGCGACCTCGGCGCGGGCCGCGCGCACCATGCGCGTCGACGTAGTCGGGGGCCCAGCCCCAGTCGCGGCGGGCCTCGAGGTTGCCGAGGGTCAGCCGGTCGGCGCGTCCCTGCGCGATCGCGGCCACGGTCCGGGTGATCTTGCGGGTCACGAACTGCTCGGGTCGACGCGGCGACTCGTGGTTGTAGAGGATCGCGCTCACCGCGTGCAGGTCGCGCCTGCGGTAGACGTCGACCATGAGGTGCGCGTAGGCCTTCGCGGCGCCGTACGGGTTGACCGGCCGGATCGGCGTCGATCTCGTCCTGCGGGCTGCTTGCGCGGCTGGCCGAAGATCTCCGCGCTCGACGCCTGCACGAACCGCACCTGCTTGCCGCTCTTCTCCTGCGCCTGCAGGGCGGACTCCAGCAGCGCGACCGCGGCCATGCCGTTGACGCGAGCGGTCAGGTCGGGCTCGGCCCACGACTGCGCCACCGAGCTGATCGCGGCCAGGTTGTAGACCTCGTCGGGGGCCAGGTCGATCAGCAGCCGGCGCACCTCGTCGGTGCGGGTGAGGTCGCCGCGTGTGCAGGACGACGTCGGGGAAGTCGCGGCTCGGGCTCGAGGTCGTGGGTCAGGGCGTGCACCTCGACGCCGTCGGCGACCAGGCGCTCGGCGAGGTAGCTGCCGTCCTGGCCGCCGATCCCGGTGACGAACGCGCGGGTCATCGTCACCAGCCCTGCTGGGTCGGCCGCGAGGTCGGCTCGACCATCAGCGCCACCAGCTCCGGGAACGAGACCTTCGGCTTCCAGCCCAGCACCTCGCGGGCCTTGCTCGCGTCGCCGATCAGCCGGTCCACCTCGGCCGGCCGCATGAACCGCTTGTCCTGCCGGACGTACGGCGTCCAGTCGTCGATCCCGACGTGCTCGAAGGCCAGGTCGAGGAAGTCGCGGATCGAGTGGGTCTCGCCGGTCGCGATCACGAAGTCGTCCCCGACCGGCTGCTGCAGCATCAGCCACATCGCCTCGACGTAGTCGCCGGCGAAGCCCCAGTCGCGCTCGGCGTCGAGGTTGCCCAGCACCAGCTCGTCCTGGAGGCCGAGCTTGATCCGGGCCACGGCCTGGCTCACCTTGCGGGTCACGAACTCCGGCCCGCGCCGCGGCGACTCGTGGTTGAAGAGGATCCCCGAGGAGGCGTGCATGCCGTAGGACTCGCGGTAGTTGATCGTCATGTGGTGGCCGAACACCTTGCTCACGCCGTACGGCGACCGCGGCCACAGCAGGGTGCGCTCGTGCTGGGGTGACTCCGGCGACCTTGCCGAACATCTCCGAGCTGGACGCCTGGTAGAACCGCACCCCGGCCGGGTCGTCGCCGGTGTGCAGGCGGATCGCCTCGAGGATGTTGAGCACACCCTTGGCGGTCACGTCGGTGGTGAGCTGGGCGTTCTCCCACGAGTAGGCGACGAAGGAGACCGCGCCCAGGTTGTAGACCTCGGACGGGTCGGAGTCGCGCAGCGCGCGGATCAGGCTCGACATGTCCGTCAGGTCGCCGTTGTGCAGCGTGACGTCGGGCAGCAGCTCGCTCACCAGGTCGCGCTTGGGGTTGTTCTGACCGCGGATCAGGCCGTGGACGTCGTAGCCCTTCTGCAGCAGCAGCTCGGCCAGGTAGAGGCCGTCCTGTCCGGTGATGCCGGTGATCAGCGCGGTGGGCATGCGGGGATTCTGCCAGCCACCTTCAGGATCGTCCCGGCTACGTCGCACGCCTCCCTGATCCTCCACGCCACTAAGGTGATCGGCATGAAGGTTCTGGTCACCGGCGGCGCCGGCTACATCGGTTCAACCACCGCGAAGGCGCTCGAGGAGGCCGGGCACACGCCGGTCATCCTCGACTCCCTCCTCACCGGACCCCGCGTGTTCGTGAAGGACCGGATCTTCTACGAGGGCGACATCGCCGACCGGTCCGTGCTGCGCCGGATCATGGACGACCACCCCGACATCGAGGCCACCATCCACATGGCCGCGCGGATCGTCGTACCGGAGTCCGTGGAGCAGCCCTACGAGTACTACCGCGACAACGTCGCCAAGTCCCTCGAGCTCTTCGACGAGCTGGTCGCGCTGGGCAAGCCCCGCGTGCTCTTCTCCTCCTCGGCGTCCCTCTACGCGCTCAAGGACGAGTTCGAGGTGGTCGAGTCGGACGCGCTCGATCCCGGGTCGCCCTACGCCCGCACCAAGCGGATGATGGAGATGGCGCTCGAGGACATCGCGGCCGCGACCACGCTGCGGGCGATCATCCTGCGCTACTTCAACCCGATCGGCTCCGACCCCGACCTCGAGTCCGGCATCTACGCCAAGGAGCCCTCGCACGTGCTCGGCCAGCTCGTGATGGCCGCCCGCGGGCTCAAGGAGTCCTTCACCATCACCGGCACCGAGCACCCCACCCGTGACGGCACCGGCATCCGCGACTACATCCACGTCTGGGACCTCGCGCGGGCGCACGTCCGCGCCGTCGAGAAGTTCGACGACGTCCTCGCCGCCGTGTCCGCGCCGTCGACCGTGATCAACATCGGCACCGGCTCCGGCGTCACCGTCCGCGAGCTGGTCGCGTCCTTCGAGAAGGTCTTCGGCTCCCCGGTGCCGGTCACCGAGGCGCCGCCGCGGCCCGGCGACGCCGTCGGTGCCTACGCCAACGTCGACCGCTCCGCCGAGCTGCTCGGGTGGACGGCCGACCACACCATCGACGACGCCATCGCCTCCGCCCTCGCCTGGGGCGAGAAGCGCAAGGAGATCCTGGGCTACGAATGAGCCTGCGTCCCGTCGTCGGTCTCCTCTGTGTCGTCCTGCTGCTGCTGGGCGGGACGGCCGAGGCGTCGTCGGCTGGTCCGCCGGAGGGGTCTCGACAGGCTCGACCGCCGTTGCAGGGGCGGGTGGTCGTGATCGACGCCGGCCACCAGCTCGGCAACCACCACTACCCGAGGAAGATCAACCGGCTGGTCCCCGCCGGCGGCTTCAAGAAGGCCTGCAACACCACCGGCACCGCCACCAACGGCGGGTACGCCGAGGCGACGTTCGTCTGGCGGGTGGCCCGGCTGCTGCGGGCCCGGCTCGAGGCGAAGGGCGCACGGGTGCTCTTCACCCGGCACAGCAACCGGCAGGACCGCTGGGGGCCGTGCATCGACGACCGCGGCCGCAAGGGCAACCAGGTCGACGCCGACCTCAAGATCAGCCTCCACGGCGACGGGTCCTACGCCTCCGGCGCCCGGGGCTTCCACGTCATCGCGCCGACCGACCGCAAGCCCTGGACCCACGACATCTTCAAGCCCTCCCGCCGACTGGCCCGTGACACCCGGGCCGCCCTGCGCGGGGTCGGGCTCCGGGTCGCCAACTACACGGCCGGTGGGGACGGGATCGACTTCCGCTCCGACCTCGGCACCCTCAACCTCTCGGACGTCCCGACCGTCATGGTCGAGCTCGGCAACATGCGGAACCGACGGGACGCCGCGCGGATGACGTCTCGCAAGGGGCGGGCGACGTACGCGCGTGGCCTGGCGGACGCCGTACGACGCTTCGCGGGCTGAGGTGTTGCAGGACCACGACGTCGTGACCATCCCATCGGGCCGTCGCTACATTCAGCGCATGCCCCTTGATCCGCAGATCGCCGCTTTCCTGGAGTTCGTCGCCAGCGCCGGCTACCCGCCGATGTGGGAGAGCACGCCGGAGGTGGCCCGCAAGGCGTTCCGGGCGCTGGCCGTCGACATGGTCAAGCCCGAGGACGTCGTCCCGGTCGGCTCGACCGAGGACACCACCGTCGCGGGACGTCCCGCCCGGGTCTACCGGCCCGTCGGCGACGCGGGGGGCACGCTGCTCTACCTGCACGGCGGCGGATTCGTGATCGGCGACCTCGACACCCACGACCAGACCTGCCGCCGACTCTGCCGCGGCTCCGGCGTGGTCGTCGTCGCCCTCGACTACCGGCTGGCCCCCGAGCACCCCTTCCCGGCGGGGCTGGAGGACGCCCGGGCTGCGCTCGAGTCGGTCGAGTCATCCCTCGACGACCTCGGCGGCTCCCCGCTGGCCGTCGGCGGAGACAGCGCCGGCGGCAACCTCGCCGCCGTCCTCGCCCAGGAATACGTCGACCTCGTCGACGCCCAGCTGCTGATCTATCCCTCCACGGACGGTGCCGGCGACTACCCGTCGCTGGCGGAGAACGGCAGCGGCTACATGCTCGACACCGAGCTGCGGCAGTGGTTCCGCTCGCACTACGTCGGCGCCCAGCCCGTCGTACAACCTGACGACCCGCGGGTCTCGCCGCTGCACGGCTCGATCGAGGACGTCGCGCCGGCGCTCGTCGTCACCGCCGAGTTCGACCCGCTGCGCGACGAGGGCGAGGCATACGCCGAGAAGCTCGCGGCTGCGGGCGTCCCGGTCAACCGGATCCGCTACGACGGCATGATCCACGGCTTCCTCGAGATGCCGGCGTTCAGCCCGGCCGCCGCCGTCGCTGTCGAGGACCTGATCGGTCGGTTCCGGACCCTGTTGGGGTAGGCGCTCGAGACGGTGGCCGCCCCCGAGCACACCGCCATGGGGGCAGTTCGTCCCCATCCGCGCGCCCTGAGGCGAGGGACCGGACGCCCGCAGTCCGAACTGCCCCCACGGCGACCAGACGGCTCCCTGTGGAAACCGGAATTCGGGTGGTCGACAGTGCGGGAACAGCTCTGGGTATGGACCCGGCAGAGCTGCTCACGCGTCTCGGCGGGCTCGCCACCACCCAGGAGCTCCGAGCGGGGTGCTCCGCGCACGTGATCGCTGCGGCTGTGGCTGCGGGCAGCGTCGTGCGGGTCGCGCGCGGGCACTACGGACTGCCCGGGCCGCTCGAGGCGCGGGCTGCCGCCAGGCGCACGAGTGGCGTGGTGTCACACCTCAGCGCTGCCCAGCACTGGGGCTGGCAGATCAAGCTGCCACCGGAGCTGCCGGTGGTCACGGTGCCTCGCAACCGCGAGCTGACGCCGGAGCAGCGCGAGGGCGTCGACGTGCGGTGGTTCACCCTCCACCCCGATGACATCCGCGATGGCGTCACCTCCCACCTGCGCACGATCGTCGACTGTGCCCGGAGCGAACCCTTCGACGCCGCCCTGGCTGTCGCCGACTCAGCGGTGCGGGCCGGCGACGTGACCCCGAGCCAGATCCGCGCCGAGGCCCAGTCGTCGCCGCGCACTGGTCGGCCGGCGGCGCTCAGGGTCGCGGGGGCCGTCGACGGCCGAGCAGCCAACCCGTTCGAGACTGCGCTGCGAGCCATCTGCAGGGACGTGCCCGGCCTCGAGGTGGAGCCCCAGCAGTGGATCGAACGTGTGGGCCGGGTCGACCTGCTCTGCCGGCGGAACAACCTGATCCTCGAGGCCGAGTCGTGGGAGTTCCACGGGGACCGGGCAGCGTTCGTGCGTGATGTCCGGCGCTACACGGCCTTCGTCCGGCTCGGGTACGCCGTCGTCCGGTTCACGTGGGAGGAGGTGATGTTCCAGCAGGACTACGTGCGCGAGGTGCTGACCGCGATGGTGGCGCTGGGGCCGCCCTGGATCCGGGGGCGTACGGCCTGACCGAGAGCGTGCCCTAGTCTCGACGGCGTGCAAGGACACGTCGGGTGAGCTGGTTCGATCGCAACACCCATCACTGGGACGACTGGACCCTCGAAGCGCTCCTCGCCGCGAAGGGCACGTCCACCGTCAGCCTCGTGGTCCCGGCCCGCAACGAGGCCGCCACCGTCGGTGACGTGGTCACCCGGGTCCGGTCCGCGCTGATGGACACCGTCGCCCTGCTCGACGAGATCGTCGTCATCGACTCCGACTCCACCGACGCGACGTACGCCGTCGCCGAGGACGCCGGCGCGACCGTGCACCGCTCCGCGGAGATCCGGCCCGACCTCGGCACCGTCCCCGGCAAGGGCGAGGCGATGTGGAAGTCGCTCTTCGTCACCACCGGCGACGTGCTCGTCTTCATGGACGCCGACCTGCTCGACTGGGACACCCACTTCGTGCCCGGGCTGCTCGGGCCCCTGCTCACCCGCGCCGACGTCTCGCTGGTGAAGGGCTTCTACGAGCGGCCCTCCCTGGGCGACAGCCACGACGGCGTCGACGCGGCGTACGAAGGCGGTCGCGTCACCGAGCTCGTCGCCCGTCCGCTCGTGGCGCTCCGGCACCCCAAGCTCGGCGGACTCGTGCAGCCGCTGGCGGGGGAGTGGGCGGTCCGCCGATCGCTGTTCGAGAGCCTGCACGTGCCGACCGGGTACGCCGTGGAGCTCGCCGCGCTCGTCGACACGGCCGATCTGCTCGGCGTGGACGCGATCGCCCAGGTCGACCTCGGCCGCCGCGCACACCGGCACCAGGCCCTGCGCGACCTCGGCGCCATGGCGACGCAGCTGATGGCGGCGATGGAGCGGCGGCGAGCAGGCGGCGGGGGTTTCGAGGCTCGCTCCGCTCGCACCTCAACCAACGATCGTCCGCGCAGCTCGACCAACGAGGTCCGCGCTCGCGGCACCTCGACCAACGGGACGGTGACGTTGCGGCAGTACCACCCCGAGGACGGCCGGATCGTCGCCGCCGATCGGCACGTCCCCATCGGCGAACGCCCTCCGGCGAGGCAGGCATGACCCTCCGCCTCGGTCGCCACGAGTTCGCCGACGACGCCACGCTGATGATGGCGATCGTCAACCGGACCCCCGACTCCTTCTACGACCAGGGCGCCACCTGGTCGGAGGACAAGGCGTTCGAACGCGTCACCCACGTCGTCGGGCAGGGCGCCGAGATCGTCGACATCGGGGGCATCAAGGCGGCTCCCGGCGCCGCGATCGACGCGGCCGAGGAGATGGACCGCGTCGTCGACTTCGTGGCGCGGGTGCGGGCGTCGTACCCCTCCCTCGTCATCTCCGTCGACACCTGGCGCGCCGAGGTCGGCGAGGCGGTCTGTGCCGCCGGCGCCGACGTCCTCAACGACGCGTGGGGCGGCGCCGACCCGGAGCTCGTCGACGTCGCGGCCGCGCACGGCGCCGCCCTCATCTGCACCCACACCGGCGGGGTGACGCCGCGGACGCGGCCCTACCGGATCGAGTACGACGACGTCGTGGCCGCGGCGATCGCCGACACCGTGGCGTACGCCGAGCGCGCCGTCGCCGCCGGCGTCGCGCGGGAGTCGATCGCGATCGATCCGGCCCACGACTTCGGCAAGAACACCTTCCACTCCCTCGAGCTCACCCGGCGGCTCGACGAGATGGTCTTCACCGGCTGGCCGGTGCTGGTCTCGCTGTCCAACAAGGACTTCGTCGGGGAGACCCTCGACCTGCCCGTCGGGTCGCGGCTCACCGGGACGCTGGCCGCGACCGCCGTGTGCGCGTTGGCCGGTGCCCGGATCTACCGGGTGCACGAGGTCGTGGAGACCCGGCAGACCGTCGACATGGTGTGGAGCATTGCCGGCCGGCGCCCGCCGAAGCGCGCGATCCGGGGGCTCCAGTGACCAGGATCGTGCTGGTGCCGGGAGTGCCGGCGTTGCTGCCGGAGTACACCGGCCTCGAGGATCCGGTGGCCGACCTGCGTGAGGCGTGCGTCGCGGCGGTGGCCTGGCTGGACGGGCTGGTCATGGTGCTCGCCGACGAGCAGGGGACGCGGGTGGCCCAGGCCCTGATGTCCTCCGCCGGGGTCACCGCGCTCCCGCTGACGCTCGCGACCGCGAACACCAGCTACCTCGTCGTCGCCAACGGGAGCGCCTGTCGCACCGAGAAGGCGCCGGGCCACTTCGACGAACGGGCGGCGGCCTTCGACCGGGCGCTCGGCGAGGCACTGGTGGGATCCGACCGCGCTGCGCTGGCGGGGCTCGACCAGGAGCTCGCGCGCGAGCTGTGGGCCAGCACGGAGGCGATCCCGCAGCTGGCGGAGCTGCTCACCCCCGAGGCCGAGGTGACGGTCGACTTCGAGGGCGATCCCTACGGCGTGCAGTACTGGGTGATCCGCTGGGTCACGACGCCCGACACGGGCCCTGCTGGTTGAACTTGCCCTGGAAGCGGGCGATCCAGCGGCTGGTCCGGATCGTGTTGACCGCCATCACCACGTCACAGTCCTCGAGGGTGTTGCTCCCAGCGGCCGGTCGGCGGTCCACGCAGGCGACTTCGCCCTTCGGCACTCGGCCACGTCTGCCGCAGTCGTCGAGCACGCGGTAGCGCCGCTGTCCGTCACCCTTGCGGGCCACGTCGAGCTTGTCCGCGCCGTACCCGTTGAGCAACGAGCTGTCATAGCGCAGCAGCACCCGAGCCGGGGAACGGCGCCCCGCCTTCAGACCTGAGGCGTGCGCGAGGACGGAGGTGCCGATCGCCGCTCCGGGGCCGCCGGCGAGCTCCACCACCTCCACCCGGGCGCCGTTCGCGTCACCGGTGGAGACCCGGAAGGCAGCGTTCTGCTGGTCGGCTGACGAGGTGTCGGGTGTGCAGCCGTAGGGCTCGTCCTGCATGTCAGGCGCGCACGCACCCGAGCCGTAGCTGAGCCCGGCGCCGACCTTGACCGCCTCGGTGGTGCCGTCGGGCAGCACGAGCGTGCCCGACTCGACGACGGTGACGCCGCCCTCGTTGGTGTATCCCGCGGTGACGACGCTGGTGCCCTGGCCACCGGCCTTGCGGATCGTGCCCTCGTTGACGAACGCGCTGAGCGTGGGCAGGTCGAGCCGACCCTGGTAGTAGCCGCCGTCGTTCTCGATCAGCAGCTCGCCCGCGCCGGCACCCGCACTGCGGGGGCGCAGCTCGAATCCGGTGCCGTGGTCGGCGGCGATGTAGCCCTCGCCGCTGATCTCGACGGTGCCACGCACCTCGATGACGTACTTGTGGGCAAGGTTGACGCCACGGTCGGCGATCTCGATGGATCCCGTGTCGTCCACGACGAGCCGGCCGCCGGGGCCGTCGTAGGCCGGAGCCCCCTCGGCCAACCGGACCGAGCTGAGGGTGGCGCCACCGGTGGCGAGTGCCTTCCACTGGAGCGTGCCCTGCAGCAGGATCCGCCCGGTGCCGCCGAGGGTCGACCTCGAGTTGACGATCAGCGAGCCCGGACGCGCCACCGACGTGACCGCCGCCGGGTCGCCGAGCGCGAACAGGATCGAGTTCTGCAGCATCACGATGGTCGACCCGACGCCCAGGTCGAAGCCCTGAACCTCCACGTGGACGGCGACGGACTCCGGCATCGTCACCGACACCCCTGCAGGGATGCACACGAACCCGTCAGCGCCGTCGGTGTTGTCCGGGGCCCGGCCGAGCGACCAGTGCTCGTTGATGTTCCAGTCGCCCGCGACAGGTCCGACCCACGAGTTCACGGTCAACCCGCCGGGCGGGTCACAGAACTCTCCCGCCGGCTCGGAACCGGCCGGGGTGGCGGACAGGCCAGCCGCTACCAAGAGGCAGACGAGCATGACGGAAATTCGGCGAAAACGGGAGGGCATGAGGTTTCCTTGCGGTGGTGTTCTCCGAGGATAGGTCGGCTTCGCCCGTGGCATGCCAAATATCGGTACACGGTCAGTCGCGGAGCGCTACCGTCGAACCGCGCCGGGAGGAGGCTGGATGCCTGACGAGGGAAAAGTGTGCGTGGTCGCAGCCTCCGGCGCCTGGCCGTTCTACCGGCTGACCGGCGCCTACGTCAGCCAGGCCCACCGCGGCTTCCAGGGCGCCGCCCGGCTCGGGTTCTACTCAGGGCGCCAGATCCATGGCCTGGTGCCGTGCATCGAGCACGTCGTCAGCTCCGTGCCCGCGGACGCTGCCCACGCCGCCAGGCTGGCCCTGAGCGCGGATCCGGTCGAGCGACGGGTCGGGGAGGCGCTGGCTGCGGCGATGCACCAGGGGCCGGTGCCGGACCCTGCGCAGGTGGTCCTGTTGTCCCGTCCCGGAGACTCCGCGACCCTGGAGATCACACCGGTGACGCACCCGGGCGCCACGGCCTGGACCCTCTTCCAGCGCTATGTCGACCTTGCGCGGCTACAGACGGCCACCACCACCGACGACCTGGCGAAGGGACCGAGCTGATGCCGCCCGAGGACCTGCGGGCCGCCCGGGAGACGGAGATGCGGGCCTGGTACGACGCCGAGGTGTACCGGTTCCGGATGTTCGAGCGTGCCTTCGCCGCCCACCTGGGCCGGGCCCTGCGCAACGCCTACCTCGACGAGGCCAAGCTCGAGACCCGGACCAAGACCGTCGACAGCTTCGTCGCCAAGGCGCTGACCGCCGGTCGCGACGCCGACTTCAAGTACGCCGATCCCCGCACCGAGGTCACCGACTTCGTCGGCGCCCGGATCCTGGTGCCGCTGAGCACCGACGTCGCACCCGTGACCAGGCTCCTCGACGAGAGCTACCGCGTCGAGGAGATGTCGGTGCTGCGGGCCGACCAGGAGGAGGACGTCCCTGGCTACCAGAGCCTGCACATCCTGCTCCGGCTGCGTGACGCGGACGCGGCCGACGTCGAGTTCCGCGATCTGGGGGACCCGGTGGTCGAGATCCAGGTCCGGACGATCCTGCAGCACGCGTGGGCGGCGTTGCAGCACGACCTGATGTACAAGGCGGAGCGCCCTCCGACCGCGTCGGTGCGCCGCCGCCTGATCTCGCTCGCCGGCCTGCTCGAGCTCGCCGACCGGGAGTTCGTGGCCGTTCGGCAGGCGCACGGTGAGGGAGCACCCACCGTCGAGCCGATCGACTCGGACCGGCCCGTCGGCCCGGTCGGGGTCCGCGAAGCGGTCGAGGCGGTCTTCGGCGAAGAGGACGACACCGGCGACGCCTGGTTCGCCGAGCTCGCCTCGGTGCTCGGCGAGCTGGGAGTCGCCTCCGTCGACGACGCCCGCTCGCGGCTCGGGCCGTGGGGAGACCGGGCGGCCGAGGTCGCGAGCATCGTCCGAATCACGCGGCCGTGGGCCGGGACGGCGTACCTCTTCGACCTGCTGCTGCGCCTCGCCCTGGACGAGGACTACCTGCCCGCCCGGCTCGGTTCGGCACCGTCGCCCGACGCCCGCGCCGCGTTCGCGGCCGAGCGCGACGAGCTGCTGAAGGCGCTGGAGGCCCACTGATGCTGACCTTCCTGTCCGTCGTCCCTGTGGTGCTGGCCACCGGGCTGATCGCCCGGGTGATCTACCTCGCCAAGGAGCAGCAGATCAGCCCCAACACGGTCCGGGCGCTGGCGATCCTGTGCTCGGCGGGGCTGCTGGCCATGCTGGTCAGCGACTGGCCGACGACCTGGGCGTCGAGCTTCTGGGGCGACCACGGCGTGCTGACCTCCATCGTCAACACGGTGCTGTTCGTGGGGATCGGCTTCCTGGTCTACGAGGACGGCGAGCTGCGGGCCCAGGCCCGCCTCGACTCGAGCCTGACGGCCGCGGGGCTGGGTGGCATCGTCGACCACGTCGTCGACGTCGAGGTGGCGCTCGGCCTGCTGTCGGCGCCCACGTCACCCGACACCCAGGGCTGGCCGGAGTGGCAGGTCGACCGCCAGCCGCTGCGGTGGCTCCGCGAGAACCGCGAGTGGTTGGACCGCGACCAGACCGAACCGGCCCGCGACCCTCGCCGGCGCCCGGTCGAGCTGTCGGACGAGGCCGTCGGCGCCGCCTGGCGACACGAGCTCGTCGACCAGTGCGTACGTCGCCTGCTGGCCGCGGTCCGGGACTGGGCCCCGGTGATCAACACCTCGCGCAACGGCACCCGCGTGCTGATCGCACTCGCCGAGCTGCGCAAGGACCTGATGGAGCTGAGCGCCATGCTCCACGTGGACGACCCAGCCGCGGTCGCGCTCCTGGCGAGCCTGCGCCAGCGGGCCCGGCTGTTGGCCTACTTCCTCGAGAGCATGAGCGGGGCCAGGCCCATGCGGCCCGAGGTGCTGACCACCTTCGAGCCGCTCTCACGGACCGACGCCGCACTCGACTGGGCCGCGGACCCCTCGGGCAAGGACATGTTCGGTCGGGAGTGGACCCGAGCACTGGAGTCGGCGCAGGCTGCGCTGCAGTCAGGTCAGCCGCCCAGGCGAGGGGCCGGTCAGTGAGCCGACCGGGGAGCCGCGAGCACGTCCTCGAGCAGGCGGCGTACCGATGACAGCGGCAGCGCCGCTCCGATCTGCCACTCACGGGTTGCGGTCGATCCGCCGAGAGCCTGTCGGGCCTCGCCGAGACCGGTCGCGAGGTCCTGCTCGACGGGTTCACCGGTGCCACTCGGGGACGGCGAGAGCGACTCGGCGGCGGCGAACAGGCGGACTCCGGTCGCGGCGTCACCCCGGGCCGCCGACAGGCATCCGGCCACCCGAAGAGTCTGGGCGAGCGCGAGTGACTGACCGATCCGGTCGCTGAGCAACAGGGCACGGGTGAGCAGCGCGGCGGCCTCGTCGGCGTCGCCGTCGACGAGCGCTGCCCTCGCCAGTGTGATCAGGGTGTCGCGGGCTTCGAGCGGCAACCGGACCTCGGCGATGGACAACGACTCCGTGGCGTAGGCGCGGGCGCCCTCCGCGTCGGCCTCGTCGAGCGCAATCTCGGCGAGCGTGTTGAGGGTGTCAGCAGTGCGTGCGAGGTCGCCGCGGCGCCGCACCACCTCGAGTCGGCGCAGGTAGGTCTCGCGCTCGCCGGGGAAGTCTCCTTCGATGGCCCGGGCGATCGCCAGCACCGAGAGCGCGACCGCCGTCAGGGGATAGAGGCCGAGCCGTTCGGCTTCCTCGAATGACTGCCGGGCCAGCTCGGAACCCTCTGCCGGATGGCCGGACACCACCAGGGCGCCGCCGAGGTAGCAGTGCGCCTTCGCGGCGGTCGCCTCGTCGGCCGCCGCCTCGGCCACAGCCAGTGCGGAGCGGGCCTCCTCGGCTGTCCGCGCGAAGTCCGAGAGGTGGTAGGAGTACGTCGCGCTCGCCGCCCGGAGTCGACCGGCCTCGGTGCTGGCCGGCGCGACGTACTCCTGGACCCGAGCGGTGAGCTGTCGTGCCTCGTGGAGCCGTCCCGACGCCACCCAGAGGTCAGCGGCCGCCAGCGTGAGCTCGACCGCCAGGTCGCGGCGACCGGCCCCCAGCGCCCAGTCGATCGTGGACTCCACATCGGCGGCCTCGTCCTCGAACCGGCCGAGGCTGACCTGACCGTCCGGGCCGTCGAGGCCCTGCGCCCAGTCCCGCAGCTGCCCCAGCAGGTGGACGGCGAGGCGCTCGTGGATCCGGCCGAGGTCGTCGTGGGCCCGGAGGCGGGGTCGCAGGAATGCGCGGACCGTGCCCGGGAGCACGAACCGCACCGAGATCCGGCTGGGGGCAGTCCGAACCAGACGGGCCGCCACGATCGCGTCCAGGTTGTCGAGCACCGACGCCATGTCGCCACAGATGGCCTCGACGGACTCCATCGTGAAAGCGCCCTCGAAGAGCGCCAGCCGGTCACACACCCGGCGGGCGTCGGCGTCGAGCCGGTCGTAGCTCCACTGGATCGTCGTCGCCAGGGCCCGTTGCCGCTCCGGGACTTCCTGCGAGGCGGTGCTCAACAGGTCGACGCCGGCGCGCAGACTCTCGCCGATCCGGTCCACGCCGACCAGCCGCAGCCGAGCGGCGGCCAGCTCGAGAGCCAGGGGGACGCCGTCGAGCAGGCGACACAGTGCCGTCACCTGCAGCTCGTTGCCGGCCACCTCGAACCCGGGCTGCGCCACCACCGCCCGCTGGCCGAACAGCTCGACCGCCGAGGGGAGATCGAGCGGTGGGACCGGGACCTCCAGCTCTCCAGGAACCTGCAGCGCCACGCGGCTGGTGGCAAGCACCGTGACCCACGACGCAGCGTCGACCACCCGCCGTACGACGTCGGCGGCGTCGGGAAGGACCTCCAGGTTGTCCAGCACGAGCAGCACCGACCGGCTCGGGGGGAGCCCGGCCAGGGTGGTCAGGGGGTCGTCGCCCGGCGAGCCGCCGAGGGCGACGGCGACCGATCGGGCAAGGGCGTCGGGCTCGGTGCTCTCCCTGGCCGCCAGGAAGCAGACCTCGTCGAACCGCTCCGCCGCCGCGAGGGCGGCCACGGCGGCGAGCCGGGACTTGCCGGTGCCGCCCATACCCGTGAGCGTGACCAGCTGGGCGTTGCCCAGCACGGCGTCGACCACCTCGGCCCGCAGCAGGTCGCGGCCCACGGTGGCGTTGGGCGGAGACGGGACCTGGGGCACGCCCACAGGCTAAGGCGCCGACGAACCCCGTGGTCGACGGAATGCCAGGGTCCGTGCCGCTGTTGGGCTCCTCGTGACCACCGACGACTCGCGCCGCGTCTCGTGGCTGCTCGGGCTGCTCTTCGGTCTGGCCGGCATGGGCTCCTCGTCGGCGGCCATCGCGCTGCCGCTGATGGGTGACGACCTCGGCGTCGGGGTCGGGGTCGCGACCTGGACGATCAGCCTCTACGCGCTGATGCTCGCGGTCACGACCGCGGTGTACGGCCGGATCTCCGACCTGATCGGCGTCCGGATCCCGCTGATGGTCGGCATCGGGCTGATGACCGGCGGCGCCCTGGTCGCCGCGCTCGCGCCGACGTTCGAGACGCTCCTGCTGGCGCGGCTCTTCCAGGGCGCCGGCGCGGCCGCCGTACCGACGCTCGGCGTCGCCATGCTCTCGGCGAGGTACGACGGTGCGATCCGTGGCCTCGCCTTCGGCCGGCTGGCCGGGATGGCGGCGGCGGTGAGCTGTCTCGGACCGTTCGTGGGCGGCGTCGTGGAGCACGCGCTGGGCTGGCGGGCCGTGATGGCGCTGCCGATCCTCGGGGTGCTGGTGATCCCGTTCCTGTGGCGGGCGATGACCGGCGCCGGGACCGGGGCCAGCCTCGACCTCCTCGGTGCGATCCTGGTGGCCGGGACCGCGGGCGGGCTGGTGCTGCTCGTCCAGTCGCCCTCGACCGGCGTCACGATCGCGATCATCGGGATCGCCCTGATGGTGATCGGCACCCCGCTGGTCGCGCTCCGCGTCCGGCACCGGCCGCACGGCTTCCTGCCGCTCTCCGTCATCCGGAACGGCACCGTGGTCCGCTCGGCGCTGGCCGCCTCTGCCGTCCCCGCGTCCTGGTTCGCGATGCTGGTCGGCGTGCCCGCCGTCCTGCTCGCGGAGGGCTGGGAGGCCTGGGAGGTCGGGCTCCTCCTGCTGCCCAGTGCGGTGGTGGCGCTGTTCGTGCCCCGCGTCGCCGGGCCGCTCCTGATCCGGGTCGGTGCCGCGAACTCGCTCGCCATCGCCGGCCTGATCGCCTCCGGCGCGCTCGTGCTGGCCTCGCTCGGCACGGCGCTCCTCTCCGTCCCCCTGCTCGCGCTCACGGTGATCCTGGTGACGGTGGCGTTCGGCCTCGGCCAGCCGGCGCTCAGCGCCTCCGTCGGCGACGCCGTCGACCCCGAGGTCCGCGGGGTCGCGCTCGGCGTGGCCACCCTGCTGTTCCTCGTCGGCGGCTCGGTCGGCTCCGCGGTCGTGGGCGGCCTCGGCTCGGTCTTCGGTGTCCCCGCCAGCCTCGCCGTCCTCGCCGTCCTCCCGCTCCTCGGACTGCTGGCGCTGCTGCCCGAGCTGCGTCGGGTCCGCGCCCTGACCGTGGCCTGACCACCTGAGCGCGGCCCGTCTGCCAGAGTGCTGGCATGCGCATCCTGACCGGGCCCGACGGCCCCCGCGACGATGTCACCGACGCCGACCTGATGAGCCTGTACGCCGCCCCGTCGACGCCGTGGCTGCGCGCCAACATGGTGTCCACGATCGACGGCGCCGCGACGGGGGAGTCGGGGCGCAGCGGTTCGATCAACAACGAGGTCGACAAGCGGGTCTTCGACACGCTGCGCTCGCTCGCCGACGCGATCCTCGTGGGTGCCGGGACGGCCGAGGCCGAGGGCTACCGTCCCGCCGACCGACCACTGGTGCTGATCAGCCGCTCGGGACGGGTCCCCGAACAACTCCGCGACGCCGAGCCCGGCCGGGTCCTGCTCGCGACCTGCCAGGCCGCCCCGGGGCTGGCGGCGGCTCGCGACCACCTCGGCGCCGACCACGTCCTGGTGCTGGGCGGGCACCGGGTCGACTTCGTCGAGCTCAAGCACCGGCTCGTCGACCGCGGGCTGGCAGCACCTGCTGTGCGAGGGCGGTCCCCACGTGCTGCGGGACCTGCTGGACCAGGGCGTCCTCGACGAGCTGGACGCGACCGTCGTACCCCGTCTGGTCGGCGGCGACCACCCGCGGATCACCGACGGATCACCCGTGGACGTGCCGATGCGGCTCGCCCTGCTTCTCGAGCAGCAGGACACCCTGCTGGCCCGGTGGTTCGTCGAGGGCTGAGGCTGGGCGTTTTCGACCCCCCAGCCCCAGCGGCCCCTAGACTTCCGGCGTCTCGCGTTCCTCAACGGCAACGGAGTGATCCATGCGTATCGACTGGGTGCCGTTCTCGGCCTCAGCGCTGGTGGCCGGTGCGACCGCCCTGTCGGTCGGCACCCTCCTCATGCCCTCGAGCGAGGACTCCGGCGACTCGCTGCGCATCGTCCAGGAGCAGGGCGGCCAGTGGATGGCGGTCGCCGGCCTCTACTTCTTCGCGTCGGTGGCGCTCACCGTCGGCCTGCCCAGCGTCCTCACCCTCTTCGACAAGCGGGGGGCCCGGACCGGCCTGACCGCGCTCGCGGTCTTCACCGCCGGTTGTGTCGGCATCGCGGGCTTCGCCATGCTGCTGGCGTTCTTCCGGGCGATGGTGCTCACCGACGAGGTCGATCCGGCGCTGTTCGACGAGGTGACGAAGGACCCGGGCCTGAGCATCTTCCTCTACGGCTGGATCGCCGCCTTCTACCTCGGCGAGCTACTGCTCGGCATCGCCCTGCTGATGGCGAAGACGACGCCGACCTGGATCCCGGTCCTGCTGCTCGTCCACGTGGCCCTCTTCCCCTTGTCCAGCGTGCTGCCCGTCACCGTCCAGCCGCTCACCTCGCTGCTGATCACGGTGGGTCTCGCCGGCGTCGGCATCTCGGCCAACCAACGCCACTCCGCCGTCCTCGTCTGACCGGGCGTCGACCATGGGGGATGGAGCGGTGAGCGCTACTTGGCCTTGCGGGCCTGCGACGCCGTCTTGGCGCGGGCGTGGGCGTCGAGCACGAGCTTGCGGATCCGCACCGAGTCGGGCGTGACCTCCACGCACTCGTCCTCGCGGCAGAACTCCAGGCACTGCTCGAGCGAGAGCTTGCGCGGCGGGATCAGCTTCTCGAAGTTGTCGGAGGTGGCGGACCGGATGTTGGTCTGCTGCTTCTCCTTGGTGATGTTGACGTCCATGTCGTCGGCGCGGGAGTTCTCGCCGACGATCATGCCCTCGTAGACCTCGGTGGTCGGCTCGACGAACATGACGCCCCGCTCCTGCAGGTTGGTCATGGCGTACGCCGTGGCCGCGCCCTTGCGGTCGGCGACCAGGGAGCCGTTGTTGCGCGACCGGATCTCGCCGGCCCAGCGCTCGTAGCCCTCGGAGATGTGGTGGGCGATGCCGGTGCCGCGGGTGTCGGTGAGGAACTCGGTCCGGAAGCCGATCAGGCCACGGGCCGGCACCAGGAACTCCATCCGGACCCAGCCGGTGCCGTGGTTGGTCATCTGCTCCATGCGGCCCTTCCGGGCGGCCAGCAGCTCGGTGATCGTGCCGAGGTACTCCTCGGGGGCGTCGATGGTCAGACGCTCCATCGGCTCGTGGAGCTTGCCGTCGATCTCCTTGGTGACCACCTGCGGCTTGCCGACGGTCAGCTCGAAGCCCTCGCGGCGCATCTGCTCGACCAGGATCGCCAGCGCCAGCTCGCCGCGGCCCTGCACCTCCCAGGAGTCGGGGCGCTCGGTCGGGAGGATCCGCAGCGAGACGTTGCCGACGAGCTCGGCGTCGAGGCGGTCCTTCACCAGGCGCGCGGTGACCTTGGACCCCTTGGTCCGGCCGACCAGCGGTGAGGTGTTGGTGCCGATGGTCATCGAGATGGCGGGCTCGTCGACGTGGATGAGCGGCAGCGCGACGGGGTTCTCGGGGTCGGCCAGGGTCTCGCCGATGGTGATCTCGGGGATGCCCGCGATGGCGACGATGTCACCGGGACCGGCGGACTCGCCGGGCTTGCGCTCGAGGCCCTCGGTGACGAGGAGCTCGGTGACCCGGACGTTCTTGACGTCGCCGTTGCGACGCATCCAGGCCACGGTCTGGCCCTTGCGCAGGGTGCCCTCGTGGACGCGGACCAGCGCGAGGCGGCCGAGGAACGGCGAGGCGTCGAGGTTGGTCACGTGCGCCTGCAGGGGTGCGTCCTCGGTGTACGTCGGGGCGGGGATGGTCTCGAGGATGGTCTTGAACAGCGGCTCGAGGTCGGGGGAGTCCGGCAGGCCGGCGTTCTCCGGCATGTCGAGCGACGCGCGGCCGGCCTTCGCGGAGGCGTAGACGACGGGGAAGTCGAGGGCGTCCTGGCTGTGGTGCTCGTCGAGCAGGTCCATGAAGAGCTCGTAGGTCTCGTCGACGACCTCGGAGATCCGGGCGTCGCCACGGTCGACCTTGTTGACGACCAGCACGACCGGCATGTCGGCGTTGAGGGCCTTGCGGAGGACGAACCGGGTCTGGGGGAGCGGGCCCTCCGAGGCGTCGACCAGCAGCACGATGCCGTCGACCATCGACAGGCCGCGCTCGACCTCGCCACCGAAGTCGGCGTGGCCCGGGGTGTCGATGATGTTGATCGTCATCGGCTTGCCGCCGCCGGCCGGACCGGCGTAGTGGATCGCGGTGTTCTTCGCGAGGATCGTGATCCCCTTCTCCCGCTCCAGGTCGCCGGAGTCCATCACCCGGTCGGCCACGCCCTCGGCCTGGTGCTCGGTGAAGGCGCCGCCCTGGCGGAGCATGGCGTCGACCAGGGTGGTCTTGCCGTGGTCGACGTGCGCGACGATGGCGACGTTGCGCAGGTCATTGCGGGAGATGGGAGACATGCGGAGCAGGGCTCGCTTTCGCGTGAGGGGATTCGGGTCAGGGTATCGGCGCGCAGGGCGGTTCGCGGAATCGGGAGCCCGACCGCCCGGGCGGTCCTAGAGTGTGCGCGTGGCGCGTGAGCGACGCGCTCGGGGCGTGATCTGGGTGGTGTGGGCGACGGTGCTCGCCCTGCTGCTGGCGATCCCGTCGTACGCCGACCACGACGGCGAGCCGCACGGCGGCGGCCACGGGGGTGGCCACGGCGGGGGCAAGGGGAAGGGTGACCCGCCCACCGCGATCGCCCTGGACTCCCACGGCCGGACCTACGTCGGCTTCGCGAGCGGCGGCGACCTGATGCGGCTCAACCGCAAGGGCAAGCCGCTGAAGCCCTTCAAGGTCCCGATCGGCGGGCCGGTCACCGGCATCGCGATCGGGAAGTACGACCGGGTCTGGGTCGACAACGGACGGACCGCGGTGCTCCTGCGTCGCGACGGCAGCCAGGTCGCCACCCTCGACCACGGACCGGATGCGTGCGACAAGAAGCCCGGGAAACCCGGTCGCTACGGCGGGATCGACGCCTTCGGCAAGTCGGTGTTCATCGCGAACCGGTGCGCGCGGACCGTCGAGATCTTCCGGCGGTCGGGCAAGCGACTGGCCGTGTTGAAGCCGCAGGGACCGGGTTACCCGCGCGGGGTCGCCTACCTGCCCGGACGCGGCTCGCGGCACGCGCGGCTCTACGTGACGATGCCGGCCCGGGGCGTCGTACTCGTCTACGACGTCGAGAAGGTGCGCAACGGCGAGAAGCCCGCACGGACGGTGAAGGTGCCGCGCCCGCCGCGCGGGAAGCGGCCCGAGCCCTCGGGTGTGGTCGTCGACCGGTTCGCGCAGGTGATCGTGTCCGACCGGGCCAACCACGGGCTCTACTTCCTCGACGGCAGCCACTCCTTCAAGCGCTACCGCACCCTGGGCCACCCGCCTCGCCGCGGTCGCGGCTGGGGGATGCTCGACGCGCCGGTCGGGCTCGCCCAGCACCGTCAGGACCGGACCAGGCTGTCCGGCACCCTCGTCGTCGCCGACGGCCGCAACCGACGGGTCCAGCGGTGGAACACCTACGGCTACACCTACTGGGTGCGCGGAGCGAGCGCGCCGAAGGGCTGAGCTCCGCCCTTCCCCCGGCGCCTAGTGTGGCCGCATGGCTCAGATCGCAACGAACGACCGGGTGGACCGCCGGCAGCTGCTCGACTTCGCCCGGAGCCGGCACCAGCTGACCCTCGTCACCACCCGCAAGGACGGTCGCCCCCAGGTCTCCCCGGTCACCGGTGGGGTCGACGCCGAGGGACGGATCGTCATCTCGACGTACCCCGACCGGGCGAAGGCCGTGAACCTGCGCCGTGACTCCGCCGCCACCGTTCTCGTCCACTCCGACGAGTGGAACGGGCCGTGGGTCCAGGTCAACGGCACCGCCGAGGTGCTCGACATGCCGTCGGCCGAGGCGGAGGACGGGCTGGTCGAGTACTTCCGGTGCATCTCCGGCGAGCACCCGGACTGGGACGAGTACCGCCACGCGATGCGCCAGCAGGGCAAGTCCCTGATCCGGGTCACGCTCGAGTCCTGGGGCCCGATCGCCACCGGTGGCTTCCCGCCGGACCGGGCGCCGTCGTGACCGACCCAGCTTCGCCCGGCGTCGTCTCGGTGCGGCGTACGGGCGGGTTCATGGGGCTCTCCGTCGAGGGCTCCCTCGACCTGGCGTCGGACGACGCGCGGGTCGAGGAGATCCGCAGCCTGGTCGCTGCGGTCGACCCGGCCGCGGTCCGTCGCGGTGGCCCGCACCCGGACATGTACACCTACGACTTCGACCTGGCCGGTCTCCGCGTCACCGTGGCCGAACATCTCCTGCCGGCCGAGCTGCGCAGGATCGCCGAGCTCCTCCTGCCCGACACCACCCGCTGACTCCCGGTCAGGAGAGGGCGCGGTCGAGGGCGGCCTCGACGTGGAGCGTGGTGCACGGGAAGACGGGGATGTCGACGTCGGCCTGCTTCACGAGCAGCTCCAGCTCGGTGCAGCCCAGGATCAGGCCCCCGGCTCCGGCATCCCAGAGCTCGTCGACGAGGGAGACGACGGTACGACGGGAGGTGTCGAGCACCTTCCCGTGGCACAGCTCGTCGTAGATGATCCGGTTGACCGTCTCGTGGTGCCGGGCCTCCGGGACACGCACCTCGAGACCGTGCGACGCGATCCGGTCGATGAAGAAGGACCGCTCCATCGAGAACGACGTGCCGATGAACCCGACCGAGTCCAGCCGGTGTTCCTTGCACGCCTCGGCCACCACGTCGGCCAGGTGCAGCAACGGGATGCCGACGGCAGCCTCGACCTGCTCCGCGACCCGGTGGAACGTCGTCGTGCACAGCACCAGGAAGTCGGCGCCGGCGCTCTCGACGCCCTGAGCGGCCGTGGTGAGGATCGCGGCGACCTCGTCCCAGCGTTCCTGCTCCTGGAGGCTGTTCACCTCGTCGAAGTCGACGGAGGTCATCACCGTCCGGGCCGAGTGCAGCCCGCCGAGCCGCTTCTCGACCCCGAGGTTGAGGGCTTCGTAGTAGGCGGCGCTGCTCTCCCAGCTCATGCCACCGATGAGTCCGATCGTCTGCACGGGCGCAGTCTGCCACCGGCGGGTGGTCCCGCGCTCCCCGTCGTCCACGCCTAGGACGGGCGTCGGGCCTGTCGCTCAGTCCGCCGACGTCGCGGAGTCCTCCAGGTCGGACTTCAGCTTCGCGAGCGTGCGCGCGATGTTGCGTCGCTGGAAGTCCGCGAACGTCCGTCCGCCGGTCGCCGCCTTGTCGAACCGGTTCGCCACCACGTCCGGCCAGCCCCGGCGGCCATCCGTCCACACCTCGGTCACCTGGGTGCCGCGGGCGACCTCCGCGAAGCGGTACTCCCACGTGGCGATCGACACCGGCACCGTGCGTCCGGCGAACCCGTAGCCGTGCACCCGGAACGCGAACCGCTCGCCCCGGTCGGCGGCCGTCACCGTGCAGCGGGTCGACCAGCGGATCCGGCCGCGCTTGTTGGCGCCGACGAACGACATCCCGACGTACGTCGGACCGCCGGGCTGGCGCACCTCGGCGCCGAGGTTCTCGGGGCTCCACCGCCCCATCCGGGACGGGTCGCTGATCTGGTCGTAGACGTCGGTCGGGGAGACGCCCTCGATCACGACGCTGTCCTGCACGGTCTTCACGCGGGCCATGTCAGGCCTCCTTCACTCGGTGGACCTTGTGCTGGGCGGCCTGGGCACGCGGCCGGATCACCAGCTCGTCGATGTTGACGTGGCTGGGCCGGGTGGCGACCCAGCTGATGGCGTCGGCGACGTCCTCGGCGGAGAGCGGGTCGGGGACCCCGGCGTACACCGCCTCGGCCTTGTCCTGGTCGCCGTCGAAGCGGACCAGCGCGAACTCGTCCGTGCGGACCATGCCCGGGGCGACCTCGCAGACCCGGACCGGCTCGCCGCACGAGCTCGAGTCGCAGGGTCTCGGTGACGACCTTGGTGCCGTGCTTGGCAGCCGTGTAGCCGCCGCCGCCCTCGTAGGCGACCCGGCCGGCCGTCGACCCGACGTTGACGATCACGCCGTCACCGCTCGCCCGGAGGGCTGGCAGCAGCGCCTGGGTGACGTGGAGCAGGCCGAGCACGTTGACGTCGTACATCGCTCGCCAGTCCTCGGGGTCGGCCTCCGCGACCGACTCGGCGCCGAACGCGCCGCCGGCGTTGTTGACCAGCACGTGGAGGGTGCTCGCCCACCGCGTCCGCGAGGGCGCGCACGGACTCGCGGGAGGTGACGTCGCAGACCACCGCGGTGCCGGCGATCTCGTCGGCCAGCGCGTCGATCCGGTCGGTACGACGGGCGGCGCAGACGACGTGGAAGCCGGCGGCCGCGAGGGCCCGGGCGGTGGCGGCGCCGATCCCGCTGCTGGCGCCGGTGACGACGGCGGTCCGTGGGGTGCTCATGTCTCGATTCTGCAGGGCCGTGGTGGCCGGACCGACGTCGGTGGCAGACTGGACTGTCGTTCGGGGGGTACGAGCGAGGTGGAAGGAACCATGAATCTCCGCACCGTCACGATGGTGTCCGGCGTCCTCGGAGGCCTCCTGTGGTTGCTCCGTCTGGTCGTCGACCTGGTCTCGTCCGACAGCGGAACCGTCCTCGACGTCCTGCAGTGGGCCGGGCTGGTGCTGCTGGCGATCGCCCTGGCCGGGCTCGGCGCCGGCCTCGTGGGTCGCGAGCTGTGGCTGCAGGTCATCGTCGCGATCGCGTTCCCGCTGCTCGTCTGGTCCGTGCTCGAGGTGCTGCATCCGGCGGGTGACCCGGAGATCATCGACGGCGTGTTCGGCGCGGCGATGATCGCGATCTGCGCTCGGCGCCTCCTGGAGAAGCGCCACGAGCGCGACGCCCATCGCGTCCACGGCACCCACGCCCGCTGAGACGGTTTCCCGGAGCGCTCCGGCGGGTGTGGAATGCGGGAGGACCTGGCGTGGTTCTCCCTCGAGGGACCCCGTGGACGGAAGGGACGGACGTGGCTCGTTCGATCGACAGGCTGGCGATGATCAGCCTGCACACCTCGCCGCTCGACCAACCCGGGACCGGCGACGCCGGAGGCATGAACGTCTATGTCATCGAGCTGTCCCGCCGGCTGGCCCAGCAGGGCATCGAGGTCGACATCTTCACCCGCGCCACGACGTCCGCGCTGCCGCCCGTGGTCGAGGCGTTCGACGGCGTCCGGGTCCGGCACATCACCGCGGGTCCGTTCGAGGGGCTCGCCAAGGGCGAGCTGCCGGGCCAGCTGTGCGTGTTCGCCCGTGAGGTCCTGCGGGCCGAGGCCGTGCAGCCGGTCGGCCACTACGACGCCGTCCACTCCCACTACTGGCTCAGTGGCCAGGTCGGCGCGCTGGCCCGCGACCGCTGGGGGGTCCCGCTGGTCCACACCATGCACACCATGGCCAAGGTCAAGAACGACGCCCTCGCCGCAGGGCGACACCCCCGAGCCGATGGCCAGGATCATCGGCGAGGAGCAGGTCGTCGAGGCCGCCGACATGCTGATCGCCAACACCGACCTCGAGGCCAAGCAGCTGATCAACCTGTACGACGCCGACCCCGGCCGGGTCGAGGTCGTCCACCCCGGCGTCGACCTGACCGTGTTCCGCCCGCAGGAGCGCGCGGTCGCCCGCGCCGCGCTCGGGCTGCCCGAGGACGCGCACGTGCTGCTCTTCGCCGGCCGGATCCAGCCGCTCAAGGCACCCGACGTCCTGCTCCGGGCGGTCGCCGTGCTCCTCGAGGAGACCCCCGCCCTCCGCTCGCGCCTGGTCGTCCCCGTCGTGGGCGGGCCGTCCGGCAGCGGCCTCGAGCACCCCGAGTCGCTCGCCCAGCTGACCGACGAGCTCGGCCTGACCGACGTGGTCCGGTTCGTGCCACCCGTCGCCCAGCCGGAGCTGGCCCGCTGGTGCGCGGCCGCGACCCTGGTCGCCGTACCGTCCTACAACGAGTCGTTCGGCCTGGTCGCCATCGAGGCCCAGGCCACGGGCACGCCGGTCGTGGCCGCTGCCGTGGGCGGGCTGACGACCGTGGTCCGCGACGGCCACAGCGGCCTGCTCGTGGACGGCCACGAGCCGCGTGACTGGGCCGCCACGATCCGCCGGGTCCTCGAGGACGACGCGCTGCACGCCCGGCTCGAGCGCCGGCGCCGTCGACCAGGCCGCCCAGTTCGCCTGGGAGCGCACGGCGGAGCGCACGCTGGAGGTCTACGAGCAGGCCCGCAGCGCGATGCTCGAGTCGGTCTCGTGACCACGCCGGCGGGCGCCGACCCCGCGCAGGTCATCCGCGACCACCTCGCGGCCCACGAGATCGAGCACCAGGAGGCGACCGAGGGCGTCTTCTCGCTCGTCCTGCCCGGCGAGAAGAAGCTGCAGACGCCGGTCCGGCTCGACGTCGGCGCCCACGCGCTCGGCGTCCACGCCTTCGTGTGCCGCAGGCCCGACGAGAACCACGAGCGCGTCTACCGCTGGCTGCTCGAGCGGAACCTCAAGATGTACGGCGTCGCGTTCGCCGTCGACGCCGTCGGCGACATCTACCTCGACGCCCGGTTGCCCCTGTCGATCGTGACTCCCGACGAGCTGGACCGGCTGCTCGGGTCGGTGCTGTCGTACGCCGACGACTCGTTCAACACGATCCTCGAGCTCGGCTTCGCCTCCTCGATCCGCAAGGAGTGGGAGTGGCGCAAGCTGCGCGGCGAACCGACCCACAACCTCGAGGCGTTCCGCGGCTGGCTCGATCGTTGAGTTGGGCATGCCCGGGCGTTCGAGTCGAGGCATGCCGGCGGAGGCGCGACTCAGGCGAGGAGTACGGCGGCCATCCCGAGCGCGGCGGGTAGCGCCTGCACCAGCAGGATCCGCTTGTTGACGGTCGCCGCGCCGAAGACTCCGGCCACCACGACGCAGCCGAGGAAGAACAGCTGGACGCTCTCCCGGTCGGCGACGAGCCCCCAGACCAGTCCGGCCACGAGGAAACCGTTGTAGAGGCCCTGGTTGGCCGCGAGCGACCTGGTCTGCTCGGCGAACTCCCGGGTGGTGCCGAACGTGCCGCGTCCGATGGGCTTGGTCCACAGGAACATCTCGAGGACCAGGAACCACAGGTGCAGCGCGGCCACGAGCCCGACGAGGATGTCGGCGACGACGTTCATCTGGTCAGCATGGCAGCCTCGGGCGGCGTCCCGGTCTCCTTCGCGGCGGTGCGTGGCCTGCGGCGGGCGAGGGCGACGCCCACGAGCGCGAGCGCGCCGCCGGCGTACGCCATGGTGGGCGGTGCCTCGCTGAGGAACACCAGGCCCAGCACGATGGTGATCGGCGGCACGAGGTAGGTGGTGACGCCGAGGTTGCCGGCGCTCATGTGCTTGAGGGCGTAGGCGTAGGTGGTGAAGGCGATCGCGGTCGGGAAGATGCCGAGGTAGACCAGCCACCAGATCGACGACGCCGGGGCATCGGCGACCTCGCCGACGAGCTGGCCGGCGAACGGCAGGCAGGCGATCGCGCCGACCGAGCAGGCCAGCCAGGTGACGTGGACCGCGGGCAGCCGCCCGACCAGTGGCTTCTGCAGGATCAGGCTGATGGAGTAGACGACCGCCGAGAGCAGGCAGAGGAGGACGCCGACGACGTCGCTGTTGCCGCCGGGCGAGGTCGAGAACGCGATCAGGGCGACGCCGCCGAACGCGAGCGTGAGCCCCAGGACCAGGTTGACGGTGAACCGCTCGTCCAGGAAGAGCGCCGCCAGCAGCGCGATCAGGACGGGGGAGACCTGGATCAGCATCGCGGCGGTGCCGGCGTCGACCCGCTGCTCGCCCTCGTTGAGCGCGACGTTGTAGACGCCGAACCACAGGACGCCGATGACGACGATCGCGATGAGGTCGCCCCGGCCCGGGCGGGGGAAGCCCCGGCCGAGCGCGACGACGGCCAGGCAGGCGGCGCCGACCAGGAGCCGGCCGAGCGAGAGCGCGCCCGGGGAGAAGTCGTGGCCGAGGTGGCGGATCGCGACGAACGCCGAGGCCCAGAGCACGAGGGTCACCCCGACCGCCGCAAGGGGCAGCCAGGCGCGAGCGGGCGGCGTACTGATCACGAGGTCGAGCCTAGGGACTGATGGGGATGACGGACACGCGGTTATCGGACGTCGTTGCGCGACTTACCGCCAGTGGCGGACCGCCGGCTCAGAGGTCGAGCTTGTAGCCCAGGCCGCGGACGGTGACGAGGTACTGCGGCTCGCCGGGGTCGGGCTCGAGCTTGGCGCGCAGCCGCTTCACGTGGACGTCGAGGGTCTTGGTGTCGCCGACGTAGTCCGAGCCCCAGACCCGGTCGATCAGCTGACCGCGGGTCAACACCCGGCCAGGGTTGCGGAGGAACATCTCGAGCAGCTCGAACTCCTTGAGCGGGAACCGCTGCTCGGCTCCGTCCACGGTCACGACGTGCCGCTCGACGTCCATCCGCACCGGCCCCGCCTCCAGCGTCATCGGGGCGAGGTCGGGCTCGATGCCGCGGCGCAGCACTGCGCGGATCCGGGCGACCAGCTCGCGCGGCGAGTACGGCTTGGTGACGTAGTCGTCGGCGCCCAGCTCGAGCCCCACCACCTTGTCGATCTCGTCGTCCTTGGCGCTGACCATGATCACCGGCACGTTGGAGGTCTGCCGGATCTGCCGGCACACCTCGGTGCCGGGCAGGCCGGGCAGCATCAGGTCGAGCAGGACGATGTCGGCGCCGTTGCGCTCGAACTCCGTGAGGGCGTCGGGGCCGGTCGCCGCGATCGCGACCTCGTAGCCCTCCTTGCGCAGCATGTACGCGAGCGCTTCGCTGTAGCTCTCTTCGTCCTCGACGACGAGTACGCGAGTCACCGTGCCTCCTGGTGGTGAGCGGTGGGGACGTGCCGGGGGAGGGTGAGGGTGAACGTAGACCCCTGCCCCTCCACCGACCACGCCCGGACGTCGCCGCCGTGCGTGGCGGCGACGTGCTTGACGATGGACAGTCCGAGCCCGGTGCCACCGGTGGAGCGGTGCCGGGCCGGGTCCACCCGGTAGAAGCGTTCGAAGATCCGCTCCATCTCATCGGTGGGGATCCCGATCCCCTGGTCGACCACCGAGATCTCGACGTCGTGGTCGAGCACCTTGGCCGAGACCAGCACCGTGGAGTCGTCGCCCGAGTAGGCCACCGCGTTGGCGACCAGGTTGCCGACGGCGATGGTCACCTGGCCGGCGTTGCCGAACACCTCGAGCCCCGGCGTACCACCGGTGACGACGGAGATGCGGCGCGTGTCGGCGTCGATGGAGCTGGTGTCGACGGCAGTGCGGATGACCTCGTCGACCGACACCGGTACCGGTGCCTCCAGCGGGTCGTCGCCCTGCAGCCGGGACAGCTCGATGATCTGCTGCACCAGCCGGCTGAGCCGTTCGCTCTCGATGAGCATGCGCCCCCCGAACCGCTTGACGGCCTCCGGGTCGTCGGCGGCGTCGGTGACGGCCTCGGCCAGCAGCCGGATCGCGCCGACCGGGGTCTTCAGCTCGTGGCTCACGTTGGCGACGAAGTCCCTCCGGACCGCCTCGATGCGACGCTCGCGGGTTCGGTCCTCGACGAGCGCCAGCACCAGCCGGGACCCCATCGGAGCGATCCGCGCGGTGACGTGGCGCGCGGGCATCCCGCTGCGCGACATCATCAGCTCGGTCTCGCGGATCTCGCCGTCGCGGCGGACCTGGCGGACCAGGTCGGCGAGCTCCTCCGACACCAGGGCCTGCCCGCGCACCAGCCCGAAGGCGTACGCCGGCGCCGACGCCTTCAGCACCACGTCGTCGTCCCCGACGATGACGGCGCTGCTGCGCAGGACCGACAGGACGGTGGCGACCGCGGCAGGCACGACAGGCTGGTCGACCGACTGCTCGCCGTGCTGTTGGCGTTCGCTGACGACCCAGGCGAACATGGCCGCTCCGGTGACAGCGGCCCCGAGAAGCGCGGCGAGGAAGGCCTGCGTCGTCGGGTCCACGGCTCAAGCGTACGCAGAGATTCGCCGAGGGTTTCCCCCTGGACGAAGCGGCTTCCGGATGTTCACCTCGCGTTCACGGGAGCGCACCGTCCCGTCACTCCGCCTCCCTAGGGTCGCGGCATGCGAAAGGCCTTCCACGAACAGCTCGACTCCGTCTTCGATGACCTCGCCGGCATCTGCCGCAGCGTGGAGACCGCCGTCGGTCTCGCGACCGAGGCGCTCCTGACCGGCGACGCCGAGATCGCCGAGCGGGTGATCACGGCGGACGCCGAGATCGACCGCGCCCGCGAGGCGGTCGAGGACACCGCGTTCTCGCTGCTGTCCCTCCAGCAGCCGGTTGCCGGCGACCTGCGGGTCGTCGTCTCCGCGCTGCGGATGGTGGGCGAGCTGGAGCGGATGGGCGACCTGTCGGTCCACGTCGCCAAGATCGCGCGGCTGCGGGTGCCCAACGTCGCCGTACCCGAGCAGATCCGGCCGACCATCGAGAAGATGGGGCGGGTGGCGGAGGACATGGTGTCCCGGGTCGCCCAGATCATCACCGGCCGCGACGTGGAGGCCGCGATCGAGCTCGGGCGCGACGACGAGGTGATGGACCAGCTGCGCCGCCAGAGCTTCGTGGAGCTGCTCGGTGACGACTGGGCCCACGGCGTCGAGGCTGCCGTCGACATCGCCCTGCTGGGTCGCTACTACGAGCGGATCGCCGACCACGCCGTCTCGGTCGCCAACCGGATCGTGTACGTCGTCACCGGAGACTTCCCGGTCAGCTGACCGGCCGTCGTACAAACCCAACCGTCACACACGCCCCAGCGCGTGGGCACTCGGTGCACTTGTCGGCCACTGCAATGCCCAACAAGTGCAGCGATCCCCGGCTGGCCGGGGATCGCGACCAAACGTCAGCGGCCCTGGTTGGCGACGGCGGCAGCAGCGGCCGAGGCGGCCTCGGGGTCGAGGTACTCGCCACCGGGGACGGTCGGCCGGAAGTCGTCGTCGAGGGTGTAGAGCAGCGGCATGCCGGTGGGGATGTTGAGCCCGGCGATGTCCTCGTCGCTGATGCCGTCGAGGTGCTTGACGATGCCGCGCAGGCTGTTGCCGTGGGCGGCGACCAGGACGGTCTGGCCGGACTGCAGGTCGGGGATGATCGCGGACTCCCAGTAGGGAAGCATCCGGGCGATCACGTCCTTGAGGCACTCGGTGCGGGGCAGGTCGTCGCCGAGGCCGGCGTAGCGCGGGTCGCCGGCCTGCGAGAACTCGTCGCCGTCGTCCAGCGGCGGCGGCGGCGTGTCGAAGGAACGACGCCAGGTCATGAACTGCTCCTCGCCGTACTCCTCGAGGGTCTGCTTCTTGTTCTTGCCCTGGAGCGCGCCGTAGTGGCGTTCGTTGAGCCGCCAGGAGCGCCGGACCGGGATCCAGTGCCGGTCGGCGGCGTCGAGGGAGAGGTACGCCGTGTTGATGGCGCGGCGCTGCAAGGACGTGTGGACGACGTCGGGGAGCAGCCCGGACTCCCGCAGCAGCTCGCCACCGCGCACGGCCTCGGCCTCACCCTTCTCGGTCAGGGGCACGTCGACCCAGCCGGTGAAGAGGTTCTTGGCGTTCCACTCGCTCTCGCCGTGGCGGAGCAGGATCAGGGTGTGGGTCACGAGAGGGCTCCGCTCAGGGGTGTTCGGATCAGTGCTCTTCGGACTCGGGTGCTGCGCACGCTTCCTCGTCGGAGGGGCCGTCGAGGCCCGCGAAGTCACCGCAGTTGGGCACCACCGGGACGTCCATCTCGACCTGCTCGCCACTGCCGAACTGCACCGACACGGGCACGAACTGCCCGAGCTCGAACTCGCCGGTGACCTCGACGCCGCCGTCGGTGGCGAGGTTGAGGGCACCGAGCGCCGGGATCTCCATCGGCGAGAACTCGGTGGCCGTCAGCTGTGCCTGGTCGATGCCCTCGACCGCGTCGAAGGTCGCCGGGTCGGTAGGGCTGTTGTTGGCGAGGGTGGCGATGAAGGTGCCGGAGCCGTCCTCGGTGGCGACGATCACCGCGTTGAGCACGTCGACCGAGCCGTCCTGGTTGTTCGTGCCGGCGGCCGGCGTGTAGGGCCGGTCGGTCGCGAACTCCTTGACGCAGCCGGTCAGGGCGAGCAGGAGGACAGCGGCGATCGTCAGGGCGAGGGTGCGTCGCAGGTGCATCGTGGATGGCCTTCGCAGGTCGTCGGCGGTCGCCTTGCGGCAGCGCCGGAACGGCATTGTCGTGCGGGCAACAGCGTAGCGGTCCCACGTCGTCCGTCGAGGGGCGGACTCGTGGCCCGCGGCACGGGTCTCGGTTACTGGGTCAGCCCGACGCGGGTCCCCTCGACCGCGAGGCCGGCGACGACCAGGACGGTGAGCACGATGGTGATCCAGAGCAGACGGGCCGCGCCGGTCTTCAGCGCGATCCGCAGCGGGAGGTGACGGTGCCCGTCGCGGTTGTCGGCGACCAGGCCGGGCAGGGCGCGGAGGATGTGGACGCAGATGCCGAGCAACCCGGCCAGCACGGTCACGGTGACCTCGGGCGCCTCGCCGAGATGGTCGCCGCCCCATCCGCCGTACGAGAGGAACGCGGGGTAGAGCGCGTACGACAGCGCCCACGTCACCCAGGACAGCGATCCGCGCCGCCAGGACACGTTGCCCATCAGGCCGATCGCCATCGCGAGCAGGTAGGCACTGCCGGCGGTGACGCCGTTGGACAGGGCGAGGGGTACGACGAGCAGCACCGCGCAGCTCAGGGCGAACCAGACCGTGCCCGGGTCGAGCAGACCCTGGGCGAGCGGCTTGCCGGGGGTGTCGTTGGCCTCGTCGCGCCCACGGTCGACCAGGTCGTTGTGCCAGCCGATGACGGCCTGGCCCACCAGCACGGTGAGGAAGACGAGGCCCAGCTCGCGGGTCGCGCGGCCCGCGAGAGCGGCCGCGACGGTGACGCCGAGGGCGGTCAGCAGAGCCTGCCGCGGGTGGGCGGCGCGCAGCAGGAGGACCGGTCCGAGCTCGCGCCAGGAGCGGCGCTGTCGGGGGGCGGGGGGCTCCTCGACCTTCGTGGCGACCTGGCCTGTGACCTGCGGCTTTGCCGTCCCGGTGGCGGGCGCGGACTCGGTCTTGGTGCGGCGGTTCCGCTTCCGGGGCGACATGCCCGCAGTATCGACCAGATGACGCCCCGACGTCGGAACTTTCACGGCAAGGCGCGCCGTCCACCACACGAACGCGGGATCTGTCAAGCCCGGATAGTGCCTCTGACCTGCACAAACGTCGCCGGGAGCACTTCTGGAGCGTGTTAGACTGGTCACCTAGGAAGGGGTACTTCACATATGACTTTCACCGTCGGCGAAACGGTTGTTTACCCAAATCACGGGGCCGCAGTAATTGAAGACATCGAGATGCGGCAGATCAAGGGGGAGGACCGGCAGTACCTCGTCCTTCGGATCGTCGCCCAGCAGGATCTGGTCGTGCGTGTCCCGGCCATGAACCTCGATCTCGTGGGCGTTCGCGACGTCGTCGACAAGGAGGGCCTGGACCGCGTGTTCGACGTCCTCCGGGCCGCGCACGTCGAGGAGCCGACCAACTGGTCGCGGCGCTACAAGGCCAACCTCGAGAAGCTGCACAGCGGTGACGTGATGAAGGTGTCCGAGGTCGTCCGCGACCTGTGGCGCCGCGAGCGTGACCGCGGGCTGTCCGCCGGCGAGAAGCGGATGCTGGCCAAGGCGCGCCAGATCCTCGTCTCCGAGCTGGCGCTGGCCGAGCACACCAACGAGGACAAGGCCGAGGCCATCCTCGACGAGGTCCTCGCTTCCTGACCGCTTCACGTGGCCCCCGGCTCCGCCCGGGGGCTTCGTGCATTTCGGAGGTTCCGTGAACGTCTGGGACGAGTACGCCGACCCGGTGGCCGCGCTCGGAGCGGTGGTCGAGACCGACCGTGGGTCCTTGCCGTTCTCCCTGATCCACGGAGAGGCGCTGGTGGCCTGTGCCGCCTGGTCCCTCGGCGACGCCGGCGTCACCTCGGTCGACCTCGGCACCGAGTGGGCGGGCCTGGTCGACTCCGGAGACCCGTTCGTCCTGCACGACACCCTCTGCCCGATGACGCCGGCCGGCTTCATCGCCGCGTGCGTGGAGCGTGCGGTCGAGACCGGGACCATCGTGGTCGGGGTCCGGCCGGTGACCGACACGGTCAAGTCGGTGACCGACGGTGCCGTGGGAGCGACCGTCGACCGGGAGGGACTGCGAGCCGTGGTCTCGCCGATCGTGCTGCCGGCCGCCGTGGTCGCGGCGCTGGACGGCGTCCCCACCACCGACTTCACGGACCTCGTCGAATGGCTCCGCGGCGCACACCCGGTCGAGCTCGTCGACGCGCCCCCAGAGGCGCGCCGCGTGGCCACCGAGGACGACGTCCGCCTGCTCGAGGCCCTCACCCGCCCGACCTCGCGCTAGCCGGGACGTCCGGGCACGTCGTCGCTGAGCCGCCCGGCGAGGTCGACGTCCTCGGGGAAGGTGATCTTGAGGTTGAGCGCGCTGCTGGCGACTGCGGCGATCCGGACCTGCGCGTAGCGCTCGAGACAGCTCGCCGTGTCGGTGCCCTCGAAACCGTCGGCGTCCGCGCCCCGGTAGGCGGCCAGCAGCTCGCCGGCACGGAAGGCCTGCGGGGTCTGCACGCCGACGAGGTCCCCGCCGACGCCGGCACCGTCCGCGTGGACCAGGTGGCCGAGCGGGACCACGGGCAGCGCGCCCCCGTGCACCCGGGCCGTCGCGATCGTCTGCTCGAAGAGCCCGACCGGCGCCAGCGGGCGGGCGCCGTCGTGGATGGCCACCACGTCGATGGCGCCGGCCTCGATCTCGGACGCCAGCACCTGCAGGGCCTGCCACTCCGAGGCGTGCCGACTGCTCCCGCCGTCGACGACGGTCACCTCGCGGTCGCCGAGGTGGGGTGAGACCGCCTCGGCCACCAGCTCGCGCTCGTCCGCGCGCACGACCAGCACCACGCGGCGTACGTCGTGGAGGGCGAAGGCCGCCCGCAACGACCAGACCAGCACGGGAGCATCCCCGAGCGGCAGCAGCACCTTGTTGACCGGTCCGCCGACCCGGGAGCCGGACCCGGCGGCAAGGACGACGACGGCGGCGGGCACGCGCTGGACGCTACCGGCTGGGCGGCATTCGTTTTCACTGCGGTGACACGACGTAACACGGTGACAACACCAGGCCCCTACCGTGCGGATGTGACGGCAGCAGCCTCGGAGGAGTGGTACCCGGTGTGCCGGCTCGTGGAGCTCGAGGTCGATCGGGGCGCCACGGCGCTGGTGCACGGTCAGGCGATCGCGCTCTTCCGCACCGCTGACGACCACGTGCACGCCCTCGGCAACCACGACCCGTTCGCCAAGGCGTCGGTGCTGGCGCGCGGCATCGTCGGCGTGCGCGAGGGCGTCCCGTTCGTGGGGTCGCCGGTCCACAAGCACGCCTTCGACCTGCGGACCGGCCGCTGCGTGGACGACGAGCACGTCTCCGTCCCGGTGTACGACGTCCGCGTGATCGAGGGCGTCGTGCTGATCGGGCCGCGGGTCGTCAGCTGACGGGTGCGGGCTCCTCGACCGTCGGCGTTGCGGCCGTCGGCGGCGGGTCCTGCTCGAGGTGGAGGAGACGCCGGCCGACCAGCCAGGCCGCCCACGGGATGCCGATGAAGAAGAAGCCGGCGTCACCCTGGAAGTCGGCGCCGGACGGAGCGTGGGTTGCCTCCACCCAGTGAAGGATGGTGACGGACAGCACCAGGTAGCCCACGAACAGCAGCACGCGCGCGCCCTGCGGGACCACCCGCCCGGACTTCGCGGTGAACCCGGCATCGCCGGCCAGGGAGAACGCGACGCCCACGACGACGACCAGGATGGCGGGAAGACCGAACAGGGAGCCGATCAGGTTGATCCAGTCACCCTTGGTCAGGGCCAGCCAGGCGAAGACCGTCACGGCGGCCAGGATCACGGCGAGCCGGGTGTCGATCCGGTTCCAGTGGCGAGCCACCACCACGACCACGCCCAGCGTGATCAGGACGTCGACGAGCTCGTCGGAGAAGCCGATCTCGAGGCTCGTCAGGTTGATCAGCAGCGAGGGCAGGCACCACGCACCGATCACGATCAGCCCCGAGCCGAACTCGACGTCCATCGGCGTCCGCCGTCGTCGCATGAGCCAGATGCCGGCGGCGACCGCGAGCGCGGACAGGGCCGGTGCCCCCCAGTCGGCCAGATCGTTGGACGCGCTCACGAAGCCGGGGACGTGGTCCATCTCGAACTGGACGAGCGCGAAGATGCCCGCTCCCACGACGAGCACGGAGTAGAGGAGGGGGATCGCCAGGGCGACACTGGCGCCGTACAGCAGCCGCTCCTTGGCCAGGTCGAGCGCCTCGGTCGCCGCCAGATGAGTCACCAGGCGGACCAGCAGTGCGAGCAGGGCCACGGACAGGACGGTGCGGACGACCGCGACCGGCCGGTCCTGGGTGTAGGTGGCCCAGTCGCCGAGCTCGTCGAACAGGATGAACCACAGCTTGACGGCCAGCAGGGTGACCAGCAGCCAGCGCAGGAACCTCCGCGGGGTGTCGCGCACGCTGCGGGCGACACCGAGGGAGACATCGAGGCTGAAGTCGATCACGAGGATCGCCGACACGTAGACGAGGGGGAGGAGCAGCCCGTCGATCTCCGCGATGGCGCTGGAGACGAGGAACTGCACCTGGCCCTGGAACCCCTCCTCGACGTAGACGACGTTGATCCACAGGTGGGTCAGGAAGAACGCCATCAGCGCCAGGACCACGAGCAGCCGCAGGACCGGCAGGGTCCGCGAGGAGACCTTCGGGGGCAGCCACGGGAGCGCCAGGGCCACGAGCAGGACCCCGGCGGTCACGAAGTAGCCCCCACGAATCAGGTCGGGCCCGTGCGTCAGGGCGACGCGGTCGCCGACCTCGATCGCGGCGGAAGTGGCGAGCGAGGCGTTGGTCAGCATGAACGCGGCCGCGACGAAGAGCTTGACGGGCCACCCGGAGGTGAGGGCTCCCCAGGTCAGCATCGTCCAGGCGATGAGGAACGCCACCATGGTGACCGGCAGCAGACCGACGGGCAGGAAGGTCAACGCGGTGCCGTCGCCGATCGGGAGCAGGGTGCCGCGGCGCCACACCTCGACGACCAGGATCGAGACCAGGAGCATCCCGAGCGTGACCAGGCCGACCCGGGCTGCCTGGCGCTCCGTCCAGGACAACCCCTCGAGGCGGATGTGCCCGTCGACGACGGGATCGCGGAAGGCGGTCTCCCACAACGGCCGGACCGGCGCGGTGGCGCGCTGGACGGTACGCCGCCGCGGACGTGGGGGTGGGGTCGCCGTGTCGGGCATGGTGTCGGTCATGGGTGCGGCCTCAGGATCATCACGACGGGGCCGAGGCGACCGGACGCCGGAGCCAGGATCGCGCCGTCGTTGCCGCCGATGGTGGGCTGGATCGAGAACGCCTGGCCCGGCGGCTGGAAGGAGCCGAGGAACTGCCCCGTCTGCAGGTCGTGGGCAGAGACGCGGTACTCCCGCTGGAAGATGTCCTCCTCGCGACCGGTCTCGGAGAGGTAGACCCGGCCGTCGATGATCACCGGGTGCCCGGCGATGCCGGTGGACAGCTGGAGCCGCCACAGCTCGGCGCCCGTGGCCGCGTCGAAGGCCGTGACCAGTCCCTGGGAGTCGGCGTACACGACGACCCCGTCGGCGGCCTCCGGCCCGACCACCAGCTGGGTGTTGACGTTCTCGTGGAACCACACCGTCTCGCCGGTCTCGGCGTCGATCGCGGTCAGGCCGCTGGGGGTCAGGTTCCTGACGACATCGGCGAAGACGAGACCGTCGTCGTACGCCGCGTTGTTGAACAGCACCCCGTCCATCACCGACCAGCGCTGCTGGCCGGTCTCCCCGTCGAACCTGGCCAGCGCTCCGCCGCCGTAGACGACGTCACCGTCGGGCAGGGGCAGCGGTGGCGTCGTCCCGATCGGGAGGTCCACGGCCGTCGACCACTTCTCGCGACCGTCGGCCAGGGAGACGGCGGCGAGGCCGGTGCCGTACTGCGGGACGAACACCGTGTCCCCGCTGACCGCCGGGATCAGTCCGGGGTAGGCGTCGGTCGTGTCGTAGCTCCACCGTGGTTCCCCGCCGTCAACGGGCAGGGCCAGGATCTGGTCGTTCTTCTGCGAGACCACCAGATCGGGCCCAGCCGGTACGACGCCGGGCAGGAAGCCGTCAGTCGTGAACACCTTCTCCGTCTGGCGGACACCCGTGCTGCGGTGGAGTGCCTGGTCGAAGCCCGGGGTGAACAGCACGTCCCCCGCGAGAGCCGAGACTCCGTTGGCCGACCCGGGGGTCATCCGGACCTCGGTGTCGAAGGTGACACCCGGCCTCACGCCCTCGTCCCCGACCGGGTAGGCGAAGAGCGTGTTGCTGTGGCCTTCGGCGCTCACGGCGGAGACCAGGACCAGGGCGCCCGCGACCAGGGCCGGATCGACCTCGATGTCCGTCTCCGCGTCGCGGTTCGGAAGCGGCAGCCTCCACGACCCCTCGGTGCTGCCGGTGCGGAGCCCGCGAACCGTCACGTCGCCCCGGTCGTCGACGGTCACCACCTGGTCACCGACGATCACCGGTGCGGCATAGGTGTTGTCGACGCCGTCGCTCCACAGCTCGGCGCCGGTGTCGAGGTCGTAGGCCTCGACCCGCTCCCCGTCACCGACGGACACCAGGGTGCCGTTGCCGGCGGCGAACTGCTCGGAGGGGTAGAAGATCGTGCGCTCCTCCCAGACCAGCGCCCCGTCGTCGGCGCCGAGCGCGTAGAGGATGCCTCCGTCGTCGCCCACGAGCACGCGGCCGTCCGCAACGGTCGGGCCCGCGACCAGTCCGCCCTCCAGGGCCCTCGACCACTGCTCCGCGCCGTCGGCCACGGCGTACGACGTGACCTCGCCACCGCGGTCGGCGACGACCACCTCGTCACCGACCACCACGGGCGCGGTGCGGACACTGGTCGAGCGCTCGGCCTGCCAGATCGTCGATCCGTCCGTCACGTCGAGGGCGGTCACGCGACGGTCGTCCGTGGGGACCACCGCCGTGGTGTCGACCACGGAGGGCGAGCCCGTGACCATGTCGTCGAAGGCGCGCACCCACCGGGCCGTGCCATCGGTCAGGGACAGGGCCCACAGCTGCTTGGCCGAGTCGGCGACCAGGACGCGGTCGCCCGCGATCGTGGGGGCGGCCACGACGGGTCCGGTCAGCCGCACCCGCCAGCGCATCTCACCGGTCGACACGTCCATCGCCGAGACCTCGCCGTCACGCTCGACCAGCACCATCACCTCGTCGTTCGCGACGGGCGGGAAGTCGAACCGTGCGCTGCGGGCGTCGCTCCAGGCAAGAGCCGGGTCGAGCCGGCCCTCGAGGAAGTTCGCCCGTCCGGGGTCGAACCCCAGGGTGTCACCCGGGTGGGACTCCCCGGTCGCCTCGGCCGGCGCCTCGGCGTACCAGTTGCCGGCCTTGCCGTGGAACTCCACCAGCTCCTCGCTGGTGTCGACGTCGTTGGCGGGATCGGACTGGGTGCTCCGCACCGGTCCGAAGCCGGGGCAGGTCCACTCCTCCTGGGTCTCCGGTGGACCCAGCTCCTTCTGGCCGGCGAACTTCCAGCGGAAGACCGTGACGAAGTGCGCGCAGCCCTCGAAGGTCCGCCCCCCGACCTCGACGTCCTCGATCGTCTGCAGCTCGACCTCGTACTGCAGCCTGGCCTCGCCGACCTTGCCCTTGTAGGACCAGGTGTTGCCCTCTTCGAGCGGAAGCTGGTACGCCGGTGCCGGAGGGTCGATGGCCAGGTGCTCGTTGCCCACGAAGACGGCGTGCTGGTCGAGGGAGTCGCCCTCGAGCCCGAGGTACAGCAGGTCCGAGTAGGGACCGCCCGACGAGGGCGAGTCGGTGTACGAGCTCAGGATGGTCACGGCGTCGAGCAGGTCGACGCCGACCCCGGCCTGTCCGGTCACCTGGCGGGTCCGGGTGCCGGACGGCTTGCCGTGGTCGTAGACCTCGTAGACCCAGGTGGTCCCGACCTCGATCGGCGCGAGCTCGCGCAGCTCCTGCGACTTCTCGACCGGACGGGACACGTAGACCGCGCCGGCCATCACGGCGGGGACGACCAGGACGGCCGGCAGCCACGCCGCGACCCGCCACAGGCCGGCCGACGCGGACATGCCTACAACCCGGGCGGCAGGGTGGCCGTCAGGATGTCGTTCCCGCCGAAGACCGTGTCCTGCCACACGATCCGGTCGCCCGAGATGGCGGGGTAGCCCTGCTGCCCGGTCTGCGCCAGCAGGTTGTAGATCGTGCCGGTCTCGAACGAGTACAGGTAGAGGTCGCTGTCGAAGCTCCCGCCGTAGGAGTCGGCCACGGGACCCGTGAGGTCGCCCACGCCCTCGGTCCACACGGCGTAGTCACCGTTCATGGCGGCGCCGTACGTGATCGCGCTGTCCGACACCTGCAGGGCCAGGCCCGAGGTGTCGAAGACGGTGGTGGTGTTCGCATCGTCGACGGCGAGCACGCGTTCGCCGTACGCCGCCACCGAGTACACCGTGCCCTGTGTCCGGCCCAGCTGGACGAAGCCCGCGCCGGGCCTCCAGCGGAGGACCTGGCCACCCTCGGTCCCGAGGCCGACCACCCCCTGGCCGGTGCCGAGAGCCGTGACGTTGTCGCCGCCGAGATCGGGGAGGGCCTCGGTGGTCACCTGTCCGGCCGGGTCGATGAAGCTGATGGTGCCCTTCTCGGTGGTGACCCAGGCAGCACCCTCGTCCGAGCCGGCGATCCCGGTCAGCACGGTGGAGTCGGGGACCGGACTCAGGACGGTGCGCACGCCGGTCTCGTCGTACCGGACCAGCTTGAGCTCGTTGGAGGTCGTCGGGACCTCGACGGCGAGCAGGCTGTCGCCGGCGAAGACCAGCTGCGCGGTGTCCGGTGTGGACGCCAGGCTCCGGGCCTCACCTCCGACGCTGGCGAGGGCCGGCAGTCCGATGCCGGGATTTCCCTGGCTCAGGTCGATCCACGTGACGTCGTCGCCGTGGACGGACGGTTCGATCTGGGTCTGCGACGCGGCGCTCACGACCTCGCCGTTGACCGTGCCGAGGTCGACGCAGCCTGCGCAGATCTGGACCTGGTCGAAGACCTCGCGGGCGACCCGCAGGATGACCGGGTCCGCGCCGGCGTCGACGGTCACCCGCTCGATCGCTGCGCGAGCGGCGATGAAGTCGGAGGCCGGTCCCAGCTGGGTGGTCAGGGTGGCGAAGGCGATCTTGTCGAAGTCCTGGGCCAGGGGGGAGGTGTTCCCGTCCACGCCGTCGATCTGGGCGAGCCGGGTGCGGATGGTCCACATGGCGTTGTTCCAGATCGCGGAGTTCAGGTGCACGCCGCCGTGGTCGGCGTCGTACTCCCTGACGACCCGCAACCGGAGCGTCGGGTTCAGCAGGCGCAGGTAGTCGGCGTTGGTCGCGCCGTTGAGCATCTGACGCAGGGTGTAGCCGCCGTCAGCGGTGGGCACCTCGCAGAAGTTCTGGGCCTGGCTCACCCCGGTGCAGCCGTCCTCGGAGATCGTGCTGTCGTCGGTGCCCTTGGCCCGGTTGCCGATCACGTTGCCGAAGTAGTCGGAGAACGCCTCGTTCAGAGCTCCCGACTGGCCGGAGTACACGAGGTCGGCCGTGGTCGCCGTCACCCCGTGGGTGATCTCGTGCCCCGCGAGGTCGACCGTCACCATCTGTGCCGCGCCGCCCGGCCCGGTGCACGCATTGCCGTAGACCATCTGCGGCGGGTTGAGGGTGTCGGAGAAGTAGGCGTTGCAGAACTTGTCGTCGCTGTAGTTCACGCTGGAGATGAGCGACGACCCGGCTCCGTCCCAGGAGTTCCGGCCCATGCTGGCGTAGTAGTCGTAGACCGTCCGGCTGTAGGCGTGCGCCGCCAGGGCGTCGGGATCGCTGATGGTGCCGCCGTTCTGCGAGCGTTCGACGTAGAGCTTCCCCGGGACGTTCTCCGTGTCCTGGGCGGAGAACGTGTAGATGCCTCCCTCCCCTGTGGCCGGGTCGTAGGAAGGGACCGTCGCGTCCACGAGCTCGACGCCGTCGGCGGTCTGGCGACCGACGGCCGTGACCTGTTCACCCGAGGGCCCTGTTCCGCTGACCTCGACCGGGTCGCCCTCGGCGGCGTTGGCGGTGGCGGAGCGCGCGCCGAGCTTCACCGGGTTCAGCATCGTCGGGTTCGCCTCCGCGCTGAGTGGACGAACCTCGATCAGGTCTCCGGTGATCGCGTCGAGGTAGTACAGGCCGTCGCCCAGACTGAGGCCCGATCCCGTGGCCCCCGTGATCGCGATCTCCCAGGCCAGCAGCCCGGCGCCGTTCGGCACGATGACGAGCGTCGGCTCGCCGGTCCGCTCGCCGTCGGAGACCCGTTCCGCGCTGCGGACGGCGGACTTCGCCGACACCGTCGGCTCGGTCGATGGGGAGAGACCGGGGAAGACCCGCCCACGGATCCCGGTGATCGCGGCGCCCTCACGCGGATCCGAGAGGCCGATCGTGAGGTGGGCGTCGACCACCGGCACCTCGTCGAACTCCTGGGTGGCGCGGACGGCCGCCGGCCCCATCACGTCGGGTGGGACCAGGTCCGCAACGGCCAGGACGTCGTACGGCACCCCGAACAGGTCTAGACCATAGGTGTCGAAGAATGACTCGACGAGCCCGTTGACCCCGGGTCCGGTGGTCGAGGTGAACCGACCCCCCGAGAGGTCCGTGAGGTAGCCGGTGACGTCGTCCTGCCGTCCCGTCCAGGCCGAGGCGGTGTCCGCGCGCAGCGCGTCGAGGCCCCGCTGGAGGATCTCGAGCTGAGCCTGCGCGCCCTCGTTCCCTTCACTGAAGATGGGAGAGGCGACCAGGACCGTGGGTGGCTCCTGGTCCTCGCCGAACGGCGAGTCGGCCTGGCAGGCGGAGAGACCGATCGCAGCCAGCACCACGCTGATCGAGGGCAGGACTCGTCGCAGTCTCAGGGCTGGCACGAGGCGAGTTTGAGGTGGCCGACGAGGGCTGTCAATCACCTTGACGAAAGACGTCCGGGTTGTGCGAAAACGCCCCTTTCTCGCGTCCGGGTCCGCCATCATGCGCTCGCCCGGACGGCACCTGGCCTCTCGTCAGCCCTAGAGTCCAGGCGGCAGCGTGGCGGTCAGGATGTCGTTGCCGCCGAAGACCGTGTCCTGCCACACGATCCGGTCGCCCGAGATGGCGGGGTACCCCTGCTGGCCGGTCTGCGCCAGCAGGTTGTAGATCGTTCCGGTCTCGAAGGAGTAGAGGTAGAGGTCGGTGTCGGTGACGCCACCGAGCTCCTCGGAGACGCCGCCGCCCAGCTCACCCACGGCCTGGGGCCACACGGCGTAGTCCTCGTTGATCGCGGCGCCGAACCGGGCGGCCGCCCCGGAGAGCTGCACGGCCCCGCCGGACGCGTCGAACAGGGTGGCGCCGCGGCCGTCGTCGACGGCGAGCACGCGCTCGCCGTACGTCGCCACGGAGAAGATCGTGCCCGCAGACTGTCCGACCTGGGTGAAGCCGGCACCGGGCTCCCAGAGGATGACCCGGCCGCCGTCGGTGCCCATGCCCACGAAGCCCTGTCCGGTCCCGAGGGCGGTGACGTTGTCGCCCCCCAGGTCGGGCAGGTCCTCGGTCGTCACGGTGCCCTCGGGGTCGACGAAGCTGATGGTTCCCTGCTCCGTGGTGACCCAGGCGCCGCCGTCGTCGGAGCCCGCGAACCCGGCCAGGATCGTCGAGTCGCTCGCCTGTGCCAGGACCGAGCGGGTCCCAGCCTCGTCGTACCGGACGACGGACGCCGGGTCCGCGGTCATCGGCACCTCCATGGCGAGGAGGGCGTCTCCGGCGAAGGCGACCTGCGTCGTGTCGGGTGACGGTGACAGGCTCCTGGCCTCGCCGCCGACCGTCGCCAGGGCGGGCAGCCCGAAGCCGAACCCGCCCAGGCTCATGTCGACCCAGGTGATCTGGTCGCCGTGCACCGCGGGCTCGACCTGGGTCTGCGGAGCCGCGCTGACGACCGCCCCGTTGACGACGCCGAGGTCGACGCATCCGGTGCAGATCTGGTTGGCGTCGAAGAGCTCCCGGGCGACCCGCACGATCGTCGGGTCGGCGCCGGCGTCGACCGCCACCCGCTCGACGGCAGCCCGGGCATCGACGAAGTCCGACGCGGGACCGAGCTGGGTCGTGAGGGCGGCGTAGACGATCTTGTCGAAGTCCTGGGCCAGGGGAGACTGGTTGCCGTCGGTCCCGTCGATCTGGGCCAACCGGCTGCGGATGCTCCAGAGGGCGTTGTTCCAGATCGCCGAGTTGAGGTGCACGCCGCCGTGGTCGGCGTCGTACTCGGTGGTGACCCGCATCCGGAGCGTCGGGTTCAGCAGGCGCAGGTAGTCGGCGTTGGTGTGGCCGTTCAGCATCTCGCGGGTGGCCCACCCATCCTCGGGGGTCGGCGCGTCGCACAGCTGCTGCGCGGTCGTGACGTTGACGCAGGCGTCCTCGCCGAGGGTGCTGCCGTCGGACTTCGTGGTCCTGTTGCCGATCACGTTGCCGAAGTAGTCGGAGAACGCCTCGTTCAGCGCCCCGGGCTGGCCGGAGTACACGAGCCCGGCGGTGCTCTCGGTGACGCCGTGGGTGATCTCGTGGCCCGCGACGTCGAGGGTGACCAGCTGCACGAGGCCGCCCGCACCCCGGCACGGGTTGCCGTAGATCATCTGCGGCGGATCGTGGGAGAAGTAGGCGTTGCAGTAGGTGTCGTCGCCGTTGTTGACGTAGGAGTTCAGCGAACCGCCGCGGCCGTCCCACGACTCCCGGCCGAGCTCGGCGTAGTAGTCGAAGACCACGCGGCTCCAGGCGTGCGCGGCGATCGCGTCGGGGTCGGTGATCGTGGTTCCGTTCTGGCCGCGCTCGACGTACAGCGGGCCACCGGACTCGCCATCCTGGGCGTCGAACGTGTAGATGCCGCCCTCCCCGGTGGCCGGGTCGTAGGTCGGCGTGGTGGGGTCGACGAGCTCGACGCCGTTCGCGGTCTGCCGGCCGATGGCGGTCAGCTGCTCGCCGGTCGGGCCGGTGCCGGTGACCTCGACGGCGTCACCTTCCGCGGACGGGGACGAGGTGGTCGGGGACGGCGCCAGCGCCGCGGCGTGGTTGAACCCCGCGCTGGAGGGACGTACGTCGGCCAGGTCACCGGTGGTCGCGTCCACGTAGTAGAGACCGTCGGAGAGCCCGAGGCCTTCGCCGGTGGCGCCGACGATGACGACCTCCCAGGCCAGCAGCCCGGTGCCCGTGGGCATCACGACGAGGGTCGGGCGGCCCGCGCGCTCACCGCCGGTGAGCCGCTCGGAGGTCCTGGCCGCGGCGCGCGCCGGAACCGTGGGGTCGGTGGACGTCGACAGTCCGGGGAAGGCCCGACCGCGGATCGCGGTGATCGCGGCACCGTCGCGGGGATCCGACAGCGTGAGGACGAGCTCGCCGTCGAGGACCGGGACACCGTCCAGCTCCTGGTCGGCCCGGACCGCCGCGCTCCCGGTGACGTCCGCTCCGGAGGGTTCTGCGAGCTCCAGGTCGTCATATCCGACGCCGAAGAGGTCTAGACCATAGTCGTCCAGGAACGACTCGATGAGCGCGTTCGCGTCCGCGCCGGCAGCGGCGGAATAGCGACCCCCGGAGAGGTCGGTCAGGTAGCCGGTGACGTCGTCCTGGCGGCCCGTCCAGCCCGACGAGGTCTCGGACCGGAGGGAGTCGAGGACGCGCTGGAGCGTCTGGAGCTGAGCCTGCGCCCCGTCGTTCCCTTCGCTGTAGACAGGCGAGACGACCAGGACGGTCGGCGGAGCCTGGTCCTCGCCGAAGGGAGAGTCGGCCTGGCAGGCCGAGAGACCCGTCGCAGCAAGGACGACACCGATCGCGGCTCCGACCCGTCCAGTTCTGGTGGCAGACACGTGGGGGAGTGTGTGGCGGCCCGTGGGGGCTGTCAATCGACGCGCCGAAACTGGCGCGGGTTGTCGGGAAATCCGACGGGAAGACCCCCTACGTCAGCCATCATGCGCTCATCCCACTCTGGGCCTCGCTACGCGTGAGGCCACCGATCCGGAGGTTCCGACGTGCCCTGTCCAACTTGTTCGTCAGAGAATCCGGAGGTGGCGTCCTACTGCCATCGCTGCGGATCCTCGCTCCGCGCCGGCTCCACCGGTCGCGCGAACTCCTATGCCGTGAACTCGGCGGAGAACGTCAACCAGTTCGCGCTGATCTCGACGATCATGCCGCAGACCAGCCGCGAGACAGCCGACAACTACCGCTGGGCGATGATCATCAGCGCGGTGCTCGTCCTGGGCGCGACTGCCCTGGGGCTGCTGCCGATCGCGATCGCCGCCGCCGCGTTCCTGATCCCGTTGGCCTACCTCGTCTACATCTACGACGTGAACCTCTGGGAGGACGCCCCGGCACCGGTGGTGATCGGGCTCTTCTTCGTGACCGGGATCCTGGCGGTGATCGTCTCCCTCGTCTTCTTCAACTGGGTCTTCGACTCGCAGTTCGCCAGCTTTGCCGCCAGCGGACGCGGAGGCATCGGCGCACTGTCGGTCCCCGCCCTGCTGATCTTCGCGGTGCTGCTGCCGATCGTGGCCGAGGTCGTCAAGAACATCGGCGGTTGCCTGCTCGCGCGCCGGCCCCAGTTCGACGACATGATCGACGGGCTCACGTTCGGTGTCGCGGCTGGCACCGCGTACGCCGCCTTCGAGACCATCGTCGTGTTCTCCTCCGTCTTCACCGACGGTGAGTTCCGCACGGAGTCAGGCATCTCGACCTGGCTCGTGGTCGTGGTCAACCTGATGGTGGTCAAGTCCCTCATCTACGGCACCGCCACGGGCATCGCGGTCGCGGCCTTCTCCGGCAAGGGGGAGGGGTACGACGGGTTCACCAGCTTCTACGTGAAGAACTTCGCGTTCGCAGCCGGCATGAACGTCCTCTACTGGCTCGGCGTGCGTCTGCTGTCGTACCTGCCGTTCGGCCAGCTGATGGGCCTCCTCTGGGGCCTGCTGATCCTCGGTGTCCTGGTCATCCGGATCCGCGTGATGATGCAGGCGGCCCTGCTCGAGGCCGCCGTCGAGGACGCCGCCAAGTCCGGCACCTCCAAGCGCGACACGTTCGTGGAGACCTTCTGCCCCGACTGCGAGAACATGCTGCTCTCCGGTTCGCAGTTCTGCATCGTCTGCGGCACGTCGGTGCGCTCGGCGTCGCGTCAGGCCAAGCGACACATGGGCTCCCCATCGACGGGTGGTGTCGCATGAGCACGCCGCAGAACCCGCCCGTGGACCCCACGCAGCCGATCCCGGCCGCTCCTGCTGCTCCTCCTGCTCCTGCTGCTCCTGCTCCGGCGGCTCCTGCTCCGGCGGCTCCGCCTCCGGCTGCAGCTCCGCCTCCGGCTGCGGCACCGCCTCCGGCTGCAGCTCCGCCTCCGGCTGCAGCTCCGCCTCCGGCTGCAGCTCCGCCGCCGGCAGCAGCTCCGCCGCCGGCCGCTCCCGTGGTGCCGCCGCCCGCCGCAGCGGCGTACCCGGTCGCGCCCGGCGCCCCCGGTGGCCCGGGCTACGGCACCACCGCGGGCGCGCCGCCGCCCGCCGGTGGCTACTTCAAGTCCGGCAAGAACAAGACGATCGCCCTGATCGTCGGCGGCGTCGTCGCTGTCGGCGTGATCGGTGGTGTCGCCGCGCTGCTCGCGGGCGGTGGTGACAGCAAGGACGAGGTCACGACGACCACGTCGGCGCCGGCGGGCTCGGGTGTGCTCGATCCGGCCCCGGTGGAGAACACCGACCCGGCTCCCACGGAGCCGAGCGCGACCACCGCACCGGAACCCGACCCGACGTCGCCCGCTCCGGAGACCTCGGCGCCGGCGCCGACGCCGACTCCCGAGCCGGAGACCCCGACGCAACCCTCGGGTGACTCGGTCGTCATCGGCGGCAACATCTCCGTGCCGGTCCTCGCCGGGTGGGAGGTCTTCAACTCCGACGATTCCTTCGTGGTGATGGGCAAGGACAACGACTTCGTCTACGCCAGTACCGGCACGGTGAAGCCGTCGACCGACGCAGGCCAGCTGTTGTCCGGCAACGTGGAGACGATGCTGCCGGCCGAGACCTACACCGATCTGAAGATCTCCGAGGTCGTCCCGCAGGAGCCCGGCGGCTCGATCGTCTCGCTCGCGCTACATCGAGTACGAAGCCATCTGGACCGACGGTCAGGGCACGGTGCCCCTCCACGGCGTCCTGTTCGCTGCCGTGCGACAGGACGGGACCGCGCTGCTGATCCTCGGTGAGCACACGCCTCCCAACGAGTTCGCCGACGTCTACGAGCAGGCGCTCGCGCCGACCATCGGCGGGGCGCTCGGCTCGATGGCAGGGGTCGGCTAGGAAGTCAGCCGCTCTGGATCACCAGGGCCGTGGCGACGGCGGCAACGCCGTCGCCACGGCCGGTGAGTCCCAGGCCGTCGGTCGTCGTTGCGGACACCGACACCGGAGCCCCGATCGCGGCCGACAGCGCCGCCTCCGCCTCGGCCCGGCGCGGACCCACCTTCGGACGGTTTCCGATCACCTGCACCGCGACGTTGCCGATCTCGAAGCCCGCCTCCCTGACCCGGCGGGCGGTCTCCTCGAGCAGCGTCGTACCGGACGCGCCCGCCCACGCGGGCTCCGCCGTACCGACGTTGCTGCCGAGGTCACCCAGGCCGGCGGCGGAGAAGAGTGCGTCGCAGACGGCGTGCGCCGCGACGTCCGCATCGGAGTGACCCTCCAGGCCCTGGGGTTCGTCCGGCCAGGACAACCCGGCGAGGAACAGTGGGACGCCGTCGACGAGACGGTGGACGTCGGTGCCGATGCCGATCCGGGGCAGCCCTGGGGTCTGTGTCACAGGCCGATCATGCCTGAGCGACAATCGGACAGGTGAGGACATCCCGCGGCGCCTGGTCGCTCGCCGGGCTCGTGGCCGGACTGGCCGGGCTCGCGACGAGCTACTTCGTCGCGATGGCGATGACCATCCGGGACTCCCCGGTGGTCGCGGTGGCCGAGCTGAGCATCCGGCTCACGCCCGGTGTCGTCGCCGAGCGCGCGATCGCGATCCTCGGGCACTGGGACAAGCCCGTGCTCGTGGCGGTGATCCTGCTCGTGATGGGCAGCCTGTTTGCCTGGGCCGGCCGGTTGTCGGCGCGCCGCTGGTGGTTCCCGCTCATCGTCTACGGCGTGCTCGCGGGGCTCGGCACCCTCGCGGTGGCACTGCAGCACGGTTCCTCGGCCGGGAACTACCTGCCCCTGGCCGTCGGTTTCGTCACCTGGCTGATCGCGCTGTCCCTGCTGACCGAGCCGCTGCGGCGCGCCGGTCTCGAGGTGACCGAGGAGCCCGAGCCGATCCCCGCCGAGCTCGACTCGACGCGTCGGGGATTCCTGCTGCGGGCCGGCCTGATCAGCGCCGCCGCGGTCGCCGTGGCTGCCGTCGGCCGGGTCGTCGGTCGCGGCCGCCGCCATGTCGAGGAGACCCGGCGACTGCTCAAGATCACCGGAGTCACCGAGCCGCGGGTGCCCAGGAAGGCCCGGCTCGGCCTGCCCGGCATCTCGCCCTGGCAGACCCCCAACGACGACTTCTACCTGATCCACACCGCGATCGTCGTCCCGACCATCGAGCCGCGCGAATGGCTCCTGCGGATCCACGGCATGGTCGACCGGGAGGTCACGATCTCCTACGCCGAGCTGCTCGAGCGTGAGCGCACCGAGGCCTGGGTGACCCTCAACTGCGTGTCCAACCCCATCGGCGGCAACCTGATCGGCAACGCCTGGTGGAGCGGGGTGCGCCTCGCCGACCTGCTGGCCGAGGCCGGCGTACGCGGTGATGCCGACGCGATCCTCCAGACCTCCGAGGACGGATGGACGTGCGGGACGCCGCTGGACGCCGTCACCGACGACCGCGACGCGATGCTCGCCGTCGCCATGAACGGCGAACCTCTCCCGATCGACCACGGCTTCCCGGTGCGCACGATCGTGCCGGGGCTCTATGGCTTCGTGTCCGCCTGCAAGTGGCTGGTCGACATCGAGGTGACCAGGTTCTCCGACATCGATGCCTACTGGACCGGCAAGGGCTGGTCCGAGCAGGCACCGGTGAAGATCGCCTCCCGGATCGACGTGCCGGGTTCCGGGGACGAGGTGCCGGCCGGCCAGGTGCAGGTCGGCGGCGTGGCCTGGGCCCAGCACACCGGGATCTCCGCCGTCGAGGTGTCGATCGACGGCGCGGACTGGCTGGAGACGGCCGTGTCGGCCCCGCCGACCGTGGACACCTGGGTCCAGTGGGCAGTGACGGTCGACGTCGCGCCGGGGGACCACCTGGTCCGGGTCCGGGCCACCGACCGCAACGGCGACGTCCAGACCGGCGTCGAGCGCGACGTGCTGCCGGACGGGGCCACCGGTTGGCACACCATCGACTTCACGGCCCAGGAGGTGTGATGCAGGACTTCTCGGGACGCACCGGCGGCGCACTCGTCGTGGGGGGCAGCGGCGGCCTCGGCACCCCGATCGCCCGGATGCTGGCGCGACGCGGCTCCCATGTGGCCGTCACCTACCGCTCCGACGCCGAGGGAGGTGAGTCGGCGGCCGCCGCCGCGCGCGAGTGGGGCGTGCGCGCGTCGTCGTACGCCCTCGACCTGACGTCCGACGAGGACGCGGCCCGGGTGGTCGACCAGGTCGTGGAGGAGTACGGCGGGCTGCACACGCTCGTCTACGCCGCCGGGCCGCACGTGCCGATGGTGCACCTGTCGAACGTCGCACCCACCACGATGTCCGCGCAGCTGACCGCCGACGCCGCCGGATTCTTCAACGTCGCGCACCCCGCGCTGCCGCACCTGCGGCACGTGCAGGGCTGCATCGTCGCGATCACCACGGCGGCGACCTCGCGCTACCCGATCCGGGACGGGCTGTCCGCTGCGCCGAAGGGTGCGGTGGAGGCGCTGGTGCGCGCGCTGGCCGCGGAGGAGGGCAGGTTCGGCGTCCGGGTCAACGCCGTCGGTCCCGGCATGCTCACCGACGGCATGGCCGCCCGCCTGATCTCGTCGGGGGACCTGTCCGCCGAGACGCTCGACCTCACCCGCGGCCACATCCCCCTGCGCCGGTTCGGCACCGCCACCGACATCGCCGAGGCGGTCTGCTTCCTCGCCTCCGACCGGGCCGGGTTCATCTCCGGTCAGAAGCTCGACGTCGACGGCGGCTACGGCGTCTGACGCGAGTCGGCGTGAACGTGCGCCCTCTGAACCCCGAGTCGGCGTGAGTTGCGGGGTACACCCCGCAACTCACGCCGACTCGGCGCGGTTGGGGCGCACGTTCACGCCGACTCGGCTACCAGTTGCTGTGGTTGCCGGCCGGCAGGGGATGCGCGTCGTCGTGGATGACGTAGACCAGACCGCCCGAGGTCGGCAGCCAGGCGTCCTCGAACTGTCCGCGGTCGTAGGTACGCCGGACGCCCTTGCGCTTGGTGGCCGCGGGGTCGTTGACGATGACGTCGCCGGTGTCGGTGAACCCGACGATCACGAGCAGGTGCCCGTTGGTGCCCGAGATCGGTGCGCCGTCCAGCTCCCCGGAGCCGAACGAGATCGAGGCGACGAGCGGGATGCCGGCCTCGATGAAGAGCCCGGCCTCGCGCAGGCTCCGCAGCCGGGTGACGAACGCGTGGTCGGTGAGGGTGGCGGCGTACGCGGTGTTGAAGGGCCAGTTGCCGGTGCCCGAGTAGTCGTGGTCGTAGGTCATCCGGGCGGCGTGATCGACCCACGGGTCGACGTGGCCGTCGGGCACCCACGAGTAGTCCTGCGCGGACGGGAGCGCGTCGTAGTAGCCCAGCACCATCGACGTCGAGGTGGGTGAACACCAGGCCTGGCCACCGTTGCCCCACGTCGGGTAGTGGCCGCGGTGCACCATCTGGGAGTACCGCGGGACGTCGAGCGTGGTGCCGCTCCCGGGGCCGGACCCGGACGTGGCGACCTCGTCGACGTCGGGCAGGTTGCTGGCCACGGCGCCGACGCTGTCGACCGTCGGGCCGGCCGAGCCCTCGCCGCGCAGCAGGGTGACCCGGAGCTGGAAGGCGTCGAGCGCGTCGTCGGCCTGCCAGGTGTCGACGTTGACGTCGGCGAGGTCGTCGCCCTGGCCACCGACCGAGGTGCGTTTCAGGTGTTTGTCACCTGCGGCCCAGCGGCCCAGGACGTCCCAGCTGGAGCGGGTCCCGGCGCCGGTGCGGCCGCGGACCGACACCTCCACCCAGCTGTCTCCGGGGGTGACCGCGTCCCAGGACGCGATCAGCTCGGTGAGGTCGAAGGCCGGCGTACGCCACGGGGAGACCCACGAGCCGGTGTCGTAGTCGCGGCCGGCGAACCTGCGCGTGCCGCTCGGCTCGCCCATGGCCAGACGTCCCTTGCGGACCTCGACCCCACTCAGCTTGCCCGTCCGGAGGTCCGCCCCGCTGTCCCACTCGACGTACGCGATCCGGCGCGCGGGGGCCGCGGCCCCGGCCGGGCCCACCGGCGTGAGCAGGCCGGCGAGTGCCACGGAGGCGACGAGGAGGAGGGAGCAGGGCTTTCGCACCCGTCGACGATAACCGGAGTCGTCACTTCTGTCACAGCAGTCACAGGAGTCCGCGATGCAGGGTGCCGGCCGCTCCTTCCCTAGAATCGGCGGGTGAGCTTCCGTCTGTACGACACTGCGACCCGCGAAGTCCGTGACTTCGTCCCCCTCGAGGAGGGGAAGGCGGGCATCTACGTGTGCGGCCTGACGGTGCAGTCGGAGCCGCACGTCGGACACGTCCGGTCGGCGGTCAACTTCGACGTGCTGCGGCGCTGGCTGACGCAGGGCGGGTACGACGTCACCTTCATCCGCAATGTCACCGACATCGACGACAAGATCCTGACGAAGGCCGCCGAGCAGGGCCGCCCCTGGTACAACCTCGCCTACGAGATGCACCGCGAGCTCGACAAGGCGCTGGCGGCGATCAACGTGCTGCCGCCCACCTACGAGCCCGGCGCCACCGGCCACGTGCCCGAGATGGTCGAGCTGATCACGACGCTGATCGCCCGCGGCCACGCCTATGCGTCCGAGGACGGCTCCGGCGACGTCTACTTCGACGTCCGCTCCTGGCCGTCGTACGGCGAGCTGACCCGGCAGGGGATCGACGACCTGGAGGCGGCAGAGGTTGCCACCGACCCGCTCTCGGCGGCCAGGAAGCGCGACCCCCGTGACTTCGCGCTCTGGAAGGGCTGGAAGAAGGAGACCGAGCCGGAGTCCGCGGCCTGGCCCTCGCCCTGGGGGCCCGGTCGTCCCGGCTGGCACATCGAGTGCTCGGCGATGGCCAAGAAGTACCTCGGCCCAGCCTTCGACATCCACGGTGGCGGCGTCGACCTGCGCTTCCCGCACCACGAGAACGAGCAGGCCCAGTCCCGTGCGGCCGGACAGCCGTTCGCGTCGTACTGGATGCACAACGCGTGGATCACGACCGCCGGCGAGAAGATGAGCAAGTCGCTCGGCAACTCGCTGCTGATCCCGGCCGTGCTCGAGCGCGTGCGCGGGATCGAGCTGAGGTTCTACATGGTCGCGGCCCACTACCGCTCGCACGTCGAGTTCTCGTTCGAGGCGCTCGACGAGGCCGCGCTCGCGTTCCGCAGGATCGAGGGGTACGTCGACCGGGCAGCCGCCGAGGTCGGCGAGCTGCCGACCGGTGGGTTCCCGTGCGCCGACTTCGTGACCGCCCTGGACGACGATCTGGGGACCCCGGCTGCGGTCGCGGCGCTGCACGACGTGGTGCGCGAGGGCAACAAGCTCCTCGGCCAGGGGTCGACCGAGGCGCTCCGCGGCAACCTGGCCTCGGTCCTGGCGATGCTCGACGTCCTCGGTCTCCACCCGCACGACCCGGCGTGGCCGGAGTCGGGCTCCGGGGACGCCAAGCTCACCCAGGCCGTCGACGTCCTCGTCGCCGGACTGCTGGAACAACGTGCCGAGGCGCGCGCCGCGAAGGACTTCGCCGCCGCCGACGCCATCCGCGACCGGATCAAGGCCGCGGGCATCGAGATCGAAGACACCCCGACCGGCCCGACGTGGTCGCTCGGAGAGGGAAGCTGATGGCAGGGAACTCGCAACGCAAGGGCTCGATCCGCAAGAGCTCCAAGGGCGCCACGACGGGCTCGGGTGGCAAGGTCCGTCGTGGGCTCGAGGGCCGGGGGCCGACCCCCAAGGCCAAGGACCGCCCGAACCACAAGGTCTACAAGGAGCGCTCCCGCGAGGAGCGGGCCGCGGCGGCGCGCCCGAAGCGGCGTACCGGCCACACCGACGCCGAGTGGATCGCCGGCCGCAACTCCGTCGTCGAGGCGTTGCGTGCGGGCGTCCCGATCAGCGGCGTCTACGTCGCCGAGGGCACGGAGCGGGACGGCCGGCTGCGCGAGGCCTTCAAGCTCGCCGCCGAGGGTGGCGTCGGGCTGATGGAGGTCAACAAGTCCGAGCTCGACAAGATGACCAAGGGCGCGGTCCACCAGGGGCTCGCGGCCAAGATCCCGTCGTACGAGTACGCCCATCCCGACGACCTGCTCGCGCGCGCCGAGGAGATGCGGGAGAAGCCGCTCATCGTCATGCTCGACTCGGTGACCGACCCCCGCAACCTGGGCGCCGTCGTCCGCAGCGCCGCAGGTTTCGGCGCTCACGGCGTCGTGATCCCGGAGCGGCGCGCGGCCGGCATGACCGCGGCCGCGTGGAAGAGCAGCGCCGGTGCCGCGGCCCGGATCCCGGTCGCGCAGACGGTGAACCTGGTGCGCCAGATCAAGGCCTACCAGGACGCCGGCTGCATGGTGATCGGCATGGCCGCCGACGGTGACGTCTCGCTCCCCGCGCTCGATCTCGCCGACGGCCCGCTCGTCGTCGTGATCGGCTCCGAGGGCAAGGGGCTCGGTCGTCTGGTGTCCGAGACCTGCGACCAGCTGGTCTCCATCCCGATGTCCAACCACCTCGAGTCGCTGAACGCCGGCGTCGCGGCCTCGGTCACCCTGTACGCCATCGCCCAGGCCCGCTCCTGACCCACGAAGTGGCGCTTGTCCCCCACGAAGTGGGAGTTGTGGCGCACCGAAGTGGGAGTTGTGGCGACAAGAACAGCACGGAGCTGCTCCGGTAGGTTGGCCTGATGCCGCGCGCCCGACTCCTCCGAGGGCTGGTCCTCACCGCGGTCTGGGTGGGCCTGTCCCTCCTCGTGGGGGTCGCCCTGTTCCTGAGCAGCAGCCGGTCGATCGTGCTGGCCAGTCACGACGCCACCATCCGGCCGTCGCTGGACGGGTACGTCGAGCTCCGCACCGGCCCGGTCCTCCCGGACCTGCGTCTGGAGTCCGAGAGCTTCATCGGCGTGGACATCGACCTCGGGAAGACGAACGCCAAGAACACCAGCCAGCTCGTCGCCCGGTACGGCTACATCGCCAGCCAGCCCGAGGGCCAGATCGCGAAGGTGCGCAGCTCCCTGACGGACATGGCCGTCGCCGCGGCACTCCGCGGCGTCGGACTGGGTGCCGTCCCCGTCCTCCTGTGGCTGCTGATCGGTCCGGTACGACGGCGCGACCTCGTGAGCTCGATCCGCAGTCGGCGCGGGGTGGCCGGCGTACTCGTGGTGCTGACCATGGCGGCGCTCGTGTGGCAGCCGTGGCGCGGCGGCGAGGTCGCCGACGACGAACGCAGCTGGCAGAGCCTCGTCGACTACCTCGGCCCGGCGGTGCCGGTGCCGGAGCAGGTCCGAGACGTCGAGATTCGCAGCGACGTCACCACTCTGGGCACCCGCCGGCTGATCCAGAGCGCGATCAACACCTACGACAAGAGCCAGGTGTTCTACGACCAGGCAGTCGAGAGCGCCACCGATCTGGAGCTGCGGCAGCCTGGCGAGGACGAGACCGTCGTGGCGCTGGTCTCGGACCGGCACGACAACATCGGCATGGACCCCGTGGCGCGCGCGGTGGCCGACGCGGCGGGGGCGACGGCTGTCTTCGACGCCGGGGACGACACGTCGAGCGGTCAGAGCTGGGAGGCGTTCAGCCTGGACTCGGTGACGGTGGCGTTCGAGGACGTCGACCGGTACGCCGTCGCCGGCAACCACGACAACGGCGACTTCGTCACGGACTATCTCGACGATCTCGGCTGGGCCATGCTGGACGGCTCCGTGGGCGAGGGGCCGGGCGGGATCTCGCTGCTGGGTCTGGACGATCCGCGTTCGAGCGGCCTCGGGAGCTGGCGTGACGAGACAGGGCTGAGCTTCGAGGAGGTCGGCGCCCGCCTGTCCGACGTCGCGTGTGACGAGGACGAACCGGTGGCGACGATCCTGGTCCACGACGCCAACCTGGCCAAGGAGGCGCTGGCGCAGGGCTGCGTCGAGCTCGTCGTCGGCGGTCACCTGCACGTCCGGGTCGGCCCGACCCGGGTGGTCGGCGCGAACGGCAACGTCGGCTACTCCTACACGAACGGCACCACCGGCGGGGCGGCCTACGCCGTCGCGATCGGGAGCAAGCCCCGTCGCGACGCCATGATCTCGTTGATCACCTACGCCGAGGGTCACCCCGTGGCGGTCCAGTCCGTGCTGCTGCAGACCAACGGCGTCTTCCGCGTGGCCGAACCCGTCGAGCTCGACCTCACGCCCCCCGAGCCCAGCACGCCCTGACCTCACGAGGTGGCGCTTATCCCCCACGAGGTGGGAGTTGTGGTGCCTCGAGGTGGGAGTTGTGGCGATCAGTGTGGTGGTGTCAGCGGAGGCGGGGGTCCCAGGACTCACCCCGCGAGTAGCGACGCCGGTACGCCGGGACCCGCTCGGCCAGCGCTTCGCGCAGCTCGGTCAGCCAGCGATCGCTGCCGAGCCCGGTGAAGTCACCCTTGCGGACGACGATCACGATCCAGCCTGCTCGCCGGAGTGCCTCGCGCCGCTCCTGGTCGTGAGCCCGGTCGTCGTCCGAGCTGTGGTGCTCCTCCCCGTCGTACTCGATGGCGATCCGCAGGTGCTCGTAGGCGAGGTCCAGTCGCACCCAGCCGATCCCGGGCACGTGCACCCAGACCTGAGGCTCGGGAGCTCTCAGTCCGGCATCGATGATCGTCATCCGGGTCCACGACTCGCCCGGTGACTCCGAGGAGTCCACGGCGTACGGCGCGAGCTCGCGCGCCTGCTTCACGCCGCGGCGGCCCCGGAACCGGATCAACATCCGCTCGAAGTCAGCGCAGGTCAGACCGTGTTCGCGGCGGAACGCGTCGTAGATCGCGAGGGCTGAGTTGCGCCCGCGGAGGCAGGCGAGGTCGCACGCCGTGCGGAGCGGGGTGGTGACCCGGACCCCGCCGATCGTGCAGATCTCGTCGTCGCGGAGGCCGCGTTTGCCGGAGAGCAGCTCTCCGCGACGACTGCGGTCCCTCCCGCCGACGGCCACCACCTCGAGCTTGGGGAGGAACGCGTGTTCGGCGTAGTCGAAACAGTCGACCCCCCAGAGCCAGGCCGCGCTGCGGTCACACACGACGACATCCGGCGGGAGCACGAGTGCCGCCGCTGCGACCCGGAGGTCCACGCTGTCCTTCACGTCGGCCCGGCAGAAGACGCCGCGCAGCACGCGGCGTACGACACCGGTCTCCTCCAGCGTCCGCAGACGCGAGCGGGTCAGGCCGAGCGAGGCGAGGTCGGACACATGGAACGGGTGGTCAGGTAGCTGCGTCATGGTGAATCGATGCCCGATCTCCGGGAGCTCGTACCAGCAGGTCGGCGTACCTGTGGACAACGGCCGCCACAACTCCCACTTCGACCAGCCACAACTCCCACTTCGCGGGGGATGAGCGCCACTTCGTGGGGGGTGCCTAGAGTGGGCGGGGTGCCGACCAACGTTGACCGACTGCTGCCCACGGAGGAAGCGGAAGCCCTGCTGGACCTCACCCGCGAGATCGCGACCAAGGAGCTGGCTCCCCAGGTCGCGGAGCTGGAGGAGCGGGCGGAGTTCCCGGAAGCCGCCTACCGGCTGCTCGGGAAGTCCGGGCTGCTGAGCCTGCCGTTCGCCGAGGAGTACGGCGGCGGCGGGCAGCCCTACGAGGTCTATCTGCAGGTGATCGAGGAGATCGCCAGCGCGTGGCCGAGCGTCGCGGTCGGCACCAGCGTCCACTCACTCACAGCCAACGTCGTCGACACCAACGCCAGTGACGAGCAGCGCGCCGAGTGGCTGCCCAAGATGCTCGGCGGCGACTGGCTCGGGGCCTACTGCCTCTCCGAACCGCAGGCCGGCTCCGACGTCAGCGGGATCAAGACCAAGGCCGTCCTCGAGGGCGACGAGTACGTCGTCACCGGGACCAAGCAGTGGATCAGCAACGGCTCCTGCGCCGACTACTACATCCTGTTCGCGCGCACCGGCGACGACCCGCGCCGCGGGCTCTCCGCGTTCATCGTCCCGGCCGAGACCGCCGGCATGTCCTTCGGCGCCCCCGAGAAGAAGATGGGGCTGGCCTGCGACGTGACGACCCAGGTGATCTTCGAGGGTGCGCGGATCCCCGCCGGCCAGCGCCTCGGGGACGAGGGCGCCGGCATGCGGGTCGCCCTCTCCGCCCTCGACGCGGGCCGCCTCGGCATCGCCGCCGTGGCCACCGGCATCGCCCAGGCCGCCCTCGCGCACGCCGTCGCGTACGCCGCCGAACGCGAGCAGTTCGGCAAGCCGATCGGGGAGTTCCAGGGCCTGCAGTTCCTCCTGGCGGACATGGCCGCCGAGGTCGAGCGCGCCCGGGCGACCTATCTCCATGCGGCGCGCCTCAAGGACGCAGGCAGGCCGTTCTCTCGTCAGGCGAGCATCGCCAAGCTGACCGCGAGCGACGCAGCGATGCGGGTCACCACGGACGCCGTGCAGGTGCTGGGCGGCAACGGCTACACCCGCGAGTACCCCGTCGAGCGGCTCTTCCGCGACGCCAAGGTGACGCAGATCTTCGAGGGCACCAACCAGATCCAGCGGATGGTGATCGGGCGCGACCTGCTCCGCTGATCAGCCGATCAGAGCTCGGCCGGACCGTCCTGCTCGGGAACGGCGAGGGCCTCCTCGGGCTTCTTGGTGAGCTCGGTGTCGATGTAGTCACGCGCAGTCTCGAAGATGTCGACCTCACTCCCGGCCCGCTCCGAGAGGTACCACCGGTGCACGAGGATCTCGTGGTAGAGCTCCGCGGACTCGAGCTTGCCCCGGGCCTCGGGCGGCACCATCCGCAGGATCGGGTCGTAGATCTCGGTGAGCCACCTGTTCGCCACCACGGCGCGGTCCTCGCGACCCAGGTCGTGGTACGCCGTGAACGCCGCGATGTCGTTGAGCAGCCGCCTGGCCTGGCCGTCCTCGACGTGATGCCCGGTCAGCCCCTGGAGCTCGCGCTGGTGGTGTCCGAGCTCGACCACCTTCGGCTGGATCCGGATCTGGTCGCCGTCGTAGTCGGTGACGATGTCGAGCTCGTCGACGTCGAAGCCGAGGTCGTTCAGCCGCTCGATCCGCTGCTCGATCCGCCACATCTCACTCGCCGAGAACTCCTCCTCGTCGGTGAGCTCCGACCACAGCGCGTGGTAGCGCTGCTCGATCAGGTCGATGATCGCGTGCGCCTCGATGTCGTGGTCCAGCGCGTTGCTCGCCTGGAGGTCGAGCAGCTCGGCGAAGACGTTCTCGCAACCCACGGTCACGTCGTACTCGCGCATCTGCTGGGAGAGGCTCGACTTCAGCTCACCGGTCTCGGCGTCGACGAGGTACGCCGCGAACCCGCCGGCGCTGCGCCGGAACAGCACGTTCGAGAGCGAGACGTCGCCCCAGTAGAAGTCGGCGAGATGGAGGCGGACCAGGAGCACCACCAGCGCGTCGACCAGCGAGGGCAGGTTGTCGGCGGACAGGCCGTGCGAGAAGAGGCTGCGGTAGGGCAGGGAGAAGCGGAGGTGCTCGGTGAGCAGGGCCGCGGGGAGATCCTCGCCGTGCTGGTCGACGCGGCCGGTGGCGACCCCTTGCGGCACGACTGCCGGAAGTCCCATGCGCTGGAGGTCGCGCAGGAGCCGGTACTCCCGGAAGGCGATCTCCTCGACGGTCTCCTTCACGGCGTACGTGCGGTCGCGGAGCCGGACGATCCGGACCACGTGCCGGGAGAGTCCACGCGGCAGCGGGACGACGTACTCGTCGGTCCACTCCTCCAGCGGGATCCCCCAGGGGAGGGACACGATCGCCGGATCCGGGCGGCTCGCCACGATCCGCAGGGCCATGCCTCGACCCTAGGGCACGTCGCAGCGCGCGGGGATCGGCTCGCGCGCCGGCATGCTCACCGGGGCTCGAGGAAGACCGGGCCGGGGCCGCGGTCGGCCACCTCGTCGGCCGGGTTGCGGAGGGCACAGCTGCGGAGGCTGAGGCAGCCGCAGCCGATGCAGCTGTCCAGCTGGTCGCGCAGTCGCTCGATGCGTTCGATCTGCTCGTCGAGGCGTGGTCGCCAGGCACGGCTGAGGCGGGACCAGTCGGCCTTCGTCGGGGTGCGCTCGGAAGGGAGTGTGGACAGGGCGTCGGCGATCTCGTCGAGGCTGAGCCCGACCCGCTGGGCGGTGCGGATGAAGGCCACCCGGCGGAGCTCGGGATGCTCATAGCGGCGCTGGTTGCCGCCCGTGCGATGTGACCGGATCAGTCCGCGTGCCTCGTAGAAGCGGATGGCCGAGGTGGCGACGCCGGCGCGTTCGGCGAGCTGTCCAATGGTGAGTGGCTGCACGGTTCCACTCTGGCTTGACTTCAAGTCCACTTCAAGTTGAATCCTTCGTACATGGACAGGATCAACCAGCTCATGAGCCAGATGACCGGCGACGAGAAACACTCGTCCGCGGCCACCTCGACCCTCGACGTCATCCGGGTGCTCTACGAACGCGTCCTCGACGTGTCTCCCGAGACCATCGGCGACGCGGCGCGTGACCGCTTCTACCTGTCGAAGGGGCACGGACCGATGGCCTACTACGCCGTGCTCGTCGATCGGGGGTACTTCCCCGAATCGTGGCTGCCGGGCTGGGTGGGCTTCGACTCGCCGCTCGGCTACCACCCGGACCGCAACCTGGTCCCGGGCGTCGAGATCTCGTCGGGCTCGCTCGGGCACGGGCTGCCGCTCGCGGTCGGCACCGCGCTCGGCCTGCGTGCCCAGGGGATCGGCTCGCGGGTCGTGGTCCTGGTCGGGGACGCAGAGCTGGACGAGGGCAGCAACCACGAGGCGCTCGAGCTGGCCGCCGCACTCGCCCTCGACGCGCTCACCGTCGTCGTCATCGACAACCAGTCGTCGTCGTACGCCGTGCCCGGCCGGATCGAGCAGCGGTTCGCCGTCGAGGGCTGGCACACCGCCACCGTCGACGGTCGCGACCACGACCTGCTCGAGAAGGCCCTGTCGCACCGGCCGATCGGCCACCCCAATACCGTCATCGCCCACGTGGAGCACTCATGAACACCCGCCAGCAGTTCGCCCGGACCGCCGCCGACCTGGTCGAGACCGACCTCTCGGTCGCGCTGGTGTACGCCGAGATCTCCGGCCAGTTCTTCGGGGAGGTCGAGTCGGCCCACCCCGACCGGGTGGTCAACGTCGGCATCCGTGAGCAGCTGCTCGTCAACGTCGGCGCAGGGATGGCGCTCGCCGGGATGCGGCCGATCGTGCACACCTTCGCCCCCTTCCTGGTCGAGCGCGCCTTCGAGCAGGTCAAGCTCGGCTTCGGCCACCAGGACGTCGGCGGCGTCCTGGTCGGTCTCGGTGGGTCGTTCGACAGTGCCGCCGCAGGCCGGACCCACCAGTCGCCCGGTGACGTCACGCTGATGGACTCGCTGCCCGGGGTGCGGATCCACGCCCCGGCGACGGCCGCCGAGGTCGACGTGGTGCTGCGGCGCGCGGTCGCCGGCGACGGCCTGCACTACGTGCGAGTGGTCGCGCAGACCAACAGCGAGAGCCACCCCGGAGCCGGGTTCCACGTCGTACGCCGTGGCGCAGGCGCGACCGTCATCGCCCTCGGGCCGGTGCTCGACGAGGTCCTCGCGGCGACCGAAGGACGCGACGTGACCGTTCTCTACGCCCACTCGGTGCGGCCGTTCGACGCGCGCACCCTGAGGGAGGTCGTCACGGGCGCCGAGGTGGTCCTCGTCGAACCGTGGCTGGCCGGCACGTCGGCACACGCCGTGACCGAGGCGCTGACGGGCCGCCCGGTCCGGCTGCTGTCGCTGGGCGTGGGGCGGCACGAGATGCGCCGCTACGGCTCACCCACCGACCACGTCCGGGCGCACGGGCTCGACGGCGCGGGCATCCGCGGGGCGCTGGACGCATTCCTGGCCGTCGCGGCCTGATGCGTCGACGGCCCGGCGTACGAACTAGCATTGGCGCGCGCTCCGGGCGACCGGAGTGCGCGCCGGTGTAGCTCAGTTGGTAGAGCACCTCTCTTGTAAAGAGGATGTCGCAGGTTCGATCCCTGTCACCGGCTCGTTCCGCCGCGCGGGTCGCAGGCTCGACCTATGCGAACCGTCGTGGTCAGGGCAGACTGGTGCCTGTCGCTCGTTCGGTTTTCAGGCCGACATTCTGGAGGCCGCGTGGAAGCCCAGCCCGGCGAAGCCGCCCGACCTGAGAAGCCCGATCGCGGACGCGTCGCATGGAGCCTCAGGGAGTTGTTGGCCACCGCTCCGCCCCTGGTGCTGGTCGTGCTGCTCCTCCTTGACCAGGTGGACCTGGTCGAACCCTTCGACGCCTGGCCGCTCGGGGGCTGGGCCAGTGAGCTGGACGGGTTCCTGGTCCTGGCCATCTTCTCGGTGGTCGCCTCCACGGTCTTCGCCACCTGGCGCCTTCGAGCGATCGAGAACCAGACCCGTCGGCTCCGGGTTGCCGAGCGGACCCTGGCCGAGACCAGCCAGCGCTACGGTTCGCTGTTCGACTACCACCTGCACGCCGTCTTCGAGCTGGACCTCAGCGGGAGGTTCGGTGAGGTCAACGCAGTGTCCGAACGGGTGAGCGGGTACACCCGACACGAGCTGCAAGGCATGGAGCTGAGCCAGCTGGTCGCCCCGGACAGGCGGGAGTGGGTGCTGGGACTCTTCCGGGGCGTGCTGGACCGGGAGCCATTGCAGGCGGAGCTCAGCATCATCCGCAAGGACGGAACCACCCGTGAGCTGAGCGTGACCGGACTCCCGATCATCGTGGGCAACGAGGTCGTCGGTGCCTATGGCATCGGCGAGGACATCACCGAGCGCAACCGGCTGGAACGTGAGCTGGAGGAAGCGCGCCGGGCGGCCGAGGCGGCCAACGAGGCCAAGTCGGTGTTCCTGGCCAACGTGAGCCACGAGCTGCGCACTCCGCTGACCGGCGTGCTCGGGGCGAACGAGATGCTGTCCGATCTGGACCTGGAGCCCGAGGGCGCCCGGCTCGCCCGGATCGTGGACCGGTCCGGACAGCGACTGCTGCGCCTGGTCAACGACCTGCTGGACTTCGCCAAGATCGAAGCCGGCAAGACCGATCTGGAGCGGGTCCCTGTGTCGGTTCGCTCTCTGGTCGACGAGGTGATCTCCGCGGCGGCACCGGGAGTCGATGGCTCGTCGCTCGTGCTCAGCCATGCCGTCGACGCCGCGGTTCCGCGAGACCTGGTGGGGGATCCGACCCGGATCGCGCAGGTCCTGACCAACCTGGTGGACAACGCGGTGAAGTTCACGGCCGCCGGCGAGGTGACACTCAGCGTCGAGGTCGCCTCCGTCGACGCCGAGGCCGTCGAGCTGCTGCTCCAGGTGCGCGACACCGGCATCGGGCTGAGCCCCGAGGAGCAGTCCCGTCTGTTCCAGTCCTTCAGCCAGGCCGACTCGTCCATCACCCGCAAGTACGGCGGGACCGGGCTCGGCCTGGCGATCTCGCACCAGCTGGTCGAGCTCATGGGTGGCTCGATCCGGGTGGAGAGCAGCCCCGGCCGCGGCAGCACCTTCTCCGTGCTGCTGCCCATGGTCCGCGCGTCCGGCAGGGACTGATCCGGAGCTAGTCCTGCAGCTGCTCCAGCTGCTCGATCTCGGCGGTCTGGCCGTCGACGATCGCCTCCGCGAGCACGACCGCATCGGGGAACTCGCCGTCCTCGATCTCGGTCCTGGCCATCTCGATCGCACCCCGGTGGTGCTCGATCATCATCTCGAGCCACAGCGACTGAAAGGCCGACCCGGACGCGGCCTCGAGCTCGTCGAGCTCCTCGCCGGTCATCATGCCGGGCATCTCGCTGTCGCCCATGTCCATGTCGCCGTGAGCGTTGGCGTGATCGCGCACGGTCTCCGGCACGGGCTCGTCCCAGTCGGTGAGCCAGTCCGCCATCATCTCGATCTCCGGGCTCTGCGCGGCACGGATCTGCTCGGTGAGAACGACCAGCTCGGGGTCGAGGTCCCGGCCCGCCGCCATGTCGACCATGAGCAGCGCCTGGGCGTGGTGCGGGATCATCGCGGTCGCGAACGCGACGTCGGCCTCGTTGAACTCGCCGCCTCCGTCTGCGCCCCCCGTCTGCCCTGCCCCGTCCCCACAGGACGCGAGAACCACGAACGTCAGCGGGAGCAGCAGGGCGGGCAGCACGCGTCGCAGGATCACCCCGCCACGCTAGCAACGGGCCGTCAACGCAGCTGGCGGGCCTCGAATCCCACCGGGGGCCGGGCGATCGCATCCTGCGCGGCGACGAGCTGGATCTCCCGGGTGCCGGCGGCGAGGGTGGCCTCGAGGATCGCGAACACCGATGCCGTGGTCGCCACCAGAGCTGCAGCCGGGGACCCGCTCTGGTGGAGGTGGGCCAGGTAGAGCGCCGCGGTGACGTCGCCGCAACCGTTCGGGGAGATCGGCAACAGGGGAGTGGTCACAGCCCACGCGCCCGCGTCCGAGACCGCGACCACGTCGAGGTGGCCCGTCGCGACCTCGTCGTGCAGCACGCTGGTGACCAGCACGTCGCGCGGTCCACGCGCGCGGACCTCGTCGACGGCCGCCAGCACCTCGTCGAGGGTGCGGGTGGTGCGCCCGGCGAGGAAGTCGAGCTCGAAGTGGTTCGGAGTCACGATGTCCGCCATGGGTACGACGGAGTCGCGCAGGAACTCCGGGATGCCGGGCTTGACGAACATCCCGCGACCCACGTCACCCATCACCGGATCGCAGCAGTAGACCGCGTCGGGGTTCTCCGCCTTGACCCGTGCGACCGCATCGAGGATGACCGCGCCCATCGCCGGGTCGCCCTGGTAGCCCGACAGCACGGCGTCGGCCTCCCCGAGCACGCCCCGGTCCCCGATGCCCGCGATCACCTCGGCCACGTCGGCCGGGTCCAGCAGTGGCCCGCGCCAGGCGCCGTACCCGGTGTGGTTGGAGAAGTGGACGGTGAGGACGGGCCAGACCTCGTGCCCGAGGCGCTGGAGCGGAAAAACGGCCGCTGAGTTGCCGACGTGCCCGTAGGCGACCGAGGACTGGACCGACAGGATCTTCACGGCCCGATCCTCGCGGTGGAAACCTGTACGAGCAAACTAGAACGCGTTACAGTTATGCCCGGGTGTGGGCTCCGCCACGCCCTGAGCGAGCAAGAGGTGAGGCATGGCCAAGGCCACCCCCAGGAGCAGCGAGGCCGACTACGTCATCGTGGGCTCGGGCAGCGCAGGCGCCGCCCTCGCCGGACGGCTGGCCCTCGCCGGCAAGAGCGTGATCCTGCTCGAGGCCGGCAAGAGCGACGAGCAGTTCCTCGTGAAGAAGCCGGGGATGATCGGTCCGATGCATGCGGTGCCGCAGCTCAAGGCCCGCGTCGACTGGGGCTTCTACACGACACCGCAGGAGCACCTGCTCGACCGCAAGATGCCCGTCCCGCGGGGCAAGGTCGTCGGCGGCTCCAGCTCCATCAACGGCATGGTCTACGTGCGCGGCAACCGTGCCAACTACGACTCCTGGGCGGCCGAGGGCAACACCGGCTGGTCCGCCGACGAGGTCAACACGGCGTACAAGCGCATGGAGGACTTCGAGGACGGCGCCAACGAGTACCGCGGTGCCGGGGGTCCGATCAAGATCACCCGCAACAAGACACCCCAGGAGGGCACCCTCCACTTCATCCAGGCGACCGCGGACACCCTCGGCGTGAAGATCCTCGACGACTACAACGGCGAGTCGCAGGAGGGGATCAGCCGGATGCAGCAGAACGCCTCCGGAGGCCTGCGCTACAGCGCCTCGCGGGGTTACATCCACCACCAGAACGTGCCGACCCTCGAGCTGCAGGCCGAGGTGATGGTCACCAAGGTCGTGATCGACAACGGCCGGGCCACCGGGGTCGAGGTGCAGGACAAGGACGGGTCACGTCGCGTGGTCCGCGCCGGCCAGGAGGTCGTGCTCGCCGCCGGTTTCGTGGGTTCGCCGCACCTGCTGATGCTGTCCGGGATCGGCCACGCCGACCACCTCGGGCAGCACGGGATCGCGACCGTCGCGGACCTGCCGGTCGGCGACAACCTGCACGACCACATGTTCCACGCACTCACCTTCCACACCACCTCCACGCTGATGAAGGGCAACGCCTCCTTCTTCGCCAAGGGACTGTTCAAGGAGGTCACGCGCGGCGACTCGTTCCTCGCCAACTCGGTCTTCGAGGCCGTGGGGTTCGTGCGCACCTCCCAGGCGACCGACGTCCCGGACCTGCAGCTCCACCTGCTGCCGTGGGCCTACGTCTCGCCCAACCAGGATGCGCCGATCCGGCACAACGTGGACCTGCGCACCTCGATCACGCTGCTCTCGACGCTCATCTACCCGAAGAGCCGGGGCACCCTGCGCCTCGCGTCGGGGGACCCGCTCGCCGCTCCGCTGATCGACCCGCAGTACCTCGCCGAGCGCGCCGACCTCGAGGTGCTCGCCGAGGGGTCGGAGATGGTCCGCGAGATCATGGCGGGTGCCGCCATGGGCGGCCACGTCAAGGAGGAGATCCACCCCGGTGCCCACCTCACGGGCGAGGGTCTCCGCCAGGAGATCCTCAACCGCGCGACGTCGGTCTACCACGGCGTCGGCACCTGCCGCATGGGCGTCGACGAGCGGGCCGTCGTCGGCCCCGACCTCAAGGTCCGCGGCATCGAGGGGCTGCGCGTCGCGGACGCCTCGATCATCCCGTCGATCACCGGCGGCAACACCAACGCGCCGGCGATCATGATCGGCGAGCGCGCCGCTGACTTCATCCTCGGAAAGGTCTGACCATGACCCTCAGCCGTCCGACCAGCCTCACCGACGACTTCCTCGAGAAGCTCGTCGCCCGGGTCCCCTCCACCAGCGGAGGCACGTGGAAGCTCACCGAGGTCTACACCGGCGACGTGCTGGTCGAGCTCCCGCAGTCGACGCCCGCCGACATCGAGGCGGCCTACGCCGCGTCCCGCAACGCCCAGCGCGAGTGGGCCACCTGGTCGGTGCGGAAGCGGCTCGCCGTCTTCAAGCGGGCCCACACCCTCTTCGTCGACAACGCCCACACGACCGCCGACCTGATCCAGGCCGAGAGCGGCAAGAACCGGCGGATGGCGATCGAGGAGACGTGCGACCCGCCGATGGTGATCAGCCACTACCTCAAGCGGGCGCCCAAGCTGCTGGCATCGACGAAGCGCGGCGGACCGGTGCCGATCCTCTCGACGTCGACCGAGATCCGGCACCCCAAGGGGATCGTCGGGATCATCGCGCCCTGGAACTTCCCGTTCGCGACCGGCCTGTCCGACGCCATCCCGGCGCTGATGGCCGGCAACGGGATCGTGCTCAAGCCCGACAACAAGACCGCGCTGTCTCCGCTGTACGGCGTGCAGCTTCTCGAGGAGGCGGGTCTTCCGAAGGGGCTCTTCCAGGTCGTGTGCGGTGAGGGACCCGACGTCGGACCGACCCTGATCGACAACGCCAACTACGTGATGTTCACCGGCTCCACGGCCACCGGCCGGGTGATCGGCGAGCGCGCCGGGCGCAACCTGATCGGCTGCTGCCTCGAGCTCGGCGGCAAGAACCCGATGATCGTGCTGGCCGACGCCAACCTCGACGAGGTCGTCGCCGGCGCGCTGTTCGGCGTCTTCGGCAACACCGGCCAGATCTGCATGCACATCGAGCGGATCTACCTCCCCGCCGAGCGCTACGACGAGTTCAGGGCCAAGTTCGTCGCCGCGGCCGAGGGCCTGCAGCTCGGGGCGTCGTACGACTTCGGACCGGAGCTCGGCTCGCTGATCTCCACCGACCACCGCGACCGGGTCGCCTCGCACGTCGACGACGCCGTCGCCCGGGGGGCGACGATCGTCACCGGCGGCAAGGCGCGCCCGGACATCGGGCCGGCGTTCTTCGAGCCGACGATCCTCGAGGGCGTCACGAAGGAGATGCTGGCCGGGTCCTGCGAGACCTTCGGGCCGGTCGTGGCCCTGCACCGCTACTCGTCCGTCGACGAGGCGGTCGCGCTCGCCAACGACACCGACTACGGCCTCAACGCGTCCGTCTGGGGCACCGACCTCAAGGCCGCCGAGGCAGTAGCCCGCCGGATCGAGTCCGGCAACGTCAACGTCAACGACGCGCTCGCGGCGGCGTACGCCTCCAAGGGCACGCCGTCCGGCGGGGTCAAGCAGTCCGGGGTCGGCGCCCGGCACGGCGACCAGGGCCTGTTGAAGTACACCGACGTCCAGAACCTCGCGGTCCTCAAGAAGGCCGGAGCCATGAGTGCGCGCCCGGGCCAGCCGTACGAGGAGCACGTGAAGCAGATGCTGACCGGCCTCAAGATCATGCGGAAGACCCGCATCCGCTGATCCCTGCCGAGTTGTGTGCCTCAGCGCGTCGCCGGCGACGCGCTGAGGCACACGACTGGGTCAGGCAACCTGGAGCGACCGCTTGGAGAGCCCCATCCAGAAGCCGTCGATGACCTGGATCCCGGGCTCGTCGGGAGTGGTGGCCGCGCCCAGGGTGACGAACAGCGGCGTGTAGTGCTCGACGGTCGGGTGGGCGTACGGCATCCCCGGGGCCAGGGCCTTGTAGTTGGCGAGCGCGTCGACGTCGCCGCGCGCCATCGCCTCCCCGGCCCAGGCGTCGAAGTCCGCGGACCAGCCCGGCGCGTCGGCCTCGATCCGGAACTCCTTGAGGAACGGGAGCCCGTGGGTGAGGAACCCGGAGCCGATGATCAGCACCCCTTCGTCGCGCAGGGGGCGCAGCCGCTCGCCGAGAGCAAGCAGTCGGGCCGGGTCGTGCGTCGGGAGGGACATCTGCAGCACCGGGATGTCGCCCTCGGGGAACATGATCTTCAGCGGCACCCAGGCGCCGTGGTCGAGACCGCGGCTGGCGTGCTGGTGGATCGGTTCGGTCGCCGGCATCATCGCCGCGACCCGCTGCGCCAGGGCCGTCGCGTCGGGGGTCTCGTAGGTCATCCGGTAGTACTTCGCGTCGAACCCGCCGAAGTCGTAGACGAGCGGTGCGCCGTTGGCGGACAGGCTCACGGGCGCCGACTCCCAGTGAGCGCTCACGATCAGGATCGCCTTCGGACGCGGCAGGTCCCGCGGCCCAGGCTGCGAGCTGGCCGGACCAGACGGGGTCGTCGAGCAGCGGGGGAGCGCCGTGCCCGATGTAGAGGGCCGGCATGCGCAGGTCGGTCATGTCCACCTCAATGGTTGATACTTCAACTTTATTCCATGGGGAGTGTCCAGTCCAGTGGGACGCCGCCCTGCTCCGACGAGCAGCCGGTTGACCCGGCTGAACGGTCGCGACCCGAAGAAGCCCCGGCTGGCCGACAGCGGCGACGGGTGCACCGACTCGACCCACGGCACCGGCGCGAGCAACGGCTTGAGCGACTGGGCATCACGGCCCCACAGGATCGCCGCGCACGGTCCGCCGCGCCTGGCGAGCGCCCGGATCGCGCACTCGGTCACCTCCTCCCAGCCGCGGCCACGGTGCGACGCGGACTCTCCCGGCCGCACCGTCAGGACCCGGTTGAGCAGCATCACGCCCTGGTCTGCCCAGGCGGTCAGGTCGCCGTGTGCCGGCGGCTCGACGCCGACGTCCGTGCGCAGCTCCTGGTAGATGTTCGCCAGGCTGCGCGGCACCGGCCGGACGTGCGCATCCACCGCGAAGCTGAGCCCGATCGGATGACCGGGCGTCGGGTAGGGGTCCTGGCCCACCACCAGCACGCGGACGTCGGCCAGTGGACGCGCGAACGCCCGCAGGACCTGATCGCCAGCGGGCAGATAGGGCCGACCAGCCGTCAACTCGTCGCGCAGGAAGCGGCCCATCGCGGCGATCCGGTCGTCGACGGGCGCCAGCGCCTCCGCCCAGTCCGGGGCCACGAGCCCCTTCTCCACCAGGCCCGCCAGTGCGCTCATGCGGGCGACGTTAGCGGGTGTCGCAGCCGCCACAACTCCCACCTCGGTGCGCCACAACTCCCACCTCGCGGGGGATGAGCGCCACTTCGTGGGTCAGCGCCAGAAGGCCCGGCGGGGGAGGTACGGCGCCCGGCCGCGCTCGCCGACCTCGACGTCGAGGATCGCGTGGTGGCCGGTGTTGCCGGTGAAGGACTGGTTGGCGACCAGCACCCGGGTCCCGTGGAAGGTGGCGTTGGAGGGGGTGTCGAACGGGATCGACGACCCGTTGTCACCGGAGCCGGGGGCCTCGGGGAAACGCTCGAGCTCCTCGACCGCTCCGCGACAGCACCACGATCTGCTGGGAGAGGCCGGCGTTGGCGAGATAGATCTTCCCGGACCGGGCGATGCCGAAGCCGTCGGGCAGGTCGCCGGGCAGCGAGGTCCAGAGCGTCTCCAGCTCACCGGGTCCACCGGACTTCGTGATCGGCAGGCGATAGAGCTTGCCGTCGGTCGGGACCGTCCCGTCGGTCGCCGTCGACTGCTGCGAGATGTAGAGGTCGCGGGCCTTCTTGCGGAAGACGATGCCGGTGGTGCCGAACTCCGACCCGTCGAGCGCCGCGGAGGAGAACCACAGCCGGGGTTCCTGCGTCTTGCGCGGGATCTTCCAGATGACGGCCTGCTTGTAGTCGGTGACGTAGAGCGCGCCGCCCGGCCCCCAGGTCGCGTAGTTGGGCACGGCCGGACCGTCGGCTGCGTTCGGGGAGCACGGGGTCTCGCCGGTCGAGCACGTCGGCAGGTCGGGGAGAGTCGCCCAGCGGCGGAACTTCCCGGTCCTGAGGTTCAGCGTCATCACCCGCGACCGCGACTTCTCCAGCAGCACGAGCCGCCCGCGACGGTCGGCGTTGGCGACCTGGACGCCGCGGTCCGAGCCGAGGTCCTGGCCGGGCACGGTCCACGACCTCTGGAGGGTTCCGTTCTTCGTCCACTCGCGGACGATCGAACGCTTCTCGTCGCCCTGCGGGTTGGTGTAGGTGCCGGCGTAGACCCGTCCGTTGCGGTGCTTGAAGACGTACGCCGGGTAGCCCGGGCTCTCCACCTTGGCGAACACGCGGGTGTCCCAGCGCTCGCGCTCGGCGGCCGCGCTGGCCGGCGCGCCGGGCGCCGTCACCAGGACCAGGACGAGGCCGGCGAGGCTCGCGACGAGGCGCGCTGCGGTGCCGCTCATCGCAGCTTCTCCAGGACCTCGGCGCCGGCACGCTGGCCGGCGCGGACCGCGCCGTCCATGTAGCCGGTCCAGTAGGTCGAGGTCTCCGTGCCGGCCCAGTGCACGCGGCCGTGCGGGCGGCGGATCTGGTCGCCGAACTGGATCATCGTGCCGGGGGCATAGTTGGGCACCGGGCCGCCGCCGGTCCACTGCTCCTTGGTCCAGTCCTTCTCGGTGTACTCGATGGGGTTGAGTGCCTGCTCGCCGAACATCTCCGCGAAGCCGGCGAGCACGGCCTGACGACGCTCCGCCCTGGTCTGGACGCCGTACTCGCGCCAGGTCGAGCCGCCGACGAACGCCAGCAGCACACCGGGTTCGCCCTTCTTCGGACAGTTGTCGAAGGCCGCGCGCACCGCACCGGAGTCGGAGATGCCGAAGCCGTTGAGCCCGGCCTCGCGCCAGAACGGTGTCTCGTAGACGGCGTCACACTTCATCAGCTGGCCCATGTCGAGGTGGCGCAGCAGCTCCTCGCGGCGGCGCGGCAGCTGGGGGTGCCAGTCGATGTCGAGCACCATCGGCGGCGGCGCGGCGACGATGACCCGGGTGGCGCGCACCCGACCCCGGCCGGTGTGGACGACGGCGTGGCCGTCGCGCTGGGTGATCCGGTGCACCGGTGCGGCCAGGGCCACGATGTCGCCGAGCTGCTGCGCGAGCCGCAGGGGGATCAGCTGGGACCCGCCCACGAACCGGCGCTCCTGAGCGCCGTTGGTGGTCTCGGAGTTGCGGGCGAAGGTGCCGACGTTGCGCTCGTTGCCCGAGCAGGCGACGTACCAGAGGACGTAGAGGAACGAGAGCTCGCTCGGGTCGGCGCCGAAGCCGGGCTGGGTCCACGAGCGGATGAGGTTCTCGATGCCGTCGGCGTTCACGGCGTTGGTGCGGATCCACTCGCCGAGGGTCTGCGCGTCCCACTCGGCGGCTCGCGCGTGCGTCCACGGCGCGTCGACCGGGATCTCTGCGGCGTACTGGTCGATCTGGGTCAGCAGGTTCGCGGCGTCCGGGAGGATCGTCGGGTCCGGCGGGACCGTGCCTTGGTACTCGAGGCGGCCGGTGCTGGACGAGATGTAGACGCTGTTGCCGTCGACGTACTCCTTGAACTCCTTGACGCCGAGCTCGCGCGCCAGCCGCCGGATGTGTCCCTGCGTGGGCCCGACGAAGGCACCGCCGGCCTCGATGGTGCCGCCGCTCTCGAGGTGGTGGTTGAGCACCCGGCCACCCACGCGGCGGCGGGCCTCGACCAGCAGGACGGAGCGGCCGCGGCGAGCGACCTTGCGCGCGGCGACGAGCCCGGAGATGCCGCCGCCGACGACCACGACGTCGACGGCGCGCGGTAGCGAGCCCTGCAGGGTGGCGGCCGTGGCGGCCTCGCCGAGCAGGCCGGTGCCGAGCGTCAGGCCGGCACCGCCGAGGAGGGTGCGTCGCGAGAGGTGGAGGTCGGTCATGGAGCGACTCCTCGTGGCCGAAGATGAACGTGTGTCAGATTCGCTTTCATACTCTACACTGCCCTCATGCCTGCGGTCAGGGAACGTGTGCCGAACCCCCCGAAGCGACGTGTCCCTACGCAGGAACGCAGCCGGCGCCGCGTCGAGGAGCTCCTCGACGCGGCTGCCCGGTTGGTGGTCGAGCGGGGCGTCGACGCCCTCAGCACCCGCGACATCGCCACCGGTGCGGGGGCGCCCGTGGCCTCGCTCTACCAGTACTTCGCCGACAAGGAGGACGTCCTCCTCGCCCTCGCCGAGCGCGACATGGCCGAGATGGACGAGCAGGTCCTCCTCGACCTCGACCGGGTCGAGGTGCTGTCGGTCGAGAGCCTCGTGCGCACCACGATGAGTGCCTTCGTCACCGTCTACCACCGCCGCCGCGCCTTCGTCGAGATCTACCTCCGTGGCCGCAGCAACCCCGCCGTCAACCACTTCGGCCGCGAGCACAACGTCCAGATCGCCGAGACCCTGCGGGCCTTCGCGATCGACGCGGGGCTGGCCAGCCCGGGCCTGTCACCCACGATCGCGCTGCTCGCGGTCGAGGTCGGCGACCGGGTCTTCCAGCTCGCCTTCGAGCGCGACGCCGCCGGTGATCCCGAGCTGATCGAGGAAGGCATCACCCTGGTCACCTCCTACCTCGAGCGCCATGCCACCCCGGCCGGTCTCGCCGGGATCCGCCGGTAACCGTCCAGCAGCCCTGTTGAGTTGGGCACGCCCGACCGTTGAGTTGGGCACGCCCGGCTCAGTTGATACCGGTGAGGCCCAACTCAACCGCCGGTGAGGCCCAACTCAACGAGGGGTCAGATGCCGCAGGTGGGCGCGCTCCAGGACTGACCCGCCCGGATGTCCACGTGGACGTGATCGTTGTGGTTGGGGTATCCCGGGCCGAAGATGCCGCCGAAGCCGGCGTACCGGGCGTTGGAGGCGATGGTGCACAGGGACGGGGACCCGCCCGAGCCGACCAGGTCGATCGCGGTGCCGTAGGTGTGCTGACCGCTGCCACTGCCTCCGACCGAGCTGTCACATGCCTTCGACCGGAAGCCGGACGTCACCACCAGCGGCTGGTCGCCCATCCGGTGGCGCAGGGCCTCGGCTCGCCACATCGCGCGGAGCAGGTTGGACTGGACGGTGGCGGCGCCGACCGAGCCGCCGCTGTAACCCCCCGCTCCGCACCCGCCGTCGACCTCGCTCCAGCTGAAGTGCGCCGGCGTGCAGTCGGCGTCCTGGAGCGCGTAGATCTTGCTGTAGGTCTGAGGTCCGGCCGAGCCGTCGGCCGGGAGGCCGTACGCCGACTGGAAGTTGCGGACGGCGGTGGTCGTCTGCCCGCCGTAGGAGCCGTCGATGGCCATGTTCACGCCGTACCCGGCCCAGCCGGCGACCCGGATCTGGAGCTCGGCGACGTCGGAGCCACTGGCGCCGGAGGAGAGGTTCCGGCTCCACGAGTAGCACTCGTCGGCGTACGCCGGAGTCGGGGCGGAGGCGAGTGCCGCGACGCTGGTCAGGCTGACCAGCATCGCCACGAGAACGGCACGAAGTCGAAGCATGGTGAATCCTTCCGAGAGAGCGGACGGTGATCCGTCCGCCCGACCACCCTGCCCCATCCGACCGGTCTAGACCACCCCTTCGTCCTGGCCGGCACCCTGGGCGGCACGCCGGACGGGGCGCGACAAGCGGTCGAGGAACGCCAGCAGCAGTGCCTCGCGCAGGGCCGGTGTCGCCAGGTCGAGCATCGCGTTCACCCCGGCCATCCGGTCCGGCAGCGCCAGCTCGCCGGACGCCGAGGAACCGACCAGGCCGGACGCCGCCAGTAGCCCGTCGAAGTCCTCCTCGGACAGCGTCGCCGGGTCGAGCGACCCGATGAACGCCCTCACCCCGGGGTCCACGGCGACGGGTCCTGACGCCACGGCAGCGGTGAGCGACGACGCCAGCTCCGACAGGAACTCGTCGACGTGTGCCAGCGTCGCTGCGCTCACCGAGAGGTGGATCGTCGGCGGCTGGCCGGCGAACGACAGCTGCGGCTGGACGTACCACCCGCGCGCCGTCATCTCGTCGCACACCGTGAACGCGTCGCACGACCCGTCGGTGGCCAGGGCCACGAGGGTCGAGTCGGGCGGAGCGACCACCCGCATCGCCGGCAGGCCGGCCACTCCCGCGACGATCCGGTCCACCGCCTCGAACACGTCACGGGTCAGCGCGAGGTAGCCGTCGTCGCCGAGGGACTGCACCACGGCCCACGCCCCGGCCAGCGGTCCACCGGACTTGGTCGACTGCATCGTCGAGTTGAGCATCGTGTAGCCCGGCCAGGCCGCCGACGCGAAGTACTGCGGCGTCCGGTGTGCCGGTGTCCGGTGCAGCAACAACGACGTGCCCTTGGGGGCATAGGCGTACTTGTGGGTGTCGACCGAGATCGAGGTGACCCCGTCGACGGCGAACGTCCACGGCGGAACCGCGCGGCCCAGGCGGGCGGCGTACGGCAGCACCCACCCGCCGATGCAGGCGTCGACGTGGCAGCGCACGCCACGCGCGGCCGCGGCGGCCGCGATCTCGACGACCGGGTCGATCACCCCGTGGGCGTACGACGGAGCCGACGCGACCACCAGCACCGTCGTCTCGTCGATCGCCGCAGCCATGGCGGCGGCGTCGGCGCGGAAGTCGGGCCCGGTCGGCACCACCACCGGCTCGACGCCGAAGTAGTGCGCGGCCTTGCGGAACGCTGCGTGCACGGTGTCCGGCAGCACCATCGTGGGGTGCGCGATGTCGGGCCGACTGTCGCGCGCCGACTGGACGGCGAGCAGGCAGGACTCGGTGCCGCCGGACGTGCACCGTCCCGACCGCCGTCGAGGGACCGTCGAGCAGGTCCAGGGCGAAGCCGACCAGGTCGTTCTCCATGGCCAGCAGTGACGGGAACGCGGTCGGGTCGAGCCCGTTGGAGCCGGCGTACGCCGCCACCGCCTCGCGCCCGATCCGGTCCACGTCGGGCAGACCGGAGTCGTAGACGTAGGCGAGGGTGCGGCCGCCGTGCACCGGCAGGTCGCCGGCCTGCATCGCGCGCAGCCGGGCGAGCGGGTCGCTGTCGGTCACTGGTCGACCTCCTCGGCGTCGAGTGAGTAGCGGGCCAGCCACGCAAGACTGACCAGGGTGAGCAGGGCGGGCAGCAACGAGAAGCCGAGGACGATCGCGGTCAGCGCGGAGTCCGGCTGGGCGACGTCGCCCGAGGTGGAGGAGCGATAGTCGCCGAGGGTCAGCACCAGTGCGAACACCGCCGGCCCGAGGGCGAGGCCCAGCGTCTCGGCGGCCGTCCACACGCCGGTGTAGACGCCGGCCCGGCCCTCGCCGGTGCGGCGGGCGTCGACGGCTGCGGCGTCCGGCAGCATCGCGAGCGGGAACACCTGGCAGCCCGCGTAGCCCACGCCGACCAGGAAGACGGCGCCGAAGAGGACCGCCGCCGGAGCCGACTGGGCGAGCACGGCGGTGCCGGCACCCGTGGCCAGGATCAGCGACGCCAGGATGTAGCCACGCTTCTTGCCCATCCGGGTCCCGAACCTCGCCCACAGCGGGGTCAGCAGCAGCGCCGGCCCCACGAAGCAGACGAAGAGGATCGTGCTCGCGCCCTTGCGCTCGAGCACGTCGGTGGCCAGGTAGTCGACGCCGGCCAGCATGCAACCGGTGGCCAGTGCCTGGATCACGAACGTGGTCAGCAGCAGCCGGAAGTCGCGCGCGCCGGCCACGATCCGGAGCTGGTCGCGCAACGTCCCCGAGGCCGGGACCACGGTGCCGGTCGGCGCGTTGCGGGTGCCGCGGTAGGACGCGACCACCCCCACGGCGATCAGGGCGGCCATCACCACCCCCATCACCCGGTAGCCGTCCCGGCCGCCGACCGCGTCCCTGATCAGGGGCGCCGTGGCTCCGGCCAGCATGATCGTCAGCGCCAGCAGGGCCACCCGCCACGTCATCAGCCGGGTGCGCTCGTCGTACGACGTCGTGATCTCCGCCGGCATCGCGACGAACGGCACCTGGAAGAAGGCGTACGCCGTCGCGCAGCCCAGGAAGAAGACCAGCACCCACACGGCCTCGAGCACGGTGGAGTCCATGGTCGGCCCGGCGAAGATGAGCGCGAAGCTGACGGACAGGGCGAGCCCGCCCCGGAGCAGCCAGGGCCGTCGTGGGCCGCGCGGATCGACGGTCCGGTCGCTGATCCGACCGGCGATCGGGTTGAGGATGACGTCCCAGGCCTTGGGCAGGAAGACGATCACGCCGGCCCACAGCGCTGCGATGCCGAGGCTGTCGGTGAGGAACGGCAGCAGCATCAGGCCGGGCACGGTGCCGAAGGCGCCGGTGGCGACCGATCCCGAGCCGTAACCGATCCGGACGCCGCGGGAAAGGGTCTCGGGCATGCGCGCACGCTAGCGGGCCCTGCCTCGGCGTGCGGGGTTTCCAGCCCTCCAGCGGGGCCGTGCGGACAGGACCGGGCGTGCCTGTCGAACGTCGAACGTCGCGATGGTTGCCGTCTACAGCGCCGTACGTCACCTGTAGAAGCTGAACCACCTGCGTCCCGTTACGAGCGAGGCCGGCGGGCCGTCGAGGCGGTGGACGCCGACCGACCATTCTTCGTCGTCTGGAGCCATGAACTTCACTTCTGTAAATCCGGCTTCGGAGAACCACCTCCTGATCGAAGGCGTGAGGTCCGGGTGCCCTCGATGTCGCGTCCAGACAACCTCGGCGCCGGCGGCACAAAGCTCGGGAGCGGCGTGAATGGTGGTCCGGATGTCGTGATCGGGGATGTTGCCGAAGATGCCGCAGAGCAGGACCAGATTCGCGGGCACGGCTCCCTGATACTCGTCGCTTCGCGCGGCATCAGCCTGGCGGACCTCCACCTCCGCATCGATCAACGCGGCCGTTTGCTTTGCCCGGTCAGCCAGCCCGGCGTCGTACTCGACGAGAAGCGCTGACACTCGACTTGTGTCTGCGCGCCCGCTGAGCACGCCCAAAAGGTCACGTCCGTCACCGGCGCAGGCGCTGACAACTCGGACCGGAGCGGGTGAGGTCCCATCGAGAAAGCGTCGGATCGCCGATTGCACAGCAGTCAACCGACCTGCCAGCCCGGAACCTTCCCGGGTGTACGCGTCATGCCACTCCTGCCAGTTCGTGGTTCCCACATCCGCCAGCGTACGGAAAGAATCCTTGCGGGAATCGACGCCCCGTCCAGCGAGGTCGGTGTCGCTCAAGAACCTGCCGGTTGGGGACCAATCGGCAGGAAACGGAACCGAAAGCCTGCGGTTTGTGACCAATCGAGGCCTGCTTTGCCGGCCGGCCGGCCGCTTCGCAACGGCTACCGGGAGAGGGAGCGGGAGCCCGCGGAACCGTAGCGACGCTTCGGGTTCGCCCCGATCGACTCGCTGGTGGCGGCCGGCTTCTTCGCGGCTGCCTTCTTGGCGGGCGTCTTCTTCGCGGCTGCCTTCGTGGCCGGCGTCTTCTTCGCCGCCGACTTCTTCGCCGCCGACTTCTTGGCCGGCGCCTTCCGGGTGGTCTTCTTGGCGGCCTTCTTCGCGGCGGCCTTCGTCACCGGCACCACGCGGTCGTCGGAGGACCACTGGTCGATCCACTCGTCCATGATCCGCCACGTGGTCGCCCGCGCACCGCGACCGGTCAGCATCCCGAGGTGCCCGCCGGGGACGATCTCGAACCGCACCTCGGCGGCGCCGGTCAACAACGGCTGGACGGCCTTGACCGACGGGATCGGTGCGATGCCGTCGGTGGCGCCACCGAACACGAGGACCGGAGCCACGATGTTCTTCAGCTCGATGGTCCGGTCGCCGAAGTCGATGCTGCCCTTGACGAGGGCGTTCCCCTTCACGAACCGGTGGTAGAGCTGGCCGAAGCTGCGACCCGGGTAGGCGAGCATGTTCTGGGTGAAGTGGTCGACCGCCTCGATCTGCGCCAGGAAGTCGTGGTCGTCGAGGTGGGTGGCGACCGCCAGGGGCTTGGTGACCAGCTTCTGGAACGACGAGAGCTGGAAGGCCCACCGCACCAGCGGCGTCGGCGCCCCACCCATGGCCTGGTAGGTCCGGGTGATGGCGCCGCGGCCGTCGGTCAGGTTGAGCAGCGGGCGCAGCGGTGCGACGAGCGGGACCTGCTTGGTGTCGACGGGGGACCCGACGGCCGTGACCGACCCGATCGGCAGGTCGGGCTGGTCAGCGGCGGCGAGCAGGGAGAAGAGACCGCCCAGGCTCCAGCCGATCACGTGCACCGGACGGCCTCCGGCGTGGGCGGAGACCTCGCGGATCGCGGCCGGGACGACCTCGTCGATCCAGTGCTCCATGCCGAGGTTGCGGTCCTTGAAGGAGACCCGGCCGTACTCCACGAGGTACGTCGGCCGCCCCTCGTTGACGAAGTGCTCGACGAGCGAGCAGCCGCGGCGCAGGTCGAAGCACAGCGCGGGGGCGGCGAGCGGGGTGACCAGCAGGACCGGGTCGCCGACCTCGACCACCTTGGCGGCCGGCCGGTAGTGGTAGACCTCGCGCAGCGTGCCGTCGTCGATGAGGGTCCGGGGCATCGGGCGGAGATCGGCCAGGCCGCCGTAGAACACCATGTGGGCGACGTTGCTGGCGGCCGACACGATCTGATCGGGCTTCGGGATCAGATCCATGGGCGAAAAGTACCCGACCGGCCAGGACCCGGCCGACCGAACCCGTCCGGAGAGACGACCACCCTCGGGTGAGGCGGGTCGACAAGGAGCGGCGCGGGCACTACACACGACCCATGAGGTGGACTCGGGCGGCAGGCCTGGCAGCGGCAGCGACCGGCGCGGTGGTCGCACACGACCTCACCCAGAGGAAGCACGCGATCCTGCGCAACTTCCCCGTGGTCGGTCACCTCCGCTTCGTGCTGGAGCGGTTCGGGCCCGAGCTGCGCCAGTACATCGTCACCTCGAACGACGAGGAGCGCCCCTTCAGCCGGGACCAGCGGCGCTGGGTCTACGCGTCCTCGAAGCTGGAGAACAACCACTTCGGTTTCGGGACCGACAACGACATGGAGAACGTCGACGGGTACGTCGTCATCAAGCACCGCACCTTCTCGGGACCGGGCGCCCCGACCGCCACCCACGCCCACGAGGGGACGCCGCTGCCGTCGGCGAAGATCCTCGGCGGCCCGCGCGGGCGCCGCCACGCCTTCCGGCCGCACTCGGTCGTGAACGTCTCCGGCATGAGCTTCGGCGCGTTGTCCGGGAACGCGATCGAGGCGTTGAACAAGGGCGCGGGGATGTCCGACTGCCTGCACAACACGGGCGAGGGCGCGATCTCGTCGTACCACCGCAACGGCGGCGACCTGGTCTTCCAGGTCGGGACGGCGTACTTCGGATGTCGCGACGAGCACGGCAGGTTCGACCTGACCCGGTTGACCGACCTGGTCCAGTCCGCGCCGGTCCGGGCGATCGAGATCAAGCTCTCGCAGGGCGCCAAGCCCGGTCTCGGCGGCCTGCTGCCCGGCGCGAAGGTGAGTGACGAGATCGCGGCCGTGCGCGGCATCGAGGCCGGGGTGGACTGTGCGTCGCCGAGCCGCCACACGGAGTTCCGCGACGTCGACTCGATGCTGGACTTCGTCGAGCTCGTCGCCGACGCCACCGGGCTGCCGGTCGGCATCAAGTCCGCCGTCGGCGACTTCTCCTTCTGGGACGAGCTGGTCGCCCGGATGGCCGGCGGCCAGCGCGGCGTCGACTTCGTCAACATCGACGGAGGCGAGGGCGGGACCGGTGCGGCGCCGATGATCTTCTCGGATGCCGTGTCGTACCCGTTCCGGGTCGGTTTCTCCCACGTCTACCGGCGGTTCGCGGCCGCCGGACTCACCGACGACGTCACGTTCATCGGGGCCGGCAAGCTCGGCATCCCCGAGAACGCCGTCGTCGCGTTCGCCCTCGGCGCGGACCTGGTCAACGTCGGCCGCGAGGCGATGCTGTCGCTCGGCTGCATCCAGGCGCAGAAGTGCCACACCGACCACTGCCCGGTCGGAGTCGCCACCCAGAACCCGCGCTACACCCGCGGCCTGGACCCGGGCCTCAAGAGCGTCCGTCTCGCCAACTACGTCCGCACCCTGCGACGCGACCTGCTCAAGGTGTCCGAGGCGGTCGGCGTCGTGCACCCCGGCCTGCTCACGCCCGACGACGTCGACGTGATGACCGGGGTGAGTGGCGGGCGCAGCCTGCGCGAGGTCTATGCGTACGACGACACGTGGGGTCGGCTCGGGCCCTCGCTCCGCGCCGGGATCGAGCAGCTGATGTGCAGCCCGGTCCGGGGCGACGGCGAGTCGACCGACGGGGAGCCCCTTCCCAGGAGGCGCCGCGACCACTAGGTTCGCGGATGGTTGAGCTCCGGGGAGGGACACAAACCTCTCGAAGGAGACCCCCAGTGTTGCTGCTCTCGGGTGCAGGAACGTCACGCCGTCGTGGCCTGGCCGCCCTGCTCACACTCGCCCTCGCGTCCGTCCTGCTCACCGTCTTCGGTCCCGCTCCCGCAGCCCGGGCCGACGGTCCCGGCGCCGGAGCGCCCTGGGTGGTGACCCTGGGCGACTCCTACATCTCCGGGGAGGCCGGCCGCTGGGCCGGCAGCTCCAACAGCTCGACGTCCACCGCCGACGCCCTCGGTTCGTCGGCCTACTTCGACAACGCCTCCGGCACCGGCGAGCAGATCAACCGCTGTCACCGGAGCAAGTCGTCCGAGGCCTACATCGGTGGCGGCGTGAACGGCCTCAACCTCGCCTGCTCGGGCGCCCGGACCACGACGGCGACCGACAGCAACGGCTACTTCAAGCCCGGCCTGGACTTCCACAACAGCGGCGGGCAGCAGGGTCAGGCGCTGGTGCTGCAGAACTTCGCCGCCACCCACAACGTCAAGATGGTCGTGGTCTCGATCGGCGGCAACGACTTCAACTTCGCCTCGATCGTGCAGACCTGCGTCACCGACTTCCTCAGCTCACCGACGTGGTGGAAGGACTACTGCCACGACGACTCGTCGGTCACGGCCAACTTCACCTCAGCGAACGTCAGTGCCGTGAAGTCCAGGATCGCGACCGCCTTCCAGAACGTCCGGACCGCGATGCGCAACGCCGGCTACGCCGATGCCGCGTGGACCATGCTCGTGCAGACGTACCCGTCGCCGATCCCCAACGGCAGCGGCTTCCGCTACTCCGAGAGCGGCTACAGCCGTCAGAGCACCGGCGGCTGCGGCTTCTGGAACGCGGACGCCAACTGGGCCAACGCCACCGCCCTGCCGACGATCAACAGCACCGTGACCGGGGCCATCACGCAAGCCGGCATCACCAACAGCCGGATCCTCAACCTCGCCGCGGCGTTCAACGGCCGCCGGCTGTGCGAGAACACCGTCGGCCTCTACGAGGAGAAGGGCCTGACGTCCTGGACCCAGCCGACCGCGGTCGACAAGACCGAGTGGGTCAACCAGATCCGCACCGTCTCGACCTGCTGCTCGTCCAGCCCCTACTACATCCAGGAGTCACTGCACCCGAACTACTGGGCGCAGCTGGCCACCCGGTCCTGTGTCCGCCAGGCCTGGAACGGCGGTACGCCGAGGGGCGGGGCGTGCTCGATCTCCGGGACCGGCCTGGTCAACGGCGAGCCGAGGATGGCGCTGAACTGACCGGGCCCTCGAGCGCGAGGTAGTGCTCGGGGTGGGCGAGCGGTGCGAAGCCGTACTGCTCGTACAACCCGTGCGCGTCGTGGGTCGCCAGCAGCACCCGCTTGAGCCGGTCGCCGGCCACCTGGGCGACCACCGCGTCCATCAGCGCCCGGCCGACACCGCGGCCGCGCGCTGCCGGGTCGACGTACACGTCGCAGAGCCAGGCGAAGGTCGCGTGATCGGTGACCACGCGGGCGTAGCCGACCTGCTCGCCGTCGTCGTCGTACGCCCCGACGTTGAGCGAGCCGGAGATCGACTTCGCGACCACGTCGCGGGTCCGGCCGAGCGCCCAGTAGGCGTCGGTGGACAGCCAGTGGTGGATCCGGTCGACGTCGAGCCGGTCGGGGTCGGTCGAGATCTCCATCAGCGCTTCTTCGGTGGGCGGACCTGCTTGGCGTGCGCGGTGCCGGTCGAGGCCAGACCCTCGAGGAAGCTGGTGGCCCAGGCAGCCACGTCGTGCTGCACGATGGTGCGCCGCATCGCCCGCATCCGGCGGACCAGGTCCTTGTGGTCGGCCCGGTAGGCCGCCAGGAGCGCGGACTTCATCCCGTTGATGTCGTAGGGATTGACCAGCCACGCCTGGCGGAGCTCGTCCGCGGCGCCGGCGAACTCCGAGAGCACGAGAGCCCCGTCGTCGTCGTGCCGGCAGGCGACGTACTCCTTGGCGACGAGGTTCATGCCGTCCCGGAGCGGGGTCACCACCATGATGTCGGCGGCGACGTAGAGCGCCGCCATCTCCTCCCGCGGGTAGGAGGAGTGCATGTAGGCGATCGCGGGACGGCCGATCCGGCCGAGGTCGCCGTTGATCCGGCCGACCAGTCGGTCGATGTCGTCGCGCAGGATGCGGTACTGCTCGACCCGCTCCCGGGACGGGGTCGCGACCTGGACGAAGACGGCGTCCTCGACGTCGAAGTGGCCGTCCGTCGATCAGCTCGCTGTAGGCGCGCAGCCGGGCGTGGATGCCCTTGGTGTAGTCGAGCCGGTCGATGCCGAGGAAGATCTTGTGCGGGTTGCCCAGGGCCTCGCGGATCTCCGCAGCCCGCGCGACGACGCCCTCGGAGCGGGCCAGCTCCTCGAACCCGGCGGTGTCGATCGAGATCGGGAACGCCGCCGCCCGGACCGTGCGGCCGTCGGGCAGGTAGACGAGGTCGCGGTGGGTCTTGTGGCCGACTCGCTGGCGGACGAGACGCACGAAGTTCTGGGCACCGCCGGCCATCTGGAAGCCGACCAGGTCGGCGCCGAGCAGTCCCTCGAGGATCTGTCGCCGCCACGGCAGCTGCTGGAACAGCTCCTGAGGCGGGAACGGGATGTGGAGGTAGAAGCCGATCCGCAGGTCGGGGCGCAGGTCGCGCAGCATCTGGGGCACCAGCTGGAGCTGGTAGTCGTGCACCCACACCGTCGCGCCCTCGCCGGCCACCTCGGCGGCGCGGTCGGCGAACCGCTGGTTGACGGTGACGTAGGAGTCCCACCACTCACGGTGGAACTCCGGCTTGGCGACGACGTCGTGGTAGATCGGCCAGAGCGTGCCGTTGGAGAAGCCCTCGTAGAACTCCTCGATCTCGTCGGCCGACATCGACATCGGCACGAGCTTGAGGCCGTCGTCCTCGAACGGCTCGAGATCGGTGTCGGTGCCACCGGGCCAGCCGATCCAGATGCCGTCGTTGGCGCGCATGACCGGCTCCAGCGCGCTGACCAGCCCACCGGGGGAGCGCCGCCACTCCGTCGAGCCGTCCGGCAGGGTGACCCGGTCCACGGGCAGCCGGTTGGCCACGATCACAAGGTTCGCCGAGTCGGTCACGGGTCCACCCTAGGAGGTTGCGGAGAACGGTCAGGTGGGCGTGTACCCCGGACGCCCCGCCTCATCCCACTTCTCCCAGAACGCGACGAACTCCTCGCCCAGGAACGGGTCGCCGCCGGTCATCGCGATCCCGCCACGGCGCACGGTCCAGTCCCAGGGCGCGAGCTCCTGCGCGCGCGCCAGGTGGTCCAGGGCCCGGTCGGGCCGGCCGGTGCGGACGGCGTACGCCGCCAACCGGCGCCGGGCAAGGGCACGCTGGCCGTCGTCGGTGCGCGGCTCGGCTGGTGCACCGGCGCTCGCCGGGAGCGTCCCGTCGCGGACCCAGGCCCGTAGGGCGTCGTGGTGGAGGGCGCTGTCGATCAACGTGAACTCGGCGAACTGGTCGTCTCCCGGAGCGATCGTGGGCGGCTTCACCACCCGGTCCTGCTCGTCGACCCAGACCACGGACGGGACGTTGGTGATGCCGTAGCGCTCCGCGGTGACGTGGGCGGTGTCCACCGCGACGGGGTACGACGGAGCGCCCGCCTCGATCCAGGGCCGGGAGTCCTCGGGGTCGGCGTCGAGAGCGACCGAGAAGATCCGCAGCCCGTCGGCGGCGAGCTCCTGCTGCACCCGCTCCCAGCCGGCCAGCTCGTGCCGGCAGCCGCACCAGGAGGCCCAGGTGACGAGGACCCGCTTGTGGCCGGAGAGGTCGTCGAAGCTGACCGGGTCTCCGTCGACGTCGGGGAGCGTGAGCGACGGCGCCCGGCCGTCCTGGGTGGCGGCACGGGTGGCGGCGGACGGCACCAACGCGATGGCGCCGACCTCGGCGTCGACCTCGGCGTCGCGCACGAGCAGCAGGCCGAGGGTCTCGGCCCACACCTCGAGGTCGACCCATCCCGGCTCGGGGGCGACGCTCCGGCCGAACAGTGGCACGCAGGTCTCGCCACGGCACAGACCCTCGGGCTTCAGCTCCCACCCGGTCGCGGCAGCCAGGGCGTCGGCGGGCACGACGAGGTCGCGGTGGTCGAGGGCGTGCTCCGCACCGTCGGGGTCGATCAGGGTCAGCACCGCGTCATCGTCCCACGAAACTGAAACAGGTTCTAGGTCGAGGCTTCACGCCTCGTCGGCGGCGTAGCGGACCCCGATCTGGCGGCGCAGGTCGTCCATCTGAGCGATCAGGAGCAACGTCTGCTCGTGCGGGACGAGCGGGCTCTCACGGAGACCGGCGAGCAGGCAGCGCTGCACCTCCGCGGCCTCGTTGCCGAGGCCGGTGCCGAGCAGGGGCTCGACTCCCTCGACGACCTCCGGCGCCCCCTCGGCCGGCGTCCAGACGGCGTGCGGGGGATGGTGGAAGTCGGCCGGCAGCGTGAGCACGCCGGTGCTGGTCGCGACGCTCGCGACCCGCGGCGAGACCGACGTCATCGACGCCGTCAGGGCGGCGACGGCACCGCCGGCGTACCGGCCGGCGACGGCGACGTCCAGGTCGATCCCGCTCTCGCTGAGACCGGCCGTCGCCGTCAGCTCTTCCGCCGGCCCGAGCAGGAGGTGGGCGAGCGTCAGCGGGTAGATCCCCATGTCCAGCAGGGCTCCGCCGCCCAGGGCCGGGTCGATCAGCCGGTCGCCCGGTGGGCGGTCGACGACGAAGCCGAGGTCGGCGTGGACCTGGCGCGGGACCCCGAAGCGCCCCGCGGCGAGACCCTCGCGGACCGCCCGGATGACCGGGTGGCAGGCCATCCACATCGCCTCCATCAGGAAGCGGTCGTGCTGTCGGGCGAGCGCGACCATCGCCTGGGCCTCGACGCTGTTGAGCGTCAGCGGCTTCTCGCACAGGACGTGCTTGCCGGCCTCGAGCGCCAGCGTCGCGTGCTCGAGGTGAAGAGCGTGCGGGCTGGCCACGTAGACCACGTCGACCGACTCGTCGGCGACCAGCGCCTCGTACGACGCGTGGGCGCGGCAGTCGGGGTCGGCGTACTCCCGGGCGAACGTCTCGGCGGAGCCGGCGGTCCGCGAACCGACGGCCGCGATCCGGGCGCCTGGGACCGAGGCGAGGTTGCGGGCGAAGCTGCCGGCGATCTTGCCGGTGGCGAGGATTCCCCACCCGACGGGTCCAGTCACAGCACTCTCCTTCGTCCCTCCAGACCCTAGGGCGTCAACAGCAGGACGGGTTCCGCGCGACTCGCCGGGAGCGAATGACATCGGTGTGGTTCGTCGCCTACAGTGGAGTCACCAGGTCGAGCACCACCGCACCTCAGCAGGGGAGACAGCACATGGACGCCGCGAACGCCCTCCACGGCCACGACGCCGCGCCCGCTCCCAGCCTGAGCGACCGGGACCGCGAGATCCTCGAGTTCGAGCGCCAGTGGTGGAAGTACGCCGGCGCCAAGGAGACCGCGGTCCGCGAGAAGTTCGACATGTCCTCGACCCGCTACTACCAGGTGCTCAACGCCCTGATCGACCGGCCGGAGGCCCTCGAGGCCGACCCGCTGCTGGTCCGTCGTCTGCGTCGTCTCCGGGCCGCGCGCCAGCGCCAGCGTTCTGCCCGCCGTCTCGGCTTCGAGGTCTGACGGTGCGCCTGCGCAACCAGCGGGGGGTCGTGTTCCCGTCGCCGGTGGTCATGCTGAGCGTCATCGCCGTCGCGATGGCCGGCATCGCCTACGTCGCCACCCAGAACCCCGAGCCGACCGAGCGTGAGGTCACGACGGTGTCCCGGCCCTCCGAGCCGGACGCCAGCCCGTCGCAGTCGATGCCCACGAAGAAGCCCGAGAAGCTGGCGCCGGTCGTCGAGCGCGGCAAGGTCTACGTCGAGGTCTACAACAACTCCGGCATCACCGGGCTCGCCGGTCGCTACGCCGACCAGGCGCAGACCGTCGGCTGGCAGGTCGTGGGTGCCGACAACTGGCTCGGCACCGTCCCCGCCTCCACCGTCTACTACCCGCCGCGGCTCAAGGCGGCCGCCAAGGTGCTGGCGCTCGACCTCGGCATCCGCCGGACGATGCGCGCGATCAACTCCATGAACGGTGACCGGCTCACCGTCGTGCTCACCGCCGACGCCGCCTGACCGCTTCCGCTTCGGCGACCCGACGCACCGCACCGCGGCGGCCCGGGGCGTGATTGGCTGACGGCATGGAGTTTCGCTCCCCCGAGGCCGAAGACCGGTACGCCGCCCTGGTGGCGGCCGCGTCCACCGCCGTGGTCGGCCTCGACTTCGACGGCACGCTCTCGCCGATCGTCGACGACCCCGCCGAGGCGCACATCCACCCCGAGGCCGGGGAGGTGCTGATCGCCCTGGCCGAGGTGGTCGCCGCCGTCGCCGTGATCACCGGCCGCCCGGCCCGCCAGGCATTGGTCCTGGGCGGGCTCGACGACGTGGGCAACGCGATCGGTGATGCCGGCCGCGAGCTCCACCTCTACGGCCAGTACGGCTTCGAGCACTGGTCCTCCACCCGGCGCCGGATCGTCTCGCCGCGTCCGCCGCACGGGCTCTCGACGTTCCTCGGTGCCCTGCCCCGCCTGCTGCGCCGCAACGACGCCGCGGACGCTCACATCGAGGAGAAGGGCCTGGCCGTCGCCGTGCACACCCGGCGCCTCGCGGACCCGGTGGCGGCGTACGACCGGCTCCTGCCCCAGATCCGCGCCCTTGCCGCCGAGCACGGCATGGTCGTCGAGCCCGGCCGGATGGTGATCGAGGCTCGCTCGCCCGGCATGGACAAGGGCTCCGTGGTCCGCACCCTGGTCGAGGAGCTGGGCGCGGGCGGCTTCCTCTTCGCGGGCGACGACCTCGGCGACCTCGAGGCCTTCGAGGCGGTCGCCGAGCTGCGGGACCGGGGCCTGCCCACCCTGCTCGTCTGCTCGCTCTCCAGCGAGCAGAGTGCCCTGGTCGAGCTCGCCGACGTCGTGGTCACCGGGCCCGACGGCGTCCTCGACCTGCTCCGCCAGCTCACTTCCGACGCTCAGCGGGCTTAGTCCGTCTCGGATCGTGGGCGAGATGTGCACATCCTGAGACGGATGCCTAGAGTTTCCAGCAGCTCATCAAGAGGGACAGAGGGAACGGCCCTGTGAAGTCCCGGCAACCGCTCACTGCGCCTCCGGCGTGGGTACCGGTGCCAAATCCGTCTCGTGGCGAGGTACGCCACGGGGAAGATGAGAAGGAGGATTCATGAGCACCCTCGTTGCCGACACGGCGACCACCGCGACCCCGTCCGCCACCCCCGCCCTCCGCGAGGGCGCCTTCGGCAACGCGACCGGGCTGGCCTGTCGCGAGTGCGGCCACCAGATCGCGCTCGGGCCGCACTACGCGTGTCCGGAGTGCTTCGGTCCCCTCGAGATCGCCTACGACTTCCCCGCGGTGACCCGCGAGCAGATCGAGGCCGGGCCGGCCAACATCTGGCGCTACAAGGCACTGCTCCCGGTGCCCGACGACATCGAGCAGAGCCCCAACATGGAGCCTGGCTTCACCCGGCTGCTCAGGGCGAACAACCTGGGGCGCGAGCTCGGCATCGACAACCTGTGGGTCAAGGACGACAGCACCAACCCCACCAACTCCTTCAAGGACCGTGTCGTCGCCTGCGCCCTGAGCGCTGCCCGCGAGTTCCACAGCAAGGTCTTCGCCTGCCCCTCCACCGGCAACCTCGCCAACGCCGTGGCTGCGGCGGGCGCGCGCGCCGGGATCAAGACGGTCGTGTTCATCCCCAGCAACCTCGAGCAGCCCAAGCAGGTCAACTCGGCGGTCTACACCGACTCGCTGGTCGCCGTGAACGGCAACTACGACGACGTCAACCGGCTCGCCTCCGAGATCGCCGGTGAGGAGGACGGCTGGGCGTTCGTCAACGTCAACGTCCGGCCCTACTACGCCGAGGGCTCCAAGACGCTGGGCTACGAGATCGCCGAGCAGCTCGGCTGGCGGCTCCCCGACCAGATCGTCATCCCGGTGGCGTCCGGCTCCCAGCTGACCAAGGTGCACAAGGCGTTCCAGGAGCTGATCACGCTCGGGCTCGTCGAGGACAAGCCCTACAAGGTGTACGGCGCCCAGGCGACCGGCTGCTCACCGGTCTCGGTGGCCTACAAGGGCGGGGTCGACGCGATCCGCCCGGTCAAGCCGGACACCATCGCCAAGAGCCTGGCCATCGGGAACCCGGCCGACGGCGTCTACGTGCTCGACATCTGCCGGGAGACCGGCGGGGCTGTCGAGGACATCTCCGACGACGAGGTGCGTGAGGCGATCGTGCTGCTGGCCCGCACCGAGGGCATCTTCACCGAGACCGCCGGCGGCACGACCGTGGGTGTCCTGAAGAAGCTCGTCGAGACCGGCCAGCTCGACACCACGCTCGAGACCGTCGTGATCAACACCGGCCACGGCCTGAAGACGCTCGACGCCGTGTCGGGCGCGGTCGGACCGGCTGCCACCATCGAACCGTCGTACGCCGCCTTCGTGGCGACCGGCCTGGCCTGAGAGGAAGCACCGTGAGCGTCTCCGTCCGGATCCCCACCATCCTCCGCACCTACACCGGAGGTGAGTCCGAGGTGTCGGCCCAGGGCGCCACCCTGATCGAGGTGCTCGACGACCTCGACACCAGCTATGCGGGGATCAAGGCCCGGATCCTCGACGAGGCCGGGGCGCTGCGCCGGTTCGTCAACGTCTACGTCGGCAACGACGACGTCCGGTTCCTCGACAACCTGGACACCCCGACCCCCGACGGCACCCAGATCTCGGTCATCCCGGCGGTCGCGGGAGGCTGAGGTCGGCCAGCCGCTGCGCGAGGTGACGGCGCTCGGCGTCATTGGTGCAGGCGGCCACCGCCCTGACCAGCTCGTCGCGGGCCTCGTCCGCGCGACCCGCCCGCGCCAGGAGCTCACCCCGGACGCCCGGCAGTCGGTGCCCGGGCAGCTCGAGATCGCTCAGCAGCGCCAGGCCGGCGAGGGGTCCGTCGGCCTCGGCCACGGCCACCGCCCGGTTGAGGCGGACGACGGGGGAGCCGGTGAGCTCCTCGAGCTCCCGGTAGCGCGCCGCGATCCGGAGCCAGTCCGTGGTCTCCGCACGGTCGGCGATGGCGTGCTCGGCCGCGATCAGTGCCTGGAGGAGGTACGGCGACCCGGCGGCGTCGGCGAGCGGGTGCAGGAGGGCGATCGCCTCGGCGATCTCGTCCTGGTGCCAGCGGGAGCGGTCCTGGGCAGCGAGCAGGACGAGCTCACCGGCGGCCCCGACCCGGGCGTCGCGACGGGAGTGCTGGAGCAGCACGAGCGCCAGCAGCGCGTCGAGCTCGGGGTCGGGCGGGCTCAGCTCCCGCACCAGCCGGACCAGCCGGACCGCCTCGCCGGCCAGGTCGGTGCGCACGACCTCGGCCCCGGAGGCGGGCGCGTAGCCGGCCGTGAAGGCCAGGTACGCGATGTCCGCGGCGAGGCCGACCCGCTGCTGCAGGGCCTCGCCCTCGGGGAGGTCGAACCGCTCCGTGGCGAGCCGCTTGCGGGCCCGGGTCAGTCGTGCGGCCATCGTCGGGACCGGGACCAGGAAGAGGCGGGCGATGTCGACGGTCGGGACGCCCAGCACGAGCCTCAGGGTCAGCGCCGCCGCCGACTCGGGCGCCAGGGCCGGGTGCGCACAGAGGAGCACCAGCCGCAGCCGCTCGTCGTGCGGGCTCTCCCCGGCATCGGCCATGACGCGTTGCGCCTCCTCCTGCAGATCGGCCGCCACGGCGAGGTGGGGCAGGCTGCGCGTCGCCACCCCCTCGGTGCGGAGGCGGTCGACGGCGCGGCGCCGCGCGGTGGTGAGCAGCCAGCCGGGTGGGTTGGCCGGCATCCCGTCGCGCGGCCAGGTGCGTGCGGCCGCCTCGAAGGCGTCCCCGAGGGCGTCCTCGGCCAGGTCGATCCGGCGGTACTGCGCGACGAGCAGCGCCAGCAGTCGGCCCCACTCCTGGCGCCAGACGGCGCCGAGGAGGTCGTCCATCAGCCGGGACCGGTCATCGCGCGGGCAGGGTCAGGCCCCGCCGGAGTGGACGGCGCAGGCCCGTACCTCGAGGGCGCTCCCGCTCTCGGCCAGGATGCCGACGCACTGGAGCAGGTCGTCGTAGTCGGCGCTCTCGATCAGGTAGAACCCCGAGAGCTGCTCGACGCTCTCGGCGTACGGCCCCTCGGTGATCCGCAGCTCCCCGGCCTCGCGGCGCACGGTACGGGCCTCCGCCGACGGCGTGAGCTCGGCCCCGGCGGTGACCTTGTGCCCGCGTTCGGCGAGCGCCTCGGCGAACTCGCGGTGCTTGCCGTACATGGCCTGGCGCTCGGCCTCGTCCTTTGCCGCCCACTCGGTCTCGTTGTCCGGGATCAGCACGATGTACTCGGTCATGGTCGTTCCTCTCGGAGCCTGGTGATGAGTCTGTCACCGAGATGACGGTCGACGTACGTCGAAATCGACAACCGGCCCTGAACGTCCGGTGGGGAATCTCGTTTGGGCCTGGGCAGGGCAACCCCTAGCCTCGGCGAATGCCTCTCGTCCTCCTCGTGACCTCATCCAACTGGCCAGACGGCGAGCCCGGTTCCCCGGCTCTGGACGCTGCCCTGACCGCGCGCGGCCTGGACTCCCGGTGGGTGGTCTGGGACGACCCGGCCGTGGACTGGTCGGCTGCCGACCTGATCGCCGTGCGCTCCACGTGGGACTACATCGAGCGGCACGAGGAGTTCGTCGCCTGGGCCCGTCGGGCGGGTGAGGTGGCCCGGGTGCTCAACGGTGCCGAGGTGTTCGCCTGGAACGTCGACAAGGCGTACCTGACCGGGCTCGGCGCCGACCTCCCGGTGGTGCCCACCCGCACCGCCGGGTCGCTGGCCGAGCTCGCCGAGGGGGTCCGGGCCTTCGGGACTGCCGTCGTGAAGCCGCGGGTCGGCGCGGGGGGCGCCGGCGTCCTCGTGGTCGACGACCCGGAGGACCCACGCCTGGGGACCGAGATCGACGACCACCCCGGCCTGCCCAACGGGGCGGGGCCGTGGGTCGTGCAGCCGCTCGTCGCGTCGGTGCGCACCGAGGGCGAGACGTCGGTGTTCGTGCTCGGCGGCCGCGCGGTCTCCCAGGTCGACAAGCTGCCCTCGGGGGACGAGATCCGGGTGCACGAGCACTTCGGGGGCGCGTCGCGGCCGGTCCCGCTGCGCGACGAGGCGGCCTCGCTGGCGTTGCGGGGGATGGGCGCGGCCGAGCAGGCGCTCGGCGTCCGCCTCGACTACGGCCGGGTCGACATGCTGCGGCTCGCCGACGGCACGCTGGCCGTCAGCGAGCTCGAGATCACCGAGCCGGGCCTCTACCTCGACGTCCTGCCCTCGAACGCGGAACCCTTCGCGGACCTCGTCGTGGCGAGCCTCCCTCGATGAGCTCGGTCCTCCTGGCCACGTTCTGTCTCCTCCCCGACGGTGAACCCGGTGCGGAGCACGTGGTCGCGGCGCTCGCCGACCGTGGGGTCGACGCCCGGTGGGTGGTCTGGGACGACCCGGCCGTCGACTGGGCCGCGGCCGACCTGGTGGCCGTCCGCTCGACGTGGGACTACCACCGACGACTCCCGGACTTCCTCGACTGGGCGCGCGCGGTCGAGCGGGAGACCTTGCTGCTCAACGGTGCCGACACGTTCGCCTGGAACGCCGACAAGGCCTACCTCACCGACCTGGGGGAGGTGCCCGTCGTCCCGACCGAGCTCCTCGACGACGGCAACCTCGTCGCCGGTCTGCAGTCGGCGATCGACCGGTACGGCGAGGTCGTGATCAAGCCCCGGACCGGCGCCGGTGGGGTCGGAGTCGTGCTCGCGGCCAGCACCAGCGACCTGCGGCTGGAGGGGCTCACCACCGCGCCCTGGATCGTCCAGCCGGTCGTCCCGTCCGTGCGCACCGAGGGCGAGGTCTCCGTCTACGTGTTCGACGGTGGTGCGGTCTCCCAGGTCGACAAGCTCCCCGCCGGAGGCGAGATCCGCGTCCACGAGCTGTACGGCGGAGGCTCGCGCCCCGGATGGCTCACGCCCGAGACGGCCCGGCTCGCCGAGCTGGCGGTGGCCTTCGCCGGAGACCGACTCGGCTCGGCTCCGTCGTACGCGCGCGTCGACATGATGCGGTGGGAGGGCACGCTCGTGGTCAGTGAGCTCGAGCTGATCGAGCCGGGGCTCTACCTCGACGTCATGCCGGCCAACGCCGGTCCGTTCGCCGAGACGGTCAGGTCTGCGCTGGTCCGCTGAGCCTGGTCCCGGTGCTGCCCGCGCCTCGGAATCGTTTGCACTCGACCACCCCGAGTGCTAAACATGAGGCTGGCACTCGTAGCATGAGAGTGACAGAAACCGGATCGGTTGGTTGAGGCCCACCAGCGCCGGCGGGAAGGGTCCGCCGGGTCAGCAGGGCCGTCCGTCGCGGGCAACCCGCCGACTCCGTCCACAATTTCGTACAGCGTGAGGATTGGCAGGAAATGCCTAAGCTGATTGCTTTCAACGAGGAGGCCCGGCGCGGTCTGGAGCGTGGCATGAACACGCTCGCAGACGCCGTCAAGGTCACCCTCGGCCCCAAGGGCCGCAACGTCGTCCTCGAGAAGAAGTGGGGAGCCCCCACGATCACCAACGATGGTGTGTCCATCGCCAAGGAGATCGAGCTCGAGGACCCCTACGAGAAGATCGGTGCCGAGCTCGTCAAGGAGGTCGCCAAGAAGACCGACGACGTCGCTGGTGACGGCACCACGACCGCCACGGTCCTCGCCCAGGCGATGGTCCGCGAGGGTCTGCGCAACGTGGCCGCGGGTGCGAACCCGATGGGCCTCAAGCGCGGCATCGAGGCCGCTGTGGAGGCTGTCTCCGAGCAGCTGTCCAGCATGGCCATCGACATCGAGACCAAGGAGCAGATCGCGGCGACCGCCTCGATCTCCGCCGCGGACTCCACCGTCGGCGAGATCATCGCCGAGGCCATGGACAAGGTCGGCAAGGAAGGCGTCATCACGGTCGAGGAGTCGAACACGTTCGGCCTCGACCTGGAGCTGACCGAGGGGATGCGCTTCGACAAGGGCTACATCTCGGCCTACTTCGTCACCGACCCCGAGCGCATGGAGACCGTGCTGGAGGACCCCTACGTCCTCATCGCCAACTCCAAGGTGAGCTCGGTCAAGGACCTGCTGCCGCTGCTCGAGAAGGTCATGCAGTCCGGCAAGCCCCTGGTGATCATCGCCGAGGACGTCGACGGCGAGGCCCTGTCCACGCTGGTCGTCAACAAGATCCGTGGCACCTTCAAGTCCGTCGCCGTCAAGGCCCCGGGCTTCGGTGACCGCCGCAAGGCCATGCTGCAGGACATCGCGATCCTGACCGGCGGCCAGGTCATCAGCGAGGAGGTCGGCCTGAAGCTCGAGAGCGCCGGCGTCGAGCTGCTCGGCCAGGCCCGCAAGGTCGTCATCACCAAGGACGAGACCACCATCGTCGAGGGTGCCGGCGACGCCGCCCAGATCGAGGGCCGGGTCAACCAGATCCGGGCCGAGATCGAGAAGTCGGACTCCGACTACGACCGCGAGAAGCTGCAGGAGCGCCTGGCCAAGCTGGCCGGCGGTGTTGCGGTGATCAAGGTCGGCGCGGCCACCGAGGTCGAGCTCAAGGAGCGCAAGCACCGCATCGAGGACGCCGTTCGCAACGCGAAGGCGGCCGTCGAGGAGGGCATCGTCGCCGGAGGTGGCGTCGCCCTGGTGCAGGCTGCCGACGCGGCGTTCGCCAAGCTCGAGCTGACCGGTGACGAGGCCACGGGTGCCAACATCGTGCGCTTCGCGACCGAGGCCCCGCTCAAGCAGATCGCGGTCAACGCCGGTCTCGAGGGTGGCGTCATCGCCGAGAAGGTGCGCAACCTGACCCCGGGTCACGGCCTGAACGCGGCCACCGGCGAGTACGTCGACATGATCGCCGAAGGCATCATCGACCCCGCCAAGGTGACGCGGTCCGCGCTCCAGAACGCCGCTTCCATCGCGGCGCTCTTCCTCACCACCGAGGCCGTCGTGGCCGACAAGCCGGAGAAGGCCGCCCCGATGGGTGGCGGCGGCGACGGCGGCATGGGCGGCATGGGCGGTATGGATTTCTGAGCACCCCCGCCCCGGACGTCATACGAACCGAGCGCTATAGCGCACGAACTGGATGACGTCCGGTCGTAGAACCTCAGCAGGGCCCTCGCTTCGGCGGGGGCCCTGCTGCGTTGCGCCCTGCCGTCCTGCGTGAGGGATGTGGCACGGTGGAGCCATGCCCGAAGCAGCCCCGAAGCAGCCCCCGAAGCCGACCGCCGGGCCCGCTTCGAGGAGCTCGCGCCGGAGCTGGTCGAGCCGCTGCGGCGGTTCCTGGCCCGACGTACGGATCCGGCGACGGCCGACGACGTCCTGGCCGACACGCTGCTGGTCTGCTGGCGGCGGATCGACGAGATCCCGCCGGCGGCGCTGCCCTGGGCGTACGGCGTTGCCCGCCACTGCCTGGCCAACGCCGAGCGAGGAGTACGCCGCCAGGAACGGGTCGCGGCGAAGATCGCGGTGGTGGACCCTCCGGTCGAGGCGGCTCCGTCCGGCGACGCGCGTGACGACGCGGTGACCGAGGCCCTGGCCGCGCTCCGGCCCGAGGACGCGGAGCTGCTGCGGCTGTGGGCGTGGGAGCAGCTGACCCCCACCGAGATCGCCGCCGCGCTCGACGTGACCCCCAACGCGATCAGCATCCGCCTGCACCGGGCCCGCGGGAAGCTCGAGGACGAGCTGCGAAAGATCGAGGCGGTTGCCGGACATGAGGAGTCGACGGAAGGGAGGAACCGGTGACGGACTCGTTCGAGCACGACGACGAGCTGAGGGCGCGGCTGCGCGCTGCCGACCCGGCGTCCTCACTCCCCCCGGCCGCACCGGACGGTGTGTCCCGACTCCTGGAGGAGACCATGAGCAACGACGTCCTCACCGAGTCCCGCGAGACCGGGACCCATGGCCGCGGCCCGCTGACCTGGCTGGTCGCTGCCGCCGCTGCCGTGGTGATCGCGGGGGCAGGGCTCTTCGCCGTGCTCGACGACGGCGACGAGGCCCCGGTCCCGTCCGCGGACCCCGAGCCGACCGCCGAGTCCACGGTGACCGAGCTGAGCGCCCCCGAGCCGGGCTCCAGCGGGCGCTGCATGGTCCCCAGCGCCGAGACCCTCGCCGGCATGCCCACAGCCTTCGACGGCACCGTGCAGTCGATCGAGGGTGACACCGTCACCCTCGAGCCGACCCGGTGGTACGCCGGCGACCCCACCGACCTGGTGATCGTCGAGGCGCCGGCCGAGGCGCTGCGGCAGCTGTTGATCGGCGTCGAGTTCGAGGACGGCGGCCGCTACCTCGTGGCCGCCACCGACGGCGGCGAGGTGGCTGTGTGCGGCTTCAGCGCGCCGTACAGCCAGGGGCTCGCCGCGACCTACGCCGAGGCCTTCGGCGAGTGACCACCCGAGCTGGCGGTGGGTCCCGGTTCGCGCCGCTGCTGACCGGACCCGCTGCCAGCGAGGGTCTGGGAGGGTGAGCCCATGACGCTCGACGGCCTCCTCCTCGCCGCCGGATCAGGCTCCCGCCTCGGCACTCCCAAGGCGCTCGTGCATGACACCGACGGCACGTCCTGGTTGCTGCGCGCACTCGCGACGCTGCGAGACGGTGGCTGCGACCGGGTGACCGTGGTGCTCGGTGCCTCCGCCGACGAGGCCCGGGCGCTGCTGCCGGCCACCGGCGCCGCCGACGAGGTCGCTGTCGTGGTCGCGCAGGACTGGTCCGACGGGATGGGCGCCTCGCTCCGGGCCGGTCTCGAGGTGCTGGGCCGCGGTGACGGAGAGGCGGTCGTCGTCACGCTCGTCGACCTGCCGGACGTCACCGGGGAGGTGGTCCGTCGGGTGATCGATCTCGGCACCGACCCGGGAGTGCTCGCGCGAGCGTCGTACGACGGTCGGCCGGGGCATCCGGTGCTGCTGGGCCGTGACCACTGGGCGGCGGTGGCGTCGGCCGCCTCCGGTGACCGGGGCGCGCGGGACTACCTCGCGGACCACCCGGTCTTCGTGGTCGAGTGCGGCGACCTCGCCACCGGCCGTGACGTCGACACCCTGACTCCTGACTCCTGACGACGGACCCGGTCAGCCGTCAGCGGCGCGGCGGATCCGGATCGGTCCGACGGCGGTGTCGGGGTCGACGACCTCGCCACCCTGGGTGACCTCGACGTCGCCCCGGGCCACGAGTCGTGCGGCGGCCCGGCGCGCCGGCTCCATCAGGTCCCGCCAGTCGTCCTCGCGGCCGACCAGACGCGCCGCCTCGGACGGGCAGATGGTGGCACCGTCGGCCCGCTGCGCCAACAGGTCGAGGATGCTCCGCTCGAGGCGGGCGTCGTCCGGGGAGTCGGGCTGGGCGGTGCTCATGTCCCGAGTGTGCCCGCCGACGCGGAGTCGACCAACCTCCGGCCAACGCCCCGCCACGTAGCCTGAGGCCATGGACTCCGTGGCCGAGATCGAGGAGCGCCTCGGCGCGACGGGCTACCTGTGCGACGACGCCCTGGCCACCGTCACCTACCTCGCGCTCACGATGCAGCGCCCCCTCCTCCTCGAGGGCGAACCCGGCACCGGCAAGACCGCGCTCGCGGAGGCGATCGCCGAGTCCCTGGACCTGCCGCTGGTCCGGCTCCAGTGCTACGAGGGCATCGACGCCACCCAGGCGCTCTACGACTGGGACTTCCCCCGCCAGATCCTGCACCTGCGTGCGCTGGAAGCGGTCGCGGGCGGGGCGTCTGACGGATCGGTGGAGGAGGCGGAGAAGAGCCTGTACGACGAGCGCTTCCTGCTCGCTCGTCCCGTCCTGCGGGCACTCCAGGAGAGCCCGGCCGTGCTGCTGGTCGACGAGGTGGACCGGGCGGACGACGAGTTCGAGGCGTTCCTGCTCGAGGTGCTCTCGACCTACCAGGTGACGATCCCTGAGCTCGGGACGGTGCGGGCAGCGACGCCGCCGATCGTGGTGCTGACCTCCAACCGGACCCGCGAGCTGCACGACGCACTGAAGCGGCGCTGCCTCTACCACTGGATCGACCACCCGGGGCTCGACCGGGAGGTGCAGATCGTCCGCTCGCGTGCCCCCGAGGTGAGCGAAGCACTGGGGCGTCAGGTCGTCGGGCTGGTCCAGCAGCTGCGCGACCGCGGCGACCTGCTCAAGCCCCCGGGCGTGGCCGAGACGCTCGACTGGGCGCGGGCGCTGCACCACCTCGGCACCACCGAGATCGACCTGGCCACGGCGTCGGCGACCCTCGGGGCGCTCGTGAAGTACCGCGAGGACGGCGACCGGGTGAAGCAGGCCCTCGACCGGATGCTCACGTCGTGACGATCCCGGCCACGCGCACCCATGACGCGGACGAGGTGCTGCTCGGCTTCGCGCGTGCGCTCCGGTCGGCAGGGGTGCCGGTCACCCAGGACCGGGCGCAGGGCTACCTCAGGGCGGTGACGACGCTCGGCCTCGGCGACCAGCGGTCGACGTACCTTGCCGGTCGGGCCACCCTCTGCGCCGGGCCGGACGACCTCGAGCGCTACGACCAGGTCTTCGAGGCCTACTTCAACAGCCGGGACGGGCTCCCGCGTCGCCGGCCGTCGCCGCCGTCCTCCTCGACGGTCTCGGGTTTCCCCGAGGCCGAGCGCGACGGTGGAGAGCCGGACGACGCGGAGGAGTCGGTCCGGGCGGCGGCGAGCGCGGCCGAGGTGCTGCGCCACCGGGACGTGGCCGCGATGACGGCCGGCGAGAAGCAGCGGCTGGCCGGCATGTTCGCGACCCTGCAGCTGCGGCCGCCCAGGCGGCGTACCGCCCGGCACCGTGCCTGGCACCGCGGTGACGTCGACGCCACCCGCACGCTGCGCCGCAGCCTGCGGCGGATGGGGGAGCCGGCCGAGATCGCCTGGCGTCGCCGGGGCACCCGCCCACGCCGCGTCGTCCTGCTCGTCGACGTGTCCGGCTCGATGAACGCGTATGCCGATGCGCTGCTGAGGCTTGCTCACCGCTTCGTGGTCACGGCACCGTCGAGCGTCGAGGTGTTCACCGTCGGGACCCGGATCACGCACGTCACCCGGGCCATGCGCCAGCGCGATCCCGAGCGGGCGATCGTCGCTGCGGGAGAGACCGTGCCCGACTGGTCGGGCGGCACCCGGCTCGGTGAGACCGTCCGGTTCTTCCTCGACCGTTGGGGCCAGCGGGGCCTGGCGCGGGGCGCGGTGGTGGTGGTCTTCAGCGACGGCTGGGAGCGGGGCACCCCGGAGCTGCTGGGCGAGCAGATGGCCCGGCTGCGACGGATCGCGCACCGGGTCATCTGGGTCAACCCGCACCGCGGCAAGACCGGCTACGAACCGCTCCAGCAGGGGGTCATCGCCGCGCTGCCCCACTGCGACCACTTCGTCGCCGGGCACTCGCTCGCGACCTTCGGCGAGCTGACCGAGCTGGTGTCCCGTGCGTGACGTGCTGCCCGAGCTGCTCGCCTGGTACCGCGCCGGCGAGACCGTCGGCGTCGGCACCGTCGTCGCCACCTTCCAGTCCGCACCCCGCCCGGCGGGCGCGTCCATGCTGGTCGGGTCCGACGGCACCGCCGTCGGGTCGGTGTCCGGGGGCTGTGTCGAGGGCGCGGTCTACGAGCTGGCCGAGTCGGTCGTCGCCTCCGGGCATCCGGTCCTGGAGAGGTACGGCGTCTCCGACGACGACGCGTTCGCCGTCGGGCTGACCTGCGGCGGGATCCTCGACGTCTACGTGGAGAGGGTCAACCGCGAGACCTTCCCCGAGCTCGAGGAGATCGCCGCCGACCTCGAGGCCGGGAGGCCGGTCGCCCTGGCCACCGTCATCGAGCACCCCGACGACGCCTGGCTCGGCCGCCGCCTGGTCATCCGTCCCGACGGGGTGGTCCTGGACGAGTCACGGACCATCCCCACGCTGGGATCGGCGCGGGCCGACGACGCGGTCCGGGACGACGCGCTCGGGCTGCTGGCGGCCGGGCACAACGCGACCCTGACCTACGGCCCCGACGGCGAACGCCGTGGCGAGGGGATGCGGGTGTTCGTGTGGGCCTTCGCCCCGAAGCCCCGGATGCTGGTCTTCGGTGCCATCGACTTCGCGGCCGCGGTGGCCCGGGTCGGGGCGTTCCTCGGCTACCACGTCACCGTGTGCGACGCCCGCCCCGTCTTCGCGACGGCCACCCGCTTTCCCGAGGCCGACGAGGTCGTCGTCGACTGGCCGCACCGCTTCCTCGGCGCCGAGGTGGAGGCCGGCCGGATCGACGAACGGACCGTGATCACCGTGCTCACCCACGACCCGAAGTTCGACGTCCCCCTGCTCGAGGTCGCGCTCCGCCTGCCGCACCTGGCGTACGTCGGCGCGATGGGGTCGCGGCGTACGCACGACGACCGGATGGCCCGGCTCAAGGAGGCCGGCCTGACCGACGACGAGCTGGCCCGGCTGTCCAGCCCGATCGGCCTCGACCTCGGCGCGCGCACCCCCGAGGAGACCGCGATCAGCATCGCTGCCGAGATCGTCGCCGGCCGGTGGGGCGGCTCGGGTGAACGGTTGGCCGGTACCTCCGGTCGGATCCACCACGACCCCTCAGCGACCCCGTGACACCCGCTTCCTCGCCGGCCCCAGGATCTGGGCCTCACTGACCGCGCGCACCTTCACCCGGACTGTCTTGGACCTGAAGACACTGGGCAGCACGAGCGTGCGCCGGTCCAGCACCACGGACCAGCGGCGACCGTCGGGGACGGTGGCGACCACCCGCCAACTCGTGGCGCGCGGGGCATCCGGCCAGGTGACGACCGCCTCGGCCGCCGTCCGCTCGATGCTGACCCGGGCGGTTCGGCCAGGCTTCAAGGGTCCCGGCGCCCGGTAGGTGGTCACCTTCTTCTCCTCGCGCGGTGCGCCGTCCTGCTGGACGACCGCGATGATCGACCGGGTGCCGGCCGGCCCCGTGGCCGGCCGGAAGCGGATCCGGCCCTTCGCATCGGCGACGGTGGCGAGGAGCTGGGAGGTGCGGCCGGCGCGTTCGAAGAACTGCACCTTCTGCCCCGGCACCGGGTTCATCGTGTAGTCGAGCGTCCGGGAGTGGCCGCGACCGCCGATCGTGGCCTTGATGCGCGGCTCCGGCAGGGCCGAGGCCTGGCCGACCGCGACCAGGTCGGGGGAACCGTCAGCGGTGCGCACCTCCCAGCGACCCGGTGCGGGGTCGCGCACGATGACGTACGTCGCGTGCTCCGGGGGCACCTGCAGGACGATGTGGTCGTCGGTCGCCTCGAAGTTCTCGGTGCCGTTGGGAACCGCGATCTCGGTGCCGTCGGGCCCGGTGACCGTGACCTGGGGCGGGTCGTCGACCGAGGCGAAGCGGAAGTAGACCGCCTTTTCGCCCGGCTCCACGACCATGTCCTCGGTGCTGACCGCGGCCGACTCGGCGTACGACTCGAGCCGGTGACGGGCTCCGCCATCCCAGGCCGAGGCCCAGTGGTTGATGTCGCACCCGGTGAGGTAGTACTTGAACTCGCCGTCCCAGCGGTAGCCGAGCCCGAAGTCCGCGAAGAACGTGTAGATGCAACCCCCGATCCCGGTGCTGGAGATGACCAGATCTCCGCCGCCGCAGCCCTTCCACACACACACCTCGCCACCGGCCTGCGCGTTGAACTTCCCGGACGGGGCATGGAGCCACATGTCGATGTTGGCCTTGGCGCTGACGATCTCGTAGAGCGTGGCCTCGATCCGCCCACCCAGCCGGATCATGCCGTTGGACTGGTACTGGAGGTAGGCGCTGGCGACTCCGAAGCCCGCGATCGACGCGTTGCCGTCGGCCCGCAGCAGCCACGGGTCGGAGGCCACGAACTTGAGGCGGCCCTCGATGGCAGCAGCCGCAGTGCCGTTGACCGGCGGACCGGCGGTGACCTTCACCCCGCCGTTCAGCGTGAGAGGTGGGCCGGCGTCGTAGGCGAAGTCGATGTGCTGGAGGAACACGCCTGAGCCGAGCGCCAGCGGTGGGACGGGGGTGAAGTTGGCGGCGAACATGGTAATCGTCTTGCCGATCACCTGGATGCTCACCTGGAGCGTGCCGACAGAGGTCAGTGACAGGTCGGCGAACCCGTCGAACTGGTACGCGGCAGCGTTGTAACGCAGGTCGAGGTCGTTGACCTTGAACGCTCCGAACGTGGCGTTCTTGACGCGCAGGTGCACCTCCTCGAGACGGAGGCCCTTGAGGTTGTCGGTCTTGAGGGTGACCGTCGCGGACACGTCGAGCGGTTTGGGCAGGTGGATCGACACCGGGATCTCGGCACCGCGGTAGACCAGGTCGAGCCGCGCGTCCCCTTCGACCGAGAGGCCGAAGAGCTCAGCGGTCTTGGTGATCGACACGCTGCCCAGGTTGAAGCGTGATGCCTTGCCGGCGGGGAGGTCCCAGTTGATGGTGCCGTAGTGGAAGGTCAGCTTGCCCAGCGTGCTGCCCGCAGTCGACCTGGGCCTTGGCCTTGCCTCCGATCGTCTTCACCTGGCCGTCCAGGTGTCGATCTCGACGGCCACGCCGGCGTTCGGCCGGACATCGATCCCGTTGAGGCGGACGGTCTGCGTGCTGGCGTAGAGCTCCTTGAGCAGGCTGAGCCTGTCGCCACCCACCCCCTCCGTCCGGCGCCGGAAGCAGGGCGACATCGCCTCGGCGATGCCGGTGCGGACGGTCGTGTAGCACTTCATGTCCTCGGGGTCGTATCCATCAGGCACGTGACCGTCACTGAGCGGTCCTGCGCAGCCCCCGGCGGTCACCAACAGCGCGCCCTTGGCGAACTTCTTGTCGATCGGCGAGGTCGCGACCGAGATTGTCGTGGTGGTGGCTCCGGACGTGCCGCCGCTGCTGTCCGTCACCATCAGCGACACCGGGTGGTCACCCGGTGCGGCAGTGCTGATGCCGACCACCGGTCCCGCGCAGGTCGTCTCGAAGGTGCCGTTGCCGTTGAGGTCCCAGTGGAAGGTCGAGAGGGAGCCTGAGGGTGACGCCGGACTCGAGCCCGAGGCGTCGAGCACCGTCACCGCGCGGGTCTTCGGCCTCGGGGTGAGGACAGCGATCATCGCCTGCGGCGCCGCGCCCGTCACGTTCACCTGGACCGACGCCTCGCTCGAGGCCTGGGAGAGGTCGGTGGCGACGACCCGGACGCCGTGGGTCCCGGGCTCGTCGAAGGAGCGGATCAGCGTGAGCCCGTTGTCGCGGACGGGGTTGCCGTCGACGTACCAGGCGAGTGCCACCGAGTCGTCGGGGTCGGGGTCGTCCACGGTGGCGGTGAACGTGACCGGCTCGCCGGGGGCGGCCTGCTGCTTGTCGGCAGCGACGGTCACCGACGGCGGGGTGTTGGGCTGCGTCGTCTGCACCTGGATCGTCGAGGAGGCGGTGCCGGAGTCGAACCCGTCGTCGACGGTCACGGTGACGGTGTGCGGCCCCTCCGCCTGGAACGCCCACTGCAGCGTGGAGGCGTCGAACTGGACGTCCTGTCCGTCGACGTTCCAGAGGAAGGACGGATTCCCGCCGGCGCTGCTGGAGACCGTGAACGTGACCGTCTCGCCGGGGGCGGCCACCTGCTTGTCCGCGGTCAGGGTCACGTCCAGCGTCGCGGAGGCCTGTCCCGGGACGAGCAAGGTGCTGAAGACCATGACCACGACGGCCACGAGCCGCCATGCCCGCCGCCGGTGCGTGGCAAGGAGCCCGGGTGGTGGAACCTGCAGCAGCGCCCACGAGACATCACCCTCCAGGGGTCGTTTGTCGGACGGTAAACCGGGAGTCTCCGGCAGATCGATAGCCCGAGTGGGTGCAGGACGCTGGTCCGGTCAGGCCATTTCGCCGGCGCGGGCTACCGTGGCGCGATGCGGATGTCGGCGTACCGACGGGTCTGGCCGGTGGCGGTTCTCGTCCTGGTCTCCGCTGTACGTCGGAGCCGGCGCCAACGGCCGAGCCGACGACCCGACGTCGTCGAGCAGCGCTTCGACCGAGACGCCGGCACCGAGCGAGACGCCCGCGGGGACCGCGAAGCCGGAGGAGCGGCAGCCGAGCCGGAGGACACGCTGCCGCCGGTCTCCCACCCGGTGTCCCTGCCGGCGCTGATGCGTGAGGAGTTCTCGGGCAGCCGGATCCGCCACGTGCGGGTCGAAGCCCGGACCGACGCGTACACCCGCTCGCAGGTCACGTACCGCAGTGGTGACCTCACGGTCTCGGGGGTCCTGCTCCGGCCCACCGGCAAGGGCCCGTTCCCGGGGATCGTGCTCAACCACGGGTACATCGACCCGTCGTACTACGTGACCGGGCAGGGCCTGGCCCGCGAGCAGGACTGGTTGGCCCGCGCCGGCTTCGCGGTCCTGCACACCGACTACCGCGGGCACGCGGCGTCCGATCCGGCGGCGCCGCTGGGCCGTGAGACCCGGCTCGGGTACACCCGCGACGCGATCAACGCCGTGCTCGCGCTCGAGAAGGAGCCGTACGTCAACCCGAACCGGATGGCGATGCTCGGGCGTTCGATGGGTGGCGGCGTCACCATGAACGCGCTGGTCGCCCAGCCCGGCCTGGTCGACGCCGCCGTGATCTACGCGTCGGTGAGCTCGCGCTACCTCGACAACCTGCGGCACTTCACGGTCCCCAACCGGCCCGAAGCGGTCGATGCGCTGTTCGGCCGCTTCGGCACCCCGCGGGAGAGTCCGCAGTTCTACCGACAGCTGTCGGCGCGCACCTACTTCGACCGGATCACCGAACCGGTCCTGGCGCACCACGGGCTCGTCGACGGCACCTGCCCGCTGCCGTGGGCACGAGCCACGCAACGGCTGATGAGCGAGGCCGGGGTCGACAGCCGCCTCGAGCTCTACCCGGGGGAGGACCACGCCTTCTACGCCCGGTGGGAGCAGTCGATCCGGGCGACCGTCGCGTTCCTCCGGGCCGAGTTCCGTCGCTGAGGTGTGTCGGCTTTGCCCGCGGGCTACCGTGACGGTCATCACACGCTGACGGGACCCCCCATGACCACGGTGCACAGTGAGCTGCAGACGCGACGGCAGGACGCGGTGCGCGCCTGGACCAGCTTCGTCGAGCTCGGGGACGGTGCCGCGCCCCTGGTCCGGCCCGAGATCCTGCGCAGCTGGGAGCTGTCCAACGCGGCCATCACCCCCGACGTCCATGAGGCCCCGCTGGACGACGAGTCCGACACCTCCGCCTACTGGGACGGCTCGCCGCTCCAGCAGGCCGTCGAACGCGTGGAGTCCGAGCTCCGTCGTACCGCTGAAGATGGCGACCTGGTGATCGCGGTGACCGACGCGCAGACCCGGATCCTGTGGACGTACGGCGGCCGGGTGATGCGGCGCAAGGCGGAGAGCGTGAACTTCGTGGCCGCCGCACGCTGGGACGAGGCGAGCGTCGGCACCAACGCGCTGGCGATCGCGGCGCGTACCGGCGAGCCGTCGATGGTCTTCAGCGCCGAGCACTACGCATCGATGGTCCACAACTGGGTCTGTTGGGCTGCTCCGCTGCACGACCCGGTGTCCGGGCAGCAGATCGGGGTCATCGACCTCTCCACCACCTGGGACCGCACGCACCCGATCGGGCTCGCGACCGCCCGGGTGATGGCCCGACTGATCGAGACCGCCATGCCTGCGGGCCACTGGGACCACGTCAGCGGTCGGCGGACCCGCGACGACGCCGGGCTCGCGCTGTCGGTGCTCGGCACCGCCGAGGCCTGGCTCGACGGCGAGCGCCTCCTGCTGAACCGTCGCCAGGCCGAGATCCTCACGCTGCTCGCGGTGCACCCCCAGGGGTTGTCGCTCGAGCAGCTGCACTCGCTGGTCTACGGCGACCAGTCGGTGACCCTGTCGACACTGAAGGCCGAGGTGTCCCACCTCCGGTCGGCGCTCGGCGGGCAGCTCGCCTCGCGGCCCTACCGGCTCACCCTCCCGGTCAGCACCGACGTCGACGAGGTGATCGCGCTCCTCGCGCGAGGCGAGGTACGCGCGGCCGTCACGGCGTACGGCGGCGACCTGCTGCCCGGCACCAACGCACCGGCCCTGGTCGAGCTGGCCGAGTACCTCGCCGTCAGCGTGCGTGAGGCTCTCCTCGCCGACCCCGATCCCTCCGCGGTGCTCCGCTACAGCGAGCTGGCGCCGTACGACTCCCAGGTGATCGAGGCCTGCCTGGCCAGCCTGGTCGGCCGCGAGCACCCCGCCGTCGCCCTCCTCAAGGGTCGCCTCGCCGTCTCCCGCCGCTGACCCACGAAGTGGCGCTTATCCCCCGCGAAGTGGGAGTTGTGGCGGCCCGAAGTGGGAGTTTTGGCGACCGGCGCCACCACAACTGCCACCTCGAGTCGCCACTTCTCCCACCTCGTGGGTTCTGAGCGCCACTTCGTGGGGGAGGGGGTGTGGTGACCAACCTGTTCCCAACCCTGCCGGGCCTAGCGTGACCGGCATCACAGGCTGTGTACGCCGTCCGCCCACGTCCCAGGAGCCTCCATGACCCGGATCAACCTCACCGTCGACGGGGCGTCGGTCTCCGACGACGTCGAGCCGCGGATGCTGCTCGTGCAGTACCTCCGCGAGCAGCTCGGCAAGACCGGCACCGTCATCGGCTGCGACACGAGCAACTGCGGGGCGTGCACCGTCCACCTCGACGGCACCAGCGTGAAGTCCTGCAACGTGCTCGCGGTCCAGGCCGACGGATCCGAGGTCACGACGATCGAGGGCCTCGCCCAGGGAGGCGAGCTGCACCAGGTCCAGGAGTCGTTCCGCGAGTGCCACGGCCTCCAGTGCGGGTTCTGCACGCCGGGGATGATCATGCAGAGCGTCGACCTGCTCAAGGAGAACCCGGACCCGTCCGAGCAGGAGATCCGGCTCGGTCTCGAGGGCAACCTGTGCCGGTGCACCGGCTACCACAACATCGTGAAGGCCGTGCAGCACGCGGCCGCCCAGGGATCGGGGGCGACGGCATGACCGCCACCCAGGATGCGCCCCAGCTCGAGATCGGCCGGGACCGGCGCCGCAAGGAGGACCAGCGGCTGATCACCGGACGGTCCCGCTGGACCGACAACATGCAGCTGCCGGGGATGCTGCACCTGGCCATGGTCCGCAGCCCGTTCGCCCACGCGACGATCACCAGCATCGACACCGCGGCCGCCGCCGCCGCGCCCAACGTGGTCGCCGTCCTCACCGGCGCCGACCTCGGCGAGGGCCAGGGTGTCTGCATCAACGCCTGGGCGATCACCACCGACCAGGTCGCCCCGACCCACGTGCCGATGCCGGCCGACCGGGTGTCCTTCGCCGGCGAGACCGTGGCGGTGATCGTGGCCCGCAGCGCCGCCGAGGCGCGCGACGCCGCCGAGCTCGTCGACGTCGAGTACGACGAGCTGCCGGCCGCGATCGATCTGAAGGACGCCGCCGCGGACAAGGTCCTGGCCCACCCGGACCTCGGGACCAACAAGTCGGCGTACTGGACGTTCGACTCGGCCGAGGCCGGCACCGGCGGCAGCGTCGACGAGGCGATCGAGAAGGCCCGCACCGACGGCATCGTGATCGAGCGGGAGTACCGCCAGCAGCGCCTGATCCCGGCCTTCATGGAGCCGCGCTCAGTGGTCGTCGACCCGACGGGCGAGCAGATCACCGTGTGGTCCTCGACCCAGATCCCGCACATCCTGAGGTTCGCGATGGCCGCCAGCACGGGAGTGCCGGAGTCCAAGATCCGGGTGATCGCCCCCGACGTGGGCGGTGGCTTCGGCGGCAAGCTCCAGCAGACGCCCGAGGAGATGATCACCTTCGCCGTGGCGCGTCGGCTCGGCAGGCCGGTGAAGTACACCGAGACCCGCTCGGAGTCGCTCATGGTCGGCCACCACGGGCGTGACCAGTGGCAGACACTCACGCTGGCCGCCGAGAAGGACGGCACGGTCACCGGGCTCAAGGTCGACCTGCTGGCCGACCTGGGCTCCTACGTCTCCATCGTCGGCGGCGGCGTCCCGGTGCTCGGCGCGTTCATGTTCAACGGCATCTACAAGTTCCCCGCCTACCAGTTCAACGTGCAGACGGTCCTCACCAACACGACGTGGACCGACGCCTACCGGGGCGCCGGTCGCCCCGAGGCGACCTTCGCCATCGAGCGACTCATGACCGAGCTCGCGGCCGAGCTGGGGGTCGACCCGCTCGAGATCAGGGAGAAGAACTGGATCAAGCACGAGGAGTTCCCCTTCACCACGGTGGCCGGGCTGGAGTACGACTCCGGCAACTACGAGGCGGCCACCGCCAAGGCCAAGGAGATGTTCGGGTACGACGAGCTGCGGGCCGAGCAGAAGCGGCGCCGGGACGCCGGCGACACGGTCCAGCTCGGGCTGGGCGTCTCGACGTTCACCGAGATGTGCGGGCTCGCGCCCTCGCGGGTGCTGGGCTCGCTCAACTACGGCGCCGGTGGCTGGGAGCACGCCAGCGTCCGGATGCTCGCCACCGGCAAGGTCGAGATCATCACCGGCGCCTCGGCCCACGGACAGGGTCACGAGACCGCGTTCAGCCAGATCGTGGCCGACCGGCTCGGGGTCGCGTTCGAGGACGTCGAGGTCCTCCACGGCGACACCGCGATCGCCCACAAGGGACTCGACACCTACGGCTCCCGCTCGCTGGTGGTCGGTGGGGAGGCGCTGGTCAAGGCCGTCGACAAGGTGATCGAGAAGGCGAAGCCGATCGCGGCCCACCTGCTGGAGGCCTCCGCCGACGACCTCGAGTTCTCCGGGGGCCGGTTCCAGGTCAAGGGCACCGACCAGGGGATGGCGATCGGCGAGATCGCCACCGCCGTGTTCGCCGCGCACAACCTCCCCGACGGCGTGGAGCCCTCGATCGACTCGGAGGCGACGTACGACCCGGTGAACTTCAACTACCCGCACGGCACCCACCTCTGCGCGATGGAGGTCGACACCGAGACGGGCGAGGTGAAGATGCGCAAGTACGTCTGCGTCGACGACATCGGCAACATCATCAACCCGCTCATCGTTGCCGGGCAGGTGCACGGCGGTCTGGTGCAGGGCATCGCCCAGGCACTGTGGGAGGAGGCGGTGCACGACGACGCAGGCACGCTCGTGTCGGGCTCGTTCGTCGACTACCTGTTGCCGACGGCGGCCGACACGATCAGCTTCGAGATCGACCACACCACCTCACCGTCGCTGACCAACACGCTCGGCACCAAGGGCGTCGGTGAGGCCGGCACGATCGCCTCGACACCGGCGGTCGTCAACGCGGTCGTCGACGCGATCCGGCACCTGGGTGTCACCGACGTCCGGATGCCCTGCACTCCCGAGCGGGTGTGGAAGGCCATCAACTCTGCCGGCTCCGGTGGCGAGACCGAGGGGGCGGCCGCGCCGCACTTCGACGAATCCACCGGCATGGAAGGCACCGTGGACCGCACGACCGGAGGTACGGACCGATGATCCCCGCACAGTTCGACTACGTGGCGCCGACCACCGTCGAGGACGCCCTCGCGGCGCTCGCCGAGCACGGCGACGAGGCCAAGATCCTCGCGGGCGGCCAGAGCCTGCTCCCGGTGCTCCGGATGCGGCTCAACGCCCCCGAGATGATCATCGATCTCGGCAAGATCGACAGCTTGCGGGGCGTGCGCGACGACGGCGATGCCCTCGTCATCGGCGCGATGACCCAGCACTGCGTCATCGCCACCGACCCGCTCGTCGCCGAGCACGCCACGCTGCTGAGCAAGGCCGTCGAGCACCTCGCCGATGCCCAGATCCGGCACCGGGGCACGTTCGGCGGTGCCCTCGCGCACGCCGACCCGGCCGGCGACATGGGGGCTGCGGCATTGGCCCTGGGTGCCGAGTTCGTCATCGCCGGCAGTGGCGGCACCCGCACTGTCGGGGCCGACGACTTCTTCGTGGACCTCTTCGAGACCGCGATCGGCGAGGACGAGATCCTCACCGGGATCCGGGTCCCCAAGCACACCGGCTGGGGCGCCCACTACGAGAAGTTCGTCCGGGTGGTGCACCAGTGGCCGATCGTGGCGGTCGCCGCCACCGTCAAGGTCGACGGCGGCACGATCAGCGAGGCGCGGGTCGGGCTGACCAACATGGGCTCCACCCCGGTCCGGGCACGTGGCGTCGAGGAGGCGCTCGTGGGACAGCCCGCCACCGAGGACGGCGTACGAGATGCGGCGGCGAAGGCCGCGGACGGCACCAACCCGCCCTCCGACCTCAACGGGGACGCCGACTACCGGCGCCACCTCGCCACCGTCCTGACCCGACGGGCCGTGCTGGCCGCTGCGGGGGCCTGAGCGACTTGGACCTCACCCACCGGTTCACCGTCCCCACCTCGGTCGACGAGACCTGGGCGCACTTCCAGGACATCCAGTCCGTGGCGGAGTGCTTCCCGGGCGCCACCGTGACCTCGGTCGAGGACGACACGTTCCACGGGTCCTGCAAGGTCAAGCTCGGACCGATCGCGCTCGTCTACAACGGCTCCGGCACCTTCGTCGAGAAGGACGAGGCCGGACACCGGTTCGTCGTGGACGCCAAGGGCAAGGACAAGCGCGGCAACGGTACGGCGGGCGCGAAGGTGACGCTCACGATGGCCGACGCGGGCGGCTCCACCGACGTCGTCGTGGTCACCGACCTGGCGATCACCGGCAAGCCGGCACAGTTCGGCCGTGGCGTCATGCAGGACGTGTCCGACAAGCTGCTCGGACAGTTCACGGCCTGCCTCGAGACCCGGCTCGCCGGAGGTGCCACCGAGCCCTCCGGCGGGTCCGGACCCACCCCGGAGCCGGCTTCCGCGCCCGAGGCGGCGCCCGAACCGGCGCCGGCGACGGCGCCGCGGGCCGATGCGGCGACCCCCGCTGCCTCGCTCGACCTGGGCGCGACGGTGCTGCCGATCCTGGCGCGGACCTACTGGAAGCAGGGCCTCGCCGGGGTGGGCGTGGTCGCTCTCCTGGTCCGGCTGCTCAGGCGCCGCCGGGTCCGCCCCGTCACCGACCCTTGAGGTCGGGCCTGGGAGCCCGGCGTCGATACTTGGCCCATGACGGTCGAGATGGCATCCGGGACGATCCCCGCGCGCGAGGAGCTCGCCCAGCTGTACGACGCGGTCGGCTGGGCTGCCTACACCGCTGATCTCGAGGCGTTGGAGCGTGCCCTTCAGGGTTCGTCCCACGTGGTCACCGCGCGCCGGGACGGCCGCCTGGTCGGTCTGGCTCGGGTGGTCAGCGACGGTGTGTCGATCGCGTACCTGCAGGACGTCCTGGTCCATCCCGATGAGCAGCGGGGTGGCGTCGGCAAGCGTCTGGTCGCGGAGGCCCTGGACCCGTTCGCGTCGGTGCGGCAGAAGGTCCTGCTCACCGACGACGATCCCGGCCAGGGCGCGTTCTACGCGGCACTCGGCTTCGCGGAGACCCGTGACTTCGAGGACGGCTCCCTGCGGGCCTTCGTCAGGTTCGACTGACAGCACGGGCGACAGGCCCACGGGTTTTCCGCAACCGGCACCCGGCGTCGTACCCACCCTCTAGGCTCCCGGCCATGAGACGCGTGGTGGGCACCGCCATCGGGCTGGTCGTCATCGTGCTGGCGGTCTTCATCCCGGCAGCCTTCTTCAACGTGTCGATCGGGCGGCGAGGAGACCTACGAGGAAACGACGATCAAGCGGTACGTCGCCGACTTCCTCGTGGACCCCGACGGCTCGATGACGGTGACCGAGACGCTCACCGTCTCCTTCCCGTCCGGCGGCAAGCACGGCATCTTCCGGTTCTGGGACATCGTCGATCCCAACGCACCCAACCTGCGACGCGAGCCCGAGGACATCGCCGTCACGATGGACGGCGAGGCCGAGGAGTTCGAGCTGCTCACCGAGGACAACGGCCGGTACGAAGTCGCCAAGATCGGCTCGGCCTACCGCACCCTGACGCCGGGTGACCACGTCTACACCATCACGTACACCATCGACGACGTCCTGATCGAGGGCACGGACGGCGTCGGGTCCCGGTTCTACTGGAACCTCATCCCCGGCGGCTGGAGGCAGGACATCCTCGAGTCCGACCTCCGGGTGCGCCTGCCCTCCGAGGCGCTCGACGTCCAGTGCGCCGTCGGGTCGGGCGAGACCGGAGGCTGCACCGCGAAGGGCGAGGGCACCACGACGCTCCGGGTCACGACCGACTACCTCGAGGCCAACACGCCGGTGACCGTCCAGACCGGGGTCGACGTGCCCACCCCCGAGGTGCAGGGCACCTCCCTGCCGTGGAGCGCCCGGTTCGACCCGGTCCTGGGCGGCAGCGTGGTCGGCCTGATCATCGTGCTGCTCATCGCGGCGGCCGCGCTCGCCTGGGGCATGATGCTCGGCGCACGCTCGCGCGAGCCGAAGCCCGGCTACCCGCTGATGTACGCCCCGCCCGACGGCATCGGCCCGGCCCAGGGCCACTACATCCTCACCGAGAGCACCGGCAAGGAGGCGTTCGTCGCCTCGATCATGGAGGCGGCCGAGAAGGGCGCCGTCGACCTCGGCCGCAGCGGTGAGGCCTGGTCGCTCACGGACAAGGCGGGCGCGGGCGGCTGGGCCTCCGTCGACCCCGTGACCAGCAACATCGCCGGCCTGCTCGGCGGCCCCGGCGGCTCGTTCACCGCCGACCCCAGCGACGTCGCCGCCGGCAAGGAGCTCAAGACCCGGATGGACCGCTTCGACGACTCCGTGCGCTCGTGGGCCGAGCGTGGGGGATTCATGGTCGGCAGCGGCCTGGGCAGCTTCGGCGGCATGGTCGTCTTCGCGGCTCTGGCCGCCTGGATCGCCAACATCATCTGGAACCCGTTCGGGATGACGGCTCTCGGGCTGATCGCCGGCGCCTTCGCGATCGGTGCGGTCGACCTGGTCCGCACCGGCTCCGGCACCCGTCGTACGACGTCCGGCCGCGACCTGTGGTCTCGCGTCGGTGGGTTCCACCGGGTCCTCTCGACGCCCTCCGCCGAGGCCCGGTTCGACTTCTCCGGCCGCGAGGAGCTCTACACGAAGTACGTCCCGTGGGCGGTGGCCTTCGGCTGCGCCGACGAGTGGGCTGCCAAGTACCGCACCGAGATGGCCAGCGAGCCGCCCACGCCCCACTACTTCGCCGCCGGGTACGCCGGCTCGTCGCTCGGCAACTCCGTCGACGACATGGTCGGCAGCTTCTCCAGCACCCTCGACTCCGCGATCTCGTCGTACGAAGCCACCCAGAAGAGCTCGTCCTCCGGTGGAGGTGGCGGCTTCTCCGGCGGCGGCGGCGGGGGCGGCGGGGGCGGCGGCTCCTGGTGACCGCGTCCGTCACAATCAGCACGTCCTCTTTCGAAAGCAGGTAGCACCATGACCATCGCCCTGATCGTGATCGCACTCGTGGTCGTCGGACTGATCGGCTTCGTGATCACCGGCTTCAACAAGCTGCGGACCACCGACATCGGAGCGCAGGAGGCCCTCGGCGGCATCGACGTGCAGCTCACCCGGCGCGCCGACCTGATCCCGAACCTGGTCGAGACCGTCAAGGGGTACGCCGCCCACGAGAAGGGGACCTTCGAGGAGGTGACCCGGGCCCGGGCCGGACTCCAGGCCGCCGCCCAGGGTGACGACGTGGCCGCCAAGGCGGCCGCGGACGCGCAGATGCAGGCCGCGCTGATCAAGCTGAACGCCGTGGCCGAGGCCTACCCCGACCTGAAGGCGAACACGAACTTCCTCGAGCTGCAGAAGCAGCTCAACGAGACGGAGAACCAGATCTCGTTCGCGCGCCAGTACTACAACGACGCCGTCGCGACGCTGAACAAGCTGACCCAGACCATCCCGTGGATGTTCCTGACCGGCATCGCCAACGTGCACAAGCGTGAGTTCTACGACGCCCCCGACGGCCAGGAGACCGCCCCCCAGGTCAAGTTCTGATCGGGTTGTGTGCCTGAGCGCGTCGCCGGCGACGCGCTCAGGCACACAACTGGCGCAATCCGAGAGCCTTCAGGTCCCGAACCACCACGTCTGGCCGATCTCGCAGCTCCCGCGCCGTACACCTGACGATGATCCGGCCCGGACCGGACAGCCCTCGTTGCCGGGCGAGGTCGTCCTCCCAGTGCTCGACCTCCATGTGGAACGCTCCGTCGACCTCCAGCACGATCACCGATCCGTCCGGTAGCACCCACTCGGCGTCGGTGAAGCGCAGTCGACCGGTCGCGTCTCGCCGACGCACCTGCCGACTCGGTTGCGGCAGGTTGAAGCGGCGGCAGAGTCGGGCGACGTCCACCTCCGCCAGGGAGCCCGCGCCTCCGGCGATGTCTCCGAGCAGGGTCCTGAACAGCTTCGCGCGCCGGAGCGGTCGCAACGTCTCGAGCTCGGCGAGCAAGCGCCCGGCATCGGTCAGGCGTTGCTGGACCACCGCCGCGAGCAATCCCTGAGCTGTGCGCGCAGAGCGTTCGTACGCCGCGAACACCAGGGCGGCCGGCTCCACGCGACACAGGGGCAGCTCCGATCGTGGGTCCCGAAACGCGTCGAGCGAACGTCGGGTCCGGAAGAAGCGCAGGCCGGAGACGGCGTCGAACGACAGCTCGTCCTCCACCCACACCGAGAGCTCGTCACGGTGCCAGTTGCGCAGTCCGTGCCGCTCGAGCGCGGACAGGCCGCCGACAAGGGCCAGGCCCCCAGCGTGGAGCGGGCCGAGCCAGAACAGCTGGTCACGAGATGGCGGCCCGGTGGTGGTCGAGATGACGGTGGCGGTCCGGTGAACCCAGCGGTGGGCGTCGACCTGGCGGCGTACGTAGTGACGGGAGTACCCCAGACCGTTGAGCTGGCGACGCGCCAGCAGGCCGGCCTGCAGCGCGGCCAGCGGTTCCCAGGGAGGTCGGTCCATGGCGCAGAGCCTGCCCCGTCTCGGGACGCGGCGTGATCGCCCTCCACAGCCAGCCGGTTGTGTGCCTGAGCGCGTCGCCCACGGCGCGCTCAGGCACACGACTCAGAAGACGTTGAGGGGTCGGTACTGCACGGAGAGTCGCGGCCCCGCCTGGGCGACCTTCGGGACGGCGTGCTCCCAGGTGCGCTGGCAGGAACCGCCCATGACCACCAGGTCTCCGTGCCCCATCTCGACCGAGACGGAGTCACCGCCGCCACGCGGGCGCAGGGCCAGCCGGCGCGGGTCGCCGACGGAGACGATCGCGACCATCGTGTCCTGGGTGCGGCCGCGGCCGATGGTGTCGCCGTGCCAGGCCACGCTGTCCCGGCCGTCGCGGTAGTAGCAGCAGCCCGCCGTCACGAACGGCTCCCCGAGCTCGGGGAGGTAGTGCTCGGAGAGCCGGTCCCGGGCCTGCTCGAGGACGGGGTGCGGGAGCTGTTCGCCGACGGCGTACGTGTGGACGAGCCGGGGGACGTCGACGACGCGGTCATACATCTGCCGGCGCTCGGCACGCCACGGGACCTCGCCGACCAGTGCGGCGAAGACGTCGTCCGCGTCGGGCAGCCAGTTGCGGAGGACGTCGACCCAGGCCCCGCGGCTGAGCGGGATCCGGTGGACGTCGAGCAGCGCGGGCACCTCGGCCCGGCCGGTGTCGAAGAGCGTGGCCTGGAAGTCCATGGCCCCATGCTACGCCTCAGATCGAACAGACGTTCGACATCAGGGTCGGCGAGTCAGGCCCCCTTGAGCAGGCTCTCCTCGATCTGCTCGACCACCTCGTCGGCGAGCTTGTCCAGCTTCCCGCGGAACAGCACCGGTGCCACGAGGCTGATCGGGAAGACGAACGAGAAGTCAGCCCGATAGGTGATCTGGGTGCTCGAGCCGTCGCCGGCCGGGGCGAAGCTCATCGTGTCGGTGGCCGTGGCGGTCTTGTTGGTCCCGCGGAACTGCACCCGGTGCGGGCGCTCGTGGGCGAGGGTCTCGTAGGTCAGGTCCGTGCGCCGGCCCATGAACTCGGAGGTGTTGGCGTACGTCGTCCCGACGCCGCCGTCACCGGAGGTGCGGGTGGTCTCGACGGTGCCCGGGTCCCACTCGTTGGTGGTGGTGAAGTCCGAGAGGTAGTCGAAGACGTGGTCGACAGGGCGGGGGACGGTGAAGGTGCGCTCGACGTACATGTATCGAGCGTAGGCAGGCGACCCCAGCCGTCTCAGGGCAACCTCCGGGACAACCCGGTGGTGCCGGGTTGGGGTGATCGGCGATTCTTTCCCCATGACCGCTGCCGCCCGTGTCCAGCACCTCACCAAGACCTACGGTTCGGGGGACGCGCTCGTGCGCGCCCTCGACGACGTGACGCTCGACCTCGGGTCGCGGGAGTTCACGGCCGTCATGGGCCCGAGCGGCTCCGGGAAGTCCACGCTCATGCACTGCTGCGCCGCCCTGGACACCGCCGACTCGGGGTCGGTCTTCATCGGCGAGCAGGACCTCACCAGCCTCAAGGACAAGGCGCTGACCCGCCTGCGCCGCGACCAGATCGGCTTCGTCTTCCAGTCCTACAACCTGGTGCCGACCCTGACCGCCGAGGAGAACATCCTGCTGCCGTTGGCGATCGCGGGGCGCAAGGCCGACCCCGAGTGGTACGACGCGGTCATCTCGACCGTCCAGCTCGGGGACCGTCTCGACCACAAGCCCAACCAGCTGTCCGGAGGTCAGCAGCAGCGCGTGGCCGTCGCCCGGGCGCTGGTCAGCCGGCCGACCATCGTGTTCGCCGACGAGCCCACCGGCAACCTCGACTCCCGCTCCGGTGCCGAGGTCCTCTCGCTGCTCCGGGCGAGCGTCGACGACCACGGGCAGACCATCGTGATGGTGACGCACGACCCCGTGGCGGCGGCGTACACCGACCGGGTGATCTTCCTCGCCGACGGCCGGGTGGTCGACGAGATGCGGAACCCCAGCCGGGACGGCGTGCTCGAGGTCATGTCCCGGATGACCGCCGCGGTCGAGGGAGCCTGACCGTGTTCAAGGCCGCCCTGAAGAGCCTGCTCGGGCGCAAGCTGCGCCTGCTGATGAGCACGTTCGCGATCGTGCTCGGCGTCGCGTTCGTCGCCGGCTCGCTGATCTTCTCCGACACGCTGAGTCGCAGCTTCACCGCGCTGTTCTCCTCCACGGTCGGTGACACGGTCGTGCGGCCCTGGGGGGCGCAGACCGCCAGCGGCTCGTTCTCGTCGCTGACCGTGCCCGGCAGCCTGATCGAGGAGATCGAGCAGGTCGACGGTGTGGCCCGCGTCGACGGCAACGTCAACGCGTTCGGCGTCTACGTCGTCGGCGACGACAACAAGGTCGTCGGTGGGCTCGGACCGCCGGCTCTCGGCGGCAACTACACGACCGCCCCCGCCGCGGGAGGCGCCGGCCTCGAGCTGCTCGAGGGGGATGCCCCGGACGGCCCGGACGAGGTGGTCCTCGACGACAGCACCGCCGAGCGCGCCGGCTACGAGGTCGGCGACACCGTCCCGCTGCTCACGCCCCGTGGCGAGAGCCGGATGACCCCGACGCTGGTCGGCATCATCGGCTTCCCGGACGGCGGGTCGCTGAACGGCGCGACCTTCGCAGCCTTCGACACCGAGACTGCGCAGGAGCTCTTCCTCGACGGCAAGGACGTCTTCACCGACGTCTGGGTGACGGCCGAGGACGGCGTCTCGCAGGAGGAGCTCGCCGAGTCGGTCCAGGAGGTGCTGCCGCAGGGGATCGAGGCGGTGACGGGCGACGACGCGGCCGAGGAGTCGGCCTCGCAGCTGCTCGAGGCGATCTCCTTCATCACCACGTTCCTGCTGATCTTCGCGGGCATCTCGCTGGTCGTCGGGTCCTTCCTCATCGTCAACACGTTCTCGATCCTGGTCGCCCAGCGCAGCCGTGAGCTCGCCCTGCTCCGGGCCCTGGGTGCCTCCCAGCGTCAGGTCACGTGGTCGGTGCAGCTGGAGGCGCTGATCCTCGGCATCCTCGGCTCCACGCTCGGCCTCGGGCTCGGAGTCCTGCTGGCGGTGCTGCTGCGGCTGCTCTTCGCCCAGTTCGGCCTCGACCTGTCGGGGCAACCCCTGATCCTCTCGGCGCGCACCGTCGTTGCGTCGTACGTCGTCGGAGTGGTCGTGACCATGGCGGCTGCCCTCCTGCCGGCCCTGCGCACCTCCCGGATCGCGCCCGTGCAGGCGCTGCGGGACGACATCGCGCTGCCCGAGACGTCCCTGCGCAAGCGGTTCGGCCGGGGGCTCGTCCTGGTCGCGTTCGGCCTCGTCATCCTGGTGCTCGGCCTGGGCGACGTCATCGAGGTGCCGTTCGGGGGCTGGCTCACCGGTGGCGGGATCCTCGCGATCCTGCTCGGGGTGGCCGCCGCGAGCCCGGTGATCAGCAGGCCGTACCTCCGTGCCGCCCGGGCGACGTACGCCCGGGTCTTCGGCAGCGTCGGCAACCTGGCCGGGCAGAACTCGCTGCGCAACCCGCGTCGCACCACCGCCACCGCGTCCGCCCTGATGATCGGGCTGACGCTCGCCTGCACGATGGCGATCGTCGGTGACTCCGCGAAGGCGTCGGTGGACCAGTCGGTCGAGGAGAACTTCGTCGGTGACTACATCGTCAGCAACGTCTTCGGCGGCGAGTTCAACGCCGCCATCGCCGACGAGATGGCCGGGATCGACGGGGTGGCGTCGGTCCTGCGGGAGCGCTACCAGTTCGTCGAGCGCGAGGGCGACCCGCAGCAGGGCGTGGCCGCAACGGACCCCGCGACCCTCGACGGACTCGAGCTGCAGATGGTGGCGGGCGCGACAGGAGACCTCGCCGACGAGCGGGTGTTCGTCGAGGAGTCGTGGGCTGCGGACGAAGGAATCACCCTGGGCGACACGGTCGACGTGACCGTGCCTGCGGGCGAGATGAGCTGGGAGGTCGTCGGCGTCTACGAGGACAACCCGGTCATCTTCTTCCCGATCCTCACGACCCTGGACACGCTCGAGGAGGCCGGCTTCGAGCCCGCCGACAACGCCTTGATCATCTTCGCCGATCCCGGCGCCGCGAACCTCCAGGACGCCCTCGACGCCACGATCGAGGAGCTGCCGATCGTCACCGTGAAGGACCAGGCGGCCTTTGCGCAGGAGCAGCGTGAGCCGATCGACCAGTTCGTGAAGATCATCTTCGCGTTGCTGGGGCTGGCGCTGATCATCGCCGTCCTCGGCATCGTCAACACGCTGGCGTTGTCGGTGATCGAGCGCACCCGCGAGGTGGGACTGCTGCGCGCGATCGGGCTCAGCCGCCGCCAGCTTCGCCTGATGATCACGCTCGAGTCCGTGGTCATCTCGGTGCTCGGTGCCCTGCTCGGGGTCGCCCTCGGGATCTTCTTCGGCTACGTCCTGATGTACGCCGTCCGCGACGAGGGGCTCGAGGTGATCAGCGTTCCGGAGGGTCAGCTGGCGGTCTTCCTGCTGCTGTCCGTGGTGATCGGCGTCCTGGCGGCCGTGTTCCCCGCCCGCCGGGCCGCCCGGCTCGACGTACTCCGCGCGATCGCGACCGAATGACGGGCGCCCAGAGTAAAGGTGACGGCGATTGGGGGACGGGGGGTATAGACCGGCTCTACCATCCTTCTGTGGATGACTTGCTGGTGGGGGAGGGCCGGGCGCTCAAGCACGTTCAAGTGCGCGAGTACGTCCGGGCCCTGGTGAAGGATTCGGCGCCGGGATCTCCGGCGCCGTCTGAGCGCGAACTCGTCCATCGTTTCGGGGTTGCCCGAATGACAGTTCGCCAAGCCATGGACGCGCTGGTGGTGGAGGGGTTGCTCGAACGCATCCCCGGCCGCGGCACGTTCGTCGCGCGTCCGCGTCGTGAGGTCGGCCGTCTCATCGGGTACTCCGAGGAGATGGCGCGTCGGGGGTTGCTGGGCGAGTCCCAGACGCTGCTGGCCCGACGAGAACAGGCCGGCCCCGGGGTCGCCCGCGCGCTGAGTGTCACCGAGGGGGATGCGGTGATCCACTGGAAGCGGCTTCGCCGCGCCGACGGATCGCCGATGTGCATCGAGGACGCCTATCTCAACGAGGTGCTGATTCCCGGATTCCTGCAGAGCGGGATGCCGACGAGTCTGTACGAAGCCCTCGACTCCCGAGCCCTGCGCCCGACCTGGGCGGAGGACTCGATCACCGCCGACGCGGCGAGTGAGGACGAGGCCGCACTGCTCGAGATCGACACCGGCCAGGCAGTCCTGCGCCAGTCGCGACGGGCTCTGTCGGGAGAGAAGGTCGTCGAGGTGTCCCGCTCGGTCTACCGGGCCGATCGCTTCACCTTGTGGGTGCAGCTGGGCCAGGAGGCCTGAGCCGGCCCAGCTCCGCGACCTCGCGTCCGGACTCCTCGCAGACCCAGATCGGATCGGGTCCGCCGAGGTCGGGCTGGATGTGCAACGAGTGCTCTTCCATGCGCGCGCACTCGTGGCACACCGGCCACCGGTCGCCCTGGTCGAAGAGCTGGTCCTGCACGTCCTGGGCGACCAGCCCGGCGACGTACATCTCGCCTTCTGCCCATTGCTGGGCCCACCAGCGACGGGACTCGACGGCGTCCTCGAGGAGGGACACCGCCGGTGCGGTCGCCTGTCGGCGCGCCTCGAGGTCGGCGAGGACCCGGGCCCGGGCGTCGAGCAGGAGGCGTTCGTCCACGCCTCCATCATGCCGCGCCCTCCCAGCCCTACAGTGGGACGCATGGGCACTGCGCTCCTCGAAGTGACGGTCCTCGGCCCCCGTGACGTCTCGGGCGCGGACGAGGGCGGTGCCGACCGTCTCCACCTCGTCGCGCGATGGTGGGCTCTCACCCGAGCCGGCCGTCGTCTCGTCGGTGTGCCGCGAGACCGAGCTGCCGGTGTTCGTCACCCTGCGCCTCAACGACTCCTGGACCACCACCGGCGGCGAGATGACCCGCCTCGTGGGGCTGGGCGAGGACTACCTCGGCTGCGGTGCCGCCGGAGTCGCCTTCGGCTTCCTCGACGCCGACCTCGAGATCGACACCGAGGTGTGCGGCCACCTCGCCTCGTCGTTGCCCGGTGTGCCGTGGAGCTTCCACCGCGCCGTCGACTCCTCGCTCGACCCGCGCCGGTCCTGGCGGCGCCTGCTCGGGCTCCCCGGGCTCGTGGCCGTCCGGTCCGCGGGGTCGCCGCAGGGCATGGGCACCGGGTACGACGAGCTGGTGGCCACGGCCGAGTCCGATCCGCGGATCGCCTCGCTGCTGATGCCCGGGGGAGGGCTGCTCGGCGAGCACGTCCCGTGGCTGGTGCGGGCCGGGGTCCGGCAGTTCCACGTGGGACGCCAGGTGCGCCCGGGGGCGTCGTACAAGTCCTATGTCGATGCGGGCCACGTGCGTTCGTGGCGACTGCTGCTCGACAGCACCCTCGAGCGCTCGCTGGGCTCCGCCGGATGATCCCAGAGGGCTCGGCCGGATGATCCTGATCGACCCCCCGAACGCCGAGGGTCACGGACGGCTGTGGTCACACCTGGCGAGCGACACGTCGTACGACGAGCTGCACGCCTTCGCCCGTGACCTCGGCATCCCCGAGCGGGGCTTCGACCGCGACCACTACGACGTCCCGTCCGAGTGGTACGACCAGGTGGTCGCCCTCGGCGCCCATCCCGTCACCTCGCGCGAGCTGATCCGCCTGCTCGTCGCCGCCGGCCTCCGCCGCCGCAAGCCCCGCCCCTCCTGATCCACGAAGTGGCGCTTATCCCCCACGAAGTGGGAGTTGTGGCGCGCCGAAGTGGGAGTTGTGGTGACGCCCTCAACCAGAACTCCCACCTCGAGCAGCAAGAACTCCCACTTCGTGGGTGACGTTGCGGCGGGCGGGGGCCTCCCAGTGCTCGCGGGCGTACGCCGTGTGGAACAGGTGGGGCTTGGCCAGCAGGTCGCCGAGGATCGCCGCGCGGCCGGCGCTGAAGGCGTCCTCGGGGACGTGGGCGTACTCGGCGCGGACGGCCACGACGTACTCGGCATAGCGTGCAGCCGGCGCGGCCAGGATCGCCAGGTCGGCGTCGGAGAGCGCGCAGCCGTTGGCGTCGCCGTCGACCGGGCGGTGGTGCTCGGTCAGCCGCACCAGCCGGGCCACCTCGGCGACGAGCGCCGGATTCTCCCCGGTCAGGGCGCGCTCCGCCCACTGCGCCGACCGTTCCTCGGCGCCCGGCCGACCGTCGTACACCCCGTCGTGGAACCACGCCGCCAGCGTCACCGCGAGCCGGTCGAAGTCACCCGGCAGCTCGTCGAGACGGGTCGAGGACCTCGGTCAGGTGCCGCGTGTCGTGGTAGCCGCGCGCCGGGTCGGCGTACGCCGTCAGCAGCGCATCCCGGACGACCGTGGCGTGCGGGAGCGGCCAGTGTTCGCTGAGGGGCGCGGGGACCACCCGGCCATTCAACCAGCGAGCTCGTCGGGGAGCGGGTCGGCGTGCAGGACCGCCAGTGACGTGACGGCGCGGGTGAGGCAGACGTAGAGGCGGCGCAGCCCGGTGACCCGGTCGGGCTCGCCGGCGACGATCGCCGCCGGCTCGACGAGGATGACGTGGTCGAACTCCAACCCCTTGGCCAGCGTCGACGGCACCAGGTCCAGGTGCTGCTCGAACTCGGTCTCCGCATCGACGTCCGCACCGAGCAGCGCGAAGCCGATGCCGGCCGCCGTCAGCTCGGCGCCGGCCTCGGTGACGCGCGCGTCGGGCACGATCAGTCCGATCGAACCCTCGCGCCCGATCACCTCCCGGACCGTCGGCAGGAGGTCACCGGTCGCCACGAAGGTCAGGTCGCCGCGGGCCCGACGCACCGACGTCGGAGGTCGCAGCCCGGGCGCGATCACCGGCAGCAGGCGGGCGGCGTACTCGATCACCTCGCCGGGCACCCGGAAACCCCGCGTCAGCTCCTCGACGTGCGCGTCCGGCTTCCCGAGGTGGGCCAGCGCCTCGGCCCACGTCCGCACCGCCCACGGCGTCGTGGCCTGGGCGAGGTCGCCGAGGACAGTGAGCGAACCGGTCGAGCTGCGCCGCGCCAGGGCGCGCAGCATCATCGGCGAGAGGTCCTGCGCTTCGTCGGCCACGATGTGCGCGACGGACGGCGTCCGCTCGACCAGGTCCGCCGCCTCGTCGAGCAGCACCGCGTCGGCCAGCGACCAGTGCGCCGAGCCGGGGGCCTTGGACGGCTTCGGCCACAGCAGCGCCACCTGCTCGTCCGTCGTCAGGATGCCGTCGGCAGCCGCGGCGAGCAGGGACGCGTCCGACAGCAGCCTCCACACCAGCCGGGCCGGGTCGACCGCCGGCCAGACGGACCCGGCGTACTCCTTGACCGGCTTGCTGCGGGCGACCGCGTCCTGGACCCGGTCGTCCGGCGAGTCACCGGCCAGCTCCATCTTCACCAGCACCCGGTGCGCAAGCGACTGCGGCACCATCGCCCGCGCCGCGCCGTAGCGCACCCCGCGGGCGCGCAGGGACGCGACCAGCTCCTCGACCTCGTACGCCGGGACCCGCCACCGCCGGGCACCCCGCGGCACCACCAGGCCCTCGGTCGGCAGCACGATCTGGGACCACAGCGCACGTTCGAGCACCTCGGCCAGCCGGGCGTCGCCCTTGAGGGTGGCGACCGCCGCCGAGTCGACCCCCCGGATCGCGCTCCGCGGCTGCAGGCGAAGCAGGGTCTTCCGGGCCAGCTCCTCGATGGTGGTCTGCGTCGCGTCGATCTCGCCGAGAGCCGGCAGGACGTCGCGGATGTAGCGCAGAAAGCTGGCGTTCGGCCCGACGACCAGCACGCCCTGCCGGGTCAGCTGCTCGCGGTGCGCGTAGAGGAGGTACGCCGCCCGGTGCAGGCCGACCGCGGTCTTGCCGGTCCCGGGTGCGCCCTGGACGCAGACGGACCGGGAGAGCTCGGAGCGGACGATGACGTCCTGCTCGGGCTGGATGGTGGCGACGATGTCGCGCATCGGACCGACGCGTGGCCGCTCGATCTCGGCCTCGAGGATCGCGGAGTGCTCCTCTGCGCCGGCGGGCCCGAGTGCCAGGTCCTCGTCCTCGAAGGCGGTGAGCCGGCCCTGGTGGAAGCCGTACCTGCGCCGCCGCCCGATCCCCATCGGCTCGGCGGGACTCGCCCGGTAGAACGGCAGGCTCACCGGCGCCCGCCAGTCGATCACCATCGGCTCTCCGGTGGGGTCGGAGACGTGGCGACGGCCGATGTGGAACTCGTCGCCGTCCTCGTAGTCGACGCGGCCGAAGAACAGGGGCACCGTCGGGTCGTCGGCCAGCTGCTTCATCCGGAGGGCGAAGGTCGACTCCAGGTACTCCCGGCTGACCCAGTCCCCGGCGGCTGCCGAGTCCATCGACGCGGTCCGCTCCCGCATCCGCGCCAGCTGCTCGCGCGAGGCGGCGAGGTGCGCCTGCTCTGCGGCGAGCTCGGCGTCGGGCGCGGGCATGCGAGGACCTCCGCGGTCGCGGGTGGGCAGGAGGGGGGACGGCGACGCTAACAGCCGGTTGACGCGCGCGTCACCGGGTTATGGGTTAACTGGGGGCATGAACTTCTCCTCCTGGGTGACCCAGTACCTCGTGGCCGCGGCCGTGTTCTGCCTGGTGGACTTCGTCTGGCTCGCCTTCGTGGGCAAGCAGCTGTACGACGACCGACTCGGCTCGTTGCTGGCCGACAAGCCGAACGTGCCGGCGGCGGTGGTGTTCTACGCGATCTTCGTGGCGGGGCTGGTCTTCTTCGTGATCCACCCGGCCGTCGAGGGAGACTCGCTCGGCCGGGCGTTGGCGGCGGGTGCCTTCTTCGGCCTCGTCACCTACGCCACCTGGGACCTGACCAGCCTCGCCGTGCTCGAGGGTTTCCCGGTCTCGATCGTGCCGATCGACATGGCGTGGGGGACGTTCCTGGCGATGTCGGTGAGCGGCGGGACCTACGCGATCACGCAGTCGCTTCCGGACTGGGCACGCTGACCGCTCTCAGGTCCCGGGCCTCGTCACGCGCCGGCGTCATCGCCCAGCGGATCGTGCCGGTGGCCAGCGACCCGAGCGCCTTCACCACGGTGCGGTCGGTGACCGGCGTGGACGGCAGCCGCAGGGGGCGCCTGGTCCAGCGGGGCATCAGCCCGATCCCGGCGGCCATCAGCACGCCGTACGCCGGTCGCAGCGGGATCGGCAACGGTGGGCTCCACAGCAGGTAGGAGACGGCCTCGCGGGCGTGTCGGGTGACCCGCAGCTCCGGCCGGAACGACGCGAGCACAGCCGCGAGCTGGGCCTCCGTGGTCGGCGGGTCGATCACCCCGAGGCGACGCGCGATCTCGGCGGTCTGGGCGACGTACTCGTCGCGGCCGGCCTGGTCGAGCGGGTGCTCGCCGTAGGTCTGGTGGGCGAGCAGGAAGCTGTCGATCTCGGCGACGTGGACCCACAACAGCAGGTGCGGGTCGGAGGCGGCGTACGGCGTGCCGTCGTCCATGACCCCCGTGATCCGCGAGTGGATCCCGCGGACGGCGTCGACCGCACGCTGGGCGTCGTCGGCGGTGCCGAAGGTGGTGACGGCGAGGAAGCGCGAGGTGCGCGCGAGCCTGCCCCACATGTCGCCGCGATAGCCGCTGTGCTCGGCGACGGCCGTCATCGCGGCCGGGTGGAGGGTCTGGAGGAGGATCGCGCGGATGCCGCCGACGAACATCGAGGCGTCGCCGTGGACGCGGCCGATCGGGCTGGCGCCGTCGAACCAGCGGGGGCCGGGCCGCCCGTGGATGCGGTCGCGGTGCCGGGGGCCGTCCGGACCGGCGACCCGGAGGAAGAGTGCCTCACCCAGGCGTTCGCGCAGTGCTCCCATGCGGCCGAGCGTACGGGGGCGCTCCACGCCCACTACCGTCTGCGCATGGCCGGCACGAGCGACGACGCAGCTCGCGCGGGGGCAGCCGGCCCCCTGTTCACGCCGGCGTTCGTGGTGCTCGGCATCGCCGACCTGGCCTACTTCACCTGCGTGGGCATCGCGATCCTCGCTCTCCCGGTCTACGTCACCGGCCCGATCGGCTCGGACGAAGCCGGCGCCGGCGTCGCGTTCGGGGCGTTCGCCGTCACCGCGCTGCTCTGCCGCCCGTACGCCGGCCGCTACTCCGACCGTCTCGGCCGTCGGCCGGTGCTCCTCGTCGGCGCGGTTCTCGCGGGGGTCGGGATGGCGCTGATGCCGCACGTCGACTCGCTCGCGATGGTGATCGCGCTGCGCCTCCTCCAGGGCATCGGGGAGGCCGCGTTCTTCGTGGCCGGCTTCGCGTTGCTGGCGGACCTGGCCCCGCCGGAGCGGATGGGGGAGGCCCTCAGCTACAACTCGCTGGGGCTCTACCTGGGACTCGCCTTCGGTCCGCCACTCGGTGAGCTGCTCCTCGAGAGCGGTGGCTACGAGGCAGCCTGGTACGGCGCGGCCGGGCTCGCCGTCGTCGCGGCCTTGCTGGTGCTGGTCCTGCCGGAACCGCTGCGCTCCGACGACGCCGACGACGGGCACGGGTTGCTGTTCCACCGGCCCGCCCTGCCGTACTCGATCGGGTTCTTCTGCTCCTTGCTGGCGGTGAGCGCGTTCTTGCCGTTCGTGGCGTTGTACTCCGGCGACCTCGAGATGAGCAACACCAGTCTCGCGCTGTTCGTCTACGGCTGCGTCATCGTGGCCTGCCGACTCGTGTTCGCGAAGCTGCCGGACCGGTGGCCGGCGCTCCCGCTCGCGGCTTCGTCACTGGCGCTGACCGCGGTGGGACTGGTGCTGATGGCCGCCTGGCAGACACCGACCGGGCTGATCGTCGGCGCGGTGGTGATGGCGCTCGGTGTCACCTTCACGACCCCGGCCTTCTTCGCGGCGATCTTCGCCACGGCCAAGCCGTCCGAGCGGGGCGCCGCGGCCGGGACGGCGAGCGCCTTCATCGATCTCGCGCTGGGCTTCGGCCCGATGGTCCTGGGCCTCGTGGCCCGCGAGCAGGGGATCCCCTGGACGTTCGCGGTGGGGGCGGCGATCGCTCTCCTCGGCACCGCCTGGACGATCCGCCTCGCCGTCCATGTTGAGTTGCGCTCCGCGCCACGTTGAGTTGCGCTCCGCGCCACGTTGAGAGGCGCATCTGGACCCGGCGGGAGGCGCATCTCGACCCGGCGGGAGGCGCGACTCAACGATCAGGCGGGCAGGTCCTCGGCGTCGACGATCCGGTAGGCGTACCCCTGCTCGGCGAGGAACCGCTGCCGGTTCTGGGCGAACTCCGCGTCGACGGTGTCCCGCGAGACGATCGTGTAGAAGTGTGCGGACTTGCCGTCGGACTTCGGCCGCAGCAGCCGGCCGAGCCGCTGTGCCTCCTCCTGGCGGGAGCCGAAGGACCCCGACACCTGGATCGCGACCTCGGCCGACGGCAGGTCGATCGAGAAGTTGGCGACCTTCGACACGACCAGCAGCCCGATCTCACCGGTCCGGAACGCCTCGAAGAGCCGCTGCCGCTCCTTCACGGTCGTCTCGCCCTTGATCATGGGCGCGTCGAGTGCCGCCGCGAGCTCGTCGATCTGGTCGATGTACTGGCCGATCACCAGGGTCGGCTGGCCCGGGTGCGCCGCGACGAGGTCGCGCACCACGTCGATCTTGTGGTGCGTGCAGGCCGCCAGCCGATAGCGCTCCTCCGGCTCGGCCGTCGCGTAGGCGAGCCGCTCCGCCGAAGGGCAGCGTGACCCGGACCTCGACGCAGTCCGCCGGCGCGATCCAGCCCTGCGCCTCGATGTCCTTCCACGGGGCGTCGTACCGCTTCGGTCCGATCAGCGAGAAGACGTCGCCCTCGCGGCCGTCCTCGCGCACCAGCGTCGCGGTCAGCCCGATCCGCCGCCGCGCCTGCAGGTGGGCGGTCATCCGGAAGATCGGGGCGGGCAGCAGGTGGACCTCGTCGTAGATGATCAGGCCCCAGTCACGGGCGTCGAGCAGCTCGAGGTGCGGGTAGACGCCCTTCCGGCGGGTGGTCATCACCTGGTACGTCGCGATCGTGACCGGCCGGACCTCCTTGACGGCGCCGGAGTACTCGCCGATCTCCTCCTCCGTCAGCGACGTACGACGGATCAGCTCGTCCTTCCACTGGCGAGCCGAGACGGTGTTGGTCACGAGGATCAGCGTCGTGGCCTGCGCGAGGGCCATCGACGCCGCGCCGACCAGCGTCTTGCCGGCGCCACAGGGGAGGACGACCACACCGGATCCGCCGTGCCAGAAGGACTCGGCGGCATCGCGCTGGTAGTCGCGCAGGTGCCACTCGGACTCGTCGAGCGCGATCGGGTGTGCCTCGCCGTCGACGTAGCCGGCGAAGTCCTCGGCCGGCCACCCCAGCTTGAGGAGCACCTGCTTCAGGTTGCCGCGCTCGGAGGCGTGGACGAGGACGGTGTCGTCGTCGACCCGGCTCCCGATCATCCCGGCGACCTTCTTGGCGCGCAGGACCTCCTCGAGCACCGGACGGTCGGTGCTGACCAGCACCAGCCCGTGCACCGGGTGCTTCTCGAGGCGGAGCCGACCGTAGCGGGCCATCGTCTCGGCGATGTCGATCAACAGCGCGTGCGGGACGGCGTAGCGGCTGTACTCGAGCAGGGTGTCGATCACCTGCTCGGCGTCGTGTCCCGCTGCGCGCGCGTTCCAGAGGCCGAGCGGCGTGAGCCGGTAGGTGTGGATGTGCTCGGGGGAGCGCTCGAGCTCCGCAAAGGGTGCGATCGCCTTGCGGCAGTCCTGGGCCCGTTCGTGGTCGATCTCCAGCAGCAGCGTCTTGTCGCTCTGCACGATCAGGGGGCCCTCGTTCACTCGGACGAGTCTACGGAGCGGGTCGCGACGACCGCCGTCGCCTCCAGGTCATCGTCGGTGACCACCCTGGCCAGGAGCCCGGCGGCCGCGCACGCGACCACGGTGAGCGCGGCCTGGTCCCGGCTGGTCTCGATCACCAGGTGTCCGCCCGGGGCCAGCCACGCAGGGGCGCCGGCTGCGATCCGTCGATGCACGTCGACACCGTCCGCACCCCCGTCCAGCGCGACCAGCGGCTCGTGCTCCCTGGCCTCGGGCGGCATCAGCGCGATCGCGTCGGTGGGCACGTACGGCGCGTTGGCCACCAGCACGTCGACCCGGCCGCGCAGGTGGTCGGGGAGGGCGTCGTACAGGTCACCCTCGAAGACCTGTCCCGGCGGCAGGTTCTGGCGTGCGCAGACCACGGCGACGGGGTCGACGTCGGCGGCGAACACCTCCGCCTCCGACGCGTCGGCCACCGCCGCGGCGACCGCGCCCGACCCGCAGCAGAGGTCGACGATGACCCCCCAGCCCGACAGCCCGACGGCGAGGTCGACCAGCAGCTCGGACCGGGCGCGCGGCACGAAGACGCCCTCGTCCAGGTGGAGGCGGAGACCGCAGAACTCGACCCAGCCCAGCACGTGTTCGAGAGGTACGCCGGCCAGTCGGCGCGCGACCAGAGCCTCCAGGTCGGCGGGGGAAGCCGCAGCGGAGGAGAGCAGCGCGGCCTCCTCCTCGGCGTAGACGCAGCCGGCTTCGCGGAGCCGGGTGACCAGGTCAGGCAGAGGAGCCTGCCGCGGTCTCGGCGGAGACGGGGACGCCCTGCTTCTGGCGGGCGCGGTAGGCGGCGACGTTGGCCCGCGAGGAGCACCGGTCCGAGCAGTAGCGCCGGGACTGGTTGGGTGAGGTGTCGACGTAGACGTTGGTGCACGGCGACGCGCTGCACACGCCGAGCCGGCTGGCGCCGAGGTCGCAGACGAGGGTGGCCAGCCCGAGCAGCGACTCCCCGATCAGGAGCTCGGCGACGCTGGCGGTGCGGGTGGCGACGTGGAGGTGCAGGTCGGCGGCGTCGTGGTCGGCGATCCGCGGCGTGATCGGGTGTCGCTCCATCAGCTCGTTGAGGCCGTCGATCACCCCGCGGGTGTCGTCGACGTCGGAGGCCTCGAAGACGGGGCGCAGCTCACGGGCGAACTTGCGGAGCACGGTCGCGTCCCGGTCGCTGCACTGGTCGTGCAGCCACACCCGGCCGGCCAGGTGCCCGACCAGGTCGTCGCGGTCGGCGAGCGGCGCGTTGAGCAGGCTCGCGGACGCCTCGGCGTACCGGATGAAGTCCACGCCTCGAGTCTACGGGCGCGCAGGTCAGACGCCGGGGCGGATCAGACCGGCCTCGACGGACGCGGGGTTCCTGTTCGACTGACCGTCAGTCGACGATGACCCGCACCGACGTGATCCGGTGGACCGCGAAGTTGCGGGTGTCGTCGCTGCGGTGGTCGTGGGCGGTCAGCCAGCCGCCCTCGACGTACGTCGGGTCGACGACGCGCTCGGTGCTGGTGCCGTGGTTGTCGACGTACCCGATCAGCACCGTCGCCTCGGCATCGATCGCCTCCCGCAGCGCGGCCATCGACCCGCTCGGGGTCAGGGAGGCGGACGGGTCGGCGGGTCGGACGGAGCCGGCCCGGTCGCCGGCCCGGACCGCCGTCACCACCTGCGCGACGTGGGCGGTCTCGCGCGCGGCCCGGACGTGGGCCCCGCGGTGTTCCCGGGGGGTGCGGGCCCGGAGCTGGTCGGGACGCGCCACGCGTACTGTCCCGTCGGCGGCCTCGACCACGGGTGCCGCGCCGAGCTCTCGCAGCCTGGGTAGGAGTACGTCGAGCGGGGTCGAGGTGATCAGCACGGTCGGTGCGATCCGCCGAAGTCCCAGCGGCGCCGCCTTCGGGTGGTGCAGGAGCTCGCTCAGCGCGGTCTCGTCGTCGGCCCGGAGGAAGGCCTCGGCGTGCCCGACCCGGACCGTGCCGAAGGTGCGGGCCGTGTCGTCGACGAGGTAGGCGAGCGGCTGTGGCACCGGCGTCCGCGACACCGTGGAGATGAAGTCGTGGATCTCGGCCGCCGCCCAGCCCACGTCGAGTGCCCGCCGGACGGAGCCGGGGGTGAACCGGTAGACCGTGGCCCCACCTCGCGACTCGACGTCAGCGAGCAGGGCCAGCTTGCGGGCCAGCGTCGACTCCAGGGGGCCGGGCGCGACCGCCGTCAGGTCGGCCTGGATGAGCACGTGGTCGACGGGGGCCGGGAGCAGCGGTGTCAGTGAAGCCGTGGCTGCGGGCTCGTCACCGGCGAGCAGCGCCCGGGCGGCCGAGGACAGCGCCCCCAGCCCGGTGACCCCCAGCGTCGCGGCCTCCGCGAGCGCCCACGCCACCTGGTCGGCGCGGGAGCGGGGCCGGCGCGGCCGCAGCCAGCTGACCCGGGCGACCACCGTCGGGACGCCGGTGCCGGTGGCGGGCGCCTCGCCCGGGGTGAGCCCGGCGAGGACCTCGAGGGCCATCCGCCGGCTCTCGGGAGCGAAGATGCTGGAGAGCTCCGGAGCCAGGGCGTTCTGGGTCTTGCCAGCCTGGTCCTTCCTGCCGACCAACCCGGGCACGCGGGTGGTCGTGAGCCAGGCGCTGACGAGGTGGTGCCACCGCTCGGCCACGTCCCGGGTGGTCCACGCGTCGTACGCGTCGGTGGGCAGCCAGGCGGGATCCTTGACCGAGTCCGTGCCCATCGCCAGCAGGCCGGAGGCGGCGGCCACCTCGACCAGCAGCGCAGCGGTCAGCGCGTCGACGTGCAGGTGGGACGCGGTCGCCTTCAGGTCGCGCACGCCCAGACCCCCGCTGCGCAGGGCCGTCGGTGGCTCGGTGCTCCAGTGGTCCAGGAGCAGCTCGACCCGACGGACGGTCTCGAACGCGGCACCCGCTGCGGTCCGGTCGACGGTGGTGACCTCGCGGGTCGTCGTGGCCACCTCCGGCGGGGCGTCCACGGGCTCGCGGGTGGTGCGACCGCCACGCAGCGCCAGCCCGACCTCGCCCGGGACCTGGACCACCCCGCCACCGCGGGGCACCAGGAGGCGTCGTGAGATCAGCTCCTCCGCCGGGGTCCTGGCGTCATCGGGACCGACGGTGTGCCGGGCCGAACCGGCGGTGGCCTGACCGCCGTTCGCGTCGACGTGCTCGAGCAGGGCCCGCGCCTTGTCGGTCAGCTCGCCGAGCCGACGCCCGACGTCGTCGGCATCGCCGGCCTCGGGCGAGACCGGGTAGAGACCGCTGACCCCGGCATCCGGTCCGCCGGCCAGCGCCTCGGCGGCGGTGCTCAGCGCCCGCAGGCCTCCCGTCCCCTGCCAGGCCAGGGCGAGGTCGACCAGCCGCTCGGCGGCGGTGTCCACGGCGGCCGGGTCGGCATGGACGGTTCGAGCGAGTTCATCCGTGGGGGTTTGGCCCGCGACCACCAGGGCATCAAGGACACTGAGCTCGAGCCGGGTCAGCCGGTCGAGCGCCCGGACCACCGAGGCCCGGGTGGCGGCGCGAGAAGCCAGTTGGCCGGAGTCGTGAGGGGCAGGCGTGGCGAGGTCGGGACGCTCACGGAGCAGCCGGGCGAGCCGGTCGTCGGGCCACCCACGCAGCTGGTCGGCCAGGGTGCGGAACCCCGTCGCCTGTTCACTCGCACCGGACATCCCTCCCACGCTACCGGGCACCCCGAGCGCGGGACGCCGTACTGTCCCTCCCACCCAGGAGGTGGGATGAACCAGATCGAGCTCCAGTACGGCGCCACGACCGATGTCGGGCTGGTCCGCGAGGTCAACGAGGACGCGTTCCTCGCGACCCCGCCGCTGTTCGTCGTGGCGGACGGCATGGGTGGCCACGACGGTGGTGACGTGGCGAGCGCCATCGTGATCGAGGAGTTCGGCCGGCTGGCCGGTGAGGAGTACGACCCGCGTACTGGCGCCGACGCGGTCGCCGCCACGCTGCGCGAGTGCCAGCGCCGGATCGCGGAGTACGGCGAGCAGCAGGTCAACCGGGGCCGTCACCAGTGGTACGCCGGGACGACGGCCGTCGCGGCCCTCCTGGTCGCTGACGAGAGCGGACCCCAGTGGCTGATGGCCAACCTGGGTGACTCCCGGGTCTACCGCTTCACCCACGATGTGCTGGAGCAGGTGAGCGTCGACCACAGCCTGGTGCAGGAGCTGCTCGAATCCGGCCGGATCACCCAGGACGACGCCGCGAGCCACCCCGAACGACACGTGATCACGCGGGCGCTCGGCGGCCCCGAGGCGGTCGAGGCCGACTACTTCCTGCTCCCGGTGGCCTCGGTCGAGCGCCTCGTCCTGTGCTCCGACGGCATCAACGGCATGATCGACGACGACGCGATCGCCGGCATCCTGCGAGAGACCAGCGACCCCCGTGACGCCGCCACCAAGCTCGTCGGGGCCGCGATCGCCGCCGGCGGCCGGGACAACGCGACCGCCGTCGTCGTCGATGTGATGGGATTGGCGGACCACCTTTCCTCTGACTCCGAGCACCAGCGCGAGAGTCTCGAACAGAATCCGGGAGCACTTCCGTGAGTGAGGCCACGACGCGGTCCTACCGACCCGGGGCGTGGTTCGGTGTCTTCGGTGACCACGCCACCGTCCTGCTCCCGCCGACCGGCAAGTCACGCGTCGCCCGGCTGTGGGAGCTGGTGGACGACGGTGCCGGTTTCGACGAGGTCCTCGACGAGCTCATCTCCGGCGGTCTGCGTGAGCTGCCCACCTTCGTGTTGATCAGCGAGCTCGGGACCGACACCAAGGTCGTCATCCGGGGCGCCGGCCGAGCGTGCTTCGTGCTCGGAGACGAGACCGTGGAGCTCGAGGGCTCCTCGGCCACCACCTGGGTCGAGCGGACGTTCACCTCGGTCACCTCGATGTCGATCGACGTCGAAGACGGCGGCGACGTCGACGGCGGCGACCTGACCGTCCGGACCGGCCTCGTCCGGGTCTCCCGGGTCGACGCACCGCCCCGGACGACGTCCGACGACCAGGCGGAGAGCCCGGGCCCGAGCCGGCCGCGGAGATCCCCGACCTCGGCCCCGCCACCGAGGCCATGGCCCCGCCGGTGCCGGACGCACCGGAGACCGGTGGGGACCACGACGGGATGACCAGGACCGGGGGCCACGAGCCGACGCCGTACGCCCCGCCCGGCATCCCCGGTCAGCCGCAGGCGCCGAGTGTCGTCTCACGGCCGGTCGCGCGGCTCGTGCTCTCCACCGGGGAGAGCGTCGAGGTGGACCGCGCGGTGATCATCGGACGTGCTCCCGAGGCCCGTCGCTTCCCCTCGACCGAGCAGCCCCGCCTGGTCACGGTCGCCAGCCCCCAGCAGGAGATCTCCTCGACCCACCTGGAGATCCGGCCGGGCTCGGGTGCCGACCACGGCTCCGCGGTCGCGACCGACCTCGGTTCGACCAACGGCACCGTCCTCGTCCAGCCGGGGCTCCCGCCCGAGGACCTGCAGGCCGGGATCGCGACCCAGCTGATCCCCGGGGCCATCATCGACCTGGGCGACGGCGTGACCATCCAGGTCATCAACCCGTGAGCCACCACCAGCCGGAGCCGCCCCTCATGACTGCCGTCGCCGTGAGCCAGGACGCGCCCACCTTCCCTGCCGCGGAGCTGGACCGCCGTTTCTACGCGTTCATGATCGACCGCCTGATCGCCTGGCCCCTCGAGGGCCTTGCCGTGTTCGCGGCGTACCACTACCTGCTCAGGGAGGGGGCCGTGGTCGCCGGCGTCGCCGTCATCGTCGCCGGCGTGCTTCTCGTGGGCTTCGTCTTCTCGGCGCTCCAGGGACTCCAGGGCTTCACGCCGGGCAAGGTGCTGCTGGGCCTACGCGTCGTCCATCTCGGGACGGGTACGCCGATCGGGATCGTCGCGGCCATGATCCGGTCGCTGATCCTGGGGTTCTCCGCGTTGCCGACCTTCGGCCTCGGTCTCGCCACGCTGGCCTGGACCGCGGTGATGGACCGCGGCCGGCAGCGTCGTGGCTGGCACGACCACATGACCGAGTCGATCGTGGTCGACGTCCGTCCCACCCCGGTCGAGGCGGTCGAGGTCGACCACGGCCCCCGGCACGTCGTCAACCTGACCGCGATGCGCCTGGTCCCGACCACGCAGCAGGTTCCCGCGACGCCGCCGTCGCGCGGAGCGCGCCGCGCCACCGCTCCGGGTGTCCACGCCGGCGCACCCGCGGCAGCCGAGGCCGCCGCGGGACCCGTCTCGCCGGGCACACCCGGTCCGGCTGGTCTGCCGCCGACCTACGCGCCACCCGACCTGCCGCCGGCGGAGCCGCCCGCAGCGGGGGCCGGCCCGGCTCCGGCCCCGGCCACATCATCCGCTCCGGCGCCCGCATCGTCGCCGTCCCTCCGGGCGCCCCTGGGTCCGCCCGCTGACCTGTCGACTGCCGAGCAGACGACCGTGCGCTCCGCCGGCGGCGCCACCGATGCCCGTTGGCGGGTCCATTTCGACACCGGTGAGTCCTTCGTGGTCGAGGGCATGGCGCTGGTCGGCCGCCGCCCCGAGCCGCGCCCGGGTGAGCCCGTGAGCCACCTGGTGCCGCTGCCCTCCCAGGACATGTCGCTCTCCAAGACCCACGCCCAGTTCCAGGTCGCGCCCGACGGCGTCCTGGTCGTCATGGACCGAGGCTCCACGAACGGGTCGGTGCTGGTCCGCCAGGGCGTCCCGCGGGACCTCTCGGCCGGGAAGCCGACGACGTTGCTCAGCGACGACGTCGTCCGCTTCGGCGACCGGACCATGACGGTGACGCGGGAGGCCTGACCCGCGCAGAGCGTCCGGGAAGCCAGACTCAGCGCTGGTGGACGAAGTCCCTCGCGGCGTTGCTGGGCCGTCATCGCTCGGCGAGGTGGACGCCAGCTACTCCGCGTACGACGCGTCGGCCCGTCGTCAACCTGGAGTCGATCGAAAGCATCTCGATTGCGATCCTCGTCGAACGCCTGGACGTGTGGCCGATGCCCGCATGCGCAGGATCTGCGCGGCCCTTGCCGTCGCGGTCGCTTGGTCAGCCTGGGCGAACAGCTGCGGTCGCCCCAGCGGCGCTGACGAGATGCCGTCCTCGCCTCGGGCGGCCGAGAACAGCGTGGGCTCGTTTTCAGTGGAGTGGCGGCGCGCACGCGATCACGTGGTGAGAGCGGCACCATCGGCGACCGCGTCGTTCGTCAGGACCCGTCGACCGGGGACCGATCGGCGTACGCGGTCAGGGCAGTGCTGATGATCTCCGGCAGGTCGGGAGGCCTGACGGCGCGGCCGGCGAGCTCGGCAGGTGTCCACCAGCCTGCGGCAAGCACGTTGCCGACCTCCTCGGGTTCGAGGTTGTCGAAGTTGACCTCGACGTCATCGTCGAGGGGGACCACGAAGTACGTCGAGTCGGCGACGTTGTCGACTCCGTCCCAGGAGTAGGCCTGCACTCCGCGGTGTACGGGAGCGGACAGGAGGTCGGCGTCGACGACGATGCCCGTCTCCTCCCACAGCTCGCGCACCGCGGCCTCGGTCAACGACTCGCCCGGGTCCACAGCGCCGCCGATGCTCGACCAGTACAACTCACCCGGCCGGGCAGGATCACGCTCTTGCAGCAACAGGACGGCGCCGGTCGAGCTGACAGGAAGAACGCGCGCGGTGATCCGGTGGAGGGGCGTCACGGCGTCCTGCTCTCCGTTCATTTCCGCGACTCGATGACGCTTCCACCAGCGACCTGTCTCTCGACGAGGTCGAGGTCGCGCACGCAGAACTGGTGGTGCTCGAACTCCTCGCCGAGCACTGTCCCCAGGCACTGCCGCACCGATCGGCCGCGTGCGTACGGCGGCCACCTGTCGTCGTCGGGGACCGGCGCCGGCTCCTGGAGCTGCTCGGGCGTCACGGCGTCCAGCCACCGCTCGAGCTCGGCCGCGTGTTCGGCCCTGACGGCGAGCACCTCGTCGAGCGTCGGGTCCGCCGACGGGTCGAGCCCCTGCTCCTCGCGGTCGGGTACGGACTCGAGGCCCAGGCCCATCGGAGTGAACGGATCGGTGGACCCGAGGCAGCAGCGCCGGAACCACGAGTCATGGACGAAGACCAGGTGGCGCAGGCGTCTGCACAGCTGACCACTCGTCGTTCACGCTCTCGTGCTCGATGCCGGGCGTCTCCCGGAGGCGCGCCACGGTCGCCGCCCAGTCGGTGCGCAGCTGCCGCCATCCTCGGCGCAGGTCGGACAGGTCGTCCGACCGGATGAGCCGGCGGACCGGGTGACGACGATCGCGCTCGGCCTCGACGTACGCCATGACTTCGACGCCGTTCACGACGAGGTTCGTCACCAGCCCGTCGATGACGGCGTCCTGCATGATCACGCCGATCAGACGGGTGTTGTCCAGGTTGCACTCGCGGAACTCGGCGCCCTCCATGTCCTCGCCCACGTACCGCGTCATGCTCGGCAGGTTACGCCCGCCCACCGACCGCAGCGCGGTCGCTGAAGCGTCCTCGAGGTGAAGGGGCCCAGCGGGTATCCCGCAGACCCCCTTCAGCCCGGCAGCACGGCCCGGCCACGGGTGACGTTGAAGACCAGGCTGGTCTCGGCGTGCACGACCCCGGGCCGGCCGGTCAGGTTGTCGAGGACGAAGTCGCGCAGCGCCTCAGGTGTCGCGCTGGCGACGTGGACCAGGAAGTCGTTGGCGCCGGAGATGTTGTACGCCGCCACCACGCCCGGCAGGCCGGTGACCTCCTCGCCGAAGGCGTCGACGTCGGCGCGCAGGTGACCTGAGAACCGGACCGCCACCATCGCCTGGACCGGCAGCCCGAGCCGGGTCAGGTCGACATCGGCGGTGACGCCGGTGACGATCCCGCGCTCGCGCAGTGAGCGCACCCGGGCCAGGCACGTCGACTCGGCGATGCCGGCGGCCCGGGCCAGCTCGACGTTGGGGGCCCGGCCGTCGCGAACGAGCGCGGTGACCAGGGCGCGGTCGACGGGGTCGAGGACCGGCCGGTCGCGGGGGGCCGGGCCCGGAGACAGGCGGAGAACGTTCTTCGGCACGGTCACCAGTCTAGGCCGACGAATTGTAGAATCCACGGCAAGCAGCAGCCTTGACGAAGGATCTGCGGGACTGTTGCGGTTTCATGGTCCGAATCGTCATCCTCGAACCATGAGCCGCCTCGACACCGACGCCGTCCACCTCGGTCGCGAAGACCTCACCGCCCTGGGTGTTCACGTCCCGCCCCTCGACCTCTCCACCACCTACCCGCTGCCCTCGGTCGGCGACGGTGGGGCCGCCTACGAGCGGCTCGCGACCGGTGGCCGACCGCAGGCGGACGACTCGTTCGTCTACCAGCGGCTGTGGAATCCCAACGTCGACCGCTTCGAGCGGTCGGTGGCAGCGCTCGAGGGACTTCCGGGCGCGGTGGCCTTCGCCTCGGGCATGGCCGGTCTGAGCGCCGTCCTGATCGCCTCCGTGGCGGCCGGCCGGCCCCACGTCGTGGGCGTCCGCCCGCTGTACGGCGGCACCGACCACGTCCTCGCGTCCGGGCTGCTCGGCACCCAGATCACGTGGGCCACCCCGGACCAGGTCGCGGGCGCCCTCCGTCCCGACACGGGCCTGGTCGTCGTCGAGACCCCGGCCAACCCGACCGTCGACCTGGTCGACCTGGCAGCGGTCGTGGCCGAGGCCGGTGACGTCCCGGTCCTGGTCGACAACACGTTCGCGACACCCGTCCTGCAGCAGCCGGCCTTCCACGGGGCCGCCCTGGTCCTGCACTCGGCGACCAAGTTCATGGGTGGCCACGGCGACGTCATGGGCGGCGTCGTCGCCGCCGGTGAGGAGTGGCTGGTCCGGCTGCGTCAGGTGCGCGCGGTGACCGGCGGCCTGCTGCACCCGCTCGCGGCGTACGAGCTGCACCGTGGTCTGCAGACCCTGCCGCTGCGGGTGCGCGCCCAGCAGGAGACGGCCGCTGTCCTGGCCGGGCGGCTGGCCGAGCACCCCCGGGTGGCGCGAGTGCTCTACCCGGGCCTCAAGGAGTGCGACCCGATGGGACTGGTCGGCACCCAGATGCACGGTCCGGGCAGCCTGCTCGCCTTCGAGCTCGTCGGTGGGTACGCCGCCGCCGGGGCCGTGGCGCAGGGGTGCGACCTGATCACCCACGCCGTCTCCCTGGGCGGTGTCGACACGCTGGTGCAGCACCCGGCCGGGCTGACCCACCGTCCGGTCGAGGCCGGGGCCAGGCCCGGGGACAACCTGCTGCGCCTCTCGGTCGGGCTCGAGCACGTCGAAGACCTGTGGTCCGACCTCGAGCCGGCGCTGGAGCGTGCGAGGTAGGAACTAGTGTGCGTCGAGCGCGGCGACGACCACGTCGTACGTCGCCCGGTCGGCCGCGGCGACGAGCCCACCGCTGGCGCTGGTCCGAGGGTCGTACGGCTCCCCGTCGGCCATGCCGACGTACGCTCCGATCTCCGCCAGCAGGAGCGAGCCCGGGACGTGGTCCCACGGGTGGGGGGCGGCGTAGAGGATGAAGTCGCACGCGCCTTCCGCCAGCTTCGGGTAGTCGACGCCGCAACAGACCCAGGTCAGCTCGAGCGGTCGAAGACCGGGGAGCTCCCGGCCGACCCACCCCCGCATCGACGTCGTCCCTCGCCACCTCGCGGGGTCGGCTGACCGGGTCGGCGCGACGAGGCGGCCACCGTCCAGCCGCGCGCCTGACCCTCGCTCGGCGGTGTAGGCGCGCCCGTGCTGCGGCTGCCAGATCCAGGAACGCACGGTTTCGCCACCCCGGGTCTCACCGACCATGACGGCGTGGTCGGGGGAGCCGTGGACGAAGTTCTTGGTGCCGTCGACGGGGTCGACCGTGAAGGCGTGGTCCGCGGCGGCGTACCGCGACATCAGCTCCGGGTCGACGGCGTACGCCTCCTCACCGAGGACCACGGCCTCCGGGTAGGCGCGGTTGAGGGCGGCGGTGATCAGCACCTCGGCCTCGCGGTCAGCGACGGTCACGAGGTCCCCGGGGTTCTTCTCGGCGACCTGGTGGTCGGCGAGGTCGCGGAAGCGCGGGTTGATCACCTCGTCGGCGACCTCCCTGATCAGTTGCAGCACCGCGTCGCTGTCCATCACGCCAACCTACTGATTGGGTGGAGGATGGAGGCCCGGGCGAAGGGCGAGACCAGCCCCGACCTGCTCGACGAGACCAGGAGTTCCCGATGACGGTGACCGGCAAGGTCCGCAAGGTCGAGGTGCGCGAGCGGTCGACCCGGGAACTCGGCGTCGGCGGATGACCCGGTCCGGCGCAGCGCTGATCCTCCTGGCCCTGCTGGCGGGGTGCACCACCGACTCCTCCCGGGACGCGGGTCCTGCGGCGGAGCCCACCTCGACGGCGTCGCCGGCGGTGACGACCTCACCGGATCCGGGTGATCCTGCCGGCGTACCCCTGGCGCACCGGGCGGCCCACACCATGACGGCCCTCGCGGACGGCAGCCTCCTGGTGGCCGGTGGCTGCGTCGTCGACGGCTGTACGACTGCCACCGGCTCGACGTACCTGGTCGACCGGTCCGGGGCAGCGGCGGTCCGGGACCTCCGGGACGCCCGGGACGCGCACACCGCGACCCTGCTGACCGACGGACGGGTCCTGGTGGTGGGCGGTTTTGCAGGGGAGGGCCAGCCTCCGTTGACCAGCGCCGAGGTCTTCGACCCTGCTGCCGGTACCTGGGAGCGGGTGGGGGAGCTCGCGGTCGGCCGGGGAGGCCACGCGGCCGCCCTGCTCGGCGACGGACGCGTGGTCGTCGCCGGAGGCTGGGTCGGCAGTGGTCGCTACACCGCGTCGATCGAGATCTTCGACCCGCGGACGGGGCGCTTCTCCGCCGGGCCGGACCTGCCCGAGGCCGTCGACGGGCTCGCGGCGGTCTCGCTCCGCGACGGGAGCGTGCTGGTCGCCGGAGGTCAGTCCACCCCCGGGAAGGCCTCGGCCCAGGCGGTGCTGCTCCTTCGTGACGGCACCCTCCGTCCGGTCACCTCCCTGGTGCGGGCTCGCTTCAAGCACGCCATGGTCACGCTCCGCACCGGCGAGGTGCTGGTCGTGGGGGGAACACCGGACGACGACCGGCTGCTGCGCAGCACCGAGCTGTTCGACCCGGTGACGGCGACGTTCGTCCCCGGCCCGACGCTGCGTGCCGGTCGCTACAAGCTGACCGACGCCGCGGTGCTCCTCCCCGACGGACGGGTCGCGGTGGCCGGTGGCGGCCCGGGGGTCGAGGTGGTCGACGTACCGGGCGCGACCAGCCGGTTCGTGCCCGCTGCCGGGCGCGGCCGCGCGTCCTTCTCCACGGTCGGGATCAGCGGTTCCCGGTTGCTGGTCCTCGGCGGGTACGACGAGAGCATCCGGCTGACCGACACCGACCTCGCGGTTCCCCTGTCGGACCTGTGAGGGACCGGATCAGCGGCTGAGCACGACCGGGATCCGGGTGCGGGAGCCGGGGCCGAGCCACGTGAGCCAGCCGTCGTCGAGCGGTGAGGCGCCGTCGGGCCCGGTGACCGTGACGTCGAAGGTCACGCTCTCGCCGGGGGCGAGCCGTGCCGACGCGGGTGTCACGATCACCTGGTGCTCGCGGAAGCCGTCCACCTGGGCGGTGAAGGTCCGAGTCCGGCCACCGACGTTCGTGATGGTGCGCCGCGCCTGGGTGCCGTCCCCCGACAGCAGGATCGAGGGGTGGTTGAGCCCGACCGGGGACGAGAGGCCGTCCAGCCAGGTGCGGTAGGCGCTGGCGTCTTCGAGGTAGGCCAGCGCTGGTCGGTCGGCTCGGTCCATGTCGGGCAGCCCCGCCCCCTGGTGCAGGAGCGACGGCGCCCGGACGGAGGCCGCGGTGGTGGCCAGCGCGGAGCGGACGGCGACGGCCGACCAGTCCCCGTGGCGAGCCCGGAGCCGCAACGCCAGGCCGGAGGTCACGGCCGTCGCGGCGGAGGTGCCGGAGATGAAGTCCCAGCGGGTCGAGCGGACGCCGGGCGGAACTGCGCCGAGGAGGCCGACGGCGGGTCCGACGATGTCGGGCTTGACCAGGACCGCGGTGGGGTCGCCGGTGCTGGACCAGGGGGTGACCCGCTCCGGGCTGCGACGCAGGCCGAGGGGGCTCAGGCTGACCCGTGCCCGCGGGTGGTCGGCCTGCCAGGCGAGGAGCTCCCGGCCGGAGACCTCGGCGAGGTGAACGGTGGGCACACCGTGCAGGTCGGCCTCGACGGTCCCCCTGCGGACGTTGGTCAGCACCATGCCGACCCCGTCGGCAAGCCGGACCGCCTCCGACTTGGCGACGCGGCCGATGCCGCCGCGCTCGCACACGACGACGGAACCGACGGTGAGCGAGGCGTCCAGGGAGCCGGGGACGCAGCGCCGAGCCTGGTCGCGGGTCGAGCCCGTGGCCGCGACGTCGGCGCCCAGCACCAGCCGGGCGGGGCCGACCGACCGCGACGAGACCATCGCGCCGGTCAGCGTCGGACCGCCGGCGACACGGACCCTGCCCTGTCGCTGGTCACCGGAGACGCCCCCGACCGTGGTGACCCACGGCGAGGGGTGGGCGGCGTACGCGCTGCCGCTGTCGTTGCCGGCGGCTGCCACCACGACGATGTCCCGCTCGGCGGCACCGAGCAGGGCACGCTCGACGGTGTCGAGCGCGGGCGGGCCGCCCACGGACAGGTTGATCACGTCCACCCCGTCGCGGGTGGCGCGGTCGATGGCGGTGACCAGGTCAGCGGTCGCGCAGCCGTCGTCCTCGGGGTCGGGGGCGGTCCAGCATGCCTTGTAGACCGCGATCCGGGCCTGCGGCGCGAGCCCGCCGTACGCGTCGACTCGGAGCCCCGGGACGTCGACCGAGACACCCGAGTTGCCGGCCGCGATCGACGCCATCTGGGTGCCGTGGCCGCTGTCGTCGCGCGGTGAGAGGGACGAGGTGGTGCGCACGTTGTCCGTGCCGTAGCCGGCGACGAACCACTGCGCCCCGATCAGCTTGTCGTTGCAGGTGTCCGCACCCCACGCTGCGCCGGCGTCGCAGCCACCACGGAAGCCGCGCGGCTCACGCCCGAGGCCCGGGACCGACGCGAACAGCGAGCTCTCGGGCCAGATGCCGGTGTCGATGACACCGACGACGGTGCCGGCGCCACCGCGCGTGGAGCCGGTCCGGCTCTCGGCCGGGGCGGCCGCGGCGCTGCCGGCGAGCGGTCGGACCGTGTTCTCCTCGACGAGGACCACGCGAGGATCGCGGCGGAGCCGCTCGGCGTCCTCGGGTGACAGGACGACGGCGAAGCCGTTGAGAGCACTGGTCCAGCGGTAGAGGGGGGCGCTCGAGCCGGACCCGTCGAGGACGTCGTCCTGGATCGCCAGCAGCGCCGCACGTTGTACGCCGACCCGCGCCGGATCCGCGTAGGCGGCGGTGCCAGGCCCACCCAGCGTGACCAGGTAGAGCCGGTCGGACGGGGCCGCCTGGCCCGGGGACATCGTGCCGCCCACGAGCGCGCCGAGCACGACGAAGGGCAGGACGAAGCGGCGCAGGAGCGCCCCCGGGCGGTTGCCCGGTGGCTGCTGTGCCCGTCGTCGAGTCACCACGTCCCTCATCCTTCTCACACGTCTCGTGGGTTCCAGTCTCCCCGGAATCGGAAATCGTCGCAGGGGATCACCCTCGAATCAAAGTCCCGCCCCCTCGGACCTAGGCTGGGGCCATGTCCGGAACGCCGACCCCCCTCGTCGTCGGGTTCGACCTCGACATGACGCTGATCGACACCGCACCGGGGTTCGTCGCCACGCTCACGGCGCTCGGCGCCGAGGTCGGGGTGGACTTCCCGGCCGAGCAGATGACCGCCCGGCTGGGTCCGCCCCTGGCCGCGATGCTCGCCGACCACCTGCCCGCCGACGCGGTCGACGGCGCGGTCGACCGCTTCCGCGCCCTGTACCCGGGTCTGGCCATCGCCCCGGTGGCGTTGCTGCCCGGAGCGGCCGACGCCCTGGCCGCCGTACGCCGCCACAGCGGCCGCGTCGTGGTGGTGACCGGCAAGTTCGCGCCCAACGCCCAGCTCCACGCCGACCACCTGGGCCTCGACCTGGACCACCTGGAGGGTGAGGTCTGGGGGGTGGGCAAGGCCGATGTCCTCGTGCGCGAAGCGGCCACCGTCTACGTCGGCGACCACGTCCACGACGTCGAAGGCGCACTGGCGGCCGGTGCGACCAGCGTCTCGGTGCTCACCGGGGGCTGCACCCGCGAGGAGCTGCTCGCCGCCGGGACCCACGTCGTCCTCGACGATCTGACGGCGTTCCCCGCCTGGCTCGACGAGCACCTGCTCGACGTCCGGCTGGCGGCGCTCGACGCCGACCTGCGCGAGCGCGGCTCCGTCATGGTGGCCTACAGCGGCGGCGCCGACAGCGCGTTCCTGCTCGCGGCCGCCGTCCGCGCCCTCGGACGCGATCGCGTCGTTGCGGCCACCGGCTACTCCCACTCGCTGCCGGTCGCCGAACGCGACCCGGCCCGGGACTTCGCCGAGTCGCTGGGCGTCCGGGTGATGACGCCGAGCACCCACGAGATGGAGCGCGAGGGCTACCGCGCCAACGCCGGCGACCGCTGCTTCTTCTGCAAGGCCGAGCTGCTCGACGTACTGACGCCGCTCGCCGCCGAGCACGGTCTCGCCCACGTCGCGACCGGCACCAACGCCGACGACGCCGTGGCGGGATTCCGGCCGGGTATCCGCGCCGCTGCCGAGCGCGGCGCGATCACCCCGCTCCGCGACGCCGGCCTGACCAAGGCGCAGGTCCGGGCCGGCTCCCACCGGTGGGCGCTGCCCACGTGGGACAAACCCGCTGCGGCGTGCCTGTCGTCCCGGGTTGCGTACGGCGTCGAGGTCACTCCCTTCCGGCTGGCCCGGGTCGAGCGAGCCGAGGTCGCGGTGCGCGAGCTCCTCGAGGCGGCCGGCGTTCCGCTGCGCAACCTGCGCGTCCGGGACCTCGGCGACCGCGCCTCGGTCGAGGTGGACGCCGTCCTGCTCGACGGTCACCTCGCCGCAGGCACCGATCTGGCCGGTCGGGTGACGGCCGTCGCGGCGGCGGCCGGCTTCCCCGACGCCGGGCTCGACCCCCGAGGATTCCGCTCCGGTTCGATGAACGAGCTGCTCGGCTGACAATCCTGGTGGCAGCGGTTTCGCCCCGCCACATAGGCTGAGCAGTCGCGCGGTGCAGGGCCGCGCCCCACGACAACAGCGACGAGAGGTTCGACCGGTGCCCACTGGCAAGGTGAAGTGGTACGACGCAGAGAAGGGCTTCGGCTTCCTGTCCCAGGAGGACGGCCCGGACGTCTACGTGCGTTCCGAGGCGCTGCCCGAGGGGGTCTCGACCGTGAAGGCCGGGACCCGCGTCGAGTTCGGCATCGCCCAGGGCCGCCGGGGTGACCAGGCGCTCCAGGTCAAGGTCCTCGACGCGCCCGCCTCGGTCTCGCGCAACCAGTCGCACGCCCGTCGCAAGAAGCCCGAGGAGATGGCCCCCATCGTGGAGGACCTGATCCGCCTGCTCGACGGCGTCAACGAGGCCTACCAGCACGGCCGACACCCCGACCCGCGCACCTCCAAGGCGGCCGCGATGCTCCTGCGCGCCCTGGCCGACGAGCTCGAGCTCTAGGTCGGAGCTAGAGCGGCCGTGTCGGAGCGGGCACGGGTCCCGCCCGGTGCGGCCGGCTGGCCAGGACGAAGAACGCCCAGGCCGTGAGGACTGCCGCGGCCACGCCCAGCCCGAGCTGGGGCACGAGCGGCATCGCGATCCCGACGAAGCCGCCGATCACCCAGGACAGCTGGAGCGTCGTGTCGCTGCGGGCGAACGCGCTGGACTGCATCCGCTCGTGCACGTCGCGCTGGATGGTCGAGTCGAGGGAGAGCTTGGCCAGCGACTGGGCCAGGCCGGCGGTCAGCCCGAGCAGGATGAGCGGGATCAGGCCGTAGAAGAGCGCGGCCACCAGGGCCATCGCGGCGTCGGCGACCAGCGCGACCACGACCGTCACCGCGGGATGCAGGTTCTTCAGGGTCGACGCGGTGGCGATGCCGAGGGTGTTGCCGATGCCGGCGGCGCCGATCACGAGCCCGAGCAACAGCTCGGGCCGCAGGTCCCCGATCGGGTTCTCGCGAAGCAGGAAGGCCATGAACATGGTCAGGAAGCCGGAGAGCCAGCGTGGTCCGCAGTTCGCGCGGAGGGCGAAGGCGACCGCGCTGGGGATCCGGGCCGTGCTGCGCCGCTTCCGGCCACCATCGTCGGCGGTCGACGAGCCCGGCATCAGCACGAGCGTTCCCTCGCCGAGGCTGGAGTCGACCTTCGCCGGAAGCCGGATCGCCCAGACCGTGGCCAGGACGAACACCAGGAAGCCGTAGCGCAGGGCCCACTCCGGTCCGGCCACCGCCGCGAGCCCGGCGATCGGCGCCGAGATGGTCGCTCCGACGACCCCCGCCAGGGAGGTGCGGGCGTTGGCCTTCACCAGGGTCAGGTTGGCCGGAACCAGACGGGGTACGGCGGCGGCCCGGGTCACGCCGTACGCCTTGGACGCGACCAGGACACCGAGCGCTGCGGGGAACAGCCACGTGGAGCCGGTGATGGCGGCCGTGGCCAGCACCCAGCACAGGAAGGCGCGCAGGGCCATCGTCGCCCCGATGGCCCAGCGCCGGCCGTGGCTGAACCGGTCGAGGAAGGGTCCGATCAGGGGAGCGACGATCGCGAAGGGCAGCATCGTGAGGCCGAGGAACAGCGCCACCTGGTCGCGCGCCTCGCCGGTCGGGACCTGGAAGAACAGCGTGCCTGCCAGTGAGATCGCGACCGCGGTGTCGCCGGCGGCGTTGAAGGCGTGCAGCTCGATCAGCCGGGAGAGACCGGAGTCACCGGCACCCTCGGCGCTGGCGGCGCGACGGGCGGTCCGACCGGCGAGCCTGCCCGCTCTCCCGGTCACGCGGGCGGCGCCCCGTGCGCCCCGACCGGCCGCCCGCGCACTCCTCCCGGCGGCGCGCGCACCGGCGCCGAGCCCTCGTCCGACCGCCTGGGCACGCCTCGGCCCGGCGGGTGGCGCCGGCTCGCTGCCGAGACCCTGCCGAGGGGACTCGCCGGCAGGCGATTCGGGACCGGTCGGGCACATGGCACCATCCTGCCCGGTCGGCTCCCACGGAGCGCCGTGGGACACGGGTTCCGCACCCGACCTGACAGGCAGACCCGGCATGGGCGATGATTTCGACCGTGATGACCAAGTTGCGGACCAGGGCCGACGCCGTTCTCGTGGCAGCGGCCGACCAGGCACGGACCGCCCTCGTCGCCGAGGTCGGACCCGCGGACGTCGGTGACCACCTGGGCCACGTGGCCGAGGGTGAGCGCGTCGTCACCCACCAGTTCGCCTGCGCCCGCAAGGGGTACACCGGCTGGCACTGGTCGGTCACGGTGGCCCGAGCGAGCCGGCAGAAGTCCGTCACGGTCGACGAGGTCGTGCTCATCCCCGGCGGCGACGCGATCGTCGCGCCCCCGTGGGTGCCTTACCACGAGCGCATCCAGCCCGGGGACCTGTCGCCCGGTGACCTGCTCCCGGTCGGGGAGGACGACGTCCGTCTGGTCCCGACCTACCTCGTGGGCGACGACCCGCTCGATCCCGACGACAAGGCCCAGATCCGCGACGTGGCCAAGGACCTCGGTCTGGGCCGGGTCCGGACGCTCTCCTACGACGGGCGGGAGATGGCTGCCCAGCGCTGGTACGACGGGGACGGCGGCCCGGAGTCGCCGATCGCCCAGGCCGCGCCCGACCTGTGCACCAACTGCGGCTTCCTGGTCCGCATCGCCGGTCCGCTGTCCGAGCTCTTCGGTGTGTGCGCCAACGGCAACGCCAACGACGACGGCCGGGTCGTCTCGTTCGATCACGGGTGCGGGGCCCACTCCGAGGTCCAGCTCGCCAAGAAGCACGAGCCCATCCCGGTCCCGGACCACGTCCACGACACGCTGTCCACCGACGAGTACGAAACCTTCTAGCCCAGACCTTTCTAGCCCAGACCTTCTGGCCCAGACCTTCTGGCCCAGACCTTCTAGCCGGGCGCGAGCACCCAGACGGCGTACTCGTTGTCGGGCGGGTGCAGCTCGTAGGTGCCGAAGCGATGGTCGACGCGTAGACCAGCCGCGGCAGCGTCGGCGACGAACTCGTCCGGCGGGTAGCGACGCGCGGTGGCCGGCCCGCCCCGCAGGTGGAAGCCGACCAGCACCCGGCCGCCGGGGGCCAGCAGTCCCGCCACGCGACTGAGCACCGCTCGCTCGGAGTCCTCGGCGACGAAGACCATCACGTTGCCGACCAGGACGACCAGGTCGAACTCGGTAGGGCCCCCGTGCGCCTGCAGCACCTCCGGCGAGAGTGCGAGGACGTCCGACTCGATGACGTCGAGGTCGGGGTAGGTGCGCCGGGACTGGGCCACCAGTGCCGGGTCCGGCTCGGCGGCCACCACCTGGTGGCCGCGCAGCCGCAAGGAGGCGGCGACCCGGCCCATGCCTGAGCCCGCGTCGAGGACCCGGCCGGCGCGGGGGAGCAGCGCGTCGGCGAGACGAGCCTCACCGTCGACGTCGTCGCCGGACTCCACGAGCAGGGCGAAGCGCTCCCCGTAGCCGTCGTTCGCGGAACCTCCGGCGGCCCAGCGGGTGGGCTTGAGGTCAGCCATCGGTCCGCGCGCGGGCCTTCCTGCGGCGCCGGCAGTACTCGAGCCCGAACAGGCCGAGCCCGAAGCCCGCCAGGCAGGCCCAGAGCCACCAGACCCGGCCGGCGTCGTCGAGGCGTCCGTAGAACGGGAGCAGGGCCAGGAACCCCAGCAGCCAGAGGGCGGTGCCCACCTCGACGGTACGCACGCCGTCGACGTCCAGGGGCTCGACATCGGCGACGATGTAGGTCCGGTTGCCGATCTCGTGCTGCTTCGGCTGCTCGTCGCGCAGTTCCACGGGGCCCACGCTAGTCCACGATTGTTCGCAGATCCCCCCACGGCGGAGTCGGCTCTGCCATCATCGCGCCGTGAGCGACAACACGAAGACCGGTGAGACTGCCGGCAACCGCCGTCGACAAGGCGGCCTGGACGGCTTCTTCAAGGTCTCCGAGCGCGGCTCCACCGTGCCTCGCGAGATCCGTGGTGGCGTGGTCACCTTCCTGACGATGGCCTACATCATCGTCCTCAACCCGATCATCCTGCTGCAGGGCCTCGACATGAACGGCGAGCAGCTGGCCGGCGGCGACTTCGCGGCCATCGCCGCCGCGACCGCGCTGGCGGCCGGCGTGCTGACCATCCTGATGGGGCTGGTGGCGAACTTCCCGCTCGCCCTGGCGACGGGTCTGGGCCTCAACGCCTTCGTGACGTTCTCCATCGCGAGCCAGATGACCTGGGCCGACGCCATGGGCCTGGTGGTCATCGAGGGCCTGATCATCCTCGTGCTCGTGCTGACCGGCTTCCGCGAGGCTGTCTTCCGGGCGGTCCCGCGCGAGCTCAAGGTGGCGATCTCGGTCGGGATCGGCCTGTTCCTGACCATCATTGCCCTCGTCGACGCCGGGTTCGTGCGGCGTACCGGCGCCGGTCCCGTGCCCGTCGAGATGGGTGGCGTGGGTGGCCAGCTCCAGGGGTGGCCCGTCGCCGTCTTCTGCCTGGGGCTGGTGCTGCTCTTCGCGCTGTACGTCCGCCAGGTCAAGGGCGCGATCCTGATCTCGATCGTGGTGATGACCGTGATCGCGATCATCGTGGAGAAGGTCGCCTCGGTCGGCCCCACCTTCGGTCCCGACGGGGTCAACCCGGTCGGCTGGAACCTCAACGTGCCGATGCTGCCCGACGACGTCTTCGGGAAGCCCGACCTGCAGCTGCTGGGCGAGTTCAGCCTCCTCGGGTCCTGGGAGAACGCGGGCGTCGTGGTGGCCGCGCTGTTCGTCTTCACCCTGCTGCTCGCGGACTTCTTCGACACCATGGGGACGATGACCGCGATCGGTGCCGAGGCCGGCCTGCTCGACGAGGAGGGCATGCCTCCGAAGACCCAGCGGATCCTGATCGTGGACTCCTTGGCCGCGGCCGCGGGTGGCGCCGCGGGCGTCTCGAGCAACACGTCGTACATCGAGTCGGCCTCAGGTGTGGCCGAGGGAGCCCGCACCGGTCTGGCCAGCGTCGTGACCGGGCTGCTCTTCCTGCTGGCGATGTTCTTCGCCCCGGTGGTCAACGTGATCCCGAGCGAAGCGGCCGTGCCGGCGCTCGTCCTGGTCGGCTTCCTGATGATGCAGCAGGTCAAGGGCATCGACTGGGACGACCTGGAGGTCGGGATCCCGGCGTTCCTCACGATCGTCCTGATGCCGTTCACCTACTCCATCTCGGTGGGGATCGGTGCCGGCTTCATCGCCTTCGTGCTGATCAAGGTCGTGCGCGGCAAGTTCGCCCAGATCCACCCGTTGATGTGGGGGATCGCCGTGCTCTTCGTCATCTACTTCGCCATCCATCCGCTGACCGCCTGGCTCACCTGATCCCGAGTCGGCGTGAACTGCGGGGTACACCCCGCAGTTCACGCCGACTCGAGGCGTTGCGGGCGACGATTCACGCCGACTCGGCGGGGATTTTAGTTAGCAAGGGTAATGACCTAGACTAAGGACATGCCCACCGTCCAGCACGCCGCCCGCACCGACGCCGGGCTTGCTGCCGAGCTCCGGCTCTCCGTGATGCGGCTCCGTCGGCGCCTGGCCCACGAGCGCCACCCCGACAACGAGCTCAGCATCGGCGCCATGGCTGTGCTCGGCTGCCTCTACCGCCACGGCGAGATGACCGTCGGCGAGCTGGCCGCCACCGAGCGGGTGCAACCGCCGAGCATGACCCGGACCGTGAACTGCCTCGAGGAGGGTGGCTGGGTCAGTCGCCGACCCCACGACACGGACGGTCGCCAGGTCCTGGTCGTCATCTCCGAGCACGGCACCGAGACTCTCCTCGCCGACCGCGCCCGCCGCGACGCCTGGCTCGCCCAGCGCCTCCGCGAGCTGACCCCTGAGGAACGGGCCGTGCTCCGCAAGGCCGCCCCGCTCCTCGACCGCCTCTCCCAGAAAGACTGATCCCCACCGCGTGAGTCCCACGTTCCGCTCGCTGAGCAACCCGAACTACCGCCGGTACGCCGCCGGTGGCGCCGTGTCGAACGTCGGCACCTGGATGCAGCGGGTCGCCCAGGACTGGCTGGTCCTCCAGCTGACCGCCTACAGCGGCGTCGCGATCGGGATCACCACCGGCCTGCAGTTCCTTCCCTTCCTCCTGCTCTCCCCGCTGGCCGGCCTCGCCGCCGACCGGATCCCGAAGCGCCGGCTGCTGCAGATGACCAACGTCGGCATGGCGGTGCCGGCGCTCGTCCTGGGCGTCCTGGCCGTCACGGGCGTGGCGGAGATCTGGCACGTCTACGTCCTCGCCCTCGTCCTCGGCACCGCGGCCGCCTTCGACGCGCCCGCACGCCAGGCGTTCGTGTCCGAGATGGTGCACGCCGACGACCTCACCAACGCCGTCGGCCTCAACTCCGCCAGCTTCAACGCGGCCCGCATCGTCGGCCCGGCCATCGCCGGCATCCTGATCGCCGTCCTCGGTGGCGGTGCCGTCGCCACCGGCTGGGTGATCCTGGTCAACGGGCTGACGTACGCCGCCCCGATCATCATGCTGCGCCGGCTCGACGTCGACGCGCTCGAGAGCCCGGAGCCCATGGGTCGCGAACCCGGTCAGATCCGGGCCGGCGTCTCCTACGTCCGGGCCCGTCCTGACCTGATGCTGATCCTGGCCATCGTGTTCTTCGCCGGCACGTTCGGGCTCAACTTCCAGATGACATCGGCGCTGATGGCCACCGAGGTCTTCGAGAAGGGACCAGCCGAGTACGGCCTCCTCGGGACGTTCATGGCCGTGGGCTCGCTCGCCGGCTCCCTCCTGGCTGCCACCCGGGTCGGGGCCAGGCATCGGCTGGTCATCGGGGCCGCCCTGGCGTTCGCCGCCATCGAGATCGTGGCCGGGCTGATGCCCACCTACCTCACGTTCGCCCTGGTCACCCCGCTGCTGGGGCTGGCCGCGCTCACCATGATCACCGCCGCCAACGCCTACGTGCAGCTGCACACGGATGCTGGCATGCGCGGGCGGGTGATGGCGCTCTACATGATGATCTTCATCGGCGGGACCCCGTTCGGGGCACCGCTGGTCGGGTGGGTGGGCGAGACGTACGGCGCCCGCTGGACGCTGATCCTCGGCGGCGCGCTCACCGCTGCCGGCGTCGTGGGCGCGAGCCTGTGGTTCGCGCACAAGAAGCGCGTTTTGACCCTCGATCAGCGACCGAGTAATCTCGTTCCTCGTGTCTGGGACAACCAGGCCGTTGCGCGTGCTCGGAAGTGACCCGCGGGTGTGACCGCGGCGAGTCGGGCACGAACAGCCCCCGTCTGACAGGTTCCATCCGGTCAGCGCCGAGGGAAGGGCGACACGCCCGACCTCGGGGGTGAAGCGACGAGGTTGATCAGCACCACCCAGCACAAGAGCAGCATCATCGTGCGCGGCAAGGCGTCGCGTACTGAACAGAGAAAACGAAGGGGAACCACCCGGTGCCCACCATTAACCAGCTGGTCCGCAAGGGCCGCCAGGACAAGGTGTCGAAGAACAAGACGCCTGCCCTGAAGGGTTCGCCGCAGCGACGCGGCGTCTGCACTCGCGTCTACACCACCACCCCGAAGAAGCCGAACTCCGCCCTTCGCAAGGTCGCCCGCGTGCGCCTGTCGAGCGGCGTCGAGGTCACGGCGTACATCCCGGGCGTGGGCCACAACCTCCAGGAGCACTCGATCGTGCTCGTGCGCGGTGGCCGGGTCAAGGACCTGCCCGGTGTCCGCTACAAGATCATTCGCGGCACGCTCGACACCCAGGGTGTCAAGAACCGCAAGCAAGCTCGCAGCCGTTACGGCGCGAAGAAGGAGAAGAGCTGATATGCCGCGCAAGGGTCCCGCACCGAAGCGGCCGCTCGACGTCGACCCGGTCTACGGGTCGCAGCTGGTCACCCAGCTCGTCTCCAAGGTCCTCCAGGACGGCAAGAAGCAGGTTGCCCAGCGCATCGTCTACACGGCGCTCGAGGGCTGCCGCGAGAAGACCGGCTCCGACCCCGTCGTGACGCTCAAGCGTGCGCTCGACAACGTCAAGCCGGCCCTCGAGGTCAAGTCGCGCCGCGTCGGTGGCGCCACCTACCAGGTTCCGATCGAGGTCAAGGGTCCGCGCAGCACCACGCTCGCGCTCCGCTGGCTGGTCGGCTACGCCGCGGACCGTCGTGAGAAGACGATGGCCGAGCGCCTGATGAACGAGATCCTCGACGCCTCCAACGGCCTCGGTGCCGCTGTGAAGAAGCGCGAGGACACCCACAAGATGGCCGAGTCCAACAAGGCCTTCGCTCACTACCGCTGGTGATTGCGGGGGCGGTCACGGCGCGACGCCGTACCGCCCCGCTCACCTCCACACACTTCCGAGGGGATCACGACCAACGTGGCCGTTGACATCACCACTGACCTGAACAAGGTCCGCAACATCGGCATCATGGCGCACATCGACGCCGGCAAGACGACGACGACCGAGCGGATCCTGTTCTACACCGGCATCTCCTACAAGATCGGTGAGGTCCACGAGGGCGCTGCCGTCATGGACTGGATGGAGCAGGAGCAGGAGCGCGGCATCACGATCACGTCCGCCGCGACGACCTGCTGGTGGAAGGACCACCAGATCAACATCATCGACACCCCCGGTCACGTCGACTTCACCGCCGAGGTCGAGCGCTCGCTGCGCGTCCTCGACGGCGCCGTCGCCGTCTTCGACGGTGTGGCCGGTGTCGAGCCCCAGACGATGACCGTGTGGCGTCAGGCCAACAAGTACTCCGTGCCGCGGATGTGCTTCGTCAACAAGCTCGACCGCACCGGTGCCGACTTCTTCCGCTGCGTGGACATGATGGTCGATCGCCTCAACTCCACCCCCCTCGTGCTCCAGCTGCCGATCGGCGCCGAGAGCGACTTCATCGGCGTCGTCGACCTGGTCGGCATGCGGGCACTGGTCTGGCGTGGCGAGACCACGATGGGCGAGGACTACGAGGTCGAGGAGATCCCGGCCGGGCTGGCCGAGCAGGCCGCCGAGTACCGCGAGAAGTTCCTCGAGACGCTGGCCGAGGCCGACGACGCGATCATGGAGAAGTACCTCGACGAGGGCGAGTTCAGCGTCGAGGAGCTGGAGGCCGCGATCCGTCGCGCCACCCTCGCCGACAAGGTCAACCCCGTCCTGTGCGGCACGGCCTTCAAGAACAAGGGCGTCCAGCCCCTGCTCGACGCGGTCGTCAAGTACCTCCCCTCGCCCCTCGACATCGAGGGCATCGTCGGCCACTCGGTCAAGGACGAGAACGAAGAGATCATCCGGAAGCCCTCCGACGACGAGCCGTTCTCCGGTCTCGCCTACAAGATCGCCTCCGACCCGCACCTCGGCAAGCTGATCTACGTCCGCGTCTACTCCGGCAAGCTCGAGGCCGGCGCGACCGTGGTCAACTCGGTCAACGGCCGCAAGGAGCGCATCGGCAAGGTCTACCAGATGCACGCCAACAAGCGTGAGGAGATCGCGTCGGTCGGCGCCGGCCAGATCGTGGCGGTCATGGGTCTCAAGGACACCAAGACCGGTCACACCCTGAGCGACCCGCAGCACCAGGTCATCCTCGAGTCGATGACGTTCCCGGCCCCGGTGATCGAGGTCGCGATCGAGCCCAAGACCAAGAGCGACCAGGAAAAGCTGGGCATGGCGATCCAGCGTCTCTCCGACGAGGACCCGACCTTCACGGTCAAGGCCGACGAAGAGACCGGCCAGACGATCATCGCCGGCATGGGCGAGCTCCACCTCGAGATCCTGGTCGACCGGATGAAGCGCGAGTTCCGCGTCGAGGCCACCGTCGGCAAGCCCCAGGTGGCCTACCGCGAGACGCTCCGCAAGGACGTGTCCAAGCACAGCTACACCCACAAGAAGCAGACCGGTGGCTCGGGCCAGTTCGCCAAGGTCGTCATCTCGCTCGGCCCCAACATCGACCCCGAGACGGGCACCGGTGCGGGCTACGAGTTCGTCAACAACGTCTCCGGTGGCCGCGTGCCCAAGGAGTACATCCCCTCGGTCGACCAGGGAGGCCAGGAGGCGCTGGAGTTCGGCATCCTCGCGGGCTACCCGATGGTCGACGTGAAGTTCACCCTCGAGGACGGCGCCTACCACGACGTCGACTCGTCGGAGCTCGCGTTCAAGATCGCCGGCAACCAGGCGTTCAAGGAAGCGGCACGGATGGCCAAGCCCGTCCTGCTCGAGCCGATGTTCGCCGTCGAGGTGATCACCCCGGAGAGCTTCCTGGGCACCGTCATCGGTGACATCAACAGCCGGCGCGGCCAGATCCAGAACCAGGAGGAGCGTCACGGTGACATGGTCATCGACGCCCTCGTGCCGCTGTCAGAAATGTTCGGGTACGTTGGCGACCTGAGGTCCAAGACCTCCGGCCAGGCGTCGTACTCGATGGAGTTCGACTCGTACGCCGAGGTTCCCTCGAACATCGCCGACGAGATCATCAAGAAGGTCCGAGGCGAGTAACCCCGATTACCAACCCCGACCCTCGGCACGCAACACTTAAACCCACACGAGTCAAGCAACAAACCCACACCAGGAGGAGCCCCAGTGGCTAAGGCGAAGTTCGAGCGGACCAAGCCGCACGTCAACATCGGCACGATCGGTCACATCGACCACGGCAAGACGACCTTGACCGCGGCGATCACCAAGGTGCTGCACGACGCGTACCCGAACCTCAACGAGGCTTCGGCGTTCGACCAGATCGACAAGGCTCCCGAGGAGCGTCAGCGCGGCATCACGATCTCGATCGCGCACGTCGAGTACCAGACCGAGGTGCGTCACTACGCGCACGTCGACTGCCCTGGTCACGCTGACTACATCAAGAACATGATCACCGGTGCGGCCCAGATGGACGGCGCGATCCTCGTGGTCGCCGCCACCGACGGTCCGATGCCCCAGACGCGTGAGCACGTGCTGCTCGCCCGCCAGGTCGGCGTGCCGTCCCTGGTCGTGGCGCTCAACAAGTGCGACATGGTCGACGACGAGGAGCTCATCGAGCTCGTCGAGATGGAGGTGCGCGAGCTCCTCTCCGAGTACGAGTTCGACGGCGACGACATCCCCGTCGTCCGCGTTGCCGCCTTCCCGGCGCTGCAGGGTGACGCCAAGTGGGGCGAGTCGATCCTCGAGCTGATGAAGGCTGTCGACGACTACATCCCGACCCCGGCCCGCGAGACCGAGAAGCCCTTCCTCATGCCTGTCGAGGACGTCTTCACGATCACCGGTCGCGGCACCGTCATCACGGGCCGCATCGAGCGTGGCATCGTCAAGGTGAACGAGGAGGTCGAGATCATCGGCATCCGCGAGAAGTCGCAGAAGTCGACCGTCACCGGCGTCGAGATGTTCCGCAAGCTGCTCGACGAGGGTCAGGCCGGCGAGAACGTCGGGCTGCTGCTTCGTGGCACCAAGCGCGAGGACATCGAGCGCGGCATGGTCGTCATCAAGCCGGGCACCACGACCCCGCACACCAACTTCGAGGCCTCGGTCTACATCCTCTCGAAGGAGGAGGGCGGCCGTCACACGCCGTTCTTCAACAACTACCGCCCGCAGTTCTACTTCCGTACCACGGACGTGACGGGCGTCGTGACCCTGCCCGAGGGCACCGAGATGGTCATGCCGGGTGACAACACCGAGATGTCGGTCGAGCTGATCCAGCCGATCGCCATGGAGGACGGTCTCCGGTTCGCCATCCGTGAGGGTGGCCGCACCGTGGGTGCTGGCCGCGTCACCAAGATCACCAAGTGATCGTCGCCGGTCGCTGACCGGCTGCTCTGCAAGAACGGCCCCGGGCTTCGGCTCGGGGCCGTTCTGCATGTCCGCTCGCGCGGGGCGCCGGTCGTGACCGCGTTCGGGGGGCGGCCGGTCGCGACGCTCCCGCCTGCGATGTGGAAGGCCCGGCGGCCGGGAACCACCCTTCCGCTCGTTCCTCGCTCCAGGGGGCCAGTCCCAGCCACCGACCGCCGGGCCTTCCACCTCTCCGGCTCGCGCGTCGCGCCCGTCCGCCGCGTACGCCGTCGCGGCCGGGAAGTAGGTGTGTCCGTTGGTTGAGGTGCGAGGAGCGCAAGCGACGAGCCTCGAAACCCCCGCACGGGTGCAGGGCGGTGCAGCGGGTCAGGCGAGCAGTGCCTCGACTGCCTCGCCGAAGACCTGGGTGTGTCGGTCGACGTCGGCCTCGGTGTGGGAGGGGCTGAAGAGGGCCATGTTGTGGAACGGGGTGAGCAGGACGCCCCGGTTGAGGCACCAGAGGTGGAGGAAGGACTCGAGATCCTCGTCGACAGCGGCAGCGGCGGCGGCGCCGTCGCGCGGGGGAGGGCAGAACCAGTACTCGGCCCGGCAGCCGAGGCGCTGCACGTGCCAGGGCAGACCGTGGCTCGGCGATCACGCCGGCGACGCCCTCGGCGAACCGCTCGGCCAGGGGGATGGCGACGGCGAAGTCCTCGTCGCGCAGGCAGGTGGACAGGGTGGCTCTGATCGCCGCCAGGGCGAGCGCGTTGCCGGTGAGCGTGCCGCCCACCCCGGCGACATCGATCTCGTGTCCGAGCATCGGGCCGGCCAGGCGATCGGCCACCTCGGCGGACATGCCGTACGCCGCCGCCGGAACGCCGCCGCCGATCGGCTTGCCGACCACGAGCAGATCGGGCTCGAGGCCCCAGGCGGCAGTGGCGCCGCCGGGTCCGGCGCAGAGGGTGTGGGTCTCGTCGATCACGAGCAGGACGTCGTGCCTGCGGGTGATCTCGCGGACGGCGTCGAGGTAACCGGGCTCGGGCAGGACGATCCCGATGTTCGTGAGCGCGGGCTCCATCAGCAGGCAGGCGATGTCCCCGACGGCCAGGCGCCGGTCGAGCGCCTCGGCGTCGTTGAACGGGACCACGGCTGTCGTGTGCGCGACATCGACCTGCGGACCGAGGGCGCCCGGCCGTGGGACGACCCGATCACCGTCGAGCACGGCCAGGGTCTCGTCGACCGTTCCGTGGTAGCACCAGTCCATCACAGCGACCCGCTGACGACCGGTGAGGTGGCGGGCGAAGCGGAGCACGAACCTGTTGGCATCGGTCGCCGACATCGCGAGCTGCCACCTCGGGAGCCCGAAACGGCGCGCCAGCTCCTCGCCCACCCACACGGCATCGGGGGAGGGGAGCATCGTCGTGATGCCGCGCGAGGCCTGCGTGGTGATCGCCTCGGTGATCTGGGGGAGGGCGTGGCCGGTCATCGCCCCGGTGTCGCCGAGGCACAGATCGACGTACTCGTGGCCGTCGACGTCGGTCAGCCTGGCACCGGAAGCCCGGTCGACGAAGAGCGGGAACCGTCCCGGCCAGCGGGTCATCCACGGCATGGGGACCCCCGCCGAGCCACGTTCCGCGCGCGGCGTCAGCCTGCTCGGCGGATCGCGGATGGAGGTCGACGAAGCGTGACTCCTCGTGCTGGCGAAGCATGGCCAGCCGGTCGTGATCGATCATGGGGTCAATGTAGTGAAGCCCGGCCGCAGCCGGGTCCCGACTGTTGCGACAGGATGGGCGCATGCACGACGAACGCGGCCGGCCCGCCCGCCCGCACGAGCGGCTGACCGAGGACGGTCGCCGGGTGCGCGAGGTGCTGAGCTACTCACGCCGCGGGAGCCGGTTCACTCCGCGGCAGGCGGAGGCGTGGACGGCGCACCACCGGGAGTGGGTGGTCCTCGACGAGGCGGTCGACGCCCCGGACTTCACGTGGTCCACGTGGTTCGGGCGCGAGGCGCCGCTGATCGTCGAGATCGGGTCCGGGATCGGCGAGGCCACGGCCGCGCTGGCCGCGACGCGACCGGCGTACGACGTCCTCGCCTTCGAGGTCTGGCGCCCCGGGGTCGCCGACGCCCTGGCCAGGGTCGTCGAGTCCGGCGCCACCAACGTCCGGTTCTGCACGGTGGACGCGGTGTGGTCGGTGGAGCACCTGCTCCGGCCCGGTCTGGTCGCTGAGCTGTGGACCTTCTTCCCGGATCCGTGGCACAAGACGCGGCACCACAAGCGTCGCCTCGTCAGCCCGGACTTTGCCCGGGTCGCGGCTGCCCGGCTGGCGCCGGGCGGGACGTGGCGGCTCGCCACCGACTGGGCGGACTACGCCGAGCAGATGGTCGAGGTACTCGACGCCACGCCCGGCCTGACCGGCGGTGTCGTTCCCCGTGGGGGGATCGGCCGGTGACGAAGTTCGAGCGCAAGGGTCTCAGCGCCGGGCGCACGATCACCGATCTCGCCTACACGCGGGTCGGCTGAGTCCCACCTTGGCAGCATCTCGGTGCGGGTTGTCCTGATCGGCGGCGCGGGCGGGCCCTCCGGATACCTAGGCTGGTCGACGTGACCGCCACCCTCGAGCCGACGACTCGAGGGGTCCATCGGGCGTGGTGGGTCGCGGGCATCACCATGGCTGCGCTGGTCGCGGCCGCAGGGTTCCGTTCCTCGACGGGAGCTCTGCTCGTCCCCCTCGAGCAGGAGTTCGGCTGGTCGCGCGCGACCACGAGCGGCGCGGTCAGCCTCAACCTGATCCTCTACGGGCTCACCGCGCCCTTCGCCGCTGCGTTGATGGAGCGGTTCGGCCTCCGCCGGGTGGTGGCCGTCTCGCTGACCCTGGTCGCCGTGGGTTCCGGCCTGACGCTGGTGATGACGAGCCCGTGGCAGCTGTGGCTGCTGTGGGGGTTCGCGGTCGGCGTGGGCACCGGCTCGCTGGCGCTGGTCTTCGGTGCGATCGTCGCCAACCGGTGGTTCGTCAAGCACCGGGGCGTCGTCATCGGCGCCTTCTCGGCGGCCAGCTCGACCGGCCAGCTCGTCTTCCTGCCGCTCATCGCCCAGCTCGCCGACGGCCCGGGCTGGCGCTGGGCGTCGGGCCTGGTCGCTGCCTTCGCGTTGGCCCTCGTGCCGCTCGTCCTCCTGCTGCTCCACGACCGCCCGGCCGACTGCGGGTCCACGCCGTACGGCGCACCCGACGGCTGGACCGAGCCACCGGTCGCCGATCCGGGCCGGGGCGCGGCGTCCGTCGCGATCGGCACGCTGCGCGAGAGCGCCCGGTCCCGGACGTTCTGGATCCTCTTCGTCACGTTCTGGATCTGTGGCTGGTCGACGAACGGACTGATCGGCACCCACTTCATCCCGGCCGCCCACGACCACGGGATGCCGGCCACCACGAGTGCCGGCCTGCTGGCGCTGATCGGCGTCTTCGACATCATCGGCACCGTGGCCAGCGGCTGGCTCACGGACCGGGTCGACAGTCGCTACCTGCTGTTCGGCTACTACTTCTTCCGCGGGCTGTCCCTGCTCGCCGTACCGGCGCTGCTCGGCCCGCACGTGCAGCCGACCCTGTTCGTCTTCATCGTCTTCTACGGCCTGGACTGGGTGGCCACGGTGCCGCCGACCGTGGCCCTGTGCCGGCAGCACTTCGGCATCGAGCGCTCCGGTGTGGTCTTCGGCTGGGTGTTCGCGGCGCACATGGTGGGGGCCGGAGTGGCCGCGAGCTTCGCCGGCTGGATCCGCACTGCGCAGGGCGACTACCTTCTGGCCTGGTTCACGGCGGGAGTGCTGTGCCTCGGTGCGGCCGCCCTGTGCCTGCTGATCCCCCCGCACGGAGCGGCTGACAGTGAACCGGTCACCGCCGCGACCGGGTCGATCTGAGAAATGTCGGCCTTCCACACAACCTCGGGCTGCCCAGGGGCCTCCTTCTCCTGTGACAACACCTGACCAGGAAGGACGGCCGATGACAGACCCCGAGCTCGGGTTCGAGGATTTCATGGCTGCGCGGTGGACGCCGTTGTACCGCACGGCGTACCTGCTCACCGGCGACCGCCATCAGGCCGAGGACCTGCTCCAGAACGCCCTCGGCCGCACGTGCGCGCGCTGGGGCAGCATCCGGGACAAGGGCGCCGCCGATGCCTACGTCCGTCGAGCGATGGTCAACCTCGCTCAGCGGCAGTGGCGCCGCCGTGGCCTCGAGACCGTGACCGACACCGTGCCGGACGAGGGACACGACCACCTGGCCACCCGCGCCGACCACCTCGCCCTGTGGGCCGAGGTCCGCAGGTTGCCGGCCAGGATGCGGGCCACCGTCGTCCTGCGCTACTACGAGGATCTCTCGGTCGCCGAGACCGCGCGTGAGCTCGGATGCTCCGAAGGTGCCGTCAAGAGCCAGACCCACCACGCCCTGCGGCGGCTCCGCGAGAGCCTGCCTTCACTCGAACTGACGGAGGAACTGTCATGACCGGCACCGACATCCGCGAGGCGCTGCACGCCGTCGCCGAGAGCACCCCCGCCCCCGCTGTCGACCGGGTCGCCCTCCAGGCGCTGGTGCGCCGCGAGCGGCGACTCCGCGTCGCCGAGCGGACTGCCCTCGGCGCGGCTGTGGCCGCAGCCGTGGCGGTCGTCGCCACCGTGACCGTGCCGTTCCTCGGCGAGTCCGCGGACGAGACGACCGTCGAGGTGGCCGTCCCCCCGCGGACCGGGGCGGTCGACCTGCAGGCTCCCGTCTACCTCGTGGCGGACGGCCGGCTGACCGCCATCGACCCCGGGGGCAAGGTCCACGACCTCGGAGTTCGCTCGGAGGAGGTCATCGGCTACACCGCCGAGTTCGTCTACGCGATCGACAGCGAGAGCCACGTGGTCAGGTTCGACGCGACCAACAGCGACGAGGGGCCGGGTGGGTGGCGCTTCGAACGCGTCGACACCGTCGTGGAGGAAGCGGTCCAGAGCGCGCAGTTGTCGGCAGACGGTCGCTACCTCGGCTGGATCGACCTCGAGGAACGCCTGACCACCACGGACCTCAAGGCCGGGACCACGTCCGGGCCACTCGACCAGCCCGGCAACACGTTCCTGGTCGACCTCGCACAGGGCTCGGGCCACCCGTTGGTCTCGTGGGACGGCGACCTGGCGCTGCTGACCCCCGAGGGTCGACATCGAGATCCCGACCGCCGAGGACGGCTACGGGGTCGCGTCGACGGCGAGCCGCGACACGGTCGCCGTGGTGCGACCGGGACGACGACGACCCGGGTCTACGACGTCTCCTCCGGCCGGGCCGAGCTGGTGGACTCGGTGCCCGGCGCCGGCGTGCTCTCGCCGTACGGCGACCACCTGGCGTCGGTGGCCTACGACGAGGCCGACACCGCGACGGCGCTGCTGTGGTCCCGGGGGATCGAGCCCGTGGTCCTCGGCGTCCCGGGACAGCCCCAGGCGATCGGGTGGGCCGACGACGACACGGTGCTCGTCAGCTCTGCTGTCGACGGGCAGGAGAAGGTCTACGCATGCGAGGTCGCCGACCCCGAAGCGTGTGCCCTGCTGCTCGAACCGGATGGCCCGGTCAGGTTCGCGCGCTAGCAGGATCCTCGAGCAGAGCCAGCTCCTCGTCGACGTACGGGTCCTCCTCGCCGACGACGTCGAGCTCGGCCCTGAGCGCCTGCTGGAGTGCCAGCGCCTCGTCGCGGCGGCCCGAGGTGGCGCAGCGACCAGGCGACCATCCACCGGGCCACCCGGGTGCGGGCGTGGTCGCCGATCCGCTCGCGGGCGTCCAACGCCTCCTCGAAGGCGACGAGGGCGGCGCCGAAGTCGCCGTCGTCGGCGTGCACCATGCCGATGTTGTTGAGGATCGAGGCGTCCCAGTCCCGGGCCCTGGGGTCGGCGGCCGAGCGAGCTGCGGCCAGCGCCACTTCGTTGGCGGCCAGTCGGTCCTCGGGAGCAGCGGCCAGGGCGGTCATGTGCAGGGCGTCGACCAGCTGGCCGTCGAGACGGGCCTCGCGGGCCGGCTGCGGCGGCGTGCGCGAACAGCGGCAGGGCGGCGGCGTCGTCGCCCGCGGACCGGACCAGGCGACCGCGCTCGAGCGCGACCCGGACGTCGACCTCGGGCTGACCCGACTCGATCGCGTCCAGTACGTCGTGCCCGTCGTCGTACCGTTCCTGGAGCCCCAGCGCACGGGCGACCTGGGTGAGCAGGACGTCGCGGTCGGGCCCTGTGGCCTCGGCCAGCGGCCTGTCGGAGGCGGCGCTCGGAGGCGGCGGGGTCATCGAAGTTCCACAGCGATCGGGTGTCCATCACGATCCTTTCGTGCCCAGGCTGGCCGACTTCACGCCCCCACGGTGCCGGTCGGAGGGCTGGACCCGAACCGATTTGGCGCATCGCCGGGGTGTCTGTCAAGATAGTCCGGTTGCTCCGGCGGGTTGCCGGGGTGCGCCACACCTTGACTACTGAATCGCGTCTCCTACGAGTGATCAGTGGTCCGGCGTGCGGCCGCACCGATCCAGGAGACCCGATCAGCCCGACGAACCCGTCGGGTGCCACCAACAAACTGCAAGGCCCCGGTCTTGTGTTGCGTAGAAAATACGCGACACGCCCGACCGCGGGGGTCGGAGCAGGGTGGTGAGAGACAGGCGGAATCACCTCACCCGGGGAGGTTTCGTGATGAGACGGCACGCGGCACCTGCGGGTGCTAACGAGTAAGGGACGAGAGAGACCTATGGCGGGACAGAAGATCCGCATCAGGCTCAAGGCCTATGACCACGAGGTGATCGACACCTCGGCGCGCAAAATCGTGGACACCGTCACCCGCACGGGTGCCAAGGTCGCCGGCCCTGTGCCGCTGCCGACCGAGAAGAACGTGTACTGCGTCATCCGCTCGCCCCACAAGTACAAGGACTCGCGCGAGCACTTCGAGATGCGCACCCACAAGCGCCTCATCGACATCATCGACCCCACGCCGAAGACCGTCGACTCGCTCATGCGTCTCGACCTGCCTGCCGGCGTCGACATCGAGATCAAGCTCTGAGGTCCTGGCTATGACTTTCGAACGCAACCAAAAGGGTCTGCTGGGCACCAAGCTCGGCATGACCCAGCTGTGGGACGACAACAACCGCGTCGTCCCCGTGACCGTGATCGCTGCGAGCTCCAACGTGGTCACCCAGGTCCGCCTGCCCGAGACCGATGGCTACAACGCCATCCAGATCGGGTTCGGCGAGATCGAGGGCCGCAAGGTGAACAAGCCGCAGGCCGGTCACTTCGGCAAGGCCGGGACGACTCCGCGTCGTCACCTGGTCGAGATCCGCACCTCTGCCGCCGGCGAGTACTCCGTCGGCCAGGAGCTGGGCCCTGACACGTTCGCCGCAGGCGACGAGATCGACGTCACGGGCACCAGCAAGGGCAAGGGCTTCGCAGGCGTCATGAAGCGTCACGGCTTCCACGGTGTCTCGTCCTCCCACGGTGCGCACAAGAACCACCGCAAGCCCGGTTCGATCGGCGCCTGCGCCACTCCGGGCCGCGTCTTCAAGGGCTTCCGCATGGCCGGCCGGATGGGTAGTGACACGGTCACCACCCAGAACATCACCGTGCACGCCGTCGACGCCGAGAAGGGCCTGATCCTGCTCAAGGGCGCCGTTCCCGGCCCCAAGGGTGGGCTCGTGGTCCTCCGCTCGGCTGCCAAGAAGAACCAGGAGGCTGCCCGATGACTGACTCTGTCACCGCGAAGCGGGTGACCGTGGACCTCCCCGCCGAGATCTTCGACGTCGAGGTCAACATCCCGCTGATCCACCAGGTGGTCGTGGCCCAGCAGGCCGCCGCCCGCCAGGGAACGCACGCCACCAAGACCCGCGCCGACGTGCGCGGTGGTGGCCGCAAGCCCCACAAGCAGAAGGGCACCGGCCGCGCCCGTCAGGGCTCGACCCGCGCTCCGCAGTTCGCCGGCGGTGGCATCGTCCACGGCCCGCAGCCGCGCAGCTACGACCAGCGCACCCCCAAGAAGATGAAGGCCGCCGCCCTGCGTGGCGCCCTCTCCGACCGGGCTCGCAACGGTCGTGTGCACGTGGTCGAAGGCCTGGTCTCCGGTGACAAGCCGTCGACCAAGGACGCGATCTCGCTGCTGGCAGGGCTCACCGAGCGTGCCAAGTACCTCATCGTGCTCGAGCGCAACGACGCCGTCACCTGGCTGTCGCTGCGCAACGCGCAGGAGGTGCACATCGTGGCCGTTGACCAGCTCAACACCTACGACGTGCTCTCCTCCGACGACGTGGTCTTCACCCAGGGCGCCTACCACACCTTCATCGGGTCCGACGCCGAGCCGGTCGCGACCGAGGTGACCGCCGAGAAGCCGGCCGCGAAGAAGACGGCCGCGAAGAAGCCGGCCGCCGAGAAGCCGGCCGCGAAGAAGGCGGCTGCGAAGAAGCCGGCCGCCAAGAAGGCGCCGGCCCAGACCGAGGCCACGTCCACGGCCAAGGCGGCGAAGGCTCCGGCCGACGCCCCCGCTGCTGATGAGGAGGCTGCCACGTGAGCACCCTGCACAAGGACCACCGCGACATCCTGCTCGCGCCCGTCGTGTCGGAGAAGAGCTACGGCCTGCTCGACGCCAACAAGTACACCTTCGTCGTGCGTCCCGACGCCAACAAGACCGAGATCAAGATCGCGGTCGAGAAGGTGTTCAACGTCAAGGTGACGTCGGTCAACACGATCAACCGCAAGGGCAAGACGCGGCGTACCCGCTTCGGCATGGGCAAGCGCCCGAACACGAAGCGCGCCATCGTCAGCCTCGCCGAGGGCCACCGCATCGACATCTTCGGAGGTCCGGTCTCCTGACCGGGCTTGCTGAGACGAGGACTGAGAACTCATGGCTATCCGCAAGTACAAGCCGACCACACCGGGCCGTCGTGGCTCGTCGGTGGCCGACTTCGTCGAGATCACCCGGACCACTCCGGAGAAGTCGCTGACGCGTCCGCTTCCCAAGAAGGGCGGCCGCAACAACCAGGGCCGGATCACCACCCGGCACCAGGGTGGCGGTCACAAGCGTGCCTACCGCATCATCGACTTCCGTCGCTACGACAAGGACGGTGTCCCGGCCAAGGTCGCTCACATCGAGTACGACCCCAACCGCACCGCCCGCATCGCCCTGCTGCACTACGCGGACGGCGAGAAGCGCTACATCATCGCGCCGAAGGACCTGACCCAGGGCACGCCCGTGGAGTCCGGCCCCAACGCCGACATCAAGCCCGGCAACAACCTTCCGCTGCGCAACATCCCGGTCGGTACCACCATCCACTGCGTGGAGCTCCGCCCCGGCGGTGGCGCCAAGATCGCTCGTTCCGCGGGCATCAGCGCACAGCTGGTCGCCAAGGAGGGTTCGCGGGCCACGCTCCGCATGCCTTCCGGCGAGATGCGGTTCGTCGACGTGCGTTGCCGCGCCTCGATCGGTGAGGTCGGCAATGCCGAGCAGTCGAACATCAACTGGGGCAAGGCCGGCCGCATGCGCTGGAAGGGCAAGCGCCCGACCGTCCGTGGTGTCGTCATGAACCCCGTCGACCACCCTCACGGTGGTGGCGAGGGCAAGACGTCCGGTGGACGTCACCCGGTGTCCCCCTGGGGCAAGCCCGAGGGCCGTACGCGCAAGCGCAAGGCCTCTGACTCGCAGATCATCCGTCGCCGCAAGTCCGGCAAGGGTAGGAAGTAAACGACATGCCTCGCAGCCTGAAGAAGGGCCCCTTCGTCGACGGCCACCTGATCAAGAAGGTGGACGCCGAGAACGAAAAGGGCAGCCACAACGTGATCAAGACGTGGTCGCGCCGATCGATGATCGTGCCGACCATGATCGGCCACACCATCGCCGTGCACGACGGGCGGAAGCACGTTCCCGTGTTCGTCACCGACTCCATGGTCGGTCACAAGCTCGGAGAGTTCGCTCCCACCCGCACCTACCGCGGCCACGTGAAGGAAGACCGGAAGGGGAAGCGTCGATGAGCGTCACCGAGCGTCAGCGCACGAGCGCCCGCCGCGAGTCCCTGCTGGGCGACCAGCCCGGAGCCTTCGCGACCGCCCGCTTCGTGCGGATCACTCCGATGAAGGCCCGCCGTGTCGTCGACATGGTCCGTGGCATGCCCGTCGACGAGGCCCTGGCCCTGCTGCAGTTCGCGCCGCAGGCCGCCTCCGAGACCGTCTACAAGGTGCTGGAGAGCGCCATCGCCAACGCGGAGACCACTGAGGCCCTCCCCGTTGCCGACCTGGTCGTCTCCGTCGCCCGCGTGGACGAGGGTCCGACGATGAAGCGCTGGCGCCCTCGCGCCCAGGGCCGCGCCACGCGGATCCTGAAGCGTACGAGCCACATCACCCTGGCTGTCCAGCCGGCAAGTGTTGTCGCTGAGAAGAAGGGACGGACTGCCTGATGGGGCAGAAGATCAACCCGAATGGCTTCCGCCTCGGCATCTCGACGGACCACAAGAGCCGTTGGTACGCCGACAAGCTGTACAAGGCGTACGTCGGTGAAGACGTCGCGATCCGCAAGCTGCTCTCCAAGGGCATGGAGCGGGCCGGCATCTCCAAGGTCGAGATCGAGCGCACCCGGGACCGCGTCCGTGTGGACATCCACACGGCCCGTCCGGGCATCGTGATCGGCCGCCGTGGCGCCGAAGCCGACCGCATCCGCGGTGAGCTCGAGAAGCTCACCGGCAAGCAGGTCCAGCTGAACATCCTCGAGGTCAAGAACCCCGAGGTCGACGCTCAGCTGGTCGCCCAGGGTGTTGCCGAGCAGCTCGCTGGTCGTGTGCAGTTCCGTCGCGCCATGCGCAAGGCGATGCAGACCTCGATGCGTTCCGGCGCCAAGGGCATCCGGATCCAGTGCTCCGGCCGCCTCAACGGCGCCGAGATGTCGCGCACCGAGTTCTACCGCGAGGGCCGCGTCCCGCTGCACACGCTTCGTGCCGACATCGACTACGGCTTCTACGAGGCCAAGACGACCTTCGGTCGGATCGGCGTCAAGGTCTGGATCTACAAGGGCGAGGTTGCGGGTACCCGCGCCGAGCGCCAGGCCCAGGCTGCTGCCCGGGCCGGTGTCCCCGGTCGTGGCGGCGCAGGCGGCCGTCCGACGCGTGGTGGCGAGCGCCCGAGCCGTGGCACGCGCGCCGACCGCCCGACCCGTTCGGACCGCGGCACCGACGCGCCGGCCGCTGAGGCGCCCGCCGCCGAGGCTGCAGCCCCCGTCGCTCCCGCTGCTGAGACTCCGAAGGAGGGCTGACCACCATGTTGATGCCCCGTCGTGTCAAGCACCGCAAGCAGCACCACCCCAAGCGGACCGGTGCCGCCAAGGGTGGGACGAAGCTCGCTTTCGGTGACTTCGGCCTGCAGGCGATCGAGGGTCACTACGTGACCAACCGCCAGATCGAGTCCGCGCGTATCGCGATGACCCGTCACATGAAGCGCGGAGGAAAGGTGTGGATCAACATCTACCCCGACCGCCCGCTGACCAAGAAGCCTGCCGAGACCCGCATGGGTTCCGGTAAGGGTTCCCCCGAGTGGTGGGTGGCGAACGTCAAGCCCGGCCGCGTCATGTTCGAACTTTCCGGCGTTGATGAGGAAACTGCTCGCGAGGCCATGCGCCTGGCGAAGCACAAGCTCCCCATGAAGTGCCGCTTCATTTCCCGTGAGGCAGGTGAATTCTGATGGCTAACTCCAACAACATGGCCGCTCACGAGCTCGACGAGATGAACAACATCGACCTCGAGGCCAAGCTGCGCGAGTCCAAGGAGGAGCTTTTCAACCTCCGATTCCAGGCGGCCACCGGCCAGCTGGAGAGCCACGGCCGGCTGCGCACGGTCAAGAAGGACATTGCCCGGATCTACACCGTGGTGCGCGAGCGCGAGCTCGGCATCCGGACCACTCCGGGCGCTGACAACGAGAAGGACGGTGCCGCATGAGCGAGCAAACCGCGACGTCAACCAAGCGCAACGCTCGTAAGGTCCTGGAGGGCCTGGTCGTCAGCGACAAGATGGACAAGACCGTGGTCGTGTCCGTCGAGGACCGTGTGAAGCACGCGCGCTACGGCAAGGTCCTGCGCCGCACGAGCAAGCTCAAGGCGCACGACGAGCAGAACCAGTGCGGCATCGGCGACCGGGTCCGGATCATGGAGACCCGTCCGCTGTCGGCCACCAAGCGCTGGCGCCTCGTCGAGATCCTCGAGAAGGCCAAGTAAGCCCCTCGGGCCCCGCCCGAAGTCCCATTCAGTTCGGCCAGGCTCGCCAGCTGCACAGCGGTGAGAACCGGCTCGACAACCAGGAGAAGAAATGATCCAGCAGGAGTCGCGACTCAAGGTCGCCGACAACACCGGTGCAAAGGAAATCCTCTGCATCCGTGTTCTCGGTGGCTCGGGTCGACGCTACGCCGGCATCGGCGACGTCATCGTCGCCACCGTGAAGGACGCGATCCCCGGTGGCAACGTGAAGAAGGGTGACGTGGTCAAGGCCGTGATCGTGCGCACCGTCAAGGAGCGCCGTCGTTCGGACGGCTCCTACATCCGCTTCGACGAGAACGCCGCGGTGATCCTCAAGACCGACGGCGAGCCGCGAGGCACCCGGATCTTCGGCCCCGTGGGCCGCGAACTGCGCGAGAAGAAGTTCATGAAGATCATCTCGCTCGCGCCGGAGGTGCTCTGACCATGAGCAAGAGCGTGAACATCAAGAAGGGCGACACCGTCAAGGTGATCGCCGGCAAGGACAAGGGCGCCGAGGGCAAGGTCATCCAGGTGCTCCGTGAGGAGCAGCGGCTGATCGTCGAAGGTGTCAACCGCGTCAAGCGCCACACGAAGGTCGTCAACGAGGGTGGTCGTGCCGGCAGCACCGGCGGCATCATCACCGCCGAGGCGCCGATCCACCTCTCCAACGTGATGCTGGTCGAGGGCGACGGTGTGACCCGCGCGGCCTTCCGCCGCGACGAGGTCACCAAGCGCCGTCCCGACGGCTCGACGTACCAGGCGCACCGCAGCGTCCGCATCTCCCGCAAGACCGGCAAGGAAATCTGATGACCGAGACCGAGACCGAGACCGGCCCGGCCCAGGCCGAGCGGGTCACCCCGCGGCTCAAGACCCGCTACCGCGAGGAGATCCTTCCCGCGCTGCAGTCCGAGTTCGAGATCAAGAACGTCATGCAGGTGCCCGGCCTGACCAAGATCGTGGTCAACATGGGCGTCGGCGAGGCGGCTCGCGACTCGAAGCTGATCGAGGGTGCCGTCAAGGACCTCACCGCCATCACCGGCCAGAAGCCGCTGGTGACCAAGGCCCGCAAGTCGATCGCGCAGTTCAAGCTGCGCGAGGGCATGCCGATCGGTGCGCACACCACGCTGCGCGGCGACCGGATGTGGGAGTTCCTCGACCGGCTGCTGTCGCTCGCCCTGCCCCGTATCCGTGACTTCCGTGGCCTCAACCCCGGACAGTTCGACGGTCGTGGCAACTACACGTTCGGGCTGACCGAGCAGGTCATGTTCCACGAGATCGACCAGGACAGGATCGATCGCTCGCGGGGCATGGACATCACGATCGTCACCACCGCCACCAACGACGACGAGGGGCGCGCGCTGCTCAAGCAGCTCGGCTTCCCGTTCAAGGAGAACTGACATGGCGAAGACTGCTCTCAGGGTCAAGGCCGCCCGCAAGCCCAAGTTCGCGGTGCGTGGCTACACGCGCTGCCAGCGCTGCGGTCGTCCGAAGGCCGTCTACCGCAAGTTCGGCCTGTGCCGGATCTGCCTGCGGGAGATGGCCCACCGGGGCGAGCTGCCCGGCGTGACCAAGTCCTCCTGGTGACCCCCGACTTCGAGACGGTTGCAGCGCAACCTCCTCAATCACCGAATTCAACCGATCGCTGCAGGTCGTGCCTGAGGTTCAGGCACGAAACCACGGTGGAGAAAGGGCCTCGCGGCCATGACGATGACTGACCCGATCGCAGACATGCTCACTCGTCTGCGCAACGCCAACCAGGCGTACCACGATGCGGTTTCCATGCCGTACAGCAAGCTCAAGCAGGGTGTCGCCGACATCCTGAAGCAGGAGGGCTACATCACGTCGTACGACGTGACGGACCCCGCCGAGGGCGAGGTCGGCAAGACGCTGACCATCACCCTCAAGTACGGCCGGAACCGGGAGCGCTCCATCGCGGGCGTCCGCCGGGTCAGCAAGCCCGGCCTGCGTGTCTACGCCAAGTCCACGGGTCTCCCGAAGGTGCTGGGCGGCCTGGGCGTCGCGATCATCTCGACGAGCCAGGGCCTGCTGACCGACCGCCAGGCGAACCAGAAGGGCGTGGGTGGGGAAGTCCTCGCCTACGTCTGGTAACCCGAGACCGAGAAGGAGAGAAGAAGCATGTCGCGCATTGGCAAGCTCCCCATCGCGGTCCCGTCCGGAGTCGACGTCGCGATCGACGAGCGCCTGGTGACCGTCAAGGGGCCCAAGGGCACCCTGTCCCACAACGTCGCCACCCCGATCACCATCGAGAAGGCCGACGGTGTGCTCGAGGTCAAGCGTCCCAACGACGAGCGTGAGAGCCGCTCGCTGCACGGACTGACCCGCACCCTCATCAACAACATGGTGGTCGGTGTCACCGATGGTTACGAGAAGAAGCTCGAGATCGTCGGCGTGGGCTACCGCGTCCTGTCGAAGGGCCCGACCCAGCTGGAGTTCCAGCTCGGGTACTCCCACGTGATCACGTTCAACGCCCCCGAGGGCATCACGTTCACCGTCGAGAGCCCGACCAAGCTCGGTGTCCAGGGCATCGACAAGCAGCTGGTCGGCGAGACGGCTGCAAACATCCGCAAGCTGCGCAAGCCCGAGCCCTACAAGGGCAAGGGCGTTCGCTACGCCGGCGAGCACATCCGCCGCAAGGTCGGAAAGGCTGGTAAGTGACCATGGGAATCTCCCTTTCGCAGAACAAGCACACCGCGTCGCGCGTCAAGTCGCGTCTGCGTCGTCAGATGCGCGGCCGCAAGAAGCTGTCGGGCACGCCCGAGCGTCCGCGCCTGGTCGTCACCCGATCGGCCAAGCACATCAGCGTGCAGGTCGTGGACGACCTGGTCGGCAAGACGCTTGCGTACGCCTCGACCATGGAGCCCGACCTGCGCACCTTCGAGGGCGACAAGACCGCCAAGGCCAAGAAGGTCGGCGAGCTGGTTGCCGAGCGGGCCAAGACGGCCGGCGTCGACGGAGTGGTCTTCGACCGCGCCGGTAACAAGTACCACGGCCGTATCGCGGCCCTTGCGGACGGCGCCCGCGAGGGCGGCCTGACGTTCTGATCGCAATGGACAGCAAGAGAGAGAAGAGGAAAGTCTCATGAGCGGAGCCCAGCGCGGACAGCGCTCGGGCGGCGAGCGCCGAGGAAACCGCGACGATCGTCGCGGCGGACAGGGTGCTGACAAGACCGCCTACATCGAGCGAGTCGTTGCGATCAACCGCGTCGCCAAGGTCGTGAAGGGTGGTCGTCGCTTCAGCTTCACCGCCCTCGTGGTCGTGGGCGACGGCGAAGGTCTCGTCGGCGTCGGATACGGCAAGGCCAAGGAAGTTCCCGCCGCCATCGCCAAGGGTGTCGAGGAAGCGAAGAAGGCCTTCTTCAAGGTTCCCCGCATCCAGGGCACCATCCCGCACCCGGTCCAGGGAGAGAAGGCGGCAGGCGTTGTCCTGCTCCGCCCTGCTGCTCCCGGTACCGGTGTGATCGCGGGTGGCCCGGTGCGTGCGGTCCTGGAGTGCGCCGGCATCCACGACGTCCTGAGCAAGTCGCTCGGCTCGTCCAACCAGATCAACATCGTGCACGCGACCGTCGAGGCGCTGAAGATGCTCGAGCAGCCGGAGCAGGTGGCCGCGCGCCGCGGGCTCCGCGTCGAGGACGTCGCTCCGGCGGCGCTGCTCAGGGCCCGTGCCGAGGTCCCGGCAGGGGTCTCGCAGGAGGTGTCGTCCTGATGGCGCGCCTCAAGGTCGAGCAGAAGAAGGGCGTCGTCGGCATCAAGGCGAACCAGCGGGAGACCCTGCGCACGCTCGGTCTCAAGCGGATCGGCGACGTCGTCGTCAAGGAGGACCGCCCGGAGATCCGGGGCATGGTCAACACCGTTCGTCACCTCGTGACGTTCGAGGAGGTCGAGTGACATGACGCTCAAGCTGCACCACTTGCGTCCGGCTCCCGGAGCCAAGACTGCCAAGACCCGCGTGGGTCGTGGTGAGGGTTCGAAGGGCAAGACCTCGGGCCGCGGTACCAAGGGCACCAAGGCGCGCTACCAGGTTCCGGCTGCCTTCGAGGGTGGCCAGATGCCGCTGCACATGCGGCTGCCCAAGCTGAAGGGGTTCAAGAACCCGTTCAAGGTCGAGTTCCAGGTCGTCAACCTGGACCGCCTGAACGAGCTCTTCCCCGACGGTGGCGCCGTCACCGTCGACGACCTGATCGCCAAGGGTGCCGTCCGTGACGGCCACCCGGTGAAGGTTCTCGGCCAGGGCGACCTGTCCGTCAAGGTCGAGGTGAGCGCCCAGGCGTTCTCCGCTTCGGCCAAGCAGAAGATCGAGGCCGCCGGCGGCACGACCACGGTTGTCTGATCGTTAGCCATGACATAGCGCTGGGGCGCGGGCGGATCCGTCTCACACGGATCCACCCGCGCCCCGACGCACATCAAGGGGCATGTGCACTGCCTGTTAGGCTTCCCCGGGCCGTCGCGGGAGCAGTGCGCCGGCCGAACCCCGCTTGGAGAAAGAGGATGTCGTGCTAAGCGCGTTCGCCAACGCTTTCCGAACCCCGGACCTGCGGCGCAAGCTGCTGTTCGTCCTGTTGATCCTCGGGATCTTCCGGCTCGGAAGCCAGGTCCCAGCCCCCGGCGTCAACGTCGCCAACGTCCAGACCTGCCTCAGCGCCGTCGAGGACCAGGGCGTCTACAGCCTCATCAACCTCTTCTCCGGCGGTGCGCTGCTCCAGCTCACGATCTTCGCGCTGGGGATCATGCCGTACATCACCGCCAGCATCATCCTGCAGCTGCTCGTCGTGGTCATCCCGCGGCTCGAAGCGCTGAAGAAGGAGGGCCAGGCGGGCCAGACCAAGATCACGCAGTACACGCGCTACCTGACACTTGGCCTGGCGCTGCTCCAGGCGACCGGCATCGTGGCCCTCGCCCGCTCCGGCAACCTGCTGCAGGGTTGCGAGGAGAACCTCCTCCACAGCAACAGCACCAGCACCTTCCTGGTCATGGTGGTCACCATGACCGCGGGCACCGCCGTCATCATGTGGCTCGGTGAGCTGATCACCGAACACGGCATCGGCAACGGCATGTCCCTGCTGATCTTCACCCAGGTCGTCGCGACCTTCCCGAGCTCCATGTGGCAGGTCCAGAAGGGCCAGGGCTGGTGGGTCTTCGGCATCGTGATGCTGATCGGATTCGTCATCATCGGCGCCGTCATCTTCATCGAGCAGGCCCAACGCCGGATCCCGGTCCAGTACGCGCGCCGGATGGTGGGCCGCAAGATGTTCGGCGGCAGCTCCACCTACATCCCGCTGAAGGTCAACCAGGCCGGCATCATCCCGGTCATCTTCGCCTCCTCGCTGATGTACCTCCCGGCCATGGCCGTCCAGTTCAACCAGAACAGCCAGTCGCGCTGGATCCGTTACATCAACGACTACTTCGTCGCGGGCAGTCACCCGGCGTACATGATCATGTTCTTCCTGCTCATCGTCTTCTTCACCTACTTCTACGTGTCGATCACGTTCAACCCGAACGAGGTTGCGGACAACATGAAGAAGTACGGCGGCTTCATCCCGGGCATCCGCGCGGGCAAGCCGACCGAGGACTACCTGTCCTACGTCCTGTCCCGGATCACCCTGCCGGGCGCCCTGTACCTCGGCCTGATCTCGCTGATTCCGCTGATCGCGCTCGTCCTGATCGACGCGAACCAGAACTTCCCGTTCGGCGGTACCTCCATCCTGATCATGGTGGGCGTGGCACTGGACACCGTGAAGCAGATCGAGAGCCAGCTCCAGCAGCGCAACTACGAAGGATTCCTGCGCTGATGCGCCTGATCCTCATGGGACCGCCGGGAGCCGGCAAGGGCACGCAGGCCAAGGTCGTGGCCGACCACTTCGGCGTCCCGGCGATCTCGACCGGCGACATCTTCCGCGCCAACGTCTCTGAGGGCACCCCCCTCGGGGTCGAGGCCAAGCGCTTCATGGACGCCGGCGACTACGTCCCCGACGAGGTCACCAACCGGATGGTCCGCAACCGGATCGACGAGTCCGACGCCCAGCCCGGGTTCCTGCTGGACGGCTACCCGCGCACGCTCGCCCAGGTCGAGGAGCTGGACGGCATGATCGCGTTCACGGGGCACTCCCTCGACGCGGTCGTCGTGCTCACGGTCGACGAGGACGAGATCGTCGGGCGGCTGCTGCAGCGCGCCGAGGTCGAGGGGCGTGCGGACGACACCGAGGACGTCATCCGCAAGCGCCAGCAGATCTACTCCGAGCAGACCGAGCCGCTGATCGAGGTCTACCGCGACCGCGGCATCCTGATCGAGGTCGACGGGATGGGCGAGGTCGACGACGTCACCCACCGCATCTTCGAGGCACTCGACGTCGTTCCGCAGTCCTGAGGCTCCGATGTCATTCCTCGACCGGGGCATCGAGATCAAGACTCCCGAGCAGATCGACGGGATGCGCAAGGCCGGCCTGGTCGTGGGCCAGACCCTGGAGCTGATGCGCTCGACGGTGCGTGCGGGCATCTCCACGGCCGAGCTGGACGGGATCGCCGAGGACAACATCCGGTCCTCGGGTGCGACGCCGTCCTTCAAGGGGTACCACGGTTTCCCCGGCTCGATCTGTGCCTCGGTGAACGACGAGGTCGTGCACGGCATCCCGGGCGACCGGGTGCTGGCCGAGGGTGACGTCGTCTCCATCGACTGCGGCGCGATCGTCGCGGGCTGGCACGGCGATGCCGCGATCACGGTCGCGGTCGGGGCAGTCCCCTCCGAGGTGACCGAGCTGATGCGGGTCACCGAGGAGGCCATGTGGCGCGGTATCGCCGCTGCGAGGCTCGGCGGCCGGGTCACGGACATCTCGCACGCGGTGGAGACGCACGTGCGGGGGAGCGGCTCGTACGGCGTGCTCGAGGACTACGTCGGTCACGGCATCGGGTCGCAGATGCACCAGCCCCCCAACGTCCCCAACTTCGGGCGGGCCGGTCGGGGACCCAAGCTGGTGCGGGGCCTGGCGCTGGCGGTCGAGCCGATGATCACGCTCGGCGGCAAGGAGACGGTGGTCCTCGAGGACGACTGGACGGTCGTGACCGCCGACGGCTCCTGGTCGGCCCACTCCGAGCACACCTTCACCCTGACCCCCGACGGGGCGTGGGTCCTCACCGCGCTGGACGGCGGCGAACAGGTGCTGGGCGAGCTCGGCGTACCGTTCGGCGGTCGCTGACCCGAGTCCGCTCCGCGGGCGATTCGCGGGCCCTACCGGGGCCGTGGCACGATGGCGACGCAGGAGGGGAGTATTCCCGTCGCGGTGTCGTCGTCAGTACGGCCCGGACCTCGGTCCGGACCCGGTGCACCGGTTCGAGCGTCGTGACGACGCTCGAGCGGAAGAGACCTCCGGAGAAGAGACAACCTCGTGCGCCCCCGCACGCGGCCCCCGCACCTCCGGAGGAGCAAATCGTGGACGTACCCATCTGGGTCTGGATCGCCACCGGCGTGGTCACCCTCGCCATCTTCACCTTCGACCTCGCCATCGTGGGCCGTCGGCCCCATGAGCCGAGCATGAAGGAATGCGCGACCTACCTGTCGATCTACGTCGGGCTGGCGCTGATCTTCGGACTCGGCGTCTGGTACACCTCGGGCGGCACGCTGGCGCTGGAGTTCTACTCCGGCTGGCTGGTGGAGTACTCCCTCTCGATCGACAACCTGTTCATCTTCATCATCATCATGAGCAAGTTCGCCGTGCCACGTGAGCTGCAGCAGTACGCCCTGATGATCGGCATCGTGATGGCCCTGGTCATGCGGGCGATCTTCATCGCCGTGGGCGCCACCGCCATCAACAACTTCAGCTGGGTGTTCTACCTCTTCGGCCTCTTCCTGCTCTACACGGCGTGGAAGCTGGCGAAGGAGGGCGGCGAGGACGAGGACGACTACGAGGAGAACAAGCTCGTCCTCTGGGTGGAGAAGCGGTTCCCGGCCACGAAGGAGTGGCACGGCCGCAGTCTCGTGACCCAGCAGAACGGCCAGCGGATGATCACGCCTCTCTTCATCGTGATCCTCACGCTCGGTACCACCGATCTCCTGTTCGCCCTGGACTCGATCCCGGCCATCTTCGGCATCACCGACGAGCCGTACCTGGTGCTGACGGCCAACATCTTCGCGTTGATGGGGCTTCGTCAGCTCTACTTCCTCATCGGGGGCCTGCTGCAGCGTCTGATCTACCTCTCCTACGGCCTGTCGTTCCTGCTGGCGTTCATCGGCGTCAAGCTGATCCTGCACGCGATGCACGAGAACGAGCTGCCGTTCATCAACGGCGGCGACTACATCTCGTGGGCGCCGGAGATCCCGATCTGGCTCTCGCTGGTCGTCATCGTGGGCACCCTCGCCGTGACCGCCGTCGCGTCGCTGTGGGCCTCGAGCCGGATGAGCGACGACGAGCAGGACGCCGCCACCGGCCCCCGCCGCGACTGGGAAGACGACTCCTGACCCAGGAATAGCCGCCCGCGAGGGACGGTTCTCCCGGGGATGACTTCCTCGATGCCCACGCTGTCCGTGCTCGACCTCGTCCCGGTCCGCAACGACCAGACCACGGGTGACGCCATCGCCGCCTCGGTGGCGCTGGCGAAAGCCGCCGATGAGCTCGGCTACCGGCGCTACTGGGTGGCTGAGCACCACAACATGCCGGCGGTGGCGGCCACCAACCCGCCCGTCCTGATCGCGATGCTCGCGGCGGCGACGCAACGGATCCGGGTGGGTTCCGGCGGCGTGATGCTGCCCAACCACGCGCCGCTCGTCGTGGCCGAGCAGTTCGCACTCCTCGAGGCCGCCCACCCCGGCCGGATCGACCTCGGCATCGGGCGGGCCCCCGGCACCGACCCGGTCACGAGCTGGGCGCTGCGCCACGGCGCCGGCGGAGTGACGGACGAGGCGGTGAGCCGCTTCCCGGAGTACGTCGACAACGTGCTCGCGATGATGGACGCTGCGGGCGTCGGCCTCGCCGTCCAGGGCCGCACCCATGAGCTGAAGGCGACGCCGCACGCCGTCGGCGTGCCCACGATCTGGCTGCTCGGCTCCTCCGACTACTCGGCAGCGCTGGCCGCGGAGAAGGGGATGCCGTACGTCTTCGCCCACCACTTCTCCGGCTCGGGCACCGCCGAGGCGCTCGCGCTCTACCGGTCCCGGTTCCGGCCGTCCCCGGAGCTCGCCGAGCCCCGGACCTTCCTGACCGTGAACGCTGCCGTGGCGGAGACGCAGGAGGAAGCGGAGCGCCTGGCGCTGCCGCAGCTGCTCTCGATGCTCGCCCTGCGAACTGGTGCACCGCTCACGCCCCAGCGGCTCGTCGAAGAGGCGGAGAAGGTCGAGGTTCCGGACGCCCACCACGGGCTCCTCGGCGCCATGCGGTCACGGTGGGTGATCGGCGACCCCGAGGCCGCCCGGGAGCGGATCGCCGAGCTTGCGTCGACGTACGACGTGGACGAAGTGATGGTCCATCCCGTCGCCGGAGCCCACGAGGGCGGAGACCCCCGCTCCGGCCCTGGCCGCGTGGACACCCTGCGGCTCCTGGTGCCGTGACCGATTAGGGATTCTCGGCCGAGAACACCTAAACTGGCGTGTCGGCCCAACGTGGGTCTGTTTCGTGGCGCCTCGCGGCTGCCCGGATCACCACTCGACCACTCGAAAGAGCGGTTCGGGGCGTGCCCGGGACGAGGTTCCCGAACGGCTCCACGAGGTCCACCGGGGCTCGCCCCGCTTCCGCGGTGCACCGGAGGTTCCCGGGTCACCTGGTCACCGGACCGTTCCGGTGGGCAGTGCACGAACGGTAGAAGACCAACCGACAGATTGTGGAGGACATGCCGAAGAAAGAAGGCGTGATCGAGATCGAGGGCACCATCACGGAGGCCCTTCCCAACGCCATGTTCCGGGTCGAGCTGACCAACGGACACAAGGTGCTCGCCCACATCAGCGGCAAGATGCGTCAGCACTACATCCGGATCCTCCCCGAGGACCGGGTCGTGGTGGAGCTCTCGCCGTACGACCTCACGCGAGGTCGGATCGTCTACCGCTACAAGTAAACGAAAGCCGCAGCCGAAAGGGCCTCATCGTGAAGGTCAAGCCCAGCGTCAAGAAGATCTGTGACAAGTGCAAGGTGATCCGTCGCCACGGACGCGTCATGGTGATCTGTGAGAACCCGCGTCACAAGCAGAGGCAAGGCTGACTCAGCCCGCTGCCCCAGCACCACAACTGAAGACACACACAACGTGATCGCTTAGCTGGTCCACGAACCAGCGAATCACCTCCGGAGCAATGGCCGGAGCCTGGGACACCACACCTCCAGGACGCGACACGACCAGAAACCATTGTGAGAACCGAAGGGCTCTGCTCTTCAAGGAAAGGGCCAGACAATGGCACGCCTCGTTGGTGTTGATCTCCCGCGCGACAAGCGCATCGAGATCGCACTCACCTACATCTACGGCATCGGCCGTACCCGCGCCCAGCAGCTCTTGGCCGCCACCGGGGTCAGCCCCGACCTGCGCGTCCACCAGCTCGGCGATGAGGAGCTGGTCAAGCTTCGCGACGAGATCGACAGCCTCGACATCAAGATCGAGGGTGACCTCCGTCGTGAGGTCCAGGCCGACATCCGTCGCAAGATCGAGATCGGCAGCTACCAGGGTCGCCGCCACCGCATGGGCCTCCCGGTCCGCGGTCAGCGCACCAAGACCAACGCGCGCACCCGCAAGGGTCCCAAGCGCACGGTTGCCGGCAAGAAGAAGGCCAAGTGATCCGCGGCTCTCGCCGACGTCACCGCCTGCTTCCACTCGAACTTTCGCTCACCAGCTACCTCAGGAGAAACTGAATGCCTCCCAAGAGCCGCACCGCGGCCGGCGCCAAGAAGGTGCGTCGCAAGGAGAAGAAGAACATTGCTCAGGGCGAAGCCCACATCAAGAGCACGTTCAACAACACGATCGTCACGATCACCGACCCCACCGGCGCGGTGATCTCGTGGGCCTCGGCCGGCACTGTCGGCTTCAAGGGCTCGCGCAAGTCCACCCCGTTCGCTGCGCAGATGGCCGCCGAGGCAGCCGGACGCCGGGCGATGGAGCACGGCATGAAGAAGATCGACGTCTTCGTCAAGGGGCCCGGTTCGGGCCGCGAGACGGCGATCCGGTCCCTGGGTGCGATCGGCCTCGAGGTCGGCACCATCCAGGACGTCACGCCCACGCCCCACAACGGATGCCGCCCGCCCAAGCGCCGGCGCGTCTGACCGCCCGAACGGAATAGGAGACTTACGTAATGGCCCGTTACACCGGACCTATGACCAAGAAGTCGCGCCGTCTCGGCATCGACCTCGTGGGAGGCGACTCGGCATTCGAGCGTCGTCCCTACCCCCCCGGCATGCACGGCCGTGGGCGCATCAAGGAGAGCGAGTACCTCCTCCAGCTGCGTGAGAAGCAGAAGGCGCGCTACACCTACGGCGTCCTGGAGAAGCAGTTCCACAACTACTACACCGAGGCATCGCGTCGTTCGGGCAAGACGGGCGACAACCTGCTCCAGCTGCTCGAGTGCCGCCTCGACAACGTGGTCTACCGCGCCGGGTTCGCCCGCACGCGTCGCCACGCCCGTCAGCTCGTGAACCACGGTCACTTCACGGTGAACGGCCGGAAGGTCGACATCCCGTCCTTCCAGGTCACCGCTCACGACGTGATCGACGTTCGCGAGAAGTCGCTCGAGATGACCCCGTTCATCGTGGCTCGTGAGACCCACGGCGAGCGCGTCACCCCGGCGTGGCTCGAGGCGATCCCGACGCGGATGCGTGTTCTCGTGCACCAGCTTCCGGTCCGCGCACAGATCGATGTGCCGGTCCAGGAGCAGCTCATCGTCGAGTTCTACTCGAAGAAGTAAGACCTCTCCCTTCCGTCACCTTCAGAAGTTCGGGCCCGTCAAATAGCGGGTGGGCCCGGAAAGGAAAGAATCAGTGCTTATCGCACAGCGCCCCACCCTGTCGGAAGAGACCGTCGACGAGTTCCGTTCGCGGTTCGTGATCGAGCCCCTGGAGCCGGGTTTCGGCTACACGCTCGGCAACTCGCTTCGTCGTACCCTTCTGTCGTCGATCCCCGGTGCCTCGGTCACGAGCATCAAGGTCGACAGCGTCCTTCATGAGTTCTCGACCATCGAGGGCGTCAAGGAAGACGTCACCGAGGTCATCCTCAACCTGAAGGGTCTCGTCGTCTCCTCGGAGCACGACGAGCCCGTCACCATGTACCTCCGCAAGTCGGGTGCCGGTGACGTCACGGCCGCCGACATCGCGCCTCCGGCCGGTGTCGAGGTCCACAACCCCGACCTGAAGATCGCCACGCTGTCCGACAAGGGCAAGCTGGAGATGGAGCTCGTCGTCGAGCGTGGCCGCGGCTACGTCTCTGCCGTCCAGAACAAGGGCGCCGACAACGAGATCGGCCGGATGCCGGTCGACTCGATCTACAGCCCGGTCCTCAAGGTCACCTACAAGGTCGAGGCCACCCGAGTCGAGCAGCGCACCGACTTCGACAAGCTGGTCATCGACGTCGAGACCAAGCCGTCGATCCGTCCCCGGGACGCGATCGCCTCGGCCGGCAAGACCCTGGTCGAGCTGTTCGGTCTCGCGCGCGAGCTGAACATCGAGGCCGAGGGCATCGACATCGGCCCGTCGCCCGTCGACGAGCAGCTGGCTGCCGACCTCGCCCTTCCGGTCGAGGACCTGCAGCTGACGGTCCGTTCCTACAACTGCCTCAAGCGTGAGGGCATCCACACCGTGGGTGAGCTCATCTCGCGCTCGGAGCAGGACCTGCTCGACATCCGCAACTTCGGTGCGAAGTCGATCGACGAGGTCAAGGCCAAGCTGGTCGAGATGGGTCTGTCCCTCAAGGACAGCGCGCCCGGCTTCGACCCGCAGGCGGCCCTGGCGGCGTACGGCGACGACGACGACGATGCCTTCGTCGAGGACGAGCAGTACTGACACACCCGTCGGCCGGGCTCGCTGAGGCGGGCCCGGCCATCGGTCAACCATCTACTCCGGTACCTGACACGGCCGGGGAGAATCGAGAGAGACAATGCCTACCCCCAAGAAGGGTGCCCGCCTCGGCGGCAGCCCGGCCCACCAGCGGCTGATCATCGCGAACCTCGCGACCCAGCTCTTCGAGCACGGCCGGATCACCACCACCGAGGCCAAGGCGCGCGTCCTGCGCCCGCACGCCGAGAAGCTGATCACGAAGGCGAAGAAGGGCGACCTGCACAACCGACGCGAGGTCATGAAGACCATCCGCGACAAGTCGGTCGTGCACGCGCTCTTCACCGACATCGCGCCCACGTTCTCGGAGCGTCCCGGTGGCTACACCCGGATCACCAAGATCGGCCCCCGCAAGGGTGACAACGCCCCCATGGCGGTCATCGAGCTCGTGACCGAGGCGTACTCGCCCAAGGCCCCGTCGAGCAGGCAGAAGTCGGCTCCGGCCACGGCTGCTCCCGTCGAGGCTGCGCCGGTCGAGGCTGCTCCGGTCGAGATGACCGACGAGGCCTCTCCGGAGACCAGCGTCATCGCCGAGGCCGACATCGACACCGTCGTCGAGGTGGAGGGCGTCGAGGCTGACGTCTTCGAGGAGACCGAGGGTGGCACCGCCGGCAAGTACGACGGTTCCAGCGTGCCGCTCGAGGACGCCGACCAGGCGCCCGAAGGGTTCCCGATCAAGGGCAACGAAGGCTCGATGAAGTACCACACGCCCGACGGTCAGTGGTTCGACCAGACCACTGCCGAGGTGTGGTTCGACACCGAGGAGTCCGCTCAGGCTGCCGGTTTCACCAAGGCAGGCGAGTAGCACCCACAGCACCACGCCGCTGACCCGCCCGGAGGTTTCGGGCGGGTCAGCGTCATTTACCGGAGATGGGCGAGCAGGTCGGCGGCGTCGAGGCTGGACACGGAGCCCCGGGCGCGGGCCAGCTCGACGGCGGTGCGCTGCAGGAGCTCGTTGGCGGGGGCGGGAACGCCGTGGACGCGTCCGAGCAGCACGATCTCTCCCGACAGGTAGTCGGTCTCGACGTCCCCTGTGCCTCGCGCGAGGCTCTGCCAGGTCGAGCCACCCGAGATCAGGGGGTGGCGGGTGCCCGAGCGAAGGATGTCGCCCCGGCGCTCGATGTCCGCGGCCTCGGACACCAGGGGCACACCGGCGGCTGCGAGCACTCGTTCGCCCTCGGCGCTCACGAGCGCGGCCAGCGCCTCGGCGTCGGCGCCGGGTCGACAGCAGGCCTGGACGGCGTTGCCGAGGTTCATGATCAGCTTGCGGTGCTTGCTGGCCATGATGTCGGGTCGCGGCACCGACTCGAACCCGGCGGTACGCAGGTCGATCGCGACGGCTTCGGTCGTCTGGTCGACCCCCTCCGGGAACCGGCCGATGTCGAGGATGCCCGGCGTCGGGTGGCAGCGCTGGACGACCCGGCCGGGCTCCACGTGACCGGACGGCAGCATCACGCAGATGCCGTAGGTGTGCTCGAACCGGCGGAGCACCATCGTCTCGTTGGCGACGCCGTTCTGCGCGCACACGACCGGGGTGTCCGACGGTGCGTGCGCGACCAGGTCGTCGAGCGCCGCCGCGGTCTGGTGCGACTTCACCGAGAGCAGGACCACCGTGTCGTTGGTCCAGGAGACCTCGCTGGCGTTCGCGGCCAACCCGATGTCCAGGCGGCTCTCGTCGACCGGGGTCTCGAGGACCAGCCCGTCTCTGCGCAGTGCCTCGAGGTGCGCGCCGCGAGCGACCAGCGTGGTGGGAACTCCCGAGAGGTGCAGGTTGGCCCCGATGACTCCACCGACGGCGCCGGCGCCGTACACGACGTATCTCATACCGATGAGCCTAGGAGTCGCCCGAAGGGGCGCCAAAGCCGTCGCCCGGGCATGCCTGTGGCCCCGCCGGAGGCGGGGTGTGGGGCGGGGTAGCTACTGGTCGGGCGGCGCGGGGTCGTTGGTCGGGTTGGTCGCGCAGTGCCCGTGTCGTGACCGGTCGGTCGAGACGTCGGCGGTGCCTTCGTGGTCGACGAGGTAGCGGTAGCCGTGCGGGCTGGTCCACAGGAACATGCCGGGTTTCAGGACCAGGTAGCGCCAGCGGCCGTGGGTCTTGAGGCGGTGATGTGCGCCGGCACAGGGGGGCGAGGTTGCAGGCGCAGGTCACGTCGCCGGGTTTCCAGGGCACGACGTGGTCCTTGTCGCACTTCTTGGCTGGCCGGCTGCATCTGGGGAAGACGCAGTGCCGATCGCGCAGCTCGACCTGTTCGGCCATCGACTGGCGGGGATCTCGTACGCGTCCACGGGGGCGCAGCCGGCCAGGTCGATGACGGGTTTGACGGTGATCTGACCGGCGGTGCCGCACCAGGTCCGGATCTGTTGGGCGAGGACCGGGAGGTTCGGGTTGCCGAGCCGTCCCGACCCCGACCGGTGCCGGTGATCGCGTCCTGGGACAGGTGGAGGTTGAGGACCACGCTGCGGGGGTTTCGAGACGGTTGCTGCGCAACCTCCTCAACCGACGAACCTGACAGGTCGAGGGTGAGGTCGCGGCGGGCGATCTCGCCGAGGGCGACGGCTCGTCGCACGTCCAACGATTCTTCGGACCCAAGCTCTTTGAGTGTGGCGGCGGTCTGGCTGATTGCTGAGTCGAGGTCGAGGGCGTCGGCGAGGTCGAGGGTGCCGTGGAGGGTGGCGGTGCCGGAGAGGCCGTTGAGGTCGTGGTGGCGGGTGTCGATGTCGACGTGTCGGCCGTCGGCGGCTGCTTGTTGGCGGGCTTCGGCTTCGGCGGGCATGAACTGGGTGATCGCGGTCGCGATCAGCCGGTCCAGGGCGGTGGTGCGGATGGTGTGGGCGCAGAACCAGACCTTCGCATCGACGTACGCGGCTGCCTCGGCGGAGAGCCCGATGGTGGCGCGGGCGATCCGGCGGGCCCGCCAGGCGGGGAGCTTCCCGTCGAGGACCTGGGCCCACGTCTTCGGCAGGCGATGCCGGAGTTCGAGGGCTTCTCCGACGTACGCCTTGCCGACCTCGGTCGGGCAGGCCGATGGCGGTGGCGAACTCGGCGATGGAGAACTCCGCCACCAGGGGTGCTCCGGGACCGGCGACGGGGATGGGGTGGTCGCCGTACCAGTCACACGCGGCGTCGTAGACCGAGTCGGTCGAGTGCATGGCCGCCCAGTCGACGGCGGCTTGAGAAGTCTCGACTCCGCGGCGTCCGCGAGAGCCCGGATCTGACCGCACGGCGTCGAGCACCGCGGCGGCGGTGTCGAGCTCGGGTGCGGTCTTGGTCATGGGTCAAGCCAAGCAGGCGCCACCGACACTCCGAGCCCGAGTTTCGCCTTGTTTTGTGGGGGTGTGGAGAACTATTTCAGAAAGTTTTCGGGTGGTCGGGTGCTGTGGGCCCTGCGTACGTCACGGGGTTTCGAGGCTCGGTCGCTGGCGCGGCCTCGCACCTCAACCAACGGTGGGCGGCGGGCGACCGTGTTGGTCGTTGAGGCCCTGCGTGCCTTCCGGGGTTTCGAGGCTCAGGCGCCGGGGCGCCTTCGCACCTCAACCAACGATCGGGCCTCGCACCTCAACCAACGTTTGGGCCTTCGCACCTCAACCGACGGAGCACCTCAACGGACGATGGCTTCGCACCTTGAACAGCGGTTGAGTGTCACCAGGACTGTTCGACGAGGCGGGTGGCTTCGGTGAGGCCGAGGCCGAGGCGGCGGGCCGTGGCGGCGTACTCGGCGGCGGCGCTGGTTGCTTCGGTGGAGCTGGCAGCGGAGGTGGCGGCCACGAAGGTGCCGCGCCGGCCTTCGGTGACGACGACGCCGTCGGCCTCGAGCTCCTTGTAGGTGCGTGCCACCGTGTTGACGGCCAGGTGGAGCTCGGCAGCGAGGTTCCGGACCGTCGGCAGCCGCGTCCCGGGGGCCAACGCGCCGGAGGCGACGCGGCCGGCGACCTGCCTCCGAAGCTGCTCGAAGGGAGGCGTGGCGTCCAAGGGATCGACCGTCAGTTGGTCCATGGGCGGAGACTAGTGGTAGGTCTTGCCTGTGGAACCTGACGTCTTGGTAGTGGGTGAGTCCCTTGTCGACATCGTGGTTGGCGACGACGGAACGGAGCTGGACTTTCCTGGGGGGAGTGCTGCGAACGTCGCCGTCGCGTTGGCCCGGCTGGGGCGGCCGGTCCGTTTCGCCACCAGCTTCGCCGACGACGACCACGGTCGCCTGCTGCGCACCCACCTCGAGAAGGCCGGTGTAGCGCTCGCCGTGGATCCTGGCTCGGTGGCGCGTACGTCGACGGCTCGAGCGACGATCGGCAACGACGGGGGCGCGACGTACGAGTTCGACCTCGACTGGCAGCTGGCCGGAACCGCTGAGCTGGGGGCCGGCCCGAAGGTGGTGCACACGTGCTCCCTGGGCGCGGTGCTCGCGCCGGGAGCCGACGACGTGCTGGAGCTCGTGACCCGGCTGCGCCAGACGGCCACGGTGACCTACGACGTCAATGCCCGGCCGGCTGTCACGGGCACCGGCCCCGACACGCTGGCGGCCGTCGAGCGGATGGTCGCCGTGAGCGACATCGTCAAGGCCTCGGACGAAGATCTGGCGGCCCTCTACCCGGGCCTCGAGATCTCGGAGGTCGCGACCGAGCTGCGCTCGCGCGGCCCCAAGGCGGTCGTCGTGACGAAGGGCCCGGACGGCGCGATCTGGTACGGCCAGCGTGGGGCGGTGGAGGTCGCCTCCATCCGGGTCCCCGTCGCGGACACCATCGGTGCGGGTGACACGTTCGGCGCCGCGTTGATCGACGCCCTCTGGGACCACGACCTGCTCGGAGTGGGCCGTCGTGGTGCCCTCGGCCAGATCGGACCCGACGTGGTGCGTGCCGTGCTGGGTCACGCCACGCGGGCCGCCGCCGTGACCGTGTCGCGGCCCGGCGCCGACCCGCCGTACCGATCCGAGCTCGACTAACCGCTGCTGGCAGGATGGCTCCCCGTGCGGATCCGGATCGACCTTGCCTACGACGGCGGTGACTTCCACGGCTGGGCCGTGCAGACCGGGACTTCGCACCGTGCAGGGCGATCTCGAGACGTCGCTGGCCACCGTCCTGCGTGTTCCCGAGGTGACGGTCGTCTGCGCCGGTCGCACGGACACGGGCGTGCACGCGCGTGGTCAGGTGGTGCACGCCGACCTGCCCGACGACGTGCTCAAGGCGTCCGCGGCCGCTCGTCGGACTGCACCGGCTGAACGCGCTCTGCGCCGGCTCAACGGGCTCCTCCCCGCCGACGTCCGGGTACGCCGAGTGGTGGAGGCGCCGCCCGGGTTCGACGCCCGCTACTCGGCTCTGTGGCGCCGGTACGCCTACCGGGTCGCCGACGACCACCGCGACGGTCGATCCGCTCCACCGCTCGCACGTGCTGGCGTGGCCGCGGCCGCTCGACCTCGGCACCCTGAACCAGGCATCGTCGACGCTGCTCGGCCACCACGACTTCGCGTCGTTCTGTCGACGACGTGAGGGCGCGACCACCATCCGCGACCCTTCTGGAGCGTCGGGTGGGAGCGCGATGCGGACGGTCTGGTGGTCGCGCGCGGTGCGGGCCGATGCGTTCTGCCACAGCATGGTCCGCTCGATGGTGGGGTGCCTGCTGGAGATCGGCGACGGTCGGCGGCCGGTGACGTGGGCTGCCGAGGTGCTGCGCGCCGAGGCTCGTCACCCGTCGGTCAGTGGTTGCCCGCCCACGGGCTTGACCCTCGAGGAGGTCGCCTACCCGGCCGACGCCCGAGCTGGCGGCGCGGGCCGAGGAGACCAGGGCCCGGAGGGTCGCGCATGGATGACCACTACTTCAGCGCCGACCCGGCGGTCGCCGTTCAAGCGGGCGCGGGTCAGCGCTCGGTCTGGGGTCACGAGCTCGACCTGGTCAGCGGCTCGAGCGGCGTCTTCGCCCAGGGCCGCGTCGACATCGGGACGGCCGTGCTCTTCCGCGAGACCCCGCCGCCGAGGGCCGGCCGGGTGCTCGACCTCGGCTGTGGCTACGGAGTGATCGGGCTGGCCATCGCGCGCGGCCGGGTCGGCCACCGTCACTGGGGTCGACGTCAACGAGCGCGCAGTGCTGCTGGCCAACGAGAACGCCGCGAGCCTGGACCTGGCCGATCGGTTCACCGCCTCGACGCCGGAGGCGTCGCCGCCGACTCGACGTACGACGAGATCTGGTCGAACCCGCCGATCCGGATCGGCAAGGCAGGCGCTCCACGAGCTGCTGCTGACCTGGCTGCCCCGGTCTGGCGCCGGGTGGCCGCGCGGTGATGGTCGTCGGCAAGAATCTCGGCGCCGACTCGCTGCAGCGGTGGCTCGGGGAGCAGGGCTACCCGACCGCTCGGCTCGCGAGCGCCAAGAGCTTCCGCGTCCTGGAGTCTCGGCGGCCGGGAGCTGACTCAGCAGCAGGCGGTGGCGTGGGCGCGAGCCGGCTCCCCGAGGTCTCGTCGCCGCAGCAGCCGCCGTCGACGCGGGAGGTGTCGCCGACGCGAACGTCTCGGCTGTCCTCGAGGACGGTGTAGACCTCCCACCGCTCGCCGTAGGGCGCTCCTCGACCCAGAACTTGTCCTGCTTGGCGTAGCAGCAGGTGGTGTCGCGCTCGTCGGTGGAGGCGAAGCCGGCCGCGGCGAGCGCGGGTCTGGCTCGGCGTCGACCGCGTCGGTGTCCGCCACCTCGACGCCGAGGTGGTTGAGCGAGCCGCCCTGCGCCGGGGTTCTCGATGAGGACCAGCTTCAGCGGCGGCTCGGCGACGGCGAAGTTGGCGTAGCCGGGCTTGGTCTTGGCCGGCTCGGCGCCGAAGAGCTTGCGTGTAGAAGGCGATCGACGTCTCGAGGTCGTCGACGTTGAGGGCGAGCTGGATGCGGGACATGGGATTCTCCTGTGATATCGATGAATGTCGATGTCTGGACAGTTGCCACATGACATCGACGATCTGTCAATATTCATGCATGTCGAAGTCCGTTGCTGGAGCTCACGCCCGTCCAGACCGTGGCCTGCTGCTCCCCGCTCGCCCGGGAGCCCCTGAGCGCGGCCACCGCCGAGCGGATCGCCCCGCTGCTCAAGGCGCTCGCCGACCCGGTCCGGCTCCGGCTGCTCTCGCTGGTCGCGTCCCACGAGGGCGGCGAGGCGTGCGTCTGCGACCTCAACGACGCCTTCGACCTCTCGCAGCCCACGATCAGCCACCACCTCAAGGTGCTGCACGAGGCCGGCCTCCTCGACCGGGACAAGCGCGGAGTGTGGGTCTACTACCGGGTCAACGCGACCGGCGCTCTCGGACCTCGGCGTCCCTGCTCGGAGGCGTCGTCGGCGTGACGCTCGTCCGTCGAGCCGTCGCCGAGCTGGTCGGGCACGGCCTTCCTCGTGATGGCGGTCATCGGCTCGGGCATCGCTGCCGTCCCGGCTCTCGCCCGACGACGTCGGCCTGCAGCTGCTGGAGAACAGCCTCGTCACCGGGGCCGCGCTCGTCGCCCTGATCCTGGCGCTGCAACCGGTCTCGGCGGCCTTCAACCCCGTCGTCACGCTCGTGGAGCGGGCCCTCGGCCTGATCAGCACCCGGGACGCTGCTGGCGCTCGTGCCGGCGCAGCTGGTCGGCGGCGTGCTGGGTGCGCTCGTCGCCAACCTGATGTTCGACCTCGACGCCGTGACCTGTCTCGACCCACGGGACGGAGTGGAGCGGACCTGTGGCTCGCCGAGGTCGTGGCCACCCTCGGCCTGGTGCGTGGTGATCTTCGGCGCCTGCGGTCCGGTCGGGCCGACACGGTCGCGTACGCCGTCGGCGGCTACATCACGGCGGCCTACTGGTTCACCAGCTCGACCAGCTTCGCCAATCCCGCGGTGACCGTGGCCCGGACGCTGTCCGACACCTTCGCCGGCATCGCGCCCGACGTCGGCGCCCCATGTTCGTGGTGATGCAGCTGGTCGGCGGAGCCTGCGCCGTTCGCGCCTGGTCCGCGGTGCTCTACCCGACGCCTCACGAAGGAGGCCGCATGACGCAAGCCCCACCGTGCTCTTCGTCTGCGTCCACAACGCCGGCCGCTCCCAGATGGCCGCCGGCTACCTCCAGCACCTCGCCGGTGACCGGATCGAGGTGCTGCTCGGCCGGCTCGAAGCCGGCCGATTCGATCAACCCGTCGCCGTCGCGGCGATGGCCGAGGTCGGCATCGACCTCACGGCCGCGACGCCCAAGGTGCTCACCACCGAGGCGGTGCAGGAGCTCCGACGTGGTGATCACGATGGGCTGCGGCGACGCGTGCCCGTACTTCCCCGGCAAGCGCTACGAGGACTGGGTGCTGGACGACCCGGCCGGTCAGGGCATCGAGGCGGTCCGGCCGATCCGCGACGACATCCGCCGCCGGATCGAGACGCTGGTGGCGGACCTGCTGTCGGGGTAGGGGTCTCGACGAGCTCGACCGACGGGTGGTTCAGGATGGACCCATGAGCTACGAGGCCGCCGAGAACCGCTACGACGACACCACCGGGATGCAGTACCGCTTCACCGGTCGCAGCGGGCTGAAGCTGCCGGTGCTCTCACTCGGTCTCTGGCAGAACTTCGGTGACGACCGCCCGGAGGACATCCAGCGCGCGATCCTCCGCCGGGCCTTCGACCGCGGCATCACCCACTTCGACCTCGCCAACAACTACGGTCCGCCCTACGGCCGCGCCGAGGAGAACTTCGGGCGATACCTCGCCGACGACTTCGAGCCGTACCGGGACGAGCTGGTCATCTCCACGAAGGCCGGCTACGACATGTGGCCCGGTCCCTACGGCCAGGGAGGTGGCTCGCGGAAGTACGTCCTCGCGTCTCTCGACCAGTCCCTGACCCGAATGGGGCTGGACTACGTCGACATCTTCTACAGCCACCGCTTCGACCCCGAGACGCCGGTCGAGGAGACGATGGTGGCCCTCGACCACGCCGTCCGCCAGGGCAAGGCGTTGTACGCCGGCATCTCGTCCTACTCCGCGGCCAGGACCCAGGAGGCGGCCACGATCGCCCGGGATCTCGGCACACCACTGCTGATCCACCAACCGTCGTACTCGTTGCTGAACCGGTGGATCGAGTCCCCTGGCGAGGACGGACCGAGTCTCCTCGACGAGCTCGAGCAGCAGGGGATGGGCTGCATCGTCTTCACGGCGCTGGCCCAGGGCCTGCTCACCGACAAGTACCTCGACGGCGTGCCCGCCGACTCGCGGGCGGCCCGCAGCGGCTCGACGATCCCTGGTGACCACCTCGACGACAAGACGCTCCGGCACGTTCGGCGGCTCAACGAGATCGCCTCCGAGCGTGGACAGAAGCTCGCCCAGATGGCGCTCCAGTGGGCGCTCCGAGACCCCCGCGTCACCTCGGCGGTGATCGGGGCCTCGTCGGTCGAGCAGCTCGACACCAACCTCGACGCGCTCAGCGGGCCGGCGTTCACGCAGGCGGAGCTCCAGTCGATCGACGACGACGCGGTGGACGCCGGGATCAACCTCTGGGCCGAGCAGACCGAGGAGTAGTCAGCCGGTCAGGCGTGCTCGCCGGTCCAGTCGTACTTGTCGCTGCAGCCGACGCTGCCGCAGGTCTTGAACCAGCCCTTGAAGCTGACCTGGTCGCTCTGCAGGACCACCCGGAACTTGCCCTTGCTGGCTCCGTCGTTGTCCTTGAAGCGGCCGGTCCACACCTGGGCGCCGCCGTCACGTTCGACCTCGCCCCAGATCTTTCCCTTCGTCCCGCTGTCGTTCTTGTAGGTGCCCTCCAGGGTGTCGGGGCCCTTCTCCTTGTCGAGCTCGATGTTCAGCTTCGGCGTACCGAACTTGTGGGTCGTGTTCCAGACGCCCGACCAGCTGTCGGCGGCCTGGGCGGGTGCTGCGAACAGGACGCTCGCGACCATGATGGTCGCGAACGCCGTGGCCATGATGCGGAGCCTCCGAGCCCGCCCCGCGGAGTTGATGGACATGATCACTCCTCTGTGTCGGGTGCCTGACGTGTTCTTTCGACGTTAGACCTGCGATCGTGCTGCCGCAGGGGGTCGGTGCGGCGGTCTAGCGCGGCGGCCCAGGTGGCGTGCTTGACTGAGCCGCATGAAGCGGTGGGGGGCAGTGCTCGGTCTGTTCATGACGCTCGCGATGACGGCCTGCGGGGGAGACGAGACCGGGGCCGCGGAGCCACCCACGCCGGTGCAGACGGTGACCGCCGTCGACGACTCGTTCACCATCGAGGTTCCGGAGGGGTGGACGACGAAGGAGAACTTCCTGGGCGCCCCGGTCGTGGTCGCCGTCCAGGGCGAGACCCGGTTCGACCAGGTCCTGATCAGCCACTACTTCGACACGGTCCGGGCGGAGGAGGAGGCGATCTCGGCCGGCGGGATGCTGAGCGGCTCCAACGTCTTCTGCGAGCGGCTCGACGAGAGCACCGTCTTCGGTGACGAGCGCCTGGTCTTCGACTGCCCGGTCGAGGAGGCCGGCGCCGAGACGACACACAAGCTCTTCTTCCCGATCGTCCGCGACGGTGAGAAGGAGAGTGCCCTGGTCCTGATCCAGACCACCGGCGGCTCCCTCGAGGAGACGGCAGACGTGGTGGCGCCGATCCTGGAGAGCTTCACCTGGCAATAGCTCGCAACAGATCCGGACCCCCGGGCGTCTGTTACCCATGGAGGCGGTACTGCCACGAGCCGAAGGGCACCGAGTGGGCGAGGCGCACGACTTCGACGAGTGGGTCGCGTCGCGCGGTCCCGCGCTGCTCCGTACTGGGCACTCTCGCCAGGCTGGTCGGGAGGCGTCGACGGCGGCGTCCCGCTGCCGGGGGAGCTGCGCGAGTAATCGATGTGCTTCCCGCGCGCCGATGACGGACAATCGCGTTCGTGGGACACGTGGATGTGGCAGGGGTGCGCTACGAGCTGCCCGACGGGCGGGTGCTCCTCGACGACGTGTCGTTCCGGGTGGGCGAGGGCGCCAAGGTCGCGCTGGTGGGCGCCAACGGGGCCGGCAAGACGACGCTGGTCCGGATCATCACCGGCGAGCTGGTCGCCGCACGCAGGCGCGGTGACCCGCTCCGGCGGCCTCGGCGTCATGCGGCAGATGGTCGGCGCCGGGCTGGGCGACGCCGCGACCGTCGCGGACCTGCTGCTCTCCGTCTCCCCTCGCGGATCCGCGAGGCCGCGGCCGCGGTGGACCGCTGCGAGCTGACGCTGATGGAGACCGACGACGAGAAGACCCAGATGGCCTACGCCCACGCGCTCTCGGAGTTCGCGGACGCCGGCGGCTACGACGTCGAGGTGACGTGGGACGTCTGCACGATCGGCCGGTCTCGGCATCGTCCTACGACAAGGTGAAGTACCGCGAGCTCCGCACGCTCTCGGGCGGTGAGCAGAAGCGGCTGGTGCTGGAGTTCCTGCTCCGCGGGCCCGACCAGGTGCTGCTGCTCGACGAGCCCGACAACTTCCTCGACGTGCCCGGCAAGATCTGGCTGGAGCAGCGGATCCGCGACTCCGACAAGACGATCCTGTTCATCAGCCACGACCGTGAGCTGCTGAACAACACCGCCACCCGCGTGGTCACGGTCGAGCTCGGCGCCGCGGGCAACACGGTGTGGACGCACCCCGGTGGGTTCGCGTCGTACCACCAGGCGCGGACCGACCGCTTCCTGCGCTTCGAGGAGCTGCGTCGTCGCTGGGACGAGGAGCACGCCAAGCTCAAGCAGCTGGTGCTGCACTACAAGATCAAGGCCGAGTACAACGACGGGATGGCGTCGCAGTACCACGCGGCCCAGACCCGGTTCCGCAAGTTCGAGGAGGCCGGCCCGCCCACGGAGCAGCCGCGCGAGCAGCAGGTCACGATGCGGCTCAAGGGCGGGCGCACCGGCAAGCGGGCGGTGGTCTGCGAGAACCTCGAGCTGCGGGGTCTGATGAGGCCCTTCGACCTCGAGGTCTGGTACGGCGAACGGGTGGCGGTCCTGGGCTCCAACGGCTCCGGCAAGTCCCACTTCCTCCGGTTGCTCGCGGCCGGTGGCAGCGACCCCGACGTCGAGCACCGGCCGGTGTCGGAGGTCCCGGTGCAGGTGGTCGACCACACCGGCAAGGCCAAGCTCGGCGCCCGGGTGCGTCCCGGGCTGGTTCGTGCAGACCCACGAGCACCCCGAGCTGGTCGGCCGGACCCTGCTGGAGATCCTTCATCGCGGTGACGAGCACCGCGACGGGATGGGCCGCGAGCAGGCGGCCCGGGTCCTGGACCGCTACGAGCTGGCGCACGCCTCGGAGCAGAAGTTCGAGTCGCTGTCCGGCGGGCAGCAGGCCCGCTTCCAGATCCTGATGCTGGAGCTGAGCGGGGCCACCCTGCTGCTGCTCGACGAACCCACCGACAACCTCGACGTGCAGTCCGCGGAGGCGCTCGAGGAGGGTCTCGAGGCGTTCGACGGGACGGTCCTCGCGGTCACGCACGACCGCTGGTTCGCCCGCGGATTCGATCGCTTCCTGGTGTACGGCGCGGACGGCGAGGTCTACGAGTCCGACGGCCCGGTCTGGGACGAGGGCCGGGTGCAGCGGGTCCGCTGAGCGCGGTCAGAGCCGCTTGGTCATCAGCATGCGGGACGGACCGAGTGGCGCCGCGACCTCGAAGCCCTGGTACTCGAAGTGGCGCACAGTGCCGCAGAACAGCTCGTCCGCGTTGACCTCGTCGGCCCGCTCCGGGTCGAGCGGATAGCCCTCGACGACGTCCGCGCCCTGCCCGCGCGCGTGCTCGACGGCGGCGCTGAGCAGCTGGGACAGGAGACCACGGCCGCGTGCCTCCCTGCGGACCACGAAGCAGTTGATGACCCAGCGCCGGGACAGGTCCTCGCCGTCCCGGGTCGCCGTGAAGAACTCCGACGTGAGGATCCGGCTCATCTCCGAGAGCGGCGCGACCGAGACCCAGCCGACCGGCTCGTCGTCGTCGTACGCGACCAGGCCCGGCGCGCGTGCCCCCGCCACCAGCCCCTGGAGGTCGGCGCGGTTCTGGTCGACCGGCCGCGCGTCCCACTCCTCGCGGGGGTGACGGAAGACCTGGCACCAGCAGACCTCGGGATCACCCGGCGTCTGCATCACCCGCGCCACCGCCGGCCAGGTGTCCGGCCGGGCGGGGACGATGCGGGTGGTCACCCGCCGATCATCCTCCGTTGGGCTGGTCGGAGTCGAGCACGAGGGTGGTCGTGCCCGACTCCCCGTCCCGGGTGTAGGCGACGGTGACCTCGTCCCCGGGGCGGTAGGACCGGACCGTCGCCACCAGCGAGTCCGCACTGGTGATGGCGGTGTCATCGATCTTGGTGATCACGTCGCCGACCTCGAGTCCGGATGACTCGGCGATGGAGTCGTCCGTGACGTCCTGGACCTGGGCTCCCTCGGCGGACAGCTCGCCGGCTTCGGGACGGACGTCCGACACGGAGATGCCGAGTCGGGCGTGGGTCGGGGTCTCCCCGTTGCGGATCTGGTCGATGATCGGCAGCACCTCGTCGATCGGGATCGCGAAGCCGAGCCCGATCGACCCGCCCTCCTCGGCCGACGAGGCGGACGTGCGGATCGAGGAGTTGATGCCGACCACGTCGCCGTTCATGTCCACGAGCGGACCACCACTGTTGCCCGGGTTGATGGCGGCGTCGGTCTGGATGGCGGGGTACGTCGTGCTGTTGCCCTCGCCGTCCGAGCCCACGCTGACCGGGCGGTCCAGCGCGCTCACGATGCCACTGGTGACGGTGGAGTCGAGCCCGAACGGCGACCCGATCGCCACCACACCCTGTCCGACGTCGAGGTTGCCGGAGACCCCGATCGTGGCCGGCGTGAGGTCACTGACGCCCTCGGCCTGGATCACTGCGGTGTCGGTGAGAGGGTCGCTGCCGACGATGGTGGCGTCGGCGCGGCTGCCGTCGGTGAACGAGACCGAGATGTTGCCGCCCTCGGCGGCCACCTCGATGACGTGCTGATTGGTGAGGATCGCTCCGTCGGGGCTCAGCACGATGCCGGAGCCGGAGCCGGAGCCCTCGGAGCCGCTCACGTCGATCTTCACGACCGAGGGCAGCACCTGGGCGGCCACCTGCTCGACGGAGCCGTCGGCTGCGGGCGTGTCGCCCCGGTCGACGACCTGGGAGGCGGTCGGCCCGGTGGTCGTGGTGTCCACGCCTCCCGGGCTCCACTCCTGCCACGCAGCCGCACCGCCCACGCCCGCAGCGCCGCCGAGGAGCAGCGACGCGGTGATGACGGAGAAGGCGAACCTTCCGCGCCCGGCCCCCCGTGCGGAAGATGCGGGCTGGCTGGTCGCGCCGAACGGACCGTAGCCCGGCTGCGGCTGCGGCTCGGGCGGAGGCGGCGGAAGAATGCGGGTGTGGTCGTCCATGGCACCACAGTGCCCAACGGTCCTGTGACGTTGCTGAGACCGGTCTGGGAGTGCGCTCAGAAGTTCCGGCTGCCCGGCCGGGAGTACGACGCGCCCAGGGCGAGCACGCAGAGGCCGGCTGCGACCGCGAACGCCGGGGCGAACCCCCACCCCGCCGCGAGTGCGCCGACCAGGACGGAGCCCAGCGCCGTACCGCCGTCGAAGCCGATGTTCCACACCATGCTGGTCCCGGCGACGCGGCCGGGACCGGCCCGGCGGAATGCCGAGACCAGGGTGAGGTTCTGCAGGGAGCCGTACCCGAGACCACAGAGCAGCGCGCCGCCGAGCAGCCAGGTCGCCGAACCGGCGGCGGAGAGGTCGTCCCGGGCTCCCCAGGCGCAGGCGGCGGTGCCGGCAGCGGTCAGGAGCAGGAGCGGCGCGAACCAGGCCTCCGTGGCAGCGGGTGCGCGGTCGGCGACGTGACCGGCGGCGTACCGGGTGGCTGCGGCGGCGGCCCCCAGGAGCAGCAGCGCCAGACCCGCGACTCCCGAGGTGGTGACCTGGGGCAGGAACGTGATCAGGGCGCCACCGGCGAGCGTGGTCGCGAGCAGCACGGTGGTCGGCGCCCAGACCGCGCGCAGCAGCCCGTCGCCGGCTCCTCCAGTGGCGTCGCTCGTGGAGCCGCCGGTCGTCGCCTCGGTGTGCGCCCGCACGGGCGCAGCTGTCGCCGACCGGTCGACGAGTCGCCCCAGGACCATCGCGGCCGGGACACCGAGCAGCGGCGCGGCCCCCACGAGCAGGACGGGCGCGAAGCCGATGTGGTCGACCACCGCCACGCCGACGGGCAGCAGGATGAGGTTGGGCAGGGCGACGGCGAGCCCGTAGAGACCGATCATCCGCCCTCGGAGACCCGGTGGAGCGAGATGGCCGACAACGGCGCTGCCGGTCACGGTGAGGATGCCGAAGCCGGCACCCCGGACGGCCGAGGCGGCCAGGGTCCAGGCCAGACCGTCCGAGAGCACGTGGAGCAGGGCGCCGCCACCCATGAGCAGCAGGCCCCCGCTCATCACCCGGGCGTGCCCGAACCTGGTCAGCAGCGCCGGGACGGCCAGCTGGGCCAGCACGGTGGCCGCGAGCAGGACCCCGTTGACCAGTCCGGCGCCGGCGGCGCCGGCTCCACCGTGGACGGCCCACAACGGCGCAACGGGCATCAGCACGGCGTACCCGGCGAAGCCGGCCGAGGAGTAGATGACGAGCGGCCCCATCCCGGGCACCTGCCGGAGCGTTCGAGGTCCGGGGGTGGGGGAGGGGCCGATCTCGTCGTTGCTGCCGGTGTCTCTCAGTGGGTCATGCCCAGCGCTCCGACGCGGGCACGAAGTCGAGGGTCCGGTCGCCGGTGTAGATCTGCTTCGGCCGGGCGATCTTCTGCTCCTTGTCCTGGACGAGCTCGAGCCACTGGGCGAGCCAGCCGGGGGTGCGGCCGATCGCGAAGAGGACCGTGAACATCTCGGGCGGGAACTGGAAGGCCTCGTAGATGAGGCCGGAGTAGAAGTCGACGTTGGGGTAGAGCTTGCGCTTGATGAAGTACTCGTCCTCGAGGGCGATCTTCTCGAGCTCCTTGGCGATCTCGAGGAGCGGGTTGACCCCGGTGACCTCGAAGACGTCGTCGCAGGCCTTCTTGATGATCGTGGCGCGCGGGTCGAAGTTCTTGTAGACGCGGTGCCCGAAGCCCATCAGCTTCTCGTTGCCCTCCTTCACGCCGTCGATGAAGGCGGGAATGTTCTCCTTCGAGCCGATCCGGCGGAGCATCCTGAGGACGGCCTCGTTGGCGCCGCCGTGGAGCGGGCCGAACAGGGCCCCGACGCCGGCGGAGACGGCGGAGTACGGGTCGACCTGCGAGGAGCCGACCGAGCGGACCGCATTGGTCGAGCAGTTCTGCTCGTGGTCGGCGTGCAGGATGAAGAGCACGTCGAGCGCCTTGACGAGCCGGGGGTCCGCCTCGAACTTCTGCTCGCTCATCTTGAACAGCATCGACAAGAAGTTGGCGGTGTAGCCGAGGTCGTTGTCCGGGTAGATGAACGGCTTGCCCTGGGCGTGGCGGTAGGACCAGGCACCGAGCGTCGGCATCTTCGCGATCATCCGCACGATCTGCATGTGACGGTTCTCGGCGTCGGTGATGTTGCGAGCGTCGGGGTAGAACGTCGACAGGGCGCCGACCGAGGCCATCAGCATGCCCATGGGGTGGGCGTCGTACCGGAAGCCCTCCATGAAGCTCTTGACGTTCTCGTGGACGAAGGTGTGGTAGGTGATCTCGTGCACCCACGACTCGTACTCGGCCTTCGTCGGCAGGGCGCCGTGGATGAGGAGGTAGGCGACCTCGAGGAAGTTGGACTTCTCGGCCAGCTGCTCGATGGGGTAGCCCCGGTACTCGAGGATGCCCTTCTCGCCGTCGATGAAGGTCACCGCGCTGCGGCACGAGGCGGTGTTGACGAAGCCCGGGTCGTAGACGGCGAGCCCCGGCTGGTCGTCGCCGGTCTTGATCGCGCCCAGGTCCGCGGCCTTGATGGTGCCGTCGAGGATCGGGACGTCGTACTCCTGTCCGGTGCGGTTGTCACGGACGGTGAGAGAATCGGTCACCACGCCAACTTAGTCGGCGATCGGGCACCGTGCGAATCCGGGGTCCGCTCGTTTTGACCTGCGGGGACGCGCCCGCGTATTCTCGACGGTCGCGACTCCTGCCGCGTTCGGGTCTCCTCATCGAGGCCCGGGTGCAGTCCCGGACACCGAGTTTCTGGTGAGCCGGGCCGTGTTCGTCAGAAGCCGCCGCTCCACCACCCATCCGGGTCGACCGGATGGGCCCTACGAACGAAGAAGGTAGTTCAGCCGTGCGTACGTACAGCCCCAAGCCCGCTGACATCCAGCGCGAGTGGCACGTCATCGACGCCACCGACGTGGTCCTCGGCCGTCTGGCCGTCCAGACCGCGAACCTGCTGCGTGGCAAGCACAAGCCGACTTTCGCCCCGCACATGGACATGGGTGACTTCGTCATCGTCATCAACGCGGAGAAGGTCGCCCTCTCGGGCACCAAGAAGACCACCAAGATGGCCTACCGCCACTCCGGTTACCCGGGCGGCCTGTCGGCCACCCCGATCGGTGAGCTCCTGGAGAAGGACGCGCGCAAGGCGATCGAGAACGCCGTCTGGGGAATGCTCCCCAAGAACAAGCTCGGCCGCCAGGTGCTGAAGAAGCTGAAGGTCTACTCCGGCCCGAACCACCCGCACCAGGCCCAGCAGGCTCACCCGTTCGAGATCTCCCAGGTCTCCCAGTAATCCGCCGCCGAAAGACTTGTGAGGAACCCCGTGGCTGAGACCACCGACACGACCGAGACCGAGACCGACACCAACCAGGGCGAGGTCGAAGAGACCTTCACCGCCGACGAGTCGGGCGTTGCCTACAGCTCCGAGAGCGCCCCGTCCGCCGACGCCCCGCTGCGTCCCGCGACGATCATCCCCGCGGCTGCCACCGGCCGCCGCAAGGAGGCCGTCGCCCGCGTGCGGATCGTTCCGGGCACCGGAGTGTGGACCGTCAACGGTCGCACCCTGGACTCCTACTTCCCGAACAAGCTGCACCAGCAGGTCGTGAACGAGCCGTTCGCGAACCTCCAGCTGGAGGGCCGCTTCGATGTCATCGCCCGCATCCACGGCGGCGGCATCACCGGTCAGGCCGGCGCGCTGCGCCTCGGCGTGGCCCGGTGCCTGAACTCCATCGACGAGGAGACGAACCGCCCGTCGCTCAAGAAGGCCGGGCTGCTCACGCGCGACGCCCGCGTCATCGAGCGCAAGAAGGCCGGTCTCAAGAAGGCCCGCAAGGCGCCGCAGTTCAGCAAGCGCTGATCAAGCACTACTGTCGGGTCGCATGACGCGACTCTTCGGCACGGACGGGGTCCGGGGCCTGGCCAACGGTGAGCTCACCGCTGAGCTGGCCCTGGACCTTTCCGTTGCGGCAGCACGTGTCCTGTCGGAGTCGATGCAGGTCGAGGACTCCGGACAACGGCGCCCGCTCGCCGTCGTGGGCCGGGACACGCGCATCTCGGGCCAGTTCCTCGAGGGCGCCGTGGTGGCGGGTCTCGCCTCCGCCGGCGTGGACGTCCTCCTCCTGGGGGTGCTGCCCACCCCGGCAGTCGCGTTCCTCACCGGCACGCTCGGTGCCGACCTCGGCGTGATGCTCTCGGCCTCCCACAACGCGATGCCCGACAACGGGATCAAGTTCCTGGCCCGAGGCGGCCACAAGCTGGACGACGCGGTGGAGATCGCGATCGAGGCGCGGCTGCACGAGACGTGGGAGCGACCGGTCGGCGGCAACGTCGGCCGCGTGACGCCGTACCCCGCTGCCATCGAGGAGTACGCCGCCCACCTGGTGCGGTCGATCGACCACCCGCTGGTGGGCCTCAAGGTGGTCCTCGACTGCGCCCACGGGGCCGCGCACGACGCCGGCCCGCGGGCGCTGGCCGACGCGGGCGCGACCGTGATCGCCATGCACGCCGAGCCCGACGGTCTCAACATCAACGACGGCTGCGGCTCCACCCACCTCGAGCCGCTGCGCGCGGCGGTGGTCGAGCACGGCGCCCATGTCGGCTTCGCCCTCGACGGTGACGCCGACCGCTGTCTCGCGGTCGACCACGAGGGCAACGTCGTCGACGGTGACCAGATCCTCGCCGTTCTCGCCCTCGGGTTCCTCGAGACCGGGCACCTCGCCAAGGACACCGTCGTCGCGACGGTGATGAGCAACCTCGGGTTCGTGCAGGCCATGAGGGCCAACGGCGTCGGCGTCCGGCAGACGAAGGTCGGCGACCGTTACGTGCTCGAGGCCATGCGGGTCTCGGGCTACTCCCTGGGCGGCGAGCAGTCCGGCCACGTGATCATGAGCGAGTACGCCACCACGGGTGACGGCGTCCTGACCGCGCTGCACCTGCTGGAACGGATGGCCACCACAGGTCAGAGCTTCCAGTCACTCGCGTCGGTGATGACCCGGCTCCCGCAGGTGCTGGTCAATGTCCCCGACGTGGACAAGGCGCGGGCCGACGACGACGCCGTCCTCGCGGCCGCGGTCTCCGAGGAGGAGGCGGCGCTGGGGGACTCCGGCCGGATCCTGCTACGGCCCTCGGGCACCGAGCCCCTCGTCCGGGTGATGGTCGAGGCGGCCACCGCTGAGGACGCCAGGGCGATCGCCGAACGGCTGGCCACCGTCGTCCGCCAGCAGCTCTCGCTCAGCCGGTAATCCGTTCGCTCCGGCGGGCCTCCCGCTCGTAGGCTGCCCCCTCGTGACGACGTACGAGATCCGGGTCGTGGACCCGACCGACGAGGCCGCGCTGCGTGCGTGGTGGGAGGTCGGTCGCGATGCGACGGCCGAGCGGCCGATCGACGCCTGGCCGGTCTGGGAGGTGTCACGAGAAGCGCTGCCGATGGCTCGTACCGACATCAGGCTCGTGCTGCTGTCGGCCGTCGAGGCCGGCACGGTCGTGGGGACCGGCATGCTCGTCCTCTTCCGGCAGGACAACACCCACCTGGGCGAGGTCGATGTGTACGTCGCGCCGCCGCACCGCGGCCGCGGGATCGGCCGGGCCGTGCTCGCGGAGCTCGAGGGGCATGCGCGCCGCGACGGCCGCACCTCGATCGTGGCCAGTGCCTTCGCGCCTGTCGGCGCCGAGAGCGCGGGGTCGCTGTTCGCGGCGGCTACCGGCTACCCCGTCGCCAGTGCCGAGGAGACCAAGGTGGTCGACCTCGTCACGGCGCCCTCCGGCTGGGGGATGCTGGACGACGAGGTGGAGGCCGCCCTCGGCGACTACCGGGTGGACGTCTTCGAGGAGCGGGTCCCCGACGACTACGTGGACGACGTCTGCGCCCTCTTGTCCGCGTTCCTCGGCGAGGTGCCCACCGGCGACCTCGACCTCGAGCAGGCCGCCTGGACCCGCGAACGGCTCCGCGAGGGCGAGGACCGGGCGCTCAAGGTCGGGCGGATCCAGGTGATGGCCGTCGCCGTCGCGCCGGACGGTCGCCTGTGCGGCTTCTCGGACCTGCGGATCAACAAGTCGGACCCGCGGCACTCCTCGGTCGGTGGGACGCTCGTGCTGCCCGGGCACCGTGGGCACAGGCTCGGGCTGGCGATGAAGCTCGCCACGCACCGGCGAGTGATCGAGCTCTTCCCCGAATGTGCCTACGTCGAGACCGGCAACGCCGGCGTCAACGCCGCCATGAACGCCGTGAACCGGCGGCTCGGCTACGAGGTCGTCGAGCGCTGTCTCGACGTGCAGAAGCGGCTCTGATGGACATCGAGCAGATCAACCCGCTCAACCGGGCCGCGCTCGAGGCCTGGCACGCCACCGTCGTGGCCGCGGACGTGCACGGACGCGAAGCGACGGCGACGCCCTGGAAGCTGCCTGAGGTCGAGGCTGGGCTCGCCGCGCAGGAGGACGTCACCCGGCTGGTCTTCGCTGGCATCGAGGATGGCCGCACCGTCGTCGCGGCCGGCACGATCGGACTGCCGCTCACGCACTCCACCAGCCAGGCGGACGTTCAGGTCTTCGTGCACCCCGACCACCTCCGGCGGGGCCACGGCAGCCGGATGATGGCCCATCTCGTCGAGGTCAGCCGCGGTCACGGGCGGACCGTGCTCAACAGCGAGGCGAGCTGGCCGTACGACGCCCCGGCCGACGGGGCCGGCACTCCCGGCGCCGAGTTCCTGCGCGCGCACGGCTTCGGGTTCGGCATCGGCGACGTGATGCGGTCCCTCGACCTGCCCGTCGACGACCGTCTGCTCGACGACCTGGCCGCCGAGGCGGCGCCGCACCACGCGGCGTACGAGCTGAGGTCCTGGGTGGGGAGGGTGCCCACCGAGCTGGAGGTGGGCTGGGCCGAGTTGGTGGCCTCGCTGATGGTCGAGGCTCCGGTGGGCGACATGGAACGTGAGCACGAGTCCGCGGACGTCGACGAGCTGCGCCGGCACCAGGCGATGATCGAGGGCCAGGGGCGAACGCTGTTCAACACGGCCGCCCTCGACGACACAGGGTCGCTCGTCGCCTACTCCAACCTCGCCATCAGCATCCACGACCCGGCGAACGCCTTCCAGTGGGGCACGCTGGTCCGCAAGGATCACCGCGGCCACCGGCTCGGGCTGGCGGTGAAGGTGGCCAACCTGCGGCTCTTCCAGGGGTCGGACCCGGTCGCGACCCGGCTCCTCACCTGGAACGCCGAGGTCAACAGCCACATGGTCGGCGTCAACGAACGGCTCGGCTTCCGTCCCGTCGAGCGGCTGGGGGAGTTCCAACGACGGCTCGGCTGACGTCCTGCGCGCGTCGCTGCTCGTCTCAGAGCTTTCGGAGCCGCACGTAGCGCACGGAGTGGTCGCGGTCCTTGCGCAGCACGAGGGTGGCGCGCGAGCGAGTGGGCAGGATGTTCTGCACGAGGTTGGGACCGTTGATGGTGTCCCAGATCCGCTCGGCCTCGGCGGTCGCCTCGTCGCGGGTGAAGGAGGCGTACTTCGCGAAGTAGGACTCGGGGTCCTGGAACGCCGTCTCGCGCAGGCGCAGGAACCGCTCGACGTACCAGGCCCGGATCTTGTCGCGGCCGGCGTCGACGTAGACGCTGAAGTCGAAGAAGTCGCTGACGGCCAGGCTGGTGCGGCCGTCGTCGCCGACACGGGCCGGTTGGAGGACGTTGAGGCCCTCGATGATCACGATGTCGGGCCGCTTGATGACGATCTTCTCGTCCGGAACGACGTCGTAGACGAGGTGTGAGTACGTCGGCGCCTCCACCTCGTCCCGGCCCGACTTGATGTCGACGACGAAGCGCAGCAGCGCCTTGCGGTCGTAGGACTCGGGGAAGCCCTTGCGCTCGAGGATGCCGCGGCGTTCGAGCTCCGCGTTGGGGTGGAGGAACCCGTCGGTGGTCACGAGCGCCACGTTGGGGTGTTCGGGCCAGTGCGCGAGCATCTGCTGCAGCACCCGGGCGGTCGTCGACTTGCCGACCGCCACCGAGCCCGCGAGCCCGATCACGAACGGGGTGCGCGGCGGCTGGGGCTGGTCGAGGAACTCCTCCTGCTGCCGGTGCAGGTGGCCGGCGCTCTCGACGTACATGCTGAGCAGCCGCGAGAGCGGAAGGTAGACCTGTTGCACCTCGTCGAGGTCGAGGGAGTCGCCGAGCCCACGGAGGCTGGCGATCTCGTCGGCTGTCAGCGGCGCCTCGGTCGCGTTGCCGAGGGCGGCCCAGGCGGTGCGGTCCAGCTCGACGTACGGCGACGGCTCGCGGCCGGCCTCGTCGGGGCCGTGGCCACCGTGGGGGGACATGGCGGGCATTCTTGCAGTACGCACGGAGGCGCCGCCCCCGCGGACCCGGTCGGGGCCGCGCTCCCACCGGGGTCCGACGACGCGCACCCCCTAGACTCGTCAGCCATGTGCGGAATCGTCGGGTACGTGGGTGAGCAGCAGGCACAGGGCGTCGTCGTCGACGGTCTCCGACGGCTGGAGTACCGCGGCTACGACTCAGCGGGGGTCGCCCTGGTGGCCGACGGCACGATCGCGTGGGGAAAACGGGCGGGCAAGCTCGCCAACCTGGAGAAGGCGCTCTCCGACACCCCGCTCGCTGCGTCCACCACGGGCATCGGCCACACCCGTTGGGCGACCCACGGCGCACCCAACGACGCCAACGCCCACCCGCACCTGGGCCGGACCGGTCGGGTCGCGCTGGTGCACAACGGCATCCTCGAGAACTTCGTGTCGCTGCGCACGGAGCTCGAGAACGACGGTCACGAGATGCAGTCCGAGACGGACACCGAGGTGGCCGCCCACCTGCTCGAGCTCGAGGTCCTCGGCGGTGCCGACCTGACCACGGCCATGCAGAGCGTCTGCCGACGGCTCCAGGGAGCGTTCACCCTGGTCGCGGTGGACGCGGCGGACCCGGCCCGCGTGGTGGCGGCACGCCGCAACTCCCCACTGGTCGTGGGGATCGGCGAGGGGGAGAACTTCCTCGGCTCCGACGTGGCCGCCTTCATCGAGCACACCCGCGAGGCGCTCGAGCTCGGCCAGGACCAGGTCGTCACGATCACCCGCGACGGCGTCGAGGTCACCGGCTTCGACGGTTCTCCGTCCGAGGGCCGGCGCTACCACGTCGACTGGGATCTCTCGGCCGCCGAGAAGGACGGCCACGACTGGTTCATGCGCAAGGAGATCTACGAGCAGCCGCGGGCCGTGGCGGACTCGCTGCTGGGGCGCCGGGACCAGGCCGGGCTCCTGCAGCTCGATGAGATGCGACTCTCCGACGACGACCTCCGCGACATCGATCGGGTCATCATCATCGCGGCCGGGACGTCGTTCTATGCCGGGATGGTCGCGAAGTACGCGATCGAGCACTGGACCCGGATCCCCGTCGAGGTCGAGCTGTCCTCCGAGTTCCGCTACCGCGACCCGATCCTCACGCACGCCACCCTGGTGGTCGCGATCAGCCAGTCCGGCGAGACCGCCGACACGCTGCAGGCGATCCGGCACGCCCGCTCCCAGCGGTCGCGGGTGCTGGCGATCTGCAACACCAACGGATCGACCATCCCGCGCGAGTCCGACGCGGTCATCTACACCCATGCGGGGCCGGAGATCGCGGTCGCGTCGACCAAGGGGTTCCTGACCCAGCTGGTCGCCTGTTACCTGCTTGCGCTCTACCTCGCCCAGGTCAAGGGGACCCGGTACGGCGACGAGATCGCCGAGGTGATGGACCAGCTCGACTCGATGCCCGCCCACATCCAGGAGGTCCTGGACAAGGACGAGGAGATCTACGAGCTCGCCCGCCAGCACGTCGACTCCCGCTCGGTGCTCTTCCTGGGCCGCCACGCTGGGTACCCGGTCGCGCTCGAGGGTGCCCTGAAGCTCAAGGAGCTGGCCTACCTGCACGCCGAGGGCTTCGCCGCCGGCGAGCTCAAGCACGGTCCGATCGCCCTGGTCGAGGAGGGACTGCCGGTGCTGTGCGTCGTCCCCCCGCAAGGTCGGGACCAGCTGCACGACAAGATGCTCAGCGGCATCCAGGAGGTCCGAGCCCGGGGCGCGCGGACGATCTGTCTCGCCGAGGAGGGTGACGACGAGATCAGCCCGTACGCCGATGTGCTGATCTCGCTGCCCCGGGTCCCGGTGCTGCTGCAGCCGCTGGTGGCCGTCGTACCCCTCCAGCTGTTCGCGTGCGAGCTGGCGACGGTGCTGGGTCACGACGTCGACCAGCCGCGCAACCTGGCCAAGTCCGTGACGGTTGAATGAGCGCCGCACGATGATCATCGGGGTCGGTATCGACGTGGTCGACATCGAGCGGTTCATGGCCTCGCTCGAGCGCACGCCGGGTCTCCGGGACCGGCTGTTCACCCCCGACGAGGCGGTCCGCCCGCCGGCGTCGCTCGCGGCCAGGTTCGCGGCCAAGGAGGCGCTGGCCAAGGCGCTCGGCGCGCCGGGCGATCTGGGCTGGCACGATGCCGAAGTGGTCTCGGAGTCCTCCGGACGCCCGCTGTTCACCATGCGGAGCACCGTCCTGGCCCGTGCGAACGACCTCGGCGTCGCCTCGGTCCACCTCTCGCTGTCGCATGACGCCGGAATCGCCTCCGCGGTCGTGGTGCTGGAGTCCTGATGCGCCACGCGCACACGGTCGAGCAGGTGCGGTCGGCCGAGGCCGAGCTGCTCGCGACCCTCCCGGAGGGTGCGCTGATGCAGCGGGCCGCGGCCGGCCTCGCCTACGCGGTGCTGGACCTGCTCGGGTCGGCGTACGGGCGTCGGGTGCTGCTCCTGGTCGGGCCGGGTCACAACGGTGGCGACGCGTTGTACGCCGGGGTCCTGCTCGCACGGCGCGGCTGCGCGGTCGAGGCGTGGCTGTTGTCCGAGCGCGTGCACGACGCGGGTCTGGCTGCGTTCCGTTCCGCTGGTGGAGCTGTGTGCCTGGGCGCGCCGCCGGCGACGCGCTCACGCACACGACCCGACGTGGTGGTGGACGGGATCGTCGGCATCGGTGGACGTCCGGGGCTGGCACCGGAAGCCGTGGCTGCGCTGGCGCTCGTCGAGGGCGTGCCCGTGGTGGCGGTGGACGTGCCGTCCGGCGTGGACGTGGACACCGGGGAGATCGACGGCCCGCACGTCACCGCGGACGTGACGGTCACCTTCGGCACCCACAAGGTGGCGCACCTGGTGCAGCCGGCGGCGGGTGCCTGCGGCGCCGTCCAGCTGGTCGACCTCGGGCTCGCGCTGCCCCCCGCCGCTGTCGAGGCGCTGCAGCCGCGCGACGTCGCGGCGCTGCTCCCACGGCCGTCGGACGCCGCCCACAAGTACACCCGTGGCGTCGTCGGCATCCGGGCCGGCTCGGAGCAGTACCCGGGTGCCGCCCTCCTCTGCGTGGCCGGGGCCTCGGTGGGCGTGGCCGGGATGGTGCGTTACGTCGGAGACGCATCCGTCGCGGACCGGATCCGCACGGCACACCCCGAGGTGGTCGGTGAGGGCCGGGTCCAGTCGTGGGCGGTGGGCTCGGGTGCCGGCGACGGTGCCCGGGACGCGCTCGCTGCCGCTGTGGCCGACGGGGTGCCGCTCGTGGTTGACGCGGACGCACTGGCTCACGTCACCGGTCCGTTGGGTGTCCCGGCTGTGCTGACGCCCCACGCCGGCGAGCTCGCGGCGATGACGGGTGCTGAGAGGGCCGACATCGAAGCGCGCGGCCTGTTCCACGCCCGCGCTGCCGCCGAGCGGTACGACGCCGTGGTGCTGCTGAAGGGCAGGCACACGCTGGTCGCGGCGCCGGGCGGTGAGGTCCGGGTCACGACCACCGGTCTCCCGTGGCTGGCCACAGCCGGCGCCGGAGACGTGCTGACCGGAGTGATCGGTGCCCTGCTGGCAGCTGGTCTGGAACCCTTCGACGCGGCCTCGGCAGGATCGTGGCTGCACGGCGCGGCCGCGACCCTGGCGTCCCGCGGCGGCCCGCTCGTCGCCGGCGATGTGGCCCGCGCGCTGCCCGAGGCCGTCCGGCTACTGGCGTGACCCGACTGGACGACGGGTCCGAGGTGGAACAATCGGGCCGCATGACCACCCCACCCACTCGGCCCGCGGTCACCCAGGCCGAGATCGTGGTCGACCTGGCGGCGATCCGGCACAACGTGGGGACGCTGCGCGAGCTCGTGGCACCGGCGCAGCTGATGACGGTGGTCAAGGCCGACGGCTACGGCCACGGGATGGTGGCTGTCGCCGCTGCGGCCCGCGAGGCCGGGACCCACTGGCTCGGCGTCGCCACCGTCGACGAGGCCCTCGCGCTCCGTGAGGCGGGCGACGTCGGGCGACTGCTCTGCTGGCTCGACGTGCCCGGTGAGCGCTACTCCGAGGCGATCCAGCGCGACATCGACGTCACGGCGTACACGCTGCGGGAGCTGGACGCGATCGCGGGCTCGGCACACCACGTCCACCGGCCGGCGCGGCTGCAGCTCAAGATCGACACCGGGCTCTCGCGCGGTGGCTCGACCGTGGCGGACTGGCCGGAGCTGGTCGCCGCGGCGGCGCGACTGCAGGAACGCGGCCTGGTCAGGGTGACCGGGATCTTCTCCCACTTCGCGTGCAGTGACGAGCCGGCACACCCGGCGAACGACGCCCAGGAGCAGGCCTTTCACCAGGCGCTCGCCGTGGCCGAGCAGGCGGGGCTGCGACCCGAGGTGCGGCACCTGGCCAACTCCGCGGCCGCGATCCTGCGGCCGTCCTCCCGCTTCGACCTGGTCCGGTGCGGCATCGCGTCGTACGGACTCGACCCCGCGCCCGGTGTCACGCCCGACCTTGGTCTGGTGCCGGCGATGTCGGTGCGATCGCCCCTGGTGATGAGCAAACCGGTCGGGGCGGGCGCCGGAGTTTCCTACGGCCACACCTGGGTCGCGGATCGCGACACGACGGTCGGGCTGGTCCCGGTCGGGTACGGCGACGGAGTCCCGCGGCACGCCGGCAACGCGGCCGAGGTGTGGGTCGACGGCCGGCGGCACCCGGTCCGGGGACGGGTCTGCATGGACCAGTTCGTGGTCGATCTGGGCGGAGACCTGCCAGCTGCTGGCGGGGAGGTCGTCCTGTTCGGCTCCGGTCGTGACGGCGAGCCCACCGCCCAGGACTGGGCCGACGCCTGCGGCACCATCAACTACGAGATCGTCACCCGCATCGGTGGCCGGATGCAGCGCCGCTACGTCGACGAAGGGACCGCGCGGTGAGCGTCCGTCGCAGGATCGCAGGGGTCACCGCCGGTGCCGTCGGCGTCGCCGTCGCCGGCACGGCGGTCGGGGTTGCCCGACGTCGTCGGGTCATCGCCCGCCGGGGAGAGGGTGACCGCACACCGTTCGGCACCCTGCGCTCGGCCCCGTTCACCGTGGTCACCGACGACGGAGTACCCCTGCACGTCGAGGTCGACGAGTTCGAGGCGGGTGCCAAGATCGCCAGGCACCGGTCGCAGCGTGTCGACGGGGCGGCGCTCACCCTCGTGTTCTGCCACGGCTACGCGCTGAACCTCGACTGCTGGCACTTCCAGCGGGCGGGCTACCGCGGGCTGGTCCGGGCGGTCTACTACGACCAGCGTTCGCACGGACGCTCCGGACGATCGACCGACGGCAAGGCGACGATCGACCAGCTGGGGGTCGACCTCAAGCAGATCCTCGACGACGTGGTCCCGGACGGCCCGGTCGTGCTGGTCGGTCACTCGATGGGCGGGATGGCCGTCATCGCGCTGGCCGAGGAGCACCCGGAGCTGTTCGGGAGCCGGGTGGTCGGGGTCGGGCTGATCTCGACGACGGCCGGGGGCCTGGACCCGCACCGGATCCTGGTCCCGATGCTGCCGTCGACGTTCGGCGCCCAGATCGCGATGCGCGTGGTGGCGACCCTGGCCCGCGGGCACAAGACGGTGGACAGCCTCCGTCGGCTGAGCCGGCACATCGCCACGGTGGCGACCGACGTGTTCGCGTTCGGCGACGACGTCCCCGCCAGCTACGTCGCGTTCGTCGACCAGATGCTGTCGGCGACGCCGTTCGAGGTGGTCGCGGAGTTCTTCCCGAACTTCGGGGACCTCGACAAGTTCCACACCATCCACGCACTCGCCGAGGTGCCGACCACGATCATCTGCGGCACCGCTGACAAGCTCACGTCCATCGGTCACAGTCGCAAGCTGCACGAGAAGATCGCGGGCTCGACACTGCTCGAGTGCGAAGGTGCCGGGCACATGGTCCTCATGGAGCGGCACGACCAGGTGAACGCCGCCCTCGACCAGCTGATCGCCGCGGCCGCCGAGCGGATCGACAGCCGGTGACGGTCGGCGTACGACGGGTCGGCCCGGAGTCCGCGGCGACGATTCTCGCGGTCGTCCGGAGAGCCTTCGAGGTGCGCCCACCGCTCGACCCTCCGGCGGAGGCGATGTCCGAGACCGTGGCCACGATGGCCGCGCTTCTCGAGAAGCACGGGGGTCTGCTGGCCACGCTGGACGACGATCCCGTCGGTGCGCTGGTGCTGGACCCGGTCGGCAGCACGATGTACCTCCGCCGCTTCGGTGTGGTTCCCGAGTCGCAGGGACACGGCGTCGCGGCGCTGCTGATCGACCATGCGGTCCTCGCGTCGGAGGGGTTCGACGACCTCATGGTCGTGGCGCGCGAGGAGCTGCCGCAGACGGTCCACTTCTGGGAGCGGCAGGGCTTTCGCGAGGTCTGGCGGGAGTCGCCCAACGTGGAGCTGCGGCGACCGTTGCGGACCTTCCTGTTCAACGTCCCGGACGCGGACGCGATGCGGGAGCTCGGGGCCTCGCTCGCCGCGCAGCTGCGGGCCGGGGACCTGCTCGTCCTGAGTGGTGAGCTGGGGGCGGGCAAGACCACGTTCACGCAGGGGATCGGGACCGGACTCGGCATCCGCGGAGACGTCACGTCACCGACGTTCGTGATCGCCCGGGAGCACCCCTCGCTCGAGGCTGGAACACCGCTCGTCCACGTGGACGCCTACCGGCTCGGCGGCATCGACGAGCTCGACGACCTCGACCTCGACACGTCGCTCGACGATGCCGTCACCGTCGTCGAGTGGGGCGAGGGGATCGCGGAGGGGCTGGCCGAGTCGCGGCTCGAGATCCGGATCATCCGCGCGCTCGCCCATCTGGACGAGCACGCTGACCTCGACCCACGCCGGGTGCTGATGACGCCGATCGGTCCCCGGTGGTACGAGATGGAGGAGCTGTCGGAGGAGCGGCCGCCCCTGGCCGAGAAGGTCAACGAGAACCTGCTGCTCGACTTCCGGCACTGTCCCGAGTCCGACCTGGCCGAGCTCGACCCGGCGATCCCCCTGGGGCTGTCGCTCATGGTGCCCGTGCACGACGGCCGGGTGCTCCTGGTGCACAACAGCTGGCGTCAGGAGTGGGAGCTGCCCGGCGGGATGCTCGATCACGGTGAGACCCCGCGCGACGCCGCCGTGCGCGAGTTCTGCGAGGAGACGGGGACCAGCGCGGATCCCGCCACCGTCGACTTCGTCGGTGTCGGCACGGTGCAGCTGGGTCACGAGCGAAGGATCGAGTACGTCGCCGTCTTCGCCACGCGCCTGACCCACGTGGAGGACTTCGAGGCGAACGACGAGATCGACAAGCTGGCGTGGTGGGACGTGCTCACCGAGTTCCCGGACCTGTCGCCCATCGATGAACACCTGGCGCGGCTGGCGCTCGGTTCGACGTGACCACGCGCAGGGGGCCTGTGGTCCAGGGGCTCCTGGTCGTGGACGTCCAGCACGAGTGGGTGTCCGGTGCGCGGGCGGTACACCGTGCCCAAGACCTGGTCGATCGGCTGGCTGCCGCGATGGCGGCTGCCCGGGACGCCGGTGCTGTGGTGATCCAGCTGCAGGACGTCGGCTCTGACGACTCGACGGTCGCGCCAGGGACGGCGGGGCGCGAGCTGGTGCTCCCAGTGGGCGCTGACGAGGTCGTGTTGTCGAAGACTCTCGATGACGGATTCGTGGGGACCGGTCTCGAGGAGGCGCTGCGTACGGCCGGCGTCGAGTCGCTGGTCATCGGCGGACTGAACTCGGAGCTGTGTGTCGCCGCCACGGCCAGGGGAGCCATGGCGCGCGGGTTCACAGTCGTCCTGCCGAGAGACGGCCACGCCACCCATCACATCCCGGCAGACGGCGGAGTCCCCGCGGTCGCGGCCCCGCAGGTCAGTCGGGTGGCGGAGTGGTCGCTGGGTGACGAGGTGGTCGTCGTCGACCACCTGGCCGACGTCCGCTTCGCGCGACCTGACCGCTGACGGGCTCTCGTACCTCGGAAGGTCTCGACGCGGCACGCTCAAGCGGTCGTGCGCTCGCGGCGCCACAGCCAGATGGACAGCGCCACCGTCGGAACGAGGAGCAGGCAGAACCACGTCGGGGCGCCGGCCTGGTACTGCGGGTAGTTGCCGGTCTCCTGGAGGTCGCCGACGTACCGCGCATCCTCGATGAGGATCCAGAGTGCCCGCAGGAACGCGAGCCCGAGACCGCCGAGCAGCACCGGGAACCCGATGCCCCCTCGGCGCCAGGAAACTACGACCAGACCGAGCACCGCGATCGCCAGGGGGAGCGCGAGGAACGTCCCGTATCCCTGGTCCCAGGCGTCCTCTGGGGCGTAGTCAACGGTGTAGCCGTACGTCGTGTCGCCGCCGGGCATGTACAGGTGGAACGAGCCCTTCCACTCGGCGGCGAGGATCAGGCACAGAAAGAGTAGGAGGCCGGTGAGGACCTGCGCCGGCCGGCCGCGCCACAGCGCAGCGACATCGATGAGGCGCGTCTCCGGCGCCTCCGGGGGAAGCGTGCGGGCCAGCAGCACGACGGCGGCGAGCTGCAGGAGGAAGCCGAGGGATGCGTGGGCACGCATGACAGCGCTGAACAGCAGCAGCACCGTCACGAGCTCGAGCGTGCGCGTCGCCGGCCAGATCGGCACCCGTTCCAGCAGCGTCGGGGCAACGTGGTGGACACCCCAGGCGGCCAGGGCGGCGAGGAGGAGCGGAGCCGCGAGCCACGACGTGATGGGCGGGACGCCGCGCCACGTCAACTGGGCGAGCAGCACGAGTCCGAGCGCCACCCACTCGAGCTTTGCCACGGGGTTGACGACGGTGATTCCGGTGGCGGTGGGAGAGGCCCCGGGCGGTGGCGGTGGCGGTGGCGGCGCGGGCAAGGGCGGCGGTGCCGAAGTGGGCGGCGGTGCGGACGTGGGCGGCGGCGGACGTGGGCGGCGCGGAAGCGGGAGGCGGCGAAGCCGGGACCGGTGCTCCTGGCACCGGCGCCCCGCACTGGGGACAGAACGGAGTACTGATCGCGGGCTGTCCGCACGAGGCGCAGGTCACGCGTTGAGGTTAGGGCCGTGAGCTCCGTGGGGTGTGCCAATCGCACTGACCCGAGTGACACCTACTGCCCGGGCATGCCGGTGGCCCCGCCGGTGGCGGGGTGTGGGGCGGGGTAGCTACTGGTCGGGCGGCGCGGGGTCGTTGGTCGCGTTGGTCGCGCGGTGACCGTGTCGTGACCGGTCGGTCGAGACGTCGGTGGTGCCGTGGTGGTCGACGAGGTAGTGGTAGCCGTGCGGGCTGGTCCACAGGAACATGCCGGGTTTCAGGGCCAGGTAGCGCCAGCGGCCGTGGGTCTTGAGGCGGTGGTGGATCGGCAGAGGGGGGCGAGGTTGCAGGCGCAGGTTGGTCGCCGGGTTTCCAGGGCACGACGTGGTCCTTGTCGCACTTGCTTGGCTGGGCGGCTGCACCAGGGGAAGATGCAGTGCCGGTCGCGCAGGTCGACCTGCTCGGCCATGGACTCCGGTGGGTCGTAGGCGGTCGACGGGGGCGCAGTCGGCCAGGTCGATGACCGGTTTCACGGTGATCTGACCGGCGGCACCGCACCAGGTCCGGATCTGCTGCTCGAGGATCGGGAGGTTCAGGTTGCCGAGGTGCCCGACCCGCGACCGGTGCCGGTGACCGCGTCATGCGGACGAGGTGGAGGTGGAGGACGACGCGTGCGGTGGGTTTCGAGACGGTTGCTGCGCAACCTCCTCAACCGACCGGGACCGGACAGGTCGAGGGTGAGGTCGCGGCGGGCGATCTCTCCGAGGGCGACGGCTCGGCGGACGTCCAACGATTCTTCGGAGCCAAGGTCTTTCAGCGTGGCTGCGGTCTGGCTGATCGGCTGAGTCGAGGTCGAGGGCGTCGGCGAGGTCGAGGGTGCCGTGGAGGGTGGCGGTGCCGGAGAGGCCGTTGAGGTCGTGGTGGCGGGTGTCGATGTCGACGTGCCGGCCGTCGGCGGCGGCTTGTTGTCGGGCTTCGGCTTCGGCGGGCATGAACTGGGCGATCGCGGTCGCGATCAGCCGGTCCAGGGCGGTGGTGCGGATGGTGTGGGCGCAGAACCAGACCTTCGCGTCGACGTACGCGGCTGCCTCAGCGGAGAGCCCGATGGTGGCGCGGGCGATCCGGCGGGCCCGCCAGGCGGGGAGCTTGCCGTCGAGGACCTGGGCCCACGTCTTCGGCAGGCGGTACCGCAGCTCGAGGGCTTCGCCGACGTACGCCTTCCCGACCTCGGTCGGGCAGGCCGATGGCGGTGGCGAACTCGGCGATCGAGAACTCCGCCACCAGCGGTGCTCCGGGACCGGCGACGGGGATGGGGTGGTCGCCGTACCAGTCGCACGCGGCGTCGTAGACCGAGTCGGTCGAGTGCATCGCCGCCCAGTCCACGGCGGCTTGAGAAGCCTGGCCTCGGCGGCGTCCGCTGCCGTCCGCGTCCGACCGCACGGCGTCGAGCACCGCGGCGGCGGTGTCGAGCTCGGGTGCGGTCTTGGTCATGTACCAAGCCAAGCACGGCGCCACCGACACTCCGAGCCCGGATTCCCCTTGTTTTGCTGGGGTGTGGAGAACTATTTCAGAAAGTTTTGGCCGCAACCACAGCGGTCGACCCGAGCGTAGCCCGTGGGCAGGGGCTCGGCGCGCGACCTCGCACCTCAACCGACGCGGCGGCGACCGCGTTGGTCGTTGAGGCCCTGCGTACCTTCCGGGGTTTCGAGGCTCGGCGCCGGCGCCTTCGCACCTCAACCAACGAGGACCTCGACCCACCGTGGCGTCGGCCCTGCGTACCTTCCGGGGTTTCGAGGCTCAGGCGCCAGGGCGCCTTCGCACCTCAACCAACGATCGCGCCTTCGCACCTCAACCAACGACCGGCCTCGCACCTCAACCGATGGGGCGATGGGTAGCCTCGGGGGGTGCTGCTTGCCTTTGACACCGCCACACCGTTCGTGACCGTCGCGCTGCACGACGGGGAGGACGTGGTGGCCGAGCTCGCGTCGGAGCAGCGGATGAAGCACGGGGAGCAGCTGGCGCCCCTGATCGAGCAGGCGATGCGTGCGGCCGGCGCCGTACGTCAGGACCTGACGGCGATCGCGGTGGGAGTGGGTCCGGGGCCATTCACCGGGTTGCGCGTGGGGCTGGTGACGGCACGAACGCTGGCGTTCGTCCTCGAGATCCCGGTCTACGGCGTGTGCTCGCTCGACGTGATCGCGTTCGAGGCGGTCTCGGCCGGGCGAGTGGACCAGGACTTCGTGGTGGCCACCGACGCCCGTCGCAAGGAGGTCTACCTCGCGTCGTACGACGCAGACGGCGTGCGGCTGGACGGCCCCGTGGTCGACAAGCCGGCCATCCTCGCGACCGACAAGCCGACCGCGGGGGAAGGCGCCGACCTCTACCCGGAGCACTTCCCCGAGCGACGAGGCCCGGTCCGGCCGAGCGCGGGCTGGCTGGCGCGCGCCGTGACGGAGGAGCGGGTCGCTCTCACCGATCCCGAGCCGCTCTACCTGCGACGTCCGGACGCGGTGGCTCCCGCCGCCCGGAAGCCGGCGTCGTGATCCGAGCCGCGACCCTCGAGGACATCGGCATCGTCGCGGAGCTCGAGCACCACAACCTCGGTGACGATGCCTGGTCGCCCGAGCTGGTCGCCCAAGGGGTCGCCGGGGCCCTCCCCACCATCCACTACCTCCTGGCCGAGGTCGAGGGTCAGGTCGTCGGTCACGCCGTGGCCAGCATCGTGGCCGAGATCGCCGAGCTCCAGCGGATCGCAGTCGAGGCCGACCACCGGCGGACCGGGTTGGCAACCCAGCTCCTCGACGCCGTCGTGACCCAGGCGCGGAACCAGGGGGCGGATCGCCTTCTCCTGGAGGTGCGGGAGGGCAACGAGGCACTCCAGTTCTATGCCGCACGTGGCTTCGTCGAGATCGACCGACGACCGCGCTACTACCGGGACGGCGCGACCGCGATCGTGATGCGGCTCCCGCTCAGCGCCGGCTGCGGTGGCGCGGTCAGCTCCTGATCGGGCCGGACGCGAACGTGTGGATCACGTCGTACCCCAACCGTCGGTAGACCGCGACGGCCGGCAGGTTGTCGACGTACACGCCGAGGGTCGCCACGCCCGACCCGCCGTCGAGGGCCCGGTGGGTGAGCGCGGCGCTGAGCTCACGGCCGATCCCGCGCCCCCGTGCTTCCGGCGCGACGGTCACCGCACGCAGGTGCCCGGTCCGGTCGTGCTGGCGAGCGAGGGCGCCCACGGCCAGCAGCACCCCGGCTTCGCGGACGCCCAGCCAGGTCTCCACACGCGGTGAGCCGGGGCGCGCGTGGGCGTCGGGTGCGAACGCATCCAGCAGCGCGTTCACCTCGTCGGCGTCGTCGATCTCCTCGACCGGGAACGACGGCACGGGTGGGGCGGTTCGGGTCGCCATCCAGTGCCACTGCTTGACGGCGACTCGGCCGCCAGCTGTCGGGCAGAGCCGCCAGCGACTCGAGCGGGACACTGATCCGTCCCGGTCCCTCGACGAGCGGCGCCACGGAGGCGGCCAGCTCACCGAGCGCGGTGGTGGGACCCAGCGTCATCAGCAAGGTGCCGACGGCTCCCGGCATGTGGCTGTGGCTCTCGATCACGGCTGCCGGCCCGCGCACGAACGCACGCAGCACCGCGGCCGGATCGGTCTGGTGCCGGACGAACGGGTCGTCGTACGTCGCCAGCAGCTCGGCCCCGCTCACCTCACGCACGGCCCCATTCTGCTGAGTCGCGCCAAGCCTCGGCATGATGGGCCCATGAACGACGGCCCGCTGGTGCTCGGCATCGAGACCTCCTGCGACGAGACCGGTGTCGGCATCGTCCGCGGCCACACCCTCCTCGCGGATGCGGTGGCCAGCAGCGTCGAGGAGCACGCGCGTTTCGGTGGCGTCGTCCCCGAGGTCGCCAGCCGGGCCCACCTCGAGGCCATGGTGCCCACCATCGAGAGGGCCTGCGAGACCGCGGGCATCCAGCTGTACGACGTCGACGCCATCGCCGTGACCAACGGTCCGGGACTGGCCGGGGCGCTGCTCGTCGGGGTGGCCGCAGCCAAGGCGCTGGCGATCGGGCTCGGCAAGCCGATCTACGGGGTCAACCACCTGGCCTCGCACGTGGCCGTCGACCAGCTCGAGCACGGGCCGTTGCCCGAACCCTGCCTGGCGATGCTCGTCAGCGGCGGCCACTCCAGCCTGTTGCGGGTGGAGGACGTCACCACCGGCGTGACGCCGTTGGGTGCGACGATCGACGACGCCGCGGGCGAGGCCTTCGACAAGGTTGCTCGGCTCCTGGGCCTGCCCTTTCCCGGAGGCCCCTACATCGACCGGGCCGCCCGCGAGGGCAACAGCGTCTACATCGACTTCCCGCGCGGGCTGACCGCCCGCAAGGACCTGGAGCGGCACCGGTTCGACTTCTCGTTCTCCGGTCTCAAGACCGCGGTCGCGCGCTGGGTCGAGGCGTGCGAACGCTCGGGGGAGCCGGTCCCGGTCAACGACGTGGCGGCCAGCTTCCAGGAGGCGGTCTGCGACGTGCTGACCCGCAAGGCCGTCGACGCTGCGGTGGACCAGGGCATCGACCACCTCCTGATCGGCGGAGGCGTGGCGGCGAACTCCCGACTCCGGGTGCTGGCCGAGGAGCGAGCCGCGGCGCGGGGGATCCGGGTGCGGGTCCCGCGGCCCGGGCTCTGCACCGACAACGGCGCGATGGTGGCGGCGCTCGGCGCGGAGATGGTGGCCCGGGGACGCACCCCGAGCCACCTCGACCTGCCGGCCGACTCCTCGCTGCCGGTGACCTCGGTCCTGGCCGGCTGAGCGGATCAGGCCGCACCACCGGTGGCCGCGTGGATCACCTGGTCTGCAGGTGGAAGCGGGAGCCTCCCATGCTGTCGTCGTTGGCCTCCGGCCCGGCCACGGGCTCCACCGCGAGACGGTCGCCGGTCCAGGTGTAGCGCATGATCGACGAGACGTCCGTGTCTCCCTCCACCGACCACCAGGAGTCGGCCGAGACCCAGGCCTCGTCGTACATCAAGGTCTTGTGCCGGGCCAGCTCGCGGCCGTCGGCGGCATCGAAGACCACCTGCAGGGAGTGGCCGATCCCGTCGAGATAGGGGTCGATGCCCAGCACGAGGCTGCCGTCGGTCGAGAACCGCAGGGTCGAGGCCTCGCAGGTCTCCCAGCGGACCTTGGCGGTGGCGATCTCCACCACGGCGCTGCACGAGCCCTCGTTGCTGACCGAGGTCATCGCGGTGGCGAGGGTGCCGTCGGGGGAGACATCCGTGACGTTGAAGGCGACGTCGGCCAGGAAGTCTGTCGGCCTTTCCGTCCTGGTCGACGAGGTACGTCGTGGGGTCACCGGACTCGTCGTAGGTCTCGACGAGCAGCTCGCAGCCGTCGACCTGGCAGTCACCCCCGAGCACCATGAGCAGCTGGACGCCGGCGAAGTCGCCGAGGTCGAAGGGGACCACCGTCGGGTCGGTGTATCCCTGCTGCAGCACGCGCGGGTTGCCGTCGGGCCCGATCCAGGCCGCGGAGGTGCCGGCGCGGTCGGTGGCGAGACCCGTCTCCATGGCCGGGTAGCCGGCCAGTTCCTGGCCGGCCGCGTCCACCACGTGCACGGAGAAGCCCTCACCGTAGGCGCCCTCACCGTAGGCGCCGAAGGCCCAGCGACCGTCCCCGAACGGGGCGAAGTACGGGATCTCTCCCGTGAGCGGGGACGTGAACGTCGTGCCGTCGCCGGCGTGGACCTCCCGGTCGAGTCGATAGGCCAGGGCGGACTCCGGAGCCTCCGGAGGCACCGGGTTCGCGGTGTCACTGACCGTGGGCTGCTGCACGGGTGGCGGTCCGTCGGCGCGCGTGTCGCCGCCCACGAGCAGCGCCACCGGGATCACCGCAGCCACGACCGCGGCGACCGCGCCCGTGGCCAGGGCGGCTCGGGTGCGTCGGATCTTGAGCGCGCGCCCCCGCACGTCCTCGAAGCCGAACGACGCGCCGTTCATGCCGTCGACCTGGTGGTGCAGCTGTCGTCCGAGCATCTGCTCGAGCTCGTCGTTGTCGGTGCTCATCGCTCCTCCTCGCTGGTGCGGGGGTGCAGGGTGTGGGGGGCGCGTTCGCGCAACGTGGCGAGCGCCCGGCTGGTCTGGGACTTCACGGTTCCGACGGAGATGCCGAGGATGTCGGCGGTCTCGGCCTCGGTCAGCTGCTCGTAGTAGCGCAGCACGACGACGGCCCGGGCCCTGCTTGGGCAGGGTCTGCACGATCTCCCAGAGCGCGGCGCTCTGCCCCTCGTCGTACTCGTCGACGGCGTGGCTCTCGGGAAGGGTCTCGGTGGCGTACTCGCGCTTCTTCCAGCCGCGCCGCCACAGCGAGTTGTTCTCGTTGACCATGATCCGGCGCACGTAGGCGTCGACCGAGTCCCGGTCCTTGACCTTGTCCCAGGCCAGGTAGAGCTTGGCCAGCGACGTCTGCACGAGGTCCTCGGCGTTGTGCCGGTTCCCGGTGAGCAGGTACGCCGTCCGCATCAGACTGGGTTGCCGTGCCTGCATGTACGCCGCGAACTCCTCGTCGCGCGTCGACGTACGGTCGCCCATGGTCACCCCCGCTCCGGTGAGTGTGTGCATCTCTCGCCTCCATCCAATCGTGACCAAGACGCGGATCGGGGGAGGAAGGTTGCAATTTCGCCGGTGGGGTTCTCTCCGTAGGGTGGCACCGTCCCCGCACCGAGCAGCCCAGGAGCCACCATGCAGCAGGTCCGAGCCGTCGTCTCCCTCCGCAAGGGCGACCCGGTCAGCATCGAGACGATCAACGTGCCGGACCCCGGCCCGGGCGAGGCGCTGGTCCAGGTGCAGGCGTGCGGCGTGTGCCACACCGACCTGCACTACCGCGAGGGTGGGATCAGCGACGACTACCCGTTCCTGCTGGGCCACGAGGCCGCGGGCATCGTCGAGGCGGTGGGCGACGACGTCACGAGCGTGGCGCCCGGCGACTTCGTGGTCCTGAACTGGCGCGCGGTGTGCGGTGCCTGCCGGGCGTGCGACCGGGGCGAGCCCTGGTACTGCTTCAACACCCACAACGCCACCCAGAAGATGACGCTGGAGGACGGCACGGAGCTGTCGCCGGCCCTGGGGATCGGTGCCTTCGCGGAGAAGACCCTGGTCGCAGCCGGTCAGTGCACGAAGGTCGACCCGTCGGCGCGAGCTGCGGCGGTCGGCCTCCTGGGGTGTGGCGTGATGGCCGGTATCGGCGCGGCCATGAACACCGGCAACGTGCGCCGCGGTCAGTCGGTGGCGGTGATCGGCTGCGGCGGTGTCGGCACCGCGGCGATCGCCGGGGCCTCCCTCGCCGGCGCAGGGACGGTCATCGCTGTCGACATCGACGACCGGAAGCTCGAGGGTGCCCGCAAGCTCGGTGCCACCCACACCGTCAACAGCAAGAACACCGACCCGGTCCAGGCGATCCAGGACCTCACCGACGGCTTCGGCGCCGACGTGGTGATCGACGCGGTCGGCCGCCCCGAGACCTGGAAGCAGGCGTTCTACGCCCGCGACCTGGCCGGCACCGTCGTCCTGGTCGGCGTGCCCACCCCGGACATGAAGATCCCCGACATCCCGCTCGTCGACGTGTTCGGTCGCGGTGGCTCGCTGAAGTCCAGCTGGTACGGCGACTGCCTGCCGAGCCGCGACTTCCCGATGCTGGTCGACCTCTACCAGCAGGGCCGCCTCGACCTGGACGCGTTCGTCACCGAGGAGATCGCGCTCGACGACGTCGAGGCCGCGTTCGGCCGGATGCACACCGGCGACGTGCTCCGTTCGGTGGTGATCTTCTGATGGCCGAGTCCACCACCCGCGTCGACCACGCCGTCTCCAGCGGCACCTTCAGCCTCGACGGCGAGACCCATGAGGTCGACAACAACATCTGGGTCATCGGCGACGACACCGAGTGCGTCGTCATCGACGCCCCGCACGACGTGGACGAGATCATGGAGCTGGTGGGGGAGCGCACGGTCAAGGCGATCCTGTTGACCCACGCCCACGACGACCACTGCCGGGTGGCGCCCGCGCTGCGCGAGCGGGTCGTGGCGCCGATCATGCTGCACCCCGACGACCGGGTCCTGTGGGAGCTCACCCACACCGACCACCTGTGGGACGTCGATCTCGCCGACGGCTTCGAGATCGCTGTGGGCGGGGCGACGCTGCGCGCGATCCACACGCCCGGTCACGCCCCGGGAGCAGTCTGCTTCCACGCCCCCGACCTGGGCTGCGTCTTCACCGGCGACACCCTCTTCCAGGGCGGCCCCGGCGCGACCGGTCGGTCCCACAGCGACGAGGACGTGATCAAGCAGTCGATCCGCGACAAGCTGTTCGCGCTGTCCGACGACACGGTGGTGCACACCGGTCACGGCGACGACACCACGATCGGGACCGAGCGGAAGGGCCTCGACGGCTAGGGCGCAGGCGCCGAGAGGGGCTCGACGAGCAGCGCGGCGCCGTGCCCGGCCACCCGGGTCAGCACCAGCGTCGCCTCGTCGTCGCCGTTGAGTGAGAGCCGCTTGCGCAGCTCGTCGGGCACCACGTCGACCCCGCGCTTCTTGATGGTGAGCCGGCCGATCCCGCGCTCGCGCAGCGCCGCCTTCAGGGGCTTCTCGCGATAGGGCAGCCGCTCCAGGACCCGGTAGCCGCGCGCGAACGGCGTACGGAACTCGCGGTCGGTCGTGACGTAGGCGATGTGCTCGTCCATCAGTCCGCCCCGGACGATGTCGGCGACGGCGGTCACGAGGCCGGCGCGGATGACCGCACCGTCGGGCTCATACAGGAAGGCGCTGACGTCCCGGGACCGTCCCGGACCGGGGTCGTCCTCGTCGGTCAGGCTGGCCAGCCCCCCGCGCGCGATCACCGTGGCCCTGCGCTTCGTGGTGGCCAGGCGGCCAGACCACAGCGCGGCCTCCTTGACCTCTCCGCGGTCACTGACCCACTCGGCCTCGACGCCGTCGGGGACCAGCGCGTGCGGGATCCCGGGGGCGACCTTCACGCAGGAGTCCCGGGCGAACAGGGACTCGACGAAGGACCACGGCGGTGTCCAGTCGTCGACGTCGAAGGTCCGCCCGCGACCGGTACGACGGGCCGGGTCGGCGAAGGCGACCGCGAACGGGGAGGTGTCCAGCTCAGTGGCGTCGGCGACCCTCACCGCGCCCTCCAGGCCCAGCGCGGCGAGGTTGGCGGCGGCGACCTCGACCCGCAGCGGGTCGAGGTCCACCCCGGCGCTGGTGATGCCGGTCCGGGCGGTCGCCAGGAGGTCACCGCCGATCCCGCAACCGAGGTCGATCACGGAGTTCGCCTGCGCCGCCTGCAGCCTGGCCGCCCGGTGGGTGGCCACGCTGAGCCGGGTGGCCTGCTCCAGCCCCTCAGGCGTGAAGTACATCCGGCCGGCGAGCTCGCCGAACTTCGCGTCGGCCCGCCGCCGCAGCGTCACCTGGGTCAGCGCCGCGGCCGCGTGCTCGGGGGTGGCGTCGCGACGCAGGGCCGACTGGGCTCGCAGCGGGTCGTCCGGGGCGTCCCCGGCCCGGACGAGCAGGTCCTGACCCTCGTCGGTCAGCAGCCACCGGAACGCGTCGAGATCCACGCTCCCGATCCTGTCAGAGGCGACGCCCGTCCGGGGTGGGCGACCGGCTCAGGAGCAGCCCCACGTCCTGGAACGACGCGGGAACAGTCTCAGCGGGGGGATCTCTGGCACTCCCTCGGGGCGAGTGCTAACGTCTGGACTGGCACTCTCACCACGAGGGTGCCAGCGCTTGCGACGACGTACGACCCCCGCGACGGCGTACATCACCGCAGGCCCAAACGTGGGGAGAGCCTCGCCCGAGGCCTCCCAAACCATCGTCTGATTCGAAAGTGGAGGTCGACAACGTGTCGGTCAACATCAAGCCCCTCGAAGACCGCATCGTCGTGAAGCCCCTCGAGGCCGAGCAGACCACGGCGTCCGGTCTTGTCATCCCCGACACCGCCAAGGAGAAGCCCCAGGAGGGCGAGGTCGTGGCGACCGGCCCCGGCCGCTTCAACGAGGACGGCGACGGGCGCATCCCGCTGGACGTCGCCGTGGGCGACAAGGTCATCTACAGCAAGTACGGCGGCACCGAGGTCAAGTACGCCGGCGAGGAGTACCTCATCCTCTCCGCCCGCGACGTCCTCGCCGTCGTTTCCTGATTTCTCACGGGTCGTGTGCCTGAGAGTGTCCTCCGCGACGCGCTCAGGCACACGACCCGAACTCTTGAAGGAGTGCAATGCCGAAGATTCTTGAGTTCGACGAGGGTGCCCGCCGGGCCCTCGAGCGGGGCGTCGACGCCCTCGCCAACACCGTCAAGGTGACGCTCGGCCCCAAGGGTCGCTACGTCGTCCTGGACAAGAAGTGGGGCGCCCCCACGATCACCAACGACGGCGTCACCGTGGCTCGGGAGATCGAGCTCGACGACCCGTTCGAGAACCTGGGTGCCCAGCTGACCAAGGAAGTTGCCACCAAGACCAACGACGTCGCGGGTGACGGCACCACCACCGCCACCGTGCTCGCCCAGGCGATGGTCCACGAGGGCCTGCGCTCCGTGGCGGCCGGCATCAACCCGATGGGTCTCAAGCGAGGCATGGACGCTGCGGCCGAGGCCGTCGGCGACGCGCTGCGCGAGGCGGCCCGCGAGGTCGAGACCCGCGAGGACATGGCCGCTGTCGCGACCATCTCCAGCCGGGACAGCCACATCGGCGACCTGCTCGCCGAGGCCTTCGACAAGGTCGGCAAGGACGGCGTGATCACGGTCGAGGAGTCCAACACCATGGGCACCGAGCTCGAGTTCACCGAGGGGATGCAGTTCGACAAGGGCTACATCTCGGCGTACTTCGTCTCCGACCCGGAGCGCATGGAGGCCGTCCTCGACGACCCCTACATCCTTCTGCACCAGGGCAAGATCTCGGCGATCGCCGACCTGCTCCCGCTGCTCGAGAAGGTCATCGCTGCCGGCAAGCCGCTCTTCATCCTCGCCGAGGACGTCGACGGCGAGGCCCTGTCGACGCTGGTCGTCAACAAGATCCGCGGCACGTTCAACGCCGTCGCGGTCAAGGCGCCCGCCTTCGGCGACCGCCGCAAGGCGATGATGCAGGACATCGCCACCCTCACCGGTGGCCAGGTCATCGCTCCCGAGGTCGGCCTCAAGCTCGACCAGGTCGGGCTCGAGGTGCTGGGCCAGGCTCGTCGTGTCGTCATCACCAAGGACAACACCACGATCGTCGACGGCGCCGGTGACTCGGCCGAGGTCGAGGGCCGCGTCAACCAGATCAAGGCCGAGATCGAGAACACCGACTCCGACTGGGACCGCGAGAAGCTCCAGGAGCGCCTCGCGAAGCTGGCCGGCGGCGTGTGCGTGATCAAGGTCGGCGCCGCCACCGAGGTGGAGCTCAAGGAGAAGAAGCACCGGATCGAGGACGCCGTCTCCGCGACGCGTGCCGCGATCGAGGAGGGCATCGTCCCCGGCGGTGGCTCTGCGCTCATCCACGCGGTGTCGGTGCTCGAGGACGACCTCGGCCTCACCGGCGACGAGGCGGCCGGTGTCCGGATCGTCCGCAAGGCGGCCGACGAGCCGCTGCGCTGGATCGCCGAGAACGGCGGTGTCAACGGCTACGTCGTGATCGCCAAGGTCCGCGAAGGTGGTCTCGGCACCGGCTACAACGCCGCGACCGAGGAGTACGGCGACCTGGTCGCCCAGGGCGTCCTGGACCCGGTCAAGGTCACCCGCTCCGCGCTCGTCAACGCCACCTCGATCGCGGGCATGCTGCTCACGACCGAGACGCTGATCGTCGAGAAGCCTGCGGACGAGGACGAGTCCGGCGCCGGCGCCGGTCACGGCCACGGCCACGGTCACTGACCCGTTGAGTTGGGCCTGAGCGCCCTGTGAGTTGGGCCTGAGCGGCAGATCGGTTGCCGCTCAGGCCCAACTCGACATTTCGGGCGGCGTCAGGGGAGACGGGCGACGACCTGACGGGCGCCGTGCTGGTCGTTCACCCCCTCGTGCCACATCAGCACGTCGGCAACGTCGGAGCCACCCGGCCCGACTTCGGGGGCCAGCCACCCCAGCGCGAACTTCGACATCGAGTCGGCCACCTGCCGCAGCCTCCTCTCGGCGAAGGACCAGGTGTACGTCGCGCCGTCGCGGTCCCGGGGGTCGCCGTAATCGGACACCACGAAGCCGGTGTCGGAAACCCCGCCCGGCTCGACACCGTTGCCCTGGATCGTCACGACCGGGTTGCCGTCGAGGTCGATGACCTGGACCCGGTCGTCGCGGACGGGGATCTCGCCGCCGTTGGTGGTGCCGCAGTACTGCCCCAGCACGAGGTGGTCGCCGGCCCGTTGCAGCGACAGCTGGTTGCACCGGTCGCCGGACTCCGGGTCGAAGGAGTGCTCCTCCCCGGTCGTCAGGTCACGCACCGTGATCAGGCTGTTCGGCTCGTGGTGCGAGGCGGTGTAGACGAGCTCGTCGCCGGTGATGTCGAACTGCCCGACCCTCACGCCCTCGTCCACGGCGGCCTCGTCGGGGCTGTCCAGTGACGTCGACCAGAGCTCCAGGTGGTTGCGTGCGCTCTCGTCCTGCACGGTGTAGAAGAGGCGGTTGTCCGGCCCCAGCTGTGCCTGGACGATGCCCAGGGCCTCGCCGTGCAGCAGGTTCGGGACCGACCAGCCCCCCGAGTCGCGGTCGTAGATCACGGCGGCCGGCTGGTTGTCTGCGTAGGAGAGGAAGACGAACCGGCGCTCCTCGATGGACACAACCGCCTCCAGGGGGGAGGGCGGCTCGCTCATCCAGTCGACGTCGCCGGTGCCGGAGGGGTCGAGCAGTCCCCAGCGGGTGGCGTTGTCGATGCCGTGGGGGCCGTCCTTGACCAGCACCAGCCCGTCGGGGGTGATCCCTGCGAGGTACTGCCCGTTGGCGCGGTCCAGGTTGTCGTTGGTGTACGTCGTCAGCACGGTGTGGTCGCGCCCAGCAACACCGGGCACGGCGTCGGCGGGGCGGACGACCGGACCGACCGGGGCATCCTGGCCAGCCGGCTGCGGTGACGCAGTGCCGTCGACGCCACCGGTGAGCAGGGCCCCCGCAACCGCGACGGCAGCCACCGAGGCGACCACGCCGGACACGGTCACGACCCGTCGCCGGCGCACCCGGGACCTCCCGAGGCGGACCACCTCGGTCAGGTCGGACACCGCCCCGTGGCCGGGAGGCGGGTGGGCCGCGCTCTCACGCAGCAGGGTGCTCAGGTCCTTCACCACGGCAGGCTCCTCTCACCGGCGACCGCGAGCTCCTCGCGGGCAGCTTCTTGGAACATGGATCGGAGACTCGCCAGCGCCCTCGACGTACTGCTCTTGACGGTGCCCTCGCTGCAGCCCATCGCCATCGCGGTCGCGTGGACGTCGAGGTCGTCGAAGTACCGCAGCACCACGCAGGCGCGCTGTCGCTCGGGAAGCCGGGACAGCGCCTGCATCAGCGCGGCCCGGTCGGCGACCCTGCCCGACACGTCCTCGGCGGTCGCCGGGTCACCCACGTGGTCGGCCGTCGGCAGCTCGCGGCTCGACCGTCGTCGTGTCGAGTCCAGGAACGCACTCACCACGGCCTTCCGGGCGTAGGCGTGCTCACCGCCCTGGCGGTCCAGTCGCGGCCACGCGACGTACACGCGGACCAGGCCCTCCTGGACGTGGTCCGCAGCGCGGTCCCAGTCGCCGCACAGCAGGAACGCAGTACGGCGCAGCCGGTCGCGGGACGCGGCCGCGAACTCCGTGAACGCCTCGTCGTCGCGTCTCATCCCTGCCCCACCGTGTCGGTCGCCCGAGTCTCCATACCCACCCAACGCATCGAACGGCCCGGGAGGTTGCTCCGGGCACGAGTCTTTCTCATGCCGGGCCGCCGTGTTGACACGGGCGAAACACGGGCGACCCCGACCGGCAACCCGGTCCGTCCACGATGGTGCCTCACGACCGCACCTGGGGGAGGACCGCTCATGCTCTGGCGAGTTCGTACGACGCTGCCCGACCGTCCGGGTGCCCTGGCCGTCCTGGCCGAGCACTGTGGAGCGGCGGGGGTGAACATCCTCGGGCTCCAGATCTTCCCGGGGATCGAGACGGTGACGGACGAGCTCGTGCTGCGCACACCGGACGACTGGGGGACCCCCGAGATCGCGGCGCTGGTCGAGGGGTCGGGCGGCCACACCGTCAGCTCGGCCCCCTGCACCGAGGCGGCCCTCACCGACCAGCCGACCCGCTACGTCCAGGCGGCGCGGGCGATCCTGGCCCAGCCGGCGTCGTTCCCGGAGGTGATCGCCCGGTTGTTCGACGCCGAGGCGGACCCGAGGGACGGTCGCGGCGGGCCGGTGCAGGACGTCATGGACATGACCGTCGGTGACGTGCAGGTGCAGGTGCGACGCACGGCGCCCTTCACCGCCACCGAGCACGCCCGCGCAGCGGCCATGGCCGACCTGGTCACCGACGTCCTCGAGCGGAGCCGGGACGCGCAGCTGGCGCCGTCGCCGGGGCGGCGGCTCGGCATCGGTGCCACACCGGAGTTCCGAACCGACGGTGACTCCGTGACGGCCATCGTCGACGGCCTGCCGGTCGGGCTTGCTGTGGTGCGGCCGGCCACGGGAGACGACGACGTCCGCCCGGTGACCCTCCGGGTCGACCCGGCCTGGCAGCGCCGCGGGATCGGGACCCGGCTGCTGATCGAGGTCGCCCGGCTGGCCAACGCCACCGGCGCGACCGAGATCGTGCTCACCACCCGTGCGGACAACCAGGCGGTGCTGCCGATGGTGCTCTCGGCAGGCCTGCGCGGCCGGATCCGGATGGCCGCCGACGTGTTGACCGTGCGGGTCCCCGTGAAGGAGCTGCGGCCGCTCCGGGGCTGAGGTCGGGGCCGGGGGCCGGACGTCGGTAGACTGCGCGAGTGGAGCTCCCCGACAAGTTCGCCGCCCTCGGCCTGACCTACGACGACGTCCTGCTGCTGCCGGGCCAGTCCGACCTCGCCCCCGCCGACATCGACACCACCTCACGGCTCACCCGCGAGATCTCGATCCGGGTGCCGCTGATCAGCGCCGCGATGGACACCGTGACCGAGTCCCGGATGGCGATCGCGATGGCCCGCGAGGGTGGTCTCGGCGTGCTGCACCGCAACCTGTCGATCGAGGACCAGGCCTACCAGGTCGACCTCGTGAAGCGGACCCAGACCGGGATCATCTCCAACCCCGTGACCATCGGGCCCGACGCGACCCTCGAGGACCTCGACCGGATCTGCGGCGAATACCGGGTGTCCGGACTCCCCGTCGTCGACACCGACGACCGCCTGCTCGGCATCATCACCAACCGCGACCTGCGGTTCACCCCCGTGGCGGAGTGGGCCAGCACCAAGGTCGACGAGGTGATGACCCCGATGCCGCTGATCACCGGTCAGCTCGGCATCTCGCGCGACGAGGCCACCCTCCTGCTCCGCAAGCACAAGCGTGAGCGACTGCCGCTGATCGACGACCAGGGTCGCCTCGGCGGACTGATCACCGTCAAGGACTTCGTCAAGGGCGAGCAGTTCCCGCACGCGTCGTACGACGCCGACGGCCGGCTGCTCGTCGGTGCCGCGATCGGATACTTCGGCGACGCCTGGGAGCGGGCCACGACGCTGGTCGAGGCGGGGGTCGACGTCCTGGTCGCCGACACCGCCCACGGCAACGTCCGGATGCTGCTCGAGATGGTCCAGCGGCTCAAGACCGACCCGGCCACCCGCCACGTCCAGGTGATCGGCGGCAACGTCGCCACCCGGGACGGCGCCCAGGCGTTCGTCGACGCCGGCGCGGACGCCGTCAAGGTCGGGGTCGGCCCCGGCTCCATCTGTACGACGCGCGTGGTCACCGGTGTCGGCGTACCCCAGATCACCGCCGTCTACGAAGCCTCGCTGGCCACCAGGCCGGCGGGCGTCCCGCTGATCGCCGACGGCGGCATGAAGTACTCCGGCGAGATCGCGAAGGCGATCGTGGCCGGCGCCGACACGGTGATGCTCGGCTCCCTGCTGGCGGGCTGCGAGGAGTCGCCGGGCGAGCTGGTCTTCGTCAACGGCAAGCAGTACAAATCCTACCGGGGCATGGGCTCGCTGGGCGCGATGTCGAGCCGGGGCAAGAAGTCCTACTCCAAGGACCGCTACTTCCAGGCCGAGGTCACCAGCGACGACAAGATCGTCCCCGAGGGCATCGAGGGCCAGGTCGCCTACCGGGGCCCGCTCTCCGCGGTCTCGCACCAGCTCATCGGCGGCCTCAACCAGTCGATGTTCTACGTCGGGGCGCGCACCGTCCCCGAGCTGCAGGACAAGGGCAAGTTCGTCCGGATCACCTCCGCGTCGCTGACCGAGAGCCACCCGCACGGCGTCCAGATGACCGTCGAGGCCCCCAACTACACAGGACGCTGACATGACCGAGATCGAGATCGGCCGGGCCAAGCGCGCCCGCCGTGCCTACTCCTTCGACGACATCGCGATCGTGCCGTCCCGACGCACCCGCGACCCCGAAGAGGTCAGTATCGCCTGGCAGATCGACGCCTACCGTTTCGAGCTGCCGGTGCTGGCGGCGCCGATGGACTCGGTGATGTCGCCCGCGACCGCCATCGAGTTCGGCAGGTTCGGCGGGCTCGGCGTCCTCAACCTCGAAGGGCTCTGGACCCGGTACGACGACCCGTCCGACCTGCTGGCGGAGGTGGCCGGTCTCGAGGGGGTCGAAGCCACCCGCCGGATGCAGGAGATCTACAGCGAGCCGATCAAGGCCGAGCTGATCACCGAGCGACTGCGCCAGGTGCGCGAGGCCGGGGTGACGGTGGCGGGGTCGCTGTCCCCGCAGCGGACCAAGGAGTTCGCCAAGGCCGTCGTGGACGCGGGGGTCGACATGTTCGTCATCCGCGGCACCACGGTGTCTGCCGAGCACGTCTCCAGCCAGGCCGAGCCACTGAACCTCAAGGAGTTCATCTACGAGCTCGACGTCCCGGTCATCGTCGGCGGCTGTGCGACCTACCAGGCTGCCCTGCACCTGATGCGGACCGGTGCCGCCGGAGTGCTCGTCGGGTTCGGTGGCGGTGCCGCCCACACCACCCGCACCGTGCTCGGGGTGGCCGTGCCCATGGCCAGCGCCGTGGCCGACGTCGCCGCGGCTCGCCGGGACTACATGGACGAGTCCGGTGGTCGCTACGTCCACGTCATCGCCGACGGGTCCATCGGCCGGTCCGGTGACGTCGCCAAGGCGGTGGCGTGTGGGGCCGACGCAGTCATGGTCGGCTCGCCCTTCGCCCGCGCGTCGGACGCCCCCGGCCACGGATTCCACTGGGGCACGGAGGCTCACCACGAGCAGCTGCCCCGCGGTCAGCGCGTCCAGTTCGAGACGGTCGGCACCCTGCAGGAGATCCTCTTCGGCCCCTCCCGCGTCGCTGACGGCACCATGAACCTGATCGGTGCGCTGCGCCGCTCGATGGCGACGACGGGCTACACCGACCTCAAGGAGTTCCAGCGGGTCGAGGTCGTCGTCGAGTAGCCGCCCAGCCGACTCGGGACAAGGCCGGGTGCCGAAATCTCATCGGACCTCCGCCGACTTCGACTCGGCCGGGTACCGAACCTCATCGACCCTCGCCGACCACCAGCGCCGGATCCGGGCCGCGACGGAACGGGGGGCCCGGCGAGGGCCGGTTCCTCCTGACAGACTGACCGGCATGAGCCAGGCGAGCGCCCTCAGTCCCCGTGCCCGGGAGACCGCCCTCGAGGCGCTCGCGCGCACCGCCGCGACCGGGGAGCTCGACGTCCTCGTGGTCGGCGCCGGCATCGTCGGCGCCGGCACCGCCCTCGATGCGGTCACCCGCGGCCTGTCGACCGGCCTGATCGAGCAGCGCGACCTGGCGTCCGGTACCAGCAGTCGCAGCAGCAAGCTCATCCACGGCGGCCTGCGCTACCTGGAGATGCTCGACTTCGGGCTGGTCCGGGAGGCACTGCAGGAGCGCGGACTCCTGTTCACCCGACTGGCCCCACACCTGGTCCGCGCGATCCCGTTCCTCTACCCGCTCCACAAGACCTGGGAACGCCCCTACGTCGGTGCCGGGCTGGCGCTCTACGACGCGATGGCGATGGCCGGGAAGTACCCCATGGGCGTCCCGAGGCACCGACACCTGTTCCGCCGCCAGGTCGCCCGGATCGCTCCCGACCTGCGGACCGAGAGCCTCGCCGGGGCGATCCGCTACTACGACTGCCAGGTCGACGACGCCCGGCTCGTGATGACGGTCGCCCGGACCGCCGCCGGCCACGGCGCCCACGTCGCCACGCGCACCAAGGTGACGGGCTTCCTCCGCGAGGGCGAGCGGGTGGTCGGCGTCCGCGCCCAGGACCTCGAGACCGGACGCGAGTTCTCCGTACGGGCTCGGGTCGTGGTCAACGCCGCCGGGGTCTGGACCGACGAGATCCAGGAGCTGGTCGGTGGTCGGGGCAGCCTCAACGTCCAGGCCAGCAAGGGCATCCACCTGGTGGTGCCTCGTGACCGGATCCGCTCCGAGGCCGGCTTCATCACGAAGACCGAGAAGTCGGTGCTGTTCGTCATCCCGTGGGGCCGGCACTGGATCATCGGCACCACCGACACCGACTGGAACCTCGACAAGGCGCACCCCGCGGCCAGCCGCGCCGACATCGACTACCTGTTGGCCCACGTCAACACCGTGCTGCGTGAGCCCCTCGACCACGACGACGTCGAAGGTGTCTACGCCGGCCTGCGTCCGCTCCTGAGCGGCGAGTCCGAGCCCACCTCCAAGATCTCCCGCGAGCACACGGTCGTCACGCCCGTCCCCGGCCTGGTGATGATCGCCGGCGGCAAGCTCACGACGTACCGCGTGATGGGCCGCGACGCGATCGATGCCGCCGCCCACTCGCTGAAGACCACCATCAACACGACCGTGCGTGAGTCGATCACCGACCGGGTGCCGCTGGTCGGTGCGGCCGACTTCGAGACACGGTCCAACCAGCGAGTGCTGCTTTCCCGCAGGTCCGGCCTCCACGTCGCCCGGATCGACCACCTCCTCGGCCGGTACGGCGGGCTGGTCGACGACCTCCTGACCCTGTGCACCGAGCGGCCCGACCTGTCCGTGCCGCTGGAGGGCGCCGAGGACTACCTCGCCGCCGAGATCGTCTACGCGGTCACGCACGAGGGAGCCCGGCACCTCGATGACGTGCTCACCCGGCGGACCCGGATCTCCATCGAGACCTTCGACCGCGGCGTCCACGCGGCGACCCCGGCGGCGCGGCTGATGGCGGCCGAGCTCGACTGGGACGAGGCGCGCACCGCCGACGAGGTCGACCACTACCTGCGCCGGGTCGAGGCCGAGCGGCAGAGCCAGCTCAAGCTGACCGACCAGGAGGCCGACGAGGCCCGGGTCAAGGCCCCCGACATCGTCTGAGCCGCGGGCCAGGTTCCCGCGTCGAGTGCCCGGACGCGTCTCCGTGGAGGCAGTTCGTCACCTGATCCCGCGTCGAGTGCCCGGACGCGTCTCCGGGGGGTCAGTTCGTCACCAGACCCGGCGAATCCACGCGCGGACCCGGTCGGCGTGGGTCGAACTGCCCCCACGCGTGGCTTGGCGCATTGGCTGACACAGGACGCGTCTCCGTGGGGGCAGTTCGTCACCTGACCCGGCGAAGCCACGCGCGGACCTGGTCGGCGTGGGTCGAACTGCCCCCACCGCGTTGGCTGGGCAAGGCAAAGCCTGTGTCACGGTCTCAGTTGCCCGCAGCGGGTAGGCATCGAGACAGGGGTCACATACTCTCGGTACATGAGTGCCCAGAACCCCGCAGGTGGCCCGCTCGTCGACGGGCCGGCTGACCCGGAGCACGACCCGACAGCGTCGTACGCGCTCGAGCCGGAGGACGTCGCCTCCCTGACGCGGCGGATCGTCTCGACGACCGGTGAGAGCGTCGAGGTGCGCTCGCCCCTCAACGGCCAGCCGCTGGCGCACATCCCGCAGTCCAGCGACGAGGACGTGGCGCAGGCGTTCGCCCGCGCCGAACGCGCGCAGGCCGCCTGGGCCCGGACCTCCCTCGAGGAGCGTTCGGCGATGTTGCTGCGGCTCCACGACCTCGTCCTCGACCGCCAGGACGAGATCATCGACCTGATCGTGCTGGAGTCCGGCAAGGCCCGCAAGCACGCCTTCGACGAGCCGCTCCACATCGCGCTCACCGCCCGCTACTACGCGCGCACCGCGCACGACCACCTCGACACCCAGCGCAAGCTCGGCGTGGTCCCCGGTCTGACCCGGGTCGAGGTCAACCGGGTGCCCAAGGGCGTCGTCGGCATCATCTCGCCGTGGAACTACCCCTTCACGATGGCGCTCTGCGACGGCCTCCCAGCCCTGCTCGCCGGCAACGCCGTCGTGGCCAAGCCCGACGCACAGACCATGCTCTCGGCGCTGCTCGCGGCCGAGCTGCTCGAGCAGGCCGGCTTCCCCCAGGACCTCTGGCAGGTCGTCGCCGGTCCCGGCTCCAAGGTCGGTACGTCGATCATCGCCCGCGCCGACTACATCTGCTTCACGGGGTCGACGGCCACCGGCAAGCTCGTGGCCAGGCAGTGTGCCGACCGGCTGATCGGGTGCTCGCTCGAGCTCGGCGGCAAGAACCCGCTGCTGGTGCTCCGCGACGCCGACCTCGAGAAGGCCGCCGAGGGCGCCGTACGCGCGTCGTTCTCCAACGCCGGCCAGCTCTGCGTCTCGATGGAGCGGATGTTCGTCGCCGACCAGATCTACGACCGGTTCGTCGAGCGCTTCGTCGCGCGCACCCAGGCGATGACCCTCGGTGCCACGCTCGACTGGGGCAACGACATGGGTTCGCTCATCTCGCAGGACCAGCTCGACACCGTGGTCGCCCACGTCAACGACGCGGTGTCCAAGGGCGCTCGCGTCCTCACCGGCGGCAAGGCCCGGCCCGATCTCGGCCCGTTCTTCTTCGAGCCGACCATCCTCGAGGGCGTCACGCCCGACATGACCTGCTTCGGTGACGAGACCTTCGGTCCGGTCATCGCGCTCTACCGGTTCCACGACGAGGCGGACGCCGTCGCCCGCGCCAACGCCGGCGACTACGGCCTCAACGCCTCGATCTACAGCCAGGACGGCAGCCGCGCCCGCGCGGTCGCCCGGCAGATCAAGTGCGGCACGGTCAACATCAACGAGGCCTTCGGTGCGACGTTCGCCAGCATCGACTCCCCGATGGGCGGCATGCGCCAGTCCGGCATGGGCCGACGCCAGGGCAGCGAAGGAATCCACCGCTACACCGAGTCGCAGTCGGTGGCGACCCAGCGGCTGATCCGGTTCGCCCCCATGTTCGGCATGTCCGACGAGTCCTACGCCAAGATGATGACCGCGAACCTGCGGCTGATGAAGAAGCTGGGACGCGCCTGATGCCTCACTACGACGTCCTGGTCATCGGCTCCGGGTTCGGCGGATCCGTCACCGCCCTGCGGCTGACCGAGAAGGGCTATCGGGTCGGCGTGCTCGAGGCGGGCGCCCGGTTCGAGGACGGCGACTACCCCGACACCTCGTGGGACGCCAAGAAGTTCCTCTACGCCCCCGAGCTGGGCTGCTACGGCATCCAGCGGATCGACATGGTCAAGGACTGCCTGATCGTGGCCGGGGCGGGGGTCGGCGGCGGCTCGCTGGTCTACGCCAACACGCTCTACGAGCCCCTCGAGCAGTTCTACACGGACCCCTCCTGGTCGCACATCACCGACTGGAAGGCCGAGCTCGCCCCCTACTACGACCAGGCCAAGCGGATGCTGGGCGTCGTCGAGAACCCGCTCCACACGCCCAGCGACGAGGTGATGCAGCAGGTCGCCGAGGAGATGGGTGTCAGCGACACCTACCACCCGACGCCCGTGGGCGTCTTCTTCGGTGGCCCCGACGCCCAGCCCGGGGAGATGGTGGCGGACCCCTACTTCGGGGGTGCCGGGCCCGACCGCAAGCCCTGCATCGGCTGCGGGGAGTGCATGACCGGCTGCCGCCACAACGCCAAGAACACCCTGGTCAAGAACTACCTCTACCTCGCCGAGCAGCAGGGTGCCGTCGTGCACCCGCTGACCACCGTCACCCGCGTCGTCCCCCGCGAGGACGGCGGCTACCGCGTCGATGCCCGCTGGACCAAGGCGAAGCTCTCCCGCCGGACGGCCACCAAGTCGTTCACGGCCGACCACGTGGTCTTCTCGGCCGCCGCGCTCGGTACGTCGAAGCTGCTGCACAAGCTCAAGGCCGAGGGCGACCTGCCGAAGCTCTCGGACCGGCTCGGCTACCTCACCCGCACCAACTCCGAGTCGATCCTCGGCGCGATCGCGCCCGACCTGAAGACCGACTACAGCCAGGGCATCGCGATCACGTCGTCGTTCCACCCCGACGAGCACACGCACATCGAGCCGGTCCGCTACGGCAAGGGATCCAACTTCATGTCACTCATGCAGACGGTCCTGACCGACGGTGACGGCCCGCGGCCGCGGTGGCAGACCTGGCTCAAGGAGATGTGGGCGCAGAAGGCGCAGATCCACCACCTGTACGACTTCCGGCACTGGTCCGAACGGACCGTGATCGCGCTGGTCATGCAGTCCCTCGACAACTCGATCACCACGTTCCCGAAGAAGACCCCGTTCGGCTACGTGCTGTCGTCCCGTCAGGGCCACGGCAAGCCCAACCCGACGTGGATCCCCGCCGCCAACGACGCCGTACGCCGGATGGCGCGGATCATGGGCGGCACCGGTGGTGGCTCCATCGGCGAGCCGTTCAACCGGCCCCTGACCGCCCACTTCATCGGTGGCTGCACCATCGGCGACTCCCCGGAGACCGGCGTGGTCGACCCCTACCACCGGGTCTACACTACCCCGGCCTGCACGTCGTCGACGGCTCCACCATCTCGGCCAACCTGGGCGTGAACCCGTCGCTCACCATCACCGCCCAGTCCGAGCGGGCGATGGCGTTCTGGCCCAACAAGGGCGAGGCGGACACCCGCCCCGCCGCCGGGTCGGCGTACGAGCGGGTCGCGCCGGTGCCGCCGAGCTCGCCGGCCGTCCCGGACGCCGCCCCCGGCGCGCTCCGGCTGCCGATCGTCGGGGTCAGCTGACTCCTCTCAAGATCGGCGCGTGTGTCGCGTAACCCCCGTTCGGGCGCCTCGTTGAGTCACACGGGTCCGACAATCAGCTCCCTCCCTCGTCGGGCCCGGCAATGTCCAGGCGCTGGGCAACATCGCGTGGACGATCAGGGCCCGGCCACCCTCCCTCCCCGGCCGGGCCCTGATGCATTTCTGCGGCCGTCTCGGCGCAGCTCGCCGTCTGCCGTGCGGTCGCGACTCGGCGTCGCGGCGGCCCCGGACACCGACGTGCGCCGGTCGCTGGCTCGCCGGGTCGCCGCCGACCTCTTCTGTCGGTTGCTGGACCTCTCGGCGGCGCCACGCCTCGCGTTTACGCTCCCCGGCGCAGCGTCGGTGCCGCTGCCTCGCTGCCGCGGTGCGGTCGAGGTCGGGTAGTCGAGGGAGTGATCTCGATAGGGTTCGGGCATGACGGACTTGCCCGACCATGACCTTGTCCTCGTGGTGGACTTCGGGGCTCAGTACGCGCAGCTGATCGCGCGGCGGGTTCGGGAGGCGCGGGTCTACTCGGAGATCGTGCCGCACACGATGCCGGTGGCGGAGATGCTGGCGCGGAGGCCCCAGGCGATCATCCTGTCCGGCGGGCCGTCGTCGGTGTACGCCGAGGGTGCCCCGGGCATCGACAACGACATCTTCACGTCGCAGGTGCCGGTGTTCGGCATGTGCTACGGCTTCCAGCTGATGGCCAGAGGGCTCGGCGGCGAGGTCGCCCACACGGGTGCTCGCGAGTACGGCCGGACCCAGGTGGCGGTCCTCGAGCCGGGGACGCTGTTGACCGAGATCCCGGCCGAGCACACCGTGTGGATGTCCCACGGCGACTCGGTCACCGCGGCGCCCGACGGGTTCACGGTGCTGGCGTCCACCGAGGCGACGCCCGTGGCGGCGTTCGAGGATGTCGACCGACGGATGGCCGGGGTCCAGTGGCACCCCGAGGTGATGCACACCGAGCACGGCCAGCGGGTCCTCGAGCACTTCCTGCACGAGATCGCCGGCTGCCGACCGACCTGGACGATGGTCAACATCGTCGACGAGCAGGTCGAGGCCATCAAGCGCCAGATCGGCGACCGCGGTCACGCCATCTGCGGGCTCTCGGGCGGGGTCGACTCGGCCGTGGCCGCCGCCGTCGTACAGCGTGCGATCGGTGACCGGCTCACCTGCGTCTACGTCGACCACGGACTCATGCGCAAGGGTGAGACCGAGCAGATCGAGCGCGACTTCGTGGCCGCCACCGGCGCCGACCTGAAGGTGGTGAACGCCGAGAAGCAGTTCCTCGACGCCCTGGTCGGGGTCAGCGACCCCGAGGAGAAGCGCAAGATCATCGGCCGCGAGTTCATCCGGACGTTCGAGGCCGCCGAGGCGGAGATCCTGGCCGACGCGGTGACCGGCGAGGGCGCCGACAAGGTCGCCTTCCTGGTGCAGGGCACCCTCTACCCCGACGTCGTGGAGTCGGGTGGCGGTGCCGGCACCTCCAACATCAAGTCCCACCACAACGTGGGCGGGCTGCCCGACGACCTCGAGTTCGAGCTCGTCGAGCCGCTGCGCACCCTGTTCAAGGACGAGGTCCGGATGGTCGGAGAGCAGCTCGGGCTCCCCGCCGAGATCGTCCACCGCCAGCCGTTCCCCGGACCCGGCCTGGGCATCCGGATCATCGGCGAGGTCACGCGCGAGCGGCTCGACATCCTGCGGGAGGCCGACGCCATCGCCCGCGAGGAGCTGACCCGCGCCGGCCTCGACCGCGACATCTGGCAGATGCCGGTCGTCCTCCTCGCCGACGTCCGCTCGGTCGGCGTCCAGGGCGACGGCCGCACGTACGGCCACCCGGTCGTGCTCCGTCCCGTCACCTCCGAGGACGCGATGACCGCCGACTGGGCGCGACTGCCGTACGACGTGATGGAGCGGATCTCGACCCGGATCACCAACGAGGTCGAGGAGATCAACCGGGTCACCGTCGACGTCACGTCGAAGCCGCCCGGCACCATCGAGTGGGAGTAGATCGTCTGCGGTCGTGCGTAGAGTGCCGGCATGGCCGACGACCGAGCACTGCACCACGTGGATCTCTGGGTCGGTGATCCCGGGGTCGCGGCCGCCGAGTGGGGCTGGCTGCTGGGTGAGGTCGGCTGGGAGGCCGACGGAGACCGGTCGTGGGTGCATCCCGACGGCACCTACCTGTTCATGGAGCGGTCCGCCGACCAGATCGACGAGCCCTACGACCGGCACCGCGCTGGCATCAACCACCTGGCGCTCACCTGCGAGAGCCGCGAGCTCCTGGACCGGATCCGAGCCGAGTCCTCGTCGCACGGCTGGCACGAGCTGTTCGCCGACCGCTATCCCCACGCCGGAGGCGAGCAGCACACCGCGCTCTACCTCGAGGACTCCGAAGGTTTCGAGATCGAGGTCGTCGTCGCGTAGGCCCTGCGCACCTACCGGGTTTCGAGGCTCCCTCCGCTCGCACCTCAACCACCGTAGGGTGCGTCCATGAGCGACAGGCAGGGCCCGGGCTCCGGGCTGGATCTCGGACGCCTGACGGAGGAGCTCGACGCCCGGCTCAAGCCGGCCGACGCCGCGCTCGCCCGTCGCTATCCCGGAGAGCGCGCCGGACGGCAGCCGGTGCACACCGTCTACGTCCCCGCGGACCGCTTCCACGCCGGGCTCGTGAAGGAGTACGGCGAGTGGGCGCTGTGGAGCGTCGACGACCACGAGGCACTGCTGCTCGAGCTCTTCGCGGGTGACGAGGCGCTGCTCGACCGGGTCCGCGAGAAGCTCGCCCGCGAGCCGGTGGAGGACCTGCGGATCGACTTCGAGGACGGCTACGGTCCCCACTCCGACGCCGAGGAGGACATCGCCGCCCGGGCCGCGGCCCGAGAGCTGCGGGCCTCGATCGAGGACGCAGGAGCGCCACCGTTCACCGGCATCCGGTTCAAGAGCTTCGAGAAGCCGACCCGGGTCCGCGGGCTGCGGACGCTCGCGCTCTTCCTGGAGACCCTCGCCGACGGTGGGCCGCTACCGGAGGGCTTCGTCGTCACCCTGCCCAAGGTGACCTCGGTCGACCAGGTGGAGGCGCTGGTCCACACCGCGCAACGCCTGGAGACCGGACTCGGTCTGGTCGCCCGGTCGCTCAGGTTCGAGCTGCAGATCGAGACCCCGCAGTCGATCCTCGGCCCCGACGGCACGGGCCTGGTGGCCCGGATGATCCACGCCAGCGCCGGCCGCTGCACCGGGCTGCACTACGGCACCTACGACTACAGCGCGTTCTGTGGGATCGCGGCCGCCCACCAGAGCCTCGATCATCCGGTGGCCGACCACGCCAAGGCCGTCATGCAGGCGGCGGCCGCGGGGACCGGCGTACGTCTCTCCGACGGGTCCACCAATGTGCTGCCGGTCGGTGATCCCGACGAGGTACGCGCCGCCTGGGCCGACCACCTCCGGCTGGTACGCCGTTCACTGGAGCGCGGCTACTACCAGGGCTGGGACCTGCACCCGGCCCAGCTGCCGACCCGTTTCGGTGCGACCTTCGCCTTCTACCGCAGGGGATTCGCGGCCGCCGGCGACCGGCTGCGCAACTACGTCGACCAGCAGAGCTCGGGCATCCTCGACGAGCCGGCCACCGCCCGGGCGCTCGCAGACTTCCTGCTCCGCGGCCTCGACTGCGGAGCGATCTCTGCCGACGAGATCGCCACGTCCACGGGCCTCGACGCCGGCCGGCTGGCCGGCCTCGCCCACCGCTCCAGGGGAGAGGGGGCCTGAGCATGGCGATCGTCCTGGGGCCCAACCAGTACGGCAAGGCCGAGAACCGGGTCGTCCGGATCGTGCGCGACACCGCGCGCCACGAGATCGTCGACCTCAACGTCTCGACCGCCCTCCGCGGCGACTTCGCGGCGGCGCACGTCGACGGCGACCAGTCGCAGGTGCTCCCCACCGACACCCAGAAGAACACCGCGTTCGCGTTTGCCAAGAAGCACGGCGTCACCTCGCCGGAGGACTACGCCCTCGCGCTCGCCCGACGTCTGGTCGAGGCTGCGCCCGCTGCCACGGGCGCCACGGTGCTGGTCGAGCAGTACGCCTGGGACCGGATCCCGGTCGACGGCTCCGGTCACGACCACGCCTTCGTCCGCCGCGGCGGAGAGGTCCGCACCACGGAGGTCGACCTCTCGGCGCGAGGCGCCCACGTCGCCTCCGGGCTGAAGGACCTGGTCGTGCTCAAGTCGACCGGGTCGGAGTTCAAGGGCTTCCTCGTGGACGAGTACACCACCCTGCCGCAGGCCGACGACCGGATCCTGGCGACGTCGCTCACGACCCGGTGGCGCTACGTCGATCGTGGCCGGGTCGACTGGAACGCGACGTACGACGACGTCCGGGCACAGCTGCTCTCCACCTTCGCCACGACGTACAGCCGGGCTCTGCAGGAGTCGCTCCACGCCATGGGTCGGGCGGTGCTGGAGGCACATGACGAGATCGCGGAGATCTCCTTCGTGGCTCCCAACAGGCATCACCACCTGGTGGATCTCGCACCGTTCGGGCTGGAGAACCCCGGCGAGGTGTTCATCGCCGCCGACCGGCCCTACGGGCTGATCGAGGTCACGGTCACGCGGGACGGCTCGTGACGGACCTCGACGCGTTCAACGCGATGCCGCGCGACGAGGCCTACCGTCTGGTGCGGACGTGGCTCGATGTGCCGCGCTGGGCCGACTTCCTCGCCGTCACCCGGCCGTTCGCCGACGTCGCCGAGCTCGAGGCGACGATGGTCTCCGCCTCGCCGTCCATCACCGACGACGAGCTGGAGCAGGCGCTGGCGCGGCACCCGCGCATCGGCGAGCGTGCCGATGCGGCGAAGCACGACGCCGAGCACTCCACCCGTGAGCAGTCCGGTGTGGACCCCGGCGACGACGACGTCGTACGGCGGCTCGAGGAGGGCAATCGGGCCTACGAGGGGCGCTTCGGTCGAGTCTTCATCATCCGGGCTGCCGGTCGCACCGGTCCCGAGATCCTCGACCAGCTCCGGATCCGGCTCGACAACACGGACGAGGCGGAGCGGACCGCGACCATCGAACAGCTGACCCAGATCGCGGTCCTGCGCATGAAGGAGGCGTTGTCCTGATGGCCACCCTGAGCACCCACGTCCTCGACACCAGCCTGGGGCTTCCGGCCGCGGGCGTCCGGGTGTCGCTCGAGTCCGGGGCGGGAGCTGCCCTCGGCGAGGGCGTCACCGATGCGGACGGTCGCGTTCGCGCGATCGGTCCGGAGCGGCTCGACGCGGGCGACTACTCGCTGCGTTTCGACACCGCGGCCTACTTCACCGCCCGCGACACCGGTGGTTTCTACCCCGAGGTCGTGGTGACGTTCGTCGTCGAGGGTGACGACCACGTCCATGTTCCGCTCCTGCTGAGCCCGTACGGCTACTCGACCTACCGTGGCAGCTGACCTCCTCTTCCGGGCCGTCCGCGCGGTCGTCGACGGCCGAGAGCGGGCGGTCGCCGTCCGGGTCCGCGAGGGCGTGATCACCGCGCTCGAGCCCTACGACAGCCCGGCGGCCGGCGCGACGGTCGTGGAGCTGGCCGATGACGAGGTACTGCTCCCGGGACTCGTCGACACGCACGTGCACGTCAACGAGCCCGGCCGCACCGACTGGGAGGGCTTTGCCAGCGCCACCCGGGCGGCCGCCGCCGGTGGGGTGACGACGATCGTGGACATGCCGCTCAACAGCATCCCGCCGACCACCACGGTGGCGGCGCTCGAGCAGAAGCAGGCCGTGGCCCGCGACCAGGTGTGGGTCGACGTGGGCTTCTGGGGCGGGGCCGTCCCGGGGAACGTGCCCGACCTGGCGTCGCTCCACGAGGCAGGGGTCTTCGGTTTCAAGTGCTTCCTGCTCGACTCCGGTGTGGAGGAGTTCCCGGAGCTGTCGCCCACGGAGTTCCGGGCTGCGATGACCGAGACCGCCCGGCTGGGTGCGCTGATGATCGTCCACGCCGAGGACGCCGACGCGATCGAGCCCTGCGCGCACGGTCCGTCGTACGCAGGGTTCCTGGAGAGCCGGCCGGACGCCGCCGAGGAACGCGCTGTCGGCCTGGTCGTCGGCACCGCGACCAGCACGGGGGGCCGCGCCCACATCGTCCACCTGAGCGCGTCCGGCGCCGTGCCCGTGCTCCGCAACGCCCGTGCCGCTGGCACCGACCTGTCGGTCGAGACCTGCCCGCACTACCTGCACTTCGACGCCGAGGCGATCCCCGACGGAGCGACCGAGCTGAAGTGCTGCCCGCCCATCCGCGGCGCCGAGAACCGGGAGGCGTTGTGGGACGCGCTCGTCAACGGCGACATCGACTTCGTGGTCACCGACCACTCGCCGTGCACCGCCGAGCTCAAACGGCGGGAGACCGGCGACTTCGCCGAGGCGTGGGGTGGGATCGCGTCGCTTCAGCTCGGGCTCTCCGTCGTGTGGACCACAGCCCGCGAGCGCGGCCTCGGGCTGGCCGACGTCGCCCGGTGGATGGCCACGGCGCCGGCCCGCCGGGTCGGCCTGGACCGCAAGGGCGAGATCGCGGTGGGCGCTGATGCCGACCTGTGCGTGTTCGCCCCGGAGGAGTCGTTCGTCGTCGACGTCGCGCGGCTGCACCACAAGAACCCCGTCTCGGCGTACGCCGGGCGTACGCTCACCGGCACGGTCCGCCAGACCTGGCTGCGCGGCGTTCCGATCGACCTGGACGCCGCCCCGCGCGGCCGTCTGCTGAGGAGGGCTTGATGAGCTACTGGGTGCCGACCGGCGGCCTGCCCGCGCAGACCGACCTGACCACGGACCGGGCCGTCTTCACCGAGGCGTACGCCGTGCTGCCGCGCGGCACGATGCGCGACATCGTCACCAGCCGGCTGCCGTACTGGGACGACACCCGGCTGTGGGTGATCGCGCGGCCGTTGTCGGGTTTCGCCGAGACGTTCTCCTGGTACGTCGTCGAGGTCGCGGCCGGCGGTGGCTCCGAGCGACCCGAGGGGGACCCCGACGCCGAAGGCGTGCTGTTCGTGGTGGGCGGACGCGCGACGCTCACCGTGGACGGAGAAGCCCACGAGCTGGAGCCCGGGAGCTATGCCTTCCTGCCGCCCGGCAGCGTGTGGTCGTTGCACAACGGCAGCGGCGACAACGCCACCTTCCACTGGATCCGCAAGGCCTACGAGTCGGTCGAGGGCATCGACGTCCCGGCCGCGTTCGTCACCCACGAACGCGACGTGGCGCTCGAGCCGATGCCCGGCACCGACGGCGCCTGGGGGACGCAACGGTTCGTCGACCCGCTCGACGTGCGGCACGACCTCCACGTCAACATCGTCAGCTTCGAGCCCGGTGGGGCGATCCCGTTCCCGGAGACCCACGTGATGGAGCACGGCCTCTACGTCCTCGAGGGCAAGGCGGTCTACCTGCTCAACAAGGACTGGGTCGAGGTCCAGGAAGGCGACTTCATGTGGTTGCGGGCGTTCTGTCCGCAGGCCTGCTACGCCGGCGGCCCGGGTCGGTTCCGCTACCTGCTCTACAAGGACGTCAACCGGCACCCGCGGCTCCGTCTCGGCCTGTGACCCCGGTCACGTACAGTGGAGGACGCCGGTCGCTGTTCGGCATGGATAACCAGCGGCCCGGTCTGTTCCGAACCATGCGCCCGGCTCGACCGAGCCCGTCGACGCGTGAGGGGAATGCAGGGTGACGCAACCGCAGATCACCGTCAACGGACGGCCACGGCCACTCCAGGGCGTGCCCGCCCACACGAACGCCCTCGACTTCCTGCGCGACCTCGGCCTCACCGGGGCCAAGGAGGGCTGTGCGGAGGGTGAGTGCGGAGCCTGCGCGGTGATGGTCGCCCGGCCCGACGGCGAGAGCAGCAGGTGGACACCCGTCAATGCCTGCCTGGTCCCGGCCGCGTCGCTCGACGGCCAGGAGGTCGTCACCTCCGAGGGTCTCGGCGACCCCGACCACCTCCACCCGGTCCAGCACGAGATGGCGGTGCGCGGCGGCTCGCAGTGCGGCTACTGCACACCGGGCTTCGTGTGCTCGATGGCGGCGGAGTACTACCGCCCGGAGCGTTCCGCCCCCGACGCGCCCGATGCCGAGCACGGGCCCAACGGCTTCGACCTGCACGCGATGGGGGGCAACCTGTGCCGCTGCACCGGCTACCGGCCGATCCGCGACGCCGCCTGGGCCCTGGACCGGCCGCCCGACGACGACACACTGGCCCTGCGCCAGGCTCGGCCGGCTCCCGCTGCGGCCGCTACCCGGATGGACGGTTTCGCCCGCCCCGCCGACCTGGCGGACGCGTTCGCCCTCCTGGACGAGCACCCCGACGCCACTGTCGTCGCCGGCGCGACCGACTGGGGCGTCGAGGTCAACCTGCGCGGCCGCCGGGCGGCGTACGTCGTGGCCGTCGACCGCGTGCCCGAGCTGCGCGAGCTCTCGACCGGCGACCTCATCGAGATCGGTGCCGCTCTCACTCTCAGCGAGGTCGAGACAGCCCTGCGCGGCGCCGTTCCGCTGCTCGACGAGGTCTGGCCGCAGTTCGCCTCCCGGCTGATCCGCAACGGCGCGACGATCGGCGGCAACATCGGGACCGGCTCACCCATCGGCGACGTGCCGCCCGCACTGCTCGCCCTGGAGGCGACGGTGGTGCTGGCCTCGGCCGGTGGCGAGCGTGAGGTCCCGCTGGCCGACTACTTCACGGGCTATCGCGAAACCGTGCTCCAGCCGGGCGAGCTGATCCGGTCGATCCGGATCCCGCGACCGCTCGCCGCCCTGACGGCGTTCCACAAGATCGCCAAGCGGCGGTACGACGACATCTCCAGCGTGGCGGTCGGCTTCGCCCTCGACGTCGTCGACGGCACCGTCACCCGGGCCCGGATCGGGCTCGGCGGCGTGGCCGCCACTCCCATCCGGGCACGCGCGACCGAGGCCGCGCTCGAGGGCCGGCCGTGGACGCGGGAGACGGTCGAGAGCGCCGCCGAGGTGATGCACGGCGAAGGGACGCCCATGGACGACCACCGTGCGAGTGCGGCGTACCGGTCGGCGATGCTCGGAAACGCCCTTCGAAAGCTGTGGGCAGACACGGCCGAGCGGGAGGCAGTCCGGTGAGCCACCTGTCGCAGCGACCCGAGGACGCCGTGGTCGGCCTGGCCGTGCCCCACGAGAGCGCGGCCCTGCACGTCACCGGACACGCGCTGTACACCGACGACCTCGTGCACCGCACCCGCGACGTGCTGCACGCCCACCCGGTCTGCTCGCCGCACGCCCACGCCCGGGTGACCCGCCTCGACCCGTCCGCGGCGTACGACGTGCCGGGCGTGGTCCGGGTGCTCACCGCGGCCGACGTGCCGGGAGTCAACGACGCCGGAGTCAAGCACGACGAGCCGCTCTTCCCCGACGAGGTGATGTTCGTCGGCCACGCCGTCTGCTGGGTGCTGGGGGAGACCCTCGAGGCTGCGCGGCTCGGAGCCGCTGCGGTCGAGGTCGACTACGAGCCGCTGGCCGCGGTCATCGCCCTGACCGAGGCGATCGCCGCCGAGAGCTTCCAGGGTGGCCAGCCGGTCGTGGTCCGCGGTGACGTCGACGAGGGGTTGGCGGGCGCGGCTCACGTCTTCAGCGGGGTCACCGAGATGGCCGGGCAGGAGCACTTCTACCTCGAGACGCACGCGTCGCTGGCGCTCGTCGACGAAGGTGGCCAGGTGTTCGTGCAGAGCAGCACCCAACACCCCTCCGAGACGCAGGAGATCGTCGCCCATGTGCTCGGCCTCCACAACCACGACGTGACCGTGCAGTGCCTGCGGATGGGCGGCGGGTTCGGCGGCAAGGAGATGCAGCCGCACGGCTTCGCTGCCGTTGCGGCTCTCGGTGCGACCCTCACCGGTCGCCCGGTCCGGCTCCGGCTCAGCCGCACCCACGACATGACGATGACCGGCAAGCGGCACGGCTTCCACGCCCAGTGGCGGGTCGGCTTCGACGCCGAGGGTCGGCTGCAGGCGCTCGAGGCCACGCTCACCTCCGACGGCGGGTGGAGCCTCGACCTCAGCGAGCCCGTGCTGGCGCGGGCGCTGTGCCACGTCGACAACGCCTACTGGATCCCGCACGTCCGCCTCCACGGGCGGGTCGCCCGCACCCACAAGACCTCGCAGACCGCGTTCCGCGGGTTCGGCGGGCCGCAGGGGATGCTCGTGATCGAGGACATCCTGGGTCGCTGTGCTCCGCTCCTCGGCCTCGACCCGGTCGACGTGCGGCGTCGCAACTTCTACGTCGACGGACAGGCCACGCCCTACGGCCAGCCGGTGCGGCACCCCGAGCGGGTCGCCGCCGCGTGGGACCAGGTCGTCGAGACCGGCCGGGTGGCCGAGCGCCAGGCCGAGGTGGCGGCGTACAACGCGGCCCACGAGCACACGAAGCGCGGCCTGGCCGTGACGCCGGTGAAGTTCGGGATCTCCTTCAACTTCACGGCCTTCAACCAGGCCGGCGCGCTGGTGCACGTCTACAAGGACGGCTCGGTGCTGATCAACCACGGCGGCACCGAGATGGGGCAGGGCCTGCACACCAAGATGCTGCAGGTGGCCGCGACCACGCTCGGCGTACCCCTCGAGCGGGTGCGGCTCGCACCCACCCGCACCGACAAGGTGCCCAACACCTCCGCGACGGCCGCGAGTGCCGGCGCAGACCTCAACGGCGGCGCCGTCAAGAACGCCTGCGAGCAGATCATGGCGCGGCTGGCGGAGTTCGCCGGCGACCGCGAGCTGACCTGGGAGGAGCTGGTCCGCGAGGCCTATTTCAGCCGGATCCAGCTGTGGGCCGCGGGCTTCTACCGGACCGCGGGCATCCACTGGGACTCGACGACCATGCAGGGCCACCCCTTCAAGTACTTCGCGTACGGCGTCGCCGCGGCCGAGGTGGAGGTCGACGGGTTCACGGGTGCCTACCGCACCCGACGGGTCGACATCGTCCACGACGTGGGCGACAGCCTGTCGCCGCTGGTCGACCTCGGGCAGGTCGAGGGTGGATTCGTGCAGGGCGTCGGCTGGCTGACGCTCGAAGACCTGCGCTGGGACGAGTCCGACGGGCCTGGTCGCGGCCGCCTCACCACGCAGGCGGCCAGCACCTACAAGCTCCCGAGCTTCAGCGAGCTGCCCCCCGAGTTCAACGTCGCGCTCCTCGAGCGCGCCCACGAGGACGGCGTCGTCTACGGCTCCAAGGCCGTGGGCGAGCCGCCGCTGATGCTCGCGTTCTCCGTGCGTGAGGCACTCCGCCAGGCGGCGGCCGCGTTCGGCCCGGCCGGCACCAGCGTCGACCTGCCCTCCCCGGCCACGCCAGAGGCGGTCTTCTGGGCCGTCGAGCGTGCCCGCACCGGCGAGCAGCACCATGTCGTCGACGGGCTGCCCGGCCTGCGGCCCGACCGGCCCGATCCGGACGCCCCGGCGCTCCATCCGCGCTCCGAGCAGGCCGCCCACGTCCCGGCGGAGGCCTGACGTGCACTGGCTGTCGGCCGTCGAACGACTCCGCCGGGATCGCCGGGCCGGGGTGCTCGCCACCGTCACCGATGTCCGCGGCCACGCCCCCCGTGACGCCGGAGCCAAGATGGTCGTGGCGGCCGAGGCGACGTGGGGGAGCATCGGCGGCGGCAACCTCGAGGAGACCGCCGTGGCGCGAGCCCGGGCCATGCTCGCGGGCGCGGCGGTGGAGCCGGAGCAGCTCACCGTCGGCCTCACCGACAAGGCTCGCACCGAGCACGGCCGCCAGTGCTGTGGCGGTGAGGTCACCGTGCTGCTCGAACCGCTCCCCGTGGTGCCTGCGGTGGCCGTCTTCGGCGTCGGCCACGTCGGACTCGAGCTGGCCCGGATCCTGGTCCGGCACGACCTCGAGCTGCACCTCGTCGACTCCCGCGCCGATCAGCTCGCCGAGCCGCGCCTGGCCTGCCTCGACGACGGCGAGGCCGCCGTCCGTGTCCACCACGCGCCGGTGCCCGAGCTGGCCCTGGGGTCGCTCCCGCCCGGTGCCCATGTGCTGGTGATGACCCACGACCACGCCGAGGACTTCGCGCTGTGCGACGAGGCGCTGCGGTGCACCCACCTGGCCAGCATCGGCCTGATCGGGTCGGCCGCGAAGTGGGCACGGTTCCGGACCGGACTCACCGTCGAGGGGCACGACGAGGCGACGATCGGCCGGATCCGCAGCCCCATCGGTCGGCCCGGTCCCTCCGGCAAGGAGCCCGCCACCATTGCGGTCGCCGTCGCAGCCGACCTGCTCCGGGTCTTCGCCGACGAGACGGCCGAGGTCCGGTCGTGACCCTCTACCGGGCCCAGGTGCTCGACACCCCGGACGACCCGTTCACGGGCGGAACCCTGCGCAGCGACCAGGACGCCGGCCTGCTCGTCGTCGATGGCACCGTGCGAGCGCGGGGCGACTTCACGACGCTCCGGGCCGACCATCCCGACGAGGCGGTCGTCGACCTGCGGGCCGGCGTACTCCTTCCGGGCCTCGTCGACACCCACGTCCACTACCCCCAGGTGAGGATCATCGGCGCGCTCGGGATGCCGCTGCTCGAATGGCTCGAGCGCTGCGCGTTGCCGGAGGAGTGCCGGCTCGCTGACGTCGGCTACGCACGGGCCATCGCCTCGGAGTTCGTCGGAGGCCTGGTCGCGGCCGGGACGACGACGGCGCTGGTCTTCGGCTCACACTTCAGCTCAGCCGTGGACGCCCTGTTCGACGAGGTCTCCCGGGTGGGACTGCGGGTCACCGCCGGTCTGGTCGTCAGCGACCGCGGTCTCCCGGAGGCGCTGCTGACCGACCCGGAGCGGGCGTATGCCGAGGCCGTGGCGCTGGCCTCGCGCTGGCACGGAGTCGGCCGGCTCAGGTACGCCGTGACGCCGCGCTTCTCCTTCTCCGCCGGCGACGAGGTGCTGGACGCCTGCGCGGCCGTGCTCAAGGACGTCCCCGGGTCGTGGTTCACCACCCACGTCAACGAGAACCCGGCCGAGGTGGCCGAGGTGGCCCGACTCTTCGTCGGCGCCGAGCACTACGTCGGCACCTACGACGACCACGGACTGGTCGGGGAGTCCTCGGTGCTGGCCCACGACGTGCACCCCACCGACAAGGAGCTCGACGTCCTCGGCGGCCGGCGCGCCTCCGTCGCCCACTGCCCGTCCAGCAACGCCGCCCTCGGCAGCGGGCTCTTCCCGATGCGACGTCACGTCGAGCACGGCGTCCGGGTCGCACTGGGCTCCGACGTCGGCGCCGGCACCGGCTTCAGCATCCTGAAGGAAGGGCTCCAGGCCTCGTTCATGCAGGCCCTGCTCGGACCGGACGGTCTGCCCCTCACGTCATCCCACCTGCTGCACCTCGCCACCCGCGCCGGTGCGCTCGCTCTCGGACTGGGCGACGAGGTGGGCGATCTCGGCGTCGGGCGGAGCTTCGACGCGGTGTGGGTGCGACCCCTGGCCGACGATCCGCTCGACGTGGGACTTCGCCACGCGGCCTCCCCCGAGGACGCGCTCGCGAAGATCTTTGCGCTCGGCGGCGACTCCGACATCGCCGGAGTCTGGGTCGGCGGCACCCGGATCAAGCACTGACCGCCGAGTCGGCGTGAGTTGTCGTCCGATCCGCCCCGAGTCGGCGTGAACTGCGGGGTGCTGCCCGTCTACACCCCGCAACTCACGCCGACTCGGCGGAGAGGATCACCTCGTACGCCGGGAGGGTGAGGAAGTCCGGGAACTCCTCGCTGAGAGCGGCGCCCACGAACAGCCGCCGCGCCTCGGCCCAGTGACCCGCGTCGAACGCCTCCTCGCCGTCCGGCCCCTGACCGACCACCTCGCGCAGTCCGGCGTACTCCTCCTCGACGACGCGTTCGACCAGCTCGCGGGTCACGACCTCACCGTTGTCCAGCCTGGCGCCGTTGAAGATCCACTGCCACACCTGCGAGCGCGAGATCTCCGCGGTGGCGGCGTCCTCCATCAGGTTGTCGATACCGGCGGCACCGTTGCCGGACAGCCAGGCCTGGAGGTACTGGATGCCGATCCGGACGTTGCCCCGCAGGCCCTGCTCGGTGCGCTCGCCCGGGGTCTGGTCGATCGCCAGCAGATCGGCGGCCGAGACCTCGACGTCGTCGCGCCCGACGTCGAGCTGGTTCGCCCGATCTCCGAGCGCCTCGTCGAAGATGCCGGCACAGAGCGGGACCAGGTCGGGGTGCGCCACCCAGGACCCGTCGAAGCCGGCCTCCGCCTCGCGGGTCTTGTCCTCGGTGACCTTCGCGAACGCGCGTTCGTTGACGTCGGCGTCACGACGGCTCGGGATGAACGCCGCCATCCCGCCGATCGCGAAGGCCCCGCGTCGGTGGCAGGTCCGCACCAGCAGGTCGCTGTAGGCCTTCATCATCGGCGCGTTCATGGTCACCGCGTTGCGGTCCGGGAGGGTGTACGCCGGCCCGGCGTCACGGAAGTTCTTGATGATGCTGAACAGGTAGTCCCAGCGGCCCGCGTTGAGCCCGGCGGCGTGGTCGCGCAGCTCGTAGAGGATCTCGTCCATCTCGAAGGCCGCGGTGATGGTCTCGATCAGGACCGTCGCCCGCACGGAGCCGTGCGGGATCTCCAGCGCCGCCTCTGCGTGCGAGAAGACGTCGTCCCACAGGCGGGCCTCGAGGTGGGACTCCAGCTTCGGCAGGTAGAAGTAGGGACCGCTGCCACGCGAGAGCAGCTCGCGAGCGTTGTGGAAGAAGTAGAGGCCGAAGTCGACGAGCGCCGCGACCACCGGCGCACCGTCCCGCGTGACGTGTGCCTCGTCGAAGTGCCAGCCCCGCGGGCGGGGCAGGATCACCGGCACGTTCGACGGGTCGGCCAGCGCATAGTCCTTGCCCTCGGCCGACGTGAACGCCAGCTCGCGGCGGACGGCGTCGTACAACGTGACCTGCCCGCCGACGACGTTGCGCCAGTGCGGGGTGTTGGCGTCCTCGAGGTCGGCGAGCCACACCCGGGCACCGGAGTTGAGAGCGTTGATCGCCATCTTGGGGTCCGTCGGCCCGGTGATCTCGACTCGCCGGTCGCGCAGGTCGGCCGGCACGGGGGCCACGGTCCAGTCGCCCGACCGCACCTCGGCGGTCTCGGGGAGGAAGTCCAGGGTGCCGGTCCGGGCGATCTGTTCACGCCGGGACCGGCGGGCCGCGAGCAGCTCGTCGCGCCGGGCGTGGAACCGGGCATCGAGCTCGGCCACGAAGTCGAGCGCCTCGGGAGTCAGGATCTCCTCGGACCTCGGCACGGGCGGGGCGGTGACGACAAGAGGGGCCATGACGACACGCTAGACGACGCGTGTCGGCACGCCGTACGTCGTCGTGCGCTCGCGGACGGGACGGCCGATCCCGGCGGCGATCTCGGTGAGCTCGGCGACCGTCTTCGCGGAGCCGTGCTCGGAGCCGGCCATCCGGGAGATGGTCTCCTCCATGAGCGTGCCGCCCACGTCGTCGGCACCGCCCTGCAGCATCGCTCGGGTGCCGTCCGTGCCGAGCTTCACCCAGCTCGTCTGGATGTGCGGAATCCGGCCGTGCAGCAGGATCCGGCCGACCGCGTGCACGGCGCGGTTGTCGCGCAAGGTCGGACCCGGTCGCGCGACCCCGGCCAGGTAGATCGGGGACGAGTGGTGCACGAACGGCAGCGGCACGAACTCGGTGAAGCCGCCGGTCTCGTCCTGGATCCGGGACAGCACCCGCAGGTGCCCGATCCAGTGGCGTGGGTTGTCGACGTGTCCGTACATCATCGTCGAGCTGGACCGCAGGCCCACCCGGTGTGCGGTGGTGACCACGTCGATCCAGGTCTGGGTGGGCAGCTTGCCCTTGGTCAGCACCCAGCGGACCTCGTCGTCGAGGATCTCGGCGGCCGTGCCGGGGATCGTGTCGAGCCCGGACTCCCGGGCCTTGATCAGGAAGTCCTCGATGGAGAGACCGGTGCGACTCGCGCCGTTGACGATCTCCATCGGCGAGAACGCGTGCACGTGCATGTCGGGCACCCGCTGCTTGACGGCCGAGACGAGGTCGAAGTACGCGGTGCCGGGCAGCTCGGGGTCGATGCCGCCCTGCATGCAGACCTCGGTCGCTCCGAGCTCCCACGCCTCCTGCGCGCGGTCGGCCACCTGCTCGAGTGACAACGAGAAGGCGTCGGCGTCGGTCCGGCGCTGGGCGAACGCGCAGAACCGGCAGCCGACGTAGCAGATGTTGGTGAAGTTGATGTTGCGGTTGACGACGTACGTCACCTCGTCGCCCACGGTCGACCGCCGCAGGTCGTCGGCCAGCGCGCACACGGCGTCGAGGTGCTCGCCCTCGGCGGTGATCAGGGCGTGGGCCTGCTCGTCAGTGAGCCGTCGGGGATCGTTCTCCGCGACCCGGAGCGCCGCCGCGACACCGGACGACGCGATGCCGGGGCCACCGGTGTGCTCGGCCGCGACGCGGACGGAGTCCCAGTCGCCGTAGACGTCGTCGAAGTCACTGCGGCGGTCGGCGGTGCGGCCGGTGTCGTCGATGCCGGTGTGGAGATCGGTGCGGCCGGTGCCGCCGACGTGGGCGAAGCCACCGTCCGGCTCCTGCCAGGGCAGGCCGGTGGGGCGTACGCCGACCTTCGCCAGCCCGTCGTCGTCCGCGAGGGCGGCGACGTGGGCGGAGACGCGCGGGTCCAGCCAGGGCTCGCCCTGCCGGACGAACTCGGGGTGGACGGTCAGGCGGGCCTTCAGCTCGAAGCCGCACTCGGTGGTGATCGACCGGAGCCGCTCGAGGGTGGGCCAGGGACGCTCGGGGTTCACGTGGTCCGGGGTCAGGGGTGAAACGCCGCCCCAGTCGTCGATCCCGGCGTCGAGCAGGGCCCGGCACTCGCTGAGGTCGACCAGGTTGGGCGGCGCCTGGATCCGGGCCTTGGGCCCGAGGACCAGACGGGTGACGGCGATGGCGGCCCGGAACTCGTCGAGGCCGAGGTCGTCGGAGTGCCGCATCGCCGTGTCGGGCTTGGCCCGGAAGTTCTGGACGATCACCTCCTGCACCGAGCCGTAGCTCCGGGAGACAGCGCGCAGCGCGAAGATCGTCTCGGCACGCTCGGTGAGGTCTTCGCCGATGCCGACGAGGAGTCCGGTGGTGAAGGGGATCGCCAGCCGCCCGGCGTCCTCGAGCACCCGCAGCCGGATCGCCGGGTCCTTGTCGGGCGAGCCGAAGTGGGCCTCGCCCTTCTCGGTGAAGAGCCGGCGTCGAGGTGGTCTCCAGCATCATCCCCATCGAGGGGGAGACCGGCTTGAGCCGGTTCAGCTCCTCCCACGACAGGACCCCGGGGTTGAGGTGCGGCAGCAGCCCGGTCTCCTCGAGCACCCGGACCGCCATCGCGCGCACGTAGGCGAGGGTGGAGTCGTAGCCCTGCTCGTCGAGCCACTGCCGGGCCTCGGGCCAACGGTCCTCGGGCCGGTCGCCGAGGGTGAACAACGCCTCGAGACAGCCGAGCTCGCCGCCCTGCCGGGCGACGTCCAGGATCTCGTCCGGGGAGAGGTACGGCGACTCGCCGGCCCGCTCGAGGTGACCCGGGGTGGTCACGAAGGTGCAGTAGTGGCACCGGTCCCGGCACAGACGGGTGACCGGGATGAACACCTTGGGGGAGTACGTGACGACATCCGGCCGTCCGGCGGCCACCAGGCCGGCGTCCCGCACCCGGGCGGCAGCCGTGCAGAGCCGGTCGAGCTCGGGCCCGGTCGCGGCCAGCAGTGCTGCGGCCTCGGCAACGTCGAGTGCCGCACCACGTTCCGCGCGGGCGACGGCGCGGCGGACCTGCTGGGGAGTGGGCCCCGCCGTCGTCTCGGTCACTGGTTCAGGCTAGTCGCGCGCGAGCCGACCCACGGGGCCGGCCCACGCGGTGGACCCGGTCAGACCGGCTGCTTCTCACGCTCCGCCGACGGCTCGGGAGGGGCGACAGCGTGCTCGCCCCGGTCGAGCGTGCTCGGCCACCAGATCTTCGCGCCGAGGTCGAGGTTGATCGCGGTGACCAGCACCGACCGGACGATCATCGTGTCGAGCAGCACGCCGAGCGCGACCGCCGTGCCGAGCTGGGCGAGGAACACCAGGGGCAGCGTGCCGAGCACCAGGAAGGTCGCGGCCAGCACGACGCCGGCGGAGGTGATCACCCCGCCCGTCGACGTGAGAGCCACGAGCGCTCCCTGGCGGGTGCCGCGGATCTGCGTCTCCTCCCGGACCCGGGTCATCAGGAAGATGTTGTAGTCGATCCCGAGGGCCACCAGGAACACGAACGAGAACAGGGGGAACCCAGGATCCACCTGCGCCGAGTCCGGCCAGCGGTCCACGAGCGAGGGGAAGACGAACTCGAAGATGAGGGTGGAGAGCCCCAGGGCCGCTCCGAACGAGAGCACGACGGTCCCGATCAGGATGATGGGGGATGCGAGCGCCCGCAGCAGCAGGACCAGGATCAGGAACACCACGAGCAGGACGATCGGGATGATCACCACGTTGTCGCGGGACGACGCGGTCTTGGTGTCGAGGTAGATCGCGGAGAACCCGCCCACCAGGGCGTCGGCACCGTCGATGCCGCCCACCGCATCACGCACGTCCTCGACCCGGTCGAACGCGTTCTGGGAGGCGGGGTCGCCCGGGATCGCGGCGGTGATGAAGGCGACGCCGTCCTTGACGACGGGCTCGGACGGAGCCTCGATGCCCTCGACACCGGCGATGGCCTCGACGACCGCGTCGGCCTGGTCGGCGTCGGCGGCGACCATGATCGGGTTGGAGGCGTCGACGAGACCGTGCTCGGTGAGTACCTTCTGGCCGAGCACGGACCCGAAGTCCTTGGTGTACTGCTCGTCGGAGGCCAGCCCGCTGGTGTCGAGGCGGAACAGCCCGAGGCAGGCGACCAGCAGCAGGGCGCCGGTGACCGCCCAGACAGCGCGGGGCCGGACCTTGATCCGCTGGCCGACCTTGGCCCAGAGGCCGGAGCTGGTGGGCTCGGCCGATCCGGACGTCGGCCGCTTGGGCCAGAAGATCCACCGTCCGCAGATGACCAGCAGCGCGGGCAGCAGCGTGACCATGGCCAGGAAGGTGACGACGATGCCGATGGCCGTGACCGGGCCGAGCCCGGCCGTCGAGCTCATCTCGGCGAAGAGCAGGCAGAGCATGCCGAGTGCGACCGTGGCCGCGCTGGCGAGGATGGCCGGGGCGGCCCGGTGCAGCGCGAAGGCCATCGCCTCGTGCCGGTCCTCGTGCCGTCGCAGCTCCTCGCGGTAGCGGGCCACCAGCAGCAGGGCGTAGTCGGTGCCGGCGCCGATCACCAGGATGCTCAGGATCGCCTGACTCTGCCCGTTGACCGTCAGGTTGGCGTACTTCGCGAGGAAGTAGACGAGCCCGAGGCTGGTGCCCAGCGACACGATGACCGAGAAGATCGGCAGCATCCACAGGACCGGGCTGCGGTAGGTGAAGAGCAGGATGATGATGACCACGCCGAGCGCCGCGAGGAGCAGGCTGCTGTCGATGCCGGCGAACGCCTCGAAGGAGTCGGCCGCCTGGCCACCGGAGCCGGTGATGTAGGTGGTGACCCCGTCGATCGCCGCCATCTCGCTCAGGGCGTCGGCGGTGTCCGGCATCTGCTCCCAGCCGTTCTTGCCGAAGTTGAACGTGACGACCGTCTGCGCGACCTGGCCGTCGTCCGACGGAATCGGCCCCACGACCTCGCCCTCGACGCCGTCCATCGCCTGGAACTCGGCGACGTCAGCCTGGGCCGCGGCGAGGTCGTCCTCGGTGAGGCCGGACTCGCGCTCGTAGACGACCACGGTGGGGATGACGTTGGGGTCCTGGAAGGGCGTGAGCTTCTCGAGCGCCCGCGTCGACTCGGCCGAGGCAGGCAGCCACGAGGAGGCCTCGTTGTTCTGGACCTCGGCGAGCTTGGAGCCGAAGGAGCCCAGGCCTGCGAGGGCGATGAGCCAGAAGCCGAGGACGATCCACTTGGTGACGGGGCCGGTGAGCTTGCCGGCGATCTGACGGTGCATGACTGAACTCCATCACAGGGCGGGGACAGGGGCATCGGGGATATCCCCGATCAGACCCTGCCCCGCCCCGGGATTCATCGCGCACGCGGGAAGATCCACCAAGACAGCTCTCGCTCGCCGCCGACTGGTCCAGACCAGTGGGGCGGGAGCCGTCAGGAGTACAGACGATCCAGGATGTCGGAGTACTTGGTGTTGACGACCCGGCGCTTCAGCTTGAGGGTCGGCGTGAGCTCCTCCGACTCCGCGGTCCACTCCACCGGGAGCAGCTCGAAGGCCTTGACCTGCTCGGGTCGCGAGAGCCTCTCGTTGGCGGCGTCCACGGCCTGCTGCGCCATCGCCTGGATCTCCGGCTTCGCCGCCAGGTCGGCGAGGTCGGTGTACTCGATCCCGAGCTTCTCGGCCACCAACGGGGCGATCTCGGCGTCCAGGGTCAGGACGGCGACGACGTACGGACGGTTGTCACCGACGGCCATCGCGTGGCCGACGATCGGCGACTCCTTGAGGTAGTTCTCGATGTTCGACGGGGCGATGTTCTTGCCGGCGCTGGTGATGATCAGCTCCTTCTTGCGGTCGACGATCGCGAAGAACCCGTCGTCGTCGAGGGTGCCGATGTCACCGGTGTGCACCCAGCCGTCCTCGTCGATGAGCGCCCGGGTGGCGTCCTCCTGCTGGTAGTAGCCCGGCGTGATCACGGGCCCGCGCACGAGCACCTCGCCGTCCTCGCCGAGCCTGACCTCCATCCCGGGGGTCGGCCGGCCGACGGTGCCGAGCCGGAACCCCTGGGGGCCGTTGGCGGTCACCGCGCCACAGGTCTCGGTCATCCCGTAGACGTCGAAGACCTTCAGGCCGAGGCCGGCCATGAACTTCGCGACCTCGATCGGCATGGGCGCGGCGGCGGAGCCCGCCCACGTGACCTGGTCGAGGCCGAGCAGCAGCTTGAGGAAGCCGAGAATCGCCTCGTCCGCCTGGCGGTAGGCCTCCTCGATCTCCGGCGTCATGGTGCCGCCGACCTCCTGGGCCTGCACCCAGGCCAGGCCGGCCGCCATCGAGTCCTGCACCATCTTCACGTTGTCGGGGTTGGGGTCCGCGGCGAGCTTGGCGGAGATGCCCGTCTTGATCTTCTCCCAGACCCGCGGGACGCCGAAGAACGCCGTCGGGTGGACCTCGCCGAGCGCACCCAGCAGCTCGGCCGGATCACCGATCGCGTAGCTGTGGCTGGCGACGAGCTGGGGGCCGTAGAGGCCGAGGACCCGTTCGGCGATGTGGGCCAGCGGCAGGTAGCTGACCTGGGTCTGGATGCCCTCGAGACCGGCCGCCTCGAGCGTGCTCACCGCTTCGTAGAGCACGTTGTGGTGCGTCAGGACCACGCCCTTCGGGTTTCCGGTGGTCCCGGAGGTGTAGAGGATCGTCGCCGGCGCGTTCGGGTCGAGGGCAGCGTGCCGCTCCTCCAGCTCGCCGGGCTGCTCGCCCCTCCTGGCACGTCCGGCCGCGAGCAGGTCGTCCCAGCCGATGAAACGCTCGCCGTCGGGACGGTTCGCTGGGTCGAGCACGACGACCCGCTCCACGCCGTCGAGCTCGAGTGCGCGCGTCCACCGGTGGAGGTGGTCGGCGGTCTCCAGCACCACCACCCGCGGCCGGGAGTGCTCGGCGACGTACGCCACCTGCTCCTGGCTGAGCGTGTTGTAGATCGACATCGGCGTCGCGGCTGCGTGTACGCCGGCGATGTCCGCGAGGAAGTGCTCGATCCGGTTCGTGGCCATGATCGCCACGGTGTCGCCGGGCTGGACGCCGAGCGTGATCAGCCCCGCGGCCGCATCGAGCGCCGTCTCGTGCACCTCGGCCCAGGTGAGGGTCCGCCACGTCTCGCCCTCGGGCACGTGGTGCTTGTCGGAGTACGCCGGCCGGTCGCCGTGCTCCTTCACGGTGTCCGCGAGCACGTCGATCAGCGTGCGTCCGGCCACCTCCGCCTCGATCCGGGTTCGGTCGGCGAGAACGTCGGTCATGGCAGGCTCCTGAGGTCGGGGTGTGCCGATCCTGCCCCGCCGGCGCCGGGTTGGCTAGGTCCCGTCCAGCCGTGTCGGGGGTCGGTGCTTGGATCGGCGCATGGTGGAGGTGGTGGTCGGCGCGCTGGTGCGCGACGGACGCGTCCTGCTCGGGCGCCGGAGTCTCGACAAGCAGGCGTTTCCCGACGTCTGGGACCTGCCCGGTGGGGTCATCGAGAACGGCGAGTCGGAGCTGGAGGCCCTGGCGCGGGAGCTGCACGAGGAGCTCGGCGTCCGCATGGTGCCGGACGCGGCACGTCACCTGTGCCGGGTGGTTGTCGAGCCTTCGGCAGAGCCCGTCCTCCTCAGTGCGTGGCTGGTGCCGGACTGGCATGGGACGCCGGCGAACCTCGCTCCCGAGGAACACACCGCCATCGGGTGGTTCGGCCTCGAGGAGCTGCCTGCGTTCGCCCATGCGCTCGTGCGCACGTCGGTGGGGAGCGAGCTGGCGCACCGGCGCGCAGGTGTCTCCCGGTCATGAGGGGCGACAATGCCCGGATGGACATCCGACAGGTCGTCATCACCCGCGCAGGGGGCCCGGAGCAACTGAGGCTCCAGACTTCTCGGCTGGACCCACCTGGCCCTGGTGAGGCGCAGGTCGAGGTGGTCGCCGCCGGGATCAACTTCGCCGACATCCTCGCCCGTCAGGGCCTCTACCCCGACGCGCCGCCGCTGCCACTGGTGGTCGGCTACGAGGTCTCGGGCACGGTGCGCGCCGTGGGAACCGGGGTCGAGGAGTCACTGGTCGGGCAAGACGTCCTCGCACTGACCCGGTTCGGCGGCTACAGCAGCGCGCTGAACGTCCCGGTGACCCAGGTCTTCGCCAAGCCGCAGGCGCTGAGTCACGCGGAGGCGGCGTCGATCCCGGTCGCCTACCTCACCGCCTGGCAGCTCCTGGTGGTCCAGGGCGGCCTGCGCGAGGGCGACACCGTGCTCATCCAGAACGCCGGCTCCGGGGTCGGCCTCGCTGCTCTCGACATCGCCCGCCACGTGGGGGCGCGCAGCATCGGCACGGCCAGCGCGGGCAAGCACGGCTTCCTCACAGCCCGGGGCCTCGACCACGCCGTCGACTACCGCACCGGTGACTGGACCCGCGAGGTGCTCGCCCTCACCGACGAGCGTGGCGTGGAGCTGGTGATCGACCCGCTCGGCGGAGAGAGCTTCCGCCGGTCCCGCAGCGTCCTGCGCCCCACCGGCCGCCTCGGGATGTACGGCGTCTCCGCCGCTTCCGGCAACGACGGCCTGCGCGGCAAGCTGCGGCTGGCCAGGACCGCGGCGCTGATGCCGCTGTTCCACCCGGTTCAGCTCATGAACGCCAACCAGGGGGCCTTCGGGGTCAACCTCGGGCACATGTGGGACGAGGTCGACAGGCTCCGCGGCTGGATGGAGGAGGTGCTCGACGGCGTCGCCTCCGGGTGGGTGCGCCCTCACGTCGACTCGTCGTACCCCCTGGCCGAAGCGGACCGTGCCCACGAGCACATCGAGGCTCGCCGCAGCACCGGCAAGGTCGTCCTGCAGCCATGAGACGCGCGTCGCCGTGACGGTTGCCTGCGCTGATCAGATCCCGAGCGAGCGCCCGATGATCTCCTTCTGGATCTCGGTGGTGCCGCCGTAGATGGTCTGGACGCGGCTGTTCACGTAGGCCCGCGCGATCGGGTACTCCATCATGTAGCCGTAGCCGCCGTGCATCTGCACGCCCTGGTCGACGACCTTCTTCTGCAGCTCGGTCGTCCACCACTTCGCCATCGACGCGGTCTTCGCATCGAGCTCGCCGGCGACGTGCCGCTTGATGCAGTCGTCGACGAACACCCGGCAGATGTGCGCGTCCGTCGCCATCTCGGCGAGCACGAACCGGTTGTGCTGGAACGCCCCGATCGGCTTGCCGAAAGCAGTGCGCTCCTTGGCGTAGGCGAGCGTCTCGTCGAGGATCAGCTCGCAGGCCGACGCCGCCGACACCGCGATGGAGAGGCGCTCCTGCGAGAGGTTCGTCATCAGGTAGAGAAAACCCGCCCCCTCGTCGCCGAGCAGGTTCGCCTTGGGCACCTGGACGTTGTCGAAGAACAGCTCGGCGGTGTCCTGCGCGTGCTGACCCATCTTGTCGAGGTTGCGCCCGCGCTCGAAACCCTCCATGCCCCGCTCGACCATGAGCAGGGAGATGCCCTGGTGGCCGGCCTCGGGGTCGGTGCGGGCCACGACGATGACGAGGTCGGCGAGGATGCCGTTGGAGATGAAGGTCTTGCTGCCGTTGAGCAGGTAGTGATCACCCTGGTCGACCGCCGTGGTGCGGATGCCCTGGAGGTCCGAGCCCGCACCGGGCTCGGTCATCGCGATGGCGGCGATCTTCTCGACCGCTGGCGAGGTCGGGGAACCAGCGCGTGCGCTGCTCCTCGTTGGCGCTGGCGACGAGGTAGGGCACGATCATGTCGTTGAAGAGGGGGAACGCCGCGCCGTAGACGCCGCGCCTGGTCATCTCCTCGCCGATCACCACGTTGTAGCGGTAGTCGGCCGTGCCGCCACCGCCGTACTCCTCGTCGAGCTGGAGGCCGAGCAGCCCCTGGGCGCCGGCCTTCGCCCACACCTCGCGGTCGACGATGCCGTCCTTCTCCCACTGCTCGTGGTGGGGCACGACCTCCTTGTCGAGGAAGGTGCCGACGGCGTCGCGGAACGCCTCGTGCTCCGCGTCGAAGATGTCGCGGGTCATCTGATCGTCTCCCTGGTGTCGGTGTGCTTCAGGTTGAGCTCGTCCAGCATCGATGCCGGGCCGAGGTCGCCGAGCCGGTAACCCATGGGGTACGTCGACGGCTGGTGGTGGTAGGCGTGTCGGCGGGGCGGGAAGTACCGCAGCGCGCGGGCGCGGAGTCGCAGGCCGGTCTTCACGGCCCGGACGAACCAGGCCGGCTGGCGGGGCATCCCCAGCGCGAGCCTCAGCGGCTCGTCCATCAGCGCGATGGTCACCGGTCGGACCAGCGGCTTCATCGGGGCCGGCGCCACGGTCCGGGCGATCCGGATCGAGGCCTCCGTCAGTCGCTTCGCGGCGGGATCGAACGCGAACCGCTCTGCCTCGTAGTCGTCGAGCAGCCGCTCGTAGCCGTCGTACGTCGTCGGCAGGCCCTTGAGCCCCATCAGCTCGCCGAAGCGGGTGGTGACCCTGGCCAGCGACGCGACCTCGTGCGGGTCGAGGCGGCCGCCAGCCGTAGTCGTTGATCCAGCGGACGGGGCCCACGATCGTGGTCGCCAGCACGTAGGCGAACTCGTCGTCGGGGATGTCGTAGTGACCGTGGATGTTGTTCAGACGCCGGACGGCGGCGTGCGCGCGCGGCGAGTCGATCCCCTCGACCGTGGACTCCTCGCCGATGAGCAGGGTGTCGTCGTACCTCTTGAGGCCGTGGTCCTCGAACTCGCGGGTCCGGTCGAGCAGGCGGGCGATGGAGGGCACGCCGTAGTCGCGGAGGAACGCGATCGCGGTGCCCTGGACGAAGTCCCAGGGGAACTCGTGGCGCGACGTGATGAAGACGATCTCGTCGTGGTCGGTGCGCGGGTCCAGCCGGCGGATCCGCTCCAGGTTGTCGAAACGCCGCGGCCCGTGGGTCAGGAGACCCATTCCTTGACCTTCGCGATGGTGCCGGCCGGGTCGTCGGACGCCGGGCTGACCTGGAGGCTGGTGACACCGGCCTCGCGGAAGGCGGCGATCCGCTCCTTGACGTAGGACTCCGGCCCGACCAGGTTGCCGGCCTCGAGCCACTCCTGCGGGACGAGGGCCTCGGCGTCGCGCTTGTTGCCGCCGAGATAGAGGTCCTGGATCTCCTTGGCCTCCTTCTCGTAGCCGTACTGGCAGGCCAGCTCGTTGTAGAAGTTCTTGCCACGGGCGCCCATGCCGCCCACGTACAGCGCGTACATCGGGCGCATGAAGTCGAGCATCCCCTTGACGTCCTCGCCGATCGCGACCATGCCGCCGGCCGAGATCTCGAGTGGTCCGAGGTCGGCGGAACGCTTCGCCGCGCCCTTCGCGAGCGCGTCTCCCCAGACGTCCTTCGCCTTCTCGGGGTGGAAGAGGAACGGCAGCCAGCCGTCGGCCACCTCGGCGGTCATCTGCACGTTCTTGTCGCCGAGAGCCGCGACCCACAGCGGGATGACCGGTCGCTCGGGCTTGTTGAGCAGCTTCAGCGGCTTGCCGAGGCCGAGACCCTGGTCGGCCGGCAGGGGGAGCTTGTAGATGCCGTCGCTGACCAGCGCTTCGCGCCGCAGGCCCATCCGCAGGATCTCGATGATCTCGCGGGTCCGGCCGAGCGGCTTGTCGTAGGGGAGGCCGTGGAAGCCCTCGATCACCTGGGGTCCCGAGGCGCCGAGACCGATGACGGCGCGGCCACCCGAGACGTTGTCGAGACCGGCGGCGGTCTGGAGCAGGGCGCCCGGGGTGCGGGAGTAGACGTTGAGGATCCCGGCGCCGATCTCGACGGTCTCGGTCTTCGCGGCGAGGTAGCCCATGAGGGTGGGGGCGTCGAAGCCGTACGGCTCGGCGACCCAGATCGTGTCCAGCCCGGCCTTCTCCAGACCCGCGACCTGGTCGGCCGTCTCACGGGGGTTCCCGGCGTAGATGAGGGGCATGGAGAGCTTCACAATGGGTCCTGTCGGTCCGGGTCCGTGGGTCATCCCAACTGTGACAGGATCACTGTCACAATGGCAAGGTCGCCAGCGCGGGACCGAGACGTGGAGGAGCAGCGAGTGACGACGTACCGCATCGCCGTGATCGGTGGGACCGGGCCGCAGGGCAAGGGTCTGGGCTACCGCTTCGCCAAGCACGGGCACACGGTCGTGCTCGGCTCGCGAGCCGCCGAGAAGGCCGAGGCAGCCGCCGCCGAGCTCAACGACCGGCTCGGGTCACCCTCGGTGACCGGTGCCAGCAACGTCGACGCCTGCGACGGGCGCTGAGGTGGTGCTGCTCGCGGTGCCGTACGACGGCCACGACGAGCTGGTCGCCACCCTGCCGCTCGACGGCACGACGGTCATCTCGTGTGTGAACCCGCTGGCCTTCGACAAGCGTGGCCCGCACGGCCGCGTGGTCGACGGGGGAGAAGGGTCCGCGGCCGAGTCGGCCCAGCGGATCGCTCCGGAGTCGGTCGTGGTCGGTGCCTTCCACCACGTCTCCGCGGTCACGCTGTGGGGCGAGGCCGACTACCTCGACCACGAGGACATCCTGGTCTGCGGCGACTCCGACGAAGGCAAGGCGGTCGCCATCGAGCTGGCCCGCTGCGTCACCGGCCGCGACGGCATCGACGCCGGCAAGCTCCGGCTCGCCCGACAGCTCGAACCCCTCACCGCGGTCCTGATCTCGATCAACAAGAAGTACAAGGTGCACTCCGGCATCAAGGTCGCCGGTCTCTGAGAGTCGTTGGTTGAGGTGCGTCGTTGGTCGAGGTGCGACGTTGGTTGAGGTGCGACGAGCGTCAGCGAGGAGCCTCGAAACCCCGTGAGGTAGGCAGGGCGGTACCGCGGTCGCCGCCCCGCACTCCTTCCGGGGTTTCGAGGCTCAGGCGCCAGCGCGCCTTCGCACCTCAACCAACGGACGCCTCGACCAACGGACGCCTCAACCGGGGGCAACGTCAGTCGTCCACCTGCACACCGTGCGGGCGACCAGGATCGGCGTACACCGGGTCGTCGTGGCCGGCGCGGCAGGCCTCCAGCTGGGCACAGACGGCGGCGCCGTAGAAGAGGGCCATCGACGTCAACAGGGACCAGATCAGCAGGGCGAACATGCCGGCGAGCGGTCCGTAGACGTTGCCGAACGAGTCGCCGACGTGCACGTACGCCGCCAGCAGGCCGGTCGCCCCCATGGCCAGGGCGACAGCGACCCCGGAGCCCAGCGCCAGCCAGGTCAGGCCGGGCTGCCGTCGGCGTGGGGCGTGGTCGAGGACGACGGCGATCGCGAAGACCAGCAGGGCCAGGCCGACCGGCCAGCGCACCGCCCGCCACAGGTCGGCGGTGCGGTCGGTCCAGCCGTAGTCGGCCACCATGGCGTCGGCGAACGCGCCGCCTGCCACGAGCAGCAGGAAGCCGACACCGACGGGTGCTGCGAGGATCGCGGTCATCACGGCGGCCCGGCCGTACTTCGCCAGTGCAGGACGGTCGCGGCGGATGCCGTAGATGCGGTTCATGCCGCGCTCCACCTGGGCCATCGCCGTGGTCATCGACAGCAGGGCGAAGAACAGGCCGAGGCCCAGCGCGAGCTCACCGGCCTGCTCGCTCGACTCATCACCGGTCACGGCGCTGGCGAGGGCGTCCTGCTCACCGGCTCCCGGCGAGATCGCCTGAATGGTGGCGGCCAGCACGCGAGCCGGTCGCTCCTGGTCGATGTCGGCGGCCAGGCCCGCCAGCGCGAGCAGGAACGGGACGACGGCCAGCGAGGTCTGCAGGGCGAGGGCGCGGCTGTTGGTGAAGCCGTCGCCGTACCGGAACCGCACGAACGAGGCGACCAGCAGCCTCCCGAGCCCGACCTTCCGGGTCGCCCGCCAGGCGTCGACCGCGTCGAGCTCGTCGCCGTCGGCCTCCGTGGTGACGGGAACGGTGCGCGCGGTGGTCATGGTTGCGCCACCCTACGACCGGGGTCAGTGCCGGCCGTTCCAGCTGTCCCAGAGGGCGGCGTAGGAACCGCCCGCCTCGACCAGCTCGTCGTGGGAGCCGAACTCGGAGATCACGCCGTCCTCGACGACGGCCACGCGGTCGGCGTCGTGGGCCGAGAACAGCCGGTGCGCGATGGCAATCACGGTGCGCCCGTGCAGGACCGCGGCCAGCGAGCGCTCGAGGTGCCTGGCCGCGCGCGGATCGATCAGCGAGGTGGCCTCGTCGAGCACCAGGGTGTGCGGGTCGGCCAGCACCAGGCGAGCCAGGGCGATCTGCTGGGCCTGGGCCGCCGTGAGGGCACGGCCACCCGAGCCGACGACCGTGTCGAGGCCGTCCGGGAGCGCATCGACCCAGTCGAGCGCGTCGACGGCGTCGAGGGACGAGCGGATCTCGTCGTCACCGGCTCCGGGAGGAGCGGCCAGGGCGAGGTTCTCGCGCAGGGTGCCGACGAAGACGTGGTGCTCCTGCGTGACCAGGGCGACGTGGCCGCGCAGGTCGTCGAGGGGCAGCTCCACCAGGCCGACACCGCCGACCGTGACGGACCCGGTCCGGGGCGGGTGGATGCCCGCCAGCAGCCGCCCCAGCGTCGACTTGCCGGCGCCGGAGGGCCCGACCATGGCGATGCGTTCTCCGACGCCGACATCGAGGTCGATGCCGTGCAGCACGTCACGCCCGTCGACGTACGAGAACCGGACGTCGTCCGCCTCGAGCTTCTCGCTCTGCGGCCGGGCGCCACTGACCTCACGGTCGTCGGGGACCTGGGCCACGCCGAGCAGTCGGGCCAGCGAGGCGGCACCCATCTGGAGCTCGTCGAGGATGCTCACGATCCGGTCGACGGGGTCGATCAGCATCTGCACGTACAGCGTCGCCGCGGTCACGTCGCCGAGCGAGACCGAGCCCTGCGTGTAGAGGTAGCCACCGAACAGCAGGGTCAGCACGGTGGGGATCAGGTAGGCGATCTCCATGTTCGGGAAGAAGACCGTGCGCAGGTAGAGGGTGTACCGCTCCGCGTCGAAGGACGACTTGATGTCGCGGTCGATCTGGCCGACCCGCTCGTCGCCGAGTCCGAGCGCCTCGACGGTCCGGGCACCCTCGACGGTCTCGGTGAGCGTCGCGTTGATCTGTGAGTACGACGCGCTCTCGCGCAGGTAGCCGTCCTTGGCGCGGGCGAGGTACCACCGGAGACCGATCACCAGCGGCGGCACACCGAGCAGGCAGGGGAGAGCCACCCACGCGCCGACGCTCAGCGCGGCACCGAACGTGAGCACCGCGGTGACGACCGCGATCGTCCACTCCGGCAGGGCCCACCGCACCGACCAGCCCAGCTGCTCGACGTCCCGACTGGTGCGGGTGAGCAGGTCGCCCGAGCCAGCCGACTCGACAACACCCACGGGCAGCCCGAGCGTGTTCTCGACGAAGTCCTCACGCAGCTCCGCGAGGACCTGCTCGCCGAGCACCTGGCTGATGTAACGGGCGAACCGGGTGAGGATCGTCTGCGCCACCAGGAAGATCGCGAGGATCAGCACCAGCCGGTCGACGTACCCGGTGGTCGTGCCGTTCTCCACGGCCTCCACCAGGCCGCCGAGGAGGCGGGGCGCTGCCAGCGCGGTCAGTGCGGCCAGCACGTGGAGCGCGAGCGCGCTCCAGAGCAGGCGTGGGTGACGCCGGGCGATGCTCCCGGCGTACCTCCGGACCGCACGGCTGTCGGCGACGGGGAGGGCGGTGCTCATGAGAGGACCTCGGCCGGCTCGGTCTCGCGGGTGACGACGGCGCGGTAGACGGCGTGCGAGGCCAGCAGATCGGCGTGCCGACCTGTCGCGACGACCCGGCCGTCGCGGAGGAACGCCACCTCGTCGACGGCGTCGAGCACCAGTGGGCTGCTGCTCGTGAGGATGGTGGTGCGGCCCGCCCGGTGGGCGCGCAGCCGGGACGCGATCCGCGCCTCGGTGTGGGCGTCGACGGCGGACGTCGGCTCGACGAGGACCAGGATCTCGGGGTCGGCCGTGAGCGCGCGCGCCAGCACGAGCCGCTGGCGCTGGCCACCGGAGAAGCTGCGGCCGCGCTCGTCCACGACGGTGTCGAGACCCTCGGGCAGGACGTCGAAGATGTCGTCGGCCGAGGCCGTTTCGAGGGCGTCGTCGACAGCGCCGGTGCCACGGACGTCGAGCCGGTCGCCCAGCCGGCCGGAGAAGAGGGTGGCACCGGTGTCGGAGACCACGATCCGGCGCCGGACCTCGTCGCGCGACAGGGACGGCAGGGGTACGCCGCCCAACCGGACCTCGTCGTCGACCACGGCCGCGCACATGCCCAGCCGGTCAGCGAGCGCGGCGGACTCGTCGGGCTGCTCGCTGACCACGGCGACCAGCAGACCGGACCGGACCCGCAACCCGCTGCGGTCGTCGGTGAGGTCGGAGCCGACGGGCGGGGAGGGAGCGACGACGTCGGTCTCGACGTGGTCGGGAGTGAGGGCGAGGACACGGCAGATCCGGCGGGCGGCGACGTGGGCCCGGATCACCTTGTTGGCGTACTCGGTGGCTGTGCGCAGCGGAATCATCAGGAAGGCGGAGTAGCCGTAGAAGGCGACCAGCTCACCGGGCGTGATGGTGCCGGTCGCCGCGGCCCGGGCGCCGAGCCAGACCACGATCACGACGAAGACCCCCGGCAGGAACACCTGGAGGGCGTCGAGCACCGACTGGACCTTGGCGACCTCGACGCCGGCCCTCCGCGTGGTCTGCGACTCGCGGCGGTAGCGGTCGAGGAACACCTGCTCGCCGCCGATCCCGCGCAGGACGCGCAGTCCGCTGACGATGTCGGTGGCGGAGTTGGACAGCTCGCCCATGAGGTGCCGCTGGTGGGCGCTGCGCTTCTGGAGCGGGCTCAGCAGCGGTCCGATCATGAGGATCAGGAGCGGGACACCGAGCAGGACGACCAGCCCGAGCGTCACCGACGTCGACAGCAGGATCACCGAGACCAGCAGGAACGACACCACGGCGCCGGCGAAGCGGGCGGTCACGTCCATCACCTGGCCGATGTGGGACAGGTCGTTGGTGCCGATCGCGACGACCTCGCCGGTCGACACCTTGCGCGGGAGCGTGCCTCCGAGGTGGACCGTCTGGCGGCCGACCAGCTGGACGGTGCGGTAGGCGGCGGTCAGCCAGTTGGTGACCGCGAACCGGTGCCGCATGATCCCGCTGCCCGCCTGCAGGAGCCCGATGCCGAAGAGAACCAGCGCCCACAGCAGCAGCCGGTCGGTGTCCCGGGCGGCGACGCCCTGGTCGATCGCTCGGCCGAGCACGGCGGGCATGACGGCCTGCGAGCTCATCCAGACGATGCCGAAGAACATCCCGCCGAGCAGGGTCTGCCACTGGCCCCTCGCCACCCACCAGAGGAACCGTCCCGGAGTGCGATGGTCGGCGGTCCCGGGGTGGTCGAGAGGGAGCTGGCGCACTCCCCCGAGGGTACGGAGTGCGGGGCCCTCGAGCGAATCGTTTTCGGCTCAGTCGTCGGCGCGCAGGACGTGGGGGAGCACCACCAGCAGCAGCACGACGAACACGGCGACGACGCCGGTCCACAGCAACGCGACCGGTCGTTCGAGCACGACGTCGAAGATGAGCAGCACCATGCCCGTGATCAGCAGCGAGATCGTGGTCAGGACCCCGATCGTGATCCGTTGCCCGGCGACGACGACGCGCTCCTTGACCTCCTCGCCCGACAGCCGTCGGTGCACCGCGACCGCCGACATCACCAGTGCCGTCGTCGCCGCTGCGAGCAGCACGAGGGTGAGGTAGAGCCGGACCTGGAAGCCGTCGAGGTCCTGGAACGACGACTGGAACGGCAGGGTGAGGAGGAACCCGGCCGTCAGCTGGGCGCCGGTCTGCATGACCCGCAGCTCCTGGATCAGCTCGTTCCACTTGCGGTCCAGCCGCTCGTCCTCGGTCTCTTGCCTGTCGCTCATGCGACAGGTGTACCCCGTGGCGGCCGGCGCAGCCCTACTTGTGCGCGGTTTCGACGGTGGACGTCTGGCCACCGCGCTGGAACAGCGGATCGTGGAGCGGGCGACCGTCCCCGGACGAGGCGACGGCGGTGAGGGTCATGGCGACCGGGAACACGAGCAGAGCGGCGGCTCCCAGTGCGAGGTCACGGGTCGTGATGGACATGGTCGATCCCTTGCGGGGCGGTGTCGTGGTCACGGCCCCCAGCGTGGACGCGCCGGTCGACGGGAAGCCCGACGGCGCGTGACCGCCCGGTGAACCCTGGGTGCCCAGTTTCGTCAGCCGGCGAGCCCGTCCACGACCTCGGCCCCGGGGAGCTCGGCGAGCAGGCTGCCGGCCACGAGCAGCTTGGAGTGCCGTACGCCGGACCCGATCACCGCGACCTCGATGTCGAGGACGCGCCGGTCGACGAGGATGCGCCACTCCTGGGGCAGGCCGACCGGGGTGATCCCGCCGTACTCCATGCCGGACTCGGTCACCGCGCGCTCGGCGCTGAGGAAGGACGCCTTGCGCACGTCGAGCGTCCGCTTGACCAGGTTGTTCACGTCGGCCCGGGTGTCGGCGCGCACCACGCAGGCGGCCACCCGTTCCTCACCACCCCGGCGGCCGGCGACGACGACGCAGTTGGCGCCGTCGGTGAGGCTCAGCCGGTAGGCCTCGGTCAGCGCCGCGGTGTCCGCGAGCGCGGGGTCGATCTCGACCACCCCGACCTCGCCGGCCCGCGGCCACGCGCCCAGGGCGGTGGCCACCGGCGCCGCCAGCAGCTCTGGCCGGTCGAGGGCGGGCACGGTCGTCAGGGTGCCGAGGCGGGGCGACGTCATGGCCTCATCATCGTCATCCGCCCTTCACCTCCAGGGGGGCGGGTGGTCATCTGGGCCCGCTTCCCTCGAGACATGACTGCGGTAGACGCTTCGTACGACGCCCGCCCGCTCCAGGTCGCCGCTCCGCTCGTGATCGGCCACCGCGGGGCCTCCGGCTACCGACCCGAGCACACGCTCGCCTCCTACCGGCTGGCGATCCGGCTCGGCGCCGACTACATCGAGCCCGACCTCGTGCCCACGCGTGACGGGCACCTCGTCGCCCGCCACGAGAACGAGATCAGCGGCACCACCGACGTGGCGCACCGACCCGAGCTCGCCGACCGGTTCACCACGAAGGTGATCGACGGGCACACCGTCAGCGGCTGGTTCACCGAGGACCTCACGCTCGCCGAGCTGAAGACGCTGCGCGCGAAGGAGCGGCTGCCGCAGCTGCGTCCGGGCAACACCCGCTACGACGGGCTGCTCCAGGTGCCGACCTTCGACGAGGTGCTCGAGCTGGTCCGCTGGGAGACCCGGCGCACCGGGCGCCCGATCGGGGTCTACCCCGAGACCAAGCACCCCACCTACTTCGCCTCGATCGGCCTGCCGCTCGAGCCCATGCTGGTCTCCGCGCTGCGCCGGCACCGGCTGGACCGTGCCGACGCCCCGGTCCTCGTGCAGTCCTTCGAGACCGGCAACCTGCAGGAGCTGGCCGGGATGACCCCCGTGCCGCTCGTGCAGCTCCTCGACGTCGCGGGCGCGCCGTACGACCTGGTCGCAGCCGGCGACACACGGTCGTTCGACGCGCTCGCGACCCCGTCCGGGCTGGCCGGGGTGGCGGAGTACGCCTCCGCGATCGGCGCCCACAAGGACCGGGTGCTGCCGCGTGACCCGCGGTCAGGAGACATTGGTCGTGGGTCGATGCTCGTCGCCGATGCCCACGCCGCCGGGCTGCTCGTGCACGTCTGGACGCTGCGGGACGAGAACCAGTTCCTCGCCGCCAGCTTCCGCAACGGCGTCGACCCCCGCGCCAGGGGGAACGCCCACGCCGAGGCGAAAGCCTTCCTCGATGCGGGAGTCGACGGGATCTTCACCGACCACCCCGACACGACCGGCCAGGCCCTGGAGGACTGGCTGGCCGTGTCGCACGCCAGCGCTTAGGAGGGCTCGCGCCCTGTCGGGTCGTCGCCGGTGTCCACCCAGCCGGTGCGAGTGGCAGCGTGCCGGCGTGCGGTCAGGGTGGTGGCCAGGAGGCCGGCGATGCCGGCGAAGACCCACGGCACCGGCATCAGCCAGCGGACGTCGGAGTCGCCGACCACGTCGCTCTGGATCAGCGCCCAGACGCCGACCAGACCGAGGAAGGCGATCCCCATGACCAGGTGGCCGATGTTGACCTGGTGCCTGCCGTTCGCGAGCAGCCCGTTGCTGTCGGTCATCGTGCTCATTGTTCCGTCCTCACCTTGATCTCGCCGAAGCCGAGCTCGATGTCGATGTTCACGTACGGCGCGCCGGGCGCGCCCTCGTGCAGGGTGGTGCGGGCCACGTCGAACCCCTCGCCCGAGACGGTGTCGAAGAGCGTGATGCCACCGGGGCCACCGACCCGGGCGTCCACCTGGACGGTCATCTCCTCGGGGACGATCACGTCGATCGACCCGAAGCCGCCCTCGAGGCGCACGGTGCGCCCGTCGAGCTCCTCCGGGTCGGCGACCTCCGTCAGGTCGAGCGTGAGCTCACCTGCGCCGAAGTCGTAGGTGTCCTGCACCGAGGAGGCGAGCGGCGGCGTCACGGAGGTGGTGTCGCTCTCGACGTTGTCTGCAGCCGTGGCCCCGGCCAGACCGACCGTCGCGATCAGGCCGAGCAGGATCAGCCCGCCGGCCCGCCCGAAGAACGCGCCGACCAGCAACATCACGCCGATGATCCCGACCGCCAGGGCGGGGTACGCCGAGTCGGCGACGTCGAGCCCGGCCACGTCGGCGGTGCCGAGCAGCCCGACCCCCAACGTCACGAGCGCCAGGGTGAACCAGAACAGCTTCGGGCCGCGGCGGCGCGGGTCGACCTGGACCACCGGCCGCGCCGGCGCGGCGTACGGCGGGGGTGCGGGCTGGCCGGGCGCCGGAGGGGTCATCGCGCCGACCGATCCGGAAGGCGCGCTGGCGGATCCGGAAGGCGGCCGGTGGCGGTCCCTGCGGTTCATGACGACCAGCACGACCACGGCGATGATCGCGAGCGGCCAGGGGAACCAGAAGAGGCCCCACGAGTCGCCGACGAGGGCGAAGACGGCCAGCGCGCCCACGACGAGCAGGGCCACGGTGCGGCTGCGCTCGTCGAGGGTGACGGGGGCCTCGCCGGACTCCTCGTCCGGCACCAGCAGCCAGCACGCCCCATAGACGATGAGCCCGGCGCCGCCGAAGAAGGCGAGGACGACGAAGGCGACCCGCAGCACGAGCGGGTCGACATCGAGGTGACGGGCGAGGCCGCCGGCGACGCCGGCCACCTTGCGGTCGGACGCGGAGCGGCGCAGTCGGCCCAGGTCACGGATCTCGTCGCCGGTGACGCGCGGACCCTCCTCGGCCGACGGGTCGGTGGGTGCTTCGGGCGGTGTGGTGGTCATGCCTCAAGCCTGCGGTCAGGGGGAGCTCCCCGCCATCGGGGACGACCCTGATCCTGCACCCAGAACCCCTGCCCCGGGTCAGGGGTGGGCCAGGGTTGCTCCTCATGGTCCGCGTTCTCGCACTGTGTGACGATTGAGCGGAGATGACCACCACGCCCACCGCCGACGTCCGCGACGTGCGCCGCGCCACCCGGGACACGCAGGAGCCGATCATCGGCGGCGTGGCCGCCGGTCTGGCTCGGCACCTCGGCCTGCCCGTGCTCTGGGTGCGGGCCGGGTTCGTCGTCGCGGCCATGCTCGGTGGGGTGGGGATCGCGTTCTACGCCGGCCTGTGGCTGGTGCTGCCCACGGACTCGCGCTTCGAGACCGGGGCTCCTGGCCTGGAGAGCGCGTCCCGCGGCGGTCGTCGCCCCAGCCGGATCCGCCGGCTCACCGACCTCGGGCCGGCGATCGCACTGGCCGCGCTCGGGTTCGGCGCGATCCTGCTGCTCGAGGCCGTGCTCGGCCGGGGTGCCGTGTTCTGGCCGTTGTTCCTCGGGCTGGTCGGCGTCGCCCTGCTGTGGCGCCAGGCCGACGAGGCCCAGCGCGAGCGCTGGCTCGACACCACCGGCCGGATCGATCCGGTGCGGGTGGTGGTCGGCAACGGTGGCTGGGCGGCGTACGCCCGCATCGCCTCAGGCGTCGGTCTGGTCGTGGTCGCCCTGGTGCTGTTCTCCCTGCGTGGGGGCTCGCCCGCGATGGCCCGCGACGTCGCCATGGCGGCGCTGCTCACCGTTGCGGGGTTGGCGATCGTGATCGGCCCCTGGATGTACCGGCTCGCGTCCGACCTCACGGCGGAGCGCACCGAACGGGTGCGGACCCAGGAACGGGCCGACCTCGCGGCCCACCTGCACGACTCGGTCCTCCAGACCCTCGCGCTGATCCAGAAGAACGCGCACGACGGCTCGACGGTGGCCCGGCTCGCGCGGTCCCAGGAGCGCGACCTGCGGTCCTGGCTCTTCACGGGCGAGTCGACCGACGACAGCACCGTTGCCAGCGCGTTGCGCGGGGTGGCGGCTGCCGTCGAGGACGACCACGGAGTCTCGGTGGAGGTCGTGACCGTGGGCGACTGCCCGATGTCGGAGCCCCTGGGCGCGATCATCAGCGCCACCCGCGAGGCGGTCATCAACGCCGCCAAGCACGCGGGCACCGGCCAGGTCGACGTGTACGCCGAGATCGCGACGGAGGCGATCGACGTCTTCGTCCGAGACCGGGGCCGCGGGTTCGACCCGGAGGCCGTGCCGGAGGATCGGTACGGCGTCCGCCACAGCATCATCGACCGGATGCAGCGCCATGGCGGCTCGGCCGAGGTCCGGTCCGGACCCGACGAGGGCACCGAGGTGCGACTGCACCTGCCCAGGGACCAGCGACAGGAGAAGACCGATGGCTGATCGCACCCGCGTGGTGATCGTCGACGACCACGCGATGTTCCGGGCGGGGGTGCGATCAGAGCTCGCGAGCTACGGCAGCGACACCGTCGACGTCGTCGCCGAGGCGGCCGACGTGGACGAGGCCGTGGCTGCGGTGGTCGAGCACCGGCCCGACGTCGTCCTGCTCGACGTCCACCTTCCCGGCGGCGGTGGCGTCGAGGTCATGCGCAGGCTGGCCACGGCCGGCGGCACCCCACCGCGCTTCCTCGCGCTCAGCGTCTCCGACGCCGCCGAGGACGTCATCGGCACCATCCGCGGCGGTGCTCGCGGCTACGTCACCAAGACCATCACCGGTCCGGAGCTGGTCGGCGCCATCCAGCGGGTGTCCGGCGGGGACGCCGTGTTCTCTCCGCGGCTGGCCGGGTTCGTGCTCGACGCGTTCGCCGGGACGATCGAGGTGGCGGCGGTCGACGAGGACCTGGACCGGCTGACCGAGCGGGAGCGCGAGGTGATGCGGCTGATCGCACGCGGCTACGCCTACAAGGAAGTGGCCAAGGAGCTCTTCATCTCCATCAAGACCGTGGAGACCCACATGTCGAGCGTGCTGCGCAAGCTCCAGCTGTCGTCGCGCCACGAGCTGGCCCGTTGGGCCTCGGACCGCCGGCTGCTCTAGGGCCTCCGCAGGTTTCCGTCCGGGAGACGCGGGGTACGACGCTCAGCGACGCCGGCTCAGCCGGCCGGACCGATCCGCCTTCTGGAAGCGAGGCCCCCCGTGGCCGATGTCAGCACTCCCACCGAGGATCACCAGCTCGAGGACGACGGCGGTCTCAGACGGTCGATCACCGGACGACAACTCTTCTTCTACACGCTCGGTGACGTCCTGGGATCGGGCATCTATGTCCTGATCGGCCTGGTCGCCGCGGCCGTCGGAGGCGCGTTCTGGATCGCCTTCGGGGTGGGCGTCTCCATCGCCGCCATCACGGGCATGGCGTACGCCGAGCTGGTGACGAAGTACCCCCAGGCGGCCGGAGCTGCGCTCTACGTCAACAAGGCCTTCGGCAACAAGGCGCTGACGTTCCTGATCACCGTGTCGTTCCTGTCGGCCAGCTTCGCGGCGGCCGGGTCGCTGGCGACCGGCTTCTCGCAGTACTTCGCCGAGCTCACCTCGGCGCCGCCCGCGCTGCTGGTGAGCCTGCTGTTCATCGTGGCGCTCTCCGTCGTCAACTTCATCGGCATCACCGAGTCGGTGGTGATCAACATGGCGATGGCGTTCGTCGAGATCGTCGGCCTGTTGATCGTCATGTTCATCGCCGTGTGGTTCGTCGCCCAGGGCGACGCCGACTTCGGGGTGCTCACGGACTTCTCGACCAGCGGCAACCCGGGTCTCGCGATCCTGGCGGGTGTCGCCCTGTCGTTCTTCGCGATGACCGGCTTCGAGAACACCGCCAACGTCGCGGAGGAGACGATCGACCCGCACAAGGCCTTCCCGCGTTCGCTCATCGGCGGCATGCTCACCGCCGGCGTGATCTACGTCCTGGTGTCGATGTCGGCGGCGCTGACCGTCCCCACCGACAAGCTCGCCAAGTCCGACGCGGCGCTCCTCGAGGTCGTCAAGTCGGGCATCCTCCCCTTCGCGGGGGACTGGTTCATCACGCTCTTCACGATCATCGCGCTGGTCGCGATCACCAACACCACGCTGGTGGTGGTGGTGACCCAGCCGCGCATCCTCTACGGCATGGCCAACGAGGACGTCGTGCCCGGGGTCTTCGCCAAGATCCACGCCAGCCGTCGCAGCCCGTGGGTCGGCCTGCTCTTCAGCGCCACCGTGGTCTGCGCCCTGCTCGTGATCGGCACGTTGCTGACCGAGGCCGGAGCGGGGCTCGACCTCGTCGCCAGGCTGGCCGCCGTCACCGTGATCTTCCTGCTCTTCATCTACGCCCTGGTCATCGTGGCCTGTCTCAAGCTGGGCGGGCAGGACGAGGACGAGCGCACGTTCAGGGCCAACCGCCCGCTGCTCATGGTCGGACTCGTCGGCAACCTGGCGATCCTCGCGTGGTCGGTCCAGGACGACCCGAGCTCGTTGCTCTGGTGTGCCGGGCTGGTGGGGCTGGGTCTGGTGCTCTACGTCGTCGAGAAGCTCTTCGGCTCGCGCACCCGGCCGTCAGGCACCGCTCCCGGTGACCCTGAGTCCGCCAACGTGAAGGGGGTCTGACATGCACGTCGTCGTCGCCACGGACGGGTCGAAGCAGTCGCTGACCGCCGCCCGTCACCTGAAGTCCTTCGCCGACCCGACGAAGATCACCGGCATCTCCGTGGTCGCGGTGGTCCGTCCGCTGGCCTCGGTCGCGTTCGCCGACGAGCTCTCCAGTGCCGATCGCCGCACGGCCAGCGCGGAGGCGGGCGGCTTTCGAAGCGCCGCGGAGAGCGCCGTGGCCACCGTCGCTGCTGAGTTCGACGGGTGGGGGCCGAAGGTCTCCCAGAAGGTGCGCAGCGGGTCTCCGGCCAACGAGATCATCAAGGTGGCCAAGCAGACCTCGGCCGGTCTGGTCGTGGTGGCCAGCGGCGGCCGCGGCCTGAGTGATGTGGTGCTCGTCGGCAGCACGGCCCAACGGGTGCAGCACTACGCGCCCTGTCCCGTCCTCGTGGTCCGGCCGGCGCCGCGCCCTCGGAAGCCGAAGAAGGACTGACCCGGCAGTACGCTCCGCGCATGGAGATCCTGCGCCTGGTCCTGTTGCTGCTTCATCTGCTCGGATTCGCCGCACTTTTCGGCGGCCTGATGGTCCAGGCCGGAACGGCGGAGAAGCATGTCAACCCGGCCATGCGCGACGGGATCGGGACCGCCTTCCTGGCTGGCCTCCTGCTGGTCGGTGTGCTCGAGGCCGGCGACACCGCGGTCGACCATGGCAAGGTCGCGGTGAAGTTCGCGATCGGCCTGGTGATCCTGGTGCTGGTGATGGCCAACGTCCGCAAGCCGCAGATCCCCCACGGTCTCTACCTCGGTCTGGTCGCGCTCACGGTGGGCAACGTCGCGGTTGCCCTCTTCTGGTCCCCGCTCCACCAGTAGTCGGCACGTTCAGCCGCCGGGACAGGTCGCCGACCCTGGCTCGAGGTCGGGATGGATGGCGCCGTCGCGTTCGCTGATCGGGGCCACGGACGCGCCCGCCCCCCGTCGGACGGCGACGATCTCGGCCAGGATCGACACCGCGATCTCACCGGCCTCGTCGGCTCCGATGTCGAGCCCGATGGGTGCCCTCAGTCGCGCCAGCAGGTCAGCACCGACGCCCTCGGCCTCCAGCTGGTCGCGGCGTCGGGACTGGGTCTTGCGCGACCCCATCGCTCCGACGTACGCCGTGCCGTGCTCGAGCGCGGCCCGGATCGCGGGTGCGTCGAGTCCCTCGTGGTGGCTGAGGACCACGACGGCGGCGGCCGAGCCGAGCCCGGCGCGCACGGCGTCCAGATCGGTGGCGGGCACGGGGCGCCAGCCGAGCGCGTCCACCATCGGAGCCAGGGCTGCAGCGACGGGGCCGTCGCCGACGATCATGATCTCGGGAGTGTCCGTCATGCCCCCAGTATTCGCCGTCGGGCCCGGGGGTGGCGACCCGTAGGGTTGGCGGAGAGATGAGTACGCCCTTCCCGATCCCCGGCCTTGCCGACGTCAGCCCCGCGGAGCCTCGCACGACCCGTCGCGGCCCCAGCGCCGACGAGCTGCTCGAGGGGCTCAACGAGCCGCAGCGCGCCGCTGTCGTGCACGCGGGCGCACCGCTGCTGGTCGTGGCCGGTGCCGGTTCCGGCAAGACGCGGGTGCTCACCCGCCGGATCGCGTGGCTGATCTCGGAGCGCAAGGCCCACCCGGGCTCGATCCTGGCGATCACCTTCACCAACAAGGCCGCGGCCGAGATGAAGGAGCGGGTCGAGGAGCTCGTCGGCAAGCGGGCGCGGATCATGTGGGTCTCGACCTTCCACTCCGCGTGCGTCCGGATCCTGCGCAAGGAGATCACCGTGCTCGAGCAGGAGGGGCTCGGCTACAAGTCCAGCTTCTCGATCTACGACGCCGCAGACTCCAAGCGCCTGATGACCCTGGTGTGCCGCGAGCTCGACCTGGACCCCAAGCGTTACCAGCCCAACGCCGTCCTCCACTGGGTGTCCAACCACAAGAACGAGCTGCGGGACGCCGAGGAGGCCGCGAAGGACGCGCGCAACTCCTTCGAGGAGTCGTACGCCGCCGCTTACGCGCTCTACCAGAGGCGCCTCCGCGCGGCCAACGCCCTCGACTTCGACGACCTGATCATGACGACGGTCCACCTGCTCGAGGCGTTTCCCGAGGTCAGGGAGACCTATCGACGCAGGTTCCGGCACGTCCTCGTCGACGAGTACCAAGACACCAACCATGCCCAGTACGCCCTCATCCACCAGCTCTGCGCGGACCCGATGGAGGACCCGCTCGGTGACACCTCGGTCGAGACCTCGGAGTCGCCACAGGAGCGGGTCGAGCCGAGCGAGCTGATGGTGGTGGGTGACGCCGACCAGTCGATCTACGCCTTCCGCGGCGCCAACATCCGCAACATCCTCGACTTCGAGCAGGACTTTCCCAACGCGACGTCGATCATGCTCGAGCAGAACTACCGATCCACCCAGACGATCCTGACCGCCGCCAACTCGGTGATCGGCCACAACAAGGGGCGCAAGCCCAAGAAGCTGTGGTCCGATGCCGGGGACGGCGCCCGGATCGTCGGCTACGTCGCCGACGACGAGCACGACGAGGCCAGGTTCGTCTCCGAGGAGATCGACCGGCTCACCGATGCCGGCTCGCTCCGTCCGGCCGACGTCGCCGTGTTCTATCGCACCAACGCCCAGTCGCGCGTCTTCGAGGAGGTGTTCATCCGGGTCGGCATGCCCTACAAGGTGGTCGGCGGGGTGCGCTTCTACGAGCGCCGCGAGGTCCGCGACGCGCTCGCCTACCTCCGGATGCTGGTCAACCCGGCCGACGAGATCTCCCTGCGACGGATTCTCAACACCCCCAAGCGGGGCATCGGTGACCGGGCCGTCGAGTGCGTGCAGGCCCTCGCGGACCGCGACCGGATCCTGTTCTGGGAGGCGCTTCGACGGGCCGGCGACGCCCCCGGGCTGGCCTCGCGATCACTCAACGCGATCACCGGTTTCGTCGGCATGGTCGAGGAGCTCCAGTCGATGGTCGACGCCGACGAACGTCCCGACGTGATCCTGGAGTCGGTGCTGGCACGCTCGGGCTACCTGGCCGAGCTGGAGGCCTCCGACGACCCCCAGGACGACACCCGCGTCGAGAACCTCGCCGAGCTGGTGGCCGTGGCACGAGAGTTCTCCGACGACCCCGTGGCCGGCCCGTCCGCCGACCCGGCCGACGTCGATGCCGGGGTGGTCACCCCCGGGCTCCGGGACTTCCTCGAGCGCGTCGCCCTCGTCGCGGACGCCGATCAGATCCCCGATGACCCGGACGGCGGCGACGCCGGAGTGGTCACGCTGATGACGCTGCACACGGCCAAGGGGCTGGAGTTCCCGGTCGTGTTCCTCAGCGGTCTCGAGGACGGCGTCTTCCCGCACGCGCGCTCGCTCGGCGACCAGCCCGAGCTGGAGGAGGAGCGGAGGCTGGCCTACGTCGGCGTCACCCGGGCCCGCGAGCGGCTCTACGTCTCGCGCGCCGTGGTCCGCTCCGCCTGGGGCGCGCCGTCCCACAATCCCGCGTCCCGCTTCCTCGACGAGCTGCCGGTCGACCTCGTCGACTGGCGCCGCACCGAGGCCGCCCAGACCCGCTGGAATCGCCCGGACATCGCGAGCAGCTCACCCGCGGCGCGGCTCGGCAGCCCGACCGACGCCGGCCGTCGCAACTTCTCCTCCGCCGCGCTGAAGGCGGATGCCGCGGCCAAGGCCAAGGTCGCTCGGGAGATCCCGTCCCTGGAGCCCGGTGACCGGGTCGTCCACGACTCGTTCGGCATGGGCACCGTCGTCGCCGTCGAGGGTGCGGCCGAGAAGGCGGTCGCCTCGATCGACTTCGGCTCCGAGGGCGTCAAGCGACTGCTGCTCCGCTACGCGCCGGTGGAGAAGTTGTGACGTTGGTTGAGGTGCGAGGCGCTCCAGCGCCGAGCCTCGAAACCCGGTGAGGTGCGCGCCGACCTCACCGGGTTTCGACACGCTCCGTCGCGCCCTCGCAGGCTCGGGCGCGGTCGCTGCTCAACCACCATCGATCTGATCCGCTGACGCGGCTCAGATCACGGAGTGACCCCGTGCACGACGAACGCGGCGTACGGGTCGACCGGGTCACCACCACCGGGACGGACCTCGAGGTGGAGGTGGGAGCCGGTCACGTTGCCGGTCGTGCCGATCTCGCCGATCACCTCGCCCGCCCGGACGACGTCGCCGACGCTCACGCCGAACGCGTTCTGGTGGCAGTACCAGATCTCGGTGCCGTCATCGAGGGTGACCACGGTCTTGTTGCCGTAGGAGCCGTCGTACCCGGCCGACGTGACGACGCCGTTGGCGACGGACTTGATCGGGTCGCCGGTGTTGCCGTTGAAGTCGATGCCCGTGTGATAGCTGGCCCACAGGCCGTACTCGCCGAACTCGGCGGTGATCGAGACGCTGTCGACCGGCAGCACCCAGAGGTTCAAGGCGATCTTGGCGGCCTGCTGCTCGGCCTGCTTCGCGAAGAGGGCGAGGGCGGCATTGCGCTCCTCGGCCTGGCGCTCGGCGGCCTCCACGAGCTCCTCGGAGGCGGCCTCGGCGAGCGCGTCGCGGCGGGAGTCGCGGCTGACGGCAGCAGTGCGGTCGTCGAGCAGGCTGGTGCTGGAGGACTTGCCGGTGCCGGTCAGGGCACTGGCGTGGACGGCGCGGTTGTCGCGGCTGTCCGAGCTGACCAGCGTCGGGTCGGCCGAGGTGACGGCGCCGCCTGCGGAGACCGCGAGGGCGGCCACGCCGAGCAGGACCGGGACCGAGGGGAGGCCGCGGAAGAGCGGGCCTCGCGGTGCGGTGTGCCGGGCGCTCTTGCGCTTGCCGGGCGCCTCGGTGACGGCGCGGCGACGGGGAGCGGTCTCGATCGCGATCGGGGTCACCGAGGGACGACGGCTCAGGCCGTGACGATCCGCTCGGTGGTTACCCATGGATGAGGTCTCCGGGTGTCGGGGGACTGGTGACAACGAGCCAAGACTGTAACGGATGGGTCACGGTCTTTGAAATCGTTGAGGTTTGATTGTGCACGAATGGGGAACGGAGGATGCCTGTTTGGGGTTACTGGTCTCCTGTCACCCGATCCTTGCCTACTGCCTCGGGCGTGGTCGACGTCACGTGTCCGATAGCCTGCGGCCATGACTTCGACCAGCCCCGACAGACGGATTCGCATCGTCGTCGGCAAGCCCGGACTGGACGGCCACGACCGCGGCGCCAAGATCGTCGCACGAGCCCTCCGCGACGCCGGACACGAGGTCATCTACACCGGTCTGCACCAGACGCCCGAGCAGATCGTGGAGACCGCGATCCAGGAGGACGCCGACCTGATCGGGCTGTCGGTCCTCTCGGGCGCCCACATGACGCTCTTCAAGAAGTTGATCGCGCTGCTCGCCGAGCGCGAGGCCTCGGACATCGTGGTCTTCGGTGGCGGGATCGTTCCCGAGGAGGACATCCCCCTGCTCATGGAGATCGGCGTGGCCAAGGTCTTCACCCCCGGCGCCACCACCGGCGAGATCACCAGCTGGGTCGCCACGCACTTCGCCGAGGACGCCGCCTCTCCCGCCTGAGTGCCCGTCGCGTTGCTCACACCGGGGAACCCGGAATGGTCCACGGACTCAGGACGGGACTAGGGTGCCCGGGAGATACGCGCGGCCGACGTCGGCCGGCAGCTTCGAACGAGGACTGGGTGAATCAGTGGACCTGATGGAATTCCAGGCGAAGGAGCTCTTCGCCAAGCACGACGTACCGGGTGCCCCGGGCATCGTCGCGACCACGCCCGCCGAGGCCCGGGCCGCAGCCGAGAAGCTGGGCGTCTGCGTCGTCAAGGCGCAGGTCCAGGCGGGTGGCCGCGGCAAGGCCGGCGGTGTCAAGCTCGCCAAGACTCCCGACGAGGCGCAGGCGCATGCCGAGGCGATCCTCGGGATGGAGATCAAGGGCCTGACCGTCCACCGGGTGCTGATCGCGCCGGCCGCGGACATCGAGGAGGAGTACTACTTCTCCTTCCTGCTCGACCGGGCAAACCGCGAGTACCTCTGCATCGCCAGCGTCGAGGGCGGGGTGGAGATCGAAGAGGTCGCCAAGACCAACCCCGACGCGGTCAAGAAGATCGCGATCAACCCCGGCACCGGCGTCGACGAGGCCAAGGCCCGCGCGATCGTCGCCGAGGCGGGCTTCCCCGAGGTGCTGACCGAGCAGGCCGTGACCACGGTCCTCGCCCTGTGGCAGGTCTTCGTCGAGGAGGACGCCACCCTGGTCGAGGTGAACCCGCTGGCCCGGCTGGCCGGCGACAAGCTCGAGGCGCTCGACGGCAAGGTCTCGCTCGACGAGAACGCCGAGTTCCGCCACGAGGACCATGCGCAGTTCGAGGACAAGGACTCCGCGGACCCGCTCGAGGCCAAGGCCAAGTCCAAGGGCCTCAACTACGTCAAGCTCGACGGTGCCGTCGGCATCATCGGCAACGGTGCCGGCCTCGTCATGAGCACGCTCGACGTCGTCGCGTACGCCGGTGAGGCTCACGGTGGGGTCAAGCCCGCCAACTTCCTCGACATCGGTGGCGGCGCTTCGTCGCAGGTGATGGCCGACGGCCTCGACGTGATCCTTCACGACGAGCAGGTCAAGAGCGTCTTCGTGAACGTCTTCGGCGGCATCACGTCCTGCGACGCCGTGGCCAACGGCATCGTCGGCGCGCTGGACATCCTCGGCGACGAGGCCAGCAAGCCGCTCGTCGTCCGCCTCGACGGCAACAACGTGGAGGAGGGCAGGCGGATCCTGGAGGAGCGCAAGCACCCCCTGGTGACCCTGGTCGACACGATGGACGGCGCGGCCGACAAGGCCGCCGAACTCGCTCACGCGGCCCAGAGCTGAAGGACTGACAGACATGTCTATTTACCTGAACAAGGACTCCAAGGTCATCGTCCAGGGCATCACCGGCGGTGAAGGCACCAAGCACACCGCCCTGATGCTCAAGTGCGGGACCCAGGTCGTCGGTGGCGTCAACGCGCGCAAGGCCGGCACGACGGTCTCCCACAAGGACGCCGACGGCAACGACGTCGAGCTGCCCGTCTTCGGTTCCGTGAAGGAGGCGATGGCCGAGACCGGTGCCGACGTCTCGGTGGCCTTCGTGCCGCCGGCCTTCACCAAGGACGCCTGCTTCGAGGCGATCGACGCCGGGATCGGCCTGCTGGTGGTCATCACCGAGGGCGTTCCCGTGCAGGACACCGCCGAGGTGTGGGCCCACCTGGACGGCAAGGACACCCGGATGATCGGGCCCAACTGCCCCGGCATCATCACGCCGGGCGAGGCGCTGGCCGGCATCACGCCCGCGACGATCGCCGGCAAGGGCCCGATCGGCCTGGTGTCGAAGTCGGGCACGCTGACCTACCAGATGATGTTCGAGCTCCGGGACTTCGGATTCTCGACCGCCATCGGCATCGGCGGTGACCCCGTCGTCGGGACCACCCACATCGACGCCCTCGCGGCGTTCGAGGCGGACCCGGAGACCAAGGCGATCGTGATGATCGGCGAGATCGGTGGTGACGCCGAAGAGCGCGCAGCGGCGTACATCAAGGACAACGTCACCAAGCCGGTCGTCGGCTACGTCGCCGGCTTCACGGCGCCCGAGGGCAAGACGATGGGCCACGCCGGCGCCATCGTCTCCGGCTCCTCCGGCACCGCAGCCGCGAAGAAGGAGGCCCTCGAGGCCGCCGGGGTCAAGGTCGGCAAGACGCCGTCCGAGACCGCGGACCTGATGCGGGAGATCCTGCAGAAGCTCTGAGCGGTTCGACGAAGTGGTGGCTGTGACGTACCTGGTACGTCACGGCCACCACTTTGTGTGTGCTGCTCAGCCGGCGCCGGCGCAGGGCTCGGCGGCGAACACGCACATCTCCTCGACGATCTGGGCCACGTCACCAGCGTGGTCGCGGATCCCCGGATCGAGGGTGGTCGTCGGGTCGAACTCGCCGCCGGTGGAGGTGAGCAGGACGGCGTTGCCCACCCGCACGACCTCCCAGAAGGTGGCGCCGAGGACCGGACGGCCGTCGTAGGTGAAGAACGACTGCACGGCGGTGAACGAGGCGTCGCCGTCGAGGTGTGAGCTCCGAGCCTCGTGCCGCCAGGTCGCGCCGTCCTGCTCCCGCTCAGGACAGGCGGTGACGACGGCGAGCGCGTCACGCTGGAAGCGGTCGGCCGCCCGGTCGTCGGCAAAGAGCCGCAGGTCGCGACCCTCGCCGTACTCCGGTCCGGACACGGAGGCAGTCGCCCGATCGAGGACCTCGTCGGACGGAAACGCCTCCTCGTCGCAGAACGTGAAGCCGACCCCGTCCCTGCTCCGGGTGAAGTCGCCGCCGTCCTCAGGCAGGAAGGCGTCCACCCGGAAGCCGTCCGGGATCTCGGTCAGCCAGTCGTCGTACGTCGCTGGCCGGAACGGCTTCAGCTCGTACGCCGCGGCAGCGACGGCGGGCGGGGTGGTCGCGCGGTCCGTGGGCGAGGCTGACGGCGACGGGCTGCCGGTGGTCCGGCCGACCCGGGGCTCTTCCGAAGCTGGCATACCGCCGCATCCCAGCAGGACGAACACGGCCGCGACGGCGACGGTGACGAGCGGACGGTGCGGCATGGGTGCCTCCTCAAGGTGGAGACGCACCCGCCGGTCATCTGGTTGCCGGGGATCGACGAACCCTCACGAAGGGCTGGGCATCTCCGGGAGCCGCTCGGCCGCCCGACGGACGAGGGCGACGAACGCATCGGGGCCCATGGTCACCCTCCGGAACGGGACGAAGCCGACCTGGGCGACGGCCGTGCCGTCGCGGACCACGCCCATCAGGAACGTGACAGAGCGCTTGTCGGAGAGCTCGGTCGTCACCCGCCACACGCTGAGGTCGCGGGCCGGCGCCACGGAATGGGTGAGCCGGCTGACCTCGGTGCCGAGGTCCCGCTCGGGGCAGGAATCCATGCGCGCCCGGATCCGCTTCACGAAGGCTCGGGCCCGGGGAGCCGCCATCGTGCCGGCGGTCTCGGTCAGCCCGAACTCGTCGGGGAGACGGGTGCCCGGGATGACGAACGAACGGGTGACGTTGTGCGAGATCGCAGGCTGGTCGAAGTCGGCGCCGTCGCAGCTGGTGGCAGCGACGTTGGTCAGGGCCTTGCGGGGCTCGGTGCCGACCCAGGGGCGCATCACCCGGGCCACCGGGGGCAGGTCGACCTCACCGATCATGCCGGGCACGAGGCCGGCGGACACGGGCCGCACCGGCTTGACCTTCGGCGTCGACACGCAGGTGCCGGCGTCGGGCTGGTCGCAGAGACCCTCGACGGCACTGGCGAGCAGGCGCGCGGCCGAGGGCAGGGACGGGGAGCCGGCAACGGGGGTGCGCGTCATCGTGGTGGTGGTGATCCGGCCGGTGCGGGCCACGCCGGCGACGTACGTCGTGCCGGGAGCCTCCCAGGAGCGCAGGACCAGCAGCAGTGCGTCGTCGGCCACGCCCTGCACCCGCTTCGTGGTCATCAGCTGGACCCGTGGCTGCATGCAGCCGGCGTACCAGCCGACCGTGGTGTCGAACGCCCGGTCGGCTCGCTTGTCGGTCGAGGAGAGCTCGGCGACCTGCACGGCTCGAGAACCTGGCGTCCCACCCGCGGCACCGCTCTCGAAGGTGCGGACCAACGTCGCGCGTCCCTTCGGGTCCGCGAAGCGATCGGTCTGGCACGGCGTGACGAGTCCGTTGCCCTCGGTGTTGTCCGTGGTCGTGCCGGCCGCCCAACGCTTGCCGGGCACACGCGCCGACACCTGGTCAGCTGTGAGCAGGGTGTCCTCGGTGAAGCTGGGCGCCGCGGCCTCTCCGGGCTCCCCGGTGGGCGGCGCCGAGGGGCGGTTGGTGCCGGCGGCGACCTGGGGCTCCCGGTCGAGCGTGGGCCTCACACCCTGTGCATCGGTGACGAGCGAGCCGCTGACCACGACGGCAGCCACGGCAACGGCCGCCCCGACCAGGGTGTGGGTGCGGCGACGCGCGGCGCCGGCCCGCCGGATGATCGTCGGCCGCGGCCACGGGGCGGACTCCGTGTGTGCGCGGATCGGCTCGAAGAGCGGCCGGATGTGGGTCGTGGGGACGTCGCGGTGGACGGAGAACTGGGCGGTGGCGGTCTGCAGCTGCCGCTCCGCCTCGGCGCGTGGGAGCCCGACCTCGCGGGCCAGGTCGCCCATGCTGAGGGTCGCCAGGTGGGTCAGGAGCAGTGCCTTGCGCTGGGTGACCGGCAGCTTCCCGAGCGCGTCCAGGGTGGCGAGGGTCTCGTCGTCCAGGCTCTTGTCGCGGTGCCAGAGCCGGGCCGTGTGACGCCGCTGGGCATGGGACCAGGCGTGCGGACGGACCCAGCTCTCCGGGTCGGGCAGCCGCGAGACCTTGCGCCAGTGGTGCCAGGCCACGATGAAGGAGTCGCGGACCGCGGACCGGGAGGCGGGCAGATCGCCGGTGAGCGCGTAGGTCTGCAGGAGCAGGCGGTCCCGTGCGTCCTTGTAGAACGCGTCGAACTCGTCAGGGGCGATCATTTCGCGATCAACGGTACGGGAGGGCGGGGCACGACGCACACCGGCGTGGCAGCCCCGAAGCACCCTGCGACCGGGCGATGATGGCCGCGCCATGACTTCGCTGCTCGCCGGTCCTGACCGCGCCGTCACCGACGGTCCCGCCGACCCGAGACACCGCCGACCCCTGGTCCTGCTGACCGCCCTCGGCGGCGTGCTGGCCGCCGGCTCGACGCTGCTGGTGTGTCTCGCGGTGGGGGTCGTCGGCTGGTTCGTCACCGATGCCGGCTCCCACGGCGAGCCGCGCGACGGACTGGCGGTCGGGGCGCTCGGCTGGCTGATGGCGCACGGCTCCGGCGTCCACGTGCAGGGGGTTCCGGTCACCGTCACCCCCCTGCTGCTGACCCTGCTGGCGGCCTGGGCGACCTGGCGGATCGGATACCGGATCGGGGACTCCATCTCCGGTCATGGCCCCGACGCCGACGCGATCGCCGACGGGGAGCGCGACTGGACCGTCCCGTCGGGCGTCCTGCTCTTCGCGACCGGCTACGTCCTCGTGACCGTCGTGACCGCGTCCTTCGCGGCCACGCCCGAGACGGCACCGAGCACGGCCCGGGCGGTCCTCTGGTCCATCCTGATCGCGGTCCTGGCCGGCGGACCGGGGCTCGCGGTCGGCTCCGGCCGGGCCGCCATCTGGGCCGCGTTCCTGCCGGTGTCGTTGCGCGCCGCCGCTGTCACCTGCCTGACGATCGTCGTCGGCTACCTCGTGGTTGCCTCGGTCGCGCTCGCAGCCGCCCTGGTCGCCGACCTCGGCACCGCCGCCAACGTGATGTCGCAGCTCCAGCTCGATCCGGGAGAGGCGGGGCTCTACCTGCTCGTCACCGCACTCCTGCTGCCCAACGCCGCCGTCTTCTCCGGCGCCTACCTGCTCGGCCCGGGTTTCACGGTCGGCGTCAACACCATGGTCTCCCCGACCCTCGTCTCGCTGGGGGCGCTGCCGATGTTCCCCTTGCTGGCGGCCCTGCCCGCCAACGGGACGACGCCCGGGTGGACGCCCTGGCTGATGGCGGTGCCGCCGATCGTCGCCGCCCTGGCCGCGGCCCGTGCGCAGCGCCGGCATCCCACGGTCCGTTGGGAGGAGGGCGCGCTGCGTGGCGGCACGGGTGGTGTGCTCGCCGGTGTCGTGCTCGGCCTCCTGGCCACGATCGCCGGCGGAGCAGTGGGACCCGGCCGGATGCGCTCCGTCGAGCCGTTCGCCTCCGACGTCGTCGTCCACGCGATCACCTCGTTCGGGATCGGGGGGTTGATGGGCGGCCTGGCGATGACCTGGTGGCACCGGCGCTCCGTGCGCCGAGAGGCCGCGGACGCCTGAACCACGCCGCTCGAGCACGGTCGACGCTCGCTACACTGCGGCCCGTGTCCACCCCCTCCTCAGCACGCCTGGTCGTGCTCGTCTCGGGCAGCGGCACCAACCTCCAGGCGCTGCTCGACGCCGCGGACGACCCGGCGTACGGCGCCTCGGTGGTCGCCGTCGGTGCCGACCGGGACGGGATCGAGGGGCTGGCTCGTGCGGAGCGGGCCGGTATCCCGACGTTCGTGCACCGGGTGAAGGACTTCGGCACCCGGGAGGCCTGGGACCGCGCCGTCACGGACTCCTGCCGCTCCTTCCGGCCCGACCTCGTGGTCTCCGCCGGCTTCATGAAGCTGGCCGGGGCGGCCTTCCTCGAGAGCTACGGCGGTCGCTACGTCAACACGCACCCGGCACTGCTGCCGTCCTTCCCCGGCATGCACGGTGCCGCTGACGCACTCGAGCACGGGGTGAAGCTCGCCGGAGCGACCCTCTTCGTCGTCGACGCGGGCGTCGACACCGGCCCGATCGTCGCTCAGTCGGCGGTGCCGGTGGAGGATGACGACACGGTCGAGACACTGCACGAGCGGATCAAGGTCGCCGAGCGGAAGATGCTCGTCGACGCGGTCGGCCGGATGGCCCGCGAGGGCTTCACCGTCGACGGCCGCCGGGTTCGGTTCGGACCATGACCCGCCCCTATAGTGGGGCCACACGACTGGCGCAGGTGGGTCCACCACCAGGGAGTGACGTCGGGAGCATCGAACGCCTGGGTGCCCTCATCGACACGATGAGGAGTGCACCCCATGTCTGACCCCGCCACCACGGCCGACGCCGGCCGGATCCCGCTCACGCGGGCCCTGGTGTCCGTCTACGACAAGACCGGCCTCGAGGACCTCGTCCGCGGTCTCCACGACGCCGGCGTCTCACTGGTCTCCACCGGCGGCTCCGCGAAGCTGATCGAGGGGCTCGGGCTCCCGGTGACCCGCGTCGAGGAGCTCACCGGCTTCCCCGAGTGCCTGGACGGCCGGGTGAAGACCCTCCACCCCCGCGTCCACGCCGGGATCCTGGCCGATCGCCGGCTCGAGTCCCACGTCGCGCAGCTGGCGGATCTCGAGGTGGAGCCGTTCGACCTCGTCGTCTGCAACCTCTACCCGTTCTCCCAGACCGTCGACTCCGGTGCGTCGCCCGACGAGTGCGTCGAGCAGATCGACATCGGCGGCCCCTCGATGGTCCGCGCGGCCGCCAAGAACCACCCGTCGGTGGCCATCGCGACCTCCCCGGCCATGTATGCCGACGTGCTGCAGGCGACGACACAGGGCGGCTTCACCCTGGTCGAGCGCCAGCGCCTCGCCGCGGCCGCTTTCGCCCACACGGCGGCGTACGACGTGCAGGTGGCCGAATGGTTCGCCCAGGAGCTCGCTTTCGACGAGACGGCCGGCTGGCCCGACTTCGCGGGGCTCGCCCTGACCCGGTCCGCGGTCCTCCGTTACGGCGAGAACCCCCACCAGCGGGCCGCCCTCTACGTCGACGGCGCCCAGGGCGACAGCCTCGCGACCGCCGAGCAGCTGCACGGCAAGGCGATGTCCTACAACAACTACGTGGACACGGACGCCGCGCTACGTGCGGCCCACGAGCACGGGGACGTGCCGACGGTCGCGATCATCAAGCACGCCAACCCGTGCGGTGTCGCCATCGGTGCCGACGTCGCGGAGGCCCACCGCAAGGCCCACGACTGCGACCCGGTCTCTGCCTTCGGCGGGGTGATCGCGACGAACGTGCCGGTCACGGTCGCCATGGCCGAGCAGGTGGCCGAGGTCTTCACCGAGGTGATCGTGGCCCCGTCGTACGACGACGGCGCGGTCGAGATCCTCCAGGGCAAGAAGAACATCCGGATCCTGCGCACCTCGGGCCACGGAGGGGTCGGCCTGGAGTTCCGGCAGATCTGCGGGGGAGTCCTGGTGCAGATGGCAGATGATCTCGGCGCCGACGGCGACGATCCGGCGAGCTGGACGCTGGCGGCGGGCGAGCCGGCGGACGAGGCGACGCTGCGCGACCTCGCGTTCGCCTGGCGCGCGTGCCGGTCCGTGAAGTCCAACGCCATCCTGCTCGCCCGCGACGGCGCCTCGGTCGGCGTCGGCATGGGCCAGGTCAACCGGGTCGACTCCTGCAAGCTCGCCGTGCAGCGCGCGGGGGAGCGGGCAGCCGGCTCGGTCGCGGCGTCCGATGCGTTCTTCCCGTTCGAGGACGGCCCCCAGATCCTGATCGACGCGGGCGTCTCGCGCCATCGTCCAGCCCGGTGGCTCGGTCCGCGACGAGCTGACCGTCGAGGCGGCCAAGGCCGCGGGCGTGACCATGTACTTCACCGGCACCCGGCACTTCTTCCACTGAGGGGGACCAGATGACTGCACAGACTCTCGACGGCGCGGCGACGCTCGCCGCGATCATGACCGAGCTCGGCGAGCGTGTGGACAAGCTCCACGCACGCGGCGTACGCCCGGGCTGGGCACGGTGCTGGTCGGTGACGACCCCGGCTCCCACTGGTACGTCGGTGCCAAGCACAAGGACTGCGCCAGGATCGGCATCGAGTCGATCCGGGTCGACCTGCCGGCCACCTCGACCCAGGCGGAGGTCGAGGCCGTCATCGACGAGCTGAACGCCGACCCGGCCTGCACCGGCTTCCTGGTCCAGCAGCCCACCGGACTCGACGAGTTCGCGTTGCTGTCGCGGGTCCGATCCCGACAAGGACGTCGACGGCCTGCACCCCGTCAACCTCGGCAAGCTCGTGCTCGGCGAGGAGGGGTCCGCTGCCGTGTACGCCGATCGGCTGCATCGAGCTGCTCCGGCGTCACGGCGTGGAGCTGAACGGTGCCGAGGTGGTCGTCGTCGGCCGCGGTCTGACCGTGGGCCGGCCGCTCGGCCTGCTGCTGACCCGGCGCTCCGAGAACTCCACCGTGACGCTGTGCCACACCGGCACCCGCGACCTCGCCGCCCACACGCGAGGCGCCGACGTGGTGATCGCGGCCGCCGGCGTCCCCGGCATCATCACCGCCGACATGGTCAAGCCCGGTGCGGCCGTGCTCGACGTGGGTGTCTCGCGGGTCGACGGCAAGATCGCCGGCGACGTGGCCGACGACGTCTGGGACGTCGCGGGCTGGGTCTCGCCCAACCCCAAGGGGGTCGGCCCGATGACCCGCGCCATGTTGCTGTCCAACGTCGTCACCATGGCGGAGCAGGCTGCCGGGTGAGCGACGAGGAGCCGCAGCCCGAGCTGGTCCCGCCCGAGGAGGCGCCGAGACGCTACCCGTCGACCGTCGGCGGGCTGCTCTACCTCGTGGTGCTGATCGGGGTCGGCATCGGCATCGGCATCTCCTGGGGCGGCGACTGGCGTCTGGGCGTCAAGTGGTTCGGGGGTGCGCTCATCGCCGCCGGCGTCTTCCGTCTCGTGCTGCGCAACCGGGACGCCGGCATGCTCGCCGTGCGCCATCGCATCGTCGACGTGGTCATGCTCGCGGGCGTCGGGGCCGTGCTGATCTTCCTCAGTGAGTCGATCCCGAACCAGCCGACCTGAGGGAACCTCAGATCAGACCGAGCTCGGTGACGGCGTCGCGCTCCTCGGCGAGCTCCGCGGTGGAGGCATCGATCCGCGAGCGCGAGAAGTCGTCGATGTCGAGACCCTGGACGATCTCCCAGTCACCGTTCTTCGTGGTCACCGGGAAGGACGAGATCAGGCCCTCGGGGACGCCGTACGAGCCGTCGGACACGACGGCCATCGACACCCAGTCGTCCTGAGCCGAGCCGATCAGCCAGTCGTGAGCAGCGTCGATCGTCGCCGAGGCGGCGGAGGCCGCCGAGGACGAACCCCGGGCCTCGATGATCGCGGCCCCGCGCTTGGCGACGGTGGGGATGAAGTCGTTCTCGAGCCACGCCTGGTCGTCCACGACCTCGGCGGCGTTCTTGCCGCCGATCTCGGCGTGGAAGAGGTCGGGGTACTGGGTGGCGGAGTGGTTGCCCCAGATCGTCATCTTCTTGATGTCCGTGACACTGGCGCCGGTCTTGGCCGCCAGCTGCGAGATCGCCCGGTTGTGGTCGAGGCGGGTCAGGGCGGAGAAGCGGTCGTTGGGGATGTCGGGCGCGTTCGTCATCGCGATCAGTGCGTTGGTGTTGGCGGGGTTGCCCGTCACACCGATGCGGACGTCGTCTGCCGCAACCTCGTTGAGTGCCTTGCCCTGAGCGGTGAAGATCGCGCCGTTGGCGGACAACAGGTCGCCGCGCTCCATGCCCGGGCCGCGCGGCCGGGCACCGACCAGGAGGGCAAGGTTCACGCCGTCGAAGATGGTGTTCGCGTCGTCACCGATCTCGACCCCGGCCAGGGTCGGGAACGCGCAGTCGTCGAGCTCCATCACGACCCCCTCGAGGGCCTTGAGCGCAGGGGCGATCTCCAGCAGGCGGAGCTCGATCGGCCGGTCCGCGCCGAGCAACCCTCCGCTCGCGAGACGGAAGAGAAGGCTGTAGCCGATCTGGCCGGCGGCGCCGGTGACGGCGACCTTGAGGGGAGAGGTCACGACAACTCCTAGGGACGTGCGGGACGGACGACGGTGGGGTTGGTCGCGACCGACGCTAGCAGCGCGCCCGGGCGGGGACGACGGAGGGTTCAGACCGTGTTCAGGCGGGGTGCGCCATGCTTGCGCCATGACCCGACGACTCCTGATCGCCACTCTCGCGGCGGCCTCGCTGCTGGCTTCGGGGTGTGGTTCGGCCCCCGAGAAGAGCGGCGCCGCGGGCGTGGACGGACTCGAGATCCCGACGCCGAGCGCCGACCCGCAGGACTTCGTGGACGGCATCGACAACCCGTGGTTGCCGCTGACGCCGGGCAGCTCCTGGGTCTACGAGTCCACCGTGGGCGACCCTGAGACGATCACGGTGACCGTCACCGACGAGACCCGCGTGGTCCAGGGCGTCACCACCACGGTCGTCCGCGACGTGGTCACCGGCCCCGACGGCGAGGTCATCGAGGACACCGAGGACTGGTTCGCCCAGGACAGCGACGGCAACGTCTGGTACTTCGGAGAGGCGACGACGGAGTACGACGACCGCGGCCGCCCGGACACCGCGGGGTCCTGGGAGGCGGGCGTGGACGGTGCGGAGGCCGGAATCGTGATGCTCGCGAAGCCCCGTCTCGGGGACGGCTACCAACAGGAGTTCCTCGAGGGCGAGGCCGAGGACCGGGCCACCGTCATCTCCGTCGACGGTCGGGTGGTCATCGATCTCGGGACCTATGACGACGTGCTGAAGACGGAGGACACCACGCCGCTCGAGCCCGGCCTCACCGAGCACAAGTACTACGCCCGCGGCGTCGGGCTGGTCTACGAGGAGACCGTCGCCGGCGGCGAGGGCGCCGCCGCGCTCGTCGACCACACGGAGGGTTGATCGCGGACGCCAGGTCCCACCGGGTGACCCCCATTTGCCTGCCTCCGCGGGGCGCACTAGCGTCCGATCCGTGACTGACTCGAAGATCATCTACACCCACACCGACGAAGCCCCCCTGCTGGCGACGTACTCGTTCCTCCCGATCATCGCCGCGTACGCCGCGAAGGCCGGCGTCGAGGTGGAGACCCGCGACATCTCCCTCGCCGGCCGGATCATTGCCCAGTTCCCCGAGCGGATGACCGACGAGCAGCGGCTCGACGACGCGCTCGCCGAGCTCGGCGACCTCGCCATGCAGCCGCACGCCAACATCATCAAGCTGCCCAACGTCTCCGCCTCCACACCGCAGCTGAAGGCGGCCATCAAGGAGCTGCAGGAGCAGGGCTACGACCTGCCCGACTACCCGGAGAACCCGCAGTCCGACGACGACAGGGAGGCCCGGGCCCGGTACGACAAGGTCAAGGGCTCCGCCGTCAACCCGGTGCTGCGCGAGGGCAACTCCGACCGGCGCGCACCCACCTCGGTCAAGAACTACGCGAAGAACCACCCGCACCGGATGGGCACGTGGAGCCCGGACTCGAAGACGAACGTCGCCACCATGGGTCAGGGCGACTTCTTCGCCAACGAGAAGTCCGTCGTCGTGGACGCCGAGGACACCCTCACGGTCCAGCACGTCGGCACCGACGGCGCGGTCACGGTGCTCAAGGAGTCCATCCCGGTGCTCGCCGGTGAGGTCGTGGACGCGTCCTTCATGAACATCGCCGCGCTGCGCAGGTTCCTCACCGAGCAGATCGCCCGGGCCAAGGCCGAGGACGTGTTGTTCTCGGTGCACCTGAAGGCGACGATGATGAAGGTCTCCGACCCGATCATCTTCGGCCACGTCGTCCAGGCGTTCTTCCCCACGCTCTTCGAGCAGTACGGCGAGCAGCTGGCCGCCGCGGGCATCTCGCCCAACGACGGCCTCGGCGCGCTGATGTCGGCAGTCGGCGACCTGCCCGACGGGGACGCCATCAAGGCGGCCGTGGAGCAGGGCCTGGCCGACGGCCCGGCGATGGCCATGGTCGACTCCGACAAGGGCGTCACCAACCTGCACGTCCCGTCCGACGTGATCATCGACGCCTCGATGCCGGCGATGATCCGCACCTCGGGTCACATGTGGGGCCCCGACGGGGACGAGGCCGACACCCTCGCGGTGATCCCGGACTCCTCCTACGCCGGGATCTACCAGACGACGATCGACGACTGCCGCGCCAACGGCGCCTTCGACCCGGCGACCATGGGCTCGGTCCCGAATGTCGGCCTGATGGCGAAGGCTGCCGAGGAGTACGGCTCGCACGACAAGACGTTCGAGGTGCCGGCGGCCGGCCAGATGCAGGTCGTCGACGCCGCGGGGGACGTGCTGATGGAGCACGACGTCGAGCCCGGTGACATCTGGCGTGCCTGCCAGACCAAGGACGAGCCGATCCGCGACTGGGTGAAGCTGGCCGTCACCCGCGCCCGCGCCACCGGGGCACCGGCGATCTTCTGGCTGGACGAGAACCGTGCTCACGACGCCAACCTGATCGCCAAGGTCACGGAGTACCTCGAGGAGCACGACACCGACGGCCTGACCATCGAGATCATGGCGCCTGCCGACGCCACGGCGTACTCCCTCGACCGCATCCGCAAGGGCGAGGACACCATCTCGGTGACCGGCAACGTGTTGCGCGACTACAACACCGACCTCTTCCCGATCCTCGAGCTCGGCACGTCCGCCAAGATGCTGTCGGTGGTCCCGCTGATGAACGGTGGTGGCCTGTTCGAGACCGGCGCCGGTGGCTCGGCCCCGAAGCACGTGCAACAGCTGGTCAAGGAGAACTACCTGCGCTGGGACAGCCTGGGCGAGTTCTTCGCGCTGGCCGCGAGCTTCCAGCACCTGGCCGACTTCGCCGACAACGCCCGGGCTCGCGCCCTCGGCGACACCCTGGACCGGGCCACCGGGACCTTCCTGGAGAACGACAAGTCCCCGACCCGCAAGGTCGGTGGCATCGACAACCGCGGCTCGCACTTCTACCTGGCGTTCTACTGGGCCCAGGAGCTGGCGAAGCAGACCGAGGACGCCGAGCTGGCCGCCGACTTCAAGGCCCTCGCCGAGAAGCTGGCCGCCGAGGAGGAGACCATCGTCGCCGAGCTCAACGGCGTCCAGGGCTCCCCGGCCGACATCGGTGGCTACTACCGCCCCGACGACGCCAAGGCCGACGCGGTGATGCGTCCGTCGAAGACGTTCAACGAGGCGATCTCCTCCCTCTGACGCGGCCGTCCGCCGTGACGTCATACGGTCCGAGCGCTATAGCGCTCGGACCGTATGACGTCCCGCGGTCATTTCAGGCGGGGATCGGCCAGGCAGGGTCAGGACGCGCCACCCGCAGGACGTGGTAGTCGGTCCACGTCTCAACGGCCTGGACGACCGGGCGTCCAGTACGGCGGTGTCCCCGAAGGGCGTGTCGTCTCCATCACGCCCACGCTAGGAGCGGCTGCGGGGAATAGGCATCCCGACACGCTCCGTTGGACCATCGTGACGATGACCGAGACCGCAGCTCCTCCCGCCCCCGCCACCGCCAGGCACTTCACCCTGGCGGTCGGTGCCCTGGCGATGGGCGGCTTCACCATCGGGACGACGGAGTTCGTCACCATGGGCCTCCTGCCCGAGATGGCGGAGGGGGTCGGAGTCTCCGTGCCCAAGGCCGGCCACGTCATCTCGGCGTACGCCCTCGGCGTCGTGGTGGGCGCTCCGGTGCTGGCGTTCTTCGGGGCCAGGCTGCCGCGACGAGGACTGCTCCTCGGTCTGGTGATCGGTCTGGTGGTCTTCAACGCGGCCACCGCGCTGGCCACCAGCTACCAGCTGCTCGGCGGCGCACGCTTCCTGGCCGGACTCCCGCACGGTGCCTACTTCGGCGTGGCCTCCCTGGTCGCGGCCAGCATGGCGCCGGCCGGCCGCAAGGGCCGTGCCGTCGCTGCGGTGATGCTGGGACTCTCGGTCGCCAACGTCGTCGGCGTGCCTGCCGCCACCTGGCTCGGTCAGACCGTGGGCTGGCGCTCGGCGTACTGGGCGGTCGCGGCCCTGGCGCTGCTGACGTTCGCCCTCATCGTCGCTTTCGTGCCCTCGTGCCCGGGCAATCCCGAGGCCACCGGACGCCGTGAGCTCGCCGCGTTTGCGAAGCCGCAGGTCTGGCTCACCCTCCTCGCCGGGGCGATCGGCTTCGGCGGCCTCTTCGCAGTCTTCTCCTACATCGCTCCGCTCGTCACCGAGGTCGGCGGTCTGAGCAAGTCAGCGGTGCCGATCTTCCTGCTCGTGCTGGGGTTGGGGATGGTCGCAGGTACCTGGGTGGCCGGCCACCTGGCCGACTGGTCGATCCTGCGTTCGTTGCTGGGCGCCTCGCTCGGTCTGGTCGCCATCCTGCTCACCTTTGCGTTGATCGCTCCGTACGGCTGGTGGGCGCTGGTCCCGGCGTTCCTGCTGACCGTCATCGCCTCGGTTCTCGTGGTGAACCTCCAGCTGCGACTGATGGACGTCGCCGGGGACGCGCAGACGCTCGGCGCGGCCATGAACCACGCGTCGCTCAACGTCGGCAACGCCCTCGGCGCCTACGTCGGTGGCCTCGTGATCCTGGGGGGCTTCGGCTACCGGGCCACCGCCGTCGTCGGGGCCGGACTCGCCGTGGCCGGTTTCCTGGTGCTCGCCGCGTCGGCCGCGATGGCCCTGCGCGCCCAGCGGATCGAGCGCGCTCAGGCGTTCTGAGCCAGGTCCGCGGCCAGCAGGTCGTACGCCGCATGGTCGGCCAGACCGGTCCGGATCTGCACCGACTGCCGCTCGATCCCGATCAGCCGGAAGCCGTTGGCCTCGATCACGTGCCGAGAGGCGGTGTTCTCGGTGGCGGCGAACGCGGCCAGCCGGACCAGTCCCAGCGTGTCGAAGGCGTGCCGCACGGCCAGCCCGACGGCGCCGGTCATCACACCGCGTCCGCGAGCGGCCGGGTGGGTCCAGAAACCCACCTCTGCGCTGCGTCCGGGCGCGAGGTCGAACAGACGCGAGCGAGCCGATCAGCTCGTCGGTCTGCGGGTCGGCCACCGCCCAGCCGACCGCCGAACCGCTGGCGAGCACCTCGGTCCGGTCCTGGAGGTAGGCCTCGGCGTCCGCGCGCGTGTAGGGCTGCGGCAGCCTGCCGAGCCAGGACGCAGACCGCTCGTCGTTGCAGGCCTCCACGACCCGGTCGGCGTCGTCGGCCCGCCACGGCCGCAGGCGTACGCCGCTGCCGTCCAGCACCGGCGCCTCCAGCCAGGGCGTCCTCGGCTCACGGGGGTCGTCGCGCAGCAGCGTCCCCACCCAGGCGTCGCGGCGCTCGCCGCGCTGGGGGAGCCAGCTGCGCAGCGTCCCCTCGAAGGTGAAGCCCAGCCGCCAGGCCACCTTGCGCGAGGACCAGTTGCCCTTGTTGGCCCACCAGATGACGGTCTGGAGCTGCTGCTCGGCGAAACCCCACTCGAGCAGCAGCCTGAGAGCCTGCTCGATGTGGCCGGTCCCGCGCACCCAGGGGTGCGAACCGTAGGCGAGCTCGGCGCGGCGCATCGCCCTCCGGACGCAGGGACACCGTGCCGGCGTACCGACCCCCGACCTCGACTGCGAAGCCCCACTCGGTGCCGTCGGCCCAGCCTCGCGGGAGAATCTCGCCGACGAACGTGCGGGCGTCGTCCATCGAGTAGGGCACCGGGACCGTGGTCCACTGCTGGGAGAGCGGGTCCTGGCACTGCTCCCACGAGCCCTGCGCGTCCTCGGGCCCGTGGGCACGCAGGGTCACGACGCCGTCAGTGAGGGTGGGAGGCGTAGGCATGACCGCACCCTGTCAACGCCGACCCCCCTCGGCAAATCGATATCCCGGGCCGGATGACCGGACGCGCCCGCCACCCTGACAGAATCACCGCCATGCCCACCACGACCGAACCCGAGGTGGCCGCGTCCGCGGCAGCCTCCGGGACTGCCCGGCCGCGGGTGCTGTCGGGGATCCAGCCGACGGCCGACTCGTTCCACTTCGGCAACTACCTCGGCGCGCTGCGCCAGTGGGTGGACCTGCAGGAGGACCACCAGCCGTTCTTCTTCATCGCCGACCTGCACGCGATCACCGTCGAGCAGGACCCGAAGGTGCTGCGGGAGCGGTGCCTGCGCGCCGCCGCCCAGCTGCTCGCGATGGGGGTCGACCCGCAGCGCTCGGCGATCTTCGTCCAGAGCCAGATCCCGGCCCACGCCCAGCTGGGCTGGGTGCTGCAGTGTCTCACCGGCTTCGGTGAGGCCCGGCGGATGACCCAGTTCAAGGACAAGTCGACCAAGGGCGGCGAAGGCGCAGCGAGCGTAGGGCTGTTCACCTATCCCGTGCTGCAGGCTGCGGACATCCTGCTCTACCGCCCGCACTACGTTCCCGTCGGCGAGGACCAGCGCCAGCACCTCGAGCTCACCCGCGACCTCGCCCAGCGGTTCAACCACCGCTACAAGAAGACCTTCCGGCTGCCCGAGCCCTACATCCTCAAGGCAACCGCGAAGATCACCGACCTCCAGGAGCCGACCGCCAAGATGTCGAAGTCGGCGTCCTCTCCCGCGGGCATCATCGAGCTGCTCGACGAGCCGAGGGTCAGCGCAAAGAAGATCCGGTCCGCGGTCACCGACTCCGGCTCGGAGATCCGGTTCGACCCGGAGGGGAAACCGGGCGTCAGCAACCTGCTCACGATCTTCTCCGCCCTCACCGCGCGGCCGGTGTCGGAGATCGAAGCGGAGTACTCCGGCCGCGGATACGGCGACCTGAAGAGCGATCTCGCCGAGGTGGTGGTCGACTTCGTGACCCCGTTCCGCGAGCGCACGCTCGAGCTGCTCGACGACCAGACCCATCTCACCGACGTGCTCCGGCAGGGTCGGGACCAGGCGGGGGCCGTCGCCGAGGCGACCCTGCGTGACGTCTACCAGCGCGTGGGCTTCGTCGCCCCCGCACGGTAGGGCGACCTGATGCCGACGATCGGCGTCGCCGTGGCCATCCCGGAGCCGTGGGCCACCGAGCTCCAGGACTACCGGACCTCGGTGGGTGACACCACCGCCTCGATGATTCCGACCCACATCACGCTCGTTCCGCCGACCGAGGTCGCGGCCGACGACCTGCCGTTGATCGAGTCCCACCTCGAGGCCGTCGCCGGCGAGGTCGAGGCGTTCTGCATCCACCTGCGCGGCACCGGCACCTTCCGGCCCGTCTCGCCCGTGGTGTTCGTGACCGTCGCCGAGGGCATCTCCCAGTGCGAGCAGCTGGCGGCCGCCGTACGCCGTGGCCCGCTGCGCATGGACCTCCAGTTCCCCTATCACCCGCACGTGACGATCGCCCACCACCTGCCCGACGAGGCGCTCGACCAGGCCTTCGACGAGCTGTCCGGGTTCGAGAGCGTCTTCGACGCCGGCGAGTTCCACCTCTACGTGCACGACGACCAGGACGGCTGGCAGCCGACACGCGACTTCGCGCTGCGACCGCAGGAGAAGCACTGACATGGCCTCCCTGAAGGAACGCCTCACCTCGAAGGTCGCCGCGGTGCGCAGGCGCCGGCCGGTGATCGACCACGTCGTCCGGATGCAGCAGCACTACGGCAAGGTCGGATCCAGCCAGCAGGCCGGAGCGATCACCTACTTCGGCTTCCTGTCCTTCTTCCCGATCATGGCGCTCGCGTTCTTCGTCATCAGCTGGGTGGCGAAGGTCTATCCCAATGCCCAGAGCGACCTCGTCAAGGCCATCAACTCGGTCCTGCCGGGTCTGGTCGGCAACGACCCCGGGCAGGTGTCGATCGCGACCATCCAGGACGCAGCTGGGGCGATCGCGCTGGTCGGTGTCCTGGGTGTCCTGTACGCCGGTCTCGGCTGGATCACCGCCCTGCGCGACGCCCTCGAGACCGTCTTCGAGCTCCCGAAGCGCGAGCAGCCGAACTTCATCAAGGGCAAGCTGCGCGACCTGGTCTCGCTCGGCCTGATCGGCCTCATCCTGATCGTGAGCGTGGCGGTGGCCGGCTTCGTCACCGGCTTCTCGGACCTGGTGCTGGGCTGGGTCGGGCTCGATGCCGCGCTCGAGTGGCTGGTCACCGTCATCGGCCGGGTGATCGGGTTCCTCGCCAACGTGGTGCTGTTCTTCGCACTGTTCAGGCTGCTCGCCCAACCTCACGCACCCACGCGGTCGCTCTGGTCGGGCGCCGTGCTCGGCGCGATCGCGTTCGAGGCTCTGAAGGCCCTGTCCTTCCTGCTGCTCGCCTCGACCGAGGACCAGCCCGCCTTCCAGGCCTTCGGCATCGCGCTGATCCTGGTCGTCTGGATCAACTACTTCTCGCGGGTCGTCCTGTACGCCGCGTCGTGGGCGCACACGTCGGTCGCCGCGCGAGCGATCCGGGACCAGGAAGAGCTGGAGAGGTCCCGGCTGACCGAGCTGACCCGGGTCAACCTGCACGAAGCCCCGGCGTACGCGCCCGTCCCCGAGACCACGCGGTCCCTCGACCCCAGGTCCGTCGCTGCCGGCGGCGCCGCCATCCTCGCCCTGGTCGCACTCCTCCGACGCAAGCAGAAGTCCCCCGAGTCGGCGTGAACTGCGGGGTGTACCCCGCAGTTCACGCCGACTCGGGGGCTCACGGGCGCACGTTCACGCCGACTCGGGTTACTTGCCGTGGCGGAGGGCGGCGTGCAGGTCCCAGTTGAGGCGGGAGATCACGTCGAGCGGGATCTCCTTGGGGCACGCAGCGGTGCACTCACCGATGTTGGTGCAGCCACCGAAGCCCTCGGCGTCGTGCTGGGCGACCATGTTGACCACGCGGCTGTCCCGCTCGGCCTGGCCCTGGGGCAGCTCACCCAGGTGGGTGACCTTGGCGCCGACGAACAGTGACGCCGACCCGTTCGGGCAGGCCGCGACGCAGGCGCCGCAGCCGATGCAGGTGGCGGAGTCGAAGGCCCGGTCGGCCTTGTCCTTCGGCACCGGGGTCGCGTGGGCGTCGGGGCGGCGCCGGTGTTGACGGAGATGTAGCCGCCGTTCTGGATGATCCGGTCGAACGCCCCGCGGTCGACGCAGAGGTCCTTGAGCACCGGGAAGGCGTCGGCCCGCCACGGCTCGATGGTGATCGTCTCGCCGTCGGAGAACGACCGCATGTGCAGCTGGCAGGTGGTGGTCACCTCGGGCCCGTGGGCGTCGCCGTTGATCATCAGGCCGCACATGCCGCAGATGCCCTCGCGGCAGTCGGAGTCGAACGCGATCGGCTCCTCGCCCTCGGCGTTCAGTCGCTCGTTGAGCACGTCGAGCATCTCGAGGAACGACATGTCCGGTGAGATGTCGCTGACGGCGTAGGTGTGCATCCGGCCCTTGTCGGCGGCGTTCGCCTGGCGCCAGATCTTGAGGGTCAGGTTCATCGTCCCGCTCACTTGTAGCTCCGCTGCTTCATCTCGACGAACTCGTAGGTCAGGTTCTCCTTGTGGAGGACGGGTTTCTCACCCTCGCCCGACCACTCCCAGGCCGACACGTAGGCGTACTGGTCGTCGTGGCGCAGCGCCTCGCCGTCCTCGGTCTGCGACTCGGCACGGAAGTGGCCGCCGCACGACTCGCGCCGGTTGAGCGCGTCGATGCACATCAGCTCCCCGAGCTCCAGGAAGTCCGCCACCCGGCCGGCCCGCTCGAGGGACTGGTTGACGCTGTCGGCGGTGCCGAGCACCTTCACGTTGCGCCAGAAGTCGTCCTTCAGCGTGCGGATCAGGTCGATCGCCTTCTTCAGGCCGTCCTCGGACCGCTCCATGCCGCAGAACTCCCACATGATGTGGCCGAGCTCGCGGTGGTAGGAGTCGACGCTGCGGGTGCCGTTGCTGTTCAGGAACTGGTCGATCCGGCTCTTCACCGTCTCCTGCGCCTCGACCACCGCCGGGTGGTCCTCCGGCACCTTGTCGAACGGCCCCTCGGCGAGGTAGTCGCGGATCGTGTTCGGCAGCACGAAGTAGCCGTCCGCGAGGCCCTGCATCAGCGCCGAGGCGCCGAGCCGGTTGGCACCGTGGTCGGAGAAGTTCGCCTCACCGGTCACGAACAGGCCGGGGATGGTCGACTGCAGGTCGTAGTCGACCCAGAGGCCGCCCATCACGTAGTGCACGGCGGGATAGATCCGCATCGGGGTCGCGTAGGGGTCCTCGCCCGTGATCCGGGCATACATGTCGAAGAGGTTGCCGTACTTGTCCTCGATCGCCTGGCGCCCCAGCCGCTCGATCGGCTCGGCGAAGTCGAGGTAGACACCCCGTCGTACGCCGTCCACCTCGGGCCCGACCCCGCGTCCCTCGTCGCACATGTTCTTCGCCTGCCGCGACGCGATGTCGCGGGGGACCAGGTTGCCGAAGGCCGGGTAGATCCGCTCGAGGTAGTAGTCGCGGTCCTCCTCGGGGATCTCGCGGGGGTCCTTGGTGCAGTCCGCCTTGTTCTTGGGCACCCAGATCCGGCCGTCGTTGCGCAGCGACTCGCTCATCAGCGTGAGCTTCGACTGGTGCGCGCCGGAGACGGGGATGCAGGTCGGGTGGATCTGCGTGTAGCAGGGGTTGGCCATGTAGGCGCCCTTGCGGTGGGCCCGCCAGGTGGCGGTGACGTTGCAGCCCATGGCGTTGGTCGACAGGAAGAAGACGTTGCCGTAGCCGCCGCTGGCCAGCACCACGACGTCGGCGAAGTAGGTCTCGATCTCACCGGTCACCATGTCCCGGACGATGATCCCGCGGGCCCGGCCGTCGACGACGATCAGCTCGACCATCTCGTGGCGGGTGTAGGTCTTGACGGTCCCGGCCGCGACCTGGCGCTCCAGTGCCTGGTAGGCGCCGATCAGCAGCTGCTGGCCGGTCTGGCCGCGTGCGTAGAAGGTGCGGGACACCTGCACGCCGCCGAAGGATCGGTTGTCGAGCAGGCCGCCGTACTCACGGGCGAACGGGACGCCCTGCGCCACGCACTGGTCGATGATGTTCCGGCTGACCTGGGCCAGGCGGTAGACGTTGGACTCCCGCGAGCGGTAGTCGCCGCCCTTGATCGTGTCGTAGAACAGGCGGTAGACCGAGTCGCCGTCGCCCTTGTAGTTCTTGGCGGCGTTGATCCCGCCCTGCGCGGCGATGGAGTGCGCGCGGCGTGGGGAGTCCTGGTAGCAGAACGACTTCACGACGTAGCCGGCCTCGCCGAGCGTGGCCGCAGCGGAGGCGCCGGCAAGTCCGGTGCCGACCACGATCACCGAGAGCCGGCGGCGGTTGGCGGGGTTGGCGATCCGGGCCTCGAACTGGCGGGTGTCCCATCGCTCGTCCACCGGTCCGCCGGGTGCCTTGGTGTCGGCGACGGGGTCGCCGGCGACGTAGTAGTCGGCGGCGTCGTCGTACTCCTCGTCGCCCAGGTCGGCGTGGTGCGACGGGTCGAACGAGTTGGTGGTGTCGGGCATGTCGGTCATGACGGGCCTCCTACGAGATGACGCCGGCGAGGACGAAGATCGGGACGACGGAGAACCCGCCGGCGATGACGAGGGCGGTGATCGCCCCGAGCGCCTTGGCGTTCGTCCGGGCGCGGGCGTTGTTGGTCAGGCCGAGGGTCTGCGCGGCGCTCCACACGCCGTGGTGGAGGTGCAGGCCCAGCGCCACCATCGCGACCAGGTAGAGCAGCGTCAGCCACCACACCTCGAACGAGTCGACGAGCAGGTCGTAGGGGTCGTTCGTGGGTCCGCCCGCGACGTTGATCTTGCCGATCGTGAAGTTGAGCAGGTGCCACACCAGGAAGAGGAGCAGCGTCACGCCGCCCCACCGCATCCACCGCGACGAGATCGACGAGGAGGAGTTCTTCTTGACCTGGTACTGCACGCTGCGGGCGCGGCCGGCCCGGCGCCACAGCACCACGGCCGAGTAGACGTGCACCAGCAGGGAGGCGACCAGACCGACCCGGATGATCCAGAGCAGTCCGGCATGGGGGAGCATCGGCTCCCCGATCTCGCGGAGGTGCTCGGCGTACTCGTTGTAGGCGTCGTGACCGGCGAAGGCCTGGAGGTTGCCGTACATGTGCACGAGCACGAAACCGATGAACACGAGGCCGCTGACGGCCATGAGGAGCTTGAGCGCGATGGTCGAGCGCGCCGCGCGCGCTCCCTTCACCAAGGGGGGGCGGGGGGACATCGTCGTCACCCCGCCACGCTACCGTTCGGATTCCGGGTTCCGGAGGCCGGGGAGTGTGAGATGTGCCCCGGTGTGGCCTCTTTCACTTCCGGGGCTCAGAGGCCAGACTGCAACCCGCTGCACCCAGTCCGAGCCGGGCTGGACACCGAAGGGATGGCGATGACGACAGGTGTGACCGGGCCGACGAGGGCCCGCATCGAGGCGAAGACGTTGCGGACCGATCGGTGGTGGCTCGCCCCGCTCGTGACGTTCGTGGTGTTCTCCGCGTTCGTCGTCTACTCGACCTGGCGAGCGTTCTCCGGCGCGAACTACTACGCCTCCCCGTACCTCTCGCCCTTCTACTCGCCCTGCCTGGGCGACTGCGTCGAGGGCGCCTCGGACTTCGGACAGCCCTTCGCGGCCTTCCCGCTGTCGGCGGCGCTGCTCATCCTGATCTTCCCGCTGGGCTTCCGGATGACCTGCTACTACTACCGCAAGGCCTACTACCGGGCCTTCTGGCTGTCTCCGCCCGCCTGTGCCGTCGCCGAGCCGCACGCGAAGTACTCCGGCGAGACCCGCTTCCCGCTGATCCTGCAGAACGTCCACCGCTACTTCTGGTACGCCGCCGTCCTGGTCGGCCTGGTCCTCACGTTCGACGTCGTGCTCGCGTTCCGGAACGAGGACAAGGAGTGGGGCCACATGGGCCTCGGGACGCTCCTGATGCTGATCAACGTGATCTTCATCTGGCTCTACACACTCTCGTGCCACTCGTGCCGGCACGCGGTGGGTGGCAGGCTGCGGCACTTCTCGAAGCACCCTGTCCGCTACAAGATGTGGACGTGGGTCTCCAAGCAGAACGTCAGCCACGGCAAGTACGCCTGGCTCTCCCTGATCTCGGTGGCCCTGGTGGACCTCTACATCTACCTGCTGGCCACCAACGTGTTCGACGACCCGAGGTTCTTCTGAGATGAGCGATCGACACCCCATGACCGGCAACGAGATGTCCGGCGAGTCCGCCGGCGGCATGGAGCGGCACACCTACGACGTCGTGGTGATCGGTGCCGGAGGCGCCGGCCTGCGTGCGGCCATCGCGGCCCACGACGCGGGCGCCCGCACCGCCATCGTCTGCAAGTCGCTGCTCGGCAAGGCGCACACCGTGATGGCCGAGGGCGGCATCGCCGCGGCCATGGGCAACCGCTGGCCCGAGGACAACTGGGAGGTGCACTTCCGCGACACCATGCGTGGCGGGAAGATGCTCAACAACTGGCGGATGGCCCAGCTGCACGCCCAGGAGGCGCCCGAGCGCGTCCAGGAGCTCGAGGACTGGGGTGCGCTCTTCGACCGCACCGACGACGGCCTGATCTCCCAGCGCGACTTCGGTGGCCACAAGTACGCCCGGCTCGCCCACGTGGGTGACCGCACCGGCCTGGAGATGATCCGCACCCTCCAGCAGCGCGCCGTCCAGCTCGGCATCGACGTGTTCATGGAGTGCACGGTCACCGATCTTCTCCTCGACAAGGGAGCCGGCGACCCGACGGTCTCCGGTGCCTTCGGCTACTGGCGCGAGACCGGTCGCTTCATCACCTTCGAGGCGCCGAGCGTCATCCTCGCCACCGGCGGCATCGGCAAGTCGTTCAAGGTCACCTCGAACTCCTGGGAGTACACCGGCGACGGCCATGCCCTGGCCCTGCGCGCCGGTGCCAGCCTGATCAACATGGAGTTCGTCCAGTTCCACCCGACCGGCATGGTCTGGCCGCCGTCGGTGAAGGGGCTGCTGGTCACGGAGTCGGTCCGCGGAGACGGCGGCATCCTGCGCAACTCCGAGGGCAAGCGGTTCATGTTCGACTACATCCCGGAGTTCTTCAAGAGCGAGACCGCCGACACCGAGGAGGAGGCGGACCGCTGGTACGAGGACAAGAAGAACAACCGCCGGCCACCCGAGCTGCTGCCCCGCGACGAGGTGGCTCGCGCCATCAACTCCGAGATCAAGGCCGGCCGGGGGACACCCCACGGCGGCATCTACCTCGACATCGCCTCCCGGCGCAGCGCGGAGTTCATCCGCAAGCGGCTGCCGTCGATGTACCACCAGTTCAAGGAGCTGGCGGACGTCGACATCACCGCGGAGCCGATGGAGATCGGGCCCACCTGCCACTACGTGATGGGCGGGGTCGAGGTCGACGCGGACACCCAGGAGAGCGAGGTGACGGGCCTGTACGCCGTCGGTGAGTGCTCGGGTGGCATGCACGGGTCCAACCGCCTCGGCGGCAACTCGCTCGGCGACCTGCTGGTCTTCGGCAAGCGTGCCGGTGAGGCCGCGACGGCGTACACGAACTCGCTGGGCGACAACCGGCCGAAGGTGGACGAGGCCGACGTGAAGGCGGCTTCCGCCAGCGCCGTGGCGCCGTTCGAGGTCGAGGGCGGGGAGAACCCGTACACGATCCAGCACGACCTCCAGCAGTCGATGAACGACCTGGTCGGCATCATCCGCACCGGTTCCGAGCTCGAGAAGTCGCTGCAGGAGATCGAGGCCTTCAAGGTGCGCGCGAAGACGATGGTCGTGGAGGGGCACCGTCAGTACAACCCGGGCTGGCACCTCGCGATCGACCTGCGCAACATGCTGATCGTCTCCGAGAGCATCGCCAAGGCGGCGCTCGCGCGCGAGGAGTCGCGAGGTGGGCACACCCGGGACGACTTCCCCAAGCCCGACAACGAGTCGTGGGGGACGAAGAACCTCGTCGTCCGCCTCAACGAGACCGGCGAGGGCATCGAGCTCAGCGAGAAGCCCATCCCGGTCATGCCCGACGAGCTGAAGAAGTACTTCGAACCGGCCTCCGAAGAGAGTCCCGCCGCCAGCAAGGAAGGGAAGTAGCCATGGGGTACGACCTGAAGATGCGCGTCTGGCGCGGCGACGTGTCCGGCGGCGAGCTCGCCGACTACACCGTCGAGGTCTCCGAGGGCGAGGTCGTCCTCGACGCCCTGCACCGGGTGCAGGCCACCCAGAGCGGCGACCTGGCGATCCGGTGGAACTGCAAGGCCGGCAAGTGCGGCTCCTGCAGCGCCGAGATCAACGGCCGGCCCCGGCTGCTGTGCATGACCCGGCTCTCGGACTTCGACGAGTCCGAGACGATCACGGTCACCCCCATGCGGGCCTTCCCGGTGATCCGTGACCTCGTCACGGACGTGTCGTACAACTACGAGAAGGCCAAGGAGCTCCCGTACGCCGAGCTGCCGCCGCGCGACGCGGACGGCAAGCGGCGGATGGCGCAGATCGACGTCGAGCGCAGCCAGGAGTTCCGCAAGTGCATCGAGTGCTTCCTCTGTCAGGACACCTGCCACGTCGTCCGTGACCACGAGGACAACAAGCCCGCCTTCGCGGGTCCGCGGTTCTTCCTGCGGTACGCCGAGCTCGACATGCACCCCCTCGACCTGCACGACCGGCGCGAGCTGGCGGCCGGGGCCGCGGGTCTCGGCATGTGCAACATCACGAAGTGCTGCACCGAGGTCTGCCCCGAGGGCATCAAGATCACCGACAACGCGATCATCCCGATGAAGGAGCGCGTCGTCGACAAGAAGTTCGACCCGCTCGTGTGGCTCGGCAACAAGATCGGCATCCGCAACAAGGACTACGACGACCGCATCGGGGGTTGAGACGGCCCGGTCCGGGCTGAGGGAAGCAGGGCGGTGAGCGTGGCAGTCAATCGGACCCGCAGAGCGCGCATCGCCCGCCGTCGCAAGCGACGGATGGGTGCGGTCGAGCACGACCTCAGCGCCGAGCAGTGGGCGACGCTGCAGGAGCTGTGGGGTGGCTGCGCCTACTGCGGCGCGACCGACCGGCCTCTGCAGCGGGACTGTGTGCTGCCGATCTCGCGCGGCGGTCGCTACACGCTCGACAACATCGTCCCAGCCTGCGGTTCCTGCAACGCCAGCAAGTGCAACGACGAGGTCACGGGGTGGCTGCGTCGCAAGCGGCTCGATGAGCGCGCCTTCCTCGTCCGCCACGTCGAGATCCGGGCCGGGCTCGCGCAACGTTTCCCTGCCGACCCGACGACCGGGGACTAGCGCGTGGATCGGTGCCACCCAGTGGCACCGATCCACGCGCTTGCCGGGTCTGGCGGCGCTGCCAGCCGGTTGGAAAGGTCACACTCGGTGGCCCTGGCGACCCGGTGACTCCTAGGGTTCGCACCATGACAGTCGTCTGCCGTTGGTGCGCGCCGTGAGCGAGGTCGAGGGCGGTCTCGACGAGCCCACCGAGCTGGAGCCCGACCAGGGTTCGCTCGAGCTGGCTGATCCGGCCGCGGCCCACGGGCGTCCCGACTGGGAGAAGGCCGCGGCTGCCGTGCTGCGCAAGGCCCGCCGGCTGAAGGATGAGGACGACGACGCCCTCGTCTGGGAGGCGCTGTCCGGGGAGACCCTCGACGGCATCGCGGTGGCTCCGCTCGGCACCCGCGAGCTGCTCGAGGAGCTGGCCACGGGTGGTCGCCCCGTCCGGGCCGGTGACTGGGACATCCGCGCCCACCTCGATCTCGTCGACGCGAAGGCCGCGAACGAGGCCGCTCTCGTCGACCTCACCAACGGTGTGACGTCGCTCTGGCTCGAGGTCGCTGCCGATGCGGACCTGCCGACCCTGCTCGCCGGACGTGCTGCTCGACCTTGCCCCTGTCGTCATCGACGCACCCCACGACCAGGCGGCTGCGGCCCGCGCCTTCCTCGACGTCCTGGGTGACACCACCCCGGCCGACGGCACCAACCTCGGCGGTCGGGTCTCGACGGGATCGACCAACGAGGACCTGGTCGAGGTCGCCGGGCTCGCCCGTGACGCCGGCACGCTCGGCAGTCGTCGTCGACGCCACCCAGGTCCACGACCGCGGCGCCTCCGACGTACAGGAGCTGGCCTGGTCGCTGGCCACCGGCGCTGCCTACCTGCGCACCCTCACCGAGGCTGGGTTCGAGCTCGACGAGGCACTGCGGCTCTTCGAGTTCCGGTACGCCGCCACCGACGAGCAGTTCCTCGACCATCGCCAAGCTGCGCGCCGCCCGCCGGCTCTGGGCCCGGGTGGTCGAGCTCAGTGACGGGACGGTCACGACCCAGCGCCAGCACGTCGTCACCAGCCGTCCGATGATGAGCAAGTACGACCCCTGGGTGAACATGCTGCGCACCACCGTCGCGGCCTTCGCCGCCGGTGTCGGTGGAGCCGACTCGGTCACGGTGCTGCCCTTCGACAGTGCCCTCGGGGTGCCCGACGCCTTCGGTCGCCGGATCGCGCGCAACACCAGCTCGCTGCTGATCTCCGAGTCCCATGTCGCCCGGGTCGCCGACCCCTCCGGTGGTTCCTACGCCGTCGAGAAGCTCACCGACGACCTCGCGATCGCCGCCTGGGCCGAGCTCGGCCGGATCGAGACGGACGGATTCGCTGCTCTCGACGGACGGGTCGAGGAGGTCGCCGCCCGCCGTGACGACCAGGTCGCACACCGCCGCCGCGCCCTGACCGGCGTCACCGAGTTCCCGAACCTGGGGGAGTCGCTGCCCGAGCGGGAGCCGCACCCCCACCCCGACCAGGTCCGCCGCTACGGCGCCGCCTTCGAGGCCCTGCGCGACGAGCCCGGCCACCACCTCGGTCTTCCTGGCCACGATGGGTCCGATCTCGGCGCACACCGCACGGGCGACCTTCGCCACCAACCTGTTCGCGGCCGGGGGCGTCACCGTCGACCTCGCCGGGCCGACCGCGGGCGTCGACGACGTGCTCTCGGCGTACGACGGCCAGTCCGTCGTCTGCCTGGCCGGCACCGACCCGACGTACGCCGAGTGGGGCGCCGACCTGGTCGAGGGGCTGCGAGCCGCGGGGGCGACCTGGGTGATCCTCGCCGGCAAGCCGGGTGACCTGGAGGTCGACGACTCTGCGGCCATGGGTGTGCACGCACTCGAGTTCCTCATCCGGACCAGGGAGAAGTTGGCATGAGCGTTCCCGAGAGCTTCGCCGGACTGCCGCTGGCGGGTGACTCAGCCATCGCCCATTGGTCACGAACCGCAGCCGCACGGTGCAAACTCCTGCGGTTTGGTCCCCAACGGCGAGCTCAGCGAGCTCAGCGAGCCCTGGGCGAGTCCGGAGGGGATCGACATCCTGCCGGTCTACGGTCCCGAGCACGTGGAGGGGCTGGACGCGCTCGACACCTGGCCGGGACTGAGCCCGTTCCTGCGCGGTCCCTACCCGACGATGTACACGACCCAGCCGTGGACGGTCCGGCAGTACGCCGGCTTCTCCACCGCCGAGGAGTCCAACGCGTTCTACCGGCGCAACCTGGCGGCGGGGCAGAAGGGGCTGAGCGTCGCCTTCGACCTGGCCACCCACCGCGGCTACGACTCCGACCACCCGCGGGTCCGGGGCGACGTCGGCATGGCGGGGGTGGCGATCGACTCGATCTACGACGCCCGCACCCTGTTCGACGGCATCCCGCTGGACCAGATGTCGGTGTCGATGACGATGAACGGTGCCGTGCTGCCCGTGCTCGCCATGTACATCGTGGCGGCCGAGGAGCAGGGGGTGAAGCCGGAGCAGCTCACGGGGACCATCCAGAACGACATCCTCAAGGAGTTCATGGTCCGCAACACCTACATCTACCCGCCGGCCCCGAGCATGCGGATCATCTCCGACATCTTCAGCTACACGGCCGAGAGGATGCCGCGGTTCAACTCGATCTCGATCTCCGGCTACCACATCCAGGAGGCCGGAGCCACGGCCGACCTGGAGCTCGCCTACACGCTCGCCGACGGCGTCGAGTACATCCGGGCCGGCCTCGAGGCCGGTCTCGACATCGACGCGTTCGCGCCGCGGCTGTCGTTCTTCTGGGCGATCGGGATGAACTTCTTCATGGAGGTCGCCAAGCTCCGCGCGGCCCGCGCGCTGTGGGCCCGGCTGGTGCGACAGTTCGACCCGCAGAACCCCAAGTCGCTCAGTCTGCGCACCCACAGCCAGACCAGCGGCTGGTCGCTCACCGCGCAGGACGTCTTCAACAACGTCCAGCGCACCGCCATCGAGGCGATGGCCGCGACCCAGGGCCACACCCAGTCGCTGCACACCAACGCCCTCGACGAGGCGATCGCGCTGCCGACCGACTTCTCGGCCCGGATCGCCCGCAACACCCAGCTGCTCCTCCAGCAGGAGAGCGGCACCACCGGGACGATCGACCCGTGGGGCGGCTCCTACTACGTCGAGCGACTGACCCACGACCTGGCCGAGCGGGCGTGGGCGCACATCCTCGAGGCCGAGCAGGCCGGCGGGATGGCCAAGGCGATCGAGCAGGGCATCCCCAAGATGCGGATCGAGGAGGCGGCGGCCCGCACCCAGGCCCGGATCGACTCCGGCACCCAGAAGGTCATCGGCGTCAACACCTACCGGCTGGCCGTCGAGGACAAGCTCGACGTGCTCCGCGTCGACAACGACGACGTCTACCGCCAGCAGATCGCCAAGCTCGAGCGGCTCCGTGCCGAGCGCGACGACGACGACGTACGACGCACGCTCGACGCGCTCACGAAGTCCGCGGCCGACGGCCACGTGCACGGCGGCTCGCTGGACCAGAACCTGCTCCACCTCGCCGTGGACGCGGCCCGGGCCAAGGCGACCGTCGGCGAGATCTCCGACGCCCTGGAGAAGGTCTACGGGCGGCACCAGGCCGTGATCCGTACGATCAGCGGCGTGTTCAGGGACGAGACCGGAGCGGCCGGCAACCAGCTCGTGCAGCAGGTGATCGAGGCCGCCGACACGTTCGAGGAGGACGAGGGGCGTCGTCCACGGATCCTGGTCGCGAAGATGGGCCAGGACGGGCACGACCGCGGGCAGAAGGTCGTGGTCAGCGCCTTCGCCGACATGGGCTTCGACGTGGACGTGGGGCCGCTGTTCTCGACGCCCGACGAGGTCGCCCAGCAGGCGATCGACGCGGACGTCCACATCGTGGGGGTCTCGTCGCTCGCAGCCGGCCACCTGACGCTCCTGCCCGAGCTTCGTACGGCGCTCGCCGAGCGGGGTCGCCCGGACATCATGGTCGTCATCGGCGGCGTGATCCCGCCCGACGACGTCGCCACGCTGAAGGAGATGGGGGCGGCGTCGGTGTTCCTGCCCGGGACCGTCATCGCCGAGTCGGCCCTCGACCTGCTCGAGAAGCTCTCCGCACAGCTCGGCCACTGACGGTGGACGTGAGCGAGCTCGCGGCGGGTGTCCGCGCCGGGGACCGCGCGACCGTCTCGCGCGCGATCACGCTGGTCGAGTCGTCCCGCGAGACCCACCGCGAGGCCGCGCGGGAGCTGCTCGGTGAGCTGGGGGTGGACGTCACCTCCCCAGCCATCCGGGTCGGCATCTCGGGGGTCCCGGGCGTCGGCAAGTCGACGTTCATCGAGGCCCTCGGCACCCTGCTGACGGGGGCCGGCCACCGCGTCGGGGTGCTGACCGTCGACCCTTCCAGCGTCCGCACGCGCGGCTCGGTGCTCGGCGACAAGACCCGGATGGCCCGCCTGGCGACCGACCCGAACGCCTACATCCGTCCCTCACCGTCCGCGGGCACCCTCGGCGGGGTCGCCCGCGCCACCGCCCAGGCGATGGCGGTGCTCGAGGCGGCGGCGTACGACGTGGTGCTGGTCGAGACGGTCGGCGTCGGGCAGTCCGAGGTCACCGTGGCCGGGATGGTCGACACGTTCCTGTTCCTGACCCTGGCCCGGACCGGCGACCAGCTCCAGGGCATCAAGAAGGGCATCCTCGAGATCGCCGACGTGATCGCGGTCAACAAGGCGGACGGCGATCGTGAGCAGGAAGCTCGCTCGGCCGCCCGTGAGCTCGCCGGCGCGCTGCGCATGGTGCACGGCAAGGGCGCCTGGGCGCCGCCGGTCGTCACCTGCTCCGCCCTGAACGGAACCGGTGTCGGGGACGTCTGGGAGCGGGTCCTCGCTCACCGCGAACACCTCGGCGAGGACGGCCTGGCCGCCAAGCGGGCGCAGCAGCAGCTCGACTTCACCTGGGCGCTGGTCCGTGACGAGCTGGCCGACCGGCTGCGCCGCTCGCCGGAGGTCGCCGCCATCCGGGACGAGGTGCGCGACGCGGTCCTGTCCGGTGAGATGCCCTCCACCACGGCGGCCGATCGGCTCCTGCAGGCCTACGACAAGCAGGGGTAGGCACCACCCGAAGGCACTGGTCTCACCCACCCGAGTGGTCCCGGACAAATGAGTCACCTGACCCATGTGCCCGGGACACCGGGACGCCGAGACTGGCGACGTCATCGCTACCTACGGAGGAATCATGCGTCGTCGAACCCCCCTGATCCCCGTGGCCGTGGCAGCCCTGGCGCTGCTCGCCACCGCGTTCGCCCCACCGGCCAGCGCCGCTCCCGAAGAAGAGGTCGCCACCGGCCTGATCGGTCCGCTCAGCCTGGCCGTCGCTCCTGACGGCACAGCCTTCGTCGCCCAGAGCTTCGTCGGCGTGCTCACCGAGGCCGTGCCCGGCGGCGCGCAGACCGACATCTACGCCGACGAGGGAGGCCGAGAGGTCGCCGGTGTCTCGGTCGAGGGCGACATCCTCACCTTCACCACGACCGGGCTCGACCACAAGAACCCCTCGGCCCACGTCTACCAGCTCGGACCGGACGGACAGCACACGCTGGCGAACGTCTGGAAGTACGAGAAGGCCAACAACCCGGACGGTGGCACCAAGTACGGCCTCGTGGGGACCTCGAAGAGCTGCAAGAAGAAGACGCCGAAGTTCCTTCACCCCTACAAGGGCATCCTGGAGTCGCACCCCTACGCCACGAACGTCGACGCCGAGGGCGTCACGTACCTCGCGGACGCGGCGGGCAACTCGATCCTCAGCATCACCGACGCCGGAGCGATCGACACGGTGGCCGTGATCCCGCCTGTCAAGGTCAAGCCCACCAAGAAGATCAGGAACACCTACGACCTGCCGAAGTGCACCAAGGGCGGGACGATCAAGCTCGAGGGTGTCCCCACCGACGTCGAGATGGGCCCGGACGGAAACCTCTACGTCACCTCGCTCCCGGGTGGCCCCGAGGACGACAGCCTCGGCCACAACGGCGCCGTCTACCAGGTGAACCCGACCACCGGTGCGGTGGTGAAGTCGGCCGGTGGCCTGGTCACCCCGACGGGCCTGGCCATCGGGCCCACAGGCACGGCGTACATCTCGTTGCTCGGTCCCGGACTGATCATGCAGCAGCCGTTCGGCGGTGAGCCCTCGGTCTTCGCCGAGGTGCCGTTCCCCGGCGACGTCGAGGTGATCGACGGGTACGTCTATGCCACCGAGACCAACCTCGCCGGAGCGAACGAGAACGGCGGCCGCGTGCTCCGCTGGTCGCTCGCCGACTGAGAACCAGCTCCACGGCAGAGCGCACGGCCCCGGGCGACCCGCCCGGGGCCCTGCGCCCGTCGCCGGCCGGTTGCCGGGATCCGCCCGTGGTGGCCACGGGCAGTGAACTAACCTTGACGACGCGATGCCAATCACCGAACCCGCCGACGCCAGCTCGACGATCGAGTCCGTCGTGGACAAGTACGCCGACGAGCTGATCGAGTTCCGACGCGACCTCCACGCCCATCCCGAGCTCTCCTGGTCCGAGACCCGGACCACGCGCCTGGTGGCCACCCGCCTCGCCGAGGCCGGCCTCGAGATCACCCGCATGGACAGCACCGGTGTGATCGCCGACATCGGGGGCGACGGGCCGATCGTGGCCCTGCGCGCCGACCTCGACGCCCTGCCTGTCGACGACACGACGGGAGACCCCTGGGCCAGCGCCACCCCCGGCGTCGCCCATGCCTGCGGCCACGACGTGCACACGGCCGGCCTGGTCGGTGCCGCGCTGGCGCTCGCGGAGACCCACGCCCGTGGCCTCCTGCCCGGTCGGGTCCGCTTCTTCTTCCAGCCCGCCGAGGAAGTGATGCCCGGCGGCGCCCTCCACCTCATGGGGGCCGGCGCCCTCGACCAGGTCTCCCGGATCTTCATGCTGCACTGCGACCCGACCCTGGACGTCGGCACCGTCGGCCTGCGCGAGGGCGCGCTCACCGGCGCAGCGGACGCCTTGGGCGTCCGCCTCACCGGCGGCGGCGGGCACACCTCGCGTCCGCACCTGACGGAGGACCTCACCTTCGCGCTGGGGAAGGTGATCACCGAGCTCCCGGCCATCCTGTCCCGACGTCTCGACCCGCGCGCCGGGGTCAGCGTCGTCTGGGGGATGGTCCGCGCCGGCTCCGCCCACAACGTCATCCCCGGCCACGGTCAGGTCGCCGGCACCGTGCGGATGCTCGACGCGGTGGCCTGGGCCGATGCCGAGGCGCTGGTCCGCACCCTGATCGAGCAGATCGTGGCGCCGTACGGCGTCAGCGCCGAGGTCGACTACCGGCGCGGCGTCCCGCCGGTGGTCAACGACGGCGAGTCCACCCGCATCTTCGACGGCGCCGTGGAGCGGGTCCTGGGCTCCGACGGTCGGGTCTCGACCGCGCAGAGCCTCGGCGGCGAGGATTTCGGCTGGTACCTCGATCGGGTTCCGGGTGCCATGGCCCGGCTCGGCACGCGAACGCCCGGCGGGCCGACGTTCGACCTGCACCAGGGCAACCTGCGCGTGGACGAGCGGGCCACCGCGATCGGGGCGAGGGTGCTGGCCGAGGCTGCCGTGGGGGCCTTGGTCACCGAGAGGTAACAACCCGACAAACTTCGCCGTCTTGCACCCGCGAACGGCCGGAGCAGGTCTATGGTGACCCATGTTTCGCGCCAGTCCATGGCGCACACGACTCTAGGAGGCATCTTGCGTCGCCTGACCAAGATTGCAGCAGCATCGGCGGTTCTCGCCCTGGCCCTGGCCGGCTGCGCAAGTGATGACAAAGAAGGCACGACCGAGGCAGCACCGGACCTGTGTGAGGGTTCGGGTGACGGCCCCAAGGTCGGTCTGGCCTACGACGTCGGCGGTCGCGGTGACCAGTCGTTCAACGACTCTGCCGCGGTCGGCATGCAGAAGGCAGTCGACGAGCTCGACGCCACCTGCACCGAGGCCGAAGCCCAGGACGGCGAAGCCGAGTCGGCCCGTGAGGACCGCCTCCGTTCGCTCGCCGAGGGCGGCCACAACCCGATCGTCGGGGTGGGCTTCGCCTACAGCGACGCGGCCAACGCCGTGGCGCCGGACTTCCCGGACGTCAACTTCGCTGTCATCGACGGCTTCGACCCTGACGCCGAGGCCAACGACAACGTCGCCTACCTCGGCTTCGCCGAGCAGGAGGGTTCCTTCCTCGTCGGTGTCGCCGCTGCGCTCACCACCGAGACCGACCACGTCGGCTTCGTCGGTGGCGTCAACGTCGACCTGATCAAGAAGTTCGAAGCAGGCTTCGCCGCTGGTGTGGCCGCTGTCGACGAGGCCATCACGGTCGACGTCACCTACATCGAGGAGACCGACCTCAAGGGCTTCAACGACCCGGCCGGCGGCAAGGCTGCGGCCGACGCGATGTTCCAGGGCGGCGCTGACGTGGTCTACCACGCCTCCGGCGGTTCGGGTGCCGGAGTCTTCGACTCCGCGGTCGAGGCCGGCGACGGCATGTGGGCGATCGGGGTCGACTCCGACCAGTACCTCAGCGCGAACGACGAGGCGCAGGCGCACATCCTGACCTCGATGCTCAAGCGCGTCGACACCGCCACGTTCAACATGGTGGAGTCCATCGCCAACGAGGAGCCGCTGGTCAGCTACGTGACCTACGACCTCGCTGCCGACGGTGTGGGCTACTCGACGTCGGGTGACTTCCTCGACGAGGACACCCAGTCGCAGATCGACGACTTCGCCGAGCAGATCAAGTCCGGCGACATCGAGGTTCCGACGGCACCCTGAACCACGGGGTGAGCAAACGGACCCGGGGTCACGCGGTAGCGTGATCCCGGGTCCGTTCCACGTGCGGAGCAGGGGTCCTCCGCAAGACCAGCTTGAGGGAGACACATGAGCGCCACGGCTGCATCCCCGGCCACCGCCGACGCGGTCCAGATCCGGGGCATCGGCAAGCGATTCCCGGGAGTGATCGCGAACCACGACGTCGACATCACCATCCGCAGTGGGACCGTCCACGCGTTGATCGGTGAGAACGGCGCCGGCAAGTCGACCCTCATGAAGATCCTGTACGGCGTGCAGAAGCCCGATGACGGCACGCTCACCGTCAACGGCGAGCAGGTCTCCTTCAGCTCGCCCACCGACGCGATCAGCCACGGCATCGGCATGGTGTTCCAGCACTTCATGCTGGCCGACTACTTCACCGTCCTCGAGAACGTCGTCCTGGGCGCCGAGAAGCTCCACGGCATCGGCGACGCAGCCCGCGAGCGGATCCTCGAGATCTCCCGTGCCTACGGCTTCGACCTCGACCCCGACGAGCTGGTCGAGGATCTCGGGGTCGGCGAGCGCCAGCGGGTGGAGATCCTCAAGGTCCTCTACCGCGGTGCCAAGATCATCATCCTCGACGAGCCCACCGCCGTCCTCGTCCCGCAGGAGGTCGACGCCCTCTTCGAGAACCTCCGCGGGCTCAAGGCCGAGGGTCACACCATCCTCTTCATCTCGCACAAGCTCGACGAGGTCCTCGCGATCGCCGACGACATCACCGTGATGCGCCGCGGCACGACGGTGGGTGAGGCCAGCCCCGAGGGCACGACCAAGAGCCAGCTGGCCGAGCTGATGGTCGGCTCCGAGCTGCCGTCGCCGCAGACCGCCGAGTCCACGGTCACCGACGAGGTCCTCCTCGACGTCAGCGGCGTCCAGCTCGACGACAGCTTCGGGCGTGCCCTGCTGTCCGACATCAACCTCACGATCCACCGGGGTGAGGTCCTCGGGATCGCCGGAGTCGAGGGCAACGGCCAGGCCGAGCTCGTCGAGTCGATCATGGGGATGCGCAAGCCCGGAGCGGGCGTGATCTCGGTCGGCGGCAAGGACATCACCCGCTGGGACACCCGGGACCGGCGCCGTGCCGGCATCGGTTACGTCCCCGAGGACCGGCACCGGCACGGCCTGCTCCTCGACGCGCCCCTCTGGGAGAACCGCATCCTCGGCTTCCAGACCCGCCCGCCGGCCGCCAAGGGCTTCCTCATCGACCGCAGTGGCGCCCGCGACGACACCGACCGGATCGTCGAGCAGTACGACGTCCGGACGCCCGGCATCGACACCGCCGCGAGGGCGCTGTCCGGCGGCAACCAGCAGAAGCTGATCGTGGGCCGCGAGATGAGCGGCGACCCGATCCTGCTGATCGCATCCCACCCGACCCGTGGCGTCGACGTCGGCGCCCAGGCGGCGATCTGGGAACACATCAAGAAGGCCCGTCGCGAAGGCCTCGCGGTGCTGCTGATCTCCGCGGACCTCGACGAGCTGATCGGACTCTCCGACACCATCAGGGTGATCCTGCGCGGCAAGCTCGTCGGTGAGTTCGACCCGCAGACCGTCACCCCGCAGGATCTCGGCCAGGCGATGACCGGCGGCCACGACGAGGAGTCGGCATGATCTACCTCAAGCGCGTCCTGGGCGCGCTGATCGCACCCCTGGTCGCGGTCGTGGCCGCGATGGCCATCACCAGCGTGCTGATCCTGTTCGCAGGGAGCAGCCCGGCCGACTTCTGGTCGATCATCCTCGACCTGCCCGCAGACCGGGTCTACGTCAACATCGTCAACCAGTCCTCGATGATCTTCCTGTCGGCGCTGGCTGCGGCGATCGGCTTCCGGATGAACCTGTTCAACATCGGGGTCGAGGGCCAGTACGTCATGGCGTCGTACGTCGCGGCGGTCGTCGCCGGCCTGGCCCTCCTGCCCGGCTACGCGAACGTGATCCTGAGCCTTGTCGTGGCCATGGCGGTGGGCTCGATCTGGGCCGGGATCGCCGGCGCTCCTCAAGGTCACCCGCGGCGTCAGCGAGGTGATCTCGACGATCATGCTGAACGCGATCGCGGTGACCCTGACCGGCTACTTCCTCAACACGTACGGCGACCGGGCCGGCAACTCGCGCCGCACGACGGTGCTCGAGGAAGGCAGCCAGCTCGACGGCTTCACCCCGTTCCTCGACCGTGACGGTGCCATCTGGACGCTCGCGATTCTCGCCGTCCTCGCCGGCGTGGCCTTCTCGTTCCTCCTCAACCGCACCAGCTTCGGGTTCGACCTCCGCGCCACCGGCATGTCCGAGACGGCCGCGGTGGCGTCCGGGGTCAAGGTCAACCGGATGATCGTGATCTCGATGATGCTCTCGGGCGCGATCGCCGGACTGATCTGGATGCCGGCGCTCTTCGGCTCCGCCCATTCCTACGGCACCACGTTCCAGGCCGGCCTCGGCTTCACCGGCATCGCGGTCGCCCTGCTCGGCCGCAACCGACCGCTCGGCATCTTCTTCGGCGCCATCCTGTTCGCCTACCTCAACGAGCAGTCGAACCGGCTGACCATCGAGACCGACATCTCGCAGAACGTCGTCCAGATCACCCAGGGCGTCATCGTCCTGGCGGTCGTCGTCGCCTACGAGGTGGTCGGTCGTCGCCGCGCCGCCGCCGAGCAGAACGCCGTCAAACGCGAGCTCGAGGCCGCGAAGCCCACCAACGAGAAGGCGGTCTCCGCATGAGCACGCTGCTGGTCGAGCCCGCGGCGGCACCCGAGCGGAGAACCGGTCGCTCGCGCTACACCTGGCTCTGGGTCGCCCTGCTGGCCGTCGTGGCGGTGTCCGCCGTACGCGTGATCACCGGTGCCCACCAGATCGACTCGCCGGGCAGCCTGCGCGCGGCCCTGATCGCCACCTGCCCGATCCTGATGGCCGCCATGGGCGGGCTGTGGGCCGAACGCGCCGGGGTCGTCAACATCGGTCTCGAGGGACAGATGATCCTCGGCACCTGGGGCGCGGCGTACTTCACCTACTTCTACGGTCCCTGGGTCGGCATCATCGGTGCCGCCCTGCTGGGCGCCATCGGCGGTGCCCTGCACGCTCTGGCCACCGTCACGTTCGGTGTCGACCACATCGTGTCCGGTGTGGCCATCAACATCATCGGCCTGGGCGCGTCGAAGTTCCTGGCCGAGGCCTACTTCGCCGACCTGGACGGCGGTGGCGTCAAGCAGCTCACGGGTCTCGACCGACCACCGAGCTTCACGGTGCCCGGCCTGTCCGACGCGGCGAACAGCCTGTCGGACAAGAACTGGTTCTTCGTGTCCGACGTCGCGTCCATGGTCGCCGCCCTCACGACCGGGCTGAACGCCTTCACGGTCCTGGTGTTCGCTCTCGTCGGGGTCACCGCGTGGGCGCTCTGGCGGACCACCTTCGGCCTCCGGCTGCGCTCCTGTGGCGAGAACCCGCAGGCCGCCGAGAGCCTCGGCGTGAACGTGATCCGCTACAAGTGGATCGCCGTCCTGATCTCCGGCGGGTTCGCCGGGATCGGTGGCGGCTTCCTCGCCCTCGTGGCCTCCAGCGGATTCGTGACGGGCCAGACGGGTGGTCGTGGCTACATCGGCCTCGCCGCGATGATCTTCGGCAACTGGCGACCGGGCGGCATCCTCACCGGGTCGCTGATGTTCGGCTACACCGACAGCCTTCCCCTGCAGGTCCTCCGCGACCATCCACGCCCTGTTGCTGCTCGTCGCCATCGGTCTCGTGGCCCTGTCGGCGTGGCGCTTCTACAAGGGCCAGCGCACCCAGGGCATCGTCTTCGCCGTTCTCGGTGCGCTCTTCCTGCTCTGGTTCCTCACCACCGACGAGGTGCCGCGCGAGTTCACCGGCATGACCCCCTACATCGCCACCCTGCTGGTCCTGGCCTTCGCCTCCCAGCGGCTCCGAATGCCCAAGGCCGACGGCCAGATCTATCGGAAGGGCAGCGCGGGTTAGCCATGCCCATTTTCGGTGAGGCCGACTGGGAGGACCTGCGCCAGCGGGCGGTCGCGATCATGCAGCGCGCCTATGCGCCGTACTCCCACTACCCGGTCGGGGCCGCCGCCCGGGTCGACGACGGCCGGTTCGTGGTCGGCTGCAACGTCGAGAACGCCGCGTACGGCGTGGGCCTGTGCGCGGAGTGCGGGATGGTGTCGTCGCTGCACGCCACCGGAGGTGGCCGACTCACGCACACGGTGTGTGTCAACGGGTCGGGCGAGGTGATCATGCCGTGCGGGCGCTGTCGCCAGGTCCTCTACGAGAACGGCGGGGCCGAGCTGTTGCTGATGACGGTCTCCGGGGTGAAGCGGATGGACGAGGTGCTGCCGGATGCGTTCGGTCCCGACGACCTCGCTTGACCTGGCCTCGCCTGCGGTCGTCGCGGATCCCTACCCGCACTTCGCCGCGGAGCGTGCCCGGCACCCGGTCGCCTGGCACGAGCCGTCGGGCATGTTCCTGACGTTCTCGCACCAGGCGGTGAGCGTGGTCCAGCGGGACCGTCGGCTGGGGCGGATCTGGCGGGACCGGGAGCCGCTCGACCACCTCGAGCCGTTCAACCTGCTCCACCGCAACCAGATGATGGAGAACGAGCCTCCCGAGCACACGCGGCTGCGTCGGCCCGTGACCAAGGCCTTCAACCGGGGTCACGTCGAGCGGCTGCGGCCACGGGTGAGAGAGCTCGCGGCCGGCCTGCTGGCCGACCTCGACCCGAGCGGGTTCGACGTGATCGCCGACTACGCCGAACCGCTGCCGGTGCTCGTCATCGCCGACCTGCTGGGGGTGCCGCGGTCCTACGCGCCGTCGCTCCGGGACTGGTCCCAGGCGATCGTTCACATGTACGAGGCGGACCCGTCGGCCGCGGTGGTCGATGCGGCCGTGTCCGCGGCCTCCGACTTCGACGGACTCGTGCGCGAGCTGGTGGCGGAACGCCGTACGTCGCCGCAGGACGACCTGATCAGCGACCTGGCTGCCACCGAGCTGACGGACGACGAGGTCGTCGCGGCGGTGGTGCTGCTCCTCAACGCCGGACACGAGGCCTCGGTCAACGTGTTCGGCAACGGTCTGGTCGCCATGCTGCAGCGGGGTCTGCGACCCGGGACGGACGTGGCGGCGTGCGTCGAGGAGATGCTGCGCTTCGACTCGGCCCTCCAGCTCTTCGAGCGGACCGCGACCGCGCCGGTCGAGGTCGGCGGAGTCCTCGTCGACGAGGGCCAGCGGATCGCCGCACTGCTCGGAGCGGCCAACCGGGACCCAGCCGTCTTCGACCGCCCCGACGAGTTCGACGTGGCCCGGGACCCCAACAACCACCTCGCCTTCGGCGTCGGCGTCCACTTCTGCCTCGGCGCCCCGCTGGCGCGGATGGAGCTCGTGGAGTCGGTCGCGGCGCTGTTCGCCGCGGTCCCCGGCCTGGAGCTCAGGGGCGAGCCGGAGAGCCGGGGGACGTTCGTGCTGCGGGGGTTCCGTAGGGTTCCCGTCGGAGGTGCGCGATGAGCATGCATGACGCGGTCGAGGTGATCCTCGCCAAGCGCGACGGGGCCGAGCTGTCCGACAGCCAGATCGACTGGGTGGTCGCGGCGTACACGACGGGTGACGTCGCCGACGAGCAGATGTCGTCGCTGGCGATGGCGATCCTGCTCAACGGGATGAACCGGCGCGAGATCGCCCGCTGGACCAACGCGATGATCGCGTCCGGCGAGCGGATGGACTTCTCCACGCTCTCCCGCCCGACCGCGGACAAGCACTCGACCGGCGGGGTGGGCGACAAGATCACCCTGCCGCTGGCGCCGCTGGTCGCCGCGTGCGGCGTCGCGGTGCCGCAGCTCTCGGGGCGAGGCCTCGGGCACACCGGTGGCACCCTGGACAAGCTGGAGTCGATCCCCGGCTGGCGCGCGGCGCTCTCCAACGAGGAGATGTTCGGACAGCTCGAGTCGGTCGGCGCGGTGATCTGCGCCGCCGGGGACGGTCTGGCCCCCGCCGACAAGAAGCTCTACGCCCTGCGTGACGTCACGGGCACCGTCGAGGCGATCCCGCTGATCGCCTCCTCGATCATGAGCAAGAAGATCGCCGAGGGCACCGGCTCGCTGGTGCTCGACGTCAAGGTCGGGACCGGTGCCTTCATGAAGGACCTCGACCAGGCGCGCGAGCTGGCCCGCACCATGGTCGACCTGGGCACGGACGCCGGGGTCCACACCGTCGCCCTGCTCACCGACATGTCCACACCGCTCGGGTTCACCGCCGGCAATGCCATCGAGGTGGCCGAGTCGGTGGAGGTGCTCGCCGGCGGCGGTCCCGCAGACGTGGTCGAGCTGACCCTGGCCCTGGCCCGGGAGATGCTCGCCGGCGCCGGGATCACCGACGTCGACCCGGCCGACAAGCTCGCCGACGGCTCGGCCATGGACGCCTGGAAGGCGATGATCCGCGCCCAGGACGGCGACCCGGACGCGTCGATGGCGACGGCCAGGGAGTCCCAGGTCGTCAACGCCCCGAGCTCCGGTGTGCTCACCCGTCTCGACGCGATGGCCGTCGGCATGGCGGCCTGGCGGCTCGGGGCCGGTCGCGCGAAGCAGGGTGCCGCCGTGCAGGACGGTGCCGGAGTCGTCTGGCACGCCCGCCCCGGCGACCAGGTGAGCGAGGGTCAGCCGCTGTTCACGCTGCTCACCGACGAGCCCGAGCGCTTCGAGCGCGCCCTGGCATCCCTGGACGGTGGCTTCGACATCGAGCCGGACGGTGCGGCGTACACGCCGTCACCGCTGGTGCTCGACCGGATCGGCTGAAGCGGGTCAGGGGAGGAGCAGGACGACGGTCTCCGCGACGCAGGCGGGCTTGGCCTCGTCCTCGATCTCGATGACGTGACGGAGCGTCAGCTGCTTGCCGGCCGGGACGTCGGCGACGTCGGCGACGGTCACGGTGCTGCGGATCCGGCGACCGACGCGGACCGGGTGGGGGAACCGGACCTTGTTGACGCCGTAGTTGAGCTTGGCGCCGGGTGTCTCGAGCGCGAACACGGTCGACCCGAGGCTCGGGAGCAGCGACAGGGTGAGGTAGCCGTGGGCGATGGTGCCACCGAAGGGCCCGGCCTCCGCGCGCTCGACGTCGACGTGGATCCACTGGTGGTCGCCCGTCGCCTCCGCGAACTGGTCGACGCGGTCCTGCCCGATGGTCAGCCAGTCGCTCGTGCCGAGCTCCTGGCCGACGGCGTCGACGACCTCGTCCAGACTCGTGAAGATGCGCATGGTGGAAGGATAGGGGCGTGATGACTCCTACCCGTGACCAGGTCCTGAGGGCCCCGAAGGTCCTTCTCCACGACCACCTCGACGGTGGGCTTCGCCCGCAGACCATCGTCGACCTCGCCGCCGAGATCGGCCACGAGCTGCCCGCCACGGACGCGGACGGACTCGGGCGGTGGTTCCGGGAGTCGGCCGACTCCGGGTCGCTGGAGCGCTACCTGGAGACCTTCGACCACACCGTCGCGGTCATGCAGACCGTCCCCGCGCTCACCCGGGTCGCCCGCGAGTGCGTCGAGGACCTCGCCGCCGACGGTGTCGTCTACGCGGAGGTCCGCTACGCGCCCGAGCAGCACGTCTCGAACGGGCTGTCCCTCGACGAGGTCGTGGCCGCCGTGCAGGCCGGCTTCGAGGAGGGTACGGCGGCCGCCGACGGCCGGATCGTGGTCCGCCAGCTGCTCACCGCCATGCGGCACCAGGCCCGCTCCCGGGAGATCGCCGAGCTCGCCGTGGCGTGGCGGAGCCGGGGCGTGGCCGGCTTCGACATCGCGGGGGCCGAGGCGGGCTATCCGCCCACCCGTCACCTCGACGCCTTCGAGTACCTCCAGCGCGAGAACGCCCACTTCACCATCCACGCCGGCGAGGCCTTCGGGACGCCGTCGATCTGGGAGGCGATCCAGTGGTGCGGCGCCGACCGGCTCGGTCACGGCGTGCGGATCATCGACGACATCTCCGTGGCGGACGACGGCGAGGTCACCCTGGGTCGGCTCGCGGCGTACGTGCGCGACAAGCGGATCCCGCTGGAGATGTGCCCCGCCTCCAACATCCAGACCGGCGCGGCGGCGTCCATCGCCGAGCACCCCATCGGGCTGCTCACGAAGCTCCGGTTCCGGGTCACGGTCAACACCGACAACCGGCTGATGAGCGGGACCTCGATGACCGACGAGATGTCGTCGCTGGTGGAGGCGTTCGGCTACGGCCTCGACGACCTGCGCTGGTTCACCATCAACGCGATGAAGTCGGCGTTCCTCCCGTTCGACGAGCGGCTCGCGATCATCGACGACGTGGTCAAGCCGGGGTACGCCGCGCTCGCGGCAGGACACTGAACCACGGCGTGTCCCAGCCGGCCAGGTCGAGGGTCCCCGCGAGGAACGACGCCCTGGTCACGTCGACCAGCCGGCCGCGCGACGGCTCGTAGATGCGGAGCGAGCGCCCGACCTCGCCCAGGACGAGCACGACGTGCCGCGGCAGCCACCGGCTGCCGACGTACAGCGGCACGGGGAGCCGTGCGGCGGTCGCCGCCACGATGTCGTCGTACGCCGACTCCCGCTCGTCGAGGAGCAGCAGGATGTCGTGCTCGATGCCGGTCGTGCCCTCGAGCTGCCGGGCCACCGCCCACGGCGGCGTCCCGATCGCCCGCGGCCACGGAAGCTGCGGGCGGCCGCGCACGTCGGCGAGCGAGGTGACCCTCCGGTGCATGTCGAGCACCTCGGTCCGGAAGGCGTCCGGCGTGGCCACGAGCGCGCCGTACGACGGATCGGCCAACAGCTTCGGCGACCACGAGCACGGTGGCTCCGCAGGAGCGCTGGTCGGGCTGCCGCAGCGACTGGCCGAACACGTCCGCGCTCCACGTGGGGCGGGGGTCTCAGCCACCGGCCGCCTCACGCTCGAGAAGCCGGGAGATCTCGGCGTACGCCTCCTCCGGGGTGACGGCCCGGCACCCCTGGTCGACGGCGTGCTGGATCACCTGACGCTGGTCGCGCAGGAGGGCCCAGCCTCGGCGGATCAGCACGAGTGGCGGCTTCCGGTGCTCACGCAGGTCGCGCGTGAGACGTCTCCAGAAGGTCACCAGAGCCTGCTGACGGACGCAGTAGGCGCCGGCCAGCATTCCGGCACCCGCGCAGGCCGGAACGACGTCCTGCGCGAAGATTCCCTCCGCCACGAACAACCGCCTGCCCTCGAGGTCGAGCGTCTGCCAACCGCAGCGGCCGTCGTGGGCGATGTCGTAGACCGGGACGTCGGCCTTACCGTCCCGGCACAGCTGCTCCAGCGTCGCGATGGCGTCCTCGGGCAGCCACGAGTCGGGGTGGTCCCAGTCGGTGAGCCCGGCGTTGGCGCCGTGGGTGATCACCGGCAGCGTCGGGTCGTCACCGTTCTTGTAGAAGTCGTCGAGCCGCAGGACCGGCAGCCCGAGGCGTTCGGCGAGCCGTGACTTGCCGGCCCCGGAGGGACCGGCGAGGACGATCACCTGGGCGCGCACGGGGGCCATTGTGCCGCCCGGCCGGGGTGGCCGACCAACCCCCCGGTGGCGGCAGCAGGAGTTTCCGCGTGGCGGGTCCGGGTAGGACACAGGTCATGCGCCCGACCCTGATCCCGGCCCTGGCCCTCCTGACCACCGTGCTGGCAGGGTGCAGCGACGACGAGGAAGCCCCCGCTGACCCGGGGGCGGTGTCGGACAACCTGTGCGAGACGGTGGCGCCCGCGGTGCCCGAGGACTGGGGACTGGCCGAGCAGGCAAGCGACCGCGACGAGGCCGAGGCCTCGTGCACGATGGCCGACGAGGAGGGCGACACCCGTCTGGTCCTGACGCTCATGACTCCCGAGCCCGGCGACGTCGACGCCGCCTTCGAGGAGGTCTGCGACACCTATCTGACGAACCCGCAGGAGCGCGACGAGGAGCAGTGCACCGCGACCGGGCCCGTGGAGCTGGAGGGGTCGCCGGCCACGCTCGACCGGGCAGTCCTACTGGACGATCCCGCCCGCGTCCTGTGGGTGACCTTCCGGACCAACGACCCCGACCACGCCGCGGAGGGTTCCGACGTCCTGAGCGACGTGGAGGCCGCGATCAGCGCACGTTGAGCCGGCTCAGACGCCGATCGGGTGCCAGACGGTCTTGGTCTCCAGGTAGCTCGTCATCGCGTCGAGGGAAGGAGTGGGAGTCCAGTCCGGCTCGACGGCCGGAGCCCGGCGTACCCGCTTGAGGTTGTCGGCTGCGGCGACCTCGAGGTCGGTGGCGAGCTGCGCGTCACCGGCGACGCCGGTGAGGTCGAGCGCGTTCACGTCCATGTGGGAGGCCAGCCACGGGCCGATGGTCGCGGCCGAGCCGGTCAGGACGTTGACCACCCCGCCGGGGACGTCGGAGGTGGCCAGCACCTCGGAGAACGTCACCGCGGGCAGCGGCCGGTCGTAGGACGACACGACCACGACGGTGTTGCCGGTGACGATGGCCGGGGCCACGACGCTGATCAGGCCCAGCAGCGACGACGCCTGGGGCGCGAGCACCGCGACGACACCGGTCGGCTCCGGGGTCGACAGGTTGAAGAACGGCCCGGCGACGGGGTTGGCGTTGCCGACGACCTGGGTGATCTTGTCGGCCCACCCGGCGTACCAGACGAGACGGTCGATCGAGTCGTCCACGACCTTCGTCGCGCGGGCTGCGGTCAGCCCCTCGGACTGGCGCACCGCCTCCACGAACTGGGGACGGCGGTCCTCCATGACCTCGGCGACGCGGTAGAGGATCTGGGCACGGTTGTAGGCGGTCTTGCCGGACCAGCCGCCGAACGCCTTGCGGGCGGCGATGACGGCGTCCCGGGCGTCCTTGCGTGAGGCGAGGGCGGCGTTGGCCACGAACGTCCCCTTCGAGTCGTTGACGACGTAGGAGTGGCCCGACTCCGAGCGGGGGAAGGAGCCACCGATGTAGAGCTTGTAGGTCTTGCGAACGTCTATGCGGCTCATCGCAGGTAGCCCTCCAGGCCGTGGCGGCCGCCTTCGCGGCCGTAGCCCGACTCCTTGTAGCCACCGAAGGGGCTGGTCGGGTCGAACTTGTTGAACGTGTTGGCCCAGACGACGCCGGCACGCAGCTGGTTGGCCATGTGCAGGATCAGTGAGCCCTTGTCGGTCCAGACACCCGCCGACAGGCCGTACGGCGTGTTGTTGGCCTTCTCGACCGCCTCGGAGGGGGTCCGGAAGGTCAGCACCGACAGCACCGGCCCGAAGATCTCCTCCCGGGCGATCCGGTGGGCCTGGGTGACGCCGGTGAAGATCGTCGGCGGGAACCAGAAACCGTGCTTGGGGAGGTCGCACGCCGGGGACCAGCGTCCGGCGCCTTCCTGCTCGCCGATGTCGGAGAGCTCGCGGATCCGGGCGAGCTGCTCGGCGGAGTTGATGGCACCGATGTCGGTGTTCTTGTCCAGCGGGTCGCCGACGCGGAGCGTGGCCATCCGGCGCTTGAGCCGCTCCAGCACCTCGTCGGCCACGGACTCCTGCACGAGCAGGCGCGAGCCGGCGCAGCAGACGTGGCCCTGGTTGAAGAAGATGCCGTTGACGATGCCCTCGACGGCCTGGTCGACCGGGGCGTCGTCGAAGACGATGTTGGCGGCCTTGCCGCCCAGCTCGAGGGTGACCTTCTTGTCGGTGCCGGCGACGGTCTTGGCGATCGCCCGGCCCACGTCGGTCGAGCCGGTGAACGCGACCTTGTCGACGTCGGGGTGGCCGACCATCGTGCGACCGGTCTCACCGGCGCCGGTGATGATGTTGACGACTCCGGGCGGCAGGTCGGCCTGCTGGCAGATCTCGGCGAAGAGCAGCGCCGTCAGCGGCGTGGTCTCGGCCGGCTTGAGCACGATGGTGTTGCCGCAGGCCAGGGCGGGGGCGATCTTCCACGCCAGCATGAGCAGCGGGAAGTTCCACGGGATGATCTGCGCGGCCACGCCGAGTGACTGCGTGCCGTAGCCGGAGTACTCGAGCTTGTCGGCCCAGCCGGCGTAGTAGAAGAAGTGGGCGGCCGCGACGGGCACGTCGACGTCGCGCGACTCACGGATCGGCTTGCCGTTGTCGATCGACTCCAGCACGGCGATCTCGCGACCGCGCTCCTGGATGATCCGGGCGATCCGGTAGAGGTACTTGGCGCGCTCGCGGCCGCTCATCTTCGACCAGACCCGGGTGTAGGCGCGGCGGGCAGCCTTGACCGCGGCGTCGACGTCGGCGTCGTCCGCCTCGGCGACCTCGGCCAGCACCTCCTCGGTGGCGGGGCTGATCGTCTTGAACGACGTGCCGTGGCCGTCGACGAACTCACCGTTGATGAACAGGCCGTAGGACGGCTTGATGTCGACGATGCTGCGCGACTCGGGGGCCGGGGCGTAGTCGAACACGTGGCCCGGACTGGTCGCGCCGGTGCCCGCCTTGGCGGTGCCGGAGGTGCTTGTCTTGTCAGCCATCGTCATCAGTCCAGCGTGAAGTAGTCGGGACCGGAGTAGCGACCGGTCTGCATCTTGGTGCGCTGCATCAGCAGGTCGTTGAGCAGCGTGGAGGCTCCGAAGCGGAACCAGTCGGGGTCGAGCCAGTCGGGACCGGCCACCTCGTTGACCATCACGAGGTACTTGATGGCGTCCTTGCTCGTGCGGATCCCGCCGGCCGGCTTCACGCCGATCATCTGACCGGTGGCCTCGCGGAAGTCACGCACGGCCTCCAGCATCACCAGGGTGACCGGGAGGGTCGCGGCCGGCTGCACCTTGCCGGTGCTGGTCTTGATGAAGTGACCACCGGCCATCATCGCGAGCCAGCTGATGCGGCGTACGTTGTCGTAGGTCTGGAGCTCGCCGGTCTCGAAGATCACCTTGAGGTGGGCATCCTCGCCGCCGGGGCGGGCGCACGCCTCGCGGACCTGGGCGATCTCCTCGAAGACCTGGAGGTAGTGGCCGGACAGGAACGCGCCACGGTCGATGACCATGTCGATCTCGTCGGCGCCCGCCTCGACCGCATCGCGGGTGTCGGCCAGCTTGATGTCCATCGCGGCGCGGCCGCTCGGGAACGCGGTCGCGACGGCGGCGACGTTGACCCCGCTGTCGCCGAGGGTCTCCTTGGCGGTGGCGACCATGTCGGGGTAGACGCAGACGGCCGCGGCGGACGGACACGTCGGGTCCGCCGGGTCCGGACGCATCGCCTTGGCGGCAAGCGCGCGGACCTTCCCGTGGGTGTCCTGGCCCTCCAGCGTGGTCAGGTCGACCATCCGGATCGCGAGGTCGATCGCGTACGCCTTGGCGGTGGTCTTGATCGACCGGGTGCCCAGGGTCGCGGCCCGCGCCTCGGCGCCGACCTGGTCGACGCCGGGGAGGCCGTGGAGGAATCGACGCAGCGAGGCGTCGGAGCGGGTGATGTCGGAGAAGTCCCCGCCCGATGCGGAGGCCGCCGACGGAGCTGCAGTGGGGGTACTCGTCACCGTCCCAGCATAGGGTGGTCGCTCCGGAGGACCGCAAACGACGAGGAGCGCACGGTGACCGACGAGGTGGTGGAGAAGTTCCGCCCCACGAGCGGACGGATCACGGGTGCGCTGGCGCTGGCGCTGGTCGCTGCGGTCGTCCTCATCGGGCTCCTCGACCGCGAGCAGGGGTTCCCGCCCGTGGTCGTCTGGTCGTCACTGGTGGCGGCCGTGTTCGTGTGGGCGGCCATGCTGCGGCCGCTGCTGTGGGTCACCACCTCGGACGTGGTGATGCGCAACATGTTCAGCACGGTGTGGGTCCCCCTGGTGGCGATCGAACAGATCGCTGTCCGTCAGGTGGTGGCGATGCGTGCCGGTGACAAGCGGTACGTCTCACCTGCGGTCGGGAAGTCGTGGCGCAAGACCTTGACGTCCGGCAAGGCGCCGAAGCCGGGTGCCACCCAGTCCTACCCCGCGTTCGTCGAGGAGCGGTTGCGCCATCTCTCCGAGGAGGCGCGCGCGAAGGCGGGTGTCAGGCTGATGTCCGACGAGCAGCTCGCGCTGGCGGCCGGCGTACGCCGGAGCCTGGCCTGGCCGGAGATCGTGGCTCTCGTCGCGGCCGTGTCCGGTCTCGTCGTCACCGTGATCGTCTGACGCCTGACGGCTCGCGTGACCGCCACGGCCAGCGCCTGCGTCAGATGCCGGCGGCGGTCCGGATGTCGCGTCCGAGCGCGTCGAGCCGACCCACGGCAGAGATCCGGGCGGCGGCGACGCCGTCGTCCGGGTGCACCGGGACGACCACCTCGAGGTAGCACTTGATCTTGGGCTCGGTGCCGCTCGGCCGGACGATCACACGTCCGCCCTCGGCGAGCCGGTAGCGCAGGCCCTCGGTGGGCGGCAGGTCGGCGGAGCCCTGCGGCGAGGTCGTCGACCCGGACCACGGCGAGCCCGCCGAGGGTGGCGGGGGTGCGTCCGCAGCCGGTCCATGGCCCGGGGGATGGCGCTCAGGTCGCTGACCCGCACCGAGACCTGGTCGGTGGCGTGCAGGCCGTGCTCGGTGGCGATGTCGTCGAGGAGGTCGTCCAGCGTGCGCCCGTCGGCCTTGGCCTGCGCGGCCAGCTCGCACAGCAGCAGCAGCGCGGAGACGCCGTCCTTGTCCTTCACGTGCTCGGGGTCCACGCAGTAGCCGAGGGCCTCCTCGTAGCCGAACGCCAGGCCATCGACCCGTCCGATCCACTTGAAGCCCGTGAGCGTCTCGGCGTACGGCTGCCCGGCCGCCGCGGCCATCCGGCCCAGCAGCGACGACGACACGATCGAGGTGGCGTAGACGCCCTGCTTGCCGGACCGCAGCAGGTGCCAGGCGAGGAGTGCGCCCACCTCGTCACCGCGCAGCATCCGCCAGCCGTGCGGCCCCGGGACGGCCGCGGCACACCGGTCGGCGTCCGGGTCGTTGGCGACGACGAGGTCGGCGCCGGACTTCTCGGCGAGGGCGAGCGCGAGGTCCATCGCGCCCGGCTCCTCGGGGTTCGGGAAGGCCACCGTGGGGAAGTCGGGGTCGGGCTGCTCCTGCTGCTCGACGACGCGCGGCACCGAGAATCCGGCCGTCTCGAGCACCTGGACGACCGAGGTGCCGCCGACTCCGTGCAGCGGCGTGTAGACGATCTCGAGGTCACGCGGCCCGTCGGCGGCGAGCTCCGCCACGGTGTCGAGGTACCGATCGACGATGCTGTCGTCGAGGACCTTGCCCGGGGCACCGCGCGGCACCTCGCCGACCGGGCCGACGGCGGCGATCCGGGCCGCGATCTCCTCATCGGCCGGCGGCACGATCTGGCTGCCGTCGCCGAGATAGACCTTGTAGCCGTTGTCCTCCGGCGGGTTGTGGCTCGCGGTGACCATCACGCCGGCCACGCAGCCGAACTCGCGGATCGCGTAGGCCAGCAGGGGCGTCGGCAGCGGCCGGGGGAGCACCAACGCCTTGAGCCCGGCGCCGGTCATCACCTCGGCGGTGTCGCGCGCGAAGACGTCGGAGTTGTGCCGGGCGTCGTACCCGATGACGACCGAGCTGTCCCTGGGCACCCCCTGGTCACGGAGGTACGCCGCGAGTCCGGCAGCCGCGCGCACGACCACGACCCGGTTCATCCGGTTGGGACCGGCTCCGAGCGCACCCGCGGAGCCCGGCGGTGCCGAACTCGAGGGTGCCGTCGAACCGGTCGGCCAGGTCGGCGGGGTCGCCGCCGTCGGCCACGTCGCCGATGATCGCGTCCAGCTCGGCACGGGTGGCCGGGTCGGGGTCCCCGGCGGCCCACTCACGGGCGCGCTCGAGCAGGGCGGAGAGGTCGGCGGTGGTCATGGGCGCACGGTAGCGCGTGCCGCGCCGGGGCATGATGGGCCGGTGACCAGCCTGCCGCCGCCCGTGGACCTGGACGAACCCATTCCCCAGCTGGTGATGGAGCTGGCCACCCACCTCGGCGGGCCGGCGGTGGTGACGCTGTGTGTCGAGCTCTTGGCGGGCGCCGACCGGGAGGACCACCTGGCGGAGCTGCCCTACCTGACCGGGCTCACCTTCGAGGCCGGGTCGACGCGACGCGATCCGTCCAGCTGGGCCGACTACTGGGTGCGGACCTGGGGTGCCCGGGGCCTGCTCTACGTGTGGGACGAGAGTGCGTCGGACGCGGTCGTGGCCGGGCTGTCGGACGAGCACTGGCGGCCGGCGGAGATGTGCCTCAAGGTCGCCACCCGTCGTGAGGTGGGGGGTGCCGGCGACGGAGCGGTCGCCCTGGCGGGCCACGAGCTCCCGCGGGTGCGCGCCCAGGCGATGCGCACGCTGGGCGCGGTGGGCGACACCGAGCACGTCCAAGCCGTCCGTGATGCTCTCGACGACGACGCCGAGGAGGTACGCCGTCCGGCCGGGCGGGCCCTGGAACGGCTGGCCGCCCGCCTGGACCTGGTGGACGAGGGGTGAGCCCGGCGTACTCCTTCCGGGGTACCTGGACCGTCCCGGCACCCCTTCCGCGGGTGCAGGAGGTGCTGGTCGATCTGGAGCGCTACCCGGAGTGGTGGCCGCAGATCCTGGCCGTCGTCAAGGTGTCCGACGACGACGCCCGGGTGCTGTGCCGCTCGACGCTGCCCTACACCCTCGACCTGATGCTGCACGCCGAGCGGCGCGAGCCGACCGTGCTCGAGACCAGCCTCGTCGGCGACCTCGAGGGGGTGGTCCGGTGGCGACTCTTCCCCGAGGCGGGGGGCACCCGGATGGAGTTCGAGCAGGACGTCCGCGTCACCGGGCGGCTGCTCGGCCTGGCGTCGTACCCCGCCCGGCCGCTGCTGCGCTGGAACCACGACCGGATGATGGCGGGCTGCCTCGTGGGACTCCGCGGGCGCCTCGAGCCCTGACCGCTGCCCGTGTCAGGCTTTGCGCCGTGGTCACCCAGGAGCCCTCCGACGAGCTCTCGCCGGCGTTCCGGCGCTTCTGGTGGGGGGAGGCGGTGTCCGGTCTGGGGACCGCGATCACGTCGCTGTCGTTGCAGACCCTCGTCCTGGTCACGCTGGGCGGTGGCGCCGCGCAGGTGGGCTGGCTGAACTCCGCGCGGTGGCTGCCGTACCTGCTTCTCGGCCTGATCGTCGGAGCGCTCGTCGACCGCGCCCGTCGACGCCCGGTCATGGTGGTCACGGACCTCGCCAGGGCCGGTCTGCTCGGACTGATCCCGTTGGCCTGGGCGTTGGACCTCCTCACCTTCCCGCTGCTGCTGGTCGTGGTCCTCCTGTTCGGGACCGCCTCGCTGGTCAACGACGCGGCTTCCATGTCCTTCGTCCCGCGTCTCGTTCCGCGCCAGGAGCTGCAGCGGGCGCATGCCCGGCTCGACGGTGCCGACGCGGTGGCGCAGACCGGTGGACCGGCACTGGCCGGCGTTCTGATCCGGATCCTCGGCGCGCCGCTGGCGGTGTTGGTCGACGCCCTGACGTACCTGTTCTCGGCGGCGATGGTCGCTTCGCTGACGGGGGTCGCCGAGCCTGCCGGCACCCGTCCTGACCAGGTCGGTGCTCGCCGGTTGATGACCGAGGTGAGGGAGGGGGCGCGGTGGGCCTATGGCCGATCCGGTCTCCGGCGCCTGGCGGTCTCGACGCACGTGTGGTTCGCGGGCCAGGCGATCCTGCTCGTGCTCGTCGTCCCCTACGGCTATCTGCAGCTGGACCTCACGCCGCTGCAGCTGGGTCTCGTGTTCGCGGTCGCGGGTCTCGGCGCCCTGCTCGGCGCATCGATGAGCACCGCGGTCGGCCTGCGTCTGGGGACGGGTGGCGCGATCATCTGCTCGCACGCGGTCAGCGCACTGGGGGTGCTCATCATGTGGGGGGCCGCCTCGGCGCCGACGGGCTGGGCCGGGGCAGCGATCCTGGCCGCTGGGCAGCTCTGTCACGGGTGGGCGATGGGAACGAGCAACTCCCACGAGATGAGCTTCCGTCAGACACGCACCCCGGACGAGCTGCAGGCGCGCACCAACACGACCTTGCGCTCACTCAACCGCGCAGTGATCGTCGTGGTCTCGCCCGTGGCTGGTCTGCTGGCCGACCAGGTCGGCTTCCGCCAGGTGCTCGCGGCCGCTGCAGCCATCTTCGGCGCCTCGGCCCTGATGCTGGCCCTCTCGCCGTTCCGAAAAGTGCGGTTGAGCTGACCGCGCCCGGTCAGTCCTTCGCGACGTCCGGCATGTTGTCGCCGGTGTTGTCCACCTCGGCGTTGTCGGGGCGGTTGTCGGGGTCGAGGCGGCGCTTGCGCTCCTCCTCGATCTCCTTGACCTCCTCGTCCGACGGCGGGTTCTCGCGGAACGCCTCGGTCGGGTCGGCGGTGCCGGCCGCGCCTTCCGCGTTGTCGTCCTCGGCGTTCAGCTTCGCGAACTCCTCGACGGTGGGCAGCTCGGCGTCGGTGTTGTCGATCTCGGCGTTGTCGGGGCGGTTGTCGGGGTCGAGGCGGCGCTCGCGCTCCTCCTCGATCTCCTTGACCTTGTCCTCCGGGGGCTTCTCCTCGAGCGCGTCGGCGGCCTCGCCGTGGGCTTCGTAGCCGTCGGTCGGGTCATCATCGGTGTCGTGGTCGGTCACGTGGGCCTCCTCGTGGGTTCGGGCCACCCTGCCACGCGAGTGGCGAGAGCGGGAGGTCCCAGAGGGGTGAGGCCGAATCAGGCGCGGTCGAGCGCCGGGCGGTAGAACTCGCCCAGGGCGAACGGTCCGCCGACGTACGCCGCCTCGGCCTCGTCCTCAGGACGGGGGGAGATGCGTCCGGCGAACTCCTCCGCGTCGTCCTGGGGCTCGTAGCCCAGACGTCGTCCCGGCTCGAGGTCCCACCAGCCGCGGGTGTTGGCGGACACGCCGTAGAGGATCGCGTAGCCGGGAGCCGTGGTCGTGAGCGCCGCGTCGACCATGCGCACGCAGTCGTCGGGCGAGAGCCACGTCGAGAGGTTGCGCAGCGTCTCGGGCTGGGGCAGGAACGAACCGATCCGGCAGGACACGGCGTCGATGCCGTAGCGGTCGGCGTACAGGCTCATCACCGCCTCGGCGGCGACCTTGCCGACGCCGTAGAAGGTGTCGGGGCGGGGCGGGTCCTGCTCGGTGAGGAGCTCCCGGCGGGGCGTGCGGCCCACGGCGTGGTTCGACCCGGCGTAGACGATCCGGGTGACATCGTGCTCGACCATCGCGTCGAGCAGGGCTGCGGTGGTGACGACATGGGACGTCAGGGAGTCGGGGAGGCTCGCCTCGCCGGGGTGCCCGGCCAGGTGGACGACGGCGTCCAGGTCGGTCTCGGCGAAGACCGAGGCAACCGCGTCCGGGTCGGCGCAGTCGATGACGTGCCAGGGCCCGTCGAACCCGTCGGGGGCGGGCACCCGGTCGAGGCCCACGATCGTGTGGCCACGGTCGGCGAGTCCGACGGTGACCGTTCGTCCGATGCTGCCGGCCGCGCCGGTGACGAGGACGCGCATCAGATCCTCGGCACGATCTGGCCCAGGAGATCGCCCATCCGGCTGGCCGCCGCGCGCCCGGCCTCGAGGACCTCCTCGTGGTTGAGCGGCTCGCCGCTGATACCGGCGGCGAGGTTGGTGACCAGGCTGATGCCGAGGATCTCCATCCCCGCCTCGCGGGCCGCGATCGCCTCGAGCGTGGTGCTCATGCCGACCAGGTGCGCGCCGATGGCTCCGGACCATGCCGATCTCGGCGGGCGTCTCGTAGTGCGGGCCGGGGAACTGGACGTAGATGCCCTCGTCGAGGCTCGGGTCGACCTCGCGGCACATCGCGCGCAGCCGACTGCTGTAGAGGTCGGTCAGGTCGACGAAGTTGGCGCCGACGATGGGGGAGCGGCCGGTGAGGTTGATGTGGTCGCTGATCAGCACCGGGCGTGCCGGGGGTCCAGGTCTCCTTGAGTCCGCCGCAGCCGTTGGTGAGCACGATCGCGCGGCAGCCGGCGGCGGCTGCGGTCCGGACGCCGTGCACGACGGCGGCGACGCCCTTGCCCTCGTAGTAGTGGGTGCGGCTCAGGAAGACGAGCAGGTTGCGATCACCCGAGCGCACGGACCGGATCTTGCCCGAGTGCCCGGCCACGGCCGCGGCCGAGAAGCCGGGCAGGTCCGTGGTGGCGATCTCCGCGGTGGCCTCGCCGAGGGCGTCGACGGCCGGGAGCCACCCCGATCCCAGGACCAGGGCGACGTCGTGGCTGCTCGACGCCGGTGAGCTCACGGAGCCGGTCGGCGGCCTGCTGGGCCAGCTGCTGGGGGGTCAAATCGGTCACAGCGTGGAACTGTAGTCCGCATGATCGATCACCTGGGCATCACCTGTGCCGACCTCGACGCGGCGTCGGCGTTCTACGACACGGTCCTGGCCACGCTCGGCCACTCCCGGATCCTCGACTTCGGGGTGGCGCTCGGCTACGGCACCGACAAGCCCGACTTCTGGTTGGCCGCGCAGCCGCCCGACGGGCCGGCGTCCGGCCCCAACCGCGAGATCCACGTCGCCTTCACTGCCTCCGATGCGGTGTCGGTCCGCGCCTTCTTCGAGGCCGCGCAGGCGCAGGGTGCCGAGGTCGCTCCACGAGCCGCGGCTCTGGCCGGAGTACCACGACCACTACTACGGCGCGTTCGTCCGTGATCTCGACGGCAACAACGTCGAGGCGGTCTGCCACACCGCGCAGCCTGGCGACTGACGCCCTCGGCCTCTGCCTACGATGACGCCGTGACGATCATCGCGGCCGCGGACGGTTCGGCGCTCGGGAACCCCGGGCCGGCGGGGTGGGCGTGGTACGTCGACGAGGGCTGCTGGGCGGCCGGCGGCTGGGCCCGCGGCACCAACAACATGGGCGAGCTGACGGGCGTGCTCGACCTGCTCCAGCAGACCGCCCACGTCGATGACGACCTGCTCGTCTACTGCGACAGCCTCTACGTCATCAACTCGGTGACCAAGTGGCTGCCGGGCTGGAAGCGGCGCGGCTGGCGCAAGGGGGACGGCAAGCCCGTCCTCAACGTCGAGATCATGAAGGCGCTGGACGCCGCGCTGGCCGGGCGACGCGTCCGGTTCGAGTGGGTGAAGGGGCACTCCGGGCACCCGCTCAACGAGGAGGCCGACCGGCTGGCGAATGCGGCCGCGACCTCCTGGAAGGCAGGCGTGGTGCCCGATCGCGGCCCCGGACTCGCCGGGTCGACCGTCGCGCACCCCGAGGCGGAGCCCGGTCAGGTCGAGCCCGAGGCCACCCTCTTCTGAGCGATCTGGCCCCGCTTCAGGGTCCGATCGAGCGGCACGGGCGGCGGCGCAGCCCGGCGACATAGTCGTCCGGGGCGTCGGCGGCCTCCGCTGCCTCCGCGAGGATCCCGAGGTACGACGCCGACGGCAGCCCGCCCTCGTAGGCGTCGAGCACGTAGGTCCACACCACGATCTCGCCGGTGAGTGTCGAGACCCGGACCTTGGTCTTGCGGTAGAGGCCCAGGTCGGCCGCCTCCCAGCCGTCGAGGGCGGACTCGTCCTCGCGGGTGATGTCGTAGACGGCCACGAAGACCTGGTCGAGCGGGTCCTCGACGATCGTCGAGAGCGCTCCGTCCCAGCCGTGTTCCTCGCCGCCGAACGTCAGCCGCCAGCCGGTCAGCCAGCCGGTCGTCTGCATGCGGGGAGTGCGGACAGCGCTCGCCCATGCGGGCGGGATCGAGGTTCGTCCCGTAGGCGGCGTACAACGTCACGGGCTGCAGGTTAGTCCCTGCCTTGGGCATCGGCTGCCACAACTCATAGGCTGAGGGGCGTGACCCACTTCGATGTCCTCGTCCTTGGTGCCGGCCCCGGAGGCTATGTCGCGGCGATCCGCGCCGCCCAGCTCGGCAAGTCCGTTGCCGTGATCGAGGAGAAGTACTGGGGAGGTGTGTGCCTCAACGTCGGCTGCATCCCCTCCAAGGCGCTGCTCCGCAACGCCGAGCTGGCCCATGTGCTGACCCACGAGAAGGAGAAGTTCGGCATCGAGGGTGACGCCACGATGTCGTTCGGACCGACCCACAAGCGCAGCCGCCAGGTCTCGGCCGGGATCGTCAAGGGCGTCCACTTCCTGATGAAGAAGAACAAGATCACCGAGATCGACGGCTGGGGCACGCTCACCGGCGCCAAGGCGGTCGACGTCAAGGACAAGGACGGGAAGGTCACGTCCTACACCTGCGACAACCTGATCATCGCCGCCGGCGCCCAGACCCGGCTGATCCCCGGCACCTCGCTCAGCGAGCGTGTGGTGACCTACGAGGAGCAGATCCTCGACGAGAACCTGCCCGGCTCGATCGTCATCGCCGGGTCCGGCGCGATCGGCGTCGAGTTCGCCTACGTGATGAAGAACTTCGGCGTCGACGTGACCATCGTGGAGTTCCTCGACCGGATGGTGCCGACCGAGGACGCCGACGTGTCCAAGGAGCTGGCTCAAGCACTACAAGAAGCTGGGTGTGAAGGTCATGCTCTCGACCAAGGTCGAGTCGATCGACGACTCGCGGCGACAAGGTCAAGGTCACGGTCAGCAAGGACGGCAAGGAAGAGGTCCTCGAGACCGACAAGGTCCTCCAGGCGATCGGCTTCGCGCCGCGCGTCGAGGGCTACGGTCTGGACGCGATCGGCGTCGAGCTGACCGAGCGCGGCGCGATCGCGGTCGATGGTCGCGGCCGCACCAACGTCGACGGCGTCTACGCCATCGGTGACGTCACCGGGAAGATGATGCTGGCCCACGCCGCGGAGGCGATGGGCATCGTCGCCGCCGAGACGATCGCCGGCGCGGAGACGCAGGAGATCAACTTCGACATGATCCCGCGCGCGACCTACTGCCAGCCGCAGATCGGCTCGTTCGGCTACTCCGAGGAGCAGGCCAAGGAGAAGGGGTACGACGTGAAGACGGCGACCTTCCCGTTCTCCGCCAACGGCAAGGCGCAGGGGCTCGGGGACGCCGTCGGCTTCGTCAAGATCGTCGCCGACGCCCAGTACAACGAGATCCTCGGCGCCCACATGATCGGGCCCGACGTGACCGAGCAGCTCCCGGCGCTGACCCTGGCCCAGCAGTGGGACCTGACCGCCGACGAGGTGGCGCGCAACATCTTCGCCCACCCGACGCTGTCGGAGGCCGTCAAGGAAGCCGTCCACGGCATCGCCGGCCACATGATCAACTTCTGACGCGGTCGAAGCGTGAGAGCGCTTCGGTCATCCAGCCGAGCAGCGAACCGTGACTGTGCGCTCGAACTGCGAGGCCGCCATGAGAGGGATGCCGTGACCACCGAACGCGTCGTCATCATCGGTGGCGGACCGGGCGGCTACGAGTCAGCCCACGTCGCCGCCCAGCTGGGCGCCGACGTCACCATCGTCGACACCGACGGGGTCGGGGGCTCTGCCGTCCTCACTGACTGCGTGCCCAGCAAGACCCTGATCGCCACCGCCGAGGTGATGACAGAGCTGTCGGAGGCCTCCGAGCTCGGCGTGAACTTCCACGATCACGAGGGCGACGCAGCGACGAACCTCCGGGTCGACCTGGCGCAGGTCAACGCCCGGGTCAAGCGGCTCGCGGCCGACCAGTCCGCAGACATCGGCCGCCGCCTCGAGCGGGACGGCGTCCACCTCGTCCAGGGCCGCGGCCGGCTGGCGTCGCCCACGAGTGCCGGCCAGTCGGTCCAGCGCGTGGTGGTCACCCTGGCCGACGGCACCGAGCAGACCCTGGAGGCCGACGCCGTACTCGTGGCCACCGGCGCCGCACCGCGCACTCTGCCCACCGCCGCAGCCCGACGGGGAGCGGATCCTGACGTGGGAGCAGGTCTACGACCTCACCGACGTCCCGACCGAGCTGATCGTGGTCGGCTCCGGCGTCACCGGCGCAGAGTTCGCCAGTGCCTATCTCGCGCTCGGGATCCCGGTCACCCTCGTCTCGTCCCGCGACCGGGTCCTGCCCGGCGAGGACGCCGATGCGGCCGCGCGTTCTCGAGGAGGTCTCCAAGCGACGAGGGATGACGGTCCTGTCGAAGTCCCGCATGGAGTCGGTGACCCGCGACGGCGACGTCGTCAGCGTGAAGCTCACCGACGGCCGCACGGTCGAGGGTTCGCACTGCATCCTGGCGCTCGGCTCGGTCCCGAACACCGGGGACCTGGGGCTCGAGGAGGCGGGCGTCGCGCTCACGGACGGCGGCTTCGTCAACGTCGACCGGGTCTCCCGTACCTCCGCGCGGGGCGTGTACGCCGCCGGCGACTGCACCGGGATCCTGATGCTGGCCTCGGTCGCGGCCATGCAGGGCCGGATCGCGATGTGGCACTTCCTGGGAGACGCGGTGACCCCGCTCGACCTGAAGAAGGTCTCCTCCAACGTGTTCACCGCTCCCGAGATCGCCACCGTCGGCTGGTCCCAGCAGGCGGTCGACGCCGGCGAGGTCGCAGGCCGTCGCTGTGACCCTGCCGCTGTCGGGCAACCCCCGCGCCAAGATGCAGGGCGTCCGGGACGGTTTCGTGAAGCTCTTCTGCCGGCCGGGGACCGGCATCGTCGTCGGGGGGGTCGTGGTCGGGCCGCGGGCCAGCGAGCTGATCCACCCGGTGTCGATCGCCGTGGCCGAGTCGCTGACCGCTGACCAGCTCGCCCACGCCTTCACGGTCTACCCGTCGATGAGCGGCTCGATCGCCGAGGCCGCGCGCCGGCTGCACCGGGTCTAAGTCCTTCAATTCTGTCTTGAGGGCCTCGTCTACAGGGACCCGATCCACGGGTGGCCGGGCAGAGTTCGCTGCAGCGAGTCTCTGAGCCACTCACGGCGACGGTCGTCGAGGTGGGGCAGGGTGTTGTCGAAGTCGAGCTGGTCCTTCGACCGCAACCCCTTCGCCTTGTAGAGCAACTGGATCTGGGGTTGCAGATAGGTGATGCCGTCCCGCGTCCACAGTGCTTGGTCCATCGGCATGCGGAGCGAATCATCCCGCTTGTAGACCCACTCCTCCGTCGAACCCGGCGCCAGCAGGATGTCGAAGTCCCACGCTGCCGTCGCGGCGCGCCGGGTCCAGACCTGGCCGCAGCCGGGAGGGAGAATCGCCTCCGGAGTCGCTTCGGGTTCCTCGTCTGGAAGGAGTGGACGCAGTGCGCCGTCCGCAGCAGTCCAGACGTCGAGGTGGCCAGCGAGATGTGCGCGCAACGTGGGAAGGTCCCTCTTCAGAACACTGGCATCGGTGTCCTCGTGGGCTCGCGTGACGCCGGTGAAAGCTTCCAGTGCCCACCCTCCGGCCACCCACCAGACGCCGGGGTACTGAGCGAAGAGGTCGGCCACGTCGCGCGGAGTGTGTGCCGCCCAGGGTCCATAGATCCGCTCAAGCTCGGTCTTGTTCAGATCGTTGAGGCCCACCGCACGACGGTATCCAAGAGTGCGGTAGGTGGGAGAACCCCCTTGACTCGAACAGGTGTTCGAGTAGAATGGGGGCATGGCCACGCTCCTTCTCGACTCGTCGCTCGACGGGCTCGACGCGGCCGCGACGCTGACGGCGGCGACCGAGGGGTTGTTGGCACGGCGGGCGGCGGAGGTCGACGAGATGCGGGTTGCTGCGCACTGGGCGGTGTTGCACGGCGAGCCGGCCGGTGAGCGGGATCCGATGGTCGAGCCCGGTGGGGAGGGCACCCCGGCGGTGCGGGAGTTCTGCCTTCCCGAGCTGGCGATGGCGCGCGAGACCCACATGGTGACCACCCGCAACCTGGTGGCCGACGTGCTCGATCTGCAGCACCGGCTGCCCGACACCTGGGTGAAGGTCGAGACGCTGGAGTGCGAGCCGTGGGTGGCCCGCAGGGTCGCGGCGCTGTCTCGCAACGTTCCTGCGGCGACCATCGCGGTGGTGGACCGGGCGGTCGCGGCCGCGATCACCGGCCATGCCCCGGGCACGGTGATCGCCCTGGCCGAGGCGATGGTGATCAGGGCCGATCCCGAGGCCCACGCGATGCGCCGTGAGGCCGAACGCCACCGCCGCTACGCCGCGCTGTCGCGCAGTGACGAGTTCGGCTACCGCAAGCTCATCGCCCGGGTCGACGCCGGCGACGCCGTGCTGCTCGACGCGTTCCTGGAGCGGATCGCCGACATCCTGACCGCCAGACATGGCCATGACCACAACCGCGACGAGCTCCGTGCCCTGGCCCTGGGCTGGCTGGCCCGACCGGTCGACCTGCTCCAGCTCCTCCTGGAACACACCGAACCAGACGACGACCTGCCGGACCACGACATGCCGGACGACGACATGCCAGACGACGACATGCCAGAGGGGGAGGACCCCGATGGTGGGGTGCGCCGTCCGGTGTGGGCGCCGAGCCACCTCGAGCGGCTCCTGGGGCGGCTGGCCGAGCTGAGCACCCGCCAGCTCGCTGCGTTGCGAGGCAAGGCCACCCTCTTCGTCCACGTCGACGCCACCTCGCTGGCCCAGCAGGCCGGGCTGGTCCGGGTCGAGGGTCAGGGACCGATGCTGGTCGGGTCGCTGGTCGAGCTCCTCGGGCATGCCGACGTGTCCCTGCAGCCGGTGATCGACCTCAACCAGCACGTCCGGGTCGACCGCTACGAACACCACAGCAGCCTCAAGGACCAGGTCTGGCTCCAGACCAGCGGCGACGTGTTCCCGTTCTCACCACGCACCGCGGTCCGCGACGGGGTCGACTTCGACCACGTCGCGCCCTATGACCCCCACGGGCCACCGGGCCAGACCGGGACCCACAACTCCGGTCCGCTGCGGCGGCGACATCACCGCTGGAAGACCCACGGCGGCTACCGGTGCCGACAGGCCGGCCCCGGCCGACATCTGTGGCAGACCCCCCACGGTCTGTGCTTCCTCGTGGACCACACCGGCACCCACCGACTCGACCCGACCACGGCCGAGATCATCCTCACCGCCCCACCCGGCGTCGACATCTACGTGCCGTAGCTGGGTCGCGGTCGGAGCTCAGGGCCGACCGCCACCGCCGGGCATCTGTCCGCGCATGCGGTTCATGTCCGCCTCCATCATCACGTACTTCGGGACGCCGGCCACGGCCTCCGAGCCGAACGTGGCCACGAGCAGCCCGCGCTGGTGGTCGGCTTCGTACCACTTCACGTAACGGTCGCCCACCCGCACCAGCCGGACATCGGGCTCGTCTCCGGCCTCGAGGCGACGAGCGTCCGCGCCGCACACCGCGATCTCTCTCGCCACGCCGTTCGGCGGGGCCCAGGTCGTGTCCGTGACCGCGGGTCCGTGCTGGGGGTTGAAGAAGCAGGGGTCCCGGCGCTGCGGCAGATCGAGCCCGTCGCGTCGCGCGAGCACGCAGGCGCGGGCGAACCGTCCGTCCACCAGCACCGTGGCCACCGCGGCGACGTCCTCGGCAGTGGTGGCGGCTTCGAGCTGCTGCTTTGCGTGCTCGTAGTGGTCGAGCGCGGCCTGGTAGTCCTCGCGCATCGGCGGCGTTCAGATCGGCCGCGAGGGTGTCGACGTGCAGCTCGGCCACCTGCTCACCGAAGACCGTCACGTCCTCGTCGGCGATCTTGCGGTTGACCCGGAACGCCTCCAGGGCCTCGAGGTCGCGCCGCCGGCGTTGGGTCAGCACGCGCCGGACCGGCACGGACGCGAGCAGCAGCACCAGCAGAACCCCGAGAAAGATCCACGTCATGGGCGGACTCTAGCTCCGGTCAGTCGCCGCCGCCTCCTCCGCCGTCCCCACCGTCGCCGATGTCCGCCGATGTCGAAGCCGCCGTCCCCGAAGCCGCCGGGACCGCCGCCGTAGTCGTACGTCGTGCTGCCCGGCCCGTCGTCGATCCAGAGGCCGCCGCCCTCCCAGCCGCTCCAGGCGCCCCCCAGGTCGGCGACACCGGCGGTGCCCCCACCGCTGACGCCGCCGATGAGCATCGCAGCGATCACGAAGTCGGGGAAGCGACCGTCGCGGGCCCACGGCCCGTAGTAGCCCTCGACATAGGCGGCGTACGCCGGACCGCCCTGGAACCAGGGAACCGTGCGGTTCCCGAAGCGCACCCGGCGGATGTCGGGAGCGGTTCCGTCGACCAGCCGTCCCTGGCACGGGAAGCAGACCGGGATCTCGCGTTCGACCCCGCCCGGTGGCGCCCAGGTCACGTCGGTGCGTGCGGGCCCGTGCGACGGGTTGAAGAAGCACGGAGGCCGACGTGCCGGCAGGTCTTCACCGTCGCGCCGGGCCAGGACGCAGGCCATGGCGAACCGGCCGTCCGCCAACGTCCGCGTGACAGCGGAGACGTCCTCTGCCCGTTCGGCCGCACGCACCAGAGCCTTCGACTCCTCGTAGGAGTCCAGCGCCTGCTGGTAGTCCTCGCGCATGTCGGCGTCGAGCTCGTCGGTGAGGGTCTCGAAGTGCAGCTCGGTCAGCTCCTCGCCGAGCCGGGTCACGTCCTCGTCGGCAGCACGACGGCTCAGCCGGAAGTTGCCGGACGCCTCGAGCTCGGCGGCGCGACGCGATCCGAGCATGCGCCGAAGCGGCACGCTGGAGGCGATCAGCACCAGGGTCACGATGAGGAGGACCAGCCACGTCATCTCCTGATCGTAGGGTCCGGGCCCAGGTGCGTGGCAGGGCCGGGCTTGGTCTCCCATGTGAGGATGGCGCGCATGTCTCGGGTCACCTACCTGCTCGTCCTGTCCCTCGCGGTCGCTCTGGCCACGGCTGCTCCGGCCGTGGCCGACGATCCCCATCCGGTGCCCGACAACGGGACGATCACGGTCCAGGGTGACGGCAGCGGCCACGGCAAGGGCCTCTCCCAGTACGGCGCGTACGGCGCGGCCCGCGCCCCTCACAACCTGGATGCCGGGCAGATCCTCGACTTCTACTACCCGGGCACCCGCAACGGGAAGGTCGGCGGGAAGGTGCGCGTCCTGGTCAGCGGCGACGACGACCGGGACCTGGTCGTGCAGGCCCGACGCGGACTGACCCTGCGCAGCCTCGCCAGTGGGAAACGCTGGCGGCTGTCGGAGCCCGGGGCCGACCGGTGGCGCCTGAAGCAGGTCGCTGGTGGACGCACCCAGGTCGCCTACCGCACCAGCCGCTGGCACACCTGGCGGACGGTCAAGGGTGGAGCCGAGGTGACCGCCGGCGGTGCTCCCTTGACGCTGCGGACCCCCGACGGTTCGACCCGCTACCGCGGCGCGCTCCGCTCCACGAAGCACGCCGGGGACCGGATCACCGTCAACGTCCTGTCGATGGAGAAGTACGTCCGCGGTGTGGTCCCCGCGGAGCTCTCCTCCATCTGGCCGCAGCAGGCCATGCGGGCCCAGGCGGTCGCCTCGCGCACGTACGCGGCGTACGAGCGGGAGCACGCCGGCAGCCGGCCCTACGACCTCTGCGACACCGCCGCCTGCCAGGCGTACGGCGGCGCGTCGGCCGAGACGGGCAAGTCCGGCAAGGCGGTCGCGGCCACCGCGCGGCGGGTGCTGACCCACCAGGGCGAAACGGCGTTCGCGCAGTACTCCGCCAGCAACGGCGGCTGGACCGTCGACGGCGGTCGGCCCTACCTGCCCGCGCAGGAGGACCCCTACGAGGGGAGCAGTGCCGACTACTACGGCTGGACCGTCGAGATCCCGGTCGGCGACGTCGAGGACGTCTACAACATCGACAACCTGACGAGCATCGCGATCGAGACCCGCGACGGTAGGGGGCCACGCGGTGGCCGGGTGACGACGGTCCGGCTGGAGAACAGCGACACCGGGTGGACCGGCACGGTGACGGGCGACAGCTTCCGCCGGAACTTCGGCCTCTTCTCCACGCTCTTCGAGATCTCGGCAACCGACTGATCCACCCGGTGGACCGAACTACGCTCGTGTAGTTCTCCCGAGTCCATTGCGGTGGCCCCGACGGCATGGTGCGATTTCCCTTTGACCCCATCCGTCCCTGTCGTCACACCGATCCCGGGAGTCCCGTCATGCGCGTCGTCCGCCCGCTGCTGGCTGCGCTCGTCGCGCTGCTGCTGACGGGTGCCGTCGCGGGTCCGGCGAGCGCGGCCGACGACACCTGGCGGGTGCCCGGCAAGGCCTGGGTGACGATCAAGGGCCACGGCTACGGTCACGGGCACGGCATGTCGCAGTACGGCGCCGAGGGTGCCGCGCGACAGGGCCTGTCCTTCAGGCAGATCGCGGAGTTCTACTACCCCGGCACCGCCTGGGGGAAGGCGCAGGGCCGGATCCGGGTGGTCATCTCCGCAGACACCACCGACGACCTGGTCGTGCAGGCGGCGCCCGGTCTCACCCTGCGCGACGCCGACAGCGGCGAGTCCGTCGTCCTCCCGGACAACGGTGCCACCCGCTGGCGGATCTCCGTCGACGCCGAGGGCGTCGATCGCGTCGCCTGGTTCGACAAGAGGTGGCACCGGTGGGCGAGGCTCGCGGGTGCCGGAGCCTTCTCGGTCGCCGGCGGCCCGGTCACCCTGGTGACGCCGTCCGGCACCCGGCAGTACCGCGGACGGCTCTGGGCCTGGGCGCCCACAGCCGGCAGCCGCGCCCGAGACACCCTCAACGTGCTCAAGCTCGAGTCCTACCTCAAGGGCGTGGTGCCGCTGGAGATGCCGGCACTGTGGAGCAAGCACGCGGTGCGCGCCCAGGCAGTCGCGGCCCGGACCTACGCGGCCTACGAGCGCGACCACCGCTCCGGGCCGATCTGCGACACCTCGTCCTGCCAGGTCTACGGCGGCTACTCCGCCGAGCACCCCGCCTCCAACGACGCCGTCGACGCCACCCGCAGGCTCGCCCTCCTCCACGACGGCGAGCCGGCGTTCACGCAGTTCGCCTCCAGCAGCGGCGGCTGGACGTCCGCCGGCTCCGTGCCCTACCTGGCCGCCATCGAGGACCCGTACGACGACTGGGCCGGCAACCCGGTCCACGAGTGGTCAGTGCGCGTCGCGGACACCCGCATCGAGCAGGAGTGGCCCGGTCTCGGCGACCTGCGCCGGGTCACCGTCACCCAGCGGGACGGCAACGGCGACTGGGGCGGTCGAGTCCGCTCGCTCACGCTGATCGGGGACCAGGGGCGGGTCGTGGTCAGTGGCGACACCCTCCGCGCCTCGCTCGGACTGCGCTCCTCCTGGGTTACGTTCGTGGTCAAGCAGCGCCGCTAGCGGCCCGCTGCGAACTTTCGGGCCTGGCAGTGCGTCAGACACCACGACGAGCATCCGACGGGGGACGCTCGAGAGGGAGGACGTCATGCGTGCGCTCGTAGTCGCGACTCTGTCGATCGTGCTCGCCGGCGTGCCGTTGGCCGCCCCGGCGGTCCACGCCGCACCACCGACCTGTGAGGGGAAGTCCGCCACCATCGTCGGCACCTCCGGTGCGGACACCCTGGAGGGCACCAGCAAGCGGGACGTCATCGTCGGTCTGGCCGGCGACGACGTCATCAACGGACGGGGCGGTGACGACCTGATCTGCGGGAACAACGGCTCCGACCGGATCTTCGGTGGCCCCGGCGACGACCAGCTCTTCGGCGGCCTCGACCGGATGGGCGACGACCCGGCAGGGACGTTCCTGGTCGGCGACGTCCTCGACGGCGGCGACGGCGACGACCTGCTCGTCGGCGTCTACGACAAGCGCAAGGTCGAGGCCCACCGGTTGCCCGACACCGTGTCCTACACCGGCGCCGCGGCCGGGGTGGTCGTCGACCTGTCCACCGCGCCTGGGGTGGCGACGGGGCAGGGCACCGACACGATCCGCTTCGGGCAGCACGTGGCCGTGCGGGGATCGGCGTACGCCGACACGATCACCGGCTCCAGCGGGGACGACCACCTCGAGGGGCGGCTCGGTGACGACACGATCCGTGGCGGGGACGGCCACGACAAGATCTACGGCGAGGACGTCGGCGCCGAGGGCGGCGACGACCTGCTCGTCGGCGGGCGCGGCTCCGACGTGCTGGGCAGCTACGCCGGTCGCGACGACGTCCGTGGTGGTGCCGGCGACGACTTCGTCGAGGCCTACAGCGACAAGCCGACCCGGGTGGCCGGCGACACGGGCCGCGACTACGTCGCCCAGAACATCACCGCCGGCTCCGGCGCGGGCAGCGACGGCGGCGGTGGCCGCGACGTCCTGGCCCTCTACGGCAACCTCCTGGTCGGCAACACGCCCCGGACCGAGTTCACGATCGACCTGCGCAGCGGCACCACCTCGGCGGACGTGGACCCGGTCGCCTCCGGGACGATCGGGAAGTTCGAGGAGTACCGACTGGTCGGCAACCTGCGCTGGCGCTTCCACGGGTCGCCGCTCGCTGACCGGGTGTGGGCGATCACCGGTGGTCCGCTCCGGGCCTCGACCTACGGCGGCAACGACTGGATGCGCGGCACCGCCCGCAACGACCGGTTCAACGGCGGTGCCGGCACCGACGTGGCGGTCGGTGCCGGCGGCAACGACCGCTGCGTGAGCGTCGAACAGGGCTGCTGAGCCGTGACTGTGCGATGGAGGGTCTTCCTGCTGCCGGTGACCGTGGTGGCGAGCCTGCTGCCTGGCGTGGCGGAAGCCGCAGACCAGCCCAGCTGTGACGGCCGGCTGGCGACGATCGTCGGGACGAGCGGCCGTGACGACCTCGTCGGGACCTCCGGGCCCGACGTGATCATGGGGCTCGGTGGTGACGACAGGATCGAGGGACTCGACGGCGACGACCGGATCTGCGGCGGTCGCGGTGCCGACCAGATCGACGGCGGCGCGGGCGACGACCGCTTGCACGGCGAGAAGGACCGGATCTACGCCGACCAGGGGGGTCCGGGCATCGCCGGGGACCTGCTCCGGGGTGGTCCCGGTGACGACCTGCTCGATGCCGGCTTCGACGTCGGCGAGGACACCGGGAACTTCCCCAACACGATCAGCTTCGACGCGGCCGAGGGGCCGGTGTTCGTGACCCTGCGGGGCGGGTACGCCGACGGCGAGGGGCACGACACGATCGTCCACACGGCTCGGCTGACGGTGATCGGCTCGGCGTACGACGATCGCATGGTCGGCACCCAGCGCGACGAGCAGATGATCGGCGGGACGGGTGACGACGGGTTCCGCACGCTCGGCGGGGACGACCTGGTCCTTCCTGGCAGCCTGGATGGCACTGACGACGTGGACGCCGACCGGGTGAACGTCGGCGCTGGTCGCGACCAGGTCTGGTCGCACGGCGGTGCGGACCTGATCTTCGGTGAGGACGGCCCGGACATCCTGGTGGCCGACGGCGTCGGCCCGGTCCGGATCTCGGGCGGCGCCGGCCGCGACCAGGTCACGGCCCGCGTGCCCGAGGCCGCCGGACAGCACCTGGACGGCGGACCCGGACCCGACACCGTGGTCCTCGTCACCGACCGAGCCGACGAGGTGATCACCCTGCGCCGTCCCCGGCGAAGCCTGGTCGTCGAGGGCGACGGCTACGAGGTGCGGTCCGTGGTCGGCACCTTCAGCCGGTTCGAGCTGAACGGCCCGGCCACCTGGATCTTCTACGGTGCGAGCGTGCGCGACGACGTCATCGGCAACGGTGCCGGCTCGTTGACCGCCCGGCTGAAGGGTGGCAACGACGAGGTGTGGGCCAGCGCTGGCGCCGACCACCTCGTGGGTGGCGCTGGTCTCGACACCGTCCACGGCGTGGAGCCCGGTGACGAGTGCCGCGGCTTCGAGACCGGGACCTGCTGAGGAGCGACCGGGCCGCTCAGCCCAGGACCAGGACGAGGTCGCCACCCTCGACCGACTGGGTGCCGGAGACCCCGAGCCGTTCGACGGTGCCGTCGACCGGCGCGGTGATCGAGGCCTCCATCTTCATCGCCTCGATGGTCGCGACGGTCTCGCCGGCCGCGACCTGCTGGCCCTCCTCGACCGAGACCGTGACGACGCCCTGGAACGGTGCTGCGACGTGGCCGGGTCTGGAGCTGTCGGCCTTCTCGGCGGTGGCGACCTCGGAGGCGACACTGCTTGTCGCGGACGCTGACCGGCCGGAGCTGACCGTTGATGGTCGCCATCACGGTCCGGTAGCCGCGCTCGTCCGGCTCGCTGATCGCCTGCACGCCCAGGATCAGCCGGTGGCCCTCGGCGAGGTCGACCTCGTGCTCCTCGCCGTTGCGGAGGCCGTACAGGTAGTCCAGGGTCGGGAGCACGGAGACGTCGCCGTAGGTCTCCCTGGCCTCGAAGAACTCCTTGGTCGGGCCGGGGAACAACAGCTCGTTGAGCGTACGACGGCGGGTGGCCGGGCTCCCGGCCAGACCGTCGGACTGCTCGGCGGTGAGCTCCTCGGCCGGGGCCTTCCAGGTGCGTCCCTCGAGGGCCTTGGTGCGGAACGGCTCGGGCCAGCCACCCGGAGGGTCGCCGAGCTCGCCGTTGAGGAAGCCGATGACCGAGTCGGGGATGTCGAAGGCGCCCGGATTCTCGGCGAACTCCTGGGGGTCCGCGCCCGCGGCCACCAGGTGGAGGGCCAGGTCGCCCACGACCTTCGAGGACGGGGTCACCTTCACCACGTTGCCGAGGATGTCGTTGGCGGCGGCGTACATGTCCTCGATCTGCTCGAACTTCTCACCGAGGCCCAACGCGATCGCCTGCTGGCGCAGGTTGGAGAGCTGCCCGCCGGGGATCTCGTGCCGGTAGACCCGGCCGGTGGGGGACGGCAGACCGGACTCGAACGGTGCGTAGACCCGGCGGGTCGCCTCCCAGTAGGGCTCCAGTGCGTTGACCGCGGCCAGGGACAGCCCGGTCTCGCGGCCGGAGTGGTCGGTGGCCGAGACCAGCGCCGACAGCGGCGGCTGCGAGGTGGTGCCGGCCATCGACGCGGTGGCGGCGTCGACGGCGTCGACCCCGGCCTCGATCGCGGCCACCAGCGTCGCCAGCTGACCACCGGCGGTGTCGTGGGTGTGCAGGTGGACCGGCAGGTCGAACCGATCGCGCAGCGCGCCCACCAGGGTCCGCGCCGCCGGGGCCCGCAGCAGCCCCGCCATGTCCTTGATCGCCAGGACGTGGGCGCCGGCGTCGACGATCCGTTCGGCGAGGCCCAGGTAGTAGTCGAGCGTGTAGAGCTTCTCCTCGGGATCGGAGAGGTCACCGGTGTAGCAGAGGCAGACCTCGGCGACGGTGGTTCCGGTGGCGCGCACCGCCTCGATGGCCGGACGCATCTGCTCCACGTCGTTGAGGGCGTCGAAGATCCGGAACACGTCGATGCCGGCGGCCGCCGCCTCCTCGACGAAGGCGTGGGTGACCTCAGTGGGGTACGGCGTGTAGCCGACGGTGTTGCGGCCCCGCAGCAGCATCTGGAGGCAGATGTTGGGCACGGCCTGCCGGAGCTGGGTCGAGCCGCTCCCACGGATCCTCGCCGAGGAAGCGCAGAGCCACGTCGTACGTCGCCCCGCCCCACGCCTCGAGCGACCACAGCTCCGGGGTGGTCCGGGCGACGTGTCCCGCCACCGCGAGCAGGTCGCGGGTCCGGACCCGGGTGGCCAGCAACGACTGGTGGGCGTCGCGGAACGTGGTGTCCGTGACCCCCACGCGCTCCTGCGCGCGCAGCAGCCGGGCGAACTCCTCGGGCCCGACGTCGAGCAGCAGCTGTCGGCTGCCGTCGGGCGCCGGGACGTCGAGGTTGACCGGGGGCAGCTTGGTGACCGGGTCGACGCTCACCGGCGCCGGCCCGTGCGGCTGGTTGACCGTCACCTCGGCCAGGTAGGCGAGCAGCTTGGAGCCGCGGTCGCCGCTGCCGCGGGCCTGGAGCAGCTGTGGGTGGGTCTCGATGAACGCCGTCGTGACGTTGCCGGAGGCGAAGTCCGGGTCGTCGAGGACGGCCTGCAGGAACGCGATGTTGGTGGACACGCCCCGGATCCGGAACTCCGCGACGGCCCGGCGGGAGCGTTCGACCGCCTTCTCGAACGTCCGGCCGCGACACGTGAGCTTGGCCAGCATCGAGTCGAAGTGGGCCGACACCTCGGCCCCGGTGTACGTCGTACCGCCGTCGAGGCGGACGCCCGCGCCACCCGGCGAGCGGTAGGTGGTGATCTTGCCGGTGTCGGGCCGGAAGCCGTTGGCGGGATCCTCCGTGGTGATCCGGCACTGCAGCGCGGCACCACGCAGGACCACCGTGTCCTGGGAGAGACCCAGGTCCGCGAGGGTCTCACCGGAGGCGATCCGCAGCTGGGACTGCACGAGGTCGACGTCGGTGACCTCCTCGGTCACCGTGTGCTCGACCTGGATGCGGGGGTTCATCTCGATGAAGACGTAGTTGCCCTCGGGGTCGAGCAGGAACTCGACGGTGCCGGCGTTGCGGTAGCCGATCTCGGTCGCGAACCGGACCGCGTCGGCGCACATCCGGTCCCGGAGCGCGGGATCCAGGTTGGGGGCGGGGGCGATCTCGATGACCTTCTGGTGCCGCCGCTGGACCGAGCAGTCGCGCTCGAAGAGGTGGATCACGTTGCCCTCCCCGTCGGCGAGGATCTGCACCTCGATGTGGCGCGGGTCCACGACCGCCTGCTCGATGAAGACGGTGGGGTCACCGAAGGCGCTCTCGCCCTCGCGCATACAGGTCTCGACCGCCTCCTTCAGGTCCTCGGGGCGGTCCACCTTCCGCATGCCGCGGCCACCGCCGCCGGCGACCGCCTTCACGAAGAGCGGGTAGGGCATCTGTGAGGCCGACTCCACCAGCGCGTCCACGTCGGTGGACGGTTCCACGCTGGCCAGGGTCGGGACCCCCGCCGCCTTGGCCGCGGCGATCGCCCGGGCCTTGTTGCCGGTGAGGGTGAGCACGTCCGCGGTGGGACCGATGAAGGTGATGCCGGCGTTGGCGCAGGCCTCGGCGAGCTCGGGGTTCTCCGACAGGAAGCCGTAGCCCGGGTAGATCGCGTCGGCGCCCGCCCGGACCGCAGTGGCCACGATCGCCTCGGGATCGAGGTAGGCGCGCACCGGATGGCCGCGCTCGCCGATCTCGTAGGCCTCGTCCGCCTTCAGCCGGTGCTCGGACCAGCGGTCCTCGTAGGGGAACACCGCCACCGTGCGCGCACCGACCTCGTACGCCGCACGGAACGCCCGGATCGCGATCTCGCCACGGTTGGCGACCAGCACCTTGGAGAACATGGCGGCCAACCTACAAGCGTCGAAGGCCCGGCTGGTGTTACCGCCGAGTCGGTCTCAGCGGGCGAACTGTCGGAGCAGTACCGGCATCGCGGACGCCGCGAGGGTGACCGCCTGGTCCTCGGGGACGTCGAGCACGGTGACCGACTGCGGGCCGCCGGCTGTGGTCGCGACCAGCGAGGTCAACCCGACCCGTCGCTGGGGCCAGGTCGCCCGGAACGTCCAGCCGATCACGTCCTCGACGGCGAGCACCTGGCGCTGGCGGTAGAGGCTCCCCGACCTGGCCACGACGTAGCCGTCGGCCAGGGAGTGCCCGAGGGCCCGGGAACGGTCCGCGGCCAGCGCCGCGGCCGCGACGGGCAGCAGGACGCCCGGTGCGAGGAGCCAGGCGGACGCGCCGGTGACGACGAGCACGACGAGGATCGTCGTACCGACCAGGGCCGGCCCGAGGGCTCGGGTGTAGCGACGGCGGACGGCCGCCGGGCCGTGCGGCTGCAGTGGCTCCTGCAACGGGGCGGCAGCGCCGAGCACCTCGGCGCCGACCGCGCCCACGACCGTGCGCGGTGCCGGCGGGCACGAGGAGGGCGCTGCTCTGCTGGCTGCGGTCGAGGCCGGTCACGATCGCCGACAGCCGGGCTGCCCCGGCCAGGCGAAGTCCCAGCGGTTCTCCGACGACCACGCCGCTGAGGCGGTCCGAGTCGATGCTGGTCTCGCGAGTGGTGAGCAGCCCGCGACTCAGGTGCCAGGTGCCGGCCCGGAGGTGGTGGCTCAGCGTGAAGCCCCAGTTCGTGAGCAGGTAGCCCACCACGGCGAGCACGGCGATCGTGGTGGCCGTCGCGAACAGGGCCAGTGGCACGACGATCAGCGCCGACAGCTCGAGTGCCCGGTCCAGGTCCACTCCTTCGGTGAGGCCGGGGAGCTGGTCGAGCACCTGGCTGCCGATGCCGAGCACGGCGGCGGTCAGCACCACCCCGCTGCTCGTCAACGGGGCGTACCTGGCCCAGCGCGGATCGAGCACCAGCAGCGTGCGCTGCGCGGCGCCGTCGGTGTCGACGGGGTTCGAGGTCGGGTCGGCGTCCGGGCCCGCGTCGACGTCAGCGTCCGCCGGAAGGATCCGGTGCAGGAGGTCCTGGCGCAGCCGCCGGGCACCGTCGGTGGGCAGACCGTCGAGGTCGATCTGGTCGTCGCTGCTGGTCGAGGCGGTACCGGTGCCGATCCGCACGGTGCTCAGCCCGAGCGCCCGCTGGATCGGCGACGACGACAGGTCGACGGTCCGGATCCGGTCGAGGCGGGTCGAGAGCAGGTGTCGGCTGACCAGCCCACGGCGTAGCTCGACGAGCCGGGGGGTGATCCGGAACGAGGTGGTGAGGTAGCGGAACACGCCCAGCGCGACGGGGACGGCGATGCCGAGCAGCTGCCACTGCGTGCCCATGCCGCCCGAGGCGCGGCCGGCGACGAAGAGGCCGATGAGCGCCGGCAGGAATCGCAGGACCTCACGGATCGGGTGGACGAAGAGCATCCGGCGATCGAGCCGCTGCCATCCGCCGTCGGGGTCCTCGCCCAGGACCGGGGCAGTGGTCATGTGGCGTCGCCGGGCTCCGCGTCGGCGTTGACCGTCAGCTCACCGACCAGCCGCAGTGCCAGCTCTCGATCGAGGCCGCCGATCTCGACGGCGCCCGCCGCGGACGCGGTGGTCACGGTGACCGTGGCCAGCCCGAACAACCGCTCCATCGCGCCCTCGGCGTAGTCGACGGTCTGGATCCGTGACATCGGCGCGATCCGCCGCTCGCGAGCCCACCAGCCGGTCTGGGTGTAGACGGCGGTCTCGGTCACCTCCCAGCGGTGCACGGCGTACTTCCAGGCGGGGACGACCACGACGTACGACGCCATCACCAGGCCGACGAGCGCGGGCATCCACCAGCGCACGTCGAACGGCGCCCAGACGTAGCCGACGAACACCAGGACGGCGAAGCTGACGATGGCCTCGGCGGCCGCGCCGACCAGCCACATGGTGCGAGCCCGTGGGTTGACCCGTTGTGACGGCTCCCGCAGCTGGGGCGCGAGATCGGAGGACACGCCGCGAGCCTAGGGGGTCAGTCCTTGAGCTCGCAGACGACGGCGCCGTTGGTGACGGTGGCGCCGACCTCGGCCTGGAGCCCGGTGACGGTGCCGGACTTGTGGGCCTTGAGCGGTTGCTCCATCTTCATCGCCTCGATGACGACGACCGTGTCGCCCTCGGCGACCTCCTGGCCCTCCTCGACGACGACCTTGACGATGGTGCCCTGCATCGGCGACGTCACCGCGTCGCCGCTGGCGGCCGCGCCGGACTTCTTGCCCTTGGCCCGCTTCGGCTTCTTCGCGCTGCCGCCCCCGGTGGAGAGGCCGCCCAGACCGGCCGGGAGGGAGACCTCGAGCCGCTTGCCGCCGACCTCCACGACCACGCTCTGCCGCTCGCCCTGCTCCTCCGCCTCGGCCGAGTCGCCGGCGTACGCCTCGATCTGGTTGTCGAAGTCGGTCTCGATCCAGGTCGTGTAGACGGTGAACTCGCCCTCGCCCGACGGGGTGGAGGCTCCGACGTAGGCGGGGTCGGACACGACCGTGCGGTGGAACGGGATGACCGTGGGCATGCCGTCGACGACGAACTCGTCGAGTGCGCGGCGCGAGCGCTCGAGGGCCTGGGTGCGGTCGCGGCCGGTGACGATCAGCTTGGCGATGAGGGAGTCGAACGAGCCCGGGATCGTCTCGCCGTTCTCGTAACCGCCGTCGAGGCGGACGCCGGGCCCGCCGGGCGGGCTCCAGGCCGACAGGGTGCCCGGAGCGGGCATGAAGTTGCGGCCGCCGTCCTCGGCGTTGATCCGGAACTCGATGGAGTGGCCGCGGACCTCGGGATCGTCGTACCCGAGCTCCTCGCCGGCCGCGATCCGGAACATCTCGCGGACCAGGTCGATGCCGGTGACCTCCTCGGAGACGCAGTGCTCGACCTGGAGACGGGTGTTGACCTCGAGGAACGAGATCGTGCCGTCCTTGGCGACCAGGAACTCGCAGGTGCCGGCGCCGACGTAGTTCGCCTCGCGGAGGATCGCCTTGCTGGACTCGTAGAGCTTGGCCACCTGGTCATCGGTCAGGAACGGCGCGGGCGCCTCCTCGACGAGCTTCTGGTGCCGGCGCTGCAGCGAGCAGTCGCGAGTGGAGACGACCACGACATTGCCGTGCTGGTCGGCCAGGCACTGGGTCTCGACGTGACGAGGCTGGTCGAGGAACTTCTCGACCAGGCACTCGCCGCGGCCGAAGGCGCCCACGGCCTCGCGGACAGCCGACTCGTAGGCGTCCGGGATCTCCTCGAGGGTGCGGGCCACCTTCAGGCCGCGACCACCGCCACCGAACACGGCCTTGATCGCGACCGGGAGTCCGTGGGCCTCGGCGAACGCGACGACCTCGTCGGCGTCCTTGACCGGGTCCTTGGTGCCGGGGGCCAGGGGAGCGTTGGCACGCTCGGCGATGTGCTTGGCCTTCGCCTTGTCGCCCAGCGCCTCGATCGCGGCGGGTGGCGGGCCGATCCAGATCAGGCCCGCGTCGAGGACGGCCTGGGCGAAGTCGGCGTTCTCGGCCAGGAAGCCGTAGCCGGGGTGGACCGAGTCGGCCCCGGTCTTCGCGGCGACCGCGAGGATCTTGTCGATGTCGAGATAGGTCTCGGCCGGGGTGGCGCCACCCAGCGAGTGGGCCTCGTCGGCGAGCCGGACGAACTGGGCGTCCCGGTCGGGGTCGGCGTAGACCGCCACGCTGCCGATGCCGGCGTCCTTGCAGGCCCGGATCACCCGGACCGCGATCTCGCCGCGATTGGCGATGAGGACTCGTCGCAGAGGCTTGCTGTCCGGCACTGTGAGCTCCTGGTCTCGCTGATTTGCCTGCCTGCGGCAGCGTAGCGCCCGGGGACCGTGGGCTCGCGCCAGGTCTCATCCGTGCCGGGCCGGCACCCTTCGAGGCTCAGACGTGGATGTTGGCGGGCAACGCGAGGGCGAACGCCGGGGCTCGGACAGGGGTAACCCGGGAGGGCCGGCCTCGTTGGACCAGCATCCAGACCCCACGAAAGGCTCTCCCTTGCGCCCTCTGGCCCGTACGTTTGCCCGTCTCACCGCCGCCGCGGTCGTCCTGGCGGGCGCCCAGCTCGCCACCAGCCCGGCCGGCGCCATCGTCGGCGGCTACCAGGCCCAGGCGGGGGAGTTCCCCTTCATGGCCTCGATCCAGACCAAGGGCGCCGACGGCACCGACGGCCACTTCTGCGGTGGCTCGGTCATCGGCACCCGCTGGGTCCTGACCGCCGCGCACTGCCTGGTGGACACCAAGCCGGGCGAGATCCAGGTCGGCGTCGGCCGCACCGACCTCGATGACCTCTCCTCGGGGCAGACCCTGACGGCAGACCGGATCGTCGTGCACCCCGACTACGCGGAGACCGGCACCTTCGACGCCGCACTCGTCCACGTCACCCAGGACATCGCCGCCCCCAGCATCGCGCTGGCCGCCGTCGGCGAGGACTCCCTCGAGCAGGAGGGCGCGCCCCTGACCGTCGCCGGCTGGGGCACCGAGTTCTTCGGCTCGCCGTTCATCCCGGCCGACCTCAAGGCCGTCGACGTCGCCGCTGTCGCCGACGAGAACTGCACGACCAACCGCACCCAGGGCTTCCAGGACGCCTCCGAGATCTGTGCCGAGACCATCGGCGGGGACTCGTGCCAGGGCGACTCGGGCGGCCCGCTGTTCGGCACGCTGGCCGACGGTCGTCGCATCCAGGTGGGCATCGTGAGCTACGGCCTCGGCTGCGCCGTCCCGGCGTTCCCGGGCGTCTACGGCGAGGTCAACAACTCCTCCATCCGGTCCTTCATCTCGGCCACGGCGGGGATCTGATCCTCCGCGCGGTCGGGCCCGCAGCGGGGCCTGGCCGCGCGGAGAACCCTTCTCGCCGACTCGCTCGCCGAGCAGGTGCAGCGCGAGCTTCCTCGGGGACCTGTCGTCGGCTCGTGGAGCCGAGATGTTCCTGCCCCTGTGGCTGCGGATCATGGGTGCTCTCGGCACGGCCAGCTTCAACATCAAGGTCGTGCGGTAGCCCTCGTCCGTCGCCCGAGGGCGCGCAGGGCTGGGCGCATCGCCCATCCGTAGCCGATGCCCACCGCCACCGAGAGCCCGGTGGCGAGCCACGGGTGGTCCATCTCCAGGTGGGGGTAGACCTGCCAGTGGGTCAGGTAGATCCACAGCGACGCGGTCGCGAGCACGCCAGAGGCCGCGGCCACCCACCGCGGCAGCCGCACGGCCGGGACGAGGACGAGGACGGCGAGACCTCCGAGCACCAGCAGCTCGCGCTGGAGGTCCCCGAAGTAGCCCAGGCAGCCCACCGCGGCCAGGCCCAGCAGGAGCGCGCGCTGGGGCACGGACCGGGCGCGGGCGGCGGCCCAGCCGAGGGCGACGAGCCACAGCACGAGCCCCGGCGTGTAGCGCTCGGTGGGACCGGTCTCGATCCCGGTCCACGCGAAGCGGAGCACGAGCAGGGCGAGGAGCAGGCCGACCGCGAAGGCGTAGGGAGCCCGTCGTTCCAGGCGGTCGACCGCGGGCACTGCGATGAGTGCGACCACGCCGAGCGCGCCCCAGACGATCGCCTCGAGGAACCAGAACTGCCAGTCGAGCGGTCCAGCTGTCGCTGCCCAGGAGCCCGTTGAGGAACATCGCGGTCGGCAGGTCGTACCTGCCCGTCACCAGGCCGGCGACGCCGATGAACAGCGCGCTGGGCACCGCCACCTGGATGACCGACGGCGAGTCCGTTGCGGATCCGCTGCCGTCGCGGTAGGTCGGCCAGCTGGAAGCGGGCCAGGTTGAAGCCGACGACGGCGAGCAGCAGGTGTGCGCCGCCGGGAACGGTGAACAGGTTGGCGTGGGTGCCGACGACGAGCAGGATCGCCAGGGCCCGCAGGACGACCGTGGTGTCGACCAGCGTGCCCAGGCGGCTGCGCGGCCGGGCGTGATCGGCGAGCTCGGTCGCCGTGAGGGTGTGCCAGCCCGCGGGGAGCTCCCCGAGCCGCGCGGAGAGCCTGGTGGCGAGCTCGACGTAGGACAGTGAGTCGCCGCCCAGGGCGACGAAGGCTGCTGTCGACCGTGGCGTCGGGCCGGCCCAGCACCAGCGCGCAGGTCGTCACGCACCGACGCGGCGGTGACCGGCCGGTCGGCCGAGGCAGCCCGCCCGGGCCGGGACCGCTCGGTGCGCAGCCGGGCCTGGCGTTCCAGCGCGGCGTGGTCCGGCTTGTCGTTGGCGGTCAGCGGGAGCTGGTCCAGGACGCTGACGTGGACCGCGCCTGCGGGCAGGCCGCAGAGGTCGCCGATCCGGTCGCGTACGCCGGTCGCAGCCCGCCGGGTCGTGGTGAAGGCGTGCAGGACGTCGTCGACGGCCACGCAGCGCACGGGCACCTGAGGTGTCGACGCGACCTGCTCGACGCGGTCCAGGTCGATCCGCAGCCCGAAGAGCTTCGCGTGGCGGTCCGCGCCGACCGACGATCTCGTAGAGGCCGTCGACCTCGCGGGCCAGGTCCCCGGTCCGGAGCTCGGCCGGGCCGGCGCCGCGCGGCCAGGTCGGCCGGCTGCTCGGCGTACCCCATCATCACGTTCGGGCCGGTGTAGACGAGCTCGCCGGTGCCAGGCGTCGGTGATCTCCGGGACCGGGTCGATGCGGAAGGAGCCGCCCGGGCAGGGGGACGCCGATGGCGCCGGGTCGGGTCTCGGCGAGCTCCGGCGGCAGGTAGGCCATCCGGGCGGTGGCCTCGGTCTGCCCGTACATGACGACCAGGTCCCAGCCGGACCGACGCCCCAGGTCGGCGTACCGCCGCACCGCGCTCCGGCGCCAGTCGGCCACCCGCCTGGGTGACGTAGCGCAGCGTGGGCAGGGTCCGGCGCTCGAAGCCGGACCGGTCGAGCAGGTCGAAGGTGTAGGGGACGCCGGCGAAGGTGGTCGCGCCGGCGTCCGCGAAGCTGTCCCAGAAGCACTCGTCGACGACGGAACCCTCGGTGAGGACGAGGCCGGCCCCCGACGCGAGGTGGCTGTTCACCACGGACAGGCCGTAGCAGTAGTGCATCGGCAGCGACGTCATGGCGCGGTCCTCGCCGGTGATGCCGAGCGAGGCGGCGATGCTGAGCGCGTTGCTGCGCACGTTGTCGCGCGACAGGCGGACCAGCTTGGGGGAGCCGGTGGAGCCGGACGTGCTCAGCAGCAGGGCCAGGTCGGGGTGGAGGTCGTGGGCGCTGTGCTCGCGACGTTCGGTGGCGGCCCAGCCGTCCGGACCGGCGTGCAGCACGACGTCGGGGTCGTACGCCGCGACCAGCTGCGTCGCGCTGGGCGTCGCGGCCGTCCGGGACGAGCAGCGCGACGTGGCCGTGCTGCAGCGCGGCGAGGTAGGCGACCACGGCGTCGAGCCGGTTGGCGCCCTCGACGAGCACCAGTCGACGGGTGTCGCCGAGGCGTCACGCGGCAGTGTCCCCGACGCGCTGCGTGAGCTCGGCGTAGGTGACCGGACCCTCCTCGGTCCAGAGCGCGACGTCGCGACCTCGCCCCGCGAGGTCGAGGACCGGGCGCGCCAGTGCGCGCTCGGGTGCGTGGAGAAGCAGGGTCACGCCCGCAGCCTAACTTAGGTGAGGCTTACCTCGGTAGATGGCTCAGACGTGGGGAACGCCACCACCCGTCCGGCGATCCCGGCCTTCACCGTGGCGCCGATCCCGGGCGAGTCCAGGCCCGGCACCCGGGCGACGAGTGCCGGCCCGTCGGGCAGCACCAGGATCCGCACCGCCGCGTCGTGGCCGTAGAAGCTGATCTCCTCGATCCGGGCCTCCACCGACGCCTCCGAGCCGTCGATGCGCACCTGCTCGGGGCGGACCAGGACCTGGGCGGCGCCGTCGGGGCAGGTCGCCGATGAGCGGCGGCACGGCCGAGGGCGCAGGTCGCGACCCCGTCCAGCGACCGTGGCCGGCAGGACGGCGGCGCCGCCCACGAACCGCGCGACCTCGGGGTCGGCGGGCGTGCGGTAGAGGTCGCGGGGGCTCGGCGGCCTGCACCAGCCGGCCGGCCCGCATCACGGCGACCTGGTCGGCCAGGCGACAGCGCCTCGTCCTGGTCGTGGGTGACCAGCACGGCCGTCGCCTTGCGCGGCATGGAGCGCCCGGACCACGGCGCGTCCGGTGCTGGCGCGCAGCGAGGCGTCGAGGGACGAGAACGGCTCGTCGAGCAGCACGACGGTCGGGTTGGGCGCCAGGGCGCGGGCCAGCGCGACCCGCTGCTGCTGGCCGCCGGACAGCTCGTGCGGGTGCCGGGAGGCGTACGACGCGGGCAGCTCGACCAGGTCGAGCATCTCGGTGACCCGGCTCGAGCGGCGCTGCGCGCGGGGCAGGCCGAAGGCGATGTTGGCCGCGACGTCGAGGTGCGGGAAGAGCGCACCTTCCTGCGGGACGTAGCCGACCCGGCGACGCTGCGGCGGGACCGAGCGCCCGGCGCCGGCGACCACCCGGTCGCCGAAGCTGATCGTGCCGGCGTCGGGCTCGAGGAAGCCGGCGACCATCCGCAGCAGCGTGGTCTTGCCGCAGCCCGACGGGCCGAGCACCGCGGTGATCGAGCGCTTGCGGCGACGGACAGGTGCACGTCGTCGACGGCCACCACGGGGCCGAACGACTTCGTCACGCCGTCGAGGAGCAGGCTGCGTCATGGTGCCATCCTCGCCGCGCGGGTCGCCGAGGGTCGCCTGCCGCCCCAGCAGGATCGTGGCGGGGATCGAGATCAGCACCATGAGCAGGGCGTACGGCGCGGCGGCGCCGTACGCGACCGACGACGAGGCCGACCAGAACTTCGTGGCCAGCGTGGCGGCGTCGATCGGCGCGAGCATCAGGGTCGCGGTGAGCTCGGTGGCGACGGCGAGGAACACCAGCGCGGCTCCGGCGCCGAGGCCGGGAGCGATGATCGGCAGCGTCACCCGCCGGGCGGTCGAGAGCGGTCCGGCGCCGAGGCTGTGGGCCACGTCGTCGAGGACCACCGGCGCCTGCTCGAGCGCCGCCCGCACACTGACGACGGCGCGCGGCAGGAACATGATCGCGTAGGCGACGAGCAGCAGGCCGTAGGTCTGGTACGCCGGCTGCACGACCCGGATCGAGACCGTGACCAGCGCCAGGGCGACCACGATGCCGGGCAGCGCGTTGGCGACGTAGGTGCTGCGCTCGACCACGGTGCTGGCGACCGTCCGGTAGCGCACCGCCAGCCAGGCGACGGGCAGCGCCAGCAGGACGGTCAGGCCCGCGGCGGCCGCTCCCAGCGCCGAGCGAGGTGCCGGCCGCGCCGAGCAGCTCGCCGACCGGGAACTCGGTCGAGGAGCCCGACCCGGCAGCCAGTGCACGAGGCTGTACGTCGGGATCCCGACGGCGAGCGCGACGACGCCGGCGACCACGCAGGGCAGCCGGCCACCGCAGGACCCCGAGCCGCTGCCGCTCGACCGGCCGCGCGGCGCCGCGCGGAGATGCGGGCGTAGCGGCGGTGGCCGCGCAGCTCGGAGCTCGGCGGTCAGCAGCAGCACGCAGCAGAGCACCAGGACGCCGGCGATCATGTTGGCGGCGGCGCCGTTGAAGCGTGGAGCGGTACTGGTCGTAGATCGCGGTGGTGAAGGTCGGGAACCGCAGCATCTGCAGGGCGCCGAACTCGGCGAGCAGGTGCAGCCCGACGAGCAGCGCCGCCGCCGAGCATGCGCGGGCCGCAGCTGCGGCAGGACGACGCGGACGAACGCCCGCCAGCGGCTGTGGTCGAGCGAGTACGCGGTCTCCTCCAGCGCCGGGTCCAGCCCGCGCAGGGTGGCGACGACGGGGAGGTAGACCAGCGGGTAGTAGGACAGCGTGACGATCAGCACCGCGCCGGCAGTAGCCCTGGACGTCGCGGGTCAGCGAGATCCAGCTGTAGCTGTTGACGAAGGCCGGGACGGCCAGCGGCGCCACCAGCAGGCCGTGCCAGAGGTTGCGGAACGGCAGGTCGGTGCGCTCGACGACCCAGGCGCAGCCGACGCCGAGCACGAGGCTCGCGGCGATGCAGCCGACGACCAGGCGGACGGTGTTCCAGAGCAGCTCGCCGATCCGGGGCCGGACCAGCAGGTCCCAGGCCTCGCTGGGCCCGATGATGACCGTGTAGACCACGACGAACCCGAGCGGGACCAGCGCGAGCAGCGCCACCAGCGCGCCGAGCGAACAGCAGGAGGGGTGGCGTGCGCCGGGTCGGCCGGTCCGGCCGGCCCCGCGCGCGTCTCCGGGTCGCGGTCGAGGAGAGGTGCCGCGCTCAGAGGAGCCCTGCGTCCTGCATCATCTCGATGACCGGCTCGCTGTTGAGGGTCGAGACGTCGATCTGCGGCGGCTCGAGCTCGGCGAAGGGCTTGACCGGCGGCTCGAGGCTGACCTCGGGGTTGAGCGGGTACTCCAGGGCGTAGGAGTCGGCGATCGCCTGCTGGCCCTCGGCGCCGGCCAGGAAGTTCACGAACGGCCTGGGCGTCCTCCTGCTTGTCGCTGGAGGCCAGCACGCCGGCACCCGAGACGCTGACGAAGGCGCCGGGGTCCTGGTCGCCGAAGAAGTGCAGCTCGGAGTCGTCGCTGGACTCCCCGGACTCCTTCTGGTCGCGGTACCAGTAGTAGTGGTAGACGATGCCGGCCTCGATCTCGCCGGCGTTGACGGACTCGAGGACGACGTTGTTGCCGTCGTAGACCGTGCCGTTCGCGGCCAGGCCCTCGAGCCAGTCGCGGGTGACGTCCTCGCCCTCGAGCTCGAGGACGGCGCTGACGATCGCCTGGAAGTCGGCGCCGGTCGGGGAGAAGGAGATCCGGCCCGCCCACTCCGGCTCGGCGAAGTCCAGGATCGAGTCGGGCAGCTCGTCGGCGAGAGCGGCGTCGGTGTTGTAGCATCGCCACCGTCGAGCGGGCCATGAAGCCGATCCAGCTCTTGTTGGCGGGGACGAACTGGGCAGGGATCAGGTCGAGCGTCTCCTGGTCGATCGTCGGCGAAGAGTCCGGCGCTGTCGACCAGCGACATCGCCGGGGAGTTCTCGGTGAGGAAGACGTCGGCGGGCGAGGCGTCGCCCTCCTGCACCAGCTGGTTGGCCAGCTCGAGGTCCTTGCCGCTGCGCAGCTTGACCTCGATCCCGGTCTCCTCCTCGAACGAGCGGGGCGACCTCCTCGAGCAGCTCCTCGTGCTGGGCGTTGTAGACGGTGATGAAGGGCCCGTCGTCACCGCTGCAGGCGGTCGAGCAGGGGAGCGGTCAGGATCGCGGCGGCCACCGCCACCAGCGCACGCTTGGACACGATCGGGGCCCTTCGAGGTTGGATTAGGTTCGCCTAACCTTACCGAACGCGCGACGCTGACGCGAAGTCGGTCCGGAATCAGCGGATCCGTCCGGTTAACAAACGCTAACCAAACGGCTAAAGTGACCCCATGAGCTTCGAGTTGTCCCCCGAGCACGAGCAGTTCCGGCGTTCCGTCCGCGACTTCGCGGAGAAGGAGATCGCCCCCCACGCCACGCAGTGGGACCGCGACCACCACTTCCCGATCGACGTGGTCCAGAAGATGGGCCAGCTCGGTCTGCTCGGCCTCACCGCCCCCGAGGAGTACGGCGGGGCCGACGGTGACTTCACCAGCCTCTGCGTGGCGATCGAGGAGGTCGGCCGGGTCGACCAGTCGATGGGGATCACCCTCGAGGCCGCTGTCGGGCTGGGCATCAACCCGATCCTCACCTTCGGCACCGACGAGCAGAAGCAGACCTGGCTTCCCGACCTCGTCTCCGGCGCGGCCCTGGCCGGCTTCGGCCTGACCGAGCCCGGCGCCGGCAGCGACGCGGGCGCCACGAAGACCAGGGCCGAGCTGGTCGGCGGCGAGTGGGTCCTCAACGGCGCCAAGCAGTTCATCACCAACTCCGGCTCGGAGCTGACGAGCCTGGTCACCGTGACCGCGAAGACCGGTCAGAGCGAGTCAGGCAAGCCCGAGATCTCGGCGATCATCGTGCCGGCCGACACTCCCGGTTTCACCGCCGAGAAGGCCTACGACAAGCTCGGCTGGCACGCCTCCGACACCCACCCGCTGAGCTTCCAGGACGTCCACGTCCCCGAGGAGAACCTCCTCGGGGAGCGCGGTCGTGGCTACGCGCAGTTCCTGGCCACCCTCGACGACGGTCGGGTCGCGATCGCCGCGCTCGCGGTCGGCTGCATCCAGGCCTGCGTCGACATGAGCGTCCAGTACGCCGGCGAGCGGCAGACGTTCGGCGGGCCGATCGGACGCAAGCAGGGCCTGGCCTTCCAGATCGCCGACCTCGAGGTGATGCTCCACGCCTCGCGCCTGCTGACCTACAAGGCGGCGGCGATGAAGGACGGCATGGTCGACGGGCGCGGGGCCAGGATGAAGGACTTCAAGCAGGCGGCCTCGGTGGCCAAGCTCTACGCGACCGAGTCGGCGGTGACCGCCACCAGGATCGCCACGCAGGTCTTCGGCGGCTACGGCTTCATGGAGGAGTACCCCGTCACCCGGTTCTACCGCGACGCCAAGGTGCTCGAGATCGGCGAGGGCACCTCGGAGGTCCAGCGGATGCTCATCGCGCGCGGGCTCGGACTGCCGGTGGAGTAGTCCTCTCGGGCCATTGATGCGGCGAACCCGCCCCCCCGGCGGTTAGCCTCGTCCTCATGGGAGAGCGCTGGCAGCGATTCACTGCCGAAGCAGGGCGGTTCCTTGCCGTCGGCGCCCTGGCCACCATCGTCGCGCTGATCATCTTCAACTTCCTGGTCCACGGATTCGGCGCGATGGGCAACGCGCCCCTCAACGACCACGCGGAGCTGGCCTACCTGCTCGCCAACGGCGTGGGCATGCTGATCAGCTTCCGCGGCAGCAAGCGCTGGGCCTTCCGGGACCGCGAGACCCGACATGCCGACGGTGGCGTCAGTGCGTTCATCGTGATCAACCTGGTGACCATGGTGATCCCCATGGCGTGCCTGTGGATCAGCCGCAACGGCCTGGGCCTCGACGACCCCATCTCCGACAACATCGCGGCGAACGTGATCGGGCTGGCGATGGCCAACGCCGCCCGGTTCTTCCTGTTCCGGGTCTACGTGTTCCGTCGGCCGCGGATGCCCTTCCACCTGAACTTCGGTCGCGACGAGATCGAGGACCAGCTCAGGGAACCCACAGATCTACCCACGACCGACCGAGTTCCGCCGTCAGCTCCCTGAGCAGCGGCAGGCTGACGCCGACCACGTTGTGGTGGTCGCCCTCGATCCCGGTGACGAAGGCGCCTCCGCGCCCGTCGATGGTGAACGCGCCCGCGACGTACAACGGCTCGCCGGTGGCGACGTACGCCGCGATCTCCTCGTCCGAGACGTCGGCGAAGTGGACGGTGGTCGACGCCGTGGCGGCCGCGACGTGTCCCGTCGCGGTGTCCCGCAGGCAGTGACCGGTGTGGAGCACGCCGCTGCGGCCGCGCATCACCTGCCAGCGCCGCGTTGCCTCCGCGGTGTCCGCCGGCTTGCCGAGCGCCTTGCCGTCGAGCTCCAGCACCGAGTCGCAGCCGAGGACGAGAGCGTCGTCGGGGAGGCCGTCGCGCGCGGCGACCGCGGCACACTTGAGCTCGGCCAGCTGCAGCGCGAGCTCGGCGGGCGGCAGGTCGTCGACCTGGTCCTCGTCCACGCCGGAGACGATCACCACTGGTTCGATCCCGGCGCTACGGAGGGTGGCGAGCCGGGCGGGGGAGGCGGACGCGAGCACGAGGGGCATGCGACCGGAGGGTAGTCGCAGGTCAGTCGATCGTCAGGTCGGCGACCAGCTGCAGGCGTGGCTGGTCGTGCCTCTCGCCCTCGACCTTCCCGGTGGCCCACCACAGCCGCAGACCGCGCCCGTCCACCTCGAGGGTGGCCAGGTTGTTGTCGAACCACGGCCCCTTGAGCACCTTCCACGTCAACGGCGCGTCCGGCACCTTGGCCGACCGGGCCACGAGGTGCCCGATCGGGCCGGCGACGCCGTAGGCCAGCACCGCCACGAGGAAGCGCATGCGGCGTGGCATCGGGTTGCGGATCGGTGAGCAGACGGCCTGCAGGATCCGGCTCTGGATCGGCCCGCCGTCCTTCATCTCGGCCGGGGTCGGTCGACCCTCGGACACGTAGCTGTGGTGCACGTCGCCGGAGAGGAACGTGACCGTGCCCGGCGCCCGCCCGCGCTGCCCGCGGGCCACCGCGAGCGTCATGGCGGCGACCTTCTGGAAGCCGCTCTGGAAGGCCGCCCAGTGCTCGAGGTCGAGGTCCTGGCGAAGCTTCTCACCCGCCTTCGCGCCTCGTTTCCCCCAGCCGCCCTGGGCGAGGGCCTCGCTGAACGCCTCGGCGTGGTGCAGCCCCGGGCTGAGCAGGAACGGGAGCGACGTCCCCACGAGCAGGTGGTCGACGTCGCCCACCATCTGCTCGTCGAGCCACGCGAGCTCGTCGTCGTCGAGGATCGACCGGTTCTCCGGGTCCAGCACCCGCGCGGCCCGGGAGTCGATGACGACCAGCCTCGCCTGGGTGCCGAACTCGCGCGCATAGCTCCAGCGGTAGCTCGCGGGCTCCTGGTCGGCACGCTCGGCGAACGCGTCGAGCAGCTCGCTGGCGTCGTACTCGTCGGGCCCGTCGTGACCGGTGATCGCCTGCCAGTTCTCGTCCGCGGCGCGCTCCTCGGGGGTCATGTTCCCCAGGTGCTGGTGGACCCAGTACGACGCCAGCCCGGCGACGATCCGGTCGTGCCACCACGAGGTGGCCTCCATCTCGTCCTTCCAGTCGCGCGAGGTGTTCCAGTCGTCCCGGATGTCGTGGTCGTCGAAGATCATCGCGCTGGGGAGCGTCGAGAGGAGCCAGCGGTTCATCGGGTCGGACCAGGCGAGCTTGTAGAGGTGGGCGTACTCCTCGTAGTCCTTGAGCTCCTCCCAGGGCGCCTGCTCGATGTCGCGCCTTGCCTCGATGAACTCCTTCATCTCGGCGGTCGTCTCGTCGGCGTACACCTGGTCTCCCAGGAAGACGACGAGGTCCGGCCAGCGGGTCTCGTTGCCGGGGTCGGGATCCTCGTCGTGGGCGGCGTCGGTGACGCCGGCCATCCGCAGCGCGTAGGCCCGCAGTGCGTCGACTCCGTGCAGCTTGTTGCCGGCCTCGTCGTGAGTGACCGAGGTCCGGCAGGAGCCGTAGGCCATCCGCAGCGGCTTGGCCGGATCGAGGGTCGGGATCACCGACGGTGGGTGCGGGGAGTCGGCGGGAGGCCAGACCTGCTGTCCGTCGACGGCCACCGTGTACGGCGTCTTCGTGCCGGGCTCGAGCCCGTCCACGCAGACCAGCGCGTAGTGGTGCCCGTGCACCCGGAAGGTCCGTGCCTCTGCCTGGTGGTCGCCCGCCGTCAGCGTCACGGTGGCCGCGTCCGCGGTCTCCACCCACACGCAGCCACTCGTCTCGTCGACGTGCCTCAGCAACGGCCCGAGCACCAGTCCACCCATGGCCGACACCTTGGCACAGCCACTCACGTCGCCGGGCCATAGGCTGGCGTCGCTCGGGGTGTGGCCGGTCGGACTCTTCACGCTCTCGCAGTCTCACCTCGGGTACAGCACGGATGCGAAATGATCCCCTGCACGCCGACCCCGTCACGAAGGAAACGTATGTGCCGAGTGCTCGCCTTTATCGGGCCGGAAACACCTCTGGAGAGCCTGCTGCTCACCCCGGAGAACAGTCTTGTCAACCAGGCCCTCGACCCAGAGCGTCACCCTGAGCTTCAGCTGGCAGGGTGGGGATTCGGCGCCTGGGGCGAGCACCTCCTCAAGCCGGAGCAGCCCTTCATCTACCGCCGGCCCATGGCTGCCTTCTACGACGACAACGTCGACCGCATCATTCCCAGCCTCCGGGCCAGCACGATGCTGGCTCATGTACGAGCCGCCTCCTACAACTCGAAGACCGTCCTGGCCGACGAGAACTGCCACCCCTTCTCCTTCGAAGGGACCCCCTGGATCATCGCCCAGAACGGTGGCCTGCCGAACTGGCAGCTCCTGCAGCGGGAGCTGCTGCAGCACTGCGAGGACAGGTACCTCAAGCAGATGCGGGGCACCACTGACACCGAGTTCCTCTACGTGCTCCTGCTCTCCTTGATCAAGGGCGAACGTGACGAGGACGTCCAGCGTGCGATCGAAGAGATGCTCAGGCTCGTTGCCCGGGCGATGAAGGATCTCGACCTCGCGGCCCTGACCAAGGTGAAGATGGCCCTGGTGTCGCCGAACCGCATCATCGGGGTCAACGTCGGTCTCGGCCACCAGGGCGAGACCGACCCGGTCGGCGACTGGGAAGAGCTGCGAGAGTCCGGTCCGGGCACGAGCGACTTCGCTCTCTCGATGCTCCTGGAGCCGATGTACCTGCTGATGGGTCGCAACTTCCAGCACGACGTGACGACCTACGGCTTCGAGGAGAGCACGGAGCACGAGGCGACCGCCGCCATCTTCGCCTCCGAGCCCCTGACGGACGGTGACGACGGCTGGTCGCACCTCGAGTTCGGCGAGATCGTGTTCCTCGAGAAGCAGGGCGAGCACGTCAGCAGGACCGTCAACAGGCTGAACGTGTAGCGAGAGCCGCCAGGCAGTGGCGGGCTCGAGGCGTGGGGTCAGGGCAGCGCCGACGGGAACGCGTCGCGATAGCCACGGATGCCGTGGGTGGACTCCGCGGCGAGCATCGCTCTCGCAACGGCGCGGGTGACGCAGGTGGCGGCTTCGGTGAGCAGTGCGTGGAACGCCAGCGGGTCCGGCGCACCGCCGACGCAGGTCGCCAGGGTGAAGACCGTGTCGCCGTCGAACATCGTGTGCACCGGGTCGATGGCGCGGGCCAGGCCGTCGTGCCCGATCCCGCTGACCTTCTGGCACTGCGCCTTGGTGAGGGTGGCGTCGGTCGCAAGGACCACCAGTGTGGTCGCGAGAGGCGGACGCATCGGAAGGGACAGTGCGGCGACGTCCGCGGCCTCGTGTGCCTCGGCGAGCTCAGTTTGATCGGGGCGGCGCAGGAGCGGGAGGTCGCCGTCCCGGCAGTGGCGAGCGGCATAGAGCTCACCCGTGCCCGGGTCGACGGTCGAGCCGACCGCGTTGACGACGACCAGGGCCGCCACCGTCGTGCCGTCCGGCAGGGTGGCGCTGACCGTCCCCACGCCCCCCTTGAGACCGCCGGCGCGGGCGCCTGTGCCGGCCCCGTGGTTGCCCTCGGCGACGGTGGTCGACGCGGCGTCGTACGCCGCAGCGCCGAGCGCGACGTCCGGGTGGTTGCGGAACTCACCGCCCCGGCCCAGGTCGAAGATCACCGCGCCGGGGACGATCGGGACCACCTCACCGGGAGCGCCGACCGGGTGGCCGATCCCGGCGTCGAGCAGCCGCTGCACCACGCCGTCCACGGCTGCCAAGCCCAACGCGGAGCCTCCCGTCAGCACCACCGCCTGCACCCGCTCCACGCCGTTGCGCGGATCCAGGAGGTCGGTCTCGCGGGTGCCGGGCCCGCCGCCGCGGACGTCCACGCCGGCGACCGCGCCGCCCTCCGGTGGCAGCACCACGGTGACCCCGGTCAGCCAGCCGTCGTCGATCCGCTCGGCCTGTCCCACCCGGATGCCGGGCACATCGGTGATCGAACCGGCGCTCATGCGACGTCGCCCCGAGGGTCGGACAGGTCGCCCCAGGAGACCTCCCGGGCGCCCAACCGCGGATCGGCGACCAGTGCCTCGACCAGGTCGCGCGTGCCACCGATGCCTGCCCAGTCCGGGTCGACGTCGAAGGCCAGGAACCACGATCGGTCGGCGGGCCAGACCGCGGCAGGTGAGGGGACGTGGCCGGAGCCGACGGGCTCCCAGCCGCCGGTCTCGTGGAGGGCGCCGTGGAAGAGGAAGAACTCGCGGTGCGGGACCCGCACCCGGGGGCCGGTCCGCTCGTCGCCGAAGCCGTCCCACGCGCAGGACCAGACGTCCTCGGGGGTGGTCGTGTGCCCGGCGAGGACCTCGAGCGCCGCGGCGAGGGTCCGGTCGTCCCAGTTGCCGGCGACGTCGGGCAGCAGCGGCAGCCGCGGATCATCCTCCTCGAGCGGCATCGGCACCTGGGCGTACGCCGCGAAGCAGTCCGGACCGAGCGAGACCAGCACCTGCCAGGGATCGTCCCGGCCGGCCCACCAGTCGGCGTGCGAGACGTCCTGCTCGAGCCGCAGCGTCATGGCAGCAGTCTGGCAGGACTCAGCGCGGCAGGGCGCTGGAGCGCCAGCCGCCAGGGCCGTGGGGGAGCGTGGCCCGCACCTTGCGGTGGTGGGCCTGCCACTCCGGCGTACGCCGCGTCGTCGAGGCCTCGTCGCCACCCAGCGAGGCCACCACCGCGACCAGGGCGGCGATCTCCTCGGCCGTCGCGTTCGGGGTCAGCACCTTCAGTAGGGGTGGCTGGGGCGTGCTTTCGGGCTGCGGGTCGTGTGTGGGCGTCGACACGTCGCTAACTTCCCTCCTCCGCTTCGCTCCCCCGATAAGTTACCGACGGGTCGACGATATCCCGCTGCTCGGGGACCCTCCGGGCCCCGCTCACAGCGGGATGTTCCCATGCTTCTTGGCGGGCAGGATCTCCCGCTTGGAGCGCAGCAGCCGCAGCGAGCGGACGACCTCCACGCGCGTCTCGTGGGGGGAGATGACCGCGTCGATGTAGCCGCGCTCGGCGGCGACGTACGGGTTGGCGAGGGTGTCTTCGTACTCGGTGATCAGCTCCGCGCGCTTGGCCTCGGGGTCCTTCGCGTCCTTGAGCTCGTTGCGGTAGAGGATGTTGACGGCACCCTGGGCGCCCATCACCGCGATCTGGGCGGTCGGCCACGCGACGTTGATGTCGGCGCCCAGGTGCTTGGAGCCCATCACGTCGTAGGCACCGCCGTAGGCCTTGCGCGTGATCACGGTGATCAGCGGGACGGTCGCCTCGGCGTACGCGTAGATCAGCTTGGCGCCGCGCCGGATGATGCCGTTCCACTCCTGGTCGGTGCCGGGCAGGAACCCGGGCACGTCCACGAAGGTCAGGACCGGGATGTTGAACGCATCGCAGGTGCGCACGAAGCGGGCAGCCTTCTCGGAGGCATCGATGTCGAGCGTGCCGGCGAACTGCATCGGCTGGTTGGCGACCACGCCGACCGGGCGGCCCTCGACCCGACCGAAGCCGATGATGATGTTCGGCGCGAACATGGCCTGGACCTCGAGGAACTCCTCGTCGTCGACGATCGCCTCGATCACGGTGTGCATGTCGTAGGGCTGGTTGGGCGAGTCCGGGATCAGCGTGTCCAGGGAGCGGTCCAGGTCGGAGAACTCGATGGCTCCAGGACCGAGCTCACTCTCGGGGTACGTCGTCGGCTCGTCGAGGTTGTTCTGCGGGAGGTAGGACAGCAGTGCCTTGACGTACTCGATCGCGTCGTCCTCGTCGGAGCCCATGTAGTGGGCGTTGCCCGACTTGGTGTTGTGGGTCCGGGCGCCGCCGAGCTCTTCCATGGTCACGTCCTCACCGGTGACGGTCTTGATCACGTCCGGTCCGGTGATGAACATGTTGGAGGAGCCGTCGACCATGATCGTGAAGTCGGTGACCGCGGGGGAGTAGACGTGACCGCCGGCGCACGAGCCCATGATCATCGAGATCTGCGGGATCACCCCGCTGGCGTGGACGTTGCGCTTGAAGATCTCGCCGTAGAGGCCGAGCGAGACGACGCCTTCCTGGATCCGGGCACCGGCACCTTCGTTGATGCCGATGATCGGGCAGCCGGTCTTGATGGCGAGGTCCATCACCTTGGTGATCTTCTCGCCGTAGACCTCGCCCAGCGAGCCACCGAAGACCGTGAAGTCCTGGGAGAACACGCACACCTGGCGGCCGTCGATGGTGCCGTAGCCGGTGACCACGCCGTCGCCGTACGGCCGCTTGTTCTCCAGGCCGAACGCCGTCGACCGGTGCCGTGCCAGCTCGTCGAGCTCGACGAAGGATCCCTCGTCGAAGAGCAGCTCGATCCGCTCGCGGGCGGTCTTGCGTCCCTTGGCGTGCTGCTTCTCGACTGCCTTGGCCGAGCCGGCGTGGACCGCTTCGTCCAGTCGGCGCTCGAGATCGGCCAGCTTGCCTGCGGTGGTGTGGATGTCGATGTCCTGAGGGACGTCGGTTCCCTCGCCTGGTCGTGACTGCTGTGCGCTCACGCGTCTGGCCTCCTCGAAGAGTTCATCGGCAGACTAGTGCCCGTGACCGATCACCCGCCCCTGCGCCCACCTCTCGACCGCGAACGACTGGCTTCCCTCCCGCCCGGGGACATCCCGTGGCAGGTGGAGGTGCTCGACGAGGCACCGAGCACCAACGCCGTGGTCAGCGAGCGCGCGCGGGCCGGTGCTCCCGAGGGCCTCGTCCTGGTCGCCGAGCACCAGACCGCGGGCAGGGGACGACTGGACCGCACGTGGGTCACCCCGGCCCGCTCTGCGCTGACCTTCTCGGTCCTCCTGCGTCCGGCCACGGAGCCGGCCCGCTGGCCGTGGCTGCCGTTGCTCACGGGGGTCTCGGTCCACGATGCAGTCGGCCACGGAACGCGGCTGAAGTGGCCCAACGACGTGCTGCTCGGCGACCACAAGCTGGCCGGCATCCTGGTCGAGCTCGTCGAGACCCCTGGCGGGCCGGCGGCTGTGGTGGGCATCGGCCTCAACGTGTCGACGACGGCTGACGAGCTGCCCGTGCCGACGGCGACGTCCCTGACGGTCGCGGGCCTCGACGTCGACCGGACCGACCTGCTGCTCCGGATCCTCGCCGAGCTCGCCAGGATCTACGTCAACTGGAATCGGAGCAGACCCGGGGACGACCTGCTGCGGACGGCGTACCTGCGTCGCTGCGCCACCATCGGCCAGCTGGTGCGGGTCGACCTCCCGTCGGGTGAGTCGCTGACCGGGACCGCGGTCGATGTCGACCACGCCGGTCGGCTGGTGGTGCGGTCGGGGGGCGAGACCACCGTGGTGGGTGCGGGCGATGTCGTTCACGTACGGCCCGCCGGGTGACATGATCGGGGCGTGGCCATCAACCCCAACCTGCTCAACGAGGGCGAGTACGTCGTCGTCTCGACCCGCACGCACCCGAAGGTGCTGCTCGGGCCGGTGTTCGTCCTGGTCCTGGCGCTGGGCGTCGCCGCCTTCGTCAACCGCATGGGGGACAGCGACAGCGCCGAGATCATGCATCTCGTCGTCTGGGTCCTCGCCGGACTGGTCATCTTCTGGTGGGTGGTGCGTCCGCTCGTCGACTGGATCACCACCACCTACACGTTCACCAACCGCCGTTTCATGAAGCGCTCCGGTCTGATCGCCAAGGAGGGACGCACCATCCCGCTCAACCGGATCAGTGGCGTCGACTTCGAGATCGGAGTCGTCGACCGGATCTTCGGCTGCGGCACGCTCGTGGTCTCCGACGCCAGCGAGCTCGGCCGGGTCGAGCTCGACGACATCCCGCGGGTCGAACAGGTGCAGATGAAGGTTGCCGAGGAGCTGCACAAGCTGGCCACCCGGGATGGCCGTACGGACGACGGTGCCTGACGGACGCAGCACCCGCGACGAGCTGGAACGAGCGATCCTCGGCGAGGACGCGGTCTTCAACGCGCTGGAGGTGGCGGCGGAGACGGGCGTCACCGTCGAGGAGCTGCGTCGGCTGTGGCGGGCGCTCGGGTTCCCCGAGTACGGCCTCGAGGTCGCGTTCACCCAGTCCGACGCCGACGCCGTCTCCACGCTGACCAGCCTGGTGGACAGCAGGCTCATCGACGTCGACATGGCGGTGAACCTGACGCGCGCGGTCGGGCAGACGATGGCTCGTCTGGCCGACTGGGAGGTGGCGACCCTCGTCCACCGGGTCGAGGAGCTCGAGACGGGCGACGAGGCCACCGGCACCCGCACCGGCTCCGCGATGCGCATGGTCCGCGAGATGAACCCGCCCTTCGAGCAGCTGGTGCTCTACGCGTGGCGACGGCACCTCGCCGCCGCCGTCTCCCGGCTCGAGGCACTCGGTGCCAGCGACGAGGACCTGCACACGGTCGGCGTGACGGTCGGGTTCGCCGACATCGTCGGCTTCACAGCCCTGTCCAACCAGATCGGCCAGGCGAAGATCGGTGACCTGGTCGAGGTCTTCGAGTCCCGCTGCGCCGACGTGGTCGCAGCCCAGCGCGGCCGGGTGATCAAGAGCATCGGCGACTCCGTGCTGTTCGTGAACACCGATCCGATCCGGGCGTACGACACGGCGGCCGGGATCATCAACGTGATCGGCCGCGACTCGCGGATGCCGGACGTCCGCGTCGGCCTGGCCAGCGGCTCGGTCGTGATGCGTCTCGGCGACGTGTTCGGACCACCGGTCAACATGGCGGCCCGGCTGACGGCGGTCGCCAGGCGCAACCGGGTGATCATCGACGCCGACACCGCCGCCCTGCTCCCGGAGGACCAGTTCGAGACCCGCCGGCTGCCCGCACGGCCGGTCCGCGGCTTCGGGCTGGTCGAGCCGGTCGCCGTCCGCCGGCACTAGCTATCACCGGGGCCCACCGGTCCAGCGCAGTTTTCGGCAGTTTGCGGGTTTAGCCCACGCTGGAGCGGCCTGATTCCTACCGTGTCCCCCATGGTCAAGGTGCAGGACGTCGAGCTCGACCCCGATTCACGTCGCAGCTGGCGAGACGGCCACGAGGTCGTCCTGTCACGCAAGGAGTTCGACCTCGTGCTGGCGCTGATCAGCCGGGCCGGTGACATCGTCACCAGGGACGAGCTGATGAGGGACGTCTGGCACACCTCGTTCTGGACGTCCTCGAAGACGATCGACGTCCACCTCGGTTGGGTACGCCGCAAGCTGGGCGACGACTCGCGCCGCCCCCGTCTGATCACCACGATCCGGGGCAAGGGCCTGCGGTTCGAGGTCACGGACCCGACCGCGCATCCCGTGCCCTAGCCTTCTGGGCGTGCCTCCCGAGCCCGCCCCGACCCTCGCCATCATCGGCGGCGGCCAGCTGGCCCGGATGATGGCCCAGCCCGCGATCGCACTCGGTCTGCCACTGCGGCTGCTGGCGGAGGCCGAGGGCGTCTCTGCCGCCCAGGTGATCGCGGACCACACCGTCGGCGACTATCGCGACCTGGACACCCTGCTCGCGGCGACCCGGGGCTGTGCGGTGGTGACGTTCGACCACGAGCACGTCCCCACCGACCACCTGCACGCCCTCGAGGCCACGGGGATCGCCGTCCGGCCCGGACCGGACGCGCTGGTCCACGCCCAGGACAAGGCCGTGATGCGCGAGCGACTGGCCGCACTCGGTGTGCCCTGCCCGCGCAACGCGGTCGTCTCGTCCGTCGCCGAGGTCGAGGCGTTCGGCTTCCCCTGCGTCCTGAAGACGACCCGGGGCGGCTATGACGGCAAGGGCGTGTGGTTCGTGGCGTCCGCCGACGACTGTGCGGGCCCGCTGCGGGTCGCAGCCGACTCGGGGGTCGGACTGCTGGCGGAGGAGCGGGTCGAGTTCCGTCGAGAGCTGTCAGCCCTGGTGGCGCGGTCCCCCAGTGGTCAGGCGGCGGCGTACCCCGTCGTCGCGTCCACCCAGAAGGACGGCATCTGCCACGAGGTGGTCGCCCCGGCACCCGACCTCGACCCGGCTCTGTCCGGCCAGGCCCAGCAGATCGCGCTGCTCATCGCCGGCGCCCTCGACGTCACCGGCATCCTCGCGGTCGAGCTGTTCGAGACCGCCGACGGACGGATCCTGGTCAACGAGCTCGCGATGCGACCGCACAACACCGGCCACTGGACCCAGGACGGTGCGGTCACCTCGCAGTTCGAGAATCATCTGAGGGCCGTGCTCGACCTGCCGCTCGGCTCACCCGCGCCGCGGACACGGTGGACGGTGATGGTCAACATCCTCGGGGGCGACGTCGAGGCCGGTCGCCTGTACGACGGGTATCCGCACGCGCTCGCGCGGGACCCGCACCTGCGGGTGCACCTGTACGGCAAGGAGCTGCGTCCCGGCCGCAAGGTCGGGCACGTGAACGCCTACGGTGACGACCTGGACGAGTGTCTGGAGCGTGCGCGACACGCGGCGGCGTGGTTCCGTGGAGACCTGGGCAACGAGAGTGAGTGAACGAGAGCGAGTGAGTGAGCAATGACTGACACCGCAGCACGCGTCGGCATCGTGATGGGGTCCGACTCGGACTGGCCGGTGATGAAGGAGGCGGGCGAGGCGCTCGCCGAGTTCGACGTCACCTTCGAGGCTGACGTGGTCTCTGCGCACCGGATGCCCGAGGAGATGTTCGCGTGGGGCAAGGGTGCCGCCGACCGCGGGATCCAGGTGGTGATCGCCGGTGCCGGCGGAGCCGCCCACCTGCCCGGCATGCTCGCGTCCGTGACCCCGCTGCCGGTGATCGGGGTGCCGGTCGCCCTCAAGTACCTCGACGGCATGGACTCCCTGCTGTCCATCGTGCAGATGCCCGCCGGCGTCCCGGTGGCGACGGTCGCGGTCGGCAACGCCCGCAACGCAGGCCTGCTGGCGGTCCGCATCCTCGCGGCCACCGACCCGGAGCTGCGCCAGAGGATGGTGGACTTCCAGGCGGAGCTGCAATCAGCAGGCCCAGGAGAAGGGCAGGACCGTGCGCGACGCCGCCGGCGGTGCCCGTCGGCTCGGTTTCTGAGCTCGTCGACGTCGTCCTGGTCAGTCCCGGTGCCCGGCGCAGTGAGCTTCGTCTGGCCGCGTTGCTTCTTGGCCTCGAGTCGCCGCCGCTGCGAGCCGCGGGTCGGCTGGGTCGGCCCGTCGCGGCGGTGGCGGTGGAGCCAGGGCGGTGCGCAGCAGGTCGGCCAGCCGCTCGCGGGCCGCCACCCGGTTGCGGTGCTGGGAGCGGTGCTCGGAGGCGTCCACCACGAGCCGGCCGTCGATCAGCCGGCCCGGTCGAGCTGGGTGAGCGCGCGGCGCCGCTGGATTCGGTCAGGGCGGCGGAGGCGGCGACGTCGTACTCCAGCTCGACCCGGCTGTCGGTGGTGTTGACCGACTGTCCGCCGGGTCCGGACGACTTCGAGAACCGCTCGACCAGCTCGGCGGCAGGCACGACCAGGCCGTCTGGGGCAGTCCGGGACCGGACGGCAGAGAAGGTCGCGACCGGGCTGGGTCATGCCGGCCGCCGCGCCACTCGAGGCGGGGCAGGTGTCCATGACCATCGGCACCCCGGCCGCACGCGTCCGGGCGAACGCGTCGTGGTCGACCACTCCGAGCTGGAACCAGACGCCCGCGGCGCCCACGGCCACCGCCTGGTCGGCGAACTCGCCCGGCCGCCTCGGAGCGGCGGAACACGTCGACGACGTCGATCGGGAACGGCACATCGGCGAGCGTGGCGTAGCCCTGCTCGCCGAGGACCACGGGGGCGGTGGGGTGGATCGGCACGATCCGCTTGCCGCGCTGCTGGAGCAGCGACGCGATGCTGTACGCCGTCCGGTGCGGGTCGCCGGACAGCCCGACCACGGCCCAGGTCTCGCAGTCGTCGAGGAAGAAGCGGATGGTCTCCGGGTCGCGCCAGTCGCTCATGGCTAGACCCTAGGTGGTGCCTGGCGACGAGCGGCAGTCTCGGAGATCACCTGACTTTGCCGAATCGCGGCGCCCGCGATGGACCGGGATAGCGTGGACGTCTGCGCTACTGAGGGGTAGCACACGAACTGCTTGAGGGAGCTCGCTTGATGAACGTCATGACCACGACCCGCCGCCTGGCCGCCACCGGTGCCGCCGCGGCACTCGCCGCCGCCGCCCTGGTCGGTGGCACCACCACGGCCGCCAAGGCCGCCCCCGTCGCGAACGACTACACCTGCTCGAACGCGACGTTCGGCCTCGGCCCCTGGGCCGTCGGGCTCGACTCGGACGCCCCCGGCATCGAGGGCTTCCCGGTGGTCCCGGCGGGCTTCGACGCACCTGCCGGGCCTGCTCACGCTGACCAACACCTTCACCATCCCCGCAGGACGCCTACGCGACGCTGGTCGGCTCGGGCGTGGAGGACATGTCCTTCCCGGACTTCGCCGGCACGTTCGGTGACGAGCCAGTCGGCGTCGACGGGATGACCGCCAAGGTCTCCGAGATGACCGACAACGGGGACGGCACCTACTCGTTCGACTCCGAGCGGGCGCTCGAACGCCGCGTTCTCGGCGCCCGCCGCAGGCATCTACGACGTGCTCTCGCCCGCGGCCTTCACGTTGTCGGCCACCGTCCCCGGCCTGCGGCGAGATCCCGGTGTCCTGTGTGATCAACGAGGGCACCGCCCCCGGCGCCTACACCAGCATCACGGTGGTCAAGAACGCCTCGACCACGCAGCGCCAAGCCGGTCGCCAAGACCCTCAAGACCTCCAAGGCCTCCAAGCTCAAGGTCACGGTTGCCGCGGACAACGAGACCCCCGGCGGCAAGGTCATCGTCAAGGAGGGCAAGAAGACGCTCGGCTACGGCCAAGCTCAACAAGACGCCGGCAAGGCCACCGTCAACCTGGGCAAGCTCAAGAAGGGCAAGCACAACGTGACCGTCATCTACAAGGGCGACGGCTACACCGACGAGCAGCAGCGCCAGCAGCTCCTTCAAGGTGAAGAAGCGCTGACCTCGAGCTGCGTCTGACGGCTCCATCGAGCATCGGAACCGCCCGGTCGGCGCCTCGTGCGCCGGCCGGGCGGTTCCTCTGTCCGGCGAAGGGTCACGGGACGGACCACGTGGCCCGGCCGCTGGTTACCCGGAAGTACGATCGCGCCATGAGCTCCGACTTCCCGATGTACGCCCTCTCGGAGGAACACCAGGCGATCCGCGAGGCGGTGCGCGCGGTCTGCGACGCGAAGGTGGCGCCGTACGCCGCCGACGTCGACGAGAACGCCCGCTACCCGCAGGAGGCGGCCGACGCCCTGCAGTCGGCCGACTTCCACGCCCCGCACGTCCCGGAGGAGTACGGCGGCGCCGGTGCCGACGCGCTGGCCACGGTGATCGTGATCGAGGAGGTCGCCCGCGCCTGCGTCAGCTCCTCGCTGATCCCGGCGGTCAACAAGCTCGGCTCCCTGCCGGTGCAGATCGCCGGCGACGAGGACCTGAAGAAGAAGTACCTCGGCAAGCTGGCCGCCGGCGAGGGCGGGTTCTCCTACTGCCTCTCCGAGCCGGACGCCGGCTCGGACGCGGTGAGCATGAAGACCAAGGCCGTCCGTGACGGTGACGACTGGGTCCTCAACGGCGTGAAGCGGTGGATCACCAACGCCGAGGTCTCGGAGTACTACACGGTCATGGCCGTCACCGACCCCGAGAAGCGCAGTCGAAGGGCATCTCGGCGTTCGTGGTCGAGAAGTCCGACGAGGGGTCTCCTTCGGTGCGCCCGGAGAAGAAGCTCGGCATCAAGGGCTGCCCGACCCGCGAGGTCTACCTCGACAACGTCCGGATCCCCGGCCGACCGGATGATCGGCGCCGAGGGCACCGGCTTCGAGACCGCGATGAAGACCCTCGACCACACCCGGGTCACGATCGCCGCGCAGGCGGTCGGCGTCGCCCAGGGTGCGCTCGACTACGCGCTCGGCTACGCCAAGGAGCGCCAGCAGTTCGGCAAGTCGATCGCCGACTTCCAGGGCCTGCAGTTCCTGCTGGCAGACATGGGCATGAAGGTCGAGGCAGCGCGTCAGATGACCTACGCCGCCGCCGGCCGCTCCGAGCGCGGCGACAAGGACCTCACCTTCTTCGGTGCGGCCGCCAAGTGCTTCGCCTCCGACGTCGCGATGGAGGTCACCACCAACGCCGTGCAGGTGCTCGGCGGCTACGGCTACACCCGCGAGTACCCCGTCGAGCGGATGATGCGCGACGCCAAGATCACCCAGATCTACGAGGGCACCAACCAGGTGCAGCGGATCGTGATGGCCCGCCAGCTCCTCGCCGGGATCCAGTCCGAGCTCTGACCACCACGGCGGTGGTCACCACGGCGGACGGCTGAGGAGTCGCAGGTCATGGGCGCACATCACCCGCGGCACGTCGCGCCGGAGACGCGTCGGATGCGGCGTGTCGCCCTCGGGGGGCGGACACGTCGGCCGCAGCGTCGCGGTCCTGATTGACACGTCAGGGCATGGGTACGGTGCCGACGCACGAGCAGTGCACCTCACCTCGCCCCGGAACAAGGAGACCTGATGTCCACGCACGATGCCGACCTCCAGGCCGCGGTCGACTCGACCTCCGTTGCCCTCACTGCGGGTGAGACCGAGGACCTGAAGGCCTACCTGCTCGAGCAGCTCGCCGAGCGCGAGATCGAGACCGAGGACGAGGCCTGGCTCGACCGGATGGTCGAGGGGATCCGGAGCGACCCCAACTATCTGATCGGGTCCGAGCCGGAGGACTACGAACCCGAGCGCAGGAAGAGTTAGCCGACCCGGCGCGTTCTCGTCCCCGGTTTTGGCGGGTCCTGAGAGAGTTCTCCCGATGAAGAAGCTCGGAGGGGCCGCGCTGAAGCGACTGGTGCTCGAGACGTTGGGCTGGATCCTGGTGGTCGTGGGCATCGCCGCCCTGGTGCTGCCCGGGCCCCGGCCTGCTGACGATCTTCGCCGGGGTCGCGCTGTTCTCCCAGCAGTACGAGTGGGCCGAGCGGCGGCTCGAGCCGATCAAGCAGCGCGCCCTCAGGGCCGCTGAGGAGGGCGTCGAGACCGGGACCCGGGTGGTGATCTCGGTGGTCGCGCGCGCGCTCCTGCTCGCCTGCGGTGTCCTCTGGATCTGGAACCCGCCGGCGCCGGCTGGTGGCCGGTCGCCGACAGCTGGTGGCTGATCGGTGGCCTCGCCACGGGCGTCACCCAGATCGCGTCGGGCCTGATCGCCCTTGCCCTGATCGTCTACAGCTTCCGCCGGTTCCGGGGCAACGCGGCGTGACCGGCGTCGCGAGCTCGCGGCGACCAGCTCGAGCAGCTTCTCGCTGAAGGCCGGCAGGTCGTCGGGATTGCGGCTGGTCACGAGGTTGCCGTCGACCACGACCTCCTCGTCCACCCACTCGGCACCCGCGTTGCGCAGGTCGGTCTGCAGGCTCGGCCACGACGTGAGCCGCTTGCCGCGCACGACGTCGGCCTCGACCAGCGTCCACGGAGCGTGGCAGATGGCTGCCACCGGCTTGCCCGAGGCGATGAACTCCTTCACGAACGCCACGGCGTCCTCGTCCATGCGGAGCGCGTCCGGGTTGGCCACACCGCCCGGCAGCACCAGGCCGTCGTACGCACCCGACGTCGGCGTCGCCCACGACCTGGTCGACATCGAAGGTGTCGGCCGCGTCGAGGTGGTCGAAGGCCTGAACGGTGCCGGACTCGGTCGAGAGGAGCCGGGGGGTGCCGCCGGCCTTCTCGACGGCCTGCCAGGGCTCGGTGAGCTCGACCTGTTCGATGCCCTCGGTGGCGACGAGGAAGGCGACGGTCTTGCCGGACAGATCACTCATCGATGTCCTCCTGGTTCTCCTGGTCCTCGGGGTCGCGCTCGAGACGCTCGGCGGCGTCCGCCGTGGAGATGCCCTCCTCTGCGGGCACGTCCTCGAGCTCGACGGGGCGATCTTCTGGTGGCTCTGGTGTGATGGTCATGCGGGTCGCGTACCCCGGTCCGGACGCCCCCATGCCTCGTCCGCCCCCATGAGGGAGTGCCCAGCATGCTGGGCATCCTGATCGGCTACGCGCGGGCCCGCTCGGCCAGTACGACCGCCTCGTCGAGGTGCTCGGTGAGCTCGCGCGGACCGTCGTACACGGCGACGGCGCCGGCCTCGAGGAGCTCGGCGCGGCCCACGCCGCCCGAGGTCAGGCCGATGGTCGGGATGCCGCGCTCGGACGCCGCCAGCACGTCCCAGACCGCGTCGCCGACCATCAGGGCGTCCTTCCCCTGCACGCGTTCGATCGCGCCGTCGAGCAGGTCGGGCGCCGGCTTGGACTCCTCGGCGTCCTCGCTGGTGGTCCACCCGTCCGCGAGGTCGGTGGCGTCGAGCAGGTCCAGGGCGTGCTCGGCGTGGCGCGGGATCGCAGAGCTCGCGAGCGCAACCTTGAGCCCGAGGTCCCGACAACGGCGGAGCAGGTCACGAGCGCCCTCGAAGAGCTGGGTCTCCTCGATGATGTCGTCGTACTCGGTCTCCCAGCGGTCGCGGACGTCGTCCCCGTGCCGGTCCTCGACCTGCTGACCCGCGACGTGGGCGACCAGGCGGTCGCCGCCCATGCCGAGGGCCCGGTGGATGCTCGCGACAGGGACACTCACGCCGGTCGCCTGGAAGGCGCGCGACCAGGCCACGCAGTGGTGGTAGTTGGAGTCCAGGAGCGTCCCGTCGATGTCGATCACGACCGTGTCCACGCTGTCTCCGTCCGTCGGGGCAAGGGCTGGGGCGTACCCGGTGACAGCATCGCGCATTCCTTGCTCGTGCGCCGGGCATGGCGAGGTGACCGCTGAGTACGCAAGGACGGCCTGACCGACCGTGGCCGGGACGACGACGAGGCGGCGGAGATCGCGGCCCGCACCGTGAACAAGGAGCGGGCCGGGCCGGTGAGGCCGAGGAGGCCAGCTCGGCAGATCCACGATGACGAAGGCCCAGCTGGAGCGGGCAGTGGGCCGCTCCTAGAGCCGCGAACCCCGCCCCGGGAGCCTCATCCCTTGGGGTGTTGTGGGGGGAGTCGTCGCGTGGCAGGTTCGAGATACGTGGTGAAGGACCGTGCCACGCCCGACGTACGTCTGAGAGGGGTTTCTGTGCGGCAGGTCGCGACATCCCAGGACTCCACCGAAACGAGCCCTCTCACCGGGTCCTCCGTCGGCACGCCTGTCGAGGACCCCGCCACCACCAAGCGCGCCCGTCGGCGCCAGGAGACCGCACGTCTCCTCGAAGCGGCTGCCGTGGCCGAGGGTGACGCGAAGTCGGCCCTCCACGACGAGGCGATCCGCCTCAACATGCAGGTGGCCTTCGAGATCGCCCAGCGCTACCACAGCCGTGGCATCGACTCCGACGACCTGGACCAGGTCGCCTGTCTGGGACTGACCAAGGCCGTCCGCTCGTTCGACCCCGCCGTCGGCGCCGACTTCCTGAGCTTCGCCGTCCCGACGATCCGCGGCGAGATCCGCCGCTACTTCCGTGACTTCGGCTGGACCGTCCGTCCGCCCCGGTGGCTCCAGGAGCTGCAGCCCCGCCTCGTCGCGGCGGAGGCCGTCCTGTTCCAGCAGCTCGGGTCGCTCGCCGCGCCCGTCGGAGCTGGCCGAGCACCTCGAGGTCGAGCTCGACCGGGTGCTCGACGCCCTGGCCGCCAACGGCTGCTTCTCGCCGGCGTCGCTCGACGCGCCGTACGGCGAAGGTGAGACCAGCCCGGCCGACCGTCTCGGCGTCATCGAAGCGGCGTTCGGCACGGTGGAGGCCCGGGTCGCGCTCAAGCCGCTGCTCGCGAGCCTGACCGACCGCGAGCGCAAGATCCTCGAGCTGCGCTTCGGTGCCGGGCTGACCCAGGCCGAGATCGGCGCCGAGATCGGCGTGACCCAGATGCAGATCTCCCGGCTGCTCACCCGCCTGCTGGCGAAGATGCGCAAGAGCCTGGAGAGCGACGCCGCCTGAGACTCAGGCCGGGAAGATCCGCGGCAGGAGGGACGCCCTCCCCGTGAACGAGGGATCCCGCTTCTCCCGGAACGCTGCCACTCCTTCCTTCCCGTCCCCGACCGAGGTGTAGTACATCGCGAGCGAGTCCGCGAGGTGCGCCTCGAGCGGGTGCGCCGCCGCGCTGTTGCGGTAGACCAGCTGGCGGGCCAGCGCCAGGGCGACGGGGGAGCGGCCGACGACCCAGGACCGGGCCAGGTCGTACGCCGCCGGGAGCAGGTCCTCGGGCTCGTGGACGGATCGCACCAGTCGCCCGGCCTGTGCCTGCTCGGCGGTGAGGACGTCGGCGGAGTAGATCCACTCGAGCGCCTGCTGGACGCCGACGATGCGCGGCAGGAACCACGTGGATGTCGCCTCCGGGACGATGCCGAGCCGTCCGAAGACGAAGCCGATCTTCGCCTTGGTCGACGCCATCCGCACGTCCATGGCGAGGGTCATCGTGGCGCCGATCCCGACCGCCGCCCCGTTGATGGCAGCGATCACAGGCTTGTTGCAGGCATGGATGGCGAGAGTCACGCGGCCGCCGGTGTCACGGACACCGTCGTGGTACGGCGGCTCCGTCAGGTGGTCGCGCAGCTCCTCGGGGGTGGGCTGCACCGACTCGTCGAGCCCGAAGACGTTGCCCTCGGCCGACAGGTCCATGCCTGCGCAGAACGCCCGCCCGGCACCGGTGACCACGATCGCCCGGACGGTGTCGTCGACCGCGGCGTCGAGGAACACCTGCTCCAGCTCGCGAGCCATGGTCAGGTCGAACGCGTTCAGGGCGTCCGGCCGGTCCAGGGTGAGGGTGGCGATGCCGTCGTCGTCGACGGACCAGCCGAGGGTCTCCCAGTCGGTCACTTGGGCAGGCCCGTGGGTGAGCAGAGGCTCTTGCCGATGCTGCTGGTGTCGTCCTCGATGATCGCCTTGAACATCTGCTCCGAGCGCTGCTCGTCCCAGTTGACGGCCAGGTCGGCGATGGGCACCCCGCAGGTGAGGCCGTTCTCGCCGTTGACCCGGGTCATCGCCCAGGCCCACCGGACCATCGAGAGCGGGCTGGTGCCCTCGCTGACGGCCAGCGCCTCGGGCGCGGCCATGTTCAGCCGGTAGTAGCGGAGGGGGTTGATCACCGACCACGGCGAGGCCGCCTTGCTGCCGATGGCCGAGACCACCTCGCGCTGGGCACGGGCCCGGTCGATGTCACCGTTGGCGGTGTAGGTCTTGCGCGAGCGTGCGTAGCCGAGCGCGGTGGCCCCGTCGGCCTCTTGACAGCCCTTCTCGATCTTGAGCTTGGCGAGCGGGTCGTCCATCGCGGCCTTCGGGCAGATCTCGATGCCGCCCACGGCATCGACCAGGTCGACGAAGCCGCCGAAGCCGATCTCCACGTAGTGATCGATCCGGATGCCGGTGGCGCTCTCGATCGTGCGGACGAGCAGCTTGGCTCCGCCGAACGCGTAGGCCGCGTTGATCTTGGTGGTGCCCCGGCCGGGCACGTCGACGAGGGAGTCGCGGGGGATCGACATCAGCAGGTTGGGGCCGTCACCGGTGTGCAGCAGCATGATCGAGTCGGTGCGCTGGCCAGAGGCGTTGCCGGTCCCGAGCTCCTTGCGCTCCTCGGCGGTCAGGTCGCCGCGGGAGTCGCTGCCCACCATGAGGTAGGTGGTGCCGTCCTGCTCGTCGGGTCGGTTGCCGTCGGGGAAGGCATCGACCTTGTCGACCTTGCTCCAGGCCCACAGAGGGATGGCGACCAGGAAGACGAGCCAGATCACCAGCAGCACCAGCAGCCAGCGGAGCCGGAAGCGCGGGAACCGGAAGCCACGGGAGGTGCGCGCGGCGGCCCCGGGAGGCGGTGAGGCGGGCGGGGGCGTCGGACGGCTGCTGCGCACGGGCTGTCCGCCCGCGTCGGGCCGGGCGGACTGTCCGGCGGGGACGACCGGCATCACCCGGGTCCCGTCGTCGCGCGGCTGCTGCGGCACGGCGCGAGTGGCGTCGTCGGGCGGTGGGCCGGAGGAGCCCTTCTTGCCGTAGAGCCAGTTGTATTCGGGAGACCCCTCCGGGGGCCCGCCGTTTCCCCGGGGACGATCAGCCATGCGGATGACGCTACCGTGCCGCACATGAGTGACGACACGAGCGCCGACGGGGCGTCGCACCCACCGTCCTACGCCTGCGTGTCGCTGGCGATGATGACCCACAGCGCCGAGGCGAACCTGCTCGGCAACGTCCACGGCGGCGAGATCATGAAGCTGGCTGACTCCACGGCGGGCGCCGTGGCCTCGCGGCACAGCGGGGGGCCGGCCGTGACGGCGGCCATGGACGAGATGGCGTTCCTCCACCCGGTGCACGTCGGTGACATCGTCCGCACCTCCGCCCAGGTGAACTGGGCGGGTCGGTCCTCGATGGAGATCGGGGTCCGGGTCGAGGCGCAGCCGTGGAACGACGTCTCCAACGAGCCTCGTCACGTGGCCTCGGCGTACTTCGTCTTCGTGGCCATCGATGAGGACGGTGAGCCCCGGCGGGTGCCGGCCCTGGTCCCGGAGACGTCGGCGGAGGTGCGTCGGGCCCGGGAGGCCGAGATCCGCAGGTCCCACAGGTTGGCCCGGAAGCAGGAGATAGACCAGGGGCGCTCGGAGGCCTGACCTCCCCGGATCTCGTGCGCGAGACCGGCCGGGGGTCTAGCCTCGGCGGATGGCGATCGACTCCATGAACAAGGTGATCCACGCCGCCGTACGACGCGACCTGCGCCGGCTCGAGGCCGCCCTCCACGTCGTGGTCGATGGGGACCGGACCCGGGCCGCGGGCCTGCACCGCGCCTGGACCAACCTCCACCACCAGCTCGTGCACCACCACACCCAGGAGGACACGATCCTGTTTCCGGTCGTGGTCCAGCTCGGCGCAGAAGCCTCCCTGGTCCAGGCCATGGAGTCCGAGCACCAGGAGATGAGCCGCGCCCTGGACGCCATCGACGAGGCCATGCGCTCCTACGTGACCAGCGCCTCGTCGGCTGACGCGGTCGACGCCTCGGCGGCCTTCCGCCGGGGGGCCGCGGTGGTCGACCAGCACCTGGCACACGAGGAGGAGGAGCTGGAGCCGTTCCTGGTCCAGCACCAGGAGGCACCGGAGTTCCAGGCCGCGCTCCGTCAGCTACGCCGCCAGCCCCCGCGCACGGCGGGCTGGTTCTTCGCCTGGCTGCAGGACGGCGCCGATCCGGAGGCGCAGGCCTGGCTGGAGGCCGAGATCCCCGGACCCGTCCGGTTCGTGTTCGGGAGGGTTTTCGGGCGTGGCTACCACCGCGGTGTCGCACCGGTCTGGCACTGACCTGCGACCAGATCGGACTCGCCCGGCGCGTCGTACCCGGATGTGACCCGTGTGACTGGTGATACTGACGGGCACGAACTCTCACTTCCCCAGCAGAGAGGCCTCGGCCATGTCGTTTGGGCCGCCCGCACCTTCCCCCGGGTTGCTCGAAAGCCGGATCCGCAACGCCGCGGACCGGGCCGCTCGAGTCCGTTTCCGACGCGCGATCGCGCTGATGGTGATGACCCTGGTCCTGCCCGGCTCCGCGCAGCTCATCGCGGGCAACCGTCAGGTCGGTCGGGTCGCCCTCCGGATCTGGCTGGTCCTCGTCGTCGGCACGCTGCTGTCCCTGATGACCGGTGCCGTCTGGCACGGGTTCGCGTTCTGGGTCGTCTCCGACACCCTGGTCCTGGGCCTGTTGCGTGCGGCGCTGATGCTGCTCGCCATCGGCTGGGCCGTGCTGTTCATGGACGCCTGGCGGATCGGCCAGCCGCTGACCCTCAGCCAGCCCCACCGGCGCGCGGTGGTCGGTGTCAACGGGCTGCTCAGCCTGACGGTGGCCGGCACGCTGCTCTTCGGAGCGCACCTGGTCGGGGTGCAGCGGGACTTCATCCAGACGATGTTCGGCGACGGCGAGGCGACCAGCGCCACCGCCGGTCGCTACAACGTGCTGCTGCTCGGCGGCGACTCCGGCGCCGGCCGCTGGGGCCTCCGTCCCGACTCGATGACCATCGCGAGCATCGACGAGGACACCGGCAAGACGGTGCTGATCGGGTTGCCCCGCAACATGGCCAACTTCCCGTTCCCCAAGGGCTCGGTCATGCACGAGCAGTTCCCCGACGGCTTCGACTGTGAGGGCTGCTACCTCAACGGCGTGAGCACCTGGGCGCAGGACAACGCCGAGCTCTTCCCGAAGTCCGACAACCCGGGCGTCGATGCGACGATCAGCGCGATCCAGGGCATCACCGGCCTCAAGATCAACTACTGGGCGATGGTCAACCTCGAGGGTTTCAAGGACCTCGTCGACGCGGTCGGGGGAGTGACCCTGAACGTCCGGCAGCCCATTCCGGTCGGGCTGCCCCATGAGTCGTACTTCCACTACATCGACCCCGGCGTCCGCAAGCTGAACGGCCACGACACGCTGTGGTTCGCGAGGGCTCGCGAGGGGTCCGACGACTACTCGCGGATGGCTCGCCAGAAGTGCGTGATGAGCGCGATGCTGGAGCAGATCAGCCCCCAGGTCGCCCTCCGCAACTTCCAGAAGATCGCGAAGGCGAGCTCGGCGATGATCTCCACGAGCATCCCGGCCGGTGAGGTCGGCCGCTTCCTCGACCTGGCGCTCAAGGCGCGCGGGCAGAAGATCTCGACGCTGTCGCTCGTGCCCCCGCTCGTCGTGACCGCGCACCCGGACGTGCACGAGGTCCGCCGCCTCGTCACCGGTGCCATCGACCGGTCCGAGGGCAACGGCGCACCGACGGCGAAGAAGAAGCGCAAGGCGCAGTCGGTCACGGGTGGCTCCCTGGGCAGTCTCAACGAGGGGTACGCCGCCAACCAGTCCGACGACCTCGGGTCGGCGTGCTGATCGCAGCCGCGCGAGCCTGTCGAAACCCAGTGAGACGAAAGCACGTCCGGTGGACGGCTCCGCCCACTAGCGTGGCGGCATGAACCGGACCCTCGCTGCTGCCAGCCCTGCTCCTCTCCCTCAGCCTGGTCGCCGCCGGCTGCGGTGGCGACGACGAGGGCGGCGAGGACGCCGAGCCGCTCAGCAAGGCCGACTTCACGACCCAGGCCAACAAGATCTGCGCGGACGGCAACGACGAGCTCCAGACCGAGGCCGAGTCGCTCGGCGAGGAGCCGACCCAGGAGCAGATCGAGGAGTTCGCCGTGGACGTCCTCGTGCCCAATGTCCAGGGACAGCACGACGACATCGACGCCCTCGGCGCACCGGAGGGTGACGAGGACGACGTACAAGCGATCCTGGACGCCCTGCAGGAGGGGATCGACGCCGTGGAGGCCGACCCCAGCCTGATCACGAGCAGTGATGACCCGCTCGGCGAAGCCAGTGACCTCGCCGGCGAGTACGGCCTCACGGACTGCGCAGTCTGACCTTTTTCGGGCTCGGGTTCGCCGCCCGGCCGCGGAAGGCGCATACTCGTCGTAATGACGACATCACCCAGGGCCGTGCGGAGACATCTCGCAAGTAGCCCTTTCCAGCCCGAGCCCGAGCCGACCATCGAGCAGTTCGAGCTCAACGACCTGGTCTCCCACGACTCACACGGCATGGGTCGCGTGGTCGGGATGGAAGCGGGAGCGGTGACGGTCGACTTCCGCACCAAGACCGTGCGCGTCACCAGCCCCTTCCACAAGATGTCCCGGCTGTAGCCCACCGCGAACCGCTGCGGCTCCACCCGTAGGGTGTGGGCCGTGATCCACGACGACCAGGAGCGACGCATCGTCGCGGTCGTCGTCACCTTCAACCGGCTGGCGCTCCTGCAACGGCTGGTCGCCCGGCTCCGGGACGTCGTCGAGGTCGCCGAGGTCATCGTCGTCGACAACGCCTCCACCGACGGCACCGGTGACTGGCTCGACGACCAGCACGACCTGGTCCGGCGCCGGCTGGACCGCAACCGCGGCGGTGCCGGGGGCTTCCACGAAGGGCTTCGCCTGGCGGTGGAGCGCGGCGCCGACCTCGCCTGGCTCATGGACGACGACGGCCTGCCGGAGCCCGACTGCCTGACCCGCCTGCTCGAGCACGACTTCGACTTCTGGGGGCCCGTGGTCGTCGACGAGGCCGATCCGGGACGCCTGGTCTTCCCGATCCGCCTGCCCGGCGGGACCCGGGCGGTGCACCGGATGCGTGACGTCCTGGCGGCCGCTGACGACGGAGTGATCCACGACGTCGTGATCCCGTTCAACGGGGTGCTCGTCACCCGCGAGCTCGTGGAGCAGATCGGGCTCCCCCGCGAGGAGTACTTCATCTGGGGCGACGACCACGAGTACCGGCTGCGTGCCGAGCGCGCGGGTGGCCGGGTCGCGACCGTCGTGGGAGCCTCGGTGCGCCACCCGAGCGTCGGCGACCTCGGCACGCCCATGATGTTCGGCCGGACGACGTACAACCACAGCCCGAGCGACCTCAAGCACTACTGCATGGCCCGCAACAACCTGCTCAACCTCCGCGAGTACCGCGGCTGGTCACACGCGCTGGCGTTCGTCGCCAAGACCGTCTGGTTCTACACCTTCACGAGGGCAGACCGGGCCCGGCTCCGGATGAGCCTCGGGGCCATGCGGGACGGACTCCGCGGTGACTTCACCGGCCACGAGAGGTTCCTCCGTGGTTGAGCGGGTCGCTGTCGTCGTCGTGACCTACAACCGCGCCGACCTGCTCGTCGGCATGCTGGACGGGCTGGCCGGGCAGACCCGGCTCCCTGACGCCGTGATCGTGGTCGACAACGCCAGCACCGACCACACCCGCGCCGTGCTCGAGCAGAGCGGCCTGCCGGGCCTCCAACGGATCCACTCGCCGGACAACCTCGGCGGCGCCGGCGGCTTCCACCTCGGCGTCCAGGAGGCCTACGGGCAGGGGTTCGACCGGATCTGGCTGATGGACGACGACGTCGTCCCCGCCGCCGACTGCCTGGCCGTGCTGCTCGCCCACGACGAGCCCGCCCTGATGGCGGTCCGTGAGGACACCCGCGGGCGACTGGTCGAGAAGGCGGCCACCCGGTTCGACCTGCGCAACCCGCTGGCGATCCGACCGAAGACGGCGATGGTGGAGTCGACGTACGCCGTGCGCAGCGCGATGCCGGAGCTGGTCGAGCTCGAGAACGTCGCCTTCGAGGGCTTCCTCGTCCGCCGCGACGTGATCGACGTGATCGGCCTGCCCGACCCGTCGTACTTCATCTTCTACGACGACGTCGACTTCGCGGTGCGTGCCCGGCGCGCCGGCTTCCGGATCTGGGCGGTGCGCGACGCGGTGCTGGTGCGCCAGCTCGACTTCGACCAGCAGCACTCCCTCGACACCTGGAAGGGGTTCTACATGTTCCGGAACCTCTTCGTGGTGCACTTCCGGTACGGCGAGAACGCGCTGGTGCGCCTCAAGCCGTGGGTGATCGCCGCGGCCGTCGTGCTGCTCAGTCCACTGCGGGGCGGTCGCGCTGAGGCGAGCAATGTGATCCGGGCCATCCGCTCCGCGCGGAGCATGCGCCAGCCGCCCGGTCCTGCGCCCACTGATCGCTAGACTTCAGCCGCGTCCAACGTCAGGAGTTCTCCCCTTGTCCGTCCCCGAGTCCGCGCCCGTCACGCCCGACCTCGTCGTCGTCGGCTCCGGCTTCTTCGGCCTGACCATCGCCGAGCGCTGTGCGAACGACCTGGGCCTCAAGGTCCTGGTCCTCGAGCGGCGCCACCATCTCGGCGGCAACGCCTACAGCGAGGCCGACCCCGAGACGGGCATCGAGATGCACGTCTACGGCGCCCACCTGTTCCACACCTCCAACGAGCGGGTCTGGGAGTACGTCAACCAGTTCACCTCGTTCACGAACTACCAGCACCGGGTCTTCGGCCAGTACGACGGCCAGGTCTACTCGCTGCCCATGAACCTCTCGCTCATCAACTCGTTCTTCGGGAAGATGCACAGCCCTGACGAGGCCCGGGCCCTGATCAAGGAGCAGGCCAGCGAGTTCGACACCGCCGAGGCGAGCAACTTCGAGGAGAAGGCGATCTCCCTCATCGGGCGCCCCCTCTACGAGGCGTTCATCAAGGGCTACACCGCCAAGCAGTGGCAGACCGACCCCACCAAGCTGAGCGCCGACATCATCACCAGGCTCCCGGTGCGCTACAACTTCGACAACCGCTGGTTCAACGACACCTACGAGGGCCTTCCGCTCGACGGCTACACCGCCTGGCTGACCAAGATGGCCGACCACCCCAACATCGAGGTCCGTCTCGAGACGGACTTCTTCGACGTGGCCGAGGAGTTCAAGGGCAAGGTCCCGATCGTCTACACGGGTCCTGTCGACGAGTACTTCGGCAACTCCGAGGGCCGGCTGTCGTGGCGGACCGTCGACCTCGAGGCCGAGGTCAAGCACGTCGACGACTTCCAGGGCTGCGCGGTCATGAACTACAACGACCAGGACGTGCCCTGGACCCGGATCCACGAGTTCAAGCACTTCCACCCCGAGCGCACCTACATCTCGGGGAAGACCGTGATCGTCCACGAGTACTCCCGCGCCGCGGAGGAGGACGACGAGCCGTACTACCCGATCAACACCGCCGAGGACCGCGAGAAGCTGCTCAAGTACCGAGAGCTGGCCAAGAAGGAGCCCATGGTGCTCTTCGGTGGCCGCCTCGGCACCTACAAGTACCTCGACATGCACATGGCCATCGGGTCGGCGCTGTCGATGTACGACAACAAGCTCAGGCCGCACTTCGCCGACGGTGAAGCGCTGCAGAGCGGAGGAGTGGACGAATGACCGCCCCGACCCTGCGGCTGCTGCAGCGGCAGATCCTGCCGATCGACCGCGACACCGACGTGATGGCGCTCTACGTCGACCCCGAGGAGGCCCAGCTCGACGCCGACAAGTACGAGATCGGCGGCAACCGGGCGGCCAAGGACCTCAACAACGCCGCGATCCGTCAGTCCACGTCCACCGGCCAGAGCATCCACCCCGACCAGATCCAGTCCCGGACGGCGCTGCGCGTGCCGCAGGGGGACAAGCTCTCGTTCGGCACCTACTTCAACGCCTTCCCGGCGTCCTACTGGCGGCGCTGGACCGTCGTGACCGACGTCGTCCTCACGGTGGCGCTGCGCGGCCGCGGCGCAAGCGTGACGGTCTACAAGTCGATGGCCAACGGCCGTTCCCAGCGGGTGGACTCGGCCAGCAACGACGCTGAGAGCTCGGGCAGCTTCGCCTTCGAGCTCTCGCTGAAGCCGTTCGTCGACGGCGGCTGGTACTGGTACGACGTCGTTGCCGGTGACGAGGACGCCGTCGTGGAGTCGGCGGAGTGGACCGCCGAGGTGCCCGAGGACCGGGCCCAGCACGGCACCGTGGACATCGCGATCACCACCATGAACCGGCCCGACTTCTGCGCCAAGCTGATCGCCCAGCTCGGCAACGACGACGACCTGCGCCCCTACCTCGACCAGGTGCTGGTCATGGAGCAGGGCACCGACAAGGTCGTCGAGAGCGAGTTCTTCGCGGCGGCCGAGAAGAGTCTCGAGGGCCGCCTGCGGATGATCGAGCAGGGCAACCTCGGCGGGTCGGGCGGCTACGCCCGCGGCCAGCTCGAGTCCGTCCGCAAGGGCACGGCGACCTACGCGATGATGATGGACGACGACGTCGTCTGCGAGCCCGAGGGCGTCATCCGCGCGATCACCTTCGGCGACCTCGCTCGCCGGCCCACGATCGTGGGCGGCCACATGTTCAGCATCTACTCCCGCTCCCGTCTCCACAGCTTCGGCGAGATCATCCACCCGTGGCGGTTCTGGTGGATGACCCCGCTCGACGGTTACAGCGACTGGGACCTCGCCGGCCGCAACCTGCGATCCGCCCGCTGGCTGCACAAGCGGACCGACGTGGACTTCAACGGCTGGTTCATGTGCCTGATCCCGCGCGTGGTGATGGAGGACATCGGCCTCTCGCTGCCGCTCTTCATCAAGTGGGACGACTCCGAGTACGGCCTGCGCGCCAAGGCGGCCGGCTACCCGACGGTGACGTTCCCCGGCGCCGCGGTCTGGCACGTCCCCTGGACCGACAAGAACGACGCTCTCGACTGGCAGGCCTACTTCCACCACCGCAACCGTTTCGTCGCTGCCCTGCTCCACTCGCCGTACGAACGCGGTGGCCGGATGGTGCGCGAGAGCCTCAACCACCAGATCAAGCACCTGGTCTCGCTCCAGTACTCCACCGTGGAGATTCGCCACCTGGCGCTGCTGGACGTCCTGGCCGGACCGCACCAGCTGCACACCGACCTGCCCACGAAGCTCGGTGAGGTGAACGCCTTCCGGAAGCAGTGGGTGGACGCCCAGCTGCAGGTCGACCCGGACTCCTTCCCGCCGGTGCGCCGCGAGAAGCCCCCACGGAAGGGCAAGGACGGGGTCGAGGTGCCCAGCCGGCGTCTCCCAGCTGCTCACGGCCGGGCTCGCGCCGATCCGCCAGCTCCGGCCCACCCGGAAGCTCGCGAAGGAGTTCCCCGAGGCGGAGCTGACCGCGATGGACGCGAAGTGGTACCGCCTGGCGCGCTACGACTCCGCCATCGTGTCGATGAACGACGGTGCCTCGGCCGCGCTCTACCAGCGCGACCCCGACCACTACCGCGACCTGCTCAAGCGGACCCTGGAGATCCACCAGCGGCTCCGCCGCGAGTGGCCGCGCCTGGCCGCCGACTACCGCGCCGCCCTCGGTGAGGTGACCTCACCGGCCGCGTGGGAGGAGACGTTCCGTCCCTGGACGGACGGCGGCGCGGATGACCAGTAGTCCGCGCGGCGTGATGGCGGACCTGCTCCCCCCGACCCACGGCAGCGGTCTGCTCGAGGTCTTCCGGCGCCGCTACCTGTTGCGGCTGCTGGTGCGCAGCACCATCCAGGCGCGCTACCAGGGCACGGTGCTGGGGTGGACCTGGAGCTACCTCCAGCCGCTGGTGCGCTTCTGCATGTTCTACTTCCTCTTCCAGGTGATGATCGAGCGCGGCGCCGGCATGGAGAACTTCGCCGTGCACCTGTTCGCGGGCATGGTCCTGGTCCACCTGTTCACCGAGACCTTCAACGGTGGCACCAAGTCACTGGTCAGCAACCGCAGCCTGATCGTGAAGCTCGCCATGCCCCGCGAGATGTTCCCGGTCTCCGCCATGCTGGTGGCGCTGTGGCACACCGGGCCGATGCTGGTGATCCTGGGGGCGGTGTCGCTGGCCTCGGCTGGGCGCCCGACCCGATGGGCGTCGTCGCCGGTCTGATGGCGTTCGTCATCATCGTGGCCCTGGGCCTCGCGCTGGCGCTCGTCTTCAGCGTCGCCAACGTCTTCTTCCGCGACTTCGGCAAGGTCGTCCAGACGCTGACCCAGTTCGTGACGTTCAGCGTGCCGATGATCTACCCGTACTCGATGGTCGAGGAGCGCTTCGGCGACGCGGCGGCGTACTACTTGCTCAACCCGGTGGCGGAGGCCGTCCTGCTGTTGCAGCGGTGTTTCTGGATCGGCACCAACAGCGACCCCGAGGCCGCCAAGCTCGAGCACCTGCCCGACGACCTCTTCTCGCGGGGCGTGGTGATGATGGTGGTCTCGCTGGTTGCGCTCGTGCTCGCCCAGCTGGTCTTCTCGCGCCTCGAGCGCCGGGTGCCGGAGCGCCTCTGATGACCAGGTACATCCAGGTCGAGAACGCGACCAAGACCTTCACGGCGCAGTACCACCGCTCGATGAAGCAGATCCTGCTGGCCAAGGCGCGGGGGCAGAAGACTCACGACGAGTTCAACGCCGTCGACGACGTGTCGTTCACCGTCGACCAGGGTGAGTCGGTCGGCGTGATGGGGCTCAACGGCTCCGGCAAGTCGACCCTGCTGAAGCTGATCAGCGGGGTCATGCAACCCGACAGCGGCCGGGTGCTGACCCGAGGCCGGGTCGCCGGCCTGATCGCCACCGGGGCGGGCTTCCAGCCCCTGCTGAGCGGCCGCGACAACCTGTGGCTGAACGCCGCCATCCTGGGCATGAGCGAGGCGGAGACGCGTGCGCAAGCTCGACGAGATCGTCGACTTCGCCGACCTCGGCAAGTTCCTCGACACCCCGGTCGTCTACTACAGCTCCGGAATGCGGGCCCGGCTGGGCTTCGCCGTCGCGGTCAACGTGGACGCCGACATCTTCATCGCCGACGAGGCGCTGGCGGTGGGGGACCGACCGTTCAAGCGCAAGTGCAAGGTCAGGATGCGCGAGATCCGCGAGAACGGCACCACGATCTTCTTCGTGAGCCACGCGCCCGGGGCCGTGAAGCAGCTCTGCGACCGCGTGCTCGTCCTGGAGCAGGGACGCCTCAACTTCGACGGTGACGTCGACGAGGGCATCCACTTCCTCCACTACGACGACGAAGAGGACGGCGACGACGACGAGGGTTTCGGCAAGGACGACTGACCGAAAAAGGCGGCCACAGCGCCGAAAAACTTGACAAATCTGACAGTCGTCGGCGTGTCGAATGGAAATTACAAGATTGTAGTTACTCACGAAACCTTGCGGTGACCAGTGTGACTGGTGTGAAACTTGCTACCCGTGTGAACTTCCCCCCGCACTGGAGTAGCCAAAGATGCGTCCGAGCCAGGCCCGTTTCGTCACCGCCTGCCAGCAGTTGCTGGCCCTGGGCGTGGTTCTTGCCGTCCTGACCCCTGCCGCCAGCGTGATCACGCTCGACGTGGTCAACCAGGCGCCGCACGGGAGCGTCGGCACGACACACGACGGACGGCCGGCGGCCGGCCTCTCGGCGTACAGCACCGAGATGAAGCGGACCTCGGTCGTCCCGGCCGGGACGGTCGACGCCGGAGTGACCGACTACGAGCTCACCACCCCCGCGACGAACGGCAAGATCGCCACCGCGCCCACCGCCCGCGCCAAGATCGGCTCCCTGGACTCAGGGACCGAGCTGACCACCGCTCCCGTCGCCGTCGAGGGCTACGGGGGTGTCGGCCTCACGTGGGATCCGCGGGTCGTGCTCGACGACCACGACGCCAGCTTCTCGCTGCGCACCCGCACCGGTGAGTCCTGGTCGGACTGGCTCGAGATCCCGTTCCACGACGAGCACGGCCCCGAAGCCGACAGCCGTGAGGCCCGGCACGCGCGGCCCGGCACCGACCTGGTCCTCGTCGGCAAGGTCGACGAGGTCCAGGTCCGCGGCGTCCTCGAGCGGGGTGCCGCGTTGCCTGCGGACCTCCGGATGACGGTCACGTCTCCCGGTCACGCGATCCGGACCGCACGCGAGCTGCCCGCCCTCGAGACTGCTGAGGAGTCCGGCGAGCAGCCGCCGGGGGAGCCGGCGCCCGAGGACCCCGCGCCGGAGACCGAGGAGGACGGGCTTGACCTCCAGGCCGCGTCCTACACCCCGAAGCCGACGATCTTCTCCCGCGAGCAGTGGGGTGCCAACGAGAACCTGCGCGACAAGGGGTCGCTGCGCTACTTCGAGGTGCACGCCGGCTTCGTCCACCACACGGTGAACGCCAACGACTACTCGCGCCGGGAGGTCCCCGGGATCCTGCGCAGCATCTACGCCTACCACACGCAGTCCCGCGGCTGGAGCGACGTCGGCTACAACTTCCTGGTCGACAAGTTCGGCCGGATCTGGGAGGGCCGGGCCGGCGGCATCGACCGCCCGGTCGTCGGGGCCCACACCCTCGGGTACAACGACTACGCCTTCGCCATGTCGGCGATCGGCAACTTCGAGACCGTTCAGCCCCGCGCGGTCATGCTCCAGGCCTACGGCAGCCTGATGGCCTGGAAGCTCTCCCTGCACGGCGTCGACGCGTCCTCGACCCGGCAGGTCGTCGGCCCGGATGCCTTCGAGGCGATCAACGGACACCGGGACGCCGGCTCCACCGCGTGCCCGGGCCGCAACCTCTACGCCAAGCTCTCCGTCATCCGGGAGCACGCCGCCGAGGCGCAGCGTGGCTGGCAGGGACGTGAGCTGGAGTCCGACCTGGCCGCCACTCCCCACCCGGACCTGATCGTGCGCCGGGCCAGCGACGGACAGGCGTTCATCATCCCGACCGGCGGACTCACCGGGTTCAAGACGGCCCGCAAGACGGTCGGCCTCTGGGCCGGCGCGGACTCCGTCGTGGCCTCGCCCGACCTCACCGGTGACGGTGTGGGCGATCTGCTGGTCCGCGGCACCGACGGGGTCACCCACGTCCGGCCCGGCACCGCCACCGGATTCGGCGACGCCATCAAGGCGACCTCCTCCTTCTCCGGCCGCGACCTCGTGACCGCCGTGGGCGACCTCGACGAGGACGGGCACAACGACGTCGTCGCCCGCCACGGCGAGACGGGCCGTTCCAACGTGTACCTCGGCGGCGGAGGCGGTGGCTTCGAGCGGGTCGCGACGGCCGCCGACTGGAGTGCCTACGACCTGATGGCCGCCACCGGCGACCTGGACGGCGACGGCCACGTCGACCTCCTGGCCCGCGACGGCGACGGTGTCCTCTGGCGTCTCCCCGGCACCGGTGGCAAGGCCTTCGGCGACCCGGTGAAGGTCTCGGGCGGCTGGGCGCGCTACGACACCATCGCCGGCTACGGGGACTACACGCTGGACGGGCTCGGCGACCTCGTCGTCCGCGCCGGGGACGGTGCCGGTTTCGTGCTCCCGTCCCGTGGCGACGGGACGTTCGGTCACCCGATCGGACCGATCAGCCGGATCAAGAAGGGCACGGCCCTCAGCGGCGCCAACCTGGCCGGCGACGCGATGCCGGACCTCGTGGCCCGTCGCGGCGACGACCTCGTGACGCTTCACGAACAGCGGCCGCTTCGACGCGGGCCCCGCGATCGCCACCGGGCTCCTGGTGCGTGGTGCGGACGCCCTGCTCAACGCAGGCGACTGGGACCGGGACGGACTCGGCGACATCATCGTCCGCACGAAGAAGGGCGTGCTCAAGCTCCACCGCGGCAACGGCAAGGGCGCCTTCGCGAGCCCGGTGCGCCTGGCGAAGGGCTTCGGTGGCGTGCACCTGCTCGCCGCGGTCGGCGACATGACCGGTGACGGCTGGCCCGACCTGATGGGCCAGCCCGGCTCGGGCGCCATGCGCCTCTACCCCGGCCAGGGCCTGGCCGGGCTTCGACCCAGCTACGTCGCGCACACCCGGATCGACGCGGGCAGGCAGGTCGGCGTCGGCCGGTGGGACTCGGACGGCGCACCCGACACGCTGGTGCGCAAGGGCGACAGGCTGACCCTCTTCCCGGGCAACGGTCCCGGCGGCCTGACCAGTCCCAAGGGGCTGAGCGTGGACGTCGCGGCGTACGACTGGGTGATCGGGGTCAGCGACGTGAACCTGACCGGTCACGCGGACGTGATCGTCCGCGAGCGGAAGACCGGCAACCTCTACGTCCTGCGAGCCACCACGAGCGGCTTCAAGGCGCGGCGGTTCCTGGGCGAGGGCATGAAGGAGTACGACCTGGCGGGCTGAGACTCCTGGTCCCGCGCGAGCTAAGGGAAGCGGGCCGTGGCGCGTTCGTCGGCGTACGTCGATTCGATGCGCACCGGGTCGGCGTGGGCGACCAGGACCAGCGAGCCACCTCTCACGAGGGGCTCGGTGAAGGAGGAGAGACCGGAAGGGGAAGCCGGGTTCTCCTCGGTGAGGACGCGGTCGCCGTTGCGGAGCACGCTCTGCGCGGCGGCCGCGTCCCACAGCTCGGCGTGGGTCAGGTCGTCGGTGGCCGGGTCGTCCGGTCCGGGTGGGTCGTCCGGGAGGAACGCGTCGGGCTGCGACCAGACCTCGACACCGAGGTCATGCACCGCCGGAGGCAATGGGTCGGCGAAGCGCATGCCCAGCGGGTGCAGCGCGCTGGCCACGACCGGGATGCTGTCCGCGTTCCCGGCCCAGCGGGCGAGGGTGGCCGGCCCGCACACGACGGCGTCCGGCTCGTCGCCCTCCGTCACGACGAGGCCCACGGACCAGGCGGCCCCCAGCACGACCGGTCCCAGCCAGTGCGTGGGCAGGTCGACCCGGATCGTCTGACCGCGCTCGAGGTCGTACTCCTCGGTCAGCAGGGAAGCCGTCTTCGCGACCCAGTTGGCATACGTCGTGACCGACAGCTCGGTGCGCTCGCCGGTCCCGTGGTCGTAGAAGGTGACCAGTGGCCGGCCCGCATCGATGCGCAGGAGTCGGTCGAGGACGGCAGCGAAGGTGGTCATCGCCCGCAAGCGTAGGGGTGAAGTCCCCAGGAGTGTCTCGGGCCCGGAGCCTCCGCGCCCCCTACGCTGCCGTCATGCCTGCCATCGACAACTTCTGGGCCGTCATCCCCGCTGGGGGTGCCGGGACCCGGCTCTGGCCGCTGTCGCGGTCCTCCTCTCCCAAGTTCCTCCACGACCTGACCGGCACCGGCCGCTCCCTGCTCCAGGGCACCGTCGACCGGCTCACCCCGTTCGTCGAGGACCGGGTGGTCGTGGTGACGGGCCGCGGGCACCGCGAGGCCGTGGTCGGCCAGCTGCCGGAGCTGCCGGGCGAGGCAGTCATGGCGGAGCCGTCGCCGCGTGACTCGATGGCGGCCATCGGTCTCGCGGCCGCAGTGATCGAGCGACAGGACCCCGAGGCGGTGATGGGCTCCTTCGCGGCCGACCAGGTGATCGCGGACGAGTCCGCCTTCGCCGAGGCCGTCCACCTGGCCGCCCGGATCGCCCGCGAGGACTGGCTCGTGACCCTCGGCATCACGCCGAGCCACCCGTCCACCGCGTTCGGCTACATCCACCTCGGTGAGGCACTCCCCGGCCACGACGGCGCCCACCAGGTCGTGGAGTTCGTCGAGAAGCCTGGAGTCGACATCGCCCAGGAGTACCTCACCACCGGTCGCTACCGCTGGAACGCCGGCATGTTCGTGGTCCGGCCGCGAGTGCTCCTCGACCTGCTGGCGCAGTGGCACCCGGAGTTCGCGGCGTCGCTCCGCGCGATCGCCGCCGAGCCGGACCGGCTCGACGAGCTCTGGGCCGACCTGCCGAAGATCGCGATCGACCACGCCGTGGCCGAGCCGGCTGCCGCGGAGGGCCGGGTGGTGGTCGTCCCGGCCACCATCGGCTGGGAGGACATCGGCGACTACGACTCGCTCGCTGCCCTGCTCGGTTCGGCGGAACGCCCCGTGACCGTGCTGGGCGACGCGGGCGCCGTGCTCGCCATCGACAGCACCGGCCTCGTCGTCCCGGGCGCCGGGCGGGTGATCTCCGTCGTCGGTCTCGACGACATCGTCATCGTCGACACCCCGGACGCCCTCCTGGTCACGACGCGGGCGCGCGCGCAGGACGTCAAACGGGTCGTGAACGGCCTCCAGGAGGACGGGCGGTCCTCGCTGACCTGAGCGGTGGTGCGGACGCTCAGACCGCGTTGGGCTCGGGCGAGTCCGTGTAGGGGTAGTCCGTCATGAACGTCTCGAGGGCTTCGCCGCTCGTCTCGGAGCAGTACTGCCAGATGCCTTCCTGGCTGCCCTCCTCGCCGTCGCCCACCGACCAGTGCGTGAACGCGATGTGCTGACCCTCGGGGAACGCGGCTCCGTCGGTCTCGGTCCACGGAACAGCCTTGAACTTCGACCGCAGGTTGTCGTTGTCGTCGAACTTGCCGGCAAGGCCGCGCAGCAGCTGCATCTGGTCCTCGTCGGCAGCGATGCTCTCGTCGTACCAGAGGATCGTGTAGCCGTGCTCGAGGTTGTGCACCAGCTCCCCGACGTCGGGGCGGTCGTCGGTGTAGAGCTTGCGCTCGATGCCGTCCCAGACGTCGTAGTGGGTCCCGAAGGCCGGCGGCGCCTCCTCGTAGGGGATGGGCGTGCCCGGCTGGACGTGGTCCTGGCTCCCGCTGGCCGGCTTGGTGTCCACCTTCTGGCAGACGTCGGCCGCGGCGCCGATCTCGGACAGGTTGAGGTCGTTGAACCCCCGCAGCTCCCACCAGTTCTTGATCGGCTGGAAGGCGGCGGCACCGATGATGAGCACGGCGATCACGACGCAGACACCGACGATCGCCAAGCCCTTGCGCTTCTCAGCGCCCTTCTGCTGCTTGCGAATCGAGTCGATGACCGCCTGGCGGTCGGACTTGGCGGGCTTGGCCACGGAAACGCCTACCTCGTTCTGCTGAAGGGGCTGCTGGTCGGTCGAGGGCAGAGTCTACGGAATCGATGGACGGAACCGGACCTCGGCAGCCCCGTGGGTGTCGGCCGGCGCCCAGCCGTGGGCGAATGCGAGCACCCGGGCACGCGCCAGGTCGCCTTCCCCAGGACGGGGTACGACGACCTCGGCGGCCTCGGCAACGACGTCGAGGTGGGGAAGCGCGGAGCGCAGGACGGCCGCCAGCTCGGCGCCGGAGGCGGGCGCACCGAACGGCTCCTGGTCGGAGGGCGCCCCTCCCACCGCGCGGACCACGGCCTCGCGGGCGCCGTACCCGAACAGGTCTCCGCCCTCGGCCCGGATCAGGGCTCCGGCGCCCGGACCGTCCTGGCCCGGCGGCAGGACCAGGTCGGCACGACCGCGGACCACGGCGAACGGACGGCCGCCGAGCTTGCCCTGCGCGAGCTCGGCCACGCCGGCGATCTCGTCGGCCACCGCCGGAGCGGTCACGGCCAGCTCGTTGCCGTGGTGGTCGGCACGGCCCGCGAACTCCTCGAGGACGGTCAGCCCGGCCGCGCCGATGGCGATGTCGGTCTGGCCTTCGCGCCAGGCCCGGCCGGCCGTGTCGGTGACGACGACCCCGACGTTGCGGCCGGCCCGCTCGAGGAGGGTGGCGCGGAGGGCGCGCGCGGACGCGTCGGGGTCCTCCGGGAGCAGCACGACGTGGCCGACCTCCACGTTGCTGTTGTCGATCCCGGCCGCCGCCATCGTCAGCCCGAGGTGGGTGCGGACGATCGTGGTCTGGCCGCGTCGGGCAACGATCCGGGCGGTCTCGCCGGCCAGCGCGTCGTCCCGGGTGCCGGTGCGGACCCTGCCCTCCGCCTTGCTCACGACCTTGCTCGTGACGACGACGACGTCGCCGTCCTCGAGCTCCACCAGCGGGACCAGGAGGACGGCCAGGTCGTCGCCGCGGCGTACCTCGGGGACGCCCTCGGGCGCGATCACCAGGATCTCGGTCACCCGGAGACCAGCTCGATCGCCGCGGCCGCCATCGCCGCGGTGGCGGCGTGGTCGGTCATCATCAGGGGTACGGCGCGACACGCGATGCCGGCGTCCTGGACCCGGGCGACCTGGTCGGCGTCGGACTCGTCGACGAGCCAGCCGTCCAGCACGCCGCCGCGTGATCTGGCGCCGTAGTGGACGCCCACTGCCGCAGCAGACACCTCGACCCCGATCGAGGTCAGCATCTGCTCGGCCATGCCCCGCACGTGGGTGCCGCCGACGATCGGGGACAGCCCCACCACAGGGGCAGAGGTGGCACGGATCGCGTCGCGGAGGCCGGGCACCCCCAGGATCGTCCCGACCGAGACCACGGGGTTGGACGGCGGCAGGATCACCAGGTCGGCGCCGGCGATGGCCTCGACCACGCCCGGGTGCGGGCGTCGACTCGTCGAGTCCGACGAAGACCACGGTCTCGGCCGGGACCTGGGCCCGGAGCCGGATCCAGTACTCCTGGAAGTGGACGACCCGCTTGCCGCTGGGGGAGTCGGCATCCGCGATGGCGACATGCGTCTCGACCCGGTCGTCGGTCATCGGCAGCAGCCGCACGGCCCCTCCGTGCACCGGCTCGAGCCAGCGCTTGCACAACGCCTCGGTGACCTGTGAGAGCGGGTAGCCGGCCTCGAGGAGCTGGGTGCGGACCAGGTGGGTGGCGACGTCACGGTCCCCGAGCCCGAACCAGGTCGGCTCCACGCCGTAGGCGGCGAGCTCGGTCTTCACGCTCCACGTCTCGTCGCGCCGCCCCCACCCGCGCTCGAGGTCGATGCCGTCGCCCAGGGTGTACATGACGGTGTCCAGGTCGGGGCAGATCTTGAGTCCGTGGACCCAGATGTCGTCCGCCGTGTTGGCCACGACGGTGACCTTCGCGTCGGACGCGACGCCGGGTAGTGTCCCGCTCCGGATCCCGTGCAGCAGGCCCTGGAGGAACCTCGCTCCACCCATTCCGCCGCTGAGCACCGTGATCGCCTGCATGTGGATACCTTGCCGCACCCGAAAATGGCCCGAACGGGTGGTTGTCGGCCATAGCAGATCCGGGCTTGACTTCAGGGGTACGACAGGCATGTAATTCCCACAGTGTTCTTCACGAGGTATCCCGGGCTCATCGACTAGGAGACCGCCTCGTGGGAGCAGGGTGCAGCACCGGGTCGAAAGGGCGAGAGCCGTGAGAGAACTGTTTCTCCTCGACGGAGACGCCGAAGAGGCGGGTTGGCAGGATCGTGCGCTCTGCGCACAGACCGACCCCGAGGCGTTCTTCCCCGAAAAGGGAGGATCCACCAGGGAGGCCAAGAAGGTCTGCCTGACGTGCGAGGTTCGAGACGACTGTCTCGAGTCCGCGCTGATGAACGACGAGCGCTTCGGCATCTGGGGCGGTCTGTCTGAGCGGGAGCGCCGCAAGCTGAAGAAGCGCGCGGTCTAACCCGGCAGTGCCGGGGGGCGTGGCGTCGCACACACGCCCCCACCGGCGGCTCACGCCCGAGGGCGCGCGGCCGTTAGGGTCACTGACCGTGAATCCCTCGGTTGCCGTGCTCCTCGTCAGTCATGACGGCGCGCGCTGGTTGCCCGCCGTCATCGACGGTCTGCGAGCCCAGCGGGTGCCGCCGGACCGCGTGGTCGCCATCGACACCGCGAGCAAGGACGACTCGGTCGCACTCCTGACCTCCGCCTTCGGTGAGGTCCTCGCGCTCCCCGGCTCGACCTCGTTCCCCGAGGCGGTCGCGGCCGGCGTCGAGCGGGTCGGTGACGCCGAGTGGGTGTGGATCCTCCACGACGATGCCAACCCCGCCCCTGGCGCCCTCGAGGCGCTGCTCGAGGCGGCGATCGACGACCCCCGTGCCGACATCCTGGGACCCAAGCTCCGGGAGTGGCCGTCGCTGCGGCGCCTGCTCGAGCTGGGGGTCACCATCTCCGGCACCGGCCGGCGCGAGACCGGGCTCGAGCGTGGCGAGTACGACCAGGGCCAGCACGACGACGTACGCCCGGTGCTCGCCGTCAACACCGCCGGCATGCTGGTGCGCACGACCGTGCTCACGAAGCTCGGCGGCTTCGACCGGCAGCTCCCGATCTTCGGCAACGACATCGACTTCGGCTGGCGAGCCGCCGCCGCCGGCCACCGGACCGTGATCGTGCCGCAGGCCGTGGTGTTCCATGCCGAGGCCGCCCACCGCGGAGTGCGTCGTACGCCGATCACCGGTCGGCACACGCACTACCAGGAGCGCCGGGCCGCGCTCTACACGCTGCTCGTCAACTCGCGTGCCCGGTCGCTGCCCTTCCAGCTGGTCCGGCTCGGGGTCGGCACCCTGCTCCGGATGGTCGGGCTGCTGCTGGTCCGGCAGGTCGGCCAGGCCCTCGACGAGCTGGCGGCCCTGGTCTCGCTCTACTCGAGCCCGCGCGAGATCCTGGCCGCGCGACGTCAGCGCCAGGGCGCGCAGACCGCACCTCCGGACCACGTGCGGGGGCTGCTCGCGCCGCGGTGGCTGCCGTACCGGCACGGCCTCGACGTCGTGAGCGACGCGCTCGCCGCGGCGACGAACCAGGCCCAGGACGTCGCGGAGCGGCGTCGCGCGGCGAAGGCCGACGTGGTGCCGACGCACCGGGTCGACGAGGACGACGAGTTCGCCCGCGACACCGGTCTGGTCGCTCGTTTCCTCACCAGTCCGGTGGCCGTGGGCGCCGCCCTGTTCTGCCTCCTGGCGCTGATCGGCGCACGAGAGGCGTTCGGCTCCGTCGCGGGAGGCGCGTTGTCGCCCGTCCCCGACGCGGCCGGTGACTGGTGGCGCCTCCACCTCAGCAGCTGGCACCCGATCGGGCAGGGGACCGACGTGCCCGCTCCGGCGTACGTGCTGCCCCTGGCTGCGCTCGCCACGCTGATGCTGGGCAGCCCCGGCGCCGCCATCTCCTTCCTGCTCGTGCTGGCGGTGCCGCTCGCCTTCTGGGGCGCCTGGCGCTTCCTGCGGGTGGTCGGTCGTCTGGTCGATCCCCGCGGCTTCCCCACCCTCCTGCTCGCGTGGGGAGCGGCGACGTACGCGTTGGTCCCGGTCGTGAGCGGAGCCTGGGGTGAGGGCCGGTTCGGGGTCGTCGCCGTGGCTGTCCTGTTGCCGTTCCTGGCCCATGCCGCACTCGGCTTCGCCGACCCCGAGGCCGACCGGCGCTGGCGAGCCGCGTGGCGCTCGGCGCTGTTCTTCGCCCTCGGTGCGGCCTTCGCGCCGGTCGTGTTCTGGTTCTGTCTGGCACTGGCACTGGTCGTCGTCGGTGCCGGATTCGCGATCAGCCCGCGCTCGATGCGCGACCGGTCCATCTGGGGACCGCCGACCCTCGCGGTCGCGATGGTGCCCGTGCTGCTGGCACCCTGGTGGCTCCCGGCGCTGCTCGCGGGCGCCGGTGAGGCGTTCGTGCTCGACGCCGGGCGGGTGCCGATGTCCGACCTCGGCTTCCGTGACCTCGTCGTCGGCCGGATCGGCGACAGCGGTGCGCCGTGGTGGCTCGGTCTGCTGCTCGTCGTCCTGGCCGTCGCCGCCCTCGTCCCGGCCCGGACCCGGATCCCGGTGGTCGTGTGCTGGATCGTCGCCTTCGTCTCAGCCCTGCTCGCGACCGGGCTCTCGCTGCTCACGTTCCCGCTGGCGGCCGTCGACACCGGTGCCGGCCTCGGCTTTCCCGTCGTCGCCCTGCAGGCGTCGTTCCTGGTCGCCGCCGTCCTCGGCGTGCACGGCTTCCTGGTCCGGCCGGCGTCCCGTCCGGGCCGGATGTCCTGGTGGCGCCCGGCAGCCGTCGTCGTCGCCGGCGTCGCGCTCGTGGTGCCTGCCGCGGGACTCGGGTGGTTCGTGCTCGGTGGGCACGGCAACCTGCAGGACGACCCGGAGAGCGGCATCCCGGCGTACATGGTCCAGAGCGCGATGACCGGGCCGGCCCACGGCATCCTGATCGTGCGCGGCGACGTCGACAACGGGCTCACCTACGCGGTGCTGCGCGACGACGGCACGACCCTCGGCGAGGACGAGGTCGTCGCCCTCGCCGCCGAGGACCGCGAGCTGGGCGACGACGTGCGCGCGCTGGTGGCCGGTCCCGACCGGGAGGCGGTACGCGAGCTCGCCGCCGACGGCATCGAGTACGTCGTGCTGCCCTCACCCGCCGACGGCAACGTCGCTGCGGTGCTGGACTCGACGGCAGGGTTGGCCCAGGCGAGTGCCGAGGACCGTGAGACCCGGGCCTGGCAGGTGGGGATCCCTGTCGACGAGGACGCCGTCGACGGGCCACGGTCGTGGCTCCGGGTCGCGCTCCTCGTGCTGCAGGCGACGGCGATCCTCGTCGTGGCCGTCCTCTGTGCGCCGACGACGGATCGGAGGAGGTCCGCGTGAGCGACTCCGGAAGGCGGTCCGCGGCCGCGCGCCGTGGCCTGAACCCGACCGTCATCATCGGCGTCGTCCTGGTCGTGCTCACCGGCGGCGCGCTGCTGCTGGTGCAGCCGCAAGTGCAAACGGACCGCAGGGTCGCGCCCACGACGAGCCCGCTGACCACGGCGTCGGTGGGCTGCCCGTCGGCGCTCCCGGGTGGCGAGGCCGTCGCTGTCGCCACCGCTCGCGACTCCGTGGACGGCGAGGTCTCGGTCAGCTCCCGACGCGACGAGCAGTCGCTCCCGGTCTCATCGGGAAGCGTCGGCACCGTCGACCAGAAGCGGGCGGTCGCCGTCACCGGCACCGGAGACCTGGCTCCCGGCCTGCTCGCAGCCCGGTTCGGCGGCGATGCCCTGGCGGCTGTCGACTGCCCCGCCCCGAGCCCCGAGACCTGGTTCACCGGCGTCGGTGCCGGGGCCAGGCACGACTCGGTGCTCGAGCTGGTCAACCCCGACGAGGGACCCGCAGTCGCCGACGTGACCGTCTACGGGCGCGGCGGACAGATCGACGTCCCGGAGCTCCGGGGCGTGACCGTCCGCGGCCACGACAGCCTGCGACTCCAGCTCGGCGAGGTGATGCCGCGCCGGAGCGAGCTGGCACTGCGGGTCGTCGTCTCGCGCGGCCGGCTCTCGGCCTCGCTGCTCGACCAGATCCCCGAGCTCGGCGCCCGCAGCCTCACGCAGGACTGGCTGCCCGGCCAGCCGGCCCCCACGACGAGCGCGTTGCTCCTCGGGCTGCCGCCCGGTGAGGGCTCCGACGTGCTCGCGGTCGCCAACCCGGGGGACTCCGAGGCCCGGGTCACCGTCCGGGTCCTCACCACCGACTCCGCATTCGCCCCCGAGGGGATCGAGGAGATTCGGGTGCCGCCGGGCAGCGTCCGGACGGTCACGCTCACGAGCGTCGTACGTCCGGCGGTCGAGGATGGCGCGATCGGCATCCTGGTCAACGCCGACGCACCCGTGACGTCGACCGTGCGCAGCGTCGTCGGCGACGACCTGTCGCACGCCGTGCCGGTCCTGCCGTCCGATCAGCCGACCACCGTCCTGGTCCCGGCCGGCAGCGGTTCGGTCCTGCTCGGTGACGCCGAGGCCGTCGGCACCGCCACCGTCGAGGCGTGGACCGCTGACGGCGACGCGCTCGAGCAGCAGAAGGTCGAGCTCAAGCCCGGTCAGGGCGCGATCGTCGACCTGCCGCCGGACGCCGCCCTGGTGCGGGTGACCCCGGACCGTACGTCGGTGCACGCCGCGGCGATGATCACGGGTCCTCGGGCCGGGGCCGCGGTCGTCGGGTTCCGGGAGCTGGTCACCGAGGCCCTCGTCCCCGATGTCCGTCCGGGCCTGCCGTAGCCGTTCTAGAGTCCGTCCATGGTGAGTCAGACGCAATGGACGGTGCGCTCCGTGGGCCCCGCCGACGAGTCGGTGTGGCGTGAGCTCTATCGCGGGTACCGCCGGTTCTACGAGATGCCCGACGACGAGGTGGCGCTCGACGTCGTCTGGGCGTGGCTCCACGATGACGGACACGAGGTGGACGGGTTCGTGGCGGTGGATGCGCACGAACGGATCGGGGGACTGGCGCACGTGCGTCCCTTCGCGCGACCGCTGAACGCCGACACCGGGCTCTACCTCGATGACCTCTTCGTCGCCCCGGACCTCCGTGGGCAGGGCATCGCCCGGCTGCTCCTCAGCTTCCTGGGCGCCCTCGCAGCCGAGAAGGGGCACGAGGTCGTCAGCTGGATGACAGCGGAGGACAACGCCACCGCCCGCGCGCTCTACGACTCTGTCGCGACCACCGGTCCGTGGCTCACCTACGACATGCCTGTGCGGCCATCCGGCTGACTGCTGCGGGTGCCGGTGGTGGGTCAGCCGCACCGACCCAACAGCGAGGTGCTGAAGGTCCACGCGACGACCGGGGGCTCGAAGAGGGGGGAGCAGGTTTTCTCTGTGAGACCGCGCTTCTCCGTCCCGTCGTCGGTCCCGTTGCCGCGGCAGGTGTCGGAGTAGACGAACACCGTGTCGGTGCGCGAGCCCTGGTCGAGATGCAGGGCGATGCCGGTGTCCCCGTTGCTGTCCTCGCTGCACTGGTCGGGCTTGTCCGGGCCGCCACCCACGGGTGCCGACTGCAGCCCACGGAGCAGCGCGTCGGCTTCGGCGCCGGTTATGGTCCTCGAGCCCATCAGAGCAGGCTCGTCCATGGGGATGCCGCGTTCGTATTGGCACACGGACACGCTCTCGACGCCTGACACCGCGGTGATGTCGAACGGCACCGGCCGCACGAACTCGCTCGCCTGCACCGGGGACGTCGGTTCGCACCCGTTCTGGTCGACCGCGAAGCGGGTCGCCGTGGCCAGAATCTCTTCGGCTTCCTGCTCGTCCTCGGTCAGGAGACGGACCCGGACGTCGCCGAGCGTGCGGGTGGCCAGGAACCAGGTGCCGTCAGTGAGGGAGACGTCCGAGCTCTCGACGGCGGTCTCCAGGGCAGCATGGGGGGCCCAATACGTCTCCGGCGCGGACCCGAACGCCGGGTCGTGGCGTACCCGAGGCTCACCGCAGCCGATGTCGAGCGTCGGTCCATAGCCCGGGTTGATCGCCACGTAGGGGTCCTGCGGCAGTCGTTCGACCACACCATCAGCGCACCAGTCGTCGCCCGGCTCCCATCCGAAGTCCCACGTACTCGGGACCTGCACGGCGACATCGCGCCAGGAGACCCATTGAGAGCCTTCGGCCGGGGACGGCAGGGCCTCGATCGGCTCGACCCCGGAATCATTCGGCTGCCCGCAACCGGTGAGAAGGCACAGGAGCAACGCGGCCAGCGCTACTGCTCGGCTCGGGGTCCTGTCCATGAGTCGAGGGTGGGTGGTCGACCGGCGTCCCGCCATCCCTTGGTCGCAATCGTTACGTCGCAGGTGAATCGTCCTCTGCTGCGCGACGTCGGCCACCGTGGACATGCCGGTTGCCCCGCCGGTGGCGGGGTGTGGGGCGGGGGAGCTACTGGTCGGGTGGTCGGCGGTCGTCGGAGACGTCGGCGGTGCCGTCGTGGTCGACGAGGTACTGGTAGCCGTGCGGGCTGGTCCACAGGAACATGCCCGGTTTCAGGGAGCAGGTAGCGCCAGCGGCCGTGGGTCTTGAGCCGGTGATGTCGTCGGCACAGGGGTGCGAGGTTGCAGGCGCAGGTCTGATCGCCGGGTTTCCAGGGGATGACGTGGTCCTTGTCGCACTGCTTGGCTGGGCGGTTGCACCAGGGGAACATGCAGTGCCGGTCGCGGAGCTCGACCTGCTCGGCCATGCCTTCGGTGGGGTCGTAGGCGGTCGACGGGGGCGCAGCGGGCGAGGTCGATGACCGGTTTCACGGTGATCTGACCGGCGGCGCCGCACCAGGTCCGGATCTGCTGGGCGAGGACCGGGAGGTTGCGGTTGTCGAGGTGCCCGACCACGTCGCCGGCGCCGGTGACCGCGTCTGGGACGAGGTGGAGGTTGAGGACCGACGCTGCGGGGGTTTCGAGACGGTTGCTGCGCAACCTCCTCAACCGACGAACCTGACAGGTCGAGGGTGAGGTCGCGGCGGGCGATCTCGCCGAGGGCGACGGCGCGGCGGACGTCCAACGATTCTTCGGACCCAAGCTCTTTGAGTGTGGCGGCGGTCTGCGCTGATGGCGGACTCGAGGTCGAGGGCGTCGGCGAGGTCGAGGGTGCCGTGGAGGGTGGCGGTGCCGGAGAGTCCGTTGAGGTCGTGGTGGCGGGTGTCGATGTCGACGTGCCGGCCGTCGGCGGCGGCTTGTTGCCGGGCTTCGGCTTCGGCGGGCATGAACTGGGTGATCGCGGTCGCGATCAGCCGGTCCAGGGCGGTGGGGCGGATGGTGTGGGCGCAGAACGCAGACCTTCTCATCGACGTACGCGGCTGCTTCGGCGGAGAGGGCGAGGGTGGCTCGGGCGATCCGGCGGGCCCGCCAGGCGGGGAGCTTCCCGTCCAGGACCTGGGCCCAGGTCTTCGGGAGGCGGTGCCGGAGTTCGAGGGCTTCTCCGACGTAGGCCTTCCCGACCTCGGTCGGGCAGGCCGATGGCGGTGGCGAACTCGGCGATGGAGAACTCCGCGACCAGGGGTGCGCCGGGGCCGGCGACGGGGATGGGGTGGTCGCCGTACCAGTCACACGCGGCGTCGTAGATCGAGTCGGTCGAGTGCATGGCCGCCCAGTCGACTGCGGCCTTGAGCAGGTCGGCTTCGGCGGCGTCGGCGGCGGCTCTGCGATCGCGCACGAAGTCGAGCACCGCGGCGGCGGTGTCGAGCTCGGGTGCGGTCTTGGTCATGGGTCAAGCCAAGCACGCGCCACCGACAGTCCGAGCCCGAGATTCCCGTTGTTTTGCAGGGGTGTGGAGAACTATTTCAGAAAGTTTTTTGGGTGTGGTCGGGTGGTGCTGGCCCTGCGTACGTCCGGGGTTTCGAGGCTCGGCGCTGGCGCTCCTCGCACCTCAACCAACGGAGCACCTCAACCACTGCGGACCCGGGGTTCAGGCCAGGCGCCAGGCGCCTTCGCACCTCAACCAACGATCGCCCCTCCGCACCTCAACCAACGGGGCACCTCGACCGACGGCGCGCCTGCTCAGTCGTTGCGTTGGTAGCGGGGGTCGACGAGCTCGGCGTCGATGCCGAGGAGCTCGGCGACCTGCTCGACCACGATGGTCAGCACCAACGCCTCGAGCTCGGCACGGCTCTCGGTGCGGTGCTCGATCGGGCGCCGGAAGAGCACCAGCCGGGTCGGTGTGGCGCCGGTGCCGCGGACGAGCGACGAGAGCGGCACCGTGTCGGTGCTCCAGTCGTCGGGGATCTGGGGGGCGTCCTCGACGGCGTACTCGACCAGGCCCAGCCTGTCCTGCCAGCGCTGGTCGACCTGGGTGACGATGTCGAGGGCCAGCTCGTCGAACCGCTGGCGCGGGGTGCGGAGCTCGGGGTGGCCGGGCCGCTCGGGCAGGATCGCGGGTCCGCGCATGCCGCGGCCACGTCGGTCCCGGATGCGCCGTACGGCTGAAGCCTGGTCCACAGCAGCGAGCCTAATCGGACAGGAACCGATCCGCGGGTACCGTCGGCGACGTGAGTCCCATCCGCCGCTGTTCCCGCACGGCGTGCGGCCGTCCGGCGATCAACACGCTGACGTACGTCTACGCCGACCAGACCGCGGTCCTGGGGCCCCTCGCGACGTACGCCGAGCCGCACGCCTACGACTTGTGCGACGCCCACAGCGAGCGGACTGTCGGCGCCCCGGGGCTGGGAAGTCATGCGGCTCGCCCCCGACCCGTCGGCCCAGGGTCCGTCCACCGACGACCTGCTCGCGCTCGCCGACGCGGTGCGCGAGGCGGCGCGACCGGAGCCGGTCGCGGTCACTGCCCCGTCGGACGAGACCGGCCGGGAGACGACCCGGCGCGGGCACCTGCGCGTCCTCACGACGGACTGACCCGACGCCCCGTTAGGCTCCGGCCATGGCCGAACCCGTGGACCCCGAGCTGTTGCGCGCGATCTTCAAGGCGTACGACGTCCGCGGCACCGTCCCGGACCAGATCGATGACGACCTGGCCCGCCGTACCGGCGGCGCGTTCGTCCAGGTGACCGGTGCCAGGACGGTGGTCGTCGGCCACGACATGCGGCCGAGCTCGCCCGACCTGGCCGGCGCGTTCGCCGACGGCGCGACGGCGGCCGGTGCCGACGTGATCCTGATCGGGCTCGCCTCCACCGACCAGCTCTACTTCGCGAGCGGCCACCTGGGGCACGCCGGTGCCATGTTCACGGCGAGCCACAACCCGGCCCAGTACAACGGCATCAAGATGTGTCGCGCCGGCGCGACACCCATCGGCATGGAGACCGGCCTGGCCGAGATCCGCGACGCCGTCGCCTCCGGCGAGCTCCCGGCCGTGACCGACCAGGGCACGATCACCCAGCAGGACGTGCTCGAGGCGTACGCCGCCCACCTGCTCTCGCTCGCGCCCGTCGAGGGGCGTCGGCTCAAGGTCGTCGTGGACGCCGGCAACGGGATGGCCGGCTACACCGCCCCCGCGGTCTTCGGACGACTCGGCGAGGACCGGGTCGAGGTCGTGCCGATGTACTTCGAGCTCGACGGCAGCTTCCCGAACCACGAGGCCAACCCGATCGAGCCCGAGAACCTCGTCGACCTGCAGCGCCGGGTGCTCGACGAGGGGGCCGACATCGGGCTCGCCTTCGACGGCGATGCCGACCGCTGCTTCCTCGTCGACGAGCTCGGCCGGGCGGTCTCCCCGTCGACGCTGACGGCGCTGATCGCGACGCGCGAGCTCGCGAAGGAGCCCGGCAGCACCGTGATCCACAACCTGATCACCAGTCGGGCGGTCCCGGAGATCGTGACCGAGCTGGGCGGGGTGCCGGTGCGGACCCGCGTCGGGCACTCCTACATCAAGGCCACGATGGCGGAGACCGACGCGATCTTCGGTGGCGAGCACAGCGGCCACTTCTACTTCCGCGACTTCTGGCGGGCCGACTCCGGGATGCTGGCCGCGCTGCACGCGCTGGCGGCGCTGGCCGAGACCGACCGGCCGCTCTCGGAGCTCCTCGACGACTACGAGCGCTACGTCGTGAGTGGCGAGATCAACTCCACGGTCGAGGACCAGCAGGCGATGATGACCCGGATCGAGAAGGTCTACCGCGATCGTGGCGCCGAGACCGACCACCTCGACGGGCTCACCGTCTCCCTGGACGACTGGTGGTTCAACGTCCGTCCGTCCAACACCGAACCCCTGTTGCGCCTCAACGTCGAAGGCCCCGACCAGGCCACGATGGCCGGGGTCCGCGACGAGGTCCTCGACCTGATCAGGAGCACGTGATGCACATCGACCCCGCCCTCCTCGACATCATCGTCTGCCCGAGCTGCCGCTCGTCGCTCCAGGCCACGGGGGAGGAGCTGGTGTGCACCGGGTGCGGCCTGGCCTACCCGGTGCGCGACGACATCCCGGTGCTCCTGGTCGACGAGGCCCGCAAGCCGGCCTGACCGGAGCTGACGATGGTGACCTGGTTCGACGAGTCCCGCCTCGACGACGAGACCGCCCTGGCGCGCGCCGACGCGCCGTTCCGTGCCCTGGCCGAGGCCGGGGCACGCGTACGCCGCGAGGTCGCGGAGGCGGCCGAAGCCACCGAGGCGGCGGTCTCCCGCAGCCGGGAGCTCGAGGCTCGTCCGCGCGCGGTGATCGCGGCAGGTCCCGACTCCCGCCTCCTGCGTGCGGTGCTCGAGCCGTGGTGCCCGGTGCCGTTCGTCGCCTGGCCGGGCGCCGCGCTGCCCGGATGGGCCGGCAGTCTCGACCTGGTCGTGGTGCTGGCTCCCGACGGGGCCGACACGGACACGGCGTCGGCGGTGGCGGAGGCGGTGCGTCGCGGCTGCCAGGTCGTGGTGGCCTGCCCGGGCACCTCGCTCGTCGCCGATCACGCAGCCGGACGCTGGAGCCACATCCTGCCGACGGTCAGCCGGGACCAGCTCGCCACGGCGGTGGTCATGCTCGACTACCTCGAGCGGGTCTCGCTCGGGCCGCTCGTGGACGTCGAGCGGGTCGCCGCGGCGATGGACGACGTGGCGATCGCGAGTTCGCCTCACCGCGACCTCGCCGTGAACCCCGCGAAGATGCTGGCCATCGCGTTGGCCGACACCGCCCCGCTCGTCTGGGGCGGCTCGGTGCTGGCGGCGCGGGCGGCGCGCCGGATCGCCGAGTCGATCCGGCGGGCCAGCGGTCGCACCGCGCTGGCCGGGGACGCCGAGCACCTGCTGCCCGTGATCGAGGCGGCGCGACAGCGGGACGTGTTCGACGACCCGTTCTCCGAGGACGCCGGGGAGCGCCGGCCGATGCTGCTGGTGCTGGACGACGGCAGCGAGGAGGCGCTGGTGCGGGAGAGCCGGGGCCGGCTGCTGGCGGCGGCCGCAGCACGCGGCGTACGTGTCGAGACCTGCACCACCGACGCCCCCACCGAGGTGGCCCGCTACGCCAGCCTCTTCCTCTCCGGCAGCTACGCCGCCGAGTACCTCCGACTGGGATTCGTGGAGGACTAGGACGGGCGGGACCTGGGTAGGACCGGGTCGTGCCTGCCCCGACACACCAGACCGCTCTGCCCGCTCCGGGCACCCGGGATCCCTGGTTCGACAACGCCAAGATGGCGCTCGTCGTGCTCGTGGTCGTCGGCCACTCCTGGACGTTGCTTCCCGAGCCGGTCGTCAACAGGTGGCTGTACGACTTCCTCTACGCCTGGCACATCCCCGCCTTCGTCTTCGTCACCGGCTACCTGTCGCGCTCGTTCCGGTGGGAGCGGGCCCGGATGACGCAGCTTGTCCGCACCGTCGTCGTCCCGTACGTCCTCTTCGAGACTCTCCTGGCGCTGTTCCGCATCTACGTGGGAGGCGAGACGCTCGAGGATCTCTTCGTCGATCCGCACTGGCCGATGTGGTACCTGTCGGCCCTCTTCTTCTGGCGGCTGATCACCCCGGTCTTCACCTGGCTCCCCAGGGTGGTCGCCATCGGGCTCGCGGTCGTGATCAGCCTGGTCGCCGGGATCCATGCGACCGACACCTTCGACCTGGCCCGGGTCCTGGGCCTGCTGCCGTTCTTCGTCCTCGGCCTGGTGGCGACCCCGGAGCGGCTCGAGCTGCTGCGCAGCGGGCGGGCGAAGGTGTGGGCAGTCGCTGTCCTCGCCACCCTCGCGACGCTCGCCCTCTGGACCGACACCTGGGCCGACACCGAGTCGCTCTACTACCGGGCCTCCTACGACGAGCTGCCCGGCGGAGAGCTGCAGTCGATCCTCACCCGAGCCGTGCTGCTGACGGTGGGCATCGCCGGCGCCTGGGCGTTCCTCGCCCTCGTGCCCCGCCTCTCCGGCTGGTTCTCGCGGATGGGCACGTGGACGCTGGTCGTCTACCTCTTCCATGGCTTCGTCATCAAGACCGCCGAGTACTCCGGCTTCATCGGCTGGGCGGCCGACCACCCTGTCGTGTCACTCCTCCTCACCACCGCACTGGCGGTGCTGCTGGCGCTCGTCCTCGCCTGGGAGCCCGTGGCTTCCCGCCTCAACACGGTGGTCGACCCGGTCGGCTTCGCGAAGCACGAGGTCAGGACGGCCCACCACCTGCGGGCCGCCACGGTGCACGCCGACGACATCGCCACCGCTGTCCAGGAGGCCGTGGAGCAGGCGCCCCCGGACCACGCGCCGCAGGCGCGGCAGCCGGCTGGTTCCTGACCGGGCTCCGCGTCCGGACAAATTCCGGGAACGACAAATTCCGGGAACGTCGTTGCTCGATCCTCCTTCCCGGTGATCTGGGTCGTGGAGAATCGAGCTCGGGGAGGTCCCGTGACGGAGCTGTCGGAAGCGGTGTGGTCGGCGACCGAGCGCGCCCGCATCGAGCGCCTGTGCGCGGTGCTGACGGGCGACCCGTCGACCGCCGGGGACCTCGCGCAGGAGACGCTGCTCCAGGCCTGGCGGATCCGACACCGCCTCGTCGATCCCACCGGTTCCGGACCGTGGCTCGACGCCGTCGCCCGCAACGTTTGCCGCCGCTGGCGGGCCGAGCGAGCGCGAAGATCCGCCCACGAGCACTCGACGCACGTCGACCCGCCGCCCGAGGGTGACGACCCGATCGACCGGTTCCTGGAGCGTGACGAGCTGGTCGGCCTGCTCGACCGGGCCCTGGCCCTGCTCCCGGCGGAGACCCGGGACGCCCTCGTCGGGCGGTACGTCGAGGAGCGCACCCCGCAGGAGCTCGCAGCCGAGCTGGGCACCTCGGCCGAGGCGATCTCCATGCGTCTGGTCCGCGGCCGGACCCGGCTGCGTGAGCTGCTCGAGACCGACCTCGCCGACGAGCCCCTGGCTGGGGCGTGGCGTGCACGGTACGGCGTGGGCTGGCGGACCACGCGGCTCCACTGCCCCGAGTGCGGGCGGCCCACCGTCACCTGGCGCCGGGACGAGGCCAGGGCCGTGGTCGAGCTCAGCTGCTCGACCTGCGGACCGGGTGACGTGTCGTCGGCGTACCGGCTCGACAACCCGGCCCTCGCACCTCACCTGCGTGACGCCCGGCGCCCGAGCACGGTGGTGGCCCGGATGGCGTCGTGGTCGGCCACGTTCTGGCCTTCCGTCTTTGCCGGACCGATCCCGTGCACCCGCTGCTCGCGTCCCGTCCGGGCCCGGACCTACCAGCGGCCGGCAGCGACGGAGCGCGTACCGTGGCTGGCAGGTGCTCGCGCAGGGCGCGAGCAGCTGACCAGCTCCCGGGGCTGGTCCTCCTCGAGGACCTCGCGGCCTCCTCGGGCTGGTCTTCGCGTTCGCGGCGGTGACCGCACCATCGTCCCGGCTCGTGCGGTTCAACGTGCCCGTGGTGGGAGTGGCGGTGGTGCTCAGCCTCCTCCAGGGTTTCCTCGCCGTCGCGTCCGCGGTCGGGGTGGAGGCGCTCGCCCAGCAGCGGGTGCCCGAGTCGTACCGCGGTCGGGTCTTCGGGTCGCTGCAGGCGACGATCTGGCTGCTCAGTGTCCTGGGTGCCGTCGTCGCCGGCGTCGGGGCGGAGGTGGTCGGGCTGCTGCCCGTGCTGGACCTCGCGGCCGGGCTCACGGTCCTGAGCGGGGTCGTGATCCTCGTGGCCATGCCCGGGCGGAGGACGGCGGTGGGGTCCGCCGGATAACCTTCCGCCCATGGCAGCGGACGGCACCACCCCATGAGCGCAGGCCTGTTCGGTCTGCTCGACGACGTCGCGGCGCTGGCGCGCCTTGCGGCAGCCTCGGTCGACGACGTGGGTGCCGCTGCCGGTCGCGCCAGCGCCAAGGCCGCCGGCGTGGTCGTCGACGACACGGCGGTCACGCCCCAGTACGTCCACGGCGTCACCGCCGACCGCGAGCTGCCGATGATCAAGCGGATCGCTATCGGTTCGATGCGCAACAAGCTGCTGTTCATCCTGCCTGCCGTGATGCTGCTCAGCCAGTTCCTCCCTGGGCTGCTGACCCCGATCCTGATGCTGGGCGGTGCCTACCTCTGCTACGAGGGCGCCGAGAAGGTCTGGGGAAAGCTCCGTGGCCACGAGGACCACGGACCTGCAGTGGTGGCCGGGTCCGGTGAGGAGGCAGAGAAGCAGATGACCTCCGGGGCCATCCGCACCGACTTCATCCTCTCCGCCGAGATCATGGTGATCGCCCTCAACGAGATCGCCGACGAGGGCTTCCTCAGCCGGCTGATCATCCTGGTGGTCGTCGCCATCGGCATCACCATCGGCGTCTACGGCGTCGTCGCCCTGATCGTCAAGATGGACGACATCGGCCTGAGCCTCGCTCAGCGTTCGTCGACCATCGCCCAGAAGGTGGGTCGAGGACTGGTCGCCGGCATGCCGAAGCTGCTGACCGTCATCTCCACCGTCGGCGTCGTGGCGATGCTGTGGGTTGGTGGACACATCGAGCTGGTCGGCCTCGACGAGCTCGGCTGGCACGCGCCGTACGACTTCGTCCACCACCTCGAGGTGGCCGCCCACGACGCCGTCCCGGTGCTCGCGGGTGTCGTCGGCTGGCTCGTCAACACCGCGCTGTCGGCGGTGCTCGGTGTGATCGTCGGAGCCATCGTCGTGGTGGTCATGCACCTGCTGCCCTTCGGCAAGGACGACGGCAAGGACGCGGCACGGACGAAGGCACGGACGGGGCCGAGGACCAGGTGGCCACCGGGCACTGAGCCCCCCATACGTGTTCGGAGCCGAGGGCGTCGGGGATTCTTTCTCCGGCCACATGGCGTTCTAATCTGGCGAGGTCGCGGCGTACGACGCACCGCACCAGACGACAAGGGGCAGCTCATGGACTACAAGGTCGCCGATCTGAATCTGGCCGACTACGGCCGGACCGAGATCTCTCTCGCCGAGCACGAGATGCCGGGCCTGATGGCCATGCGCGCTCGCTACGGTGACAGCAAGCCGCTGGCCGGCGCCCGGATCGCCGGGTCGCTCCACATGACCATCCAGACCGCGGTGCTGATCGAGACGCTGACCGCTCTCGGCGCCGAGGTCCGGTGGGCCTCCTGCAACATCTTCTCCACCCAGGACCACGCGGCCGCGGCCGTCGTCGTCGGCCCGAACGGCACGGCCGACTCGCCCTCCGGTGTCCCGGTCTTCGCCTGGAAGGGTGAGTCCCTCGAGGAGTACTGGTGGTGCACCCAGCAGATCCTCAACTGGCCCGCCGGCTCGTTCGCCAACATGATCCTCGACGACGGTGGCGACGCCACGATGCTCGTCCACCTCGGCGTCGACGCCGAGAAGTCCGGCCAGGCGCCCGACCCCGCGACGGCCAAGAGCCATGAGCAGAAGATCGTCTTCGACGTCCTCAACGCGTCGCTCGCGGAGAGCACCGACCGCTACACCAAGATCGCCGGTGAGCTGATGGGCGTCACCGAGGAGACCACGACCGGCGTCCTGCGTCTCTACGACATGATGAAGGAGGGCTCGCTGCTCTTCCCGGCCATCAACGTCAACGACTCGGTCACCAAGTCGAAGTTCGACAACAAGTACGGCTGCCGCCACTCCCTGATCGACGGCATCAACCGCGCGACCGACGTCCTCATCGGCGGCAAGGTCGCGGTCGTCTGCGGCTACGGCGACGTCGGCAAGGGCTGCGCCGAGTCGCTGCGCGGCCAGGGTGCGCGCGTGATCGTCACCGAGATCGACCCGATCTGCGCCCTCCAGGCGGCGATGGACGGCTACCAGGTCTCCACGCTCGACGACGTCCTCGACGTCGCCGACATCATCATCACGGCGACCGGCAACAAGGACGTCGTGACCGTCGAGCAGATGGCGAAGATGAAGCACCAGGCGATCCTGGGCAACATCGGCCACTTCGACAACGAGATCGACATGGCCGGACTCGAGACGTACGACGGCGTCGTCCGCAAGAACGTCAAGCCGCAGGTCGACGTGTGGACCTTCCCGGGCGGGCCGTCCATCATCGTGCTGTCCGAGGGCCGACTGATGAACCTGGGCAACGCCACCGGCCACCCGTCCTTCGTGATGTCGAACTCCTTCACCAACCAGGTGCTGGCGCAGATCGAGCTCTTCACGAAGCCCGAGCAGTACCCCGTCGGCGTCTACGTCCTGCCGAAGCACCTCGACGAGGAGGTCGCGCGCCTCCACCTGGGCTCGCTCGGGGTCAGGCTGACGACCCTCTCCGACGACCAGGCGGCCTACCTCGGCGTCGACGTCCAGGGCCCGTACAAGTCCGACCAGTACCGCTACTGACCGGCCTGGCCGGTTTTTGGCCACCCGGCTGGCAGGATTGAGGGCATGACGCAGTCACCGGAGGGATCCGCCAAGGGGCGAGTGCTCGTCGTCGACGACGACGCCTCGCTGGCGGAGATGCTCACGATCGTCCTGCGCCAGGAGGGTTTCGACACCCGCATGTGCGGGCGGGGCGACGAGGCCATGGGCGTCTTCCGGGACTACCGACCCGATCTCGTCCTGCTCGACCTCATGCTCCCCGGCCGGGACGGGATCGACGTCTGCAAGGAGATCCGGGCCGAGTCGGGGGTGCCGATCGTGATGCTGACGGCGAAGGGCGACACCATCGACGTCGTCCTGGGCCTGGAGTCCGGTGCCGACGACTATGTCGTCAAGCCGTTCAAGCCCAAGGAGCTGATCGCCCGGATCCGGGCCCGGGTGCGTCGCTACGACGACCCCGTCCAGGAGTCCCTGGCCGTCGGTGACCTCTCCATCGACGTGGCCGGCCATGCCGTGACGCGGGGGTCGACGCCGATCAACCTGACGCCCCTCGAGTTCGACCTGCTCGTCTGCCTGGCCCGCAAGCCCTGGCAGGTGTTCACGCGCGAGGTCCTGCTCGAGCAGGTCTGGGGCTACCGGCACGCCGCCGACACGCGCCTCGTCAACGTGCACGTGCAGCGCCTCCGGTCCAAGGTCGAGCACGACCCGGAGAACCCCGAGATCGTCGTGACGGTCCGGGGCGTGGGGTACAAAGCCGGAAATCCCTAGCCGTGGCGAGCCGCACGCTCCCGGAAGCCGTACGCCGGGGTCTGACCTTCTGGCGTCGGTCGATCCAGGCGCGGGTGGTCGCGAGCACCGTCGTGCTGTCGGCGGTGGTCGTGAGCGCGGTCGGGCTGGTTCCTGCTGTCGCAGACCCGGGACGGCCTGCTGGACCATCGCGTGGACGCGGTGGTGGCCGAGGCCGGCAACGAGACGAAGCAGGCCCGCGAGAGCCTGGCGGGGGACGCGCGCACCACGATCGACTCCGGCACCCAGCAGCGCGAGCTGGTCGAGTCGATCATCGTCCGCGGTGACGCCCGCGGGTTCTCGGTCGTGCTGAGCGGCCCGGTGGGAGAGGCTGGGGGGCGGATCGCCGACGGCGGCGCGAAGTTCAGCCGGGGGCTCGACAAGACCAGTGTCCCGGTGACGCTGGAGGAGCACTTCGACGAGAAGGCCGCCCACGGCGTGGACGTACACCGAGATCCGGAGCACCGTCGACGGGGAGATGGTCAGCGAGCCCGGCATCGCGGTCGGTTCCCAGGTCCGGCTCACCGCGGACGGCAAGACCTACACGCTCTACTACCTCTTCCCGATGAGCGAGGAGTCCGAGACGTTGGCGCTGGTCAGCAGGGCGTTGCTGACTGCGGCGGTGCTCCTGCTGGTGCTCGTGGCCGGGCTGACCTGGCTGGTGACCCGCCAGGTGGTGACCCCGATCCGGCTCGCCCGCCGGGTCGCCGAGCGGCTGGCGGCCGGACAGCTGCAGGAGCGGCTCCGGGTGACGGGTGAGGACGACCTGGCCCGCCTGGCCACCTCGTTCAACCAGATGGCCACGAACCTGCAACGCCAGATCCGGCAGCTCGAGGAGCTCAGCCGGGTGCAGCGACGGTTCGTGTCCGACGTGTCCCACGAGCTGCGGACACCGTTGACGACGGTGCGGATGGCGGGCGACGTGCTGCACGACGCGCGTGGTCGGTTCGACCCGACCACCTCCCGTGCGGCCGAGCTCCTCCAGGTGGAGCTGGACAGGTTCGAGACCCTGCTGGCCGACCTGCTCGAGATCAGCCGCTTCGACGCCGGTGCGGCCGTCCTCGAGTCCGACGACGTCAACCTGGTCGACGTCGCCCACCGGGTGGTCGAGGTGACACGGCCGCTCGCCGAGCAGCGCTCCACGACCGTCAAGGTGGTCTCTCCGGGGCACCCGTGCCTGGCGGAGGCCGACGTACGCCGGGTGGAGCGGATCGTGCGCAACCTGGTGACCAACGCGATCGACCACGCCGAGAGCGGCGACATCGTGCTCCATGTCGACGGCGACGACCACGCTGCGGCGATCGCGGTGCGCGACTACGGTGTCGGCCTCGCGTCAGGGGAGTCAGCCATGGTCTTCAACCGGTTCTGGCGCGCCGACCCCGCCCGCGCTCGCACGAGCGGCGGCACCGGGCTGGGCCTGTCGATCTCGCTCGAGGACACCCACCTCCACGGGGGTTGGCTGCAGGCCTGGGGCCGGCCCGGCCAGGGGGCGCAGTTCCGCCTGACCCTGCCCCGCCGTGCCGGCGGGGAGCTGCGGCAGAGCCCGTTGCCACTCGTGCCCGAGGATGCAGCGGAGCCGGTCGGATGAATCGTCGTCGCGCCGTCGCCGCCCTGCTCGCGAGCCTCGTCCTGCCCCTCTCGGCCTGCATCTCGATGCCCGAGAGCGGTCCCGTCGTCGAGACCCGCTCCGAGGGCACGCCGGAGGACCAGGCGGGGACCTTCATCGACGCCAAACCTCCCCAGCAGGGCGACTCGGCCACCGACATCGTGACCGGTTTCCTCGAGGCGATGACGGCGACGCCGATCGACCTCAACGTGGCGCGCGAGTTCCTGACCCGCGACGCCGAGGCGGCGTGGGACCCCGACGCCCGGACCATCACCTACGCCGAGGTGATCGGGCCGCTGGGCTCGAGCACCGTGACCGTCGAGCTGGCCGGCGCCGAGCACCTCGACCGGCGGGGCGCCTTCCTGGGCTCGCTCCCCAAGGACGACCGGGCGCTCCGCTTCCCGATGCGCCGGGAGGACGGCCAGTGGCGCATCGCCGACGCACCCGACGCCCTGATCGTCCCCGAGTCCTGGTTCGAGCAGGTCTTCAGCCACGTCTCGCTCTACTTCTTCGACCCGTCGGCCCAGATCCTGGTGCCGGAGCAGGTCTTCGTCCCGTTCGGCGAGGAGCAGCTGCCCACCGAGCTGACCCGTGCCCTCCTGCGCGGACCCTCACAGCGACTCGACGACGTGTCCCGCAGCTTCATCCCGTCCGGGCTCGACGTCTTCGGCGCCGTGCCGGTCTCCGACGAGGGGGTCGCCGACCTCACCCTGCGCGGCTACACGGGGGAGCTCACCCCGCAGGCGAGCCAGCTGATGCTCGCGCAGCTGGCCTGGACGCTGCGGCAGGACCCCACGGTCGGCTGCCTTCCGGGTGTCGATCGGCGGCCAGCAGGTCACCCTCCCCGGGGGTGAAGGCGAGTTCAGCGTCGACCAGGGGCTGGCCTACGACCCGACCGGCCTCCAGGCGAGCTCGCTGCTGTTCGGCCTGCGCGGCGGCCGGCTGGTGTCCGGACCGCCCGGTGGCCTGGCCGAGGTGAGTGGCCCCATGGGCAGCTCTGTCCAGGGGGTGCGGTCGATGGCCGTGAACCTCAACGCCACCAGCGTGGCCGGGGTCACCGGCGCCGGTGACCGGATCCTGCTGACCACGGTCCGTGGCGCCGCGGAGACGGTCGAGGAGGAGGCCAGCTCCGCCGAGAACCTGCTCCGGCCGGCCTGGGACTTCACCGACCGTCTGTGGCTGGTCGACAACCGGGAGTCCGGAGCCGAGATCGGCTACCTCGGCCGCCGGGGGCCGGTCTCCGTCGAGGTGCAGGGCATCTCGGGGCGCAACGTGAGCCGGTTCCTGGTGTCGCGCGACGGGTCCCGGCTGGTGGCGGTGCTGCCCGGGCCACAGGGTGACCGGCTCATGGTGAGCCGGATCAGGCACGGAGCCGATGGCAAGGTGATCGGAGCGACGCGTGCCCAGGAGATCGCCTGGGAAGGTGAGAGCGGCCTCCGGATCCGCGACATCGGCTGGAGCTCGCCCACCTCGGTCGCCGTGCTGCACCGCGTGGCCAAGGAGCTGTTCGAGCTGCGCACCATCGCGGTGGACGGTGCTCCCTCCGGGGTCGACGACCTGCTCACCACCCTGCCCGGCCGGGTGCTGGGCCTGGCCAGCTCGCCGGTCGCCGAGGAGACCCTCTTCGCCGTGACCAACACCAGCCTGCTGGACCCACGCGGTGAGGTCCCGCAGGCGGGGCTGGATGCCGAGACCACGTTGGTCGGCTACGTCGGCTGAGCCTCGTCCACAGGCGCCCCCGACCCCCTTGAGCATCGCTCCGAGACCTGCTGGCATCGCAGGGTGCGCGACGCCTTCACCGACCTGGTCCTCGGTGGCCGCTGTGTCGGTTGTGGCCTCGGGGGCCGGGCCCTGTGTCCGTCGTGCGCGGACACCCTGCCCCGGGCGGCGCGTCCGGCCTGGCCCACGCCGGTCCCGGCGGGCCTGGCCACGCCGTACGCCGCGTCGGCGTACGACGGCACCGTGCGCGCCATGGTGATCGCCCACAAGGAGCGCGCCGTGCTCGCCCTCGGTCGGCCCCTCGCCCGGTTGCTCAGCCGTTCCGTGGCCGAGCTCGCCGGCTCCGGCCACGTGGTCCTGGTGCCCGTGCCCTCGCGACCGGGCAGCACCCGGGCCCGCGGCCACGACCCCACCTGGACGCTGACGCGCTCCGCGGCCCGGCTGCTGTCGGCTCAGGGGTACGCCGTGACGGCGGCGCGGCTCCTCCTCTCGCGGGGCGGCGTGGTCGACCAGTCGGGCCTGGGCGCCGATGCCCGCGCGGCGAACCTGACCGGCTCGATGTGCTGCCCGTCGACCTCCGTGCGTCGCCTCTCCGGCCACCGGGTGCAGGCAGTGGTCTGCGACGACGTACTCACCACCGGCTCCACGGCACGCGAGGCGCAGCGGGCCCTGGAGGCGTCGGGGGTCCCCGTCGCCGGGATCGCGGTGATCGCCGCCACGCGCCGCCGGCACCTCGGCCACGGCGAAGTTTCGGGCCCCGACCTTTCCTCGTGACCGCACAGCGACTAGCGTCACTGTATGGAGTCCGTTCGGGTCCGTGGTTGCGTCAGTGAGACGCGCTGGACCTCCAGGGCGTCCCGTTGGCAAGCCGATGCCAGTCGCAGGCGAAACGGCCCACGTAAGGCTCGCCCCGGAGCGATCCGGGTCAGCCGATCACGGTGCGGCTTAGACGTAAGTCCTGCCTCGTCCCCGCCGTCATACACGGTGGACGACGGGAGAAGGTCAGTAGTGGCATGCAAGCTGCGAGAGCCTCAGCAGGCGACTGTGGGGACGAAGACCAGGTCGGCCGAACGGACTCCTCCCATGCCTCGTCCCAGTCGACGAGGGCCAAACGGATGACCGGAGGTTCACCATGGAAGTAGTGGTCACGGGTCGGCACTGCGAGCTGTCAGATCGGTTCCGCAGTCACGTCGCGGAGAAGCTGTCTCGGCTCGAGAAGCACGACCATCGAATCATCCGGGTGCAGGTGGAGGTCGAGAACGAACGCAACCCGCGTCAGCACGACCGGGCCGTGAAGGTGGAGCTGACGGCCTTCTCCAAGGGTCCGGTGATCCGGGCCGAGGCTGCGGCCGAGGAGAAGATGGGCGCCCTGGACCTGGCCCTCGACAAGATGGCCTCCCAGATGCGTCGCGCAGCCGACCGGCGGCGGGTCCACCACGGACGCCACACGCCCGTCTCGGTGGGCGAGGCCCTGGCGGACACGCCGGTCGAGGACGACGCGGACAGCGACGAGACGACGATCGAGCGCAAGGTCGGCCCGATCGACGTCACCGGTGACGGGCCGCTCGTGGTGCGCGAGAAGTCGCACCCGGCCAGCCCGATGACGCTCGACACCGCTCTCTACGAGATGGAGCTGGTCGGGCACGACTTCTACCTCTTCGTCGACAAGGAGAGCGAGCGCCCCTCCGTCGTCTACCGGCGGCGTGGCTACGACTACGGCGTGATCTCGCTGGAGCTCGGCGCCGAGGACTGAGCACGACTGATCCGACGATGGGCTGGCCCGAGCGGGCCAGCCCATCGTCGTCGTCGTGCCACCCGCTTGCGCGCCAAACGCCACCCGTCCGTGCCATGATGCGGTCGTGGCCGAACAGGTGAACGACTCGACCGGCGAGCCGATCCGCGTGCTCGTGGTCGACGACCAGGAGCTCTTCCGCCGTGGGCTGACCATGCTGCTGGCCGTGGAGCCCGGCATCGAGGTCGTCGGCGAGGCCGGTGACGGGATCGAGGGCACCGCGCTCGCCGAGAGCGTGGCCCCCGACGTGGTGCTGCTGGACATCCGGATGCCGAAGCGCTCCGGCATCGAGGCCTGCCTGGCGATCAAGGAGTCCGTGCCGTCGGCCAAGATCGTCATGCTCACCGTCTCCGACGAGGAGGCTGACCTCTACGAGGCCGTGAAGAGCGGCGCCTCCGGCTACCTGCTGAAGGACTCCTCGATCGAGGAGGTCGCCCAGGCCGTCCGGGTGGTGGCCGAGGGGCAGTCGCTGATCAGCCCGTCGATGGCGGTCAAGCTGATCGACGAGTTCAAGCAGATGTCGCGCCCCGAGCGCGACCACGTCCCGGGCCTGCGGCTGACCGAGCGCGAGCTCGAGGTGCTGCGCCTGGTGGCCAAGAGCATGAACAACCGCGAGATCGCGCGCGACCTGTTCATCAGCGAGAACACCGTCAAGAACCACGTGCGCAACATCCTCGAGAAGCTCCAGCTCCACTCCCGCATGGAGGCCGTGATGTACGCGGTGCAAGGAGAAGCTGCTCGAGATGCCCTGAGGGGCCGAGCCAGCGGATAGATGACCGACCTCTCGACCGCACAGGCTCGCCGGATCGCGCTGGCGGCGCAGGGGTTCCTCGACAAGCGCCACGCGGCGCCGACGATGCGCGCCTTCCAGCGCACCCTCGACCGGACCGGGGTGCTCCAGGTCGACTCCGTCAACGTCCTCCAGCGCGCCCACTTCATGCCGCTCTTCTCGCGGATGGGGCCCTACGACCCCGACCTCCTGCGCCGGGCGGCCGAGGGTCGGCCGCGGCGGGTCGTGGAGTACTGGGCGCACGTGCAGGCGTTCATGCCCGTCGAGCTGTGGCCGGTGATGCAGCACCGGATGGCTGACTACCGCGCGTCGCGCCACAAGTGGGACGGGATCCAGGACAGCGCGGAGCTGGAGGAGTCCCTGCTGGCCGAGGTGCGCGAGCGGGGAGCGAGCACGGCACGCGACCTCGATGACGGACTGCCCCGCAGCAAGGACCACTGGGGCTGGAACTGGTCCAACTCCCGCCAGATGCTCAACTACCTCTACCTGGTCGGGGACGTGGCGATCGCCGGTCGCAACAGCCAGTTCGAGGTGCTCTACGACCTGCCCGAGCGGGTGCTGCCGGCGCAGGTCCTCGCCCTGCCGACTCCGGGCCGCGCAGAGGCGAGCCGTGAGCTCGTGGCGCGCGCGGCCCGCTCCCACGGTGTCGCGACCGTGCGCTGCCTGGCCGACTACTACCGGATGGCGCAGAGGGACGTGCTCCCGGCGATCCAGTCGCTGGTGGACGAGGGTGTGCTGCAGCCGGTCACCGTCGAGGGCTGGCGCCGTCCGGCCTTCCTGCACCGCGACGCGCGGGTGCCGCGCAAGGTCACCGCGCGCGCCCTGCTCAGCCCCTTCGACCCCGTGGTGTGGGAGCGGGAGCGGGCCGAGCGGCTCTTCGACTTCCACTACCGGATCGAGATCTACGTGCCCGCCCCCAAGCGCGTGCACGGCTACTACGTGCTGCCGTTCCTGCTCGGCGACCAGATCGTGGGTCGGGTCGACCTCAAGGCGGACCGCTCCGGAGGCCGCCTCCTCGTGAAGGCGGCGTACGCCGAGGCCGGTGCGCCGGTGGAGACCGCCGAGCAGCTGGCGGCCGAGCTGCGCGACATGGCGGACTGGCTGGGACTGGAGACGGTCGTCGTGGAGCCGCGCGGCGACCTGGCGCCGGCGCTCGCCGCCCACGTGTGAGCGCACGTCCGGCCTCCGCCCACCACCCCGACCGTCAGGCTGCCCCGTCGGCGGGTGCGGCCCGGCCGACCAGCTCCTCCACCGCATCGGCCCCGAGGGCCGCCCCCGGCAGTCGCCGCACGGCGACGCCCAGCCTTTCCGCAGCCGCGCGGTGCGGTCCGTCCGCCAGCAGGTCGGCCATCGCCGTCCGGAGCGTCTCGGTCGAGGCCCTCCTGCTGACGACCCGGCCGGCTCCGGCGTCCACCAGGCTGCGACCCACGGTCGGCTGATCGGCCATCCGGTCCATGGGGACGACCAGGACCGGGAGGTCGTGGGCCAGCGCCTGCATGGTGCTGCCGTGTCCGCCGTGGCCGACCAGGAGCGAGGCGCGGGGCATCAGCTCCACGTGGGGCACGAACCGGTGCACCTCGACGCCCGACGCTGCGGTGATGTCCGCGGGGTCGATGACCGGGCCGGTGGTGACGACGACCTCGGCGTCCAGGCCCCGGGTGGCGTCGACGATCTTCTGGAGGGTGCCGGTCATCCCGGCAAACCCGAACGTGCTCAGGCTGACCAGGATGCGCGGCCGGTCGACGACCTCCCGAGGTGCGACGTCCGCGACCGGACCCGTTCGTCGCAGGTTGGCCGGCGGGTGGGGAACGGGTCGAGCTCCGGAACAGTGGTCAGCAGGCGGAGCAGCGGCGCCGTCCAGTGCCGCGGCCGGAGCAAGTCGGCGCAGCCGCAGGCTGAGCCCCAGAGGACCGCCCAGGCAGTCCCGGCGGTAGTACCCGTCGTACAGGTGCTCCAGGACGGCGTACCTCAGCGCTGCCTCGTGGGCGGCGTGCAGCGCGCCGAACATGAGGCAGTCGATGACGACGAGGTCGGCGGGCCGGGAGGCACACCGCGGCGAGGAGGTCCCGGCCCATCCCCGCGTCGCCGAAGGCGGCCATCATCGCCCACGGCGAGTTCGGCTCACGGCCGGAGAACGCCCGCGCCTCACGGGGCCGGACGAACTCGAAGCCGGCGGCCGTCAGGGCGGCCTCCTGCCGGGCGTGGCCGAGGAAGCGGACGACGTGCCCCCGGGTCTGCAGCTCGTGCGCGATGCCGACGGCCGGCGGGACGTTCCCGCCGCCGTCCCAGGTGACGAAGAGGATGTCGGACATGGGGGCTCCTAGTGCGTGGTGTCGGTCTCCGCCGGGCTTGCGATCAGAGCCCGGACCATGGTGGCGATCCGGGACTCGGTCCGGGCCCGGGAGAGCCCGCGGTCGCGGCGCAGCAGCTTCCACGTGTAGACGTCGGTGGCGACGACCAGCAGGTCGGTGAGCGGGTCGGGGTCGGGGTGCTCGGCCAGGAAGGGGTGGAAGACCTCCTCGACCCACGACCGGTGAACCTGCCGCCCGTGGTCGGTGATCCGGCGTACGAGCTCCTGGCCCTGCTCCTGGGCGAGCATCAGCAGCACGCCGTCGCCGCGGGACTCGTAGTGCTCCACCAGGACGCGGACAGCGGCCTCGACGTCGCCGACCGGCGCCCGCCGCTCCTCCCGGACGACCCGCTGCCCGTGCTCGAAGGCGGCCTCCAGCAGCGCCGCCCGGCTGCCGAAGTGACGCAGGACCGTCTGCACGCTGACGCCCGCACGCGCGGCGACCGTCTCCAGCCCGATGTCGGCCGTGAACAGCTCGCCGTGGAGGGCGACGGCGGCGTCGAGGATCCGGCTCCGGGTCTCCTCGACGGAGCGGGCCCGGGCGGTCATGGTGTAGGGGCGCGTGGCATTCATGTCAATGACAGTTGACATGAACATGCACTTCGCGTCAAGAGGGACTCACGTGAAATTCCGACAGCCGGGTCCGTGATTGAAGATGCGCTGTGACCGCTGGGTAGAGTGGCACGGTCCATCTGAAGACACCCAGGGAGTCAACGCTCGTGCCTGCCATTCTTGACAAGCTCCTCCGCATCGGCGAAGGGAAGATCCTCCGCCAGCTCGAGGCCGTGGCCAAGGCCGTGAACGCGATCGAGGACGATTTCGTCGCCATGAGCGACGAGGAGCTCCGCGGCATGACCGACGAGTTCCGCCGGCGCCTCGCCGACGGCGAGGACCTCGACGACCTGATGCCGGAGGCGTTCGCCACGGTTCGCGAGGCCTCCAAGCGGGTCACCGGGATGCGCCCGTTCGACGTGCAGATCATGGGTGGCGCCGCACTCCACCTGGGCAACATCGCCGAGATGAAGACCGGTGAGGGCAAGACCCTCGTCGCCACGCTTCCGTCGTACCTCAACGCGCTGACCGGCGAGGGCGTCCACGTGGTCACCGTCAACGACTACCTCGCCAAGTTCCAGTCCGAGATGATGGGTCGGATCCACCACTTCCTCGGCCTCGAGGTCGGGGTGATCCTGCCCGAGATGCGTCCCAACGAGCGTCGGGTGGCCTACAACTGCGACATCACGTACGGCACCAACAACGAGCTCGGCTTCGACTACCTCCGCGACAACATGGCCGGCTCGATCGAGGAGTGCGTCCAGCGCGGCCACCACTTCGCCGTGGTCGACGAGGTCGACTCGATCCTCATCGACGAGGCCCGGACCCCGCTGATCATCAGTGGTCCGACCCAGGACGAAGTCCGCTGGTACGCCGAGTTCTCCAAGATCACGCGCACGCTCGTCCGCGACGTCGACTACGAGGTCGACGAGAAGAAGCGCACCATCTCCGTGCTCGAGCCCGGCATCACCAAGGTCGAGGACCACCTCGGCATCGAGAACCTCTACGAGTCGGCCAACACCCCGCTCATCTCGTTCCTGAACAACTCCATCAAGGCCAAGGAGCTGTTCCGCAACGACAAGGAGTACGTCGTCATCGACGGCGAGGTCCTCATCGTCGACGAGCACACCGGGCGGATGCTCGCCGGTCGTCGCTACAACGACGGCCTGCACCAGGCGATCGAGGCGAAGGAGGGCGTGACCGTCCGCGAGGAGTACCAAACCCTCGCCACCGTCACCCTCCAGAACTACTTCCGCCTCTACAAGAAGCTCTCCGGCATGACCGGTACCGCCATGACCGAGGCCTCCGAGTTCGACAAGATCTACAAGCTGGGCGTCGTCCCGATCCCGACCAACAAGCCGATGGTGCGCGCCGACCAGCCCGACCTGGTCTACCGCACCGAGGACGCCAAGTACCTCGCCGTCACCGACGACATCGCGGAGCGCCACCGCGCCGGCCAGCCGGTCCTCGTCGGCACCGTCTCGGTCGAGAAGTCAGAGCTGCTCTCCGGCCTGCTCAAGAAGCAGGGCATCCCGCACACCGTGCTGAACGCCAAGGTCCACGCCGACGAAGCCAAGATCGTCGCCATGGCCGGGCACAAGGGTGCGGTCACCGTCGCCACCAACATGGCCGGTCGAGGCACCGACATCATGCTCGGTGGCTCGGTCGACTTCCTCGCGGACGAGGCCCTGCGCAAGCAGGGGCTCGAGCCCGTCGGGGAGACCGCCGACGAGTACGAAGCCGCCTGGCCGGCCACGGTCGAGCGGATCAAGGCCCAGGTCGCCGCCGAGCACGACGGCGTCCGCGACCTCGGTGGCCTCTACGTCGTCGGCACCGAGCGTCACGAGTCGCGACGGATCGACAACCAGCTCCGTGGTCGCTCCGGCCGTCAGGGCGACCCGGGCGAGTCCCGCTTCTACCTGTCCCTCGAGGACGAGCTGATGCGGCTCTTCAAGTCCGACTGGGTCGACCGCGTGCTGCAGATGCTCAAGATCCCGGACGACGTACCGATCGAGAACAAGCGGGTCACCGGTGCGATCGCCAACGCACAGGGCCAGGTCGAGTCGCAGAACTTCGAGTCCCGCAAGAACGTCCTCAAGTACGACGACGTCATGGACCGCCAGCGCCAGGTCATCTACGGCGAGCGCCGCGAGGTGCTCGAGGGTGCGGACCTGCACGACCAGATCCGGACCTTCATCGACGACGTCGTCACGGGCTACGTCGCCAGTGCCACCCAGGGGCTTCCCGACGAGTGGGACCTGGACGGCCTGTGGACCGGCCTCGGTCAGATCTACCCGGTCTCGGTGGACCTCGACGTGCTCGAGAAGGAAGCCGGCGACCGCGCCAACATCGACGCAGACGAGCTCGTGGAATCGCTCAAGCGGGACGCCCACGAGGCCTACGACCGTCGTGAGGCCGAGGTCGGCGACGAGGTCATGCGCGAGCTCGAGCGCCGGGTGCTGCTGTCCGTGCTCGACCGCAAGTGGCGTGAGCACCTCTACGAGATGGACTACCTGCGCGAGGGCATCGGGCTGCGTGCCTACAGCCAGCGCGACCCGCTGGTCGAGTACCAGCGCGAGGGCTACGACATGTTCGCCGCGATGATGGACGGCATCAAGTCCGACGCCGTCGGCTTCCTGTTCAACCTCGAGGTCCAGGTCGAGGACGACACGGACGAGGCAGAGGAGGACGAGGTCGTCGAGCCGATGCGGGAGCCGGTGCCCGGGAGCGACCGGGCCCGCGAGGCGCCGCACATCCGGGCCAAGGGGCTCGACCGGCCCAAGCAGCCCCAGAACCTCTCCTACTCGGCTCCCACCGAGGACGGCGAGGTCGAGGTGCGTCGGGACGCGGCGAGCGCCGCCGACGACCCGTTCGCCGGGACCGGTCGCAACGCCGACTGCCCCTGCGGCTCGGGCAAGAAGTTCAAGAAGTGCCACGGTGCGCCGGGTGGGCCCACCGGCCTCACCGCCCGCATCAGCTGAGGGTCTGGGCGGGTCAGGCAAACTCCAGGGCGACGCAGAGCCAGCGGTCGTCGCGGCGTTCGAACCTGATGGCCAGTGCCCGGGACCGCTCGCCGTACCGGACGTGGGCGCTGACCTCGGCGGCGTCTCGGTCGACGAAGCTGGTGTGGACGCCCAGGACCTGGGGTCGGATCGGCTGCGCCAGCCCCCGGCCGGGATGGTGTCCGGCCGACCGGGCGACGAGCTGGGCGCGGCGGGCGAGGTCCTCGTAGACCCGCGGGCTGGTCCACCGGAGCAGCTGGCTCACCGGCCGGTCGCCGCCCACGATCTCGACGGCCGCCTGCGCGTAGCGCCGTGACCACTGCTCCAGCCGGGACCGCAGCCTGCGGTCGATCGGGACCACGTCGCCCCCGACCCGGCACCTCGCCGGCGCGGGTTCCGGCGGATCGTGGTGCGGGAGCAGGTCGAGCGCGAGGGTGCCCTGGACGCTGGCCACCGGCACTGCGGGGCGGAGCGGGACGACCTTCTCGTGGAACGGGGACATGGTGTCTCCTCTCATGGCCTGGGCAGGCGCAGACGCTGGGCGGGCTGGATCAGGTCGGGGTCCGGACCGATGGTCCGGCGGTTGGCGCGGTAGATCGCCTGCCAGTGCCGGGTGACGGCGCTGTCGTCGGCGCCGACGGGAAGATCGGCTGCCGCGAGGCTCCAGAGGGTGTCGCCCGGCTGGACGACCGTCGTCGGCGGCAGCGACTGTCGAGGACCGGCGGTGCGGACCTGCCGGGCGAGCAGGAGTCCGACGTGGCCCGCAGCCGTGGCCCGGTCGGGCAGCGGCAGGCCCCGGATCGCGGCGGAGGGACCGGACCGGTCAGCCGCCGCGGGTCCGGCGTCCGCGTGGGCTGGCGCCGTCAGCGTGGTGGCGAGGACTGCGCCGCACGCGAGCAGCACCAGGCGATGGAGGGCGGCGGGCACTCCGGCGCGGGGACGAGTGCGGCCACGGGCGGCGTCGTTCGTGACGATGCCGGTGACCAGCCAGAGCCAGGCCGCGCACGCCAGCAGCACCGTCTCGCAGACCTGGACGAGCACCTCGTCGAACGGCACCTGCTGACCCTGGACGGTGGCTGCGGCGGCGACGGTCAGGTCCGGCAGCAGCCACCCGCCCAGGAGCACGAGGACGCCGGAGGCGAGCAGCCACACCGCCAGGCAGCGGTGGAGCGGAGCCAGGTCCGAGATCCCGAGTCATCACTAATGCTTTCGTTTGCGTGCGTTTGCCTTAGTCAACGACTCTTTACCGGCGATAGCAACCCTCTCTCCACAGGGTCTCGACCACGTGTGGCAGGGTCGTGGCGTGGCCTGGGAGGACGAGATCTTCGCGCTGCTCGACGACCTCGAGCAGCAGGCCGAGGGGCTGTACGACGCCGAGCGCGACGCCGACCTGTCCGACCGGAGTCGCGCGGAGTACGCCCAGGTCACGCTCGCCAGCCGGCTGATGGCCTCGGTCGACCGGGAGCTGACGCTGGAGCTTCGCGGAGTCGGTGCGGTCAGCGGAACACTGCAGCGCCTCGGCGCCGGCTGGTGCCTGCTGGGTGGCTCAGGCCAGGACTGGGTGGTGCGGATCCCGGCTGTCACTCGCGTGCAGGGAGCGTCGGACCGGTCGGTCCCGGAGGTGGCCTGGTCGCCGCTCGCCGGGCTGGGGCTGGGCTCGGCGCTCCGCCGGATCGCCGACTCGCGCGCTCCCTGCCGGGTCCACCTCGTCGACGGAGCCCAGCTCGAGGTCGTGCTCTCCCGGGTGGGGCAGGACTTCCTCGAAGCCGTGGGGCCGGACGGTCGGCCTCAGCTCATCCCGTTCGGTCAGGTGTCGGCCGTGCAGAGCCGCGACTAGAGCCGGGGGACCGGCTACGTCGCCTCGGCGTCGTACGGCGGGACCTCGCCCTCGGCGAGTGGGCGCAGGCCGCGTCGCTTGGGCTTGCTGTCACCCTCCGCGTCCTCCATCGCCTCGACGATGTGCCGCCGGACGATGACGCGAGGGTCGAGGTCCTGCAGCTCCATGTCGGCGTAGTCGGGGCCGAGCTCGGTGCGCAGCTCGTCGCGCGCCGACACGGCGAACGCCTTGGCCTTGCGCAGGAAGCCTCCGGCCTGCTTGGCCAGCTCGGGCAGCTTGTCGGGACCGAACACGAGCACCGCGACCAGCGCGATCAGCGCGAACTCCGGCAGCCCGACCCCGAACACGGTCTAGAACTTCGCCGTCGGGGTGAGCCCCAGCTGCATGCCGGCGAGGCCTCGACCCCGGCCCGAGAGTCGCTCCGCGATCTCGGTGAGGACGGTCGCTGCCGGGGCGGTCGGGTCGGCGTCGACGATCGGCTTGCCGACGTCGCCACCCTCGCGGAGCGAGAGGTCGAGCGGGATCCGGCCGAGCACGGGCACGTCGTAGCCGAAGCGCTGGGAGAGGGTGCTGGCGACGCGGTCGCCACCCCCGCTGCCGAAGATCTCGAGCTGGTGGTCGGGACCGCAGTGCGGGCACTCCAGGAAGCTCATGTTCTCGACGACTCCGATGACCCGCTGGTGCATCATCGACGCCATGGTGCCGGCCCGCTCGGCCACCTCCGCCGCGGCTTCCTGCGGGGTCGTGACGACGACGACCTCGGCACCCGGGAGGTGCTGACCCAGCGAGATGGCGACGTCGCCGGTGCCCGGGGGGAGGTCGAGGAGAAGGACGTCGAGGTCGCCCCAGTAGACGTCGGCCAGCATCTGCACGAGTGCCCGGTCGAGCATCGGGCCGCGCCACGCGACGACCTGGTCGCGTCGAGGCTTGAGCATGCCGATCGAGATGACGGAGACGCCGCTGGGCGTCGGCACCGGCATGATCATGTCCTCGACCTGGGTGGGCCGGTAGTCGGCAACCCCCAGCATCGCGGGGACCGAGTGGCCGTAGATGTCGGCATCGACGATGCCGACCTTCAGCCCCTGCTTGGCGAGCGCCAGCGCGAGGTTGACGGTGACCGAGGACTTGCCCACGCCACCCTTGCCCGAGGCGATCGCGAAGACCTTGGTCAGGGAGCCCGGCTGCGCGAACGGGATCTCCTTCTGGGCCTGTCCACCGCGGAGGATCTCCTGCAGTCCGGCTCGCTGCTCCGCGCTCATGACGCCGAGCTCGATCCCGACCGAGGTGACGCCGGGTACGGCGGAGACGGCCGCCGTCACGTCTCGGTTGATGGTGTCCTTCATGGGGCAGCCGGCCACCGTGAGGAGGACCGTCACCTGCACCGCGCCGTCGTCGGCGATCTCGACGGACTCGACCATGCCGAGGTCGGTGATGGGACGCTTGATCTCGGGGTCGTTGACGCCCGCCAGGGCGACGTCGATCTGCTCACGGGTGGGGGTGCTCATGATGCCCCAGCCTAGATGCCGCACCCAGGGGGACGACGCTCAGGCCTCCGTGACCTTGGCCTCGCCCTCGGTGGCGGCCTTCGCCCGCTCCTCGATGTCGCTGAGCAGGGTCCGCAGCTCGGAGCGGACGAAGTCACGGGTCGCGACCTCGCCGACGGCCATCCGCAGCGAGGCCACCTCGCGAGCGAGGAACTCCATGTCGGCGTGCGCCCGGGCGTTGGCCTGCCGGTCCTGCTCGGCGATCACCTTGTCGCGGGTCTCCTGGCGGTTCTGGGCGAGCAGGATCAGCGGGGCGGCGTACGACGCCTGCAGGCTGAGCATCAGGGTGAGGAAGATGAACGGGTAGGTGTCCCACCGGAACTCACCGGGGACCGACCAGTTCCAGGCGACCCAGATCAGGACGAACAGGGTCATGTAGATGAGGAACCGGGCGGTGCCCATGAACCGGGCGAACTGCTCGGCGAAGATGCCGAACGTGTCGGCGTCGTAGGCCGGGCGGCGGATGATCACCCGGCGGGTGTCGTGGGGGGTGTCCAGGCGCGGGCTGGACCTCTTGCGCTCAGCCACGCTTCATCACCCCGAGGTGGGGGTCCTGGGAGCGGACGGCCTGGTCGCGCCAGCCGTCGGGCAGCATGTGGTCGAGCAGGTCGTCGACGGTGACCGCGCCGAGCAGTCGTCCCTCGTCGTCGACGACGGCCGCCGCGACCAGGTTGTACGTGGCCAGGTGACCGGCCACCTGGCCGAGGGTGGCGTCGAGGCGCAGGGAGTCGATCGTGGAGTCGAGGACCCCCGCGACCAGGGTCGACGGGGGCTCGCGCAGCAGACGCTGGATGTGGGCGACCCCGAGGAGCCTGCCGGTCGGGGTCTCCAGCGGCTGGCGGCAGACGAACACCATCGCCGCCAGCGAGACCGGCAGGTCGGGGTTGCGGACGTGTGCGAGCGCGTCGGCCACGGTGGCGTCCGGGGGCAGGATCACGGGCTCCGGTGTCATCATCGCGCCGGCGGTGTTCTCGACGTACGACATCAGCCGCCGGACGTCCGCGGCCTCGTCGGGCTCCATCAGCCCCAGCAGCCTGGCGGCGGTCTCGGGGGGCAGGTCTGCGATCAGGTCGGCCGCGTCGTCGGGCGACATCTCCTCGAGGATGTCAGCAGCACGCTCCGAGTCGAGGTAGCCCAGGATCTCGACCTGGTCCTCCTCCGGCAGCTCCTCGATCACGTCGGCCAGCCGTTCGTCGTCCATGGCGGCGATCACGGCGGTACGACGCTCGGCGGGCAGGTCGTGGATGACGTTGGCGGCGTCGGCGGCCCGCATCTCGTTCAGGGCGGCGATCAGCTGGGTCGCGCCCTGCGCCTCCTCGCGGCGGGTCAGGCCCTCGACGTCACGCCAGTCAACGATGTGGGTCTGGCCCTTGCGTCGGAAACCCTTCGACGGCTCCTGGACGGCCACCCGGCTGAGCACCCAGTCCCGGTTGCGTTCCTGCTCCATGGCGACGTCGTAGACCGTCCCGGTCACGCCCGTCGACGGGATCGAGACGCTCCGGTCGAGCATCTGGCCGATCACGAGGGTCTCGGTGGGACGCTGCTCGAAGCGCCGCATGTTCAGCAGGCCGGTCGTGTAGACCTGCCCGCTGTCGATGTTGGTCACCCGGGTCATCGGCACGAAGATCCGGCGCCGGCCGAACACCTCGGCCACCAGCCCGAGCACGCGCGTCAGGTGCCCCTCCGTGCGCAGGGCCACGACGAGGTCGCGGACCTTGCCGACCTGGTCGCCCTGGGGGTCGAAGATCGGCAGGCCGACCAGGCGGGCGGCGTACACGCGGGGAGGGGTGGTGCTCACGGGAAGCCACGCTACCGGCCGGGGCGGGCCGGGTCCCGCAGGTTGCCGGTAGCCTCGGGCGCATGTCCACCAAGCCCGGTCGTGCCGCCACCGCTGCGGTGACCGGGATGACGGTCGACGACCGGGGGATCCGCGCCACGAGCAGGGACGAAGCCGTCCTCGACGTGCTGTTCGACGGCCGCCGGGTGTGGTCCTTCTGGCTGCTCCGCGACGGTGAGCAGCAGGCCGACGGGTCCGTGCTGGCCACGTGGCCACGTCCGCTGCAGAAGTTCCTCGACGGCCATTCCCGCCTCTCGGTCGTGGTGCACGGGAGCGAGACCCCGGTGTTCGACGAGGAGCTCCACTTCGGCTCCTCCGACGACCGGATCGCCGTGGTCGACCGGCAGGGCAACGAGCTGGCGACAGACAAGTCCCAGAAGCTGGTGAAGACGTTCGCCACCCGCAGCTCGGAGCACGTCGCACCGCTCATCGACGCCATCGCCGAGGTGCTGTCGGCCTTGAAGGAGGCCGGAGTCGACGCCTTCCTGGCCTACGGCACGGCCCTGGGTGCGGTCCGCGAGGGCAAGCTGATCGGCCACGACAGCGATGCCGACCTCGGCTACGTCAGCGAGCACGACCACCCGGTCGACGTGATGCGCGAGTCGTTCCGGCTCCAGGCCCGGCTCTCGGAGATGGGCTACCCGACGTTCCGCTACTCCGGGGCCGCGTTCAAGGTCAGCGTCCGTGAGGGGGACGGCGCCCTGCGCGGGCTCGACGTGTTCGGCGGGTTCATGAACGACGGTCACCTCTACCTCATGGGCGAGATCCGGGTCCCCTTCCGACGCGACTGGGTCTTCCCGCTCGGCACCGCCACGTTGGAGGGTCGCGAGTTCCCCGTGCCCGCCAACACCGACCGCTTCCTCGCGGCGACCTACGGCGACAGCTGGCGGCAGCCCGACCCGGCGTTCAAGTTCGAGACACCGGCCACGACGTACCGCCGCCTCAACGGCTGGTTCCGTGGGATCCGGGTCAACCGCGGCCTCTGGGACAGCCTCTACAACAGGGCGGGGGAGCCGACCGACCTGGAGCCCTCGAACCTGGCCCGCTGGGTCATGGACCGCGAGGGCACGACGGCGGACGTCGTCGACCTCGGGTGCGGGTTCGGCGTCGATGCGTGGTGGCTGGCCACGCAGGGCGCGCACTCGATCGGCTTCGACCGCTCTCCGAAGGCGTACGCCGCCCTGGCAGCGCGCGCCGAACGCGAGGGCGTGGACGCGCGCTTCCGGACCCTGAACCTGCTCGAGATGCGCTCGGTCCTGTCGGCCGGCGCCCTGGTGGCGGCCCGGCCCGGCCCGCGGGTCGTGATGGCGCGCCACCTCGTGGACGCGATCGATGCGCGGGCGCGCGAGAACCTCTGGCGGGTGGTGTCGATGGCGCTGCGTGACGGCGGATCCCTCTACCTGGAGTTCCTGGCCCGCCGCGGCGACGACAAGTACGCCGGTCGGCACCACGTGAAGGCTCGGCCGGCCGGCCTGATCGCCCGTGAGCTGCTCGCGGCCGGAGCCACGATTTCGCACCGGGAGTCCCTGCTAGCCTCGGATCCGGCCAGCACGGGCCCGCAGGGGAGCAGCCCGTCCAAGATCTGTCGAATGGTGGCTTCGTGGGAGCGTTGAGAGACCGGATCCGGGACAAGGCCGGCATGTCCACCGCGATCGACCTGCGACGCCGGGTCAAGGTCCTCGAGGACGAGGTCCAGGAGTGCCGTGCGCTGAGCCTGCGCCTGGCCGAGCTGACCGACGTCGTGACCGAGCTCCTGCTGCCCGTCGCCCAGCGCGACGAGGCGAAGCTCGAGGAGCTCCTGGAGCGCTACCACCGGTCCCTCTGAGCCATGGCCTCCACCGTCTTCCTCCACATCGGCCTGCCCAAGACCGGCACGACGTACCTCCAGGACGTCTTGTGGAGTGAGCCCGACGTGCTCGCGGACGACGGCGTCCTGATGCCCGGGACCGGGCACCGGGAGCACCTCTGGGCTGCCCTGGAGGTCCTGGGCCGGCCCGTGGGCAAGCGGCACCCCGACGCGCCGGGCGCGTGGTCACGGCTGGTCGCGGAGGTGCGCGCACACCCCGGGACGGCCGTCATCTCCCATGAGTTCCTGTGCGGTGCCTCGGTCAAGCAGGCCGCATCGGCCATCGCCGACCTCGCACCGGCCGACGTCCACGTCGTCGTGACGGCCCGGCACGCCCTCGGCATGCTCGCGGCCGGCTGGCAGGAGTCGGTCAAGAACGGCGGGCGGAAGACGCTCGAGGAGATCGCTGCCGTGCCCGGCAACAAGAAGTCCGGCGAGTTCAGCTGGCGCACCTGGGACCTCGGCGGTGTGCTGCGGCGCTGGGGCGCCCACGTGCCAGCGGAGCGGATCCACGTGCTGCCGGTGCCGGGTCCGGGGGAGCCCCCCGACCAGCACTGGCGCAACTTCGCCGGGGTGCTCGGCCTGGACGCGGCCCGTTACCGGCTGCCGGAGGGCGCCCGGAACACCTCGTTGGGGGTGGCCCAGGTCGAGCTGCTGCGCCGGGTCAACGCCCATCTCGGCGACTTCCGCACCGCCTCCGACCGCGGGGTCTGGATCCGCGGCTACCTCGCGGAAGGTCACCTGCTGGGCCAGGACGGCGCCAGGTTCGGCCCCCGCGACGAGGAGGTCGCCGACTGCCGGGAGCGCAGCGAGCGTGCCGTCGGGCTGATCCGTGAGCACGGATACCACGTGGTCGGCGACGTCGAGAGCCTGCTCGTCCCCTCCGTTCTGCCCGATCTGCCTCACCCCGACGAGGTCAGCGACGCGGCCCTGCTCGAAGCGGCGACACGGCTGGTGGCTGTTATGCTCGACGACGTTCGCACGATGAAACGCGCGCTCGGCACGTCCGGCTCCGACCCAGGTGCGGACCTCTCCGGGGGCAGGCCGCATGGCCGGAGGCGAGGGCGGCAACGGGGCCGCCAGTCGTGAAGATCAGGTGTTCCGAGGGCAGGCAACGACAGCCCGGGCGAGTTCACCCGCCAATCAACAGTTGACGTCGATTCCCTTGGGGGGCTTCTCGTGCAGTGGCGCGTCGCAGTCGTGAGCGCAACGCTCCTGGCCACCATCCTGTCCGTTCCCGCGGCCGCGGATGACGATCGGTCGGCGAACCCGGTGGCCGAGCAGGTCGGTGCGCTGAACCAGGCGGAACCGGTGAAGGCCGCCGGTGGGGACAAGAAGAGGTGGCGCCCGAAGACCGGCCCGGTCTTCAACAACCCGTACGGCGGTGACGACGCCAGGTTCCGGATCGAGCGCCGGATCCTCGAGGCCATCCGTCACAGCCGCAAGGACGACAAGATCAAGATCGCCATCTACTCGTTCGACCGGGTGGACATGGCGAAGGCCCTCATCAACGCACGCAAGCGCGGCGTCCAGGTGCAGGTCCTCCTCAACGACCACCAGGTCACCCGCGCGCAGCGGATGATGAAGCAGGCCATCGGCCGCAACCCGAGGAAGAAGAACTTCGTCTACGAGTGCGTCGCGAGCTGTCGCGGCCGCCGGGACAACCTGCACACGAAGTTCTACCTCTTCAGCGGTCCCGGTGCCGCGACGGACGTGGTCATGCTCGGCTCCCACAACCTCACGCTCAACGCCGTGAAGTGGCAGTGGAACGACTTCTACGTGATGCGCAAGAAGCCCCGCCTGTACGACGAGTTCCAGGCGGTCTTCAACGACATGCGCCGCGACTGGAGCAAGAACCGTCCGTTCCTCGAGTTCTGCGGCAACCCCGACGGCCAGTCGTGCAACCGGACCAGGAGCAACCACTTCACCCAGGTCTTCCCGATCAACGTCAACCGCGACGGCGACCCGGCCATGGAGGCCCTGAACTCCACGCGGTGCGAGGGCGGCACCAAGGTGCGCCTCTCGATGCACACCATGCGGGGTCCGCGCGCCGAGAAGATCGCCGAGCGGCTGCGTGCGATGTACGCCCGCGGGTGCAACATCAAGGTGCTCTACGGCCTGATGGGCTTCCCGGTGAAGCGCAAGCTCGGTGCACCGACCGCCCGTGGCCGGATCCCGTTGCGCTCGACCGGCTACGACTACAACGAGGACGGCGACGTCGACCGTTACACCCACCAGAAGTACCTCACGGTCAAGGGCAAGTGGGGCGGCCGCAAGGGCGTGAGCGTCGTCTTCTCCGGCTCGTCCAACTGGAGCAACAAGGGGCTCGGCGGCGACGAGATCGTCTTCAACGCCTACGGCCCGGGCGACGTGGCCAAGTACAACGCCAACTTCGACTTCATGTGGAACAACCACTCCCGGAACTCCTACACGACGACGTCGTCCGAGTACCGCACCGTGGTGCCCACCTGGGAGAACGGCGTGCTCCGGCCCACCGTGGTCACGCGCACCGTGACGAGGACCGAGGTCCTGCCGGACCGCTTGACGGCCGGGTCGCCGACCTTCGAGAGCGACTGAGGCAGCCGGACTTGGCCGATCCTGCGGTGCTCCTGCACATCGGTGCGATGAAGACGGGCACGACCTACATCCAGAACCTGCTGAAGGCGAACCGCAAGGCGCTGCGCAAGCAGGGGTGGCTGGTGCCCGGTGGTCCGCTGGTGACCGGCGGGGTCCGCGAGGTCATGGGCCTCACGGACGCGGGGCCCAGGACGAAGGCCGGCACCCCCAAGTGGGACAAGGTCTGCGCCGAGGTGAGGGCGTGGGAGGGCGTGGGCTCGCTGATCTCGATGGAGTTCCTGAGCTACGCGGGCCCGGAGCGGGCCCAGCGGGTGCTGGAGGGGCTGGGTCGCGACCAGGTGCACGTCGTCCTGACGGTCCGCGACGCCCGCGGAGCCCTGCCGTCGCAGTGGCAGAGCTACTCCCGCAACGGCGGCGAGCTCGCCTGGCCGGAGTTCGCGGGAGAGCTGACCGGCGCCGAGCGCCGGAAGGGGTCGGTCGCGGTGAAGACATTCCACCGCACCCAGGACATCCCCCGGATGCTCGGGGTGTGGGGCGCCCTGCTCCCGCAGGAACGCCTCACGGTCGTCACCGTGCCACCGTCCGGCTCTGCACGTGACGAGCTCTGGCAGCGGTTCTGCAACGCGGCCGGGGTCACCGTCGACGGGACCTCCGTGGAGGACTCGGCGTTCGGCAACCCGGCCCTGGGCTACGGCTCGGTGGAGCTGCTGCGCAGGGTCAATGCGGCCGGTCTCAAGCAGGTGCGGCCCAGTGCCTACCGCAAGGTCGTCCGCTACGTCGCCCGCAACCACCTGATCCCGCTGCGTGCGAACGAGAGCCGCCCCCAGCTGGACCGGGGCACCGCTGAGTTCGCCCTCGACCTCAACCGCCGTACCCTGGCCGCCGTGCGCGAGCAGGCCGTCCTGGTCGGTCGACCCGAGGAGCTGCCGACGGAGGACGACACGTCGGGTCTGCCCGAGGTCCCGCCTCCGGTGCCCGACGCCGAGGTCGCCGCGGCCGCGGAGGCCGCGCGCACGGGCATGCTCGCGTGGTTCGCCGACCACGGCGTCGACGCACCGGCCGACCTGCTCACCCGGACCGACGACGTCGACGTCGCGGTCTCCCGGCTGGCCTCCGCCATGCGGGCGGCCGCCGAACACTGAGCCCGTCAGCCGTCGGAGCCGTCTCCGACGTTGACGACCATCTCGGCGGTCAGCAGCTGCTTGGTGATCTCGAGGACGTCGGCCCGGTCGGAGCCGGAGACGACGACGGCCGTGCCGGCGAGGCCCTGGGCGAGCGCGTAGTCACCGCTGCCCTCGTAGGCCGCCCACGTGCCGGTGCCCCAACGCTTGAGGTTGACGCTCCCGGCCTGCTGGGGGCTGCCGAGCGCGGAGCGCAGGCCGGGCTTCACGTCGTCGCCCGAGCGTTGGTCGATCACCACGGCGCCACCGGAGGCCGAGGTCAGCTCCAGACGCCAGCTCGCGTCCTTCTCGTACGACGCCAGGTCGACGGTCCAGCCGTCCGGCACCTCGGAGGGCACGAAGGCGGGGTAGCCGTCCTTGGCCGCGCGGACCGCCTCTGCCACCCAGGCCTCGTCCGGCTCGTCGCTGGGCGAGGGGGACGGGCTGGACTCGTCCTGTGTCGGCGACGGGTTGATCGTGGTGCCGCTGGAGGCCGTCGGCTTGCTGCCGACCGGCGCGGTGTCGTCGGACCCGACTCCCTGCTGGACGGCGACCACCCCGAGGACCACGAGCAGGATCGCCGCGGCACCGGCGAGGGCGCCCGTCGTGGCGGTCAGTCCGGTCTCACTGCGCGGTCCGGTCATGTCACCAGTGTGTCACTTCTGACCGGCTCCGGACGACGGTCAGGCTGGTGGACAGAAGACGAACGGGCTCGACTTGCTGCGCTGGAGGCACTTGTCGGCCCGCACCAGGGGCTCGATGACCGCGTCGGCCGAGACCATGGGGTGGTCGGAGGCCCGGGCGGCGAGCCCGCTGCGGGTGGCCAGGTAGTTGCTGAAGCCCACGCCGGCACTGCCGACGATCCAGTCGACCTGGAGCGGACTCGGGACGTGGCACCCCGCGGCGTCGGCGTACCCGCCATCGGCGGAGTGCATGCCGGCGCCGGTCGCGACCCGACACAGGAAGACCTCACGCTCGTTCATGTCGCCGGTCACCACCACGGGATAGTCCGTCTCCGCCTGGAGCCGGTTGAACAGCGAGATCTCGAGGCTCATGGCCGCGTCCCGGAAGCGCTGCGCCGGACCCTGGGCATCGGCCGGGTTGTGGAAGTTGGCGAACCAGGCACGCTGCCCGGTGGCGACGTTCTCGAGCAGGATGTAGGGCATGGGAAGCGTGGACCCGCCGAAGTAGGGGATCGGGGTGGTGTTCGCCTCGACCAGGGTCCACTCGGACCGGCGCCAGGCGATCGAGTTGCGCACGCCCTCGCGGCCACCGGCAGCGCCGGGGTAGACCGCGAACTCGCCGCCGGCGACGGCGTTGAACGTCGAGAACTGCTGGACCTGGAACTCCTGGAAGCCGACGACGTCGACCCCGCGGCCCTGGAGCAGGCTGGTGATCCAGCGCATCCGGGTGCGGCCGTCGGCGAACCCGGTGCGGTTGCCGCCGCGGACGGTGTGGCCGTAGCCGAGCACGTTGTAGGAGCTGACCGTGAAGGTCGTCGGCAGCAGGGCGTCGCGGGTGGTGCGCACGTAGTTGTCGGGGATCTGCGGCTCGGGAATCCGCGCGAAGGTCGTCGACGGGACGATCCCGGCTCGGAACGCCAGCTCCTTGCGCTGGGCGGGAGTCCGCTCCTTCTTCCCGGCGCCCTTCGCGGACGGGCTCTCGGACGTCTCGGCCGAGGTGAAGTTGCCGTCGACCACGTCGTCGTCACCGCCGCGCAGCACGGGGGACGCGAGGGCCAGCACTCCCACGACGAGCAACAGGGCGACCGGGAGGGCAGCGTTCTGGAGGACCTGCAGGGGGCTCCGGCCTGGTGCGCGCCGGGTCGCCTTGCGCTTGGCCATGGAGCGAGGTCCCTTCGATGTGTTGGTGCCCGATCACCAGGCCGGAATCCTATCCCAGTGACGGGCGGTGTCCGAATGCGTCACATCGCGTCGAAGTGCCGCACTCGGGCCGTCATACTTGTCCCGCCCCGAACGCTGAACCGGAAGGACGTGACCCATGGGTCGCCTGTGCGAGACCGACGGACTGACCGAGGACCAGACCGAGATCCTGAAGGCGGTCCGGACCTTCGTGGAAGAGAAGATCCTCCCGGTCGCGACGGAGCTGGAGCACAAGGACGAGTACCCCACCGAGATCGTCGAGGGACTCAAGGAGCTCGGGATCTTCGGGTTGATGATCCCCGAGGAGTACGACGGTCTCGGCGAGTCGCTGCTGACCTACGCGCTGGCGGTCGAGGAGATCGCGCGCGGCTGGATGAGCGTCTCCGGCATCATCAACACCCACTTCATCGTGGCCTACATGCTGCTCCAGCACGGCACCGAGGAGCAGAAGAAGAAGTACCTGCCGAAGATGGCGACGGGCGAGGTTCGCGGCGCCTTCTCGATGTCCGAGCCGGGCTGTGGCTCCGACGTCGCTGCGATCAAGAGCAAGGCCAAGCTGGGCGACGACGGCAACTACACGATCGACGGCCAGAAGATGTGGCTGACGAACGGCGGCTCGTCGAACCTGGTGGCCGTCCTGGTGAAGACGGACGAGGGTTCCGACTCGGTCTACAAGAACATGTCCACCTTCCTGGTGGAGAAGGAGGCCGGGTTCGGCGAGACCGCGCAGGGCGTCACCGTGCCCGGCAAGATCGAGAAGATGGGCTACAAGGGCGTCGACACGACGGAGATGATCTTCGAGGGCCACCAGATCTCGGCCGAACAGATCCTCGGCGGAGAGCCCGGCAAGGGCTTCTACCAGATGATGGACGGCGTCGAGGTCGGCCGCGTCAACGTCGCGGCCCGCGGTTGTGGCGTCGCCAACCGGGCCTTCGAGCTCGGGGTCGCCTACGCCCAGCAGCGCGAGACCTTCGGCAAGAAGATCGCCGAGCACCAGGCCGTGCTGTTCCGTCTCGCCGAGATGGCGACCAAGATCGAGGCCGCCCACCAGATGATGGTCCGCGCCGCCCGGGTCAAGGACAAGGGCGAGCGCAACGACCTCGAGGCCGGCATGGCCAAGTACCTCGCGTCGGAGTACTGCTCGCAGGTCGTGGAGGACTCGTTCCGGATCCACGGCGGCTACGGCTTCTCCAAGGAGTACGAGATCGAGCGCCTCTACCGCGAGGCGCCGATGCTGCTGATCGGTGAGGGCACCGCCGACATCCAGCGGATGATCATCGGTCGCCGGGTGCTCGAGGACTACAAGCTCCGGTAGTCCGATCCCGCCACACCCGTGCGCCGGAACTGAGGCGCGTGAGGCGGGTGTGACGTTAGAGTTCTCCTGGTGTGGCACCCTCCGACGGGAGTGAGGGGCCCCGCCTAGGAGGAAACGGTGGCCCCGACCCGGCCCACACGACGCATCGCCGCGCGAGCACTCGCGGCGCTGGCCGCCGCCTCCGTCCTGGTCGTCGCCGTCGTGGCCCGCCTGGACTCCGGGGACGCCGACCGGGGTGTCACCGGCTCGTTGTCCGGCACCGAGCCCACGCCGCAGCAGGTGGTCCCCGGGCAGCGGATCGGCGAGGACTATCCGCCGGACGCGACGCTGCCGACCGTCTTCCGGATCAGCTCGTTCAACATCCTGGGCTACGGGCACACCAAGCCCGGTGGCAACCGCAAGGGCTGGGCCGACGGCCGGACCCGGATGCGCTGGCAGATCGAGCTGCTGACCGGCCACGACATCGACATCGTCGGCTTCCAGGAGTTCCAGCCCGAGCAGTTCCAGGTGTTCACCGAGGAGGTGGGCAGCGAGTGGGGCGTCTACCCCGGCGACAAGCTCGCCCGGGCCGCGATGCACAACTCCATCGCCTGGCGGAAGGACACCTGGCGGCTGGTGCAGTCCGGGAACCTCCCGATCCCGTACTTCGGCGGTGTCAAGATCCGGATGCCGGTGATCCTGCTCGAGCACGTCGAGACCGGGCAGCAGGCCTGGTTCGGCAACTTCCACAACCCCGCGAACGCTCGCGGCAACGCCGAACGGTGGCGCGACGAGGCCACGAACCTCCAGATCGCCATGGCCAACCGGAAGCGCACCGAGACCGGCCTGCCGGTCTTCATCACCGGCGACATGAACGAGAAGGCCGAGTACTTCTGCCGGATGACCCGCAGCGCACCCATGATCGCCGCCGACGGCGGCAGCAACGACGCCGGCGGCTGCCGCCCACCGGCGCCCACGCAGGTCGACTGGATCTTCGGCCCGGTCGAGACCGCGTTCAGCGGCTACCTCGCCGACCGCAGCGCCGAGGTGCGCAAGACCACCGACCACCCCATGGTCATCGCGGAGGCGATGCTGCCGCCGCGCACCGAGGTCAACAGCTGCCAGACCTCGCCCGTTCCCTGCTGAACCCGATATCGCCTCGACGCCTCCGCCGCGGAGGTGGCAGGGTGGGACCCGAGTCCAGTGCATCTGCATCGTCATCGCCAGGAGGAACCGTGCCCGAGTCCGAAGGTCAGAACGACGACATCAAGGCCAAGATGCGCGAGGCCCTGGAGCGCAAGAACTCCCACGAGAAGGGCGTCCACAAGGACGGACCCGTCAAGGAGAAGGCGCACGGCTCCGAGGTCGTGGGCGGCGCCCCGAAGATGCACCGGCGCAAGGCCGGCGGCGGAGGTTCCTGAGCGGGGTTCCTGAGTGGGGTGACAAACCCCACCCGGTCAGCGGCTGACGGCGTACCGCCCGATTCGGCACGATAGGGGCTGCCCGGGTCGACGGGCAGCGTCTAGGCAGAAGGAGCCCGCCGTGCAGTTCGGTCGCAGCTACGAGGAGTTCGAGGTCGGAGCGACCTACAAGCACTGGCCCGGCAAGACGGTCACCGAGTACGACGACCACCTGTTCTGCCTGCTCACGATGAACCACCACCCGCTGCACCTCGACGCGAACTACGCCGAGGAGACCACGCAGTTCAAGAAGAACGTCGTGGTCGGCAACTACGTCTACTCGATCCTGCTGGGGATGTCGGTCGCCGACATCTCGGGCAAGGCGATCGCCAACCTCGAGGTCGAGTCCCTGCGTCACGTCGCGCCGACATTCCACGGCGACACGCTGTACGGCGAGACCACGGTGCTCGAGAAGACCGAGTCCAGGAGCAAGGACGACCGCGGGGTCGTCTACGTGGAGACGATCGGCTACAACCAGGACGGCAAGATCGTCTGCATCTTCCGACGCAAGGTGATGGTGCCGAAGGACAGCTACCTCACCCAGCGCGGTGGGGAGCAGCCCGGCCGGCCCGTGCCGCAGCCGGACAAGAACTGGAGCGGCCCGAAACCAGGCCCCCAGGCCGACTGACTCAGCTGACGCGGACCGGCTTGACCGGCGCGAACGCCTTCGCGAGCGGCAGGATGCCGAGGATCAGCACCATCGGGACGGCGAAGCCGATCCGCAGGTTGCCCGCACCGACGACGCCGATCAGGACGGCGCCGATCAGCGCGCCGGCGTAGTTGAACTGGTTGAAGCGCGCGATCACGGCGTCGACCCGCACCTGGCGAGCCGCCGGGCTGAGGCCCGGCTCGTCGCCGGCGATCCGGGCGGCCGCCGAGAAGCTGAGCGGGGCGATCACGGCGGTGCCGGCACCGAGCAGGGTGAAACCCAGGACGGCCACCGGCCACGTCGGAGCGAACACCACCACCGCCAGGGACACCGCTGCGAGCACGGCACCGACCCGCAGCACCCGCACGGCGCCGTACGACGCCACCGCCCGGTCGCCGGCGAGGCGCACCAGCCCGCTCGCCACCAGGTACGGGAACGTCGCGAGGGCGACCAGGCCCTCGGGCGTCGGGAACGTGTCGTCGAGGTAGGTCGGTCCCCAGGTCGCGGCGGCCGTGTCCACCATGTAGAAGAGGACGAGCGCCGCGCCCACCAGCATGATCGGACGCCACGGCACGGCGACGTCGCTGATCTCCGCCACGAGCCCGTGGTCGCGCCGGACGAAGGGCGCCAGGGCCGCCAGCAGCGGCAGCAGCGCGACGCCCGCCGTGGCCTCCAGCGGGAGCCCCGGTGTGGCCAGCGTGACGGCCGCGCCGAGGATGCCGCCGAGGGTCCACGCACCGTGGAAGGACGGCAGGATCGGTCGCGCGTAGGCGTGTTCGATGGCGACGGCCTGCATGTTGCTGCTGGCGTCGATCACGCCCAGGCCCACGCCGTACACCGCCATGCCCGCGACGAAGAAGCCCGCGGCCGGCGCGAGCGCCAGGAGGGGTACGGCGACCGCGACCAGGCCCAGACCGACCCGGATCACCGTGGCGCTGTCGCTTCGCTGCGTCGTCCCCCGGGCCATCCGTTCGGCGACCACGGACCCGACGCCCGCGAGCAGCACCATCATCAGCAGGAGCCCCGAGAGGGCGAGCTCCGAGAGGTCCCACCGGTCGGTGAACTCGGGCAGCCGGGTCGTGAGGCTGATGAAGACGAACCCCTGGGTGGCGAAGGCTGCGGCTGTCGCGACCCGGGCACGGGGGGAGGGCATGGGCTGCATGGTGGCACGACCGGTCGCGCGTAGTGCCAGACTCACGACATGAGCGACGGCGAGGTGTGGCTGGTCCGGCACGGTGAGACCGAGTGGAGCAGGGACGGCCGGCACACGTCGGTGACAGACCTGCCGCTGACGCCGGACGGGGAGGCCGTGGCGCGGCAGGTCGGCGAGCGGCTGGCCGGCGAGGAGTTCGACCTCGTCCTGACCAGTCCCCGGCTCCGCGCCAGGAGGACGGCCGAGCTGATCGGTCACCACGACGCGGAGGTCGACGAGGACCTCGTCGAGTGGGCCTACGGCGACTACGAGGGCATCACGACCGCCGTGATCCGCGAGACCGTCCCCGGCTGGAGCATCTGGTCCCACCCAGCGCCGGGCGGGGAGAGCGCGGAGCACGTCTCAGCGCGACTCGACCGGGTGGTCGCGCGCGCGCACGACCGCGCCGACACGGGACGCGTGCTCCTGGTCGGGCACGGCCACGCCCTCCGCGCCCTGGCGGCCCGCTGGCTGGGGCTTCCGGCGACCGACGGCAGGCTGCTGCGACTGGACACGGCAACCGTGTCCGTCCTCGGCTATGAGCGTGGCTCCCCGGTCGTGCTGCGGTGGAACTCTTGACGCGGGTCCTGCCGCACCAACACCGTTGACCCATGTCACTGACGGCGTGGTGCCCGCGCTGCCGTGAAGGGCTCGAGCGTGCCGCCCAGGGCGCGGAGTGCCCCATCCACGGTGGCCTGCCGCCGCTGTGGCTGCCGGGCGAGGTGACGTACGACGAGTTCACCGGGCACCTGCGCGCGGCCGGTGACTTCCCGACGTACCTCCCGTGGCCCATGGGTCAGGGCTGGACGGTCACGGAGTTCGGGGTCGTGGCCGACACCTTCGCCCGTCCGATGGCCACGCTCACCTGCTGCTCGGGCACCAGCGAGCTCGACGGCCCGGTCGACGTGTTCGTGGTGGCGGAGGAGGCCGGCGTCGGCCTTGGTGCGCGCTGTGCCGGCCTGATCCACGACGACCCCGGGCCCGACGTCGGCGACGGCCCGCCCCCGGTGCGGGTCCGCATCGCCAGCAAGGCGGTGCCGCTGTGGGCGGTGTCCACGAGCCGGTCCGACCATGAGTTCGACCGGTCGGTGTTTGCGGGCGAGGCCCTGGGCCGTTGGCTGTGGATCGTGCTGCGGCCGGCCTCGGCGATGCTCCTGCTGCGCGACGACTGGATCCTCCGCGACGTGTCCGGCATGGGCCCGCCGCTGCTCGAGATGCCGTTCGGCGGTCACCGCCCGGTCTGGTGAGCCGTCCGGAATCGGGTCAACCGTGCGTTGCGCCCTAGGATTTCGGGGTGCGCATCGACCTCCACACCCACTCGCGGGCCAGCGACGGGACCCAGGCCCCGGGCGAGCTGGTGCGGGCCGCCGTCCGCGCGGGCCTCGATGCGCTCGCCCTCACCGACCACGACACCGCCGCCGGCTGGCCCGAAGCCGCCACGGTCGCGGCCGACGAGGGCATCACCCTGGTGCGTGGCATGGAGATCAGCACCCGGCACGGCTCGCGCGGCGTGCACCTGCTCGCCTACCTCCCCGACCCGACGTACCCGCCGCTCGCCGACGAGCTGGACCGGATCCTCGAGGGGCGTGACTCCCGGGTCCCGGCCATGGTCGACCGGCTCCGCTCGCTCGACATCGACATCACCCAGGACGACGTCCGCCGGGCGGCGGGTGACGCGACCGCGACCGGGCGTCCGCACGTCGCCGACGCGCTGGTCACCCTGGGGGTCGTCGCCGACCGCGACGAGGCCTTCCGGCTCTTCCTCAGCGCCGGCCGTCCGGCGTACGCGAACCGGTACGCCGCCCCGCTGGCCGAGACCATCGACCTGGTGGCCGCGGCCGGCGGCGTCACCGTGATCGCCCATCCGTGGGGCCGCCACGAGCGCACCTCTCTCGACGAGGCGGCGCTGGCGTCGCTCGCGGACCGCGGCCTGTCGGGACTCGAGGTCGACCACCAGGACCACGACCCGGAGACCCGCGACCGGCTGCGGTCGGTAGCCCGGAACCTGGACCTGGTCGCGACCGGCTCCAGCGACCACCACGGCGCCGGCAAGGTCGGGCACGACCTCGGTTGCAACACGACCGCCCCCGATCAGTTCGCCCGCCTGCTCGAGCTGGCCGATGCTGCTGCTGTGGCCTCCGGACGTGACGTCCCGGAGGTCGTGAACAGGTAGCCCGCCCGGCCCGGAGCAGAGGCACTCACTCGACCGCGGGCAAGGTCGGGTGCTCCGTGGGGTAGATGCCGACCGCGAACCCGTACGTCGTCTGGCCGGACCTCGGCATCCGGTCGAACTCGTCGACCAGCTCGGCCATGCGGTCCCAGAACTGGGAGGCCTGGTCCTCGGAGATGCGCGCATGCCGGATGAAGCCCCACAGCTTCCCCTGCTGGTACGCCACCGTCGATTCGCGGGCAGCCACCTCGAAGTCGTTGAAGTCGCCCGGCATCGCCTCGCCGGTGGGTGACGGCTCCGACGCCACGAAGAACATGCGCGCGGTGCGTCCGTAGAAGCGCTCCTCGATCGCTCGCACCTTTCGCGTCCGCACCACGCGGAGCAGGCCGTTCCTGAAGAGCACATCCACGTGGTGCGCGACGGTGCTCTTGGGGCGCTCGACGGCGGCGGCGAGCTCGGTGACGGTGGCGGCCCGCTCGTGGAGGAGCTGCAGGATGGTGGTGCGCAGCGGGTGGCCGATGGCCTGCACCTGGGCCGGCAGGGTCAGGGCCAGCCGGTCGGCCAGTTCGTAGTCCGGGGGGTTGTCCGCCATGGCACAACAGACTAGCATTACGGATCGTTCCAACTTATTCGATCAATTGCGAGGGGAATCGCTTTCATGGCCGAGGTGCTGCTCTACCACCACATCCAGGGACTGACCGGCGGGGTGACCGCCTTCGCCGACGACCTGCGACAGGCGGGGCACACCGTGCACACGCCGGACCTGTTCGACGGCCGCACCTTCGACAGCATCGAGGAAGGGTTCGGTTTCGCTCGCGACACGGGGTTCGACGCGATCCGTGAGCGCGGTGCCGCCGCAGCCGACGAGCTCGGCTCCGGCCTCGTCTACGCAGGTTTCTCGTTCGGCGTGATGATCGCCCAGCGGCTGGCGCAGACCGTGCCCGGCGCCCGCGGGGCGCTGCTCATGTACTCCTGCGTCCCGGTCTCGGAGTTCGGGGAGTCCTGGCCGGAGGGGGTGCCGGTGCAGATCCACGGCAAGGAGGGCGATGAGTTCTTCGACGAGGACCTGCCGGCCGCGCGCGAGCTCGCCGGGTCCGTGACGGACGCCGAGCTGTTCGTCTATCCCGGTGACCAGCACCTCTTCGCCGACTCCTCGCTGCCGGCCTACGACCCGGAGGCCGCCGCGCTGCTCATGGAGCGGGTTCAGGCGTTTCTCGCGTCCGTCTGAGGCGCCGCGGGGAGCTAGCGCGCGGTGTGGTGCCACGTGGTGACACCACACCGCGACCCAACCGGCGGAGGACGCCTACTCGCTGTCCCGCACCGCGACCAGGCCACCCAGCACGCCGATGTACGCCGTGCCGTCGGGGCCGAGGGTGATCGGTGCGTAGTTGTTGTTGTAGCCGAGCCCGGTACCGGTGAGGACCGACCAGACCCGCTTGCCCGTGCGGGCGTCCAGGGCGGTGAGGTACCACGGGTCCTGCGGGCCGGTGGCCGGCTCCTCGCCCGAGAGGTACTCGATCTCGTCGGCGGCAGGGTGCTCGTAGACATAGACCAGGCCCGTGGCCGTAGAGCCCTTGCTGACGCTCGAGGGCACGCGGATCTTGCGGTTGGTCCAGGCCTTGTGACAGGTCCCGCGCCGGTAGTTCACGACGATCCGGGTGACGCCCGGCTCGGTGGTCGGCGTCCCCCGCGAGGGGCCGCTGGGCGGCGCCTCCCGCGGGCCGGAGTAGCCGTAGTTGTTCTCGACCACGATGGAGCGACCGAAGGCGATCAGCGAGTTGTCGGTCGCGCTCTTGTCCTTCGCGAAGACGGGGACCCGGCACACGGGCGTCCGTCCCGGACCGGCGCGCCCGGCGCGGAAGACCAGGACGTGCATGCGCGGGTCGGCGTTGTCCGTGATCGCGACGTAGCGGCGCGAGCCACGCTTGATGATGGTCGGCGTCGTCCCGGAGCCGATCTGGGTCTGGCCGGGCTTCTCCCGGGTGCCCGCGTCGTAGGTCCTGCGCCAGGTCACCCCGGGGCCGCCCTTGCGATTCGCGTCGAACCGGTAGAGCGCGTCGTCGCTGACCACGAAGACCGCGCCGGTCTCGTCGACCGCGAACGAGTTGCCGATCGGCGCGCCCAGGTCGCGACCGCGGACCCGGCCGGTCTTGCGGTCCACCGTCCCGACCACCCCGGAAGCGGTCACGAACCAGATCCGGCCCTCCCAGTCGGGGAGTGCGGAGAGGATGGGAGAGCCGTCCGCCTGCCCGGACACGTCGTACTGGTTCTGGAGGGTGAGCAGCGGCGCGGCGGGGGTGCCCGTGTCGGCGATGACGTAGATCTGGCCCTCGGAGGTCGGCACCACCACCCGGTCACGGTGGTCGAGGTAGAAGTAGCCACCCCCGCCGAAGCTGCTGAACGGCTCGGACGACGGCGTCCGCGGCGGCAGGGGGAACTCGGCCAGGACGTCGAGGGTCTCGGGGTCGAGCATCCGCAGATCGACGTTCTCGACGCCCACGCACACGGTGAGCAGGCGGCCCTGCTTGTCGAAGGTCAGCGATGCGCATTCCTGGGAGAAGAACGTCGACACCACCTCGGGGGAGGAGCCGAGCGGCCCCGGGGTGGGGCCGGCGTCGGACTGGTAGGCGTCGTCGTGGAGGTTGCTGCGGCCGTTCGCCGCCATGAACGGGTGGCGCGGCGCGAAACGGGCGTGCGGGATCGGGTGGGCCTCGCGCGGCTCGCCCAGGAACGGCACGACGGTGTCGCCGCCGGGGTCCTGGGGGATGGGAACGGCCGTGCCGGGCGAGGCCAGGAGGGCCGTCAGCACGGTCAGGCTCGTGACGACGGTGGCCGCCACCCGAGAGCGGTTCAGGGTCATCTCACTTGCGTCCTATCGACTGGAGGGTCTGCAGGGCCTTGTTGGGGATCAAACGAGTGAGACCCACGATGGTTCTGTACTGAGCGCCGGGGATCGAGAGCGACCGGCCCTTGTCGAAGTCCGTGAGTGCCTTCTCGACCAGGAAGTCGGCCTCGAGCCACATGAAGCCGGACCCCCGGGTGACCTCCATCCGCTCGTGGAACTCGGTCTTCGTGAAGCCCGGGCACAGGGCCATGACGGTGACGCCCTGCGGGCGGTACTCGTTGGCGGCCCACTCGCTGAACTGGTTCACCCAGGCCTTGGCGGCGCTGTAGGTGCCGCGGGGCAGGAAGGCCGCGACGCTCGAGACGTTGATGATCCCGCCCCGGCCGCGCTCGCTCATCGGGCCCAGCGCGGCATGGCTGAGCCGCAGGACGGCAGTGACGAGCACGTCGAGCATGGCGTGCTCGGCGGCCACGTCGTTGTCGAGGAACCGCTTCTTCAACCCGAAGCCGGCGTTGTTGACCAGCAGGTCGATCGGGCGGGCCGCGTCTCCCAGCCGCGCCTCGACGGTGGCGAGCTGCTCGCGGTCCACCAGGTCGGCGGCCAGCACCTCGACCGCCACGCCGTGGGCGGTGCGGAGCTCCTCCGCCACCACGTCGAGCCGCTCCCGGTCGCGGGCGACCAGGACCAGGTCGTGACCGCGCGCGGCCAGCTGGAGGGCGAACTCGTGGCCGATCCCGGCTGTGGCTCCGGTGATCAGGGCGGTTCCGTGGGCTGAGCTCGTGGAAGACATGGTCGTCAGCAAACAGGTGTCGCCGCAATCTCGGCAACCCGGTAGGGAATGATGTGGACCGATGACCACCACACTCGCGATCGCCAACCAGAAGGGTGGCGTCGCCAAGACCACGACCGTCGCGTCCATCGGTGCGGCCCTGGCCGAGCTCGGCCACAAGGTGTTGCTCGTCGACCTCGACCCGCAGGCCTGCCTGACGTTCTCGCTCGGCATCGACCCCGAGGACCTCGAGCTCTCGGTCCACCACGTGCTCACCAAGGGGCTCGACCCGACCGAGGTGATTCTCGAGACCGAGGAGGGTGTGGACCTGATGCCGGCGACGATCGAGCTCGCCCGCGCGGAGGCCGACCTGCTCACCCGCACCGGTCGCGAGCACGTGATCAAGTCCGCGCTCGAGGACCTCGCCGAGGGTGGGGCCGGCTACGACTGGGTGCTGCTGGACTGCCCGCCGAGCCTGGGTGTCCTGACCGTCGCCGCACTCACCGCCGCCGACGGAGTGCTGGTCCCGCTGCAGTGCGAGACGTTGTCCCACCGAGGTGTCGGGCAGCTGCTCGACACCGTCCACGACGTACGCCGGTTCACCAACCGCAAGCTCGACGTGTGGGGCGTGCTGCCGACGCTCTACGACGGGCGCACCAACCACTCGCGGACCGTCCTCGAGACGATCTCGGAGACCTACGAGCTCGACGTGATCGAGCCGCCGATCCCGAAGACGATCAAGTTCGCCGAGGCCCCGGCCGCCGGCCGGTCGATCCTGTCCACGAGCCGCAGCAGCAAGGGGGCGAAGGCCTACCGTGAGGTGGCCGTCAACCTCGTCGCGCGCGCCGCGAAGGGCAAGAAGGCCCGATGAGCAAGCACCGTCACCAGCGGGTCCGGCCACGCTACGGCCGGATCGCGGTGGCGGCGTCGTCCGTCGGGGTGACTGCGATCGCCGTCCTCGGCGGTGTCGGCGCCCTGCCGTCCGCAGCCGACCAGCCCGCACCGGCCGCTGTCGGCGTGATCAATCAGGCCGCGGCGGACACCCAGGACGTGCCCGCTGCCCGGTCGCGAGCCACTGCCCCGTCCGGCACGACGGCCAGCGCCGACGGCCAGGAGACGCGCACGGCGCCGATGGCGGACGCTCTCCCCGAACGCTCCGGCGTCGGTCGTCGGGTCGTGTTCAGCGAGGGCGAGCAGCGGGTCTGGCTCGTGACAGGGGGCAGCAAGGTGGCGCGGACCTACCCGGTCTCCGGCAGCATCTATGACAACCTCGACCCCGGCACCTACTCCGTGTACTCACGCTCCGAGCAGGCCTGGGGGATCGACGACTCCGGGTCGATGAAGTACTTCGTCCGCTTCACCCAGGGCGACAACGCCGCCATCGGCTTCCACGACATCCCGATCGACGACGGCGCGAAGGTGCAGACCGTCGACCAGCTCGGCACCCCGCTGTCGCACGGCTGCATCCGCCAGAAGCGCGCGGACGCCAAGGCTCTGTGGGTCTTCGCCCCCCTCGGCACCAAGGTCGTCGTCACCCCCTGACCATGACCACACGCCGCGGACTCTTCGTCGCCCCCTTCGATGCGCTGGCCGACCCCCGGGTGATCGGCGACCTGGCTGCCACGGCGGAGGAGTCCGGCTGGGACGGGTTCTTCCTCTGGGACCACCTGCAGTACGGCGCGCGGGTCACCGCGATCGCGGACGTGTGGACCTGTTGCGCGGCCGTCGCGATGCGCACCGAACGGTTGCTGTTCGGTCCGATGGTGACCCCGGTGGCGCGGCGCAGGCCGCAGGTCCTCGCCCGGCAGGCTGCCAGCCTGGCGACGCTCTCGGGTGGCCGGTTCGTGCTCGGCCTGGGCCTGGGAGACGACGGGTTGGGGGAGTTCAGTGCGTTCGGCGACGAGACGGACCCCAAGGTGCGCGGCCGGATGCTCGACGAAGGGCTCGAGCTCGTCGTCGCCCTGCTGGCCGGCGGTCCGGTGGACCACGACGGAAGTCACTACGCGGCGCGCGACGTCCGCTTCCGCCCGGCACCGGCTGTTCCCGTCTGGCTGGCCGGGCGGTTCGGCAACAGGGCACCCGTGCGTCGCGCCGCGGGGCAGGACGGCTACTTCGTGATCGGCCTGGACGGGCCCGATGACCTCGACGTGGTGACCGCCGGTCTGGCCGAGCACGACCCGGCGCCGGGCTTCGAGGTGGTGGTCGACCTGCAGCCCGAGCAGGACCCCGGCGAGTGGCTCGACCGCGGCGCCTCGTGGGTGCTGACCCGGCTCGGCCCGTTCGACCTCGACCTCGCCGAGGTCCGACGGATCGTCGAGACCGGCCCCTGAAGTGAAGGGGGCGACGCCAATACGGCCCGCCGAAACCGTGAACGGGCGACCGGTGTCCTATGCTGGTGCTGTTGAAGGGACGGCCACAAGCCGTCCTTGCCGCCCACGATGTTGCGGCTCGTATCTCGTGCTCCTGGTTTTCGGTTCGCTGGACATCAGCTCAGGTGGATGTCTTCAGCAGCGCCGGGGCACAGTGCCTCGGGCACGAAACAAAGGACAAGATCATGGCTCAGGGAACCGTCAAGTGGTTCAACGCCGAAAAGGGTTTCGGCTTCATCGCCCAGGATGACGGCGGCGAGGACGTGTTCGTCCACTACTCCGCCATCCAGTCCGGCGGCTACAAGTCGCTCGACGAGAACCAGAAGGTCGAGTTCGATCTCGCCCAGGGCCCCAAGGGCCCGCAGGCCGAGAACGTCCGCGTCTCCTGACCTCAACGAAGAGCCCCGACCGCGTCTGCGGTCGGGGCTCTTCGTGCGTCTGGGACCGGATCGCTGGCTGGGCCCGGCCAGAAATATAAAGAACCGCCCACGGTCTCGGGTCCGTGGGCGGTTCTGAGCATCAGACTACGATGCGGTTTTCCTCAGTTTTGCCACAAAAGATCCACAGTTTTGCCACAAAACTCGGATTGCAGCCCTGAAACAGGGCGTCCGGCACGGCGGCAGGGTCACCGTCGCGTGCTCGCCGCCTTCCGGGCATCCTCGGCGCGGTCCAGCATCAGGGACCGTTCGCGCTCGTTGGAGGTCAGCGACGCTGCCTCGCGGAACGACTCGGCCGCGGCGGCGTGGCGGCCGGTCCGTGAGAGCAGGTCGGCGCGGACGCCGGGCAGGAGGTGTGACCCGGCGAGCGCGCCGTCGGGGAGCGCATCGAGGATGGCGAGACCAGAGGCGGGATCGAAGGCCCGCCCGTGGGCGACGGCCCGGTTCACCTCCACGATCGGGCCGGGCGCCGCCTCGGCGAGCACGTCGTACAGCTGTGCGATGGCACGCCAGTCGGTCTCCCCGGGTGCCGCCGCGACGGCGTGCCGGGACGCGATCGCCGCCTGCAGGTAGTAGCGGCCCACGGCCTTCCCGCGTACGGCGAGCCGGTCCGCGCGCGCCAGCGCGGCCAGGCCGCGGCGGATCAGGAGCTCGTCCCACCGGCTCCGGTCCTGGTCCTCCAGCAGCACCGGTCGCCCCTCGGCGTCGACGCGGGCGGAGGCGCGGGAGGCTTGCAGCTCCAGCAGCGCCTGCAGCCCATGAACCTCCGGCTCGTCCGGCACCAGTGCGGCAAGCATCCTGGCCAGCCGGATGGCCTCGTTCGTCAGCTCGGGGCGCATCCAGTCGTCTCCCGCGGTGGCGGTGTAGCCCTCGTTGAAGATCAGGTAGACCACCGCCATCACGTCGTCGAGCCGGTCGGTGCGCTCGGCGCCGACGGGGAGCTCGAAGTCGACGCGGGCCTCCCTGAGCGTCTTCTTGGCCCGGGAGATCCGCTGCCCCATCGCGGTCTCGGCGGTCAGGAAGCCGCGAGCGATCTCGGTCGTCGTCAATCCTCCGACCAGGCGAAGCGTCAACGCGGCCCGGGACTCCGCGGTGAGCTGCGGGTGACAGGACAGGAAGATCAGTCGCAGGACGTCGTCCTCGATGAAGTCCACGTGAGCCGTGAGGTCGGGCATGCCGTCCTCCTCGCTCAGGCCATGACCGAGCTCCTCGGTCTTGCGGCGCAGGTTGTCGGCCCGCCGGAAGCTGTCGACGGCGCGACGTTTGGCGGCCGTCATCAACCAGGCAGCGGGGTTCTCGGGAATGCCGTGAGCCGGCCAGCTCTCGAGCGCGCTCACCAGCGCGTCCTGCGCCAGGTCCTCGGCGAGGTCGAGATCCCGGGTCATCCGGGTCAGGGCGCCGACCAGCCGCGCGGACTCCTCACGCCAGGTGGCGGTGATCGTCTCAGCGGTGGTCCGGGCCATGCGGCCAGCCTAGGGCCGGCCGCACGGTCGTTCCCGCGTGAGTGCTCAGGCGGTGGTTGCCTCGGTCAGCGCCTCCGAGACCTGCCGCAGCGTGGCGACGATCTCGCACCCGGGCCAGTGCTTGGCGTGCAGCTCGGCGAACTCCTGCTGCCCGGCGATCGCGTCCTCGAGGGTGTCGTACTGAAGCAGGGCCCATCCACCGACGACCTCCTTGGCCTCGGCGTACGGGCCGTCCACCCGCGTCGTGTCACCTTGGCGGACGACGAAGTTCACCGCGTCCTCGGTACCGAACAGACCGCCCCCGTCGATGAAGTGACCCTGCTGCGCCTGCTCACCGATGTAGGCGGTCATCGCGTCGAACATCGCCTGGGGTGGCGCCTCGATGCCCTCTGCCATCTTCACAAATCCCATGAACCGCGGCATTGCTCTGCTCCTCAGCATCGTGGCCACCGCTGCTCGGTGGCCGACTCACCCGTACGTCGAACGACATCCTTCGCCCTCGACATCGCATCCGAAAGTATTTTGCGGACTTCGGCCACGCTCCGGTCCCGTCGGCTGACGGGGAGTGACGCACGGCCTTCAGATCCGCCAGGGGCTCAGGACTGCGGCGGGTGCTCCGCGAGGCAGAAGAGATTGTCCTCGGGGTCCGCCATGGTCGTCCACTGCACATGTGGGTGCTCATCCAACACATGCCAGCGCGTGGTCGCGCCGAGCTTTTCGAGGCGAGCGACCTGAATTCGCCGTTCGCCCCAAGGCACTGTCAGGTCAAGGTGCATGGTCTGACGATCGGGCCGGGGGCCCGTGAGTGGTTGGAAGAACATGGCGAGACCACCCGGTTGGGCCGGAGACAGATACACGGAGCCCCCGACCGGCTGTGGCGTGGACCCGGTGACGGCCGCCCAGAACCTGGCGAGTGCCTCCGGATCGGCGGCCTCACTGTTGACTGCTCCGAGCGTGACCTGGGGGAGTGGCATGTCGACACCCTAGGTGCCCGCTCGCGGCGCCAGGCGATCCAAGGACCCCGCCGTGCACGAAGAAGGGCGGCGACCCGGGGGTCACCGCCCTGCTTCACTTCTGGGGTTTCGAGGCTCGCTTCGCTCCGCGCGACCTCAACCACGGGTCGGGCTATGCGGACTCGGCGGCCGGGGGCTTCTGGCCGTCCCCGCCGGAGGAGCGACGTCGACGACGGTTGCGGCTGGCGCCGGCCGGCTTGTCGCCGTCGGCGGCCGGAGCGGCCGCGCCACCGTCGGCGACGGGGGCGCCGCTGCGGGAGCGGGTGCGGCTGCGGTCGCGGTTGCGGTTGCCCGCGGGGCGGTCACCGCCGCCGGAACGGCCACCACGGTCGCCACCGCCGGAGCGGCCGCCGTCGCGTCCACCGCGGTCACGGTCCTCACGGGGCTTGCGCTCCACCGGGGCGGCGTCGACGATGCGACCCTTCGTGCCCGGCGCGATGCCCTGGTCGTGGTAGAGGTGCTCGGAGGTGGAGTACGTCTCCGGCGGGTCCGCGAACGGCAGGTCGAGGGTCTTGTTGATCATCTTCCACCGGGCCAGGTCGGCCCAGTCGACGAAGGTGATCGCCGTACCCGTGGCGCCGGCGCGGCCGGTGCGGCCGATCCGGTGGACGTAGGTCTTGTCGTCCTCGGGGCACGAGTAGTTGATGACGTGGGAGACGCCGGCGACGTCGATGCCGCGGGCGGCGACGTCGGTGGCGACCAGGACCCGGATCTTGTCCTCACGGAACTTGGCGAGCGCCTTCTCGCGGGCCACCTGCGCCATGTCGCCGTGCAGGGGGCTCGCGGAGAAGCCGCGCTCGGCCAGGTCGTCGGCGACCCGCTGCGACTGACGCTTCGTGCGGGTGAAGACGATGATCTTGCCGGCGTCCTCGGCCTGCAGGACGCGACCGATGATCTCGGGCTTGTCGAGGTCGTGGGCGAGGTAGATGAACTGCGCGGTCGCCGGCACCATCGTGGTGTCGTACGACGACTCGGCGCGGATGTTCATCGGGTGGCGCATGTGGGTGCGGGCCAGGGAGACGATCGCCGCCGGCATGGTCGCCGAGAACAGCATCGTCTGCCGGGTCTCGGGCGTCATCGACAGGATCCGCTGGACGTCGGGCAGGAAGCCCAGGTCGAGCATCTCGTCGGCCTCGTCGAGGACCAGCGCGTGCACGTGGGAGATGTCGAGCGCGCGGCGGTTGCACAGGTCGATCAGGCGACCCGGGGTGCCGACGACGATGTCGACGCCGTCCTTGAGCGTGTCGAGCTGGGTGTCGTAGCCGACGCCGCCGTAGACGGTGAGGACTCGCAGGCCCATGTCCTTGCTGGCGAGGTGGAGGTCGTTGGAGACCTGGAGGGCCAGCTCGCGGGTCGGCGCCACGATCAGCGCCTGCGGCTTGCCCTGCGGCATGTCGGCGTACGCCGGGTTGGTGGGGGCGATGCTGCGCTGCAGGACCGGGATGCCGAAGGCAAGGGTCTTGCCGGTGCCCGTGCGGGCCTGGCCGATCAGGTCGGTGCCCATGAGGGCGACGGAGAGGGTCATCTCCTGGATGGCGAAGGGGGTGGTGATGCCGGCGCGGTCGAGCGCGTCGCAAATCTCGGGGAGCACCCCGAGCTCTCGGAATGTAGTGATGTTCGTATTCGCTTTCGTGAGTTCCCGGCGGCGGACTCGTCGCGTGGAACTTCTCGACAGCGTCAGCCGCGCACATGCCCGGCGGGGGCGTCGCTGGTCCAGAAGAGAGGAGGAGCGGGCGGTCTCGCCGGCCTCGGGCCACCTTCCGCGGACGCGAATGGCGGCACTCGAACGTCGTCAGTCTATCGGTAGGCTCAGAACATGACTGAATCCCCGGGCGAAGGCGCGTCGCTGGCGCTCGAGGACCCGCAGTACCGCGCCGCCGTGATCGACCTTCTCGCCGTGATCGCCTACGGCGAGATCTCGGCGTTCGAGCGGCTCGCCGAGGACGCCAAGCTGGCCCCGACGCTCGAGGACAAGGTCGCCATCGCCACGATGGCGACCACCGAGTTCAGCCACGTGGCGCTGCTGCGCGACCGCCTCGTCGAGCTGGGTGCCGACCCGTTCGCGGCGATGGCGCCGTTCCGCGGTGCGATCGACCTCTTCCACGCGCACACCGCGCCGTCGGACTGGTACGAAGGACTGATCAAGGCGTACGTCGGGGACGGGCTCGCCGCCGACTTCTACCGCGAGATCGCCGCCTACCTCGACACCCGGACCCGCGACCTGATCATCGCCTCGCTCACCGACTCCGGCCACTCGCAGTTCGTGATCGACCGGGTGCGCAGCGCGATCGCGGCCGACCATCGGCTGGGCGGCCGGCTCGCGCTGTGGGGGCGACGGCTGATGGGGGAGGCCCTCACGCAGGCGCAGCGTGTGGCCGCCGAACGTGACGCCCTCACCGCGCTGCTCGCGGGCGGCGTCGACCGTCCTGGACTCGACCTGGCCGCCATCGGCCGGATGTTCGCCCGGATCACCGAGCTGCACGCCGAGCGGATGGCCGAGCTGGGGCTCGACTCCTAGCCCGGTGCTCGGCGCGTCAGGCGCGGGTCTTGCTGCTGCGACCGGTGAGCGCCGCAGCGATCACGACCAGGACGGCCGCGACCGCGACCTGCCAGACGTGACGCCACCAGTCGACGCCACCGGTGGAGGGGTCGAAGAGCTGGGAGTAGAGATAGGTCCCGAGGACCACACCGCCGATGCCGCAGATGATGGTCAGCCACAGCGGGATGTTGTCCTTCCCGCTCGGGGCCACCCACTTGCCGAGCACGCCGATGAAGGTGCCCCCGATGAGTGCCACCAGGATGTCGCTGAGGTCCATGTGTCCAGAGTAGCCGTTGGTGTGGGTGGGGGTCAGGAGCCGAAGCCGACCTTGCCGGCCACGCCGCCGCCGATCTCGACGTACGACACCCGCTCGGCGGGAACCAGGATCCGCCGGCCCCGGGAGTCGGTGAGGGTGAGCACCCCGCCGGCCGCCACCGCCTCGCTGAACATCTTCTCGACGCTCTCGGCAGAGTCGTCGGTCTCCACGACGAGCTCTCGGGGGGCGTTCTGCACGCCGATCTTGACCTCCACGGTCTGTCCTTTCGCGTTGCTTCGGTACGTCAGTGTTCGTCAGTGAGGGGGTAACCACGGATTCCGCGCCAGGCCAGGCCGGCCACCAGGGCGGCCGCATCGGACTTGGTGATCCCCGCTGCCTCCGAGAGCCAGAACCGTGCGCTGACCTGTGCCATTCCCACGAGGGAGACCGCGAGCAGTCGCGACGCCTCGTCGGGCAGGCCGGTGTCGTCGTGGATGACGTGCGCGATCATCGTCGCGCACTCGCTGGTGACCCGGTCGACCTGCGCGCGCACGGCCGTCTCGTTGGTCAGGTCGGACTCGAAGACCAGCCGGAACGCCCCGGTGTCGCCGGCGACGTACTCGAAGAACGCGTCCATCGTGGCCGCGACCCGCAGCTTGTTGTCGTGCGTCGAGTCGAGGGCCTGGCGACAGTTGTCGATGATCAGGTCGCAGGAGACGTCGAGCAGCGCGAGGTAGAGCTCGAGCTTGCCGGGGAAGTGCTGGTAGAGCACCGGCTTGGAGACTCCCGCCCGCTCGGCGATGTCGTCCATGGCGGCTGCGTGGTAGCCCTGCGCGACGAACACCTCGAGAGCGGACTCCAGCAGCTGGGCGCGTCGCTCGCGGCGCGGCATCCGGGTGCCCCGGGGCCGGGACCCCGTGTCGTACTGCCCTGCGCTCATCCAAGCTCCTCGAGTAGCGATGCGGGGAGCTGCCCGCGAATCGGCAGCCTACCCGCCCCGAGCGGGGGTCCGGATGACGGGACGCGCACCGGTCGGACCGGGTCGGCGGGGAACATGGCAGGGGTCGTCGGTGTTGTGAAAGGACGTCCGACCACGCCATCGAGAAGCCTGGACCAACGCCAGAGGAGTACGCCGTGTCACTGCCCCCGCTCGTGGAGCCGGCCGCCGAGCTGACCATCGACGAGGTGCGTCGCTACAGCCGCCACCTGATCATTCCCGACGTCGGGATGTCCGGGCAGAAGCGGCTGAAGAACGCGAAGGTGCTGGTCATCGGCGCCGGCGGCCTCGGCAGTCCCGCCCTCCTCTACCTGGCCGCCGCCGGCGTGGGCACGATCGGCATCGCGGAGTTCGACGAGGTCGACGAGTCCAACCTGCAGCGCCAGATCATCCACACCCAGTCCGACATCGGGAAGTCCAAGGCGGTGTCGGCCAAGGAGTCGATCGCCGAGGCCAACCCGTACGTCCACGTGGTGCTCCACGAGGAGCGGCTCGACAACGACAACGTGATGGCTGTCTTCGAGGGCTACGACCTGATCGTGGACGGCACCGACAACTTCGCGACCCGCTACATGGTCAACGACGCGGCGTACTTCCTGAAGATCCCGTACGTCTGGGGGTCGATCTACCGCTTCGACGGCCAGGCCTCGGTGTTCGCGCCCTCACTCACCGATGAGGCGCCCTGCTACCGCTGCCTCTACCCCGAGCCCCCGCCGCCGGGCATGGTCCCGAGCTGCGCCGAGGGTGGTGTGCTCGGCGTCCTGTGCGCCGCGATCGGCTCCATCCAGGTCAACGAGGCGATCAAGCTGCTCGTCGGGATCGGTGACCCTCTCGTCGGCAGGCTGATGATCTACGACGCCCTGGAGATGGAGTACCGCAAGCTCAAGGTCCGCAAGGACCCGAACTGCGCGCTGTGCGGCGAGAACCCCACCGTCACCGGCCTGATCGACTACGAGGCCTTCTGCGGGGCGATCTCCGAGGAGGCCGCCGACGCGGCCGCCGGCTCGACCATCTCCGTGGTCCAGCTCGAGCACATGCTCAAGGAGCGCTCCGAGGGCACCCGGGACTTCGTCCTGGTCGACGTGCGCGAGCCCAACGAGTACGAGATCAACCAGATCCCGGGTTCGGTGCTGATCCCCAAGGGTGACTTCCTCAACGGCAGCGCCCTCGAGCAGCTCCCTGCCGACAAGCAGATCGTCATGCACTGCAAGTCGGGCGTGCGGTCGGCCGAGACGCTGGCCATCGTCAAGGGCGCCGGGTACGCCGATGCCGTGCACGTGGGTGGCGGCGTGGTCGCGTGGGTCAACCAGATCGACCCCAGCCAGCCGTCGTACTGAGTCTTTACCGCGTCCCTCTGGTGGACTAGACCACTTAGTTGGCATAGTCCGTTGTGACTACTCGAACGTAACCCGTTCGGGTGGCTCTCGTTGGAGCCATGTCTACAGCGGTCGGCTGATCCACAGCCGACCCAAGAGGGAGGGTAAGACCCCATGCAGATGTCTCAACCCGCGCGCCGGATCTCGGCTGCGTTCTCGGTCCTCATCTCCACGGTGCTCGCTGCCGCGCTGATCACCGCCCAGCCGGCTGTCGCGGCCAAGGAGGGCAAGCCCGGCAAGGGCGGCACGAACGCCGCCGTCGCCTGGGCCCCCGCCGACACCGCCACCATCACGCCCGGCGTGCAGATGTACACCGACGGCGCCCAGTGCACCGGCAACTTCGTCTTCACCGACGGCGCTGCCAACACCTACGTCGGGTACGCCGCCCACTGCGCCGGCACCGGCGAGGCGACCGACACCAACGGCTGCGACGCCGGCTCGCTCCCGCTCGGCACCCGCGTGGAGTTCGAGCGCAACAGCGGCGTCGTCAACGCCGGTGACTCAGTGGGCAGCGGAACGCTGGTCTACTCCTCCTGGCTGACCATGCAGCAGCGCGGAGAGACCGACCAGGACGCCTGCGAGTACAACGACTTCGCGCTGGTCAAGGTCGACGCCGACGACGTGGCCAACGTCAACCCGAGCATGCCGTTCTGGGGCGGCCCGGTCGGGCTGAACACCGACGGGACCTCCACCGGCGAAACGGTCTACTCCTACGGCAACTCGATCCTGCGCGGCGGCATCGAGGCACTCTCGCCCAAGCAGGGCAGCAGCCTCGGGACCCAGGGCAACGGCTGGACGCACCCCGTCTACACCGTGACGCCCGGCGTCCCCGGTGACTCGGGCAGCGCCTTCCTCGACTCCGAGGGCAACGCCGTGGGCACCCTGTCCACGCTCGCCATCGCGCCGCTCGCCGGCTCGAACGGCGTGGGCGACCTCAGTCACGAGCTGGCCTACGCCCAGGCCCACGGTGGCCTCGCGGGTCTCGCGCTGGTCCCCGGCACCGAGCCGTTCGCGCCGCTCCTCTGAGGCATCTCAGCACCTGAGCAACATCAGATCGACCGCCTCGTCCGCGTAGCCGGACGGGGCGGTCGCTCGTTGAGGGGGTATGCGTCCCACCAAGACCCTCGTGTCACTCGCGGCCCTGTTCCTCCTCCTGCTGGCCTCGGTGCTGGTCTCTCCCGCCTCGGCGCAGGCGCGCGGCGAGCGGGTCACGGCCTGGGCTCCGGCTGCCACCGCGAAGATCCACCCCGGCGTCCAGATGTTCACCAAGGGCGCCCAGTGCACCGGCAACTTCGTGTTCAACGACGGAGCCGGCCGGGTGTACGTCGGGTACGCCGCCCACTGCGCGGGCAAGGGAGAGGCCACCGACACCGACGGGTGCAGCACCGGTTCGCAACCGCTCGGCACCCGGGTCCGCTTTGCCCAGGGCGCCACGCTGGCCACCGGCGGGACGACGGTCGGGCACGGAACGCTCGTCTACAGCTCGTGGCGCGCCATGCGCGAGCGCCCCGGCACCGATGCGGACGCCTGCGCCGCCAACGACTTCGCCCTGGTCCGGGTCGACGCGAGCGACGTCGACAAGGTCAACCCGAGCGTCCCGTTCTGGGGCGGGCCGGTGGGTCTGTCCACGGCGGGTGCGCCCGAGGGCAGCAGTGTCTACTCCTGGGGCCAGTCGAGCCTGCGGCCCGATTCGACCCTCTCGCCCAAGACCGGTGTCTCCCTGGGCCGGACCAACGGCGGCTGGGGCTGGGACGTCTACACCGCGACGCCCGGCGTCCCCGGTGACTCCGGCAGCGGGTTCCTCGACGACAAGGGCCGCGCCTTCGGCACCCTGTCCACGGTGGCCATCGCGCCGCTCGCGGGGTCCAACGGACTCGGCGACCTGGAGCGCGAGCTGCGCTACGCCCAGGACCACGCCGGCATCGGCGGCCTGCGGCTGGTCCCCGGCACGGAGCCGTTCTCGCCCGTTCTCTGACTCTCCGGGATGTGACCTCGGCGTGACCCACCGGGCGTTCGGCCCGCGATAGGTTCGGCCGCATGCAGGCCAGGCGAGCGTCGGTGACGGCCGTGGCGGCCGTCGTGGCCGGCGTACTTCTGATGATGCTGCTGGTCACCTGGGCGGCCTCGATCGGTCCCAGCGGCGTGCTCACCGGCGAGGGCGTCGACCCGGTGCGGATGACGCCCAGCGAGACCGAGACCAGTGACGACCCCTTCCGGGAGTTCCAGCAGGACCGGCGGAAACGGTTGAAGGAACAGAGCGACAAGGTCCCGCCGGTGTTCCGGGTGGTCGCGCTCGTGCTCGAGGCACTGGCCGCCGTCGTCCTGCTCTACCTGCTCTTCCGCGGCAGCCGCTGGGCCTGGCAGACCTGGCGGGCGCGGCGACGCCCTGAGCCCGCGCCGCTGGACGTGGACTTCGACCTGTTGGAGTCGACCGGCGCGGTCCTGGAGCGGCTGGTCGCCGACGCCGAGGAGCAGCGCGCGGCCCTGCTGAACGGGTCCCCCCGCAACGCGGTCGTCGAGGTATGGAGCCGCTTCGAGACGCAGGCCGGCCAGGCCGGCGTCCACCGACTGTCATGGGAGACCTCGGCTCGAGTTCACCCTGCGCGTGCTCGAGCTGGTCCGGGCCGACACCGGCGCGGTGGGCACTCTCGCCGCGCTCTACCGGGAGGCCCGCTTCTCCGACCACGAGCTCGGCGAGGCACAACGAGCCGAGGCGGTCGCGGCGCTTGACGTGATCCACGCGTCCCTGCGCTCGTTCGCAGGGAGGTCGTCGTGAGTCGGCGCGGGCTGTGGTGGCGGCTCGGTGGCGCCTCTCTCGTCACGGTCGTGCTCTACGTCGTGTTCGCGCGGTTGGAGTTCGAGCCGCACGCGTTTGCCCTGGCCCTGATCGTGGTCGTGTCGGTGATCGCCGCCGGGCTGTTCGTCGACGGGCTCGGCGTCGAGACCTCCACCTGGACGGTGGAGGTGGAGCGATGGGCCACCCCACCGGGACGGGACCCCCGGTTCTCCGTCTACCTGCGCACGATCGAGAGTCACCTGTCCGCGCAGGCGCCCGACGCGAACCTGCGCGACCGCCTCGGTGAGCTGGCGGGCCGACGCCTCGAGCGACATGGTGTACGCCGGGGGGACTCTCGGGCCGCGGAGCTCCTCGGACCCGAGCTGACCGCCGTCATGGACGGACCGCCCCGCCGGCTCAGTCGCGCGGAGATCGACCGATGTGTGCGAAGGATCGAGGAGCTGTGAGCGAAGCAATGAGCGTGTCCCGGGCCGGGGAGCTCGGCAATGCCGTGCTCGACGAGGTCGAGAAGGCCGTGGTGGGGAAACGGGAGTCGCTGACCCTGGTGCTGGCGGCCGTGCTCGCCAAGGGGCACGTGCTCCTGGAGGACTACCCGGGGCTGGGCAAGACCCTCGCCGCCCGGTCGTTCGCGCAGGCACTCGGGCTCGACTTCGCCCGCGCCCAGTTCACCCCCGACCTGCTGCCGGCCGACCTGACCGGGTCGTTCGTCTACAACCAGCGAGAGGCGACCTTCGAGTTCCGCAAGGGACCGCTGTTCACCGGGATGCTGCTGGCCGACGAGATCAACCGGACGCCTCCGAAGACCCAGTCGGCGCTCCTGGAGGCCATGCAAGAGCGGCAGGTCACGGTCGAGGGGGAGACGTTCCCGCTCCCGGAGCCGTTCCACGTGCTCGCGACTGCGAACCCGATCGAGTACGAAGGCACCTACCCACTCCCGGAGGCCCAGCTCGACCGGTTCCTGCTGCGGGTCAGCTTCGGCTACCCGACCTCCGGCCAGGAGTACGACGTGCTCACCCGCCGGCTCGACCGGCGCCGGGAGGAGATCACCCTGCAAGCGAGTCACCGACGCGGCCGGACTGAGGGCGATGCAGGCCGCGGTCGAGACCGTTCAGGTCGACGAGAGCGTCGGCCGGTACTGCGTCGACCTGGCCACCGCTACCCGTGAGCACCACGAGGTCCTGACCGGGTCGTCGCCGCGCGGGTCCCTCGGTCTGGTGCTCACGGCCCGCGCCTTCGCGGTGCTGCGCGGTCGCGACTACGTCATCCCCGAGGACGTCAAGGCCGTGGCCCGGGCGGTGCTGTCCCACCGGATCTCGGTCAAGCCCGAGCTCTGGATGACCGAGGCCAGTGGCCGGGGTGTCGTCGACACAGTGCTCCGGGAGGTCGCCACGCCGGCCACGTTCGACCACGCCCCAGGGCGATGACCAGCTGGCGGCCGACGGTGGCCCTGGGCCGGGCCCTGCTCGTGGCCACGGCCGGAATCGGGTTCGCGGTCCTGCTCGGTGATCCGGTGCTGGTCGTGCTCGTCGCCCCGCTCGTCCTTGTGGCCGCTCTCGGCCTGCTCCACCGACCGACGTCCGCGCCCAGGCTCACCTCCCGGCTCGACCACGAGACGCTGCACGAAGGCCAGGGGACGCTGGTCCGGCTTTTCATCGACGATGCCGGGGACGTCGAGCACGTGACCCGGCTTGCCGCGGCTGCGCCGTACGTCTCGATGAGACCGGTCCGCGGCCACGCGGGGGTGATCGTCGACGGCGACCCCGACCGGGTGCCCAGGCTGGAGGTCAGCCCGCGCCGGTGGGGCACGCGCACCTTGGGCGAGGAGAAGGTCGGTCTCACCGCCGCCTGGGCGGGCTACCGGTGGGGGCCGGTGCCGCTCATCGGTCGGCGGATGGACGTGCTCCCGGTGACCGCACCGTTCGACTCCTCGGCGGAGGTCCCGGCGCCGGTGGGGCTGGTCGGTCGGCACCGGTCCCGGCGTACCGGCGACGGGTCGGAGTTCGCCTCGATCCGGCCCTTCCACGCCGGCGACAAGCTGCGCCGGATCAATTGGCGGGTCTCGCTGCGCTCCCGCGAGCTGCACGTCGTGACGGCGCGCGCCGAACAGGACGCCGGCGTGCTGCTGGTGGTGGACGCGCTGGCGGACCACGGCATCTCGGGCGGAGTGGACGGTCGGGCCAGCAGCCTGGACGTCACGGTCCGCGCGGCGGCCGCGCTGGCCGAGCACCACATCCGGTCCGGGGACCGGGTCTCGATGCGGGTGGTCGGCCCTGCTCACGAGCTCGTCGGCCTACGGCACCGGTCAGCGGCACCTGCGGATGCTGCTCGGCAGGCTCGCCCGGGTCCGGCGCCGGGGCGACCCGGGACGACGGCGGACCAGCTCCAGCTCCAGCTTCGCGTGACCGCCGGGACGGTGGTGATCGTCCTGTCCCCGATGCTGGACGACGCGATCGGCACCGCGACCGCCACGCTGGCCAAGCGGGGCGTGTCGGTGCTGGTGGTGGACACCCTCCCCGAGGATGTCGTCCCGGACGTGGCGGACGGCACCGACGTGGCCGTCGCGGACCTGGCCTGGCGGATGCGCCGGGTCGACCGCGACCACCAGCTCGCCCGGCTCGTGACGCTCGGCTGTCCCGGTCGTGCCCTGGCGCGGGCCCGGGACGCTCGACGACGTGATGCGCCGACTGTCGCGGCGCGCGCAGCTGCCCCAGGTCGTGAACCGGTGATCGGCAGTGGAGCCCGGGCAGTGGGCGTTGCGGTCCGTCATCGTCCTCGGGTCCGTGGGTGCGCTGCGTCTCGACGGTGCCGGCCGGGGCCACCCCGCCCGTCTGGCTGGTGGGCCTCGTCCTGGTGACTCGCTGGTGGTGCGCTGCTACCCCGACTCCGGGGCCGTGGCCGGTGCGCTGGTCATCGTCGTCGTGTGGTGGGGGATCGGCCTGCGTGACGGCCTGCACCCGGCGGCGCTGATCGCCTCCGCGGGGTTGGTGGCCGCCGCATGTGGCGGCGACCGTGGCGGATCTCGGACCCGGACGCCGTCCCGCTCGACCGGCGAGTCCTGGTGCGCTGGTCGCTCCGCGGTCTGCTGGTCGTGGCTCAGCACGCCCCTCGCGTGGGGGGTCGCCGTCCTGGTGCGTGACCAGCCGGCACCGGCCGGGATCTGGCTGGCCGGCCTGGTCGCGGCGCTGGCCGGACTGCTGACGGCCAACCTGCTCTTCACCCGGGGTCCCGGGTGAGGATCGAACCTGACGAGTACGTCGAGCTGGTCCTCCGGTGTGTCGAGAAGGTCCCGCGCGGCCGGGTCACGACGTACGGCGCGATCGCGGAGGCGGTCGGCGAGGTCGCGGGTGGCGGCGGCCCGCGCCAGGTCGGCTCGATCATGTCGTCGCACGGTGGCCCGGTGCCGTGGTGGCGGGTGGTGCGCGCCGACGGCTCACTCCCGCCCAGCCACGACGCCGAGGCGCGGCAGGCCTATCTCGAGGAGGGCACCCCGCTGCGCCCCTCCGGCAACGTCGATCTCCGGCACGCCTTCTTCCCCGTTGAGTTGGGCCTCCCGCCCTGTTGAGTTGCGCCTCCCGCCAGGTCGAGATGCGGCACAGAGCGCCACTCAAGTTGGCGGTGCGCGCCACTCAAGCTGGCGGCGCGCGCAACTCAACGAGTGAGGGTGCGGGCGGCGAGGGCGGCCAGGGCCGCGGGGAAGATCTCGGCAGGCGGGGTGACCAGCCCGGCACCGACCTGACCGACGCCGGCGACCTTGCCGGCCATGCCGGTGTTGATCTGCGGCAGGATGCCGGTCCGGCAGACCCGGGTGACGTCGATCCCGGTCGGCACGCCCTGGAACTCCAGGACCGGCACCGACCAGCGGGGGTTCTCCCCGAGGGTGATCTCGTGCATCCGGCGGGTGGTGGCCAGGGCGTCGGGGACGCTGCCCCCGACCAGGCGCACGATCGCCGGGGCGGTGGCCATCGCGAAGCCGCCGATGCCGGCGGTCTCGGTGATGGCCGAGTCGCCGATGTCGGGGTTGGCATCGTCGGGGCCGTAGTCGCCCAGGTAGAGGCCGTCGGCCACCTGGGCCGGCCCGGTGAACCACGTGTCGCCGGTGCCGGAGACCTGGATCCCGAAGTCCGTGCCGTTGCGCGCCATCGCGACGACCATGGTCGACCCGTCGATGTCGCGCGCGGCGTCGAGGGCCAGCTTGCAGGCCGGCATGGCGAGGTTGAGGAAGAAGTGGTCGTTGCCGCCGACGAACCTCAGCGCCTCCGCGACGTCGGAGGTGTCGGCACCGGTGGACACCATGGCCGGGGCGAGGTCGCGCAGCAGCATGAGGGTGCCGGCCCGGTTGCGGTTGTGGGCCTCGTCGCCCATCTGCAGCATCTGGGTGAGGATCCCCGTCACGTCGACCGACCCGGTCGCCCGCACGGCCTGCTGCAGCAGCGGTCCGAGCACGTCGCCCATCCAGCGCAGCCGGGTGAGCACCTCGGGCCCATAGGCGCCGTAGCGCAGCACCTTGCCGAGTCCCTCGTTGAGGGAGCAGTGGGTACGCCGCCCGGTCGCGGCGTCCTCGAGCACGAACATCCACATGGAGGGGGTGACGACGCCGGCCATCGGCCCGACGGTGGCCCGGTGGTGGCAGGGCTCCAGCGCGACGCCGCTGCCCGCCTCGAAGAGCGCGACGGCGTCCTCGGGATCGTCGACCAGGCCCTCGAGAGCGGCGCCGGCCATCAGCCCGCCGCGGAGCGGACCGGACGCCCGGTCCCACGTGATCGGCGGACCGGCGTGCAGGAACTCGCCGCGCTCCAGCCCGAGCGCCTCCGCGGCCGGGACCACGTCGACCAGCGTGGCCTGGACGGCCAGCATCTGGGTGAGAGCGCGCTCGTTGGCGGCGTGGCGGAGCGGGTCGGCCGCGACGGTGGCGAGGTCGGACTCGGTGCCGACCATCGGCGGGCGCCAGTCGACCCGGCTGACGTCGACGGCCTGCGCGGCCACCGCGTCGGCGAACAGGTCGGCGCCGACGCCGACCACGTGGGCAGGGGTCGTCATCGGGGGCCTCCGAGCAGCTGGATCGCGCGCCGGGTGGCGTGGGCGTTGGAGAGGTGGACCTCGGCGCCTGCCTCGGCGAGCGCCGCAACCTGGCGGGCCAGGCCCTGAGGGTCGTGGGCGGTGCCGACGACGGCCACCACGACGGGCACGCCGATCTCACGGATCGCTGGTGCGAGCCGGCCGGCGGGGTCGGGTTCGGCGCCGTGGCCGAGCACCACGTCGAGCAGGATCACCGCCGTGTCGGGGTCGGCCGCCACCTGCGCGAGGTGCTCGAGCCGCAGGCTCGGGTCGATCATCGGGTGCGCACGGCCGGTCGTGTACGCGTCGTCACCGAAGTCGATGAACGAGTGCCCGTCGCCGGCCTCGGCCTCGACGATCAGCCGGGCCTCAGTGGCGAGCGTGCCTCCCACGAACAGTCCGTGCAGGCGGCTGCCGCGGCCGGCTTCGGACGCCTCGCCCGTCACGGGCCAGACCGGTGCCGCGCGGTCGAGCCGGCGCAGGACCTGCTCGGCGGCCACCGTCAGGTCGGGGCGTCCGGGTCCGAGCAGCGCGAGCTCGACGGGCGTCCCCAGCGTGGCGGCGTACTGCTCGAGGGCGGTGGCCACCTCGGGGGCCGGTGGCTTCGAGACCACCACCACCAGGTCGACGGTCGGATCGGCGTCGAGGCGACGCAGCGCCTCGAAGGTCGACAGCCCGCCGACCTCGGAGGAGAGGTCACGGCCACCGACGCCGAGCGCCGAGGTCACGCCGACGCCGGCGTGGTCGAGGAGGGCGAGCAGCTGCTGGCAGCCGGTCCCGGACGCGGCGACCAGGCCGACCGGGCCAGGAGAGACAGCGTTCGCGAAGCCGAGGCCGAGGCCGCCGACGACAGCGGTGCCGCAGTCCGGCCCCATCACCAGCAGCCCGCGTGAGCTGGCGGTCCGTTTGAGGGTGACCTCCTGGTCGAGCGGAACGTTGTCGCTGAAGACCATGACGTCGCGTCCGCCGTCGAGCGCGTCCATCGCCTCGACGAACGCGCTGGCGCCGGGGACGGACACGAGCACGAGGGCGTCGTCGAGGTCGCGGAGCGCCGTGGCGGTGGTCCGGTGGGGCGCGACCTCGCTGCTCGCCACGTCGCGCCGGGTCGAGGCCCGGAGGGCGGCATCGACGGCCTCGAGCGCGCTCTCGAGCAAGGCGTCGTCGTCGAGCCGAAGGGCGACCACGAGGTCGTTGGGCGTGGCGGTCTCGGGGATGTCGAAGCCCATCGACTCGAGGACCTCGATGTTGAGCGGCGTCGCCATCGCGACCTGGGCCGCGGTGACTCCCGTGGCGTCCTGGACCGTGCGGCTGACCTGCAGCAGCGTGACCGAGTCGGCGTACGCACCGGAGCGGAGCTCGACGTGGGTGCTCATGCGGCACGCTCCGTGGTGTCGAGGGCATCGAAAGCGAGGAGGGCGCCAGCCATCAGGCCCGCGCCGGAGGTGGCGCCGACGGCCAGCAGGGCGTGGGTACGACGGGCCAGGGCGATCGGGTCGGTGGCGACGGCGGCCGAGAGCCACGCGCCCAGCTCGGGCAGCACCTCGCCCTCGAGGGCGCAGTCGAGGAGGGTGGCGGAGAGCTGCGTGGTGCGGCCGAGACCGGCGCGGACCGCCGCGTCGACGTGCGGGGTGGTCAGGCCGTGGGCGCGATGGGCGGCCAACCACCCACTCAGGACGTCGTCGCCCAGGGGGGTGAGGCCGGGACCCCGACCGACCAGACGGCGCACCGCCTCGGGGTCGAGACGCGCCGGAACGGCGGCAACGACAAACTCGACCACCGCGGCCGGGGGGGTGGCCTTGCAGGTGATCGAGCTCGCCGTGTTGCGAAGGATCGCTCCGCGGTCGAACCGTGGCACGTGCACGTCCACGACGCGGCCCACCGAGAGTGGCCTGCTGTCGATGTGGAGGACCCCCGATTGAAGATACGCCGACAAGCCCTCGTCTGGCGAGAAGTTGCCAAGTATTGACCTAAGTCCGCAGGGCACCCGGGCGGCACCGGCCGCGAGCAGACCGACACAGCGGCCGTCGATCTCGACGTAGATGGCGTGTGCGCCACGGTGGAGGACCGGCACCGGGCCGTCGGGAGCGGCCAGCAGCCGGTCCCGGACGCGGAGGGGAGCGCTCACGGGAAGGGCCGGCCGCGCAGATATCGGGAGGCTCACCTTCCCGACGCTAGTGGCCTGCGGATACGTTTGCCGATGTGAGGTTCTGCCAACGATCGCTCGAGGGGGGTGCAAGTGTTGATAAGCCCTGATCCCGAGGGCGGTGTCGGTGCTGCCCTGGCCCGCACGGACGCGCTGCACACGGCTCTCACCCACATCGTGCTCGAGGGTGGTGACCTGGACCGGATCGCGGAGGAGGTCGCCCGGGTTCTCGACCTCGGCGTCCTGGTCACCTCCAGTGACGGACGCGAGCGTGCCTCCCACCTGCTTCCCGAGCACCGCGACGCCCTGACCGCCCACGCGCTGGTGGACCCGACGGGCAGGGTCCGGGTCGAGCGGGTCGGCGTCGACGGTGCCGGCCTGGGCCGGGGTGAGGTCCGGTCGCTGCGGGTCGCGGCCGGCGGCGAGGACCTGGCGCGGCTCGTCTGCTGCCGGGTCGACGCCCGCATCCCCGAGGCCGACGTCCACGCGCTCGAGCGAGCAGCCACGGTGGCGGCGCTGCTGATCACCCGTGAGGAGGCGGTCTCCGCCGTCGAGCACAAGTACCAGGGTGACTTCCTGCGCGACGTCTTCCTCCGGCGAGCCGGGGACGAACGGTACGTCCAGGAGCATGCGGAGGGATTCGGCTGGCAGCTCGACCGCCCGGTCGTCGTCGTCGCGGCCGAGATCGACCCGGCCGACCGCGACCAGGCACCGGCGAGCAGCCACCAGCGGCGCCGGTGGCAGGAGCGCTTCTCCGCCGCCTGGCGCCAGGTCACGATGTCGCTCGACGCGGGGATCCCCAGCGTGGACCTCTCGTCCGAGGTGGTCACCCTGCTCCCTGTCGACGTCGATGACGAGGAGCCGGTGCCCGGCCTCGACGTCGTACGCCGGGTGGTCACGGCCGTCTCCGGCGACAAGGGCGGCGGTCGGAGACCGTTCTCGGTCGGGGTCAGCCGGGTGGCGAGCTCACTCGAGGAGCTGCCCGATGCCTACACCCAGGCCCGCCGATCGGTCGAGGTGGGCCGCAGGGTCCACGGCGGAGGGTCGACCACGTTCTTCGACCAGCTGGGGGTGCACCGGCTGGTCGCCCTCGTGCCGGACCCGGCCGAGCTGGTGTCCTTCACCCGCGACGTCCTCGGGCCGCTCGCGGAGACGACACCCGAGGCAGCCGACCTCAGGGAGACGCTGCAGGTGCTGCTGGACACCAACTTCAACGTGGCCGAGGCGGCCCGGATCCAGTTCTTCCACTACAACACGATGCGCTACCGCGTGGGCAAGCTGGAGCGGATCCTCGGGCCGCTGTCGTCGGACTCGCACCTGCGTCTCGATGTCGCCGTGGCCCTCCGGGTGCTGGAGATCAGCGGCCGCTGACCGCCGACCGGGCGGTCGGGCCCGGTCCAGACACTCGGCAACGGTTGCCATGCCTGCGGCGTTCCTTCGGCATTTCGTGCCGTCGAAGGTGTGTGATGGAGGCCACTACCTTGTGGATCCTCGGGATCACTCGAGTCTGGGAGGACCGTCATGTCGATGTTCAAGTGGGATGTAGTCGATCCGGGTCCAGGTGAGGCCGTCGCGCCGCACCAGCGGCTCGCCTGGGGCAAGACCGTGGGCCTGGGGGCCCAGCACGTCGTCGCCATGTTCGGCGCGACCTTCGTCTTCCCGCTCATCATGGGGCTCAACGCCAACCTGGCGATCATGATGAGCGGTATCGCCACGATCTGCTTCCTGCTGATCGTCAAGGGCAAGGTGCCCAGCTACCTCGGCACCTCCGCCTCGTTCGTCGGGGCGGCGGCCGCCATCTACGCCTACGAGGGCTCCGGCGGACCCGGTGGCCCCGCTGACGTCACCGGCGCGATCCTGGTCGCCGGCGCCGTCCTCGCGATCGTCGGCGTGATCATCCACGTCCTGGGTGCCGACGCCGTCAACAAGGTGCTGCCCCCGGTGGTCACCGGTGCCGTGGTCATGCTGATCGGCTTCAACCTGGCGCCTGTCGCGACCGGCACCTACATGCCGTCCGACCCGTGGATCGCGATCCTCACGATGCTCGCCGTGATCCTGATGGCCGTCGGCTTCCGGGGCTTCATCGGCCGGATCGCCGTCTTCCTCGGACTGGTCTTCGGCTACGTCATCTCGTGGCTCGCCGACCTGATGTTCGGCACCACCTCGCTGCCGCTGCCCGGCAACCCCGAGCCGGGTCCCCACGACCGCGTCGACTGGAGCCAGGTCTCCGGCGCCGACTGGTTCGGCATCCCGGGCAAGACCGCCGAGGGCCTCGTCGGCAACCAGGCGTTCACGCCCGGCTACGCCGACGTCGGCTGGCACCTGCCGTCGTTCTCCATCGCGTTCATCCTGCTGGCGCTGCCGGCCGTGATCGCGCTGACCGCCGAGAACCTCGGCCACGTGAAGGCCGTCGCCGAGATGACCAAGACCGACCTCGACCCGGTGATGGGCCGAGCAGTCGCGGCCGACGGCATCGCCACCGTGATCACGTCCACCGTCGGTGGCTCGCCCACCACGACGTACGCCGAGAACATCGGGGTCATGGCCGCGACCCGGGTCTACTCCACGGCCGCCTACTTCGTGGCTGCGATCGTGGCGATCCTGCTCGGCCTCGTGCCGAAGTTCGGCGCGATCGTCAACGCGACCCCGCCCGCCGTGCTCGGCGGGATCACGCTGGTGCTCTACGGCATGATCGGACTGCTGGGCGCCAAGATCTGGAAGGAGAACGGTGTCGACTTCGGTCGCCCGATCAACCTGGTCCCGATCTCGGCCGGCATCATCCTCGCGATCGGCAACGGCTCGCTGAAGATCACCGACGACTTCGTGCTCAGCGGCATCGCCCTCGGCACCATCGTCGCGGTCGGCGGCTACCACATCGCCCGCGCCGTCGCTCCGGCGTCGGAGCGTGACCAGGGCACGATGATCGCCGTCGGCAACGAGGGTGTCCACGGCGAGGACCACGCGCCTCCGCACAAGCACTGAGCACCCTGAGGGACCTGTGAAACCTGCTCCGTTCTCCTACCTCCGACCGGGGTCGCTGGCCGATGCGCTGGCGGCCCTGGCGGAGGCACCGGACGCGAAGGTGCTGGCCGGTGGGCAGAGCCTGGTGCCGCTGCTGTCGATGCGGCTGGCGGCACCGGCCACCCTCGTCGACATCAACGGCGTGCCCGGCCTGGCCGACGTCACGGCCTCCGCCGACGGAGTCCGGGTCGGAGCGCTGGCCCGGCACGCCGACGTGCTGGCGTCGACCGACGTACGCCGCGTGCAGCCGCTGGTCGCCATGGCGCTGGCCCATGTCGCCCACCCGACCATCCGCAACCGCGGCACCACGGTCGGCTCGCTGGTGCACGCCGACGCCGCGGCCGAGATGCCGGTCGTGCTCCGGCTGCTCGGCGGATCGCTGGACGTCGCCTCCGTGCGCGGCACCCGCAGCATCGCCGCCGAAGACCTCTTCCTCGGCCCGCTCGAGTCCTCGCTGGGCCACGACGAGATCGCGGTCTCGGCCTTCTTCCCGGCGCTGACGCCGGGCGCCGGCGTGGCCTTCGACGAGATCGCCCGCCGACACGGCGACTACGCGATGTGCGGGGTCGCGGCCCTGGTGGACGGCGACACGGTGCGGGCCGGCTACCTCTCGGTGAGCGACGTGCCCACGGTCGTCGACCTGACCGGCGTACCCGACGACGAGATGGCCGACGTCGCCCTGCCGCTGCTCGACCCGGCTGGTGACATCCATGCCACGGCCGACTACCGCGCCCAGCTCGTACGGGTGCTCACCGCTCGCGTGGTTCGATCGGCACGAGAGCACGCGAGAGGCAGGGCATGACCGAGGAGCTCCACCAGGTCCGGCTGACCGTCAACGGCACGGCGCACGACGTGCGCGTGCCCGCGCGGCGGCTGCTGTCCGACGCCCTGCGCCACGACCTCGGGCTCACCGGCACCCACGTGGGCTGCGAGCACGGAGTGTGCGGCGCGTGCACGATCCTCGTCGACGGCGCTCCCGTGCGGTCCTGCCTGATGTTCGCCGTGTCCGCGGTCGACACCGAGATCACCACCGTCGAGGGGCTCACCAACCCCGACGGCTCCCTGGGTCCGGTGCAGCAGGCGTTCAAGGAGTGCCACGGCCTCCAGTGCGGCTTCTGCACCCCGGGCTTCCTGACCACGATCACGGCCGGGCTGCGCGACAACCCGAAGCCCACGCGGGACGAGGCCAGGGAGATGATCGGCGGCAACCTGTGCCGGTGCACCGGCTACCAGAACATCGTCAAGGCCGTGGAGCGGGCGGCCGAGCTGGCGGACGAGGCGGGCGCGCCATGACCACGAAGCTGATGGGGAGCGGGGTCCAGCGGGTCGAGGACGACCGCTTCCTGCGCGGCCTCGGCCGGTACGTCGACGACGTCGCGGTCGGCGCCACCCTGCACGCCGCGGTCCTCCGGTCGCCGCACGCGCACGCCCGGATCATCGACATCGACGTCGACGAGGTGCTCGACCTCGAGGGTGTGCACGCGGTGTGGACCCACGACGACCTGACCGGCCCGATGGCGGAGCCGTTGCCACTGCTGATCCCGCACCCGGCGCTCACCCACGGTCGCACCCAGTACGCCCTGGCCCGGGGCGAGGTGAACTACGTCGGCGAGGCGATCGCCTTCGTCGTGGCCGACGACCGTTACGTCGCCGAGGACGCCGTCGGCCGGATCAGGGTCTCCTACGAGTTCCTCAAGCCCGTGGTCGGGATCGACGCGGCCCGGGCGGCCACCTCCCTCGTGCACGATGACGTGCCCGGCAACGTCGGGGCGCGGCTCGAGCAGGAGAACGGCGATGCGCGCGCGGCCATCGCGTCGGCTCCGCACACGCTCTCCCTCGACCTCACCATCGAGCGCAGTGCCTGCATGCCGATGGAGGGCCGCGGCACGGTCGCCCGCTGGGATCCCGACGTCAACCGGATGACCGTCTGGTCCTCGACCCAGACCTCGACCGGTGTCCGCGCCGCGGTGGCCGTCAAGCTCGGCCTGGACCTCGGTCAGGTCGACGTGATCACCCCCGACGTCGGCGGTGGCTTCGGGGTGAAGATCAACCACCCGTGGCCCGAGGAGCTCCTGGTGCCGATGGCCGCCCGGGCGCTCGGCAAGCCGGTGAAGTTCACCGAGGACCGGCGCGAGCACTTCATCTCCTCGGCCCACGAGCGCGGCCAGGTGCACCACGTCGAGGTCGGGTTCGACGACGACGGCTTCCTGCTCGGGCTCGACGTCGAGTTCTGGCACGACCACGGCGCCTACACGCCGTACGGCCTGATCGTCCCGATCATCACCTCGACCCAGCTGCTGGGCCCCTACAAGCCGCAGAACTACCGGGTCGTCTTCGAGAGCCTCTACACGAACACCGTGATGGTGACGCCGTACCGCGGCGCCGGCCGGCCGCAGGGCTGCTTCACGATGGAGCGCACGATGGACGCGATCGCGGCCTACCTCGGCAAGGACCGGGCCGACGTGCGGGCGGCCAACTTCATCCAGCCCGACGAGTTCCCCTACGACCAGGGGCTGATCTTCCAGGACGGGCGCGAGCTCGAGTACGACTCCGGCGACTACCCCGCCTCGCTGGTCAAGCTCAAGGAACTGGTCGGCTGGGACGAGTTCCCGGCGTTCAAGGCCGAGATGGCCGCCGAGGGTCGCACAGTCGGGATCGGTCTGGCCTGCTACGTCGAGGGCACCGGCGTCGGGCCCTACGAAGGCGCCCACGTCCACATCGAGACCTCCGGCAAGGTCAAGGTCGCCACCGGCCTGACGACGCAGGGACAGGGCCACGCGACCGTCTTCGCGCAGCTGGTCGCCGACGAGCTCGGCTGCCGGTTCGAGGACGTCGAGGTGGTCACCGGTGACACCCGCCGGATGCCGTACGCCGTCGGCACCTTCGCGTCCCGCGCCGCCGTGATGAGCGGCTCGGCGATCCACCTCGCGGCCAAGCGGGCCAAGGAGAAGGTGCTCCGGATCGCGGCCGAGGCGCTGGAGGCCGACGAGTCGGACCTGGAGATCGTCGACGGCGTGGTCTCCGTCAAGGGCACGGCGACCTCGATCGACCTCGGCACGGTCTCGGTGCTGTCCAACCCGCTGCGCTACGCGTTCGACGAGGCCTCCAAGGCGGCCACGCAGTTCAGCGTCGGCGACCCGGGCAAGCCGCCGGTCGCCGAGGACGACGAGCCGGGCCTCGAGGGCCGCGACTTCTACTCGCCGGAGCGGGCGACCTTCGCGTCCGGCATGCACGCCGTCATCGTCGAGACCGACCCGGACACCGCGGAGATCTCGATCCTCAAGTACGCCGTCGTCCACGACTGCGGCCACCTGATCAACCCGATGATCGTCGAGGGCCAGATCCACGGCGGCGTGGCGCAGGGCGTGGGCGGAGCGCTCTACGAGCGGATGGCGTACGACGAGTCCGGGCAGCTGCTCAACGCCTCGTTCATGGACTTCCTGATGCCCTACGTCAGCGAGGTCCCCGACACCATCGACATCGACCACCTCGAGACGCCCTCACCCCTCAACCCGCTCGGCATCAAGGGCGCGGGGGAGGCCGGCGTGATCCCGTCCGCGGCGGTCTTCGCCGCGGCCATCGAGGACGCCGAGGGGATCGCCATCCGGGCGATGCCGATCTCGCCCTCCGACCTGTTCGAGCTGCGACGTACCCAGGAGCCCTCATGAAGATCGCCGGCGACAACACCATCCCGTTCCCGGTCGCGCAGGTCTGGGACGCGCTGCTCGACCCGCGGGTCCTGGTCGGCACCATCCCGGGCTGCGAGCGCCTCGAGGCGACCGGTGAGAACACCTATGACATGACGGTCACCGCCGGGGTCGCCGCGATCAAGGGCACCTACGCCGGGACCTGCTCGCTGTCGGACCTCAAGCCCCACGAGTCGCTGGTGATGCGGCTCCAGGGCGCCGGTGCTCCCGGCACCGTCGACGCGACCGTGGACGTGACGTTCGCCGAGGTGGAGCCGGGTGTCACCCGCGTCGCCTACGAGGCCGACGCGGTCGTCGGCGGCATGGTCGGCGGGGTCGGCCAGCGGATGCTCGGCTCGGTGTCGAAGCGGATGGCCGGCGAGTTCTTCGGCAACGTCGGCAACGCCATCGGTGGTGGAGCGCCAGCCGCCGATCGGCGAGGTCGAGGACCTGTCCCGGGGTACGGCCCGCCACCGGCCAGGTCTTCACCGCGCCCGGCTCGAGCCGGTGGCATCTCCTCCCAGGACGACTTCCTCAAGGGCATCGCCCTCGGCGCCGGGCTGGTCCTCGCCGGCGTCATCGTCGGCGGGCTCTTCGGGCGCCGGCGGGCATGACGGGCCGTGGCGATCCCCGGTCAGCCGGGGATCGGTGCACTTGTCGGCCGCCGCACTGCCCGACAAGTGCACGGAGTGACTGCACGCTGGGGCGAGTGTGACGGGAGTGACGATGACTGACCTGACCGTGGACTCCACCGCCCGCGCCATGGTGGCCGTCGGTCCGATCCCGGGAGATCTCCGCCCGCGAGCTGCTCGACCTGCACCTGGTCCGGATCGCCGAGCGCAACCCCGAGCTCAACGCGATCGTCTCCCTCGACGAGGAGCGGGCCCGGGAGGGCGCGGCCGCCGCCGACCAGGCGCTCGCCCGCGGAGACGGAGACCGGCCCGCTGCACGGACTGCCGCACGCCTTCAAGGACACCCACGACGTCGCAGGCTGGCCGACGACGTACGGCTCACCGCTCTTCGCCGACCACGTGCCCGACACCGACCTGCTGCTGGTCGAACGGATCCGGCACGCGGGCGCGGTGACCATCGGCAAGACCAACGTGCCCGAGTTCGCGGCCGGGTCGCACACGTTCAACAAGATCTTCGGGACCACCCTCAACCCGGTCGACCCGACCCGCTCCGCCGGCGGGTCCAGCGGGGGAGCCGCGGCCGCCCTGGCGTCCGGCATGGTCCCGCTGGCCGACGGTTCCGACTTCGGCGGCTCCCTGCGCAACCCGGCGTCGTTCTGCGGCGTGGTCGGGCTGCGACCCAGCGTCGGACGGGTGCCGGACTGGCCGATCCGGTCCTTCTGGGACAGCCTCTCGACCGGTGGCCCGATGGCCCGCAACGTGGGCGACCTGGCCCTCCTGCTGTCCGTGCTGGCCGGTCCCGACCCCCGCACGCCGTTCGCCCTCGGCGACCCGGGCTCGACGTTCGCGCCACCGCTGGCCGGGAGCCTCGCCGGTCTGCGCGTCGCCGTCTCCACCGACCTCGGCGGTGCCTTCGAGGTCGACGACGAGGTGGCTCGCGTCGTCCGCGAGGGTGCCCAGGTCCTGGAACGGTCGGGTGCCGTCGTCACCGAGGACCACCCCGACCTGTCGCGCGCCGACGAGGTCTTCCGCACCCTGCGCGCCTGGCAGTTCCAGGCCAGCTTCGCTGCGCTGCTCGAGCAGCACCCCGACGGCTTCAAGCAGTCCCTGGCCGACAACATCCGCGCCGGGGCGTCGCTCACCGGACCCGACGTCGCGCGGGCGTTCGAGCTCAGGACCGCCATCATGCAGACGACCCGGCGCTTCTTCGAGTCGTACGACGTGCTGGTGCTGCCGGTCTCGCAGGTTCCGCCCTTCCCGGCCGACCAGGAGTTCCCCACCGAGATCAACGGCCGGCCGATGGAGTCCTACCTCGACTGGATGCGCTCGGCCTACCTGGTGACCGTCACCGGTTGCCCGGCCATCTCCCTGCCCGCCGGCACGACGCCGGAGGGTCTGCCGGTCGGCATCCAGGTGGTCGCGCCGCACGGGGCGGACCGGTTCCTGCTCGAGGTGGCCTCGGCGTACGAGGAAACCCGCGCGACGCCAGGCGCCGGCGCGGGCTAGCGTCCCGGCCACGGTGCGGGACGCCTTCGGGGACCACGACGCGCCCAGCACCCTGCTGGCGGTGTCGCTGCTCGGCTATCCGAACCAGCTGGTCGAGGTCGAGGCGGTGGCCGCGGTGAGCGCGCCCGATTGACCACGAGTCCACAGGACTTTCCCCGATCTGTGGAGATCTCGGGCTGAGCTGTGGAGAAACCGGGTACCTCCTGTGAACGACACGCCGGAACCAGAGGAATGTCGCGAAATAGTTCGCGAAACCCTTGCGGGGCTGGGCTTCCAGGACATAGAACTTCTCTCACGCACTTCCTTCGGGGAGAGCGGGATCGGTCGGAGAAGAAGATCCGCACGACGGGAAGCCAGCTTGCTGGGGACCTGCCGCGGTGGCTGGGTGACGAGGCCATCGGGATCGGAAGCGAAGACGGGATCGGTCGGGAGCGTCACCAGTACCGACCACACGAAGGGCCCTTGTGACTCATACTCACGAGGGCCCTTCACCTATTTCCGGGGTCTGCCTGCGGGGTCTGTTTCCGAGGTCTGTCTTCCCGGGTCTGGCGCCCGGTCCGGTGCCAGGCAGCGGCACCTCGGATCCGGATGCTGTCCACAGGCGAGGCAGGCATCCTGTGGATGAGCGGTCGGTTCCTGTGGAGCAAGGCCCCACATCTGTGGAGGACCGAGAATCTTCAAGAATAGTTGGCGAAAGTCCTTGCGCACCCCGACCGCGAGGGCATAGAACTCTCTCACGCACTTCCTTCGGGGAGAGCGGGATCGGTCGGAGAAGAAGATCCGCACGACGGGAAGCCAGCTTGCTGGGGACCTGCCGCGGTGGCTGGGTGACGTAGCCGCCGGGATCGGAAGCGAAGGCTGGATCGGTCGGGAGCGTCACCTGCACCGGCCACACGAAGGGCCCTTGTGACTCATACTCACGAGGGCCCTTCACCTATTTCCCGAACCTTGGTTGACTGGCCGGATGTTCACTTCTCGGGAACACCACGTCGTCCTGCGCCGCGCACTCCTCCCCGTGCTCGCGCTCCTCCTCGCGCTCGGCCTCAACGCCGGCCTCGCCAGTCCGTCGTACGCCGCGACCTATCCGACTCTGTCGACCGGCTCCACGGGCGCCAACGTCACGTCGCTGCAGTACCTCCTCACCTCGCGCGGCTACGCCACCACGGCCGATGGCGACTTCGGCAGCGGCACCAAGTCGGCAGTCACCGCCTTCCAGAGCTCACGCGGCCTCACGGCCGACGGGATCGCCGGACCGGCGACCTTCGCCGCGGTGGTCAGCACGGTGCGCCAGGGCGACACCGGTGCCGCGGTCCAGGCGCTGCAGGTGCAACTGGTCAAGCACGGCAAGTCGATCGCGAGCGACGGCGATTTCGGGCCGGCGACCGACAGTGCCGTCCGCAGCTTCCAGTCCGCACACGGACTGACCGCCGACGGCATCGTCGGCCCGGCCACCTGGCAGGAGCTTCTCGGAACCGGCGGAGGCGGCTCGACGCCGGGGACGACGTACGACTCGTTGTCCGAGGAACAGAAGCAGAACGCCCGCACCATCATCGGCGTGGGCAAGGGCGCCGGCGTCCCGGAGTACGGCTGGGTGATCGCCCTGGCCACCTCGATGCAGGAGTCCACCCTGATCAACGTCGACTACGGCGACCGCGACTCGCTCGGGCTGTTCCAGCAGCGCACCTCGCAGGGCTGGGGCACCGAGGCACAGATCATGGACCCGGTGCGGTCGTCCAAGGCGTTCTACGGCGTCGCGACGCACACCTCCAACCCGGGGCTGCTCGACATCAACGGGTGGCAGTCGATGACCGTGACCCAGGCCGCGCAGGCGGTCCAGCGGTCGGGCTATCCCGACGCGTACGCCAAGTGGGAGACCCTGGCGCGCGACATCGTCGCCCACGAGTCGGGCGCACCTCCCATCTACTGAGACATCGGAGAGACTGATCCCGTGTCGGTCTTCTTCTCAGTCGTGCACCGGGTCGTGCCGCCCATCGGCCGCGCCGTGTGGAGGCCCACGGTCACCGGTCTCGAGCACGTGCCCGAGACCGGTGGGGTGCTCCTCGCGAGCAACCACCTGAGCTTCGTCGACAGCGTCGTCATCCCCTGCGTGGTGCCGCGCAAGGTCGCGTTCCTGGCGAAGTCCGACTACTTCACCGGGACCGGACTGAAGGGTGCGGCCCAGCGCGCGTGGTTCGAGGGCCTCGGCATGCTGCCGGTCGACCGCGACGACCGGAAGGCCGCCATCGCGAGCCTCGACACGGCGCTCGCGGTGCTCGGTCGTGGCGAGGCGTTCGGCATCTACCCCGAGGGCACGCGCTCGCGCGACGGCCGCCTCTACCGCGGCCGCACCGGTGTCGCCCACCTCGCCCTGACCGCGGGTGTCCCGGTCGTCCCGGTCGGGCTCACGCGGCACCGAGAAGCTCCAGCCGGTCGGGTCGAAGCTGCCCCGGATCGTGCCGGTCTCGGTGGCCTTCGGACCGCCGATCCACGTCGCTGGCAGGTACGACGGCGTCCCCCTCGGCCGCGCCCGGCGTGAGGTCACCGACGAGATCATGGCCGCGATCCAGCTGCTGAGCGGCCAGGAAGAGGCGGGTGTCTACAACGACCGCGCGCCCGACGCCTGACCGTCGACGACCGCCCACACGATCGCCGGCGGGTCGACCCGGGCGCACCGCGGGCAGCCGTGCTCGTCGGTGAGGTCGACCGTGGCCATCAGCTCGCCGTCGGGGCCGGCCTCGGCTCCAGTCTGCCCGCAGGCGAGAGTTGCCGTCGGATCGGCGCTCCGTCGGCAAGATGTGCCGTGGCCCGGCCCGCGCGACACCGATTGAATCGGACCGTGACATACGAGGACGCGCCATGAGCGGGCCGCACGACCTGGTCGTCGCGGACGCCACCCTGCGGGGCCGGGAGGGCCGCTGGCAGGTCGGGATCGACGGCGGCACGGTCAGCACCCTCACGCAGGAGGGGCTGACCGGAGACGTGGAGGTCGACGCAGCCGGGGCGCTGGTCACCGAGAGCTTCGTCAACGGGCACATGCACCTCGACAAGGTCTACACCCTGGACCGGATCGGGGATGCCGCGCTCACGGCGTACACGTCCGGCGAGATGGGGTCGGCGCTGCACTCGATCGAGCTCGCGTCGGCGGTCAAGGCCGACTACGACCGGAGCTGGATCGAGACCAACGCCCGCCGCGCGGTGGTCGAGGCCGTCCGGCACGGCGTCCGTCACGTGCTGGCCTTCGCCGACGTCGACACCGCGGCCGGGCTCGAGGGGGTCATCCCGCTGTTGGCGCTGCGCGAGGAGTTCCGCGGCATCGTCGACCTCCAGGTCGTGGCGTTCCCGCAGGACGGGCTCCTGCGCGACCCCGGAGCCGAGGACCTGGTCCGCGAGGCCGTCGAGCTCGGTGCCGACGTCGTCGGCGGCATCCCGTGGATCGAGCACACCGACGACGACGCCCGCGAGCACGTACGCCGGATGTGCGCGCTCGCCGCGGAGAAGGGCCGCCGGGTCGCGATGCTCGTCGACGACGCGGGCGACGCCTCGCTGCGGACCACCGAGATGCTGGCGGCCTCACTGGTCGAGCACGACCTCGTCGGCAGGGGAGTGGCCAACCACGCCCGGGCCGTCGGGCTCTACGCCCGGCCGACCCTCGAACGGCTCGCCGGGCTGGTCCGGCAGGCCGGCCTCGGCTTCGTCAGCGACCCGCACACCGGCCCGCTCCACCTTCCGGTCCGCGAGCTGACCGCGATGGGGATCCCGGTCGCGCTCGGCCAGGACGACATCGAGGACGCCTACTACCCGTTCGGTCGGCACGACCTGCTGGAGATCGCGTTCCTCGCGGCCCACGCGCTCGAGGCGGTCGACACGCAGGGCATCGAGCTCGTCTACGACGCGGTGACGACCACGGCCGCCCGGGTCCTCGGCGTCGAGGGTCACCGGCTCGAGGTCGGGGGCAACGCCGATCTCGTCGTCCACCACCACCCGACGCTGCGCGAGGTCCTCTCGCACCACCGGGCCCCGAGGCACGTGATCGCGTCCGGCAGGGTGGTGGCCGGGACGACCAGCACGACCGACTTTGCCCCTGACGTACGCCGGCTCGCCGGTGACACCCTCGACCGAGAGACCTCTGCATGAGCGCGGACCGCAGCATCCGGATCGGCATCGACACCGGCGGCACCTTCACCGACGTCGTCGCGTTCGACGAAGCGTCGGGGGAGCTGGTGACGACCAAGACCCCGTCGACCCCGTCCAACCCGGCCGACGGCTTCCTCGCCGGCATCGACAAGGTGCTCGGGCTCCTCGGGCTGGGTGACGCCGATCGCGCGACCCAGGGCGCTGCCATCGCCGCGGTCAGCCACGGCACGACCGTGGCCACCAACCAGCTCCTCGAGGGCAAGGTCGACCGGCTCGGGTTCGTCACCACGGAGGGCTACGAGGCGATGCTCGAGATCGCCCGGCAGTCGGTGCCCGACGGCTACGGCAACTCCTACTTCTGGGTGAAGCCGGCCCGGATCGTCCCGCGGGACCTGGTCAAGGGCGTCGGCGGTCGGCTGGACTTCACCGGAGCCGAGGTGCGGCCCTTCGACGAGGACGGCGCCCGGGTGGTGGCGCGGTGGTTCCGCGACCAGGGCGTCAACACCCTCGGCGTCTGCTTCCTCCACTCCTACGCCAACGCCGGCCACGAGGAGCGGATGCGCGCGGTGCTGCTCGAGGAGCACCCCGACGCCGTGGTGTCCCTGTCCAGCGAGGTGCTCCGCGAGTACCGCGAGTACGAACGCGCCATGACCACCCTCGTCGACGCGGCCGTCAAGCCGCGGCTGTCGGCGTACGTCACCAACATCAAGAACCGGCTCGCCGAGCTCGACGGCCAGGCGCACCATCCCCTTCTACGTCATGAAGTCCAACGGCGGCGTGCTCAGCGCCGACGAGGTCGTGCACCAGCCGATCACCACCGTCCTGTCCGGGCCTGCGGCCGGTGCGCTGGGAGCGGCGCTGATCGCCAAGGTCGCCGGCTTCGACCGGGTGCTGACCAGCGACGGCGGCGGTACGTCGACCGACGTCAGCGTCGTGATCGACGGCGAGCCGACGCTCACCACCGAGGGGTCCGTCGGGGCGTTCCCGTCGAAGATCCCGATGATCGACGTCGTCACCGTCGGCGCCGGCGGCGGGTCGATCGCCTGGCTGTCACCCGAGGGCACGCTCAAGGTCGGGCCGCAGTCGGCCGGCGCCGACCCGGGCCCGCTCTGCTACGGCAAGGGCGGTCGTGACGTGACCATCACCGACGCCCACGTCGTCCTCGGCCGGATCCCTCCCCACCTGCTCGGTGGCGAGATCCCGCTCGACGTCGAGGCTGCCCGCGCCGGGGTCGAACGCCTCGCAGCCGATCTCGGTCTCACGCCCGAGGCCTGCGCCAGCGGCGTCCTCGAGATCTCCGCCTGGAACCAGGCCAACGCGCTGCGCCAGGTCACCGTGAAGCGCGGCCTCGACGTCCGCGACTTCACCCTCACCACGTTCGGCGGGTCCGGGTCGCTGCTGCTGTGCCGGTTGATGGACGTGCTCGGCATCCCCACCGTGCTGGTCCCGCCCAACCCCGGCAACGTGTCGGCGTTCGGCCTGCTGACGGTCGACGTCAAGAACGACTACGTGCAGACCCACGTCTCCCTGGCCGACGCGCTCGACGCCGACGCCGTCACCGGGATGTACGACGTCCTCACCGCGCAGGCCGCCGCGGCGCTCACCAAGGAAGGCTTCGCCGACGAGCAGCACTCGTTCGTGCGGACCGCCGACCTGCGCTACTTCGGGCAGGCCTTCGAGGTCCGGGTGGCGGTGCCCGCGGGCGCCGTCGACGAGGCCGTGCTCGACGACGTGGCCTCGCTGTTCCACGCCGAGCACCGCGCGCTCTACGGCTACGACTTCGCCGGCGACGCCTCCCAGCAGGTCGAGTGGGTCAACCTGCGGGTCTCCGGCATCGGGCCCATCCGGCGACCCGAGATCAAGCGCCACGACCGCTGGTTGAGGTGCGAGCAGCGCGAGCGGAGCGAGCCTCGAAACCCCGGAAGGCGAGAGCGGTCTGCTTCGACGCGGCCGACGGCTACGTCGACACCCCGGTCCTGTGGCGCGACGACCTGCCGCCGGGGAGTGTGGTGGAAGGACCCGCGATCATCGAGGAGTTCGGCTCGACGGTGCCGCTGCACCCGGGCTTCACGGCCACCGTGGACGCCTACCTCAACATCATCGTGACGAGGAGCGACGCATGAGCCGTCGAGCACCCACCCAGTTCCCGTTCGGTCACCTGACCGCCGACAAGGGGGCCAGCGCCGACCCGGTGCTGGTCGAGATCGTCCAGGGTTCGCTGGCCAGCGTCGAGATGGAGGTCGAGACCGCCATCGGCCGGACCAGCCGCAGCCCGATGATCCGCGACGCCCACGACTTCCGGGCCGGCATCCACGACCGGCTGCTGCGCAAGCTCACCGGTCGCTCCTACTCCGCGCTCGTGCACCCGATCGCCCGTGACTTCCCGATCGAGGAGATGCGGGAGGGTGACGTCTTCTTCCACAACGACGTCTACCGCTCCGAGGGCGGCATCGGTCACCTGCCCGACCTCTGCGTGACCGTGCCGGTGTTCGCGGGCGCCGAGGGAGAGCGCCGGGTGGTGGCGTTCGTCCAGGCGTTCGGGCACCACGACGACATCGGCGGCGCCGTACCCGGTTCGATGCCCTCCAACGCCACGAGCGTCTTCGAGGAGGGCCTGATGGTGCCGCCGATCCGGCTGTGGGACGCCGGCGTCCCCAACCGCGCGGCCCTGTCGATCATGACCCGCAACTCCCGGATGCCGGAGTCGCTGGCGGCCGACCTCGACGCCGAGTGCTCGGCCTGCCTGATGGGCGCACGGCGGCTCGGCGAGCTGTTCGACCGGTACGGCACCGACACCGTCGAGTCCTGCTTCGACGCGATCATCGACCGCACCACGACGACGTACCGCCGCGAGATCCTCTCCCAGATCCCGGTCGGGACCTGGACCTGGGAGGACTACGCCGAGCACGACGGCGTCGACGAGCCGATGCTGCACACGCAGCGGATCACGCTGACCCGGACGCCCGCCGACGACCCCGAGGGGGAGCGGCTGGTGATCGACTTCGACGGGACGTCCCCGCAGGCGAAGGGGCCGATCAACCACTGCGGCGACTACAGCGACGGCGTGTTCCTCAAGAAGTGGCTGGCGCCGATCCTGCGCAACCTGGCCGAGAGCCCGGAGCGGATGGCCGAGCTCGACGTCAACGAGGGCATCGTGCCGCTGATCGACATGCGGTTCCCGGAGCCCGGGACCCTGCTGACGCCGGTGTTCCCGGCGCCGACCAACGCGCGCACGTTCGTGATCCTGCGGCTGCTCGGCGTCCTCGCCGGGGTCGTCGCCAAGGCCGTCGACGGCCGGATGCCCGCCGACCAGGAGACGATCCGCTACACCGGCGTCTACGGCGACGACCTCGACGGCCGGCCCTACCTGATGCGCGAGGTGCTCGGCGGTGGGTCCGGTGGCCGCTACTACGCCGACGGCGAGGACACCATCCACGTCGTGCCCGACTCGCGGAACCTGCCCTCGGAGTTCACCGAGGCGCGGTTCCCGTTCCGGGTCGAGGCGCTGGGTCTCGCGATGGACTCCGGCGGTGCCGGTCAGTACCGCGGCGGCCTCGGCTACGAGAAGCACGTGCGGATGCTCAAGGACGCGCACTTCATGTCCATCGCCGACCGGTCGATCCTGGCCTGCTGGGGGGTCAGGGGCGGCCTGGCCGGTCAGCCCTTCCAGGTCACCATCGACGCGGGCGGTCCGAACGAGCGCGAGGTCGACGCCCTCGCCGACGCCGAGCCGGTCAAGGCAGGGGAGGTGATCCGGATCCGCACCACCGGCGGTGGCGGGTGGGGAGACCCGCTGCAGCGCGACCCCGCCCTCGTGGTGCGCGACGTGGTCTGGCGCAAGGTGTCGCCCGAGGCCGCGCTGGCGTCGTACGCCGTGGTGCTCACCGGGTCGCTCGACGATGACTCGCTCGGCTTCGACGCAACGGCGACCGCGGCCGAGCGGGCGGGTCGTCCGGCCGCGAGCGAGGCGTTCTTCGACCGCGGCCCCGGCTACGCCCGGCTGGCTGACGGGGCGCCGTACGCCGACGTGGACCTGGTGTGACCGTGGCGCTGAGCGAGACCGACCTCGTCCACCTCCGCCGGTGCGTGGAGCTCGCCCGCGAGGGGCTCGAGGACGGCGACGAGCCGTTCGGTTCGCTGCTGGTCGACGCCGCCGGTGAGGTGCGCTTCGAGGGCCGCAACCGGGTCAAGGACGGCGACGAGACCCGGCACCCCGAGCTCGAGATCGCGCAGTGGTCGGCGACCCACCTGACCGCGGAGGAACGAGCGACGGCCACCGTCTACACCTCCGGCGAGCACTGCCCGATGTGCTCGGCCGCGCACGGCTGGATGGGGCTCGGCCGGATCGTGTACGCCGTGTCGTCGGCGCAGCTGGGCGAGTGGCTCGCCGAGTGGGGCGTGCCGCCCGGCCGGGTCAACCCGCTGCCGGTCAACGCGGTCGCTCCGGGCGTCCCGGTCGACGGACCAGCACCTGAGCTCGCCGGCGAGATGAAGTCCCTGCACCGTGCCCTCCACGAGCGCCGCAGGGCCTGATGCGCGTCGCGGTCATCGGAGGCTCCGGCAAGACCGGACGAGCAGTGCGCGCCGCGCTGGAGGCGCGCGGTGCGAGCGCGGTGTCCCTGGGCCGGGCCGACTGGGCGGACCTCCCGGCCGGGCTCGACGGCTGCGCGCGGCGTACGTCATCGCGCCGAACATGCACCCGGACGAGCCGGCATACGTCGCACAGGTCCTGGCGGCCTGCCACGACGCCGGTGTGGCGCGCGTCGTGCACCACTCCGTGGCACTGCCGTACGCAGCCGCGATGCCGCACCACCTCGCGAAGGCCCGGGCCGAGGACCTCGTACGCCGCAGCGGCCTGGCGTGGACCGTCCTCCAGCCCGGTGCCTACCTGCAGAACTTCCCGCTCGACGGATCACCGATCCGGGTCGCCTACTCGGCCGGCGCGACCTTCGGGCTCGCCCACCTCGGCGACGTGGGCGAGGCGGCCGCGACGGTGCTGCTCGAGCCCGGCCACGCCGGGGTCGCCTACGAGCTGGCGTCCTTCGTGGCCACGGTCGCGGAGGTCGCCCGGGTCGTCGACGCCGAGGTCGACGAGGTGACGCCGGAGGAGTGGGCACGCACCGACGGCCGGGACCTGGAGCCGCGAATGCGGGAGTGGCTGCTGGCCATGTTCCGCTACTACGACCGCAACGGGCTCCCCGTCGGGACCCGGCCGTTGGCGAGCCTCCTCGGCCGGGAGCCGACGACGCTGAGTGCTGTTGTCGCCGGTTGACGACAGCGAGAGGATCAGGGCATGCGGAGTGATGCGGACACCGTCGAGGACTACCTCGCCTCCCTGCCGCCCGACCGGCGCGAGCCGATCAGCACCATCCGCGACGTCGTCAACACGCACCTGCCCGAGGGCTACGTCGAGCAGATGGCGTGGGGGATGGTGAGCTGGGTGGTGCCGCTCGAGGAGTATCCCGACACCTACAACGGCAAGCCGCTGTCGTACGTCTCCCTGGCCTCCCAGAAGAACCACATGGCGGTCTACCTGATGGGCCTCTACACCGATGGCCCCGAGGAGGGCTGGTTCCGCCAGCAGTACGCCGATCGCGGCCTGAAGCTCGACATGGGCAAGTCCTGCGTCGTGTTCAAGCGGCTCGAGGAGGTCCCGCTCGACGTGCTCGGCGAGGTCGTCGCGAAGATCCCCGTCGGCGAGTTCATCGCCCGGTACGAGATGTCGCGCCAGCGCTGACGTCCGTCTTGGCAACAACTGCCAGCACCTCGATGGGTAGTTGGTGGCGGGGGACGGTGCCCGGACCCCCGCCGCCCACTAGGTTCGGCGCATGAGGGTCCTGCTCGCGCTCGGTGGCAACGCGATGACGAACGACGAGGGGCGCGCCCGCCCGGAGGACCAGATCGCCGCCGCCCAGGTGGCGATGGCGGCGGTGGCCGACCTCCTCGCCCAGGACGTCGACGTCGTGCTCACCCACGGCAACGGACCGCAGGTGGGCAACCTCCTCGTCAAGAACGAGGTCGCCGCCGCGGTCGTGCCGCCGGTCCCGCTCGACTGGTGTGGCGCCCAGACCCAGGCCACCCTCGGCTTCGTGCTCATGAACGCCCTCGAGGCGGCCCTCGGCGAGCGCGACATCGACCGCCGTACCGCCACCGTCGTCACCCGCACCCTCGTCGCCTCCAACGACGACGGCTTCGCGAAGCCCAGCAAGCCGATCGGGCGCTTCCTGTCCGCGGAGGAGGCCGCCCTCCTCGTGAACCACGGCGAGACCTGGGAGGACCGTGGCGAGAAGGGATGGCGTCGCGTCGTCGCCTCACCCGAGCCGCTCCAGATCCTCGACGCCCCCGCCGTCCAGGCCCTGGTCGACGCCGGCTTCGTGGTGGTCGCCAACGGCGGCGGAGGGATCCCCGTCGTCCGCGAGATCGACGGCTCGCTCCGCGGCGTCGAGGCCGTCATCGACAAGGACCTCGGCGCGGCCCTCCTCGCCCGCGCCGTCGGGGCCGACGTCCTCGTCATCGCCACCGACGTGCCGCAGGCCGTGCTCCGCTTCGGCACCCCGGAGGCCGAACCGCTCGGCACCGTCACCGTCGAGGAGCTCCGGGCGTACGCCGCGGACGGTCACTTCGCCAGCGGCTCGATGGGCCCGAAGGTCGACGCCGCCTGCCGGTTCGTGGAGCAGGGCGGCACCCGCTCCGTCATCACCAGTCTCGACCAGATCGCCGACGCGGTCGCCGGCCGTGCCGGCACCGTCGTCGTACCAGCCTCCGGAGGTTGAGGTGGAGGTCGCTCAGCGACCGTCTCGAAACCCCGGAAGCCGAAAGGAAACCGACAATGCCCAGCGCCATCGAAGTCCGCAAGGTCCCGATCCACTCCGTCGCCGACGCCAGCGAGCTCGCGAAGCTCATCGACGACGGCATCATGGAGGCAAGCCGGGTGATCGCGATCATCGGCAAGACCGAGGGCAACGGTGGCGTCAACGACTACACCCGGATCATCTCGGACCGCGCGTTCCGCGAGGTGCTCATCGAGAAGGGGGCTCCTGCCGACCAGGTCAAGCAGGTCCCGATCGTCTGGTCGGGCGGCACCGACGGCGTGATCAGCCCGCACGCCACGATCTTCGCGACCACCGACCCGGATCCTGAGCATGCGCCGAGCGACGAGCCGCGCCTGACGGTCGGCTTCGCGATGAGCGAGGTGCTGCTGCCCGAGGACATCGGCCGGGTCGCGATGGTGGAGAAGGTCGCCGAAGCGGTGAAGGTCGCGATGGAGAAGGCGGGCATCACCGACGTCGCCGACGTCCACTACGTGCAGACCAAGACCCCGCTGCTGACCGTCCACACGATCCGCGACGCGAAGTCCCGCGGGAAGACCGTGTGGACCGAGCACACCCACGAGTCGATGGACCTCTCCAACGGGTGTACGGCGCTCGGCATCGCGGTCGCGCTCGGTGAGATCGAGATGCCGACCGACGCCGACGTCATGCACAACCGCGACCTGTTCTCCGCGGTCGCGTCGTGCTCGTCCGGCGTCGAGCTCGACCAGGCGCAGGTCGTCGTCGTCGGCAACGCGACCGGAGTCGGTGGCCGCTACAAGGTCGGTCACGCCGTCATGAAGGACGCCCTCGACGCCGACGGCATCTGGGACGCGATCCGCTCCGCCGGCCTCGACCTCCCCGAGCGCCCCCACACCTCCGACCTCGACGGCAGGCTGGTCAACGTCTTCCTCAAGTGCGAGGTGTCGCAGGACGGCCAGGTCCGTGGTCGCCGCAACGCGATGCTCGACGACTCCGACGTCCACTGGCACCGCCAGATCAAGGCGGCCGTCGGCGGTGTCACCGCCTCGGTCACCGGCGACCCCGCGGTCTTCGTGTCCGTCTCCGCTGCCCACCAGGGCCCGGACGGCGGCGGCCCGGTCGCCGCGATCGTCGACCTCGGCTGAGGCGCTCTCGGCGGGCGGGCGGCGGACGTCATACGAACCGAGCGCTATAGCGCTCGGACCGTATGACGTCCCGCCGATGTCGGTGGCAGATGATTGGCTAGCCGCATGACCACCGCGACGACGTACCGCCTCGTGCGGCACGCCGCCGCACCCCAGGCCCCGACCCTCGACGAGCAGCAGCAGCGCGTCGTCGACCACGTCGGCGGTCCGCTCCTGGTGCTCGCCGGACCCGGGACCGGCAAGACCACGACGCTCGTCGAGGCGATCGCGACGCGGATCGAGCAGGGCGCCTCGCCCGAGAGCGTGCTGGCGCTCACGTTCTCCCGCAAGGCCGCCGAGCAGCTGCGCGACCGGGTCACCGCCCGCCTCGGCCGCACCATGTCGACCAGCCTGAGCTCGACGTTCCACTCGTTCGCCTACGGCCTGGTCCGGCGCTACGCGCCCGCCGAGCTGTACGCCGCCCCCTTGCGGCTGCTGTCCGCCCCCGAGCAGGACGTCGTGCTGCAGGAGCTGCTGACCGACAACCCCGAGTCGGTCCGGTGGCCGGAGGGGTTGCGCGCAGCCGTCGGCACCCGCGGTTTCGCGCGCGAGGTCCACACCGTCCTGTCCCGGGCCCGTGAGCGCGGGCTCGACCCCGACCAGCTGGTCGCGCTCGGCCGGCAGGAGGGGGTCGAGGAGTTCGTGGCGGCCGGCCTCTTCCTCGCGCAGTACCTCGACGTCCTCGGCGACCAGAGCGCCATCGACTACCCCGACCTGATCGCTCGCGCCGTGATCGAGGCGCAGGTGCACCGCGACGAGCTCCGGGCGCGGTTCACCCACGTCTTCGTGGACGAGTACCAAGACACCGACCCCAGCCAGGTCGACCTGCTCCGGGCGATCGCGGGCGACGGGCGCAACCTCACGGTCGTGGGTGACCCCGACCAGTCCATCTACGGCTTCCGCGGCGCCGACGTGCGCGGCATCCTCGACTTCCCGGCCCAGTTCCCGACCAGCCAGGGCGACGCCGGCGCCGGTGGTCGCGCTCGGCACCACCCGTCGGTTCGGCTCCCGGCTGCTGAGGGCGTCGCGCACGATCGCGGCCTCGATCTCGATCAGCGGCTCCATCCCGCGTGACGCCTACTCCGCGTTCCGCGCCCCGGAGCCGGCCGACAACGAGTTCGGACCCGGATCGGCCGAGGTGCTCACCTTCGACACTGCCCGGGCCGAGACCGAGAACGTCGCCGACCTGCTCCGCCGGGCCCACCTCGAGGACGGCATCGGCTGGTCCGACATGGCGGTGCTGGTCCGCTCCGGCCGCGGCTCGATCCCCGGGCTTCGCCGCTCACTGACCGCCGCCGGCGTGCCGGTGGAGGTCGCCAGCGACGAGACCCCGTTGGTGCGCGAGCCCGCCGTGCTCCCGCTCCTCGGGGCACTCGCCGTCGTCGTCGACGCTGCGATCGACGACCCCACCGACGACGACTTCGTCGGCGCCGATCGCGCCGAGGCGCTGCTGACCTCCCAGCTGGGTGGGCTCGACGCCACCGACGTCCGGTCCCTCACCCGGGCGATGCGGGCACGCGACCGGGCGACCCCGGCCCGCGACCTGGTCCGTCGGGCCGTGGTCGACCCCGAGGCCGTCACGGGGCTCGACAGCGAGCCCGCGCGCCGGGCCGCGCGGCTCGCCCGCCTGATCGTCGGCGCCCGCGAGGAGCTCGCCGAGGGTGCGACCGTCGAGGAGGTGCTCTGGACCCTGTGGGACGGGTCCGACTGGGGGAGCCGGCTGCGGGCCGCCACCCAGGCCGGGGGGCTCGGTGCCCGGCTGGCCCACCGCGACCTCGACGCCATCTGCGCGCTCTTCGAGCAGGCCGCCCGCGCCGAGGAGCAGAAGGGCCACACCAGCGTCCGCGAGTTCCTGGCGACCCTGCGTGCCCAGGAGATCCCCGCCGACACCCTCGCCGACCGCGGCGTGCGGGGCGAGGCGGTGCGGCTGCTCACCGCTCACCGCGCCAAGGGCCTCGAGTGGCGCCTGGTCGTGGTCGCCCACGTCCAGGAGGGCGCCTGGCCCGACCTTCGGCGCCGCGACTCGCTGCTCCAGGCCGACCGGATCGGCCGCGACGGGCTGCAGCCGCCGCTGACCCGCTCCGCCATGCTCGCCGAGGAGCGCCGGCTCTTCTACGTCGCCTGCACCCGTGCCCGGCAGCGGCTCGTCGTCACCGCGGTCCGGTCGCCCGACGATGACGGCGAGCAGCCGTCGCGGTTCGTCCACGAGCTCGGGCGCGACCCCGAGCACCGGGTCGGGCGGCCCCGCCGGCCGCTGTCGATGGCCGGTCTGGTGGCCGAGCTCCGCCGCACTCTCGCCGACCCCGAGCAGCCCGACCCCGCTCCGCGACGCCGCCGCCCGCCGGCTGCGCCTGCTCGCCGAGACCGACGTCCACGGCCGGCCGGTCGCGGCCAGTGCCGACCCCGCCACCTGGTGGGGGCTTCGCGAGCCGACCCGGTCCGACGTGCCGGTCCGGCCGACGGGCGAGCCGATCACCCTGTCGGCAAGCGCCCTCGAGGGCTTGCTCACCTGCCCGGCCCAGTGGTTCCTCCAGCGCGAGGCCGGGGGAGCCGTGGTCAGCTCGACCAGCCAGGGGTTCGGCAAGGTCGTGCACGCCATCGCCGAGCGGATCGCCTCCGACGACCTCGCCACCACCCACGACCTGATGGCGCTCGTCGACGAGGTGTGGGGCCGGATGGAGTTCCGCACCCCGTGGTCCCGCGCCCGCGAGCGCGAAGCGGTCGAGGCGGCGCTGGGCCGGTTCGTCGCCTGGCACCAGCGACCCGGTGCCCGCACGATCGTCGCGACCGAGCCCCGGCTGCAGGCCGAGGTGACCCTGCCCGACGGCCAGGTGGTCCGGCTCCACGGGTACGCCGACCGGCTCGAGCTCGACGAGGACGGTCGAGTCGTGGTCGTCGACCTCAAGACCGGCAAGTACCCACCCAGCGGGCCCGAGGTCGAGAAGCACTCGCAGCTCGGGCTCTACCAGCTCGCGGTCGACCATGGCGCCGCCGACGACCTCGTCGGCCGACCCAGCACCTCTGGTGGAGCCGAGCTCGTCCAGCTGCGCCTCGGCGACGGGCTGCCCAAGGTGCAGCTCCAGTCGCCGCCGTCCGGTGACGGGCCGCGCCTCATCGAGGAGCAGCTCGTGCAGGCGGTGGCCACGTTGCGCGCCGAGGAGTTCGTGGTCCGGCCGGGCAAGCACTGCGACCGCTGCTCGTTCCAGGCGATCTGCCCCGACAAGGCCGCCGGGACGGTGCTCTCGTGACGCCGCTGACGATCGACACCCCCGAGCAGCTCCGCGACCTGCTCGGCGAGAGCTGGACGTTCAGCGACCAGCAGTTCGCCGCGATCACCGCGCCGCTCGAGCCGGCCGTGGTCGTCGCCGGTGCCGGCTCCGGCAAGACCACCGTGATGGCCGCCCGCGTCGTCTGGCTCGTCGCGACCGGCCGGGTCGCACCCGGCGAGGTCCTGGGTCTCACGTTCACCACCAAGGCCACCGCCGAGCTGGCGAAGCGGATCCGCGACAACCTGCACCAGGCCGGGTTGCTGCCCGCCCGCGAGCTGCGGCCGGCGGGCGGGGAGGACGACGACGCGGTCGAGGAGCTCGAGGAGCCGACGGTCGCGACCTACCACTCCTACGCCTCCGGCCTGCTCTCCGAGCACGGCCTCCGGATCGGTCACGAGCCCGACACCCGGCTGATCGCCGACGCCAGCCGCTACCAGCTCGCCGCCCGGGCCGTGCAGCGCTACACCCAGCCGGTCCAGCACCTCAGCGACTCACCCCGCCACGTCATCCAGTACCTCCTCTCCCTCGACGCCGAGATGAGCGAACACCTCGTCGCCCCCGACACCGTGCGCGCGTACGACGCCCGCGAGCGGCCGCTGTTCGAGGAGGGGATGGCCACCGAGCACCGCAAGACCTACCGCGAGAAGAACGACAAGGCGATCCTGGCCATCGACCGCCGGGCCGAGCTGCTCGGCCTGGTCGAGGCCTACCGTGGGCTCAAGGACCACCTCGGCCTGATGGACTTCTCCGACCAGATCGCGCTCGCTGCGCGGCTCGCCCAGCAGTGCCCGGAGGTCGGCGCGCTCGAGCGCGCCAAGTTCAAGATCGTGCTTCTCGACGAGTACCAAGACACCTCCGTCGCCCAGGCCCTGATGCTGAGCCGGCTCTTCTCCGGGCCCGACGCCGCCACCGGTCTCGGTCACCCCGTCACCGCGGTCGGCGACCCCAACCAGGCCATCTACGGATGGCGGGGCGCGTCGGTGTCCAACATCCTCGAGTTCGCCCAGGACTTCCCGGCCCGCGACGGCCGCCCCACGACGTACCCCCTCACCGTCAACCGCCGTTCGGACGAGCGGATCCTCGCGACCGCCAACCACCTGGCGGCCGAGCTCTACGCCACCCGCCCCGAGCTGCTGCCGCTGGAGCCGATGCCCGGGGCGCAGGCCGGCGAGGTTCACGCCACCGTGCACGAGACGTACGACGGGGAGCTGGCCTGGCTGGCCGACCGGGTGATCGAGGCTCGCGCCGCCATGGCGGAGCCGTGCTGGAAGGAGATCGGTGTCCTGACCCGCGACAACTCGCACGCCGCCGCGGTCTTCGACGCGCTCAGCACCCGCGAGATCCCGGTCGAGATCGTCGGTCTCAAGGGTCTGCTCCGGCTGCCCGAGGTGTCCGAGGTGGTGGCCACGCTCACCCTCGTCCAGGACGTCACTGCCAACGCGGCGCTGCTCACCCTGCTGGCCGGGCCGCGCTGGGCCATCGGACCACGCGACCTGGCGCTGCTCGGCCGCCGCGCCCGCGAGCTCGCCGGCAGCCGCGGCGGAGGCCAGGAGTTCGAGAGCGTCCAGGCGCAGCTCGCGGACGCCGTCGAGGGCGCCGACCCGACCGAGATCGCCTCGCTGTGCGACGCGCTGGAGGATCCCGGCGACCACGCCTACTCACGCGAGGCGCGACACCGGTTCAGCCTGCTCGCCGACGAGCTGCGCCGCCTCCGCTCCGCGATCAGCGAGCCGATCCTCGACCTGGTCCGCCGGATCATCGACACGACCGGCATCGACGTCGAGCTGGCCTCCTCGGTCAGTCCGGCCGCAGCAGCCCGCCGCGACAACCTCGACCTGTTCGTCCAGGCGGTCGCCGAGTTCCAGGCTGTCGACGGCCAGGTCACGCTGGCGGCCCTGTTGGCCTGGCTGGAGGCGGAGGACGAGTTCGGCCAGGGCCTCGACGTCGCCACCCCTTCGGAGGCCGACTCGGTCAAGCTGCTCACCATCCACCGGGCCAAGGGTCTCGAGTGGGACGTCGTCTTCCTGGTCGGCGTGACGGAGCGCAAGTTCCCCACCAACCAGACCCGTTCGAGCTGGCTGACCGTCCCCTCCGTGATGCCGGTCGCGCTGCGCGGCGACGCACGCGACCTGCCCCAGCTGACCGGGCACACCCCCGCCGACATCACCGCGCGGGCCGCGACCGCGAAGGCCCACGAGGCGCTCGAGGAGCTGCGCCTCGGCTACGTCGCCTGGACCCGCGCCCGTCACGTCCTGTCGGTGTCCGCCTGGTGCTGGGCCGGTCACCTGAAGAATCCGCTGGGCCCCTCCGACTACCTCCGCCGCACCTGCGAGGCGATGGCCGACTGGGGCGGCCAGCCCGAGCAGTGGCTCGAGACACCGGTCAAGGGCGCCGTCAGTCCGTACGCCGCCGACTCACCCGACCAGCCCTGGCCGATCTCCCACCGCACCGCCGAGGTCGAACGCCGTCTCGACGCCGCTGACCGCGTCCGTGACGCCCGGCTCGACGAGCCCGACGCGATCGAGGACATGCTGCTCCTCGACCGGATCCACCAGTGGGACGACGAGATCAAGCGGCTGCTCGACGAGGCCGTCCGGGACCGGTCACCCGACATCGCCGTACCCCTGCCGTCCAGCCTCTCCGCCACCTCGCTGGCCCGGCTGCGTGACGACCCCGAAGCCTTCGCCCGTGACCTGGCCCGGCCGATGCCGCGCCAGCCGTCGTCGGCAGCCCGGTTCGGCACCCGTTTCCACGCCTGGGTGGAGGCGCGCTTCGGCCAGCAGCTGCTGCTCGACCCCGACGAGCTCCCCGGCCGCGGCGACTCCGGCATCGACGACGACGCCGACCTGCGCGAGCTGGTCAAGCTCTTCGACAACGGACCCTTCGCCGACCGCGTCCCGCACGCCGTCGAGCCGCCGTTCGCCCTCGTCCTCGGCGGCCAGGTGGTCCGGGGTCGGGTCGACGCGGTCTACGAGGACGGCGACGGGTTCCTGGTCGTCGACTGGAAGACCAACCGGTCCGCCACCGCCGACCCGCTCCAGCTGGCGATCTACCGCGTGGCCTGGGCGGAGCTGATGGGCGTCCCGGTCGACAAGGTGCGGGCAGCGTTCTACTACGTCCGCACCGGCGACGTGGTCGAGCCGGACGGACTGCCCGGTCGCGACGAGCTGGAGCGGCTGGTCAGCCCGCCGCAGCCGTAGCCGCCGAGTCCAGCCGGTCGGCGACACCGCGCGCCGCCACCCGCCCCGCCCGGTTCGCGCCGATCGTGCTGGCCGACGGGCCGTAGCCCACGAGCTGCACCCGAGGGTCGGCGACAGCGGTGGTGCCGTCGAGCTGGATGCCGCCGAGGGGACCGCGCAGGTGCAGCGACGCCAGGTGCTGGACGGCCGGCCGGAAGCCGGTGGCCCACAGGATCACGTCCGCCGGCTCGAAGGACCCGTCGGCGAACCGGACGCCCGAAGGCTCGATCGCCGCGAACATCGGCCGCCGCTCGTAGGCACCCAGGCGCTCGGCAGCACGCTCCTGCTCGCGCAGCGCGAGGCCGGTGACGCTGACGACGCTCGCCGGAGGCAGCCCGCGGCGTACCCGCTCCTCGACCAGCGCCACTGCCGCGCGACCGACGTCGGGCGTGAAGTCGTCCGTGCGCCACACCGGCTCGCGCCGGGTCACCCACACGGTCTCGGAGACCGGCGCGATCTCACCCAGCAGCTGGACGGCGGAGGCACCGCCGCCGACGACGACGGTGCGCCGGCCGCGGAAGTGCTCCGGGCCGGGGTAGTCGACGGTGTGCAGCTGCTCGCCGGCGAAGGTCTCGATGCCGGGGTAGTGCGGCACGAACGGCTGGCGCCACGTGCCGGTGGCGTTGACCAGGGTCCGGGTGCGCCAGGTGCGGTCGCCCGACCGGACGACCAGCAGCCCGTCCTCGTCGTCGACACGGTCGACCCGGACCGGCCGGACGACGGGGATGCCGTGCGCGCGCTCGTAGTCGGCGAAGTACGCCGGCAACACCTCGTTGGCCCGGCCCGCCGACAGGGTCGGCGCCGAGGAGTCGGGGAGCGCGGCGATCCCGTGCACGTCGTGCATGGTCAGGGAGTCCCACCGGTGCTGCCAGGCGCCGCCGGGCCCGGGGTCGGCGTCGAGCACGACGTGGCCGATACCCCGGCGGCCCAGGTGGTACGCCGCGGACAGGCCGGCCTGGCCGGCACCGATCACCACCGCGTCGAGGATCTCCACGGGAGGAGAACACCCGGACCGCGTCGGTTATTGCCGTCCCGGTCTTCACTGTGTTCCGTTTCCCGGGTGATTGAGGCCCTGCGAGATTCGCACTCTCATGCCGAGTTGAGTGCACTTGTGATCCCAGCGGTTGGCATATTTTGGGCGCATGAGGCGACTTTCATTCCCGCATGTCGAGGCGGCCGAGCGACTTGCTCGCCAGATTGCGGAGATCGTGACTGCGGTCAAGTCGCTAAGCGACATGCAACTGCTCGCCCCATCGCGGTGCCACGGATGGAGCGCCCTGGACCTGATCGTTCATATCCGAATTGGCCTCGAAGAGATGGCGATCGGTGCAGTCCGCGTCGCCGACGAGCCCGACTATGACGCTGCGTCGTACTGGGTAGACCATCCGGATGACAGAGATGACGATCCCGTGCCCCACATTCTCTGGATGCGTCGAGTAGCCACGGCATACGGCCGTCCATCAGCAGCCGTGAGACATCTCGAAGTTGTGGGTCGGTCTGCCACCGCTGTCGTCGGGTCGATGTCCGAGGGGACCGTCGAGTTCCAAGAGAAGCGCATGCGCACCGGCGACTTCCTAGCCACGTGGGTGGTCGAGTTGGCCGTTCATCAACTCGACCTCGATATCGATCAAGAGCCACCGTCCGGAGTTGAGTGGACACGCAGAACTTTGGAGGCCATCGCAGATGCTGACCTGCCTCCCGGTCTGGACGACCGGTCCGCAGTCCTCGTTGGCCTGGGCCGCATCCCGACACCGTTTGGATTGCGGCTCGCTCCTCCCTACCCCTTGTCGCTCTAACGCACTCATCTGCCGCGTAGCGTGCGCTCGGAGACGCACGCCTCACAGCGACTCGGGCGGTTAGGCGCCGAAGCCGAGGAAGACGAGGAGCCGTCTCTCGAACTCGACCAATGTCGCTGCCTCGAGCCTTCCAACGACCGTGTGTGCGTTGCTTCTACGGACCGTCGTGATCTTGTCGATCATCAGGAAGCTGTCTTGGTCGAGGCCGTTCGCCTCGTCCGCAGTGACCGGTACTCGAAGTAGGGGCGCGTCGACTTCTGTGCTCGTGAACGGACAGACCGTCAACGAGTCAGTCGCGTCGAACCGGTCGTCCTGGACGATCAGGGCCGGCCGCGGCTTGTTCGCGTAGACACCACCGGAGACGGTGACGATCTCCCCGCGCCTCATTCGTCCCAGTCGTCGGAGACAGCCTCGACGAAGTCCATGTCGTCACTCGCGCGGTCAGCGGCCGCAACGAGGGCGGACTGGCGGTGAGCTTCAGCGGCGAAATCGGGCGAGCGCACGTCGGGTATCCAAATCTGGACAGGCCGCAGGCCTTGGGCCCGCATTCGGGCTCGGTAGGCGCTTACCCGCTCTCGTACGGCCATGGCCCCATGTTACATGTAACGGAATGCCGACCAAGGAACCGCGCGGATCTGGCCCACTGCTCGTCTGTCAGGTCACTTGTGTACGCCGTGCTGCCTACGGTGCCGTCGAGGCCGGCCACCGCGGTCCGAACCGAATGGGACACACCCAGTCAGAGCACGATGGACAGCCGCACCGGCAGCACGTCGCCGTCGCCGATCCCCTCGGCCTTCCGGATCTTGTCCTTGAGCGGCACGACGTAGCTGCCGTCCTTCGGCCACAGCGAGGTGGTCCACTGGGTCTCGCCGATCCGCACCGTCACCGGGATCATCCCCCAGCCGTAGCTGACCATGGCCGCGGCTTCCTGCAGCTCCTCGGCCTCGTCCTCGGGCACGGTGACGAAGTAGTACGGCGCCGGGCCGCGCCACTGGAAGACCGGCGCGGTGAACTCGAGGTCCATCGGGCCACGGTAGGTCAGGTGCCGCAGAAGGTGCGGTACGACGCTCCGAAGTCGCCGGGCGCCGGCTCGGCGTACCGCTCGAGGCCGGGCCGTTCGTCGTACGGCGCCGTCACCGCGGCGAGGAGCCCCTCGAGCGGGGCCAGGTCACCGGCCGTGGCTGCGTCGAGTGCCTCCTCGACGAGGTGGTTGCGCGGGATGTAGACGGGGTTGACCCGGGCCATGGCCTCGGCGTCCGGATCGAGCGCCTGCCACCGCGCGGCCCAGGCGTCGAAGCCGGCGAGGTCCAGGAAGAGCGAGCGGGCCGCGTCGCTCTGGCCGCCGGCCGCCGCGCCGAGCGCGCGGAAGAACATCGTGTGGTCGACGTGGTTGGCCTGCAGCAGCGCGAGCAGGTCGTCGACGAGCGGCGAGGCGACGTCGTCGGCCAGCCCGTCGGGCAGCCCCAGCTTCGCGCGCATGCCGGCCGACCACGCGGCGGCGTACTGCACGCGGAACGCACCGAGCGACTCGACCGCGATCTCGATGGCCTGCTCCTGGTCGTCGTGCAGCAGGGGGAGCAGCGCCTCGGCGAGCCGGGCGAGGTTCCACTCGGCCATGGCCGGCTGGTTGCCGTAGGCATACCGGCCCTGCTCGTCGATCGAGCTGAAGACCGTCGCCGGCTCGAAGACGTCCAGGAAGGCGCACGGGCCGTAGTCGATGGACTCGCCCGAGATCGTCATGTTGTCGGTGTTCATCACGCCGTGGATGAAGCCGACGAGCATCCACTGCGCCACGAGCGACGCCTGCGCGGAGACGACCGCCTCGAACAGCGCAAGGTACGGCTGGTCGGCGGAGGCGGCCGCCGGGTGGTGCCGGGCGATGGCGTGGTCGGCGAGCCGGCGCAGGACGTCGGCGTCGTGGTTGGCGCGCGCGTACTGGAAGCTCCCCACCCGCAGGTGGCTCGCAGCCACCCGCGTGAGGACGGCGCCCGGCAGCACCGTCTCGCGCCGGACCGGACGGCCGGTGGCGACCACGGCCAGCGAGCGGGTGGTGGGGATGCCGAGCGCGTGCATCGCCTCGCTGATGACGTACTCGCGCAGCATCGGGCCGACCGCAGCGAGCCCGTCGCCGCCGCGCGCCCACGGCGTGCGCCCGGAGCCCTTGAGGTGCAGGTCGCGCAGGACGCCGTCGCGCGTCGGTGAGCTCGCCCAGGAGCAGCGCCCGCCCGTCGCCGAGACGAGGGGAGTAGCCCCCGAACTGGTGCCCGGCGTAGCCCTGCGCGACCGGGGTCGCCCCCTCGGGGACCGGCGTGCCGATCAGGAAGCCGGACACCGTCGGGGCCGCGCAGCAACGCCGGGTCGAGGCCGAGCTCGGCGGCCAGCGGCTCGTTCAGCACGAGCAGCCGCGGGTCCGGAGCCTCGTCGGCCTGCCACGGGACCGCCAGCTCGGGCAGCTCACGGGCGAAGCGGCCGTCGAGACGGACGGTGAGGGCAGACGCGGGGTTCACGCCCTCCACGTTACGAGGTGGTGCCGAGCCCGGCCTCGAGGGCGATCTCGACCATGGCGCCGAACGTCTGCTCGCGCTCCTGCGACGAGGTCTCCTCGCCGGTGACGATGTGGTCGGAGACGGTGCAGATCGCCAGCGCCCTGCCGCCGAACTTCGCGGCCAGCGTGTACAGCGCGCTCGCCTCCATCTCGACGGCCAGGACGCCGTACTCCACCATCCGCGCGGTCAGCTCGGGCCGCGGGCTGTAGAACGAGTCGCTGCTGAGGATCAGCCCGACGTGGACACCGGCGGCGTCGTCGCGCGCCTCGCGCTGCGTCGTACGCCGCCCGCATCAGGCCGAAGTCGGCCACCGGTGCGTAGTCGAGTCCCTCGAAGCGGATGTGGTTCATCGACGAGTCCGTGCACGCGCCGGAGGCGATCACCAGGTCGCGCACGGCCAGCTTCTCGGTCAGCGCACCGCAGGAGCCGACCCGGATCACGGTCTGCACGTCGTAGTCGCTGAACAGCTCGTTGACGTAGATCGCCGCCGAGGGCTGGCCCATGCCGGAGCCCTGCACGGAGACACGCTGGCCGCGGTAGGTGCCGGTGAAGCCGTACATGCCGCGGACCTCGCTGTAGCAGCGGGCGTCGTCGAGGAACGTGTCCGCGATCCACTTCGCGCGCAGGGGGTCGCCGGGCAGGAGGACGAGGGGGGCGATGTCGCCGGGCTGGGCGCCGATGTGGGTGCTCACAGGACCGAGACTAGGTCCGCGGTGCGGCGCGCTCCCAAACGCGGACTAGCCTCGGCCCGTGACGTTCCCGCACCTGTCGCTGTCCGCGAACCCCCACGACCGCACCGGCCTGCGGCGCGGCGACGAGGCGTGGCTCGAGCAGCAGTGGGCAGACCCGGCCACCCGGGTCCTGGTGATCTCGGGGACCCGGATCCGGCCGGTCGACGGTCGGATCGTGTGGGTCGCGCCCAGCGAGGCGCCGGACGGAATGCGGGTGCTGCTGGGCGAGCGCGACGGCGCGACCTGCTTCGCGGTGATCGTCGACCCGGCGGTGGCGTCGGAGGAGAAGTCGCACTGGTTCGGCCTGCGCGCGGCGTTCCCGCAGCTCGCCGGCCGCGCCGACTCGGACGCGCCGCTGCTCTTCCACGCCATCGGCCTGGCCGAGTGGCACCACGTCACCCGCTTCTGCCCGCGCTGCGGCGGCGCGCTCGAGGCCCGCAAGTCCGGCCACGAGCTTGCCTGCACCTCCTGCGGCAAGGCGCAGTTCCCGCGCACCGACCCGGCCGTGATCATGGTCGTCGCCGCCGGCGAGCCCGGCTCCGACGACGAGCGCTGCCTGCTCGGCCGCCAGGCCGCGTGGCCCGAGGGTCGCTACTCGACACTCGCCGGGTTCTGCGAGCCCGGCGAGACGCTCGAGGACGCCGTACGCCGTGAGGTCGCGGAGGAGGTCGGGATCCGGGTCGGTGCCGTCGAGTACTTCGGCAACCAGCCGTGGCCGCTGCCCGCGAGCCTGATGCTCGGCTTCGTCGCCCGCGCCGAGACCACCGAGGTGGAGGTCGACGGCGACGAGATCGAGGACGCGCGCTGGTTCACCCGGGCGGAGATGAAGGCTCAGGCCGAGGCGGGCACGCTGGTGCTCCCCGGCGGAATCTCGATCTCGCGCTCGCTCGTGGAGCACTGGTACGGCGACCCGCTCCCCGGAAGCTGGTAGCCCAGCCTCAGGAAGCGAGCTGCTCGAGCTTCTGCTTGACGTGCTTGAGCGACGGGTTGGTGAGCGACGTACCGTCGGTGAAGACCAGCGTCGGCACCGTCTGGTTGCCGTTGTTGGCCGACTCCACGATCGCGACGGCGTCCGGCTGCTGCTCGATGTCGACCACCTCGTAGAGGATCCCCTCGCGGTCGAGCTGTCCCTGGAGTCGGTGGCAGTAGCCGCACCACGGGGTGCTGTACATCGTGAACGAGCTCATCGCAGGACTGTCCCTTCGGACGTCTAGGGTTTGGGGCACTCAACAGAACGCTTGATGCCGAGGAGATGTTCCCCGCTTGACCCCCCAGCAAACGCCGAGCCCCGACCAGCTGCTCGCGGCGCTCGACCCCGAGCAGCGCCGCGTCGCCGAGGCGCTGCGCGGGCCCGTGCGGGTGCTGGCGGGCGCGGGGACCGGCAAGACCCGGGCGATCACCCACCGGATCGCCTACGGCGTGGCCACGGGCGTCTACGAGCCCACCGAGGTGCTGGCCGTGACGTTCACCACCCGTGCCGCTGGTGAGATGCGGGGTCGGCTGCGGGTCCTGGGCGCGGGCGGGGTCCAGGCCAGGACGTTCCACTCGGCGGCGTTGCGCCAGCTCCGCTTCTTCTGGCCCCACGTCAACGGCACCGAGCTGCCCGAGCTGACCGCGTCCAAGCTCGGCATCCTCGCCCCGGCCGCCCGTCGCTGCCGGGTCGAGACCGACCAGGCGTTGCTCCGCGACCTCGCCTCCGAGATCGAGTGGGCCAAGGTCAGCAACGTCCACCCCGACGACTACGCCCGGCTCGCGCCCGGTCGTGGCCGTGCGGTGTCCGGCCAGGACCCCGAGACGGTCGCCCGCGTCTTCAGCAGCTACGAAGACCTCAAGCGCAGCCAGGGCCGGATGGACATGGAGGACGTCCTGCTCTTCACGGCCGGTCTGCTGGCCGACGACGAGCGCGTGGCCGCCCAGGTCCGCCGGCAGTACAAACGCTTCGTCGTCGACGAGTTCCAGGACGTCTCGCCGCTGCAGTCGGCGCTGCTCGACCTGTGGCTGGGAGGACGCGACGAGCTGTGCGTCGTCGGCGACCCCGCGCAGACGATCTACTCGTTCGCCGGCGCCAACGCCTCGTACCTGCTCGACTTCAAGAAGCGCTATCCCGACACCGCCTCCGTCGAGCTGGTCCGCAACTACCGCTCCTCGCCCGAGGTCGTCACCGCCGCCAACACCTTGCTGGCCCGGTCGTCGAGCAAGGGTGTCGAGCTCCGGGCCCAGCAGCCGTCCGGCCCAGCGGTCTCCTTCACCGGATACTCCGACGAGGTGGCGGAGGCCGAGGCGATCGCGACGCGCATCACCAGCCTGCGCGAGCAGGGCCGGTCGGCGGGCGAGATCGCGATCCTGTTCCGGATCAACGCCCAGTCCGAGGCCTTCGAGGAGGCCCTCGCCAGCCGCGGCATCCCCTACGTCGTCCGCGGCGCGGCCCGCTTCTTCGACCGCCCGGAGGTGCGCCAGGCGGTGACCCTGCTGCGCGGCACTGCCCGCTCGGGCCAGGCCACCGACGGCCTGCTCGACACCGTGCGCGGCACCCTGTCCGGCATGGGCTGGAGCCAGGAGGCGCCGGCCGCGCGCGGCCAGACCCGCGATCGCTGGGAGTCGCTGCAGGCCCTGGTCGACCAGGCCGTCGAGTTCTCCCGCGACGCAGGAGCGGAGCTCGGCGACTTCGTCGACGACCTCGACCGGCGGGCCTCCGAGCAGCACGCGCCCGTCGCCGACGGGGTCACGCTCGCCACCGTCCACACCGCCAAGGGCCTCGAGTGGGACTCCGTGTTCGTCGCCGGCCTCCAGGAGGGCACCCTTCCGTTCTCGTATGCCGAGACGCCCGCCGAGATCGAGGAGGAGCGGCGGCTGCTCTACGTCGGCATGACCCGGGCCCGCCTCGACCTCGCCCTGTCCTGGTCGCTGGCCCGCAACCCGGGCGGCCGGGCGTCTCGCAAGCCGTCCCGGTTCCTCGACCCGTTCCTGCCCGACGAGGTCAAGGCGCCCTCGAAGTCCAGCCGGCGCGGGCGTGGCCAGCTGCCGCGAGTGCGGGAAGCCGCTCGGCACCGGCGCGGAGAAGAAGCGCGGCCGCTGCACCGACTGTCCGGCCTCCTACGACGAGGAGCTGTTCGAGCGCCTGCGCGAGTGGCGTCGGACGACCGCCGACGAGGAGAGCGTGCCCGCGTTCGTGGTCTTCACCGACGCCACGCTGCAGATGATCGCCGAGCACAAGCCCCAGTCCCCGGAGGCGTTGCTCAAGGTCAACGGTGTCGGCCGTTCGAAGCTCGAGCGCTACGGCGAAGCACTCCTCACCCTGGTGGGCTAGATCTCCCGCAATTTTTCTGCGAAATACCCACTAAATCGTTTGCCCATTACGTGGGAGACCCGGTAACTTTCTCTTCGAACCAGTCGTATGCGCACATGGTCCTGGCACGACCAGCGCCCCAAGAGCACCGAAGGAGGTGGACCGCATGAACAGCAACCTGACCCAGTGGACGGACCAGACCCCGTCCCGTTTCGGCATGCCCATTGACGGCTCCACCTACGGCACGACGTTCATCGGCGGCACCTTTGCGCTCGCGGCCACCCGCGATCGGCACACGGCCGGCGCTGCGCGCCTCGTCAAGGGAGCTTTCCCGGGGACCATTGCCTGGAGACCACCGAACTGTTGAGAAATCCACAGCATCGGCAGCCTCCAGGCCGCGGACCCGTAACCGGGATCCGCGGCCTTTCTGTATTTCCAGAGCTAGTTCCAGCGATCAGGTCAGAAGAAGGAGGTGATGCACATGACCATCAGCGTTCTCGATCGAACCGACGAGACGACCGATGTCAGTCTCGGGCAGCTGCACGACTCGGCAGGCCAGGTTGAAGAGGACGGGCTGCCGTGCCGGGTGAACAACCCGGAGCTGTGGTTCGCCGAACTGCCCGCCGACGTGGAGTTCGCCAAGACGCTGTGCGTGGAGTGCCCCGTCCGGGCGCTCTGCCTCGACGGCGCTCTCGAGCGGCGCGAGCCCTGGGGCGTCTGGGGCGGAGAGCTCTTCCTCCAGGGAGTGGTGATTCCCCGCAAGCGGCCCCGTGGCCGTCCCCGCAAGAACGAAGTGGCGGCCTAGCCGACACCAGCAGCACCGGCAACACCTTCCGAGCAGTACCTCACGCAGGACCGAGACGAACCGGAGTACCGAGATGAACACGATGCACGAGAACCTCGCTCGCGCGCAGATGAGCGCGCGCCTGGGAGAGGCGCAGCAGATGCGGATCGGTCACCAGCTGACCCGCGCAACCCGCGTCAGCCGCAAGGCCCAGAGGGCCGCGCGTCAGAGCCGCATGGCTCTTGCCCAGGCTCTCTGAGCGCCTCGTCACCCGAAGGACAACACCACCATCATGAACAACCAACCCGAAGCGGAGCACCGAGATGAATCTGATGAACGAAAATCTGGCACGCGCGCAAATGTCCGCGCGCCTGGGAGAGGCGCAGCAGCTGCGGCGGGGCCACCACCTGGCCCAGGCCCGTCGTCTGAGCCGCAAGGCTGAGCAGGCTGCGCAGCAGGCGCGGCTCGCCCTCGCCCGTGCACTCTGACCCACGTGACCGGCTCCCGGTCATGCAGGTGCCCCTGATCGCTGGGGAACAGAGCAGAGCCGGGTACGACGCCCGCACACAGTCTGGCCGTCGTACCCGGCTCGTTGCCGTTCGGGAGTAGCGTGAGCGCCATGTCCACCTGCGACTTCTGCGGGCGTCAGGAGCCCGACGAGGCCAAGACGCTGGCCTGGACGGTGTCGGTCGAGAACGGGCGGCGGCGCACCTACTGCGACGAGTGCTCGCGCACCCACCTGCGGGCCATGGAGGGCAAGCTCGACAGCGAGTTCTGGTGACCGCTCAGCCGGCGGCGAGCTGCTCGCCCCAGGCGCAGCCGCACCGGTGGTGACGCGTCCACTGCTGACGCTCCAGGCGCAGGCTCGGCTCGACGGCGATGGTCGCCGACCAGGTCGCCGGTGCGTCTCCCTCGACGTACGACGTCAGGTCGCGCACCGCGCACGCCAGTGCGATCCGCATGAGGAGCGGATCGCACGGCTCGTCGGCGACGGGCTGGTGCTGTTCGACGACGAGACCGTGACCGGGGTCCTGGTCGCTGGCGTGGGCGTCCAGGCAGCGCAGGCACGCGGTCAACCCGGCCGCGACGAACGGACCCAGCCGGATCCGGCCGGCCACGTTGGTCACCACGAGGTGGGGCAACCCGGCCCGCATCCAGCCGTCCAGCCACGGACGGGGCAGCTCGCCGCCCGGGGTCACGACGAGCTGTGCTGTCACCGACTCCGATCGTCCCGCGACCCTGAGCCCCGCCTCGTCGAGCAGGGCGACCAGCTCGGTGCGCCACGGCTCCGGCGCGTCGAATGCGATCCGGGCCGCGGTGCGTCCGGCCAGCCGGTCGGCTGCCGCGGGGCCGGCATGGGCGAGCGCGGCGGCCACAGCGGGCCGGGGGACGCCCAGCCCCATCAGTCCGCCCACCTGGTCCCGGTCGACGACCAACCCGCGGTCGGCCAGGGCACGCGCCCACCGGCGTACGCGCGCAGAGCCGAGATCGGGCCGCCGCGCCTGCGCCAGGGCGGCGAGGAACGCGTGAGCCTCGGGGAGATCGGGGAGCGTCACCCGCTCACGGGGGTGGAAACCGATCTGCAGGGCGCCGTCGTCGCGCCGCACGATCCGCAGGCCGGGGCGCAGGGTGGGCAGGCGGGGGAACCAGTCGTCGTCCATGCCGGGAGCCTTCCCAGCGGGGAGCACGACCTATCCGGCCCTCCACAGCCCCTCGAACGGCGACGACGGCGGGACCCGGATGGGTCCCGCCGCCGTGTCAGTCTGTGGGGGTTCGACTACGCCTTGCCGAGGATGCGGTTGAGGTTGGTGCTGCAGACGGGGCACACACCCTTGGCCATCCGGGTCCCCTTGTCGTTGACCCTGACCTCGCCTTCAGCCTCGCGCTTTTCCTTGCACTTCACGCAGTAGAACTCGCCGCTCCAGGTCTCCGCCATGACGGCCTCCTTGCTAGTCGATGTCTCGGTCGTCGCGACGGGGATTTGAGGGAAGCCCGCCGAAGGTCCGTCCGCCGAAGCCTCAGGACCGATATCGACCCTACGACACGCGGGGCTGAGCGTGCAGCAGGCGCACCGCTGGGCGTGAAAGTGGTCACGGCGCGTCGTGGCCCCGATCAGTAGCCTTCGGGCATGGCTGACTACCCCCACCTCCGGCTCGAACGCCCCTCCGACGGCGTCGCCGTCCTCACCCTCGACAACCCCGACCAGCGCAACGCGATGTCCGACCAGATGACGGAGTCGTGGGCGGCGGCGGTCGATGAGCTCGCCGCGGATCGCTCGGTCCGGGTGGTCGTGGTGACGGGGGAGGGTTCGGCCTTCTGCTCCGGCGGCAACACCTCGTGGATCGCCAGCGAGCCCGACGCCACCGTGGACGAGCTGCGGGAGCGGATGCTGCCGTTCTACCGGGCCTGGCTCTCGATCCGCCGGCTCGAGGTGCCGACGATCGCGGCCGTCAACGGGCCTGCGATCGGTGCCGGTCTGTGCCTCGCCCTGGCCTGCGACGTCCGGTACGCCGCCTCGGGCGCCAGGCTGGGCGTCCCGTTCGTGAAGCTCGGCATGCATGCGGGCATGGCCGCCACCTACCTGCTGCCCAATGTGGTCGGTGCGGCCCACGCCCGCGACCTGCTGCTCACCGGGCGCACCGTCGACGCCGACGAGGCCCTGCGCCTGGGCCTGGTGTCGCGGGTGATCGAGCAGGACTCGTTCCGCGCCGAGATCCGGGTGGTCGCCGAGGGGATCGCCGCCACCGCCCCGATCGCCAGTCGGCTGACGAAGCTGGCCCTCGCCGACGGCGGGCACGCCGACTTCGAGAGCGGCCTGCAGTGGGAGGCGATGGCCCAACCGCTCACGCTGGCGACCGCGGACCTCCAGGAGGGCGTCCGCGCGGCCCGCGAGAAGCGGGCTCCGGAGTTCACCGGCCGCTGAGGCGGACATCAGAAGAGGCCCCGGCCTCGTCGTCGCGACACTTGCCTTCCCCTTGCGAGTGTCGTTCGGACGTGGCCGGGGCCTCGTCTGCGCGCAAACGTAGGAGTCCGTCGGGCCCGGGTCAACACTCGGCCATCCCTGCCTGTGGACAGGCCTGTGGACAACCTTGTGGAAGGCTGGGGAAACCGGTGGAGTACCGGCGGACAGCGTGGGATCCACCTGTGGAGGACACGCCCGGGCGCGCGGCGTACGAGCCGCTGACCAGCGAGAATGTCCACACCGCGGGTGTGGAGAAAAGAAAGTCGAGGATCTGGCGTGGACCAGCCGTACGACGGTGGACCGGTGGCGGCCCTGCGCCGGATCGCGTTCCTGCTCGAGCGCGCCCGTGAGGACACCTACAAGATCAAGGCGTTCCGCGCGGCGGCCGCCGCGATCCTGCCGCTGCCCGACGACGAGGTCCGGCAGCGGGCCGAGGCCGGCACCCTGACCGACCTGCCCGGCGTGGGCGCCAGCTCGGCCAAGGTCATCGCCGACGCCGCTGTGGGTGTGCTCCCCGACCGGCTGAGCACGCTGGAGCGCGAGCACGCCGGGCCGCTCGCCGAGGGTGGCCGGGAGCTGCGGGCACTGTTGCGCGGTGACCTGCACTCGCACTCCGACTGGTCCGACGGCGGGTCGCCGATCGAGGAGATGGCGTTCACGGCGATGGAGCTCGGCCACGAGTACCTCGTCCTCACCGACCACTCGCCGCGGCTCACGATCGCCCACGGGCTGAGCGCGGAGCGGCTGGCGCGCCAGCTCGACGGTGGTCGACGCCGTGAACGAGCACCTGGCCGGTGGTGGGTTCACGCTGCTGAAGGGGATCGAGGTCGACATCCTCGACGACGGCGGCCTGGACCAGACCGACGAGCTCCTGGCGCAGCTCGACGTCCGGGTGGCGAGCGTCCACTCGAAGCTGAAGATGGACCCGGCCGCGATGACCCACCGGATGATCGGCGCGGTCCGGAACCCCCGCACCAACGTGCTCGGCCACTGCACCGGACGGCTGGTCACCGGCAACCGCGGCACCCGGCCGGGCAGCAGCTTCGACGCCACAGCGGTGTTCGAGGCCTGCGTCGACCACGACGTGGCGGTCGAGATCAACAGCCGTCCCGAGCGCCGCGACCCGCCGACGAAGCTGCTCGAGCTGGCCCGCGACCTGGGGTGCCTGTTCTCGATCGACAGCGACTCCCACGCACCGGGGCAGCTGGACATGCTCGACTACGGCTGCGAGCGGGCCGAGGCGGCCGGCATCGAGCCGGACCGGATCGTCAACACGTGGGCCCGGGACCGCCTCCTCGAATGGGCCAACGGCAAGGGCCGTTCGGCTAGCGTGCGCTCATGACCGCTGCTCCGGAGGTGGAGGTACGCCGCTCGCGCCGGCGCCGCCGTACCGTCTCCGCCTACCGCGACGGTGACCGGATCATCGTCCTGATCCCCGCCTCGCTCTCGCGGAAGGAGGAGGCCGACTGGATCGAGACCATGGTCGCGCCGCCTCGAGCGTGCCGACCGCAGGCGCAAGCCGTCCGACGAGGTCCTCCTGCAGCGCGCGACCGACCTCAGCGACCGCTACCTCGGCGGTCTCGCCGTCCCCGAGTCCGTGCGCTGGGTCGACAACCAGAAGTCACGCTGGGGCTCGTGCACCCCGGGCGACCGCACCATCCGGCTCTCGGCGCGGCTCCAGGGGATGCCGCAGTGGGTGGTCGACTACGTCCTGATCCACGAGCTGGCCCACCTGCTCGAGTCCGGCCACGACGCCCGCTTCTGGGCCTGGGTCGACAACTACCCCAGGGCCGAGCGCGCCCGCGGCTACCTCGAAGGCTGGTCCGCCGCTGCCCAGGTGGACTCACCGCCGGGCGACGAGGTCGACTAGCGTCGAAGCGGCCGCGGGCCAGCCCGATCAGCTCCACCAGGTCCGGCTCGGGGTCGGGCAGGGCGTCGACCGGCCACCAGCGCACGTCGAGCGACTCGTCACTGACCGCGTGCACTGCGCCGGTCCTCGGCGATCGCGCACGAACCGGACGTCGAGGTGGTGCACGCCGCCGCGCGGGTCGCAGAACGGCGACCGCGTGCTCGCTCAGCTGCACGCGGCACCGGGTCGACCCGCAGCCCGGCGACACCCGACTCCTCGACCGCCTCGCGCTGCGCGGCGCCGGCCAGCGTGGTGTCGCCGGGCTCGCAGTGGCCGCCGAACTGGAACCACCGCTTCGCCTTCGCGTGCAGCGTCAGCAGCGCGCGGGTCCAGCGCTCGGGGAGAGCACCAGGGTGCGGCGGTGAGGTGGTCGGGGTAGCAGGACCGCTGCCAGGCCGTCGGGCTGCGCGCGCAGGTGGTCGACGTACCGGTCCCGCAGGTCACGCCTGCGCAGGCGTGGGCGGCGCCCACGCCGCTCAGCGCAGGACAGCGCGTCGGCGTGGAGGGTCACTCCTGCGGAGCGGGGGGAGCCGGAGGCGCGTCGCCGTCGGGGCCGGACTTCGGCTCGAGCAGGTCGCGCAGCCCTGCGTCGAAGTCCTCGTCGCTCATCTCGCCGGGTGCCGTGGCGTCCTCGCGGAAGCCCAGCGGGTCGTCGAGGTCGGCGGCGGTCGGGAGCAGGTCGGGGTGCATCCACACGCCGTCGCGGGCCTCGGTGCCCTGACGAGTGCGCAGCGAGCCCCACAGGGTGGAGGCGTCACGCAGCCGGCGGGGTCGCAGCTCGAGACCCACGAGGGAGGCGAACGTCTGCTCGGCCGGGCCACCCGCGGCGCGACGGCGCCGGATCGCCTCCTGCAGCTTCAGCGGCCGACGGCATCCGCTCCGCCGGTGGCCTGGCCGACGACTTCGTCGACCCAGCCCTCGACCAGGGCCAGCGTCACCTCGAGCCGCTGCAGCGCAGCCTCCTGCTGCGGGGACTTCGGCAGGTCGAACAGGCCACCCTCGAGGAGCTCCTGGAGCGACTCGGGGTTGGTCGGGTCGATGCCGCGCATCTGCTCCTCGACCTTGCCCTGGATCGCCTCGGTGTTGATCTCGAGGCCCCGGGCGTAGTCGGTGACGGCGCCGAGCAGGTGCTCGCGCAGCCACGGCACGTGGGCGAACAGCCGCTGGTGGGCGGCCTCGCGCAGGGCGAGGTAGAGGAGTACGTCGTCCGCGCTCGCGTCGAGTCCCTCGGCGAAGGCCTCGACGTTGGCGGGCACGAGCGCGGCCCGTCCGGCGGGTCCGAGCGGGAGGCCGATGTCGGAGGCGGTCAGCACCTCACCGGCGAGACCGCCGATGCCGGAGCCGACCTGCGAGGCGAGCATGGCGCCGATCGCCTTGCCCAGGATGCCCATGATCGGGCCGGCCATCTGGCGGGCCTCCTCGGGCAGGGCGCTGCTCAGAGAACCGACGGAACGCTCGGCGACGGGCTCCACCAGCACCTTCCACACGTCGGTGGTGCTCGACGATCCACTCGGCCCGGCTCCACGCCGCCGACGACGAGACGCCCGGACGGGAACGCCGGTGGCCTCGTCGAGCCAGTGGTCGGCGAGACGGACCGCGTCGGCGACGGCGTCCTTCTGCTTCTGCGACGGGGACGGGTCGGGGGACTGGGCCACGACCTTGCGGGCGAGGTCGGTCGCGTACGTCCCAGTTGATCGGGCCGTCGTGCGGCTGCATCAGGGACTGGATCTGGCTGAAGAGTGCGCCGAGGTCGGGCGCCGCACCGCCGGCTCCACCGAACAGCGCGCCGAGGTTGGGATTGCTGCCGGGCCCGCCGAAGAGCCCACTGAGGTCGGGAGCGCCACCGGCACCGCCGAAGAGGTGCTCGAACGGCGTGCCCTTGAAGGGGTTCTGGTTGCCGTCGTCGGGGCCGTCAGGTCGGTCGCCCGGGTTGTCGTTCATGGCTCCAAGGTACGCGGGTTCGCCAAGTAGGGTCACACCGTGAACCAGTCCGTGATCCGCCTCGTCGCCCTCCGCGAGGACCCCCTCGACGTCGCCGAGGTCCTCGCCGCCCTCGACGACGACACGTCCGGCGGCCTGACCCTCTTCGTGGGCCGGGTCCGCGACCACGACGGCGGCAAGGGCGTGTCCGGGCTCGACTACTCGGCCCACCCGAGCGCGCTCGAGAAGCTCGAGGAGGTCTGCGCCCGCGTCGCCGACGACTACGACGTCCTCGGGGTCGCCGCCGTCCACCGCACCGGCAGCCTCGACATCGGTGACATCGCCGTCGTCGTGGCCACCGCGTCCGCCCACCGCGGCCAGGCGTTCGACGCCTCCCGGGCGCTGATCGACACGCTCAAGGCGGAGGTGCCGATCTGGAAGCACCAGCGGTTCGCCGACGGCTCCGACGAGTGGGTCGGCACGCCGTAGCCGGTGGTGTCCGTCCTCGGCACTAGGGTCGGGGGCGTGAAGCGACGATGAGCAAGATGGACGGTCTGCGCGCCATGCGCGAGGCGAAGTACGCAGAGGCGGCCAAGCGCGCCGGCACACCCGCCGCAGCGCCGAGGATGCCGAAGCCGGCGACCTCCGACGGCCGCCACGACCTCCCCGCCCGCAGCCACTCCGGAGCCATCGGCGGCGACCGAGCAGCTGTGCGGGCACCGCAACATGGGCGGCCGCACCTGCACCCGCGAGCACGGGCACGCAGCCAAGAGCCACCGCTACTCCTGAGCGCGGCCACCGTCAGCGTGGCTCCCGGTTTGGGTGAGGCCCGTTGCCTACCCTCGGAGCGTGGAGATCCTGTACTGGTTGGTGCCCCCGGTCGTCGTCACCGTGCTGGCGATGCTCTGGGTCAGCTGGCTGGGCCGCGAGGGCCGTGGCGAGGTCGACCGCGACGTCGCCGTACGCCGTCTCGCCACCGCCCTGCAGAAGGAACCGCCCGCCCACACCCACGTCCGGCCGACGGCTGTTCGCGACCGCAGCACCGGCATCGCCGTCCGCCCCTCGCGGGCGCCGCGTCCCGCAGCGCCCGACACCCCGCGCCCCCGCCGCTCTGCCTGACTTTCGCCAGGTGAGAGGGTTGCCCGCATGACCCAGCGCAGCCTCGCCGGCCTTCTTGCCGTGCCGTTGCTGGTGGGGTTGTGGATCGTGGCCGTCACCAGGCCGCTGCCCTATGTCACCTACGGACCGGGGCTCACCGTCGACGTCCTCGACGATCCCGACGGCCAGGAGATCATCCAGGTCAGCGGCGCGAAGACCTACCGCGACGACGGCGAGCTGCGGATGACGACGGTCTACGTGACCCAGCCCAAGGCCGAGGTCAACCTGTTCGAGCTGATGGGCGCCTGGATCAGCCGCGACGACGCGGTCTATCCCTACCGTGCGGTCTACGCCCCGGAGGACACGCGTGAGTCCAACGAGGTCGAGGGCGCGATCGAGATGGTGTCCTCCCAGGACGCGGCGATCGCCGTCGCGCTGACCGAGCTCGACTACGACGTGAAACCCGCACCCGAGGTCTTCGCCGTGACCGAGGACGCCCCGGCCGACGGGCTGCTCGAGGTGCGCGACGTGATCGTGGCCGTCAACGGCACCCCGGTCACCACCACCGCAGAGGTCGGCGACGCCGTCCGGGCCACCCCGCCGGACCAGGACGTCATCCTGACCGTCGTCCGTGACGGCAAGGAGCGCGCGGTGACCGTGACGCCGGGGGAGAAGGACGGCGCGCCCTTCATCGGCATCGACATGCTGCCGGGCTACCGCTTCCCGTTCGACGTGTCGGTGGACATCGACCCCGCCATCGGCGGGCCCAGCGCCGGGCTGATGTTCTCGCTCGCCATCTACGACACGCTCACGCCCGGCTCGATGACCGACGGTGAGATCGTCGCCGGCACCGGCACGATCGACCCCGACGGCAAGGTCGGCCCCATCGGCGGCATCCAGCAGAAGATCGCCGCGGCCCGCGACACCGGCGCCCAGCTGTTCATGGTGCCCCCCGACAACTGCGACGACGCGCTCGACGCTCCCAACGACGACATGCAGCTGGTCCGCGCCGACACCATGCACGACGCCCGCCTCGCCATCGAGGCCTGGGTGGACGACGAGGACGCCGACCTGCCGAGCTGCGAGAAGGCAACCCGTGACCGACGACTGACCGACGACCAGACCGACCCGACCGATGGCCTTGCCGACGTCCTCGGCGACGTCCTGGGTGACCTCGACTCCGACCCGGCACTCGCGGCCGCCGTCCTGGAGATCGAGAGCCACATCGCCGAGGGCGGCTGGGACCAGCCCGCCCGCCTCTACGCCCTCGTCGAGACCGCCCAGCTCGTCGAGCACGAGCCGGCCCTCGCGTCCGCGATGGGGCTCGACTCCTCGGCGGCGCAGGGGTCCCTGACCCCCGTCGAACAGGACCAGCTCTCGCCGGAGCGCCTGCTCGAGCAGGTGCTCGAGTCCATCGTCTGGCCGCCCGGTGTCGCCGGGTGTGCCGCTGTCGTCGAGCGCCTGGTGCTGCCGCCGGACGCCGACGAGCAGATCCCCGACGACCCGGCCAGCGCCGAGGAGTTCGCGCGCGACCACCCCGACCGGCAAGAGGTCAGGATCGTGGCCGGTGCGACGCGTGCAGGGGCGACGTACTGTGCATTACGTCTGCGGGCGCACGACGACGACCAGTCGGTCGTCGGGGGCACCGACCTGGTGCCGGGGCTTCTGCAACTCTTGACTGCAACCCTGGAAGACGACCTGTGAGCAACGGAGCGATGCTGTGAGTGGCGAGCTGTTCGACAACGACCCCCGGGCCCAACGACCCGCTCCGCCGGCGGCCCCGCCGCGACGGTCCCGCGCGCTCGTCATCACCGGGGTCGTCCTCGTCATCGGCTTCTTCGGCCTGACGACGTTCTCCACGTTCTTCACCGACCGCATGTGGTACGCCGCCATCGGCTATCCCCAGGTCTTCAGCACCCTGTTCTGGACCCGCACCGGCCTCTTCCTGGTCTTCGCGGCCGTGATGGCGCTCGTCGTCGGGCTCAACATGTTCCTCGCCTTCCGGCTGCGCCCGCTCTTCCGGCCCAACTCCCCGGAGCAGGCCGGCCTGGACCGCTACCGCGAGGCCGTCACCCCGATCCGGATCTGGCTGCTCGCCGGCGTCTCGCTGCTGCTCGGCCTCTTCGCCGGCGCATCGGCGGCCGGTCAGTGGCGCCAGTACCTCCTGTGGCGCAACGGCACCGAGTTCGGGTCCACCGACGAGTACTTCAACAAGGACATCGGCTTCTACGTCTTCGACCTGCCGTGGATCCACTACCTGATCGACTCCGCGATGGCGTTCACCGTGGTCGCGCTGTTGATGGCCGCGCTCGTCCACTACCTGTACGGCGGCATCCGCCTGCAGGTCGCAGCGCGACCGGCTGTCGGGTGCGGCCCAGGCGCAGCTGTCGGTCCTGCTCGGGCTGTTCGTCCTCGCCAAGGCGGCCGACTACTGGTTCGACCGCTACGACCTGGTGCACGAGGGCGGCCGGCTGATCACCGGCATCACCTACACCGACGACCACGCCGTCCTGCCGGCCAAGAACATCCTGGCGGGCATCGCGATCATCTGCGCGATCCTGTTCTTCCTCAACGTCTGGCGCCGCACCTGGATGCTGCCGTCGCTCGGTCTCGCCCTCCTCGCGCTGTCGGCCGTCCTGCTCGGCCTGATCTGGCCCGGCATCGTCCAGCAGTTCCAGGTCGACCCGACCGAGGCGGACAAGGAAGCGCCGTACATCAAGGCGAACATCGACGCGACCAGAGCGGCGTACGACCTGGAGGACGTCAACGTCGAGGACTTCACCAGTGAGGTCGAATCTCGACGAGACCTCGGTCTCCGGGGTCCAGTCCCAGACCTCGTCGATCCCCCTGGTCGACCCGAAGCTGGTGGCGGAGACCTTCGAGCAGCAGCAGCAGGTCCGCGCCTACTACTCCGTCTCGCCGGTGCTCGACGTCGACCGCTACGAGATCCAGGGCGAGGACCGGGCGCTGGTGCTCGGCGTCCGCGAGCTCGACCAGGGCGGGATCCTGGAGGGCGACCGCAACTGGAACAACCTGCACACCGTCTACACCCACGGCAACGGCGTGATCGCCGCGTTCGCCAACCAGCGGCCTGCGGGCAACGACACCGAGCAGCCCGGCATCCAGTTCGCGGAAGGCCAGCAGGCCAACCAGAACGCCCTCACCGAGCTCTACCCCGACGGCTACGAGACCAGGGTCTACTTCGGCGAGGAGAGCCCCGACTACTCGATCGTCGGCAAGACCGGCGACTCGCCGAGCGTCGAGCTCGACCTCGGCAACGCCGCCGCCGACGACGAGGGCCGGCTGGTGACCTACGACGGCGACGGCGGCGTCGACGCCGGCAGCTTCGCCCGGAAGCTGATGTACGCCGTCCGCTTCGGCGACCCGAACTTCGTGCTGTCCGAGCGGGTCAACGAGAACAGCAAGGTGCTCTACTACCGCGAGCCGCTGGAACGGGTCGAGAAGCTGGCTCCGTGGCTGACGCTCGACGAGGACCCGTACCCCGCGGTCATCGACGGCAAGATCGTCTGGATCATCGACGGCTACACCACGACCGATCGCTACCCGCTCGCTCAGCGGGAGTCCTTCGAGGAGATGACCGATGACTCCCTCGACAACGGCACCACCTTCGGGGCGCTGCCGACCGACGAGATCAACTACATGCGCAACGCGGTCAAGGTGACGCTGGACGCCTACGACGGCACCGTCAACCTCTACGCGTGGGACGAGACCGACCCGATCCTCCAGGCCTGGCGCGGAGCCTTCCCGGGCACCGTGCAGGACAAGGAGGACATCCCCGAGGGCGTGATGGAGCACCTGCGCTACCCGGAGGACCTGTTCAAGGCGCAGCGCTACCAGTTCGCCCGCTACCACGTCACCGACCCGGGCGATTTCTACCAGGGCAACGACCGCTGGGAGGTCCCGGAGGACCCGGAGGCCGCCAACCAGTACCAGCCGCCGTACCGCATGTTCGTCAACCAGCCCGACGGCGCCGGATCCGCGTTCTCGCTGACCTCGGTGTTCGTGCCGCGGGCCAAGAACAACCTGGCGGCGTTCGTCTCGGTCAACTCCGATGCGACGTCGGACCAGTACGGCGAGATGAACGTGCTGCAGCTGCCCAACGAGCAGACCCCCGGCCCCGGGTTGATCAAGAACACGATGACGACCAGCGAGAACGTCCGCAGGGAGCTGCTGGCCTTCCAGTCCGGTGGATCGAAGCCCATCTACGGCAACCTGTTGACGCTGCCGGTCCAGGACGGGTTGATGTACGTCCAGCCGGTCTACGCGACGCGGGAGCTGTCCGAGGCGAGCTTCCCCGACCTCGAGTTCGTGATCGTGTCCTACGGAGGCAAGGTCGGCATCGGCGACACCCTCGGCGACGCACTGGCCGACATGCTCGGCGTCGATCCGGATGCTCCGCCCGTGGTGGAGCCCGATCCGGAACCCGACCCCGACGACGGCGACCCCGACCCCGAGCCGGGCAACAAGGCGCAGCAGATCCGGGCCCTGCTCGCGGATGCCCAGGCTGCCTTCGACGCCGCCGAGGCGGCCTTCCGGGAGGGCAACACCGTCCGTTGGGCCAAGAAGATGGACGAGGCGTCCGACCTGGTCGACCGCGCCGTCGCGTTGTCCGAACAGCGCGACACCCAACCCCCCACCCCGTAACCGCTGGTCCGTTGGTTGAGGTGCGAGGCGCGTCGGGCATCTCCGTTGGTTGAGGTGCGAGGCGCGCCGGGCAGATCCGTTGGTTGAGGTGCGAGGCGCGCCAGCGCCGAGCCTCGAAACCCAGTGAGGGAAGGCAGGGCGCCGGACCCGATTTGGCCCCCCACAACCGCATCCCGTAAGGTTCTTCTCACGACGCGGGGTGGAGCAGTTCGGTAGCTCGCTGG
>CAWIAS010000002.1:0-79645 GCA_963834235.1 uncultured Actinomycetota bacterium
CAAGTACATCGTCGCGCTGCACGACGGCCGCGAGCAGGTCGAGTCGCCCAGGGCGCCCTCGACATCTCCGCCGACGACATCGACCACTTCGGCAACCGCCGCATGCGCACGGTCGGCGAGCTGATCCAGAACCAGCTCCGCACCGGCCTGGCCCGCATGGAGCGAGTGGTCCGCGAGCGGATGACGACCCAGGACGTCGAGGCGATCACGCCCCAGTCCCTGATCAACATCCGTCCCGTGGTCGCCGCGCTGAAGGAGTTCTTCGGAACCTCCCAGCTCTCGCAGTTCATGGACCAGACCAACCCGATCGCCGGCCTGACGCACAAGCGTCGCCTCTCGGCGCTCCGGCCCGGCGGTCTGTCCCGTGACCGCGCCGGCATGGAGGTCCGTGACGTCCACCCGTCGCACTACGGCCGGATGTGCCCGATCGAGACCCCGGAAGGCCCGAACATCGGTCTGATCGGCTCGCTCGCCTCCTACGGGCGGATCAACCCGTTCGGCTTCGTGGAGACCCCCTACCGCAAGGTCAAGGGCGGCAAGGTCACCGACCAGATCGACTACCTCACCGCCGACGACGAGGACCGGTACGTCATCGCGCAGGCCAACGCGCCGCTCGACGACAAGAACCGCTTCGTCGAGGAGCGCGTCCTGGTCCGTCAGAAGCGTGGCGAGGTCGACGCGATCCTCGCCGACGAGGTCGACTACATGGACGTCTCGCCGCGCCAGATGGTGTCGGTCGCGACCGCCCTGATCCCGTTCCTCGAGCACGACGACGCCAACCGCGCCCTCATGGGCGCCAACATGCAGCGCCAGGCCGTGCCGCTCATCGTGAGCGACTCGCCCCTGGTCGGCACCGGCATGGAGTGGCGCGCCGCGGTCGACGCCGGTGACGTCGTCGTCGCCGACAAGGACGGCGTCGTCAAGGAGGTGTCCGCGGAAGTCATCGAGACGATGAACGACGACGGCACCTACTCGACGTACAAGCTCGCCAAGTTCCGTCGCTCGAACCAAGGCACCTGCATCAACCAGCGTCCGCTGGTCAGCGAGGGTGACCGGATCGAGGGCCGCGACCTCAAGGCCGGCAAGCACGGCACCCCGATCGCCGACGGTCCGTGCACCGACGAGGCCGAGATGGCGCTCGGCACCAACCTGCTCGTGGCGTTCATGCCGTGGCAGGGCCACAACTACGAGGACGCCATCATCCTGAGCCAGCGTCTGGTCCAGGAGGACGTCCTCACCTCGATCCACATCGAGGAGCACGAGGTCGACGCCCGCGACACCAAGCTCGGTCCGGAGGAGATCACGCGGGACATCCCGAACGTCTCCGAGGAGATGCTGGCCGACCTCGACGAGCGCGGCATCATCCGCATCGGCGCCGAGGTCACCACCGGTGACATCCTCGTCGGCAAGGTCACGCCCAAGGGCGAGACCGAGCTGACCCCCGAGGAGCGCCTGCTCCGTGCGATCTTCGGCGAGAAGGCGCGCGAGGTGCGCGACACCTCGATGAAGGTGCCGCACGGTGAGTCCGGCACGGTCATCGGCGTGCGGGTCTTCGACCGCGAAGAAGGCGACGAGCTGCCGCCGGGTGTCAACCAGCTGGTGCGCGTCTACGTTGCGCAGAAGCGGAAGATCTCCGTCGGTGACAAGCTCGCCGGTCGTCACGGCAACAAGGGCGTCATCGCGAAGATCCTGCCGATCGAGGACATGCCGTTCATGGAGGACGGCACCCCGGTCGACGTCGTGCTGAACCCCCTCGGTGTCCCGCGACGGATGAACATCGGTCAGATCCTGGAGCTCCACCTGGGCTGGCTCGCCAAGCAGGGCTGGGACCTCAACCTCCACGAGGACCCGAAGGACAGCGACTGGAAGCAGCGCCTGATCAAGATCCACGCGGAGAAGGCCGACCCGAACACCAAGGTTGCGACCCCGGTGTTCGACGGTGCCCGCGAGGACGAGATCACCGGTCTGCTCGGGTCGACCCTGCCCAACCGCGACGGCGTCCGGATGATCGGCGAGAACGGAAAGGCCGACCTGTACGACGGCCGCTCCGGTGAGCCGTTCCCGGAGCCGGTCTCGGTCGGCTACATGTACATCCTGAAGCTGCACCACCTCGTGGACGACAAGATCCACGCCCGCAGCACCGGCCCCTACTCGATGATCACGCAGCAGCCCCTGGGCGGTAAGGCCCAGTTCGGTGGCCAGCGGTTCGGCGAGATGGAGGTCTGGGCGATGGAGGCGTACGGCGCCGCCTATGCCCTGCAGGAGCTGCTGACGATCAAGTCCGACGACGTCCCCGGACGCGTCAAGGTCTACGAGGCCATCGTGAAGGGCGAGAACATCCCCGACTCCGGTATCCCCGAGTCGTTCAAGGTTCTCGTGAAGGAGATGCAGTCCCTCTGCCTCAACGTGGAGGTCCTGTCCCAGGACGGTTCCTCCATCGAGCTGAAGGACGCCGAGGAAGACGTCTTCCGCGCGGCCGAGGAACTCGGCATCGACCTGTCCCGCCGCGAGCCCAGCTCCGTCGAGGAAGTCTGAGACGTGCCGGACGCCGCCTCGGCGGCGTCCGGCCCTCAGTCCCACAGCTCGAAACTCAGATCTAACGAAGGACAACAGCCATCGTGCTCGACGTGAACTTCTTCGACCAGCTTCAGATCGGCCTGGCCACCGCGGACGACATCCGCACGTGGAGCCACGGCGAGGTCAAGAAGCCGGAGACCATCAACTACCGCACGCTCAAGCCCGAGCGTGACGGCCTCTTCTGCGAGAAGATCTTCGGTCCCACCCGGGACTGGGAGTGCTACTGCGGCAAGTACAAGCGCGTGCGCTTCAAGGGCATCATCTGCGAGCGCTGCGGCGTCGAGGTGACCCGCTCCAAGGTCCGCCGTGAGCGGATGGGCCACATCGAGCTCGCCGCCCCGGTCACCCACATCTGGTACTTCAAGGGTGTCCCGAGCCGCCTCGGATACCTGCTCGACCTGGCCCCGAAGGACCTCGAGAAGGTCATCTACTTCGCGGCCTACATGATCACCTCCGTCGACGAGGACGCGCGTCACCGCGACCTGTCCTCGCTCGAGGGCAAGGTCGGTCTCGAGCGTGACCGCCTCGAGAAGCGTCGCGACGGCTCCCTCGAGGACCGCACGAAGAAGCTCGAGGAGGACCTCGCGACCCTCGAGGCCGAAGGTGCCAAGGCCGACGCCCGCCGCAAGGTGCGCGACGGTGCCGAGCGGGAGATGAAGCAGCTGCGCGACCGTGCCCAGCGCGAGATCGACCGTCTCGACGAGGTGTGGAACACCTTCAAGACCCTCCAGGTCCAGGACCTGATGGGCGACGAGATGCTCTACCGCGAGATGAAGAACTGGTTCGGCAAGTACTTCGAGGGCCACATGGGCGCCACGGCGATCCAGAAGCGCCTCCAGGACTTCGACATCGAGGCCGAGGTCGAGTCGCTGCGCGACACCATCGCCAACGGCAAGGGCCAGCGCAAGGTCCGCGCCCTCAAGCGCCTCAAGGTCGTCGACGCGTTCCGCAAGACCGGCAACCAGCCGATCGGCATGGTCCTCGACGCCGTCCCGGTCATCCCGCCGGACCTGCGTCCCATGGTCCAGCTCGACGGTGGCCGTTTCGCCACCTCCGACCTGAACGACCTCTACCGCCGCGTGATCAACCGCAACAACCGGCTCAAGCGGCTGCTCGACCTCGGTGCGCCCGAGATCATCGTCAACAACGAGAAGCGGATGCTGCAGGAGGCCGTCGACTCGCTGTTCGACAACGGCCGCCGTGGCCGTCCCGTCACCGGCCCGGGCAACCGGCCGCTGAAGTCGCTCTCCGACATGCTCAAGGGCAAGCAGGGTCGTTTCCGTCAGAACCTGCTCGGCAAGCGCGTGGACTACTCGGGCCGTTCGGTCATCGTGTCCGGTCCCCAGCTCAAGCTGCACCAGTGCGGTCTGCCCAAGCAGATGGCGCTCGAGCTGTTCAAGCCGTTCGTGATGAAGCGTCTCGTCGACCTGTCGCACGCGCAGAACATCAAGTCCGCCAAGCGGATGGTGGAGCGCGCCCGCCCGGTCGTCTGGGACGTCCTCGAAGAGGTCATCACCGAGCACCCGGTGCTGCTGAACCGGGCACCCACGCTGCACCGCCTCGGCATCCAGGCCTTCGAGCCCCAGCTGATCGAGGGCAAGGCCATCCAGATCCACCCGCTCGTCTGCTCGGCCTTCAACGCCGACTTCGACGGTGACCAGATGGCGGTGCACCTGCCGCTGTCCGCCGAGGCCCAGGCCGAGGCGCGGATCCTGATGCTGTCGACGAACAACATCCTGAAGCCGTCCGACGGTCGTCCCGTGACCATGCCCACCCAGGACATGATCATCGGCCTGTTCTTCCTCACCACCGACCGCGAGGAGCGCCCGGACCCGATCCGCGCGTTCTCCTCGCCGGCTGAGGCGATCATGGCGTTCGACCGCGGCGAGATCGCGCTCCAGACGCCCGTCAAGATCCGTCTGAGCGATGTCGTGCCGCCGCTCGAGCTCGAGCTCGGCGCGGACTGGGAGGAGGGCCGTTCCCTCGTCCTCGAGACGACGCTGGGTCGCACGATCTTCAACGACACCCTGCCCGCCGACTACCCCTACGTGAACCACGAAGTGGGCAAGAAGGTGCTGGGTCAGATCGTCAACGACCTCGCCGAGCGTTACACCAAGGTCGAGGTTGCCGCCTCGCTGGACGCCCTCAAGGACGCCGGTTTCCACTGGGCGACCCGCTCGGGTGTCACGGTCTCCATCGAGGACGTCGTCACGCCCGACGACAAGGGCGAGATCCTCGCTGGCTACGAAGAGCAGGCCGAGAAGGTCCAGAAGCAGTTCGAGAAGGGTCTGGTCACCGACGAGGAGCGTCGCCAGGAGCTCATCGAGATCTGGACCCAGGCCTCCAACGAGGTCGCCAAGGCGATGGAGAAGAACTTCGACCGGCGCAACCCCATCTTCATGATGGTGGACTCCGGTGCCTCCGGAAACATGATGCAGATCCGTCAGGTTGCGGCCATGCGAGGACTGGTGGCCAACCCGAAGGGTGACATCATCCCGCGGCCGATCAAGGCGAACTTCCGGGAGGGCCTGTCGGTCCTCGAGTACTTCATCTCCACCCACGGTGCCCGCAAGGGTCTCGCCGACACCGCGCTGCGTACCGCCGACTCGGGGTACCTGACCCGTCGTCTCGTCGACGTGTCGCAGGACGTCATCATCCGCGAGGACGACTGTGGCACCGAGCGTGGTCTGCCGAAGCGGATCGGGATCAGGGTCGACGACGGCTCCGGCACGCTGGGGTGGTCAAGCACGAGAACGCCGAGACCGCGGCCTACGCCCGGTCCGCGGCCACCGAGGTCACCCACCCGGAGACCGGCGAGACCCTCGCCAGTGCCGGCGAGGACCTCGGCGACGTGAAGATCGGTGAGCTCGTCGCCGCCGGCATCGAGGAGGTCAAGGTCCGCTCCGTGCTGACCTGTGACGCCAAGACCGGCACCTGCGCCAAGTGCTACGGCCGCTCGCTGGCCACCGGCAAGATGGTCGACATCGGCGAGGCCGTCGGCATCATCGCGGCCCAGTCGATCGGTGAGCCCGGCACGCAGCTGACGATGCGTACCTTCCACACCGGTGGTGTGGCCTCCGCCGACGACATCACGCAGGGTCTGCCCCGTGTGGTCGAGCTGTTCGAGGCCCGGTCGCCCAAGGGACGTACCCCGATCTCCGAGGCCGCAGGCCGGGTCGAGATCGAGGAGACGGACAAGGCCCGCAAGGTCCTGGTCACCCCCGACGACGGCTCCGAGGTCCAGGAGTACCCCGTCTCGAAGCGCTCGCGCCTCAACGTCGAGGACGGCCAGCACATCGAGGTCGGCCACCACCTGACCGCCGGAACCCCCGACCCGCAGGACGTCCTGCGGATCCTCGGTGTCCGGAAGGCCCAGGAGCACCTCGTCGACGAGGTCCAGGCTGTGTACCGCAGCCAGGGCGTGTCCATCCACGACAAGCACATCGAGATCATCGTGCGGCAGATGCTGCGCCGGATCACGGTCATCGAGTCCGGCGCGACGAACCTGTTGCCGTCCGACCTGGTCGACCGGGTGCGCTTCGAGGAGGAGAACCGCCGCGTCGTCTCCGAGGGCGCCACGCCGGCCTCGGGTCGTCCGGTCCTGATGGGCATCACCAAGGCGTCGCTGGCGACCGAGTCGTGGCTGTCCGCGGCCTCCTTCCAGGAGACCACCCGCGTGCTCACCGACGCCGCCATCCACGGCCGCAGCGACTCGTTGCGCGGTCTGAAGGAGAACGTCATCATCGGCAAGCTGATCCCGGCGGGTACCGGCCTCGAGCGGTACCGCAACATCCGGGTGGAGCCGACCGAGGAGGCCCGCGCTGCTGCGTACTCCGTCACCGGCTACGACTCGTACGACTACGAGTTCGGCAACGGGACGGGCCAGGCTGTGGCGCTGGACGACTTCGACTTTGGCTCGTATCAGAACTGAGCTCGCTCAGTTCTGATGCAAGAGTCAGGTTGAGGAGCGTCGGCGCAGACCCCGCGTGAGCGGGGAATGCGCGACGCGTCTCGAAACCCCTGAGCGTCATCGGACCCCCGTCTCCCTCTGTTGAGGGTGGCGGGGGTCTTGGCCTTCCCCGGCTGCGGTTCGGCGCCGTCCTGCGGGCGCCAACGCGGCCCAGTCGCTGGGCTCGCCGCGTCGCCGCCGACCTCCCCTGTGGTTGCGCCCTTCTCGCGGCGCCGCGCCTCCCTTTTACGCTCCCTGGGCCACGTTCGCGCCCGCCGGCCTCCGTCGGGCCGCACGTGCGCTGCTGTCATGGGGTGGGGATTTCTGGGGGTGACCGGGGGTCTGGGAGAATTGTGCGTGACCGCGACCGTGCCCTTGTCTGCTGACGTTCTCGTCGTCGGGGCGGGGCCGGCGGGGGCGGGGGCGGCGGCCTGGGCGGCGCGGGCCGGGCTGGACGTCGTGCTGGCCGATGCTGCGGTGTTCCCCCGGGACAAGACGTGCGGGGACGGTCTGACGCCGCGCGCGGTGGCGGAGCTGTCGCTGCTGGGGCTGGAGGACTGGCTGCGGGCGCACACGGTCAACCAGGGTCTGCGGGCGCACGGGTTCGGGCAGACGCTGCTGCTGCCCTGGCCGGGTGGATCGCTGCCGGACTGGGGTTCCGCCGTGGCCCGGACCGAGCTGGACGACCACATCCGGACGACGGCGATCAAGGCCGGGGCGACCGCGGTCGACGGCATCCGGGCGGTCGACGTACGACGTGAGGGCGACCGGGTCGCCGCGGTCGTGTTCGAGCGTGCCGGGGAGCGGTTCGAGATCGCGTGCCGCGCCCTGGTCGTGGCCGACGGCGTGCGGTCACCCCTCGGCAAGATTCTGGGCCGGGAATGGCACCGCGACACCGTCTACGGCGTGGCCGGACGGTCCTACATCGCCTCGGAGCTGTCCGACGACCCGTGGATCAGCTCACACCTGGAGCTGCGCGGGGAGGACGGCGCCATCCTGTCCGGCTACGGCTGGATCTTTCCGCTCGGGACCGGCGAGGTGAACATCGGTGTCGGGACGCTGGCGACAGCCAAGCGGCCGGCCAACGTCGCGATCAGGCCTCTGATGACGTTCTACGCTGACGAACGCCGAGAGGAGTTCCAGCTCAGCGGGGACCTGCGCGCTCCCACGTCGGCGCTGCTGCCGATGGGTGGCGCGGTCAGCAACGTGGCCGGGCGCAACTGGGCGCTGATCGGCGATGCTGCCGGGTGCGTCAACCCGCTCAACGGCGAGGGCATCGACTACGGGCTCGAGACCGGCCGCTTCGTCGCCGACATGATCGCCGACCAGCCTCGGGACCGGCTCGACCTGTCCGCGGCCTGGCCGGCGCTGCTGCGGGACCACTACGGGGAGTCCTTCTCGATCGCCCGGCGACTCGCGGGCCTGGTCACCGTGCCCCGCCTCTTGCCGACGCTGGGTCCGGCGGGGATGCGGTCGGACTGGCTGATGACGCTGGCACTGCGCTGGATGGGCAACCTGGTGACCGACGAGGACCGCGACCGGGCGGCCCGGGTGTGGCGATGGGCCGGCCGTCGTTCGCTGGCCCGTGACCACCGTCCGCCGTTCCACTGACGTGAGCACCTCGCTGCCGAGGCTCCGATGACGGACGCCATCTACCGGTTCACGATCGGGGCCGGCCGAGTCGGGCTGCGCGCCCTCGGCGTGACCACCCGGGTCGCGGGCGCGGAGCGACTGCCGCACAGCGGTCCGGTGCTGCTGGCCGCCAACCACGTCGGGTACCCCGACTTCGTGTTCGTCGGCCGTGGCGCCCTCGACCAGGGTCGCTACGTGCGCTTCATGTGCCGCCACGACATCTGGCACGTCCCTGGTGTACGCCGGGCGATGTCGGCGATGCGGCACATCCCGGTCGACCGGGCGGCCCCCGCGGGCGCCTACCTGCGTGCCCGGGCGCTGCTTGCCGACGGGGAGGCCGTGTGTTCCTTTCCGGAGGCCGGCATCTCGTACTCCTACACGGTGCGCTCGTTGATGCCCGGCGCGGCCTCCCTCGCCCGCGAGAGCGGTCTGCCGATCATCCCCGTGACCGTCTGGGGCTCGCAACGGATCTGGAGCGTCGGTCGCGAGGTCGACGGCCGCAAGCCCGGGCCGAGCCTCGCCCGCGGCCGCCTGGTCGACGTCCGGTTCGGTGAGCCCCTCGCCGTGGGGCCGCGCGACGACCTGGTCAGCGTCACCCGGCACCTGGGCCACGAGCTCGTCGAAGACCCTCGAGGAGCTGCAGCAGCTGCCTGAGCACCGACCGCGGCCGGGGGAACGCGCACCGTGGTACCCCGCTCACCTGGGCGGACACGCCCCCGACCGGACCGAGGCGCTCGCCCTCGACTCCGTGCCGCGGTCCGCGGTCGCGCCGACGTGGGGGCCACCCACTACCGTGGATCGACCATGAGCACCCCACGAAATCGCTCGCGTCGCTCCCGATTCCGCAGGGACACGGGATGAGCAGCCACCCGAAACGTCAGCGGGTCGGCGCCTACGCAGTCGTCCTGCGCGACGGCCAGATCCTGCTCAGCCGGCTTGCGCCGAGCATCAGCGCCGAGGAGCTCTGGACGCTTCCCGGCGGGGGCCTCGACCACGGCGAGGACCCCCGCAACGCGGTGGTGCGGGAGATCCGCGAGGAGACCGGCCTCGCGGCGACCGTGAGCGACCTCGCGCGGGTCTACTCCGCACACATCCCCTCGGCCTGGCGAGACGGCCGTCGGGTGGACGCCCACGCGCTCCGGATCGTGTACGACGGATGGGTGCCGGTCGACGCACCGGCGCCTCGAGTCCTCGAGATCGACGGGTCCACGGTGGAGGCGGCATGGCACCCGGTGGCCAAGGTGCTCGGAGGGTCGGTCCCGGTGGCACCGCTGGTGCTCGAGGCGCTGTCGGACCACCGGCCCGCGCGACGGCAGCGGGTGGCGGCGTACGCCCTGGCTGTGCGCGACGACCTGGTCCTGCTCTCGCGGATCTCGACCCGTGGCGCGCACCCGGGATCGTGGACCCTGCCCGGCGGCGGGCTCGACCACGGCGAGTCACCGCGGGAGGGCGTCGCCCGCGAGGTCGCGGAGGAGACCGGGCTGGCCTGCACGGTGGGACACCTCCTGGACGTGCACGACCTGCACTTCTCAGGGACCGCACCGGACGGTCGGCACGAGGACTTCCACGGCGTTCACCTGATCTTCGCTGCGAACGTCACGGACCAGGCGGAGCCGCGGGTGACGGAGACAGGACGGCACCACGGACGCAGTGGCCTGGGTGCCGCTCGCCGACGTCGAGTCGGGCGTCGTGCCAGTCCTGGACGTCGTCCGGCACGCCCTGGGTGCCGCACCCGTCAGCGACTGATCGGCCGCCCCGCGTTGTCGGCGCGGGCACCACCGCCGACCGCCACCTCACAGGTGTTGAGCTCGGGGTGGATCGCGTTGTTCACGACCATGTAGGAGCTGACGTAGAACCACCGGTACGTCCACCCACCCTGACCGTCGGGGACGGTGTACGTCAGCCGCATCATCCCGTTGCGGGGGATCTCGAGTGGGCCGATCGTGCCGGACACGCTGTCGTAGCCGAGGCTCTCCGACTCGACGTGGTCGTCCACCCGGCCCTCGCCGGTGATCGTCTCCACATAGACGGAGCCCGCGTCCAGGGCCGGGTCGAGGGTGATCGTCTGCTCGTTGACCCGGCCGGGCTCGCACACCAGGCGCACGTCACCGAGACCGGGGACCGTCGCCGTGCGTACGGTGTTGCCGGAGGCGTCGTCGTCCCCGTGCCAGTTGATGCCGACCTTCTCATCGAGGTGGGTGACGAGCCGGAGCCGCATGTCGCAGGACTGGTACTCGCGGGGCTCGTCCATGCCGTTCCAGTACCAGGTCAGGTAGAAGGACGTGACCGGGCGGAGGTCCGCGGTGCCGGCCGGCTGGTGCCGGCCGGGTCGCTGGCTGACCAGCCCGTAGGCGTAGCCCTTGGCCCAGTTCTCGACATGACCCTGCTGGTTGAGGCCCTCGTGGGCGGACCTCCCGGTGCCGCCCCTGCCGTCGTCGTTCGCGTTGGCGTACTTGTAGATCCGGGCATTCTTGACCGATACGACGTCGGCGCCGTTCTTGCCTTCGTACTTGGCCAGCCACATCTGGGTCTCGGGGACCCTGGAGTCGGCCGTCAGCTTGATGATCGTGTTCTTGGGCTTGCACACGAGCTTGATGGTGCCGATGCCCTCGACGCGGGCGGACTCGACGTAGTCCCGGTTTCCGTCACCGGACCAGCTCACGTTGATCTCCTTGACCAACGTGTCGGAGTCGCGCGCATGGTGCCGAACTTCGGGACGACCAGCGTGTCGCCCGCCGCTGGTGCGGGCGCGGCCTGGACGGGCGCGAGCGCCAGCACCGTCACCACCGCGGAGACCGCGGCGGTGACGGTGGCCAGGCGGGTGCGGACCAGGGGAGTCATCGGGCCGGCTTGTTGCTGGGTGACGGCGTCGACGGGCTCTCGGAGGAGGTGCCGGGGTTGACCAGGACCGGCGACTCCTCACCGGTCAGCCAGCGTTGCTGGATCGCGACCGTCTCGTCGGGCAGCGCGACCAGCCGCTGCTCGCTCGCTGCTCGCTGGGCCCGGCGCAGGTAGAACTCGAGGAAGTCGTTGACCTCGCGTCGCTCGAGCGCCTGGGTGGTCGTGGTGATCAGCAGCTGCCGGGCGAGCGGGTACTCACCACTGGTGATGGTGAGCTGGCTCGGGAAGATGCAGTTGCGGCGGCCTCCGGGCAGCGTGACCTCGAAGGGACGCAGCTGCTCCTCGAACAGCTCGTAGTAGCTGAACCGGAAGTAGGCGACGTGCCCGTTGAGCGCGACGAGCCGGTCCCGGGCGTCGCGAGAGCCCCGGAACCGCAGCTCCACCCGGTCGAAGCGCTCGCGCAGCCTGGGCATCCTGTTCTTGGCCTTGATCAGCCGGACGTACGCCGCGTCGACCCGCTCCTGATCGCGGACCTTGTCGGCCCTCGGACGCTCGTCCTTGATGCCCTTGGCCCGCTCGGCCAAGGCATTCTGGACCTCTTCGCGAGCCGCGCGCAGCTCCTCGCGGGCGTCCATCAGGGACTGCTTGGCCTGGCCGCGAATGCGGGTCCAGTCGGCGTACCTGGTCGCCAGCGTCCAGTCGTGCCGACGCCCGACGACGAACAGCCGGGCGCCCCGGTCGTTCTCGAAGGCGGAGTAGTCGGAGCGCAGGTTGGTCAGGGAGGGCTGCGGCGCATCGAGGACGTAGCGGCCGAAGAAGCTGAAGGCGTTGTTGTCGGGGTTCGGGCCGCCGACCCGGAGCGGGATGTCGTCGAGACCGACCTGGCTCCAGTTCACGATCGGCGAGCCGGCGCGGTAGATGTCCTGCACCTGGTTGACCGACAGGCAGTCGCCGCCGACGTCGGTCTCGGACTTGATCGCCACGACGATCGCCTCGGAGGCCATCTGGAACTGGACGACGTCCAGGCCGACGCTGCGGCAGGCGTCCCACTCGGCGCGGCTGATGGTGCGCGCCGAGTCGACGAGGTCGATCTTGCCCTGGCACAGCTCCTGGAAGGCCTGGTCCTCACCGTTGTTGAGGACCCGCACCTGGGTGACGTTGTCGACCGCCTCGAAGCGGTCGGCCTCCCGGGAGGTCAGCGAGCCCCGGGTGGAGCCGTCGATGTCGACGACGCCGGACGGGCGCGACGGCAGGGCGGCGTTCGCCTTGGCGATCCGCTCCTGGGACTCCACTTCCTGGCGGTAGTCCTGCTCCTGCTGCTGGCTGACGATGTCACTGGCTTCCTTGGACCCGTCGGAGCAGGCCGACAGGAACGTGGTCGCCGCGAGGGCGACAGCGAGGGCGGTGTGCCTGATCATCGGTTCACCGCCTCGGTCGACGGGGACGAGGTCGGGGAGGAGACGTCGTCGTCCTCCTCGACCACCTCCTGCTGCTCCGGGTAGTCGTAGCTGCGGCCCAGGTCCACGACCTCGAAGTCGTCCAGACGCAGGCCCTGCAGCTCGTTGCCGCGGATGAGACCGGCGGTGACGTCGCGCTGGGCGTAGAGCGTCGGGACGGCGGCGCGGTCGACCACGATCGCGCCGTAGGTGCGGAGCGCGGCGACGATCGCGTCGGCCAGCCGCCGCTGGCTGGGCGTGAGCTTGATCAGCTTGCCGTTGCGCGGGTCGCGCGGCGGCGGCAGGGTGATGTCGGCCTTGAGCCGGATCCGGGCGCCCTCGGGCAGCGAGTTCGGTCGGCCGTTGCCGTCGGTGGACGACGCGGGGTGGACGAAGTAGCTCTGCGACGGACCGGGCACGCTGATCGCGAGCGCGTGCTCGATCCGGCCGGACTCGAGCTCACCCGGGCGGATCAGGCCGGCGAAGAGCGGCAGGCCGGAGCCGCGGGCGGAGACGGTGTACGCCGAGTGGTAGCCCGGGCCGTCCAGGTCCCACTTGCGCATGAAGTGGTAGGAGATCGAGCCGTCGTCCTCGCGGCGGGCGCGCCAGAGGTCGTAGGCGACCTGGCCGTCCGGGTCGAAGACGCTGAACCAGCCGTCGTAGCGAGGGTCGGGATCGACGTCGGACGGGATGTTGAGGACCAGGGTGTCGTCACCGTCGCCGCAGACCTCCTGGCGGCAGATCAGGGAGGTGGGCTCGCCACCGGAGATCACGGGCGTGGTCCAGCGCTCGGTGTTGATGTAGAGGCCCTCGTTGACGACGCGGCGCTCCAGCTTCGGCGGCAGGTTGCCCTCGCGCTCGATCACGCCGAGGCGCTCGCGTGCGCGCGAGATCATCCGCTCCGAGTCAGGGGCGACCGACATGTCGTCGGCGCGTGTGTTCCACGGCGAGCTGTTGCTGAAGAACCGACGCTCCGGAACCGCGAGGTTCTGGCTGCCGGCGCCGGTGGTCACCGTGGTGGTGGCCGTCGGGCCGGACGTCGGACCGACTGCGTCCTTGCCGTTCTTGCCGTCGTTGCCGTCGTCGCCGCAGCCGGCGAGGACCAGGACGGAGAGGACAGCGAGTCCCACGACGCCCTGGCGACCGCGCGCGATCACGGCGTTCGTCCCCACGCAACGGCGCGGGCGCCGACCGGGTGCAGCTCGTCGACGACCTCGGCGAACCGGGACAGCGACTCGGTCAGCTCGTCGAGCCGACGCTCCTCGGCTCCGACGGTCGCCTCACCACCGGCACGCACGCGCGCGGCGGTCACGATGCTGTGTGCCTCGCGGCGAGCGCTGAGCCGGATCAGCTCGGCGTCGAGCTCGGCCTGGGCCGTCAGCAGCTCGCTGCGGCGGGCGGACTCGACCTCGATCGCATCGAGGTGGCGCATCATGGCGAGCTCCGCGTCGTGCATGCGCTCGATCACCAGGCGGGCGATCTCCTCGACCGTCGGCGGACGCTCGTCGGTGGCGGCATGGCCGGCCGGCTCCTCGAACGGCCGCAGACGCGCGGGCTCGTGGATCCGCTCCTGCAGTGGGGCGGGTACGACGGGCTCGTTCACGACGTTCCTCGGGGTCTCGGGTGCGGCGGTCGCCACAGCTGCGGGTGCGGGCGTCGTTGCAGCGGCTGCCGCCTTGGCGGCGCGTCGCCTGCTTCGCGGCGCCGGCTGCACGGCCTCAGTGACATCGGTGTCGTGGGCCACGAGGTCGGGCACCGAGACCAGGGTGACGACCTCGGTGGTCGCGGTGTCGTCCGCGTCCTGGTCCTCGACGTCGTTCAGGTCCTCGGGGTCGTCCAAGTCGTCGTCGTCCGGGGCGTCGGCGTGCTCGGAGTCCTCGGGAGCCAGGTCGGCCTCCTCCGGGGAGTCACCGAGGACGACCACCTCGTCGTACCCGTCGAGGTTCGGCTCGGGCTCGATCTCGGGCTCCGGCGCGAGCCGGGTGCTGAAGTCGACCTGGCCGATCCGCGTCTCGTCGGTCAGCGCGCCCAGGACGGCGGCGACGGACGGCGGCGGTGCGATCATCGAGAGCTGCGCTGTGGTCATGGCTGCTGTCCTTCGCTGGTCTGCGGCTGCTGGAGCGAATCCGCTCCTCGTGTGAATCCGGTCGGCACGCCGACGAGCACGTAGCGCTCGGTGCGGTAGACCACGGGGAGGAGCGGGATCCGAGCCATCGGCGGCTGCGGGGTACAGCTTGCTGAGCAGGTCGTCACTGCCGTCGGTCGACAGGAGCAGGTAGTCGACGTGGTTGGCGGGATCCTTGGCGGCTTCCTGCCACGGTCCGTCACTCTTGTCCACGCGGTCGAAGAAGATCTCGGGGCGACCGGTGAGCAGCATGACGGCGTAGGTCTGGGCGTTGTCGGTGAGGATCGAGCTCTCGTCCTCGATGTTGGAGCGGATGTACTCGGCCATCGCCTGTTCGGAGACGATGCCGATCGTCTCCCCGTTGAGGGTGCGGGAACCCTCCTGGCTCTGCCGGGTGGAGATGGCATTGGCGAAGGCCACCTCCAGGTTCTGGTACTCGTAGGTCTTCATCGCGTTGAACGTCCACGGGATGCTGGCGACGAGTCCGACGATGAGAGCCGCGACCACCAGGCCGCTGCCGCCCTCACTGCTGCGTGCCAGCCAGATCGCGCCGATGACGGAGATCAGGAGGATCGGCAAGCCGTTGCGCATGTTCATCGGAGAGTCGGTGAGCTGGAGCAGCACCGCGGCCGGCGGGATCGCCACGGAGACGAGCAGCAGGACACCCAGCCACATGGCGAGCGGGTTGCTCCGGGACAGCCCGGTGAAGAACAGGGCAGGAAGGACGACGATGGCGATCGGTGCCGAGTAGAGCACCAGCTCTCCGGTGGCGCGGGCGACCTCCAGCGCGGTGAAGTCCTGGAGTCCGCCCGAGCCGGCGCTGTCGCTGCTCTGGGTGATCCAGTTGAACGGGTCCTTGAGGAGCAGCAGGTTGAAGGCGGTCCACAGCGCGACGACGTAGACGACCGGGCTGGCGAAACCGACGACCGTGCCCTCGACCTCGATGCCGTCGGCGCCGAGCCGGGCGAGGATGCCGCCGATCATCAGCGCGGCGAAGACGAACCAGATCACGCTGCTGTAGCCGGCGAGTGCGGCCACCGAGAAGGCCAGGCCGGAGATCATCACGAACCGGACGTCGGCGGTGATGAACCACGCGACGAGCGCCCCGACGGCCACGATCAGGAGCGAGATCCAGATGAAGTGCCGGGCGCCGTTGGCGGCGTACAGCAGGACGAGCGGGTTGAGGCCGACGGCGACGAGGACGGCGACGCGCAGCGGAGCCACGATCGTGGCGCGGCGCATCAGCGTGTTGAGCGACGACCATCGTGATCGCGCCGAAGAGAGCCGAGGCCAGCGGAACGGCCGCGAGGGAGCTGGCCAGCCCGCGGAACAGCGCCAGCGGCGCCACGGCGAGGGTGGCGAGCGGCGGGTAGTCGAAGCCGATGGCGGACAGCTTGGGCGGCTCGTTGTGCCAGATCATCAAGCCACGGTTGAGACGGTCCAGGGTCTCGAAGCCCACCACGTGCATGTCGACGACCAGCCAGTAGCCGAACCAGGCGTAGGCGCCGGTGAACAGCACGAAGACGAGCAGGCTCTCCCACCAGCGGCGCTCGATGTCGATGGGGCGGCTGCCGACGGCCTGGACCGCGTTGAGGCGGCGTTCGCGGCTGGCTGACGATGACCGGCGTGGTGGTCATGACGAACCCTCGTCCAGACCGTGCTCGGTCTTCTCCCAGTAGAACGGGTTGGTGAACAGCTGGATGAAGCCCTTCCACGCAGCCCAGCTCATCAGGCCCCAGTAGAGCGGCGAGAGCAGGGCGGTGCGGGTCAGCCCGAACTCTCCGCGATGCAGCGAACCGGCCACGTTGAGGTAGACGAACACGAAGTTGCCGACGAAGAGCATGGCGCTGGCGGCGTAGAAGACGATGCCCGGGAACAGCTGCTCGATGAAGCCGGCCTGGGTCAGGATGTAGAGCGTGGTCAGACCCCAGAAGATCGGGTTGATCAGGAGCAGGAACGCGCTGCCCATCGTCAGGTTGAAGCTGATGAAGCCGCGGATGCCGGTCTGCGACAGCAGTGCGAACGGGTTCCGCATGTGCACGAGCCAGGTCTGGATGTAGCCCTTGTTCCAGCGGCTGCGCTGGCGGATCCAGTTGGCGACGTTGGAGTTCGCCTCCTCGAGCGTCGTCGAGTCGATCATCGCGGTGCGGTAGCCCTCGCGGTGCAGGCGGATGCCGAGGTCGGCGTCCTCCGTCACGTTGAAGGGGTCCCAGGCGCCGAGCTCGCGCAGCTTCGAGGTGATGAAGTGGTTCGAGGTGCCGCCGAGCGGGATCGGCGACTCGGCCGCACCCATCGCGGGCAGGACGAGCTCGAAGTGCATGGAGTACTCGTTGGCGAACCAGGCGGTGAGCAGGTTCTGGTCCTGGTTGAAGTGGTTGAGCTTGGCCTGGACGCAGACGACGTTGGGGCTCACCTCGTCGAAGGCGATGACGGCCTTCTTGAGCTGGTCCGGGTCGGGGCGGTCCTCGGCGTCGAAGATGACGCAGTAGTGCCCCGTCGACAGCATCAGCCCGTAGTTGCAGGCCTTGGGCTTGGTCTTCGGCTGGCTGTCGGGCACGACCACGAGGTGGAAGTGCGGCGGCAGCTCCATGTCGCGGATCTTGTCGATCGTCTCCTCGTCGTCCTCCTCGCACAGCAGCTTCACGTCGAGGCGGGTCCGCGGGTAGTCGAGGGCGTTGATGTCGCGCACCAGCCGCTCGACGATGCCGGCTTCCTTGTAGAGCGGCACGAGGATCGTGTACAGCGGGAGCGTCCGCTCGTCGATCGCATGGATCTGCGCGTCGGTGACATCGGTCTCGAGGTGACCGCCCAGCGCCTTCAGGGTGAGCCGGAACTTGTAGATCGAGACGATCAGGTAGAAGAAGCTGCAGATGCCGACCAGCGCGATCATCGTCGGCATCGGCCAGATCACGGCGCAGATCACGACGGCGACCACCGCGAAGATCAGGGTGGCCTTCTGGGCGCCGGAGACGACGACGTGGGCCGACTCGTGCGGACGGGCCTCGAGCAGCGCCTGCGTGGACAGCTCGGAGTACTGGGCGCTCCACACGCGCTGGATCACCTGGTCCAGCTCGGTGCGGTTGGCCAGCAGCGTCCGCACCTTGGCGCCGAGGGCGACCTCGGCGGTCTCGGTCTGCTCCCTGTTCAGCGGGCGGGCCACCGCGAGGATGACCTCGCCGTCGGTGGCGGCGACCGGGATCGCCTGGAAGGACTGGGCGATCGGCTCGGGCAGGCGCTGGGCCAGGTCGAAGTCGGGCTCGAAGTCGGTGAGGCCGACGCGCTGCATCTGGTACTGCTCGGAGAGCGCGGCCACCAGGGTGTCCTCGGAGATGGCGCCGTGGGAGACGAGGATGTCGCCGAGCGGGTCACCGGTCCGGGAGTACTCGAGCGTGGCGACCTGCAGCTCCTCCTCGGTGACCAGGCCGCTCTTCAGCAGCATCTGGGCCATCTGCGTGCGGGCCTTGCGGGTCGCCGGCGTCTCGACGATGTCCTCGTCCGGCGGGTAGACGGCGTCGATCGCGGCCAGGAGCTCGTTGACGGTGTGCTTGACCAGCTGGACCGGGCCGTCGACCTGACCGGTGACGACCTGCTCGGCGATCTTGTCGGTCGCGTCGGCGGCGGCCACCAGCAGGACGCCGTCGAGGAGGGCGTACGGCATGACCCGGAAGGTGCGGCAGATGCCCTCGGTCAGCAGTCGTGAGACGTCCGGGTCGACCCCCTGGGTGAGGCGGACCGCGGTGAGCGTCGTAGGCGTCGTGGTCATCGGGTCCCCGCCCCGAAACCACCGGGTGCGATGGACGAGTCACCGTCGCGGACCACCTCGGTGCGGGCCTGGCGGGGCCGCATCACGAGGTAGGCGAGGAACGCCACGCCGAGCAGGACGAGCGGCGCGATCAGGAACGCGACGAAGACGACCACGAAGATCGCCAACGTCACGATGAGACCGACACCCGCGGCGCCGACCGACTTCCCCGCAGGACGCGAAGAAAATGCGTTGATAGTCATGTTGTTGCACCCCCCTGCTCTGGTGCGATTGAGATCTGCACCCGAGCTACAAACCAGACATTAGTGACCGTGGAGGCCCCGGTCAGGGCTTGTCGCCATTTGTGGGAAGACTGTTGATGGCTTGTTACCGTCGCGTGGATCTGGGTCCCGAGAGGACTGAACCAGATGTCAGTTGGAGAGCCACGAGCGCGCCAGCCGACCGTAGTCGGTGGGCTTACCGCCCTGGTCGCGGAGCAACGACATGGGGTCGGTGGGGTGGTTCGCCCACACCCAGAACACTACTCCCATTCCGTGCTCGTCGGCCCAGTCCAGATAGGAGTCGACGTAGCCGGATGTCGGCTGGGTCGCACCGAGCTCGGTGGTCAGCACGGGCACGGAGTCGGCCAGCCGGCCCAGCACGTCGTCCCAGCACTCCTGCGCGCTGCAGTCCTTGAAGTCGTAGCTGTGGAACGCCGCGACCAGCTGGTCGTCGTCCGGCTTGAACTCGAGCCAGTGGGTGAGGTCGTTGGCGTAGTCCAGACCACTGAGCAGCACCGGCTGCTCGGCGCCGGTGTCGCGGATGGTGTCGACGACGGACTCCATGCCCTGGACGACGAAGCTCGGTTGCCCCATCGTCGCGGTCTGGTCGTCGGCCATCGGTGCCTGGCAGCCACCGTCCCGCCAGCACTTCCAGGACAGCTCGAAGACCCAGCGCTGCTGCCGCTCGTTGTAGCGCGAGTAGGGCTCGTTGAAGGCGTCGAACATGACCGACGGGTTGTCCCGGAACTGCTCGCCGACCGATCGCCAGAACGCCACGGACTCGGAGTCCGGCATCGCGAGGTTGCCGAACTCGGACTCGCCGATCCGCTTGCGACTGTGCAGGTCGAGGATCACGACCAGGCCGGCCCGGTTCAGGGCTTCGACGAAGTCACCGACCTCGGTGCGGTATCCGGTGGCCGTCCTCGCCTCCGACTGGTCGCTCAGGGGCGCGCCGCGCGTGCCGAGCCAGCAGTCCTGGTTGAGCGGCAGCCGGACCGTGTTGGCTCCCCACGCCGCGATCGCATCCGCCTCGTAGGAGCGCGCGTCGGTGGCCACCAGGGTGTCCAGCGTGGACATGCCCCAGCCCTGGGCGCAGGCGTACTCGAAGCTGCTCCAGTTGACTCCGCGCGGCACGAACTCCCGTCCGCTGCGGGCATCGACGAGGAGGTTGTCCTCGACGATCGACGTGGGCTGCGCCGGTGTCCGCCGGAGCGGGGTCCAGAGGCTGGCCGCGCAGCAGGACGACGCCGGCGACGGCGCCGCTGGTCAGCAGCAGGAGGGCGGCGGCCAGCACGATCCACCGGCGCGCGAGCCAGCCCTTGAGCCCCATGCCGTCCCCCCCTCCACGGACGATGCAATCCTAGGGTTCGGGCCTCCGCCCGGTCCCGGGATCCCGGGAAAGACCGACAACGAGAGCAGATGTGAGGACGGCTGATGAGCGAGTCAGTGTTCACGTACGGCGCACCGAACCTGAAGTTCGGGCCGGGGTCCTCCGACGAGATCGGCTTCGACCTGGTCCAGACCGGAGCCCGCCGGGTGCTCCTGGTCACCGATCCGGGCGTGGCCGCGACCGGTCACCCGGCCCGGATCGCGGACCGGATCGCCGAGCACGGCGTGGCGGTGACGACGTACGACGCGGTGCACGTGGAGCCGACCGACGAGTCGCTCGCCCACGCGATCGACTTCGCACGTGACGCCGGTCCGTTCGACGCGGTCGTCGCCGTCGGTGGGGGATCGGCGATCGACACCGCGAAGGCGGTCAACCTGCTGCTGACCAACCCCGGTGAGCTGATGGACTACATCAACGCGCCGGTCGGCAGGGCGACCGCGCCGGTCAACGCGCTGCTGCCGCTGGTGGCCGTGCCGACGACGACGGGCACGGGCAGCGAGAGCACCACGATCTGCGTGCTCGACGTGCTCGCCCTCCACGTGAAGACCGGGATCAGCCACCCGCGGCTACGACCGACGCTGGCCGTCGTCGACCCGCGACTGACCCTCACCCAGCCGACGATGGTCACGGCGGCTGCCGGCATGGACATCCTGTGCCACGCGCTCGAGAGCTACACCGCGCGGTGGTACGCCGACTTCGACGCCAAGCAGCCCGAGCAGCGGGTGCCCTACTGCGGGGCCAACCCGATCGCCGACATGTGGTCGGAGCGTTCGATGGCGCTGCTCGCGGGTGCCTTCAGGGCCGCCGTGCGGGACGGCTCGGACGAGGCCGCCCGCGAGCAGATGGCGCTGGCCGCGACCTTCGCGGGGCTCGGCTTCGGCAACGCGGGCGTGCACATCCCCCATGCCAACGCCTACCCGATCGCCGGTCGCGTCCGTGACTACCGACCCGCCGGCTACCCCGACGACGCCCCGATCGTGCCGCACGGCATGGCCGTCTCGCTGACCGCTCCGGAGGCCTTCCGACTGACCTTCGACGCCGCGCCGGACCGGCACCTGCGAGCCGCCCGGCTGCTCGACCCCGACGCGCGGGCGCAGGGCCCGGACGCGCTGCCGGAGGTGCTGCTCTCCCTGATGCGTGACATCGGGATCCCGAGCGGCCTCGCCGAGGTGGGCTACACCGACGGGGACGTCGACGACCTGGTCGCCGGAGCGCTCCAGCAGCAGCGTCTCCTGGCGACCGCTCCGCGAGACGTGACCGCGGACGACCTTGCCGGCGATCTTCCGCGGGTCGATGGAGCTCTGGTGACGGAAGCCGCGTCACCCGGCCCGGACCTCGTCGCGGAGCTGCGGAGGCGGGGTGTCACCGACGTCGACGACTCGACCCTGACCCGCGCCCTCTACTCCTCCGACGCGTCCCTCTACCGGGTCGTCCCCCGGGTGGTCGTCCGTCCCCGGCACGCCGACGAGCTGCTGGCCGTCCTGGACGCCTCCCGGGTCCTCGGGGTCCCGCTCACCATGCGCGGCGCCGGTACGTCGATCGCCGGCAACGCGGTCGGCCCGGGGATCGTCGTCGACACCGCACGGCACCTCGACCGGGTCCTCGCGCTCGACCCGGAGAGCCGCACCGCGGTCGTCCAGCCCGGTGTCGTCCACGCGGTGCTCCAGCGCGCCGCCGCCGCAGCGGGGCTGCGCTTCGGGCCGGACCCGTCGACGCACTCTCGCTGCACCGTCGGCGGGATGATCGGCAACAACGCGTGCGGCTCGCGGGCGCTCGGCTACGGCCGGACCGTCGACAACGTCGCCGGGTTGCGGGTGGCGTTCGGGACCGGGGAGGTGGTGTCCACCGGCGGCAGCGAGCGAGGCCGGCGCCGCCCTGGGTGCGCTGGTCGACCAGCATCTCGCCCACGTCCGCACCCACTTCGGCCGGTTCTCCCGGCAGGTCAGTGGCTACTCGCTCGAGCACCTGCTGCCCGAGAACGGCCGGCGGCTGGACCGGTTCCTGGTCGGCTCCGAGGGGACCCTCGGGCTGGTGCTCGAGGCGACCGTGGAGCTGGTGCCGGAGGAGCCGTCCCGACGCCTGCTGGTCCTCGGCTACGCGAGCATGCCGGACGCCGCGGACGCGGTGCCGGCGCTGCTGGCCGTCCCCGGTGCGGGCGACGAGGCGCGGATCGTCGCCTGTGAGGGCCTGGACGCCCGGATCGTCGACCTGGTGCGCCGCTCGGGCTCCGTCGTACCCGACCTGCCACGAGGTGCGGGCTGGCTGTTCGTGGAGGTGGCCGGCACGGCCCCTGACGGCCTGTTCCCGGCCCTGGTGACGGTGGCCGGGGCCCTGGGCCACCGGGTGGTCCCAGAGGCGCGAGAGGCGGCCGCCCTGTGGCGGATCCGCGAGGACGGGGCCGGGCTGGCTGCGCGCAGCCTCACCCGGCCGGCGTACTCCGGCTGGGAGGACGCCGCCGTCCCGCCGGACCGGCTCGGAGCGTGGCTGCGGGAGTTCGACCTGCTGCTCGAGGAGCACGGGCTGGACGGGGTGCCGTACGGCCACTTCGGGGACGGCTGCGTGCACGTGCGGATCGACTTCGAGTTCGACGACGGCGGTCGTCGCTTCCGGGACTTCCTGACCGCCGGCGCCACGGCCCTGCGCGCCCACGGCGGCTCGCTGTCGGGGGAGCACGGCGACGGCCGTGCCCGGTCCGAGCTGTTGCCGCTGATGTACGACGCGGAGTCGCTGCGGCTGTTCGGAGCGGCGAAGGCGGTGTGCGACCCCGACGGGCTGCTCAACCCCGGCGTCCTGGTCGATCCGGCCCCGCTCGACGCCGACCTCCGCCCGGCCCGCCCGCGGGCCACGGTCAATCCCGGGCTCCGTCTCGTCCACGACGGCGGGTCGCTCGGCAACGCCGTCCACCGCTGCACGGGGGTCGGCAGATGCGTCGCGCCCGCCACCAACGGCGTCATGTGCCCGTCGTACCTCGCGACCCGTGAGGAGAAGGACTCGACGCGCGGCCGGGCCCGGGTGCTCCAGGAGGCGCTCGACGGCTCCCTCGTGCGTGGCCTTGCCGACCCGGCAGTGACCGAGGCCCTGGACCTCTGCCTGTCGTGCAAGGGCTGCTCCTCCGACTGCCCGACAGGGGTCGACATGGGGACCTACAAGGCCGAGGTGCTGCACCAGCAGTACGCCGGCCGTCGGCGTCCGCGCAGCCACTACACGCTGGGGCGGCTCCCGCGCTGGGCCGCGCTGGCGGCACCGGCTGCCGGGGTGGCCAACCGGCTGGTGCAGGGGCCCGCTCGGCCGGGTCGCGAAGGCGGTCGCGGGGATCGACCGGAGGCGGTCGCTGCCGGCGTTCGCCCCGAGGTCCCTCCGCCGCGGGCGGGAGTCTCGACAGTCTCGACCGTCGTGGGTCGGCTCCGGACGTGTGGATCTGGGCCGACACCTTCACCGACCGGTTCCTGCCCCAGACCGCCCAGGCGGCGATCCGGGTGCTCGAGTCGGCGGGCCTGCGCGTCGGCGTGATCCCGGAGGACGCCTGCTGCGGTCTGACCTGGCTCACCACCGGACAGCTCGACCAGGCCCGCGCCCGGGTCTCGTCCACGGTTGCCGTGCTCGCGGAGTACGTGGCGAGCGGGGTGCCGGTGCTCGGGCTGGAGCCGTCCTGCCTGGCGGTGCTCCGCACCGACGCCGTGGAGCTGACCGACGACCCCCGGGCCGTGGACGTCGCCGGCGGCGTGCTGACGCTGGCGGAGCTCCTCGAGCGCCTCGACTGGGTCCCGCCCGACCTCACCGGTGTCGAGGTCGTCGCACAGCCGCACTGCCACCACGCGTCGGCGCTCGGGTGGGAGGCCGACGAACGCCTGCTCCGTCGCGCCGGCGCCACCGTCACCCGCGTCGCCGGATGCTGCGGGCTGGCCGGCAACTTCGGCATGGAGAAGGGTCACTACGACGTCTCCGTCGCCATCGCCGAGACCCATCTGCTGCCCGCGGTGAGGGCGAACCCGAGCGCCGTCGTGCTCGCCGACGGCCTGTCCTGCCGACACCAGCTGGACGACCTGGCCGGGGTTCCGGCCGTGCACCTCGCCGAGCTGTTCGGCTCGCGGGTGCCGCCCCCTAAACTTTCCTCATGAATCCCCGTCATCGCCGCCTGGTCATCCCCGTGGCGCTGGTGGGGCTCCTCGTCCTCGTCCTCGTCGCCGCCGTGATCAACCGATGAACGAGCCACTCCTCCGCGTCCTGGCCCGGATGCGCGGCCACCTGCTCGACCCCGAGGTGCTGGTCCGGGCGGTCGGCTCCGGTCGCCAGAAGGGCACGCAGCCGCGGTGGAAGCGGGTCGAGCTGCGCTACGTCGACCTCAAGGGTGGTCGCCACCTGCAGCTGACGGCGTACGACGAGACGCAGGCACACACCAGCAACCACCTGGCCGGTGCCGCCGCGCGGGACGCGGTCGACGACCTGCTCGACCTGCCGTTCGGCAACTGGCACGTCGAGACCACGACCCAGACCCACCAGGTGCGGGTCACCAAGCACCTCGAGGCGGTCGTGCACACCAGCGACCGCGCCGCCGAGGTGGCGGTCGACCGCGACCACGACCGCGACAAGGAGCGCCTGCTGCCGGAGGACGACGCGGTCCTGGTCGCGTTGGGGATCTCCGACCAGGACGGTCGGATCAAGCCCAGCCGGCAGGCGAAGTACCGCCAGGTCGAGGAGTTCCTGCGGCTGCTCGACTCGGCGCTCACCGACGCCATCGAGCGCGGCCACCTGCGCCGACCGACCGCCCAGGACCCGTTGCGGATCGTCGACCTGGGGTGCGGCAACGCCTATCTGACCTTCGCCGCGCAGCGCTACCTCGCCCACGTCCGCGGGCTGCCCGTCCACCTCGTCGGCGTCGACGTGAAGGAGCAGTCGCGCGAGCACAACACCGCCGTCGCGGAGGGGCTCGGGATCGACGCCGAGTTCGTCGTCGGCTCGATCGCAGGCGCCGTCCTCGACCGGGCTCCCGAGGTGGTCCTGGCGCTGCACGCCTGCGACACCGCGACCGACGAGGCGCTCGCGCGGGCGGTCGAGTGGCGGGCGCCGCTGGTGCTGGCCGCTCCCTGCTGCCACCACGACCTCGCCGCCCAGCTGCGCAAGGCGCCCACGCCGGCGCCCTACGCCATGCTCACCCGGCACGGCATCCTGCGCGAGCGGCTCGCCGACACCCTGACCGACGGGCTGCGCGCGTCACTGCTGCGGCTGCAGGGCTACCGGGTCGACGTGGTGCAGTTCGTCGAGAGTCAGCACACGCCGCGCAACACCATGCTGCGTGCCGTGCGGACCGGCTCGCCGGTCACCGGCGGCAACGTGCGCAAGGAGTACGACGACCTGGTCTCCGCGTGGGCGGTGCGACCGCGGCTGGCGGAGCTGCTGGAGCAGCTGGAGCGCCCGGGAGCATGAGTGTGTTCGACCGGCTGGCGGCCGTGGCTGTCGCCGTGCCCTTCCTCGTCGGGACCGTCGCGGCCGCGTCGCCGGACGATCGTGACGTCGTGTTCCGCTTCCAGGACCCGGCGATCGTCGAGTCGAGCGGGCTGGTCGTGCAGGAGGGCCTCTTCCTGACGACCAACGACTCGGGCGACACGCGGCCGCGTCTTCGTCGTCGACCCCGAGTCCGGCCGGACGGTGGGGGTCACCCGCTGGTCCGCCGAGCCCGTCGACGTCGAGGCCCTGGCGCCGGCCGGGCCGGGTGAGGTCTGGGTCGGTGACATCGGTGACAACGCCGGCTCCCGCTCGTCCATCGAGGTGGCCCGGGTCCCCGTCGGCACCGGGCAGCGTGACGTCCGCGCTCCGTCGTACGTGCTGGGCTACGGAGGCGTGGCCCAGGACGCCGAGACCCTCCTCGCCCACCCGGTGACCGGGCGGCTGTACGTCGCCAGCAAGAACGTCTTCGGGGGCACCCTGTACGCCGCGCCACAGCAGCTGGCCGAGGACCGGCGCAACCAGCTGACCCGGGTCGGGCGCGTGCTGCCGATCGCCACCGACGGGGCGTTCTTCCCCGACGGCGAGCACCTGGTGCTGCGCGACTACGGACGCGCGGTCTTCTACACGTTCCCCGAGCTCGACGTGGTCGGCGAGGTCGACCTGCCCGCGCAGCAACAGGGGGAGGGGATCGCCGTCGACGCCGACGGCGCGGTCTACGTGAGCTCCGAGGGCCGGGAGGCTCCGGTGCTCGACGTCGCGCTGCCGGCATCGTTGCGCGAGCGGGTGGCCGGCTCCGCGCAGGTCGAGCCGACCACGACCGCGAGCCCGGCGCCGTCGACCCCGACTCCCGGCCCCGTCCCCGGCTCCCGGGAGGGCGTCGAGCTGCCGCAGACCACCGACACCGAGCGGCCCGCCTGGCCGTGGGTCGTCACCGGCTGGCTGGGGCTGGGCGTGATCGTGGTGCTGCTGCTCGTGCTCCGGCGTCGCTGACCACCATCGGGGTGAGCCGGGGCTTTCCGGTGCTGGCTATCGTTCCTCCGTGCCCCGCCTGCGCAGGACCTCACCGGACCAGCCCGGCTGGACCCGTCGTCGCGCCGGGAAGGGCTTCGTCTACCTCGACGAGAGCGGTGCGCGGCTGCCGGACGAGGACGCCGCGCGGGTGCGGGACCTGGTGATCCCGCCCGCGTGGAAGGACGTCTGGGTCACGCCGTACGACAACGGTCATCTGCAGGCAGTCGGGACCGATGACGCGGGGCGCCGGCAGTACCTCTACCACCCGCACTGGCGCAGCCGCCGGGACAGCGAGAAGTTCGACCGGGTGCTGCTGTTCGGCAAGGCGCTGTCCCGGGCCCGGGAACGGGTGCTCACCGACCTCGGGACCGAGGGGATGACGCTGCCGCGTGCGTGTGCGGTCGCCGTACGCCTGCTCGACCTGGGGTACTTCCGGATCGGCAACGACGTCTATGCCGAGGAGAACCAGAGCTTCGGGCTGACCACGCTCGAGCGCCGTCACGTGCGCCGCAAGGGCGACCGGCTGATCTTCTGCTTCACCGGGAAGTCCGGCATCGAGCACTGCATCGAGATCGACGACCCGGCGACCGTCGAGGCGCTGGACACGATGCGCCGGCGGCGGGGCGCGGACGGCAGGCTGCTGGCCTGGAAGGAGGGCCGGTCCTGGCAGTCGCTCGACTCGAGCCGGGTCAACGACTACGTGCGCGAGACGACCGGGCCTCGACGCCACCGCCAAGGACTTCCGGACCTGGCACGCCACCGTGATCGCGGCCGCGGTGCTCGCCGAGACCGACGAGCCCGGGGAGACGAAGGCGTCGCGCAAGCGAGCCGTCACCGCGGCGATGAAGGAGGTCTCCGAGTTCCTCGGCAACACCCCCGCGCTGGCGAAGTCGGCGTACGTCGATCCCCGCGTCGTCGACGCCTACGAGCAGGGCCGCACCATCGGCACCGCCACCCGCCGCCACTACGACAAGGCCGACGACCGGCAGGCCGCCCTCGAGCGCGCCGTCCTCCGCCTGCTCCGCTGACCCGCCCCCACGAAGTGGCGCTTATCCCCCACGAAGTGGCAGTTGTGGCGGTCCGAAGTGGGAGTTGTGGCGGCCGGCGCCGCCACAACTCCCACCTCGAGCAGCCACAACTCCCACTTCGTGGGTGGTTGGGTGGGGGCATGAGCCTGGAGATCACGGTCGTGCGGGGCGACATCACCACGCAGGAGGTCGACGCGGTGGTCAACGCCGCCAACAGCCGGATGCGTGGCGGCGGCGGGGTGGACGGGGCGATCCACCGGGCCGGCGGCCGGGCGGTGCTGGAGGACTGCGTACGCCGCTTTCCCGACGGGCTTGCGACCGGGGACGCCGGGTGGACGACGGCGGGGGAGATGGCGGCCCGCTGGGTGATCCACGTCGTCGGGCCGAACCGCACGGCCGGACAGACCGACCGTGGGCTCCTGACGTCCTGCTACCGACGTGCGCTCGAGGTGGCCGACCAGCTCGGAGCCCGTTCGGTCGCGTTCCCCCTGGTCAGCGCGGGGGTCTACGGGTGGCCGCTCGACGACGCGGTCGCCGCGGCCCTGGAAACGCTCCGGGCCACCCCGACGGAGGTCGAGGAGGCCCGGATGGTGGCGTTCGGTGCGGCGGCGTACGACGCGATCCGTCAGAGGTTGTCGACCACGTAGTCGATGCAGGCGGTCAGCGCCTCGACGTCGGAGGGATCGATCGCGGGGTACATCGCGATCCGCAGCTGGTTGCGCCCCAGCTTGCGGTAGGGCTCCGTGTCGACGACGCCGTTGGCCCGCAGGGCCTTCGCGATGGCGGCGGCGTCGATGGAGTCGTCGAAGTCGATCGTCCCGATCACCAGCGAGCGGTGGTCCGGGTCCTCGACGTACGGCGTGGTGTACGGCGTCTTCTCGGCCCACCCGTAGAGCGCGTCGGAGCTGGCGGTCGTCCGCTCGACCATGCCGGCCAGGGCGCCTCGCGCGTTCATCCAGTCGAGCTGCTCGGCCATCAGGAAGAGCGTGGCGACCGACGGGGTGTTGTAGGTCTGGTTCTTGCGCGAGTTGTCGATCGCGGTCGGCAGGTCGAAGAAGGCCGGGATGTGGCGGTCGGTGGCTGCGATCTCCTCGGCACGCGCCAGCGCGGCCGGCGACATGATCGCGATCCAGAGCCCGCCGTCCGACGCGAAGCTCTTCTGGGGAGCGAAGTAGTAGGCGTCGACCTCGGTCAGGTCGACGGGCAGGCCGCCGGCGCCCGACGTGGCGTCGACCAGCACGAGCGCCTCGTCGGCCGTGGTGCCCGCGGGGCGGCGTACCGGGGCCATGACGGCGGTCGAGGTCTCGTTGTGGGCCCAGGCGTAGGCGTCGATGCCCTCCTCGAGGACCGCCTCGGGCCGCGAGCCCGGCTCGGACTTCAGGACCGACGGGTCGGACAGCCACGGCGCATCGACGGCCGCCTTGGCGAACTTCGAGGAGAACTCGCCGAAGGACAGGTGCTGGCTCTTCTGGCGGATCAGGCCGAACGTCGCGATGTCCCAGAACGCCGTGGCGCCGCCGTTGCCGAGCACGACCTCGTGACCTTCGGGGATCGAGAAGAGGGCGGTGAGACCTTCGCGCACGCGCCCGACGGTGTCCCGCACGGGGGCCTGGCGGTGCGACGTACCCATCAGCGCGGAGCCGGTCGCGGCCAGGGCGTCGAGGTGGCTGGTCTGGATCTTCGAGGGTCCGGCTCCGAAGCGCCCGTCGGCGGGCAGGAGGTCGGTCGGGATCTTCAGTGCGCTTGCGGTCTGGGCGTCGCTCATCGGCAACCTTCCGTCGAGGCGGGGTGGCGGTCTCTGACGACGCTGTCAGCGAGCCTTATTGTGTCAGCACCCCCGTCGCTCGGGACAATCGGAGGCATCTCATGAACACCACGCCCAACCCTGGTCTGCCCAGCCAGAGTGGCACGCGCACGGTGCTGCGTGCGCTCGGACTGGTGCTGGCGCCCGCGGGCGTGCTGCTCGTCGTCGTCGGCTTCGCGCGCTTCGCCGGCGTCGGCGCGGAGGACTGGACGGGGGACGGAGCGCCTCCCGGCTTCCTGATGTTCGCCGGCGGCGGTTTCCTCGCCGTGATCGGCTTCTGGTTCCTCAGCACCGGCTTCATGGGCGCCGCTGCGCGCTACGGCGCGGGCGAGACGATGCCCGTGGTCAAGGACAGCGCTGCCTACCTCACCGACGGCGAGGGTGTGATGGGGGTCGGCCGGACGGTGGACGACCAGCCGACGGCCGGCTCTGCGGCCGGCCCCTTCTGCCGTTCGTGCGGAGCCCGCAACGACTCGGACGCGACGTACTGCGACGGCTGTGGCCAACGGCTCGCCTGACCTGCTGCTCGTCCAGGTCCCGTTCGGTCACCCGGACGCGCTGCTCCTGATCGACGAGGTCCAGCAGGAGTACGTCGCCCGGTACGGCGGGATGGACGAGACCCCGCTGGAGCACGCGATGTTCGACCCCCCACGGGGCAGCTTCTTCGTCGGCTACCTCGGGGGCGCGGCGGTGGCCACCGGAGCCTGGCGTCGGCGGGCCGACGTCGACGCCCTGGGCAGCACCCAGACCGCCGAGATCAAGCGCATGTACGTCGCCCCGGTCGGCCGAGGACGAGGCGTGGCCCGGGCGATGCTGGCGCACCTCGAGGCGACCGCCGTGGCAGCGGGCGTCGAGGTCGCCGTGCTCGAGACCGGGATCGAGCAGCCGGAGGCGATCGCGCTCTACGAGTCCTCGGGATACGTGCCGGTGCCGAAGTTCGGTTTCTACCGCGACTCCGACCTGTCGCGCTGCTTCGGCAAGCGCCTCTCGCCCACCTGAGGCGACCGGCAGACAGGCCGCCTGACAGCGTCTAGCCTCGATGATCGACGCTGGACGACCTCGGGAGGACGACCCATGACGCGTGCGGCAGGCATCGTGGCCGCTCTCGCTCTCGTGCTGGTGCTCGCCGCCGCATCCCCGGGCGCCGCCGCCGAGATCGAGGACTACGCGCGCTACCAGCCGCAGGAGCACTGCCACCCGAAGGCCAAGCCCGGCACGAAGGCGCTGGCTCGCTGGCTGCTGCGCCGTGGTGGCGGCGAGGGCCCGATGTCGCGCAGCTGCAAGAGCGGTGGCACCTCGGAGCACAAGGAGGGCCGGGCCTTCGACTGGACCCTCGACGCCTCCCGCAAGAAGGACCGCAAGGTGGCCCAGGCGTTCTTCGAGTTCGCCTTCGCCGAGGACAAGCACGGCAACACCGATGCCAAGGCCCGTCGGATGGGAATCATGTACCTCATCTGGAACGACCACATGTACGCCGGGTGGAACGAGTTCGACAAGGAGGACTACCTCAGCTCGAGCTGCAAGAAGCCCCACAAGTGCTCCAAGACCCTGCGGCACCGCGACCACCTGCACATCTCGCTGTCGCGTCCGGGTGGCAAGGGCCTCACCAGTTGGTACGAGGGCCGGGTCAGCGGCTGACGACGAGGTAGCGCTCGTCGGTGATCTCGCGCCCCCAGTAAGCCGCCTCCGGGAGCCTGCGCAGCTCGGCCGCCCGCCCGGTCGCCTCGACAAGGCCGACGGTCTGGGCGGCCGTGAGACCGGCGCCCGTCGACCAGTTGCCCTCGACGAGCACCAGCCGGCCACCCGGCGCGAGCAGGCCGATCCAGCGTCGGAGTGCCGCGGCGGGATCCGGCATCGCCCAGAGGACGTGGCGGCAGAGAACGACGTCGTACGAACCGGGCGCGAGGCTGACCTCCGCGGCGTCACCGATCGCGAACCGCACATCGGTCCGGTCGCCCGCCTTGGCCTCCGCCAGCCGCACCATCTCCGGCGACACGTCGACGCCGTCGACGGTGTGGCCCTCGTCGGCGAGCAGCAGGCTCAGCGTGCCGGTGCCGCTGCCGAGGTCGGCGATCCGGGCGGGTGGTGGTGGGAGCACCGAGCTCAGCAGCTCGCGCCAGGCCCGTCGTACGGCTGGGTCGCGCAGGCCGTGGTCGGCCGCCTCGTCGAACGTGGCGGCCTCGGCGTCCCACAGGTCGATGGTCTCCCGAGAAGTCATGGCAGCAGTCAATCAGGGCCCACCGACGTCGCCACAACTCCCACCTCGAGTCGCCACAACTCCCACTTCGTGGGGGATAAGCGCCACTTCGTGGGTCAGGCGCCCCAGGCGTCGTTCCAGCCCTCGACCTCGGAGGCGGGGCGGGGGTCGGGGCCGGTGTAGATGGCGGAGGGGCGGATCAGGCGGCCGGTGCGCTTCTGCTCCAGGATGTGCGCCGACCAGCCGCCGGTGCGGGCGCAGGTGAACATCGAGGTGAACATGTTGGCCGGGACCTCGGCGAAGTCCAGGACGATCGCCGCCCAGAACTCCACGTTGGTCTCGAGCACCCGGTCGGGGCGGCGCTCCTTGAGCTCGGCCAGCGCGGCCTTCTCGAGCGCTTCGGCGACCTCGTAGCGGGGGGCGTCCAGCTCCTTGGCCGTCCGACGGAGCACCCGGGCACGCGGGTCCTCGGCGCGGTAGACCCGGTGACCGAAGCCCATCAGCCGCTCGCCGGAGTCGAGCAGGCCCTTGACGTACGCCGGAGCGTCGCCGGACTTCTCGACCTCCTCGATCATGCCGAGGACGCGCGACGGGGCGCCTCCGTGCAGCGGGCCGCTCATCGCGCCGATGGCGCCGGAGAACGCGGCGGCCACGTCGGCACCGGTCGAGGTGATCACCCGGGCGGTGAAGGTGGAGGCGTTCATGCCGTGCTCGGCCGCCGAGCTCCAGTAGGCGTCGATCGCCTTGCAGTGGTCGGGGTCGGCCTCGCCCTTCCAGCGGATCAGGAACTTCTCCGCGAGCGTCGAGCCCTCGTCGACGGTGCGCTGGGGCACGACCGGCTGGTTCAGACCGCGCGCGGCCTGGGCGGCGTACGAGAGCACCATGACGGCGACCCGGCTGAGGTCCTCGCGAGCCTGGTCGTCGGAGATGTCGAAGGTCTGGCCGAAGCCGAACGCGGGGGCCAGCATCGCGATCGCAGCCTGGACGTCGACCCGGATGTCGCCGGTGTGGACCGGCAGCGTGTAGGCCTCGGCGGGCGGGAGGCCGGGTTCGTAGGCTCCGTCGATGAGCAGCCCCCACACCTTCTCGAACGGGATCCGGCCGACGATCTCCTCGATGTCGACCCCGCGGTAGCGGAGGGCCGAGCCCTCCTTGTCCGGCTCGGCGATCTCGGACTCGAAGGCGACGACGCCTTCCAGGCCGTGGTGGACCTCAGTGCTGCTCAAAGCGACTCCTTCGTCGTGGGTGCCGCAGGCATTCTGCCCCGCCATCGCCCGAAGTGCACTCCGGTGTCCGTCCCGGGCTGTGCGAGGGCCGCTACTGTCGGCCGCATGCCCGACTCCGCAGACCTCGATCTCGCCGCGCTGCGCGAGGAGTACTCCACGGGTGGGCTGGTCGAGGACGACCTCGCGAGCGACCCGATCACCATGTTCCGACGGTGGATCGACGAGGCCACGGCGGCGGGGCTGCACGAGCCCAACGCGATGGTGGTCGCCACGGTCTCACCCGACGGGCGGCCGTCATCGCGGATGGTCCTGCTCAAGGGGTTGGGGGAGCGGGGCTTCGTGTTCTTCACCAACACCTCCTCACGCAAGGGTCTCGAGCTCGCGGCCAACCCCGCCTGTTCCCTGCTGTTCCCCTGGCACCCGCTCGAGCGCCAGGTCCGCGTCGACGGCACGGCGACACCGCTCCCTCCGGAGGAGGTGACGGCGTACTTCTCCTCGCGGCCGCGCCGGTCCCGCCTGGGTGCCTGGGCGTCGCACCAGTCCACCGAGGTGGCCAGCCGCGACGAGCTGGCCGAGTCCTTCGCCGTGATGGAGGAGCGCTTCCCCGCCGAGGTCCCGGTGCCCGAGGAGTGGGGCGGGTACGCCGTGTCCCCGGCCGCCGTGGAGTTCTGGCAGGGCCGACCCGGGCGGATGCACGACCGGCTCGTCTACCGGCGCGCGGAGAGCGGCGCCTGGCACGTCGTCCGGCTCGCGCCCTGACCGCTGGGAAACCCCTTGAGCCGGGGACTGGGCGCGTCTACCGTGGAGGAACACGGGAAAGGAGGTGGTCCAGGAAATGAATTCTTTTGGGACGCGTGAGGTGGCTGCCCGCTAGCAGCAACCGGTCGCCGAAGTACTGCCGGCGAATCCAACAGCAGTCACCCGACCCGCAGGTGTTCCGGCCCCACGTCCGCCGGAGCGGTCTCGTCAGAGACCACACCTGCGGGTCGCTGCATTTCCGGGAATAGTTCCGACGGAGATATGGTTGTCAGAGGCAACTAATCGTCGAAAGCAGCCTCTGTGACTCCCTCTGCCCCCACGCCCGCCGCACCGGTCGAGATGACCCACCGCGAGGTCCTCGAGGCCCTCAGCGGCCTCCTCCTCGCGATGTTCGTCGCGATGCTGTCGAGCACCGTGGTCACCAACGCCCTGCCCCGGATCGTCACCGACCTCGAGGGCAGCCAGACCGGCTACACCTGGGTCGTCGTGGCGACCCTGCTCACCATGACCGCCACCACCCCGATCTGGGGCAAGCTGGCCGACCTGTTCAGCAAGAAGCTCCTCGTCCAGTCCGCCCTGGTCATCTACGGCGCCGCCTCCCTGGTGGCCGGCTTCGCACCGTCGATGGAGGTCCTGATCGGCGCCCGTGCCGCCCAGGGCGTCGGCATCGGCGGCCTCACCGCCCTCGTCCAGGTCGTGATCGCGTCGATGGTCAGCCCTCGCGAGCGCGGCCGGTACGCCGGCTACATCGGAGCCACCTTCGCCCTCGCCACCGTGAGTGGGCCACTGATCGGTGGCCTGATCGTGGACGCGCCGGGTCTCGGTTGGCGCTGGTGCTTCTGGGTCGGGATCCCGGTCGCGATGGTGGCGTTCTTCGTCCTGCAGAAGACCCTGCACCTGCCCGTCGTACGCCGTGAGGTGCACGTCGACTACCTCGGTGCCACGCTGCTCGTGGCCGGCGTCTCGATCCTGCTGGTCTGGGTCTCACTGGCCGGCAACCAGTTCGCCTGGGCCTCGTCCACGAGCCTCCTCCTGGTGGCCGTCGGTCTGGTCGTCGTGGCCGCCGCGCTCTATGTCGAGGCCAGGGTCGCGATCGAGCCGGTCATCCCGCTGCGGCTCTTCCGGGACCGGACCACCAGCCTGGCCACGCTGGCGTCCGTGCTGATCGGGCTCGCCATGTTCGGTTCCACGGTCTACCTCAGCCAGTACTTCCAGCTCGCCCGCGGCATGAGCCCCACCAGGGCCGGCCTGATGTCGGTCTCGATGGTGGGTGGGCTGCTGGTGTCGAGCATCGTCTCCGGGCGGCTGATCACCAGGCACGGCCGGTGGAAGAAGTTCCTCACCGGCGGCATGGTGCTCGTCATCATCGGGCTGGCCCTGCTGGCGATGATCGACGAGACCACCAACCTCGCCGTCGTCGGCGTCTACATGGGGATCCTCGGCCTCGGTCTCGGCGCCACCATGCAGAACCTCGTGCTCTCCGTGCAGAACAACGTCGCCCAGTCCGACCTCGGCGCGGCCAGCTCGGTGGTGACGTTCTTCCGGACGATGGGCGGCTCGATCGGTGTCTCGGCCCTCGGTGCGGTGCTGAGCCACCAGGTGTCCGACAGCGTCGCCGCGGGGCTGGACCGGCTCGGCGTCACGGTCGACGGTGGCGGGCACGGGGCGATCCCCGACCTGACCACCCTGCCGGCGCCGGTGCGGCAGCTCTTCGAGCAGGCCTTCGGCGAGGCCACCGGTCACCTCTTCCTGGTGGCGCTGCCGTTCGCGGTGCTCGCCCTGGTCTGTGTCCTGTTCATCCGTGAGGTCCCCCTCCGGACCACCGTCCTGCGCGACGACGAGCTCGCTCCCGAGGTCGCCGCCGAGCTCCAGCAGAGGTGAGCAGGATGCCGCGCGCGGAGACCGTCCGGCTGCTGGAGACCGAGGTCGGTGTGCTGATCCGGCGGGTACGCCGGGTCATCCACCAGCGGGCCCAGTCGGTCCACCCCGACCTGATGCCGGCGTCGTACCTGATGCTCGCCCACCTGGCCGACAGCGGGCCGGTGCGCTCCTCGGTGCTGGCCGGGACGTTCGGGATCGACAAGGGGGCGATCAGCCGGCAGGTCCAGAACCTCGTGGACCTCGAGCTGATCGACCGCTCCCCGGACCCTGACGACGGCCGGGCCACGCTGCTGTCCGTCACCGACGACGCCCGCACCCGCCTCGGCGAGGTGGCGCAACACCGCCGGAAGCTCCTCGACGAGCGCCTCGGTGACTGGTCCGACGACGACCTGAACGACCTGGTCGCGTTGCTGGCCCGCTACAACGCCGCGCTCGACTGACCCGGCTTGCCGGGATGGTCCGGTCGGCCGTCAGCGCAGCCAGGCGGCGGTGTCGGGGGGCAGCGAGTCGCCCTCGAGCGGGCCGCTGGAGATCACGAGCTCACCTGAGGGCAGGGCGACCGGCTGGCTGCCGCAGTTGAGGACGACGGTGAGGTCGCCCCGGCGGAAGGCGAGCACGTCGGCCCCGGCGTCGATGACGGTGACGGACTCCCCGGCCGTGCTGGCGACCTCGCGGCGGGCCGCCAGCGCGCGCCGGTAGAACGCGAGCGTGGAGTCGGGGTCGGCCAGCTGGTCCTCGACGGTGAGGCCGGCCCACGCGGCCGGCTGCGGGATCCAGGGCTGCTCGGCGCCCGGCCCGAAGCCGTACGGCGCGGTGTCGCCGCGCCACGGGATCGGGACCCGGCAGCCGTCCCGACCGGGCTCGCCGGTGCGCAGCCACGAGGGGTCCTGCCGGAACTCGGGCTCGACCTCCGCCTGCTCCAGGCCGAGCTCCTCGCCCTGGTAGAGGTACGCCGATCCCGGCAGCGCCAGCATCGTCAGCGTGGCCGCCCGGGCGCGGGCGAGGCCCTGCTCGCCGTCGCCGTAGCGGGTCACGTGGCGCACCACGTCGTGGTTGCTGAGCACCCAGGTGGGGGAGGCGCCGACGGGCTCCACGGCGGCGAGGGTGCCGGTGACGACGTCGGCGAAGGCCTCGGCCGACCAGTCGGCCAGCAGCCAGGAGAAGTTGAACGCCTGGTGCAGCTCGTCGGGGCGGACGAACGCGGCCATCGACTCGGGGGTCTGCGTCCAGGCCTCGGCCACGGCCATCCGGTCGCCGTCGTACTCCTCGAGCACCTGGTGCCAGCGGCGGTAGACGTCGTGCACCTCGGGCTGGTCCCACATGGGCTCGTCGGCGAGGTCGCGCGAGACCATCGAGTGGTCGGTGTTGACCTGGCCCGAGCTGGGCCGGCCGCCCTCCGCGACGACCTGGTCGCGCAGTCCGGCCTCCTTGAACAGGCCGTGGGCCACATCGATCCGGAAGCCGTCGACACCGCGGTCGAGCCAGAACCGGAGGACGCCCTCGAACATGTCGCCGACCTCGGGGTTGCGCCAGTTGAGGTCGGGCTGGGTGGAGTCGAAGAGGTGGAGGTACCACTCGCCGTCGGGCGCCTTCGACCAGGCGGGTCCGCCGAAGACGGAGCTCCAGTTGTTGGGGGGTTGCTCGGGCGCGTCCGGGTCGGCGGGACGGAAGAGGTAGCGGTCCCGCTCGGGGCTGCCAGGTGCGGCGGCGAGTGCCTCCTGGAACCACGCGTGCTCGTCGGACGTGTGGTTGGGCACGAGGTCGACGATCAGGCGCAGGCCGAGGTCGTGGGCGCGGGCGACGAGGGCGTCGGCGTCGGCCAGCGAGCCGAAGAGCGGGTCGACGTCGCAGTAGTCGGCCACGTCGTAGCCGTGGTCGTGCTGCGGCGAGGTGTAGAAGGGCGTGATCCAGAGCGCGTCGACGCCGAGGTCGCGCAGGTAGGGCAGGCGGGAGGTGATCCCGGGCAGGTCGCCGATGCCGTCACCGTCGCTGTCCGCGAAGCTGCGGACGTAGACCTGGTAGGTGACCGCGTGCCGCCACCAGAGGGCTTTTGGATCGTTCAAAGTCATGTCGTCAAGTGTTCCGGTGCCACGCAGGTGCGTCAACTCCGCGTCGCGTTGCGCGGGTCACGTGAAGGCGGACGGGTCGACGGCGATCCACAGGTGCTCCGCGCTGGCCACCACCCGCCCGTCGCGGTCGTAGAGCGTGGCGGCGGTGAAGGTCTTGCGGCCCTCGTGGCCACGGTCCTGCCCGACCACGACGTGCTCCTCGCCGATCACGGGCAGCGTGTCGACCCGCGCGGTCATCCCGGCCAGCACCATCAGACGTTCGCTCAGGTCGCCCGCCCAGCCACCGACGCAGTCGAGTGCTGCCCAGGTGGTGGCGAGCGAGGCGTGCCGCACGTCGTCGACGTACGTGTGCCAGTCCTCGCCGACGCTCGGGTGCGGCGTCCAGGTCGCGGCGATCCGGGTCGACCCGTCGACGTCGCCGACCTGTCCGGGGAAGATCCGCAGGCCGTCGCCCTCCTCGCGGTCGGTCCCGCACGCGAAGCAGGTGGGGAAGGGGTGGGAGGTCAGACCCGGGTACGACGCCATGGCCGCGCGCGCCTCGTCCGCGGGCACCGGCTCGACCGGTTCCGGATCGGTGTCCGTGACCGAGGCCTGCGCCACGGCCTCCCCATCGACGGCCACGGCCACCGTCGCGCCGTCCCGCACGAGGACGTGGAGCGGCGTGTCCAGCGGCGGTGGCCTGCGCAGCGCCACCCGGACCGGCGGCCAGGCCGCGGCCCGGTTGTCGGGGCAGTCGAGGTCGACCAGTGCGGCCAGCGCCCCGGCGGTCCAGCCGCCGTTGCCGGACGACCGTGGGCCGCAGAAGCGACTCGGGATGATCAGCTCGCGGGAGCCGGTGACGGTCATCGTCTGATCCTCTCCCACCGGTCGAGCGTCTCGCGACGCTCCTCGGCGTGGTCGACCAGCGGCAGCGGGTAGCCGACGCGGCGGCGGGTCTCCTCGTCCGGGTCGTGCGCGTCGTCGACGTCGACCAGCTCCGGCACCCACCGGCGGACGTAGGCGGCGTCGGGGTCGAACTTCCGGCCCTGCGTGGTCGGGTTGAAGACCCGGAAGAACGGCGAGGCGTCGGTGCCGGACCCGGCGACCCACTGCCAGCCGTGCTGGTTGGACGCCAGGTCGCCGTCGACCAGCCAGTGCATGAAGTGGCGGGCACCGTGCTGCCACTCGACGTGCAGGTCCTTGACCAGGAAGCTGGCCACGATCATCCGGACCCGGTTGTGCATCCAGCCCGTCGACCGCAGCTGGCGCATCCCCGCGTCGACCACGGGGAAGCCCGTCTGACCGCGGCGCCACGCGTCGAGCTGGTCACCGGGCTCGTCGTACGCCATCCGGGCGTACTCAGGACGGAGGTACTCGCGCGCCGTCTCCGGTCGCGCGAGCAGGACGTCGGCGTAGAACTCCCGCCAGGCCAGCTCCTTGCGGTAGGTGGCCGCACCGGTGCTCCGCAGGGGTGCGAGGTCGGCCAGCATCGTGCGCGGATGGATCTCACCCCACTTCAGGTGCATGGACATCGATGACGTGCCCGCGATCCCGGGTCGGTCCCGGTCGGTGTCGTAGTCGGCGAGCCGCTCGTCGAGGAACGACCGCCACCGGCGGCCGGCCGCGGCCTCGCCGGCCTCGGGAAGCGCCAGGCCTTCGGGGAGCGGCGGGTCCGGGATCGCGGTGGTGTCGTCGAGCGCGACCCAGGTGACCCCTGTGGGCGCGTCCACGGGCCCGCGCCAGCCGTGCTCGACCCACGCCTTCGAGAAGGGTGTGTAGACCTTGTAGGGATCCCCGGACCCGTTGGTCACCCGTCCCGGCGCCACGGCGTACGGCGATCCTGTGCGGACCAGCTCGATCCCGTGCTCGGCCAGGGCTTCCGCGACCGCCTCGTCGCGCTGCCGGCCGTAGGGGCCGTAGTCGGCCGCTGCGTGCACCCGGCTCGCCCCGACTGCGCGTGCGGCCAGCACCACCCGGCGGACCGGGTCGCCGCGCACCACGGAGAGGCCCGGGCCGCCGCCCTCGCGCAGGGATGTGTCCAGCGACCTCAGCGACGCCGCCAGGTAGGCCCGGCGGGACGGTCCGGCCGGCCCCCAGAGCGCGGGGTCGAGCACGAAGAGCGGGAGCACGTCGCCGTCGGCGCAGGCCTCCAGCAGGGCGGGGTTGTCGGCCAGGCGCAGGTCGCGCCGGAACCACATCACGGAAGCCATCGGCCCCCACCCTGCCACCGGCCACCACGCCACCGACCTGCCGCGCCGGGGCCATGGGTAAGAATGGCCGGGTGAGCGACCTGATCGACACCACCGAGATGTACCTCCGGACCATCTACGAACTCGTCGAGGAGGGCATCAACCCCCTGCGTGCACGGATCGCGGAGCGACTCCACCAGAGCGGCCCGACCGTCTCGCAGACCGTGGCGCGGATGGAGCGCGACGGTCTGCTCACCGTCGAGGGCGACCGTCACCTCGAGCTCACGGACGAGGGCCTGCGGCTCGCGACCCGGGTGATGCGCAAGCACCGTCTCGCCGAGCGGCTCCTGACCGACGTGATCGGCCTCGACTGGGAGCTCGTCCACGCGGAGGCGTGCCGCTGGGAGCACGTGATGTCCGAGACCGTCGAACGTCGGCTGATCGAGCTGCTCGACCACCCGACCGAGTCGCCGTACGGCAACCCGATCCCCGGCCTCGACGAGCTGGGCGAGTCCGCCGTCGGTGAAGAGTTCATGGAGGGCGTCGAGTCCCTCTCGCAGGCCGCTGGTCCCGAGGAGTCACGGGTCCACATCCGGCGGATCTCCGAGGAGATGCAGAAGGACGAGGTGCTGATGGGCGCCCTGCGTCGCGTCGGTGCCGTGCCCGACAAGACGATCACGGCCGTCGCCACCACGGAGGGCATCCTGCTGGGTTCGGGCGGCGAGACCGCCGAGATCGTCACCGAGGCCGGCGACCACATCTTCGTCCGGAAGCTCTGAGCTCAGCCCGCGAGCGCGGTCAGGAACTCGCTGCAACCCACCTCGAGCGTGTACGTCGCGAGGTCGTCGCCGCGGGTCGCCCCGCGGTTGACGATCACCACCGGGGTCCCGGCCTTGGCGGCGCGGCGTACGAAGCGGAAACCGCTCATCACGGTCAGCGACGAGCCCGCGACCAGCAGCACGCCGTCGACCTGGGGCAACGAGTCGACGGCCGCGTAGCAGCGCTCCACCCGCGGCGCCGGGACGTTCTCCCCGAAGAACACGACGTCGGGCTTGAGCACGCCACCGCACCCGACGCACCCGGGCACGACGAAGTCCTCGGTGTCGTCGAGCTCGACGTCACCGTCGGGTCGGGTCGACACGGCGGCGTGCCGTTCGGCGTACCCGGGGTTGAGCTCCGCCAGCCGGGCCTGGAGCTCGGCCCGCGGGGACGTGGTGCGGCAGCCCAGGCAGACGACGTCGGCGATCCGGCCGTGCAGGGCCACCAGTCGGCGGGACCCGGCGGCCTCGTGCAGCCCGTCGACGTTCTGGGTGATCAGCAGGTCAGGATCGAGCCGGGCCAGGGCCAGGTGGCCGGGATTGGGCGCGGCCTTCTTCATCCGGCCCCACCCGAGGTGGCTGCGGGCCCAGTAGCGCTGCTGGGCGGCCGGGCCGGAGACGAACTCCTGGTAGGTCATCGGCAGCCGGCCCGGCGAGTTCGGGCCCCGGTAGTCGGGGATGCCGGAGTCGGTCGACAGCCCGGCGCCCGTGAGCACGACGAGCGGCCGCCCCGTGAGCAGGTGCAGCGCGTCCTCGACGGGGGACCCCGCCAGCGGCGCGAGGCTCAACGGGCGTACCGGAGGGCGGCCCGGGCCCGGGCCTTGTCGGCCTCGATCTCACGGTTCTTGGGCGGCGCCGTGGTCACCAGGTCGTTGAGCAGGTGCTCGGTGAGGTGGGCGATGTCGCGGACCGCCTGGTCGAACACTGCCTGGTTGGCGGCCGACGGCTTGGTGGTGCCGCTGACCTTGCGGACGTACTGCAGGGCGGCGGCGGCGACCTCGTCGCCGGTGGCCGGCGGCTCGAAGTTGTTGAGGGGTCGGATGTTGCGGCACATGACCCAAACGGTACGTCAGAGCGGGAAGGCGGACACGCCGTCGCCGGTGACCAGCAGGACCCGCCCGTCGGGCAGCGGGACGGTCCGGACGTCGTCGACCTCGGTGCCGTACTCGACCTCGACCATCCGCTTCTCGATCGGGCCGCCGTCGAGGGTGAGCACCGAGACCCACCCGGTCCGGCCGCCCGACGCCGCCGGGCCGGAGGAGACCACCGTGAGCACGGTGCGTTCCCGCGGCAGCCAGGTGAACTGGCGCGGATCGGTGCCGGCCCCGGCGACGCTGCCGCCCCGGTAGTGCACCACGTCGATCTGGCGCGGGTCGGTCAGGTCGGACACGTTGAAGAGCGACGCCTGCGCGCCCCACGACCGGCCGCGCTCTCCCGGGCCCTGGCCGAGGCCGAGCAGGCGGTGCCGGCCGAGCGGGTGGAGGTACTCGGAGAAGCCGGGGATCTTGAGCTTCCCCAGCAGCCGGGGGGACGCCGGGTCGGTGAGGTCCACGGCGTACAGAGGGTCGACCTGGCGGAAGGTCACCACGATCGCCAGCCCGTCGAACCACCGCACGGACTGGATCGTCTCGTTGACCCCGAGCTTGTCGACGCGGCCGACCTCGACGAGGTCGTCACCGTCCTCCTCGAGGGTGACCACGGAGTTGAAGTTGCCGGTGCGGACGGTCGGCCCGACCGCGACCCGGAGGACCCCGCCGGCCTCGTCCATCGCCCAGCGGTCCCGGACCGCGCCGTCGACGGCGCCCGACGCGACGAAGGTCGCGTCGGTGCCGTCGAGCGCGAAGGCGTAGAGGTCGGTGCTCCCGTCCACGTCTTCTGGCTGCACCGGCATCGGCATCGGCTCGGGGCAGCAGCCCCAGACGACGGGGGCGGCGTACCCGGTGGCGAGGTACATCCGGTCGGGGGAGAAGTAGGTGGTCTGCGACGTGGTCGCCACGGCGGAGACCGACCACGTCTCCGGCTCGGACGGGTCGATCCCGACCACGGCGAGGGTGCCGAGACCCGCCTCGACCTGGGGGATCGCCACGTCGGCGCAGTCGAGGAGCTGCTCGCTGTCGTCGTCGCGGGTGACGGTCGGCAGCCAGTCCTCGATCGTGCTGTCGCGGACGATCTCGCGGTTCTTCTCGAGGGCCGACTCCTCGCTGCGGCCCCACGAGCCCGCATCGACGAAGTCGAGGTCGGCCAGACCCGCGGACAGCACCAGCCGGACCGTGCTGCCGTGTTGCCGGGCGGTGACCAGGCCGGCGTCGTACGCCGCCTCGTCGACGACGGTGGGTTGGTCGGGGTCGGCGACGTCGACCACCAGGACCCGCGCACCCGATGGCTCCTGGAAGCCGTCCTGGTCGCGGTCCATGATCACGACGACCCGGTCACCGGCGAGGAGGAGCTCCGCGTCGGGGTCGGGGAGAGCGAGGGAGGCGAGCCGTTCCGGCTCGTCGCCGGAGACGTCGTACGTGACCAGGTCGCCGTCCTGGACCCGGACCAGCAGCTCGCCGTCGGTCTTGACCACGTCGGGCTCGTCGACACCCGCCTCCTGGACGTTGGTGCCGGTCGCGCTCGAGGTGACGCGCCCGGGTGCGGCGGACGCTTTGGGCGCCGACTGGGCGCTGAACATGCGGTCCTCCTGCACCGCGACCCCTCCGTCGAGGTCGACGCTTCCGGTCGCGTAGTAGACCGGGCTCTCCCAGCCGTAGGGCCCGACGAGCTCGACCCCCCGCTCGACGTACCACTCGAGGAGGTCGTCACAGGAGGTCGCGGTGGCGAGGTCGGCGTTGGCGAGGACGATCGGGAGGTCGTCGCCACCGGCCGCGGTGCGCTGGCCCTCCGAGCCGGCGACGGCCACGCCACCCGCGAACGAGGCGGCGAGTGCGGCGACCGCTCCGACGGCGATCCCGGCCCTGCGGCTGACGAACATCCCGATTCCCTTCGATCTCCTGGCTGTTCCGGGGATCGGACGCCGCCGGGACCGGCCGGGTTCCGGGGTGCGACGATGACGGGATGGCTGATCGTGACTTCGACATCGTCCTTTTCGGGGCCACCGGCTTCACCGGTGCCCTCACCGCGGAGTACCTCGCTCGCAACGCCCCGAAGGACCTGCGCTGGGCGCTCGCCGGGCGCAACCCGGAGAAGCTGGCGAAGGTGCGCGCCGACCTCGAGGCGATCGACCCCGCTCTCGGCAAGCTCGAGCTGCTCGCCGCCGACGTCACCGACGCCGCGTCGCTGGCCGAGGTCGCCGCCCGGGCCCGGGTCGTGATCACCACGGTCGGCCCGTACCTGACCTACGGCGAGCCGCTCGTCGCCGCGTGTGCGGAGGCCGGCACCGACTACGTCGACCTCACCGGCGAGCCCGAGTTCGTCGACCGGATGTACGTCGCCCACCACGCCACCGCCCAGCGGACCGGTGCCCGGATCGTGCACGCGTGCGGGTTCGACTCGATCCCGCACGACCTGGGTGCCTACTACACGGTCCGGCAGCTGCCGTCCGACCAGCCGATCACCATGCGCGGCGTGGTCCGGGCCAGCGGGATGTTCTCCGGTGGCACCTTCCACTCGGCGATGACCGCGATGTCGCGCGGCCGGCAGATGAAGGAGGCCTCGAAGGCCCGTCGGCTCGCCGAGCCGCGCGTCGAGGGTCGGTCCTCGCGCGGCGTGGCCGGCAAGCCCCATCGCGACCGGCTGCTCGGCTACTGGCTGCTCCCTCTTCCCACGATCGACCAGGCCGTCGTCGCCCGCAGCGGCGCGGCCCTGCCGGCGTACGGCCCGAAGTTCCGCTACTCCCACTTCGCCGGCACCAAGACCCTCGCGTACGCCGCGGGCGGCGCCGCCGGCGTGACCGCGCTCGCGGTCTCCGCACAGGTGGGGCCGCTACGCAACCTGCTGCTCTCACGGGTCAAGCAGGGCGACGGACCGGACCAGGCCAAGCGAGACAAGTCGTGGTTCCGGGTCGAGTTCGTCGGCGAGGCCGACAACGGCGTCAGCGTGCGCACGCGCGTGTCCGGTGGCGACCCGGGCTACGGCGAGACCGCCAAGATGCTGGCCGAGTCGGCCCTGAGCCTGGCCCTCGACGACAACCCGAAGCTCTCCGGACAGCTGACGACCGCCCAGGCGATGGGCGACCACCTGATCGACCGTCTGCAGAAGGCCGGCATCACCTTCGAGACGGTCTCCTGACGGCGAGAGCAGACCGCGGCGTGAACCCGAACTAGTCTGGGCGGCTGAGGCATGTCGGGGGCGGAAGGATCGGAGGGGTGGGGTGCCGGGTCTTGATCGCGTGGGCGGACCCCGCCTGCTGCCGAGATGTCCTCGGCGGACGTGGTGAAGCGCGCCCTCCTCGTCGGTGCCGATGATGCCCGCGGGATGCTCGCAGCCGCGCGATCGCTGCACGCCCGTGGCTGGCAGGTAGGTGTCGCGAGCCCCTCGCCCCGGTCGATGGTCGCCGTCTCGCGGCGCGTAGGTCGGTGGCACCCGCTGACCTCGGATGTGGTCCGGTCCGTCAGCGACGCCGTGGCTCGGGAACGCTACGACGTGGTGCTCCCGGGCGGCGACGCCGAGCTGTTCGCGCTCTCGGAGGGCCGGGACGAGGTGGGCTGCGTGGTGCCGTACGGCAGCCGCGAGTCCGTGCGGTGCATCCTCGACAAGCTGGCCATGACGTCGGAGGCGTCGCGGTTCGGCCTGCAGGTGCCGGAGACCCTCGAGGCCACGGACGCCGCGTTGGCGGGCGTGAGCGACGTGGTGGTCCTGAAGTCCAACTCGCACGTCGCCATCCGCTCGGACACCCTGGTGTCGGCCGACCCCCGTGAGCTGCGGGAGCGGGCCTCGGCGATGCGTGCGTCGGGCGTCCGGCCCCTGATCCAGGAGCACGCGACTGGTCCGCTGCTGGCGCTGTCGGTCGTGATCGGACCGGGGGGCGAGGTCCTCGCGGCCGTGCAGCAACGAGCGACGGCCCTGTGGCCCCCCGAGGCGGGCATCAGTGTGCGCGCGCACACCGTGTCGGTCGACGCCGCCCTGCTGACGGAGGTGACTGCGTTCCTGGTCGGGATCGGATGGCGAGGTCTCGCCGAGCTGCAGTTCATCGAGGCGCCGGGTGGTCCGCGGCTGATCGACGTCAATGGGCGGTGCTACGGCTCGCTCGCCCTGGCCGCTGCGGCGGGTGTCGACCTCGCGGCAGTGTGGGCGTCGGCGGCGACGGGGGACCCCGCAGCCTGCCGGCCGGCCTCGGTCGGGGTGCGCTACCAGTGGTTGTACGGCGACCTGAGACGGGGATGGCGGGCCGGCCACGACGTCCTCGGCCCGCTCCGCGACTCGCGGCAGGCGGCTCATTCGGTGTGGGATCCCCGGGATCTGCGTCCGGCCGCGTCCTACGCCGTGAACCTCGTGTCGTCCCTCGTCCGCGCGGTCGGCCCGTGACCGCGCTCCAGATCATCGACGCTGCTGTGTCGGGCCGCGTCCTGGTCACCGGCTCCCTCCCCCCGGAAGGGCGCGACCTGGACATCTGCACGACGGCGGCCGAGCGAGACGCGGCCGGGGCGGCGCTGCTCGCTCACGGGTTCGTGCTGCGCGGCCACACCTGGGCGCGGTTCGAACCACTGGAGCTGGTGGACCTGGAGTCGCTCGAGGACGAATCCATGCTGGCCCGGGGTACCCCTCTGCCCGGGTGTGTCCGCGTGTGTCGCCCTGACCCGGCCGACAGCCTGCGTCTCCTGGCCGGGGCCTACGTGAGGGACGGGCAGCTGACGGCTTCGCGGCGCGATCGCGCTGACGTGTCTCCCGAGGTCTGGGCGGAGGCGCGCTCCCGGGGGAGCTCGTCGGCGCTGACCGCCTTGAGCGAGGCCCTGCGTGCGCCGGATCCGAAGCCCGCGCTTCCGCGGCGCCTTGGCGGCCGGGTACGCCGGATGCGTGAGGCCGGCGTGATCACGCTGTCGGGAGTGGACGGCTCGGGCAAGTCCACCCAGGCCGAACAGCTCAGGCAGGCGCTGACGACGGCCGGCTTCGACACCGTGATCGAGTGGAACCGGCTGTCCCACGACCGCTGGCTGGACGCGATCGCGCGGCCGGTGAAACGGCTCACCGGACGGGGTTCCTCGGCCACGACCGCGCCGACCGAGCCGACCGGCGGATCGGCGTCAGGCACGCCGCGCGGAGCGCGTGGACTGTGGGTCGTCGTCGTCGCGCTCGCCAACGCGCTCGCGCACAATCGGAGCGTGCGCCGGCACCTCCTGGCCGGCAGGGTGGTGATCTGTGACCGCTACACCCTGGACTCGGTGGTCCAGCTGCGTTCCGACTACCCGCCGGGCCTGGGCAACCGCCTCGGCGTCGCGGTGGTGCGGGCGCTGTCCCCGCGTCCGCTGGCGTCCTTCTACCTGGCCGTGCCGCCTGAGGTGGCCACTTCGCGCAAGGCCTGGGAAGGGAGCGACGCACGCCTGCTCCGCCATGCGCGGGGATACGAGACCGAGTGCGAGCGGCTCGGGGTGAGGCGGGTCGATGCGACTCAAGCCGTCGCGACGGTCGCGGCCGAGATCGCCCGGGAGACCTGGCGCCGGATCTGACCGCTCACGCGGACGCGACCTGCACCATGGGCGAACCCTGATCGACAGTTGGCAGAAGGCCGACATCACCGTCGAGACCGGCACCGGTCCTGAGGGGCTCAGTTGCACACCCGGGACCTGCTGAGGGCCTTGCTGACGACCTTGCCCCGGCGGACCTTTCCGTCCCGGCCGAGCTTCCACTCCATGACGCCCTTGGCACGCCACTTGCCACTGGCCGCGCCTGCGCAGCTGTAGGACGTGGAGGCGTTGTCACCGCCGCTCAGCCAGCGCGGCTCGGGCTTGTTCCTGCTCATCGTCACCCAGATCCCGTCGGAGAGGTGCTGAACCGAGACAGAGACCACTCGCACCCGGGCGCGGCTCGGGATGGAGTCGATGCCGGCGTTGGCATAGATGGTGTTGGAGGGGGAGCCCTCGATGTCGGCGCACCGCTTCGCCACCTTGTTCGTCACGCACCTCTCACCGGCGGCGTTGGCCGGACTCGGTGCGACCAGACCCAGTGACAGGCCGAGCGTGAGGGCGATCAGAGCGGCGCGCAAGGTCTTCATGTCTCTCCCAAGAGTCGAATGGCTGGTCACTGTAATCGTCAGCCGGCCACCGGCGGTGCCCCAGGCAGGAGTCGAACCTGCGACCTTTCGCTTAGGAGGCGGCTGCTCTATCCACTGAGCTACTGGGGCGACGACGCGGACTGGAACGCCACACGTCGGCGGACATCTTGTCACGGCCGGGTCGGGACCGGCCCAGCCCACCGGGAGCTGCGGGGACCGCGCATTTGTCTATATCGGCGGTCGAGCGGGATATTTGCTCACGACGCGTAGGTTCGTCCTGCGCTGCACCCGACCCGAGAGCCCCCGCATGTCCGATGATGACGCCGCCGCGAGCCCTGAGCCCGTGTCCGGCGCGCCCAAGCGGAGGGGCAAGGTCAAGAAGAAGCACACCGTCGGCAAGGTCCTGCTCGCCACCTCGCTGGTGCTCGCCCTCGCGACCGGCCTCGGCGTCGCCTTCCTCTACCGCCACCTCAACGGCAACCTCGACGTCCTCGACGTCACCGAGCAGCTGACGGATCGGCCGCCCAAGGAGAAGGTGGAGGGCCCCAAGGAGCCGCTCAACGTCCTGGTCATGGGGTCCGACACCCGCGAGGGCGAGGGCAACAACGTCGACAACCTCAATGTCGGCGGTGGCCGGTCGGACACCACGATCCTGTTCCACATCTCAGCCGACCGCGAGCGGGCGTACGGCGTCTCCATCCCGCGCGACTCGCTCGTCACCCGACCGGAGTGCGAGAAGATGGACGGCACCAAGGTCCCCGGCGGCACCGACGTGATGTGGAACGACGCCTTCTCGCTCGGAGGGCCGGCCTGCACGATCCAGCAGTTCGAGCAGCTGACCGACGTCTTCGTCGACCACTACGTCGTCGTCGACTTCGCGGGCTTCGAGGACATGGTCGACGCCATCGACGGGGTGAAGGTCTGCATCCCCGAAGACATCGTCGACCCAGCACACGGGATCAACATCCTCGCCGGCACCCGCGAGATCCGGGGCCGTGAGGCGCTCAACTACGTGCGGGCCCGCTACACGCTCGGTGACGGCTCCGACATCGGCCGGATCTCCCGGCAGCAGGCATTCATCGCCTCCATGGTCAACAAGGTCGTCTCCGCCGGCGTGCTCGCGCGCCCGGACCGGCTGATCCGCTTCCTCGACGCCGCCACCGAGTCGCTCACGGTGGACAAGGGGCTCGAGAACGTCGCGAAGATCGCGGACCTCGGCCTCCAGTTCCGTGGCATCGGGCTCGACAAGGTCCAGTTCGTCACGGTCCCCTTCGAGTACGACCAGCGCGAGGAGTTCCGCGGTCGCGTCTCCTGGCTTCCCGAAGCCAAGGAGCTGTGGGCCAAGATCGCCGCCGACGAGCCCCTCACCCGGCGGCTGACCGACGACGCAATCAGCGCCGCCGAGCCTCCGGGGTCGGACAGCCCCTCCGGTAGCCCGTCGGGTTCGCCCACCGCCTCTCCGAGCGGTTCGCCCACCGGCGAGAGCTCGGAGGAAGCCCAGGCCGAGGCCGACGCCGCGGGCCTCTGCGCATGAGCCCGGGCGAGCCGACCCCGCCGGAGGAGACGGACTGGGAGCGCCGCAAGCGTGTGGCCGCCGTCTTCGGGGACGTGCTGCCCGAGACGACGAAGGACGAGCGCGACCCGGACGAGGCGGCCTCCCGCCGATCCGGCGAGGACGCCACCGACGCGTGGCTGCGGGCCCAGGTCCCGCCGCACCACGGCTGAGCCGGGTTTCGGCGGGCGGTACTGCGGTGCCGCCGGGGAGGGTCAGACGGGCCGGTTGGTGGCCAGGATGTCCCGGATCTCAGTCAGCAGGGTGACGTCCTCAGGCGTGCCGGGCGCGGGGCTGGGGAAGTACTTCTCCTTGGCCCGGGTGTACGGCATCACGATGAAGAAGTAGACCACCGCCGCCAGGATCACGAACGAGATGACGGCGTTGAGGAACGCGCCGAACGTGTTCGGGTCGTTCGAGAAGTACTCGGCAGCGTCATCGGGCATCTGCTCGGTGAGCCAGGCCGTGAAGGTCGTGACGACCGCGCCGAAGGCGGTGCCGATGATCACCGCGACGGCGAGGTCGACGAGGTTGCCACGCAACAGGAAGTTCTTGAATCCGCTCATGACGGGGCAGGTTAGCGGGTGAACGCGAAGGTCAGGAAGAACCGGACGCCGGCGTCGGCGAGCACGGTGACGTCGCTCGGCTCTGCGCCGACCACGACCAGCGAACCGGGCTGACCCGCGACGGTCGCGTCCTCGGCCGCCGGAAGGGCGAGCACAGGCACACCGGCGGCCACGACGTGGGCGCCCGCTCCTTGCGGGTCGGTGGCGAGCAGGTCGATCCGGTCGCCGACGTCGAGCAGCGCTGCCATGCCGGCATCCGGGAGTCGCACCGGGAGCGCCACCCGGGACGGGTCGCCGGTGGTGAGTGCCGGCCCCACCAGGCGGACGTCGGTGACCGGCTCGCCACGGCGGAGGGCGGCCGCCAGCGTCTGCCCGGTCGCGGTGTCGACGACTCCGTCGGGGAGCGAGCCGGCGGCGAAGTCGGCTTCGACGAGGTCGCCGTGCCCGAGCACCGTGCCGGCAGGCAGGTCGCGGGCGGCGGTGAGCACCGTGATCGTCCGGGGAGGTGGAGTGGCGGCCGCGTGCACACCCCCGGCCACGGCCACCGCAGCGAGCACGGCGGCCAGGAGGCGGCGGCGGGCGAGGACGGCGCGGCGTACGGCGCGAAGGCGTGGGTCAGTCGGTCACGGACCATGCCGCGACGGTAGGTCAGGTCGGCTGGTGGTCGCGTCGGTCATCCACAGGCCCTGCGTCACCTCGCCGGGTTTCGAGGCTCGGCCCTGGCGGGCCTCACACCTCAACCAACGTTCGACCCGAGCGGGCCTCACACCTCAACCAGCGATCGACCCGAGCGGGCCTCACACCTCAACCAACGATCGACCCTGGCGGGCCTCACACCTCAACCAGCGACTAGTCAGAGGAGGTGCTGGAGGTGCTGGAGGTCGTGGCGGGGGCGGCGGGCTTGGTCTCGGTCTTCGTCGTGGTGGACGTGGACGAGGACCCCGTGTCGGTGCTGCCGGAGGACTTGGCCGCGGGCTCGGAGGCGGTCGCGGCGGCCCGGCTGTCGGTCCGGTAGAAGCCGGATCCCTTGAAGACCACGCCGACGGCGTTGTAGAGCTTCCGCAGGCGGCCCTGGCACTCCGGGCACTCGGTGAGCGCGTCCTCGCTGAAGCTCTGGAACTGGTCGAAGGTGTGCGAGCACTCGGTGCAGGCGTACTGGTAGGTCGGCACGGTGTGTTCCTCCGGGGCGTCGGGCGGGGGCCGGGCGAGGCGCTGGCACTCTGCCCGGTCGACTGCCAATGGTACGGCACAATGGCAACACCATGACCGACCAGCCGACCGCCGCCCCTGCCTCCAGTGACCGATCGTGGTGGCGAGTGTTCCGCGCCTGGCCGACCTGGGCCCGGGCGGGCACCTACGTCGCGGTCGCACTGGCGCTCCTCCTCGTCGCGGGCCTGGTCGTCGGCGTCGTCCTGGTCCGGCGAGCGCTCCCGCAGACCAGTGGGGAGCTGGAGCTGGCCGGCCTCGGGTCCGAGGTCAGCGTCATCCGTGACGACCACGGCATCCCGCAGCTCTACGGCGACTCGGTCGAGGACCTGATGCGGGCGCAGGGCTTCGTGCACGCGCAGGAACGGTTCTACGAGATGGACGTGCGCCGGCACGTCACCTCCGGCCGTCTCTCGGAGCTGTTCGGCGAGGACACCGTGGAGACCGACGCGTTCATCCGGACGATGGGCTGGCGACGCGTCGCCGAGCAGGAGCTCGCGCTGATCGCTCCGGAGACCCGCACCGCCCTCGAGGCCTACGCCGACGGCGTCAACGCCTACGTCGAGAGCCGTTCGCCCGGACAGCTGGCGGTCGAGTACACCGTGCTCCGGGCCGGAGGCCTCGACTACCGGCCCGAGCCGTGGACCCCGGTCGACTCGCTGGCCTGGCTCAAGGCGATGGCGTGGGACCTGCGCGGCAACATGACCGACGAGATCGACCGGGCGCTGGCGCTGGCCGACCACACGCCGGCCGAGGTCGCCGAGCTCTACCCGCCGTACCCCTATGACCAGAACGCCCCGATCGTCGGGCAGGGCGCGGTCGTGGACGGCGTCTTCGAGCAGGACGCCACCGGCGACGACACCCGCCTCCCGCAGCGCCCGTCGTACGACGGAGCCACCCGTGACACCCTCCGCGGCCTGCGCGCCGGGCTGGAGCGGCTGCCCGCCCTCCTGGGGCGGGGTGACGGCATCGGCAGCAACGCCTGGGTGGTCGACGGGGAGCACACGACGACGGGCGCGCCCCTGCTCGCCAACGACCCCCACCTCGGGGTGACCCTGCCCGGGGTGTGGATGCAGATGGGTCTGCACTGCCGCACCGTCTCCGCGGAGTGCCCGCTCGACGTCGCCGGGTTCACCTTCTCCGGGGTGCCCGGTGTCGTCATCGGGCACAACGCCGACATCGCCTGGGGGTTCACCAACCTGGGCCCGGATGTCAGCGACCTCTACCTCGAGCGGGTCGTCGGCGACGAGTGGCGTCACGACGGGAAGCTGCGTCCGCTGCGCATCCGCACCGAGACGATCGAGGTGCACGGCGGGGACGACGTCGAGGTCACCGTCCGCTCGACCGCGCACGGCCCCTGCTCACCGACGTCTCCGAGGACTTCCGCGAGCTCGGCGAGGTCGCCCCGACCGACCACACGGTCGATCGCGGCGACGGCTTCGGGGTGTCGCTGGCGTGGACCGCCCTCGAGCCGGCGCCGACGGCGGACGCGATCCTGGCACTGAACGCGGCGACGGACTGGGAGTCGTTCCGGGCGGCGGCCGCCCAGTTCGCGGTGCCGGCCCAGAACATGGTCTACGCGGACCGCGAGGGCCACATCGGCTACCAGGCGCCGGGCCGGATCCCGATCCGCAAGTCCGGCAACGACGGCTACCTGCCGGCCGAGGGCTGGCGGGCAGACGACGACTGGACGGGCGACTACGTGCCGTTCGACGGGCTGCCCAGCCTGCTCGACCCCGACGAGGGCTTCATCGTCACGGCCAACCAGGCGGTGGCGCACGCCGACTACGCCTACCACCTGACCGACGACTGGGACCACGGTTACCGCGCCCAGCGGATCCGCAACCTGCTGGAGGACGAGGGAGACGTGTCGGTCGCCGACATGACCGACCTCCAGCTCGACGCGCGCAGCCCGCTCGCCCCGGTGCTGGTGCCGCACCTGCTGGAGCAGGCACTTCCGCCGGGGTACTACCGGGCCGGCATGGTCCAGCTGCGGAAGTGGGACTTCCAGCAGGACGTCGACAGCGCCGGCGCGGCCTACCTCAACGTCGTGTGGCGCCACGTTCTCGAGAAGACCTTCCACGACGACCTCGCCGAGGAGATCTGGCCCGACGGCGGCCAGCGCTGGATCGCCGTCATGGAAGCGCTGCTCGAGCAGTCCGCGAGCCCGTGGTGGGACGACGTGACCACCGAGGACGTGGAGGAGACGCGCGACGACATCCTGCGGGCGGCGATGCGTGATGCCCGCGACGAGCTGACCACCCGGCAGGCACTCGACGCCAGCGAGTGGTCGTGGGGCCGGCTGCACCGCCTCGACCTCGAGAACCAGACGCTCGGCACCTCCGGGATCGGCGCCGTCGAGTGGCTGGTCAACCGCGGCCCGTGGGAGGCCGCCGGCGGCGGCTCGATCGTCAACGCGACAAGCTGGAACGCCGTCGAGGGCTACGAGGTGACCGCCGCGCCGTCGATGCGGATGGTGGTGTCACTCGCCGACTTCGACGACTCCCGCTGGATCAACCTGACCGGCGTCTCCGGTCACCCCTCCAGCGACCACTACACCGACCAGACCGACCTCTGGGCCGAAGGCGAGACCTTGCCGTGGGTGTTCTCCGCGGACGCCGTCGAGGAGTCCGGGGACGACACGCTCACCCTGGTGCCGGCGGACCCCGAAACCGGGTGACACCCTGCGGGGTCACCGCGGCCAGGACCCCCCGGTCGTGCGGCTCCACGGGCACGTCGATGCCGGTCTCCCCGTCGTGCAGCAGCACGCAGGTGAAGGTCCCGGCGGGCACCCGCGCCAGCGCCCGGTCGTAGCAGCCGCCGCCCTGGCCCATCCGGACCCCGTCCGACGAGACCGCCAGGCCCGGCACCAGCACCGCGTCAGCGGTGGCGACCGCGTCGACGCCGAGCCGGGGGCCGGTGGGTTCCAGGAGACCACGACGGGCCGGCACCAGGTCTCCGTCGTGGACCGCCCAGTCCAGATCGAGGTCGGGCAGCACCACGGGAAGCAGCACCCGCGTGCCCGCCCGTCGCAGGGCATCGAGCAGGTGGCCGGTGCCGGGCTCGGAGCCGATCGAGACGTACGCCGCGACCGTCCCCGCCCGGCGTACCTCTGGAAGCGCGAGCAGATGGTGGGTGATCGCGGCGGCGGCCTCACCCAGCTCGACCACGGGGATCCGTCGGCGCGAGGTGAGCAGCTGGTCGCGCAGCGCGAGCTTCGCGACGCCCGCATCGGGGCCAGGTCCACGGCCTGATTGCGGGGGGAACACCCCACCAGCCTACGATCGAGGGCATGGGTAGCGCTGGCTTGAACCGAGCACGCGACAAGATGGTCGACGCGGGCGTCGACGAGGTCGCCATCGACACGTTCGCTCACTACTACCGGCTGCTCGAGCACGGCGAGACCGGCATGATCCCCGAGTCGTCGATCGAGCCGCTCGAGATGGAGTCACTGGCCGACGTCGAGGTGGGTGACGCGGACGCCGCCGACGCGATCAAGGCCACGGCGGTGATCAAGCTCAACGGCGGGCTCGGCACGTCCATGGGCATGGACCGGGCGAAGTCGCTGCTGTGCGTGCGCCGCGGTCTCTCGTTCCTCGACATCATTGCGCGGCAGGTGCTGCACCTGCGCCAGCAGTACGACGCCCCGCTGCCGCTGATCTTCATGAACAGCTTTCGCACCTCGACCGACACCATGGCCGCGCTGGCCCGCTACGACGACCTGCCGGTGGAGGGCCTGCCGCTGGAGTTCCTCCAGAACAAGGAGCCGAAGCTCCTGGTGAAGGACCTCTCGCCGGTCAGCTACCCCAAGGATCCGGATCTCGAGTGGTGTCCGCCGGGTCACGGTGACGTCTACACGGCGCTGCGGGGCACCGGCCTGCTGACGAGACTGATCGACGCGGGCTACCGCTACGCCTTCGTGTCCAACTCCGACAACCTCGGCGCGGTCCCCGACGCCCGGGTCGCGGGCTGGTTCGCCACCTCGGGTGCCCCGTTCGCGATCGAGGCGGTCCGTCGTACGCCGTCGGACCGCAAGGGCGGCCACTTCGCCCGACGCAAGACCGATGGCCGGATCGTGCTCCGCGAGAGCGCCCAGACCCTGCCCGAGGACCAGGGCGCGCTCGCCGACCTGGACCGGCACACGTTCACCTCGACCAACAACCTGTGGTTCGACCTGGCCGCCATGCAGGAGGCGCTCGACCTGCGCGCCGGCATCCTCGGGCTGCCCCTGATCCGCAACGTCAAGAACGTCGACCCGGCCGACCCGAAGTCGCCCGAGGTGATCCAGGTCGAGACCGCGATGGGCGCCGCGATCGAGGTCTTCGGCGACTCGCGCACGATCGAGGTCGGCCGCGACCGGTTCGTCCCGGTCAAGACGACCAACGACCTGCTGGTGCTGCGTTCCGACGTCTACGACATCGGACGCGACTTCGTGCTCGACCAGACCTCGGACGTGATCCCGTTCGTCGACCTCGACTCCGACGTCTACAGGCACGTCGGCGAGTTCGACAAGCGCTTCCCCGAAGGCGCCCCGTCCATGAAGGACGCCACCGCGCTCACGGTCGACGGCGACTGGACGTTCGGCCCCGGTGTCCGCCTGGTCGGGAAGGTCTCGCTCGAGGCCGACTCGGCCCAGCGGGTCGAGGCAGGGACGGTGCTGGATGGCTGACTCCCTCTCCTCCGTCGAGGAGGTGCTGGAGCGGATCCTCGGACAGATCGAACCTCTGTCGGCGTTCCCGCAGCCGCTCATGGAGACGCTCGGTCTCGCGGCGGCGGAGAGCGTGGTCGCGCCGATCTCGTTGCCGTCCTTCGACAACTCCGCGATGGACGGGTACGCCGTGGCGTGGGCCGACGTCGCGCCCGCGTCCGAGGAGTCCCCGGTCCACCTCCCCGTCGTGGGGGAGATCGGTGCCGGCACGGCCCGGCTGCTGGCGATGTCGCCCGGCACCGCCGTCAAGATCATGACCGGTGCACCCGTCCCCACCGGCGCCGACGCGGTCGTCCCCTACGAGTGGACCGACCGGGGCGTGGCCCAGGTCCGGATCACGCAGGCCCCGCGCGAGGGCCAGCACGTCCGACGGGTCGGTGAGGACGTCACCCAGGGTGACCTCCTGATCGAGGAGGGCAGCGTCCTCGGCCCGCGCCACCTCGGGCTGATGGCTGCCGTGGGCCGGAGCACCGTGCAGTCCCGGCCGCGCCCGCGGGTGGTGATCCTGTCGACGGGCTCCGAGCTCCGCGAGCCCGGCACACCGCTCGGTCACGACTCCATCTACGACGGCAACTCCTTCCTGCTGGCCGCGTCGGCACGTCGGGCCGGCGCCATCGCCTACCGCGTCGGCATCGTCCCCGACGACCCGCGCGCGTTCCTCGACGCGCTCAGCGACCAGCTGGTGCGAGCCGACCTCGTGGTGACCAGCGGCGGCGTCTCCCAGGGCGACTTCGACGTGGTGAAGGAGGCCCTCTCACCGCTCGGCACCGTCTGGTTCGGCGGGGTGGCCATGCAGCCCGGCAAACCGCAGGGCTTCGGGGTCGTCGGTGAGGACCGGACCCCGATCTTCACGTTGCCCGGCAACCCGGTGTCGTCGTACATCTCGTTCGAGACGTTCGTGCTGCCCGCCATCCGCAAGATGATGGGCAAGACGCCCTACTCGCGCCCGACGACCCGGGCCCGGCTCACCCACGGCATCTCGTCGCCCGAGGGGCGTCGCCAGTTCGTGCGCGGCTCCTACGAGGTCGACCGCGGCGGCCCGTTCGTGTCACCGGTGGGCGGGCACGGCTCGCACCTGATCGGTGACCTCGCCGCCTCCAACGCACTGATCGTGGTGCCCGAGGACGTCACCTCGGTGCCGGCAGGGGAGCAGGTCCGCGTCCTGCTCCTGGACGAGGAGTTCTGATGGCCGCGGACGAGAAGCCCCGACTCACCCACGTCGACGACGCCGGTGCCGCCCGGATGGTCGACGTCTCCGGCAAGGACGTCACCGACCGCACCGCCTCGGCGTCGGGCCGGGTGCTGGTCTCGGCCGAGGTCGTCGCGCTGCTGCGGGGCGCCGGCGTCCCGAAGGGCGACACCCTGGCGGTGGCCCGGCTCGCGGGGATCATGGGCGCCAAGCAGACGCCCGCGCTGATCCCGCTGTGCCACCCACTCTCGATCTCGGGCGTGAGCGTCGACCTCACCGTCGCCGACGAGTCGGTCGACATCCGGGCGACGGTCCGCACCACCGACCGCACCGGCGTGGAGATGGAGGCCCTCACCGCGGTCGCCGTCGCCGCCCTGACCGTCATCGACATGGTGAAGGCGGTCGACAAGGCTGCCGTCATCACCGACGTGCGGGTGGAGACCAAGTCCGGCGGCAGGTCCGGGGACTGGTCGCGATGAGCCTGCGCGCCGAGGTCGTCGTGGCCTCCAACCGGGCCGCCGCCGGCGTGTACGCCGACGAGACCGGCCCGCTCATCGTCGACTTCCTCCAGGGTCTCGGCTTCGTCGTCTCCGAACCGGTCGTGGTTCCCGACGGCGAGCCGGTGGGTGAGGCGATCGCCGCCGCCGCGGCCGGGGGAGCGCGGGTCGTGCTCACCACCGGCGGCACCGGCCTCACGCCCACCGACCGCACGCCCGAGGTCACCCGCGCGGTGCTCGACTTCGAGGTGCCCGGCATCGCGGACGCGATCCGCGCCGCCGGGGTCGCGGCCGGTGTCCCGACCGCCGTACTCTCGCGCGGCCTCGCCGGGGTCGTCGGCAGCTGTCTGGTCGTGAACCTCCCGGGTTCGAAGGGTGGGGTGAAGGACGGCCTGGCCGTGCTCGAGCCGATCCTCGTCCACGCGGTCGAGCAGGTCGTGGGGAGCGACCATTGAGGCCCAGCGTGGGGAGTGACCATTGAGCGGTCGGTCGAAGGGCTGGCCGGTCCGGCTCACGCACGGGGAGGTCACGCTGCGGCCGATGGCGTACTCCGACCAGGAGGCCTGGCGATCGGCCCGGCAGCGCAACGCGCCCTGGCTGGTCCCGTGGGACGCGACCGTCCCGCCCGGTGGCGAGAGTCGGCCGACGACCTTCCGTCAGCTGGTGCGCCGGCTGAACGTGCTGGCCCGCTCCGGCACGACCTACCCCTTCGCGCTGGAGGTGTCCGGCCAGTTCGTCGGCCAGCTCACCGTCAACAACATCGTGCGCGGCTCGGCGCAGTTCGCGTCGATGGGCTACTGGCTCGACCGCGAGTACGCCGGCCGCGGGATCATGCCGCGGGCGGTGGCGATGGCGGTCGACCACTGCTTCTTCACCGCAGGCCTGCACCGGATCGAGATCGCGATCCGGCCCGAGAACTCCAACTCGCTGCGGGTCGTCGAGAAGCTGGACCTGCGTGAGATCGGCTTCGCCCCCAAGTTCCTGCACATCGACGGCGCCTGGCGTGACCACCGGATCTACGCGATCACGGTCGAGGAGTGCCCCGACGGCCTCCAGTCCCGCCTCCCCTGACCCACGAAGTGGCGCTTAAAACCCACGAGGTGGGAGTTGTGGCGGCTCGAGGTGGGAGTTGTGGTCACGGCCAGGGCGGGACGGGGCCGGCTCGCTGAAACCCAACAGCCACACGAGTTGTTTCGCGACACACCTGTAGACATCCGTCCCGTTGTGTGCCAGCGAACCTAACCTCTGAACCGTGGACCTCAGCGCTCTGATCTTCGTCGCCCTCGCCGTCGCGTGGGCCGTCTACCTGATCCCGAAGGCGCTCAAGCACCACGACGACGTGGTGCGCAGCCGTTCGGTCGACCGGTTCTCCCACACGATGCGGGTGCTCGCGCGCCGGGAGCCGGTCAGCGGCAAGAACGCCCGACTGGTGGTCACGCCCGGTCGCGCCGCCACCGCCCCCGTCGTGACGACCAAGCACACCGAACGTGCGGTCGAGCCACAGCCCGCCCCGAGTCTGCGAGAGTCCACCAACCGGGCCGCTCGGCGGCGCCGTCGCGTGCTCGGACTGATCCTTCTCGCCAATGTCGCCGTGATCGGCGTCGCGGCGTTCGGCCTCGTCTCGTGGTGGTACGCCGCCATCCCGGGCGGTCTGCTCCTGACCTGGCTGGTCGCCTGCCGGTTGATGGTGCGACGCGAGCGTGGGATCGGCCGTGCGGCCACGCTCCCGGAGGCCCCCGTCGCGGTCGACCAGACCGAAGCCAGGATCCCGGTCGAGCCCGATCACGCGGACGACGATGACGATCTCCACAACACCACGCAGACGCCGGCCATCGCCGACCCCAGCCTCTGGGACCCGATGCCGGTCACGCTCCCGACGTACGTCACCAAGCCGGCCGCAGCCCGACGCTCGGTGCGCACGATCGACCTCGACTCCACCGGTGTCTGGACGTCCGGTCGCACCGAGGGTGACGCGCAGATCGCCCGTGAGGCCGACGAGTCGGCTCGCGCCGAGCGTGCCGGCCGCACGGACGCCGACGGCTCCAGGGCGGTCGGTTCCTGATCCGGCCAGGTGCGTGTCACCTAGGGTGACCGCGTGACCACACCACGCCGCGTCCAGCAGTCCCGCACCATTCCGGTCGAGGTCGACCGAGCTTTCGACGCAGTGCTGGGCGCCTCGCTCCCTCGCGTCATGTCACGCCGGTTCGGCCCCCTGCCACCGGTCCGCGAGGTCCGGGACCAGGACGGCACCTGGGGCACCGTCGGCCAGACCCGCACCATCGTGACCTCCGACGGCGGCACCATGCGCGAGCGCCTGACCGTCGTGGACCGGCCGCACCGCTTCGGCTACGAGATCAACCACGTCACGGGGCCGATGAAGCCCCTGATCGCCTCGCTGGACGGCGAATGGGCCTTCGAGCCAGCAGGAACCGGGGTCCGGATCACCTGGGCGTGGGTGCTCCACCCGGCCTCCGGAGCCGCCGGCCTGGCGATGCCCGTGTTCGCACGACTGTGGGGCCCGTACGCCGCCCGCGCACTCGAACAGATCGAGAATCTGCTGCTCGACTCCTGATTCGGAAGCCGCCGAGCCGGGTGCTAACGTTTCCCCTCGCTTGGGGCTGTGGCGCAGTTGGTAGCGCGTCTCGTTCGCAATGAGAAGGTCAGGGGTTCGATTCCCCTCAGCTCCACCACACTGAAACCGCCCCTCACCTGCATTGAGCAGGAGAGGGGCGGTTCGTCGTTCGTGAGCGGCGCATCCGGCTGCGGAGATGGACTCCAGCTCGACCAAGCTGTACTCACTGCGCACCTCTCGCGGAGGCTTTGGCGGAAGTAAAGTCTTCGGGTAGCGTTTCCGCCCATGCTTTCCATCACCTACCTGAGCTCTGCCACCCGGCTGATGTCGTCAGACCAGCTGGTGGAGATGCTGGAGGCCATTCGTCCCCGCAACGCCGAGCGCGGGCTGACCGGACTGCTGCTCTACAGCGGCGGCAACATCATCCAGACCATCGAAGGTCCTGACGACATCGTGGCGTCCACCTTCGCAGACATCGAGGCGGACCCCAGGCACACCGACGTCACCGAGGCGTTTCGCCTCACGATCGAGGAGCGCTCCTTCCCCGACTGGTCGATGGGCTTCACCTATGTCAGCCAGGTGGACACCGGTGGCCTCGAAGGATTCAACGCATTTCTTCAGTCGGCCACTGATGACGTGGGGGTCAGCCAGCGCCAGGTCAGGGCCATGGTGCGCGCCTTCAAGCAGCACAACCCGGAGAAGATCGTCTGATCAGACCCGCGCGGAGGAGACGAACCGCTCGACGTCGATGCGGATCGCGACCCGGGCGGGGTTGACGCGGGGGACCCGGTAGCGGGCGGCGTACTGCTCGACAGCCCGGGCGACGGCTCGGTGGTCGCTGAGCACGTGTCCGGTGCCCTCGAGAGTCGACCAGCGCGCGCCGTCGACCTGGCAGGCCGCGACCGGTCCCCCGGGGGACCCGATCAGGTTGCGCGCCTTGCGCGAAGAGCCCGAGGTGATCACCCAGGCGCACCGCTCCTCGACGTCGACGGCCACGCCCACGGGGACGACGTGGGGCCGACCGTCCTCACGGAGCGTCGTGAGCGTGCACAGGTGCCGCTCGGTCCAGAAGGCGAGCAGGTCAGCAGGGAACTCTTCCCAGGCGGGACGCCACGCGGTCATGGGTGCATCGTCGCACCGGCGCCAAAGGCGTCGGCGGCCGACCGTGCGACCGGCCGGGCATCTTCACTCGCGCACGTAGTCAGGCCACAAGAGCTGGGTGATCCAGTCTCGGTCGAGGATGCGGAGCAGACGGTCGACCGCGGCACTGTGGCCGGTGACCGTCAGGGTGCACGAGGCCGCCTCGGCCAGGTTGCGGCAGAAGATCAGGCTCCACAGACCGGCAGAGTCGAGGAAGGTGACCCCGGCCAGGTCGATCACGATGGTGTGGGCGCCGCCCTCGAGCGCCTCGTGGACCGCGAAGCGCAGATCCGTGCCCGCCGCGATGTCCAGCTCGTCCTCGAGCGTGAGCAGTGTCTCCGGCGGTGCTTCAGTAACGATCATCCTCCATGTCATGGTGCGTCTCCCGTGGTTGGTGTCCCCAGACGTCGCGATGGATCAACGAGGCGTGGGTCACACGGGCTACGTCGAGCGCGCCGTCGAAAGTGACTGGTCTATGCCAGCCGCCGTCGTTGGGCGAGGCGCGTCTTGAGGTGCAGCGCACGCCGCTAGCGTCGGTTCGACCGTCACCTGCGACATCGATGAGGCCACCGTGTCCGAGACCCCCGCCATCCAGCCCGAGGGGTCGCCCGTCGGGCCACCCGCAGAGTCCACGAGCGAGAGCTGGCTCTCGATCGTGGCCGCGATCCTCCTGGGCGTCGCCGCGACCCTCACCGCCTTCTCGGCGTACCAGTCAGGTCTCCGCGACGGCGAGGTGCTCGACGGCTACAACAAGTCCTCGACTGCGCTGAACGACGCGAACTACTACTACAACCAGGTCAACCAGACTTTTGCGGCCGACCAGGAGCTGTTCGTCCAGTTCGCGACGATCGCGCAGACCGGGCCGGCCCAGGCCGCCAACTACATCACCACGCTGATGCGACCCGAGCTCGTCGACGCCGTCGACTGGTGGCAGGCCGACGAGGACGCAATCACGCCGTTCGACGACGACCCCGAGAACCCGTACTTCATCGCCGAGATCGCTGAGGCAGAGAGGCTGACGGCTGAGTCGGAGAAGGCGTACGACGAGGCGACGGCGGCGGGCGATATCGGCGACAAGTTCGAGCTGGCCACCGTGCTCCTGGCCCTGACCCTGTTCTTCGCCGGCATCGCGACGCTGTTCCGGCGTCGCCTCGTGGCGATGTCGTTGCTCGGGGTCTCCCTGGCGGCCCTGGTCATGGGTGGCATCCAGCTCGCCACCGCGCTGACCGCCTGAGAGCGCATCGTGGGCGAAATCGGCAACCGCCGGTCGGGAGCCGCATAACTTCCTAGACTCAGGAGCCTGCCCCCCCAACCTCGCGGAGACTCCTGTGCACGCTCTTGCCCTTCGATCCGTTCTCGCGGGCACCGTGCTCTCGCTCGGTGCCGCGCTCCTCGTCGGCGTGCCCGCCGGTGCCGCAGGGCAGTCGGTGCCATCGGCAGCTGCCGTCGACCAGCCGCTGCGGATCGGGAGCTACAACATCCGGGCGGGGGTGAGCCAGAGCGACTTCGAGGACGCGGTCACCACGTTCAAGCCGATGGCGGACGTGTTCGGCCTCCAGGAGATCGGCGCCACGGACCGAGGCACGTATCTCGCGTCCGACTCCGAGTGGGGCTTCTACCGGCCGCCGGCCCTTCAACAGAACCCGATCATGTGGAACCGCGCGCGCTTCGACTTCGTCGGCGCCCGAGGTTTCGTGATCGCCAAGAAGCGCGACCTCGGCAACGAGCACTCCGGGGACGACGAGAAGGAGGATTCGCTGGCCACCATCGTCCGGCTGGTCCAGCGTTCGACGGGACAGCAGATCTCGTTCATCAACGTCCACCTGGTGCGCGGCGCGGTCAAGGGCGGCCTCCCTGCGCCCGGCAAGCCCAAGCTCTTCGGGCTCTACGTCGACCAGGTCGCAGGCACGGTGAAGGCGATCAAGCAGGAGCGCGCAGCGAGCGACGAGGTCTTCGTGCTCGGCGACTTCAACGTCGGCTTCGAGGCCGACCTCAAGCGCAAGCACCGCAAGCTGCCCTACATGAAGTTCACCGGCACCAAGAAGTACCCCGGCATCGGTCTCCGTTCGATGTGGCAGGGCAGCCCGCTGATCAAGGAGCCCTACGGCACCCACGGTGACGCCTTGATCGACCAGGTGTGGTGGACCGGCGACTCATCGGACGAGGCGATCGTCCGCTCGATCAAGGCGTCCGACCACTCACCGGTCGTGGCCACCTATCAGTTGCCGGTCGACCCCATGTACGTGCCGCTGACCGGGACTGTCGGGTTCGACCCCGTCGACCTCAACCAGTCCGCCAAGGAGAGGGACGGCAAGACGCGGGACTACGACCTCGTGTTCGACGTGACCGGTGACTCCGCCCACGGCTTCGTCGACGTCAAGATCACCGGGGCGACCGTCGGCACGAAGTACGGCGAGGGCGACTTCCTGGTCGACCTGTCCACCTTCTACGACGACAACCCCAACGCCGCCGCAGTCAGGCTCGACTTCCAGGGCGACACCAAGTCGGAACCGGACGTGAAGTTCACCATCGAACTGATCGGCACCCAGTCGTCGACCGTCCTGGCCGGATTCGACAAGGCTTCCGGCATCATGACCGACGACGACTGACAACGTGGCGCCGGTCGCGGCAGCCACCCATTCCCGCGGACGATGAGTGCTGGACGGTAGGCAGTTTTCGAATTCGTCGGTCGAGTCCTCCTCTGTTTCCTAGAGTGGGGGGCCAGGCCCGACCAATTCTCGGCACCCATCACCTCCCTCGGAGTTCCTGTGCACTTCTCAGCTTTCCGGTCCCTCCTCTGCGGCGTCAGCCTGTCCCTGGCGGTAGCCAGCCTCGCGGCCGCCTCTCCAGGCGCAGCGGGTCAAGCTCGTGAGGACACCGCCTACCTGGGGGTCGCGACCTACAACATCAGGGCCGGTGTGAACCTCGCCGACTACAGGAGCGGCATCGACCAGCTCAAGGCGCTCCCCGAGATCGGGGTCCTCGCGTTGCAGGAGATCGGCAGCAACGACCGCAACAAGTACCTCAAGGCCGATGTCGACTGGGGTTACCACCGTCCGCCGCAGCTGCAGCAGAACCCCATCACCTGGCGGCGCGAGTACTTCGATCTGCTCTCCGTCGACGGGTTCAAGATCGCCGAGGCGCGGAACCTCGGGAGCGAGTACAAGGGCACGGGCGAGAAGGAAGACTCTTGGGCCACGATCGTCCGACTCCGGGATCGCGTCAACGGTGAGCAGATCTCCTTCGTCAACGTCCACTTCATCCGGGGTGCGGTCAAAGGTGGCCGACCAGCCAAGGGCAAGCCCAAGATGTTCGGCCTCTACGCCGACCAGGTGGCCGGCACCGTGCAGGCGATCAAGCAGGAGAGGGACCGAGACGACGTCGACCGCGTGGTCGTCATGGGTGACCTCAACGTCGGTTACAAGGCTGACCTGAAGTGGAAGCACAAGAAGCTGCCCTACAAGAAGTGGACGCCGTTGGGGATGCGCTCCATGTGGCACGGCAGTCCCTACCTGCAGTCGCAACAGGGAACCAAGAATGATGCCCTGATCGACCAAGTGTGGACGACCGGCGCTCCCGCAGACCACACGATCCTGACCGACATCAAGGCCTCCGACCACTACCCCGCGCTCGCGATGTACGCCCGGGTGGATGCCGAGCCGGGCTATCAGCCGGCCGAAGGATCGATCGGCTTCGGTGACGTTCGCCTGGTGGCCAACGGCAACCAGCCCGGAGACACCGAGAACAACGGGCCGTCCAAGCTGCCGAGCATGTTCGTGGAGCTGGACGGCGACGTCCAGTACGGGTACGTCCGCGTCCAGGTGGTAGAGCAAACCGCCACCCAGAGTCCCGACGGCAACCCCCCGGGTGACTTCACCATCGACACCTCGACGCTCTACGACAACATCTTCGGGAACGAGGAGATCTCCATCGATCTGGTCGGTGACTCCCAGGTCGAGGGCGATGAGACGTTCACGCTGCGACTGGTCAGCCCGGTCCACACCAAGATCAAGCCGAACGCCGACGAGATCACCATCACGATCAAGGACAACGACGACTGAGCCGGGTCAGATCCAGCGCTGGAACCAGATCCGGTCCAGCCACTCCGCGTGCGTCAGCAGCTGGTCGGTGTAGATCGGGTAGAACCACGCGAAGTTCATCAGCACCAGGACGAAGAACGAACCCGCAATCACCACCCCAGTCGTACGCCGCGGCGTGGGCACGGGCGAGGAGCCGATCAGGCGGCCCATGGCCAGGGTCAGTGCGATCACGATGAACGGCAGCGTCACCACGGCGTAGAAGATGAAGATCGGGCGGTCGTCGTACTGGAGCCAGGGCAGCCAGGTCGATCCGGTGCCGACCACGGCCAGTCCGTAGCGCCAGTCACGGGCGCCCACCCACATCACCAGGGCGTAGACCAGCGCGAGGATCCCGGCCCACCACAGGATCGGCGTGCCGAGCAGGAGCACCTGACGCAGGCAGTCGCTGCCCGCCGGCGCGTCACACCCCTGGGTGCCGGGCTGGATGTCGACGTCGGCGGAGACACCGACCGAACGGTTCAGCAGCAGCCAGCCGGACGGCTGGGACTGGTAGGTGTGGTCGGAGTCGTTGAGGAAGTGGGTGTGGAAGACGAGCACGTCCTGGTGGTACTCCCACAGCGAGGTCAGCGACTGCTTCACCTCACCGAGCCCCTCCGCGTCGGCTGCGCCGCGGGTCGACCAGTTCTGGCCTCCGTCGTAGTGGGTGTACTGGGTGGCGGAGAGGTGCTGCTCGTACTCGTGGGCGTTGACCAGCCAGCCGGTCCAGGTGGCGACGTAGACGAAGAGTCCGACGACGACCAGCTGGAGGAAGGCCGGAATGCCGTCGACGAGCGCCGACTTCAGCACCGGCCAGCGGACGCCGAAGGACCTCCGGGCGCCCGAGCTCCAGGCCCACACCAGCACTCCGAAGGCGGCCATCGGGTAGAGCGCGACCCACTTGGTGCCCACAGCGAGTCCGAAGCAGACTCCGCCGGCCACCAGCCAGGGTCGGAAGAGCAGTCCGCGCACGGGACCGAAGGCTCGCTCGCCGACCACGGGTTCCGGGCACAGGCGCGCCAGGCGGGCGCGGTACCAGTCGCGGTCGTTCACGAGGCAGGCGACTGCGCACAGCGTGAAGAACGCGACGAAGATGTCGAGCAGGGCGAGGCGGGACAGCACGAAGTGCATGCCGTCGAAGCACAGCAGTAGACCGGCCACGCATCCCAGTGCGGTCGAGCCGGTGAGCCTGCGCGCCAGCCGGACCATCACCAGGACCATCAGGGACCCGACCACGGCCGCGGCGATCCGCCAGCCGAACGGGTCCATGCCGAACGCCTTCTCGCCCAGCGCGATCAGCCACTTCCCCGCCTCGGGGTGGACGATCATCGAGGCGCCGTCCTTCCAGAGCCCCGTGGTCGTGCCCTCGAGGATCCGGTTGTCGGCGCCGCCGACGTACTCGCGGACGTAGCCGTTGTTCAGCATCGACCAGGCGTCCTTGGCGTAGTACGTCTCGTCGAACGCGAACTCCCGCGGCGTACCCAGCTTCCACACCCGGAGGAAGAACGCGAGGAGCGCGATCCCGATCGCGGCAGTCCAGCCGACGACGGGGTCCTCGAGCCGGAGCCGACCGCCGGCGGCGCGCTGGCGCGCGGAGGGTACGGCGCTGCCCGCAGCGGTCCGGGACAGGCCGACCGAGGTCTCCGGGGGCGCGGTCGTCACGAGCCGTGACTCTACGTCCCCGTCAGCGTTGTTCAGGGTGCCGCACCAGGTGCGGCGAAGTCCTGCAACAGCAGGCCCCGGTCCTCACCAGGTCGAGGCTCTGCCGGGAGAGCGTCATGAACGGTCGTCAAGCGCACGTGGTCGCGGGTTCCGTCGCGTTCTCCCTCGTCGCGCTCACCCTGTCGCTCGTGCCGCCCAGCGCTGCGGGCGACAACGAGCCCGGGGTGGTGCCGGTGCAGATCGGCACCTACAACTTCCGTGCCGACCGACCGCTGAGCAAGTTCAAGAAGGCGATCGACGAGCTGAAGTCCCGCGTAGCGGTCGCCGGTCTCCAGGAGATCGCCGACAAGGACAAGAACGACTACCTCCTGGACGACGAGGACTGGGGGTACTACCGACCGCCCGAGCTGCGTCAGAACCCGGTCATCTGGGACACCGCCGTGTTCGAGCTCATCGACGCCCCGGGCGCCTACCGGATCGCCGACGGTCGCGAGGTCGAGGCGAAGCACGGCGAGGGCACCGAGTACAAGGAGGACTCCTACGCGACGGTCGTGCGCCTGGAGCACATCGTCACCGGCAACACGGTGACGGTCATCAACCTCCACCTGCTGTCGGGTGCGTCCCTGGTGGGGAAGCCGTGGCCGGACCGGCCGAAGCGGTTCGCGCTGCTCGTCGAGCAGATCCAGGGCACCGTGCGGCTGATCAAGCGGGAGAAGGAGATCGACACCGAGGTGTTCGTCATGGGCGACTTCAACGTCGGCTTCCAGGCGGACGTCAGGGAGCGCCACAAGAAGCTCCCCTACAAGCGTTACAAGCGCCAGGGATTCCAGTCGATGTGGGACGGCGGCGAGCTCGAGGAGAAGGGGACCTACGAGAACGCCTACCTCGACCAGGTGTGGGCCACGGTGGCTGCCACCCGACGAGAGGTGGCCCGCGACATCAAGGGCTCCGACCACTATCCCGCCGTTGCCACCTACCTCCTGGACGTCGAGTCCCCCCTGCGGACCCAGTGACATGATCGGTCCATGACCGAGACCCCCGGCGTGCTCGTGCTCGCAGCGACCCCGATCGGGCGGGTGACCGATGCTCCGCCGCGCCTGGCCGAGGAGCTCGCCGGCGCCGACATCGTGGCCGCGGAGGACACCCGCCGCCTGAAGCGACTCACGTCCGGGCTCGGCATCACCCTGACCGGCCGGGTCGTCTCCTACTTCGAGGGCAACGAGGCCGCACGCACGCCTGTGCTGGTGGAGGCTCTGCTCGCGGGCGAGCGGGTGGTGCTCGCGACGGACGCCGGGATGCCCAGCGTCTCGGACCCGGGCTACCGGCTGGTGGTGGCGGCGGTTGCCGAAGGCATCACCGTCACCGCGGTCCCCGGTCCGTCCGCGGTGCTCACCGCCCTCGCGGTCTCCGGGCTGCCGGTCGACCGGTTCTGCTTCGAAGGGTTCCTGCCGCGCAAGGCGGGGGAGCGGTCGCGTCGGCTGCAGGGGCTGGCGGCCGAGGAGCGGACCATGGTCTTCTTCGAGGCTCCGCACCGCACGGTCGCGACACTGACGGCGATGGCGGCCAGCTTCGGCTCCGAGCGCGCCGCCGCGGTGTGCCGCGAGCTGACCAAGACCCACGAGGAGGTACGCCGGGGACCGCTCGGTGACCTGGTGTCGTGGGCCGAGGAGGGGGTGCGCGGTGAGGTGACCATCGTGGTGACCGGAGCCGAGGCGACCGCCCTGGTCGGCACCGACCCGGAGAGCCTGTTGGCGGCGGTTGCCGGTCTCGAGGCCGGCGGCACGAGCCGCAAGGAGGCGATCGTGGAGGTGGCCCGGATGGCGGGCGTGCCGAAGCGGGACGTGTACAACCTGGTCCACGCCTCGTGAGCCGGATCGAGTCCTTCACGCGCGACGGTCTGACCTTCGACGTGGTCGACAGCGGCCCACTGGACGGTGACCCGGTCGTGCTGCTCCACGGTTTCCCCGAGCGGGCGACCTCGTTCGCGGCCGTCTCGGCGCGGTTGCACGAGCACGGCCTGCGCACCTTCGCCCCCGACCAGCGCGGCTACTCCCCGCGCGCCCGACCGCGGACGCGGATCGGGTACCGGATCACGGCCCTCGTGGCGGACGTCGAGGCGCTGATGGACCGGATCGGTGCTCCGGTCCACGTCGTCGGGCACGACTGGGGAGCACTGGTCGGCTGGGCGCTGGCGGCCCGCCGGCCGGACCGGGTCCTCAGCCTCACCGCCGTCTCGGTTCCGCACCCCGGCGCCTACCTCGCCGCGTGCCTGCGGAGCAGCCAGCTGCGCGACTCCTGGTACATCGCGCTCTTCGTGGTCCCGTTCCTCCCAGAGTGGGTGGCGCAGAACCGCCCTGAGAAGTTCGACGTCTCGCTGCTCAAGGGCGGGATGACCCGCGACGACGTGGCCCGCTTCCATCGCGAGATCGTCGATCACGGCGCCCTGCCCGGTGCTCTCGGCTGGTACCGCGCGATCCCGTTCGCGCCGTTCGGGTGGGCGCGGGAGCAGGTCGGCGTCCCCACGACGTTCGTGTGGAGCGACCGCGACGTCGCGATCTCCCGGACCTCGGCCGAGCTGTGCGGGCGTTTCGTCACCGGGTCGTACGAGCTGGTCGTGCTCGAGGGGGTCAGCCACTGGATCCCGACCCAGGCACCGGCCGCGTTGGCCGACGCGGTCCTGGCCCGGATAGCGTCGGCGACGTGACCGAGCAGCCCACCCGCCGCCGCGCGTCGACCGACGAGAAGAGCGGGGCCAGCCGCGACCGCGATCGACCGCCGGCCCCGGAGCCGCTGCCGCACCCCGTGGTCGACAACCACTGCCACCTCGACATCGCCGACGGCGACTGGCTGGCCACCGAGGACGCGATCGCCGCGGCGACAGCGGTCGGCGTACCCCGCATCGTCCAGATCGGCTGCGACCTGCCGGGTGCGCGCTGGGCCGTCGAGGCCGCGGAGAGGTACGACGCCCTCGTCGCCGGCGTCGCCCTGCACCCCAACGAGGCCCCCCGCCAGGCCGACGCGGGCACCCTGGACGAGGCGCTGGCCGAGATCGAGCGGCTCGCCCAGGTGCACGACAAGGTCCGCGCCGTCGGCGAGACCGGCCTCGACCACTTCCGCACCGGCGAGGAGGGGCGAGCCGCCCAGGTGGAGTCGTTCCGCAGGCACATCGACCTGGCCAAGCGACTGGACAAGACGCTGGTGATCCACGATCGCGACGCCCACGACGAGGTGCTGGCCGTGCTCGACGAGGAGGGGGTGCCGGACCGCTGGGTGATGCACTGCTTCTCGGGGGACGCCGCCTTCGCCCGGAAGTGCCTGGACCGCGGTGCCCACCTGAGCTTCGCGGGCACGGTGACCTTCAAGAACGCCGACCCGCTGCGGGCGGCGCTGGCCGTCACTCCGCAGGACCGGGTGCTCGTCGAGACCGATGCGCCGTTCCTGACGCCCACGCCCTACCGCGGTCGACCGAACGCGTCCTACCTGGTCCCGCTGACCATGCGGGCCCTGGCGGACATCCGCGGAGAGGACCTCGAAGCCCTGTGCGCGGCGGTCGACCGGAACACCGAGGCCGCCTTCGGCGGCACCTGGTAATCCGTTTATCGGACACGAGAGGCTGGTCACTTTTGTCGACTTTCGGGGGTCGAGGAGTTTGCAGGGCCCCGGGTCGTCGTTATCGTCTTGTGACTGTTGGCCGGAATCGGGATTGATCTGACCAGCGCCTGGCGGTAGCCGCCACCACGTGGCTGCCCCTCACGAACCCCCGAGCACCACCTACTCGCCATCCGCGGGTGCGTGCGCCCGGGCGCGCTGGCACTCGAGAACCGGAGAGAACGACGTACGGAGAATCGTGCCCTTCAAGGACACCAAGTTCGCAGCACTCGTCAAGAGCCGTGGCGCCCTGGTCGCACTCGCGACCCTCGTGATCCTCGCGGTCGCCGGGACCACGTGGGGATACGCCTCCCTCAGCACCTCGGTCACGCTCTCCCTCGACGGGGAGTCGCAGGAGGTCACCTCGATGGGTGACACCGTCGCCGACGTCCTCGAGGCCGAGGGCATCGAGCTGGGCGAGCACGACATCGTCGCCCCCAGCCCGGACGAGCAGATCGCCGAGGGCAGCCGGATCAACGTCAAGTTCGGTCGCCCGCTCGAGCTGGCCGTGGACGGCGTGGAGGAGACCTTCTGGGTCACCTCCACCGACGTCGCCGCAGCGCTCGGCGAGATCGGCTCCCGGTTCCTCGGTGCGGACCTGTCCACCAGTCGCGGCGCCGGCATCGGCCGTGACGGCATGCGCCTCGAGGTCGTCACCCCGAAGCGGCTCGAGGTCAAGGTCGGTGACAAGAAGTTCGTCACCCGCGAGCTCACCGCCCTGACGGCCCGCGACGCTCTCGAGGAGCTGGACGTCAAGGTCGAGAAGCGCGACCTCGTGACGCCCGGCCCGAAGGCCGTCCTCGAGGACGGCGACAAGGTCGTCTTCACCGACATCAAGGTCGTCACCAAGAGGGTCAAGGCCGAGAACGTCGACTTCTCCACGATCGAGCGCCCGGACGGCTCCATGTTCGAGGGCGAGACCGAGGTCGTCCGCTCCGGCGAGGACGGTCTCCGCGACGTCACCTACCGCCTGACCTACCGCAACGGTGAGCTCGTGGCCACCAAGGTGCTGCGCCAGACGGTGCTCGACAACCCGGTCGACGCCATCGTCAAGGTCGGCACGAAGGAAGAGGTCACCTCCAACTTCGCCTCCGGCGGGACCGTGTGGGACCAGCTCGCCGCGTGCGAGTCGGGCGGCAACTGGGCGATCAACACCGGCAACGGCTACTACGGCGGGCTCCAGTTCTCGCTGAGCACCTGGCGCGGCTACGGCGGGCCGGGCTACCCGCACCAGCAGAGCCGCGAGACCCAGATCGCGATTGCCGAGAAGGTCCGGGCCGCGACCGGTGGCTACGGCTCCTGGCCGCACTGTTCGCAGTCGCTGGGCCTGCCCCAGTAAGTGAAACGACACGCCATACGCTGGGCCCATGCCTGACCAGGGCCCACCGGCAGACACCACCTCCGCCGGGCCGAGACTTCTCGGCCCGGCGGACGTGCGTTCACTGGCGACCGTCCTGGACCTGCGGCCCACCAAGCAGAAGGGCCAGAACTTCGTCATCGACCCCAACACGGTCCGGCGGATCGTGCGCGAGTCCGGCGTCACTGCCGACGACATCGTCCTGGAGGTCGGCCCCGGCCTGGGTTCGCTGACCCTCGGGCTGCTCGAGGTCGCCCATCGGGTCCTGGCGATCGAGATCGACGACAAGCTGGCCTCCCTGCTCCCGGCGACGATCGAGGAGTACGCCCCGTCGCGACGCGACCGGTTCGAGCTGGTCCACGCCGACGCACTCCGCGTGACCGAGCTCCCCGGGCCGCCGCCCACGGCGCTGGTCGCCAATCTGCCCTACAACGTCTCCGTGCCGGTCCTGCTGCACCTGATGGCTCTGCTCCCTTCGCTGCGGCACGGCCTGGTGATGGTGCAGTCCGAGGTGGCCGACCGGCTGGCCGCGGGTCCGGGCTCCAAGGTCTACGGCATCCCCTCGCTCAAGGCGGCCTGGTACGCCGACGTCCGTCGCGCCGGCGCGATCGGGCGCAACGTCTTCTGGCCGGCCCCCAACGTGGACTCCGGTCTGGTCGCCTGGACCCACCACGACCCGCCGACCACCCGGGCCACGCGTGAGCAGGTCTTCGCCGTCATCGACGCCGCCTTCGCGCACCGCCGCAAGATGCTCCGGGGCGCGCTCAAGGAGCTCGCCGGCTCGGCCGAGGCGGCCGAGGCCGCGCTCGCCGCGGCCGGGGTCGACCCGCTGACCCGGGGCGAGACCCTCGAGCTGGATGCCTTCGTCCGCATCGCCGAGGAACTGGAGAGGAGCGCCGGGTGAGCCTGTCGAAGGCGGTGCGGGTCCGCGCCAGCGCGAAGATCAACCTCCACCTCGGGGTCGGCGGGCTCCGCGAGGACGGCTTCCACGAGCTGCACACCGTCTACCAGGCGATCTCGCTGCACGACGACCTCACCGTCACCCCTGCCGACGTCTGGACGGTCGAGACCCGCGCTGCCGCGTACGTCGACCCCGCTGCGCTCCCCGACACCGCCGGCAACATCGTGACCCGGGCGGCCTCACTGCTGGCCGACCTGCACGACCTGCGCGTGAGCGGTGCCGTGGTGGTGGACAAGGCGATCCCCGTCGCCGGCGGGCTGGCCGGTGGCTCTGCGGACGCCGCCGCCGCCCTCGTCGCGCTGGACCGGCTCTGGGGGCTCGGCACGTCCCGCGCCGACCTGATGGAGCTGGCCGGCCGGCTCGGCAGCGACGTCCCGTTCGCGATCCTCGGCGGCACCGGTCTCGGCACCGGGCACGGCGAGGTCGTGGCGCCCGTCCCGGACCCGGGCACCTGGTCGTGGGTCGTCGTACCGTCTCGTGAGGGCATGTCCACCCCGGCGGTCTACCGGCACTTCGACGAGCTCAATCCGCGCGCGTCGACGACGCCACCGTCCGCGGACGCCCTGCTCGCCGCGCTGACCAGCCGCGACCCGCACGCCCTCGCCGCGACCCTGCACAACGGGCTCCAGGAGCCCGCCTTCGACCTTCGTCCGGACCTGCGCGACCTGGTGGCGGCGGGCGAGGAGGCGGGGGCGTTGCGTGGCCTGGTCTCGGGCTCCGGGCCGACCTGCGTCTTCCTGTGCGAGTCCCCGGCGCACGCTGGCGAGGTCGCCTCCCGGCTCCGGGGAGCGGGGCGCGAGACCGTGCTGACCGCCACCGGCCCGGCCGCCGGCGCCACCGTGGTGGAGCCGGCCTGATGGCGAACCTCCTGAACCTCGAGCGGGTCTCCAAGTCGTACGGCGTGCGGCCGCTGCTCACCGACGTCTCGCTCGGGATCGGCCTCGGCGAGCGGATCGGCATCGTCGGTCGCAACGGCGACGGCAAGACCACCCTGCTCGAGGTGATGACCGGCCTCGAGCAACCCGACACCGGCCGGGTCTCCCGGACCCGCGGTCTGCAGATCGGGTACCTGCACCAGGCCGATGCGCTCGACGACACCCACACGGTCCGTGAAGCGGTCCTGGCCGGCCGGTCCGACCACGAGTGGGCCGCAGACCCCCGCACCCGCGAGGTGGTCGAGGTGCTGCTCGCCGGCGTCACCCTCGACCGCGCCGTCGTCGGTCTCTCCGGAGGGGAGCGGCGCCGGTGCTCGCTGGCCGCCCTGCTGCTCACCCACCATGACCTGGTCGTGCTCGACGAGCCGACCAACCACCTCGACGTCGAGGCCGTGGCCTGGCTGGCCGAACACCTCGCCAACCGACCGTCCGCACTGGTCGTCGTCACCCACGACCGCTGGTTCCTGGACGCGGTGTGCCAGTCGACGTGGGAGGTCCATGACGGGGTGGTGGACATCTACGAGGGTGGGTACGCCGCGTTCGTGCTGGCCAAGGCCGAGCGCACGCGGCAGGCTGCCTCGTCGGAGATCCGCCGACAGAACCTGGTCCGCAAGGAGCTGGCCTGGCTCCGCCGCGGAGCGCCGGCCCGGACCGCGAAGCCGAAGTTCCGGATCGACGCGGCCAACGCGCTGATCGAGGACGTGCCACCGCTGCGGGACCGGCTGGAGCTGCAGAAGTTCGCCACCCAGCGGCTCGGCAAGGACGTCATCGACCTCGAGGACGCCGACCTGGTCCGCGGTGAGCGGACCCTGCTCTCCCACGCCACCTGGCGCCTCGGCCCCGGAGACCGGGTCGGCATCGTGGGCGTCAACGGGGCCGGCAAGTCCTCCGTGCTGGGGCTGCTGTCCGGCGACCTGACGCCCAGCGCCGGCCGGATGAAGCTCGGGCGAACCGTCGCGCTGCAACATCTGACCCAGCACATCGACGAGCTCGACCCCACGGCGCGGGTCCTGCCCACGGTCGAGTCGATCCGTCGGGTCACCAAGACCGCAGACGGGGAGATCACGGCCTCGTCGATGCTCGAGCGGTTCGGTTTCACCGGCGACCGGCTCACCGCGCGGGTCGGCGACCTGTCGGGCGGCGAGCTGCGCCGCTTCCAGCTGCTCCGGCTGCTGTTGACCGAGCCCAACGTGCTGCTGCTCGACGAACCCACCAACGACCTCGACATCGAGACCCTCAACGTGCTCGAGGACTTCCTCGACGGCTGGCCGGGCACGCTGGTCGTCGTCTCGCACGACCGCTACTTCCTGGAGCGGGTCACCGACTCCACCTGGGCGCTGCTGGGCGACGGTCAGATCTCGATGCTGCCCCGAGGAGTCGACGAGTACCTCGAGCGCAGGGCCGCCGCCCTCGCGCACGAGGCCTCCGCCGCCCGGGCCGACAGCAGCGTCGCCGCAGACCCCGTGGAATCCGGAGCCGGCAGTCGCCCGAAGACCGGGAGCGCCGAGGAGCGGACCGCCCGCAAGAACCTCGCGCGGCTCGACAAGCAGCTCGCGCGGATCGCCCGACGCGAGGCCGAGCTGAACGCAGAGGTCCTCGAGAACGCCCAGGACTACGGCCGGCTGGCCGAGATCAGCACCGTCCTCGACGGACTTGCCACCGAGCGCGACGAGCTCGAGCTGGAGTGGCTGGAGGCCTCCGAGCTGCTGGAGTAGGGCCCTGCTCCAGTTGCGGGGCCTCGAGGCTCAGCGCTGGCGCGCTTCGCACCTCAACCAACGATCAGTCGCGCGAGCGCCGCCGGAACGCCGCCACGGCCAGGGGCGCGAAGATGGCCGTGAGCAGCAGCGACCAGGCGATCGTCATCGGCACGGCGTGCTGGAGCGGCCAGGCCGCGTCGGCCGGAGCGGGCAGGCCGTTGCCCCAGAGCTGACGGCAGGCCTGGGTGAGCGAGGAGACGGGGTTCCACTCGGCGACGACCCGGAGCCAGGTCGGCATGTTCTCGGTGGGGGCGAAGGTGTTGGCCACGAACGTGATCGGGAACATCACGGTGAACATGACGCCCTGCACCGCCTCGACGGTTCGCATCACGGAGCCGACCCAGATGCCCAGCCAGATCATCGAGAAGCCGAAGAGCAGGAGCAGCAGGAAGCCCAGCGAGGCATCGAACACGTTGGTGCGGATCCGCCAGCCGATCAGCAGCCCGGTCACGCCCATGACGACGATGCCGATGCTGGAGTGGATCAGGCTGGAGATGCTCCGGCCGATCAGCACCGACGAGCGCGAGATCGGCAGCGACTTGAACCGGTCGACGACGCCCTTCTGCAGGTCGTTGGTGAGGCCCATCGCGACGATGGCCGAGGAGAACACCATCGTCTGGACCATGATCCCGGGCAGCAGGAACTCCTTGTAGTTGGAGCCCGCCACGGCGATCGAGCCGCCGAAGACGAAGGCGAAGAGCAGCACGAACATCACCGACTGGACGGTGACGTCGAGCAGCATCTCGGGCATCCGGCGAATGTGCAGAAGGTTGCGCCAGACGATCGTGGTCGAGGACCGCACGATCGAGGGCGGGGAGATCGGCGGCCTGGTGGAGACGCCCGTGGAGCGTCCTCCGGACTGGATCGTGGTCATGCGAGTGCTCCTTCGGGCTCGTGCTCGGTCGCGTCGTCGGTGGGTTCGGCGCGATGGCCGGTGAGGTGCAGGAACACGTCGTCGAGGCTGGGCCGCTTCAGCCCGAGGTCGTCGAGCTCGATGCCGCTGTCCTCGAACACGGCCGCGATCCGGGTCATGTCGCCGAGGCCGTCGGCCTGGGCGGTCAGCCGCCGGGCGGCGCGGCTCGACGTGCATCTCGGTGGAGCAGCTCTTCAGCAGCTCTGCCGCCCGCTCGACGTCGCTCGCGTGCGTGAGGGTGACGACCACGCTCGCCTGGCCCGCCTGGTCCTTGAGCTGGGTGGGGGTGCCGGCGGCGATCACCTTGCCCTTGTCGATCACCACGATCTCGTCGGCGAGCTGGTCGGCCTCCTCGAGGTACTGGGTGGTCAGCAGCAGGGTGGTCCCGTCGCGGACGAGACCGCGCAGCACCTCCCACAGCTCGGCGCGGCTGTTGGGGTCGAGGCCGGTCGTGGGCTCGTCGAGGAAGAGAACCGGGGGAGCCGCGATCAGGCTCACGGCGAGGTCGAGGCGGCGGCGCATGCCGCCGGAGTAGGTCTTGGCCATCCGGTCGGCCGCAGCGGTGAGGTCGAAGCGCTCGAGCAGGTCGTCGCTGGCCTGCTTGATGTAGGGCTTGGGCAGACCGTAGAGCCGCCCGATCAGCCGCAGGTTCTCGCGCGCGGTCAGCAGCTCGTCGACGGTGGCCGACTGGCCGGTGAGCCCCATGCTGCGGCGGACGGCGTCCGGCTCCTCGATGATGTCGTGGCCGGCGACCCGGCCGGTGCCGCTGGTGGGCACGCTGAGGGTCGTCAGCATCCGCACGGTGGTGGTCTTGCCGGCGCCGTTGGGACCCAGCATCCCGAGGACGGAACCCTCGGGGACCACGAAGCTCACGCCGTCGACGGCTGCGTTGTCGCCGAAGCGCTTGACCAGATCGATGGCCTCGACGGCCGGTGTCCCACTCATGGACGACAGCCTAGGTGCCGCCACCGACAGGCTCGACCGGGTTTCCTGACGGAGGTCAGGCGAAGGGTGCGAGGAGCGTACGCAGCAGGCCTGCCAGCTTCTTGCGGTCTCGGGCGGGCAGGTCCGCCAGCAGGTCGGCCTCGGCGGCGAGCAGGGCCTCGAAGGCCCCGTCGACCGCAGCCTTCCCCTCGGCGGTGAGCCGGACGATCACGCCACGGCGGTCGTCGGGGTCCGGGGAGCGCTCCACGAAGCCGCGTGCGGTGAGCCGGTCGACCCGGTTGGTCATCGTCCCGCTGGTCACGAGGGTCTCGCGCAGCAGCCGGCCGGGGGAGAGCTCGTAGGGCGCGCCGGCGCGACGCAGCGCCGAGAGCACGTCGAACTCCCACTGCTCGATGCCGTGGGTGGTGAAGGCGTCCCGCCGGGCGAGGTCGAGGTGGCGTGCGAGCCGGCTGATCCGGCTGAAGACGGCGACGGGCGCGAGGTCGAGGTCGGAGCGCTCGCTCTCCCACGCCTCGATCAGCTCGTCCACCTCGTCCCGCATGCCTCCATCGTAGAGCACCGTCGAGAATCTTGACATCGAGACAAAGTGCCCGCAGGATGGGAGAGTATCTTGATGTCAAGATAGGAGACCGGCATGACGCACACGTGGGACCCCGACCGCTACCTCACCTACGCCGACGAGAGGGGGCGTCCCTTCGTCGAGCTGCTCCAGCGCATCGACGCTCCGGCTCCGGAGCGGGTGGTCGACCTGGGCTGCGGCCCGGGCAACCTGACCCGGCTGCTCGGTGAACGCTGGCCGGATGCCGAGGTCCTCGGCCTCGACTCCAGTCCCGAGATGATCGCCAAGGCGCAGCAGGACGTGCCCGGCATCGACTTCCGGGTCGACGACCTGCGCGCCTGGGCCGCCTCCGACGAGACCGTGGACGTCCTGGTCTCCAACGCGACCCTCCAGTGGCTGCCCGATCACCTCGACGTCCTGCCCCGGCTCGTCGAGCGGGTCCGCCCCGGTGGCTGGCTGGCCTTCCAGGTGCCGGGCAACTTCGACGAACCCAGCCACACGATCCGCACGGCCCTGGCCGCCGAGCCGGCGTACGCCGCCCACACGGCAGGCGTGGCCGTACCCGCCAGCAACGACCCGGAGGTCTACCTCGACCTCCTGGCAGGACTCGGCTGCCGCGTCGATGCGTGGGAGACGACCTACCTGCACCTGCTCGACGGCGACGACCCCGTCTTCAGGTGGGTGTCGGGGACCGGCGCCCGCCCCACCCTCCAGGCCCTGCCGCCCGGCCTGCGCGAGCCGTTCGAGGACGAGTTCAAGGCCCGGCTCCGGGCGGCCTACCCCACGCACGACCACGGCGTGGTCCTGCCGTTCCGGCGGATCTTCGTGGTCGCGCAGGTGGCGTCGTGAGGCTCCACCACGTCCAGGTCGCCTGCCCGTCCGGCGGCGAGGGTGCCGCCCGTCGCTTCTACGCCGACGGGCTCGGGATGATCGAGGTCGAGAAGCCCGAGGACCTGCGGGCCCGGGGCGGTGCCTGGTTCCGGTCGTACGACGGAGCAGGACAGGTCGCCGCGGAGATCCACGTGGGCGTCGAGGATCCGTTCCGGCCGGCTCGCAAGGCTCACCCGGCGCTCGTGCTGGAGGACGTGGCCGAGCTCGAGGCTGTGGGGGCGCGGCTGGCAGAGCTCGGGTTCGAGGTCGACTGGAGCCAGCGCGACAACTTCCCCGGCTACCGGCGGTTCCACACCTTCGACGGCGCCGGCAACCGGGTCGAGGTGCTGGCGCCTCCGCGCTGACCCGAAGTCACTCGACACCGCAGCCCGGACCCGGTCAGGCTGGGGGCATGCAGCTCCTGGTGATCTTCGGTCCGCCCGCCGTCGGCAAGATGACGGTGGGCCTCGAGATCGCGCGCCGGTCGGACTTCCGGCTGTTCCACAACCACGCCTCGATCGAGCCGCTGCTCGACGTGTTCGACTACGGCACTCCGCCGTTCATCACCTTGCAGGCCGAGCTGCGCACCCGGGTGATCGAGGAGGCCGCGGGCGCCGGCGTCAACCTGGTCTTCACCTTCGTCTGGGGTCTGGAGATCGCCGAGGACGCGGCCTACCTGCGAACCCTGCTGGCGCCGTACCTCGACAGCGCCGCAGAGGTCGCCTTCGTCGAGCTGTACGCCGACCTGCCGACGCGGCTCGAACGGAACCGGACCGAGCTCCGCCTGGCGGAGAAGAAGTCCAAGCGGGACCTGGCCTTCTCCGACGCCAACGTGCGCGAGGCCGACCGGCTCGTGCTCAGCACGTCGCCCTCCCGTCGGACGCCGGCGGAGGAGCTCATCGCCGGGCACCGGTACCTGCGGATCGACAACAGCCGGCTCGAGGCGGCGGAGGCGGCCGCGCAGATCCTGGACTGGCTCGGATCCGCTTGACTACTTGTGGGT
>CAWIAS010000003.1:0-1368375 GCA_963834235.1 uncultured Actinomycetota bacterium
AGTAACATGCGGCCATGCCCCAGGTACTCGACCTCTGGAAGAAGACCAGCGCGCTGCCCCAGGGCAAGCGGATCTTCTCGATCCTCTTCTCCCAGAAGGCGCCCTACTTCGCCACCATCCGCCCCCGCTTCCAGGAGATCCGGCCGAACTACGCCGAGCTCGTGATCCCCAAGCGCCGGGGCGTCCACAACCACATCAAGACCGTGCACGCCATCGCGCTGTGCAACGGGCTCGAGGCCGCGATGGGGGCTCTGGCCGAGTCGACGATCCCGGCCGACAAGCGCTGGATCCCCAAGGGCATGGAGGTCGCCTACACCGCCAAGGCCGACTCCGACATCACGTGCATCGCCGAGACCGACGCCGAGCAGTGGACCGGCGAGGACCCCGACCTGCCCGTGCGGGTCCGGGGCGTCCGCCGCGACGGCGAGGTCGTCGTCGAGGGCGTCATCAAGCTGTGGGTCACGCCCAGGAAGCGCTGACCTCAGGCGTCGAGGAAGATCGGGTTGGTCAGGGCGGCCATCTTGTCGATGGGGGTCGTCGAGACCGGGCTGCCCACGTCCCCCTTCGGCCGGCCGACCTCGGCGCGCACGAAGGACGTCGTACCGGCCGGGACCGTCGCCTCGATGGTGACCACACCCGCGTCGTCGGCGACGCCGAAGCCCAGGACCCCGGCCGGGCCGAGGATCCGGGCGAGCGAGCCGGCGACGCCCGACGCCGTGAGCGTCACCAGGACGAGGTCCTCCGGCGCGGCGTCCAGGTGGTCGCCGCACTCGGCGACGGCGTCGCCCAGGGTTGCGGTGAAGGTGACGTCGACGGTGGACGACTCGGCGAGCCAGCAGTGCCCACCCCTGATCGCGGTCGACGACCTCGGCGGACGACAGGGTCGGTAGCCGGTAGCAGGACTGGGCGAGCCCGACGGCCTGGCTGTCGTTGTGGGAGTCGGAGTTGCCCACGATGGGGATGTAGGTGCCCTCGACGAGCCGGTCGTTCCAGTCCTTGACCGTCTTCGCGTCGTCCGCCGTCCAGGGCCCGTTCCAGGCCTCGATGGCATCGATGTGGTCGTAGCCGTGGTCCCACCTGATGCTCGAGATGGGGTTGTTCGGGTGGCAGGCGATGGCGATCCCGCCGAGCTCGCGGACCCGGTCGGCGAAGCGGTGCAGCTCGTCGTCCTCGGCCCGGTAGCGCCAGTCGATCCAGGTCATCGGTGGCAGGCCCATCGCCAGCCAGTGCCCGCTGCGGGTGGTCACCTCCTCGCCGTTCATGACGAGGAAGTCGTCGGCCACGTGCCGCCCCCAGACGTACGTCGCGGAGCTGGTGTTGTGATCGGAGGAGCCGATGAAGTCCAGCCCGGCCGCTCTCGCCGCTGCGAGCAGCTGGGGCTGGTTGCGCTGAGCCGTCCGAGTGGACGGTGTGGAGGTGCAGGTCGCCGCGGTACCAGCCGGGGCCGGTGCCGGGCACCGCCTGCGGCGCCGGTGCGGGTTCGAACGGCTCGCCCTTCGGCCCGAGGAACATCTTGACCGTGACGGTGTACGGCGTCCCCGGCGGAGTGATCAGGTAGGGCCCCAGCAGGATGTGCCACCGGCCCGGCGTCAGCGGGCCGGCGATGTAGCCGGGGGTCGCGCGACCGGTCTTGATGTGGAACTCCTTGCGGGCTCCGCCGGACCAGCCGCGGAAGCCCTCCGCGGAACCGAGCCCGTGGCCGGAGGGGTCGAAGATGCCGATGTCGACCACGTTGTAGCTGAGACCGATCCCGGTGTCGGTCGGTTCGTGCTCGTAGGAGACGTGGAGCTTGCGGACGCCGCGGGGGACCTTGAACGGCAGGTAGTGCCAATCGGCGGTCGCGGAGTCGGTGAACTCGCCCCGGAAGACCTTCTTGACCACCTTCGCCCTTGCTCTTGCCCGCGGCGGTCGCGGGCTCGACGGTGGTGCTGAGGGCGCCGACAGTGACGACTCCGGCGCCCAGGCGCATCATCGATCGGCGGTCGAGGGCGAAGGGGTCTGAGGCGGGGTGGCAGTCGCACATGGTGCCTGCAACGTACCTGCCGGGCGGGGACCGATCAGCCGAACCGGGCGGTTCGTCAGGCCGCGCGGCCGCCGTCCATGTTGCCGACGCGGGCCAGCTCGAGGGGGCTCTTCTCCCCGACGAACTTCTTCTGGACCCAGGTGGCGACGGCGGTCAACACCAGGTTGATGACGATGTAGAGGAACGCGAGCACGATCACGGTCGGGATCTGGTTGTTGAACGACCCGTAGATCTGCTTGCCGACCGCCGTGAGTCCGGGTGCTGCAACGGCATACCCGAGGCTGGTGTCCTTGAGCGTCACGACGCACTGGCTGATGATGGCGGGCAGCATGATCTTCACCGCCTGCGGGAGCAGGATCACGCTCATCACCTGGGTCTTGCCCATGCCGAGGGCGTACGCCGCCTCCGCCTGCCCGTCCGGGACCGCCAGGATGCCGGCGCGGAAGACCTCGGCCAGCACGGCGCCGTTGTAGACGGTCAGGGCGACCACCACGCTCCAGTAGGCGCCGCTCGCGCCGCGGTCGATCCCGTAGGTGAAGAAGATCAGGATCATCATCAGCAGCACCGGGACCGCCCGGAAGAACTCCACCACCGCCCAGGAGGGCCACCGCAGCCACCAGTGGTCGGAGAGCTTCCCGACGCCGAAGATCACGCCGAAGACGACGGCGAGGAGCACCGACGTGAAGGCCATCTGCAAGGTCGTCACGACGCCGTCCACGAGGAGCGCCTCGAGGTACTTGGGCGTCAGGAACGGCTCCCACTTGGCGTACTCGAACTGCCCTTCGACGTACAGCCGCCAGATCACGAAGGCGACGATCGCCGCGACCGCGATCGCGGCGACGACGGTGTAGACCCGGTGTCGCGCGACCGTCTTCGGCCCGGGGACGTCGAAGAGGACGGCGGGTGCGCTGCTCATGCGATCCGCCAGCGGCGCTCGATGCGGTTGGCGAAGAACGAGACGATCCCGACGAGGATCACGAAGATGATCGCGAACCCCACGAAGATGCCGATCCGCTCGGTCGCGTTGTCGTTGAGGAGCGACCTCATCCGGGCGAAGGCCTCGAAGACTCCGAGAGCGCCGGCCACGGTCGTGTTCTTGAGCAGCGCGATCTGGACGCTGGCCAGCGGTGGCACCGACGCACGGAAGGCCTGCGGCAGCACGACCTCGCGCATGACGCCGCTGAACGGGAGGCCGATCGCGCGGGCCGCCTCCGCCTGGCCGACCGCCACGGCGTTGATGCCGGAGCGGATCGCCTCGCACACGAAGGTCGACGTGTAGACGATCAGGCCGACCGTGCAGGCGGCGAAGATGTTGTTGAGGCGGACGTCGCCGACCACGATGTCGACGAAGTTGAACTTGATCCCGATCTTGGGACCTGCGAAACGGAAGAAGAAGATGATGAGCAGCAGCGGGGTGTTCCGCACGAGCGTCACGTAGACCCCGGTCGCCTTGCTCAGGACGCTGATCGGCCCGACCCGGAAGGCCGCGAGGAGGGTGCCGAAGACCAGGGACAGCACCCCGGAGATCAGGAACAGCAGCACGGTGTAGGTGAACGCCAGCGCCACGGCGTCGAGGTTGTCGAGAACGGCGTTCACCTGGGCGGGCCTTCCTGGTCGGTTCGGGCGAGCGGTGAGGGTGGTCGGCCGGGCCGACCACCCTCACCCGGGGTCACGGTGCGTCAGGCCTGGCACTCATCGACGGTCGGGACCTCGGGGGTCTCGACGTCGTCGCCGCCGAGCGTTGCCTGGAAGGCGTCTTCCCAGGCGCCGCTCTCGAAGGCCTCTTCGAGAACGCCGTTGATCCACTCGCACATCTCGGGCGAGTCCTTGCTGTAGCCGACGCCGATGCGCTCCTCGGAGAACTCCTCGCCGACGACCTTCAGCTCGCCCTCGTTCTGGGCGGCCAGGCCGAGCAGGATCGCGCCGTCGGTGGACATGGCTTCGACGGTGCCGTTGAGCACGTCCTCAGCACACTGCGAGTAGGTCTCGGCCGGGACGCCGACGGCGCCCTCCGCCTCGACGTTCTCCAGCGAGGTGGAGCCGGAGACCGAGCAGACCTCTTCACCCTTCAGGTCCGCGATGCCGGTGATGTCGCTGTCGGCGGCGACCAGGACCTGCTGGCCGGTGATGAAGTAGGGCCCGGCCTGGCCGACGATCTGACGACGTTCGTCGGTGATGGAGTACGTGGCCAGCACCAGGTCGACGCGACCCGCCTCGAGGTAGGGCTCGCGGTTGTCGGAGATGGTCTCCTCCCACGTCACGCTGTCGGAGGCCGGGTCGATGCCGAGGTCGGCCGCGAGCAGCTTGGCGATCTCGACGTCGAAACCGGTGGGGATGTCGCTGGACGCGTCCTTGAAGCCCAGGCCCGGCTGGTCGTACTTCACGCCGATGGTGATCTCGCCCGCCTCGGCCAGCTCCGCCATCTTGGAGCCGTCCTCGAACTTGCCTTCCTCCACCTCCTCGGCCTTGACGTCGACGCCCTCGTCGTCGCTACCGGCGTCGCCGCAGGCGGCGAGGCTGAGGGCGAGACCGATACCGGCCACAACGGCCTTGGTCCTGATGAATCGCATGTGCATCTCCTTCTGTCCCGAGCCGGAGGAATCCGGCCACCGTGATTCGATCGAGCGGTCAGTGCTTGAGGATCTTGCCGAGGAAGTCCTTGGCCCGGTCCGTCTGGGGGTTGGTGAAGAACTCCTCGGGGGTGTTCTCCTCGACGACGGCCCCGTCGGACATGAAGAGCACCCGGTCGGCCGCCGTCCGGGCGAAGCCCATCTCGTGGGTGACGACGAGCATCGTCATCCCCTGCTTGGCGAGGTCCACCATCACGTCGAGGACCTCCTTGATCATCTCCGGGTCGAGCGCGGAGGTCGGCTCGTCGAAGAGCATCACCTTCGGCTCCATGGCCAGCGCACGGGCGATCGCCACCCGCTGCTGCTGGCCGCCCGAGAGCTGGGCGGGGTACTTGGCGGCCTGGTGGCGCGACGCCGACCCGGTCGAGGAGCTCGGTGGCGCGCTTCTCGGCCTCGGCCTTCTTCTTGCCGCGCACCTTGATCGGGCCGAGGGTGACGTTCTCCAGGATCGACTTGTGCGCGAAGAGGTTGAAGCTCTGGAAGACCATCCCGACCTCGGCGCGGAGCGCGGCGAGCTCCTTGCCCTCCTGGGGCAGCGGCTTGCCGTCGAGGGTGATCGTGCCCTGGTCGATGGTCTCGAGGCGGTTGATCGCGCGGCACAGGGTCGACTTGCCGGAGCCGGAGGGCCCGATCACCACGACGACCTCGCCGCGATTGATCGTCTGGTTGATGTCCTTGAGGACGTGGAGGTCGCCGAACCACTTGTTGACCCCGTCGAGGACCACGAGTGCGTCTCCGGGGGTGGCGTTCGGTTGCTGCTCCTGCGCCGTCATGGAGGCAACCTAGTCGCACATGGCCCGATCGGGCCATTGTCCCGAGGGCGTTCGAGGCGTGGTCGTGACCAACTCTTGACCGTTTCGCACGATTCCTCGTCGTTCCGCCGACCGCCGTACGCTGGGGACGTCATGCGCACTTACGAGGTCCGCACCTACGGGTGCCAGATGAACGTCCACGACTCCGAGCGGCTCACCGGCCTGCTCGAGGACGCGGGCTACGCCGCCTTCGTGCCGGGCGGCGCGGACGAGGCCGGCCACGCCGACGTCGTCGTGTTCAACACCTGCGCGGTCCGTGAGAACGCGGACAACAAGCTCTACGGCAACCTCAGCCACCTCGCGCCGGTCAAGGCGAAGAACCCCGGCATGCAGATCGCCGTGGGCGGCTGCCTGGCCCAGAAGGACCGCTCCACGATCGTCGAGAAGGCGCCGTACGTCGACGTCGTCTTCGGCACCCACAACATCGGCTCGCTGCCGGTGCTGCTGGAGCGGGCCCGCGTGCAGGAGGAGGCGCAGGTCGAGATCCTCGAGTCGCTCGAGGTGTTCCCCTCGACCCTGCCGACCAAGCGGCAGTCGGCGTACGCCGCGTGGGTGTCGATCTCCGTCGGGTGCAACAACACGTGCACGTTCTGCATCGTCCCCGCGCTGCGTGGCAAGGAGAAGGACCGCCGGCCGGGGGAGATCCTCGCCGAGATCGAGGCGCTCGTCGCCGACGGCGTCAGCGAGATCACCCTGCTGGGCCAGAACGTCAACGCGTACGGCGTCGAGTTCGGTGACCGTCAGGCGTTCTCGAAGCTGCTGAGGTCGTGCGGGTCGATCGAGGGGCTGGAGCGGGTCCGCTTCACCTCGCCGCACCCTGCCGAGTTCACCGACGACGTGATCGAGGCGATGGCGGAGACCCCCAACGTGATGCCGTCGCTGCACATGCCGCTGCAGTCCGGGTCGGACCGCGTGCTCAAGGCGATGCGTCGCTCCTACCGCCAGTCGAAGTACCTCGGCATCATCTCGCGCGTCCGCGAGGCGATGCCCGACGCCGCGATCACCACCGACATCATCGTGGGCTTCCCCGGGGAGACCGAGGAGGACTTCCAGGCGACGCTCGACGTGGTGTCGCGCCGCCCGGTTCTCGGGGGCGTTCACGTTCCAGTACTCCAAGCGTCCCGGCACCCCCGCCGCCACGCTCGACGACCAGATCGGGCCCGACGTGGTCCGCGACCGCTACGAGCGGCTGGCCGCGCTGGTGAACGAGGTCGCCTGGACCGAGAACAAGCGGCAGGTCGGCCGGCGGTTCGACCTGATGGTGTCCGAGGGCGAGGGCCGCAAGGACGCCGCCACCCATCGGCTCTCCGGCCGGGCCCCCGACAACCGGCTCGTGCACTTCAACACCTCGGGCGCCGAGGGCGTCCGGCCCGGCGACGTGGTGACCGTCGAGGTCACCTACGCCGCCCCGCACCACCTGGTCGCCGACGGGCCGGTGCTCGCGCTCCGTCGTACCCGCTCCGGTGACGCATGGGAGGCCCGCACGTCGCGGCCCGCGCGCCCGCCGGCGTGTCGCTCGGCATGCCGGCGCTCGGCGTGCCCGCGCCGCTGCCCGCCGCCCCCGCCTGCAGCTAGACCTGTGGAGAGCCGGATGCACGTGCGGCCCGGCGGTCGCATGCTCAGCGGGTGTCCGTTGTCGAGGTCCTGACCATGATGGGTGGGGTGGCCACCCGCGCCGCGCTTGTCGCGGCGACGTCTCGTGCCCACGTTGATGGTGCCCTGCGGACCGGCGAGGTGGTGGCCCTGGCACGAGGTCGCTACGCACTACCCGGGGCCGAGGAGGCGCTCGCGGCCGCGCACCGGCTGACGGGGATCGTCTCCCACCTGGCGCCGCCCTTCACTGGGAGTGGGAGGTGAAGCTGCCGCCCGACCTGCCCGATGTGACGCTCCCGCGGAACCGAAGGGTGTCCGCCGCCCAGGTGGCTGGGCTCGACGTCCATCGAGCCAACCTGCCCGACGACGACATCCAGGGGATGGTCACGAGTCGCGAGCGCACGCTGGTGGACTGCCTGCGAACGGAGCCGTTCGACAGCGCGCTGGCGGTGGCCGACTCGGCGCTCAGGCACGGATTCCGGCCCGGGCTGATGGCGGCACTCGCTCGCGACGCCCGTGGTCCCGGGTCCCGGATGGTCAGGAGGGTCGTGGAACTTGCCACCCCTGAGGCGGCCAACCCGTTCGAATCGGCACTCCGCGCCATCGCCGAAGATGTCGCAGGTCTCTCGGTCCGGCCTCAGGTGTCCATCCGCGGCAAGGGACTACTGGGCCGGCCGGACCTGGTGGACGAACGACTCGGGGTCATCCTCGAAGCCGACTCGTTTGCCTGGCACGGCGATCGGGCAGCCCTGCGTCACGATGCCCGCCGCTACAACCGATTCGTCGTGAACGGCTGGCTGGTGCTGCGCTTCTCATGGGAGGACGTGATGTTCCACCCCCTCTGGGTCGCAGAGGTCCTTGTCGCCGCCGTAGCCGAACGTACCCAACAGCTGTGTCCGGGCTGCCGGGCCGCCTGAGGCAGGCTGCGGAGCCGCGTTTGGTACGTCTGGCTACGAGGCCAACGTCAGTCGGAGCGGGGGTCGATGGAGGGGTAGCCGGCCTTGGGCGTGAGGCCCTCGGGGTTCTCCTCGGGGTTGCCGGGGCGCTGCTCGGGCGGCTCGTCGGCGTCGTCGACGTCGGGCGGGGTGACGTCGCGGGTGCCGTCGGTGCTGACCTGGCCGGGCCCGGCCGGTCCGACACGTTCACTGCTGACGCCCATGTCACCGGCCGCACCCTGGGGGCCGGACGCGTTGGGGTTGGAGTCGCGGACGATCTCTTCCTCGACGCCCATCAGACCTGGTCCTCCTCGTGGGGGTTGCTCGCCCCGTCCGAGTTGGGGCCGTCCTCGGTGTCCTCGGGCTGCTTGATCTCGTCGGGGGCGGCGTCCTCGATGGCCGGGTTCGAGTCCGGGTCGAGCTCGTTGACCACCGAGGGGAACTCGTTGGTGTCGATGCGGTCGACCCCACCCGGGTTGGGCTCCTTGGGGTCGATTTCTGGCTCCGGCTTGGGGCCGAGATCCGGGGTCATGGCGTGCTCCGTTCCTGGGAGAATCCGAAAGACGTGTAGGCGGGCACCGTGCCCGCTCTGAGGCCGTTCAACACCTGCAGCTCGTGCGGCACGACCGGATCCGGCAGCGCCGTGAGCGGGAACCAGCCCAGGTCGGCACACTTCTCCGGCTCCACGACCGTCGGCTCCCCGCCCCACGACCGGGCGGTGAAGAAGAAGTCGACGCGTTCGTCGATCGGCTCGGAGTGCTGGGTGCGTTGCATGGAGGTGACGAACTCCAGCGCCAGGTCGGTGACGGCGATCTCCTCGGCGGCCTCGCGATGCGCTGCGTCGTACGCCGTCTCGCCGCGCTCCACGTGCCCGGCGGCGGCCGCCGCCCAGTGGTCGTCCATGTAGCCGGTGTTCTGGCGGAGCTGGAGGAGCACCTCGGTCCCCGAGGACCCGTCCCGGAGCAGGAAGACGTAGGCGGCCGGGACGACCACGAACCGCTCGACGGCCACGCTCACGAACTGGGCTGGTCGAGCGAGGTCTGGGCGTTCTCCTCCTGGAGCTGCTGCTCGCCCTCGCCCTGGCTGGAGCCGTCGGGCGACGGTGCCTCGGCATCGCCGCCCTCGTCGCGGGTCACCCGCTGGACGCCGGGGCCGGGATCCTGCGCCGGCTCTCCCGGAGTCTCGGCCCCCGAGGGGGAGTCCGTGCGCTGCGGGCCGCCGGGCGGGGCGGGGGCATCGAGGTCGCGCTGGTCCGGAGTCTCAGCCACGGTGGGGTCCCAGGTCGCCGTCGTTCTTCTTGTCGAGCTTCTCGAGGGCCGACTTGGCCTGGGTGCGGCCCTTCGCGATCTTGTCGGCGTGCTTGCCGCCGGTCTTGCGGTCGGCGGCCGCAGCCGCCTTGTCGATGCCCTGCGCGATCTTGGCTCCGTGCTGGTCGACCGCCTGCGTTGCCTTGCCCTTGAGCTTGTCCAGGAATCCCATGTCGCTCCGTCCGGTCGGGTGGGTGTCGTCGGTGACGTACCCACTTCTTGCAACACTAGTGGCGTGGCAGACGACGCGGTGACGATCCCGATCGTGGCCGTCGTCGGGGCGACCGCCTCCGGAAAGACCGACCTGTCCCTCGACCTCGCCGAGCGCCTGGGCGGCGAGATCGTCAACACCGACTCGATGGCGGTCTACCGCGGCATGGACATCGGTACGGCGAAGGCGCCGCTCGCCGAGCGCCGCGGGATCCCGCACCATCTCCTCGACGTGCTCGACATCTCCGAAGCCCTGTCGGTGGCCGACTTCCAGGCGAGCGCCCGGTCGGTGATCGCGGACCTGCGCGGCCGGGGCGCGACGCCGGTGCTGGTCGGCGGCTCGGCGCTCTACACCCGCGCGGTCATCGACCGGTTCGAGTTCCCCGGCACCGACCCCGTGGTCCGGGCACGGCTCGAGGCCGAGCTGGAGGAGGTCGGCACCGCTGGCGTTGCACGACCGGCTGCGCGAGCTGGACCCCGTGGCTGCCGACCGGATGCTGGTCGAGAACGGGCGCCGGGTGGTCCGCGCACTGGAGGTCATCGAGCTCACCGGCCGCCCCTGGAGCGCGTCCCTGCCGCAGCTCGTGTACGCCGACCCCCGGACCGTCCAGATCGGCGTCGACATCGACCGGCCCACGCTGGACGCCCGGATCGAGCAGCGGGTGGCCCGGATGTTCGAGGACGGGTTCGTCGAGGAGGTCCAGCGACTGCTCGAGGACGGCCTGGCCGACGGCCGCACCGCCTCGCGCGCGATCGGCTACCACCAGGTGAGGTCGTACCTCGCCGGCGACCTGAGCCTCGACGAGGCCCGCGAGCAGACCGTCACCGCCACCCGCCGGTTCGCGCGCCGTCAGGACGGCTGGTTCCGCAAGGACCCGCGGATCACCTGGGTGCAGCACGACGATCCGCGCCGCCTCGAGACGGCACTGGCGAGGATCGGATGAGTCTCGACGCGGTCGACCGTCTGCTGACGAAGGCGCGCCTCCACCGCTCGGGGCTGGTCGTCGGGGTGCGGGCAGCCGACGGGGCGCGCACCTGGCACCGAGGGGACCTTCCGGCAGGTGCGGACTCGGTCTTCGAGATCGGGTCGGTCACCAAGACCTTCACGGCCCTGCTGCTCGCCGACCTGGTCCGCGACGGCACCGTCACGCTCGACGACCCGGTGGCGTCCTACCTTCCGGTCGCGCCTGCCGTGGTCGGCCGCCCCATCACGCTCGCGGACCTCGCGACCCACCACTCGGGGCTGCCGCGGCTCCCGGCCGGCACCGCGCTGCGGGGAACGACGGTCGAGCGACACGACCCCTACGCCCGGTTCGACGAGGCGGAGATGGTGCGGGCGATCACTGCGACGGCTCCCGGTCGCCCGCCGGGCGAGAAGTTCACCTACTCCAACTTCGGCGCCGGGCTGCTCGGGTGGGCGCTGGCCCGGCGATGCGGGACGACGTACGCCGGCCTCGTCGCCGACCGCATCACCCGGCCCCTGGGGCTGGCGGACACCTGGATCGAGCTCCCCGAGTCCGAGCGGCACCGGCTCGCGCCCGGGCACGGGTGGTGGGGCGGGGACGCCGGACCGTGGGACCTGGCCCTGCTCGCGGGCGCCGGTGGGCTGCGGTCGACCGCGACCGACCTGCTCCGCTACCTGGCGGTGTTCGCCGAGGCGGCCAGCGGTCCGCTTGCGGAGGCCGCTGCACTGACCCGGAAGCCCCGGCACGATCTGGGAGCGATGAAGGTCGCGATGGGCTGGATCGTGCTCCCGGGCGGGACCGGGGGACGCAAGGTGCGGCAGCCTCACGACCTGCTGATGCACGACGGTGGGACCGGCGGTTACCGGTCCTTCGTCGGGGTCGTGCCCGAGACCGGGACGGCCGTGGTGGTCCTGAGCAGTCAGGCCCGGGGCGTCACGGGCCTCGGACTCCAGCTGGTCCGCGCGGCGACCGGCTGAGCAAGCACGGTCAGGCGGGATGTCGGTGGCCGGGCGCAGACTGGCGTCATGACGACGTACTACTACACCGCCTCCTCGCTCGACGGCTTCATCGCCGACAGCGACAACTCGCTGTCGTGGCTGTTGAGTCGCGACGTCGACCACGAGAAGGACATGGGCTTCGAGACCTTCCGCCCGCTGATCGGAGCGTGCGCGATGGGCGCGACGACCTGGCAGTGGATCTGCGACAACGACGAGGGTGAATGGTCCGCCAAGCCGACCTGGGTCTTCACGCATCGCGACGACCTCCCTCCGGCTCCGAGCGTGACCTTCACGCAGGCACCCGTGGAGGAGGTCCATGCCGCGATGGTCGCTGCCGCCGGGGGTCTCGGCACCTGGATCGTCGGGGGCGGCGACCTGGTGGGGCAGTTCGCGGACGCGGGGCTGCTCGACGAGATCTGGGTCCAGCACGCGCCGATCACCCTGGGGTCCGGCGCGCCGTTGCTGCCGCGCCGACTCGAGCTGAGACTGGAGGAGGTGGTGCGCAACCGGGAGCTTGTCTGCAGCCGGTTCACCGTCCTGACGTGACCTGGTCACGACGAGGCGCCGACCGCGTCGGCGTAACGTTCCGGGGGTGAGCGAGACCTGGACCGAGATCACCACCCACGCCGACCTGGTCGACCTGATCGGCGAGCCCGCGCCGCGGGTCCGCGACAAGGCCCGTCCGGCGCTCGTCGACCTCGACCGCGACTGGCTCGCGGCCTCGCCGTTCTGCGTGATCGCCACCGCCGCCGGCACCGGCGCAGGCCGACGCCTCCCCCAAGGGAGACCCCGCCGGCCAGCTCGTCCACGTCATCGACGACACCACCATCGTCCTGGCCGAGCGCCCCGGCAACCGGCGGGCCGACGGCTACCAGAACATCCTCGACAACCCGCACGTCGGCCTGGTCTTCCTGATCCCGGGCCGCGGCGACACCCTCCGCATCAACGGCCGGGCCCGCCTCGTGCGGGACGCACCGTTCTTCGACGAGATGGTGGTCAAGGGGCACCGACCGCTGCTCGCGGTCGTGGTCGAGATCGACGAGGTCTTCCACCACTGCCAGAAGGCGTTCCTGCGCAGCGGCCTCTGGGACCCGGAGACCTGGGACCCGCACGGCACGTGTGCCGCGCCGGGCGGTCATCGCCAGCCGGCTCGATCGCGTCGGACCGGTCCCTCGAGGAGCTCGACGCCTACTACGGTCCGTCGTACGCCGACGGCCTCTACCGCTGACTGCTCCCGCGCGCCGGCTGCGTGGGAGACTGGGCGACGTGACCGACTACCCGTTCTTCAAGGGCCACGGCACGGAGAACGACTTCGTGATCGTGCCGGCCGAGGTCGAGCTGACCGACGAGCGCGTCCGCGCGCTCTGCGACCGGCGCGCCGGCATCGGCGGCGACGGGGTGATCCGCGCGGTGCGCGGCGAGGACCGCTGGTTCATGGACTACCGCAACTCCGACGGCTCCGTCAGCGAGATGTGCGGCAACGGCATCCGCCTCTTCGCGCTCTATCTGCGCGACCACGAGGGCGTCGTCCTTCCCGCTCGAGATCGACACCCGGGACGGCGTGAAGACACTCACCCAGGACGGCGACGACGTTCACCGTCGACCTGGGCAGCGCGCGGGTGCTGGCCGAGACCAAGGTCGCCGTCGACGGCCGCTCCTGGCCGGCCACCCACGTCGACATGGGCAACCCGCACGCGGTCGCCTTCGTCGACGACCTCGCGGACGCCGGCTCGCTGCTCGACACCTCCCGACCACGACGACGCGGTCTACCCCGCGGGCGTCAACGTCGAGTTCGTCGTACGACGGGGCGCGGCGCACGTCGCGATGCGGGTGCACGAGCGCGGGTCGGGAGAGACCCGGTCCTGCGGCACCGGCGCGGGAGCGGTGATGGTCGCCGCGGCCGTGGCGGACGGCGCCGAGCGTGCCCGCGGCCTACCGGGTCGACGTGCCCGGCGGCACGCTCACCGTCACCTGGACCGAGGACGAGCGGGTGCTGCTCACCGGCCCGGCGGTCATCGTGGCGTCGGGGACGACGGGCCTCTGAGCCAGGGCGTCGCCCCGACCAGCAGCACCACGACCCAGGTCGCGGGGCTCCAGGTGTAGATCTCGACTGGCCACCACCAGCCTTCCCCCGAGTCGCCCGCGGGCGTCGTGCCGGCCGTGACGGCCGCCAGGACCGCGGCGAGGAAACACAACGCGGCGAGGCTGACCGCGGTGAAGCGGAGCCAGGCCGCGGCGCCCAGGCTCCCGGCGGGCACCAGGACCAGCACGAGGAGGGTGGCGCCGACACCGAACCCGATCGCCATCTGGACGTAGGACGTCCGCGTGAGCGGCTCGCCGAAGAACGTCAGGCCGGCGAAGAACCAGATGAACAGGCTCGTGGCCACCACCCCGAGCATGGCGATCAGGAGCCCGGCGTGGATCAGGAAGCGGCTGCCGTCGGTGGTCATGCCTCCACCCTGTCGTTCCGGCGAGGGTGCAGCATCCGTCGTCGTACTCAGGCCGCTCACGACGGCGCGCCCCTGGCGTCCTATGCTCCCGCTCATGGACATCACCGGATCCTCAGCCATCGTCACCGGCGCCGCCTCGGGCATCGGTGCCGCCGTCGCCCGCCAGCTCGCCGCCGCCGGTGCCACGGTCGTCGTCGCCGACCTCAACGCCGAGAAGGGCGAGGCGCTCGCCCAGGAGATCGGTGGAGCCTTCGTCGCCGTGGACGTCACCGACACCGAGCAGATCAAGGCCGCGGTGCGCAAGGCCGTCGAGCTCGGCCCGCTGCGGATCCTGGTCAACTCAGCCGGCATCGGCTGGGCCCAGCGCACGGTCGGCCGGGACGGCGAGTTCGACTCCGCCCACGACCTCGGGGCGTTCAGCAAGGTGATCGCGATCAACCTGATCGGCACCTTCGACGCGATCCGCCTCGCCGCCACCGAGATGAGCAAGCTCGACCCGACCGAGACCGGCGAGCGCGGCGCGATCGTCAACATGGCCAGCGTCGCGGCCTTCGACGGCCAGATCGGGCAGGCGGCGTACTCCGCCTCGAAGGGTGGCGTCGTCGGCATGACCCTGCCGGTCGCCCGCGATCTCTCCGCGTCGGCCATCCGCGTGAACACCATCGCCCCCGGCCTCATCGACACCCCGATCTACGGCGAGGGTGACGACGCGGAGGCGTTCAAGGCCAAGCTCGGCGAGAGCGTGCTCTTCCCGAAGCGGCTGGGTGTCCCCGACGAGCTGGCCTCGATGGTGCTCGAGTGCCTCCGCAACACCTACATGAACGGCGAGACGATCCGGGTCGACGGCGGCATCCGGATGCCTCCCAAGTAGCCCTCAGGCGTGGCCGTCCCACGCCGTGAGGTCGAGCACCAGGTCGGCGCGGTGCCGGCCGGCCTCGACGAGCCGCGCGTTGGGTTCGTCGACCCGCTCCACCCACTGCCGGGCGGCGTCCGGGGTCTTGCCGAACCTCACGTGTCGGGCGACCAGTCGCTCCCGGCGTACGACGTCGTCGGTGCGGACGTGCCACACCACGTCGAGCCGGTCGCGGACCGCGCGCCACTCCGCGGTGTCCAGCAGCAGGTAGTTGCCCTCGGTGACCACGAGCGTGGCGTCGGCCGGGACCGGGATCGCTCCAGCGATCGGCTGCTCGAGTCCGCGCTCGAAGCCGGGCGCCATCACGACGTGCTCGGGCCGCGCACGCAGCCGGGCGAGGAGGTCGGCGTACCCCCAGGCGTCGAAGGTCTCCGGCGCTCCCTTCCGGTCCCGCAGCCCGCGCCGCACCAGCTCGGCGTCGGCGAGGTGGAAGCCGTCCATCGGCACCACCACGGCCTCGCTGAGGGCGGCGACCGCGGCGGCCAGCGTCGACTTCCCGGCCCCGGGCGCACCGGTGATCCCGAGCAGGAACCGCCCGCGGACGTCCGGCAGCAGCGCCACGAGCTCGCGCCCGTCGGGCGAGAGCGTGACGACGTCCACGGGAGCGCTCAGACCTTGATCCGCGCGGAGGTGGGGTCGTACATCGGCCGCAGCGACACCTCGACCGGGTGCCGGGCGCCGGCGATGTCGACCTCCCAGTCGCCGGCCTTCAGCCAGGCCGGGGTGACCGGCTCGCCGCCGGCGGTGACCATGGCCAGGCCGACGGCGCCGCCGAGCGTCCAGCCGTACGACGCAGCCCGGACATAACCGACGGGGACGCCGTCGCGGTGCAGGACCTCGGCGTGGAACAGCAGCGGCTCGGGGTCGAGCACGCGGACCTGCACGATCCGCTGGCGCATCCCGCCGGCCTCCGCGTTCGCGGCCTTGCGGGCGAGGACGGCGTCGCGACCGACGAACCCGTCCGGCTTGTCCAGGTCCAGTGCGAAGCCGAGGCCGACCTCGAGCGGGCAGTCGGTGTTGTCGATGTCGTGGCCGAAGTCGCGGTAGCCCTTCTCCATCCGGAGCGAGGCCAGCGCCTTGAGCCCCACCGGCCGCAGACCGTGGGGCGGCCCGGCGGCCAGCACCGCGTCGTACACGGCGAGCGTGTCGGCGACCGGGACGTAGAGCTCGTAGCCGAGCTCGCCGGCGTAGGTGATCCGGACGCAGAGCACGTCGACGTCCGCGAGCGTGATCCAGCGAGCGGTGCGGAAGCCGAACGCCTCGGTGGACAGGTCGGCGTCGGTCAGGCCGGCCAGCAGGTCGCGTGAGCGCGGCCCCTGGACGTTGAGCTGGCCGTAGTCGGCGGTGACGTCGGTGACCGTGCAGTCGGCGCCCGTGAGTGAGATGTGGCGGTCGAGCCAGGCCTGCGCGTGGCCGTGCGCGGTGTCCGAGGCGACCACCAGGAAGTCGTTGTCGGCCAGCTTGGTGACGGTCAGGTCGGCCTCGATCCGGCCGTTCTCGTCGAGCCACTGGGTGTAGGTGATGGTCTCGGCGTCGCCGTCCACGGCGCCGGCCGACACCTGGTCGAGCACAGACCCGGCATCGGGGCCCTGCACGCGGAACTTCGCCATGAAGCTCATGTCCATCAGGCCGACGTCCTCGCGGATCGCCCGGTGCTCGGCCGCCCACTGCTCGAACCACGGGGCGTGGCCCCAGGTCGGCTCGGCCTCGGGCGTGGCCCCGGGACCGGCGAACCAGTCGGCGCCCTCCCAGCCGGAGACCTCGCGCATGAGCCCGCCCTGCTCGACCAGTCGGTCGTGCACCGGCGAGAGCAGGGTGTTGCGGGCGGTGTGGAGCTGCTTGCCGGGCGTGTGGGCGGCGTACACGGTGCCCAGGATCTCGGCGGTGCGGGCGGCGCGGTAGGTGTCGTCGGCCTGCCACGGGCGGAAGCGGTCGACGTTGAAGCCGGTGATGTCGACGTCGGGGCGGCCGGTGGTGATCCAGTGCGCCAGCACCCGCCCGAGGCCGCCGGCGGAGAGGATGCCGACCGAGTTCATGCCCGCGGCGACGAAGTAGTTGCGGATGCCGGGCGCCTCGCCGACGGCTGGTGCCAGGTCGGGGGTGAAGGACTCCGGTCCGCAGAAGAAGGTGCGCACGCCGACCTCGAGGGTGATCGGGACCCGGGCCATGGCCTTCTCCAGGAACGGCGCCATCCGGTCCCAGTCGGGCGGGATCGTGCCGAAGGAGAAGTTCGGCGGGATGCCCTCGACCTTCCACGGCGCGGCGGTCGGCTCGAAGAGGCCGACCATCATGCCGCCGCCCTCCTCGCGGTAGTAGCCGTAGGACGCCGGGTCCTCGAAGACCGGCCCGTCGGGGTCGATGCCGTCGATGGTGTCGGTGATCAGGTAGTAGTGCTCGGCTGCCTGGTTGGGGATCACCAGGCCGTTCTTCGCGCCGAGCTCCCGGGCCCACATGCCGGCACAGTTGACGACGTACTCGGCCTCGATCTCCTCGGTGTCGGTGGTCGAGCCCGTCGCGACCCGGACGCCGGTCGTGCGGCCGCCGTCGGTGAGCACGTCGGTGACGGTGACCCCCTCGACGATGCGGACACCGAGCTGCCGGGCACCCTTGGCCAGTGACGTGGTGACGTCGACCGGGTTGACCCGACCGTCGCCGGGGACGTGGAATCCGGCGAGCAGGTCGTCGGTCTTCGCCCACGGGAACAGGTCGGACATCTCCCGGGGCGAGATCTCGTCGATCTCGAGCCCGTGCAGACGCTGGAACGCGGCGACCCGGCGGTACTCCTCGAGGCGGGCCTCGTCGGCCGCCGCCTCGATCAGCCCGACCGGCTTGAAGCCCGTGGCCAGCCCGGTCTCCTCCTCGAGCCGGGCGTAGAGCTCGCGGGAGTAGAGCCGGATCGCGGTCGAGGTCTCCGACGTGGAGCCGAAGCAGGTCATCAGCCCGGCTGCGTGCCACGTGGTGCCCGACGTGAGCCGGTCGCGCTCGAGGAGGACGACGTCGGTCCAGCCCTCGTGGGCGAGGTGGTAGGCCACGGAGCAGCCGATGACGCCGCCGCCGATGATGACGACGCGGGCCCGGGTGGGAATCTTGCTCATCCGGTCAACCTACTGGGGCGCGCGGCCGTCAGCGCATCTCGCGGTCCCGGGAGCAGTCACCGCTCTCGGTGCGCCCGGAGAGGCAGTCCTGGGGGAGCGTGAGGTGCAGCAGGCCGACGAGCAGGGTCGGTCCGACGAGGACCAGCCCGAGCCAGGGCACGGCGCGAGTGAACGTCGTGCTGCGGCGGAGCAGCACGAAGACCGACACGACGACGGCCAGCGCGAGGCCGGCGTACACCGCCCACACGAACGGCGGATCGAGGCCGGGTCCGCACATCACGACCGAGTACGGCGAGCCGGGCGCCGCCATCGAACCCTCGTCCTCCCACTGCGGGCACGAGTCGTCCTGCATGAAGAGCATGAGGTCGGCGGCGTACACCAGCGCACAGCCGACCAGGAGCGCCAGCGGCGTGACGACCTGGACACCACGAGAAGCGGACATGGGGAAGACCATAGGTCGCCCGGGGACGGGAATCCGATCGGACCGGGGGTCGTTCCAGACATATCGGCTCGCGATCTGGGGAAGCCGGACCTACCCTTGGAAGCACATGACGAACACAGCTGACTTCAACCTCGACGACGAGCTCGACGCCACCGATGACTGGGAGGCCGAGGAGTTCGAGTCCGGGTACGCCGATGAGCCGGACCCCGAGGCCGAGCTCACCACCGGTGAGCAGGATCTGGCCGAACGGCACGCGCTGCGGCGCGTCGCCGGTCTCTCCACCGAGCTCGAGGACATCTCCGAGGTCGAGTACCGCCAGCTGCGGCTCGAGAAGGTCATCCTTGTCGGGGTCTGGACCGAGGGCAGCGTCGAGGACGCCGAGAACTCCATGGCCGAGCTCGCGCTGCTCGCCGAGACCGCGGGCTCCGAGGTGCTCGACGCGCTCTTCCAGCGCCGCCAGAAGCCCGACCCCGCGACGTACATCGGTCGCGGCAAGGTCGACGGCATGCGCGAGATCGTGCAGGCCACCGGTGCCGACACCGTCATCTGTGACGGCGACCTGGCGCCCAGCCAGCTGAGGAACCTCGAGGACCGGCTCAAGGTCAAGGTCGTCGACCGGACCGCGCTGATCCTCGACATCTTCGCCCAGCACGCGAAGTCCGCCGAGGGCCAGGCCCAGGTCGAGCTGGCGCAGCTGAGCTACATGAAGCAGCGGCTCCGTGGCTGGGGTGGCCAGCTGTCCCGCCAGGCCGGTGGCCGGGTCGGCGCCGACGGCGCCGGCATCGGTGGCCGCGGCCCCGGTGAGACCAAGATCGAGACCGACCGGCGACGGATCAACACCAAGATCGCCAAGCTGCGTCGCGAGCTGCGCGAGATGAAGGGCACCCGCGACACCAAGCGTCAGGAGCGTCGTCGCCACCAGATCCCCAGCGTCTCGATCGCGGGCTACACCAACGCCGGCAAGTCCTCGATCCTCAACCGGCTCACCAACGCGGGCGTGCTCGTCGAGGACTCGCTGTTCGCGACCCTCGACCCGACCACCCGGCGTACGACGACCGCCGACGGCCGCGTCTACACGATGAGCGACACCGTCGGCTTCGTCCGGCACCTGCCGCACCAGCTGGTCGAGGCGTTCCGCTCGACGCTGGAGGAGGTCGCCGACTCCGACCTGATCCTCCACGTCGTCGACGGCTCCCACCCCGACCCCGAGGGCCAGCTGGCCGCGGTGCGCGAGGTGTTCGCCGAGATCAAGGCCGACCAGGTCCGCGAGCTCGTCGTCATCAACAAGGCCGACGCCGCCGACCCGATGGTGATCGCGAGGCTCCGCCAGCGCGAGCCGCACTCGGTCGTCGTCAGCGCGAAGACCGGCGAGGGCATCGCCGCGGCGCTCGCGGTGATCGAGGGCGAGCTGCCCCGGCCGGACGTCGAGTTCAGCGCGCTGCTGCCCTACGAGCGCGGCGACCTGATCAACAAGCTCCACCAGCACGGCGAGATCGCGAAGATGGAGCACACCGCCGACGGGACCCTCGTCTCCGGCCGCGCCAACGAGGACCTCGCCGGCGAGCTCGCGGCGTACGCCGTCAACTGACCGCCTGAGCCGGGGCGGAGTTCAGACCCCGATCTCGTCCCAGGGACCCCAGATCGCGAACGTCATGCCCTTGCTGGCCTGGATGTTGACGAACAGGGTCTTGCCGTCGGGGCTGAAGGTCGAGCCCGCGAACTCGTCGCCGTACCGGGGGGTGCCCGTGCGAGGAGTTCAGCCGGTTGAGCGCGATGTCCCACAGCCGACCGTTGCGGGCCAGGCCCCGCAGGTAGTTGTCGCCCGAGCTGTCCTCGCACACGACGAGGGTGCCGTTCCTGGACGTGGTGATGTTGTCGGGCAGGTCGAGCACCAGCGGGCCGGAGGACTGGAAGACGCAGCGCAACGTCTTGTTCTTGATGTTGTAGGCCCACACCTGGCCCGATCCGCGACCGTATCCGGTGGTGGTGGACGCGGCGGTGTCGGGCTCGGGGTCGCCACCGCCCTGCGTCGAGGTGAAGTAGACGACGCCGTTGCGGTGGACCTGACCCTCGAGTCGCGAGAACAGTGCCGCGCCCTTCGCCCAGCCCTGGCTGCCGACGTGGGTGATGGCCGTGTCGTTCGGGGTCGGTGCCTCTTCGCCTGGCGTGTGGTCGTACTCCACGTCCGGCTCGGGGATCGTGACCCACTCGACGTCGTAGATGGCGCCCGCGAGCTGACGCTGCTCGAGGTGGGCGTTGTCCACCCCCACGACCTTCAGCATCTGCAGCTTCCCGCCGTCCTTGAGCCGACCGACCTCCATCGGGTGAGCCGGCGGCTTGTAGCGGTAGAAGCCCGACGCGAAACCGAAGTTGTCCTCGGTGAGGTAGAGGTGGCCCTTGACCGGGTCGAAGGAGACCGCCTCGTGGGCGAAACGGCCGGCGCTGTGGATCGGCCGCCGGTTGGACTGGCCGGCTCCGCGCTGATGGCTGACCGGCACCTCGAAGACGTAGCCGTGCCGCTTCTGCAGCGGCACGTTGGAGGCGCCGGTGAAGTCGGGTCCGACGTCCGGGCCGTTCACGGTCTCCTCGCAGGTGACCCACGAACCCCACGGCATCTCGCCACCCGAGCAGTTCATCATCGTGCCGTTGAGGCTGGTGAAGGAGCGGATCACCTTGCCGCGGGGGGTGACCTGGACGGTCGTGGTGCCGCCGCCGCCCATCTCGTCGTACGGGTCACCGGGTCCGAAGGGGGTCTGGGGGTTGTTGACCTCGTGGTTGCGGACCAGCAGCACGCTGCCGCGCGGTCCGCGGAAGGCGCCCATGCCGTCGTGCCGGCCGGGCAGCACGGTGCCGTCCATCAGCGTGATCGGCTCGGCCGAGTCGGTGTCGTGGAAGGAGCGGTAGCGGAAACCCTCGGGCAGGTGGAGCCGGACGACGCCGTCGCGGCGGTCCTCGACCGGGACCAGGGCCTGGGCGCGCGGTGCCTGATGGGCGTGGGCCGGCAACGCGGTGAGGCCGGCGAACGGGCCGGCGGCAGCAGTGGCGGCAGCGGTGGTCTTGAGCAGGGTGCGGCGGTCGATCGTCATCGGATTCCTCCCGAGAGGTGAGGTGGTTTCTGCCAACCTAGTCGCGCGGATCCGTGGTCGACACCCCTCGGTGACAACGTGGTTCCGAATCGGGCGATCTCCAGCGGGCTGCTGGATTCTCACCCATGCTGTCGGCGTGATCCATCGGGGGACCTCGCGGCACGTCGTCGTGGCCGCGCTCTTCGTCGCACTGGTGACCGCCCTGCTGGCGGTGCACCTGACGTCTCGCGCGCGCGGAGCCGAGGAGTCCCGCTGCGAACGGTTCGCGGCGTCGTCCGGGGCGCGGGCCCGGCTCGTCACGGGGTCCGGGCCGCGGGTGGTCGTCATCGGCGACTCGTACGCCGCGGGACTCGGACTCGCCGACCCCGGCGACTCCTGGCCGTCGCGGCTCGACGGCACCGTCCACGTCGCCGGCTTCTCGGGCTCGGGTTTCAGCGCCGGTGCCAGCTCCTGCGACGACGTCTCGTTCGCGGAGCGGGCGTCCGTCGCGGTGCGCCCCGGGGCTGACCTCGTGGTCGTCGAGGGCGGCCTCAACGATCACGATCAGTCGGACGCCGCCATCCGCGCGGGCTTCTCGCGGCTGCTCGCCCAGCTGCGCGGGCACCGGGTCGTCATCGTCGGCCCGCCCGAGGCTCCGTCCCGCGCGGGCGCCGTACCCCGGGTGGATGCGCTCCTCGCCGAGCTCGCCGAGCAGTACGACGCGGCGTACGTCCGCACGTCCGGCTGGACCCTGACCTACCTCGAGGACCGCCTCCACCTCACTCCCGAGGGGCACCGCACCTTCGGCGACCACGTCGCCCGCGCCCTCGCCCTCGCCGCCCGTTGACCCACGAAGTGGCGCTTAAAACCCACGAAGTGGCAGTTGTGGTGGCTCGAGGTGGGAGAACTGGTGGTGTTCTCCGATGATGAACCCCATGGACGACCAGCAGACGCCGCAGACGGCCGCCGTGGGTGAGGCGAAGGTGATCACGCTCTGTGGCTCGACCAGGTTCGAGGCCGAGTTCGCGGAGGTCAATCAGCGGCTCACGCTGGATGGCCATGTCGTGATCAGCCTCGGGATGTTCAGCCTCCCCGACCTGCCTGACTACGACTGGACAGCCGACAGTGCGGACCTGAAGGGGCGGCTCGGCGGCCTGCACTTCCAGAAGATCCGGATGGCCGACGAGGTGTACGTCGTCGATCCGGGCGGCTACGTGGGCGAGTCGACCCGTCGGGAGATCGCCTACGCGGAGTCGCTCGGCAAGCCGGTCCGGTATCTCAGTCGCGAGCCCTCGGCTCGACCTGGAGCCGGCCTCGGGGAGTGACTCCGGGCGGGGCGCACAGTCGCCACAACTCCCACTTCGGACCACCACAACTCCCACTTCGCGGGTCAGGAGCGCCACCTCGTGGGGTGTGTCCGGGGGCGGGGCTAGGGTTCTCGGGTGCCTGACCCCTCCTCCTCCGACAGCGCCTCCGACGGTGCTGCCGACGGTGCTGCCGACAGCGCCGGGGTGAGTCGCGTCCGGGAGGTGCTGGAGGCGGCGGTGACGGCGCTCGGGGGCGAGGAGCGGACCGGGCAGGTGGAGATGGCGCAGGCCGTCACCGACGCCATGGACAGCGGCCAGCACCTGCTCGTCCAGGCCGGCACCGGCACCGGCAAGTCCCTGGGCTACCTGGTGCCGAGCCTGCTCCACGACAAGCGGGTCGTGGTCGCGACGGCCACGCTCGCGCTCCAGCACCAGCTGGTCGAGCGCGACATCCCGCGGCTGGTCGAGGCCGTCGGCAAGGACGTCGACACCAGCTACGCCGTGCTCAAGGGCCGCTCCAACTACGCCTGCCTCCACCGGATCCGCGAGGGCGTGCCCGACGACCAGGGCACCCTCGTCGACGTCCCGGTCGGCTCGATGGCCTCCAAGGTCCTCGAGCTCCGTTCCTGGGCCGAGAAGGAGGCCGAGACCAAGGGCAGCGGCGAGCGCGACCGCGCCCCGCGCCACACCGACCGCGAGTGGCGCCAGGTCAGCGTCGGCCACCGCGACTGCCTCGGCGCCGCCAAGTGCCCGTTCGGCCAGGAGTGCTTCGTCGAGCTGGCCCGCGAGCAGGCTCAGCAGAGCCACCTGATCGTCACCAACCACTCCCTCCTCGCGATCGACGCGATCGAGGGCGTGCCGATGATCCCCGAGTACGACGTCGTCGTCATCGACGAGGCCCACGAGCTCGTGTCGCGGGTGACCCAGGCCGCCACCGACGAGCTGGGGGTCAGCGACGTCGAGCGGGCCGCGAAGCGTTCCCAGCGCCACGTCGACGGCCCCGAGGCCGACAACCTGGCCGAGTCCGCCGACGCGCTGGCCGACGCGATCGCCGCGTCGAGCCCCGGGCGCTTCGACACGGTCCCGGACCAGCTCGCCGAGGCGCTGGCCATGGTCCGCAACGCCGCCCGCGCCTGCCTCTCGGCCTACCCCAAGGACAAGGACAGCGGCCAGGCCGACGCCGGGCTGACCCAGGCGAAGGGGTCGGTCCAGGAAGTCTTCGTCAACGCCGAGCGGATGGCCGCGGACCTCGAGTCCGACGTGCTGTGGCTGACCGAGGGAGCCAAGGACGGGCAGAGCCGGTTCCCGCCGCGGCTCTGCGTCGCGCCGCTCCAGGTCTGGGGCCAGATGCGCGAGAAGCTGCTCGCCGACAAGACGGTCGTCTTCACCAGCGCGACGCTGATGCTCGGCGGTGACTTCAGCTCGGTCGCGACCAGCGTCGGTCTCAAGCCGTCCGAGCGGGTGGTCGAGCCGGGCACGACCGTCGACGGGACGCCCACCGGTGCGGACGAGGCGCTGCCGTGGCGCGGCCTCGACGTGGGGTCGCCGTTCGACTACGGCCAGCAGGCGATCCTCTACATCGCTCGGCACCTGCCCCAGCCCGGGCGCGACGGGCTCGTGGAGGCCCAGCTGCAGGAGATCGTCGACCTGGTCGACGCCGCCGAGGGACGCACCCTCGGCCTGTTCTCCTCACGCCGGGCCGCGGAGGCGGCCGCCGAGCACGTCCGCCTCAAGCTCCCGCACCTCACGACCCTCGCCCAGGGTGACGCCCAGCTGCCCGAGCTCGCCAAGCAGTTCGTCGAGGACCCCCACACCTGCCTGTTCGGGACGCTCAGCCTCTGGCAGGGGCTCGACGTCCCGGGCAACACCTGCCAGCTCGTGATCATCGACCGGATCCCGTTCCCGCGGCCCGACGACCCGCTCATGTCCGCCCGGCAGAAGGCGGTCGAGAAGGCCGGGGGCAACGGCTTCATGCAGGTGGCGGCCACGCACGCCGCCCTGCTGCTCGCGCAGGGCACCGGCCGCCTGATCCGCACCACCACCGACCGTGGGGTCGTGGCCGTGCTCGACCCGCGGCTGGCGACGGCTCGCTACGGCGGGTTCCTCAAGGCGAGCCTGCCCCCGATGTGGTCGACCACCGACCCGGCCGTCGTACGCAAGGCGCTGAGTCGGTTGGCGGACGGGTAGGCCCTGCGTCCACTCACGGGGTTTCGAGGCTCGTCGCTGACGCTCCTCGCACCTCAACCGACGAGAGGCCCTGCTTCACCTTCCGGGGTTTCGAGGCTCGTCGCTGACGCTCCTCGCACCTCAACCGACGAGAGGCCCGCTCACCTCCGGACGAGGCACGTCAACCGACGATCGCACCTCAACCGACGACGCACCTCGACCGACGTCAGAGGCGGTGGTGGCCGGCGTAGCCGCCCTTCGGCTTGCCGACCCCGAAGAAGCCGGCGATCGTCGGGGCGACGTCGACGGTGCGGGCGTGGGCCGAGGAGGCCTTGCGCCGCGGGACGTCGGGGTGACCGCCGCCGATGAAGAACGGGATCGACCGGGTCGCGGGGTGACCGTGGTTGCCGGGGATCGGGTTCGACGACGGGTCCGGTTCGCTGAACCGCCAGCCGGCCTGGCAGAACACCACGACCTCGCCGGCCTCCGGACCGAGCTTGAGCCACGGCTCGGTGCGCGCGTGCGCGGCCAGGACGCCGGTGACCGAGTTGGCGGCCTTCTGCATCCGCGGGATCGCCTCGGCCTTCTGTGCGGCGGGGCCGGTCCAGTAGAGGAGGTCGGCGCCGCCGTTGTCGGAGATCGCCACCTTGCCGGCGAGGAACTCGTCGGCATCCATGGCCCCCTGCAGGCTGATCACGTCGTCGGGCCGCGACCAGTCCATCGAGTGGTCGGCGAGCACGATCACGATCGAGTGCTCCCAGCGACCCGACGACTTGAGCAGGTCGACGAGCCGCTTGACCTGGTTGTCGGTGTCGGCCAGCGCGAGCTGGCGCTGCAGGCGGGCGTCGCTGCCGGAGAAGTCGGCGTGCCCGAACCGGTCGATGTCGCCGAGGTTCACGAACACCATGTTCGGGTCGAACTCCTCGACCATGGCGATCGTGGCGTCCATCGTGGCCTGGTCGGGCGCGTGCCCGGAGACGGGGATGATCGGCGCCGGCTCCCAGCGGTGCGTGGCGCGGTTGCCGAAGACGCCGTAGAGGTACTCCTTGCTGAGCACCGTCCCGGTCGTGAAGCCGGCCTTGTTGAGCCGGCCGATGACGGTGCCGCACTTGATGTCGCGCTTGCGGTCCATCGTCCGGGACTCGCCCAGGTCGCGGTCGAAGACCACGTTGGCGGGGACGCCGGTGCGATCGGGGCGCAGGCCGGTCATCATCATCACGTGGTTGGGGATGGTCTCCATGATCGGCATCGACGAGGCGACCGGGAAGTTCAGGCCGCGCGTGCGCAGCTCCAGCAGCGTGGGGGTCAGCTCCTCCGAGATCTCGTCGGGACGGCAGCCGTCGACGACCAGGACGTAGGCGCGCTTCTTGCCCTTCGGGCCGTCCGCCGCCAGCGCGGCGCCGGCCGCGCTCGAGAACAGCAGACCCGCTGCGCCGGCGGTGACGAAGGTACGACGGCTGGCGCGGGCGCGGGTGAACGCGTCGGACGGTGCGTCACACATCAGGCACCTACCGGGTTCTCGACGGCGTAGATCTTGCCGGTGCCGGAGTTGGTCGCCCAGGACTGGGTGTGCGTGAAGGTGGCGTCCTTGTCGGCCCGGTCGCTGATGATCCACCAGTCCATCTGGGCCCGTTTCGCGGTCAGGTCGAGGACCGAGAACCCGTGGTTGTCGAAGTCGAGGTACTTGATGTGCCGGTTGTTGGCCTTGATCCCCTCCTCGACCGCTTCACTGGTGGCGCCGCTCGGGTCGCCGGTGATGTCCTTGAGGTTGTTGGACGTCACCGAGCTGCACACGAACTCGACGCCGGCGGAGTCGTCGCCGGGCGAGTCCTCGCCGGTGTACGTCGACGCGTCGTACGGCAGCTCGCAGGCCCAGCCGGAGTGGATGTCGCCGGTGATGAACAGGGCGTCCGTCACCTGGTGGTTCTTGATGTGGTCGAACACCTCACGACGGTCGTCGGTGTAGCCGTCCCACTGGTCGAGGTTGTACGGCGCCCCGTCGCGCGGCAGCATGCCGGTGACGTCGGCGACCGGGTCGACGAGCTCGTCCGGCAGCGATCCGAAGTCGACCGGCGCGATCATCACCGGGTTGCCGACCAGCTTCCACTGCGGGCGGTCGCGGTCCAGGGAGCGCTTGAGCCAGTCCAGCTGCCGGCGCCCGGTGATGGTGCGCTGCGGGTCGCTGATCTCGCCGTCGGGCCAGGGTGCCGGTGGCGCCGGCTGCTCGACCTGCTTCGACCGGTAGCTGCGCAGGTCGAGCATGCTCGACCTCGGCAAGCTTGCCGAACCGGAGCCGCCGGAAGAGCCGGTCACCGTCGCCGAGCTTCGCCGTCCCGTCCATGCGGGCGGGGATCCACTCGTCGAAGGCTCGGTGGGCGCGGGCCTTGCGGGCCTTGTAGTCACCCTCGCCGCCCTCTCCGTCGCCCTCGGTGTGGTTCTCGGCGCCGTTCTTCCACTGGTCGTTGGTGACCTCGTGGTCGTCCCACGTGATGATCCACGGGAACTTCGCGTGGGCGTCCTGCAGGTCGGGGTCGGTCTTGTACTGGGCGTGCCGCTGCCGGTAGTCGGCGAGCGAGACCATCTCGTGGTCGGGCACGTGCGCACGGATGTCGACGTTGTCCTGGCCGTTGCCGTACTGGCCGGGTGCGTACTCGTAGAGGTAGTCACCCATGTGGAGGACGGCATGCAGGTCGTCGCGCTCGGCGAGGCCGCGGTAGGCGCTGAACCAGCCGGCCTGCCAGTTCGCGCAGGAGACGATCCCGAAGCGCAGGTTCTTGGGCAGGGCACTCTTCGCGGGGGCGGTGCGGGTGCGCCCGACCCGGCTCGTCGTGCCGTCGTACGTGAAGCGGTAGTGGTACCAGGTGGCGGGCTCGAGGCCCTTCGCGTCGACCTTGACCGTGTGGTCGCGGCTCGGCCCGGTGGCGAACGTGCCACGGCGGACCACGTTGCGGAACGCCTTGTCCTTCGCGACCTCCCAGGTGACGGAGACCTTCGGGCCCTGGCCGGAGCCCGGGGTGCTGGCCGGGGTCGGCGTGACCCGGGTCCAGATGACCACGGCGCTCGGCTGGGGGTCACCGGACGCGACACCGTGCAGGAAGTACTGGTCATCCGCGCGCGCGGATGCGCCGGCTGCGGTCGCCCGGGTTGCGACCGTCGCGGCTCCGAGGCCAGCGAGGCCGACTCCGGCGGCACCGGTGGCGAGGACGGTTCGACGGGGGAGGGGGAGCTGGGGAGTCGTGGTCACGCCCCATTCAACGACGTGAGGCCCGATCCGTCATCGTTTCGTCTCACGCCACGGGTGCCTCGGCCTGCGCGACGGTGCCGGAGCCGGTCGTCGTGACCCACGAGGTGTCCCAGGAGACGGGGGTGTCCCGCTGGGTGCGGTCCTCCAGGACGAACCAGTCCATCTGCGCCCGCTCGGGGGTCACGTCGAGCACGGAGTAGCCGTGGTCGTCGAAGTTGCAGTACTTGATGTGCCGGTTGTTGGCCATCAGCCCGGCCTCGATCGCCAGGGTCGCGGTCCGGGGCGGCGCGCCGGTGATGTCGTCGATGTTGGAGGACGTCACCGACGTGCACACGAACTCGACACCGGCCGTGCCCGTGGCCGGGTAGGTGCCGGGGTCGAGCGGCAGGTCGGCCGCCCAGCCGGAGTGGATGTCGCCGGTGAGGAAGACGGTGTCCTTGATCTCGTGCTGGGCGATGTGGTCGAACAGCTCGCGCCGGTCGGCGGTGTAGCCGTCCCACTGGTCGGTGTTGAACGGGAACCCGTCGGACGGGTGCTCGCCGGTGACCTCGCTGATCACGGCCACCGCGTCGGCGGGCAGCTGGCCCATCGACAGCGGCGCGATCATCACCGGGTTGCCGACGAGCTTCCACTGGGCGGTGTCGCGGGCGAGCGAATCCTTCAGCCACGCCATCTGCTCGTCGCCGGTGAGGGTGCGGTCGGGGTCGTCGGCCTCGGCCTGCGCCTGGGGCAGCGGGAAGGGCGCCGCGGTGCTGACCATCTTGTCGCGGTAGGTGCGCAGGTCGAGCATGGTCAGCTCCGCGAGGGTGCCCCACCGCAGCCGCCGGAACAACCGGGTGCCGTCGCCGAGCCGGGCGGTGCCGTCGAGACGCACCGGCATCCACTCGTCGTACGCCCGGTGGGCGCGGGCCCGACGCTTGCGGTAGCTGCCCTCGCCGTCCTCGCCGTCGCCGGGCGTGTGGTTCTCGGCGCCGTTGCGGTAGCTGTCGTTGGTGACCTCGTGGTCGTCCCAGACGACGACGAACGGCACCCGGGCGTGCAGGTCGGCCAGGTCGGGGTCGGTCTTGTGCTGCGCGTGCCGCTGGCGGTAGTCGGCGAGCGACACGATCTCGCGCGCCGGCTCGTGCGGTCGGATGCTCTCCTCGCCGGGGCCGCCCTCGTAGAGGTAGTCGCCCAGGTGGAGGACGGCGTCGAGGTCGTCGCGCCGGGCGAGGTGGGCGTACGCCGCGAAGTAGCCGGCCTGCCAGTTGGAGCAGGAGACCACCCCGACCCGCAGGTTGTCCGGGGAGGCGCCATGGGCCGGTGCGGTCCGCGTGCGCCCGACCCGGCTGGCGACGCCGTCGTACTCGAACCGGTAGAAGTACCAGGTGGCGGGCGCCAGGCCGTGCACGTCGACCTTGACCGTGTGGTCGCGGCTGTGGCCGGTCTCGAACCTGCCGGATCGGACGACGTCGCGGAACTCCTCGTCCGCGGCGACCTCCCAGCGCACGGTGACGCGCGGGCCCTTCCCGGAGCCGGGGGTGCTGGCCGGCGTGGGCGTGACCCGGGTCCAGATCAGGACCGCGTCGGGCTCGGGGTCTCCGGAGGCGACGCCGTGCCGGAAGTAGCTTCGGCCGGCGCGGTCAGCGCTCCCGACCGGGTGGGCAGCGGCCTGGGCGCCGAGGCCGGCGAGGCCGACGCCGGCGGCCCCGGCAGCGCCGGTGGCGAGGACGGTACGACGGGCAAGTGGCGGCAGTGGGGGCGTGGTCACGAGAGGGACAACGAAGACCCGGGCCCGGCGTGACGCCGGACCCGGGTTTCGGTGCTGATGTTCATCCCGGCGTTGCCGGGTGGTCGAGGTCGATCAGGTGGTCACTTGACCGCCTTGACCATCACCTTCTGCTTCTGGTTCTCGTACTTGCCGAACCCACCGCAGGAGTAGCGCCAGAAGTCGTCGGTCCCGCAGTCGACCATCTGGGTGCTGGCGTTGACGAGGGTGACCTCGACGAACGCGACCTTGTTGGACGCGAAGGGCACCTTCTTGGAACCGTTGCCCTTCTTGTTCAGCTTGATCCAGCTGCGGTCGATCTGGCCGCTCTTCTTGTAGACGGCGACGGCGGCCATCGAGCCGGCCTTCTCCTTGGTCATGTCCACGGCGATCTTCAGGTCGTAACCCTTGCCGAAGGGCACGAAGGCGCCGGTGCCCGACGTCAGGTGGTCGAGCTTGACGGTCCGGTTGGCCGACCTCTTGCTCTTGCTCAGCTCGACCGGGTTGAAGGCGTAGGCCGGGTAGGGGTAGTCGGCGCCCTCCTCGTAGGTCAGCGCCGGAGTGTTGTTCTCGAGGGAGAACTGGCCGTACTGCTCCTTCATCGACGTGCCGCGGTCGTCGAGGACGTTGCTGACAGCACGCAGCGAGTAGGTGTCGGCCTGACCACCGGTGGTGTCGAGCTCCTCCCAGATGTCCTTGACCAGGGTGGGCATGGTGCCCTGCTCCGTCGCGTACTTCTCGGTGAGGTACCGGAAGAAGATCCAGTTGCCGTAGGCGAAGTCACCGAGGTCGAGAGAGACGCCGGGACCCTCGCCCTCGTAGCCCTCGGAGGCCGCAGGGTCGCCGAGCTGGCCGTAGGGGAGGTAGAACCAGTTGTCGTTGACGTCGTCGTAGGTCTCGTCCTCGGCCCAGGTCGCCGTGGTCTCGTAGATCCAGGTGTCGTCGTTCGCGTCGTAGGCGTACTGGACGGCGTGGAAGTACTCGTGCGCCGCCGTCACCTGCATGTTCTCGATCGGGGTGTTCGCGGTTCCGAACTCGTCGGGTGAGTAGTCGTTGTCGAGCACGCAGTAGGCGTAGACAGCGAACCCGTCGACGAAGTCGGGGGCGTCGGAGGTGCAGAAGCCGTAGAGGCCGAGGACGCCGACGTTCGCGAGGTAGACGTCGGGCTTGGTGTTGCCCTCCTGGCCGTCGTCGGGGAGCGTGGGCTTGTACCCGGCCTCGACGTAGGTGTCGTGGATCTGCTGGAGGTTGACCAGCGTCTCGGCGGCGTACGCCGGGTCGCTCTGGCGCCCGTCGCTCATCCGGTCGTTGTCCGCCTCGGTCCAGTGCAGGCAGAGGTCCTCGCTGCACTCACTCTCCACCGGCACCCCCTCCCCGTAGTAGACGTCGTACGGGTCCGAGGGGTCGTCCGGCGGCGTCGTGGGCCGGGACAGGATCGACCGGGCCGAGCGGGCGTCGGCGCCCTTCAGGTCGTCCTTGGCGAGCCAGAGGTCGCGCAACGCCATCGTGGCGTCGCGGGCCGGGCTTCTTGGCACTGCCGGAGAGGACGTCCTGGGCGTTCGCCAGGGCCTTCTTGGCGACCGCTGAGGGCGAGTCGACCTTCCGGTCTGCCGCTGCTGCGCCGGCCGTGGTGCTGAGGCCGAGGGCGGCGGCGAGGCTGAGTGCGAGTCCGGCGGCCAGTGCGCCGGCTGCGGGTGTGGTGCGCATGGGGTGATGCTCCTCGAAATGGGGGCACCCGAGAAATCTCGGGGGGGTCCTCGCGATTCAAACCCGCGCCCGGCTGCGGTCGCCGCCGAACACGCAAACCACGCGGGACCGATGCGAACTGGTCTAGACCACGTGCCTCACCCGCACGGGCGGTTTCCCTGAATTCTGCCCCGGACGGGGGCGCCTCGGTGCTGTCATGGCCGCGAAATTCGTTCGGCCACCGGGGGCCCGAGGCACATGGAGACCTGAATGCGGACAGCACGCTGGATCGGGCAGGTGGGCGTCGGCGCCCTCGTGACGGGAGTCGCCCTGGTGGCGTCGACGACACCCGCCGAGGCGGCCCCGCCGCAGAACGACGACTTCGCCGGTGCGGCACCCTTCCCTGCGCAAGGAGCGCTGTACGTCGGCAGCAACGTCGATGCGACCTCCCAGGCGGGCGAGCCGGACCACGCGGGCTCGACGTACGGCGCGCTGCACTCGGTCTGGTACTCGTGGACGCCGTCCGCGGACGGCCCGGCCACCGTGTCGACCTGCGACAGCGACTTCAACACCAGGCTCGGGATCTACACCGGCAGCTCCCTCTCCGGCCTGACCGAGGTGGACGCCAACGAGGACTCCACCGGTCCCGGCTGCGCCGGCTCGATCTTCGCCGAGGCGGTCTTCGACGCCACCGCGGGCACGACGTACTACATCGCGGTCGACACGAGCGGCGGCTACCCGAACAACGACCCTGGCAACGAACCCCAGGGCGACGTGAGGATCGAGGTGACGCCCGGTGGCTCGACCGAGCCCCCGGATGCGATCAGGGAGGCGCCGGTCGAGGTGTCGGTGCCCCGCTTCACCCCGAGGTGCCGCACGAGCGGGCTCACGGCAGAGAAGTGCCCCGAGTCCAAGCTGCAGTTCCGCCAGATGGCCAGGATCTTCGCCTGGGCCGAGGAGGCGCGCGCCGAAGGAGGCGACGTCACGATCCGGATGGTTCCCAAGCCCCGCACCGGGCAGGACGGCTCGGTCCACGACTATCTCCGCGACAGCGCCAAGGGCGGCGAGGTCCTGGCCCAGAACGTGAAGCCGGGCAAGGTGCTGACGACCACCGAGCACGCGCTCTTCCTGAAGGTCGACTACTACTCGAGGGCCGAGGACGACAAGATCGCGGCCGCGATCCTCAAGGCTCTCGAGAAGGCCGGCGAGGACAAGAAGAACGTGAAGTCGCCCTGCGAGTTCATCGACACGGACGCCACTCCGGACCAGATCGAGGCACGGATGGCGTCCCTGCTCGACAGCTCCTACCTGACCCAGCGACGCGCGGGGGAGATCCTCAAGGGCTTCGGCTGCGGGTACGAGGTCTCCGAGTACATCGAAGCGCCGGGTGCTCCGGTCGACTTCGTCAAGGACGTCACCGGCATCGACCGCAAGCGGCACCTGATCGAGCTGTCCGTGGCGCTCCCCGTCCGCCAGGACCTGTTGTTCGTGGTCCGTGAGGACCCGAGCATGGTCGACCCCGGGGTGCTGGCGTTGGGCACGGACGGCCGGCTCACCGTGAGCAAGACGCAGTTCACCGAGCTGACCGTCCAGGTCGTCGAGCGGCTCACGGGCCGGCTGGTGGCCGGGGCAGAGGTCAGCTTCATCGGACCTGACGGTCGGCCCGAGACCAAGCGCACCGACGAGCACGGCGAGACCTGGTTCGCCGCCGGGCTGACCCGTCCGGACCGCTACGCGATCGTCGGCCGGGTGGCGCTGAAGGGCGCCAGCATGACGGGGTTCCGGTCGATCGACGTGGTCGACCGCGGGGGTGCGACGTGGGTGACCATGGCTGGACGCGAGATGGTGCGCAATGCGCACGGCAACTACGTCAGCACCCAGGCCGACGTGGACCGCGCCCGGGCGCTGCCGGTCGTGCCCGCCAACCTCGGCACGGGACTCAGCGGCGCCCCGGTCGCCGCACCCGACGTGGTGCAGGCGGAGGCTGCCTACCCCAACGGCGACGGGACCTGGACCGCAGGCGAGCACAACAGCGTGTCGATCCTCGACGACACCAACTTCGCCGTCGGGGCGGCCCCGGGGCTGGTCGCGATCGGCGGAGGGCTCGAGTCCGCGGGCCGTGCGGCAAGGGCCTGGCCGAACCCGTTCCAGGCGATCGCCGACGCGGTCAACCACGTCGTGACCGGGCTCCAGCGGGCCTTCGAGCAGGGCGCCGACGGCCCGGGCACGGCGTACGAACGCACCTCCGCCGAGCAGCGCGCGGACATCGCCGCAAGTGCCGACGCGCTTGCCGCCAACGGGGCAGCGGTCCCGCCGTCCGGGCTGATCTCCGACAAGGGCCTCGGACTCATCTCCGACAAGGGCCTCGGTCTCGTCGACCTCGCCGGCGCGACGTTGGTGAACGCGGACGGGCTCGAGCTGCGGGATGCGCAGGGCAACCTGATCGGCCAGGCCGGCGGCAACATCATCTCCAACGACGGGGCCGGCCTGATCGGGCAGGCCGGCGGGAACGTCATCTCCACCGGCGGCCTGAACTTCACGCCGGTCGCCGGTGGCCAGGTGATCTCCACCGGCGGGCTGAACTGAGCTCAGAGGGCTGAACTGAGCTCAGACGCGGCGCAGGACCGCCGTCACCTTGCCGAGGATGGTGGCGTGGGTGCCGTCGATCGGGTCGTAGGCGTCGTTGTGGGGGAGCAGCCAGACCTGGCCGTCCTTGCGCTGGAACGTCTTCACCGTGGCCTCGCCGTCGATCATCGCGGCCACGATCTCGCCGTTGTTGGCGGTGGGCTGCTGGCGGATCACGACGTAGTCGCCGCTGCAGATCGCCGCGTCGATCATCGAGTCACCCGAGACCTCGAGCATGAAGAGGGTGCCGTCGCCGACCAGCTCCTGGGGGAGCGGGAAGATCGTCTCGACCCGCTCCTCGGCGAGGATCGGACCACCGGCCGCGATCCGGCCCACCATGGGCACGTAGGACGCGGCCGGCATGGCGTCGCCGACGCCGGTCTCGTCGAAGGAGCTCTCGTCGGCCGAGCTGATCGAGCGGCGGGCCGCCATCACCTCGGGCAGGAACACCTCGAGGGCGCGCGGCCGGTTGGGGTCGCGCTTGAGGAAGCCCTTCTCCTCGAGGACCTTGAGCTGGTGGGCGACGCTGGAGGAGCTGGTCAGCCCGACCGCCTCGCCGATCTCGCGCATGCTGGGCGGGTAGCCGCGCAGCTCGATGCAGTCGCGGATGTGGGACAGGATCCGGGTCTGGCGCGGCGTCAGTCCCGACGCGTCGGGAGGTCCGTCGGGCAGCTCGGTGACGTTCTTCGGGTCCCGCTTCTGGGCCATGGTGGTGCCTTCCGGTCGACGTCTGACGCGCCCCGGGCAGGCCCGGGTCCGATGGTCGAACGGTAGTCCTCGCCGGGCGGATGTTCAAACATCTGTTCGAATGGCGTGTCGCGGTCAGGCTGACGGCACCCAGGCGTACTCCGGCACTCCGCACACCTCGACGAAGCCGAGCCGTTCGTAGACCGGACGACCGATCTCGGAGGCGTGGAGAATCGCCTGGGTGCAGTCGCGGTCGCGGCCGTGTCCCATCAGCGCCGCCGTCACGGCGCGGCCGATCCCCCGGCCGCGGAACCGGTCCAGGGTCGCGATGTTGTAGAGACCGACCGTGTCGCCGCTGAGGTACGCCGTGCCGCACCCGGCAGGCTCGCCGTCGACGGACGCGAGCACGTTGACCAGGTTGGCCGCGGGGAAGGTCGCGAACAGCTCGGCCATCGGGGCAACCAGGTCGTCGGGGAACCCGAACCCGGCCGTCATCGTGTCCACGAGGGGGCGGTGGTCCCCGCCCACGACGGCGAGGTCGACCCCGGCGGGGGGCGCCGGGAGCGGGCCGTCGAGCGACACGTGCATCCCGGGGACCTCCTCGCGCTGCATGCCCGCGCCGGCCAGCACCTCGAGCATGGCGGGGCTGCTGTGGGACGGCGTCGTCCACCAGAGGAAGGGCAGGCCGCGGTCGAGGTAGGGCGCGAGCACCTCGCGAACGCGTTCGGCCTCGTGGCCCGGCTGGAACCGGGCACCCACCACGGCGTTGAAGAGGGGGAAGGCGACGTCCGAGGAGTAGGCCACGACGTCGTCGTCGGGCAGGCGCCGGAACTGGGGCAGGTCGGCCACGCCCTCGAAGAAGGCGATCAGGTTGTCCTCGACGGCGGCGATCCGGGGGTCGTCCATGCGTGGACGGTAGGACGTGGGAGCACGCTGCGTCCCGGGATCGGCCGACCTCTGGTTGACTCCCCGCCATGGACACCACGAGCTGCGTCGTCACCGGAGGAGCCCGCGGGATCGGGCGGGGGATCGCGGAGCGGATGGTCGCCCGTGGGCACCGCGTGGTGGTCACCGACATCGACGGTGCCGGAGCCGCGGCCACGGCCGCCGAGATCGGTGCCGCCGAGGGGCTCCAGCACGACGTCCGCGACCCCGCTGCCCACCGTGAGGTCGCCGCGGCGGCTGCGCGCCACGGCGTACTCCGGGCGTGGTTCAACAACGCGGGCGTCGGCGACGACGGCCGGCTCTCGGAGCAGACCGAGGAGCAGGTCCGGCGTCTGGTCGACGTCAACCTGCTCGGCGTCCTGTGGGGGATGCGAGCGGCGCTCGAGGAGTTCGGCACCGGTGGCGGCGACATCGTCAACACCGCGTCGCTCGCGGGCTTCGGGCCGGTGCCGGGCTACAGCGTGTACGCCGCCACGAAGGCCGCGATCGTGTCCGTCTCCATGTCCGGCGACGCCGAGACTCCCCGCAACGTCCGCGTGCACGCGGTCTGTCCGGACGTCGTCCAGACCGCGATGCTGACCGAGGGGCACACCCACGACTCGCTGGGCTCGCGGCTCGCGCACTCCGGTGGCCGGATCCTGACCGTGGACGAGGTGGCCCAGGAGGCCGTCGACCTGGTGGGCAGCAACCGGGTGCTGCTGAGCGTGCCGCGCTGGCGCGGGGGTGTCGTGCGGGTCTCCGCCCTCGCCCCGTCGGTCTCCAAGAAGGGGATGAAGCTGTTCGAGGCGATGGGGAAGCGCGCGATCGCCAAGAACGCCGGTTGAGGTGCGAGGCCCGCCGGGGCCGTCCGCTGGTTGAGGTGGAGGCCCGCCAGGGCCGTCCGCTGGTTGAGGTGCGAGGCCCGCCAGGGCCGAGCCTCGAAACCCCGGAAGGGACGCAGGGCCGCGATCGCGACACGTTCGAACATTTGTTCGGCGTGTCGCGTTGATCTGTTCGAACACACGCTCTAACTTCGTACACATGTTCGATCGAACGTCTGATCGATCACCGGCCGCCCCGCGAGGGGTTGTCGGTGGTCACCGTTAGACATCAGATCAACACGTTGACCGAGGCTGACCGCCACTTCCCCAGGAGGTCCCAGATGAGCACCATGACGATCACCCCCACGTTCTCCTACCCGACCGGCCAGGTCCGGCTGACCCGACGCGGTCGCCTGGTGGTGCTCCTCGGGGCGCTCCTCGTCGTGCTCGTCCTCGGCATCTTCTGGGGTGGCGGCTCGGTCGCCACCGAGCGCCCCGGCACCCCCGAGCCGACGCTCGTGGTGACCGTCCAGCCCGGCGACACCCTCTATGGCATCGCCGCCACCGTCACCACCGACGGCGACGTCGCCGCCATGGTGGAGCGGATCCAGTCCCTCAACGCCCTCGACTCCGGCATGGTGGCCGCGGGTCAGAGGATCGCGGTGCCCGTCACGAAGTGACGCACGACGTCCGCCAGTCGCTTCGACCCCGGCTGGCGGATTCGGGAAGGCACTGGGCGGGGCCACTCTTGGGGAAGAGGTGGCCCCGCCCCTGCTTTTGTCTGCCTGGCCTCGTCCACAGGCTGCGCTCCCTCAGGTGCGGGGGCGCCCGGCCGGGGAAGGCTCCCGGGGTGGACGAGGTCGGAATGCAGCGGCTGTTGCGGGCGCAGGACGGCGTGGTGGCGCGCCGCCAGCTCGTGGCACTCGATGCTCAGCGCCACGACCTCGAGCGGATACTGCGACGCAAGGAGCTGGCCACCGTGCATGCCGGCGTCTACGTCGACCACACCGGGCCGCCCTCTCCGCGGCAGCGAGCCTGGGCGGCCGTGCTCTTCGCTGCGCCGGCTGCGCTCTGCCTCGAATCTGCTCTCGACGTGACGCACCAGCCGGTCCACGTGGCCATCGACAGCACTCGCCGCGTCCGCGCTCCCGAGGGGGTCGTGGTGCACCGCGTCGGCGGGCTGGACGGCCGGACCCTGTGGAACCTGTCGCCGCCGCGGATGCGCGTCGAGGAGACGGTGCTCGACCTGGTCGATCGTGCCCGTTCCGAGACGGACGTCGTGGGGTTGCTGACCGAGGCGGTGAACGACCGAGTGACGACGGCCCCGCGCCTCCGGGCAGCGGTGGCCGGCCGGAGGCGCCTGCGGAGGCGGCCGCTGGTCCTGGCGGTGCTGGCCGACGTGGAGGCGGGGGCGTGCTCCGTCCTCGAGCACGGCTACCTCACCCGCGTCGAGCGCGCCCACGCCCTCCCGCGAGCCGCCCGGCAGCGGGTCCGTCGTACGGCGTCGGGCGTGGAGTACCGCGACGTCGAGTACGAGAAGTTCGGCGTGGTGGTCGAGCTCGACGGGAGAGTGGGTCACGACGGCTGGGCAGCCGGCGGCCGCGACGCGGACCGCGACCTGGACGACCGGGCCGAGGGTCGGGAGACGGTGCGGCTGCGGCATCAGCAGGTGTTCGGGACGCCGTGCCGCACGGCCAGCCGGATCGCGGCCATCCTCCGTCGGCGCGGCTGGACCGGCTCGCCCCGGAGCTGTCGCCATCAGTGCCCCTTGGCGGCATGACCACGGAAACTTCGACGCACCACGTACGACCAGGTTTCCGTGCTGTCGGCCCGACGAGGGCTCAGCGGCGGTGGCCGCCGGCTGCCCGGGGGGGTGCGACCGGGTCGACGATCGCGGCGGGCGGGACCTCGGCCGGGGTCGGTGGCTTGGTGATGCCGAGCCTGCGGGTGATCCGGGAGGTCAGCATCAGTCCGATGAACAGACAGGCGATGGCGCCGGCCGAGGCCAGGGCCAGGAAGTACCAGGCGTCGGACTGGCCACCGCGGGCGGTCGTCCCGAAGTCGATGGCGGCCTTCACCAGGTAGCCCCAGGCGACCACGCAGAGGGTGACGCCCACGCAGAGGGCCAGCAGGGCGGGGGTGACTGAACGCTGTCGCTTCGGTCCCGCACGCTTCCCCGTCTGCCCCACGCCGCACATTGTGGCTCATCGACCGCACTGCCGTTGTTGCGGTGCGCCACCGCCGCAATGCAGGCGGGCCGAATGTCAGTTCTTCCTTTACTCTGTGCAGGTGCAGCGCGACGGGGGTGAACCCCTAGACCCCCCCGGTGACCCGAGCGAGCCGTGGCCACGCCTCCAGCGGCTCGAGTTCCTCCTGCGGGCCGCCGGGAGCCTCGATCAGGTGGCACGCGACGTGCTCACCCATCTCGTCCAGGCGCCGCAGGTGTCGCGCGTCGGCATCGCGATCACCGAGGGCGCCGGGCGAAGGCTCCGCTTCGTGTCGTCGGACTCCCTCGACGAGGCCGAGCTGCCGTGGTGCCACATCGACGCGTACGACGACGTGCCGCTCACCGTCGTCGTCCGGACCGGGACCGACGTCCTCGGCAGCCTCGACCAGCTGGAGGCGCGCTACTCGGGCATCGTCGCCGCCCAGCGGGAGGCCGGGGTCTGCGCCCTCGGGGTCGTGCCCCTGCCCGGCGTCGGCTCCGCGGTGGGCGGGCTGATCGTCTACTACGACGCCGAGCAGCCGTTCGACGCGCCCCAGCGCCGCTCGCTCCACTCCGCGGCCCGTCGTACCGCCGACGCCGTACGCCGGGTCAGCACCGTCGCCGGTGCCAGCCTGGTCGATCCGCAGCCCGACGACGGCGTCCCGCAGGCCGGCCTGCACGGCCGGATCGAGCTCGAGGGCGACCCGCGGGCGGCCGGTGCCGCGCGCCGGTTCCTGCGCGAGCAGCTGGGGACTCTGGGGCATCGGCGACGACCCGATCGACAACGCGGAGCTGCTGGCCTCGGAGCTGGTCAACAACGTGATCATGCACGCGCAGAGCGCCTTCCAGCTCAACGTCCACCTCGAGGAGGGCGTGCTGACCGTGACCGTCCGCGACGTCGGGGTCGGCGCCCCCGGACCGGACGTGGCGCACGCGCCGGTCATCGACGACGACACGATGCGGGTCTTCGGACGCGGGCTCACCCTGATCGATGCGATCGCCGATCGGTGGGGGAGCGACCGGGACGCCTCCGGCACGATCGCGTGGTTCGTCCTGGAGCTCGCCAACGGCTCCCGCTCGCCCGCCCAGACCGGCTGACCTGCGTGGACGTGCTCCCCGACCTCGTGGGCGACCGCCCGCGGGTGGTGTTCTGCGGGATGGCATGCGCCGAGGCCACCGGCCGGCGCGAGCACTACTACGCGGGACCCGGCAACAACTTCTGGTCGATGCTGCACGGCAGCGGGCTCACCCCCGAGGCATGGGGGCCGGGTGACGAGGAGCGGCTGCCCGCGATCGGGCTCGGTCTGACGGACGTCGTACGCCACATCTCGACCAGCCCGCCGACGTACGACGCCGAGGAGCTCGCGGCCAAGGTGGCCCGCTGGCAGCCGGAGTGGCTGGCGTTCACCAGCAAGGGCGTGGCCCAGGGGACGGCCCGGGCGCTCGGGCTGAGGAAGCCCCAGCTGGGGGTCGCGCCGTGGGAGCTGGGAGGCGCGCAGGTGTTCGTCCTGCCGGGCACCAGCGGGGCCAACCAGCGCAAGGACTACGACGGTCGCCCGGACCGCCTCTCGTGGTGGGAGGAGCTCGCCGCGCTGAGCAGGTGAGCCGCGGCGGCGCTACAACGACAGGACGAGGCCGGCGATCGCGGCGTTCGCCAGGTTGGCCAGCGACCCGGCGAGGAGTGCGCGCAGACCGAGCTCCGCGACCTCGGAGCGTCGCTCCGGCACCAGCGAGCCGAGGGTGCCGATCTGGATCGCGATCGAGGTGAAGTTGGCGAAGCCGGCCAACGCGAAGGTCACCACGCCCACGGTCACCGGCGAGAGCCCCCCGACCTCCGGGCCGAAGTCGGCGAAGGCCACGAACTCGTTGAGCACGGTCTTCTGCCCGATCCACGAGCCTGCCTCGACGGCCTCCGACCACGGCACGCCCAGGAGCCACGCCAGGGGCGCGAGCATCCAGCCCAGTGCCTTCTCGAAGGTCAGGCCGTCGTAGCCGAACAGACCCCCGATCCCGCCCAGGATCCCGTTGGCCATCGCGATCACGGCGACGAACGCGATCAGCAGCGCACCCACCGTCACGGCGATCCGGCCACCGGCCATGGCGCCCCGGCCGAGGGCGTCGATCATGTTGCGCGACTCCTCGTCCCGTACGGCGCGCACGTCGACCTCGGCCAGCTCGCCCGGGTCGGAGCTGTCGCCGTCGTCCCCCGGCTCGGGGGTGGAGTCCGGCCACATGATCTTGGCCATCAGCAGAGCGGCCGGCGCGTTCATCACGGTGGCGGCGAGCAGGTACTCCAGCGGTGCGCCGAGCAGCGAGTAGCCCACCAGGGTGGAGCCGGCGGCGGCCGCGAACCCGGCCGACATCACCGTGAACAGCTGCCCGCGGCTCAGCGACTTCAGGTAGGGAGCGATCATCAGCGGCGCCTCGCTCATGCCGAGGAAGATCACGGTGCTGGCGTAGAAGGACTCGACCTTCGTGACCCGCAGGAGCCACGAGATCCCGCCCCCGATCACGTACGTCGCCCACTGGATCACCCTGAGGTAGAACAGCAGCCCGACCAGGGCCCCGAGGAAGACGATCACCGGGAGCACCTGCAGCGCGACGATCGTCTCGCCCTCCTCGCCGACCTCGGCGAGCGGCCCGAAGACGAAGGCGGTCCCTTCCTCGGCGTAGCCGATCAGCTTCTGCAGCTGGTCGGCGACCCACGCCAGCGCCCGCTCACCCGGGCCCCACTTCAGCACCAGGAGCGCGAAACCGATCTGCAGGGCGAGCGCGACGCCGACGGTGCGCCAGCGGATCCCCCGACGGTGCTTCGAGACCGCCACCGCGATCAGGATCAGCAGGACGAGTCCGAGCGCACCCCGGTAGGTCAACACCCCCCACCCGTGCCCACCCCGGCGGCTCTCATTCCTCGGTCCCGACCGGGTTGCGACACACCACCCGAAATGACTATTTCGATCCGGCGCGCAGCCCTCTGACCTGCGGTTTCTCGACGAGTGTGAGCCAGGCCGCACGAATCTTCCCGAGGCACTTGCATCGCTGTGGGCCCGGGCGTACGGTTACCACAACATCTAGTACTTACACCGATGTAGTTATCCACATCTAGTTCACAGGCTGGGTGTGGAAGCCCCACAGGTTGCTGGTTGTTATACACAGCAAGACCCCCCGATATCCACAGCCCCGTACACCCGTCGAGGGTGTCTGTGGCGCGCCCGCAGGAGAGGAGACCCCCGTGCACTGCCCGTACTGCCGCAGCACCGACACCCGGGTCCTCGACTCCCGCGTCGCCGACGACGGTGGATCGATCCGCCGCCGGCGCCAGTGCACGGACTGCACCAAGCGGTTCACGACCGTGGAGCAGATGCAGCTGACCGTGCTCAAGCGGTCCGGCGCCACCGAGCCGTTCACCCGCGAGAAGGCCGTGTCCGGCGTCCGGAAGGCCTGCAAGGGCCGCCCGGTCTCCGAGGACAACCTGGCCCGCCTCGGCCAGGCCGTGGAGGACGCCCTGCGTCTCTCCGGTGCCGCCGAGGTGCCGGCCCACGAGGTCGGCCTGGCCATCCTGGGCCCGCTGCGGGCCCTCGACGAGGTCGCCTACCTCCGGTTCGCCAGCGTCTACCGCGCCTTCGAGTCGGCCGACGACTTCGAGGACGAGATCGCGCTGCTGCGAGCCGAGCGCCCGTCGGTCGAGCCGCGAAACCCCGTGGGCCGACAGCTCGCCGCAACCTCAGCCCCTCCGGGCTGACCCAGACCGCCCGGCGTGTGTAGTGGGGAAGCTGCACGCGCCGGGCGCACCAACGTCGGTGGTCGCCACCACCATGAAGTAGCAGGATCGTAGTGATCGACGAGGATCAGAGGAGATGGCATGACCGAGACGGTGAGCGGCGCACACGGGACCACGAGCACCTCGAAGGCCGGCGGCCTGACGATGGAGCGCGTCTTCAGCACCGAGGGCGTCCACCCCTACGACGAGCTCACGTGGGAGCGCCGTGACGTCGTCCAGACCAACTGGAAGACCGGCGAGACCGTCTTCGAGCAGCGCGGCGTCGAGTACCCCGACTTCTGGTCGCTCAACGCCAGCACCATCGTCACGACGAAGTACTTCCGCGGCGCCGTCGGCACCGACGTCCGCGAGTGGAGCCTCAAGCAGCTCATCGACCGGGTCGTGAAGACCTACCGCAAGGGCGGCGAGGACCACGGCTACTTCGCGACCCCCGCCGACGCGGAGCTCTTCGAGCACGAGCTGACCTGGCTCCTGGTCCACCAGTACTTCTCGTTCAACTCCCCGGTCTGGTTCAACGTCGGCACCCCCTCGCCGCAGCAGGTCAGCGCCTGCTTCATCCTCTCGGTCGACGACTCGATGGACTCCATCCTCAACTGGTACAAGGAGGAGGGCTTCATCTTCAAGGGCGGCTCCGGTGCCGGCCTCAACCTCTCCCGCATCCGCTCCTCCAAGGAGCTCCTCTCCTCCGGCGGTACGGCGTCCGGGCCGGTCTCCTTCATGCGCGGCGCCGACGCCTCGGCCGGCACCATCAAGTCCGGTGGCGCCACGCGTCGCGCGGCGAAGATGGTCGTGCTCGACGTCGACCACCCCGACATCGTCGAGTTCGTCGAGACCAAGGCGCGCGAGGAGGACAAGATCCGCGCGCTGCGTGACGCCGGGTTCGACATGGACCTCGGCGGCACCGACATCACCTCGGTCCAGTACCAGAACGCCAACAACTCGGTCCGCGTCTCCGACGAGTTCATGCGCGCCGTCGAGGACGGCACCGACTTCGGCCTGCGTGGCCGCAAGACCGGCGAGGTCATCGAGACCGTCGACGCCCGCGAGCTGTTCACGAAGATCGCGAAGGCCGCGTGGGAGTGCGCCGACCCGGGCCTCCAGTACGACGACACGATCAACGACTGGCACACCAACCCGGAGACGGGCCGGATCACCGCGTCCAACCCGTGCTCCGAGTACATGTCGCTCGACAACTCCTCGTGCAACCTGGCGTCGCTGAACCTGATGAAGTTCCTCAAGGACGACGACACCTTCGACGGTGAGCTGTTCGCGAAGGCCGTCGAGGTGATCATCACCGCGATGGACATCTCCATCTGCTTCGCCGACTTCCCGACCGAGGCGATCGGCGACACCACCCGCGACTACCGCCAGCTCGGCATCGGCTACGCCAACCTCGGCGCGCTGCTGATGGCGATGGGCCTGGGCTACGACTCCGACGGTGGCCGCGCGATGGCCGCGTCGATCACGTCGCTGATGACCGGTCAGTCCTACAAGCGCTCCGCCGAGCTCGCCGCGGTGGTCGGCCCCTACAACGGGTACGCCCGCAACGCGGAGGCCCACAAGCGGGTCATGCGCAAGCACCAGGCGGCCAACGACACGGTCCGCACGCTCGGCATCGCCGACAGCCAGGTGCTCAAGCTGGCGACGCAGGCGTGGGCCGACGTGCAGGAGATCGGTGCCGCCAACGGCTTCCGCAACGCGCAGGCCTCGGTGCTCGCGCCGACCGGCACCATCGGCTTCATGATGGACTGCGACACCACCGGCATCGAGCCCGACTTCTCGCTGGTGAAGTTCAAGAAGCTGGTCGGCGGCGGCTCGATGCAGATCGTCAACCAGACGGTGCCGCGGGCCCTGCGCAAGATGGGCTACCAGCCCGAGCAGGTCGAGGCGATCGTCGCCCACATCGCCGAGCACGGCCACGTGATCGACGCGCCGGGCCTCAAGACCGAGCACTACGAGGTCTTCGACTGCGCGATGGGCGCCCGCGCCCTCAAGCCGATGGGCCACGTGCGGATGATGGCGGCGGCCCAGCCGTTCCTGTCCGGCGCGATCTCCAAGACGGTCAACCTCCCCGAGGACGCCACCGTCGAGGAGATCGAGGACATCTACCTGCAGTCCTGGAAGCTCGGTCTGAAGGCGACCGCCGTCTACCGCGACAACTGCAAGGTGGGCCAGCCGCTCTCGACCGGCAAGGGCGACAACAAGGGCACGTCCTCCAACGCGGAGGTCGAGCGAGATCGCCGAGGCCGCGACCAAGGTGATCGAGAAGGTCATCTACGCCCCGACCCGCAAGCGGCTCCCGAAGTCGCGCACCTCGCGCACCACCTCGTTCACCGTGGGTGGCGCCGAGGGCTACATGACCTCGGGTGCCCACGACGACGGCGAGCTGGGCGAGGTCTTCCTGAAGCTGGGCAAGCAGGGCTCGACCCTGGCCGGCGTGATGGACGCCTTCTCGATCGCGGTCAGCATCGGCCTCCAGTACGGCGTGCCGCTGGAGACCTACGTCGCGAAGTTCACCAACCTGCGCTTCGAGCCGGCCGGCCTGACCGACGACCCGGACGTGCGGATGGCGCAGTCGATCATGGACTACATCTTCCGCCGCCTGGCCCTCGACTACCTGCCCTACGAGTCCCGCTCCGCCCTGGGCATCTACTCCGCCGACGAGCGCCAGCGCTACCTCGAGACCGGCTCCTACGACGCCGTCGAGGAAACCGGCAACGCCAGCGAACTCCTGGAGGACCTGCCGTCGACCACGCCGTTGGTTGAGGTGCAGGAGCGCCAGCGACGAGCCTCGAAACCCCGGGAGGCGATGCAGGGCAGAGCCGTGGAGGCCGAAGTGGTCGACACCAAGAAGGCCCACACCACCGCCGAGCTCATGGAGAAGATCACCGGCACCGCCGTCGACTCCCCGCTCTGCTTCACCTGCGGCACCAAGATGCGCCCGGCCGGCTCCTGCTACGTCTGCGAAGGCTGCGGCAGCACCTCCGGCTGCAGCTAGTCAATCGCGAACGACGGCCCCGACACCCTGCGGTGTCGGGGCCGTCGTCGTTTCGCCTGAGTGTCGGCGGTGACGGGTAGAAAGGTTCTGACAGCGAGAAGCCCAGGGGTCGGGACGGGATGTACGCCGTGTCCGTTGCTGAGCCACCCCGAAAACGTCACCGCCGACCTCCGGCCAACGAGGTCCAGCCGGACACGCCGATCTGGTGTCCGGCCTGTGAGGAGTACCATCCGGCGTCCGACTTCAACCAGGAGTCGCGTCGCTTCAGCGGTTTCTCGGGCAGGTGTCGCAAGGCGCAGGCCAAGTACCGCCGAAGACTCCCGGAGGGCCGCGCGGAGGCTAGCGGGTCAAAGCGCAGCGCGCAGCGGACCCGACTTCCGGCCGAGCGGGCGTCGCCGGTCGCGTTGGCACCGCATCCATGGCAAGGGACAGCTTGGTCCGATCTGCGCCGGCGCTTGCAGGCCATCGTGGAGGAGTGGAAGGCGTCCGGGCTGCGTGGACTGCGGCCACGGCGATATCCGCGCGATTGATCCTGATCATCGACCCGACGAGGAGCAAGGTCGGTCACCGTCACGCATGGTGCCAGCTGTGCGCCTCGGCGGCACGAGTCCGCGCGGAGCTGGCCAAGTGTGACCCGCGGTGGTGCAGTTGCCACCGACTCGGGCCACGCATGTCTGCAGCGCCCCAATCGCTGGCGGTCGATCCGGAACGCTGCCCCCGTCGTGGATGCGTCGCGTCGACATGCAGGACTCGAAACGACGCAGCTCAAGCTGGCCCGGGGTTGCGACCGATTGCGGGTGGGCAGGGTGGGCGCGAGGTCTGACTGGGATCACGTGCGAGGCCGGAGAAGCGGCCACGCGATCGCAGCCTTGGTCAATCGCCGAGCCTCAGTGGCACGAACTGCTCTGCGAGACTCGAAGTGTGATCTGGTTTGCGCGAACTGCCACCGAATACGGACCGTCGAGCGTCGCGCCCTGGTCAGCCGATCCGTCACCCAGCAGCGACGGTCGCTGAGTTGAAGAAGTCGGTCGGCATGGGGTGCTCCAGCTGCCAGGTGATCGCGATCGGGCGCTCGCCGCAGTGCGAGACATACGAGACCGGCCCAGGAAGAGGTAGGGGGCTGTGCCGAACTCGTTCTGATGGTCCTCTCGAACGAACAGCAACACCGTGCTTGACCCGCTCAGGTAGCGCTGTCCCGTGTCGGAGGCGATCGATGTCGTCGACTGCGACTCCCAGTGGAAGAGCGTCGGAACTGATCGGGTAGTCGCGGTACATCGTCGTGGGGGAGTAGTCCGCCTCAGACTTCCTTAGAGCTGACGAACAGGATGTCAACGTTCGAGTCCCTTCGCGTACGCGACGCCCTGCATCATGCTGGTCGGCTTGCGGTCGAGGTTGGCGTAGCCCAAGCGCGGCCAAGCACTTCTTCGCGCTGGTAGCGGGCGTGCACCTGGAGCGGCACGTCGCGCGAGCTGATCCGCCGAGCCTCGATCGACTGGTGACGTGCTGCCTCGAAGGAGAGGTCCACTACGGCACGCAGCTCGCTGCGGAGGGCGCGTTCCGCGCGCAAGTGCGTCAAGCCGGCATCGTACGAGGCGTGGCCTCCGCCCCCGGGCCAGAGGGAGAAGAACAGCATCTCGGCGAGCCGCTGCTCTGACGCGGACAAGCTCGTCGTAGGCCGGGCAGTCGTCGCGGAGGAGGCGTCGTAACCGTGGAATCGAAGGTCGTCGTCCACGTGTGCGAACGCGCGCACGCGTTTGAGCAGCGTCGTCTTCAGCATCCGTGCCGTCCTCGCGTCGGCAGACCGGCCTCGCGGCGCAGTCGAGTCCACGATCGGTCACCCTGTCGAAGGATGTCCGGTAGTTCGAGGCCCGATTCGTGCAGGAAGGTGGCGAGGTCCTGATCCCCGTACGCCCGGAGCTCCGCGACGATCTGCGGCCAACGGCTCGCCACCTGGTTGCGAATATTCTCGAGGACGAGCGACTGTGTCTGCTTGTCCATCACGATCTGGCAACCGGCCGGAAGGAACGGAAACTGCCGCTTGATCTCTCGCTCCAGCCCGCGCCGCGTTGTCCCGGTCAAGGCTCTGAGCTTGAGGTCGAAGCGGAACTCCTTGCGGTGATAGCCCACGAAGTCCAGGACGGTGAGGACTGGCTTGTCCTGAGTTCGTCGCAGTCCTCGACCGAGCTGCTGCAGGAAGACGGTCGCGCTTTCGGTGGGTCGCAGGAACAGGACCGTGTCGACGTCGGGCAGGTCGAGACCTTCGTTGAACAGGTCGGCCGCGAACAAGATGTTGACCCGACGACTCTTGAGGTCCTGGAGTGCGCGTTCGCGATCCGCCTGCGGGGTCTGGCCGCTCACTGCGAGGGCGGCGATTCCTGCTTCGTTGAAGACCTCCGCCATGAACTCCGCATGGGCGACACTCACGCAGAAGCCGAGCGCCCGCATCGCCGCAGGGTCGAGCACCTTGTCTCGCAGCTGGGTCAGGACGATGGCGGCGCGAGCACGGTTGCCGGTGTAGACGTTCGATAGTTCGGTCTCGTCGTAGCGGCCTCGTGACCAGTTGACGCGGCGCAGGTCAGTCCCGTCCGCGACAGCGAAGTAGTGGAACGGGCACAGCAGGTCGGCGCCCAACGCATCCCAGAGCCGCAGCTCCGCCGCGGTGCGATTGTCGAAGAACGTCCGCACGTCGAGGCCGTCGGCTCGCTCTGGAGTGGCCGTCAGCCCGAGCAACTCGAGCGGTTGAAGGTGCTCGAGGATGCGTCGGTAGGTAGCGGCGGCGGCGTGATGGAACTCGTCGATGATCACGATCTCATAGGCGTCGGGAGGCAGGTTCTGCGACGCCGTACGAGGTCAGCGACTGCACGCTGGCGAAGACGTGCCGCCAGCGTTCGGGTCGCGCGCCGCCGACGTAGAGCTCGCCGAAGTCGCCGTCCGCCAGGACCTCGCGGTAGGTACGCAGGGATTGCTCGAGGATCTCTCGGCGGTGCGCAACGAACAGTAGAGAGGGCCGTTCGCCGCTGACTGGGTCGCAGAGCCTCCGGTAGTCCAGGGCTGCGATCACTGTCTTGCCGGTGCCGGTGGCAGCCACGACGAGGTTGCGGTGCCGGTCGTGAACGACGCGCTCCGCCGCGATGGCATCCAACATTTCTTGCTGATATGCGTATGGGCGCACCTCAAGCCCGGATAGCGAGATGGTCACCCGGTCGTGAGCCCGTCGGCCAGACGCCTCGGCGAGGGCATCGTCGAGCCGATCGCGGTCGGCGTCAGGGTCGTAGGTCTCGAAGCTGGGGTCGTTCCAGTACGTGTCGAAGGTAGCTGTGAACTTCTCGAGCAGAGCCGGGGTTCCGACCCGAGACAGCCGGACGTTCCATTCGACGCCGTCCAGCAGCGCAGCCCGGGAGAGGTTCGAGGATCCGACGTAGGCAGTGTCGAATCGTGTCGCACGACGGAACATCCACGCCTTCGCGTGCAGGCGGGTTCGTTGGGCGTCGTACTGCACCTTGACCTCGGCGCCGAACTCGCGGACCAGGCGGTCCAGCGCGGCCCGCTCTGTGGCACCCATGTAAGTCGTGGTGATGACGCGAAGCGGTGACTTGCGCGCGCGCAGACGTCCGAGCTCCGGCTCCAGGAGGCGGAGTCCGTGCCACTTCACGAAGGCGCACAGAAGGTCGACCTCGTCGGAGGTGTCGATCTCGGCGCGAAGCTCGGACGCCCAAGCTCGGCTCATCCTTGGAGTTGGTCAGGAGCGCGGACTCCGCCAGGGGTGTCGCTGGGCGAACGTTCTCGTAGGTCACCACGCCAGGCCCTGGACTGCGTGATACGCGGGTGAGCTGCCGCGCGGGCAATCGGACGGCCTCGCCATCGGCCGAGAGTTGATCGGCAAGGCCGTTCACCAGGCGTAGGCGGGCCTCAGGGTCTGACTGTTGCTCCAGGGCCTGCCGCGTCAGTTCGTAGACGTGCCGGGCGAGGACGTGGGGCTGCTCCGCCAAGACGACCGATGCTGTCTCGGCGGTGAGGTCTTCGAGGCTGGCGATTCGCCCCTGAACTGAAGCGGTATAGAGCGATTCGTAGAGGCCGGCGGGCAAGGGCTCAGTCGTCACCAGGTGAAGCTCTCAAAGGTCGCGAGTAGGTCACGGCTTTGGCGTTATGACATCTTCGAAATCGGCCCACCGAGACGGACTGAAATCTCCAGGCTGCTGCTTCCTGCATCGGGGAGGACGACATGGCTGGAGAATCTGCGCGGGAGACCGCGCGCCGCCAACGCGAGAAGGCCGAGCGCTTGCACCGCTCAGCGGAGCTGTGGGAGCGCGGCGCGGACGGCGAGCAGCGAACAGCCGATGTGTTGAGTCAGCTGCCGGCAGATAACGTGGACTGTGTTCCACGACCTGCGCTGGCCAGGCCGGCGCTTCGCGAACGTGGACCACGTGGTGGTGGGTCCGCCGGGTGTGTTCGTGATCGACAGCAAGAACTGGTCCGGGTCCATCACGATCAAGGACGACGTGCTCCGCTGCAACGGCTACTCGAAGGAGCGCGAGGTGGTCGGCGCGGCCGAGTCTGCGCTCGCCATCGCGCAGCTCGCTCCGCTGCTGCGGCCGGACGTGGCCAAGCCCGTGCTGTGCTTCGTGCGAGACGAGCCACTCAGCGGTTGGGCGCGAGACGTGATGATCACGTCGACGTCGACACTCGTGCAGATGCTGCAGTCGCGGCCGGTGCTCCTGTCCGCCGACGAGGTGCGCAACCTCAGCCTGGACCTGGACGCGAGCATCAGATCGGCGATGGACGCAGCGCCCTCGGTGCTGCCGCCGGCCCCACCGAGTCGACGTCCGACACCCTCGATGGGACGCGTGGCGCCTCAGAGGAGTGGCCGGACTTCGTCACGGAGGAAACGACGCGGGATCCGGCCTGGTTCCCTCGCCTTGTCGCCCTCGGGGTGATCTTGCTCTTCCTGGGCAGTCCCGGGACTCGCTCGAACGCCACTCGAATGGTTGACCGACATTTTCGTCAGCAACGTGGCCGAGGACACCCGCACCCGAGGAGGAGGGTCAAGAAGAAGAAGGCAAGCGCTGCGCACAGCAGGGGGAGCGTCCGGCGAGCTGCAAGTCGAATCGGTAGCCCTCAGGCCGACAAGGGCACTCGGCTGCGTCGACGAGCATGGGGCGCTGAACGCCCCACGTGATCGCTCCGCCGGAGCCGCTACCGAGGGGCATGGCACACGAGAGTCGCCGCCGAGATCGCGTCCCTGTTGGTGCGGCCACTGGCGCCGCAACCGCCATACTGGCGGGGATGACTGAACAGCCGCCCCGCCTCGAGCTCGACTGGCTGAAGGTGGTCGCGGGCGCGCTGGCCGCGGTCTCCTCCGCGGTCCTGCTCTCGACCCTCGGGGCCGCGGGCACCATCATCGGCGCGGCCATCGGCAGCGCGGCCCTCACGATCGGCAGTGCGCTCTACAGCCAGGGGCTGGCGCGCAGCCGCTACCGGCTCGCCCAGGCCCAGGCGACAGCCCTGCGCAAGGTGGGCAGCGCCCAGGCAGATGTACGCCGGGCCGGGCGGGCGCGTGACGACGAAGCAGCGGCGAGCCACCTGGAGCACGCCGACGAACGGCTCGGTGAGGCTCAGGACGACCTGGAGGCCGTGGCGGACGAGCCGGCCACCCTGGGGTGGCGCGAGCGGCTGACCCTGCTGCCGTGGAAACGGATCGCGCTTTACGCCGGCGGGCTGTTCCTGATCGCCATCCTTGCCATCACCGGCTTCGAGCTGCTGACCGGACGCACCGTCGCGTCGTACACCGGCGGCGACGACTCCACCGGCACCACGATCACCCAGATCGGCGGGGGCGACGACTCCGACGACCCGTCGAAGGCCCCCGATCCGACGCCCGACGAGTCGACCGATCCCGACCCCGGCGTCACACCCACGGATGCTGCTAGCGAGTCGTCGAGCCCGAGCGTGGATCCGTCGACCTCGCCTGTCCCCGAGCCCGACCGCTCCCACCGACGGACCCACGCTGCCGGATCCGACGTCGACCGGCAGCCCGGAGGGCTGACACGGAGCCTGAGACGTTGTCCACGGGTCGGAGCCATATCTTGATATGATCACGCCCGTGGAGACGCTCAGGACCCGGCGGGAACGAGCAGGGCTGACCCAGTCGGAGCTGGCGGTCCTGTCGGGGGTGGCGCAGCCCAACATCGCGGCGTACGAAACAGGGACGCGCTCGCTGAGCCCCCGCATGCGAGCGCGGCTGATCGACGCGATGACTCCTCCCTCCGAGCGCGTGGCACGCCACCGCGGCGCGGTGCGAGACATCGTCGACCGAAACCGGGGGAGTGCCCCGCGCCTGTTCGGGTCGGTGGCGCGCGGCGAGGACCGACCCGGCAGCGACCTCGACCTGCTCGTAGACCTGGACGACTCGGCGTCGCTGTTCGATCTCGCCCGCATGCACCTGGAGCTGGAGGAGCTGCTCGGGATCCGGGTCGACGTACTCGACGAGAAGGGCCTGCGCGACAAGCATCGGGGGATCCTCGACGACGCAGTGGCGCTGTGAGGGCTGGCTCGCTGGCAGCGAAGTACGGCGCGGGCACGGTCGTCGCGCTGCGTGACTTCCGCGGATTCTCGGGGCAAGCGGCAAGGCTCGTCGCCCGCGGGCGTCAGGCCTTCGACTCCGACGAGATGCTGCGACTGGCCGGGGACGCCGTCGTCGTCAAGCTCGGCGCAGCGGTCGCCCGCATGGACGAGCGCTTCGTCGACGACCACTCCCAGCTGCTGCTGCGGCTGGTGAAGGACATGCGCAACCTGGTCACCCACGAGTACGACGCGATCCGGCCGGCCATCGTCTGGAACGCGCTCGAACGGGAGCTGCCGGTCATCGACCGGCTGATCGCGGGGCTGCTCGACGGGTGATGTCGGTGCCCGCTCCTAGCGTTCGGAGCAGGAGGTTGACATGAAGTATCTGGTGGCGACGGAACGGACGCAGGGCGTCCAGGATGGCGATTACACGTACTGCGTCCCGGGTGAGCTGCTCTGGATCACCATGGTGTGTGGCCGGGACCTGCGGGACCCCGACGGCGGGTGCGGATGTGGGCGTGGGTTCGGTGGCCTGACCAGCCACCGCGCGACGACGACCGCCGAGGTCGCCGACCTGGACATGACCGAGGCCGAGCTACGTCTGGCGATCACGACCAGCTTGACCGACCAGGGATGGCTCTCCTACTCGACCGAGCTCGAACAGGCAGAGATCGTGACGGAGACCATCGAGCTCGTCCGCGCGCTCGCCGAGCCCCTCCCCGTGGGCACGGTTGTCCGCCGGCGCATCGACGACTTCCACGCCTTTCCGCCGAGCGGATGGTTGCCCGGCGGGTGATGTGAGGAGTCTCGCCGTGGCAGACTCCCCGCATGCCGGCGGGCCAGACGACGTACGACGACTTCGTGGTCGCGCGCAACCCGGAGCCTGACTCCTCGTTGCCGTACCTCCTCAGGATCCCGTACGGCGAGCTCGGCATCCTCCTGAAGGCCCGCGAGATCTGGCCACGGACCAGCAAGGTCTACTGCCACCGGTTCGACGAGTGGCCACCCGACGTCGACGTGGTCGAGCGGGTGCCGGTCCGGACCTGTGTACGCCGCGGCGCGGCCATCGACCTCGTGCTCGACCGGGCCCGGGAGAACCGGTCGCAGTTCGTGATGTCGTTCGCGAAGGGCGGCAGGCAGGCGATCTTCTGGCAGACCGCGCGGACGGCCAAGCAGGCCCGGCCGCGGGTGCAGACCCCGACCGCGCGCGCGAGCGGCCTCGAGGAGCTCGAGATCGTTGTCGACTCCCAGGAGCGCTATGCCTGGTCCTTCTCCACCCAGCAGGCGACGACTCGTCGAGCGAAGCTGGGTGCCGGCGACTACGCCGTGCTCCTCGATGGAGAGCCCGTGGGTGCCGTGGAGCGCAAGGGTCTGAACGACCTGGTGAGCTCGTTGACGTCGGGCAAACTCAAGTACCAGCTCGCCGACCTGGCCGCCGTCCCGCACGGAGCCCTGGTCGTCGAGGACCGCTACTCTCGCGCCTTCCAGCACGAGGTGGTCCGCGCCGCTGTCGTCGCCGATGGACTCGCGGAGTGCCAGGTGGCCTTCCCGAACGTGCCGATCGTGTTCTGCGAGACCCGGAAGCTCGCCCAGGAGTGGACCTACCGGTTCCTCGCGGCGGCGCTCGCGGAGGCGACGCAGGACCAGCCGGGTATGGAGTACTTCGGCGCGCTGGCTCCCGGCCAACCGCTGCCACCGCCCGAGCCGAGCTCAGCCGAGATCCGCTTGTGGGCAGTCACCCAGGCGCTGGCTATCGCGGACCGTGGCCGGATCCCAGCCGACGTCCGCGCGGCGTACCGCGCGGCACACGGGCTGTCCGAGTAGCCCGCCGACGTACTTCAGCCGAGGAGGCCGCATGACGCACGACATCGATGCCATCCGCCCGCAGCGCTTCGCCGGCCGCCGGGTGGTGGTGACCGGGGCCTCGGGTGGGGTGGGTGGATCTCTGTGCGACGTTGTTCCGCGACGAGGGCGCGACCGTCGTCGGTGCGGACGTGGTCGAGGCCGAGGGCGTCGAGCAGCTGGACCTGGCCGACGAGGGTTCGGTGACGGACTTCGCCAGCAGGGCGCTCGCGCAGCTCGGGGGTCTCGACCTGTTGTGCAACGTCGCCGGCGTCCAGACGTTCGCGAAGGTGGAGGAGCTGTCGGCGACGTTGCTGCGGCAGCACCTCGACGTCAACGCCGTCGGCCCGCTGCTGCTGACCCAGGCCTTCGTGCCGGCGCTGGCCGAGTCGCGCGGCAACGTCGTCTCGGTCGCCTCGATCTCGGCGCTGATGGGGCAGCCCTACAACGCGGCGTACTGCGCCTCCAAGGCCGCGCTCCTCCTGGGGATGCGCTCGATGGCCGTCGAGCTGGCCGGGCGCGGGATCCGGGTCAACTGCGTCTCCCCGGGCGGCATCGACACCCCGATGATCGAGAAGGCGGCCCACGGCCTGCCCGCCGACGTCGACTGGACGCTCATCGCCAAGAGCCAGAGCGTGATCCCCGGCTTCATGCCGCCGACCGACGTCGCCGAGGCGATCATGTTCCTCGCCTCCGACGCCGCCTCGTCGATCACCGGGGCCAACCTGGTCGTCGACCGCGGTGTCATCTGGTGACCGCCGTTGATGGGTTCGTCGAAGAGCAGCACCGCAGGGTCGTGGCCGAGGACACCTGGCCGGTGGGCAGCGTCGAATATCGCCCGACCCGCTTGACTGGGGGCATGACAACAGCCGCGGCCGAGCAACCCGCCACCATCGCCGCCTGGCACCAGCTCGCCCGGACCCGCGACCCGGCCGGTCTCGACGACCTGCTCGCCGACGGGTGCGTGTTCCACTCTCCTGCCGTGCACACCCCTCAGGTCGGGAAGTCGTTGACCACGGCCTACCTCTCCGCGGCGATGGTGGTCCTCGGGCCGACTCTGCGCTACGTGGATGAGTGGTACGCCGAGACCAGCGCCGTCCTCCAGTTCGAGGCAGAGGTCGAGGGGCTCACTGTGCAGGGGGTCGACATGATCCGGTGGGACGAGACCGGCAAGATCACGTCCTTCACCGTGATGGTGCGTCCGCACAAGGGCCTGGAAGCCCTCATGGGAGCGATGCTGATCGAGCTCACCCGTCCACCCGCCTGAGCCACCCGGGCCTCCCATGCTCCGCGGTGTCTTTTGGTGACCCCGAGGCATGGGTCCTTGCCGGGGTGGGCACTATGGGGTGCATGACGTCGACGCTCTCAGCGGTCGAGCCCACTGCGCTCGATGACACCGGCCTGCCCGACACCCGCCTGCTGGCCGGCCTGACGTCAGAGCAGGTCGAGCAGCTCGGCCGGGAGCTCGACCAGATCCGCGCCGACGTGATCGCCAGTCGCGGCGCGAGCGACGCGGCGTACATCCGTCGGGTGATCAAGACACAGCGGGTGCTGGAGCTCACCAGCCGGCTGGCGCTGCTGGGAGGCCGCAACAAGGCCGCGTGGCTGGCCGGCACCGCGGCGCTCGCCACCGCGAAGATCCTCGACAACATGGAGATCGGGCACAACGTCCTGCACGGGCAGTGGGACTGGATGCGCGACCCCAAGATCCACTCCACGACCTGGGACTGGGACCACGCGTCCCCGCCCGAGCAGTGGAAGCGCGCCCACAACGAGGTGCACCACCGCTACACGAACATCATCGGGCGCGACAACGACCTCGGCTACGGGATCATGCGCGTCGACGAGGGCCAGGAGTGGCAGCGCCGCTACCTCGCCCAGCCGGTGTGGAACTTCGTGACCGCCTGCATCTTCGAGTGGGGCATCGCGATGTACGACCTCGACCTCGGCGACCACCTGCGCGACAAGCGCACGATGTCGCCGGAGAAGAAGGCCGAGGGCCGGGTGACCCTGAAGAAGATCGGCCGCCAGGTCGCCAAGGACTACGTGGTCTGGCCGGCGCTGTCGGGTCGAGGGTGGAAGGCCACGCTGGCCGCCAGTGCGGTCGCGAACCTGACGCGCAACGTCTGGAGCCACTCGATCATCATGTGCGGCCACTTCCCCGAGGGGGTTTCGGTGTTCGAGCTCGAGGAGCTCGACGAGAACGAGACCCGCGGCGAGTGGTACGTCCGCCAGATGCTCGGCTCCGCCAACATCAGCGGCTCGCCGTTCCTGCACCTGATGAGCGGCAACCTCTCCCACCAGATCGAGCACCACTGCTTCCCCGATCTCCCGAGCAACCGGTACGCCGAGATCGCGCCGCGGGTGCGTGAGGTGTTCGACCGCTACGGCCTCGCCTACAACGCCCGTCCGCTCGTGCGGCAGGTCGGCAGCGCCTGGCACCGCGTCGTACGCCTGTCGCTGCCGAACGGCTGGCTGGCCGAGACCAACCGCCGCAACTGGCGCTCGCAGCTGAAGCAGCTCGTCGCGGCTCCCGCGGTCTCGCCTGCCTGAGGCGCGACGGCGCGGTTATCCACAGATCGCCGAACGGGACTGCCGAATTGGCCGGCCGAAAGTATGGTGATCGCATGAACACGCCAGCCGAGAAGCCGGACCGCGAATCACTCGACGACTTCCTCGCCGAGTGGCGCGCGGAGGTCGGTCTCGCTACGGCCGACGAGACGGCGTGGGCGGAGCAGGCGCTCGGACTCGCTCCCTGACCACCCACTGACGGGTCAGTCGAGCGGGTCGAACTCCTCGTGGTCGCCGACGGTGGCGGCGAGCGTGGCCAGGTGGAAGTTGCCGTCGCCGAGCAGGTGGTCGAGCGCGGTGAGGTGGCTGGTGTAGCTGCCGATGGAGTACTCCGCGGTCATCGCGATGCCGCCGTGCAGCTGGATCGCCTCCTGCCCGATGTGGCGGCCGGCCCGGCTGACGCCGAGCCCCGCACGTGATGCGGCGATCGCCATCTCCTCGGGCTTGCCGGCATCGAGCACCATCGTCGCCCAGGTGGTGAGGCTCTTGGCGAGCTCGAGGGAGACGTACATGTCGGCGGCCCGGAAGTTCAGCGCCTGGAAGGTGTTGAGGGTGACGCCGAACTGCTTGCGGCTCTTGAGGTACTCCGTGGTGCCCGCGAGCTGGAACTCCATCGCCCCGATCGCCTCGTTGCAGGCCATCACCCGGCCGATGTCCAGGACCGCGGCGATGGTGGCTTCGGCGTCACCGCCGCTTCCGAGAGGTACGCCGGCCGCGTCGCTGAGCTCGACGCGTGCGGCACGACCGCCGTCATGGGTGGCGTAGCCGCTGCGCTCCGTGCCGTCGGCCGACGGGTCGACCAGGAAGAGACCGGTGCCGCCGTCGGGCAGCGCGGCGCTCACGACCAGCTGGTCGGCGCGGGCGCCGTGGGGGACCGGCTCCTTGACGCCGGTGAGCGTCCACGCGTCGCCGTCGTTCGTGGCGGTCACGGCGGCTGCGGAGGAGGTCCAGCGGGTGCCGGGCTCGGCGTGCGCGAACGCCAGCACGCTCTCGCCCGCAGACAGCGCGCCGAGGATCTCGGCCCGCTGCTCCTTCGAGCCGGCCGCAGCGACGAGGCCACCGGCCAGCACGACCGAGCTCAGGAACGGCTCGGGTGCGAGGACCCGGCCCATCTCCTCGGCCACGATCGCGACCTCGACGGGACCGGCGCCGGAGCCGCCGTCGTCCTCGTGGAAGGGCAGCCCGAGGACGCCCATCTCGGCGAGCCGCTTCCAGAGCTTCTCGTCGAAGCCCGGGTCCTCGGCCACGGTCGTGCGCCGGGTCTCGAAGTCGGCGTACGCCTTGCCGACCAGGCCGCGCACGGCCTCCCGCAGCGCCTGCTGCTCGTCGTCGTAGGTGAAGTCCATGGTGTCCGCCCTCTCTCAGAGACCGAGGATCGTCTTCGCGATGATCTGACGCTGGATCTCGTTGGACCCGCCGTAGATCGACGCCTTGCGGAGGTTGAGGTACGTCGGAGTGGCGCGGCGGGCCCAGCCGTCGAGGTCGGAGTCGTCACCCGCCCCCGACGAGAGGGAAGCCGGGCCGGCCAGGTCGACGACCAGCTCGCTCACCGCCTGCTGGAGCTCGGTGCCCTTGAGCTTGAGCACCGACGAGGCCGGGTGCGGCTTGCCGTCGGCGGAGTGCGCGACCACGCGGAGGGCCGTGAGCTCGAGGGCGAGCAGCTCGTTCTCCAGCTCGGCGAACCTCGCCGCCGTCAGCGGATCGGCGAGCTGGTCGCCGGCGTACTCCTTGGCCTGCGCGAGCACCCGCTTCGTCGCACCCACCGGGGCGACGCCGACGCGCTCGTTGCCGAGCAGGAACTTGGCGTAGTCCCAGCCTGCGTTGAGCTCGCCGACGAGGTTCTCCTTCGGGACGCGGACGTCCTCGAACCACACCTCGTTGACCTCGTGGCCGCCGTCGATCATCTCGATCGGCCGGACCTCGACGCCGGGGGAGGTCATGTCGATGAGCAGGAAGGAGATGCCGCGCTGCTTCTTCGCCTCGGGGTCGGTGCGGACCAGGTTGAAGATCCAGTCGCCGTGCTGGCCGAGGGTCGTCCACGTCTTCTGGCCGTTGACGACGAACTCGTCGCCGTCGAGGACGGCCGTCGTACGCAGCGAGGCCAGGTCGGAGCCGGCGTCGGGCTCGGAGAAGCCCTGAGACCACCAGATCTCGAGGCTCGCGGTCTTGGGGAGGAAGCGCTCCTTCAGCTCCTCGGAGCCGAACTGAGCGATGACCGGCCCGACCATCGACGCGTTGAAGGCAAGGGGGAGCGGGACGCATGCGCGCTGCATCTCCTCGTGCCAGATGTGGCGGCGCAGCGGCGACCAGTCCTGGCCACCCCACTCGACGGGCCAGTTGGGTACGGCGAGCCCGTGCTCGTTGAGGATCCGCTGGCTCTCGACGATCTGCTCCTTGGAGAGCTCACGGCGCTCGGCGACGGTGTCGCGGATCTCCTGCGGGATCTTCGTGGTGAAGAAGGTCCGCATCTCCTCGCGGAACGCGGCGTCCTCGGCGGACAGCTCCAGCTGCATCGGCGTCTCCTGGCTCAGTACCGGTGAGTAGCTCTGCGGTGGAACGTACCTCAGCAGTTGATACGGCCGAGCCGGGCCAGCCCCTCGAGGTCGCCGGGGCCGTACGTCGTGCGGCCGGTGTTCTCGGGTGCCATGAGCTCGCCGGGGTCATCGACGTGGCCGAGACCGACCAGGTGGCCGAACTCGTGGTCGATGATGGCCTGGTCGCCGGAGGAGTCGTAGAGGGGGACGCCGTCGAAGACGTCGGTGTCGAGGACGACGATGCCGGTGACGTAGCGGAGCCGGCCCGTGCCGAAGTCGCTGGCGACACTGCCGCCGAGGCCGGCCACGTCCCCTTCGAGCTTCGGGACCTCGTCCTCGTCGCTCCAGGCGACCAGCACCGGTCGACTGTCGGGCTCCTCCAGGTCGAAGTCGCGACGCTCGGTCTCCCCGACCACCTCGAACTCCAGCCCTGACGCGTCGCTCGTGTGCTGGATCGCGTTGTCCACCAGGTCTCGGTAGTCGTCGGGGGCGCCCTCAGGATTGATCTCGACCTCGATCACTCCGCACGGGTCGTAGCCGACCGGCTCCTCGCTCTCGCGCTGGGTCAGGGAGAACTCGAAGGTTCCGCGCCCCCACTCGTCCTCGGGGAGCACGCCGCCGCGCCCGTCCTCCATGCCGATGGCCCGGCGTACGGCGCCCAGCTCCTCACCGGGCGCGAACGCGACGATGCCGCCGAGCAGCAGGGCGGTGATCAACAGGCCCAGCAGCGTCTTTCCCGTCGTACGACGTCCGCGGTTCGGCGCGGATGGTGGGGCGTACGGAATCGGCGTCGGAGCCTGCGTGGGGGCTCTGGTCCAGAAGTCCGGGTCGAGGTCGTCGAGCTCACGGAGGCTGCGCCGCATCGCGCGGATCTCGCGACGGCGCCAGCGCCAGGCAGAGATCCGGGAGAGCACGGAACATTCTCGCTGGTCGGACCAACTCGGGCGCTGTCCGGCTCAGCTGAGCGTCACGGATGTCGGGGGGCGGGGGCCGGTAGGCAGGAGGTCAACTCCACGCCAGATCGGGAGGCACGATGGATGAGCTCACTGTCGAGAAGGTTGCCGAGCGCGTGCTGCGCACACGCAGGTGAGGAGCTGACGGCGCCTCGGGCTGGGGAGTGCCTGGCATGTTTCGCTCCTGCGCATGCTGAACGACTTCGGTTGCCACACCACCCTGCGCTTCGCGCTGCGTTATCGCGACGTCCGTGCTCCCCGGGCGACCGCACTCGAGCGCCGCCTCGGCGAGATGGGTGGCTTCTGCGACTGCGAGATCTTCCTCAACGGTCTCACCGCAGCTGAACACCTCGTGACGTACACCGAGTACGGCGAGGCGGAGCCGCCCGACGAGATGCCGCCCTGTCCCGGCGTCCGGAACGGCGTCGCACTCCAGCCCTGTGGCAACTGGAGGCGCCGGGTCCGGGAGGTACCGATAGGCGACGATTTCGGCGCTGGCCTGAGCAGCTGTCGAGGTCATCCACAGGCCGGTGCGCAACAGTCGGGGATGTGTCGGTGGTGGCGTCTAGCGTTTGAGCATGAGCCAGGACACCGCCTTTCTGCCGCACCCGTTGGTGCGGTGTGTGCGCGCGGTGTCCACCGAGCTCGACGGGGTGGCCGCGTCCGATCCGACGTACCTGTCGGCCGATGCGAAGGCTGAGGTGCTGGAGGGGTTGTCGCGGCAGCTGGCCCGGCTGGAGGGGCTGCGGTTGGCGGTGCTCGCGTCCGCGGACGACGTGGCGGAGGACGCGGGTGCGCGTTCGGCTGGCGCGTGGCTGGCTCACCGGACGCGCTCCGATGGCCGGGACGGGCGGCGGTGGCAGCGGTTGGCGGACGCGATCGACCAGCGGTACGCCGCCACGGGTGCCGCGTTGCGCGACGGGGCGGTCGCTCCGGCTCAGGTCGAGGTGATCGTGCACGCCCTGGACGCGTTGCCGGCCGACGTGGGCCCGGTGGTGCGGGGGCGGGCGGAGGAGCGCCTGTTGGCGGACGCAGCGCACTTCACGCCGCGTGAGCTGCGGGTCCTGGGGCGGCGGGTCCTGGAGGTGGTCGCCCCCGAGGTGGCCGATGACCAGGAGCGTCGTGCGTTGGAGGCCGAGGAGCGGCGGGCGCATGATCGGATGCGGATCGTGACCCGGGACCTGGGCAACGGCATGTCGCGTGCGTTGGTGGACCTGCCGACGGTGTCGATGGATCTGTGGCTGACCCAGCTCCACGCGTTCGCCTCACCGCGCCGCGACCATCTCGAAGCGGCCGACATCCCGGACCTGGAGCGCCGCGACCCCGAGACCGGGACCCGGATCGGCTATCCGCAGCGGCTGGCGCAGGCGTTCTGCACGATGCTGGAACGGATGCCACAGGGTGTGTTGCCGGCCCAGGGTGGTGACGCGACCACGCTGCTGGTCACGATCGACCAGCGGTGGCTCGAGGAGGGTGTGGGTGCCGCGCGGTTGTCGTCCGGTGGCCGACTCAGCGTCGGGGAGACGCGGCGGCTGGCGTGCAACGCGGGGATCATCCCGATGGTCCTGGGCGGTGAGTCCCAGCCGCTCGATGTCGGGCGGCGGCGTCGGTTGTTCGGTCCGGCGCAGCGCAAGGCGATGGTCGTGCGGGACCGGCAGTGCCGGGCGGCGGGCTGTGATGTGCCGGCGGCGTGGTGCGAGGCCCATCACCTGAAACCCTGGTCCGCGGGCGGGAAGACCGATCTGGCCGACGGGATCCTTCTGTGCGGGTTCCACCATCATCGTGCCCACGACCGACGCTACGACCAGTCCAGGTTGCCCGGAGGCGACGTCCGCTTCAACCGACGCAGATAGGACTCGGCTCAGTCGTTGAGCCTGTCGGCGATCGACCGTGCCGACGGCGACGCCATCAGCTCCTCGAGCGTCACCAGCCGCCCGGCGGAGTCACTGAGCGGGACCCGCCAGTTGGGGTACTCCTGATCCGTGCCGGGCTGGTTGACCGCGCGCGTGTCGCCGACGAGGTCGGTGACCGCGACCCCGAGCATCCGGGACGGAGTGAGGCCGATGTAGCGGTGCAGTGCCTCGACCGTCTCCGGCACCGACGCGTCCTCGGCCAGCAAGCCGCGAGACGTCAGCGCGGATCGCACCCGACCGATGGTCGCCTCCTCGACAGCACGCTCCTCGTCGGCCGACCGGGTGAGCAGCCCGAGCCGGTCACGCACCGCGACGTGCTCGAGCGCGAGGTACCCGGCGGTGGGCGGCAGGTCATGGGTCGTGACAGCGGTGAGGCACAGCTCGCGGTAGCTCTCGGGCGGCAGCAGCTGCCCGGACGCATCCCACTCGAACCACAGGATCGACGTACCGAGCACGCCGCGCTCGAGCATGTACTCCCGCATCGACGGCTCCACGACGCCGAGGTCCTCGCCGACCACCACGGCGCCCGCGCGGTGCGCCTCCAGCGCGAGGATGCCGATCAGCGCTTCGTGGTCGTAGCGCACGTAGGTGCCCTCGCCGGCGCCCATCCCCTCCGGGATCCACCACAGCCGGAACAACCCGATGATGTGGTCGACCCGGATCCCGCCGGAGTCCTTCAGGACGGTGCGCAGCATGTCGCGGTACGGCGCGTAGCCCAGCTCGGCGAGCCGGTCAGGGCGCCACGGCGGCTGGGTCCAGTTCTGGCCGAGCTGGTTGAACTGGTCCGGCGGGGCACCCACGTAGACACCGCGAGCCAGGGCGTCACCGAGACCCCAGGCATCGGCGCCGAACGGGTGCACACCCACCGCGAGGTCGTGCACCACGCCCAGCGACATGCCCGCAGCGAGGGCCTCGCGCTGCACGGCCGCGAGCTGCCCGTCCAGCAGCCACTGGAGCCACTGGTGAAAGGCAACCGCCCGGGAGTGCGTCGCCCGGAACTCCGCCACCGACGGCGACGCCGGGTCCTGGAGCTCGGCCGACCAGGATGTCCACGGCAGGCCGTGCACCTCGGCCAGGGCGCACCACGTCGCGAAGGTGAGCAGTCCCTCGCCCTGCTCCCGGCAGAAGATCCGGAAGTCCTCGTCCTCGAGCGCGCCGGAGACCTCGAAGATCTCCTCCAGGGATGCCCGCTTCGCCGCCCAGGCCGCGTCCCGGTCGATGGTGTCCGCGTCGTTGAGCCTCCTGGCCTCCGCGGCGAGGCCGTCCACCCGCCTTCGCGCTTCGGCGTCGAGGTCGGCGTACCCCGGGACGTCCTCCACCCGCAGGTAGACCGGGTTCACGAACCGGCGGCTGGTCGGGAGGTACGGCGAGGCCGCCATCGGGGGCACGGGTTCGGCGGCGTGGAGCGGGTTGACCAGCAGGAAGTCGGCGCCGAGGTCGCGCCCGGCCCAGCCGGCCAGCGTCCGGACGTCACCGAGGTCGCCGATCCCCCAGGAGTCGGCCGACCGGACCTGGTAGACCTGCTCCATCAGGCCCCACACCCGGCCTGCCTGCAGGGCCGGAGGCAGCTCCAGCCTGGCCGGGGTGACGACCAGGTACGCGGCGCAGGTCGGGTCGGTGTCCGCGTCGACGGCGACACCGTCCACCGCCACGTCGGCCCGCAGCCGGTGCCAGCCCAGGGGCAGGTCGGCGGGCAGCTCGAACGTCGCCTCGCCGATCATCCGACCGTCGACCTCACGCGGCGGGACCCAGCGGTCCACCTGTGAGGCGTTGCGGGTGGTGCCGTCCTCGAGCTCGATGGTCACCGTGATCTCGGCCCCGTCGGGCACGTGCGCGGCGACCTGCGTCGTACGCCCTTCGCGGCAGACGACGGTGGCCGGGAGCGTACGCCGCCAGGGCAGGTCGGCGTGGGCGGCCAGGGTTGCCCGCACGGCATCGTCGGTGGAGGTGTCGAGCCCGAGTGCCGTCAGGACGGCCCGGATGCTGGCATCGCTGACGACGACGTGCCGGCCCTGCCAGTCCGAGTACTCGGTGGCCACGCCGCACCGGCGCGCGAGCTCGGCGAGATCAGCAGAAGCGGCGGTGCGGTCCATGTCGGAGACTCCCGGGTGCCGGCGGCAAGGTCGGCCGGAAGTCTGTCACGGGGGCGGGGGCGTCGATGAGCCCGCGTCCGTCGCGTCACGCACGCGGCGGGCGACCTCGGTGAGCCAGCCTCGGTAGCCGCCATTCGTCCGGGCCGGGACGGAACTCGCACCCGGTCTGTCGACCACATAAGCGCCGAGCAGCGTCCTCCGAGGCTTCGCGTCCGAAGCAGGTCCTCGATCTCTTCGGGCAGGTGCTGCGATCGCAGTGCGGGATCCCGCGCCACGAATGCGTCAACGGCACCCCACTCATCGCCGTACATCCTCGTACAAGTCCTGGTGGAAGTAGGTCGCCCAGGAGCTAGTCGAGGGCCGGAGAATCGTCATGCTGTCTCTCTCGTTCATGGCGTCGGGTACGCGGTGACGATGCGGAAACCGTCAGGCATCGAGCGCGTCGCGAACACGAGGATGCGCACGCCTGAGACATCGATGACGCTCCGGCCGGTGCGGCGTGTCGACCGACGATCCAATGGAGTGTGCCCACGATCAGCGGAATGCTGTCGTCTGACCCTGCGAGCCAAGCGTCACGATTCTTGGCGACTGTATCGTTTCAGCAGCCTCTTCGACGGCGCGCTCGGCAACGTCCTGATCGGCAAAGGTCGAGGACGCGAAGCGTCGGCTCGGCGCTGACGAAGCCGGTCCGAGCAGCTCCTCGAGTCTGACCTTCCGACGTGCCTGGCCGAGGGTGTGACCGCCCGCGTGTTCGTGAGACGCGAGCCAGCCCCGGCGCCAGCGTGAGATGCCGGCGACCGTGAGGTGGCCGCCCTCCGTGCGGACGGGCAGCCGGAGGTAGCGGTCGAGGCGGGACCGGATGGCGTGGAGGTTGGTCCGGGCGGTGTGGATGCCGTGGGTGCTGGTGGCGACGGCTGCGCGGAGGGCCGTGAGAATGGCGGCGAACCGTGGGGACTGGGCCGCGACCCGGGCGACGATCGAGCCTGCCGCCGACGAGGGCGCCGGCACCGGCCGAGATCAGCCCGATCGCGACGCTGATGATGACGCCCTCGACGACCATGGCGAGGACCTCGCGGAGCAGCGCCCGGGTGCGCTCGTGCGCCGCGTCGACCTCGAGGGCGTACGACTCGCAGCTGGCAGCCAGGGCGGCGTACTGGGTGGCGAGGTCGTCGATGGTGCGACGCAGGCTGGTGGTCGCCTCGATGGCGACCGGGATCTCGGGTGACTGCTGCGACTCGAAGCCACGCACGGCCGCGTCGCAGTACGTCGTGAGGTGGTCGAGGCCCTCGGCCGCACTGCGCCACAGGTGGGCTGCGTCCCGCAGTCGGGCGGTGTCGGCGTTGGGCCAGACGAAGCCTTCGACGTGGTCGAGGATCCAGTTCTCCTGGAACGACAACGACGGCGGGTCACCTCCGAGGCTGGAGGGCACGGTGGCGGGCAGGACCGAGACGTAGCCGACCTCGGGAAGCGAGGTGCCGTCGTAGACGGTGGAGCCGGCGATGATCGAGGCGGTGTTGGCGTTGCGGTGGTTGGCCAGGGACTGCTCGGTGAGGCGTCCCAGGTTGGCGAACGCGGTGACCAGGTCGCTGAGCGCGCGGACCGCCTCGCCCGCGGTGTCGTCGTAGGCCCTGGCGAAGTCGGCGGAGGTGGCGTCGTCGCCGGCCATGGCGGCGTACGAGCCGAGCTTGCCGGTCAGCGAGTCGTGCTGCAGAGCCGAGACCTGGTTGGCGTCGGCGAAGGCCGTGGCTGCGGTGGCATACCCACCGCCGTCGATGGAGAGCCGCATGGAACCTCCCGAGATGGCTGTCGTCTGCGCTCGCCTCCAGCCTGCCCCGAAACTCGTCCGCATCGACGGCGAGAAGACGATCTGTGGATAACCCGTCGGTGCGGTTCGCCGGCCGGTCGGTACCGTGGACCTCGATGAGTGCGACCGACGAGTACTGCGACCTGTGCGACCTGCCGAAAGCCACCTGCGTCCACGGCCAGCCGCCGCCGCCTCCCCAGCCGGTCACCCGCGCGGCGCCCAGGGCGACCCGGCGACGGTCACCCGCAAGACCGTCCCCGGCACCCCGCCCAAGGTCGTGTCCCGCCGCTGGACCGCGCCGGACGCACTGAAGTCGCCCATCCTCACCGTGCTCCAGGGCGCGGGCGGTGAGCTCGACTCCGAGGACCTCTTCCTCGAGCTCGAGATCGTCATGGACGAACGTCTGCTCGCCGGCGACCGGGAGACCACGCCCGAAGGTGAGCTGCGGTGGCAGTACGCCGCCCGCCGCGCCCGCCAGCTGCTGATCAACGAGGGCCTGATGGCCAAGGGCCGCCCCGGAATCTGGGAGCTGACCCCGGCCGGTCGGCGTACGCCGTCGGTCTGAGCTGCCTCAGCAGTCGACGCCGCCGAGCCGGGCGAGACCCTCGCGGTCGCCGGGTCCGTACGTCGTGACGCCGACGTTGGCCTCGTTCATCAGCTCGTCGGGGTCGTCGACGTGGTCCAGGCCCACCAGGTGGGCGAACTCGTGGTCGACGATCGCCTGGGCGAAGGGCGCCTCGTCGTCCTCGAAGTCACCGAACGTGTCCCGGTCGAGCACGACGATGCCGGTGACGTAGCGGAGCTTCCCGTTGCCGGACTGCAGGGCGGCGCTGCCGCCGATGCCGGCGACGTCACCCTCGAGGTCGGGCATCTCGTCGGGTGTCGCCCAGGCGACGAGCACCGGCGGCCGGCTGGCCACGGAGCTGCCGTTGCGGGTGAAGTCGCGGTCGTCGGTCGCGCCCACCCGCTGGAGTGCCAGCCCGGTGGCGTCGCTGGTGCGTTCGATCGCGGTGTCCACGAGCTCGTCGTAGTTGTCCGGTGCACCCTCGGGGTTCACCGCGATCTCGATGATCCGGCAGGGGTCGTAGGCGACCGGCTCGTTGCTGCCGCGCTGGGTGGCCGTGAAGGCATAGCTGCCCTCGCCCTGCGCCACCGACGGAACGTCGCCGAGCCTCTCGTTGCCGAAGCCGGCGAGCCGACGGATGGTCCGGAAGTTCTCCGCGGGCGAGAGGGCCACCACCGCGGTCAGCAGGATCGCCGTGATCAGCAGACCAGGAAGCACCGCACCGGTCTGCCGACGCGGCTTCCGCGCCGGAGCAGACGGCATCGCCCCCACGCCGTACTCCCGGTCAAGGCGGTCCAGCTCCGCCATCCGTCGCTCGAGCTCGCGGCGGTGGAGCCGTCGACGGCGGCGTTCGGAGAAGCGGGGAGGCACACCTGGATCCTCCCCTGCGGGTGGTGATCAGGCGGGTTGGTCGAGCACCTCGTCGAACGGGATGGGCACCAGGTCCTGGTCGCTGGCGCGGTGGACCACCTCGACGGGTACGTCGGCCAGGCGCGCGGCGTCGTACAGGAACCGGGCCCAGGTGCGGTCGTCAGCCGTGACCCCGCTCGCGCCCGGCCGGGACCGGAGGAAGGCGTAGCGGACGGTGTCGAGGCCCGACCCGCGCAGGTGACGGAGCAACCTGGCGAAGTCCTCGGGCACGAGGTCGTCCGGAAGGTCGGCCTCGGTGAGCTCGGTGAGCTGGGGGAGTGGTTGACCGGCGGGGCCGATCACCATCATCCAGATGCTCTGGCCGGAGAAGCCGAGGGGCGACATGAGGCGTTGCCAGACCCGTTGGAGATCGGCCTGGGTGCGGATGGTCGGTCGGAAGGGTGTCGTGTTCGTCATGCGGGGAGCCTTCCCCGATTCCGGGAACGCCGTTCCCGTCATCCACAGGCGGCTCGGTCAGGCGCAGACGGACAGGTCTGCGCCCTGGGGGGCACAGTTGAACCAGTAGCCGTCGACCCGCAGGGCGCGCCACTCGGGGCAGGCCAGGATGGGGGTGACGGACTCCGCGAGAGCCGCGGCAAGGCGGTCCGGGTCGTGGTGCATCCAGCGCAGCGACTCCTCACCAGGGATCACCAGCTCGAGCTTGGTGCCGGTCGCGATGACCTCGCTGACCAGAACGGTCCGGGCGCCGGATGCCCGCTTGTAGAGCGACCAGTGCAGCTTGTGCCCTGGAAGGTAAGAATCACACTTCGGGTCGTGTCCCAGAAAATGTTGCGTGGTCATGTCGACCTCCACGGGATGGGCCGTCGCCCATCTCGGGCCCATCTTCGGAGAGTAAACCTGCGGTCTGGACCCGTGACCGCAACGCGCAGCCTGTGGGGCAATTGTGGGAGGTTTGTGGATCTCCTGTTACTCAGCAGGCGTGGACGCCCTGCCCCACCGGTCTAGCCCAGCGTCCCGTTGTGGATCTGCGCGTGGGTCAGTGCTATCCCTTGTCCTTCGACTTCTTGGGGCCCTTGGGCTCCTTGGGGCTCTTGGGCTCCTTGGGGCCCTTGGGCTTCTCGGAGGCGGTCTCGTCCTCGTCCTCGTCCCCCTCGTCTTCGTCCCCCTCGTCCTCCCCATCCTCGTCCTCGTCGGCCGGGGCACTGCTGCTCGGTGCCGTGGGCTCGGTGGGCTTCGGGATCGGGCTCGGGCTCGGACGGGGGTGTCTCGGCCCCGGGCAGGGCAGCCAGCAACTCCTCGGCCGCCGAGACGATCCGATCGGCCTGGTCGGCGTCGAGGGTGCCGGCCTCCTCGGCTCTCGTCGCGATCTCCGTCAGTGCGGCGACGGCGTCGCGCGCGGCGTCGTACTCCTCGGCGGCGATGGCGTCGTCGACGCGGTCCAGGGACGCAGTCAGAGCGGGTACGTCGTCGGCCGGGCTCGTCTCGCTCCCACACCCGGCCGTGACGAGGAGTGCCACGGCCGTGAGCGCGGCGAACGCCCGGCGCACCATCAGCCGGTTCCGTTGACGGCGTCGTGCAGGTCCTGCAGTGGCTGCTCGAGCTCCTGGGGGGTCTGGCCGGGCAGCTCGTCGTCGGTCGACCCACCGCTGTCCGCGGCGATGCCGGCGATGATGACGAGGAACAGGATGCCCGCCACGGCGGCGGCGACGCCGCGCTGGTGTGGCGGCATCGCGGCGACCCGCGCAGCGATCCTCCCCGGCTGGCGGGCGAGGGCGTCTCCGGCTCGGTCGATGACCGACGGGCCGACCGGCGCCGCTGCTGTCGCGGGAGCCGCCGGCGCTGCCGCCGGCGCCGGGGCCATCACCATCGTCCGGGTGGGGTCGGTCGCCGTGGGCGCCGGAACCGGCGTTCGGAGCCGCGTCGCCACCTCCTGCGGGGTCGGCCGCTCAGCGGGCTCCATGGCGGTCATCTGCGAGAGGACGTCGCGCCACGGTCCGGGCAGCGACTCCGGGATCGTCGGCGACTTGCTGAGCCTCACGATCGCCGACTCGGTGGGCGATCCCGGGAACGCACGCTCGCCGGTCAGCGCCTCGAGCAGCACCAGCCCGAGCGAGTACACGTCGACGGCGGGTGTGACGTCGTCACCACGGACCTGTTCCGGGGAGAGGTACGCCGGTGTGCCGATCGCGTGCCCGGTCTGCGTGTGCCGCACCGTGTCACCGATCAACCGGGCGATGCCGAAGTCGGCGAGCCGGGTGCGGCCGTCGCTGCCGAGCAGCACGTTGCCCGGCTTCACGTCGCGGTGGACGACGCCGGCACCGTGGGCGTAGGTGAGGGCATCGGCCATCTGCGCGCCGATCCGCCCGACCTCGTCCAGCTCCAGTGGTCCGGTCTGGGTGCGCTGGCCGAGCGTGGGTCCCTCGACCAGCTCCATGACCAGGTACGGCTGCTCGGCGGTGATACCGGCGTCGAGCACCATGACCAGGTTGACGTGGTTGAGCCGGGCCAGCGTCGTGGCCTCGGCGGTGAAGCGCCGCCGGTCCGACTCGTCGTCGGCGGTCTCCCTCAGCACCTTGATCGCCACCGGACGGCTCAGCAGCTGGTCCGTTGCCCGGTAGACGTCGGCCATGCCGCCGCGTCCGATGACCTCGCCGAGGAGGTACCGGTCGCCGAGAGTGAGGGCTTCGTCGGGTGGCACCGGCACAGGGTCTCAGACTTGGCCCGGATCTCCGCACCGAGGCGTGCGTCCACACACGTCCGTGCTGCTGGGCGGCGCCAGGGTCAGTCCAGGCTGCTGAGGTCTGGGGGTACGTCGACCGATGCCGCCGTGAGCAGCTCGATCGGGACGACCTCCAGGGCCCTCGCGTTGGTGGACGCGAGCACCACCGGGGCGGCCACCCCGGCGTCGTACGCCTGGAGCCAGCGGCCCGCGACGACGCACCACCGGTCGCCCGGGTGGAGCCCGGGGAAGCCCCACTCTGGCCGTGCGGTGGAGAGGTCGTTGCCGACCGAGCGCTGGTGCTCCAGGAACTCCGGCGTCATCACCGCGCACACGGCGTGCAGGCCGACGTCGTCGGAGCCGCAGCGGCAGCTGCCGTCGCGGTAGAAGCCGGTCATCGGGTCGGTGCCGCACGGCTCGAGGGTGCCGCCCATGACGTTCACCTCGGGGTTGAGCTCGGTCATGGGACGAGCCTGCCACGTCGGGGACCATCCGCGGGTCTGTCGCCCGGCTGTCGGTGCCGGGACGTAGCGTCGGCGACGTGGACCTGCGCGACGCTTACGCCCTCGCCGAGCACCTCCTGGAGGTGCACGGCCTGCCGGCCTGGACGGTCGCCTACGACTCCGCCAAGCGTCGCGCCGGCGTGTGCCGGTTCGCAACCCGGACGCTCGGCCTGAGCGCCCCGTTGACCACCCTCCACTCGGAGGCCGAGGTCCGCGACACGATCCTCCACGAGATCGCCCACGCGCTCGTCGGGCCGCGCCACGGTCACGACGAGACGTGGCGTCGTACGGCGGTGGCCATCGGCTGCTCGGGCGAGCGGTGCGTGGCGGCCGACGCCCCCCGGGTCGAGGCGGCCTGGCTGGGGGTCTGTCCGGCCGGCCACACGATCGAGCGGCACCGCCGTCCCGAGCGGGTGATGAGCTGCTCGCGGTGCCGGCCGCAGTTCGACGTGGCCCACCTGCTCAGCTGGACCCACCACGGCCGGCCGGGCGTGATGCACCCCAACTACGTGGCCGAGCTCGACCGGTTGATGACGGGCCAGCGCCCGACCTGGATCCGGGTGGGCGGCCGGGCCCGGATCACCGCCGACGGCGAGCACCACGGGCTGGTCGGACGGGTCGTCAAACGCGGTCGGACCAGCTACCACCTGAAGATCGGATCGATGGTCTTCCGGGTGCCGTTCGCCTGCGTCGAGCCGACCTAGTCGCAGTTGTCGCAGAGTCCCGTCGGCGGGATCGACATGTTGCACTTCGGGCAGATGCTCGGGTCGTCGAGCTCGGCGGCGCGGCGCTCCTTGCGGAGCCTGGCCTGGATCTGCTCGTAGCGCGGGGAGAGTGCCGCCTTGCCGCCGTCGTCCGGCATGGTCGCGCCGGCCCAGCGGTAGCACTCGAGGCGGGCGCTTGCCGCGTGCTTCTCGCGCAGCACCGGGTCGTCGATGCCGTCGGCGCCGGTGATCTTGAGGACCTCGTCGTAGGCCACCCCGACGGTGCCGTCGGACTTGTTGACCACGAGGGACGCCAGCGGGGGCTCGTCGTTCGCCTGGTTGGCGGTGGCGACCTTCGCGAGGACCGGTGCGATCCAGCTGCGGACCTGCTTGCGGGTGTGCACGCCGGTGGTCTCCTGGACCTCGGCGGCGAGCTCGTTGTACTGGATGAGGCCCTGGTAGCTGCCCGCGATGCGGGTCAGGATCTCGTGTGCGGCGGGCGTCCAGACGTCCTCTGCCTGCTCACGGGTCATCTCGGGGGCGTCGTCCCCGTCCGTCGTGCGCCAATAGCTCTGTCGGACGTCAGCCACGCCATTCCCAATCCCCGGCCGGGACGAGTCGCACGTGGTCGTGCGGCCTCGCGTCACCTGGACCGGTACCCCCAACTCTAGGCCGTGCGAGGCCACCGCCCCAATGCGCGGTCCGGCGCGCGGCTGGACTAGACCTCTGTGTAAGGCTCCTTCGCCGCGGGTAAGTCGTCGCCCAGGGCTCGAAGTGCAACGCCGTGACCTCGGGGTGGGTCGTTCGTTTGAGCGGTGCAGTGGCCGGTGCTTTCGGGACCGGTCCATCACGAGAGGCCACCGATGTCCCGCACACCCTCGCTGATCCGACGCGGACTTGCCGCCGCGGTCGTGCTCGCGCTCCCCGCCGCCCTCCTGGCCACCGGCCCCCAGAACGCCGCGGCGTCCGAGCCGGCCTCGAGCACCCTGAAACCCCCGAAGGGCGACAAGCCCTCCGCGGTCAGCTGGGAGGGCACGTTCGCCGCGACCGGCCGGGTCGACCCCTCGATCCCGTGCGAGTCCGGCCAGTCGACCAACTGCGACCAGCACGCGCTGACGATCGACATCCCGCAGGGCTACTGGAAGACCCACGACGGCACGGTCAAGATCACGGTCTCGTGGGCCGATTCCACCAACGACCTGGATCTCTACGTCAAGGACGCCTCGGGTGCGACGATCGCCAGCTCCGCCGCCGGCGGCACCGAGAGCGAGGAGGTCGACCTCGGCGAGATCGAGGCCGGCACCTACACGGTCGAGACCGGCGCCTACGTCAGCCAGCCCGCGCTGACCTACCAGGCCAAGGCGACCCTGGCCGCGACCGAGCTCAAGGGGGAGATGGCCTTCCCCGAGGACAAGTCCACGATCATGAAGAAGTTGACCGTGAAGTACCCCCTTCGCGTCGTCTTCGTCGGCCGCGACCCCAGCAAGGCCGAGATCAAGGAGCTCCGGGCCGGGATCCCGAAGGAGTACAAGCCGACCGTCGCCACGAAGTCGATGAGCCCCGGTGACGTCGCGAACACCGGCGCCTCACTCCTCAACTGGAACAAGCAGCACTTCCTCGAGGGGGAGAACCCTTACTTCCTCGGCATGAAGTACAAGTACGACCTGCAGATCCTGCGTGCCAGCAAGGAGTACACGCAGGCCCTGTTCCAGGTCGCCGAGAAGCACACCGCGCAGGCGCAGGACTACCACAACAGCGAGACCGGCCCGAAGATCGCGGCCTACGACGCCGACCAGGGCTCGGAGTTCCGCCTGGCCGCCAAGGGCGGGGACCCGGCGTTCAAGGTCGTCGACCCGACCAAGACCGACCTGATCGACGCGTACGCCGTCGAGGACTGGATGTTCGAGACCCGCGCGGACAAGCGCTGGAAGTGTGCGTTCACCAACGTCGAGAACGGCAAGTGTGTCGGCGCCAAGGTCATCCAGGACACGAAGAACGCCTACCACGACCCCTACTACGACAAGAAGGGTCTCGACCTCGACAAGGTCCCGCAAGGGTTGAACAAGGGGTCGTCCTTCTTCTTCTTCGACACGTTCACGCCCGACTACGCCGGCAAGTACTTCCGTCCCGACGCGTACCACACGTGGGGCACCGACAAGGTGATCGACGGTGGCATCGTGCCCAAGGCAGTCGAGGACGGCGGCTCCTGGCGGATCACCGACCCGGACACCGGTCAGTGGGACGGCGTCGACTTCGCGCGCACCTGGGGCGGCCGGTACCGCTTCCACTTCGTCGACCTCGGAGCCGCGCCCAACACGTTCGAGTCGGCGACCTGGCTCAACGCGAAGCTCCCGATGTCGAGCGACTACCCGCACGGCGACCCGCCCATCTGGCAGTACGACGCGGACCCCCGCTGGCAGCAGGACGGCACGTCCTGCACCAACAGCCCGACCGAGTACACCGGCGGTACCCCGTGCCGCCTGATGCCGCGCGTGGCCCGCGCCGTGTCGTACGGCCTGTTCTTCCGGTCGACGCCCGGCTACCTCTACCGGCCGATCCCTCGGGGCGACGTCTACTGGCTGGCCGTCACCAGCTGGACCGACTTCTACTCGCGGCCGCAGGACCCGACCGGGACGGGTCAGCTGACCAACGCGCCGTGGTACGGCACCTGGTGGACCAACACCAAGAAGCTCTACAAGATCGGCAACGTCTCCGGCGGTCGCAAGCAGGACGACACCCTGCGCTGGCTGTCCTCAGCGACGCCGTACGCCCGCTGGGTGGGCCGGATCGGGGAGAAGATTCCGCTCTACGACCCGACCAACAACCGGCCGACCGGTGAGAACCTGGACGTCGCGCCGAAGTACGAGGACCTGCCCGCCCCCGACCACCACGTCCACGGCGACGGCGGTGAGACGGCGATCGTGCCCGAGCCGATGGCTACCGAGAAGCACGTCAAGACCGACTACGGCGTGGACCTGACCGAGGTGTCGAACGCGATCGAGAAGGCCAAGGCGCACGGCGTCCTCGGCCTCGGGTACGACGACTCGGTGAGCCACGAGCAGTTCCGTGACTTCGTCGACGCCAACCGCAAGGGCATCGCCGACGAGGTCGACGGCGTCAACACGATCCCGTCGATCAACATGGTCTTCGAGAAGGCCTACACGTGGGCCCTCCCGGCGATCGTCGGCGGCATCGCGGTCGGCACCGAGGACGGTGAGGCCTGGGGCGTGATGAACAACGTCAACGACCGCTTCAAGTCGTGTGCCAGTCACTACCCGTCCGGCAGGGAGGCGGGAGAGCCGCAGTCGCTGCCGGTCCCGTGCCTGCCCTCGCAGGAGTCGGGCACCGGGTTCTCGTACACGATCGAGCACGAGGCCGCCCACAACCTCGGCCTCTCGCACCCGCACGACGGCTCGTACGGCGTCGACAAGTGCCCCGAGGGCAGCGAGAACGCGGGTCAGTGGAAGTGCTACTGGAACGGGCTGGGCTGGATGTATGACATCTCGGCCGCGCCCACGACGTACGCCATGTCCTACCGGCCCTACGAGGTGGAGGACCAGGACAACCTGCAGCGCGGCCACGTCGCCGAGTACCTCATCTCCGCACAGGACGCCCTGAAGGCGCGGTTGAAGGCGCAGGCCAAGGACGGGCGCGACACCCCGACCGCGGCCTGGACGAGCGACTACCGCGCGATGAAGCAGTGGCGCGACGAGGCGGCCAGGCTGTTCCGCAAGGGCGACTACCTGCACGCCGAGTACGCCGCCCGCAACGCGTCGCTCGCCGCTCGCGGTGTCCCGGACGACCGTGACCACGTGATCGAGCCCCGGCTGCTCGAAGCCGGCCAGGTCTTCTACTTCAAGGTGAAGGCGCAGGCGAGCGACCCGATCAGGTACTGACCCTCACCCGGTGGCGCTACCGTCACCGGGTGAGCGGTTCGGACTGGAAGGCTCGAGACGAGGATCGTGACGCCGCGATCGAGGTGGTCGAGGCGGCCTGGGCCGACGGCCAGATCGTCCAGGCCGACCGGGACCACCGGATCGAGTCCCTGCTGCGCGCACAGACGGTGTCCGAGATCGGGATGCTCGTCCACGACCTCCAGCTTCCAGAGAAGCCGGTCGCGTCGGCACCCGTGCCCAACCCGTACGCCTCGTCGGCGGGTGTGGGGACCGTGCCCCGACCGGCGCGGCACGCAGGCATCGTCGGGGTCCTCGTCCTGCTGGCCATGGTGGCCGCCGTCGGAGCCGGACTGGTGGCGGCGGTCACCGGGATCACCAGCTCCGGGGACTCGGACACGGCGAGCTCGACCGAGCTGCCGATGCCCGGCGCCGCCCCGGCGGAGGGCGTCAACGTCCTGAGCGAGGACGGCTACCGCGACCTCGTGCGCGCGGTGAAGCGCTCGACCACGGTCACGGACGCCTTCGAGGGCGTGCTCTACCCGGGGTACGCCGTGCTGACCCTGCCGGTCGACCGGTCGAGCCAGCGTTACGACCGGTGGTACTGGGACGGTGAGCTCGAGGCGCTCGACTCCCGGGGAACGGCGTCGTCCGAGCGCTTCGACCTGGCGTCGGTCGACGCGGCCGTCGTGGTGAAGCTGGTGAAGCGGGTCCGCAAGCTCGTCGACGACCCGACGAACTGGTACGCCATCCTCCGGGCGCCCGACCCGACCGACGACGCCACGATCCAGGTCTACGCGACCAACGAGTTCAGCGAGTCGGCGTACCTCTCGGCACGGCGTGACGGCACCGTGGTCTACAACTCGACCAAGCCGTAGGCCGCGCGGTGACAGAGGCTGGCCCCGAGGCACTGCTGCGGGCCGAACGAGAGTCGACTGCGTCGAGGTTGGCGCTGCTGCGTGGTGACTTCGACGGCATGGTGGCGGCGTCGCGGGACTCGAACGCGGACGACGAGCACGACCCCGAGGGCGCCACGATCGCCTTCGAGAGGTCGCAGGTCGATGCCCTGATCCGGCAGGCGGAGGGGCGGCTCGACGAGATCGACGGAGCCCTGGCGAAGGTGGCCGACGGGACCTACGGGGTGTGCGAGGTCTGTCGGCAGCCGATCCCCGCAGCGCGGTTGGCGGCCCGACCCAGTGCGACCCGCTGCGTCACCTGCGCTCGCTGAGCTCGTCAGCCGAGCTGCTGCCACATCCGGAGGTTGGTGTCGGCGGCCGAGGTGTAGTTGGTGTGTGCGGTGCGACCTGCGGCCCGCATCTGGGCGAGGGCTTCGCGCATGCCGGCGAAGCCGCGCTCCCACTCCGCCTGGGCCTGCCGGTGGGCCAGGGCGGCCTCGCCGTCCCAGGACAGGTGGAGGGTGGCGACCCGTCGTTCGAGGTCGGCGGCGAGGTGGGTCAGGGCCGCGTGGCAGGCCGCCATCTCGTCGGTGGCGTGGGTGAGCGCGTCCGGGTCGACGTCGAACACGTCGTCTGCGCTCATCCGAGCCGCCCGCTGATCTGCTGGGTCACCCTGGTGAGGGCGGTCTGCGAGTCGGTGTCGCGCCCGGTCAGGTCGTGGTGAGTGGCGTCGAGGAGCTGGCCGATGGCGACCAGCCCGTCGAGGACGTCGCCGGCGGCTGCCCGCCAGTCGGCCCACCCGTCAGCGAAGGCGTCGGCGGCCACACCGGTCCAGTCGCCGTCGAGGAGCGACTCGACCTCCAGGGAGATCCGCTGGCGGGCGTCGTGAAACGTGTCGGCACCGGTCCGGACCTCGGCGACGGCCGCGTCGAAGAGCTGGTGATCGAGCTCGAGAGTCATCCTCCGAGCCTGCCCCGGATGCGGTGCCGACGGAACCGGGGTCGGCCCGTTCTGTGGATAACGCTCGCTGCTTCCGTGACGCGGCGGGGGCTTCTCCACAGGTCGCGCGTCACCCCTGGAACGGGCCTTCGTTGAGGGCTTACGGTGAGCGGGCCTGCGCGTTTCGCGGGTGGCTCTCTCGGGAAGAAGGTCGACATGACGTTCGGGCGTCGCTTGGTTGCCGCTGTGGTGTGCGTGCCACTGCTGGCGGTCGGTGGCTGCGCCGACGACCCGAAGCCGAAGGTCGCCCCGCCCACCGAGACCCCCACCCCCACGTCACCCACCGCCACGCCGACTCCCGAGCCGTGGGAGAAGAAGACCAACGCCGGCGCGGTCGCGTTCGCGAAGCACTGGGTTGATGTCTTCAACGAGGCCGCGCAGACGGGTGACACGAAAGCGCTTGCTGAGCCTTGGGGCGCCTTCGTGCGGCTCATGTACGAGCTTCGCGAAGGTCATCGCGGACATCTACTCCGACGGGGGCGGACTACCAGGCGGAATGGCTGGAAAGTTGAGCAGACATCTGCAGCAGATATCGGGGACGACGGGACCGCTGTAGTGGCACTCCGCATTCATCAGTCGTCTGAGCGGATCACTCGTCCCGGAGAACCGGTCGAGCGGACTGAGGCTGCCACTGTTACGTACAGCGCCGAACTTGGATGGGAGGGCGGCAAGTGGCTAATGAGCCACTTGGACTTCATGACATGAAGGCTCTTGCCGCCGTGCTCGGGCTTGTGCTGACTGCCGCTGGCGTGGTTGGCCTCTCGCGCCCCGCAGCCGCGGCAGGATGCCAAGCGGTCGCCAACGCGGGGAGCAGCACGTTCAACGCTCACTCCGAGTGTCTCGAGACGATCCAATCGACGCCGTTGTCGCGAATGTCGGCGACAGCCGAGTGCAACCACCTACAGCTACGAACCCGTCTGCGTGCGAGGTGAGGGCATAGTCGGGCGAGGACTTCTATCGGTTGCGGGGAGCAGATGGAGTGCGGGCACGGCGGCAAGGGACACCTGTTCACCGTGTGGGCGCATCACCCGGACGGTACGACCGAGCGCTTGGGGCCGCAGTGCTTCATGCCCTCAGAAGCCCCGGTGGCAGCGGCGGCGTTGACGGCGGACGACGTACTCCGGGCGTTCCGGAGGATTCCGGTGCCGGCGTCGGAGGTGGCGATCCAGCCGCCCGGGGGAGAGACCCTGGTCAACCTCGACACCATCTTCTCCACGCAGGCGGATTCCTTCTCGCGCACGATCGGCCTGCTCGGGCACCGGGTGGAGCTCGACATCACGCCGGCGGAGTTCCGCTGGGTCAACGGGGACGGGACAGTCCAGGTGACCGACTGGGCGGGCAAGCCGTGGCGGAAGGGCACGCCGCTGCACGAGTTCATCACCCACCGGTACGAGCGGGCCGATTCCGGGGTGCAGCCTCGGGTCGACACGACCTGGACCGCCCGGTACCGCGTCGACGGTGGACCGTGGCAGGACGTCGGCGGCACGGTCACCATCACCGGTGAGCCGTTCGACCTGACCGTCCTGTCTGCGGCACCGCACTTGTCCGGGTAGGCCCTGCCTCTCTCGCGGGGTTTCGAGGCTCGGGCGCCAGAGCGCCCTCGCACCTCAACCAGCGGGGGCCAGCGCGCTCGCGCCTCAACCAGCGGAGGGGCCGGCGCCCTCGCACCTCAACCAGCGGTAGGCCCAGCGCGCTCGCGCCTCAACCAGCGGTGGGCCCAGGGCGCTCGCACCTCAACCCACGGCGGCAATTCGGAGGCGGCTGCGGGCGGCCGCTGGCATCCTTGGTCGGTGCTGACGCAGGGACGACGACTCCGCCTGCCGGCGGTGCTGCGGGACGAGCCCCAGTACCGACTGCTGTTCGGCAGCCAGGTGCTCTCGATCCTCGGCGACCGGGTGACCACGGTGGCGTTGCCGTTCGCGGTCCTCTCGATCGGCGGCGGCGTGGGCGACGTGGCCTCCGTGTCGGCTGCCCAGTTCCTGCCGTTCGTCGTCCTCGCACTGCCGGCCGGTGTCTGGGCCGACCGGCTCGACCGCAAGACCATCCTGATCGCCTCGGACCTGGTGCGGATGGCCTGCCAGATCGTCGCCGCCGTCCTCCTGCTCGGTGGAGAGGCGACGGTCCCGGCACTGATCGCGATCGCGGCGGTGTACGGGGCTGCGGATGCGTTCTTCGCGCCCGCGTTCAGCGGACTCCTGCCGACCACGGTCAGCCCCGGCAACCTGCAGCCCGCCAACGCGCTGCGCGGGCTGTCGTTCTCGTTCGGCAGCGTCGCCGGCCCCGTGATCGCGGGACTCCTGATTGCCTTCGCCGGCGGTCCCGGCGGTGCGCTCGCCTTCGATGCCTTGACCTTCGTCTTCTCCGTCGGGCTGCTGCTTCCGCTGAAGTCGCGGGTCGTCGAGCAGGTCATGCACGAAGAGGACCCGACGGCGACGACGGACCACTTCTGGACGAGCCTCAAGGGCGGCTGGCACGAGGTCCGAAGCCGTTCCTGGGTGCTCGGATTCCTGACCTCCATCAGCGTCTACCACCTGGCGGTGCTGCCCGCGATCTTCGTGATCGGGCCGGTCCTGATGGACCTCGAGCTCGACGGTGCGAACTCCTGGGCGGTGATCGTGGCCTGCTTCGGCGCGGGTGCGGTCGTCGGTGACCTGATCTTCATGCGGTGGCAACCGGCGTACGCCCTGCGCGTCGCCGCCCTGCTCATGATCGGCGCCTCCTGTCAGGCCGCGTTCATCGGCAGCGGCCTCGGGACGTGGGGGATCGGGGCGCTGGAGTTCTTCGCCGGCATCTGCGTGACCGGGACGTTCACCCTGTGGGAGACCTCCCTCGGTGAACACATCCCGTCCGGGGCGTTGTCACGCGTGTCGAGCTACGACTACCTCTCCTCGAGCGGGGTCATCCCGCTGGGCAACCTGCTGGCCGGCGCGGCCAGCGTGGCGTTCGGCATCCACACCACCCTGATCGCGATGACCGTGATCGGGATCGGGGCGTCGGGTGTCGTCGCGGCGCTCCCGTCGGTGCGCTCGCTGCCGCGAGCGGTGCCTGGTGCGGGCCCTGCCTAGCTCGCGGGGTTTCGAGGCTCGGCGCCGGGGGCGCCTCGCACCTCAACCAACGGCCGGACCTCAACCAACGGTGTAGAGGTACCTGCTGGTCGGGACCAGGTCGAGGTCGCGGTCGGCGCCGATGGTCGCGACGCTCTCCATCAGCCGGGTGATCCGCCGGGTCAGCTCCTCGTCGTCACCGCCACTGCCGTAGAACGCGTGCATGTCGCCGATCGCCTCCGGCGGGAACAGCTCCTCGACGATCGCGTCGACGCGCGGAGCGTCGGGGGTGACCGGGCCGATGACGATGTTCTGGAGGTAGCCGAACGTCGCCTGGGTCTCGATCGCGATCGGGGTGTGGTGCTCCAGCCAGCGACGCAGCCACTCGTCGCGGTCCAGCTCGTCGGGTCGTCGCAGCACCGCGACGTTGGCCAGCGCGTCCGCGCGCGAGCCGTCCGCGCTCTCCGGCGGGTCGAGCGGGCGACGCTCGTCGACCTCCCAGCCGGCCACGGTGCTGCCGGGTGCGGCCAGCAACGCCGCCACCTCCCCGACGTCACCCTCGGTCCACACGCTGACGACGCGCACGGACCGGTGACTCGGACGACTGCAGCCGGAGCGCGTCGGCCACGGCCTCGTCGTCGAGGTTCACCTGCAGACGTCGTACGCCGATCGCGCCCAGCCGCTCGCGCAGCCCGGGGTCCCGCAGGAGCGCCGGTGTCTCCCCACACCAGGAACATCAGCTTGGTCGGGGAATCCTGCGTCATCAGGGCAGCACGGAGCGGTAGACCTCGACGGTCTTCTCCGCGATCGCCGGCCAGCCGAACGCGTCGATCGCCCGCTGACGACCGGCCCGGCCCATCGCGGCGGCGCGGTCGGGGTCGGCGACGACCTCGTTGAGCGCGGCGGCGAAGTCGGCGACGTACTGCTCGGGGTCGAGCGGCGTCCCGGTGCCGTCGGTGGCCTGCTCGATCGGCACCAGCCGGCCGGTCTCGCCGTGGACGACCACCTCGGGGATGCCGCCGGTGGCGGTGGCGACGACGGCGGTCTCGCACGCCATCGCCTCGAGGTTGACGATGCCGAGCGGCTCGTAGATGGAGGGGCAGACGAACGCGGTGGCGGCCGTGAGCAGCGCGACGACGTCCGGGCGGGGGAGCATCTCGCGAATCCACACGACGCCGTCACGGGACTCGGCCAGGGACGCGACCAGGCCCTCGACCTCGGCCTGGATCTCCGGGGTGTCCGGGGCGCCGGCGCACAGCACGATCTGGACGTCGGGCGGCAGCTGGGCCACCGAGCGCAGGAAGAGCGGCAGCCCCTTCTGGCGGGTGATCCGGCCGACGAACACGACCGACGGCCGGTCCGGGTCGACGCCGTGCGCGCGCACCCGGTCCGGGTCGACCGAGGGCGCCCAGTCCGTGGTGTCGATGCCGTTGTGGACGACGTGCACGCGGTCTGGGTCGATGTCGGGGTAGCACCGCAGCACGTCGTCGCGCATCGCCGCCGACACCGCGATCACGGCGGAGGCGGCGAGGTACGACGTCTTCTCGACCCACGACGAGAGCGCGTAGCCACCGCCGAGCTGCTCGGCCTTCCACGGGCGCAGCGGCTCCAGCGAGTGCGCCGAGATGACGTGGGGGACGCCGTACAGCAGCGACGACGACGTGCCCGGCGAAGTTGGCGTACCAGGTGTGCGAGTGCACGAGGTCGGTGCCGGCACAGCCGTCCGCGATCGCCAGGTCGACGCCGAGGGTGCGCAGCGCCGCGTTGGCGGACGCCAGCTCGGCCAGGTCGGCGTACGACGAGGTCAGGCTCTCGTCCCGCGGGGCACCGAACGCGTGGACCCTGGTCTCGAGGTCGGACCGGGCCCGCAGGGCTCGGACCAGCTCGGCGACGTGGACTCCGGCGCCGCCGTAGACCTCGGGTGGGTACTCCTTGCTCAGCACGTCGACTCGCACCGTCGGCACGTTACCGGGTCTCGACACGGTCGCTGCCGACCCACTCGACCAACGGACGTCGGCCTCGACAACTGCGGCCCGCGGGTGCGAGCGTGACCACATGCCCTCCCGGAAGAAAGTCCTCGCGATCGTGCTGGCCGGTGGTGAGGGCAAGCGGCTGATGCCGCTGACCGCCGACCGGGCCAAGCCGGCGGTGCCGTTCGCCGGCATCTACCGGCTGATCGACTTCGCGCTGTCCAACGTCGTGAACTCCGGCTACCTCCAGGTCGTCGTGCTGACGCAGTACAAGTCGCACAGCCTCGACCGGCACGTCACCCAGACCTGGCGGATGTCGACCCTGCTCGGCAACTACGTCACCCCGGTGCCGGCCCAGCAGCGGGTCGGCAAGCACTGGTACCTCGGCAGCGCCGACGCGATCTACCAGTCGCTCAACCTGATCCGCGACGAGAAGCCCGACATCGTCGTGGTGGTCGGCGCCGACAACATCTACCGGATGGACTTCTCCCAGATGGTCGAGCAGCACGTCGAGACCGGCGCGGCCTGCACGGTCGCCGCGATCCGCCAGCCGATCGGGCTGGCCGACCAGTTCGGCGTGATCGACGTCCACCCCGACGACCCGCGCCGGATCCGCGAGTTCCTGGAGAAGCCGAAGGACCCGATCGGGCTGCCGGACAGCCCCGCAGGAGATCCTCGCCTCGATGGGCAACTACGTCTTCGACGCCGACGCGCTCGTCGAGGCGGTCACCAGCGACTCGATGCTCGACGGCTCCAAGCACGACATGGGCGGCGACATCGTGCCGGCGTTCGTGCGCCGCAACGAGGCCGGCGTCTACGACTACAAGGACAACGACGTCGCCGGCTCGACCGACCGCGACCGCGGCTACTGGCGCGACGTCGGGACGCTGGCGTCGTACTACGCCGCCCACATGGACGTCGTCTCGCCGCTGCCGATCTTCAACCTCTACAACTTCAAGTGGCCGATCTACACCTCCTACGGACCGCAGCCGCCGGCCAAGCTGGTGCAGGGCGACGGCGGCCACCTGCCGGAGGCCAACGAGGCGCGTGCTGTCGCCGGGGACCGTGATCAGCGGTGGCCGGATCCATCGCTCGGTGCTCTCGCCGGCCGTGCACGTCGACAGCGACGCGGAGGTCAGCGACTCGGTCCTGATGCACGGGTGTCGGGTCGGGCGGGGCGCGATCGTCCGCAACGCGATCCTCGACAAGAACGTCGTGGTCCCGCCGGGTGCCCGGATCGGCGTCGACGAGGACGAGGACCGCATCCGCGGGCTTCCTGGTCGAGGACGGTCTGACCGTGCTCGGCAAGGACCAGGTCTTCCCGGTCTCGAGCGGCGCACGCTCAGAGGCGCGCGCGAGTCCCGCGGACGCGCGCGGGGGCGGCGTACGCCTCGGCGAGGGAGGCGACGGTCTCGTGGGCGTTGAGCCCGCTCGGGTTCGGCACCACCCACAGCTCGGCGCCCTCGAACGGCTCCGGCTGGCGGCCGAGGACGGCCTTGCGCCGGCCGAAGGCGCTGCGGTACGCCGTGATCCCGGCGACGGCGACCACGCGGCGGGTGCACGCTCGCGCACGAGCGCCCGCAGCGCTCGGCCGCCCTCCCGCAGCTCCTCGTCGGTCAGCTCGGAGGCCCGGGCGGTGGCCCGGCGGACCAGGTTGGTGATGGCGATGCCGCGGGCGCGGCAGCCGGTCCCGGTCGTCGTCGGTCATCCCGGCCGCGGCGTCGACCGGGTGCTCGATGATCCCGGCCCGCAGCAGCGCGGGGTAGAAGCGGTTGACCGGGTGCGCGAAGTGGGTCTGCGTCGCGGCGGTCCAGAGCCCCGGGTTGATGCCGACGAACATCAGCCGCGGGTCGGGTCCGACCAGGTCGGGCACCACGGCGTCGCGGTAGGACTCGAGCTCGGCCTGGGTGAAGCGGGGCATGGCGGGAGCCTTTCACGCCGGCCGGAACCCCGGCTCCGGCGCGCTACCGTCCCATCGTCATGCGACTGTTTCTCGGATGTGCCCCTTGCCCTGACCCTGCTGCTGGCCGGCTGCGGTCGACGACGCCGGCGACGAGCCAGGCGGACGACCCGGACCCGCTCGGCGACGCGCCTCGAGTCCGCGACGCCCGACGGCGACCCGGACGAGCCCGAGGTGCTCGCCCTGCTGTCCGAGTCCGACGTCGGCGGCGAGGTCTCGCCCGCAGGCGGCTCAGCCTGGACAGCGCCGCCCGCGATCGCCGACTTCGCAGCGCAGTTCACGGACGAGCGGATGGGTGCGGCGATCTCCGAGGCCCTGGCCGACACGCACGTCGACGCAGGACGGGCAGGTCCGTGGGCGCCGTGGTGGCGATCGGCTGCGAGCCCGCCCACCGAGGTCGACGGTCGAGACCGGCGACGACGGTGGCGTGGAGATCACGGCCCAGCCGGTGAAGTCGACCAAGCAGTGCCTCGTCCCGGTGACCACGGTGGCGTGGTGCGCGTCGGACGCCGGGCTGAGTCGTGACGCCGCGTCAGTCCTTCGGCGCCGCGTAGATGCACGGCGAGCCCGTCGGGGACCGCGCGCTGCGATCCGTCGGAGGGGGAGTTGAGGACCTTCATCCCGCCGCGCGGCCCGGCGCCGACCATCGTCGAGGACCCGCCACCGTCGAGGTTGAGCGCGTCCTCGGCGCCCAGCGACTTCATCAGCTTGGCCAGCTCGACCAGGGTGTAGCCGCGGCTCCGGCTCGAACGGCCGTCGATGACGAGCAGCAGGATCTTGCCGGGTCGCGGTCGATGCCGACGGCGGTGCGCGGGTGCAGCTCCGAGTCGTCCTCACGCTGGCGCTTGCCGTCCGTGCAGCAGGATGCTTCTCGCCGCTGATCGCCATCGCCGGGTCGCCCTGCAGGCGCCAGCTGGACCGAGGCCAGCGAGCCGACCCGCAGCTGCGTGAGCTGGGCGGCCCCCGGGCCGCGACCGACCAGCACGGCGCCCTGGATCAGCTTGCCGGCGTTGAGCGAGGTCTTGTTGGCCACCACCCGGCCGTCCTGGATCACGACCATCCGGACGTCCTTGCGCTGGCCGTCGGTGATCGAGTAGCCGGACGTCCGGCCCCAGGCGGGGTTGTAGATGCCGATGCTGACCCGGCGCGCACCCGTGGGGAGTTCACGTTGGTGATCTCCATCTGCGGGAGCTGGTCGACCTGGGCGCCCGACCTTGCGCGGCCCGATCCGGGGCACGCCGTCGTGGGTGAAGTAGAACGCGTTGTTCCAGGTGTGCAGCGACGCGTGCAGGAAGCCGCGCTGCCGGTCGACGCCGACGCCCAGCGGCGCACCGGTGTCGTAGATGTCGAAGAAGCCGCCGTTGACACCGGCGATCGCCTCGTCCCGGGCCAGCAGGCTGGTCAGCGGCGACCGCGTCGGGCACGTAGAGCGCCGGCGGCTCGGTCGATCGAGACGCCGGGTGCGCTCGGGTCGATCCGGAGCAGGTGCGCCTTGATCCGGCCGCGGCGGTCGGTCTGGTTCCAGCGCTTGTACGTGACGCCGGGGGCCAGCCGCCAGCGACTTCGCTTGGTGATCCGCGGTCGCGGCTGCGATCCCGTCGGGGATCGGGGCTGCGGTCGGGCCGGTGATGCCCTCGGAGGTCTGGCCGGGCTTGACCGAGCCGTCCTCGTGCGTCGGGCGCTCCGGACGGCTGAGCCGGCGCCGACAGGACGCCGCCGCCGCGCGGCTCGGGGTCGATCGTGCACGCGGACGGGACGAGGGCCACGACCGCGCAGACGAGCGCAGCGAGCCAGCGTCCGAGCGGCATGAGGCACTGCCTCAGGGTAAAACGTCAGCGGCCCACGACGGGGAGGTGCACCACCGTGTCCTCGATCAGTACGGCGCCAGGCGTGCGGCTGCCCATCCCGACGAAGGTGTCGCTGACGGCACTGGCGATCACGTAGAGGGTCTGGCCCTCGGGCACGTCGACCGCCACCGACGGGAGCGTGATCCGACGCTTCTCACCGACCACCGGCTCGAGCGCGTTGAACGGCAGCACGTTGTTCTGGATCAGGTGGGCGTCGGCGGGCGTCGTGCCCGACGGCCAGGCCGTAGAACGCCCGGTTGTTGACGCCGAGCGCGGTCACGGTGCCGGTGAGGTACGGCGACCCGGCGATGCTGATCGGCCCTTCGGCGACCGGGTAGGCGACGGGGGCGGAGGCACCCTCGGTCGTGGCCACCACGCCGGCGTCGTACTCCTGGTCGGCCTTGACGGAGTCGACGGTCGTGCAGGTGCTGTCGGGGGTGGCGAGGTGGAACTGGCCGTAGCCCTCGAGGCCGGTCCGCTTGCCCTTGAGCTGCTCGTCCATGAACCGCAGCGCGAGGTCGGCGAAGGAGCCGCCGGCCAGCTTCTTGCTGCACGGGTCGGAGGTCACGGTGACGCCCTGGGGAAAGACCGACGGGCAGCACGTGGCCGCCGTTGTAGCCGACGAACATGCTGTCCTTGCGGGCGCCCCTGGTGAGGGTGGTCTTCCAGTTGGCGAGGCCCTGCTGGAGGGCGAAGAGCGAGTCGGTGCTGCCCTGCCCGAACAGGACGGGGATGTCGAGCTTGCGCCCGTGCCGGACGTGCCACTTCGGGCCGTTCTTCTTGAAGAACTTCACGAGGTTCTCGGTGCCGGGGATCGAGCCGTCGGGCCACATGCCGGTGGCCGCACCCTCGACGAGAGCCTTGTAGACCTCGGGCGGGAGGGCGTTCGACGGGAGGCCGGCGGCGCTCAGCGCTGACGCCCACTCGGTGCGGACGACGCCCTCGGGGGCCAGGGAGTCGGTGAGGTCGTTCCAGGTGATCTCGGGAGCGAGGGCGTCGAGGACCGGCTTGCCCTTGGTGCGCAGGCTCTCGAACGCGGCGAGGAACTGGTAGCCGCCGCCGTAGCTGCCGCCGATCGCGCCCATGTGGGGGTCGCCGGGCCCGTCCTGCTTCACCCAGCCGAGCTTGCTGATCAGCGGATCAGGTTGCGGACGTCGTGGCCCTCGAAGTCGGGGTTCTCGACGTGGGCGAAGCCGCCGCTCTCACCGAAGCCGCGCTGGTCGAAGGAGAGCACGCCGTAGCCCGCGTCCAGCCACTTCTCGAACGAGGCCGGGTCCGTGGTCCGCGAGCCGCCCCAGCCGTGGCTGTGCATGATCATCGGCACCCGGTCGGCCTTGTCGGCACCCGCGGGACGGAAGAGTGAGTAGCAGATCTGGACCGGCTCCGTGGAGTCCGGCTCGGGGACGCTGTCGAGGCAGCGGTTGACCACGGTGGGCCCGGCGCTCACAGCGAGGGCTGCGGACGGCGTCACCGCGGTCAGCCCGGAGACGGCGAGCACGGTGCCGAGGGCGAGGACGAGGCGGCGTGGATTCATGAAGGTTCAACCTTGGGGAGGCGGGCAGGTCACGGTGCTCTGTGTCTACCCGCCTGTGGCACTGGTCACACCCGATCTGGTCCGGGAGGGTCGTCTAGGCTCCGGCGCGTGGCCGAAGCCCTCAGCAGCGCCGTGTGGAACACCTTCGTCGAGGGCGACAACCTCGACGTGTTGCCCACCCTGTCGGCCGGGTCGGTGGACCTGGTCTACATCGACCCGCCGTACAACACCGGCAACGACTTCGCCTACCGCGACTCCTACGGGCGCCACGACGCGTGGGTCGCGATGATGCGGCCGCGACTGCTCGCGGCGCGCGAGGTGCTGCGCGGCGACCGGGGCGATCTTCGTCAGCATCGACGACAACGAGGCGGCGCACCTGCGGCTGCTGATGGACGAGGTGTTCGGGGAGCGGAACTTCCTGGCCCAGGTCGTGGTCAACCTCAACGCCAAGGGCCGCCAGCTCGGCAAGGGCTTCGCCACCAGCCACGAGTACCTCCTCGTCTACGCCCGTCGACGCGGCCGCGTGCGTGCTCGACGCCAGCAGCACCGACACCGTCGACGAGCGCGACTTCCCGCTGTCGACGCCGGAGGGTCGGCGCTTCCGGCACCTGCCGCTGCGCAACACCAACAAGAAGTTCAACCCGGTCACCGCGCGGACCCTGCACTTCCCGGTGTGGGGCGACCCCGAGTCGGGGCGGGTCGCCACGGCGCCGTTCGACGGTGCCGTCGAGATCGCAGCCGGTCTTCGGCGACGGCAAGCCGGCGGTGTGGCGCTGGAGCCGGCCGCGGATCGACGAGCGCCCCGACGACCTGGTGTGCCGCCGGATCAAGGGCAAGCACGGCGAACGGGTCGACGTCTTCCAGAAGGACTGGCTGCACCGGGACGCGGACGGTGGCCGGCGCAAGAAGCTGCGCACCATCTGGCTCGCCGAGGAGGTCGGCTCCACCGACACCGCCGTCGCCGAGCTCAAGGAGATCGTCGGCCACGTCTTCGAGTCGCCGAAGCCGACCGGGCTGATCCGCCGGATCCTCGGGACCATGCCGACGGACGCGGTGGTCCTGGACTTCTTCGCCGGCAGCGGTACGACGGGGCACGCGGTCGCGCTGCAGAACGCCGAGGACGGCGGCAGTCGCCGCTGCCTCAGCATCAACTCCGCCGAGCCGACCCGCGACGGTTCCAACGCCCGCGCGGCCGGCCTGCTGACGCGTCGCCGACATCACCCGGGCCCGGCTGACCGCCGTCGCCGAGCGGGTCGGTGGCGGGCTCGAGCTGCGGTCAGCGGCCGGCGAGCCGGTCCAGCAGCAGACGTAGCGGCGGCCAGGCCTCGCGGCCGCGACGCGTGGCGGCGTACGCCCGGAGACGGGTGCCGCTGCCGGGCAGCCGCTCGACCCGCACGCCGTCGAAGGCGTCGACCGAGCGGCAGCAGGGCCACGCCGAACCCGGCCGCCACCAGCTCGGCCACGAGGTCGAGGCTGTCGATCCGGTGGGTGACCTGCGGCACGAACCCGGCCAGCGAGGCCAGGGTCCGCAGCGCGTCCTCGTCGGCGGTGTGCCGGGAGTTCACGATCCAGGAGTGGTCGGCGTACGCCGACAGGTCGGCCGGCGCGGGGTCTCCGGCAGGGACCCCCAGGCCCCACTCCGCCGACCAGAGCGGGGTGGCGACGAGGTCGCCGGTCGTCGACAGCGGCGCGAGGTCGTAGTCGTAGACGAGCGCCAGGTCGAGGTCGTCGCGTGGCGAGCAGCGCGAAGGCCTCGAGCGGCTCGTACTCGTGCAGGACGACGTGGACGTCGGGATGGCTCGCGGCGAGCTCGTCGACGACGGGCACCAGGGACCGGACCATGGCGGTGGCGAAGCCACCGACCCGCACCGTGCCCGCCGGCTCGGCGTGCGGGTCCAGGTCGAGACGGGCGGCCTCGACGGCGGCGAGGATGGTGACGGCGTGGTCGGCCAGCCGCTGGCCGGCGGGGGTGAGCCGGACCCGGCGACCGTCGGGCTCGAGCAGGGGAGTCCCGGCGTCGCGGGCCAGGGCGGCGATCTGCTGGGAGACCGTCGAGGTGGTGAGCCCGAGCTCGTCGGCGACCTCGCGCATCGATCCCAGGCGCGACAGCTCGAGCAGCAGGCGGAGGCGGCGGACGTCCATGACCCCATCGTTCATCAGATCTGAACGGATTGTCCATCATTCTCACGTGGACGTGAACGGTTGCGGTGGGGTGCCATGGGTCCATGACTCCCCGGACCCTGCTCGCCGCCACCGGTCGACCCGCCGCCCGCGTCGGCACCTCGATGGCGGTCGTCTCCATGCTCTGCGTCCAGCTCGGGCTGGCCGCCTCCGTGGGCCTGATCGACCAGCTCGGCACCGATGGCGCCGCCTGGCTGAGGCTCGCCTGGGCGGGGCTCCTGCTCCCGCTGCTGGTCCGCCCGCGACGCAGCGACTTCAGCGCCTCGGCGTTCCGCGCCTGCGTGCTGCTGGGCGTCGTGACCGCCGCGATCACCCTGCTCTTCATGGCCGCGCTGGCCCGGCTGCCGCTCGGCACCGCCAGCGCGCTCGAGTTCCTCGGTCCGCTGGGGGTGGCGATCGTGCGGGGTCACGGCGCCGGGCGCCGCTGGGCCGCCGTCGCTGCCGCCGGGGTGCTCCTGCTGACCCAGCCGTGGACCGGCGAGGCCGACCTCGTGGGCGTCGGGTTCGCCCTGGCAGCGGCGTGCTGCTGGGCGGCGTACATCCTCCTGACCCAGCACGTGGGCGACCAGGTGGTCGGCATCAAGGGGCTGGCGGTCTCGATGCCGGTGGCCGGGATCGTCGCCACCGTCGTGGCCGGACCGTCGGTGGTCGGGCAGATGACGCCTCAGCTCGTGCTGGTCGGGCTCGGGCTCGCGCTGTTGCTGCCGGTGGTGCCGTTCGCCCTCGAGCTGCTGGCGCTGCGCAGACTGACGACGTCGGCGTTCGGCACGCTGATGTCGCTCGAGCCGGCGTTCGCCCTGGGGATCGGGCTGCTCGTGCTCGGCCAGGTGCCGGACCTGCTCGCCGGCGCCGGCGTGCTCTGCGTCGTGGCTGCGGGAGTCGGCGCGGAACGCACCGGCGCCCGGGTCGAGCCCGTCGGTGCGCCGCGCGCCGACGTCCTCACGCCTGGGTGAAGGAGGCACGGACGTCACCGACGACGCCCCGACCAGCGCTAGCTGGGGCATGATGGTCAGCATGGACAGAATCGCTCGCCTGCGTGCCGCCGTCGCGGTCATCGCCTCGGTGCCGTTGCTCGGGCTCCCGCTCGGGGGGATGGCCGCTGGTGCCTCCTCCGGTGCGGCGTCCATCGGTGGAGAGTGCGACCAGGCCCGGTGCAGTCCCCCGGGGATCGTGGTCAGGGGCCGGAACAACGGTGCGCGCGACGACCGGATCGCCGTCCGGGCCATCAAGTCGGCGGCGGGGGCGGAGGCTCACCTGTTCCGTCGCAAGAACGGCGAGCTGGTCAAGATCGCCACCAAGGTGCTCAACGACAAGGGAAACGCCAGGTTCGAGGTCTCCGACCTCAACGGTCGCGCCTACACGAAGTACATCGCCAAGGTCGAGGCCACGGAGGACACCAGTCGGAGTCGCGGGGCCAGGAAGGTGCGCTGAGCTCGTCAGCCGCACTCACGCGTGGATCGGTGCCATCTGGTGGCACCAATCCACGACCTAAGGGCAGTCCGGGCACGGCGAGGGGGCTCCCGACCAGCCGCGTCGCCGGAGCACGGCACCCACCTGCGCCGCAGTCCGGCAGGGCGTGCCGAAGACCTGCCCGTAGGTGAGTCTCACGGTCAGCAGGTCGGACTCGGCGGCGGCGACGAGGTCGCGCTCGTGGTCCCGGTCCCGAGCGCGGGCCGAGCCGTGGAAGGCGCGGCCGTCGAGCTCGACCACCGTCGCGTGTCGCCGGTAGAGGACGTCGCGGTACGCCGACCGGTCACCCACCCTGGCCGCAGCCTGCCGCTCGCCGCGGGGCAGCCCGTGCGCCCTCTCGACGCGCCGCAGGTAGCCGCGCTCCAGCACCGAGCACGCGCCGGCGTCGAGGTCCGTGAGCAGGTCGCGCAGCCAGGCGCGACGCGCGACCCGGTGCCGTTGGTCGAGCGTGGTCAGGAGCAGACGGGGACTCGTCTCTCGGGACTGGCAGGCGTCGGCGAGCACGCGGAAGGCCGACATCTCGTCCGGCGCGTCGGCGGCCAGGTCGAGAGCGGCGTGCTCGAGGCGCACACGCGGCGGGCTCCGCAGCCACAGGACGCGTTCCTCGAGGTCGGCCGTGCGGTGAGCGTCGACCCCCGGAACCCGGACCACGGTGCGGCGATCATCCACGGCCACCTGGATCGGGGCGGCGGGTGGTGGCGTCGGCAGTGCCGACTCCCGGGTGAGCGCCGCGGGCCAGTGCACGAGCACGGCGGCCTGGGCGCGCTGCTGCCACGTGAGCGGTCCGGTGTGGTCGACGTACACGCCGGGATGCACGAGCACGAGGTCGCGCCGCCGCAGCAGCCGGCGTACGTCGTGCGGCGTCGCGGCGAGCTCTCGCAGCTGACGACGCGCCACGACGCCGTCCTGGTTGCGTAGCAGCTCCACGAGAGATGGTTCGTGCACGCGGGAGGCCTGCCCGCTGCGGGAGACCCCGAACCGCCGGCCGGGCCGGGCTGTGGACGGGCTAGGCGCCGGTGGCCTTCTCCAGCGCCGCGACCTCGTCGTCGAGGTGGGTGAGCAGTCGCTGCAGGTGCGGGACGGTGCGCCGGCACCCGGTCAGGCCGAACGCCATCTTGCCGTCGTACGACGTGCAGGTGATGTTGAGCGCCATCCCGTTGATCGGGATCGACAGCGGGTAGGTGCCGACCAGCTCGGCACCGTTCCAGTAGTGCGTGGTCTTCGGTCCGGGCACGTTGCTGATGATCAGGTTGTACGGCGGCCGCACGATGCCCTGCATCCGGAACAGCGGGGTGAGGATCGCGGGCGCCTGCCCGATGGCACTCATGGCCAGGATCTGGACCGGCGTCATCGCCGAGAGACCTTCCTTGCCGTCCTTCATCGACTTGTGGACGGCCTTGAGCCGGTCCGCGGGGTCGTGGAGGTCGGTGCCGAGCTTGACCATGACGGCGCCGACGGCGTTGCCACCCTCGGCGGAGGCGATCTGGGACTGCTTGGCGTTGAGGCCGACCGGGACCATGGCCACCAGCGGGGCCTCGGGCAGCGCGTCGAGCTCCATCAGGTAGGTGCGGACCGCGCCGCTGACCATCGCCATCACGACGTCGTTCAGGGTGGTGCCGCTGGCCTTGCCGATGGCGCGGAGGCGGTCCATCGGCCAGTCCTGGGCAGCAAACCGTCGGGACCCGGTGATCTTCTGGTTGAAGATGGTGCGTGGCGCGTAGAGCGACAGGGCCCCGGTCTCGTTGCGCAGGCCCTTGTTGAGGGTCCGGATCAGGGCGCTCGGCATGCCGGCCGCCTCGGCCGTGATGCCCATCGCCGTCCGCAGGGCCTCGATCGGGACCTCCGACAGGCTGCGCTCGGCCTCCTCCCGGGTGCGGGTGGCCTTGGCAGGGGCGCGGTAGCCCCAGGGTGCGGGCATGCCGCGCTTGTCGGGATCGGTGCTCAGGACGCTCTGCAGCAGGCGCATGGCGGAGATGCCGTCGACGAGGGCGTGGTGGGTCTTCGTGTACATCGCGACGCGGCCGTCCCGCAGGCCCTCGATCACGTGGGCCTCCCACAGCGGACGCTCCCAGGCGAGCCGGGTGCTGTGCAGCCGCGAGCAGAGCTCGAGCAGCTCGCGGACCCGGCCGGGCTTCGGCAGCGCCGAGTGCCGGACGTGGTGCTCGATGTCGAACTCGTCGTCGTTCTCCCAGACCAGCTGGCCGGCGGTCTTCAGCTTGCGCCGGGGGTGCTTGAGGAACAGCGGTGCGATCTCCTCGACGTCGCGCATCTGCTCGTACATGTCGCGGGTGTAGCTGCGCCCCACGCCCTCGGGCTTCTTGAAGAGCTGGAGCCCTCCGACGTGCATGGGCATGTTGCGGTTCTCGGCGAGGAGGAAACCGGCAGACGTCGGATCGATCGGAGAGATCACGGAGCACCCTTCCTTGGTGTGGCGTCCGATCTTCGTCCTTCGGTGTCGGTGCCCACAAGGGAAAGGTACGACCAGATCGGTGACGGGACGGCTGGGGGGCTTCCCAAGGGCTCCGAACACGGGCACGCTCGGACCTACGCCACCACGGTCCTCATCTCGGGAGCTCCTCATGCTGCGTCGCTGCTTCGTCCTGCTCGCACTCACGCTCGGCCTGGTGGCGGTGCCGTCCGCGGCCTTCGCGGACTCCTACTCCGCGCCCCTCCAGACCGCCATCACCGACCTGCCGGTCGCGACGGAGGTCCGGACGGGCTACAACCGCGACCTCTTCAAGCACTGGACCGACGCGGACGGTGACGGCTGCAGCACCCGCAACGAGGTGCTCATCGCCGAGGCCGACGACCCGGTGACGGTCGGGTCGGGCTGCTCGCTCTCGGGCGGGCGCTGGTTCTCCTACTACGACCGGGTGTCGTGGACCGACACCGGACGCGTCGACATCGACCACATGGTGCCGCTCGCCGAGGCGTGGGACTCCGGTGCCCGCACCTGGACCAGCGCGGTCCGTGAGGCCTTCGCCAACGACCTCGGTGACTCCCGGTCGCTGGTCGGTGTCACGGACTCGGTGAACGCGGCCAAGGGTGACCAGGACCCGCGGACCTGGATGCCGGCGTACGACAAGTGCCGCTACCTCCGGGAGTTCGTCGCGGTGAAGCACCGCTGGCGGCTGACCGTCGACAGCGGTGAGAAGAGCGCGCTCACCTCGCTGGCATCCGGCTGCACCAACACCACGATCACGGTGACGCTCGCACGCTGACCGTCGTCTCCCGGGCCGGTTTCCGTCCACAGGACGGGCGCACCCGCGGCGCTCCACAGGCCTCGCCGCAGCCGGCTCCGTCGGTCGCCGTCGGCTCCTAACGTCGTGCCCGCACCGGATCGACCGGTGCCGGACACGAAGGAGCAGACATGAAGCGATACCTCTCGGGGGTGGCCGCCGCCGCGGCGGCCATGATGACGATCGGGATCGGGACGGCCATGGCGCAGCCCGGACGCGAGGTGGCGCGCTGGATCCCGCCCCACGACACCATCGTCAAGGTCACCGGCAACGCGCACGACGGATTCGGCATCCACCACTACGACGGGTCGGCGCTCTACCCGCCGACGGACTCCGAGGCCCGCGCCGAGTGTCTCGAGTACGACACCCGGCTCGAGCGGGTGCGCTGCCGGACCGAGGTCACCACCTGGTACGCCGACCTGGCCGACCTCAAGACCGCGCTCAGGTGGGCCAACCGACCGCGGTGACGGGGTAGGCAGGGCGACGGAGGGGCGGCGCCGCTTCTGGCAGGATCGGGTCCATGGAGCCCGCTCCGCTGGACCGCGCCCCGCTCGACCGGGCCTGGACGCGCAGCCGGACGTCCGTGCGGGCGCGGATCGCGCGCTGGCAGTCCAAGTCGTGGCAGATCGCGCAGTGCGCCCTGGCCGCCGGGGCCGCGTGGTTCATCGCCGCTGACCTGATCGGTCACCCGACGCCGTTCTTCGCGCCGATCGCGGCGGTCGTCAGCCTCGGCACCTCCTACGGCCAGCGTCTGCGCCGGGTCGTCGAGGTGACCATCGGGGTCGCGATCGGCGTCTTCGTCGGGGACCTGCTGGTGCTCCAGCTCGGCGTGGGCTGGTGGCAGCTCGCGCTGATCGTGGGCCTGGCCATGTCGACGGCGTTCCTGCTCGACGGTGGCCAGCTGTTCGTCACCCAGGCTGCGGTGCAGTCGATCGTGGTCAGCACGCTGCTGCCCGACCCCGACGCCGCCCTGGTCCGGTGGACCGACGCGCTGATCGGCGGCGCGGTCGCGCTGGTCGCCGCCACCGTGGTGCCGGCGGCGCCGCTGCGCCGGCCGCGGGAGCAGGCAGCCCTGGTGGTCCGCAAGATCTCGGCGCTGCTGCGCACCGCCGGCGACGTGATGGTCGGAGGGGAGGTCGAGCGAGCCCTCGAGCTGCTGGCCGACGCCCGGTCGACCGACCACCTCATCGGCGAGCTGCAGTCCGCCGCTGACGAGGGCATGAGCGTGGTGGCGTCGTCACCGTTCCGGGTCCGGCACAAGGGGCACATCCGGCGGATGGTGGACCTGGTCGACCCGCTCGACCGCGCCCTGCGCAGCACCCGGGTGCTGGTCCGGCAGACCGCCGTGTCGGCGTACTTCCGCCGACCGGTGCCGGCCTCCTACGCGACCCTGTGCCACGAGCTCGCCGACGCGGCCGACGTCATCGCCGACGAGCTGGCCGACAACCGGATGGCGGCCGAGGCTCGTGGCCCGCTGCTCGCGGTGGGGCAGTCCACGGGTGCGGTCGAGCGGAGCGAGATCCTCGCCGCCGAGGCGATCCTCGCCCAGCTGCGCTCGGTCATCGTCGACCTGTTGCTCCTCACCGGGCTCGACCAGCTGGAGTCGACCGAGGCGCTCCCGCCACCGCCGCGATGAGCGAGCAGGTGCCGCAGGTCCGGTCCTGGGTCCTGCACGTGGACCTCGACCAGTTCATCGCCGCCGTCGAGGTGTTGCGGCGCCCCGAGCTCGCGGGCCTTCCCGTGGTCGTCGGTGGTCGCGGGGACCCCACCGAGCGCGGGGTGGTGTCGACCGCGTCGTACGAGGCCCGGGCGTTCGGCGTCGGCTCGGGGATGCCGCTCCGGGTCGCCGCCCGGAAGTGTCCCGACGCGGTGTTCCTGGCGGTCGACGGGCCGGCGTACGACGCGGCGTCGGTCGAGGTGATGGCGGCGCTGCGCGGGCTGAGCTGGGGCGGCGTCCCGGTGGTGGTCGAGGTGCTGGGCTGGGACGAGGCCTTCCTCGCCGCCGGACCGGGTCATGCGGACCTGGGCGACCCGCGTGACTTCGCCGGGCAGGTGCGCGCGGAGGTGCTCGCCGCCACCCGGTTGCACTGCTCCGTCGGTATCGGCGACAACAAGCTCCGGGCCAAGATCGCGACCGACTTCGGCAAGCCGCGTGGCACCTGGCAGCTCACCGAGGAGAACTGGTTCGAGGTGATGGGCGACCGTCCCACCGACGCGCTCTGGGGGATCGGTTCGCGGACGTCCAGGAAGCTGGCGGCCCTGGGCATCGAGACCGTCGCCCAGCTCGCCGCGACGGACGCCCAGCTGCTCGCCGACCGGCTCGGGCCGACGATGGGGCCGTGGTTCCGCCGGCTCGGCCGGGGCGTCGACGCCAGCCCGGTCGACGCCACGCCCTGGGTGCCGCGCGCCCATGGCCGCGAGGAGACCTACCAGGAGGACCTGACCGACTGGGCCGCGGTCGCGGAGGCCGTCCGGTCACTCACGGCGCGGGTCGTCGTCGACATCGACCGCGAGGGCAGGCCGGCCGCACGGGTCGGGATCAAGGTCCGCTTCCGGCCGTTCTCCACGGTCACCCGCAGTCTCACCCTGCCGGAGCCCACCAACGATCCCGGGGTGCTCGCCGACGCGGCGGTGTCGCTGCTGGACCGGGTCGAGCAGGACCGGCCGGTGCGGCTGCTCGGGGTCCGCCTGGAGATGACCGAGCCGTCAGCCGAGTGAGGCCCGGAGCTCCCGCACGACGGAGTCGACGACGGCGACGAGGTCTCCTCCGGTCTCCCGCACCACCCCCCGCTGCCGCTGGTACGACGCACCGCGGGCAGGGATCTCCTCCACCGACCGCAGCGCGTCCTCACAGCCCAGCCGTCGGGACACGGGGGTGAGCCGCTCGAGCAGGTCGGCCAGGTCGTCGGTGACGAGGCGCTCGTTCGACCCGGCGTCCAGGATGATCTCGGCGTCCAGACCGTAGCGGGCCGCACGCCACTTGTTCTCCTGGACGTGCCAGGGCGGCATCGTCGGCAGCTTCTCGCCGGCGGCCAGGCGATCGTCGAGGTCGACGACGAGGCAGTGCATGAGCGCGGTCAGCGCGGCGAGCTCACGCATGGTCGAGACGCCGTCGCAGACCCGGTTCTCGATGGTGCCGAGCTTCGGCGCCGGCCGGATGTCCCAGCGGATGTCGGAGTGCTCCTCGATCACGCCGGTGACGAGCTGGTCGTGGACGAAGGCTTCGTACTCGGGCCAGGTCGCGAACTGGAACGGGAGACCGGCGGTCGGGAGCTGCTGGAACATCAGGGCCCGGTTGGAGGCGTAGCCGGTGTCGGTGCCGGCCCAGACCGGGGACGATGCCGACAGGGCCTGGAGGTGGGGGTAGGTGTTGAGCAACGCGGACAGCACCGGCATCACCCGACCGACCTCGGGCATGCCGACGTGCACGTGCACCCCCCAGATCAGCATCTGTCGCCCCCACCACTGGGTGCGGTTGATCAGCTCCTCGTAGCGGTGTCCGGGCGTCAGCAGCTGCGAGGACCAGGTGGCGAACGGGTGGGTACCGGCGCCGAAGAGGTCGACCCCCAGGTCGTCGGCCACGGGGAGCACCAGGTCCAGGGTGCCCCGCAGGTCCGCCATCGCCTCGTCCACGGTGTCGCACACGCCGGTCACGATCTCGACGGTGTTGCGCAGCAGCTCCTGGTGCAGCCGGTGGGGGTCCGGCAGGCGAGGGGCGACGGTCTCGATGAGAGTGGCCGCGCAGTTGACCAGGTCGCGCGACCCCTTGTCGACCAGCGCGAGCTCCCACTCGACCCCGAGCGTGGGGCGGGCGGAGGAGTGGAAGTCGATGCGCACGGGATCAGCGAAGCACAGGACCGGTCGCGGACAGGCATGCGCTGCCTGCCAGCATGGGATCCATGCTCGACGCGCGCTCGCTGAACCTCACCCTGGACTTCTGCCTCAGGGTCGGTGAGCTCCTGTTGTCCTCGGGTGCGGGAGCCGCCGACGTGACCGCCACGATGCACTCCCTGAGCTGGCACCTCGGCGTCCGGAACCCCGACATCGACGTCACCTTCACGTCCCTGCGGATGAGCTACCAGCCGGCGCCCGAGGAGCCCACGGTGCTCCAGCTGCGGCAGGTCACCCAGCGCGACATCGACTACGAGGACCTGACGCTCGTCGACCACCTGGTGCGTGACGTGATCACGGGCCGGATCGACCTGGCCGAGGCCCGCACTTCGCTGGCCAAGATCGTCTCGTCCGGGCACAACCTGCCCCGGTGGGCGGTCACGGCCGGGTGGGGCCTGATGTGCGCCGGAGTCGCACTGATGCTGGGCGGCAACGCGTTCGTCGTCGGCAGCGCCTTCGCCGCGGCGATCTGCATCGACCGCCTGCAGCTGGTGATGTCGCGGCGCCGGATCCCGTACTTCTACCAGCAGGCCGCGGGTGGTGGGGTGGCCACGTTGCTGGCCGCGGCGGCCGCCGCGAGTCCCCTCGACGTCGACCCGTCGCTGGTCGTCACGGCCAACATCATCATGCTGCTGGCCGGCATCGGCTTCATGGGTGCCCTCCAGGACGCACTGTCGGGCTTCTACCTCACGGCCGGTGCCCGGCTGACGGAGGCGATGCTTGCCACGGCCGGCATCATCGCCGGCGTGAGCGGCGGGCTCTCCCTGGCCGAGGTCGCCGGCATCGAGGTCGGCCGGCTCGAGCCCGGAGCCGTCGGGTGGGAGAACGTCACCGTGATGGCGGCCGGCGCGGCCCTGTGTGCCGGCGCCTTCGCCTTCGCGTCGTACGCGCCCGGCCGGATCATCGCGCCGATCGCCCTGCTCGCGGCGGGGGCCATGGTGATCTCCCAGACCATCGCGCTCCAGGGCTTCGGCCGGGCCTGGCCGACCGGCATCGCCGCGTTCTTCGTCGGGTTGGTGAGCTTCACGGTCGCCGGCCGCTTCCGGGTGCCGCCCCTCGTCGTGGTGGTCTCCGCGGTCGTCCCGATGCTGCCCGGTCTGTCGATCTACCGCGGCCTGTCCCTGCTCGCCGAGGGCGGTGTCTCGACGTCCATCGGCCTGCTGTCCATGGTCACGGCCGCATCGGTGGCGATCTCGCTGTCCGCCGGCGTGATCCTGGGGGAGTACGTCGCCCAGCCGCTCAAGCGGGAGGCCGGCAAGCTCGAGCAGCGACTGGCCGGGCCCCGACTCGTCGGCCCGATCCGGATCCGCGGCAGCCGACGCCACCGGGACACCTGAGCCGTCAGAGGTCGCGGACCCGAGCCAGCCAGGGCAGGTGTGCCGTGCCGTCGTACGGCGCCCGCTGCTCCCGCATGGCGGCGTGGACCCGGTCGCACGACGCCATCGCCTGGGCGACGACGTCCTCGGGGTAGCCGAACCGGACCCGGTGCTGGGCGAACTCGTCCTCGTCGTCGACCCAGACCCGGCCCGAAACTCCGCGGATCACGTCGAGGTCGAGGTCGACGGCACGCAGCACCGCCCCGTCCCAGACCGGCGGTGTGGTCATGTCGACGTACGTCTGCACGGTCGAGCCGAGGCTCGGTGAGTAGTGCCCGTCGACGTCGTGGAAGGTGGCCAGCCACCATCGCCCGCCCGGCGAGTCCTGGCTGGGGGAGAGGCCCACCTGGGCGACGGGCGCGACGTACTGCGCGCCCGGGCGCGACATCTTCGTCCCGGCCGGGATGCCGCACCAGTCGCCGTGCTCGTCGCTGCCGAGGAAGAGGGCGTCGAACTCCCAGTGCGGACGGTCGCCCCACTTCGACATCACGACGCGGACGGACGAGAGCGGCGGCGGTGTCGTCACCCGGCCATTCCTACCAAAGGTCAGAGGACGGTGGCCTTCGGCGGCACGACCTTCTTCGACACCCGGGCCACGATGTCCTGGTAGCGCGAGCCCGTCAGCTTGGCCAGGTGGTGCAGCGCGTGCGCGTCGAGACCGACGAGGACGCGGGCCTTGTTGGTGAGGATGCCCTTCACGATGATCTCGGCGGCGCGCTCCGGCGTCATCTTCGCGAGCTTCTCGTCGAACAGCTTCGCGGTGGCCGCCTTGTCCTCGCGACCGGAGACGCGGGCGTTGCGGGCGATGGCGGTCTTGATCCCGCCCGGGTGGACAGAGGTCACCCCGACCTTGTGCCCGGCGATGAGCATCTCCTCGCGGAGCGCCTCGGTCATGCCTCGTACGGCGTACTTCGTCGCGTTGTAGATGCTCTGGCCGGGCATCGAGACCAGCCCGAACAGTGACGAGAGGTTGACGACGTGGCCGTCGCCGGAGGCGATGAGGTGCGGCAGGAACTCCTTGGTCCCGTGGAGCACGCCGTTCAAGTTGATCCCCAGGATCCAGTCGATGTCGTCGTAGTCCAGGTCGCTCAGGTCACCGGCCAGCGCGACGCCGGCGTTGTTGATCACCACGTTGACCCGGCCGAAGTGCTCGGCGATCGCGGCGGCGTACGTCGTGAAGGCGGCCCGGTCGGCGACGTCGAGACGGTCGGACCGGACCTCGCGGGCGCCGGCGTTCTTGACCAGGTCGACGGTCTGCTCGAGGCCGCGCTCATCGACGTCGGAGAGCGCGAGGAGCGACCCCTTCTGCGCCAGGTTCACGGCGAGGGCCCGACCGATGCCGGAGCCGGCGCCGGTGATCACGACCACCTTGTCGTCGAGGGTCTTCATGCGGGGACTCCTTCGGTGGAGGTGGAGGAGGACGCGGCCGGGGCGCCGACCTCGTAGGCGGCGACGTCGAACTCGCCCAGCGACTGACGGAACGAGACCGTCGTGCGCGGCCAGAGGACGGTGTTCTTGCCGTGGGCGTCGAGGTACCAGCTCGAGCAGCCGCCGGTGTTCCAGACGGTCCGCTTCATCCGGCGCTGGAGGCTGTGGTTCCACTCCCGCTGCGCCTCGGCGGTGGGCTCGACGGTGGCGTACCGGTTGAGCCCCATCGTGCGCACGGCGTCACGGATGTACTCGACCTGGGACTCGATGATGAAGATCATGCTCGAGTGGCCGAGGCCGGTGTTGGGGCCGACGACCATGAACAGGTTGGGGAAGCCGTGGACGGTCGTGCCCTTGTACGCCGCCATCCCGGCGTCGCGCCACGTGTCGGCCAGGCTGGCGCCGTTGCGGCCACGGACCTTCTCCGCGATGGGGAGCTCGGTCGTGAAGAAGCCCGTCGCCACGACCAGCACGTCGATCGGGTGCTCGGCGCCGTCGGCGGTGACGACGGCGTTGCCGGTCACCTTGGCGATCGGGTCGGTGATCACCTCGACGTTGTCGGAGGCGAGCGCGGGGTAGTAGCTGTTGGAGATCAGGATCCGCTTGCAGCCGATCTCGAAGGTCGGGGTGACCTTCTCGCGCAGCTCCGGGTCCTTGATGCCCTTGCTGAGGTTGGCGAGCGCCAGCTTCTTGGCGGGCAGGGCGAGCTTCGAGTTGACGGTGAAGCCCGGCACCAGGAGCTCCTTGCCCCAGTAGATACCGGTCCGATAGGCCTTCTGCAGAGCGGGGACCCGCTTGAAGAGTGCGCGCTCGACGCGGGTGTAGGTGCGGTCGTTGCGCGGGATTACGTACGGCGCGGTGCGCTGGTAGACGTCGACGTGGGCGGCGACCTTCTGCAGCTCCGGGATGATCTGGATCGCCGAGGCGCCGGTGCCGATGACCGCGATGCGCTTGCCGGCGAGGTCGACGTCGTGGTCCCAGCGGGCGGAGTGGAACAGCTCGCCCTGGAAGCTGTCGATCCCGTCGATCTGGGGCATCTTCGGCTCGGAGAGGCCGCCCGCGCCGATGATCAGGGTGGTCGAGGTGACGGTGCCCGCCGAGGTGCGGACGACCCACTGCTGGGCGTCCTCGTCCCACGTGGCGTCCTCCATGACGGTGTCGAACACGAAACGGTCCAGCACGCCGGAGCGCTCGGCGACCCGCTTGATGTAGGACTGGATCTCCGGCTGGGGGGAGTAGGACGACGACCACTCGGGGTTCGGCGCGAAGGAGAACGAGTAGAGCTGGCTGGGCACGTCACAGGCGGCGCCCGGGTAGGTGTTGTCGCGCCAGGTGCCGCCGACGTCCGGGCCCTTCTCGACCACGAGGAAGTCGGTCTCGCCGTCGTCCTGGAGCCTGATCGCGGAGCACAGACCGGCGAAGCCGGCGCCGATGATGAGGTGCTGCACGTGTCCGGGGAGATTCATGCCGCCACGCTATTGGCGTTATTGAACACATGTCAATAAGGTGGGGTGCGTGACCGCGACCACATCGTCCGGGCCGACCGCCCCCCGCAGCCGACTCACCCCGGACCAGCGCCGGACCCAGCTGCTGGACCTCGGGGTCAGCCTGCTGGCGACCCGGTCCCTCGACGACCTGACCATCGACGTCCTGGCCGAAGAGGCCGGGATCTCGCGCGGCCTGCTCTACCACTACTTCGGCAACAAGCACGACTTCCGTGAGGCCGTCGTCCGTCGGGCCGTCGACGACCTCGTCGAGCAGACCGCCCCGCCGGCGGGCGGAGAGCCGCTCGACCGGCTGCTGGCGTCGGTGGCGGCGTACGTCGACTACGTGGAGGCCAACTACCAGGGCTACGTCTCGATCGTCCGGGCGGCCGCCGGTGGCAACGACAACCTGCGCGAGCTCTACGAAGAGGCGCGCACGTCGCTGATGGAGCGGATCTTCACCGAGGACGCGCAGGGCCAGATCATCCCCGACACCGACGCCGCCCGGCTGATGGTGCGCGGATGGGCGGCGATGTCGGAGGAGCTCGTGCTCACCTGGGTGGCGGACCCGAACGGGGTCACCCGGCAACAGCTGCTCGACGCCCTCACCGCGTCGCTCCCGGCGCTCATCGACCTCCTCCGCTGACCACTCCGGCGGTCCGGCTGCCGGCGGGGATGTCATCATGTCCGTCATGACCGTCGAGCTCGCGCGCGCGCCGTACGCGTTCGCGCGCGCCGTGGCGGCGACGGTCCTGATCATGGTGGGCGCCACCGCGGCCCACACCTGGGCCGGCGGCCACCTGCCCGGCGTCCCGGCCCTGCTCGCCCTCACCGGGGTGGTGCTCGGCGCCGGCCTGCTCGTGCTGCGGGGCTCGCTCCGCTGGCAGGTCCTGCTGCCGGTCGTCTGGTCGCGCAGAGCTTGCTGCACGGCATGTTCGGCCTGCTGGGTGCGCCGTCGGCCGGGCACCCCGGCCACGCCGTGACCGGTGCGGACCCGACCCTGTGGTCGTGGCAGATGGTGGTCGCCCACGTGGTGAGCACCCTGCTCGCGGTCGCGGTGTGGTGGCTGTGCCAGCGGGCGGCGTACGCCGTCGTGGTCGCGCTCGACACCTGGCTCGCGTACGTCAGCGGTCGCCGCGACCGGCGGCTCACCGGTCGGACCCGCGCGGTCCGTCCGGCTCTGGTGCACCTGGTGGGGGTCCCGCGTCGCGGGCCACCGGCAGCCCTCGGCTGCGCCTGACCGTCCGGTCAGGCAGCGGCACGCTGCCCACCCGACACCACGACCAGAAAGAAGCCATCTCCATGTCCAAGCGACGTACCTTCGCGCGCATCGCCGCGCTTCCCGCGACCGTCGGCATCCTGACCGTCGTCGCGGCCGCTCCCGCCTCCGCCCACGTGACCGTCACCCCGACCGTCGCGAGTGCCGGCTCCTACACCGTGCTGACCGTGGCGTTGTCCCACGGCTGCGACGGCTCCTCGACCACGCAGCTCGACGTCCAGATCCCGGAGGAGATCCTCTCGGTCGTCGGCGGCGCGCAACCCGTACTGGGAGGCCGAGCGGCAGATCGTCGAGCTCGACGAGCCCGCTCACCGACGCCCACGGCAACGAGGTGACCGAGCGGGTCGCCAGCGTCCGCTTCACGGCCACCGAGCCGCTCGAGGACGGGGTCCGGGACTCGGTCGAGCTGTCCTTCCAGGTCCCGGACGCCGAGGGCGAGACCCTGGCCTTCCCGACCATCCAGACCTGCGAGGAGGGTGAGACGGCCTGGACCCAGGTGCCCGAGGAGGGCCAGGACGCCGAGGAGCTCGACACGCCCGCTCCGTCGTTCGTGGTCGAGGCGGCCGCCGAGGGTGGTCACGGTTCGACCGGCCACGACGAGGACGAGGAGGCCGAGGACTCCGAGGGCGCCGAGCCGAGGAGAGCCAGCGAGAGGCTCCGACACGCTCGGCTGGGCCGGCCTCGGTGCGGGCGTGCTCGGCCTGGTGGCCGGCGGGACCGCACTCGCCCGGAGCCGCTCCACCTCGTGACCGACACCCAGCGACCGGCACGGTGGCGGCAGCTCTTCGCGCTGGCCGCCACCGTGCTCGTCGCTGCGGTCACGCTGCTCGCCACGGCGGGTCCGGCCGCTGCGCACGCGACCCTGGTCGGGACCGACCCGGTCGAGGGCACCGTGCTGCCCGACGCGCCCGAGCAGGTCACGCTCACCTTCAGCGAACCGGTGCGGCTCACCGCCCAGGAGATCACCGTCTACGACGCCGAGGGCGGCGCCGATCGACTCGGAGACGACCTCTCGGGCAGCGAGGTCACCGTCGCGCTGCCCGAGGAGCGCCGACCTGGCCGACGGCACCTATGTCGTCGGCTGGTACGTCGTCTCCGCCGACGGCCACCCGATCTCGGGGTCGCTCACGTTCTCGATCGGGGAGCGCAGCGACGAGCGTCGCCGCACCACCCGCCGCACCGGAGTCCTCCCGGGTGGTCGATGCCGCCCAGGGGATCCTGCACGCCGTCACCTACCTCGGACTGCTGGTCGCGGGCGGGCCTCGCCGCGTTCGTGGCCCTCGTCCTGCCGCTCCGGTTCCGCGGTGACCGGGTCCGCGCCCGGCTCCGCTCGGTCGTGCGCGTCTCGGCTGCGGTCGGCATCGTCGGCGGTCTGCTCCTCGTGCCCGTCGCCTCCGTCTATGCCCAGGGGCTCGAGCTGACGGACCTGCTGTCGCGGGCTTCGACCCGGCCCTGGTCACCAACGAGGTGGTCTTCGCGCTGCTGCTGGTCTTCGGTCTCGGCGTGCCGTCGTGGTGCTCATGACGGACCGGCCTCCCGGTCCGCAACGACGGCTCGCGCTGCTGGGCGTGGCGACGGTCGCCGTCGTCTCGCCGGCGGTGGTCGGGCACACCCGTGCCTACCAGCCCGAGCTGTTGCTCGTCGGCGCGGACTCCGTGCACCTGCTGACCGGATCCGCCTGGCTCGGCGGCCTGCTCGGGCTGGTCCTGACGCTGCGTGCCCTGGCCGGCCGGGAGGAGCTGGCCGCAGAGACCCTGTCCCGCTTCTCGCTCGTCGCCGGTGGACTGCTCGTCGCCGTCGCGGTCACGGGATCGCTGCAGGCATGGCGGATCCTCGCGTCGTGGTCCGGCTTCGTCGACACGACGTACGGACGGTCTGCTGCTGGTCAAGATCGGTCTCGTGCTGGTCGTGGCCGCCGTCGCCGGCTGGAACCGTTTCGACTGCTGCCGCGGGTCGCGTCCGCGGCCGGGTTACGCCGACCGTGGCGTCGCCGCCGGCCTGGTCCGGCGCACGGTCCTGGCCGAGGCGACCGTGCTCGTCGCCCTCTCGGAGTCACCGGCTTCCTCGTGAACCAGTCGCCGCGTCCGGCCCCGGTGGAGGTGCCGCCCGGCCGGACCGGTGTGGCGGACGGGACACTGGGCGAGCTCCAGGTGCTCGTGGTGATGTCACCGCGCGAGCGTGGACCCAACACGGTGCTGGTCCAGCTCCAGGACATGGACGGTGAGCCTGTCGAGACCAAGCGGCCCGCCGGAGGTCGAGCTGCGCTCGGGAGACCTCGACCTCGGCAGCGTGCCGGTGACGAGTGTCGGTGCCGGGACGTGGCGGGCGTTCGTGCTGCTCCCGCGGGCCGGGCGTGGGAGGTTCAGGTGAGCGTGCGCGAGAGCAAGTTCGAGAACCCGGTCACCACCGTGCGCTTCGACGTCAGGTGATGCGTCAGCTCGACGGGGTCCACCGGGACGGTGTGCACGAAGCCGTCGACGCGGACCTGCACGAACAAGACGGTAGTCGCCGGCCTGCTCGACCTCGGCGTGGAAGGTCAGCCCGGAGCCGTCCTCGGTGATCACGGGCTCCGCCAGTGGGTGCATGTGGACCATCGACCCCGTCTCCCGGTCGAAGCCCGTGACGTGGGCGTAGGTGCCGAGGTAGGTGTCCAACCGGACCGGACGGTCCTCTGCGTCGCGGACCACGAGGCCGAGTCTCTGGTCCGTGCCGACTCCGGGAGCCTGCTCGACGGCCACGGACACCAGGGGGTCCGGCTCGTCGTCGGGTGTCGTCGACGGGCCGGGAACGGTGCCGGTGTGGCCGAGGATCACGTGGTCGCCGTTGCCGCCCTCGTCCTCGGCCACGAACTCGCTGATCACCCGGTAGTCGCCACCCGCTCGGCAGGGTCACCGCCGCCGTCCAGGTCCCGTCCTCGGCCATCGTCGGGTGGAGGTGCCGGAAGACGGTGAGGTCGTCGCGGACGACGTACAGGTGGAGCTTCTTCGTCTGCTCGGTCAGGAACGCCGTCTGCGGGCTGCCGCGGAAGGTGTCGATCCGGAACGACACCGTGCCCGGCCGACCGGCCCGCCCGGGGAGCCGGACCTCGTCGAGCGCGTAACCGACCTCCTCGGCCTCGGTGCCGTCCCCGACCGGGAGCGAGACGTTGGCGCCCCCCGCGTGCGTGTGTCCGCCCGCGGCACCCGGGTCGTCGCCGGTGCAGGCGGAGACGCCGAGGGGCAGGCCGAGGGCCACGAGCGCGCGGAGGGAGCGGCGGAGCATGCCACCAGTGTGCCGGGGACCCGGGAAAGTCGCTGGCCCGGTGGGGGAGAATGGCCGACGTTGTGCACATCTCCTATCCCGCCGAGCTGCCGGTCACCCAGCGCCGCGACGACATCGCCGCCGCCATCCGGGACCACCAGGTCGTCATCGTCGCCGGCGAGACCGGGTCCGGGAAGACCACCCAGCTGCCGAAGATCTGCCTCGAGCTCGGTCGCGGGCGCGGTCGGATCCGGGGACAAGCTGATCGGGCACACCCAGCCGCGACGGATCGCGGCCCGCTCGGTGGCCGAGCGGATCGCCGAGGAGCTCGGCACGGACCTCGGTGACCTCGTCGGCTACCAGGTCCGCTTCACCGACCGGACCTCCAGGAAGAGCCGGCTCAAGCTGATGACCGACGGCATCCTGCTGGCCGAGCTGCAGCGCGACCGGCAGCTCAAGAAGTACGACACGATCATCATCGACGAGGCGCACGAGCGGAGCCTCAACATCGACTTCCTGCTCGGCTACCTGCGGCGGCTGCTGCCCAAGCGGCCGGACCTCAAGCTGATCATCACCTCCGCGACCATCGATCCCGAGCGCTTCGCCCAGCACTTCTCGGACCGGCACGGCACGCCGGCGCCGATCATCGAGGTGTCCGGCCGCACCTACCCCGTCGATGTGCGCTACCGCCCGCTCATGGAGCTCTCCGAGGACGACGAGGAGGGCGAGACCGTCGTCCGTGACCAGACCGAGGCGATCGTCGAGGCGGTCAAGGAGCTGTCGGCCGAAGGGCCGGGCGACGTGCTGGTGTTCCTGCCCGGTGAGCGGGAGATCCGCGACACCGCGGAGGCCCTGTCCGAGCTGACGCAGTCGACGCGCGGCGGCGGTCTCGAGATCGTGCCGCTCTACTCGCGGCTCTCGGCCGCCGAGCAGCACAAGGTCTTCCAGCGGCACACCGGACGGCGGGTCGTGCTCGCCACCAACGTCGCGGAGACGTCGCTGACCGTCCCGGGCATCCGGTACGTCGTCGACAGCGGCGTCGCGCGGATCTCGCGGTACTCGGTGCGGACCAAGGTGCAGCGGCTGCCGATCGAGCCGATCAGCCAGGCCTCCGCCAGTCAGCGGTCCGGCCGGTGTGGACGGGTGGAGGCGGGCATCGCCATCCGCCTCTACTCGGAGGAGGACTTCGAGTCCCGCCCCGAGTTCACCGACCCCGAGATCCTCCGGACCAACCTGGCCAGCGTCATCCTCCAGATGACCTCTCTGGGCCTCGGCGAGGTCGCCCGGTTCCCGTTCGTCGAGCCCCCCGACAAGCGGAACGTCTCGGCAGGGGTGCAGCTGCTGACGGAGCTGGGGGCGATCGCCTCGTCCGACCAGCCGGCCGGTCCTCGGCTGACCCGGGTGGGGCGGCGTCTCGCGCGGCTCCCGATCGACCCGAGGCTGGGCCGGATGATCCTGGAGGCGGAGCGGCTCGGGTGCGTCCGGGACGTGCTCGTGATCGCGGCGGCGCTGTCGCTGCAGGACCCTCGGGAGCGGCCGTCCGAGATGCGGCCGCAGGCCGACCAGCAGCACGCCCGGTTCAAGGCCGAGGGCAGCGACTTCCTCACGTGGTTGAACCTCTGGCGCTACCTCAAGGAGCAGCAGCGCGAGCTGTCGGGCAGCGCGTTCCGGCGGATGTGCAAGCGCGAGTTCCTCAACTACCTGCGGGTGCGCGAGTGGCAGGACTTCGAGTCGCAGCTGCGCCAGGTGTGCAAGGAGATGGAGGTCGACCTCGGCAAGGGGTCCGCACCCGGTAGCGGCACCGAGGGCGGCGCGGCGTACGACGCCGACGGCATCCACCAGGCACTGCTGTCCGGGCTGCTCTCGCACATCGGCCTGCTCGAGGAGCGGGGCTCCACGGGCTCGACCTCCGGCGGCGGCGGTCGTCGGCCGATGCGCGAGTACCTCGGCGCGCGGGGCGCGAAGTTCGCGATCTTCCCGGGCAGCGGCCTGGCCCGGCAGAACCCGCAGTTCGTGATGGCGGCCGAGCTCGTCGAGACCAGTCGCCTGTGGGCCCGCCAGAACGCCGCGATCAAGCCCGAGTGGGCCGAGCAGCTCGGCGCGCACCTCGTGAAGCGCACCTACTCGGAGCCGCACTGGTCCAGGAAGCGCGCAGCCGTGATGGCCTACGAGCGGGTGACCCTGTACGGCGTTCCGCTGATCGCGGACCGGCTCGTCAACTACGGGAAGTACGACCAGGCGCTGGCGCGCGAGCTGTTCATCCGGCACGCCCTGGTCTACGGCGAGTGGTCGACGCAGCAGAAGTTCATGGAGACCAACCGACGGCTGCTCGAGGAGGCCGAGGAGCTCGAGCACCGGGCCCGGCGCCGCGGCATCGTCGTGGACGAGCACACGCTGTTCGACTTCTACGACGCCCGGGTCGGCGACGACGTCGTCAGCGGCGCGCACTTCGACCAGTGGTGGAAGCGCACCCGGCGGGAGCGCCCGGACCTGCTGGACTTCGACCCCGACATGCTCACGCACGGCACCGCCGAGGAGGTCCGCGACAGCCGACTACCCGCAGGAGTGGCGCGCGAGCGAGGGCGAGGGGCTGACCTTCCCGATCAGCTACCACTTCGAGCCGGGCTCGGTCGACGACGGCCTCACCATCGACGTGCCGGTGGCGACCCTGAACCGGGTCGCGGCCGACGACTTCTCCTGGAACGTCCCCGGGCTGCGCGAGGAGCTCGTGACCAGCCTGATCCGCAGCCTGCCGAAGCACCTGCGGGTCAACTTCGTGCCGGCCCCCAACAAGGCGCGGGAGTTCCTGGCGGCCGTCCCGGCGGGCGAGGAGCCGTTGCTCGACGCGCTGGAGCGGCACTTCCGCGTCGACGACCGGTGTGGTCGTGCCCCGCGAGGCGTGGGACTGGACCAAGATCCCCGAGCACCTGCGGCCGACCTACCGCGTCGTCGACGACGGCGGCCTCGAGCAGGCACGCGGCAAGGACCTGGAGGCGCTGAAGGAGCCGTTGCGACCGCAGTTCGCGCAGGCGATGGCCGAGGTCGCCTCCGACAGCGGCATCACCCGCACCGGCGAGACCACGTGGGTCTTCGGGACCATCGAGCGCTCCTTCACCCAGACCCGGGCCGGCCACGAGGTGCGCGGCCATCCCGGCCCTGGTCGACGAGGGCGCCACCGTCGGGCTGCAGGTCTTCGGGGCCGAGGACGAGGCCGAGGCCCGGCACCGGCTCGGCGTGCGGCGGCTGCTGCTGCTCGACCTCGACCGCCGTGACCAGCGGGGCGGCCCGGTGAAAGCCGTCCTCGGCTCGCTCTCCAACCAGGAGAAGCTCGGCCTGGCCGGCTCGCCGTACGCCTCGGTCGCCGAGCTCCTGGACGACTGCCGCGCCGCCGTGGTGCAGGCCGTCGTCGACGCGCGCCCGGCGGTCCGTGATCCGGCGGCGTACGACGCCCTGCTGAGCGCCGCGGCCGAGGACCAGGAGGCGCGGTTGCGCGACGTGATGGCCGAGCTGATCGGGATCCTGGGCGCCTGGCGGCACGCGGAGAAGGCGCTCAGCGGCCGGGCCGACCTGGTCACCCTGCCCGCGCTGACCGACCTGCGCGCCCAGCTCGGCCGGCTCGTCCACCGCGGTTTCGTCGGCGAGGCCGGGATCACCCAGCTCCGCCGCTACCCGACGTACCTCGCGGCTCTCGAGCAGCGCCGCGAGAAGGTCGATGAGCAGGTCTCACGCGACCGGCGGCTGATGGAGCAGATCGCCGACCTGCAGGAGTGCCTACCTGCACCAGGTCGAGGCGCTGGCCGGTGATCGCCCGCCCGGGGCCCGGCTGAGGCAGGCCCGCTGGATGCTCGAGGAGTACCGGGTCTCCCTGTGGGCCCAGCACCTCGGCACGCCGTACCCGGTCAGCGACCAGCGCCTCCGCAAGGCGCTGGCCTCCGGGTCGTAGCCTGTCGAGGTGAGCAGCCGCCCGCACCACCGACCGATGACGCCCGGTGGAGGATTCTTCGAGTCCCTCACCGGCGGCGCCGACCCGGCCGCCGTGCGCGAGGCGGCCGATCGGGCGGCGACGCTGCTCGTGCGCGGTGCCCGCGAGGCGGACGACGCGGAGGTCGCCGAGCGGTTGCTGCACCTCGCCGACACCGAGGGCATCGAGACGATCGCCGAGGTGTGGTCGGGCTCGCCGGCCGACTCCCTCGCCGGCTGCCTGTGGCGCCTCTACCTGCTGCGTTCCTGGGTGTACGCCGACCCGGTCGGGGTGGCGCGCGAGTTCGAGGCCGGCCAGACCCGGGCGCAGGTCGCGCGGGTGGTGGCCGGTGTCGCGGACCCGCCCGGTCCGGACGAGCTCAGGGCGATGGTGGACCAGGTGCTGCTGGGGATCGCCGGCAGCGACCTGGCCGACGTGCTCTTCCGGGCCGCGGCCTTCGCCCGGGTGGTGGCCACCGGCCGGGCCACCCTGCCGACCAGCTCGGAGGAGCAGGTGGCCCGGATGCTCGCCCTGGGGGAGCAGCTCGAGGCCGCCGGCCACGTCGAGCTCGCCCACGGCCTGTCCTGAGCTCTCCTGCCCTGGGAAATGGGGGCGAGGATCCGCTTCCAGAACGCGGCATCCTCACCGGCGGTGTCCTAGACTCTGCGGAGTGTGCCGGGCCGCGGCAGCCCCGGGTCCCAAAATCAGCCGCTTCGAGCGGCCACGCGCCGTGAGGCGCTCCCGGTCCGGCACACCACTACCCTCACCGGCATGAGCCGTCTCCGCCGTGCCGTCTCCCGACTCGTTCCGTCCCGGTCGCGGCCAGCCGCCCCGGCTCCGGTGGTCTACGCGCCCGAGCTCGACGGCGCGCCGGACCCCGGCGAGGTCGTCTGGGGCTGGGTGCCCTACGAGGAGGACCCGGCGCAGGGCAAGGACCGGCCCGTGCTGCTCCTCGGCCAACGTGACGACGGGTGGCTCGGCCTGATGCTGAGCAGCCAGGACCACGACCGCGACGCGGCCGACGAGGCTCGCCACGGACGGCACTGGATGGACGTCGGGTCGGGCGGCTGGGACCGCGAGGGTCGGCCCAGCGAGGTCCGGCTCGACCGGCTGCTGGTGCTGCCGTCCGATGCCATCCGGCGCGAGGGCGCGGCGCTCGGGCAGCCGGTCTTCGAGCAGGTGGTGGCCGCTGCCAGGGAGTTCCACGACCTCGGATGAGGGTGCGGGTCAGCCGAAGGTCGCGGCGATCCGGCGTACGGCGCGACGGGTCCAGGCCCGCGGGACGCTGCCCTCGGTGGCGATGATCTCGACGACCGAGAGCCAGCGACCGGCGCGCACGATGCCGAGGCCCGCGACGTCGGTGTCCTCCTGCGGGCCGTACGTCGCGCGGTAGTGGCCGCCCGTGGCGCTGTCGAGCTCGACCGCCTCCATCGGCCCGACGTCCTTGCTGGGGTAGTCGAGCCGCTCCTCGCAGTCCGCGCGCCACGACCGCAGCACCTCGTGGGTGCGCCAGGCCGACTTGGCGTCCGCCGTGCGGGCGACGAGCTGGCGGGCCTGCAGGCCGGAGCCGTCCGGGCCGGCGAAGACCCGGATCACGGCGTGGAGGGCACCGATGTCCTCGAGTGAGGCCTGTTGGCAGGCCCCGACCCGACGGGAGCCCTCGGGTCCGGTGCCCCGGACCGTCCAGGCGGTGTCGTCGTCGGCAGGCAGGGTCTCCGCGGTCAGCAGGTGGGTCCGCGAGCCGTCCGGCCGGGCCATCGGGAGCGGGGTGGGTGCGATCTTGCCGACGCCCTTGCCGGGCTTCGCGGGCTTGGCGGGCTCGACGGGCTCGGCGGTGACGCTCGACGAGCTGGTCGGCCCGGAGCGGGACGGGGAGGCCGACGGTGCGGTCTGCTCCGGGTCGCGGTCGGGACGGGCGTCCGGGCGCGGCTCGGCGTCGCCGGCACACCCGCCGGCGAGCAGCACGACGGTGAGGAGAGCAGGGATCAGGGCCCGAGGCACGGGAAGCAGCGTAGGGACGGGGATGCCCCGGATGGTGGACCGACACGGCCCGGGCCGGCCCGGCGCAGGTTACCGAGCGGTCACGATGCTCGCGGGGACCGCGGGAGCCCGACGTCGGTGCCCTAGGGTGTGTCTGGCCCGGGCGGGGATACCCGGGAGGGAGAGGGGTCGCTGGTGTCGTCGCGGGTGCGCGTCGGTTCTCGACGCCGGGCGTTGGCGGTGACCACGGTCCTGGTGGTCGCCGCGCTGGCTGCCTGTGACGCCGCTCCGTCCCCTGATCCCGACCCCTCGCCGACGCCGGATGCCGGCCCGGTCAAGAAGCTCACGTTCGGCGCGTTCGGTGCCGAGGACGAGCTGACGGCGTTCAGCGCCGTCGTCGACAACTACAACACGCTCGGCGACGGGCCCGAGGTCGAGCTCCAGCCGAGCCCCGACGGGGACGCTCTGGTCGCCGCGCTCCGTGGAGGCGACGTGCCGGACGTGTTCCTGGTCTCCCGCGACGACCTCGGGTGGCTGCTCGAGGAGGACCTGACCCAGCCCGTCGACACGCTGCTCGACGAGCGCGGCGTCGACTTCGGGGACGGCTACTCGCGCGACGGTCTGCAGGCCTTCAGCGCCGAGGACCGGCTCCAGTGCATGCCGTACGGCATCTCCCCGATGGTGATCTTCTACAACACCGAGATGGTCGACTTCGAACGCATGGAGCGGCGCGGGCTGCCCGTGCCGGCGCAACCGGAGGACGAGGACCGACGCACCCAGACGTGGAACTTCGACACCTTCGCCGCGGCCGCGCAGTTCGCCGCCCGCCCGAAGTCGAACAGCCGTGGGGTCTACGTCGAGCCGACGCTGGAGGAGCTGGCGCCGTTCATCCTCTCCGGCGGAGGCCAGGTCTTCGACGACGAGGACGAACCCACCTCGCTGGCGTTCTCCGACGACGACACCCGCGCGGCGCTGGAGCGCTCCCTCGAGCTGCTCCGCAGCCCGCTGGTCACCCCGTCCGAGGAGCAGCTCGCGAAGAACAGCCCGCTGGAGATGTTCACGAAGGGCAAGCTGGCGATGATCGAGGGCTACCGCGACCTGGTCCCGGAGCTCCGTCAGGTGCAGGGCCTCGAGTTCGACGTGATCGCGATGCCGGTGCTCGACTCGTCGGCCACCGTCGGCAAGGTCAGCGCGCTGTGCATGTCGGCCGACGTCGCCGACGCCGCGAGCGCCGCCGACTTCATGGTCAACTTCCTCTCCACCCCCTCGGTGGAGCGCGTCGTCCGGGCCGGCTACCTCGTGCCCGCCAACCTCGAGGTGGCGCTCTCCGAGGAATTCCTGCAGGAGGGGCGCCTGCCCCTGCACGCCGGCGTCTTCAACGCCAGCGTCCGCTCGATCGAGTTCCAGCCGTTGTTGACGACGTGGACGGAGCTGGAGCGGGCGGTGGCGGACAGCCTCGAGCAGCTGCTCAACGAGCCGGTGCTCGACGACCTGGATGCGCTGACCGAGCAGATCGACGAGGAGAGCCGGGCCGTTCTCGATCCCGAGAGCGTGACACCCAGCGACTCACCCTCGGAGTGACTCAGGCCTCGGCCGTCGGCCTCGGCGGCGTCGGCGGACTCGGGCAGCGGCCGGGCGTCGGCCTCGAGGATGGCGCCGACCAGGATCGGTGCGACCAGGTCGATCTGCCAGGGCCGGGCGGCGTACCCCGCGAGCATGGTGCGCACTCCGTCGGCGAGCTCGTCCTCGTCGCGCGAGGAGGGCGGGGTCCACAGGGTGCGGCGCAGGTAGTCGGGCGTGAGGAGGTTCTCGGCCGGGACCTTGAGCTCGTCGGCGAGCACGGAGATGCGTTCGCGGGCCAGCACCAGCCGGGCTGCGGCCACCGGGTCCTTCTCGGCCCAGGCGCGCGGCATCGGTGGGCCGTCACCGCGCGGCGAACGCGTGGGCAGCTCGGCCTCGGGCAGGTCGCGGGCTCCGTTGAGGGCGGCGACCCAGCGCGAGGCGTAACGATCGGCGCCTCGCCCGTGGAAGCCCTTGGTGGACAGCAGCGACTGACGGTCGGAGGGCATGGCCACGGCGGCCGCGACGAGGGCGGAGTCGGGCAGGATCCGGCCGGGTGTCACGTCGCGCTGCTCGGCGATCGTGTCGCGGGTCTCCCACATCGCGCGGACCGCCGCCAGAGCCCGGCGGCCGCGCACCCGGTGCAGGCCCGACGTACGCCGCCACGCCTCGACCCGCGGAGTGAACTCGAAGCCGCGCAGGTGGTCGAACTCCTGGCGGGCCCATTCGGCCTTGCCGGTCTCCTCGAGCTCGGTGGCCAGGGCGTCGCGCAGCTCGATCAGGACCTCGACGTCGAGAGCGGCGTACTCGAGCCACGGCTCCGGTAGTGGCCGGGTCGACCAGTCGACGGCCGAGTGCTCCTTGGCGAGCCGGGAGCCGAGGATGGTCTCGACGAGGGTGGCCAGGCCGACCCGGGGATAGCCGAGGAGGCGCCCGGCCAGCTCGGTGTCGAAGAGCTTGTCGGGCCGCAGACCCAGCTCGGTCAGGCAGGGCAGGTCCTGGGTGGCTGCGTGCAGGATCCACTCGGTGCCTTCGAGCACGTTCTGCAACGGGTCGAGGGTGTCGAACGCGATCGGGTCGATGAGCGCGGTGGTGGAGCCCTCCCGGCGCAGCTGGATCAGGTAGGCGCGCGTGGAGTAGCGGTAACCCGAGGCCCGCTCGGCGTCGATCGCGACCGGGCCGGATCCCGAGGCCACGGACGTGCAGACGTCGGCGAGGGCGGAGGTGGTCTCCACGACCGGCGGCAGGCCGTCCCGCAGCCCCAGCAGCGGCGGCGCGGGGACCTCCGGGGCGGCTTCCGGGGCCTCGTCGGTGGCTGCCGCTGTCTCCTCGGCCGGGGTCTCGTCGTCGACGGGCATGCGCCTCAGAGCCCCGAGCCGCGCTGTCCGCGCCGGCTCGGCATCGCCGTGACTCCCTCGGGGACCGGGGGCAGGCCGACGGCCGTGCACAACAGCTCGCCCCAGGCCTCCACGTGCGACGCGACGTCGAGGGGAGTGCCGGGGACGGAGTCGGGCGGGAGGAGGGGGGTCCACGAGGCCCGGATCTCGATCTGGGCGGTGCCGCCCTCGTCGGCCATCCCGCCGAAGCTCTCGGTCGCGACCCGGGTGACCGTGCCCGAGGCCGAGGCGTACGTCGCGCCGTGGGCGTCGAGGGCCTCGGTGAGCCACGTCCACCCGACGGCAGCCAGCAGCGGGTCGGTGATCAGCTCCAGGTCGATCTCGGCGCGGGCGTAGGCGACGCACCGGAAGGTGCCGTCCCAGGCGTCGTTGCCGGCCGGGTCGTGCAGCAGGATGATCCGGCCGGTGCCGATGTCGGTGTCGTCGACGGTGACGTCGGCGGCCATCGCGGAGGCGTAGGGGGCGATCCGCTGGGGGGCCGGCATCTCCTCGCAGAAGACCTCGGGGCGCAGGCGTGCGGTGTGCATGCTCTCCACTGCCGCCCGGAACTCGGGGGGCTCGCGCCCGCACCCGTTCCAGGGTGCGTCTCCTGCCGGACCACCATGGCCCCACAGTAGGTCGGTGGCGTTCTCCCGATGTGCGAACACGCCGACCGACCTGCGAGGCTTCGACACATGAACACGAGCACCGACCGGGTCCGCGACGGTGCGTTCCTGCGCGCCGCCCGCGGGGAGCCGGTCCCGCACACACCGGTGTGGTTCATGCGGCAGGCCGGGCGCTCGCTGCCCGAGTACCTCGCGATCCGCGAGGGCGTCGGGATGCTCGAGTCCTGCATGAAACCCGAGCTGACCGTGGAGATCACGATGCAGCCGGTCCGCAGGTACGGCGTCGATGCCGCCATCTTCTTCTCCGACATCGTGCTGCCGCTCAAGGCCGTCGGGGTCGACCTCGACATCGTGCCGGGGGTCGGTCCGGTCGTGGCCTCACCGGTGCGGACCCTCGCCGACGTCGCGGCGATCCCCGACCTCACTCCCGAGCACGTCCCCTTCATCACCGAGTCGGTCCGCGGGCTGGTCGGCCAGCTCGGGGCGACCCCGCTGATCGGCTTCGCCGGCGCCCCGTTCACCGTCGCGTCGTACCTCGTCGAGGGCGGGCCCTCGAAGGAGCACGCGAAGACCAAGGCGATGATGTTCGGCGCCCCCGACGTGTGGGACGCGCTGATGCGCAAGATCTCCGGCATCGCGGCCGCCTACCTCGAGGTCCAGGTGGCAGCCGGCGCCTCGGCCGTCCAGCTGTTCGACTCGTGGGCCGGCGCGCTGACGCCCGCCGACTACGAGCGGCTGGTCATGCCGTACTCCGCCGAGGTGCTCCGCCGCGCCGGGGAGCTCGGCGTGCCGCGCATCCACTTCGGCGTCGGCACGTCCAACCTGCTCACCCTGATGGGCGACGCGGGTGCCGACGTCGTCGGTGTGGACTGGCGGACGCCGTTGGATGCCGCGATCCCGCTGGTCGGTGACCGGTCGGTGCAGGGCAACCTCGACCCGACGCTGGTGTTCGCGCCCACCGACGTGATGACCGCCCGGGCGGCAGAGGTCATCGAGGCCGGCAAGTCCGCCCGTGGCCACATCTTCAACCTCGGCCACGGCGTGATCCCGTCGACCGACCCCGACCAGCTCGCGCGGCTCACGGAGTTCGTGCAGACCTACCCCCGCTGACCTCGCCTCGGTCACTCGGCCGCGGTCGCGGCAACCGGCGCCGGGTGGCGGCGGGCGAGGTTGCGCAGCAGCAGCCAGACCGGGAAGCCGAGCACCAGGAACAGCCCTGCGAACGGCAGCAGGGCACCGACGACGGTGGCCGCACCGGTCGTGAACGACTTCAGGGCGTCCCATCCGGAGCCGAGCCCGGCGAGGAAGCCGGTCGCGTCATCCTGCTCGACCTTCTTCTTCTCGACCGGCTCGGGCTTCTGCTCGAGGAAGACGGTGATCGTGCTCATCGAGGTCTGGTCCGCGAGGTAGGCCTGCTGGGACTTCAGGGAGTCGAGGTCCGCCTGACGGCGCGTGAGCTGGGACTCGATGCTGACGATGTCGCGGATGGTCTGCGCCCGGGCGAGCAGCACCTCGATCCGCTTGAGGCTCTCGGTCTGGGCGCGGATCCGGACCTCGTTGTCGATGACGGTGGTGGTGACGTCCTCGGAGTTGCGGCTCGAGGACTCCAGCTCGGCCACCTCCTCGAGCGCCTCCATGGTCGCGTCGAAGTCGGCTGACCGGGACCCGCACCACGAGCCGCGACCGGCTCACGTCGCCGTCGTCGTCGGTCTCCGTCTTCTCCTCGGCGACCTCGCCGTCGTGACCGTCCACGATCTTCTGCACGTCGAAGCGGGCCTGCGCCGACGTCCTCGTCCACGAGGGCGACGACGCCCTTGGAGATGATCGACCGTTGACCCGACTCGTCGGCTTCCTCGGGGGCGTCGGCCGCGGTCCTGAGGATGGATCCGCTCGTGGCGTCCTGAGCGCCCGAGTCGGTGTCCGCCATCAGGCTGTCGCGCTCGGCCTCGGCAGCGGGAGCCTCGGCTCGGTCGGCTGCGCTGGTGGGGGAGAGGTCGCTCTCGCCGCCGGACGAGCAGGCTCCGAGGGCGAGCAGGGCGGTGAGCATCAGGGGGACGGCGGTGAGGTGACGCAGGCGGCTGGTGTCCATGGCGCTCGGACGGGCCGCGTCGGCCACCGGTTCCCGTCGTGACCCGATCGTTGCCCCGCCGTCGCCCTACTGCGCGGCCGGCATCCTCTTGGTCGGGGACCGCCGACGGGTCGACGTCTTCTTCGGGCGGCGCGGCTCCTCCACGGGCGCCTTGGCGGGGCCTTCGCCGCCGGCTGCCTTCTGGGCGGGCTTCTCGGTGGACGCCTTCTTCGCGGTCGCCTTCCTGGCCGGCTCCGGCTTCAGCCGGACCCGGGGGGCTGACCCGCTCGTGCCCTGCTTCACCTCGAGGTAGTTCTGCCCCTTGGCCAGGCTGCTCAGCTTCGGGAAACCGTAGTTGCGCGGGTCGAAGGATGCGTGGCTGTTGCCCAGGTAGCTGCCGACCGCCGACAGGCTGGACCAGCCGTCGTCCTGCGAGGTGCTGTCGATCGCCTTCGTCATCAGCTTCCTCAGGTCCGGCAGTGGCGGCGCCTTCTCGTCAGCGGCCTCCGCGTTCTCCTCGGGGACGCCGAGCACCTCCAGGTAGATGAACCGGTTGCAGGCGGCGCGGAACGACTCCGGCGTACGTCGTCGTCCCAGGCCGTAGACGGTCGCACCGGACTCGCGGAGCCGCGTGGCGAGCCGGGTGAAGTCGCTGTCGCTGGACACGATGGCGAAGGCGTCGAGGTTGCCCGAGTAGAGCAGGTCCATCGCGTCGATGATCAGTGCGGAGTCGGTGGAGTTCTTGCCCGACGTGTAGGCGAACTGCTGCACGGGCTGGATCGCGTGCTTGTGGAGCTCGGCCTTCCAGCGCACGAGGTTCTGGGTCGTCCAGTCGCCGTAGGCGCGCTTGACGGTGGGGACGCCGTACTTGGCGATCTCCTCGAGCAGGTCGGCCGCGTGGACGGCCGAGGTGTTGTCGGAGTCGATCAGGACGGCAAGGCGGGCTTCCCGGGGTTCCGGCACGAGGGCTCCGTTCGACGGTGTTCGAAGGTGTCGGCCCCCATCATGGCCGATGGATTGCGGGACTCTGGGGCGCGGGTTTCGTCCCGGATGAGAGATTGGACCTGTGCAGGGCACCAGAACCGCGGTGGTGGTGGTCGGCGGGGGCATCGGAGGCCTGACCGCCGCCTGGCTTCTGGGCGCCGACCCGACCCTCGACGTGCTGCTGCTCGAGGCGACCCCGACGGTGGGTGGCAAGGTCCGGCAGGCCGACGTCGCCGGCGTGACCGTGGACGTCGGTGCCGAGGCGATGCTCAACCGGCGGCCGGAGGGCGTGCAGCTGGCCCGCGAGCTCGGTCTCCCGCTCGTCCACCCCACCTCCGCGACGTCGAGGGTCTGGACCCGCGGGGCGCTGCGACCACTGCCGCGCACGCTCCTGGGCGTCCCGCTCGACCTCGACGAGCTCGAGCGTTCCGGGATGCTCACCCCGGAGGGTCTCGCCCAGGTCCGGGCCGAGCCCCTGATGCCGCCCACCGAGATCATCGACGACGTGTCCGTCGCGACCCTGGTCGGACACCGGCTGGGCGACGAGGTGGTCGACCGGCTGGTCGAGCCGCTGCTCGGCGGTGTCTACGCCGGGCACGCGCGGCTGCTGTCCGCGCGCGCCACCACCCCCGGCCTCGTGGCCCTGCTCGAGGCCGGGTCGTTGCTCGAGGGTGCTGCGGCGGTGCTCCCCTCGGACGCGCCCGTGTTCGCCGGCCTGACCGGCGGGATGGGCGGCCTGGCAGAGGCTCTCGCGAGCTCGGGGCGGTTCCGGATCCGCACCGGAGCCACCGTGCGCGAGCTTCGCCGCACGGCGCACGGGTTCGAGATGGTCGTGGGCTCCACGCGCCACGCGGAGAAGCTCCGCGCCTCCTCCGTCGTCCTCGCGACCCCGGCACCGGCGAGCGCCCGGCTGCTGGGAGACGTCGCACCCCGGGCCGCTGCCGAGCTCGCCACCATCGAGTACGCCTCCATGGCCGTGGTCACCCTGGCGCTGCCCGCCTCGGACGTCGCCGGCATGGACGACTCGTCCGGGTTCCTCGTGCCACCCCTCGACGGCCGCCGGGTCAAGGCCGCCACGTTCTCCTTCGCCAAGTGGGACTGGGTGCGCGAGGCGGGCCGCGACCACGGCGTCGTCCACCTGCGGACGTCGATGGGTCGGCACGGCGAGGAGCAGGCTCTCCAGGCCACCGACGAGGAGCTCGTGTCCCGGTCCCTCGCCGACCTCGAGAAGGCCACCGGGCTGCGGGCCACGCCGGTCGAGACACACGTCCAGCGGTGGGGCGGCGGCCTTCCCCAGTACATGGTCGGGCACCTCGACCGGGTCGCCCGGATCAAGGCAGACGTGGCCGGGATCCCCGGCCTCGAGGTCTGCGGCGCGGCGTACGACGGGGTCGGCATCCCGGCCGTGATCGCGTCGGCCCGCCGGGCCGTGGAGCAGGTCTCGGTCGCAGACTGACCCGACGCCCCGGCCCCGGGAGGCGGGTGAGCGGCGTGACCGGGTCCGCGCGACAATGGGGGCATGACCAGCAAGGCAGCCCGCACCCGCGAGATCAACGACACCATCCGCTACACGATGTGGTCGGTCTTCCGGCTGGCCGACGTCTTCGGTCCGGACGCCGCTGGTGCCGATCGGACCGCCGAGGGCGCCGAGGTCGAGCACCTGTTCGCCGAGCTCGCCGAGGCGGACGTGACCGTGCGCGGGCTCTACGACGTCAGCGGGCTCCGGGCCGACGCCGACGTGATGCTCTGGGTGCACGCCGCGACCTCCGAGGAGCTGCAGGCCGCCTACCACCGCTTCCGGCGTACGTCCTTCGGCCGGCGACTGGCCCCGGTGTGGTCGCAGATGGCGCTGCACCGGCCCGCGGAGTTCAACAAGAGTCACGTCCCCGCGTTCCTCTCCGACGAGGAGCCGAAGGCGCACATCTGTGTCTACCCGTTCGTCCGGTCCTTCGAGTGGTACCTCCTCGACGACGCCGAGCGCCGCCGGATGCTCGCCGAGCACGGGAAGATGGCGCGCGACTACACCGACGTCCGCGCCAACACCGTCGCCAGCTTCGCCCTGGGCGACTACGAGTGGATGCTGGCCTTCGAGGCCGACGAGCTGCACCGGATCGTCGACCTGATGCGGCACCTTCGGGCCTCGGACGCGCGTCGTCATGTGCGCGAGGAAGTGCCGTTCTACACCGGAGCACTGGTCACGATGGCGGACCTCGTCGACCGCCTTCCCTGAGCCAGCGGAACCACGCAGCGCGGCCCACCGTCGAACCCGCATGAAAATCCTGCTGGCAGCCCTGGCGCTGCTCACGCTCGCCGCATGCAGCTCCGAGAGCGGCGCGACCGCCACCGACCCGGCCGGTTCGTCCGGCGACTCGGCGATGCCGACCTCCGTCCCGGCGGCCGACGGCCCGGTCCGCACCCGCAACCTCGCCACCGTCATGGACACGGGGGAGCCCGAGCTGTGTCTCGGCCCGGTCGCCGAGTCCTACCCGCCGCAGTGCGGTGGCCTGCCGATGGCCGGCTGGGACTGGAAGGACTACGACGGGGTCTTCGACCGCGAGGGCGACATCCGGTGGGGCATGTTCGCCGTCACCGGCACCTTCGACGGCACCACGTTCACCGTCACCGACGCCATCCCGGCGGCCCTCTACGACCCGGCGATGACCGAGGAGCCCACCTACCCCGCTCCCGCGGTGGACCTCTCCGACGCCGAGCTCGAGACCATCGCCGAGACGGTCGGCCGCGACCTGCCGGGCGCCCAGGGTGCCTACGGCGCGGACGGCCACGTGCTGGTCGACGTGACCTACGACGACGGCTCGCTCCAGGCCTGGGTCGACGAGGAGTACGGCGACAACGTGGTCATCGTGACCTCCGCCCTCGTGACGGCCGGTGGCTGAGCCTCGAAACCCGGCCGTTGGTTGAGGTGCGAGGAGCGCCAGCGACGAGCCTCGAAACCCCGGAAGCTGCGCAGGGCCAGAACCACCCGACCCCACCTGAAAGAATCGTCGAAATAGTTCTCCACACCCCCACAAAACAGGGCGAAACTCGGGCCCGGGTGTCGGTGGTGCCTGCTTGGCTTAGTACATGACCAAGACCGCACCCGAGCTCGACACCGCCGCCGCGGTGCTCGACGCCGTGCGGTCCGAGCGGACGGCAGCGGACGTAGCCGAGGCCAGGCTTCTCACGCTGGCTGTGGACTGGGCGGCCATGCACTCGACCGACTCGGTCTACGACGCCGCGTGTGACTGGTACGGCGACCACCCCATCCCCGTCGCCGGCCCCGGAGCACCGTTGGTGGCCGAGTTCTCGATCGCGGAGTTCGCCACCGCCATCGGCCTACCGACCGAGGTCGGGAAGGCCTACGTCGGAGAAGCCCTCGAACTGCGGCACCGCCTGCCGAAGACCTGGGCCCAGGTCCTCGACGGCAAGCTCCCCGCCTGGCGCGCCCGCCGGATCGCCCGCGCCACCATCGGGCTCTCGGCCGAAGCAGCCGCGTACGTCGACTCCAAGGTCTGGTTCTGCGCCCACACCATCCGCACCACCGCCCTGGACCGGCTGATCGCGACCGCAATCACCCAGTTCATGCCCGCCGAAGCAGAAGCCCGACAACAAGCAGCCGCCGATGGCCGACACGTCGACATCGACACCCGCCACCACGACCTCAACGGCCTCTCCGGCACCGCCACCCTCCACGGCACCCTCGACCTCGCCGACGCCCTCGACCTCGACTCAGCAATCAGCCAGACCGCCGCCACACTCAAAGAGCTTGGGTCCGAAGAATCCCTCGACGTCCGCCGCGCCGTCGCCCTCGGAGAGATCGCCCGCCGCGACCTCACCCTCGACCTGTCAGGTCCGTTGGTTGAGGAGGTTGCGCAGCAACCGTCTCGAAACCCCCGCACCATCGTCCTCAACCTCCACCTCGCCGCTGACGCGGTCACCGGCACCGGCGGCGACGTGGTCGGGCACCTCGACAACCGCAACCTCGCCGTCCTCGCCCAACAGATCCGGACCTGGTGCGGCGCTGCCGGTCAGATCACCGTCAAACCCGTCATCAACCTCGCCGAGTGCGCCCCCGTCGACCGATACACCCCACCGGAGTCCATGACCGAGCAGGTCGATCTTCGCGACCGGCACTGCGTCTTCCCCTGGTGCACCCGCCGGGCCAGCAAGTGCGACAAGGACCACGTCGTGCCCTGGAAACCCGGCGACCAGACCTGCGCCTGCAACCTCGCACCCCTCTGCCGCAGACATCACCGACTCAAGACCCACGGCAGATGGCGCTACCTGGTCCTGAAACCCGGCATGTTCCTGTGGACCAGCCCGCACGGCTACCAGTACCTCGTCGACCAGACCGGCACCACCGACGTCAGCTCCGACCACCGCCGACCACCCGACCAGTAGCTACCCCGCCCCACACCCCGCCGTCGGCGGGGCCAGAGTCATGTCCGCCGGGGTGACCTAGCTCTTCGGCTCGAGGGTCAGGCTGATCGAGTTGATGCAGTACCGGTCACCGGTGGGGGTGCCGTGGCCGTCGGGGAAGACGTGCCCGAGGTGGGAGCCGCAGTTGGCGCACCGGACCTCGACCCGCTTCATGCCGGCGGACATGTCATCGATGTACTCGATCGTGTCACTGATGGGCTGGTAGAAGCTCGGCCACCCGCAGCCGGAGTGGAACTTCGTGTCCGACTCGAAGAGCTTCACCTGGCACGCCTTGCACCGGTAGATCCCGGTGGTCTCGGTGTCGGTGTACTCGCCGGTGAAGGCACGCTCGGTGCCTGCCTGGCGGAGTACGGCGTACTCCTCGGCCGAGAGCTCCTCGCGCCACTGTTCGTCGGTCTTCTCCACGTCGTAAGGCATGGCCCCACGATATTGGGTCACGACAAGCCCAGCACCCGTCTGGACCGCAGGATTGGACTGCCGCAACGAGGGGTACCTCACCCCTGCGGGCGTTGACGGTTTCAGTAAACATGTGTTCACTGAGTGCTTCCGCCGTTCATCGACAGGGGAGGCCATGGCAGCAGGTAGCACCATCTCGTGGGACCGACTCCGGCGAGCAGGGTCCAAGTTGACCACGCCGCTCCATCCCGACGACTACCTGAGGCTGATCAACCCCCTCTGGACCTCCCGCGAGCTGCGCGGGCGGGTCGAGAAGGTCGTCCCCGAGACCGAGGACGCCGCCACGCTGGTGATCCGGCCCGGTTGGGGCTGGCACTGGGACCACCGTCCCGGCCAGTACATCGGCATCGGGATCCAGGTCGACGGCAAGTTCCAGTGGCGCTCCTACTCCGTCAGCTCACCGACCAAGCAGAAGGGTCGCACCATCGCGATCACGGTCCGGGCGATGCCGGAGGGCCTGCTCTCCTCGCACCTGGTCAAGGGTCTCGAGCCGGGGACGATCGTTCGCCTCGCAGCCCCCGAGGGCGACTTCACCCTGCCCGACCCGCCTCCCGAGCGCATGCTCTTCCTGGTCGGCGGCAGCGGTGTGACCCCGGTGATGTCGATGCTGCGCACCCTCGACCGTCGCGGGACGATGCCCGACGTCGTCATGCACTACTCCTCGCCGACCGCCGAGCGGATGATCTTCCGCGACGAGCTGCTCGAGCTGGAGAAGAAGCACGACGGACTCACGCTGCACCAGCTGCACACCGACACCGACGGCATGCTGGAGCTCTCCAACCTGGACACGATCTGTCCGGACTGGAAGGAGCGCGAGACCTGGGCCTGCGGGCCCGGACCGATGCTCGACGCGGTGAGCGAGCACTACGAGGAGGCCGGGCTCGAGGAGCAGCTGCACCTCGAACGGTTCTCGCTCGAGCTGGGTGGCGACGGTGGCGAGGGCGGCACGATCACCTTCCGCAACTCCAACAAGAACATCGAGGTCGACGGCGCGACCACGATCCTCGAGGCCGGCGAGGAAGCCGGCGTCGGCATGCCCTACGGGTGCCGCATGGGGATCTGCCACACCTGCACCCTGACCCTGGTCTCGGGCACGATCCGGGACCTCCGCAACGGAGACGAGTTCGGCCAGCCGAACGAATCCGTCCAGACCTGTGTCACCGCCGCTGTCGGCGACTGCACGTTCGATATCTGAATCCGGGGTGAGTGCGAGGCCGTCCGCGGCCGAGCCTCGAAACCCCGTGAGACGAAAGGAAACTCACCATGGCCATCGCTGACGTCAAGGAGTACACCCACCTCAGCGTGGAGGAGGTCGAGCAGCTCGGACGCGAGCTCGATGCCATTCGCAAGGACGTCGAGGAGTCCCGCAACGCCGACGACGCGGCGTACATCAACCGGCTGATCAGGCTCCAGCGCGGGCTGGCTGCTGGCGGTCGCGCCGCGATGATCGCCAGCGCCCACACGAAGGCGGGCCGCCCCGCCCTGGTGGCCGGCACGGCCATGCTCGGCGTGGCCAAGATCCTCGAGAACATGGAGATCGGCCACAACGTCATGCACGGCCAGTGGGACTGGATGAACGACCCCGAGATCCACTCGAGCAACTGGGAGTGGGACACCGCCCAGCCGGCCGAGCAGTGGAAGCACTCGCACAACTACGTGCACCACCAGTTCACCAACGTGCTCGGCCACGACAACGACATCGGGTACGGCGTGCTCCGGATGGCGCGCGAGCAGCGCTGGCATGTGCACAACATCGGTCAGCCGGTCTACAACGCCCTGCTCGCCAGCCTCTTCCAGTGGGGCGTCGCCCTCCACGACCTCGACATCGAGCGGATCCGCAAGGGCGAGAAGGACCCGAAGGAGATGAAGCGACAGCTTCGCCAGATCTTCCGCAAGGGCCGCAACCAGATCCTCAAGGACTACGTCGTCTACCCCGCCCTGGCGGGGAAGGAGTGGAAGTCCACGCTGAAGGCCAACGCCACGGCCAACCTGGCACGCAACCTGTGGTCCTACATGATCATCTTCTGCGGCCACTTCCCCGACGGGGCGCTGCACTTCACCGAGGAGGAGCTCGAGGACGAGACCCGCCCGGAGTGGTACCTGCGCCAGATGCTGGGTTCGGCCAACTTCGAGGGTGGCCGCACGCTGCACATCCTCAGTGGCAGCCTCGGCTACCAGATCGAGCACCACCTGTTCCCGGACCTGCCGAGCAACCGGTACCCCGAGATCTCGGTGAAGGTCCGGGCGCTGTGCGACAAGTACGACATCCCTTACACGATCGGCCCGCTGCACCGTCAGTACGGCCAGGTGCTGCGCACGATCATGAAGCTGTCGGTCCCGAACAGCTGGACCAGCAGCGACCAGCCGGAGCCGCCGAGCCCGGAGGCCGACCGCAAGCGCAAGTCCGACTCCGAGCGCCAGTCGCGCCGTCAGGAGCTGGGTGGATGGTCGCGCAGCCCGCGGGAGCGGAGCCACGACTGATGGACGCCGCACCGACCGCCTTCACCGACCTGCCCAACGACCCTGAGCTGTTCGTGCCGGTGCCGTTCGCAGCCGGCACGGACCTGGGGTACGGCGACCGGCCGGAGGGCGCCGCCCTGTCGGCTCGCGAGCTCGACAAGCGCCGGGTGACCCAGTGTGCGCTCAGCCGGGTCTGCGGCGTCTGCGGCGTCGGCCTCGGCCGCCCGCTCGCGTTCGTCGGGTCGCAGAGCGAGCTCGACCGGATGGCCTTCCACTTCCCCGCCTCACACCTCGAGTGCGCCCAGGCGCTGCTGGCGTCGTACGCCGACGTGGCGGAGCCGGTCCTCGGGGTGGACGCCGCGCCGGCCGAGTGGGTGCTGGTCACCACGGCCAGCTTCGAGTTCGTCCGCGCCAACCGGGAGGATCTCGACCGCCGTCCCACGTTCCAGCCGAACGGGTTGCTGAGCGAAGCACGCTGAGCCCGAGGCCTCGACAAGTCGACCGACGTAGGTCGAGCCTGTCGAGACCCCACCGTGGCGGCTAGCGTGGGCGTATGGACGGAACCGGAACCCACGACGACCCCTGGCAACTGACGACGGCGCCCGGCAGCTCGTCGTACACGATGTACAAGGACGAGGAGGCCGACCTGCTGGTCTGCCAGGTCGGCTCGACGAGGCTGACCTACCTGGCGTCCGCGGTCGACGACCTGCACGCCTGGCTGGTCGAGCAGGGGGACTGGGTGCCCCTGGGTGCGGCCGACGAGAAGAAGCCCGCGCCTGAGGGTTCAGTCGAGGCGTGGGGGAGGGCCGAGGACAACCCGGTGGGCGGCTGGTACGGCCAGCGCAACGGCTACCGCGGACGCTTCGGGATGTACCTCCCGCCGCTGCTGGAAGCCCTGGGGCTGGCCGAGCTCGAGCACAACCCGCGCAACAACCGCGTCCGCGCGGCCCAGGCGTAGACGTGGCCAAGGCTCCGGCTGCCGAGGTCGATGCCGGTGGGCGTGCGGTGCGGGTCTCCAGTCCCGATCGGGTGATCTACGAGGCGACGGACCGGACTCCCGAGGTCACGAAGCTGATGGTGGCCGAGTACTTCGCCTCGGTCGACGACGGTCTGATGCGTGCGCTTCGCGACCGGCCGACCGCGCTCGAACGGTGGCCGGCGGGCGTGCTGCCCGGGATCAAGCTGGCCACCGGACGACCGGGCGAGAAGGCCGACGCGTTCTACCAGAAGCGGGTGCCGAAGGGGGCGCCCGACTATCTGGAGAGCGTCGAGGTCACCTTCCCGTCCGGACGGACCGCCGACGAGATCTGCCCCACCGAGATCGCGGTGCCCGTGTGGTGCGCACACATGGGCACCCTCACCTTCCATCCCTGGCCGGTCCGACGCTCCGACGTCGACCGCCCCGACGAGCTCCGGATCGACCTCGACCCCCAACCCGGCACGACCTTCACCGACGCGGTCCGGGTGGCCGGGGTCGCTCGCGAGCTGCTCGAGGAGCTCGGCCTGGTCGGCTTCGTGAAGACGTCCGGCAACCGTGGAGTGCACATCTACGTGCGGATCGAGCCGCGCTGGGAGTTCACCGACCTCCGTCACGCCGCCATCGGCTTCGGGCGCGAGCTCGCCCGTCGCGACGAGGGCGTGACGATGGAGTGGTGGAAGGAGGAGCGGGGCGAGCGGATCTTCGTCGACTTCAACCAGAACAACCGCGACCGCACCATCGCCTCCGCCTACTCCCTGCGTCCCAAGCCGGGTGCACCGGTGTCGACTCCGGTGACCTGGGCGGAGCTGGCCGACCTGCGTGACCCGGGAGAGTTCAACCTCTTCACCGTCCCGGACCGGGTGGCCGACGGTGATCCGTGGGCGACGATCGACGACACCGCGTACTCCCTGGAGCCGCTGCTCGCTCTGTGGGAGGAGCTGCCCGGGGGCGAGATGTCGTTCCCGCCGGACTACCCGAAGATGCCCGGGGAGCCGCCGCGGGTGCAGCCGTCGAAGAAGGTCGCCGAGCACTGGGACGACCAGGGCAACCGGGTCGAGTCGTGAGCGACGAACGGCGGGTCGGACGCAACCCGGGGGAGCCCCCCAAGTCCGGGCCGGCGGGCGCCGAACGCTGGGCCGGCTACCTCGACTGGATGCGCGAGGATCTCATCGACGGGGTGGTCGGGCTGTCGGCTGACCAGCAGCGGACGGCTCGGGTGCCGTCCGGGTGGACACCCCTCGAGCTGCTCAGCCACGTCCTGCACATGGAGCAGCGATGGTTCGTCTGGGGCTTTCTGGGCGAGCCGGTCGCGGAGCCCTGGGGAGACTGGGACGTCGACGAGCCGTGGGAGGCCGGGTCTGGCGGGCGCTGGGTCGTCCCTGACGGGGTCAGTGCCGAGGATCTGGTCGAGAGGCTCAGGGAGATCGGACGGCGTACGTCCGAGGTGCTGCGCGACCACCCGCTCGACGCGGTGTCCTCGTCCGACGGACGGTTCGCGGCCGACCCGCCGACGCTGGAGTGGATCTGTTGCCACGTCCTGGCCGAGTACGCCAGGCACGCCGGCCACCTCGACATCGTGGTCGAGCTGACGGGTTGATCGGGAGCTCGCCTTCTCCTACCCTCTTCCAAAGATCTTTGGAGGAATGGTGGATACAACGGAACGGCGTACTCGCGTCTTCGACGAGCTCGCGGTCGTGGGCAAGGCCTTCGGCAGTGCCAAGCGGCTGGAGCTCGTCGAGCTGCTGGCGCAGGGGGAGCGCACGGTGGACGGGCTGGCCCGGGCCGCCGGCATGGGCGTCACCACGGTGTCGGCGCACCTGCAGGTGCTCAAGCTCGCGAACCTCGTGCGCACCCGCCGCGACGGTACCAAGGTGCACTACCGCCTGGCCGGTGACGACGTCGCCGTCCTCTACGACGCGATGCGCAGCGTCGCGCGAGCGCGCTCGGCCGACGTCGGCCAGGCGCTCGATGCCTATCTGAACCTGCCCGGGACGGGCGAGGTCGGTCTGGTGACCCGCGACGAGCTCTCCCGGCTGATCGACGCCGGCGAGATCACCCTGATCGACGTCCGCCCCGAGGAGGAGTTCCGCTCGGGGCACATCCCGACCGCCCGCAGCACGCCGCTGGAGGCGCTGACCGCCCGCGCCGCGGAGCTGCGGGGCGGCCCCGAGGTCGTTGCCTACTGTCGCGGCAGCTTCTGCGTGATGGCCCACGACGCTGTCCGCCTGCTGGGTGCCGAGGGGATCGAGGCGCGGCGGCTCGAGGACGGGATGCTCGAGTGGCGCACGCACGGCCACCCCGTCGAGGTGAACGCTCCATGATCGGCGCTCCACTCCTCGCCCTCCGCTCGTGGCCGCTGCGACGCTGGCTGGCCGCCGCCGGCACGGCGGCCGGGTTCGCCCTGCTGGTGGCCATTCCGACCGACCTGATCGACACCCCCGTCTTCGGCCGGGAGATCCCGCCGACCTGGTGGGCCTGGCCCTCGCTCGCCGTCTCGTCCGTGCTCGGCGGCCTCCTCGTGGCGACGTACGTCGCCTCACCCGCCCAACCGGATGCCACCGCGCAGCGACGCGGAGGCTGGGTGGGCGCCGCCCTGACCTACTTCGCCGTGGGTTGCCCGGTCTGCAACAAGCTGGTGCTCGTCGCACTCGGCAGCGCCGGCGCCATCACCTGGTTCGAACCGGTCCAGCCGGTGCTCCAGGGCCTGGCCATCGTCCTGCTCGCCTGGGCACTGCGCAGCCGGCTGCTCGGTGAGCTGTCCTGTCCGACCATCACGTCTGGAGATCCCGCTCGTGTCTGATCGCCGCAAGAGTCTTGTCCTCCCGCTCGTCGTCGCCGCCGTCGCGCTCATCGCGCTGGTCGTGATCCTCGTCCAGTCCCTGGGTGCGGACGACGACGAGGAGCGGGCCGAGGGCCCGTCGTCCAGCCGGTCTGCGGAATCGGGTCGAGCGCCGGACGCCACGTGGGAGCAGCTGGTCCGACGGGAGCCCCAGGACCCGATGGCGATGGGGGAGGCGGACGCTCCGGTCGTGATGCTGGCCTACTCGGAGTTCCAGTGCCCGTTCTGCGGGAAGTTCGCGCGGGACACAGCGCCGACCCTGATCGATCAGTACGTCGAGGACGGCACCCTCCGCATCGAGTGGCGTGACTTCCCGTACCTGGGCGCCGAGTCCACCGTCGCGGCGAAGGCCGGGCGGGCCGCCGCCGAGCAGGGGAGCTTCTGGGCCTTCCACGACGAGATGTACGCCGACCAGCTGCCGCCCAACTCAGGACGGCTCGACGAGGACCACGTCGCCGGCATCGCGGAGGAGCTGGACCTGGACGTCGGGCAGTTCCTCAAGGACATGGACTCGCGGGCCGTCGAGGAGGCGGTCGCCGCCGACTTCGCCCAGGGCCAGGCGATCGGCGTCACCGGGACGCCGGCGTTCGTCATCAACGGAGTGCCGGTGATCGGTGCCCAGCCCACCGATGTCTTCGAGAAAGCCATCGAGCAGGCGGCCGCGGACGCGGGCTCGTGACCGAGGTAGGGGTGCTGGCGGCCTTCGCCGCCGGTGTGCTCGCGCTGCTCTCGCCGTGCAGCGCTCTACTGCTCCCGTCGTTCTTCGCGATGGCGTTCGGGAGCAAGCGGGCGCTGGTTGCGCGGACGCTGGTCTTCTACGTCGGTCTGCTGCTCACCCTGGTCCCGCTGGGGACCGGGGCGGGAGCGGCTTCGTCGTTCTTCTACGGGAACCGGCCCGTGCTGATCGCGGTCGCCGGCTGGACGATCATCGCGCTGGGTGTCCTCCAGCTGCTGGGCAAGGGTTTTCGGATCCCGTTCTCCGAGCGGCTCAGCACGACCGTGGCCAGGCGCGGCGGCGACGGCTGGTTCTCGACACTGCTCCTGGGCGCCGTCTACGGGCTGGCGGGCTTCTGCTCGGGGCCTGTCCTCGGCGCCATCCTGACCGTGGCCGCGACCCAGGAGTCGCCCTGGCAGGGCGGAGCGCTGCTGGCGGTCTACGCCCTCGGTATGGCGGCGCCGCTGTTGCTGCTGGCCGCGCTGTGGGACCGGTACGACCTGGGCGAGCGGCGGTGGCTGCGCGGTCGCGTCCTGAGCGTCGGGCCGGTGCACGTGCACACGACCTCGCTGGTCTCCGGTCTGCTGTTCATCGCCATCGGTGCGATCTTCCTGCGCTACGACGGCACCGCCGGCCTCACCGGCTCACTCGGCGCAGGAGACCTGACCGACGTCGAGTTCAGCGCGCAGCAGGCGGTGACGGAGTGGACCGCCGGAGTGCCGGCCTGGGCGGTCCTGGCGGTGGTGGCCCTGGTCGCAATCTTGGTCGCCTGGCGCAGGGCCCACACCCCGCAGGAGCCGAGCGAGACGCCTCTCGAGGCGGAGACCCAGAGTCGCGTTGCACGGAAATGAAGAAAGCCCGTCCGACGCCTCCCCAAGGCGCCGGACGGGCTTCCTGATATCCCCCATGTCTTGCAGGACAAGCAGCACTCCCCCCAGTGCTGAAGTCCGTCACACACCCCCGTGTGTTGTGGCTGACGGTGTGGCCCCCACGCTCCCCCCCAGGTGCGTGGGGGCCACATTCCGTAAAGCCGAACCGACCCCCCGATCGGTTCTTTGTCGGATGGTCTCGGGTCCTTCCGACAACCAGAACATTAGGGAGCCGTGTGCCACGTCACATCCACGTGAAACCCACAGGCTTGCCATCGTTGGGTAACAAAAACGGGTCTGTTCGTTACCGACTCGTTTTCGTGATTTGTGGTAGTAGCGCCGGTCAGGGAAGGGCCGGTCAGAGACCGGTGACGCCCTCGCCGCCGCCGGCCTGCTCGTCGAAGTTCTCGTGCTCCAGCAGGTGCAGGACCGGGACCCCGATCTTGCGCCGGGCGCGAGAGGTCCAGTCGACGTGGAAGAACTCGGCCACGACGTGGGGGCGGGTCAGGATGATGGCCTCGCGCCCGTCGATCGCCGCCACCTTGGCGGCGAGCGCGTCGATCGGCGGCTCCACCACCACCTGGCCTTCCACGGTCGCACCGGCGCCGCGCAAGGCCTCGAGCGTCGCCGCGAGATCGCGCTTCGAGCGGTCCTCGCAGTCGCGGCGCAGGGCCTCGATGTCCACCTCCCGCATCGCCAACGCGGGGGAGGCCATCACCTCACCCGCTGCGAGTGACCCCATCGAGGCCTCGATCCTGGCCGCCGCGTCCTCCATGGGGAGCAGCACGTGGTAGCGAACGGGCTCGTCGAGATTGTCGTGGAGCGACAGCACCTGCGCTGCATCGGCCGCGGTCAGGGTCTGCTCGACGAGGAGCACGACGTCATAGGTCTCGGTCATGAATCCATTGTCCCCCTCCGTGGGCGGCGGGGCGAGGCCTGCAGGGGTCAGGACCGGGTCGAGTCGCCACCGAGGACGGTGGCCAGGTCGTAGCTGACCGGTTCGTCGAGCTGCTCGTAGCCGCAGGACTCCGGATCGCGATCGGTCCGCCACCGGCGGAACTGCGCGGTGTGCCGGAACCGGCGTCCCTCCATGTGGTCGTAGGCCACCTCGAGGACCAGGGCCGGCCGCAGCGGGGTGAACGAGAGGTCCTTGCCGGCGCTCCAGCGGCTCTGCGTGCCCGGGATCCGGTCCGGGTTGGCGATCGTCCACTCGCCCCACGGGTGCTCCCCGATCGGGCAGACCAGCGGCTGGAGCTCCTCGATCAGCTCGGCCCGGCGCTTCTCGGTGAAGCTGGCGGAGACGCCGACGTGCTGGAGCTTGCCGTCGGCGTAGAGCCCGAGCAGCAGGCTCCCGAGCAGGGGGCGCTCAGGGGTGGAGGTCTTGTGCTCGCGGTAGCCCGCCACCACGACGTCGGCCGTGCGCTCATGCTTGATCTTCAACATGGCACGGGCATGGGGCTGGTAGGTCCCGCCGAGCGGCTTCGCGACCACCCCGTCGAGACCGGCGCCCTCGAACTGGTGGAACCACTCCCCGGCCAGCTCCGGATCGGTGGTGGTGCGGGTCAGGTAGCAGGGCCCGTCGAGTCCGGCCAGCGCCTCCTCCAGCGCCGCGCGACGCTCCGCGAGCGGGCGATCGACGTACGACGCGTCGCCGAGCGCGAGCAGGTCGAAGGCGACGTACCCTGCCGGCGTCTTCTCCGCGAGCATGTCCACCCGGGACTTTGCGGGGTGGATGCGCTCCTGCAGCAGCTCGAACTCCAGCTTCGCGCCGACCGCCACGAACAGCTCACCGTCGAGGACGCAGCGTGCCGGCAGCTGCTGCCGCATCGCCGCGACCACCTCAGGGAAGTAGCGGGTCAGTGACTTGGTGTTGCGGCTGGTCAGCTCGACCTCGTCACCGTCCTTGAAGACCAGGCAGCGAAAGCCGTCCCACTTCGGCTCGAAGCTCAGCCCGCCGTGCTTCGCGGGGTCCGGGATCCCCTTCACCGACTTGGCGAGCATGGGTTGCACCGGCGGCATCACGGGAAGGTCCACGCCCAGAGGGTAACTACTGCCGACGCGGAGCCCGGGGACAAGTAGCCTTGCCTCTGGCAATCCCCGGTTGGTCTGCCGGCAGGGCCCGCCTGACTTTGAATCAGGATTAGCGACGATGGTTCGACTCCATCCCGGGGAGCAGGTTTCACCGAGTGTGCGCAGCCAACAGTCACCACCCGTAAGGTCGACTCTGACGCGGGGAGGGGAGGGTCGAGCGTGGACGTTGATCCGATCACTGCGCCGTCGCCGGGGCGCGTCCGGAGCAGCAGCTGGGGAGGTCGCGAGGCGGGCGCTGAGCTGAAGCGCATCGCCGACGAGGCGCGACTCCGGGCAGGGTTCGAGGTCTGCTCGATCGACGTGCTGCGCGCGGACGGTTTCCTGGAGGTGGTCGCCTTCTCCGGCCGCCGGGACGACGCCTCCATGGGCGGGAGCTTCTCCCTGGCGGTGGCGAGGCGGGTCCTGCGCGAGGGGACCGGCTACGGCAAGTTCGTCTTCCTTCCGGAGGAGGACATGGCCCCCGACCTCCAGGACGCGATTCGCGACTACGGCTACGTCCCCCCCATCCCTCAGTCCGAGGACCCCACACGCTGGCGGTCCCTGGACATGCTGACGGCCCATCTCACCGACGACACCGGGCGAACCCGCGCCCTCCTCCACCTCGACGAGCCGGTGGGCGGCGACCGCCCGACTCCCGAACGGCTGACGGAGATCGCCGTCGACCTCGAACAGCTGCTGCAGGCCGCCGTCACGACCGTGGATCGTGAGGAGCTGACCCGACACATGCGTCTCGACGAGACGGCCCGCGATGTGGTGCGGGCAGCCTCGCTCCGGCTCGGTCAGCGCGACCTGCTCGACGCCGTCAACCCGCGGCTGGTGGCGGGTTTCCGCGCATCGGCGGTCCTCGTCCAGCTGTACGAGGACTCGGTCGGCGAGAGTGATCCGGGGGCACTGCCCGCCGACCTGCTCGCCGCCCTCGGCGCGGCCACCCGCCGGGCCTGGGAGTCGCGCACCGTCATCGTCGTGGAACCCGACCATGTGTGGGGCGACGACGAGCTCGACCGCGAACACCGGGCGGGACTGGGTCGCTACCTGCGGGAGCAGTCGGCGCACGAGCTGTTGCTGGTGCCCGTGGGAGCCGGCTTCGAGGCGATGGGCATGCTCGTGGTCGTCCGCGACGTCCGCGACCGCTGGACAGAGAGCGAGAGCGCCGCTGCGCTCGGCGTCGGCCACGACCTGGGCCGCGCGCTCCTCAGCACCCGGGCGCACGAGCGGGAGCAGCAGCTGATCGGTGAGCTGCAGCGGCTCGACGACTACCGACGCCAGCTGATCGCGACCGTCGCCCACGAGTTCAAGAACCCGCTGGGAGTCATCGTCGGGCACGTGGAGATGCTCGAGCAGCTCCCCGGCCTGCCGCAGCTCGCGAGCACCTCGATCAGTGCGATGGAACGCAGCTCGGCTCGTCTGAACGTCCTGGTCGACAACCTCCTGCTGCTGAGCCGGATGGGCAACACCGACACTCCACTTCCCCGGCTCGCGGTCGACCTGGTGCAGGTGCTCGCCGAGGTCGTCGAAGACGAGTCGGGCCGAGCCGAGCAGCAGAAGGTGACCATCCAGACGGCGAAGTGCGACCACGACATGGTCGCGACCGGCGACCCCGAGCTGCTGTTCCGGCTGTGCTCCAACCTGGTCAACAACGCCGTGAAGTACTCCCGGCCCGGCGGGGTCGTGGACCTGTCACTGGAGCGGGTCGAAGACGAGGTCGTGTTCACCTGTACCGACGCGGGTCTGGGGATCTCCGAGGCCGATCGGGAACTGCTGTTCAACGAGTTCTTCCGTTCGACGAACCCTGAGGCGCTCGGTCGGCCCGGCACCGGGCTGGGCCTGGCGATCGTGGCCCGGATCGTCGCGCGCCACGACGGCCGGATCGAGGTGTCGTCGGTCCTCGGGTCCGGCACGACGTTCCGCGTCACGTTGCCGGTCTGGCCCTGCGAGACCGGATGAGGTCGCCACGCCCTTACCTGAACCTGTGAAACCCTGCGACGTGGTTCGACTTCGAATCCGGGAGCATGAAGGGTGTGAGCATGGCGAACAACCTGACGGTCATCGTCCTCGCTGCTGGCGGGGGCACCCGGATGAAGTCGAAGACGATGAAGGTGCTTCACCCCATCTGCGGCCGCAGCATGATCGGACACGTCCTGGTGGCCGTGCAGGCGATGGAGCCGCACCGGATCGTGGCGGTCGTCGGGCACCAGCGCGAGCAGGTGGGCGCGCACATCCAGGCACTCGTGCCCGACGTCGTGCTCGCGGTGCAGGAGACCCAGGACGGCACCGGCCACGCGGTCCGGGTGGCGATGGAGTCGGCGGGCGCCACGACCGGCACGGTGATCGTGGCCGCCGGTGACACCCCTCTGCTGCAGGGCGAGAGCCTGCGGGCCTTCGCGGCCGAGCACGAGGCCGCCGAGCGGGCGGTGAGCATCCTCAGCGGGGTGGTGCCCAACCCGCACGGCTACGGACGGATCGTCCGCAACGACGAGGGCGACGTCGAGGCCATCGTCGAGGAGAAGGACGCGACGCACGACCAGCGCGACATCCACGAGATCAACTCCGGGATCCTCGCGTTCGACGCGGCGTTCCTGATCGAGGCGCTGCCGCAGATCTCCAACGACAACGCCAAGGGCGAGTACTACCTCACCGACACCGTCCAGATCGCCCGGGACGCCGGCCTGACCGTCGGCGCGCACGCGATCGACGACGTGATGCAGACCGAGGGGGCCAACGACCGGGCCCAGCTCGCCGACCTCGGTCGCGAGCTGAACCACCGGATCGTGACCCGGTGGATGAGGGACGGCGTCACCGTGATGGATCCGGCGACGACCTGGATCGACGCCGACGTCGTCCTGGCCGAGGACGTCACGATCCTGCCCGGCACCCAGCTCCTCGGCGCCACCGTCGTGGGGGAGGATGCCGTCATCGGGCCGGACACGACCCTCAAGGACTGCGAGATCGGCACCGGCGCCCGCGTGGTTCGCACCCACGGCGAGCTCGCCGTGATCGGCGCAAAGGCCACGGTCGGGCCCTTCTCCTACCTGCGGCCCGGCACGCAGCTCGGGGCCGGCGGCAAGATCGGCGCCTTCGTCGAGACCAAGAATGCCCAGATCGGCGACGGCGCGAAGGTCCCGCACCTCTCGTACGTCGGGGACGCCGAGATCGGTGAGGGCGCCAACATCGGGGCCGGGACGATCTTCGCCAACTACGACGGGGTGGCCAAGCACCGCACCGTCATCGGGCGGCACGCGAAGACCGGCTCCAACAACACGTTCGTCGCCCCGGTCCAGGTCGGGGACGGAGCGGGCACGGCCGGCGGCACCGTCGTACGACGCGACGTACCCCCCGGTGCGCTCGCCGTCTCGAGCGCCCCTCAGCGCAACATCGAGGCGTGGGCGCAGCGCAAACGACCCGGCACCGCCCAGGCCGAGGCCGCGGCAGAGGCAGGGGAAACGGACGGAGTTGGGCAGACCGGCTCCGGTGGTGGAGAATCCTGAACGCACCCTGTCCCGGCGATCCAGGAGCACTGCACCAGTGACCGGAATGAAGCGGACCACCGAGAAGAACCTCATGGTCTTCAGCGGCCGGGCTCACCCCGTGCTCGCCGAGGAAGTGGCCTCGCTGCTGGGGAGCGGGCTGGTCCCGTCCTCGATGTACGAGTTCGCGAACTCCGAGATCTACGTCCGCTTCGAGGAGTCGGTGCGCGGGTGCGACGCCTTCGTGATCCAGAGCCACACGGCCCCGATCAACGAGTGGATCATGGAGCACCTGATCATGGTCGACGCGCTCAAGCGCGCCTCGGCCAAGCGGATCACCGTGGTCATGCCCTTCTACGGCTACGCCCGCCAGGACAAGAAGCACCGCGGCCGTGAGCCGATCTCGGCCCGGCTGATGGCCGACCTCTTCAAGACCGCCGGCGCCGACCGGCTGATCGCGGTCGACCTGCACGCCGACCAGATCCAGGGCTTCTTCGACGGGCCGGTCGATCACCTGATGGCGTTGCCGATCCTGGCCGACTACGTCCGGGAGAAGTACGGCGACCAGCAGCTGGCCGTCGTCTCACCCGACGCCGGCCGGATCAAGGTCGCCGAGCGGTGGTCGGCCCGGCTGGGCGGTGCCCCGCTGGCCTTCATCCACAAGAGCCGCCGCACCGACCGACCCAACGAGACCGTGGCCAACCGGGTCGTGGGTGAGGTCTCCGGCCGGATGTGCGTGCTGGTCGACGACATGATCGACACCGGCGGCACGATCGTGAAGGCCGCCGAGGCCCTGATGGCGGACGGGGCCGCCGGAGTGATCATCGCGGCCACCCACGCGCTGCTCTCCGACCCCGCCGTCGACCGGCTGAAGAACTGCCCGGCGACCGAGATCGTCGTGACCGACACGCTCCCCCTGGACCCCGAGAAGGAGTTCGACAAGCTCACCTGCCTGTCGATCGCCCCGCTCCTGGCCCGCGCCATCCGCGAGGTCTTCGAGGACGGCTCCGTCACCTCCATGTTCGACGGCCACGCCTGACCAGCGCCGCCCGGCACGCACGCTGGCTGCGTTGTCGTCGGTCGACGGCCCGCTCCGCTCAAAGGCCGCCTTCCCTCCTCCGCCTTGCCATCGCACGCCCCGGACGACGCTGGCCGGGGTTAGCGATTCCTCGCTAGGTCATCAAAGCGGTCTTCCCACTTGCGGCGCAGGACGGTGGGGAGGTCGCCGGCCAGGGCCTCCTCGAGGGCGGCGAGGTCGTCGTCGGTCCAGGGCAGCGCTGGGAACGCCTGGCCGCCCACCAGCTGCGAGAAGGCCTGGCCGCGCTCGCGGGCGACCGCAGGCGCCTCGGCCAGGTAGCGGCCGACGTAGGCGTCCACCAGCCCGCGCTGCTCGGCGTCCCAGAAACCGTCCGCAGTCGCGGTGAACACGCGGTTCGACACGTCGGGATCGTCGAACATCAGCGCCCATGCGGCCGCCTTGGCGTCCGGGTCCGGGAGGGCCGCGAGCGACCGGGCAGCGCCGAGCTCGCCGACCATGGTCCCGTCCTCGAGCCGCTCCTCCTCGATCTCCTCGCGGCGTGATCGCGCCGAGCGCGGCAAGACGGTGGATCGCCATCCAGCGCAGCCGCTGGTCGAGATCGATGCCGGTGTGCGTGACCCGGTCGACCAGCCAGCCCTCGAGCAGGACGGCGTCCGGCGTCGTCGCGGCCAGTCCGCGGGTGAGGACGAGCGCCACCTCCGGCGCCGGCGAGGAGGCGAGCCCGGCCTCGCAGGCTGCCGCCACCTGGGCCACGGCGTCGGGCACGGCCTCGGGACTGAGGTGGCGGGGGACGAGGGCACCGTGCACCCAGGCGAGGACCGACTCCACGATGCCGACGTTCGACTCCCGCGGCAGGTGCCGGGTCACCAGGCCCAGGAACCCTTCGGTCGACAGCTCGCCGCAGCGGACGAGGTCGAACGCGGAGCTCCAGAGCACGGACCGGACACCCGGGTCGGTGACGGAGACCAGGTCACGCTCGACCGCGGCCCACGAGTCGCGGTCCAGACGGATCCGGGCGAACGTCTCACCGCCGCTGTTGGGTACGACGACCGCCGCGTCGGGCAGCCGGACCGGCTCATCGGCCACGTCCACCAGGACGGAGCCCAGCTCGGCCAGGGAGTCGTCGTACAGGGAGACGCGGACGCGGTGGGGGCGGGTGCCCTCGCGGAACAGCACCGGACCCTCGACGTCCCGCTCGACGCGCAGGGTGTCGAAGCCGGTGGTCCGCAGCCAGTGCTCGACCCAGCCGCGGACGTCGCGGTCGGTGACGCCGTCGAGGGCGTCGACGAAGTCCGCCAGGGTGGCGTTCCCGAGGCGGTGCCGGCCGAGGTAGACGTTGACCCCTGCGAGGAAGGCCTCGTCACCGAGCCAGGTGACGAGCTGCCGGAGGACGGAGTTCCCCTTGGCGTAGGAGATGGAGTCGAAGTTGTTGGCGGCCGCGTCGACGTCACCGACCTCGTCGGTCAGCGGCGCGACCGGGTGGGTGGACCGGCGCTCGTCGGCGTCGTACCCGCCCACCTTCCTGGAGCCGGTGAAGTCGACGAACGTGCCCTCGAAGCCGGCGGCCGTCTCCGCGACCCGGAAGCCCATGTAGTCCGCGAAGGACTCCTGCAGCCAGGTGTCCTCCCACCAGGTCATCGTCACGAGGTTGCCGAACCACATGTGCGCCATCTCGTGGGCGATGACCATCGCGCGGCGCCGCGCCTCACCCTCGGAGACCCGGCCGATGGGGAGGATCTCGTCGCGGTAGGTCACGCAGCCCGGTGACTCGAGGGCTCCCCAGTTCTGGCCGGGCACGAAGGCCTGGTCGAAGGAGTCGAAGGCGTAGGGCTCCGTGAAGATCGTCGCGTAGTGGTCGAAGCAGGACTCGGTGATCCGGCGGAGCTCGTCGGCGTCGCGCTCGAGCTCGGTCGCCAGCGATCGTCGGGCGTGCCAGCCGAAGGGCAGGACCCGTCCGTCGGGTCCGGCGTGCTCCCAGGTCACGGAGTGCCAGGGCCCGGCGCACACCACGAACATCGACGATCGGGATGGGCTGCGTCGTGGCGAACTGCCAGTGGCCGTCTTCGGCCGACGTCACCCGCCCGTTCGCCAGCACCGACCAGCCCGCGGGTGCCTGGACGCTCAGCGTGACCGGAGCCTTGAGGTCGTTCTGGTCGAAGCAGGGGAAGACTCGCTGCGCGATGTCCATCCCGACGTACGCCGACACGTAGGTCTCGCCGTCGGCCGGGTCGGTGAAGGTGTGCATGCCGTCACCGTCGGTGACGTAGGGGATCCGGGCCTCCACGACCACCTCGTTGGTGGCGCCCAGCCCGGTCAGCTCGATCCGGCGGCCGTCGTACGCGACCGGGACTCCGTCGACGGTGACGTCGCTCGCCCGGGCCAGCTCGAGGAACGTCGACGCCCCCGGCTCGGCGCAGGCGAACCGGACCACTGCCCGGCACCCGAAGGTGGCCCGGTCGGTCAGGTCGAGGTGCAGGTCGTACGAGACGTCGGAGAGGAGGGCCGCGCGCTCGCGGGCCTCGGCGAGGGTGAGGGACACGCGGAACACCGTAGTGCGGGCCAGAGCCCGGCCCGCCCGGATTCGCCTCACGGACGCGCCGCCGTTAGTCTGGGGCGGTTGCCTCGGCGAGGGATGCCCCTGGATTCAGGGTCTCCGTGATCGACAGGGCCGGCTGAACGACCACCACGCCGCGCTGACTTCGATCGCGCGGCGTTCGTCGTCCCGGGGCCACCCACGTGTTCGCAGTCCCCCACAGTTTCAGTGCCAGCAGGTCAAGAGGAGAAGTCGTATGTCCGCCGAGAAGATCACCGCAGAGCAGCGCAACGAGTTCGGCAAGGGTGCCGCCCGCCGGATCCGCCGTGAGGACAAGGTCCCCGCCGTCATCTACGGCCACGGCAAGGACCCCATCCACGTGACCCTCCCGGGTCACGAGACGATGATGGCGCTCAAGCACGGCGGCTCCAACGCGCTGCTGGAGCTCGACCTCGACGGCAAGAGCCAGCTCGCGCTGACCAAGCAGGTCCAGATCGACCCGATCAAGCGCCACCTCGAGCACATCGACTTCGTGGCCGTCCGCAAGGGCGAGAAGGTCACCGTCGACATCGTCATCCACCTCGTCGGCGAGGCCGCCCCGGAGACGCTGGTCGTCACCGAGAACTCGACGGTCTCCGTCGAGGCCGAGGCCACGCACATCCCCGAGTACATCGAGGTCGACATCGAGGGCGCCGAGATCGGCACCCAGATCCACGCCTCCGACCTCAAGCTCCCCGCCGGCTCGACGCTGCTCACCGACCCCGAGTGGCTGATCGTCAACATCACCAACGCGCCCACCGTGGAGGAGATCGAGGCCGAGCTGGAGGAGGCCGAGGCCGAGGCCGGCATCGAGCGCGACGAGTCCGACGCGGACATCGCCGAGGCCGAGGCTGCTGCCGAGGGCGAGGGCGACGCCGAGGGTGGCGACGCACCCGCCGAGGGTGGCGACGAGGAGTGATCCTCGCCCGGCTCAGGGTCGTCCTGGGTCGGCTGATCCGTGGGTCGAGCGCGTCTCGACCGGAAGAGGCCGGGAGTTCCCCCGAGATGGCGGCAGGCATGACATCGGCGACGTCCGACGTCTGGCTCGTGGTCGGACTCGGGAACCCCGGCCCTTCCTATGCGGGCCACCGGCACAACGTCGGCCACCTCGTCGTCGACGAGCTGGCCGACCGGATGGGCTCGCCCTTCCGCGCCCACAAGTCCGGCCGCGCCGACGTGGTCGAGGGCCGTCTCGGAGCGCCCGGGCTGCCCGGGCCACGGGTCGTCCTGGCCAAGACACGCGGCTACATGAACGAGTCCGGCGGCCCGGTGAAGGCGCTCGCGACCTTCTACAAGGTGCCGCCCGACCGGATCGTCGCGATCCACGACGAGCTGGACATCGCCTTCGGGACGCTGCGGACCAAGCTGGGCGGCGGCGACAACGGCCACAACGGCCTGCGCTCGATGCGTTCGTCGCTCGGCACCGGCGACTTCTACCGGGTCCGGGCCGGCATCGGCCGCCCGCACGGACGGCAGGACGTCTCCGACTTCGTGCTGTCGAACTACTCGCCCGCCGAGCGCAAGGAGCTGCCGCTCCAGGTGATCGACGCGGCCGACGCGGTCGAGTCGCTGGTCACCGACGGCCTCGAGAAGACCCAGCAGCGGTTCAACTCCTGAGCCTGCGCGTCGCCACTGCTCCGGACGGTCACTAGGGTGAGCGCGTGACTTTCGAACCCGGAACCCCGCCCGCAGCAGCCGCCACCGACGACCACGTCCTCGCGACCTGGCTGGCCACGGTGGCCGGCGAGCGGCTCCTCGAGGTCCGGGCCGAGGGCCTGGAGGGCCGCGAGCTCAAGGACGCCGGGGACCGCGCCGCCCACGAGCTGTTGATGAGCCTGCTCGCGGAGCACCGGCCGGGTGACAGCGTCCTCTCCGAGGAGGGGGCCGACGACAAGGACCGGCTGGCAGCGAGCCGGGTGTGGATCGTGGACCCGCTGGACGGGACCCGCGAGTTCTCGGAGCCGCCCCGGGAGGACTGGGCGGTGCACGTCGCCCTCTGGCAGGACGGCGAGCTCACCGCAGGTGCCGTCGCCCAGCCTGCGCTGGGGGAGACCTTCAACACCGGGCAGCCGCCGACCGTGCCGCCGCGCACCTCCCAGAGGCCGCGGATCGCGGTGTCCCGCACCCGGCCGCCGGCCTTCGTCGAGGCGCTCGCGGCAGAGATCGACGCCGAGCTGGTGCCGATGGGCTCCGCAGGCGTCAAGGTGATCTCGGTGACGCGCGACGTCACCGACGCCTACGTCCATGCCGGTGGCCAGTACGAATGGGACAACGCCGCGCCCGTCGCGGTCGCCCGTGCGGCCGGGTTGTTCTGCTCCCGGGTCGACGGCTCGGAGCTCGTCTACAACCAGGACGACGTGTCGCTGCCCGACCTGATCGTGTGCCGTCCCGAGCTGGCCGACCAGATCCTCGACTTCGTCCGGCGCCACGGCACTGCGTAGTCCCCGTCGGCCGGCGCACCGACCGACTGAACCCGCTCATCCCGGCGGCAGCAGCTGACCCGCGACCGCACCACCGACCGGGCCGCCCGCCGGCCGCGACGCCAGCTCGCCGGGTAGCGGCGTCTCCTCCCCGTCGTGCAGCCAGAAGAGGTCGAAGCCGTCGCCGCGCCGGAGCTCGGCCTCGCTGACGCGGGCGACGACCCGGTCCTCGCCCTGCCACCAGGTCAGCTCGTCCTCGCTGCCGTCGACCATGGTCCACTCGCCGTCGAACACCCAGGTGCCGCGCTGCTCGTAGGTGAACCGCGCGCCGCGCTGGATCACCTCGTAGTAGCGCACCGCCACCCGGTCACCCACCTTGTCCATGGACCCCACCCGCCACGACCTGTCGTACTCGTCGGGGACGCCGTACTCCCGGCCGATCTCGCCGGTCGCGGGGTCGATCTCGACGATGTCCTGCTCGACGACGCAGCCGCCGCAGGGGTCGCCGCTGCTCTGCCGCAGACCGAGCAGGCCGGTCCCGTCGGCACTCAGGTAGTGGCCCACGACGTCGGCGTTGATCTGCACGTTGTCGAGGTCGTCGCCCTCGATGCGGAGCACGCCGTAGTCGCCGTCCTCGTAGTACTCGCTGCCGTCGTGCCACTTGACGAACGTGACGCCGTCGATGGTCGGGACCGCGCCGAAGTAGTTGCGCGTGGCGTCGTTCTCGATCACTTCGGGGTCGTCGGACTCCGGCAGGTCCACGACGTCGAGGGGCTCGAGCGACAGGTCGTAGGTGCGCAGCCGGGAGCGGTCGAGCCCGTCGAGCTCGTTGACCCGGGTCACCGCCCGGCTCGGCTCGGTCCAGTAGCGGTGGGCGGCGCCGGTCGGTCCCGTCGCCGGGTCCACCACCTGCATCCGGGCCCGCCGCGCAGACACGTTGACCAGAAGCCGGCCGTCGGGCAGCCAGTCGAGGGCCCTCGCGCCGGGGAGGCGTTGCCGGTCGGTCCCGTTGCGGACCAGGAGGATGTCACCGCGCAGCGCGGCGTACGCCGGGCCGTCGAACGCCAGCGGCACGGGCTCGATGCCCGTGTCCAGCACCGCCTCGTCACCAAAGAAGTCCGCGACCGTTGAGCATCCCGTGGTGAGCAGCAACAGACAGCACGCGATCGACGTGCGCCGGCCGAGCCCCCGTACGTGCATGACGTCCACGATAGCCAGCCGGGGGCTGTGCGTGGTGTGTCGGAACGGTCCGACATGATCGCCCGCATGCCGGACCGCGCCCCTCAACTGATCGCCGGGCTCACGGCTGCGTTGCTGGCCGTCACCGGTCTCGGCTACCTCGCCTCGCACACGATCGCCGCCCGCCCCGGCATCGACCCGGCCCCCCGCCAGTACGTCGTCGCGCCGGTCCCGTCCGAGGTCGCGCGGGACGTGCCTGCGGGCAGCCCGGTCGGCGTGCCCCAGGTCGACGACGCCTGGGTGGCCCGGATGTCGCACCGCACCGGGATCCCGACGCCGGCGGTGCGGGCCTATGCCCGCGTCCAGCTCGCGGACGACTCCGGCTGCCCGGTCGGGTGGACCACGTTGGCCGGCATCGGCTGGGTCGAGTCGCAGCACGGCACCCTGGGTGGCCGGCGGGTCACCGTCGGACGGCCGTTCCTCCTCCGAGATCCTCGGGCCGGCCCTGGACGGCCGCGGCGCGTTCGCGGCCATCCCCGCCACGCGCGGCTCCCGGGTCTGGCACGGCGATGCCCTCTGGGAGCACGCCGTCGGCCCGATGCAGTTCCTCCCGACGACGTGGGACACCTGGTCCACCGACGGTGACGGCGACGGGCGGTCCGACCCGCACGACCTCGACGACGCGGCGGCGGCCGCCGCCCGCTACCTGTGCGCGAGCGGAGCCGACCTCACCACCGGCGAGGGCTGGTCCGCGGCCGTGCTGACCTACAACCACGCCGGCTCCTACGTGCGCGCCGTGCACGAGGCCGCGGCCACGTACGCCGCCCGATCCGGCTGATCGCCGGGTCGTAGAATGACGCCTCCACCCCCTGCCGATCCCGGCCGGGGGCGCTCGTGCTGTCCCCCAGGGAGTTGAACCGTGAGCCTCGCCGGCCTCGCAGACGTCGTCCTCGCCGATCCCGACGCTCGCCTCGGCCGTCGCGGACGCCCGTGGCGGCATGCTGCCGGCGCTCGACCTGACCGGGCCGGCCGCGCTGCGTCCGTTCGTGGTGAAGGGCCTCGTCGACGCCGGTCGGACCGTGCTGGCGGTGACCCCGACCGCCCGCGAGGCCGAGGACCTGGTCACCGCGCTCGGCACCCTCATCGACCCCACCCTGATCGGCTACTACCCCAGCTGGGAGACGCTCCCGCACGAACGTCTCAGCCCCCGCAGCGACACCGTCGGCCGTCGGCTCGCCGTGCTGCGCCGCCTCTGCCACCCGGGCACGGACGCGAGCAACGGGCCGCTCCAGGTCGTCGTTGCGCCGGTCCGCTCGGTGCTGCAACCGCAGGTCCCCGGCCTCGGTGACCTCGAGCCGGTCGAGCTGGTCCCCGGCGACACCGCTCCGCTCGAGGACGTCGTACGCCGGCTCGCCGACGCGGCGTACTCCCGGGTGGACCTGGTCGAGAAGCGCGGCGAGTTCGCGGTGCGTGGCGGCATCGTCGACGTCTTCCCGCCGACCGAGGAGCACCCCCTGCGGGTCGAGTTCTGGGGCGACGACGTCGAGGAGATCCGGGCCTTCGCGGTCGCCGACCAGCGCACCCTCGACGCAGGTCGACCGGCTGTGGGCACCGCCGTGCCGCGAGCTGCTGCTGACCGACGAGGTGCGTCGCCGGGCCGCCGCGCTGGGGGAGCGGCACCCGCAGCTGGTCGAGCTGACCGACAAGATCGCAGCCGGCATCGCGGTCGAGGGCATGGAGGCGCTGACACCGGTGCTCGTCGACGAGATGGAGCTCCTGGTCGACCTGCTCCCGCGCGACACCCACGTCCTCGTCCTCGATCCCGAACGAGCTCGCTCCCGGGCCCACGACCTGGTGGCGACCAGCGAGGAGTTCCTGGGCGCCAGCTGGGCGGCCGCGGCCGGTGGCGGGACCGCCCCGATCGACCTCGACCTGAGCTCGTCGTCCTACCGTGCCATCGCCGACGTCCGCGAGCACGCCCTCGACCAGGGCAAGCCCTGGTGGACGATGAGCCCGTTCGGGCTCGACGCCAGCGCCGGCAGCGACCCGACGCCGGCCGTCGGACCGCTGCGCGACAGCCTCGGGTGAGCTCGTCTCCTCCGGCATCGACCCGGACGTCGGCGCGGTGAGCAGCCGCGCGCTGCCGGCCCGCCCGGCCGACTCCTACCGGGGTGACATGGAGCAGGCGGTCGCCGACATCGAGGGCTGGCGGACCTCCGGTCACCGGGTCGTCGTCGTCCATCCCGGGCACGGCCCGGCCCAACGGATGGTCGAGGTGCTCGGCGAGCACGACGTCCCCGCCAAGCTGGTCGACGAGCTGCGCAGCGGCGACGACCTGGTCGCCGGACGTGGTGACGGTGACCTGCGGCGGCCTGACCGACGGCTTCGTCGACGGCACGAACCTGGTCGTCCTGCTCACCGGCGACGACCTGTCCGGCCAGAAGGCGCGTCCACCCGTGACATGCGGAAGATGCCGACGCGACGCAAGAAGCAGATCGACCCGCTCGAGCTGGCTGCGGGCGACTACGTCGTCCACGAGCAGCACGGTGTGGGCCGGTTCGTGGAGATGAAGCAGCGCGAGGTCGGCGGGGCCACTCGCGAGTACCTCGTGCTGGAGTACGGCTCCTCCAAGCGGGGTGGACCGCCCGACCGGCTCTACGTGCCCGCCGACGCGCTCGACCAGGTGACCCGCTACGTCGGCGGCGAGCAGCCGAGCCTCGACCGGCTCGGGGGTGGCGACTGGACCAAGCGCAAGAGGCGCGCCCGCAAGGCGGTCCGCGAGATCGCGGCCGAGCTGATCAAGCTGTACGCCGCCCGGCAGGCCACGAAGGGCTTCGCGTTCGGGCCGGACACGCCCTGGCAGCGCGAGCTGGAGGACGCGTTCCCGTTCCAGGAGACGCCCGACCAGCTCAGCACGGTCGACGAGGTGAAGGCCGACATGCGCCGGTCCGTCCCGATGGACCGGCTGGTGTGCGGCGACGTGGGCTACGGCAAGACCGAGATCGCCGTCCGGGCCGCGTTCAAGGCGGTCCAGGAGGGCAAGCAGGTCGCCGTCCTGGTGCCGACGACGCTGCTCGTGACCCAGCACCTGTCGACGTTCACCGAGCGGATGAGCGGCTTCCCGGTGACGGTCAAGGGGCTGTCGCGCTTCCAGACCGAGCAAGGAGGCCCGCGAGGTGATCGCGGAGCTCGCCGAGGGCACCATCGACGTCGTCGTCGGCACCCACCGGCTGCTCAACCCCGACATCCGGATGAAGGACCTCGGGCTGATCATCGTCGACGAGGAGCAGCGGTTCGGCGTCGAGCACAAGGAGCAGATGAAGCGGCTCCGGACCTCGGTCGACGTGCTCTCCATGAGCGCGACGCCGATCCCGCGCACGCTGGAGATGGCGATCACCGGCATCCGCGAGATGTCGACGATCACGACGCCGCCCGAGGAGCGCCACCCGGTGCTGACGTACGTCGGTGCCTACGAGGACCGCCAGGTGGTGGCGGCCGTCCGTCGCGAGCTGTTGCGCGAGGGGCAGGTCTTCTACATCCACAACCGGGTGCAGTCGATCGAGAAGGCGGCCGCGGCGCTGCGCGAGCTCGTCCCCGAGGCCCGGATCGCCACCGCGCACGGTCAGATGGGCGAGCACCAGCTCGAGCAGGTGATGCTCGACTTCTGGGAGAAGCGCTTCGACGTCCTGGTCTGCACGACCATCGTCGAGTCCGGGCCTCGACGTCTCCAACGCCAACACGATGATCATCGAGCGCTCCGACACCCTCGGCCTGAGCCAGCTGCACCAGCTGCGCGGCCGGGTCGGTCGCTCGCGCGAGCGCGCCTACGCCTACTTCCTCTACCCGCAGGAGAAGCCGCTCACCGAGACCGCCCACGAGCGGCTCGCGACGCTGGCCCAGCACTCCGACCTCGGCGGCGGCATGGCGATCGCGATGAAGGACCTCGAGATCCGCGGCGCCGGCAACCTGCTCGGTGGCGAGCAGTCCGGCCACATCGCCGACGTCGGCTTCGACCTCTACGTCCGGATGGTCGGCGAGGCCGTCCACGAGTTCCGCGGTGACGCTGAGCCTGGAGCTGCGCGAGGTCCGGATCGAGCTGCCCGTCGACGCCCACCTGCCGCACGACTACATCCCGAGCGAGCGGCTGCGCCTCGAGATGTACAAGCGTCTCGCCGAGGTCCGCGCCGACGAGGACGTCGACCTGCTGCTCGGCGAGATGGTCGACCGGTACGGCGAGCCGCCCGACGAGGTCACGTCGCTGCTGTTCGTGGCCCGTTTCCGTGCCCGCGCGCGCACCGCCGGGATCGGCGAGGTCACGATCGCCGGCAAGAACGTGCGGTTCGCGCCGGTCAGCCTGCCCGAGTCGCGCGTCGTACGCCTGCAGCGGATGTACCCCAAGAGCATCGTCAAGGCGCAGGTCGACACGATCCTGGTGCCGCGTCCGCAGACCGCCGTGGTCGGGGGGCGTCCGATCACCGGGCTCGCCCTGCTTGAATGGGCGCGGAAGATCATCGACGGCGTCATCGACCCGCCGGAGCAGAAGCAGAAGGAGTCATCGTGAGCATGTCCCGTCCCGGACGGATGTCCGGTCTGGCCGGGCTGGTCGCCGCTGGCGCCCTCCTCACCGGTTGCGGCTCGGCGTCGCCCGGCGTCGCCGTGCAGGTGGGCGACGAAGAGATCACGGTCAACGAGGTCGACGGCCTCGCGGGCGACTACTGCCTGGCCATCGAGGACCAGCTGGCTGCCCAGAACCCGCCGCAGATCGTGCCCAACCGCTACTTCCGCGGCGGCATCGCCGGGACCCTCACCATGCGCTCGATCGGTGAGCAGCTGGGCGACGAGTACGACGTCGAGCCCGGCGCGACGTACACAGGAGTCGGTCGCGCAGCTCGAGCAGAGTGTCGCCGTCCTCGATGAGGAGGTCCGCGACGCCGTGATCGAGGTCGAGTCGTCGTCGGCCTACGTCGAGGCCATGCAGGCCGCGGTGGGCGGCGTACTCCTCGAGGAGGAGGGTGCCACCGACGCCGAGTACTCCGACCAGGTCGCCCGGGGTCAGCAGGCCTTCGAGGACTGGATCTCCGACAACGGCGTCACCTTCGACCCGGCCCTCGGTGTCCGTCTCACCAAGGGCAACGTCGAGTCCGTCGACACCTCACTGTCCTACGCCGTCGGCGACAACGCCGTCCAGGGTGCCGCCGACGAGCCCGATCCGGCGTACGCCGGCGCGCTCCCCGCCTCCCACACCTGCAGCTGACCCACGAAGTGGCAGAAATCCCCCGCGAAGTGGCAGTTGTGGCGCATCGAAGTGGGAGTTCTGGCGCCGGGGACGGAGCCGCGCTGCTCGAGTTCCTCGAGGTCATGCGCCAGTTGCGGGCGGAGTGCGCGTGGAAGGCCGGGCAGACCCACCGGTCGCTGGCCCGCTACCTGCTCGAGGAGACCCACGAGACTCTCGAGGCGATCGACACCGGAGACGCCACCGGTGACTGGGCGCACCTCCGCGAGGAGCTCGGCGACCTGCTGCTCCAGGTCTACTTCCACGCCGTGATCGCGGAGGAGTCCGGCGAGTTCACGCTGGACGACGTGGCCGGCGACATCGTCGCGAAGATGCACCGCCGAAACCCCCACGTCTTCGCGCCTCCCGGCCAGGAGAAGGCGCCCGCGGGCGACGCGGCCGCGATCAACGAGGCCTGGGAGGCGATCAAGGCCACCGAGAAGGCCCGCGACTCGATCACCGACGGTCTCCCGCCCGGTCTGCCCGCTCTCCTGTACGCCGACAAGGTGCTCGACCGGTTGGAGCGTGCCGCGGCGGACGACCACAACTCCCACCTCGAACGACCACAACTCCCACTTCGTGGGGGAGTGGGGGAGCGCCTGCTGGCGCTGGTGGCCGAGGCTCGGGAGACCGGGACCGACCCCGAGCAGGCGTTGCGCGACGCCGTACGCCGATTGCTGTGACCGTCACCGCGCCCTCGCCGATTCGTCGCCGCGGTTGGATGGGGGCATGAGCGAGCACGCGACCGAACCGGCGCCGCCACTGCCTGAGCTGACGCCCGGGGAGGCGATGGCCCGGGCCCGCAGCTTCGCCGACGAGATGGCGCGGCGCCGTACGATCCGCGACTTCGCCCCGGACCCGGTGCCCGACGAGGTGATCCGCGAGGCGGTGCGGGCGGCGGGCACGGCACCCAGCGGCGCGCACGTGCAGCCGTGGCGGTTCGTCGTGGTCCGGGACCCGGAGCGCAAGCGGCTGCTCCGCGAAGGCGCGGAAGAGGAGGAGCGACGCTTCTACGAGACCCGGGCGGCGGAGGAGTGGCTGGCGGCGCTCGCACCCCTCGGCACGGACTGGCGCAAGCCCTTCCTCGAGACGGCCCCGGTGGTGATCGCCGTCTTCGAGGTGCACCGCAGCGACACCGAACCCAAGCCGTACTACGTCAAGGAGTCGGTCGGCATCGCCGTCGGCCTGCTGCTGGCGACGCTGCACCAGGCCGGCCTCGCCACACTGACGCACACACCGTCGCCGATGAAGTGGATCAACCAGGTGCTCGAACGTCCTGACAACGAACGGCCCTTCGTCCTGATCCCGGTCGGCCACCCCGCCGCCGGCGCCCGGGTCCCCGCCCTCACCCGCAAGCCGCTCGACGAGGTGCTGGTCGAGCTCTGAGCCGTCGTCCTGACGCAGGCCACCGGGCGAGCGCTGCGGGGAACCGGGGACCGGCGGGCTAGGCTGAGCGTGACCGCACGCCCCATTCCCCAGGAGCAACAACGTGGCATCCATCGAAGCCGTCGGCGCCCGCGAGATCCTCGACTCGCGCGGCAACCCCACCGTCGAGGTCGAGGTCCTCCTCGACGACGGAGCGTTCGCCCGGGCCATGGTGCCCAGCGGCGCCTCCACCGGCGCGTTCGAGGCGGTCGAGCTGCGCGACGGCGGTGACCGCTACCTCGGCAAGGGTGTCGGCAAGGCCGTCGACGCGGTGATCCAGAAGATCGGGCCGGCGGTCGAGGGTCTCGCCGCCGACGACCAGCGGCTCATCGACCAGACGATGCTCGAGCTCGACGCCACGCCCAACAAGGCCAACCTCGGCGCCAACGCCATCCTCGGGGTCTCGCTGGCGGTCGCCCGCGCCGCCGCTGACTCGGCAGGTCTTCCGCTCTACCGCTACGTCGGTGGCCCCAATGCCCACCTGTTGCCGGTGCCGATGATGAACATCCTCAACGGTGGTTCGCACGCCGACTCCAACGTCGACGTCCAGGAGTTCATGATCGCGCCGATCGGCGCCCCCACCTTCCGCGAGGCGCTCCGCCAGGGCGCGGAGGTCTACCACTCGCTCAAGTCGGTGCTGAAGCAGAAGGGTCTGGCGACGGGCCTCGGCGACGAGGGCGGCTTCGCCCCCAATCTCGACAGCAACCGGGCCGCGCTCGACCTGATCGCCGAGGCGGTCTCGGGGGCGGGTCTCTCGCTCGGCACGGACATCGCGCTGGCGATGGACGTCGCGGCGTCGGAGTTCCACGACAACGGTTCCTACGCCTTCGAGGGCGGCTCGAAGACAGCAGACGAGATGACGGCCTACTACGCCGAGCTCTGCGACGCCTTCCCGATCGTCTCGATCGAGGACCCGCTCGACGAGGACGACTGGGACGGCTGGAAGGCGATGACCGACCAGCTCGGCGGCAAGATCCAGATCGTCGGCGACGACCTCTTCGTCACCAACGTGGAGCGCCTCCAGCGCGGTATCACCGGCGGGCAGGCCAACGCCCTCCTGGTGAAGGTCAACCAGATCGGCTCGCTCACCGAGACCCTCGACTCCGTCGACCTCGCCCACCGCAGCGGATACCGCTGCATGATGAGCCACCGCTCCGGCGAGACCGAGGACACCACCATCGCCGATCTCGCCGTCGCCACCAACTGCGGCCAGATCAAGACCGGCGCGCCGGCCAGGTCCGAGCGGGTCGCCAAGTACAACCAGCTCCTCCGGATCGAGGACGAGCTCGGTGACGCCGCCCGCTACGCCGGGGCCGGCGCCTTCCCGCGGTACCGGGGCTGAGACGGTCCGATGGCCGACAACCGCCGTACGCCGCCACGCGGGTCCCGCCCGCGGAGCCGACCGGGCCCCGGACGCACCGGTGCCGGTCGCGGTGCGCGCCCGCCGGTCGCGCCCCTCGCCGTCGGCGCTGCCGAACGCTTTCGCCCGAAGTTCACGGGCCGGGCAGCGATCCTGATCCTGGTCGTCGCGGTGCTGACGGTGTCCTACGCCTCGTCCATGCGTGCCTATCTCCAGCAGCGCGCGCACATCTCCGACCTCAAGGCACAGATCGCCGATCGCGAGGCGAGCATCGACGACCTCGAGCGCGAGAAACGGCGCTGGAACGATCCCGCCTACGTCCAGGCGCAGGCCCGTGAGCGCTTCGGCTACGTCATGCCGGGCGAGACGTCGTACGTCGTGCTCGGCGAGGACGGCAAGCCGCTCGAGGGCGAGACCGAGCTGCCCACCCCGTCCGACGCGCTGACGCCGGCGCCCGAGCCGTGGTTCGACAACGCGTGGCAGTCCGTCGTCCTGGCCGGCAATCCCCCGCGGGACCAACCGCCCGCGGCCACGGACATCGACGCCCCGGAGGACGCGGAGCAGTGATCGAGCCCGCCGACGAGGCGGCGGTCGCTGCCCAGCTCGGGCGGGAGCCCCGGGCCATCCACGAGGTCGGGCACCGCTGCCCGTGCGGCAACCCCGACGTCGTCACCACCGAGCCGCGGCTGCCCAACGGCACGCCGTTCCCGACCACCTACTACCTCACCTGCCCTCGTGCGGCCTCGAGAATTGGCACCCTCGAGGGCTCGGGGCTGATGAAGGAGATGCAGGACCGGCTGGCCGACGATCCCGAGCTGGCGGCGGCGCTACCGCGGCGCCCACGAGCGCTACCTCGCCGCGCGTGACGACATCGCCCGCGATGCCGGGCTGAGCGTGCCCGAGATCGACGGGATCTCCGCCGGTGGCATGCCGGACCGGGTCAAGTGCCTGCATGTCCTCGCCGGGCAGTCGCTGGCCCAGGGCCGCGGCGTGAACCCGTTCGGCGACGAGGTGCTCGACGCGCTCGGCGACTGGTGGACGTCCGGACCCTGCGATCACGTCGGTCGGAGGCGCTGTCGAGACCCAGGACGTATGACCACCCTGGCCGCGATCGACTGCGGCACCAACACGATCAAGCTGCTGATCGGCGACCTGCCCGACGTGTGCGGTTCGGGAGACCCGGATGGTGCGACTCGGCCAGGACGTCGACCGCACGGGGAGGTTGGCTGACGAGGCGCTGGTGCGGGCGTTCGCTGCCCTCGACGAGTACGCCGTCCTGATCGCGCGAGCACGACGTGCGACTGGACCGGATCCGCTTCTGCGCCACCTCGGCGACCCGCGACGCCGCCAACGCCGAGGTCGTTCTCCGACGGCGTGCACGCGCGCCTGGGAGTGCGGCCGGAGGTGCTGACCGGTGCTGAGGAGGCCGCGCTGGCGTTCGACGGCGCGGTGCGCAACCTCGCGTCCCCTCCGGCCGAGCCGGTGCTCGTCATCGACATCGGGGGCGGTTCGACCGAGCTGATCCTCGGCTCCTCGACGCCGGACGCGGCGCACTCGATGGACATCGGTTCGGTCCGGCTCCACGAGCGCCACCTCGCGTCCGACCCGCCCACACCCGAGCAGGTCGCGGCCTGTGTGGCCGACATCGACGCCGCGCTCGACGCCTGCCCCGTGGACCCCGCCGACGCCACGACGGTCGTGGGGGTCGCCGGCACGGTCCTGTCCGTGGTGGCCGGGGTGCTGGACCTGCCGTCGTACGACCGGGACGCGATCGACGGGGTGGGAGTGGCCGTGGCCGACGTGCACGCCTTCGTCGAGCGGCTGGTGGCGATGACCGTCGACGAGCGGCTGGCCCTGCCCTGGATGCACCCGGGCCGGGCCGACGTCATCGACGCCGGCGCGCTGATCCTGTCCCGCGTGCTGCGTCGTACGTCGGTGCAGACGCTCGTCGCCTCCGAGGCGGACATCCTCGACGGGATCGCCTGGTCACTCTGACGGTGCGGGTTTGCCGCAGGGGAGACGGGGCACGGTCATGGGTGTCGGCCGACCCGCGCCCGCCCAGCCGCGGGGGCCGTTGACCCGAGTTCTCGAGATCAAGGAGCACCTCCTCATGAGCAAGTTGACCCTCCTCGCCGCCGGTGCCGCCGGCTACGTCCTCGGCGCCCGCGCCGGACGCGAGCGCTACGAGCAGATCGCCTCCGGCGCTCGCTCGTTCGCGCGCAACCCCAAGGTCCAGGCCGCGAAGCAGCAGGCCCAGGACACGATCACCGAGCAGGCCGCCGCTGCCGGCTCCGTGGTGGCCGACAAGGCCAAGGAGACCGCCTCGGCCGCCGCTCACAAGGTGCGCAGCTCGAGCGACAGCAACGGTGCCCAGTCCTCTGAGCAGTGGCGCTCGACTCCGTGACCTCCTGTCCGCGATGAGGGACGGCAGGATGTCCCTGTGGACCCGCTGCCGCACCCCCTGACCGGGCAGGCGTTCGATTCGCCGGTGCCGCCCGGCACGGGTTGGCCCGGCGATCCCGCTCGACCCGACACCCCGGTGGCCCGCACGGCCGCCGGGGTTCGGCGTCTGTCGACGGGCGGCGACCTCGCCGACCTGGACGCCGCCGTGTCGGTGTGCGCGGCCTGCCCGCGGCTGGTCCGGTGGCGCGAGGACGTGGCTGTCACGAAGCGCGCCTCGTTCTCTGACCAGCCCTACTGGGGCCGCCCGATCCCGGGCTGGGGCTCGTCGACGCCCCGGATCGTGATCGTCGGGCTCGCGCCGGCCGCCAACGGCGGCAACCGGACCGGCCGGGTCTTCACCGGTGACAGCTCGGGGGACTGGCTGTTCGCCAGCCTCCACCGGGTCGGGCTGGCCACCCAGCTGACGTCCGTGCACGCGGGCGACGGCCAGGCGCTCGTCGACACCCGGATGGTGGCCACGGTGCGCTGCGCCCCGCCCGCCAACAAACCGACGCCGGTCGAGCGGGACACCTGCGCCCCCTGGCTGGACCGTGAGCTCGCCCTGGTCGCGCCCTCCCTGCGGGTCGTCGTCGCTCTCGGCGCCTTCGGCTGGGACGCGAGCCTCAAGGCCCTCGGGCGCGCGGGGCACGCCGTACCCGTTCCGCGGCCGCGGTTCGGCCACGGGGCCGAGGTCCCGCTCGACGGGGTGACCGTGGTGGGCAGCTACCACCCCAGCCAGCACAACACCTTCACCGGACGGCTGACACCGGACATGCTGGACGACGTGCTGGGTCGCGCCCGGGCGCTGTCAGAATCGGACCCGTGAGCACCCACGCCATCACCATCCTCGGCCACGACCGCCCCGGCATCATCGCCGAGACGACGGCGCGGCTCGCAGACCTGGGCCTCAACCTCGAGGACTCCTCGATGACGCTGTTGCGCGGGCACTTCGCGATGACGCTGGTCTGCGCGGGAGATGCGGCCGCCGCCGACATCGAGGCTGCGCTCGCTCCGCTGGCCGGCGACGGGTCGCTCACCGTCACGGTGCGGGAGGTTCCGGTCGAGGACGCGCCCGCTCCGACCGGTACGTCGTGGGTGCTGACCGTGCACGGCGGGGACCGGCCGGGCATCGTCTCCTCGATCGTCGGGGAGGTCGCTGCGGTGGGTGGCAACATCACCGACCTGACCACGCGGCTCGCAGGCGATCTCTACCTGCTCGTCGCCGAGATCGACCTGCCGGCGTCGGTCGAGGTGACGGCCGTCGAGGCGGCGATCAACGATGCGGCCACCTCGCTCGGCGTCGGGGCGACCTTCCGTGAGGCGGAGGCCGACGACCTGTGAGCGAAGCGCTCGCGGCCTGGACCGAGGCCGAGCTGGGCGTCGCCGGTCGGCTGCTCGAGGTCGTGACGGCACCCTCACCGGTCCTCACGACGGCCGGTGCGGAGGTCGACCCGACCGCGCCGGAGACGGTGCAGCTCGCCGCTGACCTCGTCGCCACCATGCGGGTCAGCCCTGGGTGCGTCGGGCTGGCCGCTCCCCAGGTCGGGGTGAGCGCGCAGGTCTTCTGCGTCGACGTGTCTCAGCACCCGAAGGCGAAGGCGCACCACGGCACGTTCGTGCTGTGCAACGCTGTCGTCGTGGAGGCATCGCGCAACGAGAAGGCACGCGAGGGCTGCATGAGCGTCCCCGACTTCACCGGTGACGTGAAGCGGGCGACGCGGCTCGTCGTACGAGGTCATCTGCCCCGCACCGGCGAGGAGGTCACCGTGACCGCGGATGCGTTCGAGGCCCGGGCGCTGCAGCACGAGATCGACCACTGCGACGGGCTGCTCTTCCTCGACCGGGCCGCCGGTGCTCACGCCATCCACCCGCGCAAGACCTACTTATGACCGGGACGTCATACGAAGCGTGCGCTATTGCGCTCGGACCGTATGACGTCCCGCAGGTCGCCGCGCCCCCGTATCCCAACCGGCAGAGGAAGTCGCCTTAAAAGCGATCCAGTCTGGGTTCGAATCCCAGCGGGGGCACTCAGATCGTCGAGTCGATCGCGAACACGATCGCCGTCAGCGCGGCGAGCGTGACGAGGAACCCGATCACCAAGCCGGCCAGGGGCCACCCGACCCGGGCGGCGCCCGTGGACCGCCGGCCCAGCAACAGGCCGCCGATCACGCCTCCGAGGGGAGCCGCCACCAGGAAGACGAGACTCAGGGCATCGCCGTAGACGTGGTCGCCCACAATCGCCGGGAGCGCCGCGAGGGCCATGCCCGCTGCGGCGCAGCCCAGGAGCAGGAGCAGCCGACCGATGATGCGCACGGCACTCAGCCTAAGCCCGGAAGCACACGCGGCCACGATCAGGCCGACACCGATCAACGACCTTGTCGTGAAGGCGGTCCGCCGCGTCCGCAAGAAGTGACCCTTCCGACGGAACAGGTCGGCCCGCCCGGACGTTGAACTGAACAGACCCGTTTAGACTGGGTCCAGTCCGGTGACCGTCAGACTGACGTGCACCATCGGCCTCCAAGGAGGAGACCATGCAGAGCAACAACCCGGTGTTCCGGCGTTCGGAAGCCTTCAACGGGGCGTCCGGCAACGCTTACGGCAACCAGACCTACGCCGGCAACGGCGCCACGCACCAGGGCTACGGCGAGCCCGGCTACGGCGAGCCCGGTGTCCCGACCCAGGCCGGTTCCGGCCGCCCGATGACCATCGACTCGGTCGTCCAGAAGACCGGCATCTCCCTCTTCGTCGTCGTCGCTGTGGCGGCGCTCACCTGGTGGATGACCCCGGACATCGACACCGATGCCGACCTCGGTCCGCTCATCGGTGCGATGACGATCGGTTCGCTGGCCGCGTTCGGCCTGTCGATGGTCAACTCGTTCAAGCGGGTCGTCAGCCCGGCCCTGGTGCTCGCGTTCTGCGTCGCCGAGGGCGTCGCGCTCGGCGCCCTGAGCAAGTTCTTCGACGGCTACTTCGGTGACGGCATCGTCTCCCAGGCCGTGCTCGGCACGTTCGCTGCGTTCGCCGGCACGCTCGCGGCGTACAAGTTCTTCGACATCCAGGTCGGCAACAAGTTCCGCACCTTCGTGATTGCCGCCGTGTTCGGCATGGTGGCCCTGAGCCTGCTCGAGATGGGCCTCGGCCTCTTCGGCAACCAGCTGGGCCTCTTCGGCTTCGGCGGCATCGGCCTGGTCTTCTCGATCGTCGGCCTCGTGCTCGGTGTGTTCATGCTGATCCTCGACTTCGACTTCGTCGAGAAGGGCGTCGCCGCCGGGATCGACGAGCGCGAGTCGTGGCGCGCCGCGTTCGCGATGACCGTCAGCCTGGTCTGGATCTACACCAACCTGCTGCGCATCCTGGCGATCTTCAGCTCCGACTGATCCTGACCGAGTCGGCGTGAACCGCGGAGTACTCCGCGGTTCACGCCGACTCGGCGCATTTCAGGGCGCAACTGGCGCCGACTCGGCGGGGTCGCCGGCGGCTTCGTCCTCGGGAGCCGTGGTCGCCGAGGTCGCCTCGCGGCGTCGGTGCCGCAGCTCCACCCAGAGCCCGCGAACGCCTCGACGGGCTCCGCCCACCTCGGTGCCGTCGAGCTCGGTGCCGGGGTGCTCGACCGCGCGGATGGCGGCCTTGGCCACCGGGAGCACGCCCTCGCCGCGCCCGACCTCGGGAGCAAGCTCCTCCTCACGCACCAGGCCCAGGGCCGCGAGCAACGACGGCAGCATCACGCCGGCCAGGGACTTGTAGCCGTCGGCCGAGGGGTGGAAGCGGTCCGGACCGAAGAGCAGCGCGGGTGCGGCGTCGAACTCGGGACCGAGGATCGTGCCCAGGGAGACCGTGCGCCCCCCGGCCTCGACCACGGCGATCGTCTGCGCGGCCGCGAGCCGACGCGACCAGGCTCGGGCCAGCTGCTTGAGCGGGGGCGGGATGGGGCGGATCGTGCCGAGGTCGGGGCAGGTGCCGACCACGACCTGGGCCTCGGCCTCGAGGAGCCGGACGACGCCGTCGACCAGGTTGCGCACGGACTGCGCGGGCATCACCTGGTGGGTGACATCGTTCGCGCCGATCAGGATCACGGCCACGTCGGGCTTGACCGCGAGCGCGCGGTCGACCTGGCCGGCGAGGTCGGAGGAGCGGGCGCCGGTCTTGGCGAAGCCGCGCAGGTGGACCCGCCGGTTGGCGCGCTCGGCGAGTCCGCTGGCGAGGTGCGCGCCGGGAGTCTCCTCGACGCGGTCCACGCCGTACCCCGCCCCGCTGGAGTCGCCCAGGAGGGCGACCTTGATCGCCGGGCCGGGTCGGCCGCGGCCGTACCAACCGGTGGCGTCGGGGGGATCCCGATCCAGCCGGCCGATCGCCTTGCGGGCGACCTTGGCCTCCATGCGGAGGACGCCGTACAGGGCGCCGCCGAGCACCGACACCCCGCCTCCGCCGTACGCGGCGGCGGCGGCAAGCTTGCGTGCTGCGGCTGCCTTGGTCACGACCCAACTCTACGGAGCCCGCCTCCGCAGCGGTCGCCGGTTGCCGGGAACTGGACCGCGGCCTCTAGATTGGCCGGGTGCAGTACGTCAATTCGCTCCTGGACCTGATCGGCAACACCCCGCTCCTGCGGCTCCACCGGTCACTCGACCGTCCGGACGACGCCTCCGGCGGTCCGCTCGTGCTGGCGAAGGTGGAGTACCTCAATCCGGGCGGCTCGGTGAAGGACCGGATCGCCACCCGGATGATCGAGGCCGCCGAGGAGAGCGGAGCGCTCCAGCCGGGCGGCACCATCGTCGAGCCGACCTCGGGCAACACCGGTGTCGGCCTGGCCATGGTCGCCCAGCAGAAGGGCTACAAGTGCATCTTCGTGTGCCCCGACAAGGTCAGCGAGGACAAGCGCAACGTGCTCAAGGCGTACGGCGCCGAGGTGGTCGTCTGCCCGACCGCGGTCGCCCCCGAGCACCCCGACTCGTACTACAACGTGTCGGACCGGCTCTCCTCCCAGCCGGGGGCCTGGAAGCCCGACCAGTACTCCAACCCGAACAACCCGCGCTCGCACTACGAGACCACCGGGCCCGAGATCTGGCACCAGACGGAGGGCAGGATCACCCACTTCGTCTGCGGCGTCGGGACCGGCGGGACGATCAGCGGCATCGGCCGCTACCTGAAGGAACAGAACCCCGACGTCCAGGTCATCGGCGCCGACCCGGCGGGATCGGTCTACTCCGGTGGCAGCGGGCGGCCCTACCTCGTCGAGGGCGTGGGCGAGGACTTCTGGCCCGACTGCTACGACCGCGACGTCGCTGACCGGATCATCGAGGTCTCGGACGCGGACTCGTTCGCGTTCACCCGGCGGCTGGCTCGTGAGGAAGCGCTGCTCGTCGGCGGCTCCTCCGGCATGGCGGCGTACGCCGCGAAGCAGCTGGCCGCAGAGATCGCGGAGACCCCGGAGGGCGCGGACGCGGTGATCGTGGTCCTGCTGCCCGACTCGGGTCGCGGCTACCTCACCAAGGTGTTCAACGACGACTGGCTGGCGGCGTACGGCTTCGCGGTCGGCGACCCGGACGCCGACGTGCCGACCGTCGGTGCCGTGCTGCGTGGCAAGGACGGGCGGCTGCCCGACCTGGTCCACACCCACCCGGCGGAGACCATCGCCGAGGCGGTCCACATCCTCCAGGAGTACGGCGTGTCCCAGATGCCGGTCGTCCGGGCGGAGCCGCCGATCGTGGCTGCGGAGGTCGCGGGCTCGGTCTCCGAGCGGACCCTGCTGGACGCGCTCTTCGCCGGCACCGCGCGCCTGACCGACCCGGTCGAGGAGCACATGTCCGCCTCGCTGCCGTCGATCGGCTCGAGCGAGTCGGCCCGGGACGCAGTCGCGATGCTCGAGGGTGCCGACGCTGTCCTGGTGCACGAGGACGGCAAGCCCGTGGGGGTGCTCACCCGACAGGACCTGCTGGCGTTCCTGGCCGCAGGGTGATTGGCTGAGGCCCGGGTCGTTCTCCTCGAGCGAACCAGGGATCCCCACCCGGGCGGTGGTCCCGGCGGCCCCCAGGGGGAACTCGGACCGTGTGGGACTTCATCGACGAACGTCGTGACCTGATCGCGTTCAACGCCTTCCAGCACGCCAGCCTGGTCCTGCAGGCCGTCCTCGCCGCGACGGTCGTCGCCGTGGTCCTGGCCGTGATCGTCACCAGGCTGCCCTGGCTCGAGGGCACCGCCAACGCTCTCAGCGCCATCGGTCTCACCATCCCGTCCTTCGCCCTCGTCGGCCTGCTGCTGCCGCTGCTCGGCATCGGGGCGATCACGGCCTTCGTGGCGGTGATGTTCTACGCCGTCCTGCCGATCCTCCGGAACGCGGTGGTCGGGCTGCAGGGGGTCGACGAGACCCTGCTCGAGTCCTCGCGGGGGATGGGCATGAGCGAGCTGACCTCCCTGTGGCGGGTGCGTCTCCCGCTTGCCTGGCCGGTGATCCTCGCCGGCATCCGGGTGTCCATGCAGATGTCCATGGGTGTGGCGGCCATCGCGGCGTACGTCCTCGGGCCCGGGCTCGGCGGCTACATCTTCACGGGACTCGCCCAGATCGGTGGCGCGAACGCCGTCAACTACGCGGTCGTCGGCACCGTGGGTGTGGTGCTCGTCGCCCTCCTCGCCGACCTGCTCCTGCTCCTGCTCGGCCGACTCACCATCTCGAAGGGAATCCGGGTATGACATCTGCACCCGAGACCGCACGCTCCACCGACGACGCCGAGGTCAGCGGCGCCGAGATCACCCTCGAGGCGGTCACCAAGAAGTACCCCGGCCAGAAGACCCCGGCCGTCGACAACCTGACCCTCACGATCCCCGCCGGCGAGATCGTGATGTTCGTCGGCCCGTCGGGCTGCGGCAAGACCACGTCGCTGAAGATGATCAACCGGCTGATCGAACCCACGTCGGGCACGATCCGGATCGACGGCAAGGACGTCCGGGACCAGAGCCCCGACGAGCTGCGCCGCCACGTCGGGTACGTCATCCAGGGCGGCAGCCTCTTCCCGCACATGACGGTCGAGAAGAACATCTCGATCGTCCCCAAGCTGCTGGGCTGGGACGCCGACCGGATCCGCGAGCGGGTGACCGACCTGCTCGACCTGGTCGGACTTGACCCGGCGAAGTACCGCTCGCGCTACCCGCGTGAGCTCTCCGGTGGCCAGCAGCAGCGGATCGGCGTCGCGCGCGGGCTGGCCGCCGACCCGCCGGTCATCCTCATGGACGAACCCTTCGGTGCCGTGGACCCGATCACCCGGCAGCGCCTCCAGGACGAGCTGCTCAGCATCCAGCGTGAGCTGCGCAAGACCATCGTCTGCGTCACCCACGACATCGACGAGGCGATCAAGCTCGGCGACCGGATCCTGATCCTCCAGGAGGGGGCGCAGATCGCGCAGTACGACGCCCCCGACACCGTGCTCGCGTCGCCTGCCGACGACTTCGTCAGGGACTTCGTGGGCTCGGGGTCGACCCTCAAGCAGCTGTCGCTGGCCCGGGTCTCCGAGGTCGAGCTGACCGAGCGGACCACCGCCACCGTGGGCGACGCGACCGCCGATGTCGTGCAGCGCACCGAGCGCGACGGCCACGACTCCGTGGTCGTGCTCGACGACCGCGGTCGCCCGGTGGGCTGGCCGTGGCTGCGCCAGCTTCGCCAGCAGGAACGCGTCCCGGCCTACGACGCGGAGGAGCTCAACACGCTGGACTCGCGGGCCACGCTCAACGACGCCCTCGACAGCATGCTGAGCTCGGGGCACGGGGCCGCGATCGTCACCGGGGACCGGGACCAGTACCTCGGCATCATCGACTTCGGGCACGTCACCGACCACATCCGGGAGCTCGAGCAGGAGGCGGCTGCGGACGACTCCGACCCGACGCAGGGGCCCGAGCCCAGCGTCGAGCCGGCCGGGGACGCACCATGAGCGACGCCCTCGCCGAGCAGTTCGACCAGGCACCGGAGGAGGCCGGCAAGCGCAAGCGGTTCGATCAGGAGACCGTGCTGATGCTGGTCGTCCCGCCGGTGCTGGTCGCCGTCGCCTTCGCCCTCTACGCGCTCTGGCACGCGACCGCCGACCTCGACTTCACCGAGCGCAACCAGCTGGCCTGGCCCACGGTGTGGCAGCTGATCTGGGAGCACGTGAAGCTGACGGCCGTCTCGGCGGCGGCGGTCGTCGCGATCGCCGTACCCCTCGGAATCGTGCTCACCCGCGGCCGGGCCCGTCGCGCCGCGCCGCTCGTCGTCGGGCTCGCCAACGCCGGTCAGGCCGCCCCGTCGGTCGGGTTGATCGTGCTGCTGGCGATCTGGCTGGGTTTCGGCTTCTGGACCGCGATCCTCGCCCTGACGCTGTACGGCGTCCTGCCCGTGCTGCGCAACACCATCACCGGTCTCCAGGGGGTCGACCCGACCCTGGTCGAGGCCGGTCGCGGGGTCGGGATGTCCGCACCGTCCGTCCTGCTCCGCGTCGAGCTGCCGCTGGCGTCGCCGGTGATCATGGCCGGTGTCCGCACAGCGCTGGTGCTGATCGTCGGCACCGCCGCCCTCGCCACGTTCATCAACGCCGGCGGACTGGGAGCGATCCTGACCACGGGCATCACCCTGTTCAAGTTCTCGCTGATGGTCGTGGGGGCCCTGCTCATCGCGCTGCTCGCTCTCCTGGTCGAGTGGATCGGCCGGCTGCTCGAGCTGCTCGCCCGGCCGAAGGGGATCTGACGTGCGCACCCACACCCGTCTGCGTGCCGCCGTCGCGTTCGCTGCGTCCGCCGCACTGCTCGCCGCCGCGACCGGGTGCGGCCTGGCCACCGCCGGCGGATACGTCCCCGACGCCGAGCTCGCCGGCCCGCTGGAGGGCGTCCAGGACCTCGAGGGTGCCGAGATCGCGGTCGGGTCCAAGAACTTCTCCGAGAGCGTCCTGCTCGGCAAGATGGCGCTGATCCTGCTGAAGTCGGCCGGTGCCGAGACCACCGACCTGACCAACATCCCCGGCAGCGCGGCCGCCCGCCAGGCCCAGCTCGAGGCCGAGATCGACGCCATGTGGGAGTACACCGGAACCGGCTGGATCACCTATCTGGGGCACGCCAAGCCGATCAAGGACGAGCAGGGCCAGTACGAAGCGGTCCGCGACGAGGACCTCGAGAAGAACAGCCTCGTGTGGTTGCCGCCGGCCCCGATGAACAACACCTACGGCTTCGCGATCACGAAGGAGTCGTCGAAGAAGTACGGGATCACCAAGCTCTCCCAGATGTCCGAGGTCCCGGTGCGGGAGCGCACGTTCTGCACCGAGTCGGAGTTCGCCAACCGCCCGGACGGGCTCGACGGCTTGCTCAAGACGTACGACGTGCCGCGCGGCAGTCCCGACGGGGTCCCCGATGACAACATCCAGCTGTACCAAACCGGTGCGATCTACGCCGCGACCGCGGACGGCCGCTGCACCTTCGGCGAGGTCTTCACCACCGACGGCCGGATCCTTGCCCTCGACCTGGAGGTCCTGGCCGACGACCGCGAGTACTTCCCCAAGTACAACGTCTCCTTCGTCGTCGACGAGCAGACGATGGAGGACCACCCGCAGATCGAGGAGCTGATGGCACCGGTCACCGAGAAGCTGACGAACGAGGTGCTGCTGAAGCTCAACGCCCAGATCGACGTCGACGGCCGCGAGCCGGTGGACGTCGCCCTGGAATGGCTGCAGGACGAGGGCTTCGTCTCCTGATGAGCGCTCGTCCCGGCGCCGACCTGGGCTAGAATGAGAACCTGTTCTAGTTCGAGCGAAGGGGCGAGATGACCGCGACACCCGCGATCGAGGGCTGGTTCACGACCGACCCGCCGGCGCTGACCGGCTCCCGCTGCACCTCCTGCACGACCGTGTTCTTCCCACCCGTCCCGGCCGAGGGCGCCTTCTGTCGCAACCCGGGCTGCGACGGCGAGGGCTTCGAGACCACCGCGCTCTCGCGCCGGGGCACTGTGTGGTCCTACACCGACGCCCAGTACCAACCGCCGCCTCCCTACCTCCCGCCCACCGACCCCTTCGAGCCCTTTGCGCTGGCTGCGGTCGAGCTCCCCGAGGGCCTCGTCGTCCTGGGGCAGGTCGCACTCGGCTACACCGTGGCCGACCTGAGGGTCGGAGCCGAGGTCGAGCTCGTGGTCGAGACCCTCTTCGCCGACGACGCGGGGGAGCGCACCATCTGGCGCTGGAAGCCTGTGGTCGAGCTCGGCGCGGAGGCGGACCAGTGACGGGCACCGCGGTCCTCGGCGTCGGCATGCACCCGTGGGGCAAGTGGGGTCGCTCGTTCGTCTCGTACGGCGTGCACGCCGCCCGCGCCGCGCTGGCCGACGCCGGCGTCCCGTGGGGTGACGTCGACCTGGTCGTCGGCGGGGAGACCGTCCGCAACGGCTACGGCGGCTACGTCGCCGGCGCCACCTTCGCCCAGGCCCTCGGCTGGAACGGTGCCCGCGTCGCCACGTCGTACGCCGCCTGCGCGACGGGGGCCCAGGCGCTCGACACCGCCCGCGCGCGGATCATGGCCGGGCTGGCCGAGGTGGCCCTCGTCGTCGGCGCCGACACGACCCCCAAGGGCTTCCTCGCGCCCAACGCCGGCGAGCGGTGGGACGACCCGGACTGGCTGCGGTTCCGGCTGCTCGGCATGACCAACCCGGCGTACTTCGCGCTCTACGCCCGCCGCCGGATGGACCTCTACGGGGCCACCCAGGAGGACTTCGCGCAGGTCAAGGTCAAGAACGCGCGGCACGGTCTGGCCAACCCCAACGCGCGCTACCGCAAGGAGGTCAGCGCCGAGGACGTCCTCGGGAGCGCCGTCGTGTCCGACCCGTTGCACCTGCTCGACATCTGCGCCACCTCCGACGGCGCCGCCGCCGTGGTGATCGCCAGCGACGACTACGTCCGCCGACTGGGCGTCAACGACCCGGTCCGGATCCGGGCCATCTCGACGGTCACGCCGACGTTCCCCAACACCGTGCTGGACATGCCGCTGCTGTCGACGGACTCAACCTCCGCGGTGCCCGCTTCCGAACGCACGTTCAAGGAAGCGATCGCCCACGCGGCGTACGAGGAGGCCGGCATCGGGCCCGAGGACGTCAGCCTGGCCGAGGTCTACGACCTGTCCACGGCGCTCGAGCTGGACTGGATGGAGGACCTCGCGCTCTGCAAGCGGGGCGAGGCCGAGAGCCTGTTGCGCGCGGGGGAGACCACCCTGGGTGGCCGGATCCCGGTCAACCCGTCGGGCGGACTGGCCTGCTTCGGCGAGGCCGTGCCGGCCCAGGCGCTGGCGCAGGTCTGCGAGGTCACCTGGCAGCTCCGCGGGCAGGCCGAGGGGCGCCAGGTCGAGGGTGCCCGCGTCGGGATCACCGCCAACCAGGGATTGTTCGGCCACGGCTCGTCGGTGCTGCTCAGCCGCTGACGATCAGTCCAGCACCATCAGGAGCAACGGATCCTCGCCCGCGGGCAGCCACTCGGGGTGGGTCTGCCCGACCTCGCGCCAGCCGCGGCGACGGTAGAGCGCGAGGGCGGCACCGTGGCTCGGGAAGACGTCGAGCACCGGCAGCCGTCCGCGGTCCTGCGCCCACGTCACCGCCGTGTCGAGCAGCCGACCACCCACGCCGGAGCCCTGGGTGGAGGTGGCGACGAACAGCACCGAGACCGTGGCCACGTCGTCCCGCCCGGTGATCTGCAGGAACTCGTCCGCAAGATCGCCACGCGGCCGGCCCACACTGACGTGCCCGACCGGACGCCCGTCGATCTCGGCCACCCACGACGCCTCCTCGGTCTCCCGGACGATGAACTGCTCGACCGGGAACGGCAGCGGCCAGCGGAACGGGTAGCGGGAGGTCGGCTGCTGCTCGGCCAGGATCTGCGCCAGCTCCGGGAGGTCCTGCGCTGCTCTCGGACGGACCATGACTTCGACGGGGACTCGCACCGGCACAGTCTCCACGGTGTAGGAAGGTGCCCATGGCCGACCCCAGCAAGATCCGTGTCTACCTTCTCGACGACCACGACGTGGTCCGGAAGGGCTGCGTTTCCTGCTCGAGCGCACCGACGACATCGAGGTCGTGGGCGAGTCGGGTTCGCGGTCGACGCAACCGCCCGGATCCCGGCGCTGCGGCCCGACGTCGCCGTCCTCGACGCCCGACTCGCCGACGGCTCGGGGATCGAGGTCTGCCGTGCGGTCCGGGCGGTCGACCCGACCATCAAGGCCCTGATCCTCACGTCGTACGACGACGACGAGGCACTGTTCGCCGCGATCATGGCGGGGGCCTCCGGGTACGTGCTCAAGGAGATCAAGAGCAGCGACCTGGTCGGGGCGATCCGGCAGGTGGCCGCGGGTAACTCGCTCATCGACCCGACGCTGACGGCGCGGGTGCTCGACCGGGTCCGGAACGGCCCGGCCACCGCCCCCGAGCTGGCGGAGCTGACCGAACAGGAGCTCAAGCTGCTGGGCTTCATCGCCGAGGGCATGACCAACCGCCAGATCGGGGAGCAGATGTTCCTCGCCGAGAAGACGGTCAAGAACTACGTCTCCAGCATCCTCGCCAAGCTAGGCCTCGAGCGGCGCACGCAGGCGGCGGTTCTCGCGTCCAAGCTGCTGGGCGACTGACTCCCCGCCGCCGGATGGCCCGCGCGACAGGGGACCTTCGGCCCCCGTGCCCGGTGACCACGGGCCCTGACCCGCGACCCCCTCGCGACGAGAACCTAGTGGTGACAGGAAGCAACACCCACAGCGTCATTAAACGGGAGGTCGTCATCATGGCCGTCACTCACCACAACCGCACCACCGAGGGCGTCGTGTCCGGCACCCCCACCACCCACCCGACCGCTCTCCGCCGGGCCCTCGCGGCACTCCGGATCGCCTTCGGCGTCACCTTCCTCTGGGCGTTCCTCGACAAGGCGTTCGCTCTCGGGTTCCACACCGGCTACAACCAGGAGGGCGTGCTTGACCGGTTCGGGGACGCGGCCTGGATCAACGGCGGCAATCCGACTGAGGGCTTCCTGGCGTTCGGCGTCCCGGCTGACAACCCGTTCAAGTCGATCTTCAACGGCATGGCCGGCGACACATGGGTCAACTGGTTGTTCATGCTCGGCCTGCTCGGCATCGGTGTCGCCCTCCTGTGTGGTGTCGCGATGCGGATCGCCACCGCGGCCGGCGCCGTGATGTACACGCTCATGTACGCCGCGTCGCTCCCGCTGGAGAACAACCCGGTGGTCGACGACCACCTGATCGGCGTCATCGTGATGGTCGTGCTGGTCCTCGGCGCGGCCGGCACCACCTGGGGCCTCGGCCACCGGTGGAACGCCACCGAGCTGGTCAAGAAGAACCCCGTCCTGCGGTAGCCCACCGCAGCACGGCAGCCGCGGTCATCCGCTCTTCGGGAGCGGGTGGCCGTTCGGCATGTCCGGGGAGATCGGTCAGGTCAGCGGGGCCCGCCAGGTCAACACGGTGCCGCGCGGCGCCCTGGGCTTCAGCTCCAGGCTCCCACCCAGCCCATCGGCCCGTCGGCGGGCATTGCGCAGGCCGCTCTCGGCCCGGTCGGGCGGGATGCCGGTCCCGTCGTCCGAGACCGTGAGCACCACTTCTCGGTCGCGCACCTCGACCTCGACCTCGGCCTGGTCGGCCAGGGCGTGCCGAGCGACGTTCGAGACCGCCTCGCGCAGCACGGGAAGCAGGTGGGCGCGGACCTCGGCAGGGACGGCGGTGTCGATCGGGCCCAAGGTGCGGATCGCCGGCGCGAAGCCCAGCACCGGGACGTACTCCCTGACCAGAGTTCTGATCTCCTGACGCAGCGACGTGCTCTGCCGGTTCTGAAGCTCGAAGATCGTGCCCCGAATGTCCTTGATGGTCAGGTCGAGGTCGCTGACGGCCCGGTCGAGACGGGCCGAGACGTCGTCGTCTGCGGCCAGGAGGGCGATCCCCTGCAGCTGCAGCCCCGTGGCGAACAACCGCTGGATCACGAGATCGTGCAGGTCCCGGGCGATTCGCTCGCGATCGGAGATCACCGCGAGCTCTTCCCGGTCAGAAACGGCCTGGGCGCGGTCGAGGGCGAGGCCGGCCTGATCAGCGAAGGAGGCAAGCAGCTCTCGTTCCTCGATGTCCTGAGACGCGATGTCCTGCACCTCCGGAGCACGGTCGAAGAGGGCGACGAGAACGCCGTTGTCGCCGAGGTGGGCGCGGAGCGGGATCACCACGGCGGTGAAGCCCTGGGTTGACAGCTCCGCCACGTCGCTGCCCTCGCCGAGCTGCGGGGTGCGGGCCACCTCGTCGAGGGCGGCCCCCACCCGGATCGTGTCGCTCGCCTCGAGACTGGTGGCGAGCACCATGCCATCGTCGGAGAGGCTGAGGATGGCGGCTGCTCGGGCGCCGGACACCGAGCGTGCGGTGGTGGTGATCTGACGAAGCGCCCGGTCCAGCTCCACCGGCGGCTGCAAGGCCTCCGCCAACGTCGCTGTGGCCTCGAGCCACTGACGACGCCGTTCGCTCAGCCCGTAGGCGCGTGCATTCTCGATGACGAAGCCGGCGGCGCGGGCGAGGGCCTCCACCAGGCTCTCATCGCGCTCGGTGAACGCGCTGCCGTCCTTCTTCTCGGTGAGGTACAGGTTGCCGAAGACCGTCCCGCGGATCCGCACCGGCACTCCCAGGAAGGAAGTCATCGGTGGGTGGTGCTCTGGGAAGCCGACGGACTGGGGGTGAGCCGACAGATCGGGTAGCCGCAGCGCCTCGGGTTTCTCGATGAGCAGCCCGAGGATCCCGTGGCCCCGGGGGAGGTCGCCGATGCGGCGGTGGGTCTCGGCGTCGATGCCGGTGGTCACGAACTCCACGAGCATCCGATCACCGCCCACCACCCCGAGGGCGCCGTACTGGGCGGACGTCAGTTCCGTCGCGGCCTCGACGATCCGGAGCAGCACGCTGCGCAGGTCGAGGTCCGAGGAGATAGCGGTGACTGCCTCGAGCAGTGCACGGGCTGGTCCGGTCAGGGCAGCGCGCTCGTCGGTCACCGCCCCAGTGTGCGCCAGGGGAGCCGCGGCGTCACCGGTGACGCCGGAGGGCGCGGCGATCAGACCACACGTCGTGCGACCAGCTCGTGCATCGGGTCCCAGCCGCTGCCCAGCTGGCGCCCGGACAGTTCGGCCATCCGGATCCGGATGAACAGCGTGCGTACACCGCTCGCCCACGACTGGGGTTCCCACACGGAGCGAATGTGCTCGAGCTCCTGCGGGTCCTGGACGACGCTCGACCGACCACGCGCAACGACACTCCAGCCGCGCTGGTTGGCGTGGTCGAACTGATCGATCTCGAAGGCCAGCGTCGAGTCGCGGCCGTAGGTGCCGAGCAGGCTGTAGGGCGAGGTGCGAACGACGACGCCGTTGTCCATCACCGAATAGTTGAGCGGCAGGATCTGTGGGCCATCGGGTGTCGACATGGCCACCCGGCCGGCAACGCCGGCGCGCAAGAGCGCTTCGCACTCCGAGTAGCTCAGCTCGCGGGAGTCGGGCATGGCACACCTCCGAGGTCAATTGGGTCGCCTCCATCGTCGCTCGCGCGGGCGTTGGGGATCAGGGCCCAAGGTCCCGAGATATCGGTCCATCGGCCCCTGAACGTGGGGCGGCCCAGGCGGGACCCTCGGGGTAGGCGGAGATCGTCCGAGTCTCCCGCTATCGCAAAGGAATGACAGACATGGACATCACCTCGACCACGGCCGACCTGGTCCCGGCCGGCAGCATTGTGGTGGGTATCGACGGATCCGCTTCGGCAGAGCGCGCGCTCGTCTGGGCCGTGGACCAGGCCGTGGCGGAGAAGCGTCCGCTGACGCTGGTCCACGCTGTCAGCCCCGCTGGCTCCGTGTGGATGGACCAGGCCGGGATGGACCACCGGATCGGCCTGGAGGCCATGCGGTCCGATGCGCGCCAACTATTGGACCGGGCACGATCTGACGTGGCCGCGAAGGTCCCCGACCTGGAGGTCCACGACCTCATGCGCGTGGCGGACCCCCGGGACGCCCTGCTGCAGCAGTCCTCGGAGGCGGCCATGCTGGTTGTGGGGTCGCGCGGGCGTGGCCCCGTGCGGAGCCTGTTGCTGGGATCGGTCGGCCTCGCCCTCAGTCGGCACGCGGGCTGCCCCGTCGTGATCCACCGGCCCGGGAACCCGGGCCTGGTTCGGAACGGGATCGTTGTCGGTGCCGACGGGGCGCCCGGGTCGCGCGCGACCCTGGAGTTCGCCTACCGCCAGGCATCACTCCGCGGTCTCCCGCTGACCGTCTTCCACTGCTTCCAGGACGTGCTCAGGACCGTGGGGACGCCCGAGGTCGTCGTCGCCGCGACGGCGACCCGCGAGGAGGACAAGCTGCTCGTGGCCGAGTCGGTCGCCGGGCTGGGGGAGAAGTACCCCGACGTCCGGGTGCGGACCGAGCTCGCACGCGGGCCCGCCGACCAGGCGTTGACTGCGGTGGGTGAGCGCATGGACATGATCGTCGTCGGCGCCCATCACGGCGGCGTCGTTGCCGAGATCGCCTTCGGCTCAGTCGCCTCGTCGGTCGTCGAGCATGCCTCGTGCCCAGTCGCGGTCGTCCCGGTGCCAGCACGCTGAACCGCCGGAAACCTGTGGGCGGCTCGCCTAGTCTCACGTTGCGTGCATCTACCGACGGGGGGCGTGGGCATGACTGGGTGGCGGAGGAGCCTCGCCGCGCTGCTGGTGCTCGGCCGGGCTGACCGGCTGCCGCTCGGGCGCCGGGCCCGGTGACGGCCAGCCACCCCCTGCCGCCGGCTGTGTGGCCACGGTGCTCGCCGGCGAGCAGAGCCCGGGCTGTCGTGGTCTCCGGGTCCGGTTCCCCAACCCCCAGTTCGTGCCCCAGGGGCTGGCCGTCGCGGGCGACGGAACGGCGTACGTCTCCGGCTACGACTGGGAGCCCGGTCACGGCCATCGGGAGTGCCAGGTCGCGCACGTCGACCGTCGTAGCGGGAAGGTGCTGGCCTTCGGTGACATCTTCCGCGGCCCCGGGCCACAGGAGTTCTGTCGCCACGGCGGGGGCATCGCCGTGAGCACGCACGGCCTGTGGCTGGCGGGGGCCGGGCGGCTGTGGCTGCTCGACCCGGCCCGGCTCGGCACCGGGGACGAGGTGCAGCGGATCTGGGTGGTCGACGACTCGATCCGGGCCTCGACCATCGCGTCGGACGAGGGCGAGCTGGTGATCGGCTACTTCCACGAGCAGCGGCGTGGCTGGGCGCTGCGCTTCCGGTACGACGACCTGCTCGCGCCGGGCGCGACCACGCTGGACGCCTCGACCGGAGGGGGCGGGGTCGGGCCGGTGCGTTCGCGCCGGGTCCCGAGCCACGTGCAGGGGATCGCGGTCAGTCGCGGTCGCACCTGGCTGACCCGGAGCACGTCGTACTGCGGGGAGCTCGTGACGCCGGGTGGGCGACGCGATCCCGTTCCTCCCCGGCGCCGAGGGGCTCGGCTTCGACGAGGACGGCCGGATCTGGGTCACCAGCGAGTCGGGCTCCGGGCCCTACCAGCGGATGGGCGGGCGGCCCGACGTCCCGACCCTGACCCTGATCGACCCGCGACGGCTCGACCGCCGGCACGAAGCCGACTGCTGGTAGCCCTGCCCTCAAACCAGAACACGTTCTAGTATTCGTCCATGAGCTTCGTCCTGGTCGACCGTCCCGTCCCCGAGGTCGCGGTCGTGACCCTCAACCGGCCCGAGCGGATGAACGCGATGGGCTTCGACGTGATGGTGCCGTTCCGCGACGCCCTGGTCGACCTCGGCCACGACAACACGGTCCGGGCGGTCGTCGTCACCGGCGCCGGTGACGGGTTCTGCTCCGGCGCCGACCAGGAGCACGCGGGGAAGCCGCCGCACGTCGACGGCCTCGGCCGACCGGCGTACGCGCTGCGCTCGATGGAGCTGCTCGAGGAGATCGTGCTGACCCTGCGCCGTCTCCACCAGCCGGTGATCGCGGCGGTCAACGGCCCGGCGATCGGCGGCGGGCTGTGCCTTGCTCTGGCCTGCGACCTGCGGATCGCCTCGCCGTCCGCCTACTTCCGCGCCGCCGGCATCAACAACGGACTCACCGCCAGCGAGCTGGGCCTGAGCTTCCTGCTGCCGAGAGCCGTGGGCTCGACCCGCGCCGCCGACATCATGCTCACGGGACGCGACGTCGACGCAGAGGAGGCGGAGCGGATCGGCCTGGTCTCGTCCGTGGTGCCCGACGTCGTCGGCGCCGCCGTCGAGACCGGGCAGCGGATCGCGGGCTTCTCCCAGCCGGGCGTCGAGCTGACCAAGAAGTCGCTGCACGCCGGGATCGCCGCCACCTCGCTGGAGACCTACATGACCTCCGAGGGCCTCGGCCAGCTCTACCTCCGGCTGCTCACCGACAACTTCGAGGAGGCCACGCTCGCCCGCAAGGAGGGGCGCCCCGCGGAGTTCAGGGACGGTCGCTGACGTCGCCGTCGACGTAGACCCAGCGACCACCACGACGCTCGAACCTGCTGCGCTCCTGGAGGACACCGGGCGCCGACACGACCCTGGAAGTGGGCGCGGAACTCCACCTCGCCGGTGTCGTCGTCCGGGCCACCGTCGACGGTGTCCAGGATCTCCAGCCCCGTCCAGACGAGACCGGAGGCACCGGTGACGTCGTCGGGGCGGGTGCGTGGGTGCCAGGTCCGGAAGACGTAGCCCAGCTCACCGACGGCGTACGCCGCATACCGGGAGCGCATCAGCTGCTCGGCGGTCTCGGCCAGGCCGCGGCCACGGTGCAGCGGACCGCAGCACGCGGCGTACAGCGTGGGCGAGCCGCAGGGGCAGGTGTCGCCGAATCCGGGGGAGCGCATCGGGCGGAACGGTACCGCCGACCCGCGAACGACGTTGCCCCGGTGGGCTAGCGTGAAAAGCGTGACGGCACCCACCATCTCCACGCTGGGCGAGCTCCGCGCCGGCGGCCATGTCCAGAAGACCCTCCGCGACGAGCTGCGCGCCAACCTGCTGGCGCGGCTCGCCGCCGGCGAGGACGCCTGGCCGGGCCTGCACGGCTTCGGGGCCACCGTGATCCCCCAGATCGAGCGCGCGCTGATCGCCGGCCACGACATCGTCCTGCTGGGCGAGCGCGGCCAGGGCAAGACCCGGCTCCTGCGCACGCTGGTGGGGCTGCTGGACGAGTGGACGCCGGTGATCGCCGGCTCCGACCTCGGCGAGCACCCCTACGAGCCGATCTCGCCCGAGTCGCGTCGCCGCGCGACCGAGCTCGGCGAGGACCTGCCGGTGGCGTGGAAGCACCGCGACGAGAGGTACGCCGAGAAGCTCGCCACCCCGGACACCTCGGTGGCCGACCTGATCGGAGACGTGGACCCCATGAAGGTGGCCGAAGGACGCACCCTCGGTGACCCGGAGACCATCCACTTCGGGCTGATCCCGCGCAGCCACCGCGGCATCGTCGCGATCAACGAGCTGCCCGACCTGGCCGAGCGGATCCAGGTCGCGATGCTCAACGTGATGGAGGAGCGCGACATCCAGATCCGCGGCTACGTGCTGCGGCTGCCGCTCGACGTGCTCGTCGTCGCGAGCGCCAACCCCGAGGACTACACCAACCGCGGCCGGATCATCACGCCCCTGAAGGACCGGTTCGGCGCCGAGATCCGCACGCACTACCCGCTCGAGCTCGACGACGAGATCGCGGTCATCCGCCAGGAGGCCGACCTGGTGGCCGACGTCCCGGCGTACCTCGTCGAGATCCTGGCCCGCTTCACCCGCAACCTGCGCGAGTCCAGCTCCGTCGACCAGCGCAGCGGCGTCTCCGCACGGTTCGCGATCGCCGGTGCCGAGACCATCGCCGCCGCGGCGCTGCACCGGGCCACCTGCCAGGGCGAGTCCGAGGCGGTGGCCCGCGTGGTCGACCTCGAGACGGCGGTGGACGTGCTCGGCGGCAAGATCGAGTTCGAGACCGGCGAGGAGGGGCGCGAGCGCGAGGTGCTCGACCACCTGCTCCGCACCGCGACGGCCGAGACGGTCCGTCACCACTTCCGGGGACTCGACTTCGCGATCCTGGTCGACGCGATCGAGGCCGGCGCGATGGTCACCACGGGCGAGCAGGTCACCGCCCGCGACTTCCTGACCGGTCTGCCGGTGCTGGGCGAGTCCGAGCTGTACGACGACCTCTGCGACCGGCTGGACGCCACCAACGACGGGCAGCGGGCCGGGGCGATCGAGCTGGCCCTCGAGGGGCTCTACCTGGCCCGCAAGGTCAGCAAGGAGACCGGCGAGGGCGAGACCGTCTATGGGTGAGACCCGATGAGCCGCGCCCGCTCTCGCTACGCCCGCTACGACGGCGGGCCGGACCCGCTCGCGCCGCCGGTGGACATCGCCGAGGCGCTGGACGCCATCGGCGAGGACGTGATGGCGGGCTACTCACCTGAGCGGGCGATGCGGGAGTTCCTGCGGCGCGGAAGTCAGGACCAGAAGGGCCTCGACGACCTGGCCCGCCGCGTGGCCGAGCGTCGCCGCGAGCTGCTGAAGCAGCACAACCTGGACGGCACGATGCAGGAGGTCCGCGAGCTCCTCGACCGCGCCCTCCTCGAGGAGCGCAAGCAGCTGGCCCGTGACGTCGAGATGGACGACGGCGACCGGGCGTTCCGCGAGCTGCAGCTCGAGAGCCTCCCGTCCTCGACGGCGGCGGCGGTCAGCGAGCTGGGGGACTACGACTGGAGCAGCCGCGAGGCCCGCGAGGACTACGAGAAGATCAAGGACCTGCTCGGGCGGGAGCTGCTCGACCAGCGCTTCGCCGGCATGAAGCAGGCGCTCGAGAACGCCTCGGACGACGACCGGGCCGCGGTCAACGAGATGCTCGAGGACCTCAACTCGCTGCTCGAGGCCCATCATCGGGGTGACGACACCCAGGAGCAGTTCGAGCAGTTCATGGACAAGCACGGGGACTTCTTCCCGGACCACCCCCAGACCGTGGACGAGCTGCTCGACTCGCTCGCCCAGCGGGCCGCCGCCGCCCAGCGGATGCGCAACTCGATGACCCAGGAGCAGCGCGACGAGCTCGATGCGCTCGCGTCCCAGGCGTTCGGGTCACCACGGCTGATGGAGTCGCTCTCCCGACTCGACGGCAACCTGCAGTCGCTCCGTCCCGGTGAGGACTGGGGTGGGTCGGAGGGTTTCGAGGGTGAGCAGGGTCTGGGTCTCGGCGATGGCACGGGCGCCCTGCAGGACCTGGCCGACCTCGACGACCTGGCCGAGCAGCTCTCGCAGTCCGGCACCAGCGGCCGGATGGGCAGCGACCTCTCCTGGGTGGACCTCGACAAGCTCGCCCGACAGCTCGGCGACGAGGCCGCCGTCGACGCCCGCACGCTCCAGCGTCTCGAGCAGGCGCTGCGCGACTCCGGCTACCTGAAGCGCGGTTCCGACGGTCAGCTCCGGCTCAGCCCCAAGGGAATGCGCCAGCTCGGCAAGGCGCTCCTGCGTGACGTCGCCTCGAAGATGTCGGGCCGACAGGGCCAGCGGGACCTGCGCCAGGCCGGGGCGGCCGGGGAGCGCAGCGGCGCCACCCGCGAGTGGGCGTTCGGCGACACCGAGCCGTGGGACGTCACCCGCACCCTCACGAACGCCGTACGCCGCACGGTCGCCGAGGCGGGACCGCTCCGCCGGTCGAGCTCGTCGAGACCCTCCGTGCGACTGGACATCCGCGACGTCGAGGTGACCGAGACCGAGGCTCGCACCCAGGCGGCGGTCGCCCTGCTCGTCGACACGTCGTTCTCGATGGCGATGGACGGACGGTGGCTGCCGATGAAGCGGACCGCGCTCGCCCTGCACACGTTGATCAAGTCCCGCTTCCGCGGAGACGCCCTGCAGCTGATCGGCTTCGGGCGGCACGCCCAGGTGATGGAGATCGAGGAGCTGACCGCTCTCGACGCGATGTGGGACAAGGGCACGAACCTCCACCACGCGCTGCTGCTCGCCAACCGGCACTTCCGCAAGCACCCGAACGCCCAGCCGGTGCTGCTGATCGTCACCGACGGCGAGCCCACCTCCCACCTCGAGCCGGACGGCGAGGTCTACTTCTCGTACCCGCCGCATCCGCTGACCGTCGCGTACGCCGTCCGCGAGCTCGACAACGCCGGACGGTTCGGCGCGCAGACGACGTTCTTCCGGCTCGGCGAGGATCCCGGCCTGGCCAGGTTCATCGACTCGATGGCCAGGCGGGTCGACGGCCGCGTCGTGGCCCCGGAGCTCGACGACCTCGGCGCGGCCGTCGTCGGCTCGTACCTCGGGTCGCGCACTCCGTCCGGAGGCGGCGCGGGCGGCCACTACGGCGACTGGTTCGGCGGCCGCGGGTTCTGGGTCGGCGACTGACCGGCACACTGTCCGCGTGGACGCGAGCGAGATCGGCATCAACGTCGTCGGCTGGCTGGGAACCGGGTTGCTGCTGGGCGCGTATGCGCTGCTCACCACGGGCCGGCTCCCGGCGGGAACGACATTCCAGGTGATGAACCTGTTCGGCGGGTTCTTCCTGCTGGTGAATTCGGCGTACTACGGTGCCTGGCCGTCGGCCGGGCTCAATGTGGTGTGGGTCGTGATCGGAACCTTCGGGCTCCTGCGCCTCTGGTTCCGGCCGGCGACACGCTGAGCCGAGGGGTCAAGCGGCGAGCTCGGCCCAGATCACCTTGCCGTCCGACAGGGTGTCGCAGCCCCAGCGGCGGGAGAGTGCCTCGATGATCGCGATGCCGCGGCCGTCCGTCGCGTGGTCGCTGCCGTCCTCGAATCGTGACGCGGCCCGGCCGTCGCCGACGTCCTGGACGGAGATGCACACGACGCCCACCGACTCGTCGACGGAGACTCGGAAGGGTGAGCGCGCATGCAGGACGGCGTTGGTCGCCAGCTCCGAGACGATCACGGCGGCGTCCTCGACCAGGTGGTCGGTCCCGAGCCGTCGCAGGGAGGAGATGACGAAGCGCCGGCTCGATGCCACGGCCTCGGGGACCGGCAGGAAGACCCGGGTCAGGCTCACCCGGTCACCCGCGCTCGTGGCGTAGCCGGAGGGCGGGTGCACGTCGGAGTGCTGGGCGCAGACGCGGTGGAGCGCGGAGAGGCTGCTGGACTCGATCAGTGCGGAGGGATACCCGCACAGCAGCTCGAAGCCGAGTCGGTCGACGAGAGAGTTCCACATGGCCTCGAGGGCGATGGCGCCCTGGACGTCACCGGCCCGCCACAGCAGGCCGACCATCTCCCCGAACACCCGGACCGGGGCGCCGTCCGAGCCGGCGTTCAGCACCTGGAGCCCGACCTGCGCCATGAAGCGATCGCGGTCCGGGCCGTTCCTGGTCATGAAGGTGCGGAGGGTCTTGCGCGCGTCCAGGAGCACCAGTCGGTCGCCGACCGATGACTCGAAGCCCTTCGCGACCAGCGCGTGCTCGATGGCTGCCCGGTGCTGCGGCGTCGCCACGACGACCGCGCGCCCCTGGTGGTCGAGTCCGTCGGCCACGAAACGGGCCACCTCGTCCACGACCTGCTGATCGTGGTCGTAGAAGGTCACCGCATGCCGATGCGGAGCCGTCGAAAGTCCGCTTGTCACTCCCGGAGTCTAGGCCCGTTTCCAGGGCTTGCGCCGAGTCCGATGGCAATACTTTCGATCGTGTCGGCGATGGCCTACTCCGGGTGCAGGATCGCGGCCAGCTCCTCGACACCGTCCACCAACCGGGTGCCGGGGCGTGCCCAGGAGGCGTTGGCGTCGACGGCGTGCACAGGGATACCGGGCGGGAGGACACCCGAGGCCACGAGGTCGTCCGCGATCCGGGTCGAACCGTCCCTGTCGTAGCCACACGGCGCGACGACGATGACCTCGGGGCGGGCCTCGTGGATCGACTCCCAGAGCACCCGTTCGGACTTCGCCCCAGCCTTGCCCAGGAGGGGTACGCCGCCTGCGAGCTCGATCATCTCCGGCACCCAGTGACCGGGGGCGAACGGCGGATCGGTCCACTCGAGCAGCATCACCCGGGGGCGGGAACGGCCGGCGACCCGCTGGCGCACGACCGCGAGCCGCGCCCGCAGCGACGTCACCAGCGAGGCCGCCTCGTCGGGGTGGCCGGTGACATCGCCCAGCGTCTCGATCGAGTCGAAGACCTCGTCCACGGTGTGCGGGTCGATGGTCAGTACCTCGGCCGTGCACCCCAGATGCGCCAGCGCGTCGTCGACCACGGAGACGTCGACCGCGCAGACTGCGCACAGGTCCTGGGTGACGACGAGGTCCGCGTCCAGGTCGGACAGCGCGCCCTCGTCGAGGTGGTAGAGGTCGTCGCCGCGCGCCATCGCCGCCACCACGAACGCGTCGATCTCGGCGGGGGTCAGGCCTTCTGGCATGGCGGACGTCGACACGATCGTCCGGCTGCGCGCCTCCACCGGGAAGTCGCACTCGAAGGTCACTCCGACGACGTCATCGCCGGCGCCGATCGCGAAGAGGATCTCGGTGGTCGAGGGGAGCAGGGACACGATGCGCACCTGCCCACCCTACGAACCGGCCGAGAGCCTACGATCGCGCGGTGGAGGACCCGACCCTGACCGTGCTCGTCCTGCTCGGACTCGCGGCGCTGACGGCGGGTTTCGTCGATGCGGTCGTCGGGGGCGGCGGGCTGGTCCAGCTCCCGGCGCTGCTCCTCGGCCTGCCGGGCGCTTCGCCGGTGCAGATCCTCGCCACGAACAAGCTCGCCTCGATCTGCGGGACCTCCGTGAGCAGCGCGACGTTCTACCGCCGGGTCCAACCCGACCCGCAGGACGTTCCTGCCGCTGATGCTTCTCGCCTTCATCGGGTCGGCACTGGGGGCCCTCGTGGCCAGCCAGATCCCGCGCTCGGCCTTCGATCCGATCGTGTTGGTCGCGCTGATCGTGGTGGGCGCCTACGTCGTGCATCAAGCCGCAGCTCGGGGAGGTCACCGCACTCCGGTTCGCCGGTCACCACCACACGTCGGCCGCCATGGGGACCGGTCTGGTGATCGGCTTCTACGACGGTGCGCTCGGGCCGGGCACCGGCAGCTTCTTCGTGTTCACGCTGGTCGGTCTCCTCGGCTACAACTTCCTCGAGGCCTCGGCCAAGGCGAAGCTCGCCAACTGGGCCACCAACCTCGCCGCTCTCTGCGTGTTCGTACCGCAGGGGGCCGTCCTGTGGAAGGTCGGCCTGCTGATGGGCGTGGGCAACCTCGTGGGTGGCTACCTCGGTGCCCGGACAGCGGTGTCGCGCGGCTCCCGCTTCGTGCGGATCTTCTTCATCGTGGTGGTCTCCGCGTTCATCGTCCGGATCGGTGGCGAGGTCGTGGGCCTGTGGACGTGACCCGCTATCTCACGATCGCCCGCAACGGCGAGGCGGAGATCGAGGTCAAGAGGTCGCGTTTCCTGTGCACCCTCGAACGGGTCGAGGACGAGGCCGCTGCGCGTGCCGTCGTCGACCGGCTCCGCAAGGAGTTCTTCGACGCGCGTCACCACTGCTCCGCCTTCGTGCTCGGCCCCGGCGGGGGCGTCGAGCGTTCCAGTGACGACGGCGAGCCTGCCGGGACCGCGGGTGCTCCCATGCTGGAGGTGCTCCGGGGCCAGGAGGTGAGCGACGTGGTCGCCGTGGTCACCCGCTGGTTCGGCGGCACGCTGCTGGGTGCCGGCGGGCTGGTGCGCGCGTACGGCGATGCCGTACGACGTGCGCTCGCCGAGACCGGAACCTCGACCCGCGAGCTGGTCCGCGAGCTGACCCTCGACCTCGACCACGCCGACGCCGGCCGCGTCGAGAGCGAGCTGCGCAACCGTGGCATCGCCGTCCTCGACACGACCTACGGCGGCCACGTCACGCTCCGGCTCGGTGTCACGCCCGACGACCAACAGCGGCTGCACGCTCTCGTGGCGGAGCTGACCGGCGGTGCGACGGTGGCCGTGCCTGCGGGGGAGCGCTGGGCCGATCGTCGGTAGCCTCACCGCATGTTCTGGATGACCGCTTTCCTCGATCTCGAGCCTCTCCAGCACGAGGCGGGCACCGCCTTCTGGCAGCGCGTGACCGGATTCGAGGTCACTCCGCCACGCGGCGCGAACGGTGAGTTCACCACGCTCCTTCCACCTTCGGGCGACGACCACCTCGGCCTGCAACGGCTCGGAGAGGGACCCAGCCGGATCCATCTCGACGTCCACGTCGACGACCCGGGCACGGCAGCCGCCGAGGCAGAGGGCCGCGGCGCCACGGTCGCGGCCCGGCCCGATGACGACTACGTCGTGATGGCGTCCCCGGGCGGCTTCACCTTCTGCTTCGTCAACCACCCTTCGTCCCGCCCCGCCGGACCGGCCACCTGGCCGGGCGGGCACCGGTCGGCGGTGGACCAGGTCTGTCTCGACATCCCGGCCGCCGCCTACGACGTCGAGTGTGCGTTCTGGCGGCAGCTCACCGGGTGGGAGCTGCGGGCCTCACCGACCCACACGGAGTTCCGCCGGCTGATCCGTCCGGCGGGGCAACCGCTGCAGGTCCTGCTCCAGCGACTCGATGACGAGACCGGTCAGGTGCGCGCCCACCTCGACCTCGCTACCAGCGACCGGGAAGCAGAGACCGCCCGGCACGTCGCCCTCGGCGCGACCGTCCTCGGCGTGTGGCCGAGCTGGACCGTGCTCGCCGACCCGGTGGGCTCGGCGTACTGCCTCACCGACCGGGAGCCAGAAATGCGTGCGCCGGGTGAGCGACCGGTCGTCTAGCGTGGCGCCATGACCTCAACGGAACGCGTCGAACCGTCCCTGGTGGCCGGCGAGACCGAGATGCTGCTGGCCTGGCTGGACTACCACCGCGACACCCTGCGGTCGCGAGCCGAGGGGCTCGACCCCGACCAGCTGAGCGCGAACCACCCACCGTCCACGCTGACCCTGGGCGGTCTGCTCAAGCACATGGCGCTCGTGGAGGACCACTGGTTCAGCGTGACCCTCATGGGCAGTGAGCCCGTCGAGCCGTGGAGGAGCGCCGACTGGGAGGCCGACGGCGACTGGGAGTTCCACAGCGCGTTCCAGGACAGTCCGGCGGAGCTCCGGCGACTCTTCGACGACGCCTGCGCGGCGTCCGACCGGATCCTCAAGCGGGCACTCGCCGAAGGTGGGCTCGACCGGTTGTCCGAGAAGCCCAGCCGTGAGCCGCAGGAAGGTCAGAAGTTCAGCCTCCGCTGGATCGTGCTGCACATGATCGAGGAGTACGCCCGCCACAACGGTCACGCCGACCTGATCCGCGAGTCCATCGACGGGCTGACCGGCGTTGCGAGGTTCCGGGAGGACTCTGCGTGACGGTCCGGCCGGCCACGGACGACGACTGGCCACAGGTCTGGCCGTTCTTCGACCGGATCGTGCAGGCGGGGGAGACCTATGCCTTCCCCGTCGATCTCACCGTCGAGACCGGGCGGGGCTGGTGGATGGAGCGGCCGCCCGGACTCACCGTGGTCTTCGAGGAGACCGGCCGGGTCCTCGGCAGCGCCAAGATGGGCCCCAATCGTCCCGGCCGCGGCGACCACGTCGGCACCGCGTCCTTCATGACCGCGCCCGAGGCGCGTGGTCGCGGCGTGGGCCGACAGCTCGCCGAGTACGTCGTGCAGTGGCACCGCGACCAGGGCTTCGCGGGCATCCAGTTCAATGCTGTCGTCGAGACCAACACCGCCGCCGTCGCGCTGTGGCAGTCACTGGGTTTCCAGATCGTCGGCACGGTCCCGGGTGCGTTCCGCTCCCGCGAGCACGGTCCGGTCGGCCTGCACGTGATGTACCTGTCGCTGTGACCGGATCGGCTAGGAAGGGTCGGCGAACCCCGGCAGGTAGTCCTCGAGGATCGCCCGGAAGGGGGCCTCGGCCTCGAGCTGGCTGAGGATGCCGATCCCACCGAGCCAGGTGCGGTGGATCAGGACGTACGCCGGCGGCAGGTTGAGCTTCAGCGCGATCGTGTACGACGGGTCGCGCGGGTTGTTGATCCGGGCGAACTGGGTGCGCATCCACTCCCGGGTGAATCGGAACCGCTCGACCTGGGTGGGCTCCACGAACGGTGAGAGGTAGTCGTGCAGCTGGTCAGCGTCCAGCTCGATGCGATCCTTGACGAACCCCTCCTCGCGGAGTCCAGCGAGCAGCTCCTGCTTGCTCTCCAGCCCGGCGAGCCGGATGAGACGACCCATGGCCTCCGGCATGCTGCGTTGGGGCAGCCTGGCGACGGCGCCGAAGTCCAGGACGCCCAGACGCCCGAGGCCGCCGTCCTCGGCGGGGAGGATGCGGAAGTTCCCCGGGTGGGGGTCGGCGTGCAGCATGCCGGTGCGGATCGGCCCCGAGAACACGAACCGCACGAACAGCTCGCCGTAGTGGTCGCGCTCCTCCTGGCTGCCCTCGGCGATGATCCTCGCGAGGGAGTAGGGGCTCTCCATCCACTCGGTGACCAGCACCGTGTTGCCCTGTGCGACGACCTCGGGGACGACGATCGTCGGGTCGTCGCGGAAGACCTCGGCGAAGTGGCTCTGCGCCTGGGCCTCGAGCTGGTAGTCGAGCTCTTCGACGGCTCGGGACTGGACTTCCGCGATCAGCGGCTTCAGGTCGACCCCGGGCACCAGCGGGCCGATGGTGCGCGCGAGCCGCGCGAGCTGCTTGAGGTCCGACATCAGCGCCTCACCCGCGCCGGGGTACTGCACCTTGACCGCGACCAGGCGGCCGTCGTGCCACCGGCCCTGGTGGACCTGACCGATGGACGCGGCGGCGGTGGGACCGCCGTCCAGCCACACCAGCTGGTCCTTCCAGTCAGGGCCGAGGTCGCGGGCGAGGATCTCGCGCACGGTCTGGGTGGGCATCGGGGGCGCGGAGTCCTGCAGCTTCGTGAGCTGCTCGCGGTAGGGACCGGCGACCTCCTCGGGCAGCGCGGCCTCGAGCACCGACAGGGCCTGCCCGAACTTCATCGCTCCGCCCTTGAGCTCGCCCAGGGTCCGGAACAACTGCTCGGCGGTGCGCTGCTGGATCTCGTTCATCACGGTCTCGGCGGACCGGCCGCCCAGCCGCTTCCCGAGCCCGAGCGCGCTCCGACCCGCATAGCCCAGCGGAAGTGCCGCCAGTCGCGCCGTACGCGCCACGGCCTTGCGGGGAAGTTCGGTCACCCGTTCATTGTGCCGGGTGGCTGGGCGTCCCCTGACCAGTTCGGGCCGCCCAGGGCTCAACGCGTAGGTGGCTCGTGCACCAGGACGAGGCCCGACCGGGGGCCGCCGACCTCGGGCATCGGCACCACGGCTCCGTGCCGCTGCACGTGCGGCATCGGGACCGGTGGCCGGCCACGGGGGAGCACGTGGGGCATGGGAACCGGCCGGTCGGCTCCGGGGACGAGACGTGGAGCTACCGCGCGCTCCGAGGTCGAGTCCTGGTCGGGGGCGACCCGCGCGTCGGACGTGGCAGGCATCGCGACCACCACCGCGAGCACCCCACTCGTGACCGCGATCCTCCGCGTGGTCCTCATCCGGCGATGGTAGCCCCGGATTCGCTGGACAGGCGCGAGACGGCGCCCCCACCCGGCCGGGCTGGCGCGGTCTACTCCGCGCCCGAGGGCTCGATCTACGTCGCCTTCCAGCAGGCTAACCTGCTCGGCATGCAGGCGGAGGTGGCTGACCTCGACCGACGGATCGCCGCACTCGTCGACGACGGGTTCGCGGGCGTGGTCCGTGTCGATGTCGATGGCGACACGGTGCTGCGGGCTGCCTACGGGCTGGCCGACCGCGCTCGTGCCCTTCCGATGACCGTCGACACGCGGCTGGGCACCGCCAGCGGCTCCAAGACCCTGACCGCTCTCGCCGTGCTCAGCCTGGTCGAGGACGGCACGCTCTCGCTGTCGACCACGGCCCGGTCCCTGCTCGGCAACGACCTCCCGCTGGTCGCCGACGACGTGACCGTCGAGCACCTGCTGTGCCACCGGTCCGGGATCGGGGACTACCTCGACGAGGAGGCCAACGACTACGACTCCAGCGACTACATCATGCCGGTCCCGGTGCATCAGCTGGCCACGACCGAGGACTATCTACCGATCCTCGACGGGCACCCCACCAAGTTCCCCGCCGGCAGGTCCTTCTCCTACTGCAACGGAGGGTTCGTCCTGTTGGCTCTGCTGGCCGAACGGGCCTCGGGCACGCTCTTCCACGACCTCGTCACCCAACGCGTGACCGCCCCGGCCGGCATGGACGACACCGCGTTCCTGCGCTCCGACACGCTGCCGGGCGACGCTGCCATGGGTTACGTCCACGTCGACGGGGAGTGGCGGTCGAACGTGCTCCACCTCCCGGTCCGCGGCACCGGCGACGGCGGCGCCTTCACCACGGTCGACGACGTGCACCGGCTGTGGGCAGCCCTCCTCGACGGGCGGATCGTGTCACCGGAGACGGTCACCGACATGTTCCGGGCCCGCAGCGATCCGGACGAGGACGGGCAGACCTACGGCCTGGGAATCTGGCTGGACCCGGCCGACGGCGACATGCATCTGCGCGGAGGCGACGCCGGCGTGTCCTTCATCAGTGTCCGCGACCCAGGCCGCGGGACCCTGCACACCGTGCTCGCCAACGTCGTGGACGCGTCCTGGCCGGTGCACCGCGCGATCGACGCCCACCTGCGCGGTCGCTGAGCCACCGAACGTGGGGCGCCTCCGTCACGACACATCAGGCCTCGACCCGAACCGCCGAACCTCCTGAGGCCATCCGCACGCCTCCGCCAGCTTGCCGGCCCATGTCCTGGCCGCCGCCTCGTCGGCAACGTCCACCACGGTCAGGCCGCCCAGCCACTCCTTGGACTCGACGAAGGGCCCGTCGGTGAACAGCAGGGTCCCGCTCGTGGCGTCGGCGCTGAAGATCGGGCCGTCCTCCTCCAGGCCACCGGCGAAGACATACTCCCCGGCAGCCTTGATCTCGTCCACGACCGCACTGGCGAGCGGCCCGCGCCCGCGGAACCACTCCTCGGTGTGGTCACCCACCCATTGCTGGTTGAAATAGATCAGGTACTCGGCCATGACTGCTCCTAGGCTCAGGCCGACCCGGTGTCCGCCTCCACCCACGCTACGAACGATGTCTCCCGGATAGCAACGAAGCTGGACAATGAGGCTGCCCCTGCGGGCGATGAGTCCTGAAGGCGTCGCCGGTCTGTACTTCGACAATCCCTCCACCTCACCAGGAGCTGACTCATGGCCCGCCTGATCTTCCCGAACCTGCCCGTCAAGGACGTCGCCCGCGCCCGCAAATTCTGGACGTCACTCGGGTTCGACATCAACGAGATGTTCAGCAGCGACGACGCCGTCTGTGTGGTCGTGAACGAGCTCGCGAGCGTGATGTTGCTGCGAACGGACTTCTTCCACTCCTTCCACGACACCATCGAGGGAACCGGCACCCACGTGCTGATGGCGATCAGCGTTGAGGACCGTTCCGACGTCGATCGGCTCTGCCGCGAGGCCGAGGCCGCGGGAGCCAGCCAGGTCGTGGCGCCGGTCGAGCAGGGACCCATGTACACCGGCTCGTTCCGAGACCTGGACGACCACCTGTGGGAGGTCCTGCACATGGACCTCGGGGCGGCCTGACGTCCCAGTGACAGCGACCGGGCCAGATACGGTCCGGACCCGGGCGAGCGGAGAGGGTGGCGGATGCGCAAGGTCGTGGCGTACCTGTTGATGTCGGTCGACGGGGTCGCGGAGGATCCCGAGCAGTTCTTGTGGCACTTCGACGACGTCATGGAGGCCAACCTCAGCAGGGTGATCGCGGTGCAGGACACCGTGCTGCTGGGCCGAAGGATGTATGACGAGTGGTCGCGGTACTGGCCGAAGTCCGACGACCAGCCGTTCGCCGACTTCATCAACAACGTCAGCAAACGGGTGGCGACCACGGCGCCTCTGCCCAGGGAGTGGAAGAACGCAGAAGCCATTCCGGGCCCGGTCGAGGACTACGTTCGCGAGCTGAAGACCAGCGACGGTGGCGACGTCGGGCTCCACGGAAGCCTGTCGCTGACCCAGACCCTGCTGGCAGCGGGGCTTGTCGACGAGCTACGACTGGTGGTGGCCCCGTGCGTCGTCGGCAGCGGGCGACGCCTGTTCGCGGACGGCACGGCCCACACTCTCGAGCTGGTCGAGAGCGCGGGCAGCCCGTCCGGCTCGTTGTTGGTCCACTACAAGGTCGTCACTGACGACTAGTCAGCGGAGGCCGGAAACCTCACTCCGGTGTTGGAGTGGCAGCGGTAGCCGAAAGGGTTCTTCGCGAGGTACTGCTGGTGGGGGTCCTCCGCGTAGTAGTACACGGTGTCGCTGGCGGGGCGGATCTCGGTGGTGATGTCACCCAGCCGACGACGCTTCAGCTCGGCGCCGTACACCTGGGTCAGCTCGCGCGCGGTCTGCTCCTGGTCGGACGTGGTGACGTAGATGGCGGAGCGGTACTGCGTGCCGACGTCGTTGCCCTGGCGCATCCCCTGCGTGGGGTCGTGCACCTCGAAGAACTGCTTGACCAGGTCGGCGTACGCGACCTTCGTGGGGTCGTAGACGACGCGGACGGCCTCGGTGTGGCCGGTGCGGCCCGAGCAGACCTCGTCGTACGACGGGTTCGGGGTGGTGCCGCCGGCGTACCCGACCGACGTCGACCAGACGCCCGGGATCTGCCAGTAGATCTCCTCGGCACCCCAGAAGCAGCCGAGGCCGAAGATCGCGACCTCATGGCCGTCGGGCACCTCGTCGGTCAGCACGGGCGCGTCCAGGACGCGGTGCTTGTCGGCGAGCTGGAAGGGACTCTCGCTGCGACCGGGCAGGGCCTGGTCGGGCGAGACGAGCTCGGTCTTGTGACGGCTGAAGATGGACACGCGTACTCCTCTGGTCAGGGCTCTCACCAGTCTGCAACAACGGTGGTCGCCAGTCCGTTCCCCGGTCGGCCGGGGCCGGGGATAGCGTGGGGGGATGAGCGAGCAGCAGCACCGCAGCAAGTCGGGGTTCGAGACCCGCGCCATCCACGCCGGCTACGAGCCGGATCCGATGACCGGGGCCGTCATCCCGCCGATCTACGCGACCTCGACCTACAAGCAGGACGGCGTCGGCGGGCTGCGCGGCGGTTACGAGTACAGCCGCTCGGGCAACCCCACCCGCACCGCACTGGAGGGCGTCCTGGCGGCTCTCGAGGACGGGGAGCGCGGCTTCGCCTTCGCCTCCGGGCTGGCCGCCGAGGACACCGTGATCCGCTCGGTCTGCACGCCCGGTGACCACGTCGTGATCCCCGACGACGCGTACGGCGGGACCTTCCGGCTCTTCGACAAGGTCGCCAAGGTGTGGGGCATCGACCACAGCCCGGCGGCGGTCTCCGACGTGGACGCCGTCCGGGCGGCGATCCGCCCGGGCCAGACGAAGATGGTCTGGATCGAGACGCCGACCAACCCGCTGCTCAACATCGGCGACATCGAGGCGCTGGCCGGCGTCGCCCACGAGGCCGGGGCGATCCTCGTCGTCGACAACACGTTCGCCTCGCCCTACCTCCAGCAGCCGCTCACCCTCGGCGCCGACGTGGTCCTGCACTCGACCACGAAGTACGTCGGCGGTCACTCCGACGTCGTCGGCGGCGCGGTCGTGGTCCGCGAGCTCGAGCTCGCGGAGGCGATCACCTTCCACCAGAACGCGATGGGCGCGGTCCCGGGGCCGTTCGACGCCTTCCTCACCCACCGCGGCATCAAGACCCTCGGTGTCCGGATGGACCGCCACTGCGACAACGCCGAACGCGTCGTGGAGTTCCTCACCGGTCACCCGTCGGTCAGTCAGGTCTTCTACCCCGGCCTCGAGGAGCACCCCGGCCACGCGATCGCCTCGCGCCAGATGAAGCGGTACGGCGGGATGGTGGCCTTCCGGGTCACCGGCGGCGAGCAGCAGGCGCTCGCGGTCTGCGAGAACGCCGAGGTGTTCACGCTCGGTGAGTCCCTCGGCGGCGTCGAGTCGCTGATCGAGCACCCCGGCCGGATGACCCACGCCAGCGTCGCCGGCACCGACCTCGAGGTGCCCGCCGACCTGATCCGGCTCAGCGTCGGGATCGAGACCGCGGACGACCTGGTCGCCGACCTCGACCGTGCCCTCGGCTCCGCCGTTGGTTGAGGAGGGCGCTCCGGCGCCCGTCTCGAGACCCGGTGAGCGAGCCCGCCGACGTCGCCGTCTGCGTCGACTTCGGGTCCACCTTCACGAAGGCCGCGCTGGTCGACCTGGTGGAGGGCCGGATCGTCGCTTCCGCCGTCCCACCCGACCACCCTGCCGGGACTGGAGGGGGCCACGCGACGTCCTGGAGGGGTACGCCGCGTGCCTCGCCGCCCTACGCGCGCAGGACCCGCGGGCCGAGGGTGCCGACGTCCTGGCCTGTTCGAGCGCCGGTGGAGGGCTGCGGATCGCCGTCGTCGGCAACGAGGCGCTGGTGACCGCGGAGGCCGGTCGCCGGGTCGCGCTCTCCAGCGGCGGCAGGGTCGTGCTGGTCAGCTCGGGCGGGCTCGACGAGACCAGGCTCGCCGCGCTCCGGGACGCCCGACCCGACGTGCTGCTCCTCGTGGGCGGGACCGACGGCGGCAACGCCGAGGTGCTGGAGAGTGATGCCGACGTGCTGGCCAGCGGCGTCGTGGAGCCAGCCCGTCGTCGTCGCCGGCAACGTCGAGTCACAGGCGACGGTGGCGGCGACGCTCGACCGCTCGCGGACGCCGTACGTCCTGGCCGACAACGTGGTGCCCCGGATCGGGGTGCTCGCTCCGGAACCCGGCCCGCGCCGCCATCCGCGAGATGTTCCTGTCCCACGTGATCGGCGGCAAGCACCTCAGCGAGGGGGGCACGTTCGTGGAGATGGTCCGCGGGGCCACCCCGGACGTGGTGCTGACCGGCGTCGAGCTGCTCGCGCGCGGGCTCGACCGCAGTGATTCCGGCGCGAGCCATCCGGGGGCCGGGGACGTGGTCGTGGTCGACGTCGGCGGCGCCACGACCGACGTCCACAGTGTCGTCGAGCTCGACCCCGAGGAGGCTGGGCTCTCCCGCGAGGTCGTCGCGCTCACGCCGGTCACCCGCACCGTCGAGGGAGACCTCGGCATGCGCTGGTCGGCGCTCTCGACCGTCGAGGCGGCCGGGCTCGACCTGATCGATGCGGCCCGCGCCCGTCAGGCCGATCCCGGCCTGCTGCCCGACACCGACACGGAGCGCGACATCGACGAGGCGATCGCCGCAGCAGCGGTCGGCCTGGCGTTGCGGCGGCACGCCGGACGGTCCCGGGTGGTCGTCGGGCCCGGACGGTCGGGTGGTCGAGCGGACCGGCCAGGACCTGCGCGAGGTGGACCTGCTCGTCGGCTCCGGCGAGGCGTCCTGCGCAACGGCCGGGCCGGCGTCGAGGGCCGCGTGCTGGCCGGCAGCACCGGCGAGATCGAGGGCGGGTGGCAGCTGCCGCCGGGCTCCCCGCGTGGTCGTCGATCACGACTACGTCCTCGCCGCCGCGGGACTCCTCGCCGGACCGCACCCGACGGCGGCCTACCGGCTGGTGATGCGCCTCACACAGGCTGGGTAGCCTGTGGCCGTGGACACCGACGACGAGCGAGGTCGCGCCGGCACCGGGGCGGGCGTGACGGAGGAGCAGGCCGCGGACGCGCGTCGCCGGTTCCGCGGATGCGGCACCGGCTGCGGGACGAGGAGGAAGAGCGCCTCGCCGAGCGGATCGTCCACCAGTGGGCGCACCCTCCGCGCCGAGCGCCGACCCGAACCGCCGCCGATCTCCACCGGTCCGTCGAACTTCGCGCGCGCTCAGGTTCCGTGGGGTGTCGACCTGGCGGCGGCCTGGGCCTGGCGGTCGCTGATCATCGGCTTCACCGTCTACGTCATCGCCCGGATGCTCGGGCGGTTCTCCGTGATCACGCTTGCCGCTGGCGATCGCGCTGCTGGTGGCCGCCATGGTCAGCCCGCTCGTCCACCGGCTGCAACGGGTGGGGCTGCCGAAGGGGCTCGCGGCCGGATCACCGTGGTCGTCGGCGGCTGGCCTTCGTGGGGCTGCTGCTCACGTTCGTCGGCCAGCAGGTCGCGACCGGGGTCAACGACCTCGCCGACCAGGTCGTCAAGGGACTCGACCAGATCGAGAACTGGCTGAAGGACCGGTCCACTCGAACGTCAGTGACTCCCAGATCAACGACTACCTCGCCACCGCCCAGCAGGCGATCACCGAAGGGTCCAGCGAGGGCGGAGCGCTCAGTCAGGTCACCGAGGTCGGCACGGCGCTCGGCCACGTCGCTCGCCGGCTTCTTCATCATCCTCTTCGCCACCTACTTCTTCCTCGCCGACGGAGACCGGATCTGGGCCTGGCTGGTCAGGCTGGCACCGCGCGCCGCGCGGGAGCACATCGACTCCTCGGGCAAGGTGGCCTGGATCTCGCTGACCCAGTTCGTCAAGGCGACGGTCATCGTGGCGGCGGTCGATGCCATCGGCATCATGATCGTGGCGGCGATCCTCGGGGTGCCGTTCCTGCTGGCGATCGGTGTGCTGGTCTTCCTGGGCGCGTTCATCCCGATGGTCGGCGCCACCGTCGCCGGGACGGTCGCGATCCTGGTCGCCCTCGTGGACCAGGGGCCGATCACGGCCCTCCTGATGCTCGGCGGCGTGATCCTCGTCCAGCAGATCGAGGGTCACATCCTGCAGCCGTTCCTGATGGGCCGCTTCGTCTCGCTGCACCCGCTCGGCGTGATCATCGCCATCGCGGCGGGGGTGATCGTTGCCGGGGTCGCGGGCGCGCTGATCGCCGTGCCCTTCGCCGCAGCCGCCAACGCGGTTGCCCAGCACCTCGCCGTGAACACCGACATCGGGGAGGACGATCCGGAGGAGGAGCTGGAGGAGGACATCGACGAGGTCGATGCCGACGTGCCACCCATCCCCGAGGAGGGTCCCCGTGCCTGACGTGCCGACCGTGTCCCTGGCCCAGATCGAGGAGGCCCGCACCCTGCTCGACGGGATCGCCATCTACACCCCCATGGAGGAGTCCCGCTGGCTCTCGTCGCTGGCAGGGGGCCCGATCTCCCTCAAGTGCGAGAACCTCCAGCGCACCGGGTCGTTCAAGATCCGCGGCGCCTACCTGCGGATCAGCCGGCTCTCCGCGGAGGAGCGGGCGCACGGGGTGGTCGCCGCCTCCGCCGGCAACCACGCGCAGGGGGTCGCGCTCGCCGCCCAGATGCTCGGCATCAAGGCCACCGTGTTCATGCCGGAGGGTGCGCCGATCCCCAAGGAGAAGGCCACCAGGGCGTACGGCGCCGATGTGGTCTTCCACGGCCAGTACCTCGAGGACGCCATGGTGGGCGCGCGCGCTTTCGCGGCGGAGACCGGCGCCGTGTTCATCCACCCGTTCGACCACCTCGACGTCGTGACCGGTCAGGGCACCGCCGGCCTGGAGATCCTCGAGCAGGCACCCGACGTCCGGACCGTGCTGGTGCCCACCGGCGGCGGCGGCCTGCTCGCCGGCATCGCCATCGCCATCAAGGCCACCCGCCCCGACGTGCGCGTGGTCGGGGTCCAGGCCGAGGGAGCGGCGGCGTACCCCTCCTCGCTGGCGAGCGGGGGCCCGGTCAAGCTCACCTCGATGAAGACGATGGCCGACGGCATCGCCGTCGGGCTGCCCGGCGACATCACCTTCGCTGCGGTCCGCGACCACGTCGACGAGATCGTCACCGTCTCGGAGGAGTCGCTCTCACGAGCCCTGCTGGCGCTCGTCGAGCGGGCCAAGATGGTCGTCGAGCCGGCCGGTGCGGCCGCGGTCGCGGCCCTGCTCGACGACCCCACGGCGTACGAGACTCCAGCGGTGGCCGTGCTGTCCGGCGGCAACATCGACCCGCTCCTGCTCGGCAAGGTGATCCGGCACGGCATGGCGTCGGCCGGCCGCTACCTCCACCTGCGGGTCTGCATCCCCGACCTGCCCGGTGGCCTCGCCCGGCTGCTCACCGAGGTCGGCGAGGCCGGCGCCAACATCCTGGAGGTCGCCCACGAGCGGATCTCCCCGTCGCTGCACCTCGACGAGGTCGAGGTGCAGCTCCAGATGGAGACCCGGGGCGAGCCGCACGCGGAGAAGGTCCGGGCGCGGCTGCGTGAGCGCGGCTACCGGGTCTTCGAGTAGGCCTCAGCCGGCGTACGGGACGGCATCGACGATCTCGACCGTCAGCTCCTTGCCGTTGGGAGCGGTGTACGTCGCGGTGTCGCCCTTGGACTTGCCGTTGATCGCGGCGCCGATCGCCGATTGCGGGGAGAAGACCTCGAGCGGGTCGTCCTCGCGCTTGATCTCGCGGGCACCGAGCAGGAACTTCTCGGTCTCGTCATCACCGGCGAAGCGGTAGGTGACGACCATCCCGGGCTCGACGACGCCGTCGTTGGGCGGGGTCTCGCCGACCTCGGCCCGGCGCAGCATGTCCTCGAGCTGGCGGATCCGGGCCTCCTGCTTGCCCTGCTCGTCCTTGGCCGCGTGGTAGCCGCCGTTCTCCTTGAGGTCGCCCTCGTCGCGTGCGGCGCTGATCTTCTCGATGATCTCCTGGCGGCGGGGACCCTTGAGGTCCTCGAGCTCGCCGTGGAGCTTGTCGAAGGCGTCCTGGGTCAGCCAGATGGTGCCCTGGTCGGTCGACTGCGTCATGTGAGTACTCCTGAGTGCGATGTCGCGGTGACAACGCGGTCGTGATGCGGCCGTGGGGCCGGGGGAGATGGCGCGACAGCCGGTTCGCGGGCACTTCGTGCGAGCGACGTCGGCTGCACGATCCGGGTACCCGGTCGGCCCTGCGGGACGGTCAGTGGTGCGAGTTTAACAACTCGTGCGCGCGGACGCCTATCGACGGCGGTCAGTGGGGGCGCTGCTGGCCGGGAGTCGTGCAGCCGACGAGCTCGACGCTCGTGGCCAGACGCTCGGTCCGGACCTCGCGCTCGAGCGTGGTGCCCGAGCCCAGGTCGTCGGTCGTGACCTCGAACGACAGCTCGCCGACCACGGTGTGATCCTCGGCGTGTGCTCGGAGCAGGCAGGTGGCGACGGTGTCGTCGTCGGCGATCCGCACGTCGACCCGGGCGGTCGCTGCGTGTTCTCCGTCGATCGTGTACGTGACCATCTCGGAGCGCACCTCGGGGTTGCCGTGGGCGAGCGCGGTCCACCCCAGCCAGACCAGGAAGACGAGGCCGACCAGCACCGAGACCACGATCAGCCCCCGCCGCCGGAGGCGCGACGGAGCGCCGTACCGCTCCGCGAGGCTGGCGTCCGTCATGACGCCATGGTTCCACGCGGTGCCCGGCCTCCGGCGGGTGCGTCCCTCGCCCGCCCTAGAATCGCCGCATGCCGCAGCACCCCCGCACCGGATACCGGTTGATGCACGTCCACGCGCACCCCGACGACGAGTCCAGCAAGGGTGCGGCGTCCACGGCCCGGTACGTCGCCGAGGGGGTCGACGTGCACGTCGTGACCTGCACCGGTGGCGAGCGCGGGTCCATCCTCAACCCCAAGATGGATCGTCCCGAGATCCTCGACAACATCAGCGAGATCCGCCGCCAGGAGATGGAGCGGGCACGCGACATCCTCGGCGTCCGACAGGACTGGCTGGGCTTCGTCGACTCCGGCTGGCCCGACGGCGACCCGAAGCCTCCGCTGCCCGAGGGCTGCTTCGGGCTGGTGCCCCTCGAGGAGGCAGCGGCGCCTCTCGTGAAGCTGATCCGGGAGTTCCGCCCGCACGTCGTGACGACGTACGACGAGCGCGGCGGCTACCCGCACCCCGACCACGTCAAGTGTCACGAGGTGAGCGTCGCGGCGTTCGAGGCGGCGGGCGACCCGGAGCGCTACCCGGACCTCGGCGAGCCGTGGCAGCCCCTGAAGCTCTACTACCACCACTCGTTCAACCGGCCACGGATGGAAGCCCTGGACAAGGTGATGAAGGAGCACGGACTCGAGTCGCCGTGGACCGAGCGGCTCCAGGACTGGAAGCCCGAGCCCGAGTGGGATGCCCGGATCACCACCCGGGTGCCCTGCGGCGACTACTTCGGGGTCCGCGACCAGGCCCTGCTGGCGCACGCGACCCAGATCGACCCCGACGGCGCGTGGTTCTCGATCCCGCGAGAGCTCCAGGAGCAGGTCTGGCCGACCGAGGACTTCGAGCTCGTGGTGAGCCACGTCCCGTCGTCGACCCCCGAGGACGACCTCTTCGCCGGCATCGTCGACCCCGCCTGAGAGACTGGGGCCATGTCGCTGCTGATGCTGCTCCCGCTCCTCGTCGCGGAGGGGCCCAACCCGGAGGACGTCAAGGCCGGCCCGATCGCGTTCGTGGTTTTCCTCGGCTTGATCCTCGCGGTCGTCCTCCTCGGATTCAGCCTGGTCAAGCAGCTGCGCAAGGCGCAGGCCGCCAAGGATGCCGGGGTCTATGGCGACGAGCCGGTCGGTGCCAACGAGAGCCAGACCGACGACCCCGAGTCACCCGCGCCGTAGCCGTACCAGACAGTCGTACGCCGTCCGTGTCGGCTCGCCGCCGTGGCCGGGCTCGATCGTGCGGGAGACCCGTTCCGCGCGGACCACGTCGACGAGCTCGCCGTCGAGGTCGGCCAGCACGTCCTCGGCCGTGAAGAGCACGCCGGGGTCCTGCGGGCCGCCGGTGCCCTCGACGAGGTTCGTGCTGTCGTGGGCGACCACCAGCAGGGTCCCGCCCTCCGTGAGCGAGGCGAAGCCGGCCCGGAGAGCGGCCCGTCGCTCGACCGCGGGCAGCTGGAGGTACGCCACCACGACGAGGTCGTAGACCGGCTTCGCCGCCCAGCGCGTGGCGTCGGCGCACACCCAGGTGACCGACTCGCCGCCGGGCAGCGAACGGCCCTTGGCGAGCGCGACCGCCGAGAAGTCGGCGGCCGTGGCGGCCCAGCCGAGGCCGGCCAGCCAGATGGCGTTGCGGCCTTCGCCGGCGGCCAGGTCGAGCGCCCGGCCGGGCGGCAGGCCTGCGCACTCAGAAGCCACGAACTGGTTCGGCGCGGCCGACCAGACGAGCTCGCTTGCGGCGTACCGGGCATCCCAGGCGGTGGCGTCCATGGACCGATTCAAGCACCGTCGTGCGGCCTGGACGGGCCCAACGCCCCTCGGTCTCTAGACAGAAAACGGCAAAAACTGGTGAAAAGCAGGACGAAGTGATTCCTGCTCCGCTAGTTTGCTAGAGCCTTGTGACTTGGGGGGACCGATCGCCGGGGGGCTTTCGGACAGTCAGTAGCCGTTGTGACGGCTGCGGGCACCCCCAGGCCGTGGGCCTACAACGGGGGGAAACACCATGTACGTTCTTGCCAGCCTGCTGCCGCGCCTCATGCGCCGGCTCTCGATCCTGGTCACTCTGGCGATCGCCGCGGCACTGCTGCCGATCGCCTTCGCCCCGGCCGCCACCGCGGCCACCGGCGCAGCCGCGGCGAAGGGGGCCTCGGCCCTGGCGCCGATCCCGACGAGCTCGACGAGCACCGACTTCCCGACGGGGTCGCTGATCATCGACATGGGGGCCAGCCCGCAGACCATCTCGAATGGACTCAAGCCCTACGGCTTCGTCTACGAGCTGCTCACCACGCACAAGATTCCGGTCGCGTGGGCGATCAAGGACGGCAAGGCCTCGATGGGGGCGTCTGACTTCACCGTGTCCAACGTCGTGGACATCAACACGAACGCCACGATCGCGAGCAAGACCTTCGCCGGAAGCTCGTTCATCATCTCCGGTGACTTCGCAGGTGACCTCCCGGCCGCCCGGCTGACCTACTGGAAGGGTCAGGGCGTCAAGATCTACCGCTCGACCGCACCGGTCACCGGCGTCCCCCAGTTCTCGCTTCTGCGCAGCTGGCCCCGGATCGTCCTCGATGACGACAGTGGCGCGGTTGCCGACAACTACTACAGCAACGCGGGCATCCCCACGACCGCCTACCGGTTCGCGCTGCCCTCCGCGCTGACCGCCTGCGACGACCTCTTCGTCTTCCCGCACGCCGACCCGACCTGGGCTCTGCACAAGAAGCTGCTCGACTTCAACAACAGCGGGGGCTTCATCTTCGGCCAGTGCCATGCCCCCAGCGTCCTCGAGAACATCGACGACCCGGCAGACGCCGGCACCGCGCCCAACATGAACTTCCTCTCGGTCAACGGTCTGGTGCCCTTCGGTGACCATGAGGACGGCACCCTGCCCTACACCTACCGTGCCGACTGGTCGGACCCGATCCAGCAGATCACCGCGCACCTGGACACGGCCACCGAGAACGGCTCGGAGCAGATCTTCCTGCCCAAGGCCGGCGGCTGGCGCCCCAGCACCCAGATCCTGGTGTCTGACCCGGACCACCCCGAGCTCAACGGCGGGTCGGGCGATGACCTCTCCCCGGGCAAGGCGGCCGTCACTGCCTACGGTCGCGGGTTCGGGAACTCCAGCAATGGCCTGGTGATGTACCAGGCCGCCCACGACTTCGCGAAGTCCAGCGGCCCGGCCAACGTGTCGGCGCAGCGGACGTTCATGAACTTCAACCTGTTGTCCGGCATCGAGCGCGCGATCACCACCAACGCGACCGTGCCGGCCGGACCGATGACGGCCGGCGAGACCAAGCCGGTCTCGGCCACCGCGACCGGCGGGTCGGGCACCTACACCTACGCCTGGACCTCGAGCTGTGGCGGCACGTTCGCCAACAGCACCGCGGCCAGCACCACCTTCACCGCGCCCACGCTGGCCAGCAGCACGGCCTGCACGATCCGGGTCACGGTGACCGACTCCTGCGGTCGGGTCTCCTTCGACGCCAAGTCCGTCACCGTCAACCCGCCGCCGCCGCCTTCGCCCTCGCTGTCCCTGGACAAGTCCGTCTCGGATGCGAGTGGTGACGGGGTCGCCCAGCTGGGCGAGACGCTGACCTACAGCTTCTCGGTGACCAACACGGGCAATGTCGCCTTGACCAACGTGACGATCACGGACGCCAAGCTGTCGATGACCAACGTCGTCTGCACGTCCAGCCTGGCCGTCGGTCAGACCAAACCGTGCGCGACCACCAAGACCTACGTGGTGACCGCGGCGGACATCGCCGCGGGCAAGGTCACCAACGAAGCGACCGCCAGTGCCACGCCACCGACTGGGAGCGCGGTCACCGCCAAGGACACCGTGGTCATCCAGGCACCGGCGACGCCGGCGATCTCGTTGGTCAAGTCGGTTGTCGACGCCAGTGGTGACGGCGTTGCCCAGCTGGGTGAGACGTTGACCTACACGTTCAAGGTGACCAACTCCGGCAACGTGCCGCTGACCAACGTGACCATCTCCGACCCCAAGCTCTCCATGAGCAACGAGGTCTGTGTGGCCAACCTGGCGGTGGGTGAGACCAAGACCTGCCCGACCAAGACGTACGTCGTGACGGCCGCGGACATCGCAGCCGGCAAGGTGGACAACCTCGCGACCGCGAAGGGCACGCCCCCGAGCGGCGACCCGGTCACCGGCACCGGTACGGCGACGATCCCGGCTCCGGCGACCCCGGCCGTCAAGATCGTGAAGTCGGTCTCGGACGCCAACAACGACAACATGGCCCAGCTGGGCGAGGTCTTGACCTACACGTTCACGGTGACCAACACCGGCAACGTGCCGCTGACCGACCTCAAGCTCACGGACCCGAAGCTCAACCTCTCGAACGTCAACTGTGAGAGCCCCAGCACTGCGCTGGCGGTCGGCGCCAGCACGACCTGCACGGCGCTGACGGCTGCTCAGAAGAAGTACACCGTCACGAACCAGGACGTGAGCAACGGGACTGTGGACAACACGGTCACGGTGAGCGCGACCCCGCCCACAGGCGGACCGGTGAGTGGCACGAGCACCGTCACCATCGCCACCCAGTCCAACTCGCCGGCCATCCACGTGGTGAAGTCCGTCTCCGACGCCAGTGGTGACGGAGTCGCCCAGCTGGGCGAGGTGCTGACCTACACGTTCACGGTGACCAACTCGGGCAACGTGCCGCTGAACAACGTGAAGATCAGCGACGTCAAGCTCGGTCTCTCGAACGCGAACTGTGAAGCGAGCCTGGCTGTGGGGGCGCAGACCACCTGCTCCCTGCTGACGCCCGCGCAGCGGAAGTACACGGTCACCGCGGCGGACATCAACAACGGCTCGGTCAACAACACCGCGACGGCCAAGGGTTCTCCCTCGACCGGCGGTGGCGATGTGACCGGCACTGGCACGGCCACCATCCCGTCGCCGGCGACGCCGGCGATCTCGTTGGCCAAGTCGGTTGTCGACGCGAGCGGTGACGGGGTCGCCCAGCTGGGCGAGACGTTGACCTACACGTTCACGGTGACCAACTCCGGCAACGTGCCGCTGACCAACGTGACCATCTCCGACGCCAAGCTCTCGATGAGCAACGTCGTCTGCGTGGCCAACCTGGCAGTGGGTGAGACCAAGACCTGCCCGACCAAGACGTACGTCGTGACGGCCGCGGACATCGCAGCCGGCAAGGTGGACAACCTGGCGACCGCCAAGGGGACGCCGCCCAGCGGCACCCCGGTCACGGGCACAGGCACGTCGACCATCCCGGCCCCGGCAACCCCGGCCATCAAGGTCGTGAAGTCGGTCTCCGACGCCAGTGGTGACGGGGTCGCCCAGCTGGGCGAGGTCCTGACGTACACGTTCACGGTGAGCAACACCGGCAACGTGCCGCTCAACAACGTCAAGGTCACCGACGCGAAGCTCGGCCTGTCGAACGCAGACTGCGCCCCGAGCCTGGCCGTGGGTGCGAACACGACCTGTCCCTCGCTGACGACCGCACAGAAGAAGTACACGGTCACCGCGGCTGACATCAGCAACGGCGCCGTGGACAACACGGTGACCGCCAAGGGCACCCCGTCAACCGGTGGCAGCGACGTCACTGGCACTGGCTCGGCGTCGATCCCGACCGAGGGCGCGACCGCCTCGGTCAAGATCGAGAAGTCGGTCGTCGACTCCGACGACGCAGACTCGATCGCCTCTCTGGGCGAAGTGCTGACCTACACGTTCAAGGTGACCAACACCGGCAACGTGGACCTGACCGACGTCCGGATCACGGACGCCAAGCTGGGGCTCAGCAACGAGCTGTGTGTCGCGACTCTTCCGGTGGGCCAGACGTTCACCTGCCCCACGGAGACCTACACGGTCACCGCTGCGGATGTCGCGAACGGATCGGTCGACAACATTGCCACCGTCACCGGCAAGACGCCGACCGGTGACCCGGTGACCAACCAGGGCAGCTCGACGATCCCGACGGATCGGCCGAGCATGACGATGACGAAGAGCGTGGCGGACGAGAACCCGTCCGACTCGGTCGCGACGGAGGGCGAGGTCCTGACCTACACCTTCACCGTCACCAACACCGGGAACGTCGCCCTGACCAATGTGACGGTCACGGACCCGAAGATCCCGGCCCTGGCCTCCGGTGCGCCCTGCGTGGCCACCCTGGCCGTCGGTGCGACCACCAACTGTCCGCTGCTGCCGGCTGCCACCTACACCGTGACTGCGGCTGACGTCGCCCACGGCTCGGTGAACAACACCGCCACGAGCTCGGGCACCTCGCCGAGCCACGCGACGGTGACGGCTCAGGGGAGTGCGACCATCCCGACCGCGGTCAACGCGCCGGAGAAGGCCGGGCTGTCGATCGACAAGACCGTCGACGTCAGCAGTGCCTCGCCCGGCGACGTGGTGACGTACACGCTGAAGGTCAAGAACACCGGACCCGGTGTGGCCGACAACGTGGTCGTGACCGACGCTCTGCCGTCCGGTACGACGTTCCTGTCCGCCAGTGCTCCGTGCACGCAGTCCGGCGGCACGGTGACCTGCGCAGCTCGGCACCCTGGGCTCGGGGGACACCGAAACGGTGACGATCAAGGTCAAGGTCGATGCGATCGGTGGTGGCGACACCAGCCACCAGCACCAGCTCGACTACACCAAGGTCGAGAACCACATCTCGATCTTCGACGGTGACACCACCAGTGCCTCCGCGCGACCTGCCCGAGCGGCTACCTGGCCACCGACGGCAGCGTCCGGATCGACCACGTCGACGCCGGCACCGGCGGCTACGAGGACGTCGTGGTGCTGGCGAGCGGCGTGACCGCCGACGGCCGCGGCTGGGCTGCCACGGTGCGCAGTGATGCCACCGGACAGGTCCAGGCCAAGGTCAACGTCGTCTGCATGACGGACAAGACCAGCTCGGGTGAGGACCACAGCCACAACGTGGTCACCAGTGGTCCCGTGGCGACGACCCGGACGCTCGCGGCCGGCCGGCACGACATCGATCTGTCGTGCGGCTCCGGCACCTGGGCGATGACGCCGAGCTTCGTCTTCACCGCCGGGGAGGGCATCGTGAACACGCGGCGCCTGTCGGCTGCGAACTGGCGCTTCACCGTGGACGTCGACTGACGCCGCGGAGGGCACGTTCAGCATCCGCTGCCTGTCGACGGCACTGGGCCAGTCCCAGGGTCACAGCCACGATCTGCAAGTTCCACGAGATCACCGACACCGTGACGGTGCCGGCCGGTCAGGTCGTCGAGCGCCGCCTGACCTGTGAGGGCGACGAGAAGGGCATCGTGGCCTGGGCCGACATGGAGCACGGCCTCGTGTCCCTCGGCAACGACCCGCAACCAGTGACCCGGGTGTTCAAGTTCTACAACCCGACCGGGTCATCGCTCACGGCCGACATCGGGCTGCTCTGTGTCGCGATCCGCACCAACGGTGGAGCGAGCACCGGCGGGGAGATCAAGAACACCGCATCGGTCTCGACCACCTCGTCGGACGCCACCACGGCGGACGACAAGGACTCGGCCAGCTTCATGGTGAACGCCACCGGCGTCACGGTCACGCCGAAGGCGTCCGTGGTCACCAGCGGGGGCAAGACCATGGTCAAGCTGGCGGTGAAGTCCTCCGGCAAGCGCAGCGTGCAGCTCAAGCTGCTGGCCATGGGCAAGGTCAAGGGGTCGAAGCTCAAGTCCGGAAGCCTGCTCGCCATGAGCAGCGCGAAGCTGGGCAACGGCAAGGGCACGATCAGGCTGGTCGCCAAGGGTGCTGGAGTCAAGGCACTCAAGAGCGGCAAGGTCGCCAAGGCCAAGCTCGTGGTCACCACGAAGGACGGGCACAAGGACGTGCGGGTCGTGACGATCCGCCGCTGACGCCCGGCCCTTGAACCCTGGGAGGTACGACGACCGGCGATGCCGCTGCCCGGTCGTCGTACCTCCCTGGCAGTGCGCAGCTTGTCCTGACGGGTTCAGCGCAGGGAGTACGTCGCGATCGAGACGCCGACGTAGTGCGACACGAACGCCAGGATCGTGAACGAGTGGAACACCTCGTGGAAACCGAACCACTGCGGGGAGGGGTCGGGGCGCTTGAGGCCGTAGACGATGCCGCCCAGGGTGTAGAGGCCGCCACCGACCGCGAGCAGCACGAGGACCGCGGTGCCAGCGGTGACGCCGAGGCGCTGGGCACCTTCGGCGAACGACGGGATGAAGAAGACCGCGGCCCAGCCGAGCGCGATGTAGATGGGCACGTAGAGCCAGCGCGGCGCGCCGGCCCAGAAGACGCGGAACAGCACGCCGAGGATGGCGCCGCTCCACACGACCGTCAGCAGCACGACGCGTTCGGTCCCCTCGAGGAACAGCAGGCTGAACGGGGTGTAGGACCCGGCGATCAGCAAGAAGATGTTGGAGTGGTCGAAGCGGCGCAGGAAGGCCCACGTGCGCGGGGACCAGGTGCCGCGGTGGTAGATCGCCGACACGGTGAACAGCAGGACGGCGCTACCGGTGAACACGGCAGAGCCGACCCGGGTGAGGGTGTCGGGGGAGAGGGCGATGAGCACGATGCCGGCGGCGAGGGTGAGGGGAGCCGTGCCGAGGTGCAGCCACCCGCGCAGCTTCGGCTTGACGTCAGCGATGGTCTCGGCCAGATGGTCGAATCCGTGCTGGATGGCGTTGCTCATGCTGCCAACCTACCCAGCCGTGGGTGGCGAGAAACGACGACGAGGTGAACGTCACCCTCGTCCACGGCAGTAGCATCGGCTCGTGGCTGACTGGAAGCGCGGGATCCGAAGGGTGCTCTACCCGGCCTACGAGGCTCGCATGGTCAAGGCGCTGCCGGCCGACCAGATCCCGCAGCACGTCGGGGTGATGCTCGACGGAAACCGTCGCTGGGCCAAGGCCGTCGGCGCCGACACCACTCACGGCCACATCGCTGGCGCCGCCAACATCGAGCCTCTGCTGGGTTGGTGCGAGGAGATCGGCGTCCGGGTCGTGACGCTGTGGCTGCTCTCCACCGACAACCTCAACCGGCCCGCTCGCGAGCTCGAGCCGTTGCTCGCCATCATCGGCGGCGCGGTCGAGAGCCTCGCCGGACAGCGCCGGTGGCGGCTGCACCCCGTGGGTTCGCTCGACCTGCTCCCGGCGCCGGTCGCCGAGCGGCTCAAGGAGGCAGCAGAGTCCACCCGTGACGTCGACGGGTTGCTGGTCAACATCGCCGTCGGGTACGGCGGTCGCCGCGAGATCGCGGACGCGGTGCGCGCACTGCTGCACGAGCACGCGAGCAAGGGCACCACGCTCGAGGAGCTGGCCGAGGTGCTCGACGTCGAGCACATCGCCGAGCACCTCTACACCAAGGGGCAGCCCGACCCGGACCTGGTGATCCGGACGTCCGGCGAGCAGCGCCTGGGTGGGTTCCTGCTCTGGCAGAGCGCGCAGAGCGAGTTCTACTTCTGCGAGGCCTACTGGCCCGACTTCCGGCGCGTGGACTTTCTTCGTGCCGTGCGGGCGTACGCACAGCGCGAGCGCCGGTTCGGCTCCTGATCCTCGGGGCCACCTGACCCGTTCTGACCATTTCCCTCCCGGTCACCCCCCGTTCGGGCGTGTCGTCCCGGGAACCGGTCGAGACGCGGCGTACGTTCCGAAATGTCAGCGAGTGGGGAAGCTCGCTGTATCGGGAGGCCGATCGTGAGGATTCACGACTGCAGTGCGAGGCGATACTGCCGCGTGCGAGGAGGCCGGCACTCCGGTCTTCGGCTCCTTTCCCGGTCCACCTGCGTGAACTAGGGCCGGGCGACGAGTGCGCGCGCCGTCCCGTGAGGGGTGACCCCCGTGGCGTCCACGGCCAAGAAGACCCAGCGCTCCGCCTCCATGTCCGCAGCCCAGACCGCAGTCCAGTCCGGGCCGACCACGCGCACCTTCGTCCTCGACACCAGCGTCCTGCTGGCCGACCCGGGGGCGTTGAAGCGGTTCCACGAGCACGAGGTCGTGCTGCCGGTGGTGGTGATCACCGAGCTGGAGGGCAAACGGCACCACCCGGAGCTGGGATTCTTCGCCAGGTCGGCGCTGCGCAGTCTCGACGAGCTGCGGATCCTGCACGGACGCCTTGACCAGCCGGTCCCGGTGGGGGACGAGGGCGGCAGCCTGCGGGTCGAGCTGAACCACACGGACGCGGCGTCCCTGCCGTCCGGGTTCCGGCTGGGTGACAACGACACCCGGATCCTCGCGGTCGCGCGCAACCTGGCCGACGAGGGGTTTGTCGTCACCCTGGTGTCCAAGGATCTCCCGCTGCGGATCAAGGCGTCCGCGGTCGGGCTCGATGCCGAGGAGTACCGCGCGGAGTCGATCAGCGACTCCGACACCGGCTACACCGGTATGTCCGAGATCGACGTGACCTCGCCCGAGCTCGACGAGCTGTACGACGACGGCGTCCTGGACCTGCAGGCTGCCCGTGACCTGCCGTGCCACTCCGGCCTGGTGCTGCTGTCGGACCGGGGCACCGCGCTGGGTCGGGTCGGCTCCGACAAGCAGGTGCACCTGGTCCGAGGGGACCGTGAGGCGTTCGGGATCCACGGCCGCTCGGCCGAGCAGCGGATCGCGCTCGAGATCCTGCTGGACCCCGAGGTCGGCATCGTGTCGCTGGGTGGCCGGGCCGGCACCGGCAAGTCGGCGATGGCGCTCTGCGCCGGGCTCGAGGCCGTCATGGAGCGTCGCCAGCACCAGAAGGTGGTCGTGTTCCGGCCGCTGTTCGCGGTCGGCGGTCAGGAGCTCGGCTACCTGCCCGGTTCGGAGGCCGAGAAGATGGGGCCCTGGGCCCAGGCGGTCTTCGACACCCTGGGCGCGATGACCTCGAAGGACGTGATCGAGGAGGTCCTGGACCGCGGCATGCTCGAGGTGTTGCCGCTGACCCACATCCGCGGCCGTTCGCTGCACGACGCCTTCGTCATCGTCGACGAGGCGCAGTCGCTCGAGCGCAACGTGCTGCTGACGGTGCTCTCGCGGATCGGTGCCAACTCCAAGGTGGTGCTCACCCACGACGTCGCCCAGCGCGACAACCTCCGGGTCGGTCGGCACGACGGAGTGGTCGCCGTGATCGAGAAGCTCAAGGGGCACCCGCTGTTCGCCCACGTCACGCTGACCCGCTCCGAGCGTTCGCCGATCGCGGCCCTCGTGACCGAGATGCTGGAGAACGTCACAGTCTGATCCGCGCCGGCCACAGGCGTCCGGAAGTCGGACGTCTGTGGCCGGTGTGGCGTCTGTGGCAGGTGGGGCGATGTGTGACCAGGCTCGCCCCTGTTTTTCTGTGGTTCCGTTTGCGCGCGCCCCGCGCGTCCTGCAGGGTGGCTCGTGATCGTTTCGTGATCTGGTCGGCTCGGGCCTCCGATCGCAGTTCCTGATCGTGTGCACCGCCCTTTGCTGTCTACCCCCGTGAGTTCCTGCCTGTATGTCCCACAAGCCGAAGTACGTCCCTCAGCACCGCGCGCCCTCATCGGCCGCCGTCGCCAAGGACGCACCCCGCAAGGTGCTCCGCACGACCCTGCTGTTCTCCTCGGTCGCCGTCGCCGCGACCGCGGGTGTGGTCAGCACCGGTGTGGCGTCGACGCCGCTGAGCGTCACGGCCGCGGCCGACAGCCTGACCCGCGTCGCCGAGCCGCTCACCGACGCTGACCTCGAGGACCGCGCGGCCACCGTGTCCCGCACCGACCGCCGCGACCAGGCCGACCCGGCCAAGGAGGCCGCGCTCTCGCAGCCGGACGGCCCCGCGGTCACCCGGACCGAAGACCTCAGCCAGAGCGACCCGCGCGACATCGGGCGCGCCCTGCTCGCCGAGTTCGGCTACTCCTCCGACCAGTTCGGCTGCCTCGACTCGCTGTGGACCAAGGAGTCCCAGTGGACCGTCACCGCCGACAACCCCAGCTCGTCCGCCTACGGCATCCCGCAGGCACTCCCGGGGTCGAAGATGTCGTCGGCCGGCGCCGACTGGGCCACGAACCCCGTCACCCAGATCCGTTGGGGCCTGGGCTACATCCAGGACCGCTACGGCAGCCCCTGCTCCGCCTGGGGCCACAGCCAGTCCGTCGGCTGGTACTGACCCGCAGCCCTGCACACCTTCCGGGGTTTCGAGGCTCGGCCCTGGCGGGCCTCGCACCTCAACCAGCGGTGCACGTCAACCAGCGGTGGCGACGAACACCGTGACGTGGCCGGCGTACTCGCGCGGACCGTCGAAGGTCGGCAGGGCGGGTCCGAGGCCCTCGTTGCTCGAGGCCAGGTAGGCCATGGCCGTGGCGTGGTCCGGGAAGACGGCGCGGGTGCGCAGGTCCTCCCGGCGGACGTCGTCGAAGTGCCGCGCCAGAGCCGCCTCGCCGTTCTCGCTGCTGAAGCGGGTGACCATGGCCGCACCGCCCGCCTCGCGGCGCAGGTCGGCGACGTGCTCGTCACCGTTGGTGACCGCGAGGAACCGCCCTCCAGGACGCAGTACCCGGCGGACCTCCGCGAGGCCGAGATCCAGATCCGGCACGTGGTAGAGCATCCACATCGCCGCCACCAGGTCGAACGATCGCGTCTGCGAAGGGCAGGTCCTCGATGTCGGCCAACCGGGCGTCGACCCCACGCTCGGCCGTGACCTCGACGAACCGCTCGGACTGGTCGGTGGCGATGACGGTGGCGTGCGGGTTGTCCGAGGCCATCCGCTCGGCGAAGGACCCGGTGCCGCAGCCGACCTCGAGGATCGCGCGGGCGCCGGAAGCCCGGACCACGGCTGCGGCGACCTCCGCCGGGTCCCGCCCGTCAGCAGTGGGCCGCCAGACCGCTTGTCGGGTCTCGAGGTTGCCCTCGGAGGCGTACTGGCGCCGGACGGTGTCGGTCTCGCTGATCCAGTGCTCGGTCACGGGTGGGTCATGTCCTCCAGGTCGAGTGCCTCGTCGAGCTGTTGCTCGGTGAGCTCGCCGCGCTCGACGAAACCCATCGAGACCACGGTGTCGCGGATCGTGGTGCCGTCGGCCAGCGCCTGCTTGGCGATCTTCGCTGCGTTCTCGTAGCCGACGTACTTGTTGAGCGGGGTGACCACGGACGGTGACGACGCGGCGTACGTCCGCATCCGCTCGGCGTCGGCCGTGATCCCGTCGACGCAGCGCTGGGCCAGCTGGGTCGAGGCCGTGGACAGCAGGCGGACGGACTCCAGGAGGTTGCGGGCGATCACGGGCAGCATCACGTTGAGCTCGAAGTTGCCGCTCGCGCCGGCCCACGCCACGGTCGCGTCGTTGCCGACCACCTGGGCACACACCATCAGCGTCGCTTCGGGCAGGACCGGGTTGACCTTGCCGGGCATGATGCTCGACCCGGGCTGGAGGTCGGGCAGGTGGATCTCGGCGAGACCGGTCGTCGGGCCGCTCGCCATCCAGCGCAGGTCGTTGCAGATCTTGGTCAGGCCCACGGCGATGGTGCGCAGGACCCCGCTGAGCTCGACCAGCGAGTCACGGGTGCCCTGGGCCTCGAAGTGGTCGCGCGCCTCGGTGAACGGCTGGCCGGTCTCCTCGCCGAGCACCTCGATCGCGCGGGAGGCGAAACCGGCCGGGGTGTTGATGCCGGTGCCGACGGCGGTGCCGCCCAGCGGGAGCTCCCGGACCCGGGGGAGGACCGACTCGAGCCGCTCACAGGCGTACCGGATCGTGGCGGCGTACCCGCCGAACTCCTGGCCGAGCATGACCGGGGTGGCGTCCATCAGGTGCGTGCGACCCGACTTCACGAGGCCGGCGAACTCCTCGGACTTGGCGGTCAGGCTCCGCTCCAGGATGGCCAGGGCCGGCAGGAGGTCGTCGACGACCGCCAGGGCGGCGGCCACGTGGATGGCCGTGGGGAAGGTGTCGTTGCTGGACTGGCTGGCGTTCACGTGGTCGTTGGGGTGCACGTCCGTCCCGCCCCGGACGACCAGGGAGGCGACGACCTCGTTCATGTTCATGTTGGTGGAGGTCCCCGACCCGGTCTGGAAGACGTCGATCGGGAAGTGGTCGTCGTGGTCGCCGGCCGCGACCGTCCGGGCCGCCGAGGCGATCGCTGTCGGCCTGGTCGTCCTCGATGACGCCCAGCTCGCCGTTGACGACCGCTGCGGCGGCCTTGACCAGCGCCAGCGCCCGGATCAGGCCGGCCTCCATGGTGGTGCCGCTGATCGGGAAGTTCTCGACGGCTCGCTGGGTCTGTGCCCGCCACAACGCGTCTGCGGGCACCTGGATCTCGCCCATGGAGTCGCGCTCGGTCCGGACTGCGTCGTTGCTCTTCTGGGGGTCGCTCATGAAGGGGACGCTACCCGCGCGACGTGCAGCCAGTACTGCTCGTCCCGTTCCTGGAGGCGCACGTCGTACGCGCGCGTCTCGGCATTGCCGAAGACCTTCTCGAGCGTGGCTTCCAGCTCGGGTGAGGCATCGGCCGACCAGACGACCATGGCTCCACCCGGGCGGAGCAGACGCCGCGCCTCGGCCAGGAACGGCGCCTCGTAGAGCGCCTCGTTCGGTTCGTGCACGAGGTAGCCGGGACCGTTGTCGACGTCCAGGAGGATCAGGTCGTACGTCGCGTCGGCCGCCTCGACGACCGCCACCGCGATGTCGGCGGTCACCACGTTGGTGCGCTCGTCGGCAAGCAGCTGGGGACCGTGCGGCACCGTCCCTTCGCGCATCCAGTCCACGAGCGCCTGCTCGATCTCGACGACGGAGCAGCGCTCCACCCGGCTGTCCGCGAGCACCCGGTGCATCGTGTAGCCCAGGCCGAGCCCGCCGACCAGCACGTCCCGGGGGTCGTCCACCAGCTCGAGCGCCGCGTCGGCGAGCGCCTGCTCCGTGCTGGTCTCGTGGGTGTCCATGACGAAGGCGCCGTTGGCCCGGAGCTCCAGGGCCGTGGGCGCGCCGGGCTCGCGACGCTCCCGCAGGACCAGCTCGCCGCGCTCGGACTCGGCGCGGGCGATCTCGACGTACTCCATGTGCTCCCCGTCGGGTGGTCCGGTAGATACCTGTGACAGGTACCCCGTCACGCCCACCGTATGACGCCCCGGCCGCAAGTCAGTCGAACAGCTCGCTGAGCCAGGACTCCTTGCGCTTGGGCTTGTGACCCTGCTGGTACCCGCGCTGGTCGTAGCCGCGTTGCTGCTGGTACCCCGGCTGGGAGTACTGCTGTTGCTGGGGCGGCGGGGGAGCGGGGGCGGCCTGCGGTGCGGGCTGCGAGAGGCACTGCATGAGTGGTCTCCTGTCGTCGCGCCGTCCAACGGACGGGCCTGGTCGAGCGTTCCACGGGCTACTCCGCCGAACGCACCCGGATCCCGGAGATGGGGACGGTCACGGCGCCGGACGGGTCGGTGAAGAAGTCGTTGCCCTTGTCGTCGACCACGATGAAGGCGGGGAAGTCCTCGACCTCGATCTTCCACACCGCCTCCATGCCGAGCTCTTCGTACTCGAGCACCTCCTGGCTGCGGATGCAGTCCTGGGCGAGCCGCGCGGCGGGGCCTCCGATCGAGCCCAGGTAGAAGCCGCCGTGGGTGTCGCACGCCTCCGTCACCTGCCTGGACCGGTTGCCCTTGGCCAGCATCACCATCGAGCCGCCCGCGGCCTGGAACTGCTCGACGTAGGAGTCCATCCGGCCGGCCGTGGTGGGCCCGAAGGATCCCGACGCCATGCCCGCGGGCGTCTTCGCCGGGCCGGCGTAGTAGACCGGGTGATCCCGGAGGTACTGCGGCATCTCCTCGCCGGCGTCGAGACGCTCCTTGATCTTGGCGTGCGCGATGTCGCGCGCGACCACCAGGGGCCCGGTGAGCGAGAGCCTGGTCTTCACCGGGTGCTTGCGCAGCTCGGCGAGGATCTCGGGCATCGGCTGGTTCAGGTCGATGGAGACCACCGCGCCGCCGGAGATGTCGTCGGCCACCCCCGCCTCGGGCATGTAGTGCGCCGGGTCGGTCTCGAGCTGCTCGAGGAAGACTCCCTCAGACGTGATCTTGCCCAGGGCCTGGCGGTCCGCCGAGCAGGAGACGGCGATGGCGACCGGGCAGGAAGCGCCGTGGCGGGGGAGGCGCACGACCCGGACGTCGTGGCAGAAGTACTTTCCGCCGAACTGGGCGCCGATGCCGAAGGACTGGGTCAGCTCGAACACCTGCTCCTCCAGCTCGAGGTCCCGGAAGCCGTGGGCGCTCATCGAGCCCTCGGTCGGGAGGTTGTCGAGGTAGTGCGCCGAGGCGTACTTCGCGGTCTTGAGCGCGAACTCGGCCGAGGTTCCGCCGATGACGACGGCCAGGTGGTAGGGCGGGCAGGCGGCCGTGCCGAGCGAACGGATCTTCTCGTCGAGGAACGTCAGCATCCGCTCGGGGTTCAGGACCGCCTTCGTCTCCTGGTAGAGGAACGACTTGTTGGCCGAGCCGCCGCCCTTGGCCATGAAGAGGAACTTGTACTCAGGGCTCTGCCGACCATCTGGGCCACTGGCCTGGGGTGTCGAGTAGAGCTCGATCTGGGCGGGCAGGTTGGTGCCGGTGTTCTTCTCGTCGTACGTCGTCAGCGGCGCGAGCTGGGAGTAGCGCAGGTTCAGCTTCGTGTACGCGTCGTAGACGCCGCGGCTGATCGCCTCGCCGTCGTCGGCGCCGGTGAGCACGCCCTCGGACTTCTTGCCCATGACGATCGCGGTGCCGGTGTCCTGGCACATCGGCAGCACGCCACCGGCGGAGATGTTGACGTTCTTCAGCAGGTCCAGGGCGACGAACCGGTCGTTGCCGGACGACTCCGGGTCGTCGATGATCTTGCGCAGCTGAGCCAGGTGCGCCGGCCTCAGGTAGTGCGAGATGTCGTGCATCGCCTCGGACGTGAGTGTCTGGATCGCCTCGGCCGAGACTCTCAGGAAGGTCTGGCCATCCGCCTCGAAGGTGGACACGCCGTCGGTGGTGACCAGCCGGTACGGCGTCTGGTCGGCACCGAGCGGGAGCAGGTCGGAGTAGCGGAATTCGGGACCGGAGTTCACCCCAGCAGATTAGTCTGCGCGACTACTCTGAGCCCATGGAGGGACCGCTCGAACGCCATCAGTCGCACGACCCTGCGCTCCTGCGCATCTCGGACTCCGACCGCCACAAGGTCGCCGAGATCCTGCGTGAGGCAGCAGGGGAGGGCCGGATCGACCTCGCGGAGCTCGATGAGCGCCTCGAGTCGGCGTACGCCGCCAAGACCTATGCCGACCTGGTCCCGATCACGGCCGACCTGCCTGCCCTGGGCCAGCCCGCGGCCCCGGCAACGCTGCCGCGAGCGTCGGGGCCGAACCTGCCTGCGATCCGCCACGACTCCACCATCTCGGTGCTGGGCGGGGCCAGCCGCAAGGGCGTGTGGGAGCTGGGCGAGAAGCACACCGCCTTCGCCATGATGGCGGGTGTCGACCTCGATCTGCGCCAGGCCAGGTTCACGAGCCGCGAGACGGTGATCTACGCGAACGCCATCTGGGGAGGCATCGACATCACCGTCAACGAGTCCACCCACGTCATCGTCGACGGCATCGGGATCATGGGTGCCTTCGACCACGCCCGCGACAAGGTCGAGCCGCAGCTCGGCCCGGACTCCCCGGTGCTCCGGGTGAAGGGTTTCGCGCTGATGGGGGGCGTCACGGTGCAGCGCAAGCCCATGCCCAGCAAGTCCAAGGGACTGTGGCGCCGCTGACGACCCGGGCCTGAGGCCCGGGCCGTCACGCGACCGGTCAGTGCTGGCCGCCCTCCGGGCCCATCTCGGCGTGCGCCTCGTCGGCGACCTCCTCGGCCTTGGCCATCGCCTCAGGGTCCTCGTAGGCCGGGACTCGTCCGGCGCGCTCCAGGTCGACGGTGAGGTTCTCGCCCGTCGCGGCGTCGAAGAGATGCATCTTCGAGGAGTCGATCCAGATCTCCGCCTCGTCGCCCTCACTGATCCGGCTCGCGCCGTCCAGGGAGATGACGACCTGGGTGCGCATGGCCTCACCGTCGAGGTCCTTCTCCAGCTGGTTGAGCTGGTCCTGGACCTCCGGAGGCGCCTCGAACGGGATGTAGGCATAGGCCTCGTTGCCCAGCCACTCCACGACGTCGACAGTGGCGCTGAAGGTCGACCCCTGCTTGCTGGAGTCGACCACCGAGGCGTCCTCGAAGTGCTCGGGGCGGATCCCCGCGATCAACAGGCCCTTGCCCTGCACCTTGTCCGCCTTCTCCTGCGGGATCTGCACGGTGCCGAACGGCAGCTTGACCGACGTACCGTCCACCTCGGCGGGCAGGAAGTTCATCGGCGGGGAGCCGATGAAGCCGGCCACGAAGAGGTTGCCGGGGTTCTCGTAGAGCTCCCGAGGCGTCGCCAGCTGCTGCAGGATGCCGCGCTTGAGCACTGCGACGCGGTCGCCGAGGGTCATCGCCTCGGTCTGGTCGTGCGTGACGTAGACGGTCGTGATCCCGAGGCGCTTCTGCAGCCGCGAGATCTCCGTGCGCATCTGGCCACGCAGCTTCGCGTCGAGGTTGGAGAGCGGCTCGTCGAAGAGGAACGCATCGGCGTCCCTGACGATCGCGCGCCCCATCGCGACCCGCTGCCGCTGTCCACCCGACAGGTTGCCGGGCTTGCGGTCCAGGTGCTCGTCGAGCTCCAAGGTCTTCGACGCCGCTCGCACCTTCTCGTCGACCACCTTCTCGTCGGTCTTGGACAGCCGCAACGGGAACGCGATGTTGTCGTAGACGCTGAGGTGCGGGTAGAGCGCGTAGTTCTGGAACACCATGGCGAGGTTGCGGTCCCGAGGAGCCAGGTCGTTGACCTGCTTCCCCCCGATGACCATGTCGCCCGTGGTGATGTCCTCCAGCCCGACGATCATCCGGAGCAGCGTCGACTTCCCGCAGCCCGACGGGCCGACGAGGATCATGAACTCCCCGTCGGCGACGTCGATGCTGACATCGTTCACAGCCGGAAAGCCGTCGCCGTACTTCTTGACGATGTTCTTCATCTCGATGGCAGCCATGAGCTCAACCCTTCACTGCGCCGGAGGTCAGTCCGGCGACGATCTTGCGCTGGAATAGCAGGACGATGATGATCACGGGCACCGTCACGATGACGGAGGCCGTGGCCAGCTGGCCGTACGGCGGATTGAACGGGTCCGGCCCGACGAAGTACGCCATCTGGGCCGGCACGGTTCTGGAGCCCGTCGTCGACGTGAGCGAGATCGCGAGCACGAACTCGTTCCATGCGAAGAAGAACGTCAGGATCGCCGCGGTGAACACGCCCGGCGCCGCCAGCGGCACGATCACCTTGCGGAACGCCTGCCAGGACGTCGCACCGTCCACCTGGGCAGCCTGCTCCATCTCCCACGGGATCTCCCGGAAGAAGGCGGAGAGGGTCCAGATCGCCAGCGGCAACGTGAACGACATGTAGGGGATGATCAGGCCCGGCCAGGTGTTGAACAGGCCGAACGTGCGCCACATGTCGAACAGCGGCCCCACCAGCGACACGACGGGGAACATCGCGATCGCCAGCGCCAGGGACAGCACCAGACGCTTGCCCCTGAACTCCAGGCGAGCGATGGCGTACGCCGCGAGGGTCGCGAGGATCACCGACAGGAACGTGGCGATCAGCGCGATGCCGAACGAGTTGATCAGCGCCCGGGTGAAGTCGCCGTTCTCCAGGATGGCGGAGTAGTTCTCGAGGGTCGGGTCCTTCGGGAGGAACTGCGCGCTGCCCGCGGTCGTCTCGTCGAGCGACTTGAACGACAGCGAGACGATCCACGCGACCGGCAGCAGGCACCAGATCATGATCAGCACGAAGCCGACCCAGGTGCCGATGTTGCTCTTGCCCCTCATCAGCCTTCACCTCTCGCTTGCGCCAGGTCGACCTTGAACATCTTGACGATCAGCCACGCCAGCAACAGCACGGTGAGGAACAACAGCACCGACAGTGCCGATCCCATGCCGAGCTGCATCTGTTCGATGACTTGTCGATAGGTGAGGAAGGACGACGACTCGGTGTCCTGCGCTCCTCGGGTCATCACGTAGATGTTGTCGAAGATGCGGAACGCGTCGAGGGCGCGGAACAGGACCGCCACCATGATCGCGGCGCGCATGTTCGGCAGGATCACCTTCGTCAGCCGTTGCCACCAGGTGGCACCGTCGACCTGCGCGGCCTCGAGCATGTCCTCCGAGACCTGGGACAGGCCGGCCAGGAGGAGCAACGCCATGAACGGCGTGGTCTTCCAGATCTCCGAGACCATGATCGCGAACATGGCCGGCCAGTGGTCACCGAACCAGTTCGTGTCAGAGGTGATCCAGGGCAGCCAGTCGAACCACGCGTTCACCCAGCCGTTGTTGATGCTGAACGTGAACTGCCAGGCGAACGCCGACACCACGGTGATGATGCCGTAGGGGATCAGGATCGAGGTGCGCATGAGGCCGCGCGCGAAGATGATCTTGTGCATCACCATCGCGAACGCGAACCCGATCACGAGCTCCACGGCCACGGTCACGACCATGATCAGGACGGTGTTCCAGGTGTCCTGCCAGAACAGCCCGTCGGTCAGGACGGTGGTGTAGTTGCCCACCCCGATGAACTCCCGGTCGTCGGGGGTCGTCAGCCGGTAGCGGAACATCGACAGGTAGAGCGCCTGGAGCATCGGGTAGGCGGTCACCAGCAGCATCAGGATCACTGCGGGGGCGACCAGCTTCTGCCCGAGCCGGTTCTCGGCGTTCGACCGGTCGGTCATCTGCACCTTCTGCTTCCGGGTCTTCTCCGGCGCCGTCTGCACATCGGTGCTCACAGCAGCTTCCCTCCGCTCAGGATCTCCTCGATGAAGCTGGCCGACTCCTCAGGCGTGTCGGCGTCGACACCGCTCGGCGGGTGCCAGGTCGACTGGATCGCCCCGGAGATGTCACTCCAGTACGGCGTGACCGATCGCGGCGCCGCCTGCTCGAGGCTGTCCTGGAACAGCTTCAGCAGGTCCTCGGGGTAGATCTCCGCGAGGGCGGGGTACTCGTAGCCCTCGGCGCTGGCCGGCATGTTGCCGGTCAGCTCGGCGTTCACGCCCTGGTTCTCCGGGCTGACCAGGCATTCGGCGGCCTTGAGGGCGAGCTCCTTGTTCTCGGAGTACTCGCTGACGCCGATGCCGATGCCGCCGTACGGCGGACGGGCGTCCTCGCCTTCGGTGCTCTGCGGGTACGACGTGTAGCCGATGTCCTTGGCGACCTCGGGTGCGCTCTCGTCGTAGTTGTGGAAGATGTAGGTCCAGTTGACGAGGAAGGAACCGGCGTCCGAGCCGAACGTCGATCCCGCGGTGCCCTCGTTGGAGACCGACAGGTCCGCGGGGGCGGCCGACGAGCTGGCCAGCTTCTCGATGATGGCGGCGGCCTTCTGGCCCGCCTCGTCACCGATCACGACGTCGGCCTCGACGCCGGCCTCGGTGTTCTCGACGATCGTGCCGCCAGCACCGGAGACGAGGGCGTTGACCCAGACGGCGTAGCCTTCGTACTTGTTGGCCTGGACGCCGATCTTGCCGCCGTTGTCTGCCGCTGCGTCGATGATCTGGTCCCAGGTCACGGGCTCGTCCATGTTGATGCCCGCCTTCTCGACGAAGGACTTGCGGTACCAGAGGACCTGGACGTTGGACCAGAACGGGAAGACCACGAGCTCGTCCTCCCAGGTCGCCGAGGCGACGGCACCCTCGAAGGACTGCTCCTCCAGACTCGACTGGACGTCGTCCGGGATCTCGGCGAGGAAGCCGGCGTTGGCGAACTCCGCGGTGTACGGCGGGTCGAGGCTCATCAGGTCGATGCCCGGGTCGTTCGCGGCCAGGCGGCGGGCCAGCTGGATCCGCTGCTGGCCGGCGTCCTGGGGCAGCACCTGGGTGGTCACGGTGTATTCGTCGGTGCTGCAGTTCTCGGCGACCTTGGCCTGCCCGCCGGCATCGGGGTTGATGTACCAGACGAGCTCAGGGGTGCCCGAGCTTCCGCTCGCCGAACACCCGGCCAGCAGCCCGCTCGCCAGGGCGAGCGCGGCCACCGCGACCCCGCTGCGGCGACCCAGACCTGCCCGAGTTCGTGGTGAGGATCGTTCAGTCATGCGTTCCTCCCTTATGTGGTCTCAGTCACATTCATTCGGTTTTCGGGAAGTTTGGCAAGGCGTTGTCGCGGGCGTGGACACCGGGGGGTTCTCATGGGCGCCCGCGTAGGGTGACGCGGTCACGTCGCTCCCGATCGTCCGGGGCGTCACGGAGAACGCCTGAGCGACTGAGGCGTCAGGCGCGGTCGGCGGTACGCCGGATGGCGTCGGCGAACGTGTCGAACAGCGCGGGGGGCATGTCGTGTCCCATCCCGTCGATGAGCAGCAGCTCGGCGCCGGGGATCGACGCCGCGGTGGCCCGCCCGCCGGACGGGTGCACCATCTTGTCGGCGAGCCCGTGCACGACCAGGGTCGGAGTCGGGACCCCGCGGAGCCGGCTGCCGCGGTTCGCCTGGGTCAGGACCGCCATCATCTGTCGGGTCACCCCGCTGCGGCTCACCCCGCGGTCGAAGGTCTCGCCGGCGCGCGACTCGACCTTCTCGGGAGTCTGCGGGTAGCTGGGGGAGCCGATCAGCTTCCAGAACGCCGCGGACGTCTTGATGTACTCGTCGCGCCCCGGACCGCGGGCCATCAGGAGGGAGGGCAGCAGCGAGGGGTGCTGCCAGCCCACGGAGCGCTTCCCGGTCGTCGACATGATGCTGGTGAGCGATCGGACCCGGCGTGGGTGGGTGATCGTCATCGTCTGGGCGATCATGCCGCCCATCGACACGCCGGCGACGTGGGCGGACTCGAGGCCGAGGTGGTCGAGCAGGCCGAACGCGTCGCCGGCCATGTCCTCCATGGAGTACGGCGCCCGCACGCGCCGCCCGGCGAACGCCCGGACCAGCATGGATCGGGTGACGCGCCCGGCTGCCCGCGACGAGCGCCCGGTGTCCCGGTTGTCGTAACGGATCACGTAGAAGCCCCGCTCGGCGAGGGCCTGGCAGAGCTCGGGGTCCCACCAGGTCATCGGCCCGCCCAGGCCCATCACGAGGAGCAGCGGATCGTCGTCCTGGTTGCCGAACGTCTGGTAGCACAGCTCGATCCCCGGGCTGACTGGTGCAGACAGCTCTTGGGAGACGGTTACGTCCGGGGTCCGCCGGGTACGAGGGGCCATACATCCAGTCAACAGCAAGGCAGCGCATGCGACACAGACACCCCGCAATTGCAGGCCTGTTGCGCTTCCGCGGCGTACCGTCGACGACTGTGACGCCGAACACGCTGGCCTCGTTCCTGCTCCCGGACGGGTTCACCCCGCCCACGCTCGGGGCGGTCCTGCGCGAGGCCAGCCTGGTGACCGAAGTGGGCCGCCTCGCCCTCCGCTCGGTGGACGACCGCAGGTCCCGCTGGGGTGCCCCCTACGCCACCCGGACGTTCGGTACCGGCCACACCACCAGTCGCGGGGCCGACCCGGTCGTGCTGGTGCCCGGCTTCCTGGCCGGCGACGGCACCCTCAAGCTGATGTCCGCGGTGCTCCGTCGGCAGGGCTTCCGGACCTACCGCTCCCACATCCACGCCAACGTCGGCTGCACCCTCAACGCCGCCGCCCAGCTCGAGGCGCGCCTCGAGTCGATCGCCCTGCGTCGCGGCAGCCGGGTGCAGATCGTGGGGCACAGCCTCGGCGGCATGATCGCCCGCGGGGTCGCCGTACGCCGTCCCGACCTCGTGTCCGGCATCGTCACCATGGGCAGCCCGATGCTCGCCCCGGGTGCCCACCACCAGTCGCTCACCCGCAGCGTGGACGTCCTGATCCGGTTGAGCCGGGCCGGCGTCCCCGGCCTGATGTCGGAGGAGTGCGTGGCGGGTGCGTGTGCCCAGCAGAGCTTCGAGGAGAGCCGTCAGCCGATGCCGGCCGGGGTCGGCTTCACGGCGATCTACTCCAGGCGTGACGGCATCGTCGACTGGCGGGCGTGCGTCGACCCGCTCGCCGACGCCGTCGAGGTCACCACGTCACACATCGGGATGGCGGTCGACCCGCGCGTGATCGACCACGTGGTCGGGGCGCTGGGGATCCGCCCGGTCTCAGCTGTCGAAGTCGATCGCGGCAAAACTGCGTAGCTTGCGCAGCTTGTGCTCGGAGCTGATCGACCGGATGGTCCCGCTCCGGGACCGCATCACCAGCGAGTGCGTCGTGCAGCCGCCGGCGCGGTAGCGCACGCCCTGCATCAGCTCGCCGTCGGTGATCCCGGTGGCGACGAAGAAGCAGTCGTCACCGGTGACGAGGTCGTCGGTGGTGAGGACGTGGTCGTCGTCGAGGTTGTGGCCGGCATCGAGCGCGCGCTGCCGCTCGTCGTCGTCGATCGGCCACAGCTGGCCCTGGATGGTGCCGCCGAGTGCCTTCATCGCACAGGCGGTGATGATCCCCTCCGGCGTCCCGCCGGTGCCGAGCAGGAGGTCGACGCCGGTGTCGGGACGGGCGGCCATGATCGCGCCGGCCACGTCGCCGTCGCTGATGAACTTGATCCGCGCGCCGGTGGCGCGGATCTCGTCGACGATGCCGGCGTGGCGGGGACGGTCGAGCAGGCACACGGTGACGTCGGCGGGCCTGGAGCCCTTGGCCTTGGCGACCTGGTGGATGTTCTCGGCGACCGGGTAGCGGATGTCGACGACGTCCGCGGCCTCGGGGCCGGTCGCGAGCTTGCGCATGTAGAAGACGGCTGAGGGGTCGTACATGGAGCCGCGGGGCGACACCGCCAGCACGGCGATCGCGTTGTTCATGCCCTTGGCCGCGAGGGTGGTGCCGTCGATCGGGTCGACGGCGACGTCGCACTCGGGGCCGGTGCCGTCGCCCACCTTCTCGCCGTTGTAGAGCATCGGGGCGTTGTCCTTCTCGCCCTCACCGATGACGACGGTGCCGTCCATCCCGATGGTCGAGATCATGATCCGCATGGCGTTGACCGCGACGCCGTCGGCGCCGTTCTTGTCGCCTCGCCCCACCCACCGGCCGGCCGCCATGGCGGCGGCCTCGGTGACCCGCACCAGCTCCATGGCCAGGTTGCGGTCGGCAGTCTCGGGCGTGAGTGAGGGGAGGCTGTCGGTCATGCGGGTGATGGTAGCGGTCAGAACGGACGGAGTCCGTAGGCATCGACGGCTGTTTCCTTGACGGACAGCCAGACGTCACGGCCGGGCGCCAACCCCAGCTCGGCGGTCGCTGCGGGCGTGACGTCGGCGATCAGGTCGTGGTCGCCGGCGACCAGGAGGCGTACGGCGTCCCCGTGCGGCGAGGCGGACACCACCCGGCCGTGCCAGCGGTGCCGGGCCGAGCCCGCGGGCTCGGTGAGGGACACGGTGACCGCCCGGGGGCTGAAGGCGCGGAATGCCCCGGGTTCGCGGATCACGTTGAGTCCGACCAGTCGGGCGACGTGCTCGGTGCGCGGCCGGGCGGCCACCTCCTGGGGGGTTCCTTCCTGGGCGACCCGTCCCTCGTCCAGCACCAGGACGCGGTCGGCCAGCGTGAGCGCGTCGAGGGCGTCGTGGGTGACCAGCAGGGCCACTCCGTCGTACGCGGCGAGGTGGGCCGCGAGCTCGATCCTCAGGCTCGCGGCGACCCCGACGTCGAGTCCGGCAAAGGGTTCGTCGAGCAGGAGCAGCGCGGGGTCCGGCGCCAGGGCGCGCGCGATGGCGACCCGCTGGGCCTGCCCACCGGAGAGCTGGGCCGGCTTGCGCCCGGACAGGTCGCCGACGCCGAGCCGGTCGAGCCACCGCTGCGCCTGCTCACGGGCCGGAGCCCTGGGGGCACCTCGCGTGCGGAGGCCGAACGCGACGTTGTCGCGGGCCGTCAGGTGGGGGAAGAGGGACTGGTCCTGGAAGACGTACCCCAGTCGTCTGTCCCGGACCGCCAGCGGCGGTGCCGTCCACGAGGTCCCGGCCACGGTGATCGAGCCCTCGAGCGGCAGCAGACCCGCGAGTGCACGGAGCAGGGTGGTCTTGCCGGCGCCGTTGGGTCCGATCACGGCGACGGTCTCCCCGGGCCCCGCCGCCATCGTCGCGTCGAGTCGGTCGGCGACCCGGACCTGGGCGACCAGCCCGCTCATGGCGTGGTCAGCCATCGGTTGCGGAGCGCGGCCAGGATGCCGATCGAGAGGACCAGCAGCACCATGCTGAGGGTGCGAGCCACGGCCGGGTCCGACTGCAGCGCGGAGTAGATCAGGCTGGGCATCGTCTGCGTCGACCCCGGGTAGTTGCCGGCGAACGTGATGGTGGCCCCGAACTCGCCCAGGGAGCGCGCCCAGGCCAGCACCGAGCCGGCGAAGAGGCCGGGCAGTGCCAACGGCAGGGTGATCCGGCGGAACGTGGTCCAGCGGTCGGCCCCGAGCGTCGCGGCCACGACGTCGTACCGCTCGCCGGTGGCGCGCAGTGCTCCTTCCAGGCTGAGTACGAAGAACGGCATCGAGACGAACGTGTGCGCGATGACGACCGCTGCGGTGGTGTACGGGATGGTCAGGCCGGTGGTGTCGCGCAGCACTGACCCGATCAGGCCGTTGCGACCGAGCGCCGACACCAGGGCGACGCCGGCCACCACCGGCGGCAGCACGAGCGGCACGGTCACGGCCGCCCGGAGGAGTGACCGCCCCGGGAAGTCCACCCGCGCCAGCAGCCAGGCGAGTGGCGTCCCGAGCACCAGGCAGGCGGCGACCGTGATCAGCGACGTGACCCCGGTCAGCCACAGGGCGTCCCGGACCTTCGGGTCGGCCAGCTGGTCGGGCAGCGACGCCCAGGGGGTGTCGAGGACGAGCGCGACGAGGGGTACGACGAGGAGGGTCGCGGCCAGCACCGCCGGCACCAACAGGACCAGCGGTGGGCGGCCGAGGCCGGGTGCGGAGGTGGCGGTCACGGCCCGCCGAACCCGGCGTCGGCCATGACCGCTCGACCCTCGCTCGACAGCACCAGGTCGACGAAGGCCCGGGCGAGGCCGACCTCGCCCGCCTGGCGCAGGACGGCGATCGGGTACGTCGTGGCCGCTTCCCCGGCGCCCGGGACGTCGTAGCCCTCGACCCGGTCACCTGCGGCCACCGCGTCGCTGGCGTAGACGAGGCCGGCGTCCGCCTCGTCGCTGGTGACCTTCGCCAGCACGGCCCTCACATCGACCTCGAGGCTGGCCGGCGGCGCGGTGATGTCGTTGGTGGCGAGCAGCTCCTGCGCGACCTTGCCGCACGGCGCGGTCTGGACGCAGACGACGTACGTCGTGGCACCGGACTGGAGGTCCGCGAGGGCGGTGATGCCGGCGGGGTTGCCCGCGGGGGTCACGAGGACCATGGTGTTCGTGGCGAAGACCTGGGGGTCGGCAGCCAGCGCGTCCGACGCGCTCGCCATGGTCGCTGTGTCTGCGGTGGCGAGCACGTCGGCGGGGGCGCCCTCGACAGCCTGTTGGGCGAGGGTGGCGGAGGAATCGAACGCGAGCCTCACGTCGACGCCGGGATGCTGCTGCTCGAACCGGTCGGCGAGCTCCTCGAAGGTGTCGGTGAGGGAGGCCGCGGCGAGCACGGTGATCGTGGTCTCGTCCTCGTCCGAGCACGCCGCCAGGGGCGCCAGCAGGAGCACCAGACCCAGGGTGACCGAGCGCCGTGTCACGGGCACTGTCACGGTCGCTCGACGACGACGTTGGTGGACTTGACCGAGGCGATGGCGCGGACCCCGGGCTCCAGGCCGAGCTCGGTGGCGGCCTCGGAGCTCATCAGCGAGACCAGGCGGTACGGACCGCAGACCAGCTCGACCTGCGCCATGACGGTGTCCTTGGTGACCTTCGTGACGATCCCGGCGAGGCGGTTGCGGGCGCTGACGGAGGCCGCCCGGCTCTGTTCGCGGTCGGGATGGTCGGCCAGCTCCAGAGCGAGCCGGGCGACCTCGGTGCCAGCCACCGTGGTCCGGCCGGACTCGGCGGACGCGCTCAGCCGGCCCGCGTCCAGCCACCGACGAACCGTGTCGTCACTGACGCCCAGCAGCTCGGCAATCTCCGCAACTCGGTACATGGTCACCCTCAGAGTGTGCCGCATGTGCGGCTGATCGACCAGCAGGTTCACGAATCTGCGGGTTCGACCGATGTGCCCGGCATGGATGAGGCCGCGGGCCGGGGCCAGGCCGTCCGGGCGGGAGTTCACGGCACCTGTGAGGATTGGGGCGTGAGCGAACAGGCCGGCCGCTACCAGCGGTCCACCGGCGGACTGATCGGCGCCATCGTGATCACGCTGGTGGTGATCGGTGGCTTCGTCGTGTTCCGGGCCACGGTCCGGGACGAGGTCGACCAGGAGCCCGAGAAGCTCGACTACCTCGAGTCGGTCGGGTTCGCCCAGGAAGCCGGCGTGGAGATCGCCTACCCGGCGTCCGTCCCGGAGGGCTGGGCCGCGACGAGCGTCGACTACCAGCCCGGTGACCCGCCGGCCTTCGGTGTGGGGTTCCTGACCGATGACACGCTCTTCGTGGGCGTGCGTGACGAGGACGCCTCCGTGGACGACCTGCTCGAGATCTACGTCGACGAGGACGAGAACAAGATCGACCAGCTGGCCGACGAGGACCTCGACAGCGACGTCGCGTCGACGTGGCAAGTCTTCGAGGACAGCGGCGGCGACCGGGCGTACGCCGCCGAGGTCGGCGACCGCGTGGTGCTGGTCTACGGGTCCGCCCCGGCCGAGGACCTGGAACTGGTGGTCGAGGAACTGACCACGGCCGTGCGTTAGTCGTCGGCCTCCATGGCCGCGTCCAGCCGCTGGCGGGCGCCGTCGAGCCAGTCCTGGCAGGTCTTCGCGAGGACCTCACCGCGCTCCCAGAGTGCGAGTGACTCCTCGAGGGTGATCCCGCCGGCCTCGAGCTTGCGGACCACCTCGATCAGCTCCTCGCGGGCGGCTTCGTAGGGGATGGGCTGCTCAGTCATCGGTGTCCTCGGCTTGCTCGAGCGGTTCGGTGCGGGTGGTGGTGGCGTGGATGCGGCCGTCGGCGACCCGGACCGCGACCTCGGCCCCCGCGGTCACCCCGGAGACCGAGTCGATGACGTGGCCGTCGGCGTCCTGGAGGACGGCGTACCCGCGTTGCAGGGTCGCGAGGGGGGAGAGAGCACGGGCGCGGGCCCGTTGGTGGACCAGGTCGTCGCCCGCCCGGTCGAGGGCGTGACCCAGGCAGCGTCGGCCGCGGTCACGCAGCAGCGCGACCTCGTCGGAACGGCTGTCGACCAGCGAACGCGGGTCCGCCAGGACCGGACGGGACCGGAGGGCGTCGAGCCCCGACTGCTCGCGGTCGAGGAACCCGGTGACAGCGCCCCTGATCCGGTCGCGGGCGAGCGTCACCGACCTGGCCTCCTCGATCACGTCGGGCACGACCAGCTTGGCGGCGTCGGTGGGGGTCGACGCGCGGACATCGGCGACGAGGTCGAGCAACGGCTGGTCGGGCTCGTGGCCGATCGCCGAGACCACCGGCGTGCGGACGGCGGCCACGGCCCGGATCAGCCCCTCGTCGGAGAACGGCAGCAGGTCCTCGACGGAACCGCCTCCGCGGGCGATGACGATGACGTCGACGTCGGGGTGGCGGTCCAGGCGACCGACGGCCTCGATCACGTCGGCGGCTGCGCGCTGGCCCTGCATCGCCGCGTGGACGACCTCGAACCGGACCGCCGGCCAGCGTCGCCGCGCGCTTGTCGAGGACGTCGCGCTCGGCCGCCGAGTTGGCCGCCGTCACCAGCCCGACGCAGCCGGGCAGGAAGGGCAGCCGACGCTTGAGCTCCGCCGCGAACAGGCCCTCGGCGGCCAGCAGCTGTCGCCGACGCTCCAGGCGGGCGAGCAGCTCGCCCAGCCCGACCATGCGGATCTCGCGCGCCTGCAGGGAGAGGCTGCCGCGGTTGGCGTAGTAGGACGGCTTGGCGTGGACGACCACGCTCGCACCCTCGACGAGTGGTGGGTTCAGCCCGTCGAAGAGCGTGCGTGAGCAGGTCACCGGCACCGAGATGTCGGCCACCGGGTCACGCAGGGTCATGAAGACGGTGTTGAGGCCGGGTCGCCGGCTGACCTGGGCCACCTGGCCCTCGACCCACACGGCGCCGAGCCGGTCGACCCACCCGGCGATCGCGTTGGCGATCTGCCGGACGGGCGCCGGTGACTGCGCCGAGGTCTCCATGGCCATGGCCGCGAGCGTAGAGGAGGCGCCGACGAATCGGCTCGTGCACCACCGGCCTCGTAGACTCGCAGCCATGAGCACCGACCTGGGTACCCCCGCGATCCTGACGCCCGACGAGGCTGAGCGAGCCGTGCTGCTCGCGGCCCCGCGCGGCTACTGCGCCGGTGTCGACCGGGCCGTGGTCACCGTCGAGAAGGCGCTCGACCTGTACGGCGCCCCCGTCTACGTGCGCAAGCAGATCGTCCACAACAAGCACGTCGTCTCCGACCTCGAGTCCCGCGGCGCGATCTTCGTCGAGGAGCTCGACGAGGTGCCCACCGGGCGCGACCGTGGTGTTCTCCGCCCACGGGGTCTCGCCCGGAGGTGCACCGCGAGGCCGGCGAGCGCGAGCTCAAGACCATCGACGCCACCTGCCCGCTGGTGACCAAGGTCCACCACGAGGCCAAGCGCTTCGCGGCTGACGACTACGACATCCTGCTGATCGGCCACGAGGGCCACGAGGAGGTCGAGGGCACAGCCGGTGAGGCGCCCGAGCACATCCAGCTCGTGCAGAGCCCCGACGACGTGGCCGGCATCGTCGTCCGTGACCCGGCCAAGGTCGCCTGGCTGTCCCAGACCACCCTGTCGGTCGACGAGACCCTCGAGACGGTGGCGGCGATCCGCGAGCGGTTCCCGCTGCTGCTCGACCCGCCCAGCGACGACATCTGCTACGCCACCCAGAACCGCCAGCTCGCGGTCAAGGAGATCTCGCCCGGCACCGACCTGGTGATCGTGGTCGGGCTCGGGCAACTCCTCCAACTCGGTGCGCCTGGTCGAGGTCGCGCTCGAGGCGGGTGCCCGGACGTCGTACCGCGTCGACGACGCCTCGGAGATCGACGAGGCGTGGCTCGACGGCGTCAACACCGTCAGCGTCACGTCGGGCGCCAGCGTCCCCGAGGAGCTCGTCGACGGCGTGCTGGCGTTCCTCGCCGAGCGCGGCTACCCCGACGCGCAGGCGGTCCACAGTGCCGAGGAGTCGCTGATCTTCGCGCTCCCGGTGGAGCTGCGACGCGACCTCAAGGCGGCGGCTCAGGCCGGTCGGGCCCACTGACGTGGCCCGCTACGTCGACGTCCACCCGGACAACCCGCAGCCCCGATTGCTCCAGCAGATCGCGGACGCGCTCCACGACGACGCGCTGATCGCCTACCCGACCGACTCGGGCTACGCCCTGGGCTGCCGGATCGGCAACCGGGACGGCCGAGACCGGATCCTGCGGATCCGTGGCCTCGACGACAAGCACCACTTCACCCTGGTCTGCCAGGACTTCGCCCAGCTCGGCCAGCTCGTGCACGTCGACAACTCGGCGTTCCGGGCGATCAAGGCGGCGACCCCCGGGCCCTACACCTTCATCCTGCCCGCGACCCCCGAGGTGCCCCGCCGGCTCCTGCACCCCAAGAAGCGGACCGTCGGGGTGCGGATCCCGGACCACGAGGTCGTGCAGGCGTTGCTCGCGACCTTCGGTGAGCCGCTGCTGACCAGCACCCTGATCCTGCCCGGCGAGGAGGAGGCCCGGACCTCCGGTTGGGAGATCAAGGAGGAGCTCGACCACCAGGTCGACCTCGTCATCGAGGCCGGCGAGACCACCGCGACGCCCACGACCGTGGTCGACCTGTCGCAGGACGTGCCCGAGGTCGTGCGGCACGGCGCCGGCGACGCCAGCAGGTTCGAGGCCTGAGCCCAGCCGCTGCCGCCAACCTGATGGCTGGGTACAACTAGTCGGTGACGGTGGCGGCCACGCGCTGCCGGACCGCCAGCACGGCCAGGCAGAGGACGTAGCCGATCACGAGCGCGCCGCTGTGGTGGGAGAGCCCGGACACGACCGCCTGCACGACCCCGTCGTCGGGGTGGGCGATGCACCTCGGGGTGGCTGGTGCCGAGCAGGATGAACACGCCGACCATGATCAGCGGCGGGAGCACGCCGACCACGAAGAAGTCGGTGGGGTGCACGACCAGGGCCAGCGCCAGGCACATCGCGACGAAGCTCAGGTCGAAGAAGAGACTGACCCGGCCCACCAGCGCCACGTCCACGACCACGATCGTCAGGGCAAGCGCCACCCCGAGCGCGACGACCTGACGGCCGGGCTCGCGCCCCTCGTCCCAGAGGGTTCGGGCGTGGGTCACGTTGTCTCACGGTAGGGCTCCCTCACCCCTCGCCGGAGGCGGCGCGCCGGTCCACGCGTCGCAGCTCCACGGGCGCCACCGAGCGGGCAGCGGCCTCCACCTGGCGCGGTGAGCCCAGCTCGTCGTCGACGACCGAGAGCTCGGTGAACCGCCGGGCCGCCACCAGCACCCGGGACTCGAAGGAGCCCGCCGCCTGGTTGTAGTGGCCGACCGCGGCGTTGAGGGAGCGACCGACCTGGTCGAGGTGCCCGGTCAGGGTGCCGAGGCGGTCGTGGAGGTCGCGGCCCAGGCGGTGGATCTCGCGGGCCTGCTCGGCGAGCGCTTCGTGGCCCCAGCCGTGGGACACCGTGCGCAGCAGCGCGATCAGGGTCGTGGGGCTGGCGAGCACGACCTGGCGGGCGGCGGCGTACTCGATCAGGGAGGCGTCGGTCTCGAGCGCGGACGCCAGGAACGACTCGGCGGGGACGAAGAGGACCACGAACTCCGGAGTCTCCGGCAGCGAGCGCCAGTACTGCTTGGAGGAGAGCGCGTCGACGTGCTGGCGCAGCTGGCGGGCGTGCCGCTGGAGCGCGGCCTCGCGGACCGCGTCGTCGTCGGTGGACGTGGCGTCGAGGTAGGCGTCGAGCGGCACCTTGGCGTCGACCACCACCTGACGGCCGCCGACGAGGTGGACGACCAGGTCGGGACGGAGGGCGCCGTCGTCGAGCCGCACCTGCTCGCGGAAGTCACACCGGTCCACCAGACCCGCGATCTCGACCGCTCGCCGCAGGTGGAGCTCGCCCCATCGTCCGCGGACCTGGGGGCGGCGGAGGGCGGTCGACAGCGACGCGGTCTCGCGCTTGAGGTCGGTCACGTGCTGGTGGAACTGCCCCTGCCACGAGGCGCGCTGCCGGTCGAGGTCGTGCATCTGGTCGCTGAGCCGGTCGAGGCCCTGCATGACCTCGGCCTGCTCGACCAGGCCGTCGACGTGCGTGGTGCGCGAGCGGGCCCACAGCACGCCGATGAGGCAGCCGAGCCCGATGCCTGCGACGAGGGTGAGGAACAGCGTGATCGTCTCCATGTGCCCGAGCATGGAGGAGACCACCGACAGTGGCCGATGCCCTGCTCGTCTCCGGGGTTTCGAGGCTCGTCGCTGACGCTCCTCGCACCTCAACCAACGGGGTCAGTCGAGCTCGATGATCACCGGTGCGTGGTCGGAGGCGCCCTTGCCGGCTCGCTCCTCGCGGTCGATCGACGCGCCGGTCACCCGCGCGGCCAGCGACGGCGACCCGAGCACGAAGTCGATCCGCAGCCCGCGGTTGCGCTCGTAGCGCTGCCGGAAGTAGTCCCAGTAGGTGTAGACGTCCGGACCGGGAGTGTGCGGCCGCACCACGTCGACGTACCCGTCGTCGAGGAACGCCTGGAAGGCGGCCCGCTCGCGAGGGGTGACGTGGGTCGACGTCGCGAACTGCGCCATGTCGAAGACGTCCTCGTCGAGCGGCGCGATGTTCCAGTCACCGACGAGCGCGGTGTCGCCGCCGAGCCAGGCGGTGGCGGCCTCCCGCAACCGGGCCAGCCACTCGAGCTTGTAGAGGTAGTGCGGGTCGTCGACCTTGCGGCCGTTGGGGACGTAGAGGGACCAGAGGCGTACGCCGCCGCAGGTCGCACCGATCGCCCGCGCCTCGGCGGTGACCGGGTCGCCGAACCCGGGCATGCCCTCGAAGCCGACCTGCACGTCGTCGATCCCCACCCGGCTGATGATCGCGACGCCGTTCCACTGGTTGTAGCCGGCCGAGGCGACCTCGTAGCCGAGGGACTGCAGCCCCATCAACGGGAGCTGGTCCTCGCGGGCCTTGGTCTCCTGGAGGGCCAGGACGTCGAGGTCGTGACGCTGCACGAGGGCCTCGACCCGGTCGATGCGCGAGCGGAGGGAGTTGACGTTCCAGGTGGCGATGCGCACCCGATCACCCTAGGACGGGTCGGGGACAGGCCGCCCACGGCCCGGTCGGGGCACCGTTATCGCGCTGTGTGCCTTACCGTTGCCCATCATGGAGACGAGCGCGCCGGCCGCGCGGATCGCAGGCTGGCTGGTCCACGCCTACACGACCTCGGGCGTCGTACTGGCGCTGTTGATGGTGCACCTCTCCTACGAAGGCCGCGTGGAGGCCGTCCTGTGGCTGTTCCTGGTGGCGATGTTCGTCGACGGGACCGACGGCTTCCTGGCCCGCCACTTCAACGTCAAGACCGTCGTCCCCGGCATGGACGGCGCGCTGCTCGACAACATCGTCGACTACCTGACCTACGCGTTCGCCCCGATGGTGCTGCTCTGGGCCAACGGCTACCTGCCCGAGGGCGCGGCTGGTGGCGTCGTGGCTGCGATCCCGCTGGTGGCCTCGTGCTATCAGTTCTGCAGGTCGGACGCGAAGACCGACGACCACTTCTTCCTGGGCTTTCCGAGCTACTGGAACGCCGCGGCCTTCTACGCGATCGTCCTGGGCATGGGGGTCACGGGCACCACGATCCTGCTGATGGTGCTGGCGGTCCTCGTCTTCGTGCCGGTGAAGTACGTCTACCCGAGCCGCACCGCCGACCTGTGGTGGTTCAACATGACGATGGCGTCGGTGTGGATGGCGTTCTTCGCGTGGATCACCTCGCAGCTGCCGGACCCCAACGAGGTCGTCGTCGGGATCTCACTGCTCTACCCCGCCGTCTACCTGGTCGAGAGTCTCTGGCTGACCGCCAAGACCGCGAAGACCGCTCACGCGGCCAGGTCGGACAAGCCGGCCAAGAGCCGGTCCACGTCCTCCCCGGTCGAGTAGGCCGCCAGCCCCACCCGCACCGCGCCTTCCGCACCCAGTCCCATCCGGCGGGAGGCCTCGATCGCATAGAAGTTGCTGGCCGGTGCGTTGACGCCGACCGCGGACAGGCTCTCGTGGACCTGCCGCCCGGTCCGCCCGTCGACAGAGAACAGGACCGTGGGGGTACGCCGTGCCGGGGCTCCGCCGTGCACCGTGACCGCGGGCAGCGCCGCCAGGCCGTCCAGCAGGCGCCGCAACAGCTCGGCCTCGTGCGCCTCCACCGCCGCCATCGACGCGACCACCCGCTCTCGCCGACTCCCGGCCGAGGAGGCGATCCCGGCGATGAAGTCCACCGCTGCCGTCACGCCCGCCAGCTGCTCGTAGGGCAGTGTGCCCTGCTCGAACCGCTCCGGCACGGCGTCGGACGACGGCAGCAGCTTCTCGGGCCGCAGGCTCTCCAGCAGCTCCGGTGAGGCGGCGAGGACTCCCAGGTGCGGGCCGAAGAACTTGTACGGCGAGCACGCCAGCAGGTCCGCACCGAGCTCGGCGAGGTCGAGGGGGGAGTGCGGCACCAGGTGCACGGCGTCGACGTACGAGAGAGCGCCGACGGCCCTCGCTGCGTCGGTGACGGCGCTGACGTCGGGACGGGTGCCGATCAGGTTGGAGGCGGCGGTGACGGCGACCAGCCGGGTCCGCTCGGACAGCACGGTCGAGACGTCGTCCAGCTCGCCCGTGGCCGGGTCGAAGTCGAGCCAGCGGAGCGTGGCGCCGGAGCGCTCGGCGGCGACGACCCAGGGGCGGATGTTGGCGTCGTGGTCGAGCCGGGTCACGACCACCTCGTCGCCCGGGCCCCAAGCGGCCGAAAGGGTCCGCGAGAAGTCGAAGGTCAGCTGGGTCATGGAGCGGCCGAAGACGATGCCGCCCGGGTGGGCGCCGAGCAGGTCGGCCATCGCCTGACGGGCGTCCGCGACCACCCGCTCGACCCGCAGCTCGGCGGCGGTCACCGTCCCGCGGTTGGCGAGACCGGCGGTCATCGTGCTCGCCACCGCCTGGGCGACGGTGAGCGGGACCTGGGATCCGCCGGGTCCGTCGAAGTGGGCGGCGCCGAGGTCGAGGGCGGGGAACTGGGATCGCAGCAGGCGGAGGTCGAGGGTCACCCGGTCGAACCTAGGGGATGCCCGGTCGTGGGGTGCCAGACCCGGTGACGTCGAGTTCTTGGGCCACCGTGGATGCTGGAGGGATGGAATCCGTCCGCGACACCCTGACCGCCAAGAAGGCCGAGCTCGCCGACCAGATGGCGCAGCTCGAGACGCTGCCGGGTGACCGGGGCGAGATCTCGTTCGGCAAGCGTGTCGGTGAGGGCACCTCGATGGCGGTCGACCGGCTCTCCCAGGTCGCCGTCCACGACAAGCTCCAGGTGACGCTGGCCGATGTCGACCGGGCGCTCGAGAAGGACGCCGAGGGCACCTACGGCACCTGCGACGTCTGCGGGAAGCCGATCGGCGAGGGCCGTCTCGAGGCGCTGCCGTGGGCCGTCCTGTGCGTGGAGGACGCCGCCAGGCGCTGACCCGCCGCGGAGCCGGTGTGGGAGGACCAGCGATTCGGAGGGGCGCCGTACCCGCCCGTAGACTCGCCGCCCGTGGCTCTCACCATCGGAATCGTCGGACTCCCCAACGCGGGCAAGTCCACTCTCTTCAACGCCCTGACCAAGAACGACGTCCTCGCGGCGAACTACCCGTTCGCGACCATCGAGCCGAACGTCGGCGTCGTCGGGGTCCCCGACAACCGGCTGCCGCAGCTCGCCGAGGTGTTCGGCAGTGCGAAGATCCTGCCCGCGACCGTCGAGTTCGTGGACATCGCCGGCATCGTCAAGGGCGCCTCGGAGGGGGAGGGACTCGGCAACAAGTTCCTCTCGCACATCCGTGAGTCGTCGGCGATCTGCCAGGTGACCCGGGTCTTCCGCGACGAGGACGTCACCCACGTCGACGGGGAGGTGAACCCCGGCAGCGACATCTCCACCATCTCCACCGAGCTGATCCTGGCCGACCTGCAGACCGTCGAGAAGGCGATCCCGCGGCTGGAGAAGGAGGTCCGTGGCAACAAGGCGCTCGCCGCCAACCTCGCGGCCGCCCAGGAGGCGCTGGGTCACCTCGAGGCCGGTACGCCGATCAGCTCGACGAACGTGGACCGGTCGCTGATCCGCGAGCTGTCATTGCTGACCGCGAAGCCGTTCATCTTCGTCTTCAACTGTGATGCCGACGAGCTCGCGGACGACGAGCTGAAGGCCAGGATGCAGGCGCTGATTGCGCCCGCCGAGGCGATCTTCCTCGACGCGAAGTTCGAGGCCGAGCTGGTCGAGCTGGGTGACGACGACGAGGCCCGCGAGATGCTGGCCGAGATGGGCGTCGACGAGCCCGGCCTCGAGACCCTCGCCCGGGTCGGCTTCGACACCCTGGGCCTCCAGACCTACCTGACGGCCGGCCCGAAGGAGTCGCGGGCGTGGACCATCCGCCAGGGTGCCACCGCGCCCGAGGCCGCCGGCGTCATCCACACCGACTTCCAGCGCGGCTTCATCAAGGCCGAGATCGTGTCCTTCGAGCGACCTGATGGCCGCCGGCTCCATGCTCAAGGCCAAGGAGAAGGGCCTCGTGCGCATGGAGGGCAAGGACTACGTGATGGCCGACGGCGACGTGGTGGAGTTCCGCTTCAACGTGTAGTCCCACGCGTTTGCGCAGGTGGCCCTGCTCAGGCGATGCAGGTGAAGTCGACGAGCCAGTGGCTGGCCGCCGAGTAGGCCAGGGGCGCTGCCCACGCTCCGACGACCCAGGCCCAGGGCCGGCGCGCAAGGACACTCACCGTGGTGCCGATGAGATAGGTGCCCACGGCCACCAGGGCGGGCACCACCAGTGCCGATCCGGCCGGGGCACACAGCGGGAGCATCAGCCAGGCGGTGGCCTCGAGACCGAGCTGGCCGGACGAGACCACGGCCAGCAGAGGGGCGACCCAGAGCCCCAGCACCGCGAGTGCTGCGCAGAGGTGCCTCATGGTCGAGGAGGTGTAGGGCCAGAGCCGGGAGCCGGATCGTGCCGTCACGACCGGCAGCAGCAGCGAGGCCAGAAAGCCGATCAGGGGGACGGTGAAGGCCAGGATGCCGGGCACCGCAAGCGCCACGGCATCGCGCACGTTGGACGGGGGTGGCGCTGCTTGGTTCGCGGGCATGCTCATGAGGTGCTCCCTTGTCGGTTGCTCGCCACGCTAGGACCTGGCCCACGTCCCGCGCCTGAGCACTGGGGCTCAGCTCGGAGCGTCAGTCAGCCATGACCGGTCCCTGTGACGTGTGTAACGTTTTGCGACCGAACTCGTTGGGAACCGTAAGAAGTACATACGTACCTCGTCGCTCGGGCGGCACCCGAACCGACGAAAGTAGATTCCCATGCGATTCCGCCCGACCACTGTGGTCGCCGTCCCGTCCGCCTTCCTCCTCGCTGTCCTCGCCGGACCCGGATTGGCCACGTCGGCCGCCGCGGACGACGGCTCGGGCACCAACATCGCTGCTGCCCGCAAGTACGACGCGAGCGACGACGTCGACCAGAACACCGACGACGATGACGACGACACCAAGGGCGACTCCAAGGACGACAGCACCGGTGGTGGCACCAAGGGCGGCACCAAGGACGACGGCACCAAGGGTGACGGCACCAAGGGCGACACCAGGGTGGCACCAAGGGCGACAGCACCGGTGGTGGCACCAAGGGCGACACCAAGGGCGACACCAAGGGCGACGCACCGGTGGCGGCACCAAGGGCGACACCAAGGGCGACAGCACCGGTGGCGGCACCAAGGGCGACACCAAGGGCGACAGCACCGGTGGCGGCACCAAGGGCGACACCAAGGGCGACAGCACCGGTGGTGGCACCAAGGGCGACACCAAGGGCGACAGCACCGGTGGCGACACCAAGGGCGACACCAAGGGCGACACCAAGGGCGACAGCACCGGTGGCGACACTGGCGACGGCGAGACCGGCACCGACGAGACCGGCACCGACGAGACCGGCACCGACGAGACCGGCACCGACGAGACCGGCGACGGCGACACCGGCGACGGCGACACCGGCACCGACCAGTCGGGCGACCAGACCGGCGTAGACGATGGTGACAACGACACCGACGTCCTGGGTGCCGAGGCGCAGTCCCCGAACAACTCCGGCAGCAACGACGCGGCGAACGCCGGGTCGAATGTCGCCCAGGCCTCGGCCTCGGTGCCGTCTGCGGTGGACGCCGGTGCTGGCGGCCCCGCCTGGATGCAGTCGACGTGGCAGCTCTGGCTTGCTCTCTCGGGTGGCCTGCTGGCGGCGATCGCCGTGGCTGCTCGCAGGTTCCGCGTCACCGGAGCCTGACCAACTCGATCAACAGTGACCCGGTGGAGGGCAGCCAGACTGCCCTCCACCGGGTCGATCTGTGAGGATGCTCCCCATGTCACGAGGCCAGTCCTGGCACTTCCATGAGGGCGATGCGATCACGCCCCAGCTGACCGCGATGCGGCTGCTGGGAGGCGGCACGACGTACGAGGCGTATCTCGCGTTCGACGAGATCGTCTACGCGCCGGCGGTCGTGAAGGTGGTACGCCCGGACCGCACGACTGATGAGGGCAGCCTCAAGGGCCTGCGTCGCGAGATCGACGTACTGGGGACGGTGAACCACCCCGGCGTCGTCCGGATGCTGCGGGCCGAGGTCGACACCGAGCGCCCGCTGGTGGTGCTCGAGCACGTCGAGGGTCCGAGGCTCTCGAGCCTGATCAGGCGCTTCGGGCCGCTGCAGCCGCAGCAGTACCTGCCCCTCGTCGTCGACCTGACCTCCGCCCTTCACTACTTCGCCCACCTGCGCCTGGTGCACCTGGACATCAAACCGTCGAACATCATCATGGGCTCGCCGGCGCGGCTGATCGACCTCTCCGTGGCCAGGGCGGTCGACCGCGCCCGACAACTGACCGTGCAGGTGGGGACCGACGCCTACATGTCTCCTGAACAGGTCGAGCCGGAAGGTGCCCACCGGCCGGGCTTCGAGAGCGACGTGTGGGGCGTCGGGGTCACCCTCTACGAGGCCGTGACCGGTGAACGCGCTTTCCCGCAGCCCGAGCGGATCGGCGAAGGCGACCAGGTGTATCCGCAGATGACCTCGGCGAGGCCGACCTTGCCGCGACAGGTTCCGGCGGCGGTGGCCGAGGTGATCGAGATGTCGATGCGTCACGACCCGGCCCAGCGACCGACTCCGGAGCAGCTCAGCGAGGCACTCGAGCCGTTGCTTGCGGCACTACCCCAGCCCAAGCTCACCTTCAAGGTGCGGCTCTGAGCCGCACCGGGCGTGCCGACCGGGTCAGATCTCCAGGGAAAGGATCAGGCCGTCGCCGAGGGTGAAGCGATTGGTCAGGTCCACCGAGCCACCCGGGAAGTCGCCGTCGAGGTGGGTGGTGACGACGTACTCGCGGTCGCGGACCCGGTCGATGCCGGTGACGGCGAGTGTGTACGTGAAGGCGGAGGCAAGGCCGTCGCGCCAGGCCCGGATCTCCTCGGTGCCGTCGTGCGTCCAGCCGTCGTCGACCACGCTCGCCTTCGGCGAGAAACAGGCGACCGTGCCGTCGATGTCGCCGGCCTCGGACGCGGCGTAGTAGCGGGCGATGACGCCCGGCGTGGTGATCATGGAGCGTCCTCGCGTCGATGTGCTGCGGCTGGATCTTTGACTGTACGTCCTGGTCCTTCGGCCGCCGTGATTGCGTCCTCCACCGTGGACACGATCTCGGCGACGGACGCTCCGGCGTCGACGCTCACGCCGTGCTCGTCGTCCTCGAGGGTCTCGAGGGTCTCGATCTGCGACGTCAGCAAGGAGGACGGCATGAAGTGGTCACGGCCCTCCATCCTCTCGCGCAACAGCTCCTCGTCGCCGAGGAGGCACACGAAGAACGTCTGTGGGTCGGCACGGCGGAGGGCCTCGCGGTAGGAGCGCTTGAGCGCGGAGCAGGTCAGGACCGTGTCCCTTCCCGCCGTACGCCGCTCGTCGGTCCAGGCCGCGAGTGCCTCGAGCCAGGGCCAGCGGTCCTCGTCGGTGAGTGGCTGGCCCGATGACATCTTGTCGATGTTGGACCGGGGGTGGAAGTCGTCTCCCTCGGCCAGCTCGAGGTCGAGGTCGGCCGCCAGCCGTTGCGCGATCGTGGACTTGCCGACGCCGGACACCCCCATGACCACCAGGTGTCGGGTGGCACTCCCGGCACCCGACGCCATCTCAGACCACGACCCACAGCGCGGCGGCGATGGTGAACGCCGAGAGGCCGAGCGTGGTCTCCATGACCGTCCAGGTCTTCAGGGTCGTCTTCTCGTCCATGCCGAAGAACCGGCTCACCAGCCAGAAGCCCGAGTCGTTGACGTGGGAGAGGACGGTGGCGCCGGCGGCGATCGCCACGACGAGCAGCACCAGCTGCACGTCTCCGAGCGAGGCCGCGGCGGCGGCGGGTGCCAGCAGGCCGGCCGAGGTGGTGAGCGCGACGGTGGCCGAGCCCTGGGCGACGCGCAGCAGCGTCGAGATCAGGAAGGCCTGGAGGATCAGGGACATGCCGAGGTCGGACAGTGACGTGCTGAGCGCCTCGCCGATCCCGCTGAGCTCCAGGACGCCGCCGAACATGCCGCCGGCGCCGGTGATCAGGATGATCGAGCAGATCGGGGCCAGCGCCTGGTCGAGGATGGTGCTCACGTCGGCCATCGACCGCTGGCGACGTCCCAGGACGAGGATCGCCACCAGGGTCGTGATCAGCAGGGCGACGGTGGTGTCGCCGAGGAGCATCAGGGACTCCGACCAGGTGGCACCCTCCTCGATCGTGCCGGCGGTGACCAGGGTGGCCAGCACCGTGTTGAACGAGATCAGCACGAGCGGCAGCAGGAGCAGGCCGAGGACGGTGCCGAACGTCGGCGGCGCCTGCGTGAGCGTCGTGCCGTCCGCGCCGACCGTCGTGGCACGAGATTCGTCGTCACGGCCACCGTTGACCTCACCGAAGAGGGCATCGGGGATGTCGACGTGGATCCGGCTGCCGAGGACCCGGGAGACGAGCATCGACGCCGACGTACCACGACAGGATCGCGACCGGCACGCCCACCAGCAGGGTCAGGCCGATGTCGGCCTCCAGCGCCTCGGCCGCCGCGACCGGGCCGGGGTGGGGTGGGACCAACGCGTGCATGGCGGCGAATGCACCCGCGGCGGGCAGCCCGTAGAGGAGGAGGGACCCGCCGAAGCGGCGGGCGACCGTGAGGATGATCGGCAGGAAGACCATCAGCCCGGCGTCGAAGAAGATCGGGAAACCGAACAGCAGGGCGGCCACGCCCGAGGGCCAGGGGTGCCCGCTTCTCGCCGAACCGGTTGATCAGCGTGTCAGCGAGGACCTGGGCGCCGCCGGTGACCTCGAGCAGGCGACCGATCATCACGCCGAAGCCGACCAGCAGGGCCACGGAGCCGATGGTGTCCGCGAACCCGTAGATCAAGGCGTCCGGGATGTCTCCCACCGGGATCCCGGCGGCGATGGCGGTCACCACGCTCACCAGCACCAGGGAGACGAAGGCGTGCAGCCGTACCTTCATGATCAGGAAGAGCAGCAGGGCGACGGCCACCGCCGCGATGATCAGCAGGGTGACGGTGCCGTGGACCGGGGTGATCGCTTCCATGATTTGTGGTGTACCCCATGCCGAGAGTTTGACGCCTGCGGGAGTAGTCGCGGCATCCCTGGGTAGGAGACCGGGTGATGTCGACACGAGAGGGACCCATGCCGCCCGAGACCATTGCTGGCCGCTACCGCATCGAGCGGGAGGTCGGCCGCGGCGGAATGGGCGCGGTCTGGCTCGCCACCGACGAGCGGCTCGGTCGCCCGGTCGCCGTCAAGCAGGTCGGTCACCTGCCCGGTGAGTGGGTGCCGGACCTGGCCCGCGCCATGCGTGAGGCCCGCTCGTCCGCAGCCCTGAACCACCGCAACGTCGTCGCCGTGTACGACGCCATCGAGGAGGGCGACCACATCTGGCTGGTGATGGAGTACGTCCCCGGACGCACCCTCAGCGAGATCGTCGCCCAGGACGGGCCGATGTCGCCCGCGCGGGCCGCCTGGATCGGCGCCCAGGTTGCCGACGGCCTGGCGGCCGCCCACGAGCTCGGCACCGTCCATCGAGACGTCAAGCCCGGCAACATCCTCGTCGCCGACGGAGACCTCGCGAAGATCTCCGACTTCGGGATCGCCCGGACCATGGGCCAGGAGAAGATCACCCAGTCCGGGCTGATGACCGGCACCCCGGCGTACTTCTCCCCAGAGCTGGCCAGGGGGGCGGAACCCACTCCGGCCACGGACGTCTGGGCGCTCGGAGCGACCTTGTACGCCGCCGTCGAGGGTCGTTCGCCGTACCCCGACCAGGCCAACGCCCTGGCCATGCTCGCCACGATCGCGAAGGACGCGCCGCCGCGTCCTGAGCGGGCAGGCGAGCTCACGGACGCGATCGGCCGGATGATGGACCCGGACGCCTCACGCCGGTGGGACATGGCCGACTGCGCCCACGCCCTCCACCGCCTGCACGACGCCCGGGCCAGCGACCGCACCCGCGAGCAGACGGCCGTCGCACGCTGCCCCTGTGGCCGCCGCTGCCCACGATCCGGAGCCGTCCCCGGCGCCCGACCCGCACCCGGCTCCGGTGTCGGCTCCGGTCTCCGGACGCGTCCGGTGCGTCCCGGACCCGACGAGTCCTGCTCCTCGTCGGCGCCCTCGCCGTGGTCGTGATCCTGGTGGCGCTCGCGTCCTCTCTGCTCGGGGAGGGCGACGAAGAGCCGGCCGCGCAGGACCAGACCCCGAGCGCGCAGGCCACGGACGAGAAGTCCGAGGAGCCGGCGCCCGAGGAGACCTCCGACACGACCGAGCCGGCACCCGAGGAGACCACGGAGGAGACCACCGAAGCCGAGCCGCCGGCGACCAGCGGCGACGCGGAGACCTTCGTGGCCGACTACTACGGCCTGCTCCCCGGCGACACCAAGACGGCGTGGTCGATGTTCACCCCGGAGTACCAGGACGGCACGAGCTACGGCGACTACCGGAGCTTCTGGCGGGGCGTCGACGCCATCTCCGTGGAGGGGACGAGCTCGGAGGAGCCCGGCGTGGTCGATGTCGACCTCATCTACTCCTACGACGGCACGAGCGAGTCGGAGACGCGCCGGATCTACCTCGAGGAGACCGACGAGGGCTACCTGATCAGCGGAGACGAGATCGTCGCGCCGAGCTAGGCCTGGGGTGTCCGCACCCACCGCGCCAGTGCGTTGTCGAGGGTCTCGGGGCTGACAGGCTTGGGCACGAAGTCGTCCATGCCGGCTTCGGCGCACCGGACGCGCTCCTCGGCGAGCACCGCCGCGGTCATCGCGATCACCGGCGTACGACGACCCATCTCCCTCACGCCGCCGGAGCTCCTCGGTCGCGGTGTACCCGTCCATCACGGGCATCTGGCAGTCCATCAGGACCGCGTCGAACGATTGGCGTTCGAGCATGGCCAGCGCTTCGAGCCCGTTGTCCGCGACCTCGGCGGTGAACCCGAGATGCTCGAGGATGCCGACAGCGACCATCTGGTTGATCGAGCTGTCCTCCACGACGAGCACGTGACCACGCAGGGCTGGCTCCTCCGGCGCGCTTGCGGGAAGCGACGCGTCGGCAACGCGCGCGGACCACACGTCCTGCAGGGAGTTGTACAGCTGATCCAGGCGGACCGGTTTGGTCAGGCGGGCGCCGATGCCGGCCGCGACGGCGTCCGCCTGACTGATGTCCGGGCCGGAGGTCAGCAGCACGAGCGGGGTGCCGGAGAGGGTGGGGTCGGCGGTGACCCGGCGCGCGAACTCGAGGCCGTCCATGTCTGGCATGCACAGGTCGAGCAGGACCATGGAGAACGGCCGCCCTTCACCGACGGCCGCCGTCATCAGCGCCAGGCCGGTGGGTGCGTCCTGCACCAGCTCGGGGGCCATCCCCCAGGCGCCGAGCTGTTCGCTCAGGATCAGCCGGTTCGTGTGGTTGTCGTCGACCACGAGGACCCGGAGACCTTCGAGCCCGGCAGGGCGCGAGGGCGTGGCGGTGCCGTCGTGAGCAAGCTCCAGCGGCAGCGTGAACCAGAAGGTGCTGCCCGACCCGACGGTGCTCTCGATGCCGATCTTTCCGCCCATCGCGGTCACGAGCTGGTGGCAGATGGCGAGTCCGAGGCCGGTGCCGCCGAACCGTCTGGTGGTGGACGAGTCTGCCTGGGAGAACGGGTCGAAGAGCCGCGTCTGGTCGGCGGGCTCGATGCCGATGCCGGTGTCCGTGACCTCGAAGCGAACCACGGGCCCGCCCGGGAACCGGTCCTCGAGCTGCGCCCGGATCACCACCTCGCCGCGCTCGGTGAACTTCACGGCGTTCGAGGCCAGGTTGAGCAGCACCTGCCGGAGCCTGGACGGGTCGCCGCGGAAGCCGAGCGGCAGCTCGGGGGAGCAGTAGGCCAGCAGCTCGAGGTCCTTGCGCTGGGCCGCCGTGGCCACCATCTCCGCGGCCTCCTCGACGACCTGGACGAGGTTGAAGTCCACGCTCTCGAGCTCGAGTCGTCCGGCTTCGACCTTCGAGAAGTCGAGGATGTCGTTGATGATCCCGAGCAGCGCCTCTCCGGCCCCCCGCACGCCCTCGGCGTACTGGCGCTGGCGCTGGTCGAGCTCGGTGGTGAGCAACAGGCCGGTCAGCCCGATGACGCCGTTCATCGGGGTGCGGATCTCGTGGCTCATGGTGGCCAGGAACGCCGACTTCGCCCGCGACCCTTCCAGGGCGGCGTCCCGGGCGACCGCCAGCTCGCGGAGCGCTGAACGCTCGGAGCGCAGCAGCCGCGCGGTGCGCACGAAGGCCAGGGTGAGCAGGACGACCATGCCCACGACCAGCTGCCAGGGTTGTGGCTCCCGGCCGGCCAGCTGGCTGCCCGCCTCGAGGGCCGGCGGCACGATCAACGGCAGGACCGCGATGACCAGCAGCCACAGATAGCTGCGCTCGGGCGGCGGGGCCGGTGGGCCGGTGGGGGGTTGCAGTCGTCCCGAGCAGACGGCGACGGCGAAAAGCACCGGGCTGACCATCCAGGCGACGTCGAGCAGCAGCAGGGTGGTCTCGCCGGGTGCCCGCAGGTACACGATGTCGGCGACGAGCCACAGCACCACGCCCGAGACGAACCAGACGTCGAGGTGACGCCGGGCGCGGGCGCTGGTGAGGACCCGCAGGCACATCGCCAGGAGGACGGCGTCGCCGACGATGTAGGAGGCAAAGACTGCCCGGGTGCCGGCTTCGTACGAGGAGTCCGCGATGAGCGGGCCGGCCGTCGAGCGCCAGAAGATCAGCACGCTGACGGAGACGATGGTCATCGCGTCGACCGCGGAGTCCAGGTGCACGCCGTGGGCTCGGGCGAGCAGTCGGGCGAGCGCGGCGATGAGCAGGACATAGCTGAGTGCCCACGGGACGTCGGCCACGGAGACCAGTGGGTCCTCGCCCGTGACCTGGAACAAGATCTCCCAGATCACGTCGCCCAGGACGGTCGCCACCAGGGCGGCGGCGACCATGACCGGGATCAGCCGGCGCCCGCGGGGCGCCCGCAGCGCGTACCAGGAGGCGGCACCCGCACCGGCGCCCATGACTCCGAAGTAGAGGGTGTTGGCGAGCCACTCGGTGTCGGTGAGGAGGTAGCCGACGGCGGCCGCGACGACAGCGGCAGCCACGACCACGGGTCGCCACGTCGACGCCCTCGGCCGGGTGAGCACGTGACGAGACTAGACCCGGGCGGCCGCGCGGCGGGGCAGCCGCGCGAGGATGCGTGTCATGACCTACGAGTTCGACGGACAGATCCACGTCGCGGCCGTGGCCGAGGGCGCATACGACGCCGATCTCTCCGACGGCTGGGTCGTCGGCGGGGGAGTCAACGGTGGCTACCTGCTGGCAGTCATCGGCAACGCGATCCGGGCGACGCTGCCGGACAAACCGGATCCGCTGGCGGTCACCGCCTACTACCTGGCCGCGTCGACGCCCGGTCCCGCCCGGGTGACGGTGCGGGTGCTGCGCGACGGTGGCAGTGTCGCCACCGTCGCTGCGGAGCTCAGCCAGGACGGCATCGCGAAGATCACGACGCTGGCGACGTACGGCGACCTGGGTTCGCTGCCTGACGACGTCCGCACGACGGCGGTCGAGCCGGTGCTGCCGCCGCCGGACGAGTGCGTGCCCAACACGATGGCGCCGCCGGAGATCCGGGCGATCGCGCCGCTGATGGACCGGTTCGACATGAGGTTCGACCCGGCGTACATCGGCTGGGCGGTGGGGGAGCCCAGCGGCCGGGGCGCGCTGCAGGCGTGGTTCCGTCTCGTGGACGGCCGGGAGCCGGACCCGATCGAGCTGTTGATGGTCGTCGACGCGCTGCCCCCGGTGACCTTCGACCTCGGGCCTGCTCGGCTGGGCGCCGACACTTGAACTCTCCGCGCACGTGCGCGCGCGCCCGGCCCCGGGCTGGCTCAAGGTGCGGCACGCGACCCGCAACATGGCGGGCGGCATGTTCGAGGAGGACTGCGAGGTCTGGGACTCCGCCGGCCGCCTGGTCGCCCAGAGCCGCCAGCTCGCCCGCCAACCCCGCTGAGGCGCGCGTATTCGTTGGTTGAGGTGCGAGGCCCACGTATTCGTTGGTTGAGGTGCGAGGCCGTTCACGGCCGAGCCTCGAAACCCCGTGAGGTAGGCAGGGCCCAGTCCTATCTGCGTCGGTGGTACCGCAGATCGCCGTTGGGCATTCGGTCGGTGGAGTACGCCGGGTCGTGGGCGCGGTGGTGGTGCCAGGGGCAGAGCAGGAGGCCGTCGTCGATGTCGGTGTTGCCGCCGCGGGTCCACTGGTGGAGGTGGTGGGCCTCGGTCCACGCCGCGGGGATCGTGCAGCCCTGCGGCCCGGCACTGCTTGTCCCGGATCCCCATCGCGATCCGCTGACCCGGGGTGAACAGCCGCTTGGCGCGGCCCAGGAAGAGGGGCTGGCCGGTGCTGTCGAGGACCAGGGGCAGGATCTGGGCGGTGCAGGCCAGCCGCATCGCCTCGGCGGCGGTGACCAGGTCGCCGGTGTCGAGGCCGGCGGTGCCGAGCTGGGAGGTCAGGGTGTCGTGGTCGATGGTGACCACGACCTGGGTCGGGGTGCCGCCATGGACGGGCAGCTTGTCGGTGGGGATCGCTTCGAGCATCGCCGCGAAGGCGTGCCCGAACAGCACCGCCTGGGGCAGGACCCGGCCGGTGGCCGGATCAGTCCGCGCGACGGTGTCCTCGAGGTGGGTCCGACGCGGTGAGGTGTAGGCCTCCAGGTAGGTGCGGAGCCGGGCGGCGACCGTGTCGGAGAGCCGGGCGTGGATCTCGGTGGTGCCGTCCCCGCGGCGCCGGAACGTCAACGCGGTCTGCCGGGCCGCGAGGGCTTCCTCGCGTTCGAGGACGGCGTGTTCGTGGGCCTCGGCGAGGTCGGGGGCGATGACCTCGAGGACCTTCCGGCCCAGGATCCGTAGGCGGCGGGGGTCGAAGTGGGCGGCCTCGGCGACCAGATGTGCCTCGGCCTTGACCTTCAGCTCGTGGTCCAGATCGGTCGGGAGCTCATCGAGCGCCCGGACGATCACCTTCGCCTGGGCTTCGGTGACCCGGCCTTCACACAGGCCGTCGCGGACCTGGACCCACCGGGCATCGAGGGCGTCGGCGAGGTGGCCGGCACCCAGGGCGGGACCGATGTCGGACCGGGTCTCGTGGGCCAGCCACGCCGCGGCCGAGCGGGCACCATGGTCCAGCGCCACGTCGTCGGCACCCGCGAGGACCCGCAGCGTGAGCCCCCGCAACCGTTCACCAGCCACCGTCAGCTCACGCAGCGCCTGGGCCTTCTGGGTGCTGGTCAGGTACATCGGATCCACGTCCGCGACCGCGTCCAGCGCCTCCCCGATCACCGCGGCACACGCCAGCACCGGGTGACTCGAAGGAGTGGGAAGGACCGCCATGAACACACGCTAAACGCCACCACCGACACCCGTCGGTTGAGGAGCGAGCAACCAGCCCCCGTTGGTTGAGGAGCGAGCGACCGACCCCGTTGGTTGAGGAGCGAGCGATGGGCACCCGTTGGTTGAGGAGCGAGCGCAGCGAGCGTCTCGAAACCCCGGAAGGGAAGGCAGGGCCTGTGCCTACCCCGGCACCACCGGCTCGTGGATGGCCGGTCCCTGCTCGATCCACCAGGACGCCGTACGCCGGAACCAGCCCGACTCGTGCTCGGCGAGCGCCTTGAGCTCGGGGGCGCCGGCCATGCCGAGGGCGAACAGGGCGCCGTGCTTCACCGAGCTCCGGGAGTCGTGATCGAGCTGGGCCAGGATCACCTTCGCCTCCCCGGGACTGATCTTCTCGGTGCTCAGGCCGAGGTTGACGAGCGCCCGGGACTGGAGGGTGGGGCGCGGCTCGGCCATGGAGCGCAGCAGGATCTCGGAGCGCTTGCCCGGCGTGCCCGACCCGCATCAGGACCGTCCACGCCCGCGCGGCCAGGAAGTAGTTGGAGCCACCGGTCAGGAGGTGGCACTGCCGGGAGACCGCCTGCCGGTAGGGGCTCGCGGCCAGCAGGAGTGCTGCCTGGTGCCGGCGGAACTTGTGGGTGTGGAAGAGCGCCTCGCGGATGAGACGGCGCAGCATCAGGTCGGGCTCGGGGTAGCGCCGGGTGTCGACGTCGGCCTGGATGGCGGCCGCCAGGTCCGCGACCACCGCGACCGCTTGCTGACGGGTCAGCAGCTCGCCGTTGCCGCGAGCCAGAACGAGCTGCTTCTGCACCCGACGGTCGGTGAGACTCTCAGAGACGGCGTCGAACGAGGTCCGCGGCAGCTGGACCGCCAGGTCGACGGCGTCGAGCCCACCGTCGAGTGGCTCGCCACGCAAGATGGCCCGCAGGGAGTACGACCTCGAGTCGCTCGAGGTCGGCGGGGGCGAAGTGATTGAGGCGGAGCTTGGCCGCGGCCACCGACGAGGCGGCGCGGCGCAGGACGCGGCTCTCGCCCTCCAGCATCCGCAGCACCAGGTCGCTCGCCGCCGGGTTGTCCACCTCGGCCAGCAGGTTGAGGACGGGTGCCACGACCTGGGTGTCGGGGTTCATCACGAAGCTGCCGAGTGCGCGGGAGAGGTGCCGCTGGGCGGAGGGGTGCCGGATCAGGGTCGCCGCGGCCTCGTAGCGGCGTACGTATCCCAGGCCGGTCGACCGGCTGAGCTCGACGACGAGCCGGTTCGCGATCTTCGTCCACTCCTTCTGGCGGAGGAAGACGCGGTCGTGCCGGGTGAGCTCGACGGCCACGCGCTGCCAGTGGGCTCCGTGGCTGCGGCGGCTGGTCACGAGGTCGAGCAGGTGGTCGAGGTCGACGGACTCGCGGAAGTGGAGGTCGGGCGCCCGGTGGACGGGTCCGCCGCCCAGCAGCCGCCGGAGGCCGGCGACGACGGTGGTCAGGCTGCCGTGACCGAGGCCCAGGACGTCCTCGTAGGCGTGGATGACGGGCTCGGGGACGGGGACCGATGCCGACTCCCAGCGCGAGATCCGGGTGTTGTCGACGGTGACACCCCGGTCCCGGAGCGCGGCGACGAAGTGGTCACGGTGCGTGTGCGCGGGATCGGGGTGGAGCAGGCGCGACGTGGCGAGCAGCCAGGCGACCCGGGCCTCGTAGGAGACGTGGTGGGCGGCCATCGAGGTCGAGTCCTCGGGGAGACGCTGGGGTCGGCCGCGCCGCCGAGTCGTCTCCTCAGTCCCATCCGTCACTGCCGCCACCGGCCTCTCGCGATCCCCCGACGCGCAAGTGTGGCGCTGGTGACATTTATTGCAGAAAAACATCCGGGATGCAACAACCGGTCCGTGGTCTGGGCCACATCCCTACTGTCCCTCTTGCACCGGTGCAGTGACTTCGCTGGTGCACATCAAACGTGGGCCTCGGGCCCTCAAAGATCGGTCGGGGGAACGCTCCGGTCCGAAACTCCGGAAGGAAACAGCATGAACAGCAGCGGCATCAAGCGAGGGCTGGCGACTACCGCCATCTCCGCACTGGCAGTAACGGGTCTCCCGTTCCTCGCCACCACGGCTTCGGCGGTTAGCAACGTCTCCCAGTACGGCGCGGACGAGGTCCAGATCCTGAGCCAGTTCTCCGGGGCAGCCTCGACCAAGAACGACGGGCAGAACACGACGATCCGGCTCGAAGCCGGTGCGGGTTCGGACGTTTCCGCCGTTCAGTTCCAGTACAACACTGGAAACCCCAACTCCTTCGTCAACATCGGTGGGCCGGTGAGCCGGAACGACGACGGCGCATTCTCCCTCGAATGGGACGCTGCCGGCCTCGGTGGCGCCACGGTCACTCTTCGCGCGCTCTCGGTCAACGGCACCACTGCCGACCCCGACGCCAGCGATGACCGCGTGGGCGTCGACATCACCGGCCAGGGCCTCCCGGCCGAGTCCGTGAACCTCACTGACGGCTCGGCGCACGGAGCCTTCCAGGCTCCCTACGGCGCCCCCTACGCGGGCCCGGACGCCTCCACCATCCTGAGTGGCACGACCTCCTCGTCCGACGACACGGACGTGGTGAACCTGGTCCACTTCTTCGGCAACGATGACGGCGAGCCTGCCGGCACGGCGACGTCGAGGTCGCTGACGGCGCGACGACCGGTACCTTCGCCGGTGTTGCCGACATCAGCGGCTACGACTTCACCGGTCCCCGGACGAGCTCGTCGTTCGGTGCTGAGCTGGACAGCGACGACGTCGAGGCGTACACGCTGTACCAGCAGGACGCTTCGGTGCGCGTCACGGCCAGCGCCCACCACCGTCGGACCAGCCCTCCGGCGACCCGACGGCCACCATCACCATCACGGTGACGGACACGGAGAACAGTGCTCCGATCGCCAACGTCGAGGTGCGCGAGCAGGATGGCACCGTTGTCGGTTACACCGACGAAAACGGTCAGGTCACTTCGGAGCAGGGTTCTGGCACGCAGTACTACTACGCGAACCAGACCGACGGCGACCCGTACGAGCCGACCGTGGGCGACAAGCGGTCCGCGGACGTCACCGTGGCGCCGTACACCCCGGCGCCGACCACGCTCGAGGGGCAGTCCAACGACGGAGCCGCTTTCGACTTCGATGAGTACTCCACCGGTGACATCACCGTGCAGATCGAGGACCAGAAGGGCAACGACACCGATGGCAACACCCAGACGCTGAACTACCACTGGGTCGTCACTCCCTTCGACGGCACTGCTGGGACAGCGTTTCCCGGCCACGGGCAGCGACACGGCGTCCGACCTGGACGACGACGGCGAGTACGTGGTTGATTTCCCCGTGGGCGGCAAGGACACCTCACGAGCTCTTCGCTTCGCTCGGTAGGTCCCGGTCCAGGGTGGTGGCGCCATCGCCGAGAGCAAGGTGCTCACGGTGAAGGCGGGCGAGTCCCAGATTGCCTACGACGAGGCCTCCCCCGAGGTCGCGGCCGCTGGCACGACCGAGGCCGTCCGGCAAGCTCGTGCTGGACGACGGCACCGGCCTGGGTGGTCGTGGTCTGGACTTCGACTACACCTCCGCGGGCGGCAACGCCGCCATCCAGGAGTCGCAGGGCACCGCCAACGACGGCATCATCACGACCGCCGCAGACGGCACCTTCTCCTTCAACGTGGTCGACCCGGCTGTTGCAGCCCCGGCGACCCAGCCCACGGAGCGGGGCACGCTGTCGGTCGAGCCCGTCAACGCCACCAACGACAGCGACAACGTCGGTGGAGGACATTGGTCCGGACAACCAGGAGGTCGTGTTCGCGTCCGCCGGTGCGCCCGCTGGCTCGGTCATCACGATCACGCCGGACAACGACACCCAGCGTCCTGGTGAGACCCAGGACGTCACGGTCACGGTGGACAGCGACCCCAACACCGTCGGCGTGCAGCCGGTGGGCAACACCGACCGTCACGCTGACGGTCGACGAGGGCTTCTTCACCAACGAGGCTGGCACCACCAACCTCGGCAAGTCGAGTCGACGGTCGGTTACCGACGAGCACCGGTGTTGCAACCGCCGACATCGGCATCGCTCGCAACGAGGGCTTCGACGACAACGGCGACGTGACCTCCACGGTCACGGCGACGTCCGGCGCCGCCTCGGACACCGAGGACTACGCTGGACGACGGACGGCACGACTGAGGGCACCGTTGACCTGGTGTTCTCCGACGACCAGACCGTCGGCGTCCTGCCGAAGGCTCCGTTCGAGACCGAGGTCGTCTACTTCGACGTCTTCACCTACGACAAGTTCGGCAACGCCGTCGACGATGTGGCCGTCACGCTCGAGGGCGACTTCCTCGACGACTACGACCGTCGACTCGGACCTGCAGAACAACGGCGACGTCTTCGCCTTCCAGAACTCGGCCGGTTCCGAGGAGCTACACGGTCACCTGGGCCAACGCGGTCGACAACCCCGCCCCGGCGCCGAACACCGACGCCGAGGACTCCGAGTCGATCGACTGGTACGCCATCGACGTGGCAAGCGCCACGCTGACGGCCTCGGGCACCGACCCCCGCCCGGTGGGCACCACCGTCACGATGACCTACACGGCCATCGACCAGAACGGTGAGCCGATCGACGGGTACGAGGTCGACTTCTTCCGTGCGGGACCGGACGACACCAACGACGGCGAGCCGCAGGTGACTCGCTTCACCAGACGGTGCGGGTGAGGCGTTCTACGTCTTCCCGGCGCGAGGTCAAGGGAGACGCCATCATCTACCACGGTGCTCTACGACACGCAGGGCAACCTGGTGCCGGAGGGTCAGTCCACCGAAACGGTGACCTTCGGGAACAAGAAGGTCAACCCGGGCCTCGTCGTTCGTGGTCGGGACAACGGCAAGAAGGACGACAAGGTCGTGGCCCGTGCGATCAACCTGACGGCGGGTGCCACGGTCCGCCTGTTCCGCAAGACGGACGAACGGTCTGAAGCTGCTCCGCACCGAGACGATGAACTCGAAGGGCAACCACAAGTTCCTCGGGATCAACGACAAGAACGGCAAGGCGCGGACCAAGTACGTCGTCAAGGTCGAGGCGACCGACGAGACCCGCTCGGGCCGCGGCGCTCGCAAGGTTCGCTGACCTAGCTCCACCGGAGTTGGCTCCGGGGCAGTCTGACTGCCCCGGAGCCAGCACCACCGGGGGCCTGGTCCCCGCAACCCCCTGAGTCACAGTTCGACCAAGTCGGGACAACACAGACGCGGTCCGGGCCATTCTCTGTTCGCCGCTGCGCGAGAATGGTCCGGACCGCCTGTCTCACCCTAGGGCATGAGATCCCGGCAACCCGGCATAGGCACCACCGTCCAGGTGGTGCCTTTTCGGTTGTCTGGACGGGCTGGTTTCGCTCTGATGCCGTTGCGACCACCTCGCCAGAGCGAGGCGCAGCGTCACTCACTGGGTTTCGAGGCTCGAGCGCCAGGGCGCTCTCGCACCTCAACCAACGGCGGCGGCCTAGCGCCAGGGCGCTCTCGCACCTCAACCAACGGCGGCCTTGAGCGCCAGGCGCTCCGCCTCAACGACCGGTGATTGGTTCAACCAGCGGTGAAGTGGCGGCGGGGCATCGCGAACACCCAGCGGCGCCGCGGGTGCTCACTGAGGGACCAGAGCTCGTCGGTGGACGGCCAGTAGGCGATGTCCTCGGGCCCCATCGGGGCCGCCCAGCGGTGCCGGGCGAAGGCGCCCGGCTCACCGACGTACACCGACCCCGGCATCCACGGTCCGTGGGACACCGTCAGGTAGTAGCGGCCCTCGACCACGACGACGCCCTGGGACTGCACCACGCCGTCGTCATGGACCAGCAGCGGCCGGGAGAGACCGTCGTCCCCTGTCGCCAGCAGCATCGACTCCGGGTCGAGGTCGAAGTGGGCCAGCCGCTTGGTCTGCGACCCGCGGGCATACTCACCCGCCACCAGCTGCGGCGGGTTCGACTGTCGGTCCAGCGACAGGAACGAGTAGCGCAGCTTCGTGTGCCCGTCGTCTGCGTGCGCCTGGTGCTCGAACCGCACCGGCAGCACGTAGCGGTAGTCGTAGAAGTCGAGAGTGTCGCCGCCCGTGCGCACCTCCGGGATCCGGAGGATGTCGTCGACCCGGCAGGTGACGAAGCCACGCGCGGTCGCGGCGATGTGGAGGTAGTGGCCGCACCACACGAGCCCGCCGGCATGGATCTTCAGCGGCTTCACGCTGACGCTGCCGTCCTCGCCCAGCGTGGGTACGACCAGGAGCACGTGCCGGTAGCGGAGGGTGTCGAGGTCCACGAAGGTCACCCGGGCGCCGACCCCCGCGTCCAGCGGGTCGTCGACGTCGTCCTTGGCGTACCAGGTGATGGCCAGAACCCGACGACCGCCGACGACCTCGCTGTCGTCGGCGTCGGCCGACGTCGAGATGCCCTGCGGCCACCAGCGCGGCGTACGCCGGTCCGCCCGGTCCCAGGTGAACGCCTTGCGCACCGCCAGCCCCGGCGCCCACGAGCGACGTCCCTGGCGGTTCAGGTCTCCCAGGACCGCGTCGAGGCCGGCTCGGCCGCCCAGCAGCGCCGCCAGGGCGTCGATCTCGTCGACGTTCTCGTCGGTCCGCTGCAGGTGGACGCCCTCGACATGCTCGGCCATGGCGTCACCGTAGCCGTGCCCGTGTCAGCGGATCTTCTTGCTGGCCTTCCCGGCGAGGGTCAGCTCGGTCTTGCCGATCTTGACGACGTACTTCGTCTTCTTCTTGCCGTTCTTGTCCTTGACCTTGAACGCGCGGTCGCCCTTGGTGTTCAGCTTGGCCGAGGAGACCTTCTTCTGCTTGCCCTTCACGACCTTGGAGAGGGTCGCCTTGGCTCCGGCAGCGGCCGGTGATCGCCTTGATGGTGACCTTGTCGGCCTTCTTGCCGTTGCTCTTGCCCTTCAGCTTCAACCCGGACTTCACCGGGTCAGGGACCACCACGGGCGGCGTGCAGTCGACTCCGCCCTGCGGCGAGACGACCTTGAGCGCCATCGGGAAGAGGTCGGCATCGAGGGCGACGTCGTCGCCGTTCTTGATGATGACGTTGAGTGCGGAGACAGTCGCCTGGGCGAGCTCGCCGGTGGGCGACTCCGCAGACGACAGCTGGCCTGCCGACACGGTGAGCACGATGTCCTCGTTCTTGCTGTAGGGGAGCGCAAGGGCCGTCCCGTCGGTGGGCACGTCGTACTCCTCACCACCGACGACCAGCTTCATCACCGGCGCCTCCCACGTCACCTGGCTGCCGTTGGCGGCACCGCTGGAGTATGCCGAGAGCTTGGCCTGGCCGGTCACGAGCAGGTCGGCCTCTCCACCGAAGAAGCTCATCAGCGGCTCCGCGGGGGTCGCAGCCTTGCCGAGCACCTCGCCGTACACCCGACGGGCGTTCCCGCTGGCCGTCTGCAGGTAGGTCTTCTCCTCGACCGAGGCGGCAGCCACCTCGGCCATGGCCACGTCACCCTCGGCAGCCGCCGCGTCGGCGCGCGGGAGCGGCGGTACTGAGATGGTCGGCAGGCCGGTGGTCGGCAGGCCGGTGGTCGGGAGGGTGATGCTCGAGGTGGGCAGCGTCGGAAGCCCGGTGGTGGGGATGTCCGTCGGCAAGGTTCCGCCCGTGGTGGGGATGTCCGTCGGCAAGGTTCCGCCCGTGGTGGGGATGTCCGTCGGCAAGGTTCCGCCCGTGGTGGGGATGTCCGTCGGCAAGGTTCCGCCCGTGGTCGGGACCTCGGTCGGCAGCGTCGGGAGGTCGCTCGGGAGCTCGGTGGGGAAGTCGCTCGGAGGACCGGTGGGGATCTCGGTGGGGACCTCCGTCGGTAGCGGGATCGGGAAGACCGGAGGAGTGCCTTCGGGGATGGCCGCAGGCACGGTGCCGGAGGTCTCGGTGATCGCCCGTGACGAGGTCAGCGGCACTGCGGCGTCGAGACACGACTCGTCGCCGCCCCATCGGCCGCGCGCGGTCAGCGCGGACGCTCCGAAGTCGATCCCCGACGGGACCATCCCGGCCTGGCCGTTCCCGGTGGTCGTGGAGGAGGTGTCCTGGGTCGCCGTGGCCGTCGAGGCGGCGGCCGCATGGCCCGGGGGAGTCGGCGCGGTGAGCACGTTGTGAGCGATCGCCGAGGCCCGGTTGGGTGCCGCCGCCGAGCCCAGCTCTCCCTGTGTGTGGGCGACCGCGACGTCGACTGCCTCGGGGTTGCCCGACATGTCCAGATCCAGGCGGTTGACCCGCCACACGTCGCCCTCGACGACGGCCGAGAAGGTGCTCGGAGACGGAGCGGCCTGGGTCGGGGTCACGAACATCAGCGTGACGGCGGAGAGCCCGACCGCGCTCGACAACACGAGCGGCAGGGTGATCCGGGCGGTCTTCGGCATGCGGCATCCTCTTCCAGAGACGTGGGAACCCGATCGTTTCCCACGAGGGAGGAGGTAAAACCGAGAACGTGGGACTGAACCCTAGAGGTATGGACCAGCCGGCCCCGGTCGTGGGAGCCGCGATCCTGGCGGACGGCCGCGTCCTGGCGGCGCGACGTACGACGCCGCCGGAGGCAGCCGGCCGATGGGAGTTCCCGGGAGGCAAGGTCGAGTCGGGAGAGACGCCCGAGCAGGCGCTCGTGCGTGAGGTGGTCGAGGAGCTCGGCTGCACCATCGCGGTCGACGGCTGGCTCGGCGGGCGGGTCCCGATCGGCGAGAAGTACGTGCTGACCGTGGCGGTCGCCCGGCTGGTCGAGGGGGAGCCGACCCCGCACGAGCACGACCAGGTGCGTTGGCTGGCCGCCGACGAGCTCGACGACGTCGACTGGCTCGAGCCCGACCTGCCGTTCCTGGCCGAGCTGCGGCTGCGTCTTGGCTCGGGCCGGGGCCCTGCCTAGCTTCTGGGGTTTCGAGGCTCAGGCGCCAGGGCGCCTTCGCACCTCAACCAGCGATGGGCTGCCTGGCCGGGGTTTCGAGGCTCGCTCCGCTCGCACCTCAACCAGCGGTGGGCCCTGCCTAACCTCTCGGGGTTTCGAGGCTGCCCGCTCGCCTCAACCGCGAGGCGGGCCAGGGCGCCTTCGCACCTCAACCAGCGATGGGAAAACGGCATGATGGCCCCGTGAGAGGGATCTTCTTCGACGAGGAGCACGCCCGGACGGTGGTCCGGCGGCTGGTGCGGGACGGGTTCGCGGCCGAGCTGGCGCGCGAGCGGCTGGCGGGGGAGGACGACGACGAGGACCACCCGTGGGCGGTCCTGACCGACGCCCCGGAGCTGGTGCTGGAGATGTACGTCGACGAGTACGAAGGCTGGCTCGACGACGACGCGCCGGCAGCGACCCAACCGCTGCCGCTGCCGGACGCGCCGAAGCGGATCAAACGCCCAGGCGGGTGAGCCTCAGGCGTGGTCCTTCTTGCTCATGCTCTCGGCAATGCCGATGAGGAGCACGGCCGCGATGACCGCCACGATGAAGCCGAGGATGTTGAGCTCCATGACGTCTCCGGTGCCGAGCAGGTTGGCGACCACGCCGCCGATCAACGATCCGACGACGCCGAGCACCAACGTCATCACGACGCTGAGGTTCTGCCTCCCGGGCTTGAACAGTCTGGCCAGTGCTCCGATGATGAGCCCGGCTACGAGAAATCCGATGATTCCCATGCTGCCCTCCCTCTTGTGTTGGTGACCATCACTATGCCCCATCGGCGACCAGCCAAGCCTCTCGGTCGAGGGGTCTCTACGCTGAGACCATGACGAAGAACCCCGACCAGCGGCTGCTGCTGGTCCACGCCCATCCCGACGACGAGTCGATCGGCCAGGGCGCGACGATGGCGAAGTACGTCGCCGAGGGCCGCGGTGTCACGCTCGTGACCTGCACGGCCGGCGAGATGGGCGAGATCCTCGTCCCCGGCCTCGAGCACCTCGCCGCCGACAAGGACGACTCCCTCGGGCTGCACCGCAAGGGCGAGCTCGAGCTGGCGATGAAGGAGCTGGGGGTCACCGACCACCGCTTCCTCGGCGGGTTCGGGACCTACCGCGACTCCGGCATGAAGTGGCACGAGGACGGTCACGCGGTCGCCGCCGACGACCGTCCACGACAACGCGTTCTGGCACGCCGACCTCACCGAGGCCGCCGCCCACCTGGTCGCCGTGATCCGCGAGGTCCGGCCGCAGGTGCTCGTGACGTACGACGAGTTCGGCGGCTACGGCCACCCCGACCACATCCAGGCCCACCGGGTCGCCATGTACGCCGCCCAGCTCGCCGCGGTGCCGTCGTACCGCCGGGACCTCGGCGAGCCCTGGGACATCGCCAAGATCTACTGGGGTGCCATGTCCGAGAGCCGGATGCGGGCCGGGCTGCGGATGCTCCGCGAGTCCGGCGACACCACGTCGTTCGAGGGCATGGACCCCGACGGGCCGCTGCCGCCGTTCGTGACCAGCGACGACAACCTCGCCGCCGCCGTCGACGGGCAGGACCACGTCGACAAGAAGATGGCGGCGCTGGCCGCGCACGCCACCCAGATCACCACCGACGGCCCGTTCTTCGCGCTGTCCAACAACGTGGGGTCGACGGCCTGGGGCATCGAGTACTACCGGATCGTGAAGGGCCAGCAGGGCCCGGTCGGCGAGGACGGCCTCGAGACCGACCTCTTTGCCGGGGTCTGATGAGGGTCGCGGGGGCGGCGGTCCTGCTCGTGGCAGGTGCCGGCACCGCTCTCGCCACCACCGCGCTCCACCAGCACTGGTGGGGCCTGCTGCTGGGCGCGGTCGCCACGCTCGCGACGCTGGTCGCCGCTGGGTCGTGGCTGGCTGACCCGCTTCCCGTTCGGGCTCGGCTGGGTCGGCTTCGTCGCGTGGGTCGCCCCCGCCGCGGCCGCGAGGGTGACTACGCCATCTCCAGTGACGGACAGGGGTATGCGCTGCTGATGCTGGCGTTCGTCGTCCTCGTCTACGCGCTGGTCACGCTTCCGCGACCCGGACGGCGGTCCCCGGCCTGAGGGTGGGGCCCACCTAGGATGACCGGCGTGAAGGATCCGGGGAACGAGAAGGAGGGCGGCAAGGTCGTCCTCCTCATGCTGCTGGCCCTCATCCTGCTGCTCGGCGGTGGGTACGCCGCGGCGTACGTCGTCGCGGGCGACAAGGTGCCGCGCGGCACGACCGTCGCCGGCGTGGACGTCGGCGGTCGCACCCAGGCCGAGGCGGTCCTGGCCCTGGAGGCCGGCCTCTCCGAGCGCTCGAACGCGCCGATCCCCGTCACCGTCGACGGAGTCACCGAGGAGGTCGTGCCGAAGCAGGCCGGACTCGCGGTCGACTACGTGGCCTCCATCGAGGACGCCGGCGGCGAGGAGTCCTGGGAGCCGGGTCGGCTGTGGGACTACTTCACCGGTGGCGACGAGCTCGAGGCCGTCGTCACGGTCGACGACGAGGCCATGACCAGGACCATCGACGGGCTGATCGAGGCTGCCGGCACCCTGCCGCGCAACGGCGACGTCGACTTCCGTGGCAATCGGGTCAGGGTGACCGATCCCGTCGCCGGCGAGGCGATCGACCCCGACGAGGCGCGCGCGGCCCTCGAGGCGGCGTACCTCCAGGACGGTGCGACGGCCGAGCTCACGCTCGCGCCGGCCGCCCCCGCGATCGACCAGGCCGACGTCCAGCGAGCCCTCGACGAGTTCGCCAATCCGGCGCTGTCCGGTCCGGTCACCCTCGTCTTCGACCGCTCGCGGGTGCGGCTGCTGCCGCGCGAGTTCGCCCCCGTGCTCGGCATGCGCGCCCAGGGTGGCGAGCTGGTCCCCCAGCTCGACGAGGAGGCCCTGATCGCGCTGGTCGACGGCGCCATCAGCAAGGACGGCGCTCCGGTCGACGCCACCGTGCGCCTGGTCGACGGCAAGCCGCAGGTGATCCCGGCGAAGCCCGGCGTCAGCTACGAGCCGGACGACGTGAGCGACGCCTTCCTGGATCTGGTCGTGCAGCCGGCGGGCGAGCGCCAGCAGAAGGTGAAGGCGACCGTCGCCAAGGCCGACTTCACGACGAAGGAGGCGCGCGCCCTCGAGATCACCGAGCGGGTCTCGACGTTCACGACGTACTACCCCTACGCCGAGTACCGCAACATCAACATCGGCCGGGCCGCCGAGCTCGTCAACGGCACGATCCTGAAGCCCGGTGAGGACGTTCTCGCTCAACGGCGTGGTCGGTGAGCGCACCCGCGAGAACGGCTTCACCGAGGGCTTCATCATCAGCGACGGCGTCTTCAAGGAGGACCTCGGCGGCGGCGTCTCCCAGATGGCCACCACGACCTTCAACGCGATGTTCTTCGCCGGGCTCAAGGACATCGAGCACAAGCCGCACTCGTTCTACATCGACCGCTACCCCGTCGGCCGCGAGGCCACCGTCGCCTGGGGAGCGATCGACCTGCGCTTCGAGAACGACACCCCCTACGGCGTGCTGATCTACGCCAACGTCACGCCCGGCCACGACGTCGAGCCAGGGCGTCGTCACCGTGAGCATGTACTCCACCAAGTACTGGGACATCACGACCACGACGTCCGACCGCTACAACTTCACCGAGGAGCAGACCCGCACCCTGCGCACCGAGGACTGCTACCCCAACGACGGGTACGCCGGCTTCGACGTCGACGTGAAGCGCTACTTCCGGAAGCCGGGCTCGAGCTCGCTGGAACGCACCGAGACCTTCAGCACGACCTACACGCCCTCGGACACCGTGGTCTGCAAGCCGCCGAAGAGCGACTGACCGCTCCGATCGCACCCGGACGTCATACGAACCGAGCCCTATAGCGCTCGGTTCGTATGACGTTGCGGCCTTATGGCGTGAGGCGGTGCAGGTCGCGCGGGAAGAGGGTGACCTCGCGGACGTTCGCGCTCTCGGTCAGCCGCGCGGTCCAGCGCTCGAGCCCGATCGCGAAGCCACCGTGCGGCGGCATCCCGTGCTCGAACGCCTGCAGGTACGACGCGTACGTCGCCGGGTCCTCGCCGCGCGCCCGGATCGCTGCGTCGTACGCCGAGGGCCGGTGCAGGCGCTGCCCGCCGGTGACCAGCTCGAGCCCGCGGAAGAGCAGGTCGAAGCTGTTCGACCAGCGCTCGTCGTCCGGCTCGGGGTGCGTGTAGAACGGCCGCTTCGCCATCGGGTAGCCCTCGACGGCGAGGAAGTCGCTGCCGTGCTCGGCCAGCGCCCAGGCACCCAGCGCACGCTCGTGCTCGGGGGCCAGGTCGGGCTCGTCCTCCGGGTGCACCGACCAGGGCGAGGGCGTCACGGAAGTGGATCACCGGGATCTCCTCGGGCACCACGGGTACGTCCGCACCGGACAGCTCGACCGCCGGGGCGGCGTACTCGTGGATCGAGGAGACCATGCCGGCGATCACCTCGCGCAGCGCCGCCAGGACGTCGCGGTGGTCCTCGATGAAGCCGAGCTCGGCGTCGAGGGAGACGTACTCAGCGAGGTGGCGCACGGTGTCGTGCGGCTCGGCGCGGAAGACCGGGCCGACCTCGTAGACGCGCTCGAAGACGCCCACCATCTGCTGCTTGTAGAACTGCGGGCTCTGCGCCAGGAAGGCCGGGCGACCGAAGTAGTCGACCTGGAAGACGTTGGCCCCGGACTCGGTGGCGGACTCCACGAACTTCGGTGTCTGGATCTCGGTGTAGCCGGCGCCGTCGAGGGTCGACCGGAAGCCTCGCAGCGACGCCGCGGCCAGCTCCCACTTCGCCCGCTGCGCCGGGTGCCGCCAGGTGACCGGCGCGTGGTCGAGCAGCGTGGGCAGCGAGGCGTTGAGCTGCGGGCGCCACAGCTCGACCGGCGGGGTGGCCGCCGGCTCGGTCAGCGCGGTGATCACCGGCTCGGTGATCTCGACGCCACCGGGCGCCTGGGCGTTCGCGGTCGCCACGCCCACCACCTCGACCGTGGTCTCCTCGGGCAGGTCCCTCATCTGCTCCGCCGCGCCAGACCGGACGATGACCTGCGCCAGGCCGGTGCGGTCGCGGATGACGAGGAAGGTCAGTGCCGCGAGCTCGCGGCGTCGATGGACCCAGCCCTGGAGCCGGACCGTCGATCCGGGCTCCGCGAGCGGAAGTTCTGCGTTCAGGGTGCGTTTCATGATCTCGACCTCCAGTGGACGAACGCCCTGGAGGTGTGGGCGGGGGCTAGATCGCGGTGCCACCACACCTTCGCCGGGAACGACCCCGGCCTCTCGTCGGTACGCCGGACGCGCGGGTCACGTCTCCCTGGATCCAGGGGGAGGGTTGTCAGGCCTCACGTGAGCCAGGCACAAGCCTAGGCCGGTCGATCCGGCGCGGGCAACCGGGTTGCCGGGGTCAGGTAGCGGTAGGCGTGGTGCGTGGCGAAGCCGAGCCGTCTCGTAGAGCGCGAGCGCCGGGGCGTTGTCGCCCAGCACCTGCAGGTAGGCCGTGGTGGCGCCCTGCTCGGCACCCCACTCGAGCAGGGCAGCCATGACGGCCAGTCCCAGGCCCTGCCGCCGGTGGGCCGGCGCGACCTCGATGCTGCGGAAACCGATCCAGTCCCGGTCGTACGCCGCGACGCCGCTCGCGACGTCCCCGATCCGGGCGGTCACGGTCAGTGCGGTGCGGTCGACGAGCTCGACCTCGTGCGTCGGTCGAGTGGCCCGCAGCGCCCGCGCCACGCGCGACACGCTCGCCAGCTGGAACAGCGTGTCGGCGTCGTGGCTCTCCAGGCACCCAGCCGTGGCTGCGGAACAGCCTGTCCTCGGCCGACTCGGGCAGGACAGCCGCGATCGGCCGGTCGTAGTGGGCGACCACCCGGTCGTAGGCGTCGTCGACGCCCGCCGGCCCGAACGCCAGCACCGAGTTGGCGCGACGCGCGCTCGAGGTCGGGGAGCGACGCAGCAGCCAGTCACCGACGGGCTCGGTCTCGAGGTCCGGCCACAGCGCCAGCGCCCGCAGCTGTGCCTCGAGCGGCGTGACCCGGTGCCGCACGGAGGGCCGTGGCGGCACCGGCTTGCCGGACACGATGTCGCCGAGCGCGATCCGCACCGGCTCGCCCGACTCCGGCTGCACGACGCACTCGCCGTCACCCCACGACGTACAGATGCCGAGGACGTCGGTCATCGCCGGCCCCCCGGACGGACCGATCTCGCCCGGGCAGGACGCGACGGACGACGACCCGCTGTCCCGACGACGTGCGGGCCCAAGCGGTGGGCTTCCGGAGCAGGTGGCACGACGGGATACTAGGCTGTCTGCGAGAGATCAGCTGCGTGCTGAAACGCTTCGCCCACAGGAGGAACTGGTGACCTACGTCATCGCCCAGCCCTGCGTCGACCTGAAGGACCGGGCCTGTGTCGACGAGTGCCCCGTCGACTGCATCTACGAGGGCAAGCGGATGCTCTACATCCATCCTGACGAGTGTGTCGATTGCGGCGCCTGCGAGCCGGTCTGCCCGGTCGAGGCGATCTTCTACGAGGACGACACCCCGGAGGAGTGGAAGGAGTACTACACGGCCAACGTGGCCTTCTTCGACGACCTGGGTTCTCCGGGTGGCGCCGCCAAGATGGGTGAGATCGACAAGGACCACCCGATCATCGCCGCGCTGCCGCCCCAGCCGCACGACGAGTGACGGTCTCCGGGCGGCTCCCGGACTTCCCGTGGGATCGCCTGACCGAGTACGCCGCGCAGGGCGCGCGAGCACCCCGACGGCATCGTCGACCTGTCCGTCGGCACGCCCGTGGACCCGACCCCCGCCGTCATCCAGGCGGCACTCAGCGCAGCGGCTGACGCACCCGGCTACCCCCTCACGATCGGACGTCCGGAGACCCGGCAGGCGGCGATCGACTGGCTGGCGCGCCGCCACGGCGTGACCGGGCTCGGTCTCGACGGGGTGCTGCCGGTGATCGGCTCCAAGGAGCTGATCGGGTCGATGGCCGTTCACCTGGGGCTCGGGCCGGGCGACCTGATCGCCTACCCCGAGCTGGCCTATCCGACGTACGAGGTCGGGGCGGCGCTGGCCGGGGCGCGCGCGATGGCGGCCGACTCACTGACGGCGTTCGGGCCCGAGGCCCCGGCGCTGATGTGGATCAACTCGCCGTCGAACCCGACCGGCAAGGTCCTGCCCGTCGAACACCTGAAGAAGGTCGTGGACTGGTGTCGCGACCGGGGCACGATCCTGGTGTCCGACGAGTGCTACCTGGAGTGTGCGTGGGAGTCGGACGCCAGTCCAGGCCCGGTCTCCGTGCTGCACCCGTCGGTCTGCGGGGGTTCCCACGAGGGGATCCTGTCGGTGCACTCGCTGTCGAAGCGGTCCAACCTGGCCGGCTACCGGTGCGCGTTCGTCGCCGGTGACCCGGCCCTGGTCGGGGAGCTGCTCGCCGTCCGCAAGAACCTCGGGCTGCAGATGCCGGCGCCGCAACAGGCGGCGATGATCGCCGCCCTCGACGACGACGCGCACGTGGTCGAGCAGCACGCCCGGTACGCCGCCCGCCGGGCGAAGCTCCGGGAGGCGCTCGAGTCCGCAGGCTTCCGGATCGACCACTCGGAGGCCTCGCTCTACCTCTGGGCGACCCGCCAGACCGAGCAGGGCGGCGAGGACTGCTGGGACACCGTCTCCTGGCTCGCCGACCGCGGCATCCTGGTCGCACCGGGGTCCTTCTACGGCGCCTCCGGGCACCAGCACGTCCGGGTCGCGTTCACCGCCACCGACGAGCGCGTCGACGCGGCCCTGACCCGGCTCTGAGCCGGCGCGTCAACCCACGTCCGGCTGCGTGTTGCACGACCGGTCCGGCCTGCAACATCGGCGGAGAGCGCCGGTCCGGCTCCTAGGCTTCCCACGTCGGAGGTCCAGGCAATGGACCTCGGCGTGTGGGGCGGGCAGCCAACGGGGGCGGAAGCCCGCCCCACTTCTCTGCTCAGCGGGTGATCCGGGCGCCCTGGCGCAGCCACCACGCCGCCGTGGCGCGGACGTGGGCGGGTCGGTCGGGATCGGCCGCGAGCTGCTCCAGTCGTGGGTCTCCGGCTCGTCCCAGGGCGGTCAGGGTCTGACCGGCCAGCAGCTCATCGCCGGCGAGACCCCGCTCCATCGCGCTCTGGGGGAGCGGGTGCCCGGCATCGCCCAGGATCCGGAGCGCGTGCTGGAACTCCGCTGGGTCAGGAGCGCACAGGAGCGACTCGACGTCGGGGAGCTCCTCGGAGGCGTGACAGAACGCTGCCACCCGGGCCGCCGCCGTGCGGGTGAGGTCGTCCGGCCCGCAGCCGCGTCGCGCCAGCAACACCTCGACGAGGTCAGCCGCGTAGGGCGACCCCGCCAGCAGGATCGTCGAGATGGACATCCGTACCCCACGGGGGTCGTACATCGACTCGAAGAGCAACCGGGCGAGCATCGGATCGTCGGCGAGTCCACGCGCCCTCCTCACGTCGTCGGCGAGCGACGTGGCGAACTCGTAGTGCGCGTTCTGCCGGTCGCGGGTCCACACCGTGGGGCCCGACGCCCGGGGGTGGTCCGGGCCGGCCACGGTCAGCTGTCGCTGCAGGGGCGGTGGCAACGCCGCCCGCAGCGCGGACAGCGCCTCGCGTCGCGCCGGATCACCGTCGGCGTCACCCCAGGCGCGATCGAAGGCGGCCGGAAGACTCGCCCAGTCCGCCAGCTCCAGTCGACCGTTGACGAGCATGCTCTGGATCGCGTACGCCGCCGCGCGGGTCAGGTAGGCCGAGGGTTGTCCGAGCAGCTGGCCGGCCCACTGGACCACCTCCCGGTCGGGACGTTCGGCGACGGCGCACACGAGGTCCTGGCCCACGTGGACGTCCGGGTCGATCAGGACTCCGGCGGTGACCTCGGCGACGACGTCGTCGTACGCGCTGAAACGGAGCCACCAGAGGGCTTCGTAGCGCAGCCAGCGAGCGAGTCCGACGCTGCGGCACAGCTCGAGCGCCAGGCGCCGTACGCGCTCACCCATCAGGTCGGCCGGTAGCCCGTACGACGTGTCGTTGCCGTGCAGACGGCTGAACTCGAGCCACTCGGCTCCGGTCGGGTGATCGCCATCGACTGCCCGGCACGCCTCGCTGAACCGGTCCAGCGTGGGCTTGCCGACGGGTTGGCGGATCGGGGGACCGTAGGAGAAGCTGCGGCACATCACGTCGACCGGGACGCGCAGCGTGCCTGCGGGCAGGCCGAGCACGGAGGCGTACCCCTCGAGCGCCACGACCGAGCGCACGCCCTCGCTCTCGATCCGGCTCAGGGAGGCCGCCGACACGCTCACCCCGCGCTCCGCGAGGGCGGCGGCCATCTGCCGGAGCGAGAGACCGGCCGCGCTGCGGCTCACCCGCAGCAGCCACCCGATCCTGGCCCCGACGTCGATCCGGGAAGCAACGAGCGACGTGGTGTCGTCGAGTGGTTCCGAACCGCGGGGCACACGCCGAGTATCGGGCGTCAACGCCCCCTTGACCTCGAAGTCGGCAAACTTCTCGGGGGAGCTAGTCGAAGACGTCGACGTGGACGTGGTCGCGGTGCTCGAGGATGGCCCGGTCCCCGGAGCGGGAGGGTGGGTCGTAGTCGCGCCAGCCCTCGTCGGACTGACCGCCGGAGGTCCAGATCCGGTCGTCGAAGATGACGTGCTGGATGGAGAAGCGGTCGGCCATGGCGACGAGGTAGTGCGCGATCGCCCAGCCCCGCTTCTTGTTGTCCGCCGAGATCGGGCGGACGAAGATGTCGACCGCCCGCCCCTCGTAGTGCGTCGACCCCTCCTGGTGCCCTTCTTGCACCCCGCCGGGCGCGAACCCACCCAGCTGGAGCGACCCGAAGGCAGCACCCAGGTCGAGACGTACGGCGTCCGCACGGCGGGTCAGCCCCGACTCGGTCAGCCGGTCACCGACCTCGCTGTCGTCGGGTTCGGCCACGCAGTGGAAGGCGCGCGGGGAGTTGCCGGTCAGCGCCGAGGCGAGCACGCGGGCGTCGGCCTCGTGGTCGGCGTACGCGTCCGGGTATGCCGACCGCTGCACCTCCTGCGCGGCCTCCGTGACGGGCATCGTCTCGTAGCCGTCGACCTGCGCCAAGGCATCGTAGAAGGCATTCGTCGCGTAGTAGGGGTCGAGGACCTCCTCAACAGTGCCCCAGCCCTGCGACGGCCGTTGCTGGAAGAGCCCGAGGGAGTCACGGTCGCCGGACTCGATGTTGTAGAGCTTCGACTCCTGGTACGCCGTCGCGAGGGCGATCGTGGCGGCGCGCGCGGGCATGCCGCGCTGGACCGAGATCGCGGTGATCAGGGCGGCATTCTCGGCCTGCTCGAGGGTGAGGGTGACCTCCCGACCGTCGACGTCGCCGAGGCACTCCTCGCTGGTCAGGAACGGCCCCACGTGGTCCTCGATGGCGCGCCACCCGGCGTACCCGGCCACGCCGAGCACGGCCAGGGCGACCAGTGCCGCGAGCCCACGTCTCCCCATCTGCGGCTAGTTGGCGTGCAGGTCGGCGTTGAGGACGATCCCGCTGCCCTTCCGCGGCGCGGCCTCGATGGCCCCCGACACCGAGTTGCGCCGGAAGAGCACGTTGCTGGCACCGGACAGGGTGGCTGCCTTGACGACCGTCGGCTTGCCGTCCATGTCGGTCATCGTCACCTTGGTGCCGGCGGTGACGTAGCAGCCGGCCTCGACCACGCAGTCGTTGCCGAGCGAGATCCCGATCCCGGCGTTGGCGCCGAGCAGGCAGCGCTCCCCGATGGAGATGACCTCGGTGCCGCCGCCCGAGAGCGTCCCCATGATGGAGGCGCCGCCGCCCACGTCGGAGCCGTCGCCCACGACGACTCCGGCCGAGATCCGCCCCTCGACCATGGACGTGCCGAGGGTGCCGGCGTTGTAGTTGACGAAACCCTCGTGCATGACGGTGGTGCCCTCCGCCAGGTGGGCGCCGAGCCGGACGCGGTCGGCGTCGGCGATCCGGACGCCGGCGGGCAGCACGTAGTCGACCATCCGCGGGAACTTGTCGACGCCGAAGACGGTCACCTGCTGGCCGGACGCACGCAGGCGGGCGCGGGTGGTCTCGAAGTTCGCGACCGCGCACGGGCCGGCGCTGGTCCACACGACGTTGGTGAGCAGTCCGAAGACGCCGTCCATCGAGATCGAGTGCGGCACCACCGCACGGCTCGAGATCAGGTGGAGGCGCAGCCAGACGTCCTCGGTGGACGACGGAGCGACCTGGAGGTCGTCGATGACGACCTTGCGGACCTCACGGCGTACGCCGCGTACCTCGTCGTCGCCCTCGAGCGCGGTGAGCTCGGCCGGGGCCGAGGCGTCACCGGGCGTGCCGAGCGCCGGTGCGGGGAACCACACGTCGAGCACGTCGCCGCCGGTGTCGAGGGTGGCGAGGCCGAAGGCCCAGGCGGTCGAGGGAGTCGCAGTCACCCCGCAAGACTACGGATGTCTCGAAGTGTCGCCGACGCCACCGCGACGATCTGGGTCGTCGCGGTGGCGTCGGCAGGAAGCGCCCGCTGGCGCCAGGTCACTTCTGGAGGAACTTCATGATCATCTGGCGTCCCTGCGGGGTGATCCGTCCGGGCGCGCTCCGGGCGTTCACCTTCGCGCTGCTCGTCTCCATGGCGATCCCGTCGAGGAAGCAGGTGAGGGTGGAGCCCGCGCAGAGGATGGCGCCGTGGGGGATGAAGGTGCCGCCCCCGAGGTCCAGGCCGCCCGCTCCACCGATGATCAGCAGGGTGCTCCCTCCGTCCAGGACCCGGTACAGCGAGACAGCCGGTCGCTGGGCGAGCGGCAGCGTGAAGGCGGTGTAGTCCCCGACGGTGTCCGCAGAGCTGCCTCCGCCACAGGCCGCGTCGCCGCCGGGGCCGTCGGCCCCGATGACGATGCCGGACAGGTGGGTCGTGCCGAAGCGATCCTTGCGAGAGCCGACCGGGGCCAGCCCGGGAATCACATCGGCTGCCTCCGTCCAGAGGCAGTCGCCCTCGACGCCGTTGCCGAGCGTGGGGGCGGCGTACTTCGCCTCCTTCTTCATGTCGGCGGCCTTGAGCGTGCCGTTCTTGACCTTCTGGGTGGTGACGGCGTTGTTCTTGAGGTCCGACGTGCCGATGGTGCCGGCGGTGTAGCCGATGCCGGCACCCGCCAGCACGAGGGCGAGGATGGCCACGAGCATGGCCGCTGGTGACAGCGCAGTGTGAAGCCTGTTGTGCATGACTGGGCCTTTCGCAGGGGGCAGAAGTCGGCCCGGAGGCCACCCTCGACGGTTCCACCGCCTGTGGACGACGTCCATGACCCGGGTGGGCCACTCGTCGGTCCTGTTCGGGCAGGTCCAACTGGGGGGTGCGGATATCGATTGGTCGTCCGGCCGAGCCACGCCGTACGCTTGCCCCACAGGCGCTTGAGCCGTCATCAGCGGCGAGCCTCCGGAAGAACAGTTCGGTGTCGAGACGGCTGCCAGGGCAACCTCCTCACCATCGAACCCAGTAGAACCGGACGGGTAGGCCCGTCACAGCTCTCACGAAGCGGTTCTGGTCTCGACACGCTCGATCGACGAGTCCAGGACAAGCGAGGTGGTACCGCGGCTCCGCGATCAGGGGAGGTCGTCCTCGTGGCCAGCAGCGCCCGAGCACGACGTACCGCAGGAGATGTCACCGATGGCCTACCCCCAGGTCTCCACCGGAGCCCCCACCGATCAGTCGAGCCCGGTCTCGTCGACCCCGAACTTCCCGCAGATCGAGGAGCGGGTGCTCGCGTACTGGAAGGACGACGACACCTTCCGGGCATCGGTCGAGCAGCGGGACGCCGGAGACAACGGCGACAACGAGTTCGTCTTCTACGACGGTCCGCCGTTCGCCAACGGTCTCCCGCACTACGGGCACCTGCTGACGGGCTACGTCAAGGACCTGATCCCGCGCTACCAGACGATGCGCGGACGCCGGGTGGAGCGCCGCTTCGGCTGGGACACCCACGGTCTCCCCGCCGAGCTCGAGGCGATGAGCCAGCTCGGCATCAAGACGACCGACGAGATCCTCGAGATGGGGATCGAGAAGTTCAACGAGGCCTGCCGCGCGTCGGTGATGAAGTACACCGGCGAGTGGCGCGAGTACGTCACCCGCCAGGCGCGCTGGGTCGACTTCGACCACGACTACCGGACCATGAACCCGGAGTACATGGAGTCGGTGATCTGGGCGTTCAAGCAGCTCTTCGACAAGGGCCTTGTCTACGAGGGCTTCCGCGTCCTGCCCTACTGCTGGAACGACGAGACGCCGCTGTCCAACCACGAGCTGCGGATGGACGACGACGTCTACCAGAACCGCCAGGACCCTGCGGTCACCGTCGGGTACGAGGTCACGACTCCCGGCGACTTCCAGGGCGTGAAGCTGCTCGTCTGGACGACCACGCCCTGGACCCTCACCAGCAACCTCGCGGTGATGGTCGGCGCGGACATCGACTACGTCGTGGTCGACGTGGACGGCGTCCGCTACCTGATCGCCGAGGCCCGGCTGGCGTCGTACGCACGCGAGCTCGGCGACACACCGACCGTGACCTGGCGCGGTGTCGGCGCCGACCTGGTCGGGCTCGTCTACCAGCCGCCGTTCTCCTACTACCTCGGCCACGAGAACGCCTTCCGCGTGGTGCCCGCCGAGTTCGTGACGACCACGGACGGCACGGGCCTGGTCCACACCGCCGGTGCCTTCGGTGAGGACGACAAGGTCGTCACCGACCGCGAGAACATCGAACCCGTCATGCCGGTCGGCAAGGACGGCTGCTTCACCCACCCTGTCGACGAGTACGCCGGGTTGCTGGTCTTCGACGCCAACCTGCCGATCATCGACCACCTCAAGGCCGCCACGAGGGGTGAAGGCGAGACCGGCTCGGTCACTCCTGGCACGGTGCTGCTGCGCCGCGAGAGCTACGACCACTCCTACCCGCACTGCTGGCGCTGCCGCGAGCCCCTGATCTACAAGGGCGTCTCCTCGTGGTTCGTCGAGGTCACGAAGATCAAGGACCGGATGCTCGAGCTCAACGAGCAGATCCGCTGGGTGCCCGACCACATCAAGCACGGCCAGTTCGGCAAGTGGCTCGAGAACGCGCGCGACTGGTCGATCACCCGGAACCGCTTCTGGGGAAGCCCGGTGCCGGTCTGGAAGAGCGACGACGAGGCCTACCCGCGGCTCGACGTCTACGGGTCCTTCGAGGACCTCGAGCGCGACTTCGGCGTGCCCGTCACGGACCTGCACCGGCCGTACGTCGACGACCTGGTCCGCCCGAACCCCGACGACCCCCGGCCGCTGGGGGAGGGGAAGTCGATGATGCGCCGCGTCCCCGACGTGCTGGACGTGTGGTTCGACTCGGGCTCGATGAGCTTCGCCCAGGTGCACTATCCCTTTGAGAACGCCGACTGGTTCCACGGTGCCGAATCTTCCGGCGCAAGCGCCGGGGGGCACTTCCCGGGCGACTTCATCGTCGAGTACATCGGTCAGACCCGCGGCTGGTTCTACACGCTGCACGTCCTGGCGACGGCGATCTTCGACAAGCCGGCGTTCTCGACCTGCCTGAGCCACGGCATCGTGCTCGGTTCGGACGGCAACAAGATGTCGAAGTCGCTGAAGAACTACCCCAACGTCTACGAGGTCTTCGACCGTGACGGCGCCGACGCGATGCGCTGGTTCCTCATGTCGAGCCCGATCCTGCGCGGCGGCAACCTGGTCGTGACCGAGCAGGGCATCCGCGACTCGGTGCGACAGGTGCTGATCCCGCTCTGGAACAGCTGGTACTTCTTCAGCCTCTATGCCAACGCCGCGGGTCACACCGCGACCCGACGCACCGACTCCACCGACCCGCTCGACCGCTACCTGCTGGCCAAGCTGCGCCAGTACGTCGACGCGATGACGCACCAGCTCGACCACTACGAGGTGGCCAACGCGTGCGACTCCACGCGGGGGTTCCTCGACGTGCTGACGAACTGGTACATCCGGCGCTCCCGCGAGCGCTTCTGGTCGACGGGGGGCTCGGTCGACGCGGCGGCCTTCGACACGCTCTTCACGGTGCTCGAGACGGTCTGCCGGGTCGCAGCGCCGCTGCTGCCGCTCACGACCGAGGAGATCTGGCGCGGGCTGACCGCGGAGCGCTCGGTGCACCTGACCGACTGGCCGTCCGTCGACGAGATCCCGGCCGACGACGCCCTGGTGGCGGCGATGGACCAGGTGCGCGACGTCTGCTCGGCCACCTCCGCGCTGCGCAAGGCGGCGGGCCTGCGCAACCGGCTGCCGCTGGCCACGCTGACCGTCGTCGTGGCCGACGCCGCGTCCCTCGAGGGCTTCGAGACGATCGTCGCCGACGAGGTCAACGTCAAGCAGGTCCGGCTTCTCGACGCAGAGGCGCCCGAGGCTGCGTCGTACGGCATCTCGCAGAAGCTGAACGTGCACGCGCGCGCCGCCGGCCCGCGGCTCGGCAAGGACGTCCAGCTCGCCATCAAGGGCTCCAAGTCCGGTGACTGGTCGGTCGGCGAGGACGGCACCGTGACGTCGGGTGGCCTCGAGCTCGTGGAGGGCGAGTACACGCTCGAGACCGTGGCCGGCTCCGCCGATGACAGTGCTGCGACCGGTCTGCTGCCTCGAGGGGGGTTCGTGGTGCTGGACACGGCGGTCTCGCCCGAGCTGGCCGAGGAGGGTGTGGCCCGTGACCTGGTCCGTGCGGTCCAGCAGGCCCGGCGCGATGCCGGGCTCGACGTGTCCGACCGGATCACGCTGACCCTCGGCGGTACGCCGGCCGTGCTCGACGCCGCCCGCGCCCACGAGGCGCTGATCGCCGGCGAGACGCTGGCGACGACCTACGTCGTGTCCGAGTCCGCGACCGGCACCGAGGTGGTCGTCGGCGACGGCGACACGGCGATCGTGGGGGTCACCCGAGCCTGAGCCGCTCCGCCAGGCGGTCGAGCGAGGCGAGGACCTCGTCCTCGGCCTTGTCGGGGACGCCCCAGATGAGCTCGGTGGCCCCGGCCTCGGCCCACGCCGCCAGGTCCTCGGGGTTCGGCCTGAACGCGATCAGGATCCGGATGTCGGGTGCGCCGTCGCGTCCGGCGTCGGCCCAGGCCCGGGTGAGTGCGTCGATGTGGGCACCGATGTCGGCCTGGGTCGGGGTGGTCATCCAGCCGTCGGCGTGCTCGGCGATCCAGCGGAACGTCTTCGGGCCGCCGCCCGCTCCGATGATGATCGGGACGTGGGTCTGGACCGGCTTCGGGAAGGCCCACGAGGGACCGAAGGACACGAACTCCCCCTCGTAGGACGCCTCGTCCTGCGTCCACAGGGCGCGCATCGCCTCGACGTACTCCTTCAGGACCGTACGGCGCCTGCCCGCAGGCACCCCGTGGTCGGCCAGCTCGTCGGTGTTCCAGCCGAACCCGGCTCCGAGCGTCACCCGGCCGCCCGAGAGGTGGTCGAGGGTCGCGATGGTCTTGGCGAGGGTGATCGGGTCGGACTCGACGGGGAGCGCGACCGCGGTCGAGAGCCGGATCCGCGACGTGACGGCCGCGGCGGTGGCGAGGGACACCCAGGGGTCCAGCGTGCGCAGGTACCGGTCGTCGGGCAGGGTCTCGTCCCCGGTGCCGGGGTGCGCGGCGTCGCGGCGAACCGGGATGTGGGTGTGCTCCGGCACGTAGAAGGTGTCGAAGCCGCGGTCCTCGGCCGCCTTCGCGAGGGTGGCCGGCGCGATCCCGCGGTCGCTGGTGAACAGGACGAGGCCGTGGCGCATGCGCTGATCCTAGAACGTGTTCCAGTCTGCGGTAATCGGCCCCGACGTGGCTCGTCCCACGCGCACCACCAGTCCCACCGGGCGGGCATTCGGTGCACTTGTCAGGTGTTGCAACGGCCGACAAGTGCAGCGATCCCCGGCTGGCCGGGGATCGCAACGGGGCCGACTGGTTGGATGGGGGACATGAACCTCGACCTGACCGCGGACGCCGTGACGTTGACCGAGCAGCTGGTCAACATCGAGTCGGTGAGCCGCAACGAGCAGGCCATCGCCGACGCCGTGGAGGCCGCGCTGCGGCCGTTGGGCCACCTGACGGTCAGCCGGCACGGCAACACCGTGGTGGCCCGCACCGACCTGGGCCGTGCCGAGCGGGTGGTGATCGCGGGTCACCTCGACACGGTGCCGCTCAACGACAACCTGCCGGCCCGGCGCGACGGCGACCTCCTGCACGGGCTCGGCACCTGCGACATGAAGGGCGGCGACGCGGTGATGCTCAGACTCGCCGCGACCGTCCCCGAGCCCAATCGTGACCTCACGTTCATCTTCTACGAGGCCGAGGAGATCGACTCCGAGTTCAACGGCCTCACCCTGCTCAGCGCCAGCGACCCCGACCTGATGCTGGCCGACTTCGCGATCCTCATGGAGCCCTCCAACGCCGTCGTGGAGGCCGGGTGCCAGGGCACGCTCCGGGTGGACGTCCGGACGACGGGCGAGCGTGCCCACTCCGCACGGAGCTGGAAGGGCGTCAACGCGATCCACGGGGCCGGCGAGGTCCTGGCCCGGCTCAACGCCTACGAGGCCCGCACTCCGGTCATCGACGGGCTGGAGTACCACGAGGGGCTCAACGCCGTGTTCATCCGGGGCGGCGTGGCCGGCAACGTGCTGCCCGACGAATGCGTCGTCGAGGTCAACTTCCGGTTCGCCCCGGACCGCGACGAGGCCGACGCCGAGGCGTTCGTGCGCGAGTTCTTCGACGGCTTCGACGTCGTCCTCACCGACACGGCGCCGGGCGCCCTGCCGGGACTCGGGGTGCCCGCGGCCAAGGCCTTCATCGAGGCCGTCGGCGGCGAGGTGAACCCGAAGTTCGGCTGGACCGACGTGGCCCGCTTCTCCGGGCTCGGCGTGCCGGCCGTCAACTTCGGCCCGGGTGACCCGATGCTGGCCCACAAGCAGGAGGAGTACGTCCCCGTCGAGCACATCGAACGTTGCGAGCGCCAGCTCCGCACCTGGCTGGGAGGAGCCGCGTGAAGTTCAAGTTCAAGGGGCCGGTGCTGCAGCGCCGCAACCAGGTCGACGGCACCACGACCGACTCCCGGCTGCTGGACTCGCGCGGGCCGACCGACTGGGTGCACACGGACCCGTGGCGGGTGATGCGGATCCAGGCCGAGTTCGTCGAGGGCTTCGGGGCGCTGGCCGAGCTCGGGCCGGCGATCGCGGTCTTCGGGTCCGCACGCACTCCCGGCTCCGATCCCGGCTACGCCGACGCCGAGCGTCTGGGTGGGGCCCTGGTGGACGCCGGCTTCGCGGTGATGACGGGAGGCGGGCCGGGAGCGATGGAGGCCGCCAACAAGGGCGCCAGTGAGGCGGGCGGGCTCAGCGTCGGCCTCGGCATCGAGCTGCCCTTCGAGACCGGCCTCAACGAGTGGGTCGACGTCGGCATCAACTTCCGCTACTTCTTCGCCCGCAAGACGATGTTCGTGAAGTACGCACAGGGGTTCATCGTGTTCCCGGGCGGTGTCGGCACGCTCGACGAGCTCTTCGAGGCGCTCACCCTCGTCCAGACGGGCAAGGTGACCAGCTTCCCGATCGTGCTGATCGGCACCGACTACTGGGCCGGCCTGATCGCGTGGCTGCGCGACTCGGCGCTGGCGACCGGCAAGATCGGACAGGGCGACCTGGACCGGCTGATCGTCACCGACGACGTCGACGAGGCCGTCTCGATCATGGTCGCCGCCCGTGAGGAGCATGCCTCGTGATGTGGTTCTTCGCGATCCTGATCGTGCTGGCCATGGGTGGCGTCGCCGTCCTGGCCGCCGGCAAGGGTGCCCCCCTGGCCGAGGTGTACGACGATCGCCCCGACGCCCTGGTGCCCGCCTCGGGACCACTGTCCGGCGAGGACCTTCGCCGCGTCCGTTTCTCGCTCGCGTTCCGCGGCTACCGGATGTCGGAGGTCGACACGCTCCTCGAGCGACTTGCCTCCGAGCGGGAGGACCTCGACCCGACCGTTGCCGCGGACGCGTCCGACCCGGCCCCCCGAAGTGACACCAGCGTCACACCGGAGGGTCGTGGCGGCGACCCGGCCGACTAGGGCACACTGCCCAGCGTGTCGCTCGAGGTGATCGTCTACGTCCTGACCGCACTGGCGGCGGTCGTCGTGGTGCTCACGCGCCTCCGCATGGTCCGGGGCGAGGGGGCTGCGGGACGGATCCAGGTCGGTCACGCGCTGGTCAACGTGCACTCGGTCGCCGGCGTCGTGGCGCTCGCCGTGTGGGTGGTGTTCCTCGTCGCGGACGAGGAGACGGTGATGGGCGGGTCGGCCGTCGGCATCGTCGCCCTGGCGTTCTGGTGGGTCGTGGTCGTCGCGGGGTTGCTGATCCTGGTCCGCTGGCTGCCGAGCCGCGGTCGACACGCCTCCTCAGGGCAGGAGGACACCTGGTCCGAGGGCCCCGGCCTGTCGATCCTGGCTCACGTCGGTCTGCTCGTGGGCGTCTGTGTCTTCACCTACGCCTACCTCACCTCAGCGGTGTGACGCGTTGCCCCGTCGTACCCGGCCCCGTCGTACCCGGCCCCGCCGTACCCATGTCCTGACGGCCACCCTCGGGCTCCTCGCCGCGGCCCTGCCGGTGCTGACGATCTCGCCGTCCTCGGCCGGTCCGGCGCCCGCCGCCGACGACGACGTCAACGCCGTGATCGGCACCCGGCTCCTCGGCCGGTCCGTGCGGGACCGCAAGATCCTCGCCTACCACCTGGGGGAGCCCGGCAAGCCGAAGGTGGTGCTGATCGCGACCATGCACGGCAACGAGGCCGCACCGCGCCGGATCCTGCAGACGCTCCGTGACGGCAAGCCGATCCACGGGATCGACCTGTGGGTCGTGCCGACGTACAACCCCGACGGCCTGGCGGCGGGCACCCGCAAGAACGCCCATGGCGTCGACCTGAACCGCAACTACCCCTACAGCTGGGTGGATCTCGACGGCAACTACGAGTCGGGGCCCAAGCCGGCGTCGGAGCCCGAGACGCGGGCGATGATGAAGTTCCTTCGCGACGTCCGCCCGTTTCGGATCCTCAGCTTCCACCAGCCGCTCTTCGGCGTCGACACCGACACGAAGCGCAAGAAGTTCGCCCGACGGGTGGCTCGCAAGCTCGACCTTCCGGCCAAGCGGTTCGACTGTGGCGGGGTCTGCCACGGCACGATGACCGGTTGGTACAACCACAAGTTCAAGGGCGCTGCGCTCACCGTCGAGTACGGCTCGAAGCCGTCCCGCAAGACGATGACCGTCACGGCACCCGGTCAGGTGCTGTCCATCTGGGGCGCCTGGCGCGGCGAGCCCGAGGCCGAGCCGGTCCCTGCGGACTGACCAGGTTTCAGCGCCCCTCGAACACCGGCTTCTGCTTGCCCACGAACGCCTCGACGGCGGCGTGGTGGTCGGCGGTGGCGCCGGTCTCCTGCATCATCCGGCTCTCGAACTCGAGCGACTCCTCGAAGGAGTGGCCGGCGGCGAAGGCGACCGACCGGCGGATCGCGCCCAGGGCCACGGTCGGACCGGACGCGAGGCGGACGGCGGTCTCGCGCACGGTGGCCTCGAGCTCGACGCCGGGCACCACCCGGGTGGCCAGGCCCAGGGACAGCGAGTCCTCGGCGGAGATGGTGCTGGGGAAGTAGAGCAGCTCGATCGCCTTGGCCCGGCCGACCAGCCGCTGGAGGTGGTAGCTCGCGCCGGTGTCGCAGGAGAGGGCAACGTTGGCGAACGCCAGGTTGAAGCCGGCGGTGTCGGCGAGGATCCGCAGGTCGCACGCGAAGGCCAGGCTGGCGCCAGCGCCGGCGGCGACGCCGTTGAGGGCGGCGACCACCGGCTTCGGCATGGTCGCGAGCGCCGTGACGATCGGGTTGTAGTGCTCGTCGACGGTGCGGAACAGCGACTCGCTGGACTCGCTCTGCAGGATCTCGATGTGCTCCTTGAGGTCCTGCCCGACGCAGAAGCCCCGCCCCGTGCCCGTCAGCACCACGCAGCGGACGGCAGGGTCGTCGGCGACCTGCCGGACGACGTCGAGCAGGGCGACCTTGGTCGCCACGTCAAGGCTGTTCATGGCGTCGGGACGGTTCAGGGTGATCGTCGCGACGCCGTCAGTGGTGTCCAGCAGCACGGGAGAGTCGGTCATGGGTGCAGTCTGCCCGACCGGGCGTCGCGGTGGCTCAGCCGCCGTCGAGGCAGCGGGTCACGAACCGGTCGGCTCCGGCTTTGAGCCGCATGGCCTCGCCGGCGAACAGGTCCGCGGCCTCGCGGCCCGGCCAGTCGGCGGGGAGGAGCTGGGCGGGCAGTCCGGGGTCGGCGAAGAGGAACTTGCGCCACTCGTGGACCAGGTGGAAGCGGGCAGCGAAGGCGGCCTCGTCGGGGTCCGTGTGGGCCTCGGTGTGCTGCCCGATCAGGTCGTCGGCCGTCGCGATCCAGTGGTCGTACGCAGTGCGGAGCCCGACCAGGTCCCACGCGGCGGTGGGGTCGGGGTCGAACCGGTCGGCGCGGGCGGTCCTGGCCTGGGCGCCCGCGACCTCCAGGACCGAGGCGAGCTCGTTGCGCGCGAAGGGGCTGACCCAGACGCCGTCCGCGAGCTCGGCGTACCCGACGAAGCCGAGGTCCGCGCGCAGGCGGGTGCGGGCGGCGCGGCCAGCGGGCTGCTGGACGAAGACGAGGTGCCAGCTGCCGTCCCACTCCCGGTCGGTCCGCCGGTAGATCCTCTCGGCGGCCTCGTCGAGGCGACGGATCGCTCGCGGGGTCGCCCGGTAGCCGCGGCCGCCGGCCAGCAGCACCGGCGCGAGCCAGTCCTGCATGACCATCCGGGAGATGGCGGTGCGGACCGCCGGGGCCGCGATCCCCACGGGGGAGAGGAGGCGCACCAGACCGGCCACCGGAGCCTGGCTGCCGCGGTTGCGCAGGTGGTCTCCGTAGGTGTCGAAGAGAGCCGAGCGTGCGCGCATGGATGGAGTCTGCCAGCCCTGATGGGCACCTGTGGTCCGCGTCACCCGACCGATGGGGGATAATGGTCAGTGCTCACGGCATGCCCGGGTCCCAGAACCCGTGCAGCACATGAATCGGGAACGAAAGAAGAGGTGCGCGGATGGCGGCGATGAAGCCCCGGACGGGCGACGGTCCGCTGGAGGTCACCAAGGAGGGACGCGGCATCGTGATGCGCGTTCCCGCTCGAGGGTGGTGGCCGCCTCGTCGTCGAGCTGAACGCCGAAGAGGCCGGCGCCCTCGGCGAAGCGCTCAAGGACGTCGTCGGCTGATCGTGGCCCACACCGAGTCGCAGACCGACCAGCTCATTCCTCCCCAGGTCTCGCCCCCGGAGTTCGCTCTCTCGGCGCTGAGACCCCATGCCATCCGGGGCGTGGAGGTCGTGGCCTTCCCGGTCCTCCCGGGCGACGACGGCTCCGTGCTGCTCGGCCCCGGTGCCGCGGAGCTCGGAGACGAGCTCGGGGTCGACCTGCTCGCCGCTGCTCGAGGCCGACTCCGCGACCGGCAAGACCGCCGAGGTCACGACGTATCCCGGTGCCCCTCGGAGCTCCGGACAACGCAGACCTCCGGCTGGTCCTGCTGGTCGGCGTGGGTGAGCAGACGACCACCGACTTCCGTCGGGCCGGCGCCGCGCTGGCCCGGGCCAGCCGCGACCGCGCCAGCGTCGCGACGTCGATCCCGGCGGTGGCCGCGGACAGCGGCCTGGAGGCCTTCGTCGTCGGGGCCATGCTCGGGTCGTTCTCGTTCCACATGCGCTCCACTCCTCCCGAGCACATCGCCCGTCGGGCAGGGTCGTGCTGGCCGCGCTGCCCGACGCCACAGAGCGCGACGAGGTGCTGTCGCGGGCCCTGTCACTCGGTGGCGCCAGCTGGCGGGCACGGCTGCTGGCCACCGTCCCGTCCAACATCAAGAACCCCGGCTGGCTGGCCGACCAGGCGGTCGCGCTCGCGAAGGACGTCGGGACTCAAGACCAGGATCTGGGACGTCGCCGCCCTCGAGGCCGACGGCTTCGGTGGCATCGTGGGCGTCGGCCAGGCCTCGGACAGCCCGCCCCGCCTGATCCGGGTCGACTACACGCCCGCCACCGGTGGTCGCAAGGCACCCCGGGTGGTGCTCGTCGGCAAGGGGATCACCTTCGACACCGGCGGCCTCTCGATCAAGCCCGCCGAGGCGATGGTCAACATGAAGCGCGACATGACCGGAGGCGCCGTCGTGCTCGCGGTCATGGGGGCGCTCGCCGGGGTCGGGTGCCCGGTCCGGGTCACCGGCCTGGTCGCCGCCGCCGAGAACTCCGTCAGCGGCAACGCCCTGCGGCCGGGCGACGTCGTCCGCCACTACGGCGGTCGCACCTCCGAGGTCACCAACACCGACGCCGAGGGCCGGATCGTCCTCGCCGACGCCCTCGCGTACGCCGTCGACCAGCTCGAGCCCGCCGTCCTCGTGGACGTCGCCACCCTGACCGGGGCGATGAAGGTCGCACTCGGCCAGCAGATCGGCGGCTACTTCGCCAACGACGACACCCTGGCCCGGCTGCTCGGCGACGCCGCGGAGCTCGCCGGCGAGCCGTTGTGGCGGTTCCCGCTGGCACCCGACTACGAGGAGAAGCTCGCCTCCAAGGTCGCCGACGCCGACAACGCCCCGGGCGGTCCCGGCGCGATCACGGCGGCGCTCTTCCTCCAGCACTTCGTCGGGTCCGTCCCGTGGGCGCACCTCGACATCGCCTCCGTGGGCGACGCCCCGACCGACAGCCACGAGTGGACCGCCGGCCCCACCGGGTTCGGTGCCCGCGCGCTGCTCACGTGGCTCGGCTCCGCCGACCCGCTGGCCGGGGTGACACGGTGAGGGCCCTGACCGTCCGCTGGTCGCTCGCCGACGCTCCCGACGGGATCGAGGACGAGCTCGCGTCGTACGTCGCCGACACCTCGCACGCGAAGTTCACCGGCATGGCCGGCCTGGCTTTCAAGACCTGGCGGACGCGGCCGGGGGAGTGGTTCGAGGGCTGCTACGTCTTCGCCACCGCCGAGGCGCGTGAGGAGTTCCAGTCGACCTTCACCGAGATCGCGGCCGACGCGCCCGGCTCGAAGCTGATCGGGAGCGCGCCGATCCTGATCGAGGCGTGCGACGTGGTCGCCGTCGCCGAAGGCTGGGACGGCTTCAAGAGCTCCCAGCGCGGCTGACCTACTCGCCGGGCTCCGGCGACCACAGCTTCTTGGCGGCCAGCAGGCCGTCGCCGACGGGGAGCAGGACCGAGACCAGGTCCTCGCTCTCGGCGATCTCGCGGCCGAGCTCACGGATCGCGACGGTCTCCTCGTCGCGCTGCGACGGGTCGGCCACCTTGTCGTGCCACAGGGCGTTGTCGAACGCCACGACCCCGCCGGGACGCAGCAGCCGCAGCGCCTCCTTGAGGTAGGCGGCGTACTCGGCCTTGTCGCCGTCGCAGAAGACCAGGTCGTAGTGACCGTCGGTGAGGCGGGGGAGCACGTCGAGCGCGGCACCCGAGATGGTGCGGGCCCGCTGGGACGGGATGCCGGCCTCGCTGAAGGACTGCTTGGCCAGGCGCTGGTGCTCGGCCTCGATGTCGACGGTGGTGAGCACGCCGTCGGAGCGCATGCCGCGCAGCAGCCAGAGCCCGGAGACACCGGTGCCGGTGCCGATCTCGACCACCGCGCGGGCCTCGAGCACGGAGGCGAGGAACCGCAGGGCGGCGCCGCCGCCGGGGCCGATCGGGACGACGCCGACCTCGTCGGCGCGCGAGCGCGCGGCGGCGAGGACGTCGTCCTCGGCGACGTGCGCCTCGGCGTAGGACCAACTCGCGGCCTTCATGGGCCCGGGTGCTGAGGGAGTGATGGTGGCCTCCTGGGTCGGACTCCGGGCGCAATGACGACCGGCTGGGACGTACGGCTCGACCTTATCGCCCAGGAGGCGTCGGGAGCGTCGGGAACACCGCGGCTCTCCGAGTCGTTGTGCGGAGCAGGGATCTCAGGGTCCCGGAGGCGAGCTCACAGGCTCCTCTCAGATGCAGTCCCTATCGTGAAGGAGGTCAGGACACTGTTCGGCACACAGGCGCGGAAGCGCGACGAGGAGGCACCCGTGGACGAGACCACCGGGGTGCCGACGTGGGACGAGGTCGTGGAGCGACACTCCGACCGCGTCTACCGGCTCGCCTACCGCCTGACCGGCAATCGTCCCGACGCCGAGGACCTCACCCAGGAGGTGTTCGTCCGGGTGTTCCGCAGCCTGTCGACCTACACCCCCGGCACCTTCGAGGGCTGGCTGCACCGGATCACCACCAACCTCTTCCTCGACCAGGCCCGGCGCAAGCAGCGGATCCGCTTCGACGCCCTGTCCGACGAGCGGGCCAGCCGCCTGACGAGCGCGACGCCGAGCCCGGACACCGCCTACGCCGACCAGACCTTCGACGACGACGTCGAGCGGGCGCTGGCCACCCTGCCGCCGGACTTCCGCGCCGCCGTCGTGCTGTGCGACGTCGAGGGCCTCTCCTACGAGGAGATCGCCGAGATCCTCGACACCAAGCTCGGCACCGTGCGTTCGCGCATCCACCGCGGCCGCGCGATGCTGCGCACCGCGCTCGCCCACCGGGCGCCGCAGGCCGGACGGGCCCGCTACTCCGGACCGGCCGCCGGTCCGCTGCAGCCCACGGGGAGCGGCTCGTGATCGGTCACCTCGGCGCGCGGGTCAGCGCGCTGCTCGACGGCCAGCTGCCGGCCGAGGAGGCCGAGCGCGCCTGGGCCCACGTCCACACCTGCCACGCCTGCCGCGACCTCGTCGAGCGTGAGGGCTGGGTCAAGACCCGGCTCGCGCGGCTCACCTCCGAGGCCGACGCCGCGCCCGCCTCGCTCAAGGGCTCCCTGCTCGGGTCGCCGCTGCTGCCGGCCGAGTCCGCCTTCGCCACCTCCTACGACGCCCGCCCTCGCCGACAGCTCGGCCTGGTCGCCATCGGCGGCGGCGCGGTCGGCGCTGCCGTGATGGGTGTGCTGGCGCTCGGGGTCGCCCCGGCGGACGCGCCGACCGACCGTCGACCCCCCACCACGAGCCTCGTCCGGCAGACCGAGCCCCCCGGGTGGGGACCCCGGCGCCGTCGTTCCAGCAGCGCCGTCTGCCCACCCCGTAGGCCGGCCCTTGCGTCGTGGGTGAAAATGGCGGGGTGACCGACCGCGACGACGCCCCCGAGGCGCACGACACCACCGAACCCACCCAGCCGCTGCCGGGTCCGGAGGTGTCCCCGACCGAGCCCGCGTCCTGGATGCCGCCGGTCAGCCAGCCCCCTCCGGGCGTCGGTCCCGCCGGCACCTGGTCGCAGCAGCCCGGCCAGCAATGGGCGCCGACCTACGCGACCTGGCCGCCGGCTCCTGCCGCGGCACCCCGCGGCCGCGTCCCCGGCTGGATGTGGCCGGTCGTGTGCACGCTCGCGCTCGTGCTCGGCGCCGTCGGCGGCGCCGGCGGCGCCCTCCTGCTCGACCGGCTCACCGACGACACCCCCGGGCTGGTCTCGGGAGGGCTCGACGACGTCGACACCGTGTCCACCGCCCCGCTGCCGGCCGACAACGGCTCGATCGCCGCGGTCGCCCAGCAGCTGCTGCCGAGCACCGTGCAGATCTCCGCCGAGTTCGACGGCCAGAAGGGTGGCGCGACCGGCTCCGGCTTCGTGCTCGACCGGCAGGGCCACATCATCACCAACAACCACGTCGTCGAGGCCGCCGCCGAGGCCGACGGCCCGATCGAGATCGTCGACCAGGACGGCAACCGCTACAAGGCCACCGTCGTGGGCCGCAGCCCGGTCTACGACCTCGCGGTGCTCTTCTCCAAGGACGCTCGCAGACCTGCGCCCGGCCGCCCTCGGCGCTTCGCAGGCGCTCAACGTCGGCGACGGGGTCGTCGCGTTCGGCTCGCCGCTCGGGCTGAGCTCCACGGTCACCGCCGGCATCGTGTCGGCCCTGGACCGGCCGGTCACCACCGGCGACTCGGCCAACGACTCGTCGTACATCAACGCCGTGCAGACCGACGCCGCGATCAACCCCGGCAACTCCGGTGGCCCGCTGGTCGACCTGCAGGGCCGGGTGGTCGGCGTCAACAGCGCCATCGCCACCACCGGCGGCGGGTTCGGCGGCGAGTCCGGCAACATCGGCGTCGGGTTCGCGATCCCGATCGAGCAGGTGCGGATCACCGCCGACCAGATCCTCAAGACCGGCGAGGCGCGCTACCCCGTCATCGGCGCCAAGGTGCAGACCGGCCAGGGCGACGGCGCCGGGGCCACGGATCGACGAGGTCATGACCGGACACCCCCGCCGAGGACAGCGGGCTGAAGAAGGACGACGTGATCACGGCCGTCGACGGCGAGCGGGTCACCGACGGCATCGCCCTGATCGTCGCGATCCGCACCCACCAGCCCGGCGAGACGATCGAGTTCACCGTGCGACGTGGCGACGGCCGAGCGGACCTTCGAGGTCGTGCTCGGCTCCGAGATCGGCTAGCGCCCGGCCTCAGTCCTTGGTGTCGGACTCGACGTAGGGGTGCTCGTCGACGAAGGTCCTGGTGTCGGCGTACATCTGCTGGATGTAGTCCTCGAGCTGCGCCGACTCGACCCGCCACTGCCCGCGGCCACCGATCTTGATCGCGGGCAGGTCGCCCCGGCGCACCAGGGCGTAGACCTGCGCGCTGGAGGTGTTCAGCACCTCCGCGACGTCGGCGAGCGTGAGGAAGCGGGGCGTGCCGGGCATGTCCCCATCGTCGCACCTCGGGCGCGGACGAGGGGTCGAGGCACGCAGTCCTGTGGAAAGAGAGGTTTCCGTCAGGGCCGGTCGGGGTCATGATGACTCCGTGAGCAGCACTCTCGGGAGCTCCGAACCGCCGCCGGCGATCCGCGCGCGCCGCCCCGGGATGGCGCGACCCCCGGCTCTGGGTCGGGGCGGCCATCGTCGCGGTGTCGGTCGTCGCCGGAGCCCGGCTGCTGGGTGCGGCCGACGACACCGTCGCCGGTCTGGGCGGTGGCGTCCGACATGGGCGCCGGGGACACCGTCACGGCCGACGACCTGGTGTCCCGGCAGGTGCGCTTCGTCGATCCCGGCCAGCTCGACGACCTACTTCCCGATCGACGCCGAGCTCCCGGCCGACCTCGCGCTCCGGCGCGGCGTCGGGGCCGGCGAGCTCCTGCCCCGCGCCGCGGTCGGCGCCACGGCCGAGACCGAGACGCTCCAGCTGCCGGTGGCCGTCGACGCCGCCCTGGTCCCGCCGTCGGTCCGGTCCGGTTCCGTCGTCGACGTCTACCTCACCGGCAGGTCCGACGACGAGTCGTCCGCTGAGCGCGCCCGCGGCCGGGCGGTGCTGTCCGAGGTGACGCGTGATCGACGCGCCGCCGCTCGACGAGGGGTTTGCGGTCACGGGCAAGCGCCAGCTCGTGCTCGGCGTGGCCGAGGACGACGCGGCCCGCTTCTTCCGGCTCGTCGGCGCCCTCGACGCGCCGTCGCTCACCGTCGTCCGGAGGGGCTGAGGTGGTCGTCGTCCTGGTCGTCGCGTGCCGGGGCGGCGTGGGAGTCGCGGCGCCCTGGCCCGGCTCGGCGAGCGACCGGGCATCGTGGTGCTCAAGCGGTGCGTCGACGTCGACGACCTGCTCGCGGCCGCGAGCGCCGGGACAGGCCGACGTCGCCGTCCTGGGCGTCGACGCTCCGGGTCTCGACGCCGCCGCCGTGCGACCACCTGCGCGCGTACGCCGTCCGGCCGGTCGCGATCGTCCCGGCGGGTGCGGCGCTCGACGCGGCCTGCCTGCGCGCCACCCGGATCGGGATCCGGTCGCTCGTCCCCGAGGACGAGCTGGCCTCCCTGGCCGACGCCGTCGCCGCGGGAGAGGAGCCGGCCGACACCGTCATCCGGGACGGAGCGCCGGCCGAGCCACTGCCCGCGTCGACCGGCGGCCGCGTGGTCGCGGTGTGGGGACCGGCCGGAGCCCCCGGTCGCACCACGCTGGCCTCGGGCCTGGCCGCCGAGCTGGCCCGGCGCCGGATCCGGACCGTCCTCGTCGACGCCGATCCGTACGGCGGAGCCGTGGCCCAGCAGCTCGGCGTTCTCGACGAGGTCTCCGGGACTGCTCAGCGCCGCCCGGACGGCGGCCGGGGGGCAGCTCGCCGAGCGGTTCGGCTCGGTCCAGCGCGGCGTCGGGCCTCACCTGTCCGTCGTCACCGGCCTGCCCCGCGCCGACCGCTGGCCCGAGGTCCGCGCCGGTGTGGTCGAGCACGTCGTCGAGGTCGCCCGCGAACACGCCCACGTCGTCCTCGACACCGGCTTCAGCCTCGAGCACGACCCGGCGCACGACTTCGGGTCGCGCCCGTCTCGCAACCAGATGACCCACGGCGCGCTCGAGGTGGCCGACGAGGTGGTCGTCGTGGGCAACGCCGACCCGGTCGGTCTCTCCCGGCTGGCCCGGGGTCTGGTCGAGCTGCGCGAGCACGTCGCCGGCGCGCCGGTGCGGGTGGTCGTCAACCGGATGCGGCCCACGCTCGGCTGGTCGGAGAAGGACGTCGCGGGGATGGTCGCCGGATTCACCCGGCTGACCGGCCTGCACTTCCTGCCCGAGGACCGGGCCGTCGTCGACCGGGCCCTCGTCGCGGGACGCACCGTCGTGGAGGTCGGCGAGTCCGCCCTGGGCCGGGCGCTGTCGGGGATCGTCGACGCGCTGCTGCCCGGCTCGGCACCCGCGGTGGACCAGGCGGCGGTTCAGGCGGCGAACAGCAGGTAGAGCCCACCCACCGTGAACGCGATCATCGCGAACAGCAGCGGCAGCTGACCGGTGAGCTGGTGTCGGCGCGGGAGCAGCCGGATGGCCCGGTCGTGTGCCGCCACCACGCCCAGGACGTGACCGAGGACGACGGCGACGACCTTGGTGTTGGCCAGGAACGAGGGGTGGTAGGACAGCCAGTAGTTGACCGACCAGTCACCGGTGCCGAGGTAGTCGCTGCCGTTGCCGAAGGGATCGCTCGCCTGGATCAGCGTCTGCTGCCCGTACTCCACGAGGTAGGTCAGGTAGTGCGCGAAGACGTAGCCCACGACGATCGGGATGATCGAGTGGGCGAACCTGTTGGGCAGGTCGCGCCGTTGCGTCTCCGGCCCGACGCCGGTCAACGCGGACCCCACCGCCAGGATCAGGGCCACGCCGGCGCAGAACGTGATCAGGGCGAGGTTGTCGAGGAGGACCGTCGAGACGCTGCTCGACTGCGTGTAGCGCACCCAGAAGCTGGAGTCCTTGAAGGAGTCGAACGCCGTGCTGCCGAAGAGCACGCCCATGATCGCCACGAGACCCGGCGCCACCGGGGTGCTGTCGAGGTTGGCCAACGGGCTGCGCACGAGCAGCCGACCGTCCCTCCGGCCCCAGACCGACAGTCGGGCGACCAGGCTCGAGTAGACCTCGAACGGGTCCCCGCGCTCGTAGAAGCTGCTGCCGAACAACGCGCCACCGAGCAGCATGAGGGCGACGTAGACAGCGCACCACAGGCGCAGGGGTCCGAGCTCGGCCGAGTGCGGGTAGACCAGCTCCAGCCACACGAACGCGAAGAGGCCCAGGGCGGCCGGCCAGTACCCCAGACGGGCGGGGTACTCGAAGACCCCCCGCTCGGGGTCGCTGCCGGTGAGTCCGGCGAAGACGGAGTTGATGGTGCGGACCGGGCTGATCGCCTTCCACACCGGGCCGAGCACCAGCGACAGCGGGACCAGGCCCACCCACCACCAGACGTAGACCATGCCGAAGACCGGGTTGGTCAGCAGGTCCTTGCCGAAGACCGCTGCGGCGGCGGCGTACGCGAAGACGGCGATGCCGAAGACCCGGAGGCCGACCCGGAAGGCCGTCGAGTCGACGATCGCCGACAGCCAGGCCGGCGCGGGTCGGCCGCTCGTCGCGGCGTCGTACCGGGGGTTGCGCCAGGCGATGGCGAGCACCGTGAAGGAGACCGTGAGCGCGGCGACCGCGCCCGCGATCGCCAGCTCCGGGGAGATGGGCAGGTCCTTGGCCCCGCCGATCCCGTGGGCCAGCGTCAGTCCGTCGGTCCGCTGCACGCTGCTAGCTGACCTCGAGCTGCACGACGATCACCTCGAGGTTGTGGGACTCGATGTCCACCACCCCCGGCTCGTCGATGGTGAGCGTCAGGTTGGTCGTGCCGGCGCCGTACTCCAGCTGCTGCTCGGGGCTGGTGTGCACGTGCAGCTCGCCGGGCTCGTCGGCCTGCACCACGAGCTCGACCTCCTCGCCGCGCTCGACCTCGACCCGCTCGCCGCTGGGTGTCACCGAGTCGCCGTCGAAGGTGATCTCGATGGAGTCGGAGGACGGTGGGGTGGCAGCGGGTTCGTCCTCACCGCAGCCGGTGAGCAGGACGGCCGCACAGAGCACGGTCGCCAGGACGGCGAAGGTTCGACGCATCGTGGGACTTCCTCCTTCTGGTGGGACGGGCGCGCACGGAGGGCTCGCCTCTGCCAGAATCCCACGTTGTGCAAGCAGGACGGGCAGCGGTCCGTCGCAACGGTGGGAGGACACTCGGATGGGCCAGCGACTCCGGGCGCGAGATCTGGGTTTCCTGACCGACGAGACCCCGTCGACGCCGAAGCACAACGCGACGGTCGAGATCTTCGAGCCCGGCGACACCGGGTTCGACTACCAACAGCTCGTCGACCTGATCGAGGACCGGATCTCGTTCGTCCCGCGCTACCGCCAGCGGGTGCAGTCGGTTCCCGGCCGGCTGGCCAACCCCGTGTGGGTCGACGACCGCCACTTCGACCTCGGCTACCACGTACGCCGCTCGGCGCTGCCCCGTCCCGGATCGCTCGACCAGCTCCGCGAGCTCGTGGCCAGGATCGTGTCCCGGCCGCTCGACCGGCAACGGCCGCTGTGGGAGGTCTACTTCGTCGAGGGCCTCGCCGGGGGCCGGGTCGCGGTGCTGTCCAAGTCCCACCAGGCGCTGGTCGACGGCGTCGACACCGTCGACATCGGGCAGGTCCTCCTCGACGTCAACCCCGCGCCCCGGACGCTCGGCAGCGACGAGTGGCACCCGGACCGGGCATCGTCGTCCTCGGGACTCGTCGCCGAGGCGGTCCGGGAGTCGATCACCAGCCCCGGCACGGTCCTCGACACCCTCCGCACCAACACCGGGTCGTTGCTGCGCTCCGCCGACGCCGTCGCCACCCGGGTCGGCACCGTTGCGAACGCCCTGTCGAACCGGCGGCCGGCGAACGTCTCACCGCTCCAGGGGACGCTCTCGCAACAGCGCAGGTTCGTGGCCGTGCGCACGGACCTCTCGGCGTACCGCAAGATCCGCCAGGTCCACGGCGGCACCATCAACGACGCCATCCTCGCCACCGTCACGGGTGCCTTGCGCGCGTGGCTGATGACCCGCGCCGAGTCGTTGGGCGGGCTGCGTCAGATCAAGGCCGTCGCCCCGATGTCGGTGATCGACGACGAGCTCGAGGCGACCTCGCTCGGCACCCAGATCGCTCCCCACATCGTCGAGCTGCCCGTCGGCGAGCCCAGCCCGGTGGTCCGGCTGCACCAGGTGTCCTACTCCTTCCAGGCACACAAGGACACCGGGCGTGCCGTGGCCGCCAACCGGCTCGCGGGCATCGCCGGCTTCGCGCCGGCGACCTTCCACGCGATCGGGTCGCGGGTGGCGGCGGCTGAGTCGCGCCGTGGCTTCCAGCTGGCGATCACGAATGTCCCGGGCCCGCAGTCCCCGCTCTACGCCGCCGGCGCCCGGATGATCGAGACCTATCCGGTCCACCCGCTCTCGGAGGGACACGCGCTGGCGATCGGGATCACGTCGTACGACGGCGCCGTCTACTACGGCATCACCGCCGACCGTGACCTGCTGCCGGATGCCGACCTGCTGGGTCAGTGCCTGACCGAGGCTCTCGACGAGCTGCTCGACACCGCGTCGGGTGGTCGGCCCCGGGTCCCGCGCGGACGCAAGAAGGCAGCCCGGAAGAAGGCGACGGACTCGTGAGCGCCCGCGTCTACGTCCCGACGACGCTGCCGGGGCTGGCCGGCTTCGTCGCCGCCGGCTCCGTCCCCGGGTCGGCACCGCGTATCGAACCGGTCGACGACTCCGAGGAGTCGGAGTACGCCGCACTCATGACGGCCGCGGACGAGTCGGCGGCGCTGCTGACCGGGACCGGACGCCGGGTGGTGGTCGTCGCCGAGGTCGCCGACCCCGCCGGCGCCATCGCGATGGAGCGCGTGGTCGCCGTCCACGTCGACACCGTGGACGACGCCGACGAGGACGACGACCTGGCCTGGTTCGCGACCCAGGAGATCCCCGACCTGCTCAGGTGACGCGGGTCGCTACGCTCGCTCGCATGGACGCGATCTCCTTCCCACCGGTACCCGTCAACGAGCCCAACCTGACCTACGCGCCGGGGAGCCCCGAGCGCGAGGCCCTCGTGGTGGAGCTCGACAAGCTGGAACGCAAGCAGCACGACTTCAAGGCCCACATCGGGGGCCGGAAGAAGTCCGGCGGCGGGGCCGAGATCAAGGTCGTGCAGCCGCACGACCACCAGCACGTGCTGGGTGTCCTGAAGAACTCCACGCAGGCTGACGCCAAGTCCGCGATCGCCGCCGCTGCCAAGGCGGCACCGGACTGGGCAGCAATGGACGTCGACCAGCGGTGCGCGGTCCTGCTCAAGGCCGCCGACCTCCTGGCCGGCCCCTGGCGGCAGCGGATCAACGCCGCCACCATGCTCGGCCAGTCGAAGACCGCGTTCCAGGCAGAGATCGACAGCGCCTGCGAGCTGATCGACTTCTGGCGCTACAACGTCCACTACGCCAAGCAGATCCTCACCGACCAGCCGATCGCGAACAGCCCCGGCATCTGGAACCGCACCGACCACCGGCCGCTCGAGGGCTTCGTCTACGCGATCACGCCGTTCAACTTCACCGCGATCGCCGGCAACCTGCCGACCGCGCCCGCGCTGATGGGCAACACGGTGCTCTGGAAGCCGTCGCCCACCCAGCAGCTGGCCGCGTCGCTGCTGATGGAGCTGCTCGAGGAGGCCGGCATGCCGCCGGGCGTCATCAACATGCTCCCCGGCGACGGCCTCGACGTCTCGAAGGTCGCGATGTCCAGCCCGGACCTGGCGGGCATCCACTTCACCGGCTCCACGCCGACCTTCCAGCACCTGTGGCGGACCGTCGGCGAGAACATCACGTCGTACCGGTCCTACCCGCGCATCGTGGGCGAGACCGGCGGCAAGGACTTCATCGTCGCCCACCCGTCGGCCGACCCCGACGTGCTGCGGGTGGCGATGCTCCGGGGTGCGTTCGAGTACCAGGGCCAGAAGTGCTCGGCCGCATCGCGGGCCTACGTGCCGCGCTCGGTGTGGAAGAAGATGCGCGACTCCTTCCTCGCGGAGGTGGAGGCGATCGCGATGGGCGACGTCACCAACTTCTCCAACTTCATGGGCGCGGTGATCGACGACCGGGCGTTCGCCAAGCACAAGGCGGCGATCACCCGCGCCAAGCGGACCAAGCACCTCGAGATCCTCGCCGGCGGACAGGTCGACGACTCGGTGGGCTACTTCGTCCGGCCCACCGTCGTGGAGTCGAGCGACCCGACCGACCAGATGTTCAGCACCGAGTACTTCGGTCCGATCCTCGCCGTCCACGTCTACGAGGACCGCGACTTCGAGTCAGTCGTCGCCCAGATGGAGTCGTTCGCGCCGTACGCGCTGACCGGCGCGATCATCTCCCAGGACCGGGGTGCGATCGCCTGGGCCCAGAAGGAGCTGCGTTTCGCGGCGGGCAACTTCTACATCAACGACAAGCCCACCGGTGCCGTCGTCGGCCAGCAGCCGTTCGGTGGTGGCCGAGCCAGCGGCACCAACGACAAGGCCGGTGCGGCCGTCAACCTGTTGCGGTGGACCAGCCCGCGCAGCATCAAGGAGACGTTCGTCCCGCCGAAGGACTACCGCTACCCCTACATGGGATGACCGCCTGGCACATGGGCTCGCTGCACCCGGCGGAGCAGGGGCTCGTGCTGGCCCTCGCGTTCGGGCCGTTCGTCGTGCTCGTGATCGTGATCGTGCTGCGGCGGCGCAAGGGGGACTGAGTTCCCCTCGCGCGGCAACCGAACCGACGTCGGGCTCGTCTTGATGGTGAGCGATGGTCCACGGGGGCCATCCCTGACCGCGGAGGACTGCATGCGCCAGACCACCCCCCAGCTCACGTCGACCGGCCACGGGATGCGTCGTCGCGCCCTGCTGACCAGTGCCGGCGGCAGCCTTGCCGGCATCGCGGCCGGAGCGGCCGCGGCCGGTCCTGCGGCCGCCGAAAGCGGTGCGGGCAGGACCCGCGGCTTCGCCACCTTCGAGTGGCTCGGGACCTCCGGATGGCGGGTGTCGACGCCGACCACGACGCTTCTGGTCGACCCCTACCTGAGCCGCTTCGACACGGGCCTGGCCGCAGGCCGGTTCGATCCCGCCACCCCGATCACGCTCGACCCATCCGCCATCGACGCAGCGCTCGGCGCGCCGGACGACGACGCCGGCTCGGTCGACGCCGTCTTGGTCACCCACACCCACTGGGACCACTTCGCCGACGTCCCGCACATCGCCAGGACCAGAGGAGCGACCGTCTTCGCCACCCTGAGTGGCTACCACCTCGGACTGGCGATGGGGCTGCCTGGTGCGCAGATCGCTGTCGTCAAGGGAAACGAGGAGCTGCACATCGGGGACGCTGTCGTCCGGGTGATCAGCTCACGGCACAGCCGCACCGGCAACGGAGGGCTGCTGTTCCCCGGTGTGCGTACGCAGGTACCCGAGCCGCCGAAGACGATCGCGGACCTGCCGGAAGGTGACACTCTCGGCTTCGTGATCCGTCGGCCCGGGCGGGGCCGGGGCGTGTTGCTGCTCGGCGCGAGCGACCACGACGACCAGGCGCTGCGGGGCCTGGACGTCGACACGGTCGCGCTGCCCGTGCCCGGCAACGACGTCACCGCGGACTACGTCGGCAGGCTGCTCCGCGCCCTCGACCTGCCACGGACGGTGGTTCTCGTGCACTGGGACAACTTCGAGACCCGCCTGGCGAACCCTCCCCGGACCGACGACAAGGGCCGTGCCCGGATGCGTGAGATCACGACCGAGATCAAGCGTGTCTCGCCCAGGACGCGGGTGCTGGAGCCGACGTACCTGACGCCGATGAACCTGCTCTGACGCAGGTCCTTGCTCCGGTGGTCCTCAGCGGCTGAGGTAGTCGCGTCCTACGTGGTTCTCGGCCTTGAGGGCCTTGAGCAGGAGGTCCGCGATCAAGCCCTCGATCTTGCCGCCCACGAACGGGATCCCCACCTTGATGGTCAGGTCGACGGTCTCGGTGGTGACCCCACCGGACTCGCTGAGCCGGGCGGTGCCGGACATCTCACCCGGGCTTGCCCGGGATGGTCACGGAGATGACTCCCTGCTCGGGCGTCGACCAGGTCTCCTCCTGGACGATGTTGATCTCGTCACCGACGAACTTCTTCGCGAAGGACGGGATGCCGCTGGCCGCCTGGACCTGGTCGATCGTCACAGCCGTGCCGTCGCCGGCGGCCGCCACCGAGACCTCGTGCCGGAGCACGCCCTGGTAGTCGCAGACCTCCTCGCGGAACGCCGGGTCGGCCAGCATGGCGGCGACGTCGGCCACCGAGGCGTCGTACGTGAGCTCGTGCACCAGTCGCTTGGGCATGTCAGCGGTCCCCGCGCAGCCAGGCCTGGCCGACCTCGTGCTCGGTGTCCATGCCGTTGCGGACCTGGTCCTCGAGGAGTCCCTCGAGCTTGCCGCCGATGAGCGGCACCTTGACCTTGATCTCGAGCTCGACGACCTCGGTGGTGCCGGCGCCCGCAGGCACCAGGGCAATCGTCCCGACGATGCTGCTCGGCTTGCCGGGGGCGTCGATCCGCAGGGTGCCGCCGGCGCTGTCGGGCCACTCCTCGACCTGGATCGCGCGCGTGGTCTCACCGGCGAACTTCCGGGCGAACGACGGCAGCCCGTCGGTGCGCTGCACCTGGTCGTTGACCAGGCTGAACCCCTCGTCGCGGCGGTCGATCGCGACCTCGGCCGAGACGACGTCCAGGGCGGCGCTGACCTTCTCGCGGAAGGCGGGGTCGGCGAGCATCTCGTAGACCTCGTCGGGGCTGGCGTCATAGGCGAGCTCGTGGTGGAAGTGCATGGACGTCATCATGGCCGAGCACGAGGCCTGGCGCTACGTGGGACGGTGTGACCCGTGTTGTCCCCGTCACAGCCGGGGTCCTAGGGTCGGGGGGTGTCCACGACGCTCGACCGTGAAAAGTCCGAACTCCTGGCCAAGGCGATCGACCTCGCCCTGGCCCGGACCGGCACCGGCGGCCCGCCCCACGACGTCGTCGGGACGCTGCTGAGGGCCTACTACCGGCACGTGGCCCCCGAGGACGTCTGCGACCGCGGCGACATCGACCTGTACGGCGCCCTCGCGTCGCACTACAAGCTGGCCCTCGCCCGCCCGCAGGGCACCGCGCAGGTTCGGGTGCACACCCCCAGCGTCAATCAGCAGGGTTGGTCGGCGGGTGGCCACTCGGTCGTGGAGGTGGTCACCGACGACATGCCGTTCCTGGTCGACTCCCTGACCATGGAGCTGACCCGTCAGCAGCGCGACGTCCACGGCGTCATCCACCCGCAGTTCGACGTCATCCGGGACATCACCGGCAACCTCCAGTCGGTGGCGGTCGTGGAGGACGGCTCCATCGAGCCGCCGGCGGAAGCGCTGCGCGAGTCGTGGATGCACATCGAGATCGGACGCGTCGTCGACGAGAGCGAGACCCGCGAGCTCGAGGAGTCGCTGCAGCGGATCCTGCGGGACGTCCGCGAGTCGGTCGAGGACTGGGAGAAGATGCACGCCCAGGTGCTCGACATCGTCGACGAGCTCGAGTCCGCCCCGCCTCCGCTGCCGGTCGAGGAGATCGCGCAGGGTCGCGACCTGCTGAGGTGGCTGGCGTCCGACCACTTCACGTTCCTGGGCTACCGCGAGTACCGCCTCGAGAGCGAGGGCGACGACGACCTGCTGCGAGCGGTGCCCGGCACCGGCTTCGGCATCCTGCGCGCCGACCAGGACATGTCGACGTCGTTCGGCAAGCTGCCCACGCTGGTCAAGGCGAAGGCCCGCGAGAAGACGCTGCTGGTGCTGGCCAAGGCAAACTCCCGGGCCACCGTGCACCGGCCGGCGTACCTCGACTACGTCGGCGTCAAGAAGTTCGACGCCGACGGCGAGGTGATCGGCGAGCGACGGTTCCTGGGGCTCTTCTCCAGCGCCGCCTACACCGAGTCGCTCACCCGGATCCCGCTCCTGCGGGAGAAGGCCACGGAGGTGCTGCGCCGGATCGGCTTCGACCCCCGCAGCCACGCCGGCAAGGCGCTGATGGACACCCTGGAGACCTATCCGCGCGACGAGCTCTTCCACACACCCGTCGACGAGCTGGCGCCACTGGCCGAGGCCGTCATGTTCGCCCGGGAACGTCGCCAGGTCAGGGTCTTCCTGCGGCGCGACACCTACGGCCGCTACGTCTCGGTCCTCGTCTACCTCCCACGTGACCGCTACAGCACCGGTGTCCGCGAGCGGTTCGTGGCCATCCTCAAGGAGGAGCTGGGCGCCGACAACATCGAGTTCAGTGCCCGGGTCAGCGAGTCGACGATCGCCAACGTCCACCTCGTCGTCCACCCGGCGCCCGGCGAGGAGCTCCTCGAGGTCGACCCCGCCCACCTGGAGCGCCGGCTGACCGAGGCCACCCGATCCTGGCGCGACGACTTCACCACCGCCGCGATGAACGACTACGGCGAGGAGGCCGGTGCCCGGCTCGCCCGCCGCTACGTCGACTCGTTCCCGGAGGCCTACAAGGAGGACTACCTCCCGGCGACGGGGGCCTTCGACCTCGGCCGGCTGGAGGCTCTGGGCGATGAGGAGGGCATCGACCTGGCGCTCTACGAGGACATGGACGCCGGACGCGGCGAGGCCCGGCTCAAGGTGTTCCGCATCGGCGCTCCGCTGTCCCTCTCCGAGATCCTGCCGATGCTGTCGTCGATGGGAGTCGAGGTCGTCGACGAACGGCCCTACAAGCTGGAGGGACTCGACCGGCCGAGCTTCATCTACGAGTTCGGCCTGCGCTACGGCCAGTCCGTGCGCTCGCCGGCGCGTGACAACTTCCAGGCCGCACTGCGCGCCGTGTGGGACGGCTACAACGAGATCGACGGGTTCAACGCGCTGGTCCTCGGCGCCGGCCTGACCTGGCGGCAGGCGACGGTCCTGCGGGCGTACGCGAAGTACATGCGGCAGGGCAACTCGCCGTTCGCCCTGGACTACATCGAGGAGGCGCTGCGCAACAACGTCGACATCACCCGTCTGCTGGTCCAGCTCTTCGAGGCCCGCTTCGATCCGGGCAAGAACGCGCTGGGCGCGACCGACGAGGCCCGGGTGGTCCGGATCGAGGAGGTCGAGGCGCGGATCGGCCGGGCCCTCGACGACGTGGCCAGCCTCGACCACGACCGGATCCTGAGGTCCTACCTGAGTCACCTCAGGTCCACGCTGCGGACCAACTACTTCCAGCCCGCTGCCGATGGCGGGGTGCGCCCGTACATCTCGTTCAAGCTCGAACCGTCGGCGATCCCGGACCTGCCCGAGCCACGGCCGAAGTACGAGATCTTCGTCTACTCGCCGCGGGTCGAGGGCGTCCACCTCCGCTTCGGTGCGGTCGCCCGCGGAGGCCTGCGCTGGTCCGACCGGCGCGACGACTTCCGGACCGAGGTGCTCGGCCTGGTCAAGGCGCAGATGGTCAAGAACACCGTGATCGTCCCCGTCGGCGCGAAGGGTGGCTTCTTCTGCAAGCAGCTGCCCGACCAGGCCGATCGCGAGGCGTGGCTGGCCGAGGGGGTCGCGTGCTACCGCACGTTCATCTCCGGGCTGCTCGACGTGACCGACAACCTCGTCGAGGGTGAGACCGTGCCGCCGACGGGCGTGGTCCGTCACGACGCGGACGACACCTACCTGGTGGTGGCCGCCGACAAGGGCACCGCGACCTTCTCCGACATCGCCAACGGCGTCGCCCACGACTACGGCTTCTGGCTCGGCGACGCGTTCGCCAGTGGCGGCTCCGTGGGCTATGACCACAAGGCGATGGGCATCACGGCCCGCGGTGCCTGGGTCTCGGTGCAGCGGCACTTCCGCGAGCGCGGGATCGACTGCCAGGCCGAGGACTTCACGGCCGTCGGCATCGGTGACATGTCCGGCGACGTGTTCGGCAACGGCATGCTCTGCTCGGAGCACATCCGGCTGGTGGCCGCCTTCGACCACCGTGACATCTTCATCGACCCGAACCCCGACGCGGCCACGTCGTACGCCGAGCGACGGCGCCTCTTCGACCTCCCGAGGTCGAGCTGGCAGGACTACGACAAGGACCTGATCTCCGAGGGCGGCGGCATCTACCCCCGGTCCCTGAAGTCGATCCCGGTCCCGGCACCGGTCCGTGCCGCGCTCGGGCTCGAGGACGACGTGACCTCGCTGACTCCCGCCGAGCTGATGAAGGCGATCCTCAAGGCGCCGGTCGACCTGCTCTGGAACGGCGGCATCGGCACCTACGTCAAGGGTGCCGACGAGTCGCACACGGACGCCGGCGACAAGGCCAACGACGCGATCCGCATCAACGGCCGTGAGCTCCGTGCCAAGTGCGTGGGGGAGGGCGGCAACCTCGGCCTCACCCAGCTCGGCCGGATCGAGTACGCCCTCCGCGACGGCCGGATGAACACCGACTTCATCGACAACTCGGCCGGCGTCGACACCTCCGACCACGAGGTCAACATCAAGATCCTCCTGGACCGGGTCGTGGCCGCCGGTGACCTGACCACGAAGCAGCGCAACGCGCTGCTGGCCGAGATGACCGACGAGGTCGCTCAGCTGGTGCTGCGCGACAACTACGAGCAGAACCTCGCCCTGGCCAACGCAGCCGCCAACGCGCCCTCGCTCCTCCATGTGCAGGAGGACTGGATGAAGAAGCTGGAGCGCGACGGGGTGCTCAACCGGGAGCTCGAGGGTCTCCCGACGAGCCGTCAGGTCCGTCGGCGACTGGAGCGCGGCGGGAGTCTCACCACCCCCGAGGCATCGGTGCTGCTGGCCTGGACCAAGATCGTGCTCGAGCAGGAGCTGCTGGCCTCGGAGCTGCCGGAGGACCCCTACCTCCACCACGACCTGATGGCCTACTTCCCGACCCTCATGAGGGAGGGCTTCGAGAGCCAGATCGCCGACCACCCGCTGCGCCGGGAGATCATCGTGACGCAGGTCGTGAACGACCTGGTCAACGGCGCCGGCATGACGTTCTGGCCGCGGCTCGCCGGCGAGACCGGCGCCTCGGCGGCCGAGCTGACCCGCGCCAACTTCGTCGCCCGCGAGATCTTCGGCTCGCTGCCGCTGCGCGAGGAGCTCGAGAAGTTCGACAACGTCCTCGGCGCGCAGGTGCAGACACGGATGCGGATCCAGATGCGGACGCTGGTGGAACGCGCCTCGCGCTGGCTGGTCACCAACCGTCGCCCCCCGCTGGACAGTCAGGCCACGGTCGACTTCTTCAGTGAGCCGGTGCAGAAGGTGATGGGAGAGCTGCCGGGCCTGATCACCGGCCGTGAGCTCACGGCGTACCTCGAACGCCGTGACCGGCTGGTCGGCCAGGACGTGCCGGAGGAGCTCGCGGCCCGCGTGGCCGTGCTCGACGTCGCCTACACCCTGCTGGGCATCGTCGAGACCGCCGACCGTGAGGAGCTCGACCCGGCCGAGGTGGCCAGGCTGCACTTCGCACTCGGAGAGCGACTCGGGCTCCCGTCACTGGTGCAGCGGATCCTCGAGCTCCCGCGGGAGGACCGCTGGCAGACGATGGCGCGCGGCGCCGTCCGCGACGACCTGTACGCCGTCCACAGCCAGCTCACCGCGCAGGTGCTCCGGCTGACGTCGTCGGAGGACTCGGTGCCGGCACGGATCGCCAGCTGGGAGGAGGCCGACCACGTGGTGGTGCTGCGGGCCGCGGCGACCCTGGAGGAGATCTGCACGGACGACTCCGCCGACCTGGCCCGGATGTCGGTCGGCCTGCGCGTCGTGCGCGGGCTGCTCCGCAACTGACTCTCCGCTCTTGCAAACTTTCTGCCGGACAGACACAACCTCCCAGGCTCCTCGGTCCGTCTGAGTGATGTGGAGGCAATGGCGGGGACCCAGGTGCACGGGGAGACGGGGGTGAGCGGCGAGCTGGTCGTGGCAGGACTGCTCCGCGACACCGACTTCACCACATTCTTCGAGTCGGCGTGGCCGCGGCTCTTCCGGACCGCGCTGGCGATCACGGGTGAGCGTGGCTCCGCCGAGGACGCGCTCCAGACCGCGTTCGCCAAGGTGTACGCCTCGTGGTCGCGGGTGTCGTCGGCGAACCATCCCGAGGCCTACGTCCGCCGGATGCTCGTCAACGAGATCATCGGCTCCCGTCGGCACGGATGGTGGCGGCGCGAGCGCCCGTACCCGGACGTCGAGCCGTCGGCGGTGACACCGTCGCCCGAATCCGGCGTGGTCGACCGGGATGTCCTCTGGGCCGCCGTCCAGCGGCTTCCTGTCCGGCAGCGGGCGGTGGTCGTCCTGCGCTACTACGAAGACCTGTCCGAGGCCGAGATCGCCGAGAGCCTCGGTTGCTCGCGCGGCACCGTCAAGTCCCAGGCCGCCGCGGCACTCGCCAACTTGCGTCGCACCAGCGGCGCCGACCTCGGGGAAGGAGACCAGGCATGAGCATCGACCTACGCACCGTGTTGGAGGACAAGCTCGATGAGGTGACGCCGCCGCCGGGCGACCTCGACCGGGTCCGGCGCGAGGGAACCCGGATCCGCCGGCGTCGCGGCGCCGCTCGGGGTGTCGGTGTGGTGGCCGTGCTGGGGCTCGTGGCCGTCACGGTGACCCAGGTGGTGGGTACCAGGCTGGAGCGCGCCGTCGACGACATCGTGGCCAAGGACTACCCCAGCCTCGGACAGATGGACTTCTCCCAGGGACTGCGGGCCTACGCCGACCCCGGCGCAGAGGTCCACCTGGGGGGCCGTACCTTCGACGGCTCCGACCTCACCTATCTCGACACCGATGCCACCGCCACGCCGTACGGCATCGTCTTCTACGACGACGGCCGCCCGATGCTCCTCGACGAGGACGGCGAGGTCTCGGCGCTGGTCGAGGAGACGGTCGAGTCGCCCGCGGGCTTCCACCCGACGGCAAAGGCTGATTCGGCTGCCCCGCACGTCGCCTGGGCGACGCTGCGCGACGGCTCGGCCACGATCACGGTCCACGACCTGTCCTCCGGGAAGGACGTGGACAGCCTGACGGTCGACTGCGGCATGTGTGAGGACCTGGTCATCGAGGCTCTCGACGAGGGGGTCGTGTTCTTCCGCGACGGCACCGGGACCCGCAGCTGGAAGCTGGGCGAGGAATTCTCCTACACCTTCTCCGGGGCCGAGACCCGCATCGTCGACGTCCGCAACGGCACCCTGCTCCACGACGGTCCGGCACCCACGAGTGTGGGCTCCGACCGGTACCTCATGCTGCCGGCGCCGGTCGACGCCCAGCTGACGTTCGACGGTCGCTACATCCTCGACTGGTCGAGCGTCCTGCGGCCGGTCCGCTCGGGCGAGGAGCCGGTACGCCTCGAGGTGGGCCCGCGCGAGCGCGGAGCCCTCGGATTCTGGGCCATCGACACCGACGGGTCGGTGCTCGTGGCGGCCCTCGACGGGACGTACCCGAACTACCTGGTCTCGGACTGTGAGGTGCCGTCGGGAGCGTGCGTCGACGTCGGGCCGTTGACGCCGACCGGCGGTGACCCCTTGTTCATCGGGGTCGACATGTAAGGGGCACTAGGCCCGAAAACCGGTTTCCGGACTGTCGGTCCGTCCGCATAGGGTGGGCGGAACGATGCCCGATCACGACGACTCCCAGCCACCCGCCGGTGTTCACTCCCTGTGGCGCCTACGGGGCTACCTCAAGCCCCACCGCTGGGCGCTCGCCATCATGCTCGGCACCTCCCTGGCGGGCGTCGGGCTCTCGATCGCGATCCCGCTGGTCACGAAGTCCCTGATCGACGGACCGATCACCGAGCGTGACCTCGGGCCGGTGTTGCCGCTCGGTCTGCTGGCCCTCGGCCTGGGCATCCTCGAGGCGGTGCTGATCTTCTGGCGGCGGTGGGTCCAGTCGAACGCCGTGCTCGGCATCGAGACCGCCATGCGACACGATCTCTACGAGCGGCTCCAGCAGCTGCCCATGAGCTTCCACAGCAAATGGCAGTCCGGCCAGCTCCTGTCGCGGGCGACCACCGACCTGTCCGCGATCCGGCGGTTCAGCGGCTTCGGCCTGCTCTTCCTGGTGATCAACATCCTCCAGGTCACCGTGGTCACCCTCGTGCTGCTCGAGATGTACTGGCCGCTCGGGCTGGTGGTCGCGGCTGCCGCCGCACCGATCGTGTGGCTCTCGATGCGCTTCGAGAAGGCCTACGTCGTCGTCTCGCGGCGGGTGCAGGACGAGCAGGGTGACCTGGCGACCCTCGCGGAGGAGGGCGCAGTCGGCATCCGGGTGATCAAGGCCTTCGGCCGGAGTGAGCACGTGGCGCTCCAGTACGACGCCGCGGCCCAGAAGCTGCACGACACGAGCATGGACAAGGTCCGGCTGTCGGCGAAGTTCTGGAGCTTCCTCGAGGTGATCCCCAACCTCGCCGTCGTGGTGGTCCTGCTGCTCGGCGCGATCGGGGTCGGCAAGGGTGCGCTCACGCCCGGCGAGCTGGTCGCCTTCATCACGTTGATGCTGTCGCTGGTGTGGCCGGTCTCCTCCCTGGGGGTCATCCTCGCGATGGCGCAGGAGGCGATGACCGCCGCCGCCCGCATCCTCGAGATCTTCGACACCGAGCCCGACATCGTCTCCGGCACCCGGGTGGTCGACGACCCGCGTGGCCACCTGCGCTTCGAGCACGTCGACTTCGCGTTCGCCGACGCGCCCGACGAGCTGGTGCTGCGTGACGTCAACCTCGACCTGGCGCCCGGCGAGACGGTCGCCCTGGTGGGCGCAACCGGGTCCGGCAAGACCATCCTCACCGCGCTCGTGCCGCGCCTCTACGACGTCACCGGCGGGCGGGTGACCATCGACGGCATCGACGTGCGCGAGCTCGAGCTGGGTCATCTCCGGACCCTGGTCGCCACCGCGTTCGAGGACCCCACGCTCTTCTCCATGAGTGCCCGCGAGAACCTCACCCTCGGGCGCGCCGACGCCACCGAAGACGAGATCGCGTCGGCCATCGAGGTCAGCCAGGCCGGGTTCGTCCACGACCTGCCCTGGGGGCTCGAGACGCGGATCGGCGAGCAGGGGATGGCCCTGTCCGGGGGACAGCGCCAGCGGCTGGCCCTGGCCAGGGCCGTGCTCGCCCAGCCGCACGTGCTCGTCCTCGACGACACCCTCTCGGCGCTCGACGTCCACACCGAGAAGCTCGTCGAGGAGGCCCTGCAGCGGGTGCTGTCCGCGACCACCGGCCTCGTCGTCGCCCACCGCGCCTCCACCGTCCTGCTCGCGGACCGGGTGGCCGTGCTCCAGGACGGCACGATCAGCCACGTGGGTGACCACCGCGAGCTGCTCGCCACCGTGCCGGCCTACCGCGAGCTGCTGGCGGCCGATGCCGCGACCGAGGAGGCGGTCAGGTGAGCATCCCGGTGACCGCCACTGACTGGCGGGGTCAGTCCCAGGTCGATGACCAGGAGGCCGAGGAGCGGGAGTCCGCTGCCCGGCTGGGCGGCGGATCGCGCCGGCTGCTCGGAGAGCTGCTCGCCCCCTACAAGCGCGCCCTCAAGATCCTCATCCTCATCGTCCTCGTCGAGAACGCCGCCCGCCTGGCCATCCCCTACCTGGTCAAGGAGGGCATCGACACCGGTATCCCGCCCATCCGTCAGGACGACAACCTCCAGCCGCTGTTCATCATCGTGGGCATCGTGCTGATCGCGACGATCACGCAGGCGATCGCCCGTCAGCTCTTCCTCGTCCGGTCGGGCAAGATCGGCCAGGATGTGCTCTCCGAGGTGCGTCGCCGGGTCTTCCGGCACTTCCAGGTGCTGAGCCCGGCGTTCCACGACAGCTATACGTCGGGCCGGGTGATCTCGCGTCAGACCTCCGACGTCGACGCCATCTACGAGATGCTCGAGTCCGGCTTCGACGGGCTCGTCACTGCTGCCCTGACCCTGGTCGGGACGGCCGGGCTGCTGCTCTTCCTCGACGTGAAGCTGGGCCTCGTGGCACTGCTGTGCGGCCCGTTCCTCGCCCTGCTGACCAACTGGTTCCGCAAGGAGTCGGCCAAGACCTACCGGGTGACCCGCGAGAAGGTCGCGCTCGTGATCGTCCACTTCGTCGAGTCGATGGGCGGCATCCGGGCGGTGCAGGCCTTCCGCCGCGAGCCGCGCAACCAGGCGATCTTCGACGACGTCAACGACCAGTACCGCGCCGCCAACCTGGTCGCGTTCCGCCTCGTCGCGTGGTTCATGCCGGGGATCCGGCTGATCGGCAACATCACCATCGCGGTGGTACTCGTCTACGGCGCCTACCGGGCCTACCACGGTGAGGTCACCGTCGGCGTGCTCGCCGCCTTCCTGCTCTACCTGCGCCAGTTCTTCGAGCCGATGATGGAGATCTCGCAGTTCTACAACACCTTCCAGTCGGCCTCGGCGGCCCTGGAGAAGCTGGCCGGGTGTGCTGGCCGTCGAGGCGAGCGTCCCGGAGCCCGAGGAGCCGATCCGGCTCACCGACGCTCGGGGCGAGCTCCGCTTCGACCACGTGCGGTTCGGCTACACCGAGGGCCGCGATGTCCTGCCCGACCTCGACCTCACCGTCCCGGCCGGGCAGACGCTGGCCCTGGTCGGCACGACCGGTGCCGGCAAGACCACCCTGGCCAAGCTGGCGACCCGGTTCTACGACCCCCTCGAGGGGCGGGTCCTGCTCGACGACGTCGACGTACGCCGCCTCACCTCGAGCGACCTTCGGCGGACGGTCGTGATGGTCACCCAGGAGAACTACCTCTTCTCGGGGACCATCGCCGACAACATCCGCTTCGGCCGCCCCGACGCCACGATGGACGACATCGTCCGCGCGACGACTGCGCTCGGCGCGCACGACTTCATCAGCGCCATGCCCGACGGCTACGAGACCGACGTCGCCAACCAGGGTGGCCGGCTCAGCGCCGGGCAGCGGCAGCTGGTCGCGTTCGCGCGGGCCTTCCTCGCCGACCCGGCGGTGCTGATCCTCGACGAGGCCACCTCCTCGCTCGACAGCCCGTCCGAGCGGCTGGTCCAGCGGGCCCTCCGCACTGTGCTCGCCGGCCGGACCGCCGTGATCATCGCCCACCGCCTCTCGACGGTGGAGATCGCCGACCGGGTGCTGGTGATGGAGCACGGGCGGATCGTCGAGGACGGCTCACCGGCCGAGCTGATCGCCGGCGGCGACGGTCGCTACGCCGACCTGCACGACGCCTGGCTCGCTTCGCTCGCCTGACGGTCGTCGCGATCCCCGGTCAGCCGGGGATCGCTGCACTTGTCAGGCACTGCACTGCCTGACAAGTGCACCGAATGCCTGCAGGGTGGGACGGGAGGTGCTGGTGGGATCCGATCTCGGCACCGACCACTAGGCTCCGGGCGTGAGCGACCTGAGCCTGGCCGGCGTGGCCGAGACCGTACGCCTGACGAGCAGTGGCTCGACGACGACGCGAGAGGTCGTCGACGACGCGCTGTCCCGCATCGCGGCCCTCGACGGTGGCCTCAACGCCTTCTCCGTCGTGCTGGCAGACCGGGCCCGCGCCGAGGCCGACGAGCGCGACCGGCAGCTCGCCGCGGGCGACGCACCGGGCCCGCTGCACGGCGTACCGATCGCGATCAAGGAGGAGATCGACGTCGAGGGAGCCGTCACCACCTTCGGCGGCGACGCCAACGAGACGCCGGCTGCTGCGGACGGCGAGGTCGTGCGCAGGCTGCGAGCCGCAGGCGCCGTGGTGATCGGCAAGACGACGATGCCGGAGTTCGGCGCGTTCCCCTACACCGAGTCCGTGTCGCGCGGGATCACCCACAACCCGTGGGACCGCAGCCGGACACCGGGCGGCTCCAGCGGCGGTACGGCGGTCGCGGTGGCCACGGGCATGGTGCCCGTCGGGATGGGCGGCGACGGGGGCGGCTCGATCCGGATCCCGAGCGCCTGCTGCGGACTGTTCGGCCTCAAGCCCCAGCGTGGGCGGGTCAGCAACGCGCCGCACCCTCACCTCTGGTGGGCGCTCGGCACGGTCGGGCCCCTGACCCGCAGCGTGCTGGACAGCGCCCTGGTCTACGACGCGATCCGCGGCAATGTGGACGGCGACCTCTACCGGGCGGGGGAGTCCGGCTCGTTCGTCGAGGCGGCGGGCCGCGAGCCCGGTCGGCTGCGGATCGGCTGGTCGAACAAGTCGGCCATCCGCGGGATCCGCCCCGACCCGGTCCACGTGGCCGCGGTCGCGGAGACCGCGCGGCTGCTGACCGACCTCGGCCATGACGTCGTCGAGGTCGACCCCGGCTACCCCGACGCGACGGCCGCCTTCGTGCCGCAGTTCTTCGCCGGCATCCGCACCGAGGCCGACCATGTCGAGCACTACGAGCGGCTCGAGCGTCGGACCCGGCAGACCTACCGGATGGGCTCATGGGTGCGACCGAAGGTGATCGACAAGGCGCTCAAGCTCACCGAGAAGGTCTCCCGCAAGGCCAACCGCGTGTTCGACGACATCGACGTCCTGCTCACGCCGACGATGGCCCACCGACCCCCGAAGGTCGGCATCCTGAGCGGGCGCGGCACCGTGGCCTCGTCCCTGGTCGCCCAGCCGGCGATCGCCTACGTCGCCCTCTGGAACGTCGCCGGCAACCCGGCCGCCTCCGTGCCGTGCGGCCTCGGGCCGGACGGGCTGCCGACCGCCGTCCAGCTGGTCGGGCGCACCGACGACGAGACCACGTTGCTCAGCCTCTCGGCTCAGATCGAGGCGGCACGCGCCTTCCCGCGCTGGTCCTCCACCACCCGGTAGCCCCGTGGGACTCCTGCTTCCAGACGCCGCGCGCGCGGCTGCGCCGGCGCCTCCGGCCGCACGCGCCGAGCCCGCTCTCGGGCAAGGTCGTGCTCGTCACCGGCGCCTCGTCGGGCATCGGGGAGGCCACGGCCCGGCAGGCCGCCGCGCGAGGCGCGTCCGTCGTCCTCCTGGCCCGGCGGTCCGACGAGCTCGAGCGGGTGCGGGCGGCGATCGCGGACAGCGGCGGCCGCGTCACGGCGTACGTCTGCGACGTCACGGACGGCGGTGCGGTCGACGCGGTGGTCGAGCGGATGCTGGCCGAGCACGGGGCCGTCGACTACCTCGTCAACAACGCCGGCCGCTCGATCCGGCGGTCGCTGGCGCTGACCCACGGTCGGCTCCACGACTTCGAGCGGACGATGGCGGTCAACTACTTCGCCCCGGTCCGGCTCACCATGGGCCTGCTGCCGGCGATGCGCGAGCAACACTTCGGCCACGTCGTCAACGTGCTCAGCTGGGGCGTGCAGGTCAGGGCGCCGAAGTTCACCGCCTACCTGGCGTCGAAGTCCGCGCTCGACACCTGGTCGCGGATCGCCGGGCGGGAGACGTACGCCGACAACGTCACGTTCACGAACATCCGGTTCGGCCTGGTGCGGACGGACATGGTCGTGCCGACCGGCAACGTGGAGGACCGCCGGTCCCTCTCGGCGGAGCAGGCCGGTGCGATCGTGGTCAGGGCCCTCGAGGAGCGTCCGGTGACCGTCAACACCGTCGCCGGCACCGTCGGCGAGTGGGTCGGTCTGCTGGCGCCGCGGCTCAGCGACGCGTTCTTCCACCGGATGCACGGCGGACTCCGGACTCGGCGGCGGCCCGCGGCGAAGTCCCACCTGAGAGAGTTGACCCGTGACCGGACCCCTCTCCGACATCCTCGTCGTCGACCTCTCCCGCGCCCTGGCCGGGCCGCACGCCACCATGATGTTGGGCGACCTGGGTGCTCGCGTGATCAAGGTGGAGTCACCCGGTGCCGGTGACGACACCCGCGGCTGGGGGCCGCCGTTCGTCGGCGACGCGGACCATCGGCAGTCGACGTACTTCCTGGCCGCCAACCGCAACAAGGAGTCGATCGCGCTCGACCTCAAGGCCGAGGCCGACCGCGAGCTGCTGTTGCGACTGGTCGACCGCGCCGACGTGCTCGTCGAGAACTTCCGCACCGGCGTGCTCGAGCGCCTCGGCCTCGGCATCGAGTCGCTCCAGGAGCGCAACCCGCGGCTGGTCGTGCTGTCCATCACGGGCTTCGGGCACGACGGCCCGGAGGGCGGTCGCGCGGGCTACGACCAGATCGCGCAGGGCGAGGGCGGCCTGATGTCGCTGACCGGCTCCGGTCCCGAGGACCCGCAGCGGGTGGGCGTCCCGATCGCCGACCTGCTCGCCGGGATGTACGGCGCGTACGGTGTCGTCGCCGCGCTGAACGAGCGGCACCGGACTGGTGCGGGGACCGTCGTGCGGACCTCCCTGTTGGCGGCCGTGGTGGGCGTGCACGCCTTCCAGGGGACCCGCTGGACCGTCGCCGACGAGGTCGGCCGGGCGCAGGGCAACCACCACCCGTCGATCGCGCCGTACGGCCTGTTCCGCTGCCGCGACGGCGCGGTGCAGATCGCCGTCGGCAGTGAGGGCCTGTGGCGGCGGCTGTGTGAAGGCTTCGGGCTGGACCCGGTCGCCGAGGGGCTCGCGACCAACTCCGAGCGCGTGGCGGGTCGGCAACGGGTGATCGAGGTGGTGGAGGCCGCCTTCGCCGACACGGACGCGGAGCCGCTGCTGGCCAGGCTTGCCGAGCTGGGGGTGCCGGCTGGGAAGGTCCGCAGCCTTGACGAGGTCTACGCGTGGGACCAGGTGGCCAGCCAGGGCCTGCTCGTCGACGTCGAGCACCCGACGCTCGGGACGGTGTCCCTGCCGGGCCCGCCCCTGCGCTTCTTCGGCGCGGACGGCGACGAGGTCACGCGCAGCGGGCACGCCGCACCGCCGCTCCTCGACCAGCACGCCGACCCGATCCGGGCCTGGCTGGCGAAGGGCGACGACTGAGGGACGACGGCCAAGGTCGTGCATCGGTGCCACGTGGTGGCACCAGATCGCGAGCTAGCTGGCCTTCTTCTTCGCCGCGGCCTTCTTGGCGGGCTTCTTCTTCGCCGCGGTCTTCTTGGCGGGCTTCGATTCCTTGGCGTCCTCGGCCGGCTTCTCGCCGCGGGCGGTCTTCGCCGCGTCGACGGACCGCTGGAGCGCGGCGAGCAGGTCGACCACCTCACCGGAGGACTTGGTGGAGGTCGGGGTGCGCTTGACCTCGCCGCCCTCGATCTTGTTCTTGACCATCGCCTCGACGGCGCCGGCGTAGTCGTCCTCGAAGTCGCTGGCGTCGAAGTCACCGGCGAGCGTCTCGACCAGCATGTTGGCCATCTTGACCTCGGCGTCCTTGACCTCGCCGACCTCGACCTTGAAGTCGGGGCTCCGGATCTCGTCCGGCCACATCATGGTCTGCAGCACGATCACGTCGTCGCGCACGCGCAGGACGGCGACGGACGTGCGCTGACGCAGGGCCACGGTGACGACGGCCATCCGGTCGGCGTCGAGCAGCGCCTGGCGCAGCAGCGCGTACGGCTTGGCGCCGCTCTTCTCGGGCTCGAGGTAGTAGGACTTCTCGAAGAGCATCGGGTCGATCTGGGCGCTGGGCACGAACTTCTCGACGGCGATCTCCCGCGACGACGTCGACGGCAGGTCGGCCATGTCGTCGTCGGTGAGGATGACCATCTCGCCGTCCTCGGTCTCGTAGCCCTTGGCGATGTCGGCGTACGCGACCTCCTCGCCGTCGATCGAGCAGACCCGTTGGTACTTGATCCGGCCGCCGTCCTTGGCATGGACCTGCCGGAAGGAGACGTCATGGGACTCGGTGGCTGAGTAGAGCTTCACGGGGACGCTGACCAGCCCGAACGAGACCGCGCCCTTCCAGATCGCACGCATGGTGCCAGTGTGACACGGGATGATGGTTCACATGCGTCCGATGCTGGCTACCCGCGGAGACCACGTGCCCACCGGCGACGCGTGGTGGCACGAGGTCAAGTGGGACGGCATCCGGCTCCTCGGGGACGTCCCGGAGGCGGCAGGCGGTCTCCGGCTGTGGACCCGCAACGAGAACGACGCCACCGTCGCCTGGCCGGAGCTGGCTGCGGCCGCACCGGACCGGGACCTGCTCGTCGACGGCGAGGTGATCGCCCTCAACGACCAGGGCCTGCCCGACTTCGGGGTGCTGCAGGACCGGATGCACGTACGCCGGGCCGTCACCGCCGAGGCGAAGTCACGGCTGCTGCCCGCCACGTTCATGGTCTTCGACCTGCTGCGCCTCGACGGCCGCGAGGCGACGTCTCTGCCGCTCGAGAAGCGCCGGGAGATGCTCGACGGGCTGGTCGCCGACGGCACGCTGGGCGGTGCCTGGCAGGTCCCCGCCACCTACGACGACGGCGCGATGCTGTTCGAGGCCACCGGGCAGCAGGGCCTGGAGGGCATCGTGAGCAAGCGGGTGAGCTCGAGGTACGAGCCCGGCGCCCGCAGCCGGCACTGGCTGAAGTTCCCGCACCGCAAGCGGTCGTCCTACGTCGTGGGTGGCTGGCGCACCGAGACGGGCAGCGAGACCCGCCTGGGCGCGCTGTTGGTGGGGGAGCCGACGGCGGACGGTCTGGTCTATCGGGGTCGGGTCGGCAGCGGGATCGCGGGCAAGGTCGGCCCGATGCTCAAGGAGGCGCTCGGGCCGCACGCGCGGGCGGACAGTCCGTTCGCCGACGCCGTGCCCCGGCTCGACGCACTCGGCACCCACTGGGTCGATCCGGTGCTGGTCGTGGACGTCGAGGCGCTCGGCCTGTCCACGCAGCAGCGACTCCGTCAGCCGTCGTACCGTGGGGTCCGCCCTGATCTAGGACCCGAGGACCTGACGTGACCCGACTGCTCGCGCTGATCCTGCTCGCCGCCGGGCTCTCCGTGGCTCCGCCCGCTTCGGCGGCGGAAGACAAGGTCGAGCTCGACGGCGTGACGGTGCAGCTGCGGAAGGGCACGAAGCAGGTCGTGACCGTCAACCGGACCGAGGGCCACCATGCCCGGGTCACGTTCTGGACGCTGCGCAAGGGGGACTGGCGCCAGCGGTTCCAGGCGACCGACGGCCGGATCGGCTACGACGGGCTGGTGCTGCCCCGCAAGCGGGTGCAGGGGAGCGGCAAGACACCACTGGGCACGCACCGCCTGCCGTGGGCGTTCGGCATGCGGCCCGCAGAAGGACCGGTGGGACCCGAGCTATCGCAAGGTCCGCACGGGCGACTACTGGGTGCTCGACAACCGGTCGGCCCACTACAACCGCTACCGCAACAAGGCGCAGGGCGGTTTCCGCCAGCGGCTCCCGGCCAGCCACCCGGACGGGTCGGAGCGGCTGAGGGACTACCCGAGGCAGTACGAGTACTCCGTCACCACCAGCTTCAACGCCCGCCAGGTGAAGCACCGGGGCGGCGCGATCTTCCTCCACGTCAACGGGAGCGGGGCGACCGCTGGCTGCGTGAGCGCACCGCGCTGGTTCCTGCGCCGGCTGATGGTCCACCTCGACCAGGAGCGCGTCCCCGTGATCGCGATCGGGCGATGACGTGCCCGCGGGAGCGCGGATGACCGAGGTCCACGTCGAGGTCGAGGGCCGTACCCTGCGGATCAGCAACCTGGACAAGGTGCTCTACCCGCGGACCGGCACGACCAAGGGAGAGGTGCTCAACTACTACGCACGGATCGCGCCCGTGCTGCTACCGCACCTGAAGGACCGCGCCGTCACCCGGATCCGCTGGCCGCACGGAGTCGCGGACAAGAGCTTCTTCGAGAAGAACGCCCCGGCCGGCACCCCGTCGTGGGTGCGCACCGCGAAGGTGCCGACCACGGGGTCACGCGGCGACTCCCGCTCAGCTGATTCCCGGGGCGGCGACCATCTCGTCTTCCCCATCGTCGAGGACCTCGCGACCCTCGACGTGGCTGGTCAACCTCGCCGCGCTCGAGCTCCACGTCCACCAGTGGACGGTCAACCGGACCGGGCGGCCACGGAACCCGGACCGGCTCGTGATCGACCTCGACCCCGGCGAACCTGCCGGGTTGTCCGAGTGCAGCGGGGTCGCGCTGCTCGTGCGGGAGGTGCTGGCGGAGCGGGGCCTCGACGCGTCTCCGGTCACGAGTGGCAGCAAGGGCCTCCACCTCTACGCCCCGCTCCCCGGCAAGCTGAACGCTGACGACACGACGGCGCTGGCCAAGGAGGTGGCCGAGGGTCTCCAGAAGGCCCATCCGTCCCTGGTGACGGCCACCATGACCAAGGCCAGACGGGGCGGCAAGGTGTTCCTCGACTGGTCCCAGAACGCCGGCTCCAAGACCACCATCTCGCCGTACTCGCTGCGCGGGCGTGAGCTGCCGTACGTCGCGACGCCGGTCACCTGGGCCGAGGTCGAGGCGGGCGCGGACGACCCGCTCGGGCTGGAGCAGTTCCGCTTCGAGGAGGTCCTGGAACGGGTCGACGAGCACGGGGACCTGTTTTCCGCGTGAGGCCAGGAGGGCGTGTGAGGACGAGCAGGATCGCACCTGTGGTGGTGCTCGCCGTCGGTCTGCTGGGCGGTGTGAGCCGCGCCGAGGGTGATCTGCCGACCTGCGCCGGCGAGCCGGCCACCATCGTGGGGACGCCCGGTGACGACGTCCTCTCCGGAACGTCGGGCGCCGACGTCATCGTGGGCCTCGCGGGAGACGACGTCCTGACCGGTGAGGGGGGCGACGACCTGCTCTGCGGAGGGACCGGGGCTGACACGCTGACCGCCTCCGGCGGCGCGGACCGCGTGCGCGGGGGTCGGGGGGACGACGAGATCGACGATCTCGTGGTGCGCAGCGCTGACCAGGAGCTGGTCGGAGGCCCCGGCCACGACTCGCTCTCCTTCGCCTGGCGGATCGAGGAGGGCGGCGAGAACGTGCCGGCGAGGGTCCTGACCGACTTCGACGCGGGGGTGGCGGTCCTCGGGGAGACCGGCCTGACCTTCCCCGTTCGCTCGTTCCGCTCGGTCCGGGCCCGGTTCTCTGCGGGCACCTGGGCCGTGGTCGGGACGGACCGGGGTGACCGCTACACCACCCACCAGTACATGTCCGTCGAGGCGGACACCGGCCGGGGACGCGACGTCGTGCGCGGGTCCTGGCACGACGACGACATCCACGGCGGGCCCGGGCGGGACACGGCGTACGCCTCCCGTGGCCGGGACGCCTGCCGCTCGGTCGAGCGCGGCCCGTTGGAGGCGTGCGAAGCGCTCTCCTGAGCGTGAACGCCCCCTTGTCGGAGGGGCTGACACCGACTATCGGACGCCTGACCCCAACTGGACGGTAACAACGGGCGGTTTCTTGTTACTGAACTGTGGACCAAGCGTGGACGTGACGAGGGAGGTCCGTGGCTCGAGCCTCCGTAGGTTTCTCTCAACAGCAACAAACCAGCAGCTCGAACCACACACAGGAGAAACCAATGTTCACCACCACCAGCCGCAAGGTGCTCGTTCCGTTCGCCACCCTTGTCGCCGCCGGCGCCGTGGCCGTTGGTTCCGGAGCCACCTTCACCTCGACCACCGAGAGCAGCGTCTCCGTCACGTCCGGGACGCTCGATCCACACCAACGACAACGAGGGGACCCTGACGCTGGAGAACATCGTCCCCGGAGACTCGATGACCGGCACGGTCGTCATCGCGAACACCGGCAACGTCGACTCGACCATCGACTTCGAGGCCAGCGGAGTCACTGACACGTTCAGCGACGACATGCTCACCATCACGATCACCGCCAACGACGGCACCACGACCGACGACCCTCTGGGACGCCACCGATGGCGACTTCGGTGACCTGGTGCTCGCCGACACGGACAACACCTTTGACGTCGACGACTCGATCACCTACACCTTCACGGTCGCCCTCGACGAGCGACGCCACGAACGATGACCAGACCAAGACGGCTGGCGCCACCTTCACCTGGACGCAGACTCAGCTCGACGGGGACGACAACCTGCTCGAGAACTGGGTCTCCTGACCCAGACTCTGACGCGTCCCGAGCGGGGGGTGGGACGCGACAGCAGCGGGAAATGGCCCGTCCGGCCCCGGGGGGGAGCCGGACGGGCCACCCGCACAGCAGGACCAGCTTCACCACACCGCACGCCCCGTCGCACGATAGACAGCCCCAGGGAGGTGAACCAGATGGAGATCAAGACCACGCCGCGCCGCTCCGGCCGCACCGTCCGCTTCCTGGTGAACTTCGCCTGCATCGCGAGCACCCTGCTCGCACTGGCCTTCATCGTGCCGACGGCCTTCGGCTTCCAGCGCTACGTCATCACCGGCGGCTCGATGAGCGGCAGCATCGAGGTCGGCTCGGTCGTCTTCGCCGAGGTGGTGCCGGTCAGCGAGCTTCGCGTGGGTGACGTCATCACCTACATGCCGCCGCCGGACTCGGGCATCGACAACCTGGTCACCCACCGGATCGTCTCGATCAAGGACGGCGTCTTCCGTACCAAGGGTGACGCCAACGCCGACGTCGACCCGTGGACATTCGGCCTGGCGCAGCCCACGCAGGCCCGGATCGTCTACGACGTCCCCTACGCCGGCTACGCGTTCATCGCCCTGGCCGACCGCGACACTCGCATGCTCCTGATCGGCGGTCCGGCCGGTATCATCGCCATGATCAGCCTCGTCCAGCTCCTGGGCGCGCTGAGGCGTCGTCCGGACGAGACCCCCTCCTCCGTCACAGCCCCGGCGCCGAAGCCGAGGGTGACGGTCGGAGGTTAGCCATGACCGCTCGGGTCGGCTACGGGTTGAGCGCGCTGGTCCTCGGACTGGGCGCGCTCGTCGGCGTTCAGCACTCCGGTGCGACTTTCACCGATGACAGTGACACGTCAGCCCAAGTGGCAGCGGCTGCCGACTGGGCCGAGCCCGCGGTTGTCGTGACGCCTCTCGACGCCGGCATCTTCGACACCGTGACGGTGACCGCGACAGCCAGCGACGACCGCTCCGACATCGCCTCCGTGGAGCTTCAGTACGCAGTGGCGGGCAGCGGCAGCTGGACGGTGCTGACGAGCGGCTGCACGGCGACCTCGGGGCCGAGCCCCCTGGTGTACTCCTGCGAGTGGGACACCACCACCGTCGACGACGGCGACTACGAGGTTCGGGCGGTGGCCACGGACGCCGCCTCACCTTTCGCCTTCACTGGGGTGTCGGCCTCCGTCCCCACCCAGGTGGCCAACGCCGCCAGCGTCGTGCTGACGACTGTCCCGGACCTGGTCCATCAGACGGTCAGCCTGACTGCGGACTACATCGGCTCGGGGACGGCGAAGCTGTACGTCGAGCACCTCACCGGCGGGTCCTGGACCCAGATCGGAAGCTGCTTCGCGGACAGGGTCACCACCCTCACCTGCTCATGGAACACGACGAGCTTCGCCGATGGCAGCACGACCCTTCGCGCTCGGGCAGTCGCAGGAAAGAAGACCCTGACCGATGAGCAGAGTGGCATCGTCGTCGACAACGCTGCCCCGACGGTCACGGTCAACAAGGCCGCCGGGCAGGCGGACCCGACAGTCGGCGCGACCATCAACTTCACGGCCGTGTTCAGCGAGGTGGTGACCGGCTTCGACTCCCAGGCCGTGACCGTCAGTGGGTCCAGTCCGGGAATTAAGACGGTGACCGTGACCGGAAGCGGTCCGACCTACAACGTCGCTGTGACCGGGATGACCGGCAACGGCAGCGTCATTGCGAGCGTGGCCGCCAGCGCGGTCACCGACCAGGTCGGCAATCTCAACCAGGCGTCCACCCACACCGACAACAGTGTCGTCTATGACGCCGGTGGGCTGACCTCGGTGCACATCAACCAGGGCGCGGGACAGGCCGACCCGACCAGGGCCACGTCGGTGACGTTCGACGTGGTGTTCAGCAAGCCAGTGACCGGGTTCGGGTCCGAGGACGTGTCCGTCACGGGCGCCGCCTCAGGGACCAAGACCGTGGGGGTGACCGGCAGCGGCGCCACGTACGTCGTCACCGTCAGCGGACTGAGCGGCTCCGGCACGGTCACCGCCACCGTGGTGGCCGCTGCTGCCGTCGACAGCTACGGAAACGCAACGCTGGCCTCGACGAGCACCGACAACACGATCACGCGAGACGTCACCGCACCGACCCTGACGATCAACCAGGCCGCCGGCCAGACCGACCCGAGCAACGCGACGACGGTCAATTTTGCGGTCGTGTTCAGCGAGCCCGTCACCGACTTCACGAGCATTGACGTCACCGTGGGAGGAACGGCAGCCGGCACCAAGGTCGTGACGGTCACGGGGAGTGGCGACACCTACAACGTCGCGGTGGCCGGTGCGACGGGCAACAACGTCACCGTCACGATCACCGTGGCTGCCAACGTGGCGGTGGACCTCGCCGGCAACAGCAACGTGGCGTCCACCAACACGGACAACAGCATCACCCGCGACACGACCAGGCCGACGGCGACGGTAGCCAGGGCTTCCGGTCAGAGCGGCACTACCACCACGTCGCCGATCAACTTCACGGTCACCTTCAGCGAGGCTGTCGCCGACTTCGGCGCCGGGGACGTCACCCTCGCGGGCACATCTCCTGGCACCAAGATCCAGACCGTCACCGGAGGGCCCACCGTCTACAACGTCGCCGTGAGCAACATGACAGGTGACGGCACCGTGATCGCCTCGGTGTCGGCCAACGCCGCGACCGATACGGCGGGCAACGGCAACACGGCCTCGGGTACCGCCACGGTCACCTACAGCAATGGGCTGGCACCTTCGGTGACGGTCAACCAGGCTGCCAGTCAGGCGGACCCGACGAACGGCGTCGAGCATCGCTTTCACGGTCGTGTTCAGCGAGCCGGTCACCGGCCTTGCGGCCGGCGACTTCACCCTCACCAGCACCGTCGGCGGCACGAGGAACCTGTCGGCGGTCGAGGCGGACGGGGTCACCTACACCGTGACGATCACCGGTATGACCAACTCCTCCGGCACGGTCCAGGTCTCGCTCCCCGCTGGCAAGGTCAAGGACCTCAACGGCACCAACAACACGGTGTCGACCAGCACCGACAACATCGTGACCCGAGACGTCACCGCGCCGACAGCGACCATCGACAAGGCCGGTGGTCAGGCTGACCCGGGCTCCGGGACGCAGGTCAACTTCACCGTCACCTTCAGTGAGACCGTCACCGGATTCGACAGCACGGACGTGACGATCACCGGGACGGCGGGCGGCACCAAGAGCGTCACCGTGACCGGTAGCGGCACGACGTACAACGTCAGGGTCACCGGCATGACGACGGCCGGGACGGTGGTCATGAACTTCGGCTCCGGAAGCGCCAGCGACACCGCAGGCAACGGCAACGTCACCCCGACCATCATCGACAACTCGGTGATCTGGGCGCCCTGACACCCATGACTGTGTCCAATGCGTCAGATGTGGCCGCTGCGCCCTCTATGCTCCATGCCATGGCGCGAGTGCTGGTGGTCGAGGACGAAGAGGACATTGCGTTCCCCCTCGTTCGTACCCTCGAACGGGAGGGCTATGCCGTCACCTGGGTGGAGGATGGCCAGACCGCCCTCGACCGGCTGAAGTCCGAGCAGGCCGACGTGGTGATCCTGGACCTCGGCCTCCCGGACATGGACGGCCTCGAGGTGTGTCGCAAGGCCCGCGAGGCCGGCTACGAGGGTGCGATCATGATCGTCACGGCCAGGGCCGGCGAGCTGGACCGGGTGGTCGGCCTCGACTACGGCGCCGACGACTACCTCGCGAAGCCGTTCGGGCTGGCCGAGCTCCAGGCCCGGGTGCGCGCCCTGCTCCGCCGTACGTCGGGTGGCCAGGGCGAGCCCGACGACGTCGACGCGGTTGCCGACGAGAGCGCGCTGCGGATCGACGTGGGGGCCCGACGGGTCTACGTCAAGGCCGACGAGGTGGCGCTCACCGGCAAGGAGTTCGAGGTCCTCAACATTCTCGCCGCCAACCGCGACCAGGTGGTCTCCCGAGGCCGGCTGATGGCCGACGTGTGGGACGAGAACTGGTACGGATCGACGAAGACTCTCGACGTGACCATCGGACGGCTCCGGCAGAAGCTGGAGAGCGTCGGAGCCACCGAACGTGTGGTGGCCGTGAGGGGCGTCGGGTTCCGGCTCGAAGGCACCCCCGATGCGTGAGCGCATCACTTTCGCCTTTGTCATCCTTGCCATCGCAGTCCTCCTCGGGGCCGGCACCGCCCGCGCCTTCACGCTCCGCGACCTGCTCCGCGAGCAGGACGCCACGCACCTCCGCCACGACGTCGTCCTCACCGGCAGCCTGATCGCGGACCGGATCGAGGGCGGGGATCCGGTCGACAAGGAGTTCCTCGACAGCATCGTCGAGCCCGAGACTCGGCTGAAGTTCGTCGACTCCGAAGGCAGGAGCATCGTCTTCAGCGGAACCGCCTACGAGGGTGATCCGAAGGACGACGTCTCCGCGAAGTCGACCAGCGACGTCGGGACGATCACCCTGAGCATCAAGGCGAAGGCCGTCGGAGACATCTTCGCAAGCGACAAGATGTCGATCGCCACGTTGTTCCTGATGATCGGCCTCCTGGCCGGGCTCGCCGGCTGGATCGCCGCCAGGTTGCTGACGGCGCCGTTCCAGAAGCTTGCGCTGGCGGCCGGCGCGCTCGGGCGCGGCCGCTTCGACCTCGAGCTGCCCAAGACCCGGATGCCCGAGGCGCAGGCGATCGCGCGATCGCTGCAGACCAGTGCCCTGCAGCTGGAGGCCCGGATCAGCCGGGAGCGCGCGTTCGCCGAGCACGCCTCACACGTCCTGCGGACGCCGTTGACGTCGCTGCGGCTCGAGCTCGAGGACCTGACGATGCGCCACGACGTCCCCGACGACGCCAAGGAGGCCGCCGCCCGGTGCATGTCCAGCGTGGACAACGTCAACATCTCCGCCGGTGAGCTCGTGGCGCTGTCCCGTCGAGGCAGCCTGGTCGAGGGCGCCGAGGTCCCGCTCCATGAGCTGGCCCGCCAGCTCGCCCAGCGGTGGGCCGACCGGCTCGCCGACGAACGCCGACAGCTGTCGGCGAGGGCCGAGGGTGACCTCGACCTCGCGTTCACCCCCGGGCCGGTCGAGCACGTGCTCGACCTCGTCCTCTCGGACATCGTGCTCGGCGGCAAGGGTCCGGTGCGGATCACGTTCCTCGGCGAGGACGACTACCTCAAGGTCACCATGCCGGCCGGCGTGATAGCCAACGGCTCACGCCGTCGTCGCCGTGGTCCGCAGCCAGGGGTCGGTCTCGAGGCTGCCGCGGCGCTCGCGACGACCCAGGGTGGCCGGATCAGCGGCAACGGCAGCGACGAGGACCTGGAGATCCTGCTGCCGCGTCGCTGACGGGTGGTTCGGATCAGATCCAGCCGTTCGACTGGGCGCGTCGAGCGGCTTCGACCCGGGTCGACGCGCCCGTCTTGCCGATCGCGGCTGAGAGGTGGTTGCGGACCGTGCCCACGGAGAGGTGGGCGCGCGCGGCGATCACCGCGACGGGGGAGCCGTCGAGCGCCAGTCGCAGGATCTCCGTCTCGCGGGTGGTGAGCGGCGTGGGGCCGGACATCAGGGACTCGGCCGCCAGGTCCGGGTCCACCACGCGCAGGCCGGCGTGCACGCGGCGTACGGCGTCGGCGAGCTCACGCGCAGGTGTGTCCTTGATCAGGAAGCCGGCAGCGCCGGCGTCGAGGGCGCGGCGCACGTAGCCCGGCCGCCCGAAGGTGGTCACGATCAGCGACCGCACGGCCGGCAGCGCCACGCGCAGCTGCTCGGCCACCTCGAGGCCCGTCAGGCCCGGCATCTCGATGTCCAGCAGGCACACGTGGGCACCCGACGCGCGGGCCGCGGCCACCACCTCGTCGCCGCGACCGACCTGGGCGACCACCTCGAGGTCGCTCTCGAGGTCGAGCAGCGCCGCGAGTGCACCACGGACGAGCGCCTGGTCGTCGGCGAGCAGGATCCGGATCACGGCAGGACAACCTCCACGCGGGTTCCGGGGCCCGTCAGCTGCAGGGTGCCACCGGCGTCGGACACGCGCTCGCGCATGCCGCGCAGCCCGTTGCCGTCGTGGCCGTTGTCTGCCTCATGGCCGATGCCGTCGTCGGCGACGACCAGGCCGGCCCGTGAGAGCTCGATCGAGACCACCGATGCGCGGGCGTGCCGGACGACGTTCGTCACCGACTCCCGCAGCACCCAGGCCAGCAACGTGCGGTGGCGCGGATCGGTGTCGGCGACGGTCCCGATCAGCCGCGTCTCGATCCCGGCATCGGCGAGCACGCGAGGGGCGGTGGCCAGCTCGGCCTCGAGGTTGGCTGCCCGCAGACCCCCGACGGTGGCCCGGACCTCCGCGAGCGCCTGCCGGGCCGTCTCCTGGATCGACTCGAGCTCGTCACGCGCCCGCGCGGGGTCGACGTCGATCAGCCGGGCGGCGAGCTCGGCCTTGATCGAGAGCGCGGTCAACGAATGACCGAGCACGTCGTGCACGTCGCGGGCGACCCGATCCCGCTCGGCCACCAGCGCCAGCTCGGCCCGGGCCTCCTCGGAGCGCTCCTCGAGCCCGGCGAAGACCCGCATCGCCGTGCAGAACCCGATGATCGGCCACACCATCAGGAAGAAGAAGACGGGGAAGTCGCCGCCGATCAGGGAGAGGACCGGGAGCAGGGCGCTGACGACGGTGGTGGCCTTCCACCACGGCGAGGGCACCATCAGCGCGGAGAACGCCCCGAGGTAGGGGGTGAGCCCGATGGCCTCGATGCCGATCACCGGCACCGTCGCCAGGGCGAGCACACCCATCGCGCACCAGATCTTCAGCGCGTGGGCGCGCCACACGCTCCACCCGAGCAGGTAGACGACGGCGTACGCCGCGATCAGCGCCCACGTGAGCGCCTTGGCCGGTGCGGACGCGTCGGTCTGGAGCGTCTCGGTCACCGGGTAGGCGAGGAACACCAACCAGATGGCGGCCACCACCCAGCCCCACTGCTCCCAGGGGGAGCGGATGGCGGGGGCGTCGGCGGAGTGGGCGGAGTGGGCGGTCACATCCGCTCCCGGCGTCGGCGCAGCCCCCAGACCGCCAGCGCCGCGAAGATCACCGTCCACGCGCACACGTTAGCGAGCAACAGCCACATCGGGTCGTGTCCGGCGTCGTTGGGCAGGTAGCCCTCCGAGATCGGGTAGCGGGCCAGCCCGGCGTAGCCGTAGAGCGGGGTGAACCGGCCGATCTCCAGGATGAGGCCGTCCATGGGTGTGAAGACGTTGCCGAGGAAGCTCATGATCACGATCAGCCCGGACGCGATGCCGGAGGCGTTCTCGCCCTTGAACACCAGGCACATGGCCAGGCCGTAGACCGCGAACAGGGCGGAGCCGAGCCACACGATGCCGGCGCTCGCCAGCCAGTCGACCATGGTGCCCGACGAGCCGGTGGCGGCGCCGATCACGTAGATGAGTGCGATCGGGACGGCCGCGACCAGCATCGCCACGACGGTCTTGATGGCCACGAAGGCCAACGGTGACAAGGGCGTCAGCGCGATCTGACGTCCCCACCCCATCGTCTGCTCGGTCGCCGCCGTCCCGGCGACGGTCGTGGTGGCCGTCACGGCGCCGTACGCCGCCATCGAGACCATGACGTACATCGCGACATTGGCACTGCCGTAGGCCTCGTCGTCGCCCATGCCGAAGACGAAGAACAGGAACGCCGGCAGCGCCACGATGAAGAACATCCCCATCTTGTCGCGCAGCTGTCGTTTCAGGTCGAGCCCTGCGTAGGCCATCGCCAGGGGTCGGGTCGCCGGTGCCCTGAGGGCCGACGGGTTCTCGGTGTCCGGGATCGCTGTCGTCGTCATCGCAGGGCCTCCTCGGCCTGGGTGGGGGCGGGGGTGGGCTCTGGCCCGGTCAGGGCGAGGAACGCGGCCTCGAGGCTGGCGCTGGCGACCTCGAGGTCGGTGATGCCGAGGGGGGCGACGGCCCGGCGGACGTCGTCGAGCCAGGCAGGGTCGATGCCGTGGACGCCCACGACGTCAGAGGGCGGGCGGAAGGTCACGGTCTGGCCGCCGTACGCCGCACGCACCTCGGCGGTCGGCCCGTCGGCGACGATCCGGCCCCGGGCCATCAGCACGGTGCGGGAGGCGAAGGCGTCGGCCTCGGCGAGGTAGTGGGTGGCGAAGACGATGGTGCGGCCGTCGGCGGCGTCGGCGCGCATGGTGTCCCAGAACTCCTGACGCGCGCCGACGTCCATGCCGGTCGTCGGCTCGTCGAGGATCACCAGGTCCGGGTCGGGCACGAGGGCCAGCGCGAACTTGAGCCGCTGCTGTTCGCCTCCCGAACAGGCCTGCACCAGCCGGTGGGCGATCGGACCCAGTCCGGCGCGCTCGACGACGACGTCGGTCCGTTCCGGCCGTCCGTGGAGGGCCGCGATGGCACGGATCGTCTCCCGCACGGTGAAGTCGGGCAGCAGCCCTCCGGTCTGCATGACGGCCGAGACCCGGCCGTCCACGACGGCGCGGTGCGGTGGGGCGCCGTACACCTCGATCGTGCCGCTGGTCGGCGAGGTCAGGCCGAGGAGCATGTCCACCGTGGTGGTCTTGCCGGCACCGTTGGGGCCGAGGAAGGCGACGATCTCACCCGGACTGATGGTCAGGTCGATGCGGTCGACGGCGGTGACGGTCTTGCCGCCGGGCGTCTGGAACTGCTTCGTCAGGCCGCTCGCCTTGAGTGCTGGGATGGTCATGACCACACCTTCCAGCCCTGCGCGCGTGGGGTTCTGGTGGAGTTGTCACCACGTGCGCATGACACCTGTCACGGCGCCGGGTGCCCGGCCCGACATTTTGCTTTTCCACAGGTTCCGGTCTCGCCCCTCGCGGGTAGGCGGAACCTGTCGTAGGTTCCAGGGGCAGGAACCTCTCTCGGGACAAGGTGCCTCCAGTGACGATGACGGACGCCCGCGCACAGCTGGTCGAGTCGCTCGACGAGCGGGTCCGCGCTGTCGTCCGCAGCGAAGGGGTCGACCCCCAGCGCGACGCGGTCCTCGTGCGCAGGATCGCGGAGGGCGTCGTCCGGGAGCACGACGAGCGCAGTCTCACCGGTGCCGTCGCTGCCGTCCCCGACGTGGAGTCCGTGGTGGGTGAGCTGGTGGCCCGGGTCTCCGGCTTCGGGCCGCTCCAACCCTTCCTCGACGACCCGGCCGTCGAGGAGATCTGGATCAACGACCCGAGCCGGGTGTTCATCGCTCGCCACGGCCGACACGAGCTGACCAACCTGGTCCTGACAGCAGCACAGGTGCAGGAGCTCGTCGAGCGGATGCTCAAGTCGAGCGGTCGCCGGATCGACATCAGCCAGCCGTTCGTCGACGCGATGCTGCCTGAGGGCCATCGCCTCCACGTGGTCCTCGAAGGCATCAGCCGCGGGTTCACTGCCGTCAACATCCGCAAGTTCGTGCTTCGGGCTGCCCGACTCGAGGGGCTCGTCGAGCTGGGCAGCCTGACGCCTCAGGCAGCCGCGTTCCTCGAGGCCAGCGTCCGGGCGGGGCTCAACATCCTGGTGGCCGGCGGCACCCAGGCCGGCAAGACCACCATGCTCAACTGTCTGGCGGCCGCCATCCCCGGAGGTGAACGGGTGGTCTCCGCCGAGGAGGTCTTCGAGCTCCGGTTCCCCCATCCCGACTGGGTGCCGCTCCAGACACGCCAGTCCGGCCTCGAGGGCACCGGTCAGATCACGTTGCGCCACCTGGTCAAGGAGAGTCTGCGAATGCGACCCAGCCGGATGATCGTCGGCGAGGTCAGGGCCGAGGAGTGCATGGATCTCCTGCTGGCTCTCAACGCCGGGTTGCCGGGCATGTGCACCATCCACGCCAACAGCGCCCGCGAGGCGCTGGTCAAGATGTGCACCCTTCCGCTCCTCGCCGGCGAGAACATCTCAGCTCGCTTCGTGGTCCCGACCGTGGCGGCGTCCGTCGATCTAGTCGTCCACCTCGGCATCGACCCGCAGGGCGTGCGCCGGGTCAACGAGATCGTCGCCGTTCCAGGCCGCGTCGAGAACGACATCATCGAGGCAGAGACCCTCTTCGAACGCGCCTCGGGCGATCTGCGTCGTGCGGGCGGGATGCCACCGCGTCGGGAGCTGTTCGATCGGATCGGGATCGACGTCCAGCGGATCCTGAACGGCCAACGCTGATGGGGGCGCTGGTCGGGCTCGGGGTCGGCATCGGGCTGATGCTGGTCTGGTCGGCGTTCTTCGTGCCCGGCCCACCCCGTCGTACGCCGGTGTCGGCCGGCCGGGTCCGAGGCCTGTTGGCGGGCGCAGGGCTGGGCCAGGTCTCGGCGACGGGTTTCCTGCTGCTCTGCCTGGTCCTGGGCCTGGGCACGGCGCTGGTCATCCAGCTGGTCTCCCGCACCCCGCCCGTCTCGGCTGTCTTCGGGCTGATGGCGGGCTACCTCCCCGTGCTCGTGGTCTCGAGCCGCGCCCGGCGTCGTCGCCGGGAGTTCGCGGACGTCTGGCCGGAGGCCGTCGACAACCTCGCCTCGGCAGTCCGGGCCGGGCTCTCGCTCCCGGACGCGTTGGCGGGCCTCGGCACCCGCGGGCCCGAACCGCTCCGGGACTCCTTCGACCAGTTCGCGCTCGACTACCAGGTCAGCGGCCGGTTCGGGGAGTCGCTGGACCGGCTCAAGGACCGACTGGCCGACCCCACCGGGGACCGGGTCTGCGAGGGGCTGCGGGTGGCGCGCGAGGTGGGTGGCGGGGAGCTCGGTCGGCTGCTGCGCAATCTCTCGGGCTACCTCCGTGACGATGCCCGCACCCGCTCCGAGATGGAGGCCCGTCAGGCCTGGACGGTCAACGGGGCCCGGCTCGCGGTCGCGGCGCCGTGGCTGGTGCTGCTCTTCATGACCTTTCAGTCAGACGTCATCCGGCGTTACGCCACCCCAGCCGGCACCCTCGTCCTGGCCTGCGGTGCGGCCGCCTGTGTGGTCGCGTACCGGCTGATGATGCGGATCGGTCGCCTGCCCACCGAGAGGCGGATCCTGTCGTGACGTTGGCGACGTGGGGTGCAGTGCTGGGGGCGGTCTTCGCCACCGGTGTCCTCGTCGTCGTCGCGCGGATTCTCGTGATCAGGCGCCCCCAGCTGGCGCTGCGGGTGCTGCCCTACGTTCGCGACCTCCCGCACGTGGGCAGGACGCCGTCGCTCCGCGTCGCTTCGTCGTCGCCGACCACGGCCGCGGCCGGGGTCTTCGGGCCCCTGCTCCGGTCCGCCGCGGATGCGGTGGAGCGAGTCCTGGGCGGAGCAGCGTCGGTCAGACGGCGGCTCGAGCGGGCTGACCTCGAAAAGTCTGTCCACGAGTTCCGCGTCGAGCAGGTCATGTGGGGTCTGATCGCCTTCGGTGTCGCGGCGGCCTACGGGTTGGTGAGGACAGTGACCGGTTCCGGTGGAGCCGTCTCGTCCCTTCTCCTGTGTGCCGTGGCGCTCGCGGTCGGCGTGATCGCGCGGGACAACCATCTCTCCGGGCAGGTCAAGACGCGGGAGCGCCGGATCATCGCCGAGTTCCCGGCGATCGCCGAGCTGCTGGCGCTCGCGGTGGCAGCGGGGGAGAGCCCCGTCGCCGCGCTCGACCGCGTCGTACGACGCAGTGGGGGCGAGCTCTCCCGCGACCTGTCGAAGGTCCTGGCCGGAGTCCGCACCGGCGAACCTGTGGGGGTGGCGTTCGACCGCTGGTCGTCGGTCACCGGACTGCCTCTCGTCGCTCGGTTCGCGCAGGGCATCGCGGTCGCGGTCGAGCGCGGAACCCCGCTGGCGGACGTGCTGCACGCGCAGGCGGCCGACGTGCGCGAGGCCGGGCGCCGTGAGCTGATCGAGATCGCGGCTCGCAAAGAGATCTTCATGATGATCCCGGTCGTCTTCCTCGTCCTCCCCGTGACCGTGTTCTTCGCCTTCTGGCCCGGCGTCGTCGGGCTCGATCTGACCACCCCCTGACCCCGAGAGAACGGACTGACTGTCATGCACCCCATCCTCTTCCTGATCGCCCGTCTGGTCCCGGTGGACCGGCGACCACGCGACGACCGCGGGGACGTGCCCGGCTGGGTCCTGATCACAGTGATGACGGCCGGCCTGGTCGCCGTCATCTGGGGCGTCGCGGAGGACCAGCTCCGTGACCTCCTGCGCAGCGCACTGAGCTCCGTCCGGGACTGATGGCGTCCGCACGCCGCAGCCAGCGCGGGTCCGCCGTCGTGGACTTCGTGCTCGTGCTGGTCGTGCTCATCCCCCTGTTCCTCGGGATCCTGCAGGTGGCGTTGGTCCTCATGGTGCGCAACACCCTCGCGTCCGCCGCGGCGGAAGGTGCCCGGTACGCCGCCACGGTGGACCGCGGGCCTGCCGACGGTGTCACCCGGACCCGGGAGCAGATCGACGAGGCGATCGCCGGGCGGTACGCCCGCGACATCACGGTCGAGACGGTCATGGTCGACGGCGCGCCGACCATCCGCGTGACCGTGCACGCCACGGTTCCAGCGCTCGGTCTCGGTGGTCCCGGCATCTCCCTCGTCGCCACCGGCCACGCGGTCGAGGAGCAGCCGTGAACCGCAGGCGAGACGAGAGCGGCAGTGCCCTCGTCGAGCTGACCTGGCTCGGGATCCTGCTCCTGGTGCCCGTGCTCTGGATCGTGCTGAGCGTCTTCGAGGTCCAGAAGGGTGCCTTTGCCACCAGTGGCGCGGCGCGCGCAGCCGGGCGTGCCTACGCGCTGGCCCCTGACGACGCCACCGGACGCTCTCGGGCCGAGGCCGCCGCCCGGCAGGCACTGGCCGACCAGGGGGTGGAGGATCAGCCGCTGCGGCTGTCGGTCTCCTGCCAGCCCCATCCCGGCAACTGCCACGAGCCCGGCTCCGTGGTCACGGTCGTGATCCACTCGAGGGTCGACCTGCCCTACCTGCCCGATGTCCTCGGTGGCGGAGCGCCGAGCTTCGCGCTCGACGCCAGCCACACCGTCCCGATCGGTCAGTTCCGGGAGACCGGGTCCGGGGGCGTGTCGTGAGCCGGCCCGATCAGCGGGGCCAGGCCACGGTGTTCATCATCGGGCTCGCGGTCGTCCTGCTGATGGCGATCGCGGTGGTCGTCGACGCTTCGGCGGCCTTCCTCCAGAGGCAGGGGCTGGACACGGTTGCGGACGGCGCGGCACTGGCCGGCGCGGATGCCGGCTCCCGCAACCTCGACGCGTTGTACGGCGAGGGCGTCGACGACGCCGGACGACTTGACCAGGCGGAGGCCGTCGCCCGGGCCGCTGTCGCCGACCACCTGCGTCGTACCGGCGCCCACGCGGACTACCCGGGGCTCACCGTCGAGGTGAGGTTCGACCCCGGCGGGGATGCCGTCATCGTGAGCCTCCACGCCCCGCTCGACCTCCCGCTCACCCTCCCGGGCTCGCCCGATCGGACCGTCATCGGGGCTGTCGGCTCGGCCGTCGTGGAGGTCGAGCCGCCCCCGTGACAGGTACCCAGCGAGTCTCGCATGCGAGACATGTGGGCGACGCAGGTGCCCGGAATTCGTAGTGTCGAGGTCCGCCAGCATCCATCTCGGGATGAGGGAACTCATGAAGCTGTCACGTTTGTCGTCCGTTCTCGCCGGTCTGCTGGCCGGCCAGCTGCTGGTCCTGTCCGCGCCCGCCGGGGGGTCGGTGACCGGGTCCTCTGCGGTCAGCCCGGATGGCAAGGCCTCCACGTCCTACGGCCGGACTGCGTTCGACACGACCAACAAGCAACGAGTGAAACACGACCGGAAGACGTTGGCAGCCAATGCCTGCCTGCGCAAGTACGCCGTGGCCCAGGCTCGGAAGATGGCGAACCGTGAGGAGATCTGGCACCAGGACCTCCAGAAGATCCTCGCCGACTGTCAGCTGAGCTGGGTCGGTGAGAACGTCGCCGCCGGTTTCTCGACCGGCCGCAGTGTCGTCAACGACGGCTGGATGAAGTCGCCACTGCACCGCGAGAACCTCCTGGACGGCAAGTTCCGGTTGATGAAGGTCGCGGCGCGCAAGGGTGACGACGGCCGCTGGTACGCCGCCCAGGTGCTGGGCAAGCGGGCCTGACCCCACGCGGGTCCCGGGTGTCACCCACGGGTTGACGGGTACGTTGCCGAGGTGACCGCCGACCTCGTGTACGTCGTGGCGGGCGGCACGCTGCTCCTCGCCGTCGTCCTGCCCCAGCTCCTGCGCCAGTGGGCCGTGTCCGCGCCCATGGTGCTGGTGGTCGTCGGCATGCTGATCGGGCTCACGCCGCTCCCGGACGGCATGCCGTTGGACCCCCAGGACAACCGGGCCACGATCGAGCACATCACCGAGCTCGCCGTCCTGATCGCCCTCATGGGTGTGGGGCTGGCGCTGGACCGGCCGCTCAACCTGCTGCGGCGCGCCTCCTGGGGCGGATGGTCACCCACCTGGCGCCTGCTCGTCGTCTCCATGCCGGTCTCCATCGGTGCGGTTGCCCTCCTGGGTTGGTGGGTAGCTGGTCTCGCACCCGCGCTCGCCCTGCTTCTCGGAGCGGTGCTGGCCCCGACCGACCCCGTCCTGGCCTCCGACGTCCAGGTCGCCGGCCCGAAGACCGAGTCGGGCGACCACGAGGTCGAGGAGGAGGACGAGGTCCGCTTCAGCCTCACCTCGGAGGCCGGGCTCAACGACGGTCTGGCCTTTCCCTTCGTGTACGCCGCGATCCTCCTGGCCACCGAGGGAGCGGTCGGCAACTGGGCGTTCGAGTGGGTCAGCTGGTACCTGATCGGCAAGGTGACGATCGGCGTCCTCGTCGGGATCGCCGTCGGCTGGGCCCTCGCCCGCCTTGCCTTCCGCTCCAGCAGCGAGTCCCCGAGCGTTGCCGAGCGTGGCGAGTCCCTGATGGTGCTGGCGGCCCTGATCTCGTCGTACGGCGTGGGGGAGGTGGCCGGCGGCTACGGGTTCCTCTCCGTCTTCGCGTGCGCCATGACGCTGCGCTCGGCGGAGCGCCACGACGACTACCACCGGGCGATGCACGAGGTGGTCGAGCGCCTGGAGCGCCTGTTCACCCTGTTCGTCCTGCTGGTCCTGGGGATCGCCCTCACCCGCGGCCTGCTCGAAACGCTCGACTGGCGCGGCGTGGTCGTCGGGGTCGCCCTGATCGTTGTCATCCGACCCCTGGCGGGGTACCTCGCCCTCGCGCCCTGGGCCCGCGACCGTGCCAAACCAGGCGGGATGACCAATCCGGAGAAGTGGGCCACGTCGTTCTTCGGTGTCCGGGGAGTCGGCTCGCTCTACTACCTGGCCTACGCGGCCGGGGAGGCGGGTGAGCTGGGCGCGGACTGGATGTGGTCGACGGTCGCCTTCACCGTCGTGCTGTCGGTGATGGTGCACGGCGTGCTCGCGACACCGGTGATGAAGAGGCTGGACCTCGCGCACGGTCGCTGATACCCCCCCATCGGGGGCTCTGTGTCCCTAGACTGCGGCACCTGGGGGAGACAGGAATCAAGTCTCCGTGCACGTAGATCGACGTCGCGTCCTCGTCGCGCTGCTCCTGGCAGTGCTGTCGGCGGCTGCCCTCGAGTCTCCGGCCGTGGCGCTCACCGCTGCCGAGAAGTACTCCCGCAGCGCCTTCAAGGCCACCAATGTTCACCGCGTAGAGAACGACATCGAGAAGGTCACCCCGCGCACGTGCCTGCGCAAGCGGGCCGTCGTCCAGGCCAGGAAGATGGCGAACCGGGAGGAGATCTTCCACCAGGATCTGGTCGCGCTGCTGGCGCGATGCGGCATGAGGGCCGTGGGTGAGAACGTCGCCGTCGGCTTCAAGACCGGCCGGGCGACGGTCAACCAGGGGTGGATGAAGTCGCCCGAGCACCGCGTCAACATCCTCAACCCGGCCTTCCGCCGGATGGGGATCGGCGCCCGCAAGGGTGACGACGGCAGATGGTACGTCTGCCAGCTGTTCGGCAGGCTGGCCTGACCCGCGCCGGTGCTCCTCCCGGTCGTCATCCGGGCACAGGTAACCTGCCCCTTGTGGCGGGACCTGATTACGACGTAGAGATCAAGCAGCTCCAGGCGACCATGAAGACCATCGGGCAGGTGCTCGACCTGGACGGCATGCGCACCGAGATCGCCGACCTCGGAGAGCAGGTCGCCGCGCCCGACCTCTGGGACGACCAGGACAACGCCGCCCGCGTGACCGGTCGACTCTCCGCGCTCCAGGGCGAGCTCGACCGCGTCAGCGCTCTCGCCGACCGGATCGAGGACCTCGAGATCATGGTCCAGCTCGGCACCGAGGAGGGCGATGAGTCCTCCCTGGCCGAGGCAGAGACCGAGCTCCGCAAGATCAAGGCGGCAGTCGAGGGGCTCGAGGTGCGCACGCTGCTCTCCGGCGAGTACGACGCCCGTGAGGCGCTGGTGAGCATCCGCGCCGGTGCCGGCGGGGTCGATGCCGCGGACTTCGCCGAGAAGCTGATGCGGATGTACGTCCGCTGGGCCGAGCAGCACGACTACCCGGTCGAGGTCTTCGAGACCTCCTATGCGGAGGAGGCGGGGCTGAAGTCGGCCACCTTCGCCGTGCACGCGCCCTACGCCTACGGCACGCTCTCGGTGGAGAGCGGGACGCACCGCCTGGTCCGGATCAGCCCGTTCGACAACCAGGGTCGCCGCCAGACCAGCTTCGCCGCCGTCGAGGTGGTGCCCGTCCTCGAGCAGACCGACGAGATCGAGATCCCGGACGAGGACATCCGCACCGACGTCTACCGCTCCGGCGGCCCCGGCGGCCAGTCGGTCAACACCACCGACTCGGCGGTCCGGCTCACCCACATCCCCACCGGCACCGTCGTCTCCTGCCAGAACGAGAAGAGCCAGCTCCAGAACAAGGCCAGCGCCATGGTGGTGCTCAAGGCCAAGCTCCTCGCCCGGAAGAAGGCCGAGGAGAAGGCCCACCTCGACGGCCTCCGGGGGGACGTCCAGGCGTCGTGGGGCGACCAGATGCGCAACTACGTGCTCAACCCCTACCAGGTGGTCAAGGACCTCCGGACGTCCTTCGAGTCCGGGAACCCGTCCGCGGTCTTCGACGGCGATCTCGACGGGTTCCTCGAGGCCGGCATCCGCTGGCGCATGGGCGCCGAGAAGGCCGAAGCGAACTGATCCGGGACGCCCGTAAGGCGTGAGGGACGACTCCCTACCCGGTGACCTACTCGGCCGATCCCGTGCGCGCCGCCTCCAGCACCTGCACGCACCAGTGCCCGGTTCTCTGCAGCAGGGCGCCGTCCTCGGTCGTGCCGTCCCGGGTCTCGATCTCGCAGACCAGCCAGGCATTGCCGAAGAGGCCGCGGTACGACGCCGACACCGCCGCCTTGCCGGTGCAGACGAGGGCGACGGACGGCGTACCGAAGGCCGGTGCCTGCGCGTCCGGGACACAGCCCTCGGGGCGTCGCGCCTGGTCGAGCAGGTCACGTGCCCGTTCGCCGGTGACGGGCGGAGCCAACAGCCAGGTCCGTGCCCGGGTATCGCCGACCGACCAGGCGCACCCGTACTCGTGGACCACGTCCTTCGACCCGCCGACCTTGACCCGGTCGCCGTTGTCGTACGTCGACGACGCGCGAGGTGCCGCGCCCAGTGCCTCCTCGGTGGCTGCTTCCGGGACCCGGTCGCAGTACGGCGCCCGGGTGAGGGCGACCGCGGTGGTGTCGTACGACGCCAGCGGAGTGCCCGGGTCCGAGGGTCGGGCCGCCGGTCCGGGGGACGGTCCCGTGCACCCGGACAGGACCGTCGCCAGCGCGGCGAGGCCCGCTGCGACGCCTACGGCGGAGCCGCGCCGGACCTGGGTCATGAGCCTCAACATACGACCCGACCGCGGGCGTCCCGCGGACCGGTTCGGCGCTCGACTACCCTCGATCCAGTGATCCGCTTCGAGAAGGTCGTCAAGTCCTACCCCGGGCAGGGGAGCCCTGCACTCGACCAGGTGACGGTCGACGTGGAGAAGGGCGAGTTCGTCTTCCTCGTCGGCAGCTCCGGATCCGGCAAGTCCACCGCGCTGCGGCTGGTGCTGCGGGAGACCCGTCCCACCTCCGGCCGGGTGTACGTCGCCGGCAAGGAGATCAACCGGCTCGCCGCCTGGAAGGTGCCGCGCCTCCGGCGCCAGATCGGCACCGTCTTCCAGGACTTCCGGCTGCTGCAGAACAAGACGGTCTCCGAGAACGTCGCCTTCGCGCTGCAGGTGATCGGCAAGTCCCGCTCCGAGATCAACAGCCTGGTGCCCGAGACCCTGGAGATGGTCGGGCTCGACGGCAAGGGGGACCGGATGCCGGACGAGCTGTCCGGTGGCGAGCAGCAGCGGGTCGCGGTCGCCCGCGCGTTCGTCAACCGGCCGATGATCCTGATCGCCGACGAGCCCACCGGAAACCTCGACCCCACCACCTCCGTGGGCCTGATGAAGCTGCTCGACCGGATCAACCGCACCGGGACGACCGTGCTGATGGCCACCCACGACTCCGGGATCGTCGACCAGATGCGCAAGCGCGTCATCGAGCTCGACCACGGCCGTGTGATTCGCGACCAGGCCCAGGGCGTCTACGGCTTCCAGCACTGACCTCGCCCGACCGGCCCGACCGAGACCCCCAGCACCGAAGAGAGCCACCTGACCCATGCAGCTGCGTTACGTCTACTCCGAGCTCGGCCAGGGCCTTCGCCGCAACCTGTCCATGCACATCGCGGTGATCCTGACCCTGTTCGTGTCGCTGACCCTCGTCGGTCTCGGTGTCCTGCTCAACCAGCAGGCCGACAAGGCCGCCGACCAGTGGGGCAACGAGCTCCAGATCACGGTGTTCCTCTGCCGCGACGGCGACCAGCAGCCCGCCTGTGTCAACGAGGTCACCGAGGCCCAGAAGAAGGCCATCGCGAGGGAGGTGGAGGACAACCCCGAGGTCGCGTCGTACTACTTCGAGACCAAGGAGGAGGCCTTCGAGAAGGTGAAGGTGCTCCTCGGCCCCGAGAAGTTCGAGGGCCCCAACCCGGCAGCGACCGCCGACGACATGGCCGAGTCGGTCTGGATCACGTTGCAGGACCCCGACGAGTACGAAGGCATCTCGAGTGCCGTCGTCGGACTGGACGGCGTGAGCCGGATCCAGGACCAACGTGAGGTGGTCGGGCCGATCCTCCGCTCCATGGAGGCGATGCAGACCGGGGCGCTCGGCATCGCCGCGTTCCTGGTCGTCGCCGCGCTGTTGCTGGTGAGCAACACGATCCGGCTGGCGGCCTTTGCGCGCCGCAAGGAGATCGGGATCATGCGTCTGGTCGGGGCCTCGACGCTCTACATCGCGCTGCCGTTCCTGCTCGAGGCGCTGGTCACCGCGTTGATCAGTGTCGCGCTGGCGGGCGGGGCGCTGGCGGCGGTCATGTGGTTCGGTGTCGAGCAGCGGCTCAACGACTTCATCGGCTTCATTCCGTGGATCAGCTGGACGGAGTACCGCGACGCGCTGCTGGCCGTGGCCATCCTCGGCCCGATCCTGACCCTGCTCCCGACACTCGCACTGACCCGCAAATACCTCAAAGTGTGAGTTCCGCCGGTTAACGTCGAGGCGTTCACTTCCCCGAACACCTAAGGCAGAACCCGGTGCGCTCCTTCCCCCGTACCGCTCGATACCGCATGGCCACCGTCACCGCGGTGTGCGCCATGGCGGCGGGCGTGCTGTCCGTTCCCACAGCCAACGCCGACGACCTCAAGGACCGCCAGAAGCAGGTCGAGCAGAAGATCGAGCACGCCCACTCCGACCTGGAGGACTCCAGCTCGAAGTTGCGCAACGCCACGCTACGTCTGCAGGCCGCCCGTCAGGAGCTCGACGGCGCCAAGGCCGAGCTGGCCGAGGCCCGCACCCGGCTGGCCGCCGCGCGGGTCCGTGACCAGGAGATGAAGCTCAAGCTGGCCGCGGCCGTCGAGCGCCTCGCGACCGCCGAGGCCGACCTCGAGTCCGGCCGGGCCGCACTCGAGGTGCAGCGCGACGTGGTCACCGACGTGATCACCACGATCTACCAGGGCGGCGACCCTCAGCTGCTGGCGTTCGCGTCACTGCTCAACGCCGAGACGTCGTCCGACCTCACCCGTCGTGACGAGCTCCAGAACGTGATCGTCGGCCGCGAGACCACGGCGTACGACGACCTTCGGGCGGCCGAGGTGCTGCTCGAGGTCCGTCAGGACCAGGTCGCCGAGGCCAAGGACGAGGTTGCCGTGCAACGTCAGGACGCCGCCGAGCACCTGGTCACGATGAAGGGACTGCACGAGAGCGCACAGCAGGCCCGGGCCAGGGTGCGCGAGCTGGTGCGGGACCGACGCGATGCCCGCCAGTCCGCAAGCAAGGCCCGTCAGCACGACCGCTACCTGCTGGCCAGGCTCAAGAAGCAGGAGCAGCGGATCAAGCAGCGGATCCTCGCCGCCGCCCGTCGCGCCGCCCGCAGCTCCAACGGCGGCTACCGGGGCGACCCGGGCGGTCTGTTCCTGCGCCCGGTGCCCGGCATCGTGACCTCGTCGTACGGCTACCGCACCCACCCGATCTTCGGCTACTACGGACTGCACAACGGCACCGACTTCCGCGCACCCTGCGGCACGTCGCTCCGGGCGATCGGCGACGGCCGCGTGATCTCGCGCTACTACTCGGCCGTCTACGGCAACCGGCTGGTCGTCGGCGTCGGCATGGTCAACGGCAGCTACGTCACCGCGATCTACAACCACCTGTCCCGGTACTCCGTCGGGGTCGGGCAGAGCGTGTCGCGCGGCCAGGTGCTCGGCGCGGCCGGCAGCACCGGCTGGTCCACCGCCTGCCACCTGCACTTCACGATGATGGCCGGGGGCCGCACCGTCGACCCGATGAACTGGCTGTAGCCCGCGCCAACCCGCTTGCGACCTCCTGAGAGACTGGGCGGATGCCGAAGGAACAGGGGCGCAAGGTCGTCGCGCAGAACAAGAAGGCGCGCCACGACTACCACATCGAGGACACCTACGAGGCCGGCATGGTTCTCGTCGGCACCGAGGTGAAGTCGTTGCGCATGGGTCGCGCGTCCCTCGTGGACGGCTTCGTGGACATCGACGGGCACGAAGCCTGGCTGCACGGCGTCCACATCCCGGAGTACTCCCAGGGCACCTGGACCAACCACTCGGCTCGCCGCAAGCGCAAGCTCCTGCTCAACCGCACCGAGATCGACAAGATCGAGCGACGCGTGAACGAGAAGGGCCTGACCATCGTGCCCTTGGCGATCTACTTCCTCGACGGCCGCGCGAAGGTCGAGATCGCGCTCGCGAAGGGCAAGAAGTCCTGGGACAAGCGGGCCGCCCTGGCCGAGCGCCAGGCGACCCGCGAGACCGAGCAGGCCATCGGCCGCCGGCTCAAGGGCATGGACTGACCGAGTTGGTCGAGTCACCGGGTTTCGAGACGGGCGCTGCGCGCCCTCCTCAACCAGCGACCGACGCCGACGTCGCGCCGGTCCGTGCCTTCTGGCAGGACCTCGGCCTGCCGGGGCTCTTCGACGTCCACGTCCACTTCCTCCCCCCGAACGTCCAGCGGAAGGTCTACGCGCAGTTCGACGAGGCCGGCCCGAAGATCGGCCGGGAGTGGCCGATCCGCTACCGCGGCAGCCACGAGGAGCGAGTCGCGCTGCTCCGGGACATGGGTGTCCGCCGCTTCTCGGCGCTGCCGTACGCCCACCGCCCCGGCATCGCGGCGTACCTCAACGACTGGGCCCGCGAGTTCGCCGTCTCGGTGCCCGAGTCACTCCGGTCGGCGACGTTCTACCCCGAACCGGGCGCGCCGTCGTACGTCGAGGACCTGGTCCGTGAGGGCGTCGAGGTCTTCAAGATCCACGTCCAGGTGGGGGAGTTCCACCTGGACGACCCGGCGCTCGACGCGGTCTGGGGCACGCTCGAGGACGCCGGTACGCCGATCGTCGTCCACGCGGGATCCGGTCCGGTCGGCAACGCCTACACCGGTCCCGAGCCGCTGCGGCGGGTGCTGACACGCTTCCCCGGGCTCGCGGTGGTGGTCGCCCACATGGGCGCCCCCGAGTACGCCGATTTCCTGGTGCTGGCGGAGCGCTACGAGCGGGTGTGTCTCGACACCACGATGGTCTTCACGGACTTCTTCGACGTCGAGGCGGCCTACCCGGCCGAGCTGCTCGCGCGACTGGTCGACCTGCAACCCAAGGTGCTGCTCGGCAGCGACTTCCCGACCATCCCGTACCCCTACGCCCACCAGCTGGAGGGACTCGGTCGTCTGGACCTGGGTGATGACTGGCTGCGCGCGGTCTGCTGGGGCAACGCTCTCCGGATCTTCGGAGACCGCACCGGTGGCGACTAGGGACAGCCGCCCACGGCGATGCCTCCGGAGTCGTCGGCGCTCGCGCAGACCCGCTTGCCCGAGCCGTCGGTGAAGGCGATGGGTGCCTCACTGCCGTTGAGCGCGTCGGTCCCGCCGGTGAACAGGTTGTCCTTGTCGATCTCCCCGAGACTCCACACGACGGGGCACTCCGAGCCTTCCGGCTGGTAGACCAGCGCGGCCTCGTTGGCCTCGGCACGCAGCATGACGCCGATGACCTGACCGTACGGCGCCAGGCCGAGGTCGGTCGTGCTCGGCTGGAACGTGCCCTGCGCCGAGGCGGCCGGCAGCGCCGGGTCCAGGCCGCACCGGACCACGACGTTCCACTCCGTCGGATTCTCCACGGTGCTCTCGGCGGTGACCAGGAACGCGCCGCCGGCGCCGGTCGAGGCCCGGCAGGAGCCGAACAGGGCGTCAGTCAGGACGCACTCGCGCCCGTCGACGCTGCCGGTCAGCTCGCCGGCGCCACCACCGCCGGTCACGAAGGTCGTGCCCTCACCCAGGAGCTCGGCGGCCGCCTCCGTGACCGCGTCGGTCGTGCTCGGGGAGCCCCCGTCGGTCGGGGCCGCCGTGGTGGTCTCGTCTGCGACCGGATCGGCGCCGTCACCGCCGCCGCCGCACGCGGCAAGCATCGCGACGAGCGCCAGAGCCGGCAGGGTGCGCACCTTCATGGCGACAGCATGGCGCACGAGCGCGTAGACTGGAGGCACAACTCAAGAGGGGCTGATCGGTTTCGACTTGGGACGTTAGTTCCAGGGGAAGCGGGTCGAGGAGCCAACGTCATCTCGTAAACGATCGTTGGAAACCTATAACTGCCGACTCTAAGCGCAGTTCCTTCGCTCTCGCTGCCTGAGCAGTGATCGAAGCGTCAGACCGGGCATCCGTCTCCGTCCCGGACCCTGACGTCATCTAGGAGACTTGCTGCTCACTCCGTGTCGCGGAGGGTGAGCGGGACTATTCCGTGACTGAGCCTGTCGGGGACGTGTCCGTGCGAGCCCCGGGGCTGAGAAAAGCGACAGCACGGACTGCACCCGGAGAAGACCTGGTTCGACGCTCGAGGACGCGGGTTCGATTCCCGCCAGCTCCACTCGATCACCTCTTGACAGCAGAGCCGCGCCGACCCCCCGTCGGCGCGGCTCTTGCTGGTCCTGACCAGTGCGCGCCATACGCCGATATCGCGGCGGGCGCTGCTCGGCGAGACCTACTGTCCACCCATGGCGATCCCCCCGCGCACGCTGCGCGCCACGGCCCTGCTCGCGACCGGACTCCTGGTCGCCACGACCACCGCCGCGATCGCAGCGGGGACCGACCAGGGCGCGGCCGTCGGCCGGGCGGTGCCCAAGGTCGCCCCCGAGCTGGCCATCACCGCCGACGGCGAGATCTCCGACGTCCTGAGGATGGGTGACCGCATCTACGTCCGGGGCGACTTCTCGACGATCGGGCCCTATGCCGGCTCGGGCATGCCGCTCGACCCGTCGTCCGGCGAGCGCGTCCCCGCCCCGTTGGTGGACGGCCAGATCTCGGTGGCGGTGTCCGACGGCGACGGCGGCTGGTACGTGGGTGGCGACTTCGAGCAGATCGGCGACCTGCGGACGCACGGGCTGGCACACCTCGACCCGGACGGGGTGCCCGACCCCGACTTCACGTTGAACCTCGACGGGCCTGTCTACGCGCTCGACCTCCACGACGGCACCCTCTGGTTCGGCGGCGACTTCAGCCGGGTCGACGGCACCATCCGGCACCGGCTCGCCGCCGTCTCCACGGAGACCGGGGAGCTCACCGCCTTCGAGGCGTCCCAGAACCGTTGGGTCACCGAGCTCGTCCACGCCGAGGCCGCCGGTGACACCCCGGCCCGCGTGTACGTCGGCACCGACCGCGTCGAGGCCCTCGACCCGGTCACCGGTGCCGTGGACGACAGCTTCAGCTCCGACCTGCGCGGCAACGTCCGAGCCCTGCTCGTCGAGGGCGACCGGGTGTACGTCGGCGGCGCCGGCCTCACGGCCCTCGACGCAGACTCCGGCGACGTGGACACGGCGTTCGGGCAGGCTGACGAGCGCTTCCCGGACGGCACGGACGGCATCGTGCACACCCTGCTCTCATCCGGAGGACGGCTCTACGCCGGCGGGGACTTCAGCTCGCTCGGCGGCAGCGCGGGCTTCGTGGTGTCGCTCGACCCGGCCACGGGTGAGGCCGACACCGGGTTCGCGCCGTTGGCCGCCCAGCTGGGCAGCTCGTACGGCGACCGCGGGGTCTTCGACCTCACCATGGTGGGCGAGGACCTCTGGGCCGGAGGGGCGTTCCAGCTCATGGTGGGTGAACCTGCCGTGAACCTCGTCGCCCTCGACCCGGTCAGCGGGGACCGGCGCGATCTCGTCACCCCGGCGTTCGACCACGCCGTCAACGCGGTCGACGTCTCCGGCGACGGGGTCTACGTGGGTGGGCAGTTCTACATGCTCGACCCCGTGCACGCGCCCGGCTTCGCGGCGCTCGACGCCGAGACGCTGCTGCCCATCGGCAGCTTCGACGCCCGACGCAGCCGGTTCGGGTCGATGGTCGCCGGTGACGACGTGATCTACGTCGGCACCACCAACTTCGAGGGCTACGACACCGGCCCCGGTGCGCCGTACTGGTCGTGGCGCGAACGGATCCGGGCGGTCGACCCGGAGACGGGCGCCACGCTGGTGGGCCTCTCCCGGTCCCGGGTGGAGAACATGTCGGGCATGACCACGCTCGACGGCAACCTGTACGTCGGCCAGCGGCTCGGGAACAAGAAGCGCTTCCCGCGGACCCGGATCTCGGTCTACTCGCAGACGAGCGGGGAGCTGCTCCGCCGGTTCCCGCTGCCGCACCCGGGTTACGTCGCCGAGCTGAACACCGTGGACGGCAGCCTGCTCGCCGTCGGCAGCTTCCGGCGATGGCGCGACAGCGGCCAGCCCGCGCACCTGGCGGCGATGGAGCGTCAACCCGGTCAACGGCAAGCTGCGCTCCGGGTTCGACCTGCACACGCACGGGCCGATCTATGACGTCGAGAACAGCGGAGGCGATCTCTACGTCGCCGGCATGTTCGACAGCGTGAACACCGGGACCCGGGAGGTCGACCGCAACGGCATCGCCGCCTTCGAGGTCGACCCGTCGTCCGACTATGCGGGGCTGGTCCGCCGGTTCACGCCGCCGACGAGCCTGCACGGCTCGTACTACACGCGGCTGCGTGACCTGGGCGAGAGCGTCGTGGTGATGGCCTGGCGCCGGACGTTCCTCGACCCGGAGACGGGCGACAAGCTGCCCGACCCGACGGATGGTTATGGGCCGACGATCGACGCGGTGGAGCCGGACCCCGACGGCATCGTCTACAGCGCCACGATCCGGGTGCCGATCGCCGGACAGGGTCGCTACTCCCTGAGCTTCATCGCGCGCGCCGCCGGCTGACCGTCCGGTCGAGGACATCCACGCCGCGGGCGATGCCGCGATCCGCCGTGCTCGACGGGCACAATGCAACGCATGCATCTCGGGAACAGGCTCTTCGTTTCTTTCGTCTTCTTCGTCGGGCTGGTGGTGGCCAGCGGTCTGGCCGCGCCCGCCCAGGCGCAGGAAGCCGCGCCGACCACGCTCACGCTGAGCGGGGCCGAGGAGCACGCCGACCAGGACACCCTGCTCCAGCTCGACCTGAGGTACGACGACGCGACCCCGGTCGCGGGCGCGCAGGTGCTGGTGGAGCGCCGCACCCGCGGGGTGTGGGAGCAGCTCGGCCTGGTCACGACCGACGAGCTCGGGCACGCGGAGCTGGCGGCGACGATGGCCCGCCGCGCGAAGGACAACGCCTTCCGGGCGTCGTACGCCGGCGACCCGGCGTCCGCTCCTGCCCAGACGGGACCGGTGCTGATCGACCTGGTGCGGCGCAACACGCGGCTGGTCCTCAACGGGCCGGGCGAGGTCGTCGACGAGAAGTCCGTGCCGATCCGGGTGCGCTGGGTCACCGGCAACGGAACCCCGGTGCCGGGTGCGGTCCGGCTCTTCCGCAGCAGCGACGGCGGTGACTGGAAGGTCGAGCGCACGCTGCGCACCGGCGACGACGGCCGGGCGGAGCTCACGGTGACGCCGCGGGTCGACACGCGGTGGAAGGCGACTGCGCGAAGGCTCGACTGGGCCGAGGCCGACCGGAGCCCGATCCACCGGATCGACAACCTGCCGCCCGGGATCCCGGTCCGGCTGCCGAAGGGTGCACCGAAGCCGCGCGTGAACCTGCCCGACCAGCCGTCCGCGGTGGGCGAGGGCGCCAACCCGGTCGTCCGGCCGATCCCCACCCGGGTCTGGAACCAGATGACCGGCCGCAGCTGGCACAGCGGCTGCCCCGTGGGCCGCGCCGGCCTGCGCTACCTCCGGATCAACTACTGGGACTACCGCGGCTACCGTCGCCGCGGCGAGCTGGTCGCGAGCGCCGGCGCCGTGCACCAGATGGCGAACGCGCTCGCCGAGATGTACCGCAGGAACCTCCCGATCCGGTCGATGTACCGGGTGGACCGCTTCGGCTGGTCCAAGCGCGTGCGTGGCGCGGACGACTACCGCTCGATGGCAGCCGGCAACACCTCGGCCTTCAACTGCCGCGACGTGGTGGGCAAGCCCGGCACCCGGTCGCCACACTCCTACGGCCGCTCGCTCGACGTGAACACGTGGGAGAACCCCTACCGCTCGCGCCAGGGCACGGTTCCCAACACCTGGTGGATGGCGCACAGCCACGACCGGGTTGCCTGGCGCTCCCGGTCCCACAGGGTCGTCCAGGTGATGGCCCGCCACGGCCTGCGCTGGACCTACGGCAACGGCGACACCCAGCACTTCGACGCCGGCGGCGGGCACGGGCGGATGGTGGCCCGCTGGGGCGACTGCGGCGGCGTGGTCTGCAAGTAGCGTGGCGACGGGGGCGCCGCTAGCCTTCCGCTCATGATCGCGTTCCTCATCGCCGGGCTGATCCTCGGGGTCCTGGCCCGCACTCTCCGTGGCGGTCCGGACAACCCGCAGGTCGTGCTGACGGTGCCGGTGGGCGTCGTGGGTGCGATCGTCGGGGGAGTGGGCATGAACCTCCTCATCGTCGACGAGGCCTGGACCGACCTGAACGCCTTCAGCTTCACGTCGGCCTGCGTGCTCGCCTTCGTGCTGCTCGGCCTGCTCGAGGGCGGGGTCGGGCGGAAGGCGTGACCGCAGGCTGCGTCTTCTGCGGCATCGTCGCCGGTGACATCGAGGCCGACCTCGTGCTGGACGAGGAGCACTTCGCGGCCTTCCTCGACACCCGCCCGGTCTTCAAGGGTCATGTCCTGCTGGTCCCGAAGCGGCACGTCGTCACGCTGCCCGACCTGCCCGCCGAGCGGCGCGACGGCTTCCTCGAGGCCGCCCAGCGGATCGCGAGCGCGGTGGTGGGGACCCTGGGTGCCCAGGGGTCGTTCGTCGCCGTCAACAACACGGTGAGTCAGTCGGTCCCACACCTGCACCTGCACGTCGTGCCCCGTACGAAGGGCGACGGCCTGCGCGGGTTCTTCTGGCCGCGGACGGCGTACGCCGATCTCCGGGAGCGAGGCCAGTACGCCGCCAGGCTGAGGTCCGCTCTAGAGTGACGCAGGTTCACCAGACAAGACTTGAGGAGACACAGATGGGTCGCTTCGACGGGCGCGTCGCCGTCGTCACCGGAGCCGCACGCGGGATCGGGTTCGGCACCGCCACCCGGTTCGCCGAGGAGGGCGCCTCGGTCGCCATCATCGACCTCGACGAGGCCGCGGCCGCGGAAGCCGCCGCGAAGCTCGGTCCGGCCAAGGCGATCGGCATCGGCTGCGACGTGAGCGACGCCGCCAGCGTCGACGCGGCGGTGGCCCGGGTGGTCGCGGAGCTCGGGGGCATCCACATCCTCGTCAACAACGCCGGCATCACCCGCGACAACCTGCTCTTCAAGATGACCGAGGACGACTGGGACCTCGTGATGAACGTCCACCTCAAGGGCGCGTTCCTGATGACCAAGGCCGCCCAGAAGCACTTCGTCGAGCAGAAGTACGGCAAGATCCTCAACCTCTCGAGCGTCTCCGCCCTCGGCAACCGCGGCCAGGCCAACTACTCGGCCGCCAAGATGGGCGTCCAGGGCTTCACCCGGACCCTCGGCATCGAGCTCGGTCCGTTCGGCATCAACGCCAACGCGATCGCCCCGGGGTTCATCGCCACCGAGATGACCGACGCCACCGCCGCCCGCCTCAAGATGGACGTCGACGACTTCCGCAAGCTCAACGCCGAGGCCAACCCGGTACGCCGGGTCGGGTTCCCGGAGGACATCGCGGCGGCCGCCGCGTTCCTGTGCAGCGACGAGGCGTCCTACATCACCGGTCAGACGCTCTACGTCGACGGCGGAGCCAAGCTCGGCTGACCGCACCGGCCTGGCGCGCCTGCCCGATGAGACGCCGCGCCCCGGCCACACTTGTCCACACCAAACAGTACTGAACTGATCGGATTCGCCATGCGCCGCCTTCGACTGCCCGCCGCCGTGCTCCTCACCGCCAGCCTGGTCCTTGCCGGGTGTGGCGGGGACGAGAAGGACGAGCCCGCCGACGACAAGACCGGCTCGGCCCAGGAGATCGCCGAGGGCTCGACCCTCGACTCCACGTGGCCGCTGACCGGGCTGCCCGTCACCGGCGACGAGAGCGCCGCCCAGGACCACCCGGTCCTCGTCACCAAGATCGACAACACGTCGTCCAGCGCGCCCCAGCTCGGGCTCGGCAGTGCCGACCTGGTCGTCGAGGAGCTGGTCGAGGGCGGCATGACCCGGCTGGCCGTCTTCTTCTACTCCGACATCCCCGGCGAGGTGGGGCCGGTCCGCTCCATGCGCGCCAGCGACATCGGCATCGTCTCCCCGGTCGACGCGTCGGTCGTCACCAGTGGCGCGGCCGGCCAGACGATCGCCCGGATCAAGGGAGCCGGCATCCCCTTCTTCCAGGAGGGCGCCAAGGGCATCTACCGAGACAGCGGCCGCAGCGCGCCGTACAACCTCTTCGCGAACCTCGGCGACGTCTCCTCGGTCATCAAGCAGGACGAGGACGTGCGCCCCGACGACTACCTCACCTGGGGCGAGCCGTCCGACCTGCCGAAGGGCCAGAAGGCGAACACGCTGGCCGCGTCCTTCGGTGGGCACACGACGAACTGGAAGTTCGAGGGCGGCACCTACACCAACCTGAACACCTACGCCGCCGACGGTGACGAGTTCGCGGCCGACACCGTGCTCGTGCTGCGGGTGCAGGTGGGCGACGCCGGCTACAGCGACCCGGCCGGCAACTTCGTGCCCGAGACGAAGTTCGAGGGCAAGGGGCCAGGCGATGGTGTTCCACAACGGGCGGCTGGTGCGCGGCACCTGGACCAAGAAGGGCCTGAGCGGCCAGCTGACCCTGGCCACGAAGGCGGGCAAGCTGACCATCCCCGCCGGCCACACCTGGATCGAGCTCGTCCCGGCGGCCAACGGCAACGTCACGTTCAACTACGCGGCGTCGTGCCGTCCGGCAGCTCGACGCCGGCGTCGGCGAGGGCCTGGAAGCCGGCCAGGATGAAGCCGATGGCGGTCTCGACCCGGGCCGCGGCGACCTCCGGGTCCTCGGCGCTGGAGACGGACTCGCCGGCCGACGACATCGCTCCGAAGAAGATCCGGGCGAACGTCTGCAGCATCTCCTCGTCGAGGTCCCAGTCGCCGGCGTTGAGCACCGAGCGGACGATGTCGAGCACGTTGGCGAACGTGGAGCGCTCCTCCTGCTCGCGGAAGCGGGCGTAGCCGAGGACGGCCGGGCCCTCCTGGATGACCACGCGCCGGTACGTCGGCTCGCGGACCACCGAGAGGAACGCGCGGAGTCCGGCGCGGGCCTTCTCCCACGGGTCGCGTTCGACCTTGAGCGTCTTCTGGATGGTGCGGGCGGCTTCGCTCTCGACGCGCTCGAAGACGGCCTCGAACAGCGCCTGCTTGCCGCTGAAGTGGTGGTAGAGCGCGCCCTTGGTCACCTGGGCGCCGGCGACGATGGCGTCGAGCGAGGTGGCGGCGTACCCGTTCTCGGTGAAGAGCTCCTCGGCGACGTCGACCAGGGCGCGCTTCGTGGAGGCGGAGTACTGCGCGCGCCGACTCGCCCCGGGCACGCGCGGGACCTTCGGGGCCAGTTTCTGGATCGACGACTTGGGCACCCGGGCACTGTAATGCCGACCGACGGTATGCGTGGCCGAGGTCACGTCGCGGCGGTTTGCCGTACCCACGGTCTGCGGCATACTCTGAGTACGTACCTTCGGTATGTGAGTGTGAGACAGGAGACGACCATGACCTGGAAGTCCTTCCACCGCCGCGGAGAGATCCTCCGCACCGTGATCGACCTCGCCGACGCCCGACGCGACGGCACCCTCCCGATGGACGTCGACGGCGTCACCGAGACCTTCGGCGACGAGCTGAGCGCTCCTCGGCGCTCTCCAGCTGCGCTGGCACACCCGCCTGCCGGCCGGATCGAGCGCGAGCTGATGACCCAGCCGCATGGACCTCGAGCGGGCGGTCGTCACCGCCTGGCACGGCACGGCCACCGAGCTGCCCGGCATCCTCGCCCTCGTCGACCGCTACCGCGCCGAGCCGCTCGACGCGGCCATGGCCGAGGTCGATGACCAGGTCCGCCGCCAAGGAGCACATCCTGCTGGCCGTGATGGCTGGTCGCTCCAGCGCGCAGGACGCCGCCGCCGCCCGCGTCGGTGCCGAGATCGAGGCCCGTGCCCGCGCCACCCACCGTCCCGAGCCGGCCGGGTCGGAGCACGACAACAACGGGCTGCTCGAGCGGATCAAGGCGGCGCTGGCGGCCTGAGCCCTTGCGCTGGACACCTCGGTCATGATGGAGCCATGACCGAGGTCCAGGCCGGGATGCTGCTGGTGGCGACGCCCACGCTGCTCGACCCCAACTTCGCCGACACGGTCGTGCTGCTGCTCGACGTCGACGACAACGGCGCGCTCGGCGTCGTCCTCAACCGGCCCACCGCCGTTCCGGTCGCGGAGGTGCTGGCCGACTGGAGTGACGTCGTGGCCGAGCCGGAGGTCCTCTTCCGGGGTGGTCCGGTCAGCACCGAGGGCGCCCTGGCCGTGGGCATGCTGCGCCAGTCGGACGACGTACCCGTCGGATTCCGCGAGGTCTACGGACCGCTCGGGCGTGATCGACCTCGACACCCCGGTCGAGCTGATCGACGGCACCCTCCAGGGCATGCGGATCTTCGCCGGGTACGCCGGCTGGGGAGCCGCCCAGCTCGAGGACGAGATCGAGGAGGGCAGCTGGTACGTCGTCCCGGCGCAGCCCCCCGACGTGTTCCGGATGGACCCCACCGATCTGTGGCGCGACGTCCTCCGGCGTCAGCCCGGAGAGCTCGCCTGGCACTCCACGCGACCGGTCGACCCCGACCTGAACTAGCGCCCAGCGGGCCTTAGACTGGCCGCATCATGACGAGCATCGGCTTCGCACCCGCCACCGAGACCATCGAGGATCGGCGCACCCAACCGACCGACGACGGGGACCACGAGAAGTTCTCGCACTACGTCGACAAGGACAAGCTGACCGAGGCCATGGTCATGGGCACCCCGGTCGTCGCGCTGTGCGGCAAGGTGTGGGTGCCGAGCCGGGCGCCGGAGAAGTTCCCGGTGTGCCCCGAGTGCAAAGAGGTCTGGGAGTCGATGAAGCCGGGAGACGGGGACTCCGACGCGTGACCGGCGGTCCCGACGACGCCGCCCACCTCACCCCCGCACTCTCCCCGGCCTGGCCGGAGCGCGCTGCCTGGGGCACGGCACCGCTGCTCCGCGCCTGGCAGACGGCGGCCCTGCGGCAGTACGCCGAGCAGCAGCCGCGCGACTTCCTCGCGGTCGCCACCCCCGGCGCCGGAAAGACGACGTTCGCGCTCTCGGTCGCCGCTGACCTGCTCGGCCGGCGACTGGTCGACCGGATCACCGTCGTCGCCCCCACCGAGCACCTCAAGCTCCAGTGGGCCGAGGCGGCCGCCCGGGCCGGCATCCCGATCGACCCGACGTACTCCGCAGGCAAGGGCAAGACCTCCCAGGACTTCGTCGGCATCGCGGTCACCTACGCCGGGGTCGGGGTCAACCCGCTGGCGATGCGGATCCGCACCGAGCGGTTCAAGACGCTGGTGATCCTCGACGAGGTGCACCACGCCGGCGACGCGCTGTCCTGGGGCGAGGGTGTGCGCGAGGCCTTCGAGCCGGCGACCCGGCGACTGGCACTGACCGGGACGCCGTTCCGCTCCGACGTGAACCCGATCCCGTTCGTCACCTACGCCCCCGGCCACGACGGGATCCCGGCCTCCGTCGCCGACTTCACCTACGGCTACGCCCACGCGCTGGCCGACCACGTCGTCCGGCCGGTGCTGTTCATGGCCTACTCCGGCGAGATGCAGTGGCGCACCCGCGCCGGCGACGAGATCGAGGCGCGCCTGGGCGAGCCGCTCACCAAGGACCTGACCGCGCAGGCGCTGCGGACCGCGCTCGACCCGGCCGGCTCGTGGATCCCGTCGGTGCTGGCCGCGGCCGACAGCCGCCTCACCGAGGTGCGCCGGCACGTGCCGGACGCCGGTGGCCTCGTCATCGCCTCCGACCAGGACTCCGCCCGTGCCTACGCCAAGACGCTCCGCCAGATCACCGGTGAGCCGGCCACGGTCGTGCTCTCCGACGAGAAGGCGTCGTCGAAGAAGATCACCGACTTCACCGACAGCGACCGCCGCTGGATGGTCGCGGTCCGGATGGTCTCCGAGGGGGTCGACGTGCCGCGCCTCGCCGTCGGCGTCTACGCGACGACCACGTCCACGCCGCTCTTCTTCGCCCAGGCGATCGGCCGCTTCGTGCGGGCCCGGGGCCGCGGCGAGACCGCGTCGGTGTTCCTGCCGTCGGTGCCGAAGCTGCTGGGCTTCGCCTCCGAGATGGAGGTCCAGCGCGACCACGTCCTGGGGCGGAGGATCACCGACGAGGACGACATCTTCGCCGCCGAGCAGGATCTGCTGAACCAGGCCAACGCCGGTGAGTCCGCCTCGGACGAGCTCGAGATGAACTTCGAGGCACTCGGTTCGGAGGCCCGCTTCGACCGGGTGCTCTTCGACGGCGGCGAGTTCGGCCACGAGGGTGAGGTCCACGTCGGCTCGGAGGAGGAGATGGACTTCCTCGGCATCCCCGGCCTGCTCGAGCCGGCCCAGATGCGCGAGCTCCTCCAGCAGCGTCAGAGCGACCGGGCCAAGAAGCAGAAGGCATCCGCGCCCGCCGCGGACACGGTCGCCGAGGTCTCCACCCACGAGCAGCTGGCCGTGCTCCGCCGGGAGCTCAACGGACTGGTGGCCGCGTGGCACCACCGGACCGGTCAGGCGCACGGCATCACCCACTCCGCGCTGCGCAAGGCGTGCGGCGGACCCGCCGCAGCGGTCGCGACCGCCGACCAGCTCCATGCCCGGATCAACCACCTGCGGGAGATGGCGTCGCGTCAGTCCGGCTGAGCCACCGGCCGGGTGCGGCCCCGCTCACGCCGCTCGCCGTACGCGACCCCGAGCTCGAAGATCGTGGCGGTGTGAAAGTGCTCCATGGCATCGACGATCCGCCGCCGGGCCGTGCGCGGCGCGATCCCGAGGGCGCGGGCGGCCGACTCCTGCGTGGCGCCGCGGCGCATCAGGCGGAGGAGCGGTTCCCAGGCTGGCTCGATCTCGACGCTGCGCAACGGCTGGCCCTGGTCCCAGAGGAGCTGGAACAGGCACCGCATCACATTGGCCAAGGTCTCGTTGTTGGCCTCCACGACACTGCTGGGCCAGCGCTCGCCCCACGTTGCGGGCAGGGCGACGACACCTAGGTCGTTGACCCCGAACCAGCTCGGTGGGTCGGGCAGGCAGCGCAGCTCCATGCCGGCGTCCATGAAGCGTTCGATCTTGGCGCGCTGCTCGTGGTCGCCGGCGTCGTGCGTCGAGATGATGGTGGCCAGGCTCTGCTCGCCGGGCTCCAGCCGGTTCAGGAACTGCTCGACGAAGTCGTCGGCGTCGATCCAGCTGAGGTCGGGGAGGCAGGCCAGCGTGCGCTGCGCGATCTGCCCGGCCGCGAGCTTCTGCCTCCACAGGTCGCGCGGCGCGTGAGGACCGTGGGCGACATCGAGCGGCCGAACTGGTCGCCCGTGCCGAGCGTCCAGTCCTCGAGGAGCGTGGGCAGGTCGCCCATCAGGCGTGTCGCCCGTGCCTGCGTGGCCTCGAGCGTCGCCAGGGTGGTCTCGAGCAGCTCGGTGAGGTTGTCGGTGACGACCTGTTGGGGGCTCCGGTAGAGCAACTGGTCCCCGTCCCGGGTGACCATTCCGCTGCCGGTGAGGCGCTCGAGGAGCAGGTGCTCGTCGTGCTCGCCAGCCCCGGTCAGCATCCGCAGTTCCGCCATGCTGGCCGGCCGGCTCCGGATGACCAGGTGGCTGAGGTGCTCCAGGTCGAGCTCGGGAAGGGCCATGAGCAACTCCTCACACAAATTTCCGGCCACTTGCGGCCGTGGCCGGATCAGGCCGCACGGTCGACCCGTTTGTGGACTCTAATGCGGGGCGAACCAGCCACCACCTCATTCCGGGAAGTCGGTCCTGCTCATGGGACAACGAGGCACGACAGGTCGAGCGCGTCGTTTGCGCCGGCTGTCGGTGACCTTCGCCGTCGGCGCCGTGGCTGCCGGTCTGCTGACCGTGGTGCCGTACGCCGCCGCGGACGCCGAGTCCTTCATCGTGACAAACACGGCCGACGCCGGCCCCGGCTCGCTGCGCCAGGCGATCGTCGACGCCAACGTCGACTCCAGCCTCACCGTGATCCGACTGGAGTACGACGGTGAGCTGGTGCCCGCGACCGACCTCCCCCCGATCACCACGCCCACCCACGTCCTCGCGATGGACGACCAGGTCCTGAGCGGTGAGGGGACCGCTGTTCCCTACGGGTTGTCGTTCGACTCCGGCTCGGACGGATCCAGCGTCTCAGGGCTCAAGTTCTACGATTTCGACCGGGCAGCGCTCGGTTTCGACGACTCCGGCGAGGTGGACCTGCACGACCTGTTCATCGCCGCGGAGGACCCGCTCGTCCATCCCGCCAGCGTCCACGGCCTGGAGCTGCGGAACGCCTCGCTGGTGACGGCCGAGGAGCTCAGCGTCACGGGGCAGTTCTCCACCCTGGCCTCCTTGTTCAGCGACAGCGGGACGCCGAGCCTGCACCTCTCCGCCACGCGCTATGTCTCGCTCGCCTCAGGCGAGGGAACCGCGATCTTGGCCTTCGGTGGCGAGGTCCGGGTCGACGCGGGCTCCGACATCGACGGCACCATCTTCTCGGGCGCGGAGATGGAGCGGGTCGAGATCGTCGACTCGTCCGTGCATGGCGGCGGCCGGGCGGCCGTGGAGATGCGGGGAGGCACGCTGCACCTGGACGGGGCGATCCTGCAGGGAGACAGGAGCGTGGTCGACTTCGTCGGGGAGTCGCCACCGGCCAGGCAGGCCCTCGACAAAGCTGAGGCATCGCCTGCCTTGAACGTCGGTGACGTGCGGTTCGAGACCACTGGCACGTCGATGTACGCCGCCAGCGGTGACGGCTCAGTCTTCGGCTCTCGCCACCGAGACATCCCGCCGGGAATCGTCACCGTCTCCTCACCCTCGACCCACCGGGTCGACATCGCCCTGTCTGGGGTCGAAGGGGTGCCCGAGGGACGGTCGATCCAGGTCGTCGTCGGCACCCATGACTCGCTCTCGTGCCGGCGGTCGTTCTTCGCCGAACAGGGCGTCTTCGACGTGCCGATCGACGCTGACGGAGCCGGCACGGCCTCGGTGACGATCCCGGCCGACGGCAACCGGGCGCCGTTCCCGCAGGGCATGTACAGCGCCTTCGCGCTCGTTCCCGAGGGTGGGGACGACGGCGACGACCTGGTTCCGACCGCGATGTCGGAGTGCACGCCCGCCGGGCCCGAGGAGGAGGAGCCCGAGCCCAGCGAGAGTCCCGGCCCGAGCCCGAGCAGCTCCTCGAGCCCGAGCAGCTCGTCGAGCCCGAGCAGCTCCTCGAGCCCGAGCAGCTCACCGGGTCCGAGCGGCTCCTCGAGCCCCGGAGGCGAGGTCACCGAGGAGGAGATCGCCGCGGCGATGGCCGAAGGACTGGAGGGCGTGCGCGCGTCGCTGCCCGGCCTCCTCGACGCCTTCGACACCGAGGACCCGCTGGCGGTCGTCACCTCGGAGCTCGCGACGCTCTACGACCTGACCGGCCCAGGTGTGGCGGGCGCCCTCGGTCTGCCCTCCGTCGACGCTGTCGCCGACGCCACTCTCGACGAGGTCGTGACGACTCTCGAGGCCCAGGGCTGCGACGTCGACACGTCGGGCGAGGGTGACGACGTCCTCGAGGCCACCTGCGTCCGCACTCTCGACGACCTGACACCTGAGGACGATGTCTCGGCGTTCGAGTCCGACACCGTCGGCTTCCTGGACCAGCTCGGTGGCGCGTCCGGCGTCGACCTCAACGGGGTGTGGGAGGCCGATCTGGAGCTGACTCTCGTGTTCGGCGTCGACCTCGCCGGGGCCGGCGCCAGCCCCTCGTTCTACCTCGACGCGGGCAGCGTGGTCAGCCTCGACGTGGCGGGTGCGCTGGACCTCGCCGTCGACGACGCTGCCCAGCACGCTGGTGAGCTCACCGGCACCGTCACCGCCGCCCTCGACGTCGATGCCGGTCCGGACGGTCCGTCCGGGGAGCGGCTGCGCGCGGACGACATCGACGCCCCCTTCACGGTCACGACCGTCGGCACCGCCTCGGCCGACACCCGGCTCGCCGTACCCGGCGGGGAGCTGGCCTGGGCCGCGACCTGGGCCATGGACCCGTCCGCGAGCCCACCGGTGCGCAACACCGCCATGACGCTGACCGGCACGATCGACGTGCCCGGGACCTCGACCGACGCCGAGCGGCCGGCCCGCCTGAGCCTCGTGGGTGTCCGCGAGCCCGCCGCGTGGCACGTCACGGGCGAGCTCATCGGCGAGGCGGCGACCACGCTCGCCGGCCTCGTGGTCACCGACGTCACCGCCGACCTGTACGTCTCCGGGACCGGCGTCACGGGGCCTCTCGGGATCTCGGTCCGGGTGCCCGTGGGCGGCGCCGTCGTCGACGCGACCGTGACGCTCGGGTTGGCTGCCGACGAGGTCGAGGTGGACGCCGTCGCCGTGATCGACAGCCTGGACCTGTACGACGGCGCGGTGACGATCGAGGACACCACGCTGCATCTCGAGGGACTCTTCGACACCGCGAGTGGGACCGGTGACCTCACGGCCCGGCTGGAGGGCGGCCTGCTCACCGCCCTGGACGGCGCCGTCGTCGTGGATGGCTTTGACGCGGCCGTCGGCTCCGACGGCTCGTTCGCTGTCCACGCCGAGGAGATCAGCGTCGACATCGGCAACGGGACCGTCCTGCTCGACGTCGCCGACGTCGAGCTGTCCCTCGGACCGGACGCCAGCGGCCCCCTGCTCACGTCGGCGGAGGCGACCGGCACGATTCCCAGCCTCGGCGACCTCGAGGTCGTGGTCGACGGGCTGGTGATCACCAGGGCCGGCGCGTTCTCGGCCGACCGGATCCGGGCGACGGTGGGCGACCTCCCGGACCTGACCGTCGGCGGGATCCTGCCGTTCCAGCTGGACAGCCTCGGCGTCGAGCTCGATCCAGACGACTTCTCGGTCCGGCTCCAGGTCGAGGGCAGCTTCGACCTCTCCGTGTTCGAGGGGCTGGACTTCGTCCCTGTGTTCCGGGCGGGCGACACGACCGTCGACCTCGAGGACCCGAGCACCAGTCACTTCGCGTTCGCCGCCGCCCTGGACGACGGCGTTGTCACCCCGCTCGACATCGGGACGATCTCGATCGGCTGGGAGGACTTCGAGTTCGCCGGTCACCGCTTGTCCGGCGCGTTCACCTTCGGCGGCATCGAGGACGGCGTGCCCGTGCCCGACCTCGGCGGTCGCTTCGAGATCTCGGGGCCTGGCTTCCCCGACGGACTCGGCCTCGACCTGTCGGGGCGCCTGCCGGGCGCGCCGGGGGCGCTCGACATCGACGGTCGGCTGTCACTGGGGCGGCTGGACCTACCGGGCATCGTGCTCCGCGACCTCACGCTGGCCGCGGGCGTCACGCTGACCCTCGGCGCAGAGGGACTCGAGTTCGCGCCCACCTTCGACGGCCTCGACATCGCCCGGTTCGAGGTCCCGTTCGGGGACTTCATGAGCGCCACGACGGGCGACCTCGACGTCGACTTCTTCCCCGCGCCCGGTGAGCCGCTCTTCGAATTCGGCGACCACGGGCTGGAGCTCGCGTTCGGCGACGAGATCGAGGTCCTGAACGGCTGGGGCGGCACCATCTCCAACTTCGCGATCGGCCAGGACTTCTTGCCGTACTTGCTGCCCGGCTTCGAGATCGACGTCGACGTGCCCCCCGGCTTCGGGTTCGGCTTCCCCGACTGGATCCCGGTCCAGGTAAGCGAGCTCGGCATCGCGTTCCCACCCGTGGTCACCGACCCCGGGAGTGCCGTCTCCGATGGTGTGCAGGTAGGAGACCTCGCCGACTTCACCTTCCGCTTCTCGGGAGGACTGAACGTCGTCACCGACGACGACGGCAACACGCTCTTCCCGGTGTCGGCCGACTTCGAGGGACTGGAGCTCGACCTCGGCGAGCTCGTCTCCGGCCGGTTCCCGATCACCAACCTGGACGGGCTCTCCGTCGGAGTGGCGCCCTTCGAGCTCGGCGGCGCCGAGATCGGCGGCCTGCTCGAGCTGGGCACCGTCCCCGTCGATGGCCAGGACGTCCTCTTCGGGCGGGTGGCGGGCAGCTTCAAGCTGGGAGACATCGGCGCGGGAGTCGACCTCGTGATCACCGAGTTCGGCCCCGTCATCGCCCAGGTCAGCGCGCCACTCGGGATCCCGCTCGGGCCCAGCGGACTGATCCTCACGTCGGTCGAGGGCGGCCTGCTCTTCGGTGCGCCCGCGCTCCCCGACCCGGACCCGGACGATCCCGGCGCCCTGCTGACGATGCCGGGCTTCGCCGACTTCGGGGACGTGCGGGTCACCCGGGAACGGATCGCCGACCTGGTGCGGCCCGCCGTACGGGAGGAGAAGGCCACCTGGGAGACGGGCGCCTCGCTGAGCGTCACCGGGAACCTCACCCACGTGACCTCCCCGATCATCAACGGTGCCGTCACGCTCGGCGCCGCCTTCGACACGCGGGGCAACCTCGACGTGCTCGCCAAGGGCACCATCGAGGCGTACGGCGTCCCGCTCGGCGCTGCCGGTGTCCGGCTCGACCTCGGGGACCCGCTCGGCCCCCCAGCTCCAGCTCGGGTTCGCGACGCCCACGCGCGGGGAGCCCGATCGCGTTCCTGATGCCGGTGCGGGTCACGGCAGCGGGGCTGCTCGACACCGAGGGGCTGGCCTCCGGAGCCGCCCTCGGCCTGCGCACCTTCGTCGACCAGGTCGCCGCGGGGTCCCTCGACGTGGGCGGCGCGGCCCTCGACGGGATGGTCACGAACGTGGCCGTCTCCCTGGAGCGGGACCGGCGCGCCAACGCCGGTCGCACCGGCAGCGGCGTCCTGGTCCGTCGTCCCCTGACCAAGGCTCTGCTCGACACCAACGGCGACGGGAGCCTCTCCGCTGCCGAGGTCGCGACTCCGATCACGCGCGCCCTCCTCCTGGCCCGACTCCAGGTGCTCCTGCCCAGCGGTGTCAGCGACCTGAACGGCGCGTCGGGGGAGCGGATCGTCGCGCTGGTCAACGCGTTCGTCGCCGAGCTGTCCGCGTCCGCGACCGATCCCGACCAGGCGGCCGTGGCCACCCAGGCGTTCGAGGCGATGCTCGGCGTCTTCCGCGACGCGGTGGTCGACGCGGGCAACGCCTTCCTCGACGTGGCCGACCCCAGCCTCAGCATCGACGGGGCGGTCCAGCCGGTCATCCTCGGCCTGCCGATCGGCGGTCCGGACGACCAGGTCGGGATCCGGATCACCAAGGGCGGCATCGACGTACGCCTGACGACGAGCCTGAACCGGATCATCGAGGTGATGACCGGCGGCGTCGGTCTGATCTACACCCAGACCTTCGGCAAGATCCTGAACAACCACGTCACCCTCATCGCCGAGCTGCCCGTGGAGGGCGCCCTGCGCACCGTGGTCAACGGCGGCGCCTACCCGAGGGCGACCTGGGCTCGGCGGCCTGGGGGGTCAGCATCGAGGGCAGTGTCACCCTGTTCGGGCTGCACCTCGGCGAGCTTTCCGGACTCCTCGTGCCCCCTGACAACGAGGGCTTCGTGCTCGCCCACTCCCAGCCGTTGTACGACGGAGCGACGTACAACCCTGCCGACGCGGCCCGGCCGGTGCCCCTGTTCACGCGCGACCAGGAGGCAAACCTGATCGACGCGGGTGGGCTGGTCCTCACCGCGAACCTGAGGGTCCCGAAGCTGATCACCGACCCGGCCGACCTGCTGGGCGACCTGAACCTGACGCCGCCCACGAACCCGCTCCAGCTGCCGGCGTTCCTCGAGGCCATCGCCACCGGGCTCTGCAGGAGGTGTCGCCCGGCATCATCCAGCTCTACCTCCCCCCGCCGACCGACGTCGACAAGGGCCACCTGTTCGGGCAGTGGGACGCGAAGGTGCTCTCCGTGCCGATCGCAGACGGTGCGATCGCCCTGGACTCCGGCGGGCTGCGGTCTCCGGGGCCGTGCCGCTGCTCGGCGTCGACGGTCGGTTCACCATCCAGGAGCCGGTGCCGGCCGCACAGGGCGGCTCCGGGCTTCCCGGGTGGCGGCCGAGATCGGCCTGGACTCCGACCGGGTGGCCGACACGCTCTCGGATCTCGGCCTCCCCGGCGCCGTGATCCCGCCCGGGATCGCCCAGGGCACCCTGCGTGCCTACACGCCGGGTTTCGATCCCGCGGCGCGGCTGCCCGGCGGCGCGCCTGATCTGCTGAAGCGGAACGGTGGTCTGGAGGTACTCGCCGCGCTCAACGTGCCAGGGCTGGGTGCCCGGGCGGACTTCCGCCTCGGGCTGGCCCTCGACGCCACCGGGCGACCGACGTCGCTCGACGGAGCGGGATCGATCAGCGCGGCGAGGTTCGGACCGGTGTCGAACATCAGCGGCACGGTCGACCTGACGGTCAACCAGGGATCGGCCAGCTTCCGGGTCCGCGGGACCGCCACCTTCAACGGCGCCGTGGTCACCGTCGACGGCACCCTCGACCAGAGCGGGAACGGCAGCCTGACGCTGGGGCTGGGTGGATCAGGGCTGGATCTCGGCGGGTTCCGGCTGACCGGCCAGCTGGTGGCGACCTCGCGGGCCGGAGTGGTCACGGTCTCCGTCAACGGCACCGTCGACGGTCCCCGCCTGGCTGGCGACAGCATCCGGATCCAACGCCGGCATCGCGGTCAGCGGCACGTTCACCTCCACCGGTGACATCGACCTGGTCCTCGACATCGACGAGCTGGCCTTCGGGCAGCTCGAGCTGAGCGGGACCTTCACCCTCCTCAAGCGTGGGTCGACGGCGCGCGTCAGTCTCTCCGGCGGGCGCGTCCGCCTGCCCGGGACCAACCGCGACGTGACCGTCTCCGGGTCCCTGGACAGCCTCGGCCTGGGCACGCTGGCCATGTCCATCTCGGGTGGGCCGCTCCGCTTCACCGGTACGCCGTTCCAGGTCACGGGCAGCTTCTCCTTCAGCCGCACGCTCGTGGGCGGAGCGGCCGTCGCCCGGATCTCGGGATCCGGGATCTCCTTCACCTGGGACGGGTTGGGGACCGTGACGGCGCCGGCCTTCAGCGTCGCCTCGAACGGTGCGGCGGCTGTCTCGGTCCCCGCCACGACGTACTCGCTGCCGGGCGGCGCGACTCTCGCCGCCGGTGCGTCGACGTTCCGGATGGACGCGGGAGGCGCGGAGCCCGGCTCGACGTGGGGGAGTCCCGGTTCGCGATCCCGGGCTTCCTCATGGGCAGCAGCCGACCGACCGTGCCGGCCTTCACGATCAACACCGGGGACTTCGACCGGGTCCTGGCGAGCGGGACACTGGGGCTCCCGGGCGTCGCCAGCGTCACCGGCAGGTTGTCGCTGCGCAAAGCAGGCGACGTGTTCACCCTCCAGGTGGCCGACGTGTCGCGGACCGACCGCGCCCGACTCCACCTCGGCGAGCTGCTCGACGCCCGGATCGACGCCTTCGTCATCGCCTCCGACGGTTCCTTCGACGTCTCGGTGACCTTCCAGCAGCTGGGGCCGGACGAGCTGTCGATCCGGCACGGCGCGGTGCGGGTCACCCGGACCGCGGGGGCCTCCGGAGCGTTCAGCATGACGGTCAGGGGCGGCGACCTCTACCTCCCGGTCGGTGCCCCGAAGCAGCATCCCGGACTTCACGCTCAGCGCGAACCTCACGGTCGACCGCCTCGTGACCATCGGCCTCAACCTGGGGCCGTTCCTCAAGGTGGACCCGGCGGACCTGCGGCTCCGGATCACCGACGCCGGTCTGCTCCGCCTCAACCTCCCGGACGGGGAGACCGTCGACGTGACCGCCCTGGCCGGCAGCACGAACGTGCGAATGACCAAGCTCGACGTGCGCTCGGACGGCACACTTGACGCGGATCTGAGCGGCCGGATCAACGTCTTCGGCCGACGGCTGGCCAACGTCGACATGGACGTGGACCTCACGGGCGATCACTACGAGGTCGACATCGACGACGCCTCCGTCTCCCTGGGCTACGGGTCGGTCACGGTGTCCGGCTACTTCAGGAGCAACGGCAGGTTCTCCTTCACGGGCAGTCTCGAGGCGGAGGTCGGACCCTGCGACGCGTTGTGCATGCGGGGCGACGTCGAGGTCACTGTCGACAACTCGGGGATCGAAGGCTCCTACGACGGCCGGGTGTGCATCGCGCTCTGCGCCGAGACCGGGGGCTCGATGAACTCACGCGGCAAGGTCTCCGGACACGTCAGGCTGCTCGGGGTACGCACGGCGTTCGCCTTCGACCTCGGAACGGGTGGCAGCGACACGAGGGCGCCGACCTTCGACGGGGCGCTCAGCCGGCGGATCGTCACGGAGGACGTGCGCGGAGGTACCTACCGGGCGACCTACCCGGTGCCGACCGCACACGACAATCGTACGGTGTCCGGGGAGATCGAGTCCGTGCCGGTCCCGGTCGTCTGCACGCCGGTCTCGGGGAGCGCTTTCGACGTCGGCACGACGGCCGTCAGCTGCACCGCGCGTGACGCAGCGGGCAACACTCGCACGGACTCGTTCAACCTGGTCCTGGTGGACACGACACCGTGAAGGACCGCGGGCTGGTCTTGACCCGTCCTCAGGATTCGCGACCCGAGCAGCGCAGGGCCGCCGACACCGCTAGCATCGCAAGATGACTGCGGAAACTTCGCAGACCTTGGATCGGGGGCTCCGGGTCCTGGACGTGCTCGCCCGTGCGCCGGGCGGGCTGACCGTGACCGAGCTGGCAGGCCAGCTCGGCGTGAACCGGACGGTTGTCTACCGCCTGGTGAGCACTCTCGAGCAGCACACACTCCTCCGCAAGGACGGGCGCGGACGACTCCACGTCGGCCTCGGCGTGCTGCACCTCGCCTCTGCCGTGCAACCTGTCCTGCGCGACCTGGCAGTCCCGGTGCTGCGGGTGCTGGCCGAGAAGGTCGGCTGCACCGCCCACCTCACCGTGGCCGACGGCGAGGAGGCCCTGGCCCTGGCGGTCGTCGAGCCGTCCTGGACCGACTTCCACGTCGCGTATCGCGTGGGTGCGCGACATCCGCTCAGCAAGGGGGCTGCGGGCCGGGCGATCCTGGCGGGGCGCGAGCCGGACGGCCCGGCGTTCGTCCGCACCTCCGGGGAGCTTCAGGCGGGTGCCGAGGGGGTCGCGGCCGCCGTGCGCGGGGTCGACGGGCTCGAGGCCAGCGTCGGGATCGTCACCCTCGACGAGATCGACGCGGATGCGATCGGTCCGCAGGTGGCGGCCGCGGCCGCGGAGGTGGCCTCGCGGCTCAGCTAGACGCCCTCGCCAGCGGGAGCACCCGGTAGGGCACCTGCGTGGCCAGCGCGATGACCGTGGACGAGCGCACGATCGCCGGGTCCTTGAGCACCAGGTCGATCACCCGTTGCAGATCGGTGTTGGACCGGGCGACCACCCGGACCAGGAGGTCGCCGGCGCCGGTGATGGTGTGCGCCTCGAGCACCTCCGGGATCGCGGCCACGTGGACGCCGACCGCGTCGTGGCCACCGGCCTCGTCGGTGTCCTGCCGGATCTCCAGCGTCAGGAAGGCGGTGACCGGGTAGCCCAGGGCCTCCGCGGAGAGCTCCGGACCCCAGCCCACGATCACGCCCTGCCCGGTCAGCTTGTCCAGGCGAGCCTGCACGGTGCCCCGGGCGACGCCGAGGCGGCGGGACGCCTCGAGGACACCGAGGCGCGGCTGCTGGCAAAGAGATCGATCAGCTTGCCGTCGAGCTGGTCCATGATCGCTCCCAGACTGGTCAGGTTGCACAGCGTTTCGACGTACTGTTGCACATTGTGCGCTCGGTGGACAGGGTGGGGCCCATGACGACACCAGCACTGGCTCGACCCTGACCGCCCTGACCCATGAGGAGGAGCAGGCCGGCCTCACCCTCGACCAGCTCAAGCAGCTGGTCGGCCTGGTGGAGTACGACGCAGCCGGTGACCCCTTCCCGGTCACCGCCATGGACGCGATCTGCTTCGTGGTCGGCAACGCCACGCAGACCGCGAACTTCTACCAGCTCGCGTTCGGCATGGAGCTCGAGGCCTACCGCGGCCCCGAGACCGGTCTGCGCGACGCCAAGGTCTTCGTGCTGCGCTCCGGGTCGGCTCGCTTCGTCTTCGCCGGCGCCGTCACCCCGGACTCGCCGCTGCTCGAGCACCACCGCAGGCACGGCGACGGTGTCGTCGACCTGGCCCTGGAGGTGCCCGACGTCGACAAGTGCATCGAGCACGCGCGCTCCGTGGGCGCCACCATCCTCGACGAGCCCTACGACCTGACCGACGAGCACGGCACGGTGCGGATGGCCGCGATCGCGACGTACGGCGAGACCCGGCACAGCCTGGTCGACCGCTCGCGCTACACCGGCCCCTACCTGCCCGGGTTCGAGGCCCGGTCGACCACGGTGACCCGCCGGGAGGGCCACCCCAAGCGGCTCTTCCAGGCGATCGACCACTGTGTCGGCAACGTCGAGATCGGCCACATGGACGAGTGGGTGACCTACTACAACAAGGTCATGGGCTTCACGAACATGGCCGAGTTCATCGGCGACGACATCGCCACCGACTACTCCGCCCTGATGTCGAAGGTCGTGGCGTCCGGCAACCACCGGGTGAAGTTCCCGCTCAACGAGCCGGCGATCGCGAAGAAGAAGTCGCAGATCGACGAGTACCTCGAGTTCTACGACGGCGCCGGCTGCCAGCACATCGCCCTGGCGACCAACGACATCCTGCGCTCGGTCGACATCCTGCGCGAGAACGGCATCCAGTTCCTCGACACCCCCGACTCCTACTACGACGACCCCGAGCTGCGCGCCCGGATCGGCGAGGTGCGGGTCCCGATCGAGGAGCTGAAGAAGCGCAAGATCCTGGTCGACCGCGACGAGGACGGCTACCTCCTCCAGATCTTCACCAAGCCCATGGGCGACCGCCCGACGGTGTTCTACGAGTTCATCGAGCGGCACGGCTCGCTGGGTTTCGGCAAGGGCAACTTCAAGGCGCTGTTCGAGGCGATCGAGCGCGAGCAGGACGCCCGCGGCAACCTCTGACCCGACGTCGGACCCCGTGACGTAACCAGCGACCGTCCGGAGTCGTTGATGCGGCGTGCCCACAGACCTCCCCCTCACCCGCCGCCGGCTGCTGGCGTCCAGTGCAGCGGCCGCGGGCGTCGCCGTCCTCGGCGCCTCCGGCGGCCTTGCCTCGGTGGCCCTGCCGCTCGGCGGGGACCGCGCCCGGTTCCTCTCCGACGGCGAGCTCGCCACCCTGCGGGCGCTCGTCGACCGGGTCGTGCCCGGCCCTCCGGAGGACACGGTGGCCGGGGCGGTGGCGGCCCGCTGCCACGTCGCGATCGACGCGCTGCTCGGGGCCTTCACCGTCTCCCCGCCGCGGATCTACGCCGGCGGCCCCTTCTCCGACCGTGGGGGCGCCGAGGACAACGACTTCACCGACTTCCTGCCGCTGGACCGTTACGAGCGCACGGCGTGGGAGCTGCGGATCATGGGCTCCCGCGGCAGGCGCCGACTGGAGCGCAACGGCAAGGTGCCCGGCTACCAGCGCACCTACCGCCGCGGCCTGGCCGCGTTGGAGGCGAGCGTGCCCGGCGGCTTCTCCCAGGCCCCCGGCCCGGTCCGCGACGCTGCGATGCGTCAGGACGACCCCGCGATCTCGGCGCTGGTGGACCTCGTGGTCCCGCACACGGTGCAGTTCATGTACGGCGCCCCCGAGTACGGCGGCAACCGCGACCTGGTCGGCTGGACGACGACCGACTTCGAGGGCGACGTGCTGCCGCGCGGCTTCACCGCGGCGGAGGTGTCCGACCCCGAGCCCTCCCCGCCCACCGACCTCCCGGAGGACCTGGTCGGGTCTCCGGTGGTCGCGATGGGCTCGCCCGAGCTGGTCCACGGGGTCCTCGCCGCCTCCGGTGACCGCTGGTCGGGCATCGCCGACGCGCTGCGCCCGCTGGCCGAGCCGGGCGCCGAGGCGCAGGCCCAGCTCGACCTGCTGATGACGCTGGCCGACGCCCTCGTCGCCGAGCGGGGTGGTCCGTCATGAGCGAGGCCGTGGTCATCGGATCCGGCGCTGCCGGCAGCGTCGCCGCCTGGGAGCTGGCCCGCCGCGGCTGGGACGTCACGGTGCTGGAGCGCGGGCGCAACCTGCGCCCCGGTCTCGGGGAGGTGTCCAGCGGTGACCTCGGCACGCACTACGGCTCCGACGAGATCAAGGGCCAGCGCCAGTTCGGCTTCCCCGACCCGCTGCTCGAGCCCTACACGACCCGCACGCAGGCCGAGGCCGAGCAGGGGACCGCTCGCTCCGCCGTCGGTGCGCTGGGGCAGCTCGGCGCCGCAGTCGGCGGCACGACGCTCCACTACAACGCCAAGACGCCACGGTTCTGGAAGCAGGACTTCACGATGGCCAGCGACCTCGGCCCGGTGGACGGCGCCCAGGTCGCGGACTGGCCGATCGGCTACGACGACCTGGCGCCGTACTACGACATCGTCGAGCGCAAGGTCGGCATCCAGGGCGACCGGTCCGCGATGCCGGCGCGCACGCTCGAGCAGTCTCCGCGGCGACACGACTTCGTGATGCCGCCGAACCCGACCGGTCATGCCGCCTTGCTGCTGGCCGAGGGCGCGGCGGCGATGGGGTACGACGCCTACCCCTACCCCGCCGCGGTCAACTCCGAGCCGTACGCCGGCCGCCCCGCGTGCACGTCGTGCGGCCTCTGCTCCGGGTTCGGCTGCTCGATCAACGCCCGGGGCGACGCGCTCGTGTCGTGGCTCAACCCCGCCCTCCGCACCGGCCGGGTCCGGTTGGTGCCGCGTGCCTACGTCCACCGGATCGAGACCAACCGTCGCGGCGACCGCGCCACCGCCGTCCACTACCGACGCCCCGACGGCAGCTCCCGGCGGCTTGCCGCCCGGACCGTGGTCCTCGCCGGCAGCCCGATCAACACCGCGCGCCTGCTGCTGCTCTCGCGCAGCAACGCCCACCCCGGCGGGCTCGGCAACCGCTCCGACCAGGTCGGGCGGAACATGATGTTCCACAACTTCACCCTCGCCGCGGCGCTCTACGACGAGGACATCAAGCCGCTGCGGGGGCAGTCCACCACGCTGCAGGTCGACGACCTGGTCGGCCCGTTCACCGGTCCCGACGTCACCGCCCTCGGCGTCCCGTACGTGACGGGCGGCATCGTCCAGGTCGGCAGTGCCGTGCCCGCCGTGGGTGAGGGTCTGCTGCTCGCCGGGCTGGTGGGCTACGGCCAGCCACTCAAGCAGGCGATGAAGGCGGGCCTCCTCCACGCCCGCACGGCCGGCTCGCAGCTGATCCACCAGGACCTCCCCCAGGCTGCCAACCGGGTCGACCTCGACCCCGACGTGACCGACTTCCTCGGCGTCCCGTCGGCGCGGATCACCTACAGCCCGCACCAGCACGAGCGAGCCGCGGCGGTGCTGCTCGGCGCCCGGCTGCTGGCGCTGGCACCGGCTCGCCCCGGGCTCCCGGGCGGCGGCGATCGTGCCGTACCCGATCCTGAGTGACGGCATCAGCTACACCGCCCACCTCGCCGGCACCGCGCGGATGGGTGAGGACGCCGACACCTCGGTCTGTGCCCCCGACGGCCGGCTCCACGAGGTCTCCAACGTGTACGTCGCCGACGGCTCGACGTTCCCCACCTTCCCGGGCTTCAACCCCACCCTGACGATCATGGCCAACGCGCTGCGCATCACGCGGGCCATGCCGAGCTGAGGAGACTCCATGTGTGACACCTGTGCCCCCACCCTCGACCGCCGCCACCTGCTCGGCCGCCGGCCTCGGGGCGTCGGTGGCCGCCGTCCCGCTGCTGGCCGGGGCCGCGGCGGGGACCGGCCGCGATCGCCGTCCGCACCGGATCCTGGTCTTCAGCCGCACCACGGGGTTCCGGCACACCTCGATCGAGGTCGGGGTCGAGACGATCCGGATGCTCGGCGAGGAGCACGGCTTCGCGGTGGAGCACACGGAGCGGAGCCGCGACCTCCGGGCGAAGCCGCTGCGGGGCTTCACCGCGGTGTGCTTCCTCAACACCACCGGCAACGTGCTCGGCGACCGCAGCCGGGCCGCGCTGCGCGACTTCCTCCGGTCCGGCGGCGGCTGGGCGGGGGTCCACTCCGCCGCGGACACCGAGTACGACTGGCCCTTCTACACCCGCATCCTGGCCGGCGCACGGTTCCTCTGCCACCCCGTCCAGCAGCCCGGTGTCATCGTCCGCGAAGACGCCGGGCACCGCTCGACGTCGCACCTCGAGGAGCGCTGGCAGGTGCCCTTCGAGGAGTTCTACTCGTTCACGCAGAGCGCACGCCCCCGCGCTCGCGTGCTGCTGAGCATCGACGAGTCGACGTACGCACAGGACCCCAACACCTCCAACCTCCCCAGCGAGGAGGACCCGGTGCCACCCGAGGGCGTCACGGGCACCATGGGGGACCACCCGATGGCCTGGCAGCACCGGGTCGGAGACGGTGTCGCGTGGTACACCGCGCTTGGCCACGAGGCCGGGATGTACGCCGACGACAGCTACCGGGGGCACCTGCTCGGCGGCCTGGTCACCGCGACCCGGCACGGCCGCCGGCACCTCCCGGGCTGACCTCCCGGTCAGGCAGGATGGGCGGATGCCGACGTACATCGCGTTCCTCCGCGCCATCAACCTCGGGGCGAGACGGAAGTTCCCGAAGGACGCGATCAAGGCGGCAGCCGAAGCGGCCGGGTGCACCGACGTCGAGACCTACATCAACACCGGCAACGTCCGGGTGTCGACGACCCTCCGGTCGCGAGCCGGCGTCGAGACCGCGCTCGAGAGGGCCTTCGCCGCGGAGGCCGGCTTCGAGGTGCCCACGATCGTCTTCACCCCCAAGGAGCTCGTCGCCATCGCCGACACGGCAGCGGCTTTCGGACACTCGGGCAAGCACTACGTCTCCCTCCTCAAGGACGAGCCGTCGCCAGCCGCGGTCAAGGAGATCGAGCAGCGGTCGACGGTGGAGGAGGTCGCCGCGGTCGGCGGTCGCGCCGTCCATCTGCTGCTCGGCGACAACTACCACGAGGCCAGGCTGACGAACGCGGTCGTCGAGAAGCACCTCGGCGTCGCGACCAACCGCAACCTGACCGTCATCCGCACGCTCGCCGAGAGGTGGGGTTCCTAGCTTCCGCCGAAGCTCGGCTTCCGCTTCTCGGTGAAGGCGCGCATCCCTTCCGCGACGTCGTCGGTGCGCAGCAGGAGAGTCTGGCCGGTCCGCTCTCGTTCCAGGGCAGCCTCGAGCTGGTGCAGCGTGGCCGCGTTGACCGCCTTCTTGGTCGCCGCCATCGCCAGCGGCGCGCTCGCTGCCAGTCGGCGCACGATCAGTGCCACCGTGTCCTGGAAGTCGGCGTCGGCGGCGATGTGGGTGACCAGCCCGGCGTCGTACGCCTCGCGGGCACTCAGCGGTTCGGCGAGCAGGCCCATCCGCATCGCCCGGGCCCGGCCGATGGATGCCGCGACCGTGGCGGTGGCGCCGCCGTCGGGCATCAGTCCGATCCGGGCGAAGGCGAGCAGGAACGCGGCGGACTCGCTCGCGATCACGATGTCGGCCGCGAGGGCAGCCGAGCAGCCCACGCCGGCGGCGATGCCGTTGACCGCGGCCACCACGGGTTTGTCGAGCTGGACGATCGCCCGGATGATCCGGTTGGCCCGGTCGAGCGCGGTGACGTCGAAGTGCTCGTGCGCACCCTCGCCCGAGATGTCCGCCCCGGTGCTGAACGCCGCTCCGGTGCCGGTCATGACGACGACGCGGACGTCGTCGCGTGCGGTCGCCTCCTCGACGAGCGAGGCGAGCTCGTCGGCCATCTCGCCGCTCAGGGCGTTGAACACCTCGGGCCGGTTGAGCGTCACCCACAGGACGCCGTCCCGGACGCGTACGTCGAGCTCAGGCAACGGCCACGCCTGCCTGCTCGAGGTCGACCAGGGCCTGGCGGGTCGTCTCTGGGGCCACCCCGGCGCACAGGTCGGTCAGGACCCGCGTCGCGAAGCCCTGGTGCAGCGCATCGAGGGCGGTCGCCCGGACGCAGTAGTCCGTGGCGAGGCCGCAGATGTCGACCTCGGTGACCTCGTGGTGCCGCAGCCAGTCCGCCAGCGGGACGCCACCCGGGTCGCGACCCTCGAACCCGGAGTACGCCGCCGCGACCTGCCCCTTGAGGAAGACCGCCTCGAACGGCTGCGGGTCGAGGTTGGGGTGGAAAGCCTCGCCCTCCGTGCCGACCTCGCAGTGGACCGGCCACGAGTCGCGGAAGTCCGGCTCGGGGGACCAGTGGTCACCGGGGTCGACGTGATGGTCCCTGGTGGCGACCACGTGCGCGTAGTCGGGGGCGTCCGGGTGCCGACGCGAGCGGTGGCGCAACATCTCGGAGATGTCGTGGGCGACCTGGGCCCCACCGGCGACGGGGAGGGAACCGCCCTCGCAGAAGTCGTTCTGGACGTCGACGACGATCAGTGCCCGCTTCATGCCCAGACCCTAGCCACGTCCTTGGTGGAGCGTCGGGATGACCGGTTCGCCGCGGGACAGCTGGCTGGCCGCTGCCGGGAGCTCGTCGCGGCTGCGCCGGTGGCGCTCCCGGGCGACGTCGAGTGCCTCGCGACCGACCACCTCGCCGTCCAGCACCAGCGGCATCAACAGGTCTCGGTCGTCTCCGTCGTTCGACGGCGGAGCTCCCACACCGACGACCTCGGCCTGGGCGACCCCGCGTCGGCTGCGACGGCGCAGGGCGTACTTCCGGCCGCCGACCGAGACCTTGTCGTGGCTCTTCTTGGCCACCGACTCCATGGCGCCCGACGCGTCCTCCCGCGACACCAGCTTGTAGACGAAGCCACACGTCGGGTGCCCGCTGCCGGTGACCAGCTGGGTGCCGACGCCGTAGCTGTCCACGGGTGCGGCCGCCAGCGCGGCGATGGCGTACTCGTCGAGGTCGCTCGTCACGACGATCCTGGTCCTGGTGGCACCCAGGGTGTCGAGCTGTTCACGCACCTGCCGGGCGGTCTGGGCGAGATCGCCCGAGTCGATCCGGACCGCGCCGAGGTCCTTGCCGGCGACCTCGACGGCGAGCCAGACCGCCTCCGCGATGTCGTAGGTGTCCACCAGCAGCGTCGTCCCGGATCCGAGTGAGTCCACCTGGGCCCGGAACGCCTCTTCCTCGCTGTCGTGCAGCAAGGTGAAGCTGTGAGCGCTCGTGCCGGCGGTCGGGACGCCGTACCGGTGCCGGGCCGCGAGGTTGGAGCTGCTGGCGAAACCTGCGACGTACGCCGCCCGCGCACACGCGACGGCCGCTTCCTCGTGCGTGCGTCGTGATCCCATCTCGATGCACGGGCGGTCGCCTGCAGCCATCGTCATCCGGGATGCGGCGGACGCGATCGCACTGTCGTGGTTGTAGACGGACAACAGGAGCGTCTCCAGCAGGACCGCTTCGGCGAAGGTCGACTCGACCACGATGATCGGGGAGTGGGGGAAGTAGGTCTCTCCCTCGCCGTAGCCCCAGATCGAACCGGTGAACCGGTAGTCGGCGAGCCAGTCGAGCGTCGGCCGGTCCACCACGTCCACCAGGGTTGCGAGCACCGGGTCGTCGAAGTGGAAGTGCTCCAGGGCGTCGAGCGCACGGCCCACGCCGGCGACCACGCCGTACCGGCGGCCGTCCGGCAACCGCCGGGGGAACAGCTCGAAGACCGACCGACGGTCTGCCGTCCCGCCCGCCAGCGCCGCCTGCAGCATGGTGAGCTCGTAGTGGTCCGTCAGCAGGGCGGGCGAACCCGAGTCGGTGGGTGTCACCGGGTCAGCGTAGGACCAGTGGCGGTGTGCCACGATGGAACGGTGAGTGCAGCAAGCCCGGTCGAGGTCGAGCCGACGATCACCCCGGACGAGATCACCTTCCTCGCCAAGCCTTGGGTGACGATCGTGTGGAACGACCCGGTCAACCTGATGTCCTACGTCAGCTTCGTCTTCCAGAAGTACTTCGGGTACGACAAGGCGAAGTCCGAGAAGCTGATGCTCGAGGTGCACAACGACGGCAAGTCCGCGGTCAGCACGGGCACCCGCGAGGAGATGGAGCGCGACGTCCAGGCCATGCACGAGTACGGCCTGTGGGCCACCATGGAGAAGCAGTGAGGGGTACGCCGTGAGCGGGTTCGCCAGGCACCGCCGCAGCGGCCGGGTCATCGCCACCTTCACGGGGTTCGAGGCCGACCTGCTGCGCTCGCTGGCCTCCCAGCTGGTCGAGCTCCTGCGCAACGAGGAGGCCGCTCCCCGCGAGACTGCGGATCCGCTCGAGGCGCTGCTCGACTTCAGTGGGCCCACGGTCGAGCCGGAGGACCCGGTGCTCGCGCGGCTCTTCCCCACGGCGTACACCGAGGACGAGGAGGCCGCGGCGGAGTTCCGGCGGTTCACCGAGGGGAGCCTGCGGGACGGCAAGGCAGCCGGCGCCTGCGCCATCATCGACCAGCTGGAGGAGGCGGGGCTCCCGCCGGAGCTGACCGAGGACGGCCTGATGATCGACGTCGAGCTCGAGCCGGACCCGGCTGAGGCGTGGCTGCGCTCGTTCACGGACCTGCGGCTCGCCCTGGCCACCCGGCTCGAGGTCGAGGAGGGCGACGAGGCCTACTGGCACCAGCTCCCGGACGACGACCCACGCGCCCAGGCCCACGACATCTACGAGTGGGTCGGCTACCTCCAGGAGACCCTGGTCGAGGCCTTGACGGCCTGACCCGGGCCGGGGGTGGGCCCCGACGGCCGGCACCAGATGATTGACTCGACCATGCATCTGTCTCGACTGATCCTGACCGGCACCACCGCTTCGCCTCTCGCTGGCGGCTGGCTGCAGCGACGAGCCGAGAAGACGGCGAGTGACCCGACCACGGCGAAGCCCCGCCAGGGAGGCTCCAACGGTTGCAAGGCGACGTGAGCGTGACGGGCGCGGTCGAGATGTCATGGAACGGCGAGGCATTAGGTCAGGAGAACCAGTCCGCCGGTGTTGTATCGAGCGACGAAGGGCAACGGACTGACCCTGTCGGCGACGCCAGTCGAGGCCCTGGGCACGCTCACGGCAGGCAAGAGCGATTCACCACGTCGTCGGGAACGGGGTCGACGCTCGACCGAACGGCAAGGGCGCGAGGTCGATGCCGATGCAGTGGCTCGGCGCGGGTCTCCACATCGTGGCGAGCTTCACCTGCTGAGCCCACATGGTGGTCGGGCGTTGTCCTGCGCCGGTGGCTGCCTAGGCTGGATCGCGTGCTGACCATCGACCAGACGACGTACGACGCCATCGTCGCGCACGCCAGGCGGGACCACCCCGACGAGGCGTGTGGCGTCGTCGCGGGCCCCGAGGGCAGTGACCGGCCGGAGCGTTTCGTGGAGATGGTCAACGCTGCCGGTAGCCCGACGTTCTACGAGTTCGACTCGACCGATCTCCTGAATCTCTACAAGGAGATGGACGCGAACGACGAGGAACCGGTCGTCGTCTACCACTCGCACACCGCCACCGAGGCCTACCCGAGCCGCACCGACATCGGGCTCGCGAGCGAGCCGAACGCGCACTACGTGCTGGTCTCCACACGCGAGCACGGGAATAACGACGGCCCTGTGGAGTTCAGGTCCTACAGGATCGTCGACGGCGACGTGACTGAGGAAGAGGTCACCGTCGTCCCCGATCTTCCTTCGCTCTGACAGCACCTGCGACCCCCGACGTGAACGAGGAGAACCCGATGTCCATCGAGGTCCGGATCCCCACCATCCTGCGCACCTACACCGGCGGCGAGAAGGCCGTGACCGGCGACGGCGCCAGCCTGAGCGCCCTCATCGACGATCTCGAGGCGAGCCACCCCGGCATCAAGGAGCGGCTCATCGACGAGGGTGACCTGCGCCGCTTCGTCAACGTCTACATCAACGACGAGGACGTCCGCTTCATCGGCGGCCTCGAGGCCGGGCTCAGCGACGGCGACCAGGTCGTCGTGCTCCCCGCGGTCGCGGGCGGCTAGACACACCGATATGGCCCGCTACGACAACCTCCTCGCCTCCGTCGGCAACACGCCGCTGGTGGGCCTGCCGAGGCTGTCGCCGACCCCTGAGGTCCGGCTCTGGGCCAAGATGGAGGACCTCAACCCGACCGGTTCGATCAAGGACCGCCCGGCACTGATGATGGTCGAGGAGGCCGAGAAGGACGGCACGCTCCGTCCTGGCTGCACCATCCTCGAGCCCACCTCCGGCAACACCGGGATCTCCCTGGCGATGGCGGCCAAGCTCAAGGGGTACCGCCTCGTCTGCGTGATGCCCGAGAACACCTCCGAGGAGCGGCGCCAGCTGCTCCGGATGTGGGGCGCCGAGATCGTCTCGTCGCCGGCCGCAGGTGGCTCCAACGAGGCCGTACGAGTGGCCCGGCAGATGGCGACCGAGCACCCCGACTGGGTGATGCTCTACCAGTACGGCAACGCGGCCAACGCGCTCGCGCACCAGCAGGGCACCGGCCCCGAGATCCTCGCCGACCTGCCGTCCATCACGCACTTCGTGGCGGGTCTCGGCACCACCGGCACCCTGATGGGCGTCTCGCGCTTCTTCCGCGAGGCGAAGCCGGACGTGAAGATCGTGGCCGCCGAGCCTCGTTACGGCGAGCTCGTCTACGGCCTGCGCAACCTCGACGAGGGCTTCGTGCCCGAGCTGTACGACGCCGACCTGATCGACTCCCGGTTCTCCGTCGGTCCCCGCGACGCCGTACGACGGGTGCGTGAGCTGCTCGAGCTCGAGGGCATCTTCGCCGGCATCTCGACGGGGGCGATCCTGCACGCCGCGCTGGGACAGGCCGCGAAGGCTGTCAAGGCGGGGGAGTCGGCCGATATAGCCTTCGTCGTGTGCGACGGCGGCTGGAAGTACCTCTCGACGGGTGCCTACGAAGGCACGATCGACGAGGCCGAGGACAAGCTCGAGGGTCAGCTCTGGGCGTAGTCGCCCGGTCGGCGGCAACGCTGGTCGCGGCGCTCCTGGGCGTGGGGCTCCTCGCCCCGGCGGCGTCCACGACCGTGACCGCCCCCGGGTCGGTCACCAATGTCGGACCGCCCGGCATCGCCGGCAAGGCCGTCTACGACCAGGTCCTCGAGGCCTCGCCGGGCACCTGGGAGCCGGCCGAGACGACCTACACGTACACCTACGCCTGGCTCCGCGACGATCGCGTGATCCGGGACGCGACCAGGCGCCGCTACCGGCTCACGCTCGACGACCTGGAGCACCGGATCGCCGTGCGGGTCACCGCCACCGACGAGGCGGGCGAGAGCGGCGAGGCGACCTCCGAGGAGACCTCGCGCGTCGTCCGGGCCGCCCTGCGCAACACGAGGGTCCCCACGGTCGCCGGGACCGCCCGGTTCACCCGCACCGTGCGGGCAGCTCCGGGCCGTTGGTCGACCGACCCGACCCGGGTCCGCTACCAGTGGTTCCGCAGCGGGAACCCCATCAAGGGCGCCACCCGACCGCGCTACCGGTTCGTGCCCCTCGACGTCGAACGCCGCGTGCGTGTCCAGGTCACCGCGAAGGCGCCCGGTCACTCCGTGGCCCGGCAGATGTCCCCGCGCGTCGCGCCCGTCGGCCACCGGGTCGACGTACGACGGACGGTGAGCTACCACGTCGAGACGCGGGGCAAGCTCACGACGAGCCTCAAGGTCTTCCGGCGCCAGGCTCAGCAGACCTTCACCGATCCGCGCGGCTGGCGAGGCGCCGGGATCAGGTTCCGACCGGTGGCGAGGGGTGGCAGCTTCACCCTGGTCCTGTCCGCGGCCAGCCGGGTGACGGGCTTCTCGTCCGGCTGCAGCAGCATGTGGAGCTGCCGGGTCGGCCGGTACGTCATCATCAACCAGGAGCGCTGGAAGCACGCCTCGCCTGCCTGGAACGCCGCCCGCGGAGCCCTGCGCGACTACCGGCACATGGTCGTCAACCACGAGACCGGGCACTGGCTGGGTCTCGGGCACGCCGGCTGCTCGGGTCAGGGCCGGGCCGCTCCGGTGATGATGCAGCAGTCGAAGGGGCTGGGCGGCTGCCGGTTCAATCCGTGGCCGACGGGTTCCGAGCTCGCCAGCCGCTACTCCGCGTTAGTCTGTCCGCACACCCGTCGGATCGGCCCGGGCCCTCATGGGGAGCATGTCTTGCGCGAGATCGTCGTCTTCAGCGGCAATGCCCACCGTCCTCTGGCCTCGGCCATCTGCGAAGCCCTCGGGGTGGAGCTCTCGACCGTCGCGCTGACCAGGTTCAGCAACGACTGCCTCCAGGCCCAGCTCGAGGCGAACTGTCGGCAGCGGGATGTCTACATCGTCCAGCCGCTGGTGCCGCCGACCCAGGACCACCTCATGGAGCTGCTGCTCATGGTGGACGCCGCGCGCGGCGCTTCGGCGGCCCAGATCACCGCGGTGATCCCGTACTTCGCCTATGCCCGGTCCGACAAGAAGGACGCGTCCCGGATCTCCATCGGCGGGCGACTGGTGGCCGACATGCTGGTGGCTGCGGGCGTCGACCGGGTGCTGACGATGACCCTGCACGCCCCCCAGGTCCACGGCTTCTTCTCGGTGCCGGTCGACCACCTCACGGCGCTCGGTGTCCTGGCCGATCACTTCATGGGCCAGGACCCCGACAACACCGTCGTGGTGTCCCCGGACTTCGGCAACGCCAAGACCGCGACGCAGTTCGCCCGGCTGCTGGGCCTGCCGGTGGCCGCCGGCAGCAAGAAGCGCCTCGCCGACGACCAGGTGGTCATCGATGCCATCGTGGGTGACGTCGCCGGCAAGCGGGCGGTCATCCTCGACGACGAGATCGCGACCGGTGGCTCGATCGTCGAGCTCCTGGACCGGCTGGCGGAGCAGGGCTGCACCGAGGCCGCCGTGGCCTGCACGCACGGCCTGTTCGTCGGCAAGGCCCTCGAGCGGTTGCGCGAGCACCCGATGATCAGTGAGGTGGTCACCACCGACACGGTGCCGCCGCCGGAGGACTGGCCGGCGCTCAAGGTGCGATCGGTGGCCAACCTGTTCGCCGAGGCGATCGCGCGGGTGCATGCAGGGGAGTCGGTGAGCAGCCTCTTCGACGGCGTCGACCCGGCGCACGGACCGCCGCAGCGTCGCCTGTTCGACTGATCCGGGTGGTTGTCAGTTGACGTCGAGGTCCTGGGCAGCGTTGTGCTCGCTGCCCGGCACCTTCCCCAGCCCGAGCAGGTCGGTCACCAGGTTGGCGACGTCCCCGTTGCGGACCGGCTGCTTCGTCGTCGGCGTACGACGTCCGCCTCGTGCCCGGGTTCGCGTAGTCGGGGTTGAGGTCGTAGAGGTCGGCGCCAGCCGTCACGCCCGGAGCCCCAGACGATGAACGGGACCCGGTAGTCTGAACCGCTTCGTGGCGTTCCGGTGGCTGCGGCCACGGCCGCCGTGGTCGGAGGTCACGATCAGGACCGTGTGGTCGGCGAGGTCGCCCTTGTGCTCGATCTTCGACACGATCCGGCCGAGCAGGGCGTCGACGGCCTTCACGGCGTCGAGGTAGGCGGGCGACATGAAGCCGTGGGCGTGACCGGTCACATCGGGTCTCGAGAGGTGGACGAACCGGAAGGCGCGGGCCTTGTCCGCGATGTCGGCGCGCACCCGGCGCACCAGCCGGGCGTTGTTCTCGCGGAGGACGAACGAGTCGATGCGTTCGTCCCAGGACCGCTCGAAGAGCGAGAACTTCTGCTTGCTCGCAAAGAGTGCCGTGTCGCGTTCGGGTGAGTCGACGACGCCGAAGACCGACGCGACGGGGTGACCGGCCGCGGCGTGCACCGTGCGGGGGGTCAGCCGTTCGTCGTTCCAGGTGACGCCGTGACCGCCCGCGGACGCGGCGATCCGCCGGCCGGTGATCATGCCGGTGTGGTTGGGCAGGGTGTTGGTCTGCTCCCGTTCGGTCCGGGCGTTGAGCGTCGAGGCGCCCTCGTCGATCAGCCGGGTCAACGTCGGTGCGCCGTCGACCCCGAGCTTCCGGATCGCATCCGGGTTGAGGCCGTCGATGGACACCGCGATCACGGTGGTGACTGCCTCCGTGGCGGGGCCGGCGGCTCCGCCCCGAGGGATGTCGGCCGACCGGGTGCTGATCACCGCCGAGGACGGGGGTTCCGAGACGGCGCAGGCGGACGCCGCGAGGCCGAGGACAGCCACGGCGGCGAGCGTTCGGCGGGTTGACCCGAGCATGGCGACGAGGCTAACCCACGACGCACTAGCCTTGCCCGTTGTGGGGACTCTGACCGCCGATGCGCCCATCGGCATCTTCGACTCGGGCTTCGGTGGCCTCACCGTGGCCCGGTCCGTGATCGACCAGCTGCCCCACGAGTCGATCGTCTACCTCGGCGACACCGCCCGCCAGCCCTACGGCCCCAAGCCGATCGCCGAGGTGCGCGAGTATGCCCTCGAGTGCCTCGACCACCTTGTCGACCGGGGGGTCAAGGCCCTGGTGATCGCCTGCAACTCCGCCAGCGCCGCGGTGCTCCGGGATGCGCGCGAGCGGTACGCCGTGCCGGTCGTCGAGGTGATCTACCCGGCGACGAGGCGCGCGGTGGCTGCCAGCCACACGGGCCGGATCGGCGTCATCTGCACGCGGGCCACCGCCGAGTCGATGGCGTACGACGACGCGTTCGCGGCCGCTCCCCACATCGAGCTGGTCACCCGGTCCTGCCCCCGCTTCGTGGACTTCGTCGAGGAGGGGGTGACCGGCGGCGACGAGCTCCTGGCGATCGCCCACGAGTATCTCGACCCGCTGTCGGAGGCGGGCATCGACACCCTCGTCCTGGGGTGCACCCACTACCCCCTCCTGACCGGGGTGATCTCCTACGTCATGGGCGAGGACGTGACGCTCGTGAGCAGCGCGGAGGAGTGCGCCAAGGACGTCTACAAGCGCCTCGCGGACACCGGCCTGATGCGCCCGGGCGGTGATCCGTCGTACCAGTTCCTCACCACGGGGGCCCCCGACGAGTTCGAGAGCATCGGGCGCCGCTTCCTGGGGCCGGAGATGATGTCGGCGTCGCAGTTCGTGGGCGGACTGACGTGAGGCTGACCGTCGTCGGCTGCGCGGGCTCGTTCCCCGGACCGGAGTCGCCGGCCAGCTGCTACCTGCTGGAGGCGGAGCACGAGGGCCGCACCTGGCGGGTCGTCCTCGACCTGGGCAGCGGCGCGTTCGGTGACCTTCAGCGCTATGCCGACCCGCTGACCATCGACGCGGTCCTGCTCAGCCACCTGCACGCCGATCACTGCCTGGACCTGACCGGCTTCTACGTCGTGCGCAAGTACCACCCCGACGGACCTCAGCCGAGGATCCCCGTGTGGGGTCCGCCGGGCACCGCCGACCGGATGGCGCGCGCCTACGACCTGCCGGTCGACCCGGGGATGCGCGAGCAGTTCGAGTTCCTCACCTACGACGTCTCTTTCGAGATCGGTCCGTTCCGGGTCGAGGCGATCCCCGTCGTCCACCCCGTCCCGGCGTTCGGGCTGCGGGTCACCGGCGACGGCCGGACGGTCGGCTACTCGGGTGACACCGGTCCGTGCGCGGGCCTCGACGCCGTGGCCGACGGAGTCGACCTGCTGCTCGCGGAGGCGTCGTTCACCACCCGGCGCGTGAACCCGCCCGACCTGCACCTCACGGGTCTCGACTGCGGTGTCGCCGCGGCCAAGGGGTCGGTCGCCCTGCTGGTGCTCACCCACGTGCCGCCGTGGCACGACCCCCAGGACGCGCTCACCGAGGCGCGGACGGCGTACGACGGAGAGATCGCGCTCGCCCACCGGGGTGCGGTCTTCGAGGTCTGAGCCTCAGGGCATGTCGAACGTCACCTTCGCGGGCACGCTCGTCTCGGCGTCCGCCGGGCTCACGCAGCGGACTGCCGCAGCCGCTTGCCCGCGACCTTGCGCAGGGGCACGCCCTTCTTGGCGGCCCGGACCTTGTAGGTCACCTTGCTGCCCTTCGTCCGGCAGCCGATCCTTGAGCGTGGGCTTCTTGGCCTTGCTTGCCATGCCGTTCACGTCGAGCCGGAAGCCAGCGTCGGTCTTCTCCAGCGTTGCGGGCAGCTGGTGGCCCGCCTTGGCGCAGCGCTTGGCGGCGAGGTCCTGCGTGGCGCCCTGTCGCTCGACGGCCGATTGGGACTGAGCAGCCCGGCAGCCTCGAGGCAGGCCGCCAGAATGAGCGATCGCGAGGACGGCGTGCTCCGCGGAGCTAGGTGGCAAAGCTGTCGTCCTCCGACCCCTGGAGCGCGAAGCTTGTGCAGGCCGATGCAGAACAGCAGCTTGTTGCCCTTGGTCTTGAGCGAGCCGACGTAGCGGGTCAAGGCGTCCATTGCGGGCTGATCACGTCCGCCTTGGCGACGATCTCGACGAGGCAGGGTCTTGGTGTCCGTTCGCGATGGTGCGGCGACGTGGCTCGTCGAGCATGCCGAGACCGGCCAGGCGGATGCGCCGACCAGGACGACCAGGGCAGCGAGGCGCTCGTTGGCCTGGAACGTGACGGGTTCGCGTCGTAGTCGTCCTCGAGCCGGGGAGCGGTCACGACCGCGTTGTAGAGCTGATGCACGTGAGCAGACGCTTGCCCTTCGTCATCTTGCCCAGGACCGTCGCCATCTTGTCGAACGCGTCCAGTTGGGGGGTGGTCACGTTCGCCTTCGCGACGAGCTCGACCAGCAGCGTCTATGGTGCTCTTGGGGATGGTGGGCAGGCGATCGACCAGTTCCCGACCAGACGGACGGCGTCGTGGACGAGGATCGCGATCTGGACCCGGTTGGTGACCGCCAGCTTGTCGAACAGCCGGGACACGTGGGCCTTGACGGTCGGCACGGACAGGAACAGCTCGCCGGCGATCTCGGCGTTGCTCAGGCCGCGCCCGACCGCCAGCGCGACCTCGGTCTCGCGGGCCGGTCAGGGTGGCCAGCCGGGCCTCGGCCTGGGACGTGCGGCCGCAGGCGTCGTCGGTGCGGAGCCGGTGGATCAGGGTGCGGGTGACCGACGGCGAGAGCATCGGGTCGCCGGCGGCGACGCGCGGATGGCGGCGACGATCTCCACCGGGTGGCGTGTCCTTGAGCAGGAACCCGTCGGCCCCGGCGGCGAGCGCCCCGACCACGTGGTCGTCGGCGTCGAACGTCGTCAGCACGATCACGTGCGGCGGGTCGGCACGGCTGTGCAGCTCGCGGGTGGCCTCGAGCCCGTTGAGCCGCGGCATCCGGATGTCCATGAGCACCACGTCGGGCCGCAGGCTGCGGGCGAGCTCGACGCCGTCCCGGCCGTCGACCGCCTCGCCGACGACCTCGAGGTCGTCCTGCCCGCCGAGCATCAGGGCCAGGGCGGACCGGACCAACGGGTCGTCATCGACGATCAGGACCCGGATCATGCTGCCCACGGTATCCATCCGCGAAGGACGAACACGGCGCCCTCCCGGCGATGCTCGAGCCGGCCACCGCGCAGCAGGGTCCGCTCGGTCAGACCGACCAGACCCAGGCCCGAGCCCGGGCGTGGCGGTGGGTCCGAAACCGACCGGGTTGCGCAGGGCCACGTCGATCCCGGCCTCGGGCGAACCGTCACCTCGATGCTCAGCCGCGCCCCGGGCGCGTGCTTGCGGGCGTTGGTGATGCCCTCCTGCACGATCCGGTAGACGGTGCGGCCGGCCACGTCCGGCATCGGCTCGTCCGGGCTGACGTGGTCGCTGTAGTCGATGGTGTCGCCGGACTCCCGCGCGTCGGAGACGAGCTGCGGCAGGTCGGCGTACGTCGGCTGCGGGCGGTCGAGGAGATCGCCGGTCTCGGCGTCTCGCAGGACGCCGAGCACGCCGCGCAGATCGGTGAGGGCCTCGTGCGCCTTGGCCTGGATGCCCCCGGCGTGGTCGCGCATCTCCTCTGCGGTCAGGTCCTGGCGGTAGGCGAGGGCCCCGGCGTGCAGGGAGATCTGAGAGATCCGGTGGGCAAGGACGTCGTGCATCTCCCGGGCGATCCGGGCACGCTCGGTGCTGCGTGCCTGAGCGACCCGCAGCTCCTGCTCGGCCTCCGCGCGCTCGGCCCGGTTGCGGAGGGTCCAGATCAGCTCCCGCCGGGATCCGATGTACATGCCCCAGCCCAGGATCCCGGCCGTGAAGACTGCGTTGACGGTGAGCGTCAGCCAGTAGGGCTCGTCGGCCTGGACCGGGTGGACCTGCACGACGGTCTGACCGGCGACGATGCTGACGAGGCCGACCACCAGGGTCTGCCACCAGCGGCGCCGGGCCGCGAGGGAGACCGCGGCCAGGACGGCCGGACCGGCGGCGATCCCGGAGAAGGCCGACAGTGCCCCGGTGAGGATCGCGACCGGCAGCGGCCACCGCCGCCGGAAGAGCACGGCGACGAAAGCCACTGCCGCCCAGGGCGACGTCCAGCCACAGGAAAGGGGGGTTGTCGAGCTGGTTCTCGACCATCGGCCCCCAGGCCACCGAGACCACGACCAGCATCCCGAGGACGCGCCAGGTGTGCCCCCAACGGGTCAGGGGCGGTGCGTACTCCTCCGGGGTGGGTCGGTCCACCTGGCAAGGCTAGGGCGGGCTGCCCCACGCGCGCAGCGGGCGGGGGTCGGGTCGCACCCCCGACTTTGGTCTGCCATGTCGATCCCGCGGAATGATGCCCCACGCCCGTGTCGTCCGGCAGGCTGTGGTCCATGATCAAGGTCGAAGGACTCACCAGGACGTACGGCTCGTTCACAGCCGTCGACAACATCAGCTTCGTCGCGCAACCCGGGAGGGTGACCGGCTTTCTCGGCCCCAACGGCGCAGGCAAGACCACGACCATGCGGGTCATGGTCGGTCTCACGCCAGCCACTCGCGGTCGGGTCACCATCGGCGGGCTCGACTACCACGACATCCCCAACCCCGGGCTGCACGTCGGCGTGCTCCTCGATGCCTCCGCGCAGCACGCCGGCCGCACCGGCCGCGAGATCCTGACCATCGGTGCCCGGACCATGGGCCTGCCGGAGTCGCGCGTTGACGAGATGCTCGCGCTCGTCTCGCTGAGCCCGGACGAGTCGAAGCGCCGCCTGCGCAACTACTCGCTCGGCATGAAGCAGCGACTCGGCATCGCGCACGCGCTGCTCGGTGACCCGTCCGTGCTGATCCTCGACGAGCCCGCCAACGGTCTCGACCCGGCGGGCATCCGCTGGATGCGCGGCCTGCTCAAGGGGTACGCCGACCGCGGCGGCACGGTGTTGCTGTCCAGCCACCTGCTCCACGAGGTCGAGATGATCGCCGACGAGATGATCCTCATCGGTCGCGGCAAGATCGTCGCCCAGGGTGACAAGCAGACGCTGTTGGCTGGCTCGGCGGTGACGACGCTGGTCACCTCGCTCGACAACGCGCAGCTCGGGTCGGCGCTCACGCAGGCCGACATCAAGCACTCCACGGCAGGCGAGGGGTTCCTCGTCGAGGCCGCCCCCGTCGATGTCGGCCGCGTTGCCGCCGACCACCGCATCGTCCTGACCGACCTGCGTTCGGGTGGCGCGGGACTCGAGGACCTGTTCCTCGAGCTCACGGCCGACACCCAGCGCGAGGGCCACATCGAGCCTGTCCAGATCGAGCCCGCCCAGATCGAGCCCGCCCAGATCGAGGGAGCATCGTCATGAGCGACCAGACCACGGCCACGAGCGTCCTCGACGTCTCAGGCACCCCGCAGATTCCGTTCAGCAGACTGGTCTCGGTGGAGCTGCGCAAGACCGCGGACACCCGCGCCGGCCGCTGGCTGCTCGCCGCGATCGTCGCGATCACGGCGGTGTTCATGGCGATCTTCTTCTTCGTCGCCGACTCCTCCGACCGGGTCTTCGGCAACTTCATCGCGATCGCTTCGACTCCGCAGGGCTTCCTGCTCCCGGTGCTCGGCATCCTGCTCGTCACCAGTGAGTGGAGCCAGCGCACCGCCATGGTGACCTTCGCTCTGGTGCCTTCGCGCAGCAAGGTGATCGCCGCCAAGACAGTGGCCGCACTCATCCTCGGCTTCGCGGTGTTCGTGATCGCGATCGCGACGGCCTCGCTGGCCACGCTGATCGGCGGTGCCGACGGCGGGTTCGAGGGGTTGTCGCTGACGATCTTCCTGCTGTTCCTCGCACTGCAGCTGCTGACGATCCTCCAGGGGCTGGCCTACGGTCTGATCCTGCTGAACACGCCGGCCGCGATCGTGGTCTTCTTCGTCCTCCCGATCGCCTCCTCGATCGTGTTCAGCCTGGTGTCGGGGCTGCGGGACGCGGCACCCTGGGTCGACCTCGGGACGGCCCAGACGCCGTTGTTCGAGTCGTTCGACGGATCGGGCCTGTCCGGTGAGCAGTACGGCCAGCTCGCCACCACCGCCCTGATCTGGATCGTCGTGCCGTTCATCGCCGGCTGGTTCCGCGTCATGCGCGCCGAGGTCAAGTAGGCCCACGGACTGCGGGCTCGGCCTCCACGGGGGACGGTCGGGCCCGCTTCCTCGTCCCGTCCCCGGGCTGCCCTAGGGTCGGGCACATGACTGACGCACCCGCCCGCGCCGACGGCCGCCAGGACGACGAGCTCCGCGAGATCCGGATCACCCGCAACTGGCTCGACCACGCCGCGGGGTCGGTGCTCGTCGAGTTCGGGAAGACCCGGGTGCTCTGCGCCGCATCCGCGTCCGAGGGCGTCCCCCGGTGGCGCAAGGGCTCCGGGCTCGGCTGGGTCACCGCCGAGTACGCCATGCTCCCTGCCTCCACCAACACCCGCTCCGACCGGGAGTCGGTCAAGGGCCGGATCGGCGGCCGCACCCACGAGATCTCGCGGCTCATCGGGCGTTCGCTGCGCGCCGTCATCGACTACAAGGCGCTCGGCGAGAACACCATCGTCCTCGACTGTGACGTGCTGCAGGCCGACGGCGGCACCCGCACCGCCGCGATCACGGGCGCCTACGTCGCGCTGGCGGACGCGGTCGCCCACCTCCGTGCGTCGGGCGCCCTCAAGGGCGAGCCGCTGACAGGCTCGATCGCAGCCGTCAGCGTCGGGATCATCGACGGCATCCCGCGCCTCGACCTGCCCTACGAGGAGGACGTCCGCGCCGAGACCGACATGAACGTCGTGATGACCGGCGACGGCAAGTTCGTCGAGGTGCAGGGCACCGCCGAGGGGGTGGCCTTCGACCGCTCCGAGCTCGACGCGCTGCTCGCGCTGGCCGAGAAGGGCTGCGCCGACCTCACCCGCCTGCAGCAGGGGGCGCTCGAGCAGTGAGCCGTGTCTTCCTCGCCTCCCGCAACGCCAAGAAGCTGGCGGAGATGGAGCGGATCTTGCGCGAGCACGCGCCCGACATCGAGGTGCTCGGCCTCGACGACGTCACGACGTACGTCGAACCCGTCGAGGACCAGCCCACGTTCGAGGGCAACGCGTTGCTCAAGGCGCACGCCGGCGTGCTCGCCACCGGCCTGCCGTCGCTGGCCGACGACAGCGGCCTGTGCGTCGACGCGCTCAACGGCATGCCCGGGGTGCTGTCGGCTCGGTGGGCCGGCAGCACCAAGGCCGACGAGCGCAACAACGCGCTGCTCCTCGCACAGCTCGAGGATGTCCCCGACGAGCGGCGCGGCGCCCACTTCGCGTGCGCGGTCGCCTTCGTCCATCCCGGCGGTCAGGAGATCGTCGTGCACGGCCGGATGCCTGGCCGGGTGATCCGGGAGCAGCGGGGGAGCGGCGGCTTCGGGTACGACGTGCTCTTCGTCGCCGACGAGCACCTCGAGGAGGGCCGCACCTCGGCCGAGCTCACGCCCGACGAGAAGGACCGGATCTCCCACCGGGGTCGCGCGCTGCGCGAGATCGCGCCCGCCGTGGCGGCCGCCTTGAGCTCGACCTGACGTCAGCTCCGACGGTCGTCGGGTGATCGCTGTTGGCCACTGTCGAGGAGGTGCTGTTCGGCGAGTGACCTGGGCACTCAGGAGAGGGAGCCACCTGGCCCCCTCTCCCCAGTGCTGGTGTGGCTACCTCGGGGTGAGCACGCAGAACTCATGGCCATCCGGGTCGGCCATCACCACCCAGGACACGTCCCCCTGGCCGATGTCGACGTGACTCGCTCCGAGGGAGATCAGCCGGTCGACCTCGGTCTGCTGATCGTCGCCGGCAGGCGGAGCGAGGTCGAAGTGCAGCCGTTCCTTCCCCGACTTCGGGATGAGGGGTGGTCCGCTCCAGGTGAACTTCGGACCACCATGGGGCGAGCGGATCGCGGTCTCCTGGTCCTGGTCCCACACGAGCGGCCAGCCGAGAGCCTCGCTCCAGAAGTACCCGACCGCCCGGGAGCCGTCGCAGTTCACCGCGCCGACGAAGCCGCAGTCGGCGAGGAAGCCGTTGCCCGGCTCGATGACGACGCAGAACTCGTTGCCCTCGGGGTCGGCGAGCACCACGTGCCCCTCCTCGGGCAGCTGGCCGATGTCGAGGTGCCGTGCGCCGAGCTCGAGCGCGCTGGCCACCGTCTGCTGCTGGTGCTCCAGCGACGTGCTCGTCAGGTCGAAGTGGATCGTGTTCGGCCCGACCTTCTCCTCCCTCGTCGGGAAGAAGTCGAGCTGGAACCCGGTGTCGTCGCTCGGCAGCAGCGTGAAACCGTCGGGCGGGTCCTCGGTCATCTCCCAGCCCAGGAGCCCGGCCCAGAACCTCGCGAGCCGGCGCGGGTCGTTCGCGTCGAAGCAGAGCGCGGTGAGGTTCAGTGCCATGCCGTCAGACCTTGACCGCCGTCGCCGTGCGCCTGCTGATGAACATCCCCCAGAGCGCTGCGAAGAAGAACATGATCAGCGAGTAGACCGCCGCCGGGACCGAGATCTCGGTGTTGTCGAGCACCTCGACCGCGACGAAGATCGCGAGGGTGCCGTTGTGGACGCCGATCTCGAACGACGAGGCGATGGCCTGGTCCTCGACGACACCGAGCGCGCGAGGTACGACGTACCCGACGATGAGGCTCAACGCGCAGAACAGCGCGGCGACCAGACCCACGTCGGCGAGGTAGTCGCCCACGTTGTCGCGCTCGCCGAGCAGGATGCCCAGCACCAGCACGGCCAGCACGATCGCCGAGCCGACCCTGACCGGCTTGTCCATCGTCGCCGCGAACGACTCCTTGCGGGCGCGCACCGCCATCCCGATGCCGACCGGCACGAGCACGATCACGAACACCTTCACCACCTCGATGAAGGGCATGGAGACGTCGTCGCTGCGGTCGTAGTAGTTGATGGCCAGGTTGGTGATCAGCGGCAGGGTGGCGATCGAGATGATGGAGTTGACCGCGGTGAGACTGATGTTGAGGGCCACGTCGCCGCGGAAGAGGTGACTGAACAGGTTGGCGGTCGTGCCGCCGGGCGACGCCGCCAGCAGGAGCATGCCGATGCCCAGCAGGGCGGGCAGGTCGAACAGGACCACCAGGCCGAAGCAGATGAGGGGCAGCACCACCAGCTGACAGCCGAGGGCGATGACCACGGCCTTCGGATGAGCGCCGACCCGGCGGAAGTCGGCCACGGTGAGGCCGAGCCCGAGACCGAACATGATGAAGGCAAGGGCGATCGGCAGTCCGATCGTGGTCAGTGCAGAGTCCATGTGCGGACTGTAGGGGAATGTGCGCCCGGTGAGAGTCGAACTCACACTGGACAGGACCTAAACCTGGTGCCTCTACCGTTGGGCTACGGGCGCTGGGACAAAGTCTAGGAAGCCAGCCCGAGGTCCTTGCGGAGCTTGGCGACGTGGCCGGTGGCTTTCACGTTGTACTGGGCGACCTCGACCTTGCCGGCCTCGTCGATCACGAAGGTGGAGCGGATGACGCCCTGGACGACCTTGCCGTAGAGCTTCTTCTCGCCGAAGGCGGCGTACGCCGTCATCACCGACTTGTCGGCGTCCGAGAGGAGCGCGAGCGTGAGACCGTCCCGGTCGCGGAACTTCGCGAGCTTCTCGGGCTTGTCCGGCGAGATGCCGAGCACCTCGTAGCCGGCCCCGCGGAGCGAGTCGAGGGAGTCGGTGAAGTCGCAGGCCTGCTTGGAGCAGCCGGGGGTCATCGCCGCGGGGTAGAAGTAGACGATCACCTTGCGGCCGCGCAGGCCCGACAGGCTGACCTGCTCGCCGGTGTCCGAGGGCAGCGTGAAGTCGGGGGCGGCGTCGCCGGGGGAGAGGCGGGGCGGGGTGCTCACCGGGTGCTCCAATCCGATCGGTGGGTTGTTGCGAATAATGTGCAACAACCTAGAGTGGTGGTCAGCCGGACTCGTCCGGCGCCGCCCAACCTACTCACCACCCGAGGCAGGCACTCATGCACGTCCCAGACGGATTCCTCGACGCGCCGACGTCGATCGCGACCGGCGTCGTCGCGGCTGCCGGCGTCGGTCTGGCCCTCCGGGGGGCACGTCGTGAGCTGGATGACCGGACCGCTCCGATGGCCGGCCTCGTGGCGACCTTCGTGTTCGCCGGTCAGATGATGAACTTCCCGGTGGGAGCGGGCACCAGCGGTCACCTGCTCGGCGGCGCGCTGGCGGCCGTCCTGGCCGGGCCCTGGACCGCCGTCCTCTGCGTGAGCGTCGTCCTGATGGTCCAGGCGCTGTTCATGGCCGACGGCGGGATCACCGCCATCGGCACCAACATCACCCTGATGGCGCTCGTGGGTGTCGTCGTCGGCTGGCTCGTCTTCCGGGCGCTCCAGACACTCCTGCCCCGTCGTACGACGATGGTCGCGCCGGCCGCAGCCATCGCGGCGTTCGTCAGCGTCCCGGCGGCGGCCTTCGTGTTCACGGGGCTCTTCGTCGTCGGTGGCACCGCACCGATCGACACCGGTGCCGTCCTGGTGGCCATGCTCGGCTGGCACACCGTCATCGGCCTGGGCGAGGCGGCGATCACGGGTCTGGTGGTCGGCAGTGTCGTGTCCGTCCGTCCCGACCTCTGCTTCGGCGCCCGCCGCGTGCTGGCTGAACGCACCCTCGAGCTGCGGAAGCCGGTGGCCCGATGAAGTCGCGCACCTTCCTGATCGCCGGACTCCTGGTCGCGCTCCTGGTCGCCGGTGTCGCCAGCTACTACGCCAGCAGCCACCCGGACGGACTCGAGTACGTCGCCGAGAAGACCGGCTTCCTCGACTCCGCCGAGGACTCGCCTGCCAGCGACAGCCCGTTCGCCGACTACTCCACCGAGGGCGTCGACGACGCCCGGGTCGGCGGAGGTGTCGCCGGCATCGTCGGTGCCCTGCTGACGCTGCTGCTCGCCGGCGGCCTCTTCTGGGCACTGCGGCGCCGCCCCGGTGACCCCGCTCCCGACCCCGAACCCGCGGATCCGGCCGCCCCGGACCGCCTGCCTGTCGACAGCGAGGCCTGACGGCGATGGGAGCCGGCCACGGTCACAAGCTCCACTTCCACGGGCACAGCCTGATTCATCGGGCTCCCGCCCACGTCAAGCTCGTCACCCTGGTGGGCTTCATGCTGATCGTCGTCGCCACCCCGCGCGACTGGTACCCCGTCTTCGCGGTGTACGCAGCCCTGCTGCTCGCCGTCGTGCTGCTCTCGCGGGTGCCGCCGCCCTACCTCGTCAAGCGGATGGTGATCGAGGTCCCGTTCGTGCTGTTCGCCGTCCTCGTGCCGTTCGTGGCCACCGGACCCCGCACCGAGGTGTTCGGGCTCAGCCTGTCCGAGCCCGGCCTGGTCGCGGCCGCCGGCCTGCTGATGAAGGGCACGCTCGGCGTGCTCGCGTCACTCACCCTGGCGGCCACCACCGAGCCCGGCGACGTGCTGCGCGGCCTGCAGCGGCTCCGGATGCCGGACCCGCTGGTGCAGATCATGGGATTCATGATCCGCTACCTCGACGTCGTCACCGGTGAGATGAGCCGGATGCTGACCGCCATGCGGTCCCGGGGCTGCGACCCGCGCTCGCCGCGGCACTGGCCCACGCTGGCCCGTTCGCTCGGCGCGCTGTTCATCCGGTCCTACGAGCGCGGCGAACGCGTCCACCTCGCGATGCTCTCCCGCGGCTACGACGGGACGATCCCGCGATGAGCACACCCGTCCTCGACGTCCATGGACTCGCGTACGCCTACCCCGACGGCCACCAGGCCCTCTTCGGGGTCGACCTCCACGTGCACGAGGGGGAGCGGGTCGCCCTGCTCGGTCCCAACGGGGCGGGCAAGACCACGCTGGTCCTGCACCTCAACGGCATTCTCACTGCCGGGGCCGGTGACGTGAGCGTGAGTGGTCTGCCCGTGGTCAAGGAGAATCTCCAGGAGATCCGGCGGCGGGTCGGCATCGTCTTCCAGGATCCCGACGACCAGCTGTTCCTGGGCACGGTGCGGCAGGACGTCGCCTTCGGCCCGGCCAACCTCGGACTCAAGGGCGAGGCGCTCGAACGACGGGTGAGGCACGCGCTCGACCTGGTCGGCATGGCCGACTTCGTGGACCGGCCCCCGCACCACCTCTCCTTCGGCCAGCGCCGCCGGGTGGCCGTGGCGACGGTCCTGGCCATGGAGCCCGAGATCCTCGTGCTCGACGAACCCTCGTCCAACCTCGACCCTGCCTCCCGACGCGAGCTGGCCGACATCCTCCGCTCGCTCGACGTGACAGTGCTGATGGTCACCCACGACCTGCCGTACGCCTACGAGCTCTGCCCGCGCTCCGTCGTACTCTCCGACGGGGTGGTGGTCGCCGACGGCACGACGTACGACGTCCTGACCGACGACGCCCTGATGGCGGCCCATCGCCTGGAGCTCCCGTTCGGCTTCGACCCGAGGGTGATGGGTGCCCGACCGTGATTGGTAGCCTGCGCGGGTGAGCAACGAGATGTCGTCCCTCGAGCACGAGATCGAGGAGACCCGGGAGCGCCTGGCGACCACGATCGACCAGCTCCTCCACCGCGCCAGCCCCAAGACCATCGTGAGTCGCGAGGTGAGTGCCATCAAGGCCTTCTTCGTGGACACGGCGACCGGTCAGCCGCGCACCGACAACATCCTCAAGGTGGCCGGCGGCGTGGTCGGGACGATCGCGCTGTTCGCGCTGATCCGCAAGGTCGTCAACTGAGCGCCAAGCCCGTGGGCACCGACAAGACCCCCATCAAGATGCTGCACGACCGGATCCTGGTCGAGCTCGACCGGGAGTCCGGGGAGCGGCGTTCCTCCGGGGGCATCGTCATCCCCGCCACGGCGGCGATGGGTGGCCGCCGACTTGCCTGGTCCCGGGTCGTGGCCGTCGGCCCGCATGCCCGCGCCGTGGAGGCGGGCGACCGGGTGCTGTTCGACCCCGACGAGAAGTCGGAGGTCGAGGTGCACGGCGAGGTCTACGTCGTCGTCCGCGAGCGTGACATCCACGCCGTCGCGGCCGAACGGCTCGCCGACGAGGCCACCGGTCTCTACCTCTGACCGTTGGTTGAGGTGCGAACGCGCTCTGGCGCGTGAGCCTCGACACCCCCCGCACCCGCGCACCAGCCATAACGCGTTCCAGTTCCGGGCGTTGAGCCAGTCATGCTCCGACACCGGTTCACCGCACTGCTCGCCTCCGCTGCCCTGCTCCCCCTGGCCACGGTCGTCACCTCAGCCCCTGTCGCCGGTGCCGTCCAGCCCGCAGGAGCCCAGCCGGCACCCCGGGCGGCGACCTTCAAGGCGACCATCGACCGCACGAAGCACGGGATCCCGCACATCACGGCCAAGAACTTCGCCGACCTCGGCTTCGGCAGCGGGTACGCCGCCGCTGAGACGTCCATCTGCACCCTGGCGGACACGCTCCTCACCGGACGGGGCCAGCGTTCCCGGTGGTTCGGGCCGAACAAGCGCTACAACGACCAGGTGACCCTCGAGGCGTCCAACCTCCAGGTCGACGCCTTCGTCACCGACCTCCACAACCGCAAGGTCGTCGAGGAGCTGCTCGCCGACAAGAACCGCGGCCCCGGCAAGCAGGCCCGGAAGATGGTCAAGGGCTACACCGCCGGCGTGAACCGCTACCTCGCGGACGTCGGCCCGAAGGGCGTCGGAGACCCGGCCTGCCGCGGTGACGGTTACCTGAAGATGAAGGCCCGCCCGATCGACCTCTGGTACGGCGTCTACCTCGCCAACATGCTTGCGTCGAGCGGTGTGTTCGTCAAGGAGATCGTCGATGCGGCCCCGCCGTCGCCGGACGACCCGGGCAACCCGAACCCCACCGCCAGCGCTGTCGACCGCGACGCGCTCCTGACCGGGCTGGGCCGTGACCCGGAGGCCCCCTTCGGCTCCAACGCGACCGCCGTCGGCGGCGACGCACTCGACCACGGGCAAGGGCATGTTGCTCGGCAACCCGCACTTTCCGTGGCGCGGCCGCTACCACTTCACCCAGCAGCACCTCACGATCCCCGGCAAGTACGACGTCGCCGGTGCCTCGCTGATCGGGTCACCCGGTCGTCAACATCGGCTGGAACAGGGACGTCGCCTGGAGCCACACGGTCTCCACGGCCTACCGGTTCACGCCGTACGAGTACCGCCTCACCGGCCCCACGACGTACGTCACCGACGCCGGCCCGCAGGAGCTCGAGCCCCGCGAGGTCACCGTCACCGTCCGCCGCAAGGACGGCACGATGGACAAGGTGACGGAGGACGTCTACCGGACCGCCGAGGGGTACGTCATCGACGCACCCGAGCTGCTGATGCCCTGGTCGGCCGGCAGCGTGTGGGCGATCCGCGACGCCAACGCCGAGCACCTGCGCACCGTCGACACCTTCCTCGAGATGGGGAAGGCCAAGAACGTGCGCGACCTGCTCAAGAAGCAGGACAAGGCGGCAGGCATGCCGTGGGTGAACACCACCGCAGCCGACCGCAACGGTGACGTCCTGTACGCCGACCACTCGGTCGTGCCGAACGTGCCGGACGCGCTCGCCGAGGAGTGCATGACGCCCACCGGGCGGATCCTCGACCAGCTCGCCGGACTGCCCGGCCTCGACGGCACCCGCGCCTCCTGCGCGTGGGGCACTGACGAGGACGCGACCCGCAGCGGCGTCTTCGGCCCCGGCAATCTGCCCTCGACCATCCGCCGGGACTGGGTGGCCAACGCCAACGACTCCTACTGGCTGCCGAACCCCGACGAGCGCCTCGAGGGTTACGCCGGGATCATCGGGTGCGAGCAGTGCGAGCGCACCATGCGGACCCGGATGGTCTACCGCTACGTGCAGGACAAGCTGGCGGACGGTGGCAAGGAGTCGCCGAGGTCCCTGCGCGGGCACGAGCACGAGAACCGGCTGGGCGCCGGTGAGGTCATGCGCGCTGACGGCGACCTGGACGCGGTGTGCGACGCGACGGGCGAGACCGAGGCCTGCGAGGTGCTGAAGGCCTGGGACGGCACGTCCGAGCGCAGCTCGCGCGGCACGCACATCTTCGAGGAGTTCGTCGCCCGACTGCCCGACGAGGGCGTCTGGGAGACGCCGTTCAACCCGGAAGAGCCCCTGACCACCCCGCGCGACCTCAACACCGTCAACCCTCAGGTGATCCAGGCGATGTCGGACGCGATCGACTCGCTGCGTGAGCGCAACATCGCCTTCGACGCCCGCTGGGGCTCCCTGCAGGTGGCCGGAGACCGCGGGGCTCCCCCGATCGGCCTCGGTGGCGGCACGGGCGACTCGGTCGGCAACGCCAACGCCCTCGCCTCGCGCTGGGCGAAGGACAACAAGGGCAAGTACCGCCCGATCACCTACGGTTCGTCGCACATCCAGGCGATCTCGTTCCTCCCGAACGGGCGCGTGGACACCCGAACGATCCTCACGTACGGCCAGAGTGAGGACCCCAGCTCTCCGTGGTCGAAGGACCAGACGCGGCTCTTCGCCCAGGGCAAGTGGGTCCACTTCCCCTGGACGAAGGCGCAGATCCGCCAGCAGCGGATCTCGCACTACGTCGTCAGCGGCAGGTGAGGGAGTCGGCGCTCGGCTCGTTCGGCGTGCGCGCCGTCATGGGCAGCGTGATCACGAACTCGGAGCCGGGGCTGGCCGGCCGGTAGGCCGCGTCGCCGCCGTGCGCCTGCGCGAGCAGACGCACGATCCAGAGCCCGAGACCCACCGACTCGGGGTTGCCCTCGGTCCGGTTGAGCCGCTGGAAGAGCAGCGGTCGATCCGCCGCGGGGACACCGGCTCCGTGGTCGCGCACCACGATCTCGACGCCGCCGGGCATCGACCTCGCGCCGATCACGACCGGGGGCTCCCCGTGCCGCTGCGCGTTGGTGCCGAGGTTGACGAGCATCTGTTGCAGCCGGAGCGGGTCGGCGAGCACCGTGAGGCCGGGCTCGACGTCGATGGTGACGTCGGTGCCGCCGAGCAGCTCGGCGACCTGCTCCGCGAGCTCGGTCAGGTCGAGCGGCTGTCGATCGAGGATCAGCTTGCCGCCCTCGACCCGTTCGAGGTCGAGCAGGTTGCTGGCCAGGGCCGTCAGACGCGCTGTCTGCCGGCTGGCTGCTGCGACGAGCGGCCGGAGGTTCTCGGGAAGGTCGTCGTCGTCGGCGATGATCTCCAGCACCCCCTGGATGGTGGTGAGCGGGGACCTCACGTCGTGCGCCAGCGTGGCCATCAACGCGGCCCGCCAGCGCTGCTCCTCCTCGAGGAGCACGCGCGCCGCCTTGAGTCGACGTACCCGCCCTTCGATGATCAAGCCGACGGTGACCGCGATCGGGATCAGCAGCGCGGCTGTGGTCAGCACGTTGCGTGGTGCGCCCGTGGCGAGCAAGGCGCCGACGTAGGCCGCGGCGGCGAGTGGTGCCTGCGCCACAATCGTCCATCGGGTGTGGTGCAGCCCCAGCCAGGCAAAGCCCAGCACGAAGAACGCACCGGCGCCGGTGCCGAAGCCACCGAGGGCCCAGGTCGCCAGGCCGATCATCACCCAGGCGGGGACGGCCAGCACTGCCGTGGCGCCTACCGGCCAGCGCTGCCACGGCACCGTCAGGACCGCAGCGGCAATGGCCAGGTCGACGCCCGAGATCGCCACCAGCACGTTGGTGCGGCCAGGGAGGGACGGGAGCACAGCAAGGGCGAGCACGCCGGACACCAGGAAGAGGGCTCCGGCCTGTCGTCCTGCGCGCTGAGCGTCGAGGCGCGGAGAGCGCGGCTCAACGGAGATGGTCACGCTTCAGGCTAGGGCCTGGCGCGAGTCGCATGTGGGACGTCCGGCAAACCAGAAGCCCCACACCGGCGCTTTCGCCAGTGTGGGGCTTGGTCGTACGGCATGAGGGACTTGAACCCCCAACCCGCTGATTAAGAGTCAGCTGCTCTACCAATTGAGCTAATGCCGCGCGCGGTGAAGCGACGGGAACGATACCAGCGAGGTAGCGCCCGGAAAAATCGGGAAGACAGTCAGAGGGTGGCCAGAACGGCGTGCGCCGCGTTGTGTCCGCCGATGCCTGAGACACCCCCGCCACGGCGGGCGCCGGCGCCGCACACCAGCACGGACGGGACGTCGGTCTGGACGCCCCACTGCTGGGCGGGGGCCTCCATCCGGGCCCGGTTGGAGGCCCAGGGCCACTCGAGGTCACCGTGCCAGATGTGGCCGCCGGGCATGGCCAGGTCGGCCTCGACGTCCTGCGGGGTCTTGACCTCGATGCAGGGCTGTCCGGAGGCGTCGCGCGCCAGACACTGCTCGATCGGGTCGACCAGGTGCTCGTCGAGCGACGCGAGCGCCCGGCTGACCGCCTGGTCGCGGGCTGCCGGGTCCTGCTCGAAGAGCGAGGCGGGCGTGTGCAGCCCGAAGTAGGTGAGGGTGTGGACCCCCCCGGGCGACGGACCGAGGATCGACGGGTCGGTCAGCGAGTGGCAGTAGATCTCACCCGGCAGCACCGAGGGCACCCGGCCGGCGGCCGCGTCGGCGTACGCCGTCTCCAGCCGGGAGTAGTCCTCGGCCAGGTGGAGGGTCCCCGAGAAGGCGACGACCGGGTCGACGCCGGACCTGAGCCGGGGGAGTCGGTCGACCAGGAGGTTGATCTTGACCTGGGAGCCTTCGGGCTTGGCGGAGGCGTCCTCCTCCTCGCCGAGCAGGATCCGCAGCACCCAGGGCGCGACGTTGGCCAGCACGAACCTCGCGCCCACCGTGTGCGAGGAGCGACCGTCATGGAAGTCGACCTCCGCCTGCTCGTCACCTCCGCGGATGGCGCTGACGCCGGCGCCGGTGACGATCTCCACCCCCGCCTCTCGGGCGGCAGAGGCGAGCGCGCCGGTGACGGCGCCCATCCCGCCGATCGGGACCCGCCACTCGCCGGTCCCGTTGCCGATCTGGTGGTAGAGGAAACACTTGTTCTGGATCAGCGACGGTTCGTGCAGGGAGGCGAACGTGCCGATCAGGGCATCGGTCGCCACCACGCCGCGAACCGTGTCGTCGGTGAAGCGGTTCTCGACCGTGACGCCGAGCGGGTTGGAGACGAAGTCCCGCCAGATGCCCGGATCCACCTGGTCCCGCACCGATCGCTCGGTGGGCAGGGGACCCAGGAGGGTCGGGGCCACGGCGTGGCTCAGGTCCGAGACGTCGGCGTAGAACTCCCGCCACGCGTCGTACTCGCCGCGGCCACCGGTGAGCGCCTCGAACGACGCGGCGGTCGCCGGGCCTTCCGGACGCTCGACGAGCAGGCCGCCGGGCTTTCCGTCCCGCAGGGTCGGGGTGTACGACGACGTGGCGCGCGACGCGAGCGCAATGTCGAGCCCCAGGTCCTGGATCAGCTGCTCGGGCAGGAGCGAGACGAGGTAGGAGTAGCGAGACAACCTGGCCTCGTGCCCGGAGAACGCCCGGGCCGACACGGCGGCACCGCCGACGTGCTCCAGCCTCTCGAGGACCAGGACGGAGAGGCCGGCCTTCGCCAGATAGGTGGCGGCCACCAGCCCGTTGTGCCCGCCGCCGGTCACAACCACGTCATAGTGTTTCGCAGAGCTCACCCGCCCAACCTAGCCGCCGGTCAGACCGAGGAGTGACAGTGGACAGCTTCCGCGTCGTGCGCGTGGCGGCGCTGCTGTTCGCGATGTTCGGCGTGGGTTGGGCTGCGGTGATCAGTCGGGATCCTTCCGCGCTGGCTTCGGAGATGTGGCCGGTCGGTCTCGGTGCGGCAGCGGTCTTCACGGCACGCGGTCGCGCGGTTCCCGCCGTGATCGGACTGGTCGGACTGATCGGCTTTGCCACGTTCGTGCTCGGGGGAAGGGGGTTGGGTCTCGCCGTGGGCGGCGGGATCGGGATCGCGCTCGAGGCCTGGGTGATGGCGGTCATCCTGAGCCGGGGCGGCCGGATCAGGCCGCGTCTCCAGGATGACGACGACTTCACCAGGTTCGTCACTGCGCTCGCGGCCGGCGCGGCCGTGGCGGCCACCGTGTCGATGTTCTCGCTGGGCCGCTTCGATCCGGAAGACATGGGCCTGATCGCGCTCGGCACCTTCGTGGGTCATGTCTCGGCCACGTTGTTCCACCTGCCCTTCTTCCTCGACACCTTCGAGCACGAGGCCGTGGCCGGTCGCGTCGAGCGCGCCTCGCAGTGGATTCTCACCCTGGGCGTGACGGTGCTGGTGTTCATACCGGCCGACTTCACGGCACTGCTCTTCGTCGTGGCCCCGTTCCTGGGGTGGGGAGCCCGCAGGTCGTCGCTGGCGGAGGTCCAGTGGCAGCTGTTGCTGGTGGCCACCATCGGCACGTTCATGACCGTGTTCGGCCTCGGACCACTGGCCGAAGCTCCGGATGTCTACACCTTGCCGGCGGACGTGACCGGCATCCTGCTGCAGACCTTCCTGCTGGCGTGCGGTCTGGTGGCCGTCCCGCTGGCGGTGGTGGGCGGGCAGCAGGTCCGGGACGCGCGCCACCTGCGGCTGGAGCGAGACCGTGCCCACCGCATCGTCGACAGCGCCAGCATCGCGATCATCGGGACCGACGAGGCCGCGAAGATCAACCTCTTCAACCCTGCGGCCGAGCGTCTGCTCGGCTACCGCACGGACGAGGTGCTGGGACGCCCGATGGCGATCTTCCACTCCCGCGCCGAGATTGCGGCGCAGGCCAGGGCTCTCGGGGTTTCGGCGGACTTCACCGAGGTCGCCCTCAGGTTGGCCGAACCCGAGATGGTGGCCGTCGACATCGCCTTCATCCGCAAGGACGGCGTCCAGCGCACCCACTCGTTGACACTCTCGGAGATCGTCGACGAACGCGGTGGGGTGACCGGCTACGTCAGCACCTCCGAGGACGTCACCGAGCGGGTCCAGGCGCACGACGCCCTCGTCGAGGCGCTCGAGGTCGAGCGTCGCGCAGTCGAGCGGCTCAAGGAGGTCGACCAGGTCAAGGAGTCCTTCGTCTCGGCCGTCAGCCACGAGCTGCGGACGCCGATCACCAGCATCGTGGGCTTCCTGGAGATGCTCGAGGACGGCACGTACGGCGACCTCAACCGGCAGCAGGCCGATGCCGTCGACCGGGTGAACGCCAACAGCCGGCGCCTGCTCTCGCTCATCGACGAGCTGCTCACCCTCTCCCGGGTCCAGGAGGACGGGCTCGGGCTGGTGGACCGTGAGCTGGACCTGCGGAGCGTGGTGCAGACGGCGTACGACGTGGTCGCGCCCTCGTGGTCCGTCCGGGACCTTTCCGTGAGCCTCGACCTCCCGGTGGACCCGGTGCCGCTCGTCGCGGACGAGGACATGCTGGAGCGTGTGGTGGTGAACCTGGTGGGGAACGCCGTGAAGTTCACGCCCGAGGGCGGCCGGATCGCAGTCGTCCTGCGCGTCGAGGACGCGGGAGCGGTGATCGAGGTGTCGGACACCGGGATCGGCATCCCCGCCGACGAGCAGGAGCTCCTGTTCACCCGCTTCTTCCGGTCCTCGAACGCGCAGGCGCGCGCGATTCCGGGCAGTGGCCTGGGGCTCTCGATCGCGCGGGCGATCGTCGAGATGCACGGCGGCGACGTCACGGTCGAGTCCCGGGCAGGGTCCGGGACGACGTTCCGCGTGCGGCTGCCCACCGGGGGCCGGCCGACTGCGTCGTAGGGCCACCGGGTGCCGGAATATCCAATCTTCAACTACTGTTGGCACTGGTGTTCCCGAGAGAGGAAATCCGATGCCCGCGATCACCGTTGACGACCTGACTGTCCTGGACCGCCTGCGCACCCCCGGCCTGGGTGACCAGCCGCGTCCGGTGTGGCAGATCAGCACCGCTCCCCAGGGCTACGAGGGGGAGGGTTTCCCGGTGCGCCGCGCGTTCGCCGGCCTCGACCTCGCCCAGCTCGACCCGTTCATCATGATGGATCAGATGGGCGAGGTGGAGTACGCCCCGGGCGAGCCCAAGGGCACGCCGTGGCACCCGCACCGCGGCTTCGAGACCGTCACGTACATCATCGACGGCACCTTCGACCACCAGGACAGCCACGGCGGCGGTGGCACCATCACCAACGGTGACACCCAGTGGATGACCGCAGGGTCCGGGCTCCTCCACATCGAGGCTCCGCCGGAGTGGCTGGTCCAGCAGGGCGGTCTGTTCCACGGGATCCAGCTCTGGGTGAACCTCCCGCGCGACGCGAAGATGAACGCCCCCCGGTACCAGGACCTGCACTCTGCCGAGGTCGCCCTGGCCACGTCCGCCGACGCCGGGTCGTTGGTGCGCGTCATTGCCGGCGACGTGGACGGCCACGCCGGGCCCGGGTCCACCTTCACCCCGATGTCGCTGGTGCACGCGACGATCGAGCCGGGCGCTCGTCTGGAGCTGCCGTGGAACGTCGACTTCAACGCCCTCGTCTACGTCCTCAACGGCCACGGCACGATCGGCACCGACGCGCGGCCCATCCACACCGGCCAGTCCGCGGTCCTGGGCGCCGGCGACTACCTCACCATCGCCGCTGACGGCAGCCAGGAGAGCCGCTCACCGAAGCTGGACGTCATCGTGGTCGGGGGGCGACCGATCCGCGAGCCCCTGGCCTGGGCCGGCCCGTTCGTGATGAACACGAAGTCCGAGGTCCTCCAGGCCTACGAAGACTTCCAGCGGGGCGCGTTCGGACACATCCCGGTCTGACGCTTCCGGGAGTAGGGTCACCTGCCGTGGCCCGGACCTACCGCGACGCGCTCGGCGTCCCGCACGTGCGGGCCTCGTCGGTGGCCGACCTGGCGTTCGGTCAGGGCGAGGTCACCGCCCGGGACCGGGTGTGGCAGCTGGAGTTCCAGCGCCGCCGCGCCACCGGGACCGTGGCCGAGGTGTTCGGAGCGAGCGGCGTCGCCTGGGACCGGCTCGCCCGGCGCACCCGGATCGCCGACACCGCGCGGCGGGCCCACGCCAACCTCACCTCCGAGACGCAGGAGTTCGTGGCGGCGTACGTCGAGGGAGTCAACGCCGGGCTGCACGTCGACGCACCCGAGCTGGCGCGGCTCGGGATCGAGCCGGTGCCGTGGGAGCAGTGGACCCCGCTCGCCGTCTTCCTCGGCCAGCACCTCCTGTTCGCGACGCTGCCCGGCAAGCTCTGGTCCACGCGCGCCCGCGAGGTGTTCGGGGAGGACGCCCGGTTGCTCTCCCACGAGGGTCCGGCCTCGAGCGGCAGCAACGCGTGGGCCGTCGGCGGTGAGCGCACGACACATGGCTACCCGCTGATCGGTGGTGACCCGCACCGCGGCCTCGAGAGTCCGGGTGTCTACATGCAGGTGCGGCTCGCCTCCGACGAGTTCGATGTCGTCGGGTTCGCTTTCCCGGGGGTGCCGGGAATCCAGCACTTCGGCCACGGCGGAGACGTGGCGTGGGCGATCACCAACGCGATGGCCGACTACCAGGACGTGTACGCCGAACGGTTGCGGCGCAAGGGTGGTCGGGTGGAGGCGCTCGGACCCGACGGCTGGGAGCCGACTGACTCCCGGGTCGAGGCGATCGACGTCCGCGACGGGGACGAGCAGCAGGTCGAGGTCGTGACGACGGCCCGGGGGCCGCTCTTCTCCGGGGGCGCGGACGGTGGCGCAGGACTCAGCCTGCGGGCCGCCTCCGGTGTGCTGGGCAACCTCGGTTTCGACAGCCTGCTGCCGCTGCTGCGGGCGCGCACGGTCGAGGACGTCGACCGTGCCCTCGACCACTGGGTCGAGCCGGTCAACAACGTCGTCATGGCGGACCGGTCCGGTGCCGTGCGGTACCGGGTGGCCGGGCGCGTGCCCGTGCGGTCGGCGGCCAACCGGCTCGGTGTGGTCGATGCCGCCGACGGCGAAGCTGCCTGGGCGGGGTGGCTGGATCCCTTGCCGCGCCACGACGTAGCTGGGGACGGGGTCGTCGTCACGGCGAACGAGCGCCGCGGGGAGGAGAGCGAGGCCATCGGGACGACGTTCGCCCCGCCGCACCGGGCGGCCCGGCTCCGCGCGCTGGTCGGCGACAGACGAGACCTGACGGGAGACGACTTCGCAGGATTCCACGGCGACACGTTGCTGCCGACCCTGGAGCTGGTGCGGTCGGTCGTGGCCGGAGCCGACGAGGGACCCGTCCGGGACGAGATCCTGGCCTGGGACGGGCGCATGGACGCCGACTCCACGGGCGCCGCTGCCTTCGCGGCCTGGCGCTCGGCGCTGGTCCTCCGGCTCGCGGCCGAACCGGTGTTCGCGCCGCTGTCCGAGGCGATCGTCGACGACCCGGCCCTGCTGCCGTGGCTGAACCCGACGGCACGGGTCTCGGCCGCATTCGAGTCGCTCCTGGCAGAGGAGCGGCCCTTCGGCATCGATGTCGCGGCCTTGGCAGCCGCGGCGCTCGACGATGCCGTGGGGCACCCCTGCACGTGGGGGGAAACGCATGTCGTCAACGCGATCCACGCCTTCGACGTGCTGGGGGACGGGCTCGAGGCTCCGCCCCTGCCGGTCCTGGGCGTCGCCGGCGACGCGGACTGTGTCCGCTGCACGGGCTCCGTGCCTGGCCTGGACGACTCGGCCTGGCGCGGGTCGGTTGCCCGCTATGTCTGGGACCTGGCCGACCGCGATGCCAGCGGCTGGGTGGTGCCGCTGGGCGCGGCCGGTGACGAACGCAGCCGCCACCACACCGACCAGCTGCCGCTGTGGGTGGACGGCCGGTTGTCGCCGATCGTCACCGACTGGGCTCGTCTGACCGAGGAGACCGGCAGCTAGGGCCGCCGCCGGGGTACGAGCGTCAGGTGCCGCTGGCCGGGAGTGCGTCGAGACGGACGCCGGGGTGGTCACGGGCCACGGTGTGGACCCGCCACTTGTCCGGGAAGAGCGCGAGGTGGGCGCCGTCAGAGCGGACCAGCACCTCGATCCCGCGCACGCCGGCGAGCGTCGGGAGGTCCTCGACCGAGGTCCGGCGAGCCTGGGTGTAGGCGAGCGTCTCGAGCCGCACGGGGGCCTTGAACTCGCTCTCCATGCGGGCTGTGACCACTTCGAACTGCATGGGGCCCACCGCCGCCAGGACCGGGTTCTGGTCGCCGCGCAGGTCCGACCGCAGGACCTGGACGACGCCCTCCTGGTCGAGCTGCTCGATGCCCCGCCGGAACTGCTTGTACCGCCCGGTGTCGACGGCGCGGACCGTGGCGAAGTGCTCGGGGGCGAAGCTCGCGATGCCGGGGTACTCGACCGGCTCGCCCTCGTAGATGGTGTCGCCGACCCGGAGGGCGGAGGCGTTCACCAGACCCACGATGTCCCCGGGGAAGGCGGTCTCGACGGAGGTGCGCTCGCGGCCGAAGACGGCCTGGGCGTACTTCGTGGCGAACGGTCGTCCGGTGGAGGCGTGGGTGACCACCATCCCGCGCTGGAACACGCCCGAGCAGACCCGGGCGTAGGCGAGCCGGTCGCGGTGCGCGACGTCCATGCCTGACTGGACCTTGAACACGAAGGCGCTGAAGTCGGCGTCCACCTCGCGGTGGCTGCCGTCGACTGCGGGCGTTGCCGAGGGTGCGGGGGCCAGCTCCAGCAGTCGGTCGAGCAGCTGGGCGACACCGAAGTTGAGGATCGCGGAGGCGAACAGGACGGGCGTCGTACGACCGGCCAGGAACGTCTCCTGGTCGTGGTCGGCGCCGTCCGCCGACAGCAGGGCGTCCTCCTCGCAGGCGACCTCCCAGGCGTCACCCGCCACCGCACGGGCCTCGTCGCTGCCGAGGTGGGCCTCCGGCGCGCGCGTCGCACCACCGGCGGTGCGGGTGTAGTGGATGAAGCCACCGGTCCGCCGGTCCAGGACACCGTGGAACTCGCCGGCGGCACCGACCGGCCAGGTCAGGGGAGTGGGGCGCAGACCGATCTCCCGCTCGATCTCGTCGAGCAGCCCGAGCGCGTCCAGCCCCGGTCGGTCCCACTTGTTGATGACCGTGATCACCGGGATGCCGCGGTGCGCGCAGACCTGGAAGAGCTTCAGGGTCTGGGGTTCGAGCCCCTTGGCGGCATCGACGAGCATGACGGCCGAGTCGACAGCGGAGAGGACCCGGTAGGTGTCCTCGGAGAAGTCGGCGTGGCCGGGGGTGTCGACGAGGTTGACCACGTGGTCGCGGTAGTCGAACTGCAGGGCCGCCGAGGTGATCGAGATGCCGCGGTCGCGCTCCATCTCCATCCAGTCCGAGACGGTGCCCCGTCGGCCGGCCTTGCCGTGCACGGCACCCGCCTCCGAGATCACGCGGGCGTGCAGGGCCAGCGCCTCGGTCAGGGTGGACTTGCCGGCGTCGGGGTGGCTGATCACCGCGAACGTGCGGCGTGGGCGGGTGTCGGAGGGGGCCATCTCCGGGGAAACTACCGCAGCGTGGGGGCGACGGCTCAATCGTTGTGGACCGCACACGGCGTCGAGCCCCTGACCGCGTCTCCGCAGGTCAGGGGCTCGACCACGCTGGGGTGAGTAACGGGACTTGAACCCGCGACATCCGCCACCACAAGGCGGCGCTCTACCAGCTGAGCTATACCCACCAGGAGACCCCGGGATCGCCGGGGTCGGGCAGAACTATACGGGGTCAGGCGCCAGCGTCGGAATCGGGCACGTCCGCGGAAAGCCCGGTCAGGGATCCGCCGTGCCGGGTCGCGATCGCGCGCGCGGACTCGGTGTCCGGACCGGGCGACGGGACGAAGACGGCCTCCCGGTAGTAGCGCAGCTCCTCGATGCTCTCCTGGATGTCCGCGAGCGCCCGGTGGTTGCCCCGTTTGGCCGGAGCCTGGAAGTAGGCGCGCGCGAACCAGCGTCTGGCCAGCTCCTTGATCGAGGAGACGTCGACGATCCGGTAGTGCAGGAAAGCCTCGAGCGTGGGCATGTCGCGAGCGAGGAAGGCCCGGTCGGTGGCCACGGTGTTGCCGGCCAGCGGCGGGCGGCTGTGCTCGCCACAGTGCTCCTTGACGTAGGCCAGCACCCGCTCCTCGGCCTCGGCCATCGTCAGCCCGCCGTCCAGCTCGGTCAGCAGGCCCGACTTCTCGTGCATCGTGCGGACGAAGTCGTTCATCTGGTCGAGCGCCTCGGCCGGCGGCTTCACGATCAGGTCGATGCCGTCGCCGAGGACGTTGAGGTCGAAGTCGGTCACCAGGGCGGCGACCTCGATCAGGGCGTCCGCGCCCAGGTCGAGCCCGGTCATCTCACAGTCGATCCAGACGAGTCGTTCGTTCACGGGGGTCACCCTACGCTGGCCCGAAGCGTCTCTCAGGCCGCCTTCAGTTCCCGCTCAGGTCGACCGCCTAGCCTCGCGTCGTGAAGTGGGTGGGGTTGGTCGCGCGGCTGGTCACCGGGGGCGTGTGGATCGTCGCCGGTGCGCTCAAGCTCCCCGACCCCGCCGCCAGTGTCCGTGCGGTGCGCGCCTACGACCTGTTGCCGGAGGCGGTCGTCCCGACCGTCGGCCACCTGCTGCCGGTGTGCGAGGTGATCCTCGGCACCTGCCTGGTGCTGGGCGTGATGACCCGGGTCTCCGGGGTGCTGTCGTCCCTGCTGTTCGTCGCGTTCATCGTCGGCATCGCCTCAGCCTGGGCTCGCGGGCTCCGGATCGACTGCGGCTGCTTCGGTGGGGGCGGCTTCAGCGCCGACGCCACGGAGCAGTATCCGTGGGAGATCGCCCGCGACGTCGGCCTGTTGGCCCTGTCCCTGCTGCTGGCGTGGCGCCCGCACTCGCCGTTCGCCGTCGACAACATCCTGTTCCGACGCCCTGAGAGGATCCCCGATGTCGAAGAACTCACGTGACCGCTCGCGAGCGCGAGCCCAGGCCGCCCTCGAGGCGCAGCGACGGGCGGAGCGACGCCGCACGCTGATCATGGGTGGCTCGATCGTGGCCGTCCTCGTCCTCGTGGTCGGCATCGTCTTCGTGGTCAACAGCACGCGGGACACCACGGGGGAGACACCGGCGGTCACGCCCGAAGCAGCCACGTCGGACTACGGACTCGTCGTGGGTGACTCCGGAGCCCCGACCGAGGTCGTCCTGTACGAGGACCCGCAGTGCCCCCTCTGCGCGCAGCTGGAGGCGGAAGTGGGGACCGACCTCGCCGCCGCGGTCGACTCCGGGGACCTCCGGGTCGAGTACCGGATCGTGTCGTTCCTCGACGAGGCGTCGACCAACGACTACTCCTCGCGGGCGGCGAACGCCCTGGCCGCGGCGTACGACGTTGCCGGGCCGGAGGTCTTCGCGGCGCTGCACGACTCCTTGTTCGCCGAGCAGACCGCCGAGGGTGGGCCGGGACATTCCGACGACCAGCTCGTCGACTACGCCGTCGAGGCGGGCGCGGAGGAGTCGGAGATCCGTCCGCTGATCGAGGACGGCGCCTATCTGCAGTGGATCGAGAACGCGACGGACGCGATGTCGCGCAACGACGTGTCGGGGACGCCCACGGTGTTCGTCGACGGCGAGCTCGCCGACAACCCGCTCGACGGCATCCTCGGCGCGCTCGGCTGACCGTCGGCGTTTGGGAATTCGCTGTGGGCCGCTGCCAGACTCCGGCGGGTGAGCCTCTCCTCCTTCATCGCCGGCCTGCCGAAGGCCGAGCTCCACGTCCACCACGTCGGGTCCGCGTCCGCACGCATCGTCGGCGAGCTCGCCGAACGTCATCCCGGTGTCGTCCCGAGCGATCCCGAGGAGCTGCGCCGCTTCTTCGAGTTCCGCGACTTCGGGCACTTCATCGAGGTCTACCTCGCCGTCGTCGACCTGATCCGCACCCCCGAGGACGTCCGGCTGCTCACCTACGAGGTCGCCCGTGACATGCACGGGCAGAACCTCCGGTACGCCGAGCTCACCTGCACGCCGTACACCTCTGTGCTGCCGCACGTGGCAGGGAAGGGCATGCCGATCGAGGCGTACACCGACGCGATCGAGGACGCCCGCGTTGCCGCGGAACGCGACTTCGGCCTGGTCCTGCGCTGGATCTACGACATCCCGGGCGAAAGTGGGTTGCCCGCCGCCGACGCGACCCTCGGCTACGCGCTGCACCACCGGCCTGACGCCCTGGTCGGCTTCGGCCTCGGCGGACCGGAGATCGGCGTTCCGCGCCCGCAGTTCCAGCCGCACTTCGACGCCGCCCGGGCCGCAGGCCTGCACTCGGTGCCACACGCTGGTGAGACGACGGGTCCCGAGACGGTCTGGGACGCCCTGCGCCTGCTCGGCGCCGAGCGGATCGGCCACGGCACGACGTCGGCGCAGGACCCCGACCTGCTGGCCCACCTCGCCGCCGAGGGCATCCCGCTCGAGGTGTGCCCGTCCTCGAACATCGCCACCCGCGCGGTCGCCACGCCTCGCCGAGCACCCCATCGTCGCCTTCCGGGACGCCGGGGTGACGATCACCGTCAACTCCGACGACCCCCCGATGTTCGGAACGACCCTGAACCACGAGTTCGAGATCGCGGCCGACCTGCTGGGTCTCGACGAGGCGGGGGTGGCCGAGCTGGCCCGGGCCGGTGTCCGGTCGTCGTTCGCGGACGACGCAGTCAAGGACTCGCTGCTGGCGGAGATCGACGACTACGCACCCTGACCCCAGGACGTACGAGGCCCCGCAAACTCATACTTTGCGGGGCCTGTTCCTTTGTATCCCGGTCTCGGGAGACGCCTGCGCATTTGGCCTGCGTGTCGAGCCGCGGGTCGTCGCGCGAATGTGTGAGAACCTGACGTCACTCCAAATGTGAAAAAGGTCAGGTCCATGACAACCGGCAGTTCCCCGATCCGCGTCGCGGTGGTCAACGACTACGAGATGGTCGTGGCCGGTGTCGCCGCGATGCTCGAGCAGCACCCCGAGCGGGTGCGCGTCGTCGAGCTGGACTCGGGGCTGCCTGTGATCAGCGACGTCGACGTGATCCTCTACGACACCTTCGGACAGATCCAGGGCCACGCCGTCGACCTCGAGGACCTGGTGCACGGCAGTGGGGCCCTGGTGGTGATCTTCAGCTGGAACATCCAGCCCGAGCTCGTCGAACGTGCGATCAAGCGGGGTGCGTCGGGATACCTCTCGAAGGAACTGGACGCCGACCAGATGATCTCCGCGATCGAGGCGGTCCACGCCGGTCAGATCGTGACGCCGGCCAACGACCAGGCGACCGAGCAAGACGCCTCCGGTGACTGGCCGGGTCGCGCCCAGGGGCTCACCGCTCGCGAGGCCGAGGTGATCGCGCTGATCACGCAGGGGCTGAGCAACCAGGAGATCGCCGACCGAAGCTATCTGTCCATCAACTCGGTGAAGACCTACATCCGCACCGCCTACCGCAAGATCGGCGTCAGTCGCCGCGCCCAGGCCGTGGCGTGGGGGATGCGGCACGGGTTCGAGCCCGACCACCTCCGGGTGGTCGACACCACCCAGCGCGACTAGTCACGACGTACGCGCCACCGGTCCGGATGCCCGGTGGAAACGCTCGATCTTGCCGGTCGTGGTCGGCGAACGCGGCTGGGTGAGCCGGTGCTCGATCCCGTTCTCCCGACAGATCCGGTCGAACAGCACCTCAGCAGGCGGCCGGTCGAACCGGGCGGTGAAGACCTTCCCGTTGTCGGTCAGGATCTGCCCCGGGACCCCGTAGCTGCGCAGCGCCAACGCCAACCCCTCACACACGCCCCGTGAGGACTCCCGGCAGCATCAGGTAGCGCACTGACACAGAACCGGGAGTGGTCATCAACCCCGGTCAGACGCCTTCGCGTGCCGCCCGTCCGCGAGCCGGAACCCGCCCACCACGTCCATCTGCCACAGCTCCATCGGCACACCGCGTTCCCACCGCTTCCACTTCCGGTCCCGCCGTCGCCGCCCGGTGGAGTCGATCAGGTTCAACCGCACCAGCGCCCGGTAGACCGTCGACTCCGAGGGCACCGGCTCGATGCCCTGCTTGCTCAGCTCGTAGACGATCCGCCGCGGCCCCCACGACGGATGCGAGGACCTCATCCGCGCGATCGCCGCCTCAACCGCACCAGGGATCTGGTGCGGACACGACCGGGGCCGGTGCGACCGGTCGCCCAGGTTCTCCAGACCGCCGGCCTCGTACTTGGCCAGCCAGTCATGCACGGTCTTGCGCGACACCCCGAACCGGGCCGCCACGTCCGTGACCGTCTCGCCGTCGCTGATCACTGCCAACACGGCCTGATATCGCTGCTCCGCCACACTCAACTCCCACATTCCGGGAGTGTCACCAATCAGCCGAAGTAGGCGTAACCCATCACCCGAAGGCGTGGCACCCATCAACCGAAGGCCGAATGTCACCCATCAGGCGAGGTAACACGCCGCGGGGCGCCCCCGACAGGACTCGAACCTGTGACCGGCGGATTAGAAGGCCGCTGCTCTATCCAGCTGAGCTACGGGGGCCTGCGGATCGCGGACAGTATGACGCACGAGCCTCTGGGCAAGGACACCTCGGCACCGTCCAGCCCGCCGACCAACCTGTCTCATCCGTGTCGGCGCGGCGCCGGCCGGTGCCCGCTACTCCGATACGCTCTCGAGCGTGAGCGACACATTCCCGGGGAGCGATAACGCGGAGGCTGATTCAGCCCGAGCCCCGGAGCCGCTGCGAGTCCTCGTCGTCGACGACTCGGAAGACATCCGGGTCCTCATGGTCCGGATGGTGACGAAGCTCGGTCACGCCGTCGACGAGGCGGAGGACGGGCTGAAAGCCGTGGAGGCCCTTGCCGCCGAGCGGTACGACCTGATGCTGCTGGACCTCTCGATGCCCAACATGACGGGTGAAGAGGTGGTCCGCTGGGTGCGCGACCACCCCGATCGCGGGGAGGGGCTGCAGATCGTGGTGATCAGCGCCTGGGCGGGCGACATGCGCCCGGTCCTCAACGAGCTGGGCGTCACGAGGGTGCTCCCGAAGCCCTTCCGGCAACGCCAGCTGGCGGACCTGATAAATGAGATCACGACTATCGGCTGAAACCGCTGTTTTCCGGCTACGATGAACGTGCCGATCGGAGTGGAGGGCCGAGCGGCTGTCTCAGGTCACTCTAAAAGTCCGATCCCGGGAGGGTCTCACATGATCAAGAAGCTCAAGCAGCGCCGTGCAGCTCGCCAGTTCCGCGCCGTCTACCCGTGGCGTCCGTTCCCGAACAGCTGAAGCGAGACGGCATACCCGGACTAAGCCGCACTGCGGTCGAGGTCAGCGTTTCCGGCACCGAGGCACCCACAGGGCGCCTCGGTGCCGTTTTGCGTGCCCTGGGTCAGCCCGGACCGGTAGCCCTCAGCCGCGTCGGCCCGTGGGTGGTGACGACGCTCGACCACGCCCGCGCCGTCCTCGGCCGGGTCGACCTCTACGACTTCCCCCTGGACACCAGCCGGCGCCCGTTGACCGAGGCGGACCGTCGGGCGACCAGTGACCGCAGCCCGCACAGCATCACGCCCCCCGGTCACGGCCGAGGCGGTCGCGCGGGGCCGGCGCGTGCTGTCGGCGCGACTGGACGCGGCAACGACCGGGTTTGGCCCGGGCGTCGAGTTCGACGCGATGGCCCTCCTGCGGGAGCCGATCGCCTGCTCCACCGTCGCCGCAGTCCTCCCGGACCTCGACGACGCGGGGCGCGCTCGTGTCGGCGACCTGGTGCTGGCCTGGATCGACGCCCTGGCGCCGGTCATCGGGAGGGCTCGTCCCCCGGGCCGGTGGTCCCGGACCCGCAGGCTCGAGTCCCGGAGTCGGCACGAGCTCGAGGCCGCCCTGGCCGAGCTGGGTTGTCCCGACCCACCTGCCACCGGGACCTTGCTGGCCGCGGGGATCCAGGTCCCGATCGCGGCCGGCGCCTGGCTGTTGGTCCTGCTCGCGACCCATCCTGAGGCCGCAGCCACGCTTCGAGCCCGCCCGGAGCTGGTCGTCCAGCGTGGTCTGGGAGACCCTGCGCGTTCGTCCGCCGACCTGGCTGACCGGGCGGATCACCACCCAGGCGGTGCAGCTGGGCGACGTCGCGATCCCAGCGGGCGCGGTGGTGATGGTGAGCCCGCTGCTGCTCGGGCGGCTCGAGTCGCTGGCTCCCGGGCCGGCGACGGGTGCCGCGCCCCTGGACCTCTTCGACCCGGCACGCTGGGACCAGGACCGGGTGCGACCGGGTGCCTGGCTGCCCTTCGGTGCCGGTCCCGCACGCGTGTCCCGGTCGCAACCTCGGTCTCGCGCAGCTGACCCATCCTCGCGGACCGGGCACGCGAATGGTCGATGATTCCGGTACGGCCGGTCGGGATCGACCAGAGCCGGGGCATCTTCCCGAGGCCCGCCGAGCTTCGACTCATCGCAACCGAACCGAAGGGACGGACCTGACATGCCGGCTGTCCCGTCGCCGCTCGACGACTCGGCCCCGGGCCTGCAGACCGTTGCGGCGGACACTGCTGTCTCGGCCGCCGCGGCGGCTCTGGCGGTCGCCGTGCTCGCCGGGGGCCTGAGCGTCTCGAGGTCCCAGGAGCTGGTGGCCGAACACTTCGTGGCGCAGGCGCGCGGTGAGACGGTCGTCGCCTCTCTCACCACGTTCGCGCCGGACTCTCCCGAGGACTGGGTGCACCTCGGGCCAGCGGGCGTGGCTGCGCGAGTGGTGCCGCCCGGGCTCGCCGATCACGATCGTCCCCGTCGGAGGCGGCCGGTCCCGAGGCGGCGCTCACCATGCCGTGGATGTCGCAGCTCGCCCGCCACCAGGTCGTCGCCATCGCCGATGCCGACCAGCTGCCGCCCGAGGCTGCCCAGGACCGTCGCGAGATGTCGGCGTTCGGCGTCCGGGCGATCATGTCGACGACCCAGATCGCCGAGGGCAGCATGTACGGCGGCCTCTCGGTCCTGAGCGCGAAGGCCGGGCCCTGGCCGGAGACCTACGTCGCCGACCTGCGTCTCCTCAGCGCGGCTCTGACCTCGCGGATGGCGGCGGAGCAGGCCAAGCGGTCGCTGGCGGACGCCATCGCCCTGGGCGACCAGGCGCGCGCGACCCAGCAGCAGTTCTTCGCGACCATCGGCCACGAGCTGCGCACCCCGATCGCGGCGATCGTGGGCTTCGCCGAGATGCTCGCCGACGAGGCGCACGACCGAGGCGACCCCCGAGACGCTGTCGCCGGACCATGAGCAGTTCGCGGCCACGGTCGAGCGCGACGCCGGGGTGATCCTGCGCGCCGGCGAGCAGCTGCTCGCGATCGTCGAGGACCTGCTCGCGACCGGCCGGGTGCTGGGTGCCGAGGAGGTGCGCGAGGAGGTCAACGTCACCGCGGCGATCGAGGACATCATCCACTGGCACCGCACGCCGGCGCTGGCGCGGCAGATCACGGTGACCTCGAACGATCCCCGCCGACTTCCAGGTCCAGGCCCGCCCCTCCGGGCTCCGCCAGGTGCTCACCAACCTGGTCGGCAACGCGATCGTGCACAACCGCGCCGGGCGGCTCCGTCGAGATCTCCGCGGCCGGGTCGGTCGGCGAGACGGCGGTCAGCCCCGGCTGCGGATCATGGTCCGTGACACCGGTCCCGGCCTGACGACCGACCAGCTGAGCCGCGGTCTTCGAATCGTTCGTCCGGTTCGCCGACGACGACGTCAAGGGCACCGGGCTCGGACTCCCGCTCGCGCGCGCGGTCGCCGAGCGCGACGGTGGCGTCGTCGGCGCGGAGTCGGTCCCCGGTCAGGGGTCGGTCTTCTGGGTGGACCTTCCGGCGCGCTGACGGTCAGCGCTGCTGCGCGGCCATCCACTCCTCGACACCTGCGGAGGTGCGGGGCAGCGTGTCGGAGAGGTTCCGGTGACCGTCTGCGGTGACGAGGATGTCGTCCTCGATCCGGATGCCGATGCCGCGCAGCTCCTCGGGGACGAGCAGGTCGTCCTCCTGGAAGTAGAGGCCGGGCTCGACCGTCAGCACCATGTCCTCGGCGAGAGTGCCCTTGGCGTAGGCCTCGGGAGCGGCCTGCCCGCAGTCGTGGACGTCCATCCCGAGCATGTGGCTCACGCCGTGGAGCGTCCACCGCGAGTAGACCTTGCTCTCCGGCGCGAGCGCCTCGTCGAGCGAGACCGGCAACAGGCCGCGGTCGTCGAGGCCCCTGGCCAGGACCTCCATCGCGGCCAGGTGCGGCCCCGTGAAGGGTACGCCGGGGCGCACGGCCTGGATGGCCACCTCCTGGGCCTCGTGGACGAGGTCGTAGAGCTCCCGCTGCAGCGGGGTGAAGGTGCCGTCGACGGGGAGCGTGCGGGTGACGTCGGCGGTGTAGAGGTTGTGACCCTCGACGCCCATGTCCAGCAGGACGAGCTCGCCCGGAGTGATCGGGCCGGAGTTCTCGATCCAGTGCAGGGTGGTCGCGTGCTTGCCACCGGCGACGATCGAGTCGTAGCCGATGTCGTTGCCCATCGCCCGCGCACGGCGGAAGAACGTGCCTTCGAGCCACCGCTCGCCGTGCTGGAGGACCTGCTCCCAGTCGCGCACCGAGTCCTCGAACCCGAGCGTGGTGATGTCGCACGCCTCCTGGAGCTGGGCGACCTCCCACTCGTCCTTGAGCAGGCGCATCTCGGAGATCACCCGGGTGAAGTCCTCGTCGAGGGAGGTGTCGGCTGCCGACCAGCTTGTCGACCGCCTCGGACAGGCCCCGATGGACGCGGGTCTTGCCCGACCCGGACAAGGCTGCCGGCAGGTCGTCGAGGTGGCGGACCTCCAGACCGAGGGACGTCGACATCTCGTGCAGGGACGGGCGGCGACCCGCCCACAGCTCGCCGTACTGGCGGTCGCGGAAGAACTCGTCGGTCTCGCGTGACGAGCGGGGCCGGGCGTACAAGATCGCCTCCCCGCCCGTGCTCCCAGGAGGGATGACCAGCACGGCATCACTCGTCTGGTTGCCGCAGAAGTAGGTGTGCGCGGTGTCGGACCGGAAGCGGTAGTCGGTGTCGTAGGACCGCACCTTGTAGGTGCCGGCCGGGAGCACCAGCCGCTCACCCGGGAACACCTCGGCGAGGGCTGCGCGGCGGCGTTCGGCCCACGGGGTGATCGGGTGCGCCGGGAGGTCGAGCTCCCGGTCGCCCCAGCCGGTGCGCATGAAGGCGCTCCAGGCCTCGGGGACCTTCGGGTCGTGCGACTCGGTCTTGGGCTCGGTGGTCTCGGGAGTGTTCTGCTCGCTCACGTCCGTCACTCTACGCCGAGCTTCGGAGACCGGCCCGAGGCGTCGACCGATGTGCCCTAGGCTTCCGCCCATGCCCGGAGCCCGCCGCGACAGCGTCGCCTTCACGGTGGTCGTCACGGTCCTGGTCTGTCTGGGCGCGCTGCCCATTTTGTTGATCATCGCGCTGTCCGGCGCACCGGGATCGATGGTGCTCGCGACCGCCCTGGCCGCCCTGCCGGTGGGCCCCCTGGTCGCGTGCTACCTCTGGTTGGACCGCTACGAGCCGGAGCCCAAGCTCCTGCTCGCGCTCGGTCTCCTGTGGGGCGGGTTCGTCGCGACCGCGGCCGCTCTTCTCGTCCAGGGGCTCGGCGGTTTCGTCGTCGGGTTCACCGACGAGCAGAGCCTGGCGATCGTGGCACCGGTGTCCGAGGAGGCCAGCAAGGGCCTCTTCCTGCTGCTCCTGCTGTGGTGGCGTCGCGGCGAGCTCGACGGGATCCTCGACGGGATCGTCTACGCCGGGATGGTCGGCATCGGGTTCGCCTTCATCGAGAACATCCTCTACCTCGCGGCCGCCTACAACGGCACCGACGGCATGGGGCCCGGGGGCACGTCGGCGATCACCGGAGTCTTCGTCATCCGGTGCCTGTTCAGTCCCTTCGCCCACCCGCTCTTCACGACGTTCATCGGTATCGGCGTCGGGCTGGCGGTGACCACGCGGCGTACGTCCCTGCGGATCCTCGGCCCGCTCGGTGGATACCTGCTCGCCGTCGGCGCCCATGCCGCCTGGAACGGCTCGACGCTGTGGGGGATCAAGGGGTTCGTCGGCGTCTACTTCGCGCTCATGGTGCCGGCGTTCATCGGGTTGATCGTCTTCGCGATCTGGCGCCGCCGGTCCGAGCGCAAGATGCTCACGGCGGCACTGATCGACGCCTCCCAACGCGGCCTGATCCCCGCCACCGACATCGGCTGGCTGGTCGACCTCCGGGCCCGTCGCCGGAGTCGCCAGTTCGCTCGGCAGTTCGGGGGCAAGCGCGGTGAGAGCGCGATGCGGGACTACCAGCAGGCAGCCATCGAGCTCGGTTTCCTGCATCATCGTTTCCTGCGGGGTACGGCGCCCAAGGACTTCGTCGAACGTGGACAGCACTACGTCGCGCGGATCGGCGCAGCCCGCCCCTACGTTGCCTTCCCCGGACAGGTGGTTCCCCCCCGATGACCGACAGCACCCGGATGCTGACCTCGCTGATCCAGCTGCGCGGGTCACTCCAGGCCGCGAGCCTGCCCCTGGACGTGCCCGGCGCCGCCGAGCAGCGCGCCTCCCGACAGGAGATGGTCGACCAGCTCGAGGACTACGTGATCCCGCGCCTGATGACGATCGACGCGCCGCTGCTGGCGGTGGTCGGCGGCTCGACCGGGGCCGGGAAGTCGACGCTGGTCAACTCCCTCGTCGGCCGCAGGGTGACCGAGCCGGGGGTCCTGCGACCCACCACCCGATCGCCGGTGCTCGTGCACCACCCCGAGGACGCGCACTGGTTCGGTCAGGACCGCCTGCTGCCTGATCTGGAACGGGTCGACCGGCCCACCACCGACCCGAGCGCCCTCCAGCTGGTCCCCTCCGACACCATGCCGCAGGGGCTGGCCCTGCTCGATGCGCCCGACATCGACTCGGTCGAGGAGCGCAATCGCACGCTCGCCGCCCAGCTGCTGGCGGCGGCCGACCTGTGGCTCTTCGTCACGTCCGCGGCGCGGTACGCCGACCAGGTGCCGTGGGACTTCCTCCGTCAGGCCGCCGAGCGCAGCGCCGCCGTCGCCATCGTCCTCGACCGGACGTCACCCGAGGCGGTCGGGACCGTGTCCACCCACCTGGCCCGGATGCTCGCCAGCCGTGGACTCAAGGACTCGCCGCTCTTCGTCGTGACCGAGGGCACCGTCGACGACGAGGGCCTGCTGCCCCCGGAGACGGTGGCCGACGTGCGCGGCTGGCTGGTCTCGCTGGCCGAGGACGCCGACGCGCGGACGATGGTGGTCCGCCAGACCCTGGAGGGGGCGATCCGCACGCTCACCCGGCGTACCCACGCCGTGGCGGACGCCGCCATGGCCCAGGTCGACGCCGAGCAGCGGCTCCGCGAGGAGGCCGACCGGGCCTATGACGACGCGATCGAGAAGGTCACCGCGGCCTCCGCCGACGGCAGCCTCCTGCGCGGTGAGGTCCTCGCCCGCTGGCAGGAGTTCGTCGGCACGGGCGAGCTGCTCCGCAGCCTGGAGCAGCGGGTGGGTTGGCTCCGCGACCGGGTCGTCAATGCCGTGAAGGGCAAGCCGCAGCAGGCCGAGCGGGTCACTGTCGCCGTCGAGTCCGGGCTCGAGACGCTGATCCTCGAGCATGCCGAGGCCGCCGCCGAGCACGCCGAGGCGTCGTGGCGCTCGATGGGCGCGGGGCAGGTGCTGCTGGCGGGCGCCGACCAGGACCTCGGCCGCGCCTCCCGCGACTTCCGGCGCCGGACCGAGCGAGCCGTCCGTGACTGGCAGCAGGACGTGCTCGCGATGGTCCGCACCGAAGGTGCCGACAAACGCGGAACCGCCCGGTTCCTGGCCTACGGCGTCAATGGCCTGTCCGTGGCCCTGATGGTCGTGGTGTTCGCGCACACCGCCGGGGTGACCGGGGCCGAGGCGGGCATCGCCGGTGGTTCGGCCGTGATCGGCCAGAAGCTGCTCGAGGCGGTGTTCGGCGACCAGGCCGTTCGCTCCCTCGCCGAACGGGCGAAGCGGGACCTCGAGCGGAGGGTCCGTGACCTGCTCGAGGTGGAGCGTCGTCGCTACACGGGACTTCTCGACGGCCTCGGGATCGAGGCTGGCGCCCCGGACAAGCTCCGGGTCGCGTCGCGCCGCATCGACGACCTGCGGTTCGCTGCCCGAACTGCCGGGGAGTCCCCCTCCGACGGTCATCACCAATAGGGTGGGCGCCGCCACGAACCACTGCAGTCGAGGGAGAAGATGACGTCCTTGCTCGAGGGGGCCAAGAAGCTGGTCACCCGGAGTTCCGACATCGGAGCCCGCATCGACGGGCTGGGTGCTGCGACCGGAGCTGCCCGTGGCCGGCTCGACGACCAGATCGTCGACGAGGTCCAGGGCGTCGCCGACCGGGCGTCCGGGCGGCTGCGGCTGTCCGCCGACCACACGGTCGTCGCGATCGCCGGCGCCACCGGTTCGGGCAAGTCGTCCACCTTCAACCAGCTGACGGGCCTGGACCTGTCGGCGGTCGGCGTACGCCGGCCCACGACGTCGTGGGCCTCCGCCTGCGTGTGGGGGACCGAGGGCGCGGCCGAGCTGCTGGACTGGCTCGGCATCCCGCCGCGGCACCAGGTCACCCGTGACTCGATGCTCGACACCCGCCGCGAGGACAACGCGCTCAACGGCGTCGTCCTGCTCGACCTTCCCGACCATGACTCGACCGAGGTCTCCCACCACCTCGAGGTGGACCGGCTGGTCCAGCTCGCCGACCTCCTGGTGTGGGTGCTCGACCCCCAGAAGTACGCCGACGCCGCCATCCATGACCGCTACCTCGCGCCCTACGCCAGCCACCAGGACGTGATGCTGGTCGTCCTCAACCAGATCGACCGGGTCCCGCCGGCCGGGCGCGACGCGATGGTGGCCGACGTACGCCGTCTGCTCGACGCCGAAGGGCTCTCACGGGTGCCCGTGCTCGCCGTCAGCGCCAAGGAGGGGCTCGGGATCGCGGAGCTCAAGGCCGAGATCGGCAACCGGGCCAAGGCGAAGAAGGCCGCCCGTGCCCGGATGGAGGCGGATCTCAAGGCCGCCGCTGCCCGGCTGGACGCGGCCAACGGGGACGCAGCGGCGCGAGCGCTCTCGAAGAGCCGGGTCGCTGCGCTGGAGGAGGCGTTCGCGGACGCCGCCGGTGTCCCCACGGTCGTCGAGGCCGTCGAGAAGTCCACCCGGCTGCGGGCCAACCGGGCCACCGGGTGGCCGGTCGTCTCCTGGTTGTCCCGGCTCCGCCCCGACCCCCTCAAGCGGCTCCACCTCGATCTCGGCGCAGACGGCAAGCAGCTCACCGGCCGGGCCCGGACCTCGGTTCCTGCTGCCACCCAGGTCCAGCGTGCCCGGGTCGACTCCGAGGTGCGAGCCCTGGCCGACGACGTTTCCCAGGGGCTGTCCCGGCCGTGGGTGGAGGCGATCCGCCGCGCGTCCGTGGCACGACTCCCCGACCTCAACGACCGTCTCGACGGAGCCCTCGGGGCCACCGATCTCGGCGCGGCCCGGATCCCGGCGTGGGCGGGGGCGGTGCGCGTGCTGCAGTGGGTGCTGATCACGAGCGCGCTGGCCGGGGCAGGCTGGCTGTGCGTGCTGGCCGCCCTCTCCTACCTCCAGGTCTCCGCACCGGCCGCACCCGGCGTGGCGGGGGCGGGGCTGCCACTGCCGACCCTGATGCTCCTCGGCGGAGTTGCCCTCGGGGTGCTGCTCGCCATGGTGTCCCGACTGCTGGTCGCGGCCACCGCTCGACGTCGGGCCCGGTCCGCGGACCGCCGCCTGCGGGCAGCCATCAGCGAGGTGTCCGACGAGCTGGTCGTCGCGCCGGTCGAGGCGGAGCTCGCGGCGTACGGCGCGGTGCGGGCCGGTCTCGCCAACGTCCTGCGCTGACGGGGCAGCCCACCTCCCGTCCACAGGGTCTCTCCGACCGCTGCTCCTCCCCAACGACCGGCTTCCGCGTCGATCGCTGTCGGGGACGCCGCGGAGGCTGTCGGTGATCACCCGATCCCGATGAGGAGGAACGATGAACGAAACGATGGTCACCCTGCAGGGCAACCTCGGCAACGACGTGACCGTGCGGCAGGCAGGTGACTCGCAGGTCGCCACCTTCCGAGTGGCCTGCACCCCGCGGCGCTACCAGAAGAAGACCGAGGAGTGGGTCGACGGTGACACCCAGTGGTACACCGTCAACGCCTGGCGCGGTCTGGCCGAGACGTGCGAGCAGTCGCTGCACCGCGGGGACCCCGTGTTCGTGCACGGCCGGCTCAATGCCCAGGTGTGGAGCAACTCGGCCGGCATCGAGGTCACCACGTTCGAGGTCGACGCGGTCGTCGTCGGCCACGACCTGACCCGCGGCACCAGCGTGTTCACCCGGACCCCGCGACAGGGAGAGCCGCCAGGTGGGGGAGCCCGAGCCCGAGGCGGCCGCCGCCTGACGGTGTGGGGGTGGCCACAGCGGTCACCCCCGATCAGGCTGATGGGCCCGATGCATCGTAGGGTCTCGGACCATGGCCGAATATGTGTTCACCCTGCGCAATGTGCGCAAGGCCCATGGCGACAAGGTCGTCCTCGACAACGTCACCCTCTCGTTCCTGCACGGCGCCAAGATCGGCGTCGTCGGTCCGAACGGCACCGGCAAGTCCACGCTGCTCAAGATCATGGCTGGGCTCGAGCACGCCAACAACGGCGACGCGATCCTGGACCCCGACGCCACCGTCGGCATGCTCCAGCAGGAGCCGCCGCTCAGTGAGGGCAAGACGGTCCTCGAGAACGTCGAGGAGGCGGTCAGCGAGATCAAGGCCAAGATGGCCCGCCTCGACGCCGCGTACATGGAGATGGGCGAGCCCGACGCCGACCTCGACAAGCTCAACGAAGAAGCCGGCAACCTCCAGACCGAGCTCGACCACGCCAACGCGTGGGACCTCGACAGTCGGCTCGACCAGGCCATGGACGCCCTGCGCTGCCCGCCGCCCGACGAGCTGGTCGACCACCTCTCCGGTGGTGAGCGGCGCCGCGTCGCACTCTGCAAGCTGCTCCTCCAGCAGCCCAGCCTGCTGCTCCTCGACGAGCCCACCAACCACCTCGACGCCGAGTCGGTGCAGTGGCTCGAGGGCCACCTCGCCTCCTACCCCGGCGCGGTCCTCGCGGTCACCCACGACCGGTACTTCCTCGACAACGTCGCCTCCTGGATCCTCGAGCTCGACCGCGGCTCGGCGCACCCCTACGAGGGCAACTACACGACCTACCTCGAGACCAAGAAGGACCGGCTCAAGATCGAGGGCCAGAAGGATGCCAAGCGGGCCAAGGCGCTCGAGCGCGAGCTCGAGTGGGTGCGCTCCAACGCGAAGGCCCGTCAGACCAAGAGCAGGTCCCGGCTCGCGCGCTACGAGGAGATGGCGGCCGAGGCAGACCGGATGCGCAAGATCGACACCTCCGAGATCAACATCCCGGCTGGTCCCAGGCTCGGCGACGTGGTCCTCGAGGCCCACGGCCTGTCCAAGGGTTTCGACGGTCGCACCCTGATCCACGACCTCTCGTTCTCGCTGCCGCGCGCCGGCATCGTCGGCGTGATCGGCCCCAACGGCGTCGGCAAGACCACGCTGTTCCGGATGATCACCGGCCAGGAGCAGCCGGACGAGGGCGAGCTGAAGGTCGGCACGACGGTCAAGATCTCCTACGTCGACCAGAGCCGTGGTGGCCTCGACCCCACCAAGAACGTGTGGGAGGTCGTGTCCGACGGCCTGGACTTCATCAAGGTCGCGAACTTCGAGATGAACTCACGCGCCTACGTCGCGTCGTTCGGCTTCAAGGGGCCCGACCAGCAGAAGAAGGCTGGCGTGCTCTCCGGTGGTGAGCGCAACCGCCTCAATCTCGCGCTCACGCTCAAGATGGGCGGCAACATGCTGCTCCTCGACGAGCCCACCAACGACCTCGACGTCGAGACCCTGTCGTCGCTGGAGGACGCGCTGCTCGAGTACCCCGGCTGTGCCGTGGTCACCTCGCACGACCGGTGGTTCCTCGACCGCGTCGCCACCCACATCCTTGCCTGGGAGGGCGACGACGAGGACTCGGGCAGGTGGTTCTGGTTCGAGGGCAACTTCGCCTCCTACGAGGACAACAAGGTCGAGCGCCTCGGCGTGGAGGCGGCGCGGCCGCACCGCGTGACGCACCGCCGCCTGACGAGGGACTGAGACGAGCAGCGGCGCGCGAGGCACGAGCGCGCCGCGTGGTGAGGTGCGCAGGGCGGTGAGCCTCAGCGCATCTCCATCTCCGGGTGGGCGGCGACGAGGTTGTCGGAGACCGCGTCCATGACCCGGCCGACGGCCAGGAGGTCCTCGGCGGTGACGAGGTCGACGAGGTGCTCCCGCACGCCCTCGACGTGCACCGGCGCCATCTGGCCGAGGAGCTGCCACCCCGCCTCCGTCATGCCGCAGATGACCCCGCGACGGTCTTCGGGGGAGGTGCTGCGCTGCACCAGGCCGGCCTTCTCGAGACGGGTGACCGTGTGGGTCACGCGGCTGCGGCTGTGGGCGAGGGCATCGGCGAGCTGGGCCATCCGCATGCTCCGGCCGTCGCGCTCGGACAGCCGGACCAGGATCTCGTACTCGGTGAGGGAGATCCCGAAGTTCCGTCGGAGGTCGTCGTCGAGCCGGTCGGTGAGCAGCGTCATGCCCATGATCAGGGCGCGCCAGGACCGCTGCTCACCGTCGTCGAGCCATCGGGTCCCGAGCTTGTCCGTCACGGCGGCAGTGTATGTCGGGCCCGGCCCCTGCTGTCAGACGTTCGCGGGGTTGCCCGACCCGCGTCAGATCCGCTCGAGGATCAGCGCCATGCCCTGACCGCCGCCGACGCACATGGTGATGAGTCCGGTGCTCTTGTCGTGCCAGTCGAGGCTGTTCAGCATGGTGTTCTGGAGCCGGGCTCCCGTCATGCCGAACGGGTGGCCGACAGCGATCGCGCCGCCGTTGACGTTGAGCCGGTCGAGGTCGATGCCGAGGTCCTGGTACGACGGCACGACCTGCGCGGCGAACGCCTCGTTGATCTCGACCAGGTCGATGTCGCCGATGCTCATGCCGGCGTACCTCAGCGCGTTCTTCGTCGCCTCGACCGGACCGAGGCCCATGATCTCGGGGGACAGGCCGCTGACGCCGGTGCTGACGATCCGCGCGAGCGGCGTGAGCCCCAGCTCGGCGGCCTTGGTGTCGGACATGATCACGACGGCGGCGGCGCCGTCGTTGAGTGCGCAGCAGTTGCCGGCGGTCACGACGCCGTCGGGACGGAAGACCGGCTTGAGCTCCCTGGCGCCCTCGATGGTCACGCCGGCGCGCGGGCCGTCGTCCGCGTTGACCACCGTGCCGTCCGGCGTGGTCACGGGCGTGATCTCGCGGGCCCAGAAGCCGTCGGCGATGGCCTTCTCGGCGAGGTTCTGGGACCGCACGCCGAACTGGTCGAGCTCCTCGCGGCTGAGACCGCGCAGCCGGGCGACGTTCTCGGCGGTCTGGCCCATGGCGATGTAGGCGTCCGGCAGGCTGCCGTCCTCGCGGGGATCGTGCCAGTCGACGCCACCCTCGGCGGTCGCCGCCGTGCGGGCCTTGGCGTCGTCGAACAGGGGGTTCTGGGTGTCCGGCCAGTGGTCGGAGGTGCCCTTGGCGAAGCGGGACACGGTCTCGACACCGGCCGAGACGAAGATGTCGCCCTCGCCGGCCTTGATCGCGTGGAAGGCCATCCGCGTGGTCTGCACCGACGAGGCGCAGTAGCGGGTGATCGTGGCGCCGGGGACCTGGTCCATGCCGTTCATCACGTTGACGATCCGGCCCATGTTGTTGCCGCTCTCACCGCCGGGCAGGCCGCAGCCGAGGTAGAGGTCGTCGACCGTGTTGGGGTCCAGCCCGGGCAGCTTGTCCAGGGCCGTCTTGACGATCAGCGCCGCGAGGTCGTCGGGACGGAAGTCCTTCAGGGACCCCTTGTTCGCGCGTCCGATGGGGGAGCGGGCGGCAGAAACGATGACGGCCTCGGGCATGGGCAACTCCGATCTGAGGGGGCGGTGGATCCGCCAGTCACCCTAGACCGTGGGGACCTGGCGCGGACGAGGCGTTCGTCACCTCCGGGACGTCTGGCAGCATCGAGCCGTGCGCCATCTCTACGAGTGCCCGATGCGCTGGGCCGACATGGACCTCCTGGGGCACGTCAACAACGTCGTGTACGTCGACTACCTCCAGGAGGCCCGGGTCGACATGCTGCGCACCCACGGCCCCGCGGTGCAGACCGGCGAGCTGGCCGAGGGCGTCGTGGTGGTCCGGCACGAGGTCCACTACCTGGCACCGCTGACCTTCCGCTTCCGGCCCGTGTCGATCGAGTGCTGGGTCACCGAGATCCGGGCCGCGTCCTTCACGATGGCCTACGAGGTCTTCCAGGACGACCGATGACGGTCGCCGGGTCTACCTTCGCGCGACGACCGTGCTCACGCCGTACGTCTTCGCGACCGAGCGCCCCCGTCGCCTGAGCAACGAGGAGAAGGACGCCCTGCAGACGTTCCTCGCGCCCGTCGAACGGGTGAGCCGGGTGCCGTTCTCGGAGCCGCGCCGGGGGAAGCTCAACCACTATCCCGTCCACGTGCGGTTCTCCGACGTCGACGTCTACGGGCACGTCAACAACGTGAAGTACTTCGAGTACTTCCAGGAGGCGCGGATCCTGTACACCGCACGCCTCTGGAGAGACCTTCTCGAGGAGCGCGGCCGGATCGCCACGGTCGTCGCCCAGACCGACGTCGACTACAAGGTGCCGATCCTCTTCCGGCCCGAGCCGTACGACGGGTGGACATGGCTGTCGCACGTCGGCAACCGTTCGATGGTGGTCGAGTCCGAGATCCGCGACGGCGACCTCCTGCTGTCACGGTCCCGCGTGGCGATGGTCTTCTTCGACGCTGAGACCCAGCGCGCGGTGGCGCCGCCGGAGGACTACCTGAGACCACTTCTCGAGGTGCTCGGCTGAGCTTCGGTCACTCGAACGTGTTGACCATGAACTGCGCGGCGTGGGTGACGTAGTCCCAGAACTGCTGGTCCTGCTCGGGAGTCAGGTCGGCCGCGTCCAGGCCGGCCCGGAAGTGGGTCAACCAGTGGTCCTTGGCCTCGGGTGTCACCGCGAAGGGTGCGTGGCGCATCCGCAGCCGCGGGTGGCCGCGACGGTCCGAGTAGGTGGAGGGGCCGCCCCAGTACTGGACGAGGAAGAGCAGGAACCGCTCGGTCGCGGGACCGAGATCGGCCTCGGGGTAGAGCGGACGCAGCACCTCGTCGTCCGCCACCCCCTCGTAGAAGCGGGTGACGATCGTCCGGAAGGTCTCGAAGCCGCCGACTTCCTCGTAGAACGTGGTCACGGGTCCATCATGCCGACCGGCACCGCCGGACACATCATCGGCGTGGAAGACTCGGTGAGACCCCAACGATGAGGAGTGAGAAAGCATGAGCACCACGCGCACCGCGAAGACCACGTGGGAGGGCAACCTTGCCGACGGAGCCGGCACGGTGAACTTCGAGTCCTCCGGCGTCGGGACGTTCGACGTGTCCTGGCCGTCGCGAGCCGAGGAGGCCAATGGCAAGACCAGCCCCGAGGAGCTGATCGCTGCCGCTCACTCCTCCTGCTTCTCCATGGCGCTCTCCGGAGGGCTCACCAAGGCGGGCACCCCGCCGACCTCGCTCCAGACCCAGGCGGACGTCGAGTTCACGCCCGGCACCGGCATCACCGGGATCCACCTCACGGTGGTCGGTGCGGTCGAGGGCATCTCCGAGGAGCAGTTCGTCGAGGCGGCCGAGGGCGCCAAGACCAACTGTCCCGTGAGCCAGGCCCTCACCGGCACGACGATCACGCTGAGTGCCTCGCTGGGCTGACCGCACTGTCAGACCTCGCTGCGTCAGACCGTGGTCGGCTCCTCGCCGGCCGCGGTCCCGGCGGCCCCGGGTGGGGCGGACTCGCCGCGGTGCCAGACCACCCGCTGCGGGAACGGGATCTCGATGCCCTCGAAGTCGAAACGGGCCTTGATCCGCTGCCGCATCTCGCGGGCCACACCCCACTGCTCGAGCGGCGCCGTCTTCAGGGCGACCCGCATGACGACCCCGTCGATGCCGAGGTCCTGGACTCCCCACACCGAGGGCTCTTCGATGATCCGGCCCTGGAAGTCCTCGTCGTCCCACAGGTCGTGGGCGACGTCCTCCAGCACGCGGCGCACCTTGGTGAGGTCCTCGTGGTAGGCCACGGCGATGTCGAGGACGGTGCGCGCCCAGTTCTGGCTCATGTTGCCGACCCTGGTGATCTCGCCGTTGCGGACGTACCAGACCGTTCCGTTGATGTCGCGCAGCCTGGTGACGCGCAGGCTGACCGCCTCGACCGTGCCGACGGCCTCGCCGAGGTCGATCTCGTCGCCCACGCCGTACTGGTCCTCGAAGATCATGAACACGCCCGAGAGGAAGTCGCTGACCAGGCTCTGGGCGCCGAAGCCGAGCGCGATGCCGATGATGCCGGCGCTGGCGATGATGGGTGCGATGTTGACGTTGACCTCGGCCAGGCACATGGTCACCACCACCGCCAGCACGACACCGGTGATGATGCTCTTCAGCAGGCTGCCCATGGTCTGGGCACGCTGCACCCGGCGGGTGGCGACGACGATGTCGCGCGCTGCGGAGGGGCCCTCGGCCGCCTCGGCAGCGGCCCGGGCAGACCTGGTGCGAGCAGCCTTGATCCGGCCGACCCGGTCGGGCAGGACCCCGACCTCGGCCTTGCGCACCAGGCGGTCGACCAGGCGGTGCAGGACGAAGCGGGCGAGCAGTCCCAGGACGACGAGGGCGGTGATCATCAGCGGCTTGCCGATCAGCAGGTCGGCGACCTCCGCCAACCGCTCGTTGTCGGTCCACTCGAGAGCGGCGTTGCACAGGAACTCGTCTGACGAGCACGGGCTGGTCGTGGTCTCCAGAGCAAACATGTGGCCAGTATGTGCACACTTCGGAGGTCGGTCGGAAACTCACACGCGGCGGTGTGACGGAGTCGACTCGGGCCGCGGAAAGTGCGCGGAGGCAGCGAGCCGATATCCTGCCGGCGTGACCTCGACATTCCAGACGCTCCTGCGTCGCGCCGCTGTCCTGATCGCCGCCGCGACCATCCCTCTCGTGATGGCCTCGCCCGCCGGCGCCGAGGTGCCGGAGAACTGGAGCGACCCGGATCCGGTCTCGGGGATGCACGCCCTGCTGGTGCTCGGTGGGATCCCGCTGCTGCTCTTCGTGGTGATCCTGATGGCGGTCTACCTCCCGGCCATGATCAGGGGCGAGCGGGTCGCTCCGGGCGCGGCCGTGCCCGACAACCAGTGGTTCGGCGGTCCGCGCTCCGGGACCGCGCAGCTCGGCTCCGGCTCGGACGATGACAGGACGGGTGGCGCGAGTGGCCGCTGGTGACTTCAGCCCGCGCGAGCGTCACGAGCTCGACCGGGTGATCCGGGCCGCCGAGCAGGCGTCCCGTTGCGAGTTCTCCGTCTTCGTCGGCAGCGCCGAGGGAGACCCCCAGGCGTTCGCCCGACGTCTGCACGCCGCCCTGGTCGCACCCTCGGTCAGCGTCCTGGTCATGGTCGACCCCGCCCTGCGGGCGCTCGAGATCGTCACCGGGGCGGAGGTCCGTCACCACCTGAGTGACGGCGAGGTCGAGCTCGCCGTCCTGCACATGAAGTCGGCGTTCGCCGAGGACGACCTGATCGGCGGCCTCAAGCGCGGCGTCGCGATGCTCGCCGAGCACGCACGCCCTCCGCTCACCCTCCACCGCAGTTGAGTTGGGCCTGCGCGGCAGACATCCTGCCGCGCAAGCCCAATTCACCTGCCGCGCAGGCCCAACTCAACGAGCCTGGGCGTCCCTGGCCTGGGCAGCGAGCGCGCGGGCCACGTCGGCCCGGCCCTCACGCACGAAGCGCTTGGCGGCCGGGTTGGCCGGCGACGACTCCAGCCACGCGTCGACCTTGTCGAGCAGCTCCTGGCTGGCCAGCGGCCGAGGGAAGATGTACTCGAGAGCGGTCGAGGCGCGGTGGGTCCCCTTGTCCTCCCACATCGTGTGCGCTGCCTCGAGGTACTTGTCGACGTACGGCGCGAGCACCTCGTCCTGATCGGGGCACTGGAACGCCAGGACGATGCTGCGCTGGGTCTCGTTCGCGATGTCGTCGCGCACCATGGCGTCCTCCCAGGCCTCGGCCTTGGCCTCGGCGGTGGGCCGCGCAGCACGGGCGGCGGCCGCCTGCTCCTGCCCGGAGATGGTGTTGTCGCGCTGCAGCTCCGCAGCGATCCGCGCCTCGTCTGCCCGACCGGACTTCGCGAGCGACGTGACGAGGGTCCAGCGCAGGTCGGTGTCGACCGCGAGACCGTCGAACGTCACCGAACCGTCGAGGAGCCCCTCGAGGGTCGTGATCGCCTCGTCGCTGTGCGCCGCTCCGGCGTACGCGCGCATGAACGACAGCTGGTGGTCACTACCCGGCTCGGCCGCGTCGAGCAGGTCCCGGACGCCCTGCTCCCACCGCGCCTTCAGCGCCGTGCGGTTGGCCGGGGCGGCGTAGGTGTTGACGGCCTGCGCGGCGTAGCCCGGGATCCGGCTCATGCCGAAGGCGTCGGTCTCCTGACCGACCGCGCTGAGGACGAGCTCGACGAAGTCGGTGGCCCGCATCTCACCGTCGCGGGTCATGTCCCACGCAGCACCCCAGCAGAGCGCGCGGGCGAGAGAGTCGTCCAGCGTCCTCAGGCCGCTGACGAGGGTGGCCAGGGAGCGCTCGTCGAGGCGGATCTTGGCGTAGGCCAGGTCGCCCTCGTTGAGCAGCAGGAGATCCGGCTGCTTCTGCCCGACGAGCTGGTCGATGGACGTCAGCTCACCCTCGATGTCGGTCTCGATCGAGGTTCGACGGACGAGGTGGCCGTCCTGCTCGTCGTAGAGGCCGATGCCGAGCCGGTGCCGTCGCAGCGTCGGATGGTCGGCGTGGGCTGTCTGGCGGACGGAGAACGACGCGTAGCTGCCGCTGGCGTCCAGCTCGAACGTCGGAGACAGAGTGTTGACGCCCGAGGTCTGGAGCCACTCCTGCGCCCAGGACTCGAGCTCGCGACCGGAGGACTTCTCGAGGGCCACCAGCAGGTCGCGGAACTCGGAGTTCGAGAAGGCGAAGTCCTTGAAGTACTCGCGAATCCCGGCGAGGAAGTTGTCGAGCCCGACCCAGGCCACGAGCTGCTTGAGCACCGAGGCGCCCTTGGCGTAGGTGATGCCGTCGAAGTTGACCTCCACGGCGCGCAGGTCGACGTTGTCGGCCGCGATCGGGTGGGTGCTGGGCAGCTGGTCCTGGCGGTAGGCCCAGTTCTTGCGGGCGTTGGTGAAGCCGGTCCAGGACTCGTCGAACTCGGTGGCCTCGACGGCGGCGTGGTAGCAGGCCCACTCGGCGAACGACTCGTTCAGCCAGAGGTCGTCCCACCACTTCATGGTCACCAGGTCGCCGAACCACATGTGCGCCATCTCGTGCAGGATCACCTCGGCCCGGAACTCGTAGAACGAGCGGTCCTGGCGGGAGCGGGGGAGGTACTCGTCGCGCAGCGTGACGCACCCGGCGTTCTCCATCGCGCCCATGTTGTACTCCGGCACGTAGAGCTGGTCGTACTTGCCGAACGGGTACGGGTAGTCGAAGAGCGTCCTCGAAGAACTCGAAGCCCTGGCTGGTCAGCTTCTCGAGCTCTGCGACGTCCATGTGCTCGACGAGGGACTGTCGGCAGTAGTGGCCGAGCGGGATGTCCCCGTGCTTGCCCCGGTAGGTCGCCGAGCACCTCGTGGTACTCGCCAGCGACCACCGCGGTGATGTAGGTCGACATCGGCTGGGTCTCGGGGAAGCTCCAGTGGGACTTGCCGTCGCCGAGCTCCTCCGGTGTCGGGCGTCGCGGCGTTGGAGACGACCTTCCAGTGGCTGGGTGCGGTCACCCGGAACGTGAACGGTGCCTTGAGGTCGGGCTGTTCGAACGTCGTGTAGACGCGGCGGGCGTCCGGGACCTCGAACTGCGAGTAGAGGTAGACCCGGTCGTCGGCCGGGTCGACGAAACGGTGGAGCCCCTCGCCGGTGCGCGAGTAGGTGCAGTCGGCCGTCACGACCAGCTCGTTGTCGGCCGCCAGCCCGCTCAGCGCGATCCGGCTGATCGGCGTACGCCGTGGCGGGGTCGATCGCCTCGCCGTTCAGGGTGATCTAGTGGACGGTGGCGTCGACCAGGTCGGCGAACGTCTCCGCGCCGGGCTCGCGGCAGGTGAAGCAGATCGTCGTGGTGGAGGCGAAGGTCGTGTCGCTCGTCGTCAGGTCGAGATCGATGACGTAGGACGTGACGTCCAGGAGGGCGGCGCGGGCGGCGGCCTCGTCCCGGGTCAGGTTGGTTCCAGGCATGCTCGGCATCATGTCACCGGCCGCGCCGGGGCGCCCAACCGCGTTACCCGCCCGTGACCGGGCGGCCGGTCACGGGGCTGGTGGAGCGCCTGGGACACGAGTTCCACGAGTGAAATTTGTGACGAAACGCTGTTCATGGTGCTTGACATGCGTCAGAGTTCACTCTCGTGGACCGGACTCGGCGGCTCTGCGGCGCCCTGATCGTCGCTGCGGTGCTCATGGCGCTCGTGCCGCTCGCCTCTCCGGCAGCGGCGTCGTCGTCGTACCTGTGCACCGGCTACTCCGGCTGCAAGGACGAGGGCTACACCCACTTCGGCTACCGCAAGGCGAGCAAGAAGATGTGGTGGCGGATGTACGCCGGCCACAACTGCACCAACTACGTGGCCTACCGCCTGGTCAAGGGCGGCATGTCCGCCGAGCGTCCGTGGTCGGGCACCGGCATGGCCTACAACTGGGGCCGCGCGAACAAGCGGATCACCGACAAGCAGCCGATGGTGGGGGCCGTGGCCTGGTGGAACAGGAACTCCCGTGGCGTCGGATCGAGCGGCCACGTGGCCTACGTCGAGGAGGTCCTCTCCTCGCGGAAGATCGTGATCTCCGAGGACAGCTGGAGCGGGGACTTCCACTGGCGCACCCTCACGAAGGGCAGCGGCAGCTGGCCGAGCGGCTTCGTCCACTTCGACGACCGCAAGGTCGAGCTGCGGGCCCGGCCCGGCATCAACGGCACCCCACGGGTCGGGGAGCCACTCACCGCGTCGGTCGGCAGCTGGAAGCCGGCGGCGAGCTATGACGTGCAGTGGCTGGCCGACGGCCGTCCCATCGCTGGTGCCACGACCACCACGTTCACGCCCACACCCGAGCTGCGCGGCCGGCGGCTGCAGGTGAAGGTCGAGGCCACCAAGCGGGGCTACGTCGACGGCTCGGCCATCCTCGCCGCGGACCGCGCGGGTGCAGAAGGGCGCGTTCGCCAGCACCGCGCCCACCGAGATCTCCGGAGTCGCGAGGGTCGACGAGCTGCTTCAGGTCCGGCCGGGCACCTGGGCCCCGACCCCACAAACGACGACCATCCGGTGGTTCGCCGACGACGAGCCGATCCCGGGCGCGGACGGGGTCGAGTTCCGCGTCCGCCAGCAGCACATCGGCAAGCGGATCACGGTCCGCACCACGGCTCGCTCGGAGGGCTACCGGGCCAGTGCGGTCACCTCCGAGCCGACCCGCAAGGTGTCCGCCGGACGCTTCGACATCACCAGTCCCTTCGGGATCGAGGGCGTCGCCCACCTGAGCCGCACGGCTCACGGTGGCGCCGGGTTCCTACCTGCCGGCCGACGCCGACGTGTCCTACACGTGGTTGCGCGACGGCAAGGCTGTCGGGACCGGACGCAACCTTCTCCTCGGGGTGCACGACGTCGGCGAGCGGATCTCGCTCCGGGTCGACCTCTCCCATCCCGGGTACCGCGACCGGTCCCTCCTGCTGCAGACCGACCATCGGGTCACCACGACGCCCGAGCTCGACGTCAAGGCCGACGGCAAGCCCGGCCGGGCCGTCGTCCGGATCCGGGTCACCGCGCCCGGCGTCGACACCGCACCCGGCCGGGTGATCGTGAAGATCGGGAAGCGTCAGGTGTCAGGGCGTCTCGTCGACGGTCGACTCCGGCTCGTGCTGGACGACCTCGAGCCGGGCACCCGCACGGTGAAGGTGCGTTACTCCGGGACGCAGATCGTCCGGCCCGGCCGGACCAGCACGACGGTCAAGATCTCGCGCCAGCACGGGTCATGACCAGGGGGGCCCGGGAACCGGTCGGGCCTCTGCCGCGTGTCAGTGGTGTGGAGAAGGACGAGCTCGACCGGGACGGCCAGGTCGCGGGGGTCTACGCGCGCTCGTGCGGCCCCCTGATCGGGCTGCTCACGGTCATGGGTGGCTCGGCGACCGATGCCGAGGAGATCGCCCAGGACGCGTTCGTCAAGCTGCTGGAGCACTGGGAGAAGGTGCGCCACTACGAGCAGGTCGACGCGTGGCTCCGGACGGTCGCGGTGCGGATGCTGATCTCGCGGCACCGGCGGCGCCGGGTCGCGAGCCTCGGTCTGGGCCGGCTCGGCGCGCGCCCGGTGGAGCCTGTGGGGTCCGGTGCCTCGGACACCCGCCTGGACCTCGCCGTGGCCCTCGCCGTCCTGCCGATCGGCAGCCGCGCGGTCGTCCTCCTCCACCACGTCCACGACCTGCCGGTCGACGAGGTGGCGACGCTCCTGAGAGTCCCGCCCGGCACCGTCAAGTCCCGTCTGTCGCGCGCCCGCGCGGCACTGGCACCCCTGCTGGCCGATGACGAGAACACCGAACGGACGCCTCGATGAACGACTTCGAACGACACCTGACCACCGGCGTGGACGACGCCACCCCGGCCGACCCGCCGCCGTACGCCAACGTGTTGAGCGCCCGCGACCGGCGCCGTACCCGACGGCGCACCCTCGGAGCGTCCGCCGGCGCGGTGGCCCTGGTCACCGCCATCGTCGGCGGCTCGTCGGCGCTCCTCGGCGACGGACCTTCGGCGGGGCCGTCGGTTGCCTCGCCCTCCGCATCGCCGTCCGCCTCGCAGGAACTGTCGACTCCGGTCGTCAGCCCGGACAGCAGCATTCCGGACGTCCCGCCGGAGTGGGACGGGGAGAGCGCTCCGCCGATCGTCCTGCAGCTCGACGGGGAGGAGGTGCTCCTCGAGCCGTGGACCTCCTGCTTCACGGGCGAGCCCGACGAGTCCGGCATCTCGTCGGGAGGCTGCTTCGACGGGATGCCGCAGCCGCCGTTCGTGGACGTCGGCGACCGGGGTGAGGTGCCGTTCTCGTTCCCGCTGAAGGGCTGGACCTTCGAGGCCACCTTCTCCCCGCTCCCCGGCAACCGCGATGCCTGCTGGCGTACGTTCACGGTCCCGGCCGAGAAGACGGGGGACTACACGCTCTCCGTTCCCCCGGCTGGCCCGGCAGGCCGCTACCAGGTCGACGTGTTCGGCCGGGGACCGCAGGGAGACGTGATCACGTCGTTCGCGTGGACCACCGCGGAGACCGGCTTCCTGCCGAAGCCGACCGGGTACGTCGGTCTCGTCTCCGACGACGACGACGATTTCATCGCCTACCCGCTGGAGCTGGCGTTGAACGACCTGGGGACCACTCCCGGGAACGCCACGGTCACCGTCACCGTCACCGCCGACGACGGGGCGGAGCGGACCATCGGCCCGCTGCGCGCGCAGCGAGGCTGCAACGGCGCCGGCAGCGTCTTCTTCCAGCAGGAGGACGGCGCCGGTGGCGGCGAACCGCTGGACCTCGGGCCGGCGCCCTTCAGGTACCGGGCCGAGGTCACCCTCGACGGCGAGACCTACGTCGGCACGGCGCTCTGGCCACGCGATGAGCGAGCCGACGAGGCGCCGTACACCGATCTGGTGTTCGACCCGCCCCTCCCGGCATTCGAGGGTTGATCGCGCGGCGCGTGAGCGAACCAGTCGTCTGGAACACTCCGGTCCGTGACGACGCGCGGCCACTCCGACACGGTGCCGCTCCGCGAGGCCACCTGGGCGTGGTTCCTGATCTCGCTGCAGACCTTCGGGGGGCCGGCCGGACAGATTGCGGTGATGCAGCGCTCGCTCGTCGACGAACGCCGCTGGATCGGCGAGAAACGGTTCCTGCACGCCCTCAACTACTGCATGCTCCTGCCCGGCCCTGAGGCCCAGCAGCTCGCCATCTACACCGGCTGGCTCCTCAACGGCTGGCTGGGTGGCCTGATCGCCGGCGTCCTGTTCGTGCTTCCCGGCGTCGTCGCCCTGCTCGCGTTGTCCGTGCTGTACGTCGCCCAGGGGGACACCACCCTCGTGGCGGGACTGTTCCTGGGCCTGGCGCCGGCGGTCCTCGCGATCGTGACGCAGGCGGTCCTGAGGATCGGCGGGCGCGCCCTGCGGAGCCGGGCCCTCGTCGGGCTCGCGGTCGCCGCGTTCCTGGCGCTCGCGGTGTTCGGGCTGCCGTTCCCGCTCGTCGTGCTCGGCGCCGGCGCGATCGGCTGGTGGCTCGGCCGCTGGCGGCCGGCGACGTTGACCGTCACGGAGCGGCCGGCACCCGAGGGAGTCACGGCGCCGCTGATCTCCGACGACGCCCTGCACCACGCTCGTCCGTCGTGGCGACGCAACCTCGCCATCCTGTCGATCGGGCTCACGCTGTGGGTGACGCCCGTCGCCGTCGCCTGGCTGCTGGTGGGCGACTCCGTCTATGTCGACCAGGGCCTGTTCTTCGGCGGGATGGCGCTGGTCACGTTCGGCGGCGCCTACGCGGTGCTCTCCTACGTCGCCCAGGCGGCCGTGGACACCTACGGCTGGCTGACGGCCGGTGAGATGGTCCGCGGCCTCGCCCTCGCCGAGACCACGCCGGGGCCGCTGATCATGGTCGTGCAGTTCGTCGCGTTCCTGGGCGCCTACCGCGACCCCGGCGGGCTCGACCCCTGGGTCGCCGGTCTGCTCGGGTCGCTGCTCACGGTCTGGGTGACCTTCGTGCCGTGCTTCGTCTTCATCTTCCTGGGGGCGCCGTACGTCGAGCGGCTGCGGGGGAGTGCGGCCGTCTCCGGCTGCGCTCACCGGCGTCACCGCCGCGGTCGTCGGCGTGATCGCCAACCTGGCGCTCTACTTCGCGGTGCACACGCTCTTCAGTGACACCCGGACCGTCGGCGCCGGGCCGGTGCGAGATGCTGACGCCGGTGTGGTCGTCGTACATCTGGGAGGCGTTCGCGCTGACCGGACTGGCCGGAGTCCTGGTCTTCGCCCTCAGGTGGTCGGTGCTGCGCACGCTCGGCCTCTGTGCGTTGGCCGGCGTGCTGGTCAACCTGCTCTGACCGCCGCGGGAATACGTGCTGGTCCAGTCAGGTTGAAAGTTTCGCATGACTGCATCTGCTCCGCCGACTTCTGGTTCGACCCTGCCTGCCCGTTCGCCTGGATCACCTCGCGGTGGATGCTGGAGGTGGAGCAGGTTCGCGACGTCCGCACCGACTGGCACGTGATGTCGCTGGCCGTGCTCAACGAGGGTCGCGACGGGCTGGACGAGAGTTACCGCGACTTCCTGGAGACGGCCTGGGGGCCGGTCCGGGTGCTGATCGCCGCCGAGGAGCAGCACGGCAGCGACGTCCTCCTTCCGCTCTACACCGCGATGGGCACCCGCTTCCACGTCGAGAAGCAGCCGCGCGACCGGGCCACGATCTGGCCTCGTTGGAGGACGCCGGTCTACCCGCTCTCCCTGGCCGACGCCATGGACTCCGAGGAGTACGACGAGGGCCTGCGCAAGTCGCACCGTGGCGCCATGGACCTCGTCGGCGACGACGTCGGCACGCCCACCATCGCGTTCGACGGCACCGGATTCTTCGGCCCGGTGCTCACGAAGGCGCCGCGTGGCGAGGACGCCGGTCGGCTCTGGGATGCCGCCGTGACGATGGCCGCCTTCCCGCACTTCCACGAGCTGAAGCGCTCGCGGGACAAGGACCTCGACTTCAGCTGACCGACAGGTTCAGCCGCCGACTGGTGGCCGCCACGGCCGACGCGGTGACGGCCGCCGCGATAGCGGCGGTCGCCGCTGACACCGCGTCGCGGACCGCGTTGGCCGCCCATTCCCCCTCGGCGATCTTCTTGGCCCGCTTGCGCACGTCGCTCCGCGAGAGACCCGGTGGTCGACGAGCTTGTGGGCCCGGTCGATCGCGGACAGCAGCGCCACCAGCGCCGCGGTCCGGGGGTCCGGGTCGATGCCCTGGACCAGCGTCGCGGTCAGCTGCCTGACGCAGCCTCGCCTTGGGCGAGGGGTCGACCGAGGGCCAGCGCGTGCGCGGGACGATCAGGCCGAGCACCGGTCCGCGCGCCGCTCGAGGATGCCGCGCTGCGACCAGCCGGTCGAGCGAGCTCGTCCTTCAGCCCCTTGCCGAGCCGCTCGACCAGGTCCTGGGCGCTCCGGTCCTTGCGCGCGACGACCTCGGCGGCCCGTCGCAGGATCTCGTCGTCGGGCACCACGGCCGGTCTGGCGCGCACCTTCGCCGCGCGCCACACGCTCGCCTTCTCCTCGACGTCGACCGCACCGATCATCGCCAGCTCGATGAGGACCGCACCGCCGAGCACGGTGGCGGTGTACGACGTGACGACGACCGCGCCCTTCTGGTCGTCGAGCAGCAGCAGGAGCAGGTCCTCCGCAATCAACGTCGCCATGGCCGCAAGGCTAGTCAGCGCCGTCGCAGACGCTCGACTGTTGACGTGAAGCCGCGACGGTCGCAGTCTTCGCAGATGACTCAGGACGAGCTGGACCCCACGAGGGAGCAACGGGCACCTCTACCGGGTGGTGTTCGAGAACGACCGGGTGCGGGTGCTCGAGTACCGCGACCGGCCCGGTGATCGCACCACACCGCATGCCCACCCCGACAGCGTGATGGTGACGCTGTCCTCGTTCCAGCGCCGGCTGCACGCGGACGACCAGACGCGGGACGTCGAGCTGAGCGCGGGCCAGGCGAACTGGCTCCCGGCGCAGCAGCACAGCGGGGAGAACACCGGTGAGACCGAGACGCACGTGATCTTCGTCGAGCTCAAGGAGCCGGCGGGCAACAGCGCCGGACCCACCGCGCTCGGTCCGGTGACCTGACGGTCACGACCTCCGCTGCGTCACCCGCCGACGTCGGCGGCCTTGGCGGCGACGGTCGGCCGGTGTCCCGGGGTCGCGGCCGCCTCCAGGTCGAGCAGCATCGAGTCGAGCCTGCGCGGCACCTGCAGACTGTCGGTCCCGTAGTGGATGATCTCGTCGACCGCCAGGTCGAGGTACTGGGCGAACGTCCAGTCCTGGGTGACCAGCCGCACCACCTGCGTCGGCGTCGTGCCGGACCGGGTAGGGATCGCGCGCCACCACCATCCGGCGCAGGATGTCGTGCAGCTCGTCGATGACCTGGACGGCGGTCGTGGGGTCGTTGATCCCCGGTGAGAGGGCCTTCTCGGCGATGTCGACCAGCCGGCGCACCCCGAACGAGGCGTCCTGCTGCATGGATCGGTCGTGCCGGATCCCGAGACCCGCGTCGATCTCGTTGTCCCAGTCCACGTCGGTGGCCGGCCCGCCATGGACGAGGGCCACCGGCGCCCCCTCGACGACGTACGTCCCCAACGGATGCAGCAGCTCGATCCGGGCGTCGTGGGACGTGCGCCCGGGCGCACAGGAGGTTCTGGTCGATGGTGTCGAGGTAGCCGGACCGGACGGCGACCGCGGTGTGCTGGCGCCCCAGGCGGGGCAGCTCCGGGGGCGTGGCCGGGTACCGCTCCGACTCGGCCTGCCCCCGCCGGACGATCGCCCGGGTCTCGTCGGCCGCCCGACGGATGATGACGGTGACCGAGATGGACTGGGTGATGTGGTGGATGAACGCCAGGAACATCGCCACCGCAGCCGAGCACCAGCAGGTAGGCGAGGGTCACCGCGATCTGCGGGACCGAGCTCTCCGGGGTGTCGACGATCGAGCGCAGGACGGTGAGTGCGTAGAGGAACGACGCCGCGAAGACGCCGAGGGTGTGCTGGGTGATCCGGCTCTCCAGGAAGGTGCGCATCAGCCGCGGGCGAGAACTGGCTGCTGGCCAGCTGCAGCACCACGATCGTGATCGAGAAGACCAGGCCGGTGACCGAGATCATCGCGCCCGGAGATGCTCGACAGCACGGTCCGCGCGCCCGTGGCGCCGCCTTCGAAGAGCGAGCGGCAGGGCCGCGTTCGACCCGCGGTCGATCTGGGGGACCACCAGCCCGAGCGCGACCGCCGCCAGGCACCACAGCGTCGGCACGACCCAGAACGGCGAGAGCAGGAAGTAGACCCACCGCCGGACCCGATCGACCTCTTCCGTCGGTCCAGGGACGGGAGCAGGGGTCGGCGACGGTCGCGGGCTCATGGGCCCTTTCTACCGTCCCGGGCGGGCGGCGGTCGGACCCCGCACCGTCCGCCGCACGGCACCGGGCAGCGGCTTCCCGGGCCCGGCTCCTAGGATTCGGCCATGAGCCATGTCCTGTCTGCCGTCGCCTGGCCGTACGCCAACGGCCCGCGCCACATCGGTCACGTGGCCGGTTTCGGTGTGCCCTCCGACGTCTTCTCCCGCTACATGCGGATGGCCGGGCACGACGTCCTGATGGTCTCCGGCACCGACGAGCACGGGACCCCGCTCCTGATCGCCGCCGACGAGGCGGGGGTCCCGCCGCAGGAGCTGGCCGACAAGTACCACCGGATGATCGCCGAGGACCTCTGCGCCCTCGGGGTCACCTATGACCTCTACACCCGGACCACGACGCCCAACCACCATGCCGTGGTGCAGGAGCTCTTCCTGGGCGTCCACGAGAACGGCTACTTCGTCGAGCAGACGACGTACGGCGCCATCTCGCCGTCGACGGGCCGCACCCTCCCCGACCGCTACATCGAGGGCACCTGCCCGATCTGCGGGGCCGACGGTGCGCGTGGCGACCAGTGCGACACCTGCGGCAACCAGCTCGACCCGCACGACCTGATCGACCCGAAGTCCCGGATCAACGGCGAGGTCCCGGAGTTCGTGGAGACCCAGCACTTCTTCCTCGACCTGCCGGCGCTGGCCGAGGCCCTGGGGGAGTGGCTCGACGAGCGCGAGGCCACCGGTCTGTGGCGGCCCAACGTGATCCGGTTCAGCCAGAACATCCTCAAGGAGATCCGGCCGCGGGCGATGACCCGCGACATCGACTGGGGCATCGCCGTCCCGCTGGACGGCTGGCGCGACAACCCGACCAAGAAGCTCTACGTGTGGTTCGACGCCGTCATCGGCTACCTGTCGGCGTCGATCGAGTGGGCCCGGCGCGGCGGCGACCCGGACGCCTGGCGCCAGTGGTGGAACGACCCTGAGGCCCTGTCCTACTACTTCATGGGCAAGGACAACATCACCTTCCACAGCCAGATCTGGCCGGCCGAGCTGCTGGCGTACTCCGGCAAGGGCAGCAAGGGCGGTTCGCCGCGGACGTACGGCGAGCTCAACCTGCCGACCGAGGTCGTCAGCTCGGAGTTCCTCACGATGGAGGGCAAGAAGTTCTCCTCGTCGAAGCGGGTCGTGATCTACGTCCGCGACCTGCTCAGCCGCTACCAGCCCGACGCGTTCCGCTACTTCGTCGCCTCCGCAGGACCGGAGAACCAGGACTCCGACTTCACCTGGTCGGAGTTCGTGCGTCGCACCAACGACGAGCTCGTCGCGGGCTGGGGGAACCTCGTCAACCGCACGGCGACCCTGATCGCGAAGAACTACGGTGAGATCCCGCAGGCCGTCGACCCGACGCCCGCGGACCAGGCGGTGCTGGCATCCGTCGAGGCAGCGTTCGGCACGGTGGGCGACCTGATCGCCCGGCACCGACAGAAGCAGGCCATCGGCGAGGCCATGCGCACCGTGGCCGAGGTCAACAAGTACGTCACCGACCACGAGCCGTGGAAGCTCAAGGGCGACGACCAGCGCGAACGGCTCGGCACGATCCTGCACGTGATCGCCCAGTGCGTGGCCGACCTCAACCTGATCCTGTCGCCGTTCCTGCCGTTCGCCGCCAACGAGGTCGACCGGGCCCTCGGCGGCGCCGGAGACATCGCGCCGATGCCGGTGCTCCAGGAGGCCGAGGACCTCGACGGGGGAGCGGCGTACCCGATCATCACGGGCGACTACACCTCCGCCCCGGTCTGGGAGCGCCGACCGATCACGGTCGGGCTGCCCGTGGCGAAGCCGACGCCGATCTTCACGAAGCTCGACCCGTCGATCATCGACGAGGAGCTGGAACGCCTCGCCGAGGACGTTGGTTGAGGTGCGAAGGCGCCCTGGCGCCTGAGCCTCGAAACCCCGCAACTGGCGCAGGGCAGTGACCGATCACCGGGTGACCCTCCAGTTCCACCCGGACTGGCCGTTCGGGAGTGGCCTGGTGATCGAGTCGATGGCGGCCGACGGCTGCTACCGCTCGCAGTTCGAGACCGGCACGTCCAACGGCGGGCTCACCGCCTTCCCCGGGGGTGACCGCTGGGGTTGGGAGAGCCGGCTCTTCGACCGGAGGTACGACGACGGGCCGGCGCGCGGACCGGCCGCTCTACGGTGCGCTCAACCACGAGGAGCGGGCGCACGGTGCCTCGATCAGGTTCGGTTCGGCGTACGTCCGGCTCCGGCCGGAGGTGACGGAGCGCAGCACCTTCTGCTTCCCCGACTCGTGGTTCGAGCCCGACGCGGTAGGTGGCCCCGACGGGATCGCGGAGCTGGTCACGCTGTGCCGAGCCGCCGGCCACGACCTGCTCGACGACTACGTGGAGGCGCACGTCCACGGCGGGGTCCGGTTCGACAGGGACGCCGAGGCGGTCGTGCTCGACCCGTGTTTCCGCGGCACAGCTGTCGAGAAGGCAGCCCACCGTCTCGGCTGCCCGGTCGCGTGGCATCCCGGGTTCCAGGTGGCGACGGCCGGTCTCGACCCGGACTACCGCGGGGTCGAGTTCGTCCACCTCGCCCAGTCGCTCGGCCCGGAGCTGACCCCCGCTGTCATCGGCGACGCCGCCCGCACCGGCGAGCACGACCCGCAGTCCCTCAAGCGGGTCTGGCACCTCCTCGCCCGCTTCGGCCGTGCGGGAGCCTAGGACGCGATTTGGTGCCACCAGATGGCACCAGATCACGCGCTACCTGACGTTGGAGTGCTCCACCGGGGGTGGCGTCAGTATGGTTCGCGCATGACCGATCCGATGTACCTCCCGACCTTCTACGTCCAGCAGAAGTTCGCCATGACCACCAACAAGTACTCGCTGTTCGCCGCCAACCCGGACGGCAGCTTCGGACAGCTCATGGGCGTCGCCGAGCAGAAGCGGATGGCGTTCAAGGAGCAGGTGACCTTCTACAGCGACGAGACCAAGTCCCGACCCGTGTTTGCGTTCAAGGCGCGCAAGAAGATCGACCTCAACTCCGGCTACGACATCACCGATGAGACCGGCCAGCAGATCGGCTTCTTCCGCAAGGACTTCAAGGCGAGCCTGCTGCGCTCCACGTTCCACATCGAGGGTCCCGGCTACCAGGGCAGCGGACAGGAGCGCAGCCAGGGCGTCGCGCTGGTCCGCCGGTTCACGGACATCCCGTTCCTGCCGATCCACTTCGACTTCGTCAGCACCGAGGGGCAGCCGTTGCTCGGCGTCGAGCGTCAGGGCAGCGTCCGCGACAAGTACACCGTCCATGTCCCCGACCAGCGGGTCGACTTCCGGGTCGCGGCCGCTGTCGCGGTCGGCCTGGACGCGCTGATGCAGCGCTGAGCTGACGATGGTGCTCTTCCCCGAGTCGCGCCGGGCCGTCGAACAGTCGGCGGGTGACGTCCCGGCGTACACCGAGGGCTACGACCTCGGTGCCGCTCGCGCCGAGGCGCGGGCCCTGGCGGCCGAGGAGGCGCGCGAGGATGTGGCCGAGGTGCGTGACGTGGACGCGGACGGCGTGCGCTGCCGCCTCTACACGCCCGAGGGAGCCGGCGCGGGTGTGGTGGTCCACCTGCACGGCGGTGGCTTCGTGTTCCACGACATCGACGTGCACGACGCGTCCGCGCGCCGGCTCGCGAACCGCTGCGGGACGGCAGTCCTGAGCGTTGACTACCGGCGCCCGCCCGAGGACCCGTTCCCGGCCGCTCCCGACGACGTCTCGACCGTCGTGGGCTGGCTGCAGCGGGAGGCGGAAGGCCTCGGCCTGGCGGGCCCGACGTACGTCCACGGCGACAGCGCGGGCGGCAACCTCGCGCTGGTCGCGGCACTGCGCCACCCCGGAGTGTTCACGGCCGTCGGCCTCGTCTACCCGTTCCTCGACCCCACCGCCGGTTTCGAGTCCTACCGCACCGCGACGGACGGCTTCGACCCGCGCGAGGCCGCCTGGTACTGGCAGCAGTACGCCGCCACCGACGCCGACCTCACCGACCCGGACCTCGCGCCGCTGCTGTCCGACCGGCTCGACACGCTGCCGCCGACGCTGGTCGTGACCGCGGAGCACGACCCCCTGCGCGACGAGGGGGAACACCTGGCGAGGCTGCTCGCCGACGCGGGCGTCGACGTCGTGGCCACCCGCTACCTGGGGCAGCTGCACGGCTTCTGGCGGCACCCCGACGCATTTCCGGCCGCCGAGCCGCTGATCGGGCAGGTGGCCGCGTTCTTCCGCCAGCACACTCCCTGACAGAATCCGCGCATGCGCGTGCACCTCGGCTCCGACCATGCCGGTCTCGACCTCAAGAACCACCTGCTGGCGTGGCTCGGCGACCACGGCTACGAGCCGGTCGACCACGGCCCGTTCGTCTACGACGCCGTCGACGACTACCCGGTCTTCTGCCTCCGGGCCGCCGAGGCCGTCGCGGCCGAGCGCGCGGACGGAGCCGACAGTCTGGGCGTGGTGATCGGCGGCTCCGGCAACGGGGAGCAGATCGCGGCCAACAAGGTGACCGGGGTCCGCTCGGCTCTCGTCTGGTCCGAGGAGACCGCGGTGCTCTCCCGCGAGCACAACGACGCCAACGTGATCAGCGTCGGAGGCCGGATGCACACCCTCGAGGACATGACCCGTTTCGTCGAGGTCTTCCTGGCCACGCCGTTCCCGGGCGAGGAGCGACACGTACGCCGGATCGACCAGCTCGCCGCCTACGAGCGCACCGGGGACCTGCCGCCGCTCCCCGAGTCGGCCCGGGTCCGCCCGGACGATGCCTGAGGGACACACCCTCCACCGGATCGCCGGAGAGCTGGAGGCGGCGTTCGCGGGCCGGGTGGTGCGGGTGCAGAGCCCGCAGGGCCGCTTCGCCGACGCCGCCGCCCTGCTCGATGGCGCACCCCTCGGGGGCGCCGAGGCCTGGGGCAAACACCTGTTCATCGCGTTCCCCGGCGACCGGTTCGTGCACGTCCACCTCGGCCTCTACGGCTCGTTCGACGTCCACCGCGGTGTCGACGAGGTGCCGTTGCCCGTCGGGCAGGTGCGGCTGCGCCTGGTCACCGCCACCTCCCCTGACACGTCGTACGCCGATCTCCGCGGTCCCACGACCTGCGAGCTCCTGACCGCCGGGCAGCGCGACGCGATCGTGGCGCGCTCGGGGCCGGACCCGATCCGGCCGGGCACCGACCCGACGCCGGCCTGGGAGCGGATCCGGCGCAGCCGGGCCCCGATCGGCGGCCTGCTGATGGACCAGACCGTGCTGGCGGGGGTGGGCAACGTCTACCGGGCCGAACTGCTCTTCCGGCACCGGATCCACCCGCTGCGGCCGGGGAACACGCTGCGCTCCGGCCAGTTCCGGGCCATGTGGGACGACCTGGTCGTGCTGATGGCGGAGGGGGTCCGCACGGGCCGGATCGACACCGTTCGCCCCGAGCACACGCCCGAGGCGATGGGCCGCCCGCCGCGGATCGACGATCACGGCGGCGAGGTCTACGTCTACCGTCGCCACCGCCAGGCGTGCCTCGTGTGCGGGTCGACCGTGCGCACGGAGGTCCTGCTGGGCCGCAACCTGTTCTGGTGCCCGCGATGTCAGCCACGGTTCCGGTCGAGAGCCGTACAGTGACCGCACCACCCGCCCGAGAGTCGAGGACCATGACCGATCCGCGTGGACCGGCCTTCGCGTCGTCGGTGCGTCGTTCCTGGACGGCCACCGTGCGCGCGGCGCTACCCCGTCGGAGCCGGGCCGTCCGGGTGCTGAGCCTCGTCGCCCTCCTCGTCGGCGCCCTCATCTTCGCCTTCCCCGACGTCGTTCCCCTGAACACCCTGGTGCTGCCCCTGCTGGTCGGCAGCCTGATCCTCGGACCGCGCCACCTGCCGTGGTTCGTGGTGTTCATGCTGGTCCTGGTCGTGCTCTCGCTGGCCCGGCAGGAGACGGTCAACATCCGCACGGTCGGTGCGGTCCTGACCCTGTTCGTGGCCGGTTTCATCATCCTGATGACGTCCTTCCGCCGGACCCGGCTCGGCGTCGCCGGCACCCAGGGCGAGTCCATGCTCGTGGATCTGCGGGACCGGATCCAGGGGCAGGGACAGATCCCCGAGCTGCCCCGGGGCTGGCACGCGGAGACTGCCCTGCGATCGGCGGGCGGGACGCCCTTCGCGGGTGACTTCGTCGTGACCTCGCTGCCCGCGCCGGGCCGACTCGAGATGGCGGTCGTGGACGTCTCCGGCAAGGGTGAGGGGGCAGCCACCCGGGCGCTCCTGCTGTCCGGGGCCTTCGGCGGGCTCCTGGGTGCGATGGCACCCCACGACTTCCTGCCGGCCGCCAACGACTACCTCCTGCGCCAGGACTGGGAGGAGGGCTTCGCGACCGCGGTCCACCTCTCCCTCGACCTGACCACCGGCACGTTCGCCGTTCGCTCCGCCGGCCACCCGCCGGCCGCGCAGCGCGGCGCCGGCTCCGGCCGATGGCTCGTCCACCACGCGGAGGGCCCGGCGCTGGGGCTCCTCGAGGGTGCCGAGTTCCCGAGCGTGCGCGGTGTGCTCCGTCCCGGGGACGCGCTGATGCTCTACACCGACGGGCTCGTGGAGACGCCCAGCCGCGACATCGAGCTCGGCATCGACCGGATGCTGGGCCAGGCCGAACAGCTGCTGCGCGGTGACTTCGACGGCGGCGCGCGACGTCTGGTGGACGCGCTCGGCTCACCGCACGACGACCGCGCCCTGCTCCTGGTGCACCGGAGCTGACCGCGGAGGGCGCCTCGGTTACGGTCCCGGGCTCCGTGTGTGGCACCATGACAGCCGCCAAATAGTTCCGGTGCGACGGCGTTTTCGGGGGTTCCCGGGAGCGAAGCGCGCGGGAGTGCGGATGTAGCTCAATGGTAGAGCCTCAGTTTTCCAAACTGATGACGCGGGTTCGATTCCCGTCATCCGCTCCAAGGGGTTTTCAGGCAGGTCCTGGGACCCTTGGCGGGGCGTAGCGTAGTGGCTAGCGCGCCTGCTTTGGGAGCAGGAGACCGCAGGTTCGAGTCCTGTCGCCCCGACTGAATCAACAGAGCCACCCAGACAGTACTGACAGGAGACCATGGTGAAGAGCGCCGTCGAGACCTTGAGCCCGACTCGGGCCAAGCTGACCGTCGAGGTGCCCTTCGAGGAGCTCAAGCCGAGCCTCGACGCGGCGTACAAGAAGATTGCCCAGCAGATCAACGTGCCGGGGTTCCGGCGCGGCAAGGTCCCGCCCTCCGTCATCGACCGCCAGGTCGGTCGCGGTGCGGTCCTGGACCAGGCGATCAACGACGTGCTTCCGCAGAAGTACATGGAGGCGCTGCAGAGCAACTCCCTCGAGCCGCTGGCCCAGCCCGAGATCGAGGTGACCAAGTTCGGCGACCACGAGGACCTGGAGTTCACCGCCGAGGTCGAGGTCAAGCCCGAGATCACGGTTCCTGACTACGACGGCCTCGAGGCCGAGGTCGACGACGCCGAGGTCACCGACGCCGACGTCGACGAGCAGGTCGAGGCCCTTCGTGGCCGGTTCGCCGCGCTCAACGACGTGGAGCGTGAGGCTGCCGACGGCGACTTCGTCGTGCTGGACCTCAAGGCCACCCAGGACGGCGAGATCGTCGAGGGTGCCGAGGTCAGCGGCATGTCCTACCAGGTGGGTCGCGGCGGCATGCTCGACGGCCTGGACGACGCCCTCACCGGCATGACCGCCGGCGACGAGAAGACCTTCACCTCCCAGCTCGTCGGTGGCGACCTCGTCGGCAAGGACGTCGAGGTGGCGGTGACCGTCAGCCAGGTCCAGGAGCAGGAGCTCCCCGCGTTCGACGACGAGTTCGCGCAGATGGCGTCCGAGTTCGACACCGCCGACGAGCTGACCGCCGACGTGCGCGAGCGCCTCGGCAAGGGCAAGCGCCTCGAGCAGGCCGCGGCCGCCCGCGACGCCGTGCTCGAGAAGCTGCTCGAGAAGGTCGAGATCCCGCTGCCCGACACGATCGTCACCGACGAGCTCAACGCCCGCCGGCAGAACATCGAGCAGCAGCTCGCGTACGCCGGCATCACCATGGACAAGTACCTCGAGGACGAGGGCCAGACCGTCGACGAGTTCGAGGCCGACCTCGAGCGCCGGGTCCGCGACGCGGTCTCCGCGCAGTTCGTGCTCGACGAGATCGCGAAGAAGGAGGAGTTCGGCGTCGACCAGGCCGAGCTCTCCCAGCACCTGGTGCGCCGCGCCCAGCAGTCCGGGCAGGACCCGCAGGAGTTCGCGAACCACATGTTCGAGCACAACCACATCCCCGACCTGGTGCAGGAGATCCTGCGGGGGAAGGCGCTGGCCACCATCGTCGAGGCGGCGGTCGTCAAGGACGCCTCGGGCAACGTGGTCGAGCTGAAGAACCTGCGTCCCGACGGCACCATCGGTGAGCCCGAGGCGGAGGCGGCCGACGAGGCGGCTCCCGCGGACGAGGCAGCCGGTGAGGAGTCCGGCGACAAGGACTGACATGGAAGCCACCGGCGTCACCGAGTCCGCCCTGTCGCGCCTGCGACGCTGGAACCTCGGCCTCACCCTGCTCCACGGCGCGCAGCTGGTGCTCGTGCTGGTGCTGGCCAGTGACTTCGCGATCACGGTCACCTCGCAGTACCCGCAAGGCCCACCCGGCACCCCGGGGCCGGCCCCGGAGGCACTGTTCGACGTCCGGATCGGGGTGGCGATCGCGGTGTTCCTGGCCCTGGCGGCGCTGGACCACCTGCTGACCGCGACGGCGCTCCGTGGTCGGTACGAGGCCGACCTGCGGGCCGGGATCAATCGCTTCCGCTGGCTCGAGTACTCGGTCAGCGCGACGATCATGATCCTGCTGATCGGGTTCTACAACGGACTCACGGGGATCACCGAGGTCATCTTGATCATCGGCGCCAACGTGGCGATGATCCTGTTCGGCTGGCTCCAGGAGGCGATGAACCCGCCGGGTCGGTCCACGACCACGATGCTTCCGTTCTGGTTCGGTTGCGTGGCCGGTGCGGCCCCGTGGGTGGCGATCCTCGTGAACGTGGTCGGCGCGGGCAGCGGAAGCAACGAGGTGCCCGGGTTCGTCTACGGCATCGTCGTCTCGCTGTTCGTCTTCTTCATGAGCTTCGCGGTCAACCAGTACCTGCAGTACCGACAGATCGGCCGGTGGGCCGACTACGCGTACGGCGAGAAGGTCTACCTGGTGCTCAGCCTGGTCGCGAAGAGCGCGCTGGCCTGGCAGATCTTCGGCGGCTCGCTCGCCGGCTGAGGCCGCCCGGGCGGATCCGGGCCATTCGCGCGGCGAGTCTCAGTGAACACCTGTGCACCGACAGGGTTACGATCGCCGCATGAGCACGACCACCGCCTCACGCCCCGATGAGCCCGGCGTTCTCGACGCCCTGTCCCTGTTGTCGGAGGTCCTCGACGAGCTGGTCGTCCGCTCGGCGCGGGACACCCACCTCGCCGTGACCGACCGGGCCCACAGCCTCGTCCGGCGGGCCACGGGAGGCAGCGGGGCCAGCGTGCCGGAGCTCGTGCACCGCGGGGTCGCCTCCGCCGTCTACGGCGGCCTGGGCATGGGGCTTCGTGCCGCGTCCCGGGGGCTCGGCCGGGTGGCAGCGACCGGGGCGGGCCCACGTCTCGAGGAGGGCGCCCGGGGTCGCTTCGTGAGCTCCGCCGTCAACGGCCTGATCGGGGACCGGCTGGTGCGCGAGCGGCCGCGTCTGGCCATCCCGATGGCCGTGCGCTCCGGAGGACGCAACGTCCCACTCGACGAGCAGGGGATCGCCGCCGCCTTCCCGGAGGCCACCGGCCGGATCGTGGTGTTCCTGCACGGCCTCTGCGAGAACGAGGCGTACTGGAACCACCTGCGTGAGCAGGTCGGCACCACGTACGGCGAGGCCCTCGCCGGGAGTGGCTGGACGCCCGTGTTCCTCCGCGCCAACACCGGCCTCGGCCTCCGGGCGAACGGCGTCGCACTCTCGGCACTGCTGCAGCCGTTGGTCGAGGCCTGGCCGGTCGAGATCACCCGGATCGCGCTGGTGGGGCACTCCATGGGTGGCCTGATCATGCGCGCCGCCGGAGCGGTGGCCACCGACGACCAGAGCCCGTGGACCGAGCTGGTGTCCGACGTGATCACCCTCGGCACCCCCCACCTCGGGGCTCCGATCGCGCGGGGCATCGGCCACGGCAGCCGCGGCCTGGGCCGACTGCCCGAGACCGCTCCGCTCGGGCGGATCCTGGACTGGCGCTCCCTCGGCGTCCACGACCTCGTTGCCGGCCTGGCCGAGGACGTCCCGCCGCTGCCTCACGCGCGCTACCGCCTCGTGGCGGCGACCCTGACCTCGTCACCGCGGCACCCCGTGGGGAACATCGTCGGCGACTACCTGGTGCGCGTGCCCTCGGCGTACGGCCGGGACCGGTACGGCGCCGAGCTGTTCCCCGGGGCCGACGTCCTGCACGTCGGCCGGGCAGACCACTTCGACCTGCTCAACCATCCCGAGGTGCACCGCGCCATGGCCGACTGGCTGGCCTGAGCCCGGCTCACTCCTCGAGGACGAGGCAGGGCAGACCCTGGTCGGCGTTGTTGGTGAAGCCGCCCCGGTTCCAGGCGGGCTCGGTCCGCTGGACCCGGCCGGTCGCGTCGTGGGTGCGAACCCGCAGGACGTACTGGCCCGGGGTGGCCTGCCACGGGCAGGTGAAGCCTCGCCAGGCCCACGGGCCCGCCTCCGGCCCGAGCTCCGCCTCGGTCCAGCTGGCCCCGTCGTCGACACTCACCTCGACCCGCGTCACCGGGCCCCAGCCCGACCAGGCCCGCCCCTCCAGCGGCACCGGCCCCGGTCGCAGCACCCTGGTGCGGGTGAGGAAGTCCGGGAACCCGGGCGGCGCCAGCAGGCCCCTGGGCTCGATCCGGGTCACCGGCTCACCGAGCTCGTCCGGCTGCTGCTTGAGCCGGTAGGCGAGGTTCTGGGGACCCAGGAACGGCTCGTCCTGGACGGTGATCGAGGCCAGCCACTTGACGTTGCCCATGCCGTACCAGCCCGGGACCACCACGCGGGCCGGGAAGCCGTGCTGCGGCGGCAGTGGCGCGCCGTTCATCTGATGGGCCACCAGGACGTCGGGTCGCATGGCGTCGGCCAGCGGGAGGCCGCGCCGGTAGTCCTGCTCGACACCGCGCTCGATCCCGTGGTCGAGACCTGTGAAGACCACGTCGACGGCTCCTGCGGCGAGGCCCGCCTCGGCGAGGAGGTCCGCCAGCCGGACGCCGGTCCAGTCGGCGGTGCCGACCGCGCCGTCGAGCCACGGCTGGCTGATCGGGCGCGGGGCAAGCACCGCACGACCGTTGCCCGCGCACTCCATGGTCACCCGGACCGTGTGTTGCGGCAGTGCCGTCAGCGCCTCGAGGTCCAGGGACAGTGGGCGTTCGACGAGGCCGCCGACGGACAGCTGCCAGCTGGCGGGGTCCACGTGCTGGATGTCGTAGTGGGTCAGCACGTAGTGGAGGCCCGGTGGCGTGACGTCGGACCGGAGCGCCTCCTGCGGGAGGGCGTGGTTGCGCGACGCGAGCCGCAGCTCGTCCGTGGTGATGCCCTCACCGTCGTCGGCCACGCGAGACCGGGTGCTGAGCTGTTCGAGCGACGGCGCCATGACGCCCACCCTCGCCGGGAACGGGCAGACTGTCCACCATGACGCACCTCCTCCGCCGCTGCCCGCGAGCTGTACGCCGAGGCGACGGTCGCCGCGCCCCCGGACCGGGTGTGGGAGCTCCTGACCGACTTCGGCCGGATGCCCGAGTGGAGTCCCGAGCTGGTCCGGATGGTGCCGCTCAAGCGTGGCGGGCTGCGCATCGGACAGTGGTACCTCGGCGTCAACCGGCGCAAGGCCGTCGTCTGGCCCACCCGCAGCGTGCTGGCCGTCCTCGAGCCCGGCCGGACCCTCGCCTGGGACACGAAGTCCAGCGGCGCCCGCTGGATCTGGGAGATCGGTCCGGACCCGGCCGGCACCCGCGTCGTCCACCGCAGGCCGGTCCCGTCGGGCGTCACGCTGTTGAGCAGGGTCTTCGCCCCGCTCGCGCTCGGCGGCAGCGCCGGGCACGCCGACGAGCTCGAGGCCGGGATGGCCCAGACCGTCGCCCGGCTCAAGGAGGCCGCGGAGGCATGAGACCGCGCCGGGGGTTGCTCGCGGCGCTCCTCGTCCTCTGCCTCGGGGCCTGCAGCGACGGCCGGCCCGTCGACGGGGGTGCGCCGACGACGGGCGGCGGGCCGACCTCCGAGGCCGGCGAACCATCGCCTGACCTGGTCCGGGCCACCCCGGGGGCGCTGCTCGCCATCGTGGAGGAGCACCTCGGTGCGACGGCCACCGACGTGGACGTCGAGCGAATCCGCCCTCCGGAGTGCCCCGTCTCCTACGTGCGGTTGTTGGCGAGGGCCACCTTCGACGGACGGCGGTTGGGGGTCGAGCTCGAGTTCGGCGAGTGCCCTCGGGGCGACCACTCACACTTCGCCTGCGGTCGATTCCCCGACCTTCCCGGTCGGGGGGTGCAGCTGGACGCCTGCACCCGTCGCACCCTCGAGGACGGCAGCAGCCTGGTGACCGGCCGCCTCGACGTCTACCAGGAGAGCAGCTCGCTGCTGGCCGTGATGACCGTGCCCGACCACGTGGTCATGGCCATCACGTCCGCGATCCCGGTGCCGGAGTTCACGGCCGACGAGCTGGCGGACATCGCGACCGCCCCCGAGTTCGCGCCGCGTGTCGACCCGGCGTACGCCGCCCGGGGACGGGAGCTGACCAGGGGCTGAATCTCGACTCGCCCGTCCGCTGTGCGCGAACAGCGGGGGTTATGGCGTGGAACTGTCGAACCCGGCGGCTAGGGTCGCAGACGTGAACCAGAACCCCAGCCCCCAGATGGCCGACGCCGCCTCGATGTACGGGCTCGACGACCACATCTACCAGCGCCTCCTGCGCGAGCGGATCGTCTTCCTCGGCTCCGAGGTGCGCGACCAGAACGCCAACGCGATCTGCGCCCAGCTGCTCCTGCTGTCCGCCGAGGACCCCGAGGCCGACATCTTCCTGCACATCAACAGCCCCGGCGGCTCCGTGGATGCCGGCATGGCGATCTACGACACCATGAACTACATCCCCAACGACGTGGCGACGGTCGGCATGGGCCTGGCCGCCTCGATGGGCCAGTTCCTCCTCTGCGCCGGCACCAAGGGCAAGCGCTACGCGCTGCCGCACGCGCGGATCATGATGCACCAGCCGTCGTCCGGCATGGGTGGCTCCGCGTCGGACATCAAGATCCAGGCGCAGCAGTCGCTGCACATCAAGAAGGTGCTCCTGGAGCTCATCGCCCAGCACACCGGCCAGACCGTCGAGCAGATCGAGAACGATGCCGACCGGGACCGCTGGTTCACCGCCGACCAGGCCCTCGAGTACGGCCTGGTCGACCAGGTCATCAAGAGCGCCCGCGAAGCCGCCGACGAGGGCCGCCCGGCCCGCCAGAAGGACTGACATGAACTACTACATCCCCCAGTGGGAAGAGCGCACGTCCTACGGCTTCCGGCGGATCGACCCCTACGGCAAGCTGTTCGAGGAGCGGATCATCTTCCTCGGCTCGCCGATCTCCGACGACGTCGCGAACGCCGTGATGGCCCAGCTGATGTGCCTGGAGTCGATGAACCCCGACCAGGACATCCAGATCTACATCAACAGCCCGGGTGGCTCCTTCACCGCGCTCACCGCGATCTACGACACGATGCGGTTCATCAAGCCCGACGTCCAGACCGTGTGCCTGGGCCAGGCGGCCTCTGCGGCGGCGATCCTGCTGGGGGCCGGCACCCCCGGCAAGCGGCTGGCGCTGCCCAGCAGCCGGATCCTGATCCACCAGCCCTACACCGAGGGCACCTTCGGCCAGACCTCCGACATCGAGATCCAGGCCAACGAGATCCTGCGCATGCGCGAGCTGCTCGAGAAGATGATCAGCGACCACACCGGCCGCGACATCGAGCAGGTCAGCCGCGACATCGAGCGCGACAAGATCCTGACCGCCCAGCAGGCCGTCGAGTACGGCCTGATCGACGCGGTCATCGAGTCTCGCAAGGGCGCACCCACACCCGTGGGGTGACCGGTGACGCGCCGCGTCGAGTTCCTCGTGTCAGCCACCCATCGGGGGGCGCGGCGGGGTACCGTCATACGGCGCTCGCAGATTGTTGTTCCACCAAGACCGGAGGATGACCGTGGCACGGATCGGTGACGGCGGCGACCTGCTGAAGTGTTCCTTCTGCGGGAAGAGCCAGAAGCAGGTCAAGAAGCTCATTGCCGGTCCCGGCGTCTACATCTGCGACGAGTGCATCGACCTCTGCAACGAGATCATCGAGGAAGAGCTCAGCGAGGGCACCGAGGTCAGCCTCGACGAGCTGCCCAAGCCCAAGGAGATCTTCGAGTTCCTCAACTCCTACGTCATCGGCCAGGAGCACGCCAAGAAGTCGCTCGCCGTGGCGGTCTACAACCACTACAAGCGGGTGCAGGCGGGTCTGCAGCCGATCTCCGGCAAGCACACCAAGGACGAGGTCGTCGAGGTCGCCAAGTCCAACATCCTCGTGGTCGGTCCGACGGGCTGCGGCAAGACCTACCTCGCGCAGACGCTGGCCCGGATGCTCAACGTGCCCGTTCGCGATCGCCGACGCCACGGCTCTGACCGAGGCCGGCTACGTCGGTGAGGACGTCGAGAACATCCTGCTCAAGCTGATCCAGGCCGCCGACTACGACGTCAAGAAGGCCGAGACCGGGATCATCTACATCGACGAGATCGACAAGGTCGCCCGCAAGGCGGAGAACCCCTCGATCACGCGCGACGTCTCCGGCGAGGGAGTCCAGCAGGCGCTGCTGAAGATCATCGAGGGCACCACCGCCTCGGTGCCGCCGCAGGGCGGCCGCAAGCACCCGCACCAGGAGTTCATCCAGATCGACACCACCAACATCCTGTTCGTGGTGGGCGGCGCCTTCGCCGGGCTCGAGCACATCATCGAGCAGCGGGTCGGCAAGAAGACCCTCGGCTTCACCGCCGAGGTGCGCGGCGCCGCCGAGCGGGAGGCCGAGGATCTGCTCGCCCAGGTTCGCCCCGAGGACCTGACGAAGTTCGGCCTGATCCCCGAGTTCATCGGCCGGCTGCCGCTGATCACCAGCGTCACCAAGCTCGACAACGAGGCCCTGGTCCAGATCCTCACCGAGCCCCGCAACGCGCTGGTCAAGCAGTACCAGAAGCTCTTCGAGCTCGACGGCGTCGAGCTCGAGTTCGACACCGACGCGATCGCGGCCATCGCCGACAAGGCCATGGAGCGCAAGACCGGCGCCCGCGGCCTGCGCGCCATCATCGAGGAGGTCCTCCTCCACGTGATGTACGACGTGCCGTCGCGCGGCGACATCGCCAAGGTCATCGTGACCCGCGAGGTCGTCATGGACGAGGTCGCCCCGACCCTCATCCCCCGCGAGCCCGAGAAGAAGAAGAAGTCTGCCTGACCGGCCGGCGGAGCCGGCACGACGTCAGGCGAGGTCGAGCAGCGCCCGCGACTGAGGAACGAAGTCGCGACAGGCGCGTGTCGAGACCCGGTGAGGTGAGGCAGAGCCTCAGCCTCAGCCTGGGACCTCAGCCCGGTCAGCCCTCCTGCGCGGCCAGCTCCGTCAGCACGCTGATCTCGGTGGCGTCGTCGGCGAGGGTGAACACCAGGTCGCCGGTGATCTTGCCGACCTTGCGCAGGTCGTCGCCGGCCATCCGGACCGCGGCGATCTGGGCCTCGGGCCCGATCACCTCGACCCGCGTCAGCTCGGTCTTCATCGAGACCTTGGCCTGCGACTTCGCGCCGCGGATGCCCGCCGAGCGCGGCGGCCACGGCCTCGATGATGGCGGGGTCGGCAGCGGCCGCGGCGCCGAGGTCGCTGCTGACCGGCCACGGCGCGTGGTGGACCGATCCCTCCTGCCACCACGACCAGACCTCCTCGGTCACGTAGGGCAGGAACGGCGCCAGCAGGCGCAGCTGGACCTGGAGCGCGATCGCGAGCGTGGCCCGCGCCGAGTCGGTCGCGGCGCCGCCGTCCTCGGCGTACGCCCGCTCCTTGACCAGCTCGAGGTAGTCGTCGCAGAACTCCCAGAAGAACTTCTCGGTCGTCTCCAGCGCGGTGGTGTAGTCGTAGGCCTCGAACGCCTCGGTGGCCTTGCCGACCACGACCTCGAGCCGCCCGAGCAGCGCGCAGTCGACCGGCTCGCTCGACGGCGAAGTGGTCGAGCGCGGACGCACCGACGCCACCGAGGACGAACTTGGAGGCGTTGAGCACCTTCATCGCCAGCCGGCGGCCGACCTTCATCTGGGTCTCGTCGAACGGCGAGTCCAGGCCCGGGCCGGGCCATCGCGGCCCGCCAGCGGACCGCGTCGGCGCCGAACTTCTCGAGCACGTCGGTCGGGACGACGGCGTTGCCCTTGGACTTCGACATCTTCTTGCGGTCGGGGTCGAGGATGAAGCCGGAGATCAGCGCGTGCGACCACGGGCCGCGTGGTTCTCGTAGTGGGCGCGGACCACCCGTGAGAACAGCCAGGTCCGGATGATGTCGTGGGCCTGGGTGCACAGGTCCATCGGGAAGACCCGCTGCAACAGGTCGTCGTCGGTCTCCCAGCCGCCGGCGATGTGCGGGGTCAGCGACGAGGTCGCCCAGGTGTCCATCACGTCGGGGTCGCCGATGAAGCCGCCCGGCTTGCCGCGCTGGTCCTCGGTCGTAGCCCTGGGGGCGCGCGGTCGACGGGTCGATCGGCAGCTCGGCCTCGCGGGGCAGCAGCGGGTGGTCGTAGTCGGGCTCGCCCTCGGCGTCGAGCGGGTACCAGACCGGGAACGGGATGCCGAAGAACCGCTGGCGCGAGATCAGCCAGTCGCCGTTGAGGCCGCCGACCCAGTTGTCGTAGCGGTGCTTCATGTGGGCCGGGACCCAGTCGATCTCGGCGCCGCGCTCGAGCATCTCGCTCGCGCAGCTCGGCGTCGCGGCCGCCGTTGCGGATGTACCACTGCCGGGTGGCGACGATCTCGAGCGGCTTGTCGCCCTTCTCGTAGAAGTTCGCCATCCGCTGGGTCGGCGTCGGCTCGCCGTCCAGGTCGCCGGACTCGCGGAGCTTGGCGACCATCGCCTCGCGGGCCGAGAAGGCGGTCTTGCCCTTGAGCTCCTCGTACGCCGCGGCGGCCTGCTCGCCCGCCAGCCACTCGGGGGTCTCGCGGGACATCCGGCCGTCGCGGCCGATCAGGGTGCGGACCGGCAGCTGCAGCTCGCGCCACCAGGTGACGTCGGTGAGGTCGCCGAACGTGCAGCACATGGCGATGCCGGCGCCCTTGTCCGGCTCGGCCAGCTCGTGGGCGACCACCGGGATCTCCACGCCGAACACGGGCGAGGTGACGGTGGTGCCGAACAGCGGCTGGTAGCGCTCGTCGTCGGGGTGCGCGATCAGCGCGACCACGCTCGGGATCAGCTCGGGGCGGGTGGTCTCGATGTGCACGGGGCTGCCGGAGCCCCGTCGTCGGCCCGGTGGAAGGCGACCCGGTGGTAGTGGCCGGGGTACTCGCGGGCCTCGAGCTCGGCCTGGGCGACGGCGGTCTGGAAGGTGACGTCCCAGAGCGTCGGCGCCTCCTGCAGGTAGGCCTCGCCGCGGGCGAAGTTGCGCAGGAACGCGCGCTGGCTGGCGGTCTGGGCCTTGGCGCCGATCGTCGTGTAGTGCTGCTTCCAGTCGACCGACAGGCCCAGGGTGCGCCACAGCTGACTCGAAGATCTCCTCGTCCTGCTCGACGAGCTGGCGCGCAGAGCTCGACGAAGTTGGGCCGGCTGATCGGGACCTGCTTCTTGGCGTCCGGCTTCTCGGGCGGGGTGAAGTCGTCGTCGTAGGGCAGCGACGGGTCGCAGCGGACGCCGAAGTAGTTCTGCACCCGGCGCTCGGTCGGCAGGCCGTTGTCGTCCCAGCCCATCGGGTAGAACACCGACTTGCCGCGCATCCGCTGGAAGCGGGCGATCAGGTCGGTGTGGGTGTAGGAGAAGACGTGCCCGACGTGCAGGCTGCCGCTCACGGTCGGCGGCGGGGTGTCGATCGAGTAGACGTTCTCGCGCGGCTGGGTGCGGTCGAAGGCGTAGGTGTCGTCGTCCTTCCACCGCTGCGACCAGGTCGCCTCGAGACCCTCCAGGGCCGGCTTGTCCGGTACGACGACGTCGCGGCGGGCGGACGTCGTCGTGGACAGGTCGGGGTCCTGCTGGGTCTCGGTCATGCGGGAAATGTTACGGGTGGGCCTCCGACCGCCGTGAACCAGTTCCGCCCCCCGCTCCGTCTGCCACGCACCCTAGACTTGTCGGGACATGACTGACCTACCTGCAGCACGCCTCGCCCAGACGTACGCCGAGGTCGAGGATGCCCTGCTCTCGCGCTGGCCCGAGACCAAGCTGGAGCCGTCGCTCGACCGGATCCGGGCGTTCACCGAGCTCCTCGGGGACCCGCAGGGCTCGTTCCGCGTCATCCACCTCACGGGCACGAACGGCAAGACCGTCGACGTCGCGGATGATCGACACCCTGCTCCGCGCGCTCGACCTGCGCACGGGCCGGTTCACCTCGCCGCACGTGGAGCGGATGACGGAGCGGATCTCCATCGACGGGCAGCCGCTCGACGACGATGCGTTCGTCCGCGCGTTCAACGAGGTGGCCGCCTACACACACCTCGTCGACGAGAGTGAGGACCACCCGCTGTCGTTCTTCGAGACCATCGTCGGCATGGCCTTCGCCTCCTTCGCGGACGCGCCGGTCGACGTCGCCGTGGTCGAGGTCGGCATGGGCGGGGCCTGGGACGCCACGAACGTCGCCGACGCCGACGTCGCCGTGATCTTGCCGGTGGCGGTCGATCACGCGTCGTACCTCGGTGACAGCCCCGCTGCGATCGCGGTCGAGAAGGCCGGGATCATCAAGCCGGGGTCGATCGCGATCCTGGCCGAGCAGAGCGCCCGAGCCGGCCGAGGTCCTGGTCCGCCGGGCCACCGAGGTGGGCGCCACCGTGGCCCGCGAGGGCATGGAGTTCGGCGTCGTCTCGCGGGTCCCGGCCGTCGGCGGCCAGATGCTCTCGCTCCAGGGGCTCCGGGCGCGCTACGACGACGTGTTCCTCCCGTTGTACGGCGCCCACCAGGCCCAGAACGCGGCCGTCGCGCTGGCGGCGGTGGAGGCGTTCGCCGGCGGGAGGGCGCTCGACGAGGACCTCGTCAAGGCTGCCTTCGCCGAAGTCACCTCGCCGGGTCGGCTCGAGATCATCCGGCGCAGTCCCACCATCGTCCTCGATGCGGCCCACAACCCCCACGGTGCCGAGGCCGTGGCCGCCGCCCTCGAGGACTCCTTCACCTTCTCCCCGCTGATCGGCGTGATCGGGGTGATGGCCGACAAGGACCCCGAGGGGATCCTCGCGGCGTTCGAGCCCCACCTCGCCCACGTGATCTGCACCGAGAACTCCACCGCCCGCGCCCTACCCGCTGCTCGCCTGGGCGAGATCGCGCGCGAGGTCTTCGACGACCACCAGGTGACCGTCGTACCCGACCTCGCCACGGCCATCGACCAGGCCGCGACCCTCGCCGAGGCCGGCGAGGCCTTCGGCGACGGGCTGGGCTCCGGTGCCGTGCTGGTGACCGGCTCCGTGGTCACCGTGGGCGAGGCCCGGGCCATGCTGAAGGGACGGTCATGAGCCAGAGTGAGACCCGGTCACCTCGCCGCGGCATGTGCGCGGCGATCCTCTCCCTCGAGGGCATCACCCTGGGTCTGTCGACGCCGGTGATGGTCACCATCGCGGACATCGACCTCGGCATCGCGCTCGGCATCGGACTCGGCCTCACCGCGGCCTGCCTGCTGCTCGCAGGGATGCTGCGGTCCGAGTGGGCCTACCACGCCGGCTGGGTCATCCAGGTGGCCGCGATCGGGCTGGGCTTCGTGGTCCCGCTCATGTTCTTCCTCGGCGCGATCTTCGCCGCTGCTGTGGGGGACGGCCTACTTCCTGGGCCTCAAGATCGAGCGCGAACGGGCCGCGGCCTACGCTGCCCATGAGCCGGGCCCGGCCTGACCGGCGCGGCTCGATAGGGTGCGGCCCATGACGCAGCGCACCCTGGTTCTCCTCAAGCCCGACACGGTCCGACGGGGGCTGGTGGGCGAGGTCCTTTCCCGCTTCGAGGCCAAGGGCCTCACCATCGTGGCGATGGAGCACCGCACCATCGACGCCGCCACGGCCGACCGGCACTACGCCGAGCACGTCGAGCGCGACTTCTACCCGCCGCTGCGGGCGTTCGTCACCAGCGGTCCGCTGGTCGCGCTCGTGCTCGAGGGCGACGAAGCGGTCGAGGTGGTCCGTCTGGTGAACGGCGCCACCGACGGGCGCAAGGCGGCGCCCGGCACGATCCGCGGCGACCTCTCGCTGTCCAACCGCGAGAACCTCGTGCACGGCTCCGACTCCCCGGAGTCGGCCGAACGCGAGATCGGGCTGTGGTTCCCCGACCTGTGAGCCGCCGGATTCTCCACAGCTGAGCACCGGCCGGTTTCCGGACGGTCCCGGGCGGGCAGCCTCCCCGCATGGAGCTGCAACCGCCGACCGCACCCCTGCCACCGTTCTGGGCCGCCGTCCGACGACGTCATCCCGATGTCGACATCGTCCTGCTCCCTGCCGGGGAGCCCGCACCTCCCGGTGACGACGTCGACGACCAGGCCGTGCTGGCCGCGGCAGAGCGGGTCACGACGGCGGTCGCCGCCCTGGGCACCGAGCTCCCCGCCGCGGCCAGGATCGGCTTCGGCCCGGATCCCGGCACCGTGGTGCCACGGGTGCGCCTGGCCAGCCACCGCGAGGACGGCCTCGCGACGCTGAACCGGCTCCGCGACCAGCTCGAGGAGCAGGGCTGGACCGTGCGCCGACCCGAGGGTGGCGTGTCCCGTCTCGTCGGGAACCGTGATGACCTCCACGTGCGGGCGTCGTACGCCGAGCAGACCGGCTCCTTCCTCCTCGACGTGTCCGCCGACCCGCTGCCCGTCGGCCTGGCCCGAGCCCGAGAGCTGGCGAGCCGCTGATGCAGGTCGTACCCGTCACCGTCGGCGTGGCCTCTCGCGCCTGGGACGAGCAGCACAACGACGTCACCGCGGGTGCCGGACAGATCGGTGGTGCCTCCACCGAGGGGTTCACCGACGGTGTCTCCGGCGCCGCGGCACGGTTCGCCACCACCTGGCAGCGACACACCGACCGCGTTGGCCGACCAGGCCGAGGCCCGGGCCGACGGGCTGCGCACCTCCATCGCCGACTTCCTCGAGACCGACGAGGCCGTCGGCTTCGAGGTGTTCGCCCTGCGCAGCTTCATGGTGGAGGAGCGATGACCACGATCACGCTCCCCCCGACGCCGCGACTCGTGCCGGCACTCACGGTCGAGCCGGCAGGGATCCGCGGCTATGCCGCGGACCTGCTCGCCGGGTCGGCGCAGATCGACGACCTCGGGACCTTCGTCGCCGGGGATGCCCGGATCGGCGACTGGACCGGTGACGCGGCCGTCGCCTACCACGAGGCGATCCGGCCCACCGGCCGGCAGGCGGACGCGATGTCCCTGGCCCTGCGCGGCGTCGCGCGACGGGTCGACGCGCACGCAGACCGGATGGACACCCTGAAGGAGCGCCGGACGACGCTCGTCGGTGAGCGCAGCCACCTCGTGTCCACCATCGCCGACCTGCGGTCGCGCGCCAGCCACGCCATGGAGGAGGACGCCGCAGCGATCCAGTCCGAGTGCGACGACTGTGCCCGCCGGGTGCGTGGCTTCGAAGCCGACCTCGACCTCTGGGACACCGACGTGATCGCCGAGGAGGAGTCGATGCGGGCGGCCTTCGACCGCGTCCTCACCCTCGAGCAGGTCGAGCAGCGCTACGGCGGAGCCGAGGACCCCGCCGACGGCGCGTTGGCCACCATGCCGCCGTCCGGCTCGTCGCCCGAGGCCGTCAACGAGTGGTGGGACGGCCTGACCCGCCAGGAGCAGCTGGCCATCATCGCGGCGTCTCCCGGCTCCATCGGCAACCGCGACGGCATCCCGCCCTGGGCCCGCGACCAGGCCAACACCGTGGCGCTCGACCGGGACGTCGCCGAGTGGGGGCACCTCGAGGACATCGGGGAGATCACCGACGACGAGCGGGCGTGGCTCGACAACGCCCGGGCCGCCCAGAGCGCCATCGACAAGATCGAGGAAGGCATCGATCCGGTCACCCGCGAGCCGGTCACCACGCAGCTCTACACCTACGACCCGAGCGCGTTCGACGGCGACGGCGCGGTCGCGATCTCCGCGGGCAACCTCGACACGGCCGACAACGTGGCCGTCACGGTGCCCGGCTTCGGCACCGATGGAGGCAGCGCTCCCTACCTCGCCGAGCGGGCGCTGACCCTCTACGAGTCGAGCCGCTTCCTCGATCCCGGGGCGACCAACGCCACCATGCTCTGGATCGGGTACGACGCCCCCGACAACGCCCCCTGGGACGGGGACGGCGACTGGTCCGGCGTCCTCACCGAGGACCACGCGGAGGAGGGTGGGGGGCACCTCGCCGACACGCTCGACGGGCTCCGAGCCTCACGCGACGGCGACCCGGCCCACCTGACCGCGATCGGCCACAGCTACGGCTCGACCACCACGGGTCACGCGGCACACGACGAGGGCATCCCCGTCGACGACGTGATCTTCGTCGGCAGTCCGGGAGTGGGCGGCGACACCAACAACGCGGGGGACACCGGCGTCGATCCCGACCACGTCTGGGCAGGCGCCAACAGCCGCGACCCGGTCGCCAACCTCGGCAACCACGGCTGGATCCACGGCGAGACCGTGCTCGGAGCCGGGCTGGGGGACGACCCGGCGGAGGACGACTTCGGCGGCAACAGGTTCCAGGCAGAGTCGACGTCCCGGGCCGACGACAGCGTCGGGCTGGACGCCTTCGAGGACCACTCGAAGTACTTCGACCACGACACGGAGTCGCTCCACAACATCAGCCAGATCGTCAACGGCAACTACGACGCGGTCGAGCACGCCGACCACGTCTACGACCCGCTCTTCCAGGGACCGCAGGACCCTGAGTTCGACCGGGACCCGACAGCCCCGGCGACCCAGGGCGCCCCGTGAGCGCCCGCGCTGCCCTGGGCGCGCTGCTCAGCCTCGTGCTCCTCGGCGTGGTGGGATGCGGCATGGGCGGAGGCGAGGACGACGAGGACGCCGCCGGTGCGACTGCGCAGCTCGAGGCCCAGCGGGAGGATGTCCGCGAGGCCGCCCGCTCCCTGCTGGTCGCCGCCGAGGAGGCGCTCCCTGGCGTGACGGCCAACAGCGGCGGCAGCTACCGCGGCTGCGAGTCCGCGTTCAACAACGAGTTCAAGAACTTCCGCTACGTTGCGCAGGCGCGAATCGACGTCGACGCGGCGTCGGATGCCCCGGCTCCCTACGTCGAGACCCTGCGTCCCGTGCTGGAGGAGCTCGGCTTCCGCCCCGAGGCACTCGAGGAGCTGTCGAACGGCTTCGTCACCCTCGCCGGCGCGAAGAGCGACCTCCGGGCGAGCTTCACGCACACCGGGGCGGGCGCCTTCGTCGGCCTCACCGTCGCGGGCCCGTGCGTCGACGTGCCCGAGGACGACCGCGACGACTGGCTCACCCGCGACGAGCCGACGCCCGAGATTCGTTAGTCGCGCGTGTCCTCCCGGGGTTCGGGCAGCCCCGCTCTTAACCTTGGCGCAGGGACCGTCCGCACCGACCCTGGCGTGTGGTTCCCACTTCCCCAACGGATCCCATCACGGGGCGACGGACCTGCGAGGCATCGGGCATGGCGAACAGCTTCATCGGCCGCGACATGGCCGTGGACCTCGGTACCGCCAACACGCTGGTCTACGTCCGCGGCAAGGGCGTCCTCCTCGACGAGCCCAGCGTCGTGGCGCTGAACGCGACGACGGGCGAGATCCTGGCCGTCGGCCACGAGGCGAAGCGGATGATCGGGCGCACCCCCGACAACATCACCGCGATCCGTCCGCTCAAGGACGGCGTCATCGCCGACTTCGAGGCGACCGAGCAGATGCTGCGGTTCTTCATCCAGCAGGTCCACCGGCGACGCTACTTCGCCAAGCCCAGGATGGTGATCTGCGTCCCGAGTGGCATCACCGCCGTCGAGCAGCGTGCCGTCAAGGAGGCCGGCTACCAGGCCGGTGCCCGTCGGGTCTACATCGTCGAAGAGCCGATGGCCGCCGCCATCGGGGCCGGACTGCCCGTCCACCAGGCCACCGGCAACATGGTGGTCGACATCGGTGGCGGCACCACCGAGGTGGCCGTCATCTCGCTCGGCGGCATCGTCACGAGCCTCTCCATCCGGACCGCCGGCGACGACCTGGACCAGGCCATCGTCGCGTGGATGAAGAAGGAGTACTCCCTCATGCTCGGCGACCGGACCGCCGAGGAGGTGAAGATGACGCTCGGGTCGGCGTTCCCGCTGCCCGACGAGCCCGAGGCCGAGATCCGTGGCCGGGACATGGTCTCCGGCCTGCCCCGCACCGTCGTCGTCTCCAGTGCGGAGATCCGGCAGGCGCTCGAGGAGCCGCTCCACGCCATCGTCGACGCGGTCCGCGCCACGCTCGACCAGACGCCGCCGGAGCTGGCCGGCGACATCATGGACCGCGGGATCGTGCTGACCGGCGGTGGTGCCCTGCTCCGCGGCCTCGACGAACGTCTCCGGCACGAGACCGGGATGCCCGTCCACGTGGCCGAGGACCCGCTGTCCAGCGTCGCTCTCGGCGCCGGCAAGTGTGTCGAGGAGTTCGAGGCTCTCCAGCAGGTGCTCGTGAGCGAGCCGAGGCGCTTTTGATGCGGGGTCCCAAGGCCAGCCCCCGGGAGCGTCGCTGGGGCAGCATCGACCGCCTCGACGAGCGCAACCGACCGTCCCGTGCGCTGCTCCTGGCGCTGCTGCTGGCCTGCGCCAGCCTGATCACCCTCGACTACCACGGCGGACCGGACTCACCGATGGAGCCTGCCCGCCGCGTCGTGGGCGAGGTGTTCGGGCCGATCGAGACCGGTGCGGCGACCGCCGTGCGGCCGTTCACGTCCGTCCCCGACTGGTTCCGCTCCCACGACTCGCTGCGCGAGGAGATCAACGAGCTCGAGGCCGAGAACTCCCGGCTCCGCTCCGAGGCGTCGACGACCGGCTACGACCGCAACCGGCTCGAGGAGTTCGACGGCCTCACCACGGCCGCCGAGGCGCTGGGCGCCGCGCTCGTGCCGGCCCGGGTGGTCGGGCTCGGCCCCTCGCAGTCGTTCTCCCGCACCGTCACCATCGACGCCGGCTCCCAAGCCGGCCTCGCCCCCGACATGACCGTCCTCAACAACGACGGTCTGGTCGGCCGGATCCTGCGGGTGACCAGCTCCACCGCCACCGTGCTGCTCATCGTCGACGCCGACTCCGTCGTGGGCGGTCGCGTGGGCGAGAGCATGGAGGTCGGGTTCCTCCACGGCCGCGGCGTGCTGGGCAACGACGGGCGCCTCGACCTCGAGCTGATCGACCAGTCCGAGGTGCCCGCCAAGCACGACGTCGTCGTCACGTGGGGGAGCGAGGGCGGCGCGCCGTACATCTCCGGCGTCCCGGTCGGCCGGGTCACGTCGGTCTACAGCAGTCTCCGCGAGAACTCCCAGCGCGCCGTGATCGAGCCGTTCGTCGACTTCGGCTCCCTGGACCTGGTGGGGGTGGTCGTGCCGTCGGGCTCGACCAGCGACCGCTCGGTGATCGAGGCCGACGGGAGCTTGCGATGACGGGGGTCCGGCTCCTGGTCGCCATGGCGGCGGTCAGTATCGCGCTGGTCCTGCAGGTCTCCCTGTTCCCGCACCTCGCCTGGCAGGGCATCGTGCCCAACCTGTGCCTGCTGGTCGTGGTTGCCGCTGCGCTCACGCGTGGTGCCCAGTTCGCCGCGGTGCTGGGCTTCCTCGCCGGGGTCGCGCTCGACCTGGCGCCGCCGGCCGACCACGTGGCCGGCCGCTGGGCCCTGGCGCTGGTCGTGGTCGGCTACGTCGCCGGCCGGGTCCGGCAGGACGTCCGCCCCACCGCGGTGGCGGTGGTCGCCACCGTCGCCGCCTGCTCGTTCATCGGGACGTCCGTCTTCGCGCTCACCGGCCTGGTGCTGCGCGACCCGGTGACCGACATCGCCGAGCTGCTCCAGGTGATCCTGGTCGCCGTCCTGTGGGACGTGCTGTTGACCCCGTTCGTGCTCCCGCCGGTCATGAAGATGTTCCAGCAGCTCGAACCCAGCGCAGCGACGGCCTGATGGCGGCCCCGACCGCCGGGCGGCAGCGCGGCCGGCTCCGGCTGATCGTGATCCAGACCCTGGTCTTCTCGCTGTTCGCCACCCTCTTCGTCCGGCTCTACTACCTGCAGGTGGTCAGCGGCGACGAGTACCACGCGCAGGCCGCCTCCCAGTCCGTCCGCGAGATCGTCGTCCAGCCCCAGCGCGGTCTGATCGTCGACGACATGGGCCGCCCCCTGGTCACCAACCGGCCGTCGTGGGTCGTGTCCGTCGACCGGACCATGCTCGGCAAGATGACCGAGCGGCAGCAGGCGGTCCTGCTCGCGCGGGTCGGCGACGCCGTCGAGGAGCCGGCCTCCCGGTTGCGCAAGACCCTCGTGACCTGTGGCGACGCGGGCAGCGTCGCGGGCACCTGCTGGAACGGCTCGCCCTACCAGCCGGTCCCGGTCGCCACCGACGTGGACGAGTCGGTGGCCCTCAAGATCCTCGAGCAGCCCGAGGACTACCCCGCGGTCCTGGCCGAGCAGCAGAGCGTGCGCTCCTACCCGCGACCGTTCGGCATCAACCTGGCCCACGTCCTCGGCTATCTCAGTCCGATCACCGAGGACGAGTTCGACCAGGCGCAGACCAACGGCGACCGCTCCGTCAACGGTGCGTCGGCCGTGGGCCGGGCCGGTGTCGAGAAGCAGTACGACGACTGGCTGCGGGGGATGCCGGGCTACCGCTCGGTGGCCGTCGACTCGATGGGCCGCGTGCTGGGCGACGACGGCGAGCTCGCCGGCCAGCCCGGCGACACCCTGGTCACCTCGATCGACGCCAAGGTCCAGGGCGTGGTCGAGAAGGCCCTCGCCGAGCGGATCGCCTACCAGCGCACCCAGTTCGACACGGTCACCGGACGCAACTACGCCGCCGACTCCGGGGCCGCGGTGGTCCTCGAGGCCGACACCGGGCGGATCGTGGCGATGGCGAGCCAGCCGACGTACGACCCCGAGGTGTGGGTCGGGGGCATCAGCGAGAAGCAGCTGCAGCGGCTCTACTCCGCGAAGGCGGGCACCCCGCTGCTCAGCCGCGCCACCCAGGGGCAGTTCGCGCCCGGCTCGACGTGGAAGCCGTTCATGACAGCCGGGGCGCTCACCCACGGCTACACCACCGGCTCGACCCTGCCCTGCTCCTCGGGCTTCCAGGTCGGCAACCGGGTCTTCAAGAACTACGAGTCCGGTGCCCACGGCACGATCGGCTTCGCCAAGGCGCTCGAGGTCTCCTGCAACACGTTCTTCTACCGGATCGGTTACGACTACTGGCGCCGCCTCGGCAGCGACGTCGCCGACGTCAACGCCGAGGACCCCCTCGTCGAGCAGGCGCAGGCCTTCGGCTTCGGCTCCAAGACCGGCATCGACCTGCCCGGGGAGGCGTCCGGCCGGATTGCCGACCGGAAGTGGAAGCTGGCCTACTACAAGTCCATGAAGGGCTACTACTGCGGCATCGCGGACAAGCCCCAGGACAGCAAGACCAGCGACTTCGTCTACAAGTTCGCCTACGAGTTCTGCATCGAGGGCTACGCCTACCGCGCGGGTGACGCGGTCAACTTCGCGATCGGTCAGGGCGACACGATCGTGACGCCGCTGCAGCTCGCGCGGGCCTACGGCGCGCTGGCCAACGGGGGCACGCTCTACGCACCGCGGGTGGGCAAGGCGATCGTCGCCACCGACGGCACCGTCATCCAGCGGATCCCGCCCAAGGTCAACGGCCGGATGAAGCTGCCCGCCCGCGTCATCGACTACATCGACGAGGCGCTCAAGGGTGTGACCCGCAACCCCGAGGGCACGATGGCGTGGAAGATGGGGAACTTCCCGCTCGACCGGGTCACGGTGCGCGCCAAGACGGGCTCGGCCGAGGTCTACGGCAAGCAGACGACCGGCTGGGTCGCCTCCTACACCGAGGACTATGTCGTGGTGATGATGATCAGCCAGGGCGGCACCGGCTCCGGGTCCACCGGCGACGGCATCCGCAAGATCTGGGAGACCCTCTACGGCATCGAGCCCGGCGAGCTCACCATCGACCCGGATCGCGCGGCGATCCCCGGCACCACGCCGCCGAAGGGCCTGCCCACGTTCAGCAAGGACGGCTCGATCATGCCGCCGGCGAGGAACCGGCCGTGAGCCGGTCCCGCGCTCCCGGGCACGGCGTCCGGCCGGTCACCGCGCTGCGGGCGCCCGGACTCGACTGGGTCCTCCTGCTCGCCGTCGCCGCGCTGCTCACCCTCGGCAGCCTGCTTGTGTGGTCCGCGACCTCCACCCGCGACGACCTGACCGGCGGCAGACCCCACGGCGTACCTCCAGAAGCAGCTGGTCAACGTCGCCATCGGGGTCGTGCTGATGGTGATGGTCCTGGCGACCGACCACCGGTGGGTGCGGATCCTCGCGCCGCTCGTCTACCTCGCCTCCGTCGGCGGCCTGGTACTCGTGCTGACCAGTGGCTCGACCATCAACGGCTCCCGCTCGTGGCTCCAGCTGGGCGGGATGTCCATCCAGCCGGCCGAGTTCGCGAAGCTCGCGGTCGTGATCGGGATGGCCCTGCTCGTGGCCGAGCGGGCCGAGGGCCGCCGCCGCCATGACATCAGCTGGGTCGACGTCACCGGCATGCTCGTCATTGCCGCGATCCCTGCGGCGCTGATCATGAAGCAGCCCGACCTCGGCACCATGCTGGTGCTGTCGGCCACCGTGTTCGGGGTGATCGCCGCCTCCGGCGCATCCCGGCGCTGGCTGGTGCTGTTGCTGGCCGGCGGTGTGAGCGCCGGTGTCGCGGCCGTGTCGGCCGGCCTGCTCAAGCAGTACCAGGTCGACCGATTCCTCGCGTTCACCAACCCCGACCTCGACCCCCGCGGGGCCGGCTACAACACCGAGCAGGCCAGGATCGCCGTCGGCAACGGCGGACTCTTCGGCGAAGGGCTCTTCGGCGGCTCGCAGACGCGCTCCGGTTTCGTGCCCGAGCAGCACACCGACTTCATCTTCACCGTGGCCGGCGAGGAGCTCGGCCTGGTGGGGGCGACGGTGCTGATCGCGCTGTTGTGCGTCGTGATCTGGCGTGCCCTCTCGATCGCCGCCAGCACCGACGACGTCTTCGGCAGGATCGCCGCCGCCGGGATCGCCTGCTGGTTCGGGTTCCAGGCCTTCCAGAACGTCGGCATGTGCCTGGGGATCATGCCGGTCACCGGCGTCCCGCTGCCGTTCGTGTCGTACGGCGGCAGCTCCATGTTTGCGGGCATGCTCGCGATCGGGCTCCTGCAGAACATCCACCTCCGCTCGACGGCGTCCCTGCCGACCCGGTTCCTGGCCGCGCCCGCGGTGCGGGTCCTGACCCGCTGACCCGGCCCCAGCGACGAACGGCCCGGACGGGGCATGGCGCGGCGGCACGTTGCGGTGCACGGTGGGAGGCGTGGACCTGAACACGATGTACCACCGCACCGTCGAGAGCTGGGTCGATCGGGTCACGAAAGTCCGTGCCGACCAGTGGGACCTGCCGACGCCCTGCCAGGAGTGGACGGTCAGGGACCTGACCAATCACGTCGCCGGCGAGGACCTGTGGACCGCGCCGCTCATGCAGGGCAGCACGATCGGCGAGGTGGGCGACCGCCTGGACGGCGACCTGCTGGGGGAGGACCCGATCGGCAGCACCGTGGCGGCCGCCGCGGAGGCGACCAGCGCCGTCGCCGAGGCGCTGCCCACCGCCGGCACGGTCCATCTCTCGTACGGCGACGAGAGCATGGCCGAGTACGTCCACCAGCTCGCCGCCGACCATCTCGTCCATGGTTGGGACCTGGCGGTGGCCACCGGTGGCGACGCCCGTCTGGACCCCGACCTCGTCGCGCAGGTCGCGGCCTGGTTCGCCGAGCGTGAGGAGCTCTACCGGCAGGCGGGGATGATCGGACCCCGCACGGTCGTCGACGGCGACGCCCAGGCCGGCCTCCTGGCGGGGTTCGGCCGTGAACCGACCTGGGATCCGCACCGTTGAGCGGACGAACCTGTCTGGACCGGTCGCACCGCTGACTCCGTATCCGAGCGCGGGAGACGGGCCGGTGCCACGGTGAAGGGGTGGCGACTTCCGACCTGCTCGAGGCGGCCGTCGAGCGCGTCGCGCTGTCGGGCCACGACGGCAGGTCCGGGGCCGGTCTGGAGCGGATCCTGCTCCCCGACGGGCGCTCTTACGTCGTCAAGCGGACGACGCCCGAGTCAGACCTGACCCTCCGCCTCACGGGTGGGACGGTGAGCCGCGAGTACCTCCTCTGGCGCTCGGGAGCGCTCGATCGGCTTCCCGAGGGGGTGGGCCACGCCGTCATCGACGCGTGGCAGGACGGCGACACCACCGTGATCGTGATGCGCGACCTCGGGCCGGCTGTCCTCACCTGGAACGACCGGCTGACGACCGGGCCCACCCGGTGGCTCGTGAGCCGGATCGCCGCCGTCCACCGGACCTTCCTCGACGATCCACCCGTCGATGTCGCACCGCTCGACCGGGTCCTGGACCTCTTCGCCCCGCACCGGATCTCGGGTCTGGCCGACAGCGGCGACGAGCTGATGGCGCTGGCCGCCCGGGGCTGGGACATCTTCGGGGACAAGGTGCCCGCCGACGTGGCGGCCCCCGTGCTCGCCCTGCTCTCCGACGTGACCCCACTGGCCACGGCGCTGGCGGCAGGACCGACCACCCTCTGCCACGGTGACCTGGCGACCGTGAACATGGCCTTCGCCAGCGACGAGCTCGTGCTCCTCGACTGGGCGATGCCGACCGCGGCGCCGGGAGCTCTCGACCTGGCCCGGTTCCTCGCCGGGTGCTCGCTGGTCCTCGAACCTTCGCGCGACGACGTCGTGGAGGCGTACGCCGAGGCGGCCGGCCCGGCGTACGACGAGACCTCGATGGGGCTGGCCGTGCTCGCCGGCCTGGTCTGGCTGGGGTGGAACAAGGCCCTGGACGCGCACACCCACCCGGAGCCCGCCGTCAGGATCCGCGAGCGCGCCGATCTCGACTGGTGGGTCCGCCGCTCGCGGAAGGCGCTGGAAGCCGGACTGGTCTGACCATCACGGCAGGATCGTCAGAAACACGAATGACGCCAGGAGCACGAGGTGGACGCCTCCGGCGAGTGGCTTCGCCCGGCCGGGGACGACGGTCAGCACCGCGACCGGGACGGTGATCGCGAGCAGCACCATCTGCGTCGGTTCGAGCCCGAGGTCGAGCGGGCCGTCGAGCCAGATCGACGCCACGGCCAGGGTCGGGATGGTCAGGCCGATCGAGGCCATCGCGGACCCGAGCGCGAGGTTGAGGCTGACCTGGACGTGGTCGCGAGCGGCCGCGCGCACGGCCGCGATGGACTCCGGCAGCAGCACCAGGAGGGCGATCGCGACACCGACCACGGCGTGCGGGAAGCCGAGGGCGGCGACCCCGTCCTCGATGGTCGGCGACACCACCTTGGCCAGGCCGACCACCGCGACCAGTGCAGCGAGGAGCAGACCGAGGCTGGTGTGGGCCTCCCTGTCCGTCGGCGGGTCCGCGTGCCCGTCCCCGTCTGCGTCCACCGGTCCGGGACCAGTGTCGACGGGCAGGAAGAAGTCCCGGTGGCGCACGGTCTGGGTGAACACGAACAGGCAATAGAGGGAGAGCGACGCGACGGCAGCGAAGGCGAGCTGCGAGGCGGAGAACTCACCCCCGGGCTCGGTGGTCGTGACGCGGGGGAGGACCAGGCAGAGCCCGGCGAGTGTGATCACCGTGGCCAGCATGGAGCCGGTGCCCTCGGGGTTGAAGCTGGCGAGGTGGTGCTTGAGCGAGCCGACGAGCAGGGAGATACCGAGGATGCCGTTGACCGTGATCATCACGGCGGCGAACACGGTGTCGCGGGCGAGCGTCGAGGTCTCCGGGCCGCCGGAGATCATCAGTGCCACGATCAGCGCCACCTCGATCACGGTCACCGCGACGGCGAGCACGAGCGAGCCGAACGGCTCGCCGACGCGGTGCGCGACGACCTCGGCGTGGTGCACCGCGGCGAGCACGGCGCCGACGAGGAACGCGCACACCAGGACGACGAGCGCGGCCTCGGCCACCCCGCCGGGGTGGCGCCCCCACGCCACGGCGAGCACCGCCAGGGCCACCAGGGGGACCACGACCGTCCATCGGAGCGGGCCGGTCGTCGTCGCGCTCATGTCTGAACCCTAGGGAACGGGCGGGCGGCGCCTCCACCGGCGGCGCGTGATCCGATCAGGAATCGGCGCGATCCCCGGGTGCGCCGTAGGCTGGGCAGTCGTTCCCTTCCCCGTTCCTCTCGAGGTGTTTCTCGTCGTGTCCGTCGCATCGGTGTTCCCGCTCCTGGAGCCGAGACTGCCGTCGGTGCAGAAGCCGATCCAGTACGTCGGCGGGGAGCTCAACTCCACGGTCAAGGACTGGGACTGTGCCGAGGACGGGCCGACGGTCCGTTGGGCGCTGATGTATCCCGACGCCTACGAGGTCGGACTGCCCAACCAGGGGGTCCAGATCCTCTACGAAGTCCTCAACGAGCGCGACTGGATCGTCGCCGAGCGCACCTACTCGGTGTGGCCGGACCTCGAGAAGATCATGCGCGAGGACGGCATCCCGCAGTTCACCGTCGACGCTCACCGTCCGGTCGGGGCCTTCGACGTCTTCGGGCTCAGCTTCTCCACGGAGCTCGGCTACACCAACATGCTCAACGCCCTCGATCTCGCCGGGATCCCGCTGCACGCGGTCGACCGCGGCGAGGACGACCCGATCGTCCTGGCCGGCGGCCACGCCGCCTTCAACCCGGAGCCGGTCGCGGACTTCCTGGATGCTGCCGTGCTCGGCGACGGCGAGGAGGTCGTCCTCGCGATCTCCGAGGTGGTGCGCGAGTGGAAGGCCGAGGACCGTCCCGGTGGGCGCGACGAGCTCCTCCGACGGCTCGCGGTGACGGGCAACATCTACGTTCCCAAGTTCTACGACGTCGTGTACGCCGAGGACGCCACCATCGAGGCGGTCGTGCCGAACCGGCCCGGGATCCCGTTCCGGGTCACCAAGCACACGCTGATGGACCTCGACGCCTGGCCCTACCCGGCCAAGCCGCTGGTCCCGCTGGCGGAGACGGTCCACGAGCGGTTCTCGGTCGAGATCTTCCGCGGCTGCACCCGCGGCTGCCGGTTCTGCCAGGCGGGCATGATCACCCGTCCGGTGCGCGAGCGGAGCATCGAGACCATCGGCGCGATGGTCGAGAACGGCATCCGCAAGTCGGGCTTCGAGGAGGTCGGCCTGCTCTCGCTGTCGAGCGCCGACCACACCGAGATCGCCGAGGTCGCCAAGGGCCTCGCCGACCGCTACGAAGGCACCAACGTGTCCCTCTCGCTGCCGTCGACGCGCGTGGACGCCTTCAACATCTCCCTGGCCAACGAGTTCTCCCGCAACGGCCGCCGGTCCGGTCTCACGTTCGCCCCGGAGGGCGGCAGCGAGCGGATGCGGAAGGTGATCAACAAGATGGTCACCGAGGAGGACCTGATCCGCACCGTCGCGGCGGCGTACTCCCACGGCTGGCGCCAGGTGAAGCTCTACTTCATGGTCGGTCTGCCGACGGAGACCGACGACGACGTGCTCCAGATCGCCGACCTGGCCCGCAAGGTGATCGCCAAGGGTCGTGAGGTCTCCGGCCGCAACGACATCCGCTGCACCGTGTCCATCGGCGGGTTCGTGCCCAAGCCGCACACGCCGTTCCAGTGGGCCGCCCAGCTCGACGTCGAGACCACCGACCGACGGCTCAAGGACCTGCGCGACCTCGTCCGGGCCGACAAGAAGTTCGCCCGTGCCATCGGCTTCCGCTACCACGACGGGAAGCCCGGGATCATCGAAGGCCTGCTCTCGCGCGGCGACCGCCGCGTGGGTGCCGTCATCGAGCAGGTCTGGCGCGACGGCGGCCGCTTCGACGGCTGGAGCGAGCACTTCTCCTACGACCGCTGGGTCGACGCCTGCGAGAAGGCGCTGCCCGGCACCGGCACCGACCTCGACTGGTACACCACCCGCGAGCGCGACTACGACGAGGTCCTGCCCTGGGACCACCTCGACTCCGGTCTCGACAAGGACTGGCTCTGGGCCGACTGGGAGGACGCGATCGACCCGAACACCGACGTCGAGGTCGAGGACTGTCGCTGGACGCCTTGCTACGACTGCGGTGTCTGCCCCGAGATGAACACCGAGATCCAGATCGGCCCCACCGGCCGGCAGCTGCTGCCGCTTGCGGTCGTCTGATTCGTCTCGTCGGCGCCGACCTCTACGGTGACGCCATGACCGACACTGCCGCGATCGCACGCCGTTTCCTGGCCACACTCGAGGCTCGCGACTGGGATGCCTGGACGGCGCTGATGGTCCCCGATGTGGTCTACGAGCTGCCCCAGACCCGAGAGTCGGTCCGCGGGCGGGACGGCTACCTCAAGTTCAACCTCGCCTATCCCGGCGAGTGGCATCTGGCCACGCGCATCGTGATCGGCGACGCGGAGCGGGCGGTCGTGTGGTTCACCTGCACGCTCAACGACACGGCGCCACTCGATGCGCAGGTTTTCCTGGAGTTCGACGCTGACGGGATGATCACCTCGGTGACCGACTTCTGGCCAGAGCCCTACGATCCGCCGTCCCGCCCGCTGGGTCTGGTGGAGCGCTCAGAGGGAGCCTGATGGCCCGACCAGCTGGTCCTCGACGACGGCCGGCCGGGCGACGTACAGGCAGACCGCGAGCAGCGGGACGCTGAGCGCGACCAGCAGGGCGAGCGGGACGGTCCAGCCGCCGGTCGCGTCGTAGACCAGGCCGATCGTGAAGGGTCCGACCCCGGCCAGCAGGTAGCCCGCCGACTGGGTGAACCCCGAGAGTGCGGCGGTGCCCTCCGGGCTGCGCGCACGGAGACCGATCAGGGTGAGCACCAGCGGGAACGTCGTCGTGCCGATGCCGGTCACGACGGCCCAGAGCACGGCGAGGTCGTGCGGCGCGACCATCAGGCCGACGTACGCCACGGGGTAGCACGCGACCACCGCGGCGAGGAGTACGCCGGGTCGCGGGCTCACGGCGAGCTTCGACGGCAGCCACAGCGAGAGGGGGATGCTCGTCCCGGCGACGACGCCCACCAGGAGGCCGGCGACCGTGGGGGAGAAGCCGGCGTCGCGCCAGAGCTGCGCGAACCACCCGAAGATGATGTAGGCCTGCATCGACTGCAGGCCGAAGGCCAGGGCCATCGCGAGTCCGAGCCGGGTGCGCGCCACGTCGACGAGCCGCACGCTGCTGCGGCGGCGCTCCAGGGTGCGGTCGTGGCCCGCCAGGCCGATCCATGGCACGGCGGCCAGCAGCGCGAGCAGCGCCCAGACCCCGAGCCCCCAGCGCCAGGTGCCCGCGGCCTCGGCGACCGGGACCGTGAGCATCAACGCCGCGGTGAGGCCGATCGACAGGCTGCCGGTGTAGAGCGCCGTGACCTGGCCGATCCGGTCCGGGAAGTGCAGCTTCACCAGCGACGGGAGCAGCACGTTGGCCATCGCCATCCCGGCCAGCGCCACCATCGAGAATGCCAGGAACCCCAGCTCGCTGGACGCCGTCACCCGGGCGCCGAGTCCCGCCACCACGGCCAGCAGCGAGACGAGGGTGACCCGGTGGACGCCGACCTTCGCCGCCAGGGCGGGCGCTGCGGCGCCGAATCCGGCGAAGGCCAGCACCGGCAGCGACGTGAGCAGCCCGGTCGACGCAGCCGACATGTCGAGCCCGCTCCGCACCTCGGCCAGGACGGGGCCGACGCTGACGGCCGTGGGCCGGAGGTTGAAGGAGAGCAGGACCAGGCCGACGAGGATCGCGGCGTTCCCGCGGGAGAGGAGACGTGACATCGCTCGGGCAGGATAGGCGCATGCGCCACATCGATGACGAGGAGCGTCGCACCCGCCTGGCCAGGCGGCACGCAATCTCCCCGCCGCATCGCGTGGCCGACCCCGTGGCTGCGACCCGGGCGATGACCGTGCTGCACAGCACCGAACCGGCCACCGTCTACCTGTCCCTCCAGGCACGCGTGGACGGTCTCGAGGTCGCCGACATCGACCGGGCTCTGTACGACGATCGGTCGCTGGTGAAGCAGCTGGCCATGCGCCGCACCCTCTTCGTCTTCCCGCGGGATCTGCTGCCGGCGGCCTGGGGGAGTGCGAGCGCCCGGGTCGCCGGACAGCTGCGCACCCGCCTCGCCAAGGAGGTGGAGGCGGGCGACATCGCCCGGGACGGCGCGGCCTGGCTGGACAGGGCGAGCGCCGCGGTGCTGGCCCGGCTGGCCGACGGAGACGAGCTCTCCGCTCAGGCGTTGCGCGAGCAGGTTCCCGAGCTGGCCGGACGGCTCGGCCTCGCCGTGGGCACGGCGAACAGCGCCAACGTGTCGGTCGCGCCGAGGGTGCTGACCCAGCTCGCGGTGGAGAGCAGGCTCGTCCGGGGCCGCAACGGCGGGCACTGGCGGGTGTCGCGGCCCCAGTGGACGCTCATGGAGGGCTGGCTCGGTGAGGCACCGGAGCCGACTCGACGCCCCGGAGGGCTACGCCGAGCTGGTCGGCCGGTGGCTGAGGACGTTCGGCCCCGGCACCTCGGCGGACCTCCAGTGGTGGCTGGGTGCGACCGGCGGGGCGGTGAAGCAGGCCCTCGCCGACGTCGAGGCCGTGGAGGTGTCGCTGGACGGTGGCGCGACCGGCTGGGTGCTCCCCGGTGACGTCGATCCGGAGCCCGCCGTGGAGCCGTGGGCAGCGCTCCTCCCCGTGCTCGACCCGACGGTGATGGGCTGGAAGGAGCGTGACTTCTACCTCGGCCCGCACGCCCCAGCGCTCTTCGACACCAACGGCAACGCCGGCACCACGGCCTGGTGGAACGGCCGGATCGTCGGCAGCTGGACCCAGGACGCCGCCGGTGTCGTACGCGTCTCCCTGCTGGTGGACGTCCCCGCATCCGCGCGGACCGCACTCGACGTCGAAGCCGAGCGACTCACCGGCTGGCTCGACGGCGTGAGGGTCGGCACGGTCTACCCGTCTCCCGCGATGAAGGCTGCGAGGGACTAGCGCACTAACCTGTCCGGGTGTCCGACCAGGCCAAACGGAGTCAGCCCGAGCAGCAGCCGCCGCCCGTGCAGCGGCTCCGGATCCGCTACGCCAAGCGCGGACGACTCCGGTTCACCAGCCACCGGGACTTCAGCCGGGCCTTCGAGCGCGCGATCTTCCGCGCCCGCGTGCCGATGGCCTACTCCTCGGGGTTCAACCCGCACCCCCGGATCTCGTACGCCGGCGCCGCGCCGACCGGATCTGCGAGCGAGGCCGAGTACCTCGAGATCGCGCTGGCCGAGGTCGTCGATCCGGCGGCCGTCCGCGCCGCCCTCCTCGAGGCCCTCCCCGACGGGCTCGACGTCATCGACGTGGTGGAGTCGTCCGGCGGGGCTCTGGCGGACCTCCTCCAGGGGAGCCACTGGCAGATCGAGCTCGGCTGCCCTCCGATGGAGGCGGCCACGGCGGTCGACGCGTTCCTCGGCACCGAGTCGGTCCTCGTCGAACGGATGACCAAGAAGGGGTTGCGGGAGTTCGACTGCCGCAGCGCCGTGGTCTCGCTGCTGGCGGAGCCGGGACCGTCCGGCAGTCGCCTCCAGCTGGTGGTCAGGCACACCGTCCCGTCGGTCCGGCCCGACGACGTGCTGTCCGGCGTCTCGTCCACTGCCGGGACCGAGCTCGGGCAACCGCTGCTCCTCACCCGCCTCACGCAGGGTCCGCTCGACGAAGCCACCGGCGAGATCGGCGACCCTCTCGGCACGTCGGCATAGCGGTCGACCCCGCGGCGTGTGCGATACTCGCCGTGGTCGACGTGGGTGACAGGTTCGCTCTCGACGACCCGACGACGTTCTCGCCGGTCCGCACCTTGGCCCGGCACTGTGAGTGCGAGTCGGCGCCAGACCGCGACGCGGCCAGGTGAGAGTTCGTGACAGGGGCTCCCACCATTCCGTCCCCAGACGGGCCCAGCGACCGCGGCAGGTGACGACACCCGGACCCATGGACGCTCCCGCGGAGGGTGTCGCCGCCACACGCAGGCTTTTCGTCGAGGCTCTGACCATGCGGGTCCCGGCGTACGACCGCCCACGCTGACCGCGCGGGCCGAGGAGCGCATGATGCTCGAGGACCCCCAGTCCACGGATTCCAACGACAGCGCCGCCACCGCGGCCGAGGCGCCCGCCAAGAAGGCGCCGGCGAAACGGGCGGCGGCCAAGAAGGCCACCACCAAGAAGACGGTGACCAAGAAGGCCGTCGCGAAGAAGGCCACGGCCGCCCCGGACGGTGACGCTGCCCCGGCCGTCGCGGGCGAGGCCGCCCCCGCCAAGAAGGCGGCGGTCAAGAAGACCACCGTCAAGAGGACGGCGGCAAAGAAGACCACCGCGAAGAAGCTCGAGGCCCCTGCCGAGGCTGCCCCGGCCGCGCCCGAGACCGCAGCGCCGGCCGCGCCGTCCGCTGCCGTCCCGTTGTTCCAGGCTCCGGAGCCCACGAAGGCCACCGTCACCCGTCGTACCCGCAAGTCGCCCGCAGCCCGTCGCGACGAGGCGAACGAGGCCGGCGATGCGGGTGCGCAGCAGCCCGAGACCGACGAGGACAAGCCCGCCGCCAAGGCGCCGGCCAAGAAGGCGTCCAGCCGATCCGGTCGCCCCTCCGAGAAGCAGGGCACCGAGGGTGGCCAGAAGAAGCCCGCCGCGCAGCAGTCCGGCGACCAGGACCAGCAGGGCGAGGACGACGACGACGCGGACGGCTCGGGCAACCGTCGACGTCGCCGTCGCGGCGGGCGTCGCCGTCGCAAGCCCGGCGAGGGTGACTCCGACAGCGGCAACCAGCAGACCGAGGACCAGGACGACTCCACGGACGACGCGTCCGACGACCAGGGCGGCGATGGCACGTCCCGGCGTCGCCGGCGCCGTCGCCGCACCGGTGAGGACGGCAGCGACGGCGGGGACGGCGGGGACGACCCTCAGAACACCGTGACCCGGGTCCGCAAGACCCGGTCGGCCGAGGACCAGATCACGGCCGTGTCGGGCTCGACGCGGCTCGAGGCCAAGAAGCAGCGTCGTCGCGAGGGCCGTGAAGCCGGACGACGTCGCGCACCCATCGTCAGCGAAGCCGAGTTCCTGGCCCGCCGCGAGGCCGTCGACCGGGTGATGGCGATCCGTCAGCGCGATGAGCTCACCCAGATCGCCGTCCTCGAGGACAAGGTCCTGGTGGAGCACTACGTTGCCCGGGAGTCCCAGAACTCCATCATCGGCAACGTCTACCTCGGTCGCGTCCAGAACGTCCTGCCCTCGATGGAGGCGGCATTCGTCGACATCGGCAAGGGTCGCAACGCCGTGCTGTACGCCGGCGAGGTCAACTGGTCCGCGCTCGGTCACAAGGACGGTCAGGCCCGCAAGATCGAGTCGGTGCTCAGCTCCGGCCAGTCGGTGCTCGTCCAGGTGACCAAGGACCCGATCGGCCACAAGGGCGCGCGCCTCACCAGCCAGGTCAGCCTGGCCGGTCGCTTCCTCGTCTACGTCCCCGACGGCACCACCAGCGGGATCTCCCGCAAGCTGCCCGACACCGAGCGCACCCGCCTCAAGACGCTGCTCAAGGAGATCGTGCCCGACGGCGCCGGCGTGATCGTGCGCACGGCCGCCGAGGGCGCCAGCGAGGACGAGCTGACCCGCGACGTGGAGCGGCTCAAGGCCCGCTGGGAGGACATCGAGAAGAAGTCCAAGGGCAGCGCCCCCCAGTTGCTGTACGGCGAGCCCGACCTCACCCTCAAGGTCGTCCGCGACCTGTTCACCGAGGACTTCAGCAAGCTCGTGATCGAGGGCGGCGACGCCTGGGAGACCGTCCAGAGCTACGTCCAGCACGTGGCTCCGGACCTCGAGGAACGTCTCGAGCGCTTCGAGCGCGGTGACAACGGCAAGGACATCTTCGCGACGTACCGGATCGACGAGCAGATCGCCAAGGGCCTGGACCGCAAGGTCTGGCTGCCCTCGGGCGGGTCGCTGATCATCGACCGCACCGAGGCGATGACCGTCGTCGACGTCAACACGGGCAAGTTCACCGGCTCCGGCGGCAACCTCGAGGAGACGGTCACCAAGAACAACCTCGAGGCCGCCGAGGAGATGGTCCGCCAGCTCCGGCTGCGTGACATCGGCGGCATCATCGTCGTCGACTTCATCGACATGGTCCTCGAGTCCAACCGCGACCTCGTGCTGCGCCGCCTCGTGGAGTGCCTCGGCCGTGACCGTACGCGTCACCAGGTTGCCGAGGTCACCTCGCTCGGCCTGGTCCAGATGACTCGCAAGCGGATCGGCACCGGCCTCGTGGAGGCCTTCAGCGAGAACTGCCAGCACTGCCAGGGGCGCGGCGTCGTCATCCAGGACCAGCCCGTCGAACCGAAGGCGGCCGAGGACGAGTCGCGTCGCAGCGGCGGCGGACGTCGTAGCCGGGGCGGTGGCGAGAGCAGCGGTTCCGGCGGCGGCCGCGGCCGTGGTCGCGGAGACGGCGACAACGGCAACAACAACAGCAACGACGGCAACGGCGGCAACGGCGGCGGCAATGGTGGCAGCAAGACGCCGTCGCCCAAGGACGTCGCCGCGATGGCCAAGGCCGAGAACGCGGAGAAGCCCGAGCGTCAAGAGCCCGTGGAGCGTCAGGAGCCGGCCGAGGACGCATCCGGTGCCTCCGAGTCGGTCGAGGCTCCCGCGGCGCCGGTCACGACCAGGACCACGCGTCGTCGAGGTGGCCGCAAGCCCCAGGCCGAGCCGGAGGTCGACACCCAGACCGGTTCGACCGACCAGCAGACCGAGCCGGCGTCGACCGGGGGTGAGCCGGTCGCTCCCAAAGGAGCCCCGGAAGCGCCCGTCGAGGTCCCCGTGGTCGAGACGGCTCAGCAGCCTGCTGCCGAGCCGGAGAAGCCCAAGGTCGTGACCCGCGCCCGCGGGCGCAGGGCGAGCCGCCCGGCCGGTCCTCCGGCCGCGGGGGACGTGCCGAGCCTGTCCGCCGCAGCCTCGCCCCCAGGCGTGGGTGAGCCGCCCGTCACGGGGTCCATCGAGCCCGGGACGGCCACCGCGGAGCCCGGGACGTCGGATTCCCCCGTGGTCGAGCACGTGCCCGTCAAGAAGAAGGGCTCGCGCAAGCGCTGAGACGGGAACGATCCCGTTTTGCGGTGCAGGCGCGTCGTCCGTACTATTGAACCTCGGTGCGCTCACGCGTGCCTCCCTGCTGGCATCCCGCCTCTCACGAGGCGATGGCGTGCTGCAGACCCAGATGTTGAACACGAAGAATTGACGAAGGAGACCGCGGTGTACGCGATCGTGCGCGCAGGCGCCAAGCAGCAGAAGGTTGCCGTCGGCGACGTCATCGAGATCGACAAGGTCACGACGGCAGTCGGCGAGTCGGTGACCCTCCCCGTGGTCATGGTCGTGGACGGCGAGAAGGTCACCGCGACCGGTCTCGACAAGGCCGCCGTGACCGTCGAGATCCTCGGTGCGACCAAGGGCCCGAAGATCATCATCCAGAAGTACAAGAACAAGACCGGCTACAAGAAGCGCCAGGGTCACCGCCAGAAGTACACCCAGGTCAAGGTCACCGACATCTCCGTCTGACGGAGCCAGACAACTCGTTGGAGTCTGACTCCAGAACAAAGGACTGAACTCATGGCACACAAGAAGGGCGCGGCCTCGACCAAGAACGGTCGGGACTCCAACTCCCAGCGGCTCGGTGTGAAGCGCTACGGCGGCCAGCTGGTCAACGCCGGCGAGATCATCGTCCGCCAGCGTGGCACCCACTTCCACCCGGGCTCCGGCGTGGGCCGCGGTGGCGACGACACGCTGTTCGCCCTCGTCGGCGGTGCGGTCGAGTTCGGCACCCGTCGCGGTCGCCGAGTCGTCAACATCGTCCCGGGCGAGTGACCTGACGCTCGCTTGAACCCAGCTTCACCGAAGGGCGTCCCTGGTCACCGGGGGCGCCTTTCGCCATTTGAACACCCAGCCTGATCGGCGGTACCCCATGGCAGTCCCGACCTTCGTCGACCGCGTGACGCTCCACGTCAGCGCCGGGCGCGGTGGCCACGGCGTTGCCTCGGTGCACCGTGAGAAGTTCAAGCCGCTCGGCGGCCCCGACGGTGGCAACGGCGGCCCCGGCGGTTCGGTGATCCTGCGGGTCGACACCGACGTCACCACGCTGGTCGACTACCACCACAGCCCGCACCGCCGGGCCGAGCACGGCGCCCACGGCGCCGGGTCGCACAGGAACGGCGGGCACGGCTCCGACCTGGTCCTGCCCGTGCCTGACGGGACCGTCGTCCACGACAAGGACGGCAACGTGCTGGCCGACCTGGTCGGCCCCGGCACCGAGCTGGTCATCGCCAGCGGCGGTCGCGGCGGCCTCGGCAACGCTGCCCTGGCCTCGTCGAAGCGCAAGGCGCCCGGCTTCGCCCTGCTCGGGGAGCCCGGCGACGAGATCGACATCGTGCTCGAGCTCAAGGTCGTCGCGGACATCGGTCTCGTGGGCTTCCCGAGTGCCGGCAAGTCCAGCCTGATCGCGGCGATGTCGCGCGCCCGGCCGAAGATCGCCGACTACCCGTTCACCACCCTGGTGCCGAACCTCGGCGTCGTCACGGCCGGGGACACCACGTTCACGGTGGCCGACGTACCCGGGCTGATCGAGGGCGCGAGCGAGGGGCGTGGCCTCGGCCACGACTTCCTGCGCCACATCGAGCGCTGCGCCGCGCTGGTCCACGTCGTCGACACCGCGACGATGGAGCCCGGCCGGAACCCGGTCGAGGACCTGGACATCATCGAGAACGAGCTGGCCCGGTACGGCGGTCTCGAGGACCGGCCGCGCCTCGTGGCCCTCAACAAGATCGACGTGCCCGACGGACGCGAGATCGCCGAGATGGTCACCGAGGAGCTCCGGGAGCGTGGTCTCACCGTGATCCCGGTGTCGGCCGCGTCCAGCGAGGGCCTGCGCACGCTGACCTTCGCGATGGCCGCGATCGTCCAGGCGTCCCGCGCCGAGAAGGTCGTGGCCGAGCCCACCCGGATCGTGCTGCGGCCCCCGTCGGTCGACGGCGGCGACGACTTCACGGTCAAGGCGGCCGGCGACGGCTGGGAGGTCCGCGGGCAGAAGCCCGAACGCTGGGTGCGTCAGACCGACTTCAGCAACGACGAGGCCGTGGGCTTCCTCGCCGACCGGCTCAACCGACTCGGCGTCGAGACCCGGCTGCTCAAGCTGGGGGCCCAGGAGGGCGACACCGTGCTCATCGGTGATCCCGACAACGCGGTCGTGTTCGACTTCAAGCCGGGCATCGATGCCGGAGCCGAGGTGCTCAGCCGCCGCGGTGAGGACCAGCGTTTCGACGATCCCCGTCCCGCTGCCCGGCGGCGGCGCGAGATCGAGGAGGCGATGCCGGATCGCGGCGAGAACGAGACGCGCGCCGACGTCGCGCGTCGTGCCGACGCCGCCCGCAAGGCCGACGAGGCCAGCCGCGGAGGCAAGCCCAAGGAGTTCAAGCCGATGGCCTACGAGGTCGGTTCGGCCGACGACCCGGACTGGGCCGGGGACGACACCACGCCATGACGGCCGGAGACGGCCTCGACCGGCGCCGGGTCGAGGTGACCGGCGCGCGCCGGATCGTGGTGAAGGTCGGGTCGTCCTCGCTGACCAGCGCCGCGGGCGGCATCGACCCGGAGCGGATGCGTCGACTGGTGGAGGTGCTCGCCGGTGCGCGAGGGAGGGGTGCCGAGATCGTGCTCGTCTCCTCCGGAGCGATCGCGGCCGGGCTCGCTCCCCTCGGGTTGGCGCGCCGCCCCCGGGCGCTGGCGGCCCAGCAAGCGGCCGCGTCGGTCGGGCAGGGGTTGCTGGTGCATCGCTACACCGAGGAGCTGGCCCGGCACGGCATCGTGGCCGGGCAGGTGCTGCTGACCAACGATGACGTCACCCGCCGCGCCCACTACCGCAACGCCTTCCAGACGTTCGCCAAGCTGCTCGAGCTCGGGGTGCTGCCGATCGTCAACGAGAACGACACGGTCGCCACGAGCGAGATCCGGTTCGGTGACAACGACCGGCTGGCCGCGCTTGTCGCCCACCTGGTCCACGCCGACCTCCTGGTGCTGCTCTCCGACGTCGACGGGCTCTACGACGGCAACCCGGCCGAGCAGGGGACGAGCCTCATCGCTGACGTGGTGGTTGCCGCGGACCTCGCGCACGTGCGGATCGGGAGCAGCGGCCCGGAAGGCGTGGGCACCGGCGGCATGCAGACGAAGGTCGAGGCCGCCCGTATCGCCACCGGCGCGGGTATCCCGGTCGTCCTCACGGCCGCCGATCATGCTGCTTCCGCCCTCGCCGGAGAGCCCGTGGGCACGCTCTTCCACGCGACCGGCAAACGCCGTCCCACCCGGCTGCTGTGGCTCGCGCACGCCACCGAGCCCCAGGGCCAGGTCGCGCTGGACGCGGGCGCCGTCCGCGCCGTCACCGAGCGCCGGGCGTCCCTGCTGGCTGCCGGCATCACGGGAGTCACGGGCTCCTTCGTCGCCGGCGACCCGGTCGACCTGACCGACCCGGACGGTCGGCCCATCGCGCGTGGGCTGGTCAACTTCGACGCCCGGGAGATCCCGAGCCTGATCGGGCGCTCGTCCCACGACCTCAAGCGGGACCTCGGCGCAGGATACGAGCGTGAGGTCGTGCACCGCGACGACCTCGTGCTGCTCTGAGCCGGAGTAGGTTCGCGGCGTGACCGAGCGCGAACCCTTGCCCCGGAGCCCCGACGAGGTGGCGGAGGACGACTACTGGGACCGGCTCTACGGTCACTGGGAACCGCTCGACCCGGCCGGAGCGGAAGCCTTCTTCGACGGCTTCGAGCGGCCGTGGTGGATCGTGGGCGGCTGGAGCCTCGAGGCGTTCACCGGTGCCGCCCGCGAGCACGAGGACGTGGACGTCTCGCTGCTCGCGAGCGACGTCGCTGCCCTGCGGGACCACGTGGGGGACCGCTGGCAGCTCTGGAACATCGCCGACGGAGCCCTGCGCCCGCTGACCGACCGGTGGCCGGACGTGCAGGCTCCGGACAGCCAGGTCTGGGTCCGCCGCGACGCCCGGTCGCCGTGGGTGATGGACCTGCCGCTCACCCCGGACCGGGACGGGCTGTGGACCAACAAACGGCTCCCCGATGACGACGCCCGTCCCCTCGCCGAGGTCACCTGGGTGGCCGGCGACGGGATCCGCTACCTCAACCCGGAGATCGCACTGCTCTACAAGGCCAGGCTCGACCGCACCAAGGACCGCCGAGACCTCGACCGGACCTGGCCGCTGCTCGACGCCGGACAGCGGACCTGGCTGCGCGACGCCGTACGACGGATGGACGCCGAGCACGCGTGGTTGGCGGACCTGGCTTGAGTTGTGGCGTTTCGCGACGCAGGGTGGGGAGATGACCACAGACGACAAGATCACTGTCCAGCGCACCATCAACGCGCCGTCGCAGGCGGTGTTCGACGTGTTGTCGAACCCGGCGCGGCACCCAGAGCTCGACGGATCGGGGTTCGTCATCAGCGATGACCGCACCGACCGGATCACCGGCAGCGGTCAGGTGTTCACCATGAACATGACCGGCGACCACATGGGTGGCGACTACCAGACCGACAACCACGTGACGGGCTACGACCCCAACCACCTGCTGGCCTGGAAGACCGCGCCCGCGGGCACCGAGCCGCCCGGATGGGAGTGGACCTGGGAGCTGAAGTCGCAGGGCTCCGACTCCACGGAGGTGCACCTCTCCTACGACTGGTCCAAGGTCACCGACCAGGCGTTGCTCGACAAGATCAAGTTCCCGCTGGTCGAGCAGACCCAGCTCGAGGAGTCCCTCAACCGACTGGCCGCGGTGGTCTCCTCCTGACAGAGGTCGCTCGGTTGGGTGCCGCGAGGCGCCGCGCCGTACGCTTGGCGGTGCGATGACCGTCTACCTCGACCATGCCGCCACGACGCCGATGCTGCCGGCGGCCGTCGAGGCAGTGACCTCCCAGCTCGTGACCACGGGCAACCCGTCGTCCCTCCACGCCTCCGGTCGGCACGCCCGCCGGGTCGTGGAGGAGTCGCGGGAGACCATCGCCCAGGCCCTCAACTGCCGTCCGGGCGAGGTCGTGTTCACGTCCGGGGGGACCGAGTCGGACAACCTGGCGCTCAAGGGACTGTTCTGGTCCCGGCGCACCGAGAAGCCGGAGCGGGCCCGGATCCTCACCACGTCGGTCGAGCACCACGCCGTCCTCGACCCGCTCGACTGGCTGGCCGAGCACGAAGGCGCGGTCGTCGAGCTGCTGCCGGTCGACCGCTCCGGGCGACTCGACCTGGCGGCGCTGCGCGAGGCCATCGACCGCGATCCCGGCTCGGTCGCCCTCGTCTCCGTGATGTGGGCCAACAACGAGGTCGGCACCCTCCAGCCCGTCACCGACGTGGTGGCCATCGCCGCCGAGCACAGCATCCCGGTCCACACCGACGCGGTGCAGGCCGTGGGCTCGGTGCCCGTCGACTTCGCGGGCTCCGGGGTCGACGCCCTGACGCTCACCGGCCACAAGGTCGGCGGCCCCTACGGCGTGGGGGCGCTCGTGATCCGGCGCGAGGTCGAGGTGACGCCGCTGGTGCACGGCGGCGGCCAGGAGCGCGACATCCGCTCCGGCACCATCGACACGCCGGCCATCGCCGGGTTCGCGTCGGCGGTCGAGCTGGCGGTCAAGCAGCAGGCCGAGCACGCGGAGCGGGTCGCCGGGCTGCGTGATGACCTCGTCCGACGGGTGCAGGAGGTCGTGCCCGACGCCCGGCTCAACGGCGACCCGGACGCCAAGCTCCCCGGCAACGCCCACCTGACGTTCCCTGGCTGCGAGGGCGACTCGCTGTTGATGCTGCTCGACGCCCGCGGCATCGAGTGTTCGACGGGCTCGGCGTGCTCTGCCGGCGTACCCCAGCCGTCGCACGTGCTGCTCGCCATGGGCGCCAGCGACGAGGAGGCGCGCAGCTCGCTGCGGTTCTCGCTCGGCCACACCAGCACGCAGGAGGACGTCGACGCCCTGGTCGAGGCGATCGGTCCCGTGGTCGAACGTGCGAGGGCAGCGCGGAGATGATCCTCGAATGAAGGTCCTCGCTGCCATGTCCGGCGGCGTCGACTCCGCGGTCGCCGCGGCGCGTGCCGTCGAGGCCGGACACGACGTCACGGGCATCCACCTCGCGCTGTCGCGCAACCCGAAGTCCTACCGCTCCGGTGCTCGCGGCTGCTGCACGATCGAGGACAGCAACGACGCCCGCCGGGCGGCCGACGTGATCGGCATCCCGTTCTACGTCTGGGATCTCAGCGAGCGCTTCCACGAGGACGTCGTCGAGGACTTCATGGACGAGTACGCCGCCGGCCGCACCCCCAACCCGTGCCTGCGGTGCAACGAGAAGATCAAGTTCGCCGCGGTGCTGGACCGGGCGCTCGGGCTGGGGTTCGACGCCGTGGCCACTGGGCACTACGCGCAGCTACGCGTCGGCGCCGACGGTCTGATCGAGATGCACCGTGCCGTCGACCACGGCAAGGACCAGTCCTATGTCCTCGGCGTGCTGACCCAGGACCAGCTGGCGCACTCGCTGTTCCCGCTGGGTGACTCCGAGAAGACCAGCGTGCGCGCCGAGGCCGCCGAGCGTGGTCTGCTCGTCGCGGACAAGCCGGACTCCCACGACATCTGCTTCGTCGCCGACGGCGACAACGCCGGCTGGCTGAAGGAGAAGCTCGGCGATCGGGCGCCCAACCACGGCGGGGACATCGTGGATCGGACCACCGGCGAGGTGCTCGGCCAGCACGAGGGCACCGTGGGCTTCACGATCGGGCAGCGCAAGGGGCTCCGGATCGGACGGCCCGCACCCGACGGGAAGCCACGTTTCGTCCTCGACATCGAGCCCGTCTCCGGCACCGTCACGGTCGGCCCGCGCGACGGACTGCGGATCGACCGGATCGCCGGCATCAGGGCCCGGTGGTGCGGCACCGTCCCGGCGCGCCTCGAGGGGACCGTGCAGCTGCGGGCGCACGGCGCCGAGCACCGCGCTGTGGTCACCGTGCACGAGGACGACGTCGACATCGAGCTCCTGGACCCGGCCGAGGGCATCGCTCCCGGCCAGGCCGCGGTCATCTACGAGGGCACCCGGGTGGTTGGCTCCGCCACGATCAGCGCCACCGACCGCGTCGGGGTCTGACAGGCTGCCCGGATGTCGATCTCGCTGAAGTACGCCGTCGTGGAGCGTGAGCGTCGCTTCCTGCTGGCGAGTCTGCCCGAGGGAGTCGTCGCGACGAAGGAAATCGTTGACCGGTACGTCACCGGCACTCGTCTCCGGCTCCGCGAAGTGCGTGCAGCCGACGGCAGCGTGGTTCGCAAGCTCGGGCACAAGGTCCGCCTGCGCGAGGGGCCAGGGGAAGTCGCCTGCACGAACTTCTACGTGGATGACCAGGAGTGGGCAGTGCTCTGCGCTCTGCCCGCCGAGGTGCTTCGCAAGAAGCGGCACATGGTGGTCCGCGACGGCTTGGCCGTCGCGATCGACGAGCACGAGGACGGGACACTCGTCGCGGAGATCGATGATCGCGATCAACCCTCGCAGTTCGTTCCTCCCTGGCTCAGCGTCGTCGAGGACGTCAGCGAAGACGAACGCTGGACGGGCGCCGCACTCGCACGCTGATCAGTGCGCCCCGGACATGCCTCTGGCCCCGCCGGTGGCGGGGTGTGGGGCGGGGTAGCTACTGGTCGGGCGGCGCGGGGTCGTTGGTCGAGTTGGTCGCGCAGTGACCGTGTCGTGACCGGTCGGTCGAGACGTCGGCGGTGCCTTCGTGGTCGACGAGGTACTGGTAGCCGTGCGGGCTGGTCCACAGGAACATGCCGGGTTTCAGGGCCAGGTAGCGCCAGCGGCCGTGGGTCTTGAGCCGGTGATGTGCATCGGCAGAGGGGTGCGAGGTTGCAGGCGCAGGTCTGGTCGCCGGGCTGTCAGGGGATGACGTGGTCCTTGTCGCACTTCTTGGCTCGGCGGGTGCACCTGGGGAAGACGCAGTGCCGGTCGCGCAGCTCGACCTGGGTCGGCCATGTCCTTCGGCGGGTCGTGGCGGTCCACGGGGGCGCACCGGGCCAGGTCGATGACCGGTTTCACGGTGATCTGAGCGGCGCCGCCGCACCAGGTGCGGATCTGCTGGACCAGGACCGGCGAGGTTGAGGTTGTCGAGGTGCCCGACCACCGCCGGCGCCGGTGACCGCGTCATGCGGACGAGGTGGAGGTTCAGGACGACGCATCGGTCGGCGTGCGGGCCGGGGGTTCGAGACGGTTGCTGCGCAACCTCCTCAACCACCGGGCAACCGGACAGGTCGAGGGTGAGGTCGCGGCGGGCGATCTCTCCGAGGGCGACGGCTCGGCGGACGTCGAAGGATTCTTCGGAGCCCGAGCTCTTTCAACGATGGCGGCGGTCTGGCTGATGGCTGACTCGAGGTCGAGGGCGTCGGCGAGGTCGAGGGTGCCGTGGAGGGTGGCGGTGCCGGAGAGGCCGTTGAGGTCGTGGTGGCGGGTGTCGATGTCGACGTGTCGGCCGTCGGCGGCGGCTTGTTGCCGGGCTTCGGCTTCGGCGGGCATGAACTGGGTGATCGCGGTCGCGATCAGCCGGTCCAGGGCGGTGGTGCGGATGGTGTGGGCGCAGAACCAGACCTTCGAGTCGACGTACGCGGCTGCCTCAGCGGAGAGCCCGATGGTGGCGCGGGCGATCCGGCGGGCCCGCCAGGCGGGGAGCTTCCCGTCGAGGACCTGGGCCCAGGTCTTCGGCAGGCGATGCCGGAGTTCGAGGGCTTCTCCGACGTAGGCCTTCCCGACCTCGGTGGGCAGGCCGATGGCGGTGGCGAACTCGGCGATGGAGAACTCCGCGACCAGGGGCGCTCCGGGACCGGCGACGGGGATGGGGTGGTCGCCGTACCAGTCACACGCGGCGTCGTAGATCGAGTCGGTCGAGTGCATGGCCGCCCAGTCGACTGCGGCCTTGAGCAGGTCGGCTTCGGCGGCGTCGGCGGCGGCTCTGCGATCGCGCACGAAGTCGAGCACCGCGGCGGCGGTGTCGAGCTCGGGTGCGGTCTTGGTCATGTACTAAGCCAAGCAGGCACCACCGACAGTCCGACCGCCGAGATTCGCCGTTGTTTTGTGGGGGTGTGGAGAACTATTTCAGAAATCTTTGGCCGCAACCACAGCGGTCGACCCGAGGTGGCCGTGGGCAGGGGGTCGGGCGCGACCAAGCAGCTCAACCGACGCGGCGGCGACCGTGTTGGTCGTTGAGGCCCTGCGTACCTTCCGGGGTTTCGAGGCTCAGGCGCCAGGGCGCCTTCGCACCTCAACCAACGATCGAGCCTCGCACCTCAACCAACGATCGAGCCTCGCATCTCAACCAGTCGACGGCCTCCAGCGCGACCGACGGGCGCCTTCGCACCTCAACCAGCGATCGGGCTCCGCACCTCAACCAGCGATCGGACGGAGCACCTCGCCCTGCGCGGTGTCATCGGAGGACCGTAGGGTCGGGGCATGACTCTGGCGACGGGCGTCGGCTCCTTGCCGGGTGACGACGACCGCGACTACGCCGAAGCGGTCAAGCTCGTGTTCGGCGAGCTGCCCGACCTCCCGTACCTTCCCGAGCTGCCCGCCCGCGGCGCCGGGGCAGGGATGACGGGCCGGGGGCTCGCGATCGTGGACGGCATCGGCGCCGACCTCCAGCCGGCAGGCTGGCGCCTGACGGACGCCTCCGGGATCGACCACCGGCGAGCCCGCAGCCAGCTGGCGCAGGACCTCGACCAGGTGGAGGAGCAGGGCCAGGGACTCACCGGGACGTTCAAGGTGCAGGTTGCCGGACCGTGGACGCTCGCGGCCACGGTCGAGCGACCGCGCGGCGACAAGGTGCTCGCCGACCATGGTGCCCGCCGTGACCTCGCCCAGGCCCTCGCTGAAGGCGTGCGCGGCCACGTCGCCGACGTACGACGACGCCTGACCGGGGTGGAGCGACTGATCGTGCAGGTCGACGAACCAGCGCTCACCGCGGTCCTGGGGGCCGCCATCCCCACCGCGTCCGGCTTCGGCCGGCATCGCGCCGTCCACCCGCCGGAGGCGTCCGAGGCGCTCACGTGGTTGCTGGACGCGATCACCGAGTCCGGTGCCGAACCGTGGGTCCACACGTGCGCGACCGAGGCCCCCTTGCAGCTGCTGCGGGGCGCGGGCGCGCGCGGGCTCTGCGTCGACCTCGGTGGGCTCTCGGCCGCCGACCACGAGGTGGTGGCCGAGGCGCTGGACGCCGGGGAGAGCGTCGTACTCGGCATCGTGCCCTCGACCGACCCGGACGTGCCGCCGACCGACGGGGACCTCGCCGAGCGTGTGCTCCGCTGGCTGGACATGGTCGGTCTCGATCCGGCCACGGTCGGCGACCGGCTGGCCGGTCAGCAACCTGCGGGATGGCGGGCTCGTCACACCAGTGGGCACGCCAGTCGCTGTGCACTGCTGCGGGCGACGGCCGCCCACCTCACCTGATCGTCAAGGAGGCATCCATGCCCCGGCGGACCTTCGCCTGCCCGTCCTGCTCGTCGGGATCGTGCTGCTCGCAGCCTGTGACGCCGCCGTCGAGCCCGGCCCCGTGACGCCGGCCAGGTCGAGGCCATGGCTCGCGACCACCTGCCGGAGCCCGAGTCGGCCGGCGAGGCGGAGTACGACGGCAGCGATCCGAGGGGCAGTGTCGGTGCCCGTCTGCGACTACGGCAACGAGCACGTCGATGTCGTAGTCGGGCCACCGCGGGACGAGTCGATCGCTGCGACCTGCGCGGAGGGCGGCGTCGTCACGTGTGCCGAGCTCGACAGCGATGCCGTCGACGGCACCCTCTTCCTGGCCTGGCAGGAGCTGATGCCCGAGGAGGACCCCGGGATCATCGTGCTGGTGCTCGAGCGCGACGGCGAGTTCTCGCTGGTCCGCTGGGGCGGCGACATCGAGGTCACCGGCAACCCGCGCGATCTCGAGCTCGAGGTCTCCGTCGCGGACGCCGTCGACCTCCTGGAGGACCCGCGCCTGAGGCTCGACGTCCCTGAGGACTGATCCCGTACGACGAGGGCCCGGCCACCTCGCGGTGCCGGGCCCTCGTCGTACGTCGGTGCGTCAGACGTGCACGCCCTCCGGCGGGCCGTCGGTGGCCAGCTCGGTGTGCTTGACGTCGAGGAAGACCCACACGATCAGCGACGCGACCAGGATCATCCCTGCGCCGACCAGGAAGGCCGCCGTGGCGCCCTCGGTGAACGTGGTCTGAAAACCTGCCGCCTCGATGAACGTCAGTGAGCTGCCGGGTACCTGCATCGACGGGTCGATGCCCGCAGCCTTGGTCGCCTCCATCAGACCGGGCGCGACGACGTCGGCACGGTTCTGCACGAAGTGCAGCGAGACCGTGCTGAGGGTGGCCAGGCCGAGTGCGCCACCCACCTGCTGCATCGTGTTGAGCACGCCCGAGCCGATCCCGGAGTCCTCGTGGCGGACGTGGTGCACGGCGGTGAGCGTCAACGGGACGAACGTGAGACCCATGCCGAACGACATCATCAGGATGAACGGCAGGATCGAGGTCACGTAGCTGACGTCGGCGCCAGCGGGCGTACCGGCAGCCAGGGCCTGCACCACGGCGCCAGGGGAGTCGTCGAAGCCGAGGCGGGAGAACCCGAGCAGGGCTCCGGCGGCGAACAGCGTGCCGACGCCTGCGATGTAGCGGGGGTCGATCCTGCTCACCAGGTTGGACGAGACCGCCGCGCCGAGCACGATGCCGGCCGAGAACGGCAGGAACGCGAACCCGGTGCGGAGCGGGCTGTAGCCCACGATCTGCTGGATGAAGAGGCTCAGGAAGAAGAACATCGCGAACATCGCCGCCGGGACCAGCATCATCACCACGAAGCTCGCGGCCCGGGTGCGGCTCTGGAGAATCCGGATCGGCAGCAGCGGGTGCTCGACGCGCGACTCGACCCAGGCGAAGAGGGCGAGCAGGGCGACGCCGACGGCCAGCGAGGCGATGGTCACGGGGTCGTCCCAGCCGTGGGCGGCCTCGCCGGCCCGGGTGAGGCCGAAGACGATGCCGAGCAGGCCGAAGGTGCCGGTCAGGGCGCCGGGGATGTCGAGCTCACCACGGTGCCCCTCGGACTCCGCCAGCACGCGCGGCGCCAGCAGGGCGGCGATGATCCCGATCGGGACGTTGATCAGGAAGGTCAGACGCCAGCCGCTGAACTCGAGCCCGGCAATCCCGTCGAGGCCGGTGAGCCAGCCGCCGAGGATGAGGCCGACCGCGGCACCCGCGCCGGACATGGCGGCGTAGATCGCGAAGGCGCGGTTGCGCTGGGGACCGGCTGGGAACGTGGTGGTGATCAACGCCAGCGCGGCGGGGGAGGCCAGTGCCGCGCCCAGCCCCTGGAGGCCACGCGACGCGAGGAGCAGTCCCTCGTTGGTCGCGAGCCCGCCGAGCAGCGAGGCGACGGCGAAGACGACGAGACCGATCATGAAGACCCGGCGACGGCCGTAGAGGTCTCCGAGCCGGCCGCCGAGCAGCAGCAGGCCACCGAAGGCGAGCGCGTAGCCGGTGACGATCCAGGACAGGTTGGCCTGGGTGATGTCGAGGTCCTGCCCGATGAACGGCAGGGCGATGTTGGCGATGGTGGCGTCGAGCACCACCATCAGCTGCGCAATGGAGATGAGCACGAGGGCCCAGCCCAGGTGGGAGTGCTGACCGGGCGTCTTGGCCTCGGTCGTCGTCATGTCAGCCATGGGTTTCCTTCGTGGTCGGTGCCGTGGCGGCGGGAACGATGATCTGGTCGATGACGCGAGCGATCAGCTCGCGCGACGGCACCTCACCCATGAGGTAGGCGCGGTGGAGGAGGATCCCGGCGAGGGCCGGGCCGAAGAGGGCGATGTCGAGGTCGGCGCGAACCTCGCCGCGGGCGACTGCCCGCTCGTAGATGGCGCGGGAGACCGCTGCCTTCGGGCCGATCACCCGGGTGCGGAACTCGTGGGCGAACTCCTCGTCACGGGTGATCGCCGTGAGCACGCTGGACAGCGTCGCCACGGCCTGCTCGTCCATGATGCCGCCGAAGCCGCAGAAAGCCTCGATCAGGTCGCCGCGCAGGCTGCCGGTGTCGGGGAGGAGAGGTGTGTCCTTCTGGACGAGGAGCGCGTCGATGACGAGCGAGACCTTGTTGGTCCACCGGCGGTAGAGCGTGGCCTTGGAGGCCTTGGCCCGGGTGGCGACGGCGTCCATCGTGAGCCGGTCGTAGCCGACGTCGGCGAGCACCTCGAGCGTGGCCTCGAGGATCTCCAGCTCACGGTCGCCCTCGACGCGCGGCCGGGTGGCGGCTTCGGGTGGAGTCATGGTGCCGGAGGTCCCTCGTCGTCGATGAAACGGAACAGTTTCGTTTCATCGAACAGAGTAGGGATCCCGCTCATTCCCGCCACACTCAATAAATGTCAGCGGCCCCCGGTGGTCCAGACCAGTGACGCTCAGCGATCGAGCAGGTCCAGCGCGCCGGTGACGGCGACGTCGTTCCAGGTGGAGATCCGCCGCAGCATGTAGTGGCCGACCCGACCCATGTCCCGCAGCTCCACCGACGCGGCCAGCGGACGGGCGCGCTCGAGGTACGCCGCGGTCGCGCGGTAGGACGTGATCTTGTCGCTGCGGCCGTGCGCCGCCAGCAGGTGGCGTCCGGCCAGGGCCGAGACCCGCTCGCCCGGAGGGAACCACGGCGCCAGTCCGACGACACCCGTCACGGAGGGGTGATCAGCAACGTGCACGGCCGTACGGCCGCCCATCGAGTGACCCAGCAGGACCACCGGCACCTCGCCGAGCTGCCGACGTACCTCGTCGAGCGCCCAGCGAGCGTCGTCCACAGGTCCGGACCCGCCGTTCCAGCCGCGCTGCCGGTACTGCACCAGCCAGGTGCTGGCACCGGCTTCGTGGGCCCGACCGCTGATCGCGCGCTGCATCGCCGCGCAACGCCGCCAGGACGCGCTGCGGCCGTCCACGATCTCCTCGGAGTGCTCCTTGCCGCCATGGAGCATCAGGATCACGCCCCGAGGAGTCCCCGGGGCGTCGTTCCTCGTCAATGACGGCTCGTGCACCAGGACCTCCACAGTGGTTCTTCGGAGCGGCCAGCATGCCGGATGGGACCAAGGCCAGGTGACCGCGCGACTGTCGGTGGGAGACGGCAAGATGGGACCCATGACGGACCCCCAGCCCGCCACCGATGAGGCGCGAGACCGGCACCGCCAGCTGAGCGAGGAGATCGAGGACGCCCGCTGGCGCTACTACGTGCTCGACTCGCCGACGCTGTCCGACGCCGACTTCGACGGCCGCCTGCGGGAGCTGGAGGCGCTCGAGGAGGCCTACCCCGAGCTCCGGACGCCCGACTCGCCGACGCAGAAGGTCGGTGGAGCGGTCTCGACCGAGTTCACGGCCGTCGACCACCTGCGGCGGATGGAGAGCCTCGACAACGCCTTCTCGTACGACGAGCTCGCTGCCTGGCATGCCCGGCTCGCCCGCGACGGCATCGAGGACCCGCCGCTCCTGTGCGAGCTCAAGGTGGACGGCCTGGCGATCAACCTCCTCTACGAGGACGGTCGTCTGGTTCGCGCGCTGACGCGGGGTGACGGCAACACCGGAGAGGACGTCACGCCCAACGTGAAGACGATCGCGACGGTCCCGCACCGGCTGGTCGCGAGCGACGAGTTCCCGGTGCCGGCGCTGGTGGAGGTGCGCGGCGAGGTGTTCCTGCCGGTCGAGGCCTTCGAGCGTCTCAATGTCTCGATGACCGAGGCCGGCAAGCCGCCCTTCGCCAATCCGCGCAACGCGGCGGCCGGGTCGCTCCGCCAGAAGGACCCACGGGTCACCGCGACCCGCGACCTCGGGATGGTCTGTCACGGCATCGGCGCCCGGGAGGGATTCGAGCCGAAGGCCCAGTCGCACGCTTATGAGGCGCTGGCCGCGTGGGGGCTACCGACGTCCGACCAGGTGCAGGTGCTGCCCACGCTGAAGGCTGTCGAGGGATTCATCGAGAGGGCAGGCGAGCAGCGGCACAGTCTGGTGGCCTACGAGATCGACGGCGTCGTCGTGAAGGTCGACGACGTCTCCCTGCAGCGGCGGCTGGGCTCGACCAGCCGGGCTCCGCGGTGGGCGATCGCCTTCAAGTACCCACCTGAAGAGGTCAACGCCAGGCTGATCTCGATCGAGGTCAACGTCGGCCGCACCGGCCGGGTCACCCCGTACGGCGTCATGGAGCCCACCCGGGTCGCGGGTTCCACCGTCGAGAACGCCACCCTCCACAACGCCCACGAGGTCCGGCGCAAGGACGTCCGCCCCGGCGACACCGTGGTGCTGCGCAAGGCCGGAGACGTGATCCCCGAGATCGTCGGCCCGGTCCTGCCGCTGCGACCCGAAGGCCTGGCGGAGTGGGTGATGCCCACCGAGTGCCCTGCCTGCGGCACCACCCTCGCCCAGCAGAAGGAGGGCGACAAGGACCTCCGCTGCCCCAACCACGAGAAGTGTCCCGGGCAGGTCCGCGAGCGGGTCTTCCACGTCGCGGGCCGGGGTGCGTTCGACATCGAGGGCCTGGGCTACGAGGCTGCGGTGGCGCTGCTCGGCGCCGGCGTGATCACCCACGAAGGTGACCTCTTCGACCTCACCGAGCCCGCTCTCCTGAAGACCGAGCTGTTCACCCGCGCCGCCAAGAAGACCGAGGGCGAGGGGCGGGTGCTCTCGGCCAACGGCGAGCGGCTGCTCGCCAACCTCGACCGGGCCAAGGCGGTCCCGCTGTGGCGGGTGCTGGTCGGCCTGTCGATCCGCCACGTCGGGCCGACCGCGGCCCGCGCGCTCGCCACCGAGTTCGGTTCGATGGAGGCCATCCGGGCCGCCACCGAGGAGCAGCTCGCCGCCGCCGAAGGCGTCGGTCCCACCATCGCCGAGGCGGTGATCGAGTGGTTCGCCGTCGACTGGCACCGCGACATCGTCGACACGTGGGAGCGGGCCGGAGTGACGATGGCGGACGAGCGCGACGAGTCCGTGCCGCGGACTCTCGACGGGCTCACCATCGTCGTCACCGGTTCCCTGGTCGACTTCAGCCGCGACTCCGCCAAGGAGGCGATCCTGGCGCGCGGCGGCAAGGCGTCCGGATCTGTCTCGAAGAAGACCGACTTCGTCGTCGTCGGCGAGAGCGCCGGGTCGAAGGCCGACAAGGCCGAGCAGCTCGGTGTGCCCATCTTGGACGAGCACGGCTTCAAGCAGCTGCTGGACAAGGGGGTGGAGTCGTGAGCTCCTCGCCAAAGGACACGGAGGGCGGGACCACCCTCGGCGTCGTGGCCTTCGGTGGCTGTCGGCTGACCGCGTCCCGACGGCGGGCCGCTCACGACCCGTCCGTCAGCGGGTAGCGGTGCAGCCGCGTCGTCAGCAGCCGGCGCTCGGCGTCGTTGGTGGTGAGCTCGAGAGCGCGCGCGTTCGCGGCGCCGGCCTCGTCGTCGCGCCCCGTCGCCCGGAGCAGCTCGGCCCGGGTCGCGTGGAACAGGTGGTAGCCCTCCAGCTGGGCCGCGAGCTCCTCCACGTCCGCCAGCGCCACGAACGCCCGGTCGGGCCCGAGCTGGGCGTGCGCGACGGCGCGGTTGAGCCGGGTCACGGGGGAGGGGTCGTGGCGCAGGAGGACGTCGTACAACGTGGCGATCTGGAGCCAGTCGGTCTCGTCCCAGGTCGGGCTGGACGCGTGGCAGGCCGCGATCGCGGCCTGGAGCTGGTAGCGGCCCGGCGCCCGCAACGCCGCTGCCCGCGCCAGGTGGGCCTCACCGGCCTCGATCGCGCTGCTGTCCCAGCGCAGCCGGTCCTGGTCACGAAGGAGGACCAGCCCGCCGGTGTCGTCGAAGCGCGCCGCCGCGCGAGCGTGCTGGAAGGTGAGCAGGGCGGCCAGGCCCCAGGCCTCGGCCTCGCCGGGAAGGCTGGTCGCCACGACCCCGGCGAGCCACACGGCGTCAGCGGCGAGGTCGCGGTCCTGGCTCGGTCCCTGCGAGGACACGAAACCCTCGTTGAACATCACGTAGACCACCCCCAGGACGTCCGTGAGTCGCGCGGTCAGCTCGTCCGGCTCGGGGACGGACAGGGCGATGCCCGCGGTGACGATCTTCCGCTTGGCCCGGACGATCCGCTGGGCCAGCGTCGTCTCGTTGACGAGGAACGCGCGAGCTATCTGTGGGGTGGTGAGACCGACGACCGCACGCAGGGTGAGCGCCAGCCGGGCTTCGGGGGCGAGGGCCGGGTGGCAGCAGGCAAAGAGCAGGGCGAGCCGGTCGTCGGTGCCGGAACGCTCGCCGTCCGGCATCGGCGCGCGTTCGGCCAGCCCGCGCTGCCGCGCGGCCCGGCGTACGGCGTCGAGGGCGTTGCGTCGCGCCGCGACCTGGAGCCAGGCGGCCGGGTTGTCGGGGGGCCCGTCCCGCCGCCAGGCGGTCAGCGCCTCGACGACCGCTGTCTGCACCGCCTCCTCGGCGAGGTCGAAGTCGCCGAACCGGCGGGAGAGCCCGGACACGAGCAGGCCGGACTCCTCGCGCAGGGTCTGCGCGAGGAGTCCGTCGCTGGGTGGTGGCACGGCGGTGTGACTACTCGAACTGCGAGTAGTCCTCGATCATCGGCCGGATCTCGATCGCCACTCCGGGCAGCTCGATGGGTGGCCAGGTCTTCGCCATCGCCACGGCGGCGTCCATGTCGGGCACCTCGATGACCGAGAAGCCACCGATGACCTCCTTGGCCTCGCTGAAGGGGCCGTCGACCACGACCGGCCCGCCGTCGGCGTGCCTGACGGTCGTGGCGGTGGTGACCGGATGGAGCTCGGCACCGCCGTCGGCGATCCGGCCGGCGGCACCGTTCTCCTTGAACCAGTCCCAGACCCGCTTGTAGACGGCCTGGGCCTGCTCGGGGTCGACGGCGTCGTCGAGGTCGGGGCGGGAGGTGAACATGAGTACGTACTTCATTCTGGGTTCCTTCCTCAGAGGGTGGGTCACCCTCTCGACGCCGCTCTCCGGAGGAAATCGACAGCCGCTGGAGAAAACCTTCCCAGAATTTTCGGGTCGGGGTTGGGCGACGGTGGAGGTCTGCCGGGCGCCTCCTAGGATGATCCGCATGCCTGAGATCACCCGAGACGAGGTCGCGCACCTGGCGAACCTGGCCCGGATCGACCTGTCCGAAGCCGAGCTCGACCACCTGGCGCCCCAGCTGAGCGTGATCCTGGAGTCGGTGGCCTCGATCAACGACGTGGCCGGTGACGACATCCCGCCCACGTCGCACGCGCTCCCCATCACGAACGTCTTCCGGGACGACGTCGTCACCCCGTCGCTGACCGCCGAGCAGGCGCTCTCCGGCGCCCCGGCGTCCGAGCAGCAGCGGTTCAGCGTCCCGCGGATCCTGGGAGACGAGCAGTGACCACCTGGACCCGCAAGACGGCCGCAGAGCTGGCCGACGCCCTCGCCGCGGGGGAGACCACCTCCGTGGAGCTCACCCGGGCCCACCTCGACCGGATCGCCGAGGTCGACGGTGCCGTGCACGCGTTCCTGCACGTCGACGCCGACGGCGCCCTGGCCCAGGCGGCCGCGTCCGACGAGCGTCGCGCCGCTGGCACCCCCGCCTCCGCCCTCGACGGCGTCCCGATCGCGGTCAAGGACGTGATGGCCACCCAGGGGCTGCCCACCACCTGCGGCTCGAAGATCCTCGAGGGCTGGATCCCGCCGTACGACGCCACCGTCGTCGCCCGGCTCAGGGCGGCCGGCCTGCCGATCCTCGGCAAGACCAACATGGACGAGTTCGCGATGGGCTCCTCCACCGAGCACTCCGCCTACGGGCCCACCCACAACCCGTGGGACCTGGACCGGATCCCGGGCGGCTCCGGCGGTGGGTCGGCCGCGGCCGTGGCTGCCTTCGAGGCACCGCTCGCGATCGGCACCGACACCGGTGGCTCGATCCGCCAGCCCGGCGCGGTCACCGGCACGGTCGGCGTCAAGCCGACGTACGGCGGGGTCTCGCGCTACGGCCTCGTCGCCCTGGCCAACTCGCTCGACCAGGCCGGTCCGGTCACCCGGACCGTGCTCGACGCGGCGCTGCTCCACGAGGTCATCGGCGGGCACGACCCGCTCGACTCCACCAGCATCGACCAGCCCCTGCCCGACCTCGTCGCCGCCGCCCGCCAGGGTGCGTCCGGCGACCTGACCGGGGTCCGGATCGGTGTCGTGAAGGAGCTCGGCGGCGATGGCTACCAGGCTGGCGTCCTGACCCGTTTCCAGGAGTCGGTCGACCTGATGGTCGAGGCCGGCGCCGAGGTGGTCGAGGTCTCCTGCCCGCACTTCGTCCACGCGCTCGCGGCCTACTACCTGATCCTCCCGGCCGAGGCGTCCAGCAACCTCGCGAAGTTCGACGCCATGCGCTACGGCCTGCGGGTCCTGCCCGAGGGTGTCGACAACCCGAGTGCCGAGGAGGTCATGCGCGCCAGCCGCGACGCCGGCTTCGGCGACGAGGTGAAGCGCCGGATCATCCTCGGCACCTATGCCCTCTCCAGCGGCTACTACGACGCCTACTACGGCCAGGCCCAGAAGGTGCGCACGCTGATCAGCCGCGACTTCGAGGCGGCGTTCGAGAAGGCCGACGTGTTGATCTCGCCGACGGCGCCGACCACGGCGTTCAGGCTGGGGGAGAAGCTCGACGACCCGCTCGCGATGTACCTCAACGACCTCGCGACCATCCCCGCCAACCTCTCCGGCGTCCCCGGCATCTCGGTGCCGAGTGGCCTCGCCGACGAGGACGGGCTGCCCGCCGGCGTCCAGATCCTGGCCCCGGCGCTGGCCGACGACCGGGTCTACCGCGTGGGCGCCGCCCTCGAGAAGTTGCTGGCCGACAAGTGGGGCGGCCCGCTGCTCGACCAGGCGCCGGCCCTGGAAGGAGCCTCCCGATGAGTGACGCGCTGCTGTCCTTCGAGGAGACCCTGGAGAAGTTCGACCCGGCGATGGGCCTCGAGGTCCACGTCGAGCTGAACACCAACTCCAAGATGTTCTGCGGCTGCCCCACGGAGTTCGGCGCCGACCCCAACACCCAGGTCTGCCCGACCTGCCTGGGACTGCCCGGCGCGATGCCGGCCGTCAACCGCACGGCCGTGGAGTCGGCCATGCGGATCGGCCTCGCGTTGAACTGCGAGATCGCCGAGTGGTGCCGCTTCGCCCGCAAGAACTACTTCTACCCCGACATGCCGAAGAACTTCCAGACCTCCCAGTACGACGAGCCGATCGCGTTCGAGGGCTACATGGACGTCGACATCCAGAACGCCGACGGTGAGACCGAGACGGTCCGGGTGGAGATCGAGCGCGCGCACATGGAGGAGGACACCGGCAAGTCGCTGCACGTCGGCGGCGCCACCGGCCGCATCCACGGCGCCGACTACTCGCTGGTCGACTACAACCGGGCGGGCATCCCCCTGATCGAGATCGTCACGAAGCCGATCATGGGGAGCCGGGACCGGGCTCCCGCGATCGCCAAGGCCTACGTCGCCCAGCTGCGCGAGCTGATCGTCGCGCTCGGGGTCTCCGACGCACGCATGGACCAGGGGTCGATCCGCGCCGACGTGAACCTCTCGCTCGCGCCCGCCGGCACCGGCGCCCTCGGCACCCGCACCGAGACCAAGAACGTCAACTCCCTGCGCTCGGTCGAGCGCGCGGTCCGCTACGAGATGCAGCGGCACGCCGCGATCCTCGACGGCGGCGGCTCGATCCTGCAGGAGACGCGGCACTGGCACGAGGACACCGGCGTCACCACGAGCGGCCGGGAGAAGTCCGACGCCGAGGACTACCGCTACTTCCCGGAGCCCGACCTGGTGCCGGTCGCTCCTTCGCGGGAGTGGGTCGAGGAGCTGCGCGGCACGCTTCCCGAGAACCCCACGGCCCGTCGCGCTCGGCTGCAGGTCGAGTGGGGCTTCTCCGACCTCGAGATGCGCGACACCGTCGGCGCCGGTGCCTTGTCGCTCGTCGAGCAGACGATCGTGGCCGGTGCGGCACCGTCCTCGGCGAGGAAGTGGTGGCTCGGCGAGATGGCACGGCAGGCCAACGAGCGGGCCGTCGAGCTCGCCGACCTGCCGGTCACCCCGGGTGACGTGGCGCGGGTGCAGGCGCTGGTCGACGACGGCACCCTCAACGACAAGCTGGCCCGGCAGGTCTTCGACGGCCTGCTGGCCGGTGAGGGCAGCCCCGACGAGATCGTCGAGGCCCGCGGGCTGGCCATCGTGTCCGACGAAGGCGCCCTGGGTGCCGCTGTCGACAGCGCGATCGCGGCCAATCCCGACGTCGCGGACAAGATCCGGGACGGCAAGGTCGCGGCCGCCGGAGCCCTGATCGGAGCGGTCATGAAGGAGATGCGGGGTCAGGCAGACGCCGGTCGCGTCCGCGAGCTGATCCTGGAGAAGCTCTCCTGACCGGAGGGGAGTAGGCTGCGGCCCGCACACACCAACTCATCACGCACGTCACTGGGGAAAGCCGGTCCAAGTCCGGCGCTGACCCGCAACCGTAGGCCGCCTCGACCCGTCGAGGCAGCGAGCCGGAGCACCCACGACGACGCGTCCTGACTACACGCTGTCGAGGAAAAGCAGCGGGTGGGCTCCCGGATGTCCGGGCTCCTCTCCCGCTGTGCAGCGGGAAGGAAACATCATGCGTCATCTCCACCGTCTGGCCGCCGTTCTGGCCGCCGGAGCCCTCATCGTCACCACCCCGGGGGCGGCGTCCGCGGCACCGGACGACCGCAGCGCCGGCTGGCTGGATCGCCAGCTCACCGACGGCCTCATCCACAACGACCAGTACGACGTCGACGACTACGGCTTGAGCGCCGACACCGCCTACGCCCTGGACGCCATCGGTGGTCACCGTGAGACCGTCGGTCAGATCAGTGACGCGCTGGCTGCCGAGGTCGAGGCCTACATCTCCTACTCCTACGAGTACGACGGATCCCAGTACGAGGGCCGGGTCGCGGGTGCGACCGCCAAGTCGCTGGTCGTGGCCCAGATCAGCAAGGCCACCGCCCGCGTCGTTCGGCGGCGTGGACCTCGTCCAGCGTCTCGACGAGCTGGTCCTGGACGACGGACGGATCGCTGACGCCGCGACCGTCAACGGCGAACCGGATCCGTACGGCGACTACGCGAACACGATCGGGCAGGCGTTCGCGGCTCGCGGTCTCACCCGGGCCGGATCCGACGAGGCCGTGAGTGCTGTGCGGTACCTGCTGAAGCAGCAGTGCAAGGCCGGTTTCTTCCGCCTCAACTTCGCGGCGAAGGACGCGCCCAAGCAGGGCTGTGACGCCGGGAGCTCCGAGGACAGCTCGCCCGACACCGACGTGACCGCGCTCGCAGTGATCCAGCTCGACGCCCTCCCGAAGAAGGCCAAGTCCGGGGCCGTCAAGCGCGCCATCGCGGATGCCACGACGTGGCTGAAGTCGGCGCAGAAGAAGAACGGCAGCTTCGGTGGCGGCACCGCGACCGAGTCCAGCAACGCGAACAGCACGGGTCTCGCCGCGTGGGCACTGGGCGAGACCGGCTCCTGCAAGAAGGCTCGCAAGTCCGCACGATGGGTGGTCAAGCTGCAGGTGTCCGGAGACGTGTCCGGCACCCCGCTGGCGGGGGAGAAGGGCGCCATCGCCTACGACCGGGCGGCCTACCAGGCGGCAGTGGCCGGCGGCATCACGAGCGCGGACCAGGACCAGTGGCGCCGTGCGACGACCCAGGCCGCGCCGGGTCTGCGTCACCTGACGTGCGGCTGACCGTGACCCTGGCGCAGTGCGGTCGACTCGCCGCCGCGACCGTACTGGTCGCGGCGGCGGGGACGTTCCTGTCGGCCTCGCCGGCCGGTGCAGCGACGTGCTCGTCCGGCACCGGCGTCAGCGTCGTGGTCGACGGCACCGGTCTGGGCGGCGGAGTGGTGACTTCCTGCGTGGCCGATGGGGGCGGCGACACTGCTGCGTCCGTGTTCGAGGTACACCACGACCTCACCCGCGCCAGCCAGTTCCCCGGCGCGGTGTGTCGCGTCGACGGTGCGCCGGCGGACGCCGAGTGCCGGAACATGCCTCCGGGCGACGCCTACTGGGGGCTCTTCTGGTCCGACGGCAGCGGTGGCTGGGTCTACTCCAGCCAGGGCGTCGACAGCCTCGACGTACCCGACGGCGGCTCGGTGGCCTTCGCCTGGCAGGACGGAGGCGACGTTGATCCGCCCGGCGTCGCGCCACCCCAGAACGACGAGGAGCCCTCCAGCAGCCCGACACCGTCGGGCGGTGGCGGCAACGGCGGCTCGGGCGGAGGGTCGGGAGGTTCCGGCGGTGGCAGCGGGAGCGCCGGCGGCGGATCAGCCACGGCGCCGCCCGCGAGCCCATCGACCTCACCCACGGGTCCGGCGGCGCCGGACGACGATGAGACGCCCGACGCCGGCGGCGGCAAGCCCGGCAAGGGGAAGCCGTCCGCCGACAAGGACAAGAAGGGCGACAAGAAGCGCGACGGCCGGGACGACGAGTCCGCGCCACCGTCCGACGACACGTCAGCCACCGCGGATGCTGTCCTCACCGCCGACCCGCCCTCCGACGCGGCCGACGAGGGGCTGCCCGCCTGGGTGGCACCCCTGGGCATCGTCGGGCTCTTCGGTGTCGCCGGCGTCGTCGGGCTCGTGCGCAGGAGATCGATGGCCTGATGCCGTCCCCGCGGCTGCCCCGCGACCTGCACCCAGTGGCCTGGTGGGTGTGGGCGATCGGGCTTGCCGCGGCGGCGTCGCTCACCACCAACCCGCTGACCCTGATGCTCATCCTGGCTGTGGCGACGGTGGTCGTCACGGCGCGCCGGTCGGACCACCCCTGGGCCAACTCGTTCCGGCTGTACGTCTGGGTCGGGGTCGTGATCGTGGTGATCCGGGTCGCTTTCCGGATCATCTTCGGAGCCGACCAGGGCACCGTGCTGGTGGACCTGCCCTCGGTCCCGCTGCCCGACTGGACGGCCGGGGTGCAGCTGCTCGGGCCGGTCACGCTCCAGTCGCTCCTCAGCGGGCTCTACGACGGCCTCCGGCTGGCGACGATCGTGATCTGCATCGGCGCCGCCAACTCCCTGGCCAACCCCAAGCGGCTGCTGCGCTCGGTGCCCCCGGCGCTCTACGAGATCGGCACCGCGCTCGTCGTGGCCGTCACGGTGCTCCCGCAGTTCGCGGACAGCGTCCGCCGGGTCCGAGCTGCCCACTCGCTGCGAGCCGGCCCTACGGGGCGGGTCGGCCGTCTGCGCCGGATGCTCGTGCCCGTGCTCGAGGACGCGCTGGAGCGCTCGCTCGCCCTCGCCGCTGGCATGGACACCCGTGGTTACGGGCGGGGCGCTGGTCTGACCGTCGCCCAGAGGCGTCGTACCGGTGCGCTGATGCTGATCGGCCTCTGCGGCATCTGCGTCGGGGTGTACGCCGTCCTGGACCGCACCGCTCCGCGCTACCTGGCGCTGCCGATGCTCGCGTTCGGGGTGGTCGCGGCCGTCGCCGGTCTGGCGAGTGCCGGGCGCCAGGTCGAGCGCAGCCGCTACCGGCCGGACGTGTGGGGAGCGCCTGAGCTGTTCGTGGTCGGCTCGGGGCTCGTCGTCGGCGCGATCGGGTGGTACGTCGCCGGCAACCAGCCGCTGATCGCCTACCCGTCGGTCGACGCCGTTCCGCAGATCAGCCTGCTGGTCATGGTCGCCGCCGTGACCGGACTGGGCGGCGGGCTCTGCTCGCCGCCGCCCGCCGTACCGTTCCACGTGACCCCCCAGGAGGTGACCGCGTGATCGAGCTGAGCGGCATCTCCTTCGCCTACGACGACTCCGTCGTCCTGCGCGACCTCGACCTCACCATCGGCGAGGGCGAGCTCGTCGTCGTCTCCGGGCCGACCGGCGTCGGCAAGTCCACCCTGCTCGGCGTGGTCACCGGGCTCGTGCCGCGGTTCAGCGGTGGCCGACTGACGGGCGACGTCCTGCTCGACGGCGAGTCGATCGTCCGCCGACCGCCACGAGAGCGCGCCCACGTCATCGGGTACGTCGGCCAGGACCCGGTCGCCGGGTTCGTCACGGACACGGTCGAGGAGGAGCTCGCCTACGGCATGGAACAGCTCGGTCTCGACCCCGACACGATGCGGCGCCGGGTGGAGGAGACCCTCGACCTGCTGGGCATCGCCGACCTGCGCGCCCGCGACCTGCGCACCCTCTCGGGCGGCCAGCAGCAGCGGGTGGCCATCGGCTCGGTGCTGACCATGCACCCGCGTCTCCTCGTGCTCGACGAGCCCACCTCGGCGCTCGACCCCACCGCGGCCGAGGACGTGCTGGCCACCCTGACCCGGCTGGTGCACGACCTGGGCGTCTCGGTGCTGATGGCCGAGCACCGCCTGGAGCGTGTGGTCCCGTTCGCCGACCGGATGTGCCTGCTGACCGGCGACGGGATGGTCACGGTGGGGGAGCCTGCCGACGTGCTCGCCCGGTCGCCCGTCGTCCCGCCCATCGTCGAGCTGGGGCGGGCTGCCGCCTGGGAGCCCCTCCCGCTGACGGTCCGCGACGCCCGTCGTCGCGCCGGCAGCCTCACCCTCGGGGAGCCGCCGGTGGACCCCGGCGTGCCGTCCGGCGCGCCCCTGCTCACCGGTCGTGGACTCCGCGTGGTGCACGGCGGGACGGTCGCCCTGCGCGACGTCGACCTGACCTTGCGCAGCGGCGGGGTCACCGCCCTGATGGGCCGCAACGGCTCCGGCAAGTCCTCCCTGCTGTGGGCGGTCCAGGGTGCGGGGCGGCGGACGGGGGGAGCGGTGGACGCGAGCGGTGTCGACCCGGCGGGGCTCGAGCCGGCGCTGCGCCGTGAGGTGGTCGGCCTGGTGCCGCAGACCGCGACGGACCTGCTCTACCTCGAGTCGGTGCGCGAGGAGTGTGCGGCCGCCGACGCCGGCACCGGCGCCTGTCGGGAGATCCTCGACCGGCTCGTGCCCGGCATCGACGCAGATCTGCACCCGCGCGACCTCTCCGAGGGCCAGCGACTGGCTCTCGCCCTGTCCATCGTGCTCACCAGCCGTCCCCGGGTCGTCCTCCTCGATGAGCCGACCCGCGGGCTCGACTACGCCGCGAAGCGGGCGCTCGCCGGCATCCTGCGCAACCTGGCCGCCGACGGGCACGCCGTCCTCGTGGCCACCCACGACGTGGAGTTCGTCGCGCAGGTGGCCGACGACGTCGTGATCCTCGCGGAGGGCGAGGTCGTCTCGTCCGGCTCGGTGCGCAGCGTGGTCGCGCAGTCACCGTCGTTCGCGCCGCAGGTCACCAAGGTGCTGGGCACGCCCTGGCTCCGGGTCGACGAGGTGACGGCCCGTCTCGAGCGACGGCCGAGCGCGTGAACCGCGCCGTCGCCCTGAGTCCGCGCTCCGCCCTCGTGCTGGCGGTGGCCTCGATCGCCGGACTGATGATGCTGATCTGGCCCCTGCTGGTCCGGGTCGAGGACCCGACCCGCGTCGACCCGCCCTTCCTCTTCCTCGCCCTGCTACCGATCGTCATCGCCGTCGTCCTCGCCGAGGTGAGCGAGGGCGGCCTGGACCCTCGCGTGCTCGCCATCCTCGGGGTGCTGAGCGCGATCAACGCGATCATGCGCGGTATCTCGGCGGGCACCGGCGGGATCGAGCTGGTGTTCTTCCTGCTGATCATCGCCGGGCGCGTGTTCGGCCCGGGCTTCGGCTTCGTCCTCGGGTGCACGTCCCTCTTCGCCTCCGCGCTGATGACCGCCGGCGTCGGCCCGTGGCTGCCGTTCCAGATGCTCGTGGCCGCCTGGGTCGGCATGGGGGCCGGGCTGCTGCCCCGTCGGGTCGCCGGGAAGCGGGAGATCGTGATGCTCGTCGTGTACGGCGTGTTCGCGGCGTACGCCTATGGGTTGCTGATGAACCTGTCCGGCTGGCCGTTCGTGCTGGGGATCGAGATCTCCGGGCACGACGGCTCGCTGTCCTACGTGGCCGGAGCACCGGTCCTGGACAACCTGCACCGCTTCCTCGTCTACACGCTGCTGACCTCGACCGGGTCGTTCGACACCGGACGGGCGATCACCAATGCGGTCCTGATCGTGCTGCTCGGCCCTGCCGTCATGACCAGCCTGCGCCGGGCCGCGCGCCGGGCCCTCGTCAACGCGAGCTGAGGATGCCTCCCCTGACCGACGCCGATCGTGGTCGGTGGCTCACGCATCGCGCACCGTTGCTCAGCCCGGGCTGACGACCAGGATCTGGTCGTCGTCCGGGCCGGGTTCGGCCCGCCCGTCGCGGTTGGAGGTCGTCACCCAGAGGTTGCCGTCGGGGGCGACCACGACGGTGCGGAGCCGGCCGTACTCACCGACGAAGAAGTCGGTCGGCTTGCTGGCCCGGCCGTCGGCGACGTCGATCCTCCAGAGTCGGGCACCACGCAGAGCCGCCAGCCAGAGCTGGCCGTCGAGATGGGCGAGGCCAGAGGGTGAGGCCTCATAGGTGTCCCAGACGACCTGCGGGTTCGTGAACTCGCCGCCGTTGTCGTCGCCCCGTCCCTCGACCTCGGGCCAGCCGTAGTTGGCGCCCTTCTGGATCAGGTTCAGCTCGTCGTAGATGTTGTCCCCGAACTCAGAGGCCCACAGGCGGTCGTCGTCGTCGAAGGCGAGTCCCTGCACGTTGCGGTGCCCTAAGGTCCAGATGGGGGAGTCGGGGTCGGGGTTGCCGGGAGCCGGGTCGCCGTCGGGAGTGATCCGCAGGATCTTGCCACCGAGGGAGCTCCGGTCCTGGGCGAGCTCCTCGATCCCGGTCTCGCCGGTGGAGGCGTAGAGGAAGCCGTCGGGGCCGAACTCCAGCCGGCCACCGTCGTGGATCGGGCCCCGGGGGATCCCGTCGAGAATCACCTCGGGCTCGCCGAGGGCGTCGTCGTCGAGCGTCGCCCGGATGATCCGGTTGTCCTCGCTGGTCGTCAGGTAGAGGTAGACCAGCTGGTCCTCGTCGAAGTCGGGGGAGACGGCCACGCCCAGGAGCCCGGACTCGGACTCCGGGGTCGCCTCCTCGATCAGGCCCACCTCGGTGACGGTGCCCTGGTCGTCGATCGTCAGCACCCGGCCGGAGTCCCGCTCGGTGACGACGGCGCGACCGTCTGGCAGGAAGTCGATACCCCAGGGCACGGCGAGGCCGGTGACCAGCACCTCCTCGACCCGCGGTGGTCCGTCGCTGCCGGTGTCGCCCGTCGCCGACTCGCCCGGTGACTCCGACGAGGGTGTGGACGTCTCCTCGGTGTCGGACGGCGACGCGGTGATCGTGGGCGGGCCGGCGTTGCCGCCGTCATCGTCGGAGCACCCGGTGAGGACGAGCGCGGACAACGCCAGCAGTGCGATCCCCCGACGCACGTCAGCCGACCCGCGCGAGGAAGTCGCGCAACAGCTCGTGGACGCGTTCGGGTTGCTCCATCTGGATGAAGTGGGTGCCGTGGAGCTCGACGTACGACGCATCGACGAGCCGCTCGGCGGCGGTCGTCATGTGCCGCGGGCCGGCCATCAGGTCATAGGTGGCCGCGACCAGCGCGACCGGCACCATGATGTCGCGCAGCGAGACCCGTGGGTGGCGTGCGGTGTGCACCGCGAGGTGCATGTACCACTCGACCGGGGTGGTGAGGAACTCCCTGACCGCGGCGGCGGCGAGCTCCTGGTCGGGAATGTGGAACATGAAGCCGGTGTGGGAGAGCGCCGCGATCCCTCGGGGACCCACCGGCAGCCGCCGGGCGATCGGGGTGAGCGCCCTTCCGCCGATCTTGAGGGCACGCGCGAGGTTGAGGGTCAGGGTCTTCGCGACCAGGCGGGGCAGCATCAGCGGGCCGAGCATCGTCGAGAACGTGTCGCCGGGCACGCCGGCGACGGCAAACAGTCCCGTCACCCGCTCGGGGTGCCGCACGGCGAGCTCGAACATGGTGTTGACCCCCATCGACCAGCCCATCAGGACCGAGCGATCGACGCCGTAGTGATCCATGACCGACAGCGCGTCCTCGACGAACTGCTCGATGTCGACCCGGTCGGGGTCCGCCGGCCGGTCGGAACCGCCCGTGCCGCGATGGTTCCAGGAGACGACCCGCACCCCGCAGTCAGGGTCGAGCAGCGCCGGCCAGGCCCAGGCGCTGGTGCCGAGCCCGTTGCAGAGCACGACGGTCGGGCCGTCGATGGTGCCGCCCGGGTCGTTGCTCCAGGCACGCAGGCGGGTGCCGTCGTCGGACAGGATGTCCTCGAACTCGATCGAGGTGCCGTGGACGGTGGAGGCGACAGGGGCGGACATACCTCGATTCTGCAGGAGAGAACCCGCCGATGGTGGGACCTGTGGCCGAGGCCACCAGCGGTGGGAGGTCCGCCGGTGGCCTCACGGCCCTGACTCCCCGCCCCTTGAGGGGGAGCCGGGCCTAGCCGTTCGCGGCCGTGGCTGCGATCTCGGGGGTCGAGCTCTCGCGCTGGTGTGCGAAGAACTCCTCGACCTCGATCAGCTCCGCGCGCCGCTGCGTGAGGGCGGTGGAGGCGATCATGGCGTTGCGTCGTGCGGTCTGCTGGGACCGGACGGCCCAGCGGTCGATCAGCGAGACGAACATGGCAGCTCCGCTACTCGAGGTTGCTTGACGTCGACGCTAGGGGTGGCATGCGTCACGGCGGTCAACCCCGTGTGACAAGCGCGTGAACAGCTGACCGGGGTCGTGAGCCGGGTCAGTCCGGGACCGGGTCGACGATCACGCTGCGGCTGCGCGTGGCCCCGACGCTCGCCACCACGACACACACCATGGCCAGCCACTGCGGCCCCGACAGGAACTCGCCCAGCACCACGATGCCTGCCAGCGCTGCCGCGGCGGGCTCCAGGCTCATCAGGATGCTGAACAGGGCCGGAGTCATCGATCGGAGGGCGGTGATCTCGCAGCTGTACGGGATCACCGAGCTGAGCAGGCCGATGGCGGCGCCCAGCAGCAGGATCCGCGGTTCGAGCAGGGTGTCGCCACCTGCCGGCACGGCGTACGGAGTGAGCATGAGCATGGCGACCACGCTCGCGACCGTGAGCCCGTCCAGCCCGGGCCAGCGCCGCCCGGTCTGGCTGCTCAGGAGGATGTACGCCGCCCACGCAGCCCCGGCGAGGAGGGCGAACCCGACTCCCGCGGGATCCAGGTCGTTGCCGTCGAGGCCGAGCAGCGCGACGCCGGCCGCGGCGAGCCCCACCCAGATCAGGTCACGGGCGCGGCGGGAGCCGAGGACGGCGAGGGTGAGCGGCCCGACGAACTCGATGGTGACCGCGAGGCCGAGGGGGATCCGTGCGAACGCCTGGTAGATGGCCCAGTTCATGGTCCCGAGGCTGATGCCGAACCCGATGACGACCAGCCAGTCGCTGCGGGAGCGGCCTCGGAGCGCGGGCCGGGCGATGAGCGCCAGCACCAGGACGCTGGTGGCCAGCCGGAGCCACACCATGACGGTCGGCTGGACCTCGTCGAAGAGGTCCTTGGCCACGCCGGCGCCGAACTGCACCGACAGAATGCCCACGAGCACCAGCCACACCGGTGAAATTCGCGAGCTCACCGGGTCAATGTAGGAGGTGTCTGTTCCAGTGTCTGTTCACGGGCCCGTGCCGGTGTGATGATCGGCGGGCGAGAAGGGAAGCACATGACGACGATCCTGATGGTGGGGACGCGCAAGGGCCTGTGGCTCGGCACGTCCGACGACGCACGACAGGACTGGGAGTTCACCGGTCCGCACTTCGACATGGAGGAGGTCTACTCCTGCCTGATCGACACCAGGGGTGGCCAGGCCCGGCTGCTCGCCGGGGCGTCGTCGATGTGGCTCGGGCCGCAGGTCAGGCATTCCGACGACCTCGGCGGCACCTGGGACGCCACCCCGGGTGGCGCGATCCGCTTCCCGGAGGGCACGGACACGACGCTCGAGCGGGTCTGGCAGCTGGCGGCCGGCCCCGAGGACGGCGTGATCTACGCGGGCTCGGAGCCGGCGGCGATCTGGAGGTCCACCGACCGGGGCGAGACGTTCGCGCTGGAGCAGGCGTTGTGGGACCACCCGCATCGGCCCGACTGGGGCGCCGGGTTCGGCGGCCAGGCGTTCCACACGATCCTCCCGCACCCGACGGACCCCGCGTCGGTGACGGCGGCGATGTCGAGCGGTGGGGTCTACCAGACCGCCGACGGCGGCGGGTCGTGGGCGGCGCGAAACGAGGGCGTCCGCGCCGAGTTCCTGCCGGAGGGGCAACAGTTCCCCGAGTTCGGCCAGTGCGTGCACAAGATGGCCCGCCACCCGTCCCGCCCGGAGCGCCTCTACATGCAGAACCACGGAGGCGTCTACCGCTCCGACGACCACGCGGCCACCTGGCAGTACATCGCTGACGGCCTCCCGGCCGACTTCGGGTTCTCGATCGTCGTCCACCCGCATGAGCCCGACACGATCTACGTCTTCCCGATCAGTGGCGGCGACGGGCGCTACCCACCGGGCGCGAAGGCTCGTGTCTGGCGCTCGCGCGACGCGGGTGACTCCTGGCAGGAGCTCGGCGAGGGTCTCCCCGACTCGTTCTACGTCGCCGTCATGCGCGATGCCATGTGCGCCGACGACCACGACACGGCCGGGATCTACTTCGGGGCCCGCAACGGCAGCGTCTGGGGTTCGGCCGACGAGGGCGGCACCTGGCGCCAGCTGGTCAGCGACCTGCCCGACGTGATGGTGGTCCGGGCCGCGAGACTGGACCCATGAGCCCCTTCGAGGCCTCGAGCCCTGCTCGAGCCCTGGATGCCTGAGGGTCAGCGGACCGCAGCGAGGAGACCCTCGATGACCGGGACCGTGACCGGGTCGTCGAGGAACTCCCGCACCCAGTGTTCGTTGTCCGTGCGGTCCGCGTCGCTCGTCGCGGTCAGCCAGCGCTCGCAGCCGATCTGCAGGATGTGGGTCAGCTGCGCCGAGAGCATGGTCAGGTCCGCCGGGTTGCGCACCCGGCCGGGACCACCCGCCTCGACGTACGCCCGGTGGAGCGCCCCCATCCGGGTGGGGTCTCCGTCTCCGTACTCGTAGATCGCGAGACCCAGCTCCTGGCTCGGGCTTCCGGGTCCCGCGTTCTCCCAGTCGAAGATGACCAGCCCGCCGTCCGGGGTGGCGCGGAGGTTGTCGGCCCAGATGTCGCGGTGGCAGACCTGGAGGTCGTGGGTCGGTGCCTCGAGCAGCGCCTCGACGTCGACCAGGGCGGGGATGAGCTCGTCCAGGCGCTCCGCGAACGGCGCTCCGGCAGCGGTCAACCTGTCCACCAGGCCGGCCCAGGCAGTGTCGCCGACCGCGTCGACGTACCAGCCGTCCACGGGGCCGGTCGCCGACACGTGGACGGCGTGGATCGTCGCGAGCAGCCGGCCCACGGCCGTGGGGTCGAGCCGACGGTTCTCAGGCGTGATGTCGACCCACGTGTAGACGCGGAGGGCGACACCCTCCACGTCGGAGACGACGCGGCCCTCGCGGTCGCGGACCACGGCCGGCGTCGGGACCCCGGCCGCGTGCACCAGCTCCTGGTACGCCGCATCGCGCTCGGCCTCCACCGGGTCGGGCGCGAGCCGGGACTGCTTCACCGCGAACGGTCCCCGGTCGGTGTCGATCCGCCAGATCTCGCCGAGACGACCGAAAGCGACGGGGCCCTCGAGGCGCGCGTGCCGGCCCAGGGAGAAGCGGTCGGCGACGGCGTCGGCGTGGGAGGAGTCGAGCACGCAGGGGACGCTAGTCCAGGATGGCCACGGTGACGCGGCGATTCGCGGTGCGCGGTGGCGTCGTCCCGCCAGCGTCAGACAGCCTCCACATGGCGGAGGATCTCATCGACCACCTCCGGGAGCGGTCGTGTCGCGTCGATCACCACGGCCGCACCCGGGATGTCCTCCTTGGTCCGGTGGAGCCGGACGACGAGGGCGCGCTCGGCTGGTGTCGACCCCCACTCGCCCGGCGGGCGCTGCCCGAGCCGCCGGTGCAAGGTCTCGAGATCGATGTCGAGGACGAAGACCTCGTCGAACAGGCCGATGAACGTCGAGAAGTTGCGGGACCCTCCGCAGAAGAAGGTGACGGGCTCCCGATGATCTGCCACCAGGGCCCGCACCCGCTCCACGTCCCAGATGTGGTGCTGGTGCGTGGCGGTGTCGGTCGGCTCACCTGTCTCGGGATCGCCCTGGTAGGCGAGATCCCTGTCACCGTTGATGGCGTGGTAGCCACGCTGGTTCAGCTCTCGGCAGACTGAGGTCTTCCCCGTGCCGGAGACGCCCTCGACCAGATAGTTGCGCAGGCCCATCGGGGCAGTATTCACCCGTGCTGGCCACTAGGGTCGCCGCATGCCCGAGTTCACCTGGCTCCCGGCCAACGAAGCAGCGACCGAGGACGTCGAGGCGGTCTTCGCCACGGCGGGCGCTCGCAAGTGCCGCTGTCAGGCGCTGAAGGTTCCAGGCTGGATCTGGCGCGACACCACGCAGGAGGAGCGGGACGTCGCGCTGCTCGAGCAGACCGCTTGCGGCACCACCGGGCCGACGTCGGGGCTGATCGGATACGTCGACGGCGAGGCAGCCGGCTGGGTCGCGGTCGAGCCGCGGGAGAACTACCCCAGGCTGTGGAGCCGGAAGCAGCCGTGGATGAGGATGGACCCCGAGCTCGAGGGCGTCTGGTCGGTCACCTGCTTCGTCGTGCGCAAGGGCTTCCGCAGGCAGGGGCTGATGTACGAGCTCGCCGCCGCCACCGTCGAGTACGGCAGGCAGGTCGGCACCCGCTTCCTGGAGGGCTATCCCACCGAGCCGCCGCCCGGCAAGACCGTGATCTGGGACGAGGCGTCGGTCGGGCCGCTGCAGGTCTTCCTCGCCGCCGGGTACGAGGTGGTGGCGTCGCCCACCCTGCGGCGGCGTGTGGTGCGGAGACAGCTCGGCTCCCACTCATGACCTCCACCACCGCCGGTCCCGCCCCTCGACGCTGCGTCGCGAGGCCCGGCGTACCCGATTAGGCTCACGGGCATGAGTGAGCAGCACGACATCAAGCCGCGTTCGCGGGACGTGACCGACGGCCTCGAGCGGGCAGCCGCCCGCGGCATGCTCCGCGCCGTGGGCATGGGCGACGACGACTGGGTCAAGCCGCAGATCGGCGTCGCGTCGTCGTGGAACGAGATCACCCCCTGCAACCTGTCGCTGCAGCGGCTCGCGCAGGCGGTGAAGAACGGCGTGCACGCCGCAGGTGGCTACCCGCTGGAGTTCGGCACCATCTCGGTGTCCGACGGCATCGCGATGGGCCACGAGGGCATGCACTTCTCGCTGGTGTCCCGCGAGGTGATCGCCGACTCGGTGGAGACGGTGATGATGGCCGAGCGTCTCGACGGCTCGGTGCTGCTGGCCGGCTGCGACAAGTCCCTGCCCGGCATGTTGATGGCCGCGGCCCGGCTGGACCTGGCCTCGGTCTTCCTCTACGCCGGCTCGATCATGCCCGGTCAGGTCGACGGCAAGGACGTCACGATCATCGACGCCTTCGAGGCCGTGGGCGCCTGCCTGGCCGGCAAGATCACCCGCGAGGAGGTCGACCGGATCGAGCGGGCGATCTGTCCGGGCGAGGGCGCCTGCGGCGGCATGTACACCGCCAACACGATGGCCGCCGTCGCCGAGGCCCTCGGCATGTCCCTGCCCGGGTCGGCCGCGCCGCCTGCCGTCGACCGCCGTCGCGACGGGTTCGCCCACCGCAGCGGCGAGGCCGTCGTCGAGATGCTGCGCCGCGGGATCACCGCCCGTCAGATCATGACCATGGAGGCCTTCGAGAACGCGATCACCGTGGTGATGGCGCTGGGCGGCTCGACCAACGCCGTGCTGCACCTGCTGGCCATCGCGCGCGAGGCCGACGTCGACCTGACCCTCGACGACTTCAACCGGATCGGCGACAAGGTGCCGCACCTCGGTGACCTGAAGCCGTTCGGCAAGTACGTCATGAACGACGTCGACAAGGTCGGCGGCATCCCGGTGGTGATGAAGGCACTGCTCGACGCCGGGCTCATGCACGGCGACTGCCTGACCGTGACCGGTCAGACGATGCGCGAGAACCTCGAGGCGCTGGCGCCCCCCGGCCTCGACGACGACGTGATCCGCAGCCTGGATCGACCGATCCACAAGACCGGTGGGCTGACCATCCTGAAGGGCTCCCTGGCTCCCGAGGGCGCGGTCGTGAAGTCTGCCGGCTTCGACGACTCGACGTTCACCGGTGTCGCCCGCGTCTTCGACGGGGAGCGGGCCGCTCTCGATGCGCTGACCGAGGGCCGGATCGTGGCTGGTGACGTCGTCGTCATCCGGTACGAAGGCCCCAAGGGTGGTCCTGGCATGCGGGAGATGCTGGCGATCACCGGCGCGATCAAGGGCGCCGGACTCGGCAAGGACGTCCTGCTGATCACCGACGGCCGCTTCAGCGGTGGCACCACCGGTCTGTGCGTCGGCCACATCGCTCCCGAGGCCGTCGACGCCGGACCGATCGCGTTCGTCCGCGACGGCGACCCGATCACGCTCGACGTCGCCAACCGCCTTCTGACGGTGGAGATCGACGACCTCGAGTCCCGCAAGGAGGGCTGGGCGCCGCAACCCGCCGAAGTACACCCGGGGCGTGCTCGGCAAGTACGCCAAGGTCGTGCAGTCGGCGGCCCACGGCGCGGTCTGCGGCTAGCGCGGCCACCGCCTGCCGCCGGAGCGACCGCCCACGGCTGCTGTAGGAATGGACCGTGACCGATCCGCAGGAGCTCGACTGGACCGACCCGCTGGCGAAGTTCCGGCAGCGCTTCGTGGGCGTGGACTCGCCGCTCGTCTACTTCGACGGCAACTCGCTCGGGCGACCGTTGAAGGTCACTGGCCACGGCCTGTCCGACTTCGTCTACCGACAGTGGGGAACCCGGCTGATCCGTGGCTGGGACGAGACCTGGTTCGAGCTGCCGTTGAAGATCGGGGACGAGCTCGGCCGGGTCGTCCTGGGGGCGGCGCCCGGCCAGACCGCGATCGGCGACTCGACGACCGTCCTGCTCTACAAGCTGATGCGGGCCGCGGTCGCCGCCCGGCCCGGCCGGACCGAGATCGTGGTCGACCGCGACAACTTCCCCACCGACCGCTACGTCGCCCAAGGTGTCGCCGACGAGTGCGGCCTGACCGTGCGCTGGGTCGAGGTCGACACCCAGCAGGGGGTGACGCCCGAGCTGCTCGAGGCTGCGGTGGGCGAGCAGACGGCCCTGGTGGTCCTCAGCCACGTCGCCTACCGCTCGGCCTGGCTGGCCGACGCTCGCTGAGCTGACCCGGATCGCCCACGACGCCGGGGCCCTGGTGCTGTGGGACCTGTCGCACTCGGTGGGGTCGGTGCCGATCGAGCTCGACGCCTGGGAGGTCGACCTTGCCGTCGGCTGCACCTACAAGTACCTCAACGGCGGTCCCGGATCGCCGGCCTTCCTCTACGTCGCCGAGCGGCACCTCGACCAGCTCACCCAGCCGATCCAGGGTTGGATGGGCGCGTCCGACCCGTTCCTGATGGGGCCGACCTACACCCCGCACGACGGTGTCCGGCGCTTCCTGAGCGGCACCCCGCCGATCATCGGCATGATCGCGGTCGAGGACATGCTCGAGCGTGATCGACGAGGTGGGGATGGCCGACGTCCGCGAGAAGTCGACGCTGCTCACGTCGTACGCCGTGGAGCTGGCCGACGAGATCCTGTCGCCGTACGGCGTCACGGTCGCCTCACCCGCGCGACCCCGCGCGGCGCGGCGGTCACGTCACCCTGCTGCACCCGCGCTCCCGCGAGCTCACGGCCTCGCTGTGGACGCGCGACGTGATCCCCGACTACCGCGACCCGGACGGCTTGCGGCTGGGTCTGTCGCCGCTCTCGACGTCGTTCCTCGAGGTGCGCCGCGGGATGCACGCGATCCGCGAGGAGCTGGAGCGGACCTCGTGACCTGCCGGCGTCAGCGCGGCGCCGGCGGCAACCGTCGGTCGAGCACCGCCGCCAGGGCCCCCAGCGCCACGAACGCCGCGGCCACCACGGCGCAGGTCAGCGCCACCTGAACGCCTCCGTGGAGGTCGACGTCCAGGAAGGGGTAGGGGTACCACCCGCTGAGTGCGCCGATCGCGATCGTCCACACCAACCAGCCCAGCGGCCAGAGGACTGCCCGGGCGAGCACCGGCCACGACACCCTGGGCCGAGGCCCGAACGCCAGCCACCCGGCGACGGCCAGCATCGGCACCACCAGGTGCAACAGGGTGTCGGCGAGGCGGTCCAGGCCGTCGAGGTCCAGCAGGGGACGGAGCAGCAGGAAGTGCACGACGCCGGTCACCGTGATTCCCACGATCGCGGCCAGCCGCAGCACCCGCCAGCCACGTCCGTCGTGCGCCGGGTCCTGGGCCAGGCGCCCGCAGACGAGCGCGACCAGGAGGTTGCTCTGGACCGTGAAGTAAGACACGAAGCGGCCGAGCCGCGCCGCGAGCCCCGGGGGATCCTCCTCGGTGAGGATCACCGTCCCCCGCACGACCAGCACCAGCTGCAGGACGAGGGCAGCCGCGGCCACGACGGCGGTGAGGAGATGCCAGCGCCTGGGCAGAGTGGGGTGCACCGTCCGAACCCTAAAGGCCCTAGGTTCGCTGCGTGAGCAGGATGAACGAGCACGGCCAGCCGATCGGTGTGCCGGTACCCGGCTGGACGGGTTGTCCGGTCCCCGGTCGGGTCCCGCTCGACGGTCGCTACGTCCGGCTCGAGCCGGTCGCGGCGAGCCACGTCCCGGCCCTGTTCGCGACGCTGTGCGCGGAGTCGGACGAGTCGCTGTGGACCTACCGGCACGACGAGCGGCCGACCGACCAGGCTGCCCTGGCGGCCGCGGTCGACTCCTGGGCCACACGCACCCCCGACGTGACGTTTGCGATCGTGCCCCGCGAGACGGGGCGGCCGCGGGGATCGCGACCCTGTGCGGATCGACCCGCTCCAGGGCTCCGCTGAGGTGGGCGCGGTCCTCTTCGCCCGGTCTCTCCAGCGCACCCGGGCCGCCACCGAGTCGATCCACGTGCTGGCGTCGTACGTCTTCGACGGACTCGGCTACCGCCGCTTCGAGTGGAAGCTGGACGCCCTCAACGCCGCCGTCCGCGCGCGCCGCCATCCGCCTCGGGTTCTCGCTACGAGGGCCGGTTCCGCAACGCCCTGGTCTACAAGGGCCGCAACCGGGACACGGACTGGTTCGCCATGACCGACGGCGACTGGCCGGGCGTGCGAGCAGCGCACCGCCGATGGCTCGACCCCATCAACTTCGACGACTCCGGCCGGCAGCGGACGCCGCTCTCGGGCTGACTGCCGACCGGTCGAGCAGGCGACGCGGTTGAGGAGCGAGCGAAGCGACATGTCGGACTGGCCGCCGTGGCAGGGTGAGCGGCGTGGACCAACGGCTCAGCTTCGTGACCCTGGCGGTGCACGACCTCGACGCCACCCGCACGTTCTACGTCGACGGGCTCGGCTGGGAGGCCGCGCTCGACGTGCCCGGCGAGGTGCTGATGATCAAGGTCGGCGAGCACGTCGTCCTCTCCCTGTGGAACGCCGTGGAGTTCGCGGCCGAGGTCGGCCCGATCGCCCGGGGCCCCGGCGTGGCGCCGGTCACCCTGGCCCACAACGTCGCCACCCGCGAGGAGGTCGACGCCGTCCTCGACACCGCGACGGCAGGCGGGTGCCGACCCCGTGCAGACCGCCACCGAGCGCGAGTGGGGCGGCTACACCGGCTACTTCGGTGACCCCGATGGCTTCCGCTGGGAGATCGCCTACAACCCCGGACCGATCGGACAGGAGGTGCTGCCATGAGCGGCACGACCATGGGACACGACGCAGTGGAGGCCGAGGGCCTCCTCGACTGGACCAAGCTCGCCTCCGCACTGCATGCGCGTTTCGCGACAGGTGACTTCGCGACCGGGCTCCGCCTGGTCAACGCGATCGGTGCCGAGGCCGAGGCGATGAACCACCATCCCGACCTCGACCTGCGCTACCCCCACCTCGACGTCAAGCTGATGAGCCACGACGCCGGGGGTGTGACCGACCGCGACATCCGGCTCGCCCGGCGGATCAGCGAGCTGGCGGCCGCGGAGGGAGCGAGCGCGGACCGGTCGGCGGTGACGATGGTCGAGCTCGGCCTCGACTCGTGGGACTGGCCTGCGATCAGGCCGTTCTGGGCGGCTGTCCTGGGCCTGCCCGAGGGCGATGACGATGCCAACCAGGTGGCCGACCCCGCCGGCTCCCTGCCCACCCTGTGGTTCCAGGAGACCGATGCCCACGAGGAGCCGCGTCAGCGGTTCCACTACGACGTCTGGGTCGCCCCCGAGGTGGCGGCAGAGCGGGTCGCGGCCGCTCTCGCCGCCGGGGGAGTGCTGGTCGACGACGAAGAGCCGTCCTTCACGGTGCTCGCCGACCCCCAGGGCAACAAGGCCTGCGTCTGCACCAGCGTCAGCCGCACCTGACGACCGCCAAGATGTGGGACCGCCGTCCCAACATCTGGGACGACCTGAGAGACTGGGTTGACGGCGACGAGCCGGACCGCGACCGTTGTCGCATGCGCACGATGATTCTTGTACGCACGCGACGCGTGAGTTGAGTCCCCAGGACCCAACCCCGCGTCATCCCCTCGTTGCCAACCGGCCGAGGGGTTTTTTGTTGGGCAGGCAGTGATGGACACAGCCGGAACGGACGAGGAAGCAGGGCGATGAGCGAGATGACGGGCACGCCGATCACCGGCGCGCAGAGTCTGATCAGGTCCCTGGAGGCCGCCGGAGCCGAGAACATCTTCGGTATCCCCGGGGGCGCGATCCTGCCGGCGTACGACCCCCTGATGGACAGCCGGATCAGGCACATCCTGGTCCGCCACGAGCAGGGCGCCGGCCACGCCGCGCAGGGGTACGCCGCCGCGACCGGCAAGGTGGGCGTCTGCATGGCCACCTCCGGGCCGGGCGCGACGAACCTCGTGACGCCGCTGGCCGACGCGCACATGGACTCGGTCCCGCTGGTGGCCATCACCGGTCAGGTGGGCGCCGCCTCGATCGGGACCGACGCCTTCCAGGAGGCCGACATCCGCGGCATCACCATGCCGATCACGAAGCACAACTTCCTGGTGACCAACCCGGCCGACATCCCGCGCACGGTCGCCGAGGCCTTCTACATCGCGTCGACCGGACGCCCTGGACCAGTGCTGGTCGATGTCGCGAAGTCCGCGCTCACCGCCGCCACCACCTTCGACTGGCCCGGCGAGCTCCACCTGCCCGGCTACCGCCCGGTGACCCGGCCGCACTCCAAGCAGATCCGAGAGGCGGCCCGGCTGATCCTCGAGGCGCGTCGCCCGGTGCTCTACGTCGGCGGCGGCACCATCCGGGCCGGCGCCTCGCGGGAGCTCAAGGTCCTCGCCGAGCTGACCGGCATGCCCGTCGTCACCACCCTGATGGCTCGCGGCGCCTTCCCCGACAGCCACCCGCAGCACCTCGGCATGCCGGGCATGCACGGCACCGTCTCCGCCGTCGCGGGTCTCCAGCGCAGCGACCTGATCATCAGCCTCGGTGCCCGCTTCGATGACCGGGTGACCGGCAACCTCGACTCCTTCGCCCCGGGCGCGCGGGTCATCCACGCCGACATCGACCCGGCCGAGATCGGCAAGAACCGGGCCGCCGACGTCCCGATCGTGGGCGACTGCCGCGAGGTCATCAGCGACCTGATCGTGGCGCTCAAGACCGAGGCCGATGCCGGCAACACCGGCGACTACCAGGCCTGGGTGGAGTTCCTGGCCGGGTTGAAGAAGAAGTACGCGCTCGACTACGACAAGCCCACCGACGGCGGGCTCGCGCCCCAGTACGTCATCGAGCGCCTCGGCGCGATCGCCGGCCCGGACACCGTCTTCACGTCCGGCGTGGGCCAGCACCAGATGTGGGCCGCTCAGTTCATCGGCTACGAGCACCCCAACAAGTGGCTGAACTCCGGTGGGCTCGGCACCATGGGCTACGCCGTGCCGGCTGCCATGGGCGCCAAGGTGGGCGTGCCTGACACCACCGTGTGGGCGATCGACGGCGATGGCTGCTTCCAGATGACCAACCAGGAGCTGGCCACCTGCGCGATCAACGACATCCCGATCAAGGTCGCGATCATCAACAACGAGTCGCTCGGCATGGTCCGTCAGTGGCAGACGCTCTTCTACAACGAGCGCTACTCCAACACCGACCTGCACTCCAAGAGGATCCCGGACTTCGTGAAGCTCGCCGAGGCCTACGGTTGCGTCGGCCTCGCCTGTGAGAGCCCCGAGGACGTCGACGCCACGATCACCAAGGCGATGGAGATCAACGACGTCCCGGTCGTCGTCGACTTCCGGGTCCACCGCGACGCGATGGTGTGGCCGATGGTCGCCGCCGGCACCAGCAACGACGACATCAAGTACGCCCGCGACCTCGCCCCCGACTTCGACGAGGATGACCTGTGAGCAAGCACACTCTGTCGGTCCTGGTCGAGAACAAGCCCGGCGTCCTGGCCCGGATCGCGGGCCTCTTCAGTCGCCGCAGCTTCAACATCGACTCGCTCGCGGTCGGCCCCACCGAGCACCCCGAGGTCTCCCGGATGACGATCGTCGTCAACGTCGAGGAGTCTCCGCTCGAGCAGGTCACCAAGCAGCTGAACAAGCTGGTCGAGGTGATCAAGGTGGTCGAGCTCGACGGGCCGGCCTCGGTCAACCGCGAGCTGCTGCTGGTCAAGATCAAGGCCGACGCCGAGACCCGCGGCAACGTCCTCGACGCCGTCCAGCTCTTCAAGGCCCGTGTCGTCGACGTGGCGCCCGACGCCGTCACCGTCGAGATCACCGGCAACGCCGACAAGCTCGCCGGCTTCCTCAAGGTCGTCGAGCCGTTCGGCATTCGCGAGCTGGTGCAGTCCGGGATGGTGGCCATCGGCCGCGGATCCCGCTCCATCAGCGAGCGCACCCTGCGTCCCGTCCCCATCCCCGCCCCTCCGGCGGCGACGGGCTGATGTCGCGATCCCCGGCCGGCCGGGGATCGCTGCACTTGTCGGCCACTGCAATGCCTGACAAGTGCACCGAGTGCCTGAGTACTGATACGCAAGTGACTACTGAAGGAGAGCCCCCGTGGCTGAGATGTTCTACGACGATGACGCCGACCTGGCCCTGATCCAGGGCAAGAACGTGGCGGTCCTGGGCTACGGCAGCCAGGGGCACGCGCACTCGCTGTCCCTGCGCGACTCGGGCGTCGACGTTCGCGTCGGCCTGCCCGAGGGCTCCAAGAGCCGGGCCAAGGCCGAGGCGGAGGGCCTGCGCGTACTGACCCCGGCCGAGGCGGTCGAGGAAGCCGACGTGATCGTCATCCTCGCCCCCGACCACGTCCAGCGGAAGCTGTACACCGAGTCGGTCGAGCCCAACCTGACGGCCGGCGACACGCTGGTCTTCGGCCACGGGTTCAACATCCGGTTCGGCTACATCACCCCGCCCGAGGGCGTCGACGTGTTCATGGTCGCCCCGAAGGGCCCCGGCCACCTGGTCCGTCGCGAGTACGTCGACGGACGCGGCGTACCCGTCCTCGTGGCCGTCGAGGAGGACGCGTCGGGCAAGGCCTGGGACCTCGCGCTCTCCTACGCGAAGGCGATCGGCGGCCTGCGCGCCGGCGGCATCAAGACCACCTTCACCGAGGAGACCGAGACCGACCTGTTCGGCGAGCAGGCCGTGCTCTGCGGTGGCGCCAGCCAGCTCGTCATGTACGGCTTCGAGGTCCTCACCGAGGCCGGTTACCAGCCCGAGGTCGCCTACTTCGAGTGCCTCCACGAGCTCAAGCTCATCGTCGACCTGATGTACGAAGGCGGCATCGCCAAGCAGCGCTGGTCGGTCTCCGACACCGCTGAGTACGGCGACTACGTCTCCGGCCCGCGGGTGATCACGCCGGACGTGAAGGAGAACATGAAGGCGGTCCTCGAGGACATCAAGAACGGTTCCTTCGCGCAGCGGTTCATCGACGACCAGGACAACGGCGGCAAGGAGTTCAAGGAGCTCCGCGCCCAGGGCGAGGTGCACCCGATCGAGGGCACCGGTCGCGAGCTGCGCAAGCTGATGGCCTGGGTCAAGAGCCACGACAGCGACTACGTCGAGGGCACCGCGACGCGCTGAACCCTCAGGGGTTCGAGACGGTCGCCGCGCGACCTCCTCGACCACCGAAGACGCTGACCCGCCCGCGAGTTCCGGGCGGGTCAGTGTCGTTTTCGGCCTACTTGACCTCGGAGCGGCGCAGGGCGAGCAACCCGATGACGAGCGGCACCACGATCCAGATCATGGTGGTGCTGCCGAGCTGGGCCCATTCGTCCGCCGAGGACGCCTCGCCCTCGAACAACATCACCTGCGTGTAGTTCCAGTCGATCCACGGCTGCAGGTCGCTGAACCACTCCCGCGCCTGCGCGAGCAGCGCCAGCACACCGGGGAACACCAGCGACAGCACGAAGTAGCCGACGATGGCGGCGGCGGAGTTGCGCAGCACCGTGCCCAGGGTGAATCCGATGGCCATCCCGACCAGGTTCCCCAGGACGATCTGCGGCGCGGTGGACAGCGAGACGTCCCAGACGGTGTCGACCCCGGCGAGGGTGGAGCCGACGAGGTTGCCGACGGCCCCGATCGCGAAGGCGACCACCATCGACACCAGGCCGACCAGGAACGTGGCCATCGCCTTGGCGCCGATGACCCGACCCCGGCTCGGCACCAGCGTGAACGTGGTCAGCCCACTGCGCTGGCTCCATTCACTGGTGACGGCGAGGATCGCGATCATCGGGAGGATCACGGACATGGGGAAGCCGAACGCGGTGGCGAAGCTCGTGTAGGTGATGTTGTCGTCCGGGGCGAAGATGATCACCGCTCCGGTTGCGAGTACCGCCAGGACTCCGATGCTGACCAGCATCCAGAAGCCGGACCGGGTGTCGAACATCTTGCGCAGCTCCACCGCCACGACCCGGGTCATGGGGATCGGGCGGACGGTCCGGGCAGGGCGGGCCTGCTCGGGTGCTTCCAGTACGGCGGTCATGCTGCGACTCCTTCTCGTTGTGACTCGGCGGTGAGCTCGAGGAACATCTCTTCCAGTCCGGCGCCGTCGGCCCCGCGGAGCTCGAGCAGCGGGATCCCGGCGGCGTGGGCGACCTTGCCGACGAGCTCCGGCTCGGCGTCCGTGGTCAGCCCGCCGTGGGCCATCGGTGTGGCGGCAATCCCGGACTCGGTCAGCGCGCGCGCCAGGTCTGCGTCCGCGCGCGTCCGGACGACGGTGCCGGCGGCGCGCAGCAGGTCGGCCTTCGTGCCCTGCGCGACGATCCGGCCGTTCCCGATGACGATCAGGTCGTCCGCGATCACCTCGATCTCGTGCAGCAGGTGCGACGAGAGCAGGACGGTCCCGCCCTGGTCGGCGTAGTCGCGGAGCAGGTCCCGCATCCAGCGGATGCCGGCCGGGTCGAGGCCGTTGGCCGGCTCGTCCAGGATCAGCACGTCGGGCTCGCCGATCAGGGCGGTGGCGATGCCGAGCCGCTGACGCATGCCGAGCGAGTAGTTCCGCACCCGGCGGCCGGCCTCGTCCGGGGTCAGGCTGACCCGGTCCAGCATCTCGTCGACCCGACGGGCGGGCAGGCCCATCGTCCGTTGCGCGATGGCCAGGATCTCGCGCCCCGTGCGGCCGGCGTGCTGGGCCGAGGCGTCCAGCAGGACGCCGACCTCGAGGCCGGGGTTGGGCAGCTCGGCGAAGTGGCGGCCGTTGACGGTCGTGGTGCCGGAGGTGGGCGGGGTGAGCCCGACCATGATCCTCATGGTCGTGGACTTGCCGGCCCCGTTGGGGCCGAGGAACCCGGTCACCCTTCCGGCAGCGGCGGTGAAGGAGACGTCGTCGACGGCGGTGAACCGGCCGTACTTCTTGGTCAGGGACTCGACTGTGATCATGCCGAGAAGCCTCGCGGCTCCGGACCCGCGCGAACATCGGTGAAGCCGCCCATGCCACCCCGCCCGGACCCCGAGACCGCCTCAGGGTCGACCCCTGACGGATCGCGGAACATCCACGCCCGCGCACGGGTTGTGCCAGGCATGCGCATCGACATCTGGTCCGACGTGGTCTGCCCCTGGTGCTACATCGGGAAGCGCCGCCTCGAGGAGGCCCTGGCCGACTTCCCGCACGCCGACGACGTCGAGCTGGTCTGGCACTCCTACCAGCTCGACCCGGGGACCCCCCGGGACACGACCGAGCCGGTCGACGAGCACCTCGGCCGCAAGTACGGCGGCGGTGTGGAGGCGGGACGTCGGATGATCGACCAGATGGAGGCGGTCGCGGCCGAGCTCGGGCTGATCTTCCGGATGCACCAGGCCACGCGCGCCAACACCGTGGACGCCCACCGGCTGCTCCACCTCGCGCTGGAGACCGGAGGCCCCGGCGTGCAGGACCGGCTCAAGGAGGCCCTGCTGGCGGCGTACTTCACCGAGGTCCGCGACGTGGCCGACCACGCGGTGCTGCGGGAGATCGGGCTCGCCGCCGGTCTCGACGCGACCCGGGTCGAGGAGGTGCTGGCCTCCGACGAGTACGCCGGTGACGTGCAGGCCGACATCGACCAGGCTCACGAGTACGGCGTGAGCGGCGTCCCGTTCTACGTCATCGACGGGCGCTACGGGATCGCCGGGGCCCAGCCGGCCGAGACGTTCGCCCAGGTGCTGCGTCAGGCCTGGTCCGAGCGCGAGCCCGCGCTGCAGATGGTCGCGGCGACGCCGCGGCCCCGACGGCGAGGTCTGCGGACCGGACGGCTGCACGACGTAGGCTCCGCGGTCGCTGACGTTCGACCGCTCCGCTCGCATCCGGGTCAAGGCCTCGCCGTGCTACGCAACGGGCCGGTTCGCACCACGTCGTGCGCGGCCCACCATCCCGACGTACGGCTGGCGGACTTCCACCGCGGCGGGCGGAGATGTCGAGCTGGGCGAGCGGGCCGAAGCGCTGCGGTGGTGCGCGAGATGCGCCGAGGAGCTGGGTGCGACACGGTTGCTCGAACCGCGCGCTGGGCGTGGTCGAGAACATCTTCGAGTTCGCGGGCGAGCCCGGCACGAGGTCGTCTTCGTGTACGCCGGCCGCCTGGCCGAGGGCGACCACGTGTCCACCAGAGGGCGGTACCTACGCCGACAACGGCGTCCCGATGCTGGTCGAGTGGAGGCCTCTCGACGACCGCGACGTGCGACCTTCCCTACGTCCGGAGGCGCTCCGCGGCTGCTCGGCTGACGCTCGCCGCACGGCGCCCGCCGTCACGCTCCAGGACCCGGGTGATGCCGATCCGCTCGAGGAACGTCCTCGTCGTGGCTGACGACGACGAGCGTGCCGTCGTAGCCGGCGAGGGCCGACTCGAGCTGCTCGATGGCAGCGACGTCGAGGTGGTTGGTCGGCTCGTCCAGGACGAGCAGGTTGACCGCGCGGCCCTGGAAGATCGCGAGCAGGGCACGGGTGCGCTCACCCATCGACAGGCTGCCGGCCGGCCGGTCGACGTGCTCTGCGCCGAGCCCGAACTTCGCGAGCAGGGTCCGCACCCCGCCCCGGTCCGGGTCCCCGAGCTCGCGCCGCACGACCTCGGCCACCGGCTCGTCGGTGTCGAGCAGGGTGCGCTGCTGGTCGATGACGCCGAGCCGGACCCGGGTTCCGAGACTGTGCCGCCCGTCGGTCAGTGGCAGCGAGCCGACCAGCGCGGCCAACAGGGTCGTCTTGCCGCTGCCGTTGTCGCCGGCCAGCGCCACCCGTTCGCCACGGGCGAGGGTCAGGTCGACGGGTCCCAGCCGGAACGCCCGTCGGACCACCTCGGCGGCCGAGAGCGTCGCGACCACCTCGGCCGACGGTGACCCGGCCGAGATCGAGTACCGCAGCTCCCACTCCTTGCGCGGTTGCTCCACGGCTTCGAGCCGGTCGCCGGCCCGTCGCAGCCGCGCCGACCTGGCACCCTGGCGGTCCGCCCGGGCCTTGAACTTCTCGCGTTGGTGCTTGTCCGGCTCCAGCCCGCGGGCCACGTTGCGGCGCCCCTGGTCCGCCCAGTCAGCCCGCTGCCGTGCCTGGGCGTCGAGACGGTCGCGCGAACCGGCGTACTCCTCGAACGCCTCCTGCGCGTGTCGACGGTCGAGCTCGCGCGCCGCGACGTACGCCGAGTAGTTGCCGTCGTAGTACCCGATCCGCTGCTGCGGCAGGTCGAGCTCGACGACGCTCGTGGCGACCCTGTCGAGGAACGCCCGGTCGTGGCTGGCCACCAGGACTGGCCCGGTGTGCCCGGTCACGAAGTCGGCCATCAGCGCCAGGCCGCGGGCGTCGAGGTCGTTGGTCGGCTCGTCGAGCAGCAGCAGGTCGTACCGGCTGAGGAGAACCGCCACCAGCGTGGCCCGCGCCGCCTGGCCGCCGGACAGGGAGCCCAGCGCGCGGTCCGGCGCGACGTCCAGGCCCACCTGGCCGGCCACGACGGGCAGCCGGTCCTCGAGGTCGGCCGCGCCGAGGGTGAGCCACCGCTCCAGGGCCTCGGCGTACACCGTGTCAGCGTCCGGACGACCGTCGGCGAGCGCCGCCGACGCCAGGTGCAGCGTCTCGTCGGCTGCGGCCACCCCGGTCCGTCGCCGGGCATAGCCGAGCAGGGTCTCCGTGGGGTCCGGGGTGACCTGGGGAAGCCAGCCGATGGTGGCGTCGGCCGGGGCGAGCCGGACCGAGCCCGACTCGACCGGCAGCTCGCCGACAACGGTCCGCATCAGGCTGGACTTGCCGGACCCGTTCGGACCGACCAGGGCCGTGACGTCGCCCGGTCCGACGACCAGGTCGAGGCCGTCGACGAGGGTGCGGGCGCCGAACGCGACGACCAGCTGGGAGAGGGTGAGGGTGGTGGGCACGGGGGCTCCAGGACATGACGAAGTGGCCCCACACGAGTGGGCGGGCACGAGGTCGTCAGGAGAGGTCCACGGCACGAGCGTACGCCGGTGACCGGCCGTGGACACAAGGGATTTTCGTCAGGTGGGCTCGGGTACAGTGGCCGTTCCGGGCACAGCGTCGTGCACGACCTCCGCGCTCCTCATCAGGAGCCGCGTGCAGGTCCCACCATTCACGGACACGATCTGATCGAGGGAATCGCTGTGACCAAGCCCGTCGTACTCATTGCCGAAGAGCTGAGCCCCGCCACCGTCGAGGCGCTCGGTCCGGACTTCGAGATCCGTCACTGCAACGGTGCCGACCGCGCCGAGCTGCTGCCGGCCATCGCCGACGCCGACGCCATCCTGGTGCGCTCCGCGACCAAGGTGGACTCCGAGGCGCTCGCCGCCGCGTCCAGGCTCAAGGTGGTCGCGCGCGCCGGTGTCGGCCTCGACAACGTCGACGTCAGGGCGGCCACCCAGTCGGGCGTGATGGTCGTCAACGCGCCGACCTCCAACATCGTCTCGGCCGCAGAGCTCGCCGTCGCGCTGATGCTCGCCGCCGCCCGCCACGTCTCGCCGGCCCACGCCGCGCTGAAGAACGGCGAGTGGAAGCGCTCGCGCTACACCGGCATCGAGCTCTACGAGAAGACCGTGGGCATCGTCGGCCTCGGCCGGATCGGCGTCCTCGTCGCTCAGCGCCTGAGCGCCTTCGGCATGAAGGTCATCGCCTACGACCCCTACGTCCAGGCCGGCCGTGCCGCCCAGATGGGCGTCCGGCTCGTTGACCTCGACACCCTGCTCGCCGAGTCCGACTTCATGTCGGTGCACCTGCCGAAGACTCCCGAGACGGTGGGCCTGATCGGCGACGAGCAGCTGCACAAGGTCAAGCCGTCCCTCGTCATCGTCAACGCCGCCCGCGGCGGGATCGTCGACGAGGCCGCGCTGTACTCCGCCCTCAAGGAGGGTCGCGTCGCCGCTGCCGGTCTCGACGTCTTCGCCAAGGAGCCGTGCACCGACAGCCCGCTCTTCGAGCTCGAGAACGTCGTGGCGACCCCTCACCTCGGCGCCTCCACCGACGAGGCCCAGGAGAAGGCGGGCATCGCGGTCGCGAAGTCGGTCCGGCTCGCCCTGTCGGGCGAGCTCGTGCCCGACGCCGTCAACGTCCAGGGCGGGGTCATCGCCGAGGACGTGCGGCCCGGGATCCCCCTCACCGAGAAGCTCGGTCGGGTCTTCACCGGGCTGGCCGGCGAGGTGGCTCAGCAGATCGACGTCGAGGTTCGTGGCGAGATCACCGAGTACGACGTCAAGGTGCTCGAGCTGGCCGCGCTCAAGGGCGTCTTCTCCGACATCGTCGAGGACCAGGTGTCCTACGTGAACGCCCCGCTGCTGGCTGCCGAGCGCGGCACCGCGGTCCGGCTGGTCACGGATGTCGAGAGCCCGGACCACCGCAACCTGATCACCATCCGCGGCACCCTGGCCAACGGGACCCAGGTCTCGGTCAGCGGCACGTTGATCGGCATCGGGCAGAAGGAGCGGCTGGTCGAGGTCAACGGCTTCGACCTCGACATCGAGCCCACCGAGCACCTCGCGTTCTTCAACTACGAGGACCGCCCGGGCATGGTCGGCACCGTCGGCGGCATCCTGGGGGACGCCGGCGTCAACATCGCCGGCATGCAGGTCGCCCGCGACGCCAAGGGCGGCTCAGCACTGGTTGCCCTGTCGGTCGACACGGCGATCCCGGCCGAGACCCTGCTCGAGATCGAGAACGCCATCCATGCGATCTCGGTGCGCGCCGTCGACCTGGTCTGACCAGGGGTCAGGCCACCATCACGCGGCCGCTGGCCCGGCCGGTCGTGCCTCGCTCGCGGACCACGGACCACGCCGCGGCGAGCCGGGTGACGGCCTCCTCGAGCTCCTCAGCGGGGCGGGTCCACGGGATCCGGACGAACCGGTCGAGGCCGCCCTCGGCGGCGAACATCGGCCCCGGGGCGATGATCACGCCGAGCCTCTCGGCCTCCACGGCGACGGCGGTGCCGAGGGGGCCGGGCAGCTCGCACCACAGCGCGAGGCCGCCCGTCGGCAGCCGGAACCGCCACTCGGGGAGCAGCCGACGCACGGCCGCCGCGAGCCGGTCGCGTTGAGCACGCAGCCGGTCGACGTGCTCGGGCAGCACCGGCCCGGCCGCGAGGAGGCGGGCCAGCACCAGCTGCTCCATCACCGGCGCCCCGAGGTCGAGCCCGACCCGCGCGTGGGTGAGCCGGTCCATCTGGCCCAGCGGAGCCCGGATCCAGCCCAGGCGCAGGCCGCCCCAGAAGCTCTTGCTGGCGCTGCCGATGGTGATCGCGTCAGTGGCGAAGGCAGCGAACGGTCGCGGCATCTCCTGACCGTCGAGCGCCAGCGCCTGGTGTGCCTCGTCGACCACCGCGACGGTCCGCGCGCGCCGCAGGTGGCCGGCGTACTCCTCGCGCTGGGCGTCGGTCATCAGGTGACCGGTGGGGTTCTGGAAGTCGGGGATCAGGTAGGCGAGGACGGGGGAGGTCTGGCGCAGCGCGGCTCCCACCGCGTCGAGGTCCCAGCCGTCGGGGTCGACCGGTGAGGCTGCGAGCCGCGCGCCGCTGTGCCGGATCGCCTGCGTCGCGTTGGGGTAGACCGGGGACTCGACCAGCACGCGGTCGCCCGGCCCGGTCCACGCCTGCGCCACGATCGACGCGGCCGAGAGCGCACCCGGCGTCACCATGATCTGGTCGGGGTCGGTCGGCAGCCCGCGGTCGTCGTACGACGACGCGATCGCCTGCTGCAGCTGGGGCAGCCCGGCAGGGAAGTAGCCGTGTCCGCCGAGGTACGCCGGCAGCTCGGCGGCGGCTTCGGCGTACGCCGCCGCGAGCCCGGGAGGGGCCGAGGCGGCCGCGCAGTTGAGGTCGATCGCGTCGTGGTCACCGGGCCGGGGCAACAGCGCCCGGTCGTGTGCGCGGCTCCGGCCGCCCGGGACCCGGGTGAACGTGCCCGCGCCCTGACGGGCCTCGGCGTAGCCGGCCTCGCGCAGCGTCGCGTAGGCGCGGGTCACGGTGGTGCGCGAGACGCCGAGGACGTCCGTCAGCTCGCGCTCGCTGGGGAGCCGGGTGCCGAGCGAGATCCGGCCGTCGCCGATGAGCAGGGTGAGCGCGTCGGCCAGCCCGGCGTACGCGGGGGACCGGTCGAAGTCAGCCACCAGGGTGGCGGTGCGGACGGCGCTGATGGACCCGGTCATGCAGACCAGTGTTTCACGATTGGCTATTTTGTAGAAGGCCAATTGTCGCGGAGACTGGGACCATGTCGTCGACCACCGCCACTCGCCCCGGCCTGACCGACCTCGGCCCGGTCGCGCAGCTCCGGGCCGGCCGGCTCGGCCGGCGGCTCCCGCAGCTCGTGACCGGCCTGGTCCTGTACGGCGTCTCGCTGGGGATGATGGTCCGCGGCAACCTGGGCCTGGCGCCGTGGGACGTCCTGCACTCCGGCGTCATCCGCTACCTGCCGATCACGCTCGGTCAGGCGGTCATCCTGCTCAGCTTCGTGGTCCTGATCGCGTGGATCCCGCTGCGCGAGGTCCCCGGCCTCGGCACCATCCTCAATGCGCTGCTCGTCGGCTCGGCGGCCGACCTCACCCTGTGGCTGCTCGACCGGCCCGACCTGTTCGCGGGTCGGATCGCGCTCACCGTCGGTGGCGTGGTGCTGTGCGGGTTCGCCGGGGCGCTCTACATCGGCGCGCAGTTCGGCCGCGGTCCGCGAGACGGCCTGATGACCGGGCTGTCGCGGCGTACCGGTCGCTCGTTGCGGCTCGTGCGGACGCTGCTCGAGGTGACGGTGGTCGCCCTCGGTCTGCTGCTCGGCGGCGTGGCCGGCTTCGGCACGGTGCTCTACGCGCTCGCGATCGGCCCGCTCACCCAGCTGATGCTGCCCGCCTGCACCGTGGATCTCGGTGGTCGAGCAGCGAGCGCAGCCAACGTGTCGAAAATCAACGACGCGTCGCGATGAGGGTGCTCGCGTCGCTGGCCACCATCACCTCGACGGTGGTGAACCGGTCGTCGGTGAGCCACTCCTCGCGCAGTGTGTCGACCCGGCCCTGGAAGATCGGCGGCCACATCTCGCACGGGGTGAAGTCGTCGAGCACGACGATCCCGCCCTCGTCCACCAGGTCGACGACCGCGTCGACCCGGACCGCGGACGGGTCGCCCGAGTCGAGGTAGAGCAGCGAGAAGGGACCCTTGTCCGTCAGGGTCGACCAGTCGGCCGTGAGCACCTCGACCTGCGGGTCGTCCTCGAAGATCTCGGCGGCGGCGCCGGCCAGCTTGGGATTGAGCTCGGCGGTGATGATCTTCGCGTCCCCCCGGACTCCCGAGCGGAGCCAGGCGGTCCCGACACCGGTGCCGGTCCCGAACTCCGCGAGGGTGCCGCCACGGGTCGCCGCCAGGGTGGCCAGGAGGCGGCCGGTCTCGTTGCGGCAGAAGGACACGTAGCCGGCCTTGCGCGACACGGCGAAGGCGCGGGAGACGACATCGGGGAGTTCCGGCGGAGCACTCATGGTGGGGAGTCTTCCATCATGGGACGACGGTCTCGCATCGTGAACAGTTTCGAAACTCGAGTGCCGACCGCGACGTACCCGGCGTACGGTTGGTCCATCATGCGGAGCGTCTTCGTACTTATTGAGCGCCGCGACGAGGCCCAGCAGTAACAGCTGCGAGTGAGGCCACCTCGTCGCGGTGGTCGGCGTTGGCGGTCTCACGGCATATCTGAAGATGCCTCCGCGGCGGGTACGCCAGCAGAAACCCTGCGCGACCCGCACCCTTTCTGGTTCTCCACTCACGTGATCCGTGAGCCGTACGGCGATCCCGCCGCGGGCAGGCCCTTCCCACTCACCGATCACGACCCATTTCACAGGAGAACCACGATGTACGACATGTACCCCGACTGGGGCCCGGCCAGCCACGACCCCGACAACCCGCGCAGCCACGAAGCAGTTCAGGAGTCTCTTGACCTGCGAGACAACGGCGGTGCGCGCCCTGACGACAACTAGCCTCGCCGCATGACAACTCCCGGCACCGGCACCGTGAAGCTCGCCGTCATCCCTGGTGACGGCATCGGACCGGAGGTCACCGCCGAGGCCCTCAAGGTCCTCGAGGTGGCCGCGCCGGACGGCGTGAAGTTCGAGCCCACTCGCTACGACCTCGGGGCGGAGCGGTACCTCGCCACCGGCGAGGTGCTGCCCGACTCCGTCCTCGCGGAGATCCGCGGCCACGACGCGATCCTGCTCGGCGCGGTGGGCGGCAAGCCGGGCGACCCGAACCTGCCGCCCGGCATCCTCGAGCGCGGGCTGCTGCTGCGGCTGCGCTTCGAGCTCGACCACTACGTCAACCTGCGGCCGTCCCGGATCTTCCCGGGGGTCACGTCGCCGCTCGCACACCCGGGCGACGTCGACTTCGTCGTCGTGCGGGAGGGCACCGAGGGGCCCTACACCGGCAACGGCGGAGCGCTCCGGGTCGGGACCCCGGCCGAGGTGGCCACGGAGGTCTCGGTCAACACCGCCTTCGGCGTGGAGCGGGTCGTCCGCGACGCCTTCGCGCGTGCGCAACAGCGGCCCCGTCGCCAGCTCACCCTGGTTCACAAGACCAACGTGCTCGTCCATGCCGGTGCGGTCTGGTCGCGGTTGGTGGCCGAGGTGGGGCGCGAGTTCCCCGACGTCGCCGTCGACTATCTGCACATCGACGCGGCCACGATCTTCATGACGACCGACCCGTCGAGGTTCGACGTGATCGTCACCGACAACCTGTTCGGCGACATCATCACCGACCTCGCCGCCGCCATCACCGGTGGCATCGGGCTCGCAGCCTCGGGCAACATCAACCCGGACCGTACGGCCCCGTCGATGTTCGAGCCGGTCCACGGCTCGGCTCCCGACATCGCCGGCCAGCAGAAGGCCGACCCCACCGCGGCGATCCTCTCCGCGTCGCTGATGCTCGACCACCTCGGGTACGCCGACGCCGCGGCCGCCGTCGAAGGCCGCCGTCCTGGACGACCTGGCCGACCGCCGCGTGGGCGAGGCCCGTCAGACCACCGCGGTCGGGGACTCGGTCGCGGCGCGCGTCGCCGGCTGACCCACCGGCTTCCGCCCGTACTCCGAGCAGCGCCACACCCTGCGAGCAGCACCGTGGTGCCGTACATCGGGAGTGGCGAGGGCGGGTGCGACCAGCGCGAGCACGACGGTCAGCGCGAGGACGGGCGCGAGGCCGATCAGCACTCCGCCGCCGATGCCCAGCGGGTTGCGGCCGACGAGCGAGACCCCGACGACGAACGCGGAGACGATGACCGCGCTGATCGCCACGAGCCCCACGACTCCTGAGACCCGGACGACGAGGGAGTCCTCGTCCGCGAGCAGCGTCTGCACCGGGGTAGAGGACCAGGAACGCGGCGCACATCAGGAACAGCCCGTAGGTCAGGACCGGGCGCACGCGCCTCGCCGTCGCGACGCGCGGTGGGCTGGTGATCCTGTCGTGGGCCGTGAGGCTCGCGGTCCGGTCCGCTCGGCTCGCTGAGGTGCAGCGCCGGCGGGCCGCCGAGCTGGCGTTGGTGCGTCCGGTGGACGCGGCTCTGGCAGCTGTGCGCGAGGAGCGGCAGCGCCTCTCCGTCGGAGATCGCCGCTTCCCTGCACGATGCCTTGGCTTCAGATCCGCGCGGATTGCTCGCGAGGTGACGTCGGAGACGGTGTGGCCGCAGGACTGAGCCGGATCCACGACCGGACCCAACGGGCCACCAGCGATCTGCGACGCCACCTCGGGCTGCTTGCGTTCGCCGCTGCCCGAGGTTGACCCCGTGCCGCCCGCACTCCTGACGTCCGGCCGACGCGCACGGACCTGACTGCTCGCGCTCGGGGATGACCCTGCTCGCCCTTGCCCGAGTCCGTCGCCCACCCGCTCACCGAGGAATGGGACGCCGCCTGGTCGGCCGGGTCGGTCCCGGTCACGGCACTTGCGGCGGCCACGGTGGTCGGACGCCGCGTCGCGCTCGGCACCGCTGTCCTTGCCTGCGCCGCGCTCTTCGGGCTGGGGTCCCTGCTCGGCGCCCCGGTCGTCGACGGCTTCTGGACGCTGGGCACCGTCGGCACCCTGCTCTGGACCGTGGGCGCCCGCGCACGCACCCCGATCGAGCTGGGTGGCGGCCTGTTGCTGGCCGTCACGGTGACGTCGACCCGGGCGGCCGAGACGCCCGAGAACTTCCCCATCATGGTCGTCATCGTGACCGTCTCCGCGCTGGCCGGCCTGCTGGTCCGGGCGGTCAGCGCAAGACGGCGAGCGCGCCTCACGACGGGCCGACGCCCGGGAACGTGAGCTTGCCACGGCCGCCCGAACCGCCGTGGACGCCGAACGCGCAGTCTTCGCGCGGGAGCTGCACGACGTGGCGTCGCACGCGGTCGGCGTGATCGCGATGCAGGCGGGCGCTGCCTCGGTGTCCTGGCGGTCCGACCCGGAGGGGGCCCGCCGTTCACTCGAGGTGATCACGACCACGGCCGACTCGGCGCTGGCTGGACCTCGCCCGGCTGCAACCGGCCGGCGCTCCCGTACGCCCCCGGACCCTCGAGGACGTCAGACGCGTTGGTCGAGCCGGATCCGCGCCAGCGGCACGGACGTGACGCTGACGATCCACGGCAGGTCCGTGGCCGAGCTCGCTGCACGTCGTGCACCGCGATCGATCCAGGAGTGCCTACCAACGTGCTGCGGCACGCGCCGGGCTCGCTCGGGCGACCGTCGCCGTGCAGGTCGGCACGAGGAGGGCGTCGACCGTCGTCGTGGTCGACGACGGCCCAGGGGCGTCGCAGACGTGAGCGGCGTGGCTACGGACTGGTCGGGCCTGGCCGAGCGGGTCGGCTTCGCCGGAGGCAGCCTCGAGGTCGGGCCCGGTCCCGGACGGTGTCGGCTTCCGGGTGACTGCTCGCGTGCCGACCAACGGTCGCGGCGGTGACGTCGTGACGGTGCGGGTGCTCGTGGTCGACGACAACGACCTGCTGCGCGCCGGGCTCGTGACGGTCCTCGCGAGCGACCACGGGCGTCGACGTCGTCGGCGAGGCGGCCGACGGACCCGACCGCGGTCGGCTGGCCGTGCGAGCTGCTCGGCCGGACGTCGTTCTGATGGACGTGGAGATGCCCGCAGGCGACGGGATCACCGCGACCGTCCCGGCTCCGCGAGCTGGCGCCTCGAGGTGCGGGTGCTGATGCTCACGATGTTCGACCTCGACGAGTACGTGCATGGAGGCGCTGAGGGCGGGAGCAGCGGGCTTCGTGCTGAAGACGACACCGTCCGACAGGATTGATCGCGGTGTGCTGGCCTGCGCGGCAGGCGAGACAACCCTCGGGCCCGAGCGTGATCGCCGCGGCTGGTCGACACCTACGTGAGCCGGCCCCGCGGCGACGCGCCGGGACTCGGCCGACCTCACCGAGCGGGAGCGTGACGTCCTGCGGTCGCTGGCCCGGGGCCTGTCCAACGCCGAGATCGCGGCCGAGCTGTACCTCGCCGAGACCACGGTCAAGACCCACGTCGCCAGGATGCTGGCGAAGCTCGGGGTCGGGACCGGGTCCAGGCCGTGGTGATCGCCCATCGAAGCGGCCTGGCGACCGACCTGACCCAGGTCGGATACCGTGACCCCCATGCAGATCAGCACCACTCCCCGCCAGCCAGCCCGTCGACGACGCCCGCCTGGCGGAGATCCTCGAGAACCCCGGCTTCGGGCTCCACTTCACCGACCACATGTTCACGGTCGAGTGGACCCCCGACGCCGGCTGGCACGGTGGGCGGATCACGCCGTACGGCCCGCTCACCCTCGACCCGGCCACCGCCGTCCTGCACTACGCGCAGGAGACCTTCGAGGGCATGAAGGCCTACCGCCACGAGGACGGCTCGATCTGGACGTTCCGCCCGGAGGAGAACGCCGCCCGGATGATGCGGTCGAGCCAGCGGCTGGCCCTGCCCGAGCTCCCCGCCGACGACTTCGTCCAGGCCGTCGACGCGCTCGTGACCGCGGACCAGCGCTGGGTCCCGGACCCTGCCGGCGAGAAGAGCCTCTACATTCGCCCGTTCATGATCGCCACCGAGAAGTTCCTCGGCGTCCGGCCCAGCCAGCACGTCACCTTCATGGTGATCGCGAGCCCGGCCGGTGCCTACTTCAAGGGCGGCATCAAGCCGATCACCCTGTGGCTGACCACCGACTACACCCGCGCGGGACGTGGTGGCATGGGTGCGGCGAAGACCGGCGGCAACTACGCCAGCTCGCTGGTCGCCCAGCAGGAGGCCACCGCCCACGGCTGCGACCAGGTCGTCTTCCTCGACGGGCAGGAGGGCAGCTACGTCGAGGAGCTCGGTGGCATGAACATGTACTTCGTGTACGCCGACGGCCGCATCGTCACCCCGGAGACGGGCACGATCCTCGAAGGGATCACCCGAGCCAGCATCATCGAGCTCGCCGGCAAGCTCGGCCACCAGGTCGAGGAGCGCAGGTTCTCCATCGACGAGTGGCGCGAGGGTGTCACCAGCGGCGAGATCGTCGAGGTCTTCGCCTGCGGCACGGCCGCGGTCGTCACGCCGGTCGGCTCCCTGAAGTGGGACGGAGGAGAGGTCCCCGCCCCGGGCAGCACCGACCTCACCATGCGGATCCGGCAGGCGCTGGTCGACGTCCAGTACGGCCGGGCCGAGGACACCTTCGGCTGGATGCACCGCGTCTGCTGAGTGCTGCGGGGCGCCGGGCCTGCCGCGTGGCCCGCTTCCGGACCGGTCGCCCGCGGGTAGCCTCGATCCGTGACGACTTCCCCTCAGCCGCCACCCGGGCTGACCGTCGGCGGGTACTCCCTGCTGTCGCGCCTGGGTGAGGGCGGCATGGGCGTGGTCCACCTGGCCCGACGGCCCGGTGGCGAGCGGGTCGCGCTCAAGGTGCTCCGACCGCACATCGTCGGCGACGACGAGGCCCGGGCCCGGTTGGCCCGCGAGGTCAGCTCGCTGACCCGCGTGCAGAGCCGCTGGGTCGCCGAGATCGTCGACTCGGACCCCTGGGGTGACATCCCGTACGTCGCCACCCGCTACGTCCCGGGCCTGTCTCTGCACGAGTGGGTCCGGGAGATGGGTCCGATCGAGGGCGACGACCTGCGCTGGCTGGCGCGGGGCCTGGCGGAGGGCATCGCGACCGTCCACGCGGTCGGGGTGCTCCACCGTGACGTGAAGCCGTCGAACGTGCTGATGGAGGGCCGGAACCCGATCCTGATCGACTTCGGCCTGGCCCGGGTGGCCGACGACCCGCGGCTGACCCACACGGGCTGGTTGCTCGGCACCCCCGGCTACCTCGCGCCGGAGATCCTGCACGGCGACGACGCCGGCCCCGCCTCCGACGTCCACTCCTGGGCCGCCACGGTCGCGTACGCCGGCACCGGCCGCGCGCCGTTCGGGCGCGGCCCGTCGATGGCGATCATGGATCGCGTCCGCCGGGGGGAGCACGACCTCTCCGGACTGCCCGACGACCTGGCCGACGTGCTGGGCGCCGCCCTCGACCCCGACCCGGCCCGCCGGCCGGACCTGCCCACGCTGATCGACTGGCTGCGTGAGCCGCACCGGGCGCCGATGCCGATGGTGGTCGAGGAGGTCCGCGCGACGCAGCCCGAGGACGTGTTCACCGTCCCGCTCGCGCTGGCCGCGCAGGCGCACGACCGCACCGTCACCTTCTACGACGACGATCCCGGCCTCGGTGCGACCCGGCTGTACGACGACCCGTGGGAGCCGGCGGAGCGGGTGCCGGTCCTCGAGCGGGTCCGGCGCGGCACGCTGCTCGTGGGGGCCGCGATCGCGATGGCCGCCGCCGTCACGGCGTACCCCTGGCTGGCGACGTCGATCCTGCTGCTCGTCACCTGGCTCCTGCGCAGTGCGTCGCTGGCCGCCAGCGCGACGGGGGACCGGCGCCGGATCCGCGGCGCGAAGTGGTACGACCCCGTGATCTACCTCGCCGGGGCGCCGTGGCACGTCGTCCGCTCGATCCCGGGCACGGCGCTGCTCGCGCTGTGGAGCCTCGGTCTGGCCGTCTCTGCCGCGCTGATCTGCTACGCCGTCGCGGCCGGCGTCGAGACCACGCTGTTCGCGTCCGGTCTGGTGTTCGCGGTGTCACTGTGGTGGGGACCGGGCGGCTCCCGGGTCCGCTCGCCGCTGGCCCGGGTGGTCCGCCCGCTGTCGACCTCCCCGACCACCTGGCTGGTCGCGCTCGCCGTGGTCCTCGCCGCCGCCGCCGTCCTGGGCTACCTGGTGCTGGACCTGGGCGTCGACTGGGCGCCCGACAACTCCGCACCGCTCGGATCCTTCTCGTCGCGATGACCCGGCGGGTCAGGCTGCGGGCAGGGTCACCGTGAACGTCGTACCGGCGTGAAGGCGTGAGCTGACCTCGACCCGGCCGCGGTGACGGTCGGCGATGGTCGCCACGATGGCCAGGCCCAGCCCGGTCCCGGGCTCGCGGAGCGCGTCGGGGTTGGTGGTCCGGAAGAAGGCGCGGAACAGCCCGACCTGGTCCTCCTCCGAGATGCCGAGCCCGTCGTCGGTCACCCGGAGCACCACGTCGTCGCCGTGACGCGTGATCGACACCGTGACCGCCCCGCCGTCCGCGGTGTACTTCACGGCGTTGCTGACCAGGTTGCCGAGCAGCCGGTCGATCTCTGCGGGGTCTCCGGGCACCACCAGTGCAGACGGCTCCAGCTCGACCTGGAGGGTGACCCCCTTGGCGCGGGCGGTCGACTCGACCAGGGCGACGACGTCCCTGGTCACCTGACGCAGGTCGACCGGGACGTGCACGAGCGGGTGGGACGGGTCGCTCACCCGAGCCAGGAGGAGCAGGTCGTCGACGACCTTCTGCATCCGGCTGCTGCCACGCTCCATCGCGTCCCGGTAGCGCCGCGCTGCCGGCTCGAGGTCGAGGTCACTCAGCATCTCGAGGTTGCCCGCGATCACGGTGAGCGGCGTCCGGAGCTCGTGGGAGAGGGTGGCGATCAGCTGGCTGCGGTAGTCCTCGAGCTGCTGCAGCTCGCGCACCAGGTTGCGTTCGCGCTCGAGGGCTCGGGCGGTCCTGAGGGCGGCGCCGAGGTCGTGGCCGATCTGGAGGCCGGACGCCACCTCCACCGGTGACCAGTCCGGGTCCTGCGGTCGACGGGCGAGCACCAGGAACCCGACGCACTCGGTGCCGGCACCGAGGGGTACGGCGAGTGCCGACCCCAGGTCGAGTGCCTCGAGCTGGCGGAGGCACTCGTCGAGGAGCGCACCCCGGGCCCACTCCGGCATCCCGTCGGTGCCGGGGGCGTCGTCCCCGAGCACGAGGACGCGCTGCTCGTCCCACAGTCGCGGGGCCAGCTGCTGCGCGAGCTCGACCACGCGGTCCGGGACGCTGACCTCGTGCCCACCACGGGCCCGGGCGTAGCCGTGGCCGGGGCCGTCGGCGTCGAGGACCTGGATCCACGAACCGCTGGCGGCGAATCCCTCCACGAGCGGCTGGTGGGTGTGGCTCAGCACCGCCTCGAGCGAGGCCCGGCTGGGGGTCGAGGCCGAGCGCACCAACCGACGCGCCGCCTCGGCGTGGGCGACCTGCTGCACCAGGGCCTCGCGCTCGAACGCCGTGATCACCGCCCGCTCGGCCTGGGCGGCGTAGCGTTCGAGCAGCCGGCGCTGACGGGCGTCGGGCCGGGTGCCGGCCACGGGGCGGTCGACCGACAGGGCACCCACCAGCCGGTCCTCGTCGTCGGTGAGGAGGCCGACGAGGACGTCGTGCGGGTGCCAGGCGCCGGCGGCGTCCGTCTGGTCCTCCGCGGTGATCACCCAGTGACCGTCGAGGTTGCCGTCGTAGTCCTCGGCGGCGAGGAAGCGGAAGCGTCCCCACGTCTCCGCCTGTGCGAGGACCGGGTCGAGCACGTTGACCGGGTCGGGCTCCTCGAGGTAGGCGCGGAACTCCTCCGGGCCGGTGTAGGCCACGGTGACCAGCTCGTGGTCGAGCACCACGGAGAGCGTGGCCACCTCGAAGCCGATCATCTCGGCGACGGACTCGACCATCAGCTGGAGGACGGCGCGCGCGGAGGAGTCGGACCATCCGGTCGAGAGATCGGGTCGAGGAGCCGCGGCTGTCGTCTCTCCCGGCCCGTCCACGCTGGCCATTGTCGGCCACGCGAGCCCGCCCGGATGCTGGAACCGCCGAAGCATCCCCTCGTCCTGTGGCAGACTCGGTGCCATGCAGCACAGCACCATCATCATTTCCTAGCGCGTCGACGCCCGACCACCCGGGCAGCCGACGCGCCAACCTTCCGTCCCGCGGGAGGTTTTTTTGTTGCCCGAGACCCCGCACCGAGAAGCTGAGATGGACCTCATGGATCTGCATGGCTCGTTCCACGTCTACGACACCACCCTGCGCGACGGCGCGCAGCAGGAGGGGCTCAACCTCTCCGTCGCCGACAAGCTGAACATCGCCCGACAGCTCGACGGCCTCGGCGTCGGCTACATCGAGGGTGGCTGGCCGGGCGCCAACCCCAAGGACACCGAGTTCTTCCGTCGTGCCGTTGCGGAGCTCGACCTGCGGCACGCCAAGCTGGCCGCGTTCGGCGCCACTCGGCGCCCCGGCGGCAAGGCCGCCGATGACCCGCTGGTCGCTGCGCTGCGCCAGTCCGGTGCCGGCGTCGTCACCCTGGTCGCCAAGTCGCACGACCGCCACGTCGACCTCGCTCTGCGGACCACCCTCGAGGAGAACCTCGAGATGATCCGCGACACCGTCTCCCACCTCCGCGCCGAGGGGCAGGAGGTCTTCCTGGATGCCGAGCACTTCTTCGACGGGTACCGCGACAACCGCGACTACGCGCTCGAGGTGCTGCGGACGGCGTACGACGCCGGGGCCGCGGTGATCGCCCTCTGCGACACCAACGGCGGCATGCTCCCCGCCTGGGTCGGCGACGTCGTCCACGACGTGCTCGAGTCGACCGGCGTCAGGGTCGGCATCCACTGCCACAACGACACCGGCTGCGCGGTCGCCAACACCCTCGCCGCCGTCGACGCCGGGGCCACGCACGTCCAGGGCACGATCAACGGGTACGGCGAGCGCACCGGCAACGCCGACCTGGTGTCGGTCGTCGCCAACCTCGAGCTCAAGCTGGACCGTCAGGTGCTCCCCCAGGGGATGCTCAAGGACGCCACCCGGATCGCGCACGCGGTCGCCGACGTCACGAACTTCGCGCCGGCATCCCGGCAGCCTTACGTCGGCACGTCGGCGTTCACGCACAAGGCCGGCCTGCACGCGAGCGCGATCAAGGTCGACCCCAACCTCTACCAGCACCTCGACCCGACCCAGGTCGGCAACGACATGCGCCTGCTGGTCTCCGACATGGCCGGCCGGGCGTCCATCGAGCTCAAGGGCCGAGAGCTCGGCTTCGACCTCTCGGGCGACAAGGAGCTCGTCACCCGGGTCACCGACCGGGTGAAGGCGCTCGAGTCCCGCGGCTACACGTTCGAGGCTGCCGACGCGTCCTTCGAGCTGCTGCTCGTCGAAGAGGTCGAGGGCGCCCGCCCGGCGTACTTCGACGTCGAGTCGTGGCGGGTGATCACCGAGACCTCACCCGGCGCGGAGGCGACGTCGGAGGCGACGGTCAAGCTCCGCGCCGACGGGGTGCGCTACGTCGTCACCGGCGAGGGCAACGGACCCGTCAACGCCCTCGACCACGCGCTGCGCGAGGCGATCGGCCAGGCCTACCCGGAGGTCGCGAAGTTCGAGCTGATCGACTACAAGGTGCGGATCCTCGACCAGGGACACGGCACCGACGCGATCACCCGCGTCCTGATCGAGACCAGCGACGGAGAGTCGTCGTGGGTGACCGTCGGGGTCGGCCACAACGTCATCGAGGCCTCCTGGGGTGCGCTGGTCGACGGTGTGACGTTCGGCCTGCGCCGCCACCACAGGGACTGACGGGCGTCAGGCGCACCAGATCTCCTCGGTGGTCCACGGCCACCGCTGGACATCGTCGGCGTCCGTGGTGCTGACGAGGTAGGCCGCCTTCGGCGACGTCCCGAGCCAGAGGTGGCGGCCGTCGTGCTCGTAGCCGGTGTCGGTGGCGTCGGCGGGCACGGTGCTGTCGGTCTCGTACGTCGTGGTCAGGTGCCGCTCGAGGTAGCCCCGCGGGTTGCCGAGGTAGGCATGGCCGTCGTACTCGCCGAGGGACAGGAACGTCGTCGCCTGCCAGTCGCAGTGCTCACCGCCCTGGAACGAGGTGATCGTCGTGACCGGCACCCGATCCCCGTCGGCGTCGGTCCACACCACGGCGCCGTCGTCGTCGGCGACGTCGTCGGGCAGCTCGGCCGGATCGCACTGGGCCCAGGCCTCGATGCCCCAGCCGGTGTCGTCGTTGAAGTCGGTGATCCCGTCGGCGGCCACCGCCGCCACCACGGTGTGTTCGTCGACGTCGTAGGAGAACAGCACCCGGTCCCCGGTCTGCGCGCTCGACCACGAAGTCGTCGGGTGTCACCGGCATCGACCGGTGCTCGCTGAAGTCGCGCAACGCCGCGGCTGCCGACTCGCGCACGGTCTCGAGGCCGCCGTCGGCGTAGTCGCCGCCACCACCCTCGAACGGCTCGCCCTCACACTCGAGCGCGAGGCCGGCCGCGCCGGAGCGCTCGGCCACGGTCGCCTTGTCGGAGTAGTCGGGCTCGACGTACATCGGGCCGTCGTACGGCTCGCCACCGCTGGTCGGCTCCCGGGAGCCGTCGTCGTTGCCGCACGCGGCGAGCGAGAGCAGAAGGACAGCAGCGACCGAGGCGCGGAGGATCATGGAGCTAGGACGTCGGGGAGTCGGGAACGGCTCCCACGATCCGCCGCGCCAGGTCGACCCAGCCGGCGTGGACCCGCTCGAGCTCGAGACCCTCGATCCGGACCTGCTGGTCGAGGATCGGCGCCTCGAGCGGTGCCATCAGGGCAACGGCGAGCAGCGGCACGTCGCCGGTCACCCCGAGCTCCGTGAGCAGGTAGCGCACGTGCATGGCCGAGAAGGAGTACGCCGCGTAGGAGCGGGTGCTCATCCGGCCGGCGTTGCGGATCAGGTCGACGTGCTTGAGCGTGGTCTCGAGGCGGGAGCGACCGAACTCCAGGAGCCGCGGCCACGGCGGGGCACCCGGGCCCAGCGGCGGGGGACCGGACATGACGGCGGCCTGCCACTCGGTCTCGGAGTGGTTGAGGACTGCGCCCATCAACCCCTCGCGGGACTGGAACCGGCGGAAGACGGTGCCCTTGCCGACGCCGCGCCTCCGCCGCGACGGCGTCCATCGTGAGCGCGTCGATGCCGCACGAGGCGATCAGGCGCTCGGCAGCCTCGAGCAGGGCCGTCGCGGTTGCGCGCGGCGTCGCTCCGCTCCCGGGTCGGGGCGTCGACGAGGGGCAGGAGGAGCGGCAGGGGCTCGGGCTCGGACATGGCGTCGATCACTCTAGGCCGGGGGGTCCACGTCGTCCCGGCGATTTCCGCGCCGGCCGGGAATGAAAGCGGACCGTGGTCCGTTTCAGACGACGTCTTGTCCCGAACTCCAGAGGAGCACCCATGTCGGACACCCGCGTACTCGTTCTCGTCGGCAGCCTGCGCGCCGACTCGCTCAACCGTCGCATCGCCGAGACCCTGAAGGCCCAGGCTCCCGCCGGCGTCACGATCGAGATCGCCGACGGCCTGGGTGACGTGCCCTTCTACAACGAGGACCTCGACGGCGAGCAGGTGCCGGCCGCCGCGGCCGCCCTCCGGACCCAGGTCGCCGACGCCGACCGGGTGCTGGTGGTCACCCCCGAGTACAACGGCACGATGCCCGCCGTCCTCAACAACGCCATCGACTGGCTCTCGCGCCCCTTCGGTGTCGGCGCCCTCACCGGCAAGCCGTTCGCCGTCATCGGCGCCACCCCCACGCCGTACGGCGGCAAGTGGGCCCACGAGGACGCCCGTCGCTCCGCCGGGATCGCCGGTGCGGTCGTGCTCGAGCACGTCTCCGTGTCCCAGCCCGCGACCGAGGGCGACATCCTGGCCGACGCTGACGTCGTCGCCCGTCTGCTCGCGGCCGTCAGCACCCTCGCCGACTTCGAACGCCCCGAAGCCGCCTGACGCCTACGCGAACCAGGTCGGCGACTGCGCGCGGAACGCCTCCCGCTCCAGCGCGCCCGAGCCGGCCGGGATCGTGGCCAGGAGAGGTACGCCGGTCACGAGCGGCAGGTCGGCCGAGGTTGCAGGTCTCCGCGAGTCCGGGTTCGGCCGGCCACGAGCCGAGGACCAGCCCGGTCGGCTCGATGCCGCGGGCACGCAGCGCGCCGACGGTCAGCTCGGTGTGGTTGAGCGTGCCGAGACCCGCGGCCGTGACCACGACGACCTCGGCGCCCAGCTCGGTCGCGAGGTCGAGCAGCGTGCCGCCCTCGGAGTCGAGCCGGACCAGCACGCCCGCCGGCGCCCTCGACGATCACCGTGTCGTGGAACTCGGCCAGCACCCGCACCCGGTCGGCGTACTCCGCGACGGGCGGGATCCGCACCCCACGCAACCGGGCCGCGGTGTCGGGTGCGAGCGGGTCCTCCAGGCAGGTGAACTCCTGGACGGAGCAGCCGGTGAGGCGGTGCACCTCGTCGGCGTCGGCGACCTCGACGGACCCCGGGCCGATCCCTGTCTGCACGGGCTTCACGACCACGACCGACCCGGTGGCGGCCGCGCGCACCGCCAGCGCCGCGGTCGCGATCGTCTTGCCGACCCCGGTGCTCGTGCCGGTCACGACGACGATGCTCACCGGGTGTACTCCTTGACGACCTGGCCGAGGACGGCAGCGGCCCGCGCCCAGTCGGCGTCCGGCACACCGGCGTTGGTGGTGATCCGCAGCCGCGAGATCCCGTCGGGCACGGAGGGCGGCCGGAAGCAGCCGACCCGGACCCCTTCCTCGAGCGCGGCGGCCTGGGCGGCGACGGCGACCTGGGGGGAGGGCATCGGCACCGACAGCACCGCGCCGGCCGGGGTGTCGACACCGAACGCGGCGGCCAGCTCGGCGACCCGGGCCGTCACCACTGCGGGCAGGTCGGGGCTGGCCTCGAGGATCCGCAGCGCGGCGAGCGCGCCGGCGGCGGCGGCGGGGGCCAGCCCGGTGTCGAAGATGAACGGTCGGGCCCGGTTGACCAGGTGCTCGATGATCTCGGGGGAACCGAGCACGGCCCCGCCCTGCGCTGCCGAGCGACTTGGACAGGGTGGCGGTGACGACGACGTGCTCGAGCCCCGCCAGCGACTTCTCCGCGACCAGCCCGCGGCCACCAGCGCCGGCGACACCCAGGCCGTGCGCCTCGTCGACGACCAGCATCGCGCCGTACGACGCGCAGACGCCGGAGAGCTCGAGCAGGGGAGCCGCGTCGCCCAGGACCGAGTAGACCGACTCGGCGAGGACGATCGCCCGGCGGTCCCCGGCGTCCGGCGAGGGCAGCAGAGACGGCCGCGACGTCGTTGTGGCGGGTGACCGCGATCTCGGCACGGGACAGCCGTGCGGCGTCGACGAGCGAGGCGTGCACGTGGGCGTCGGAGACGACCAGGCAGTCGCGGTCGGCCATCGCGGTCACGACGGCGAGGTTGGCGTGGTAGCCGGTCGACATGCACCAGTGCGGCCGGCTGGCACAGGAAGTCGGCCAGGGCCTCCTCGAGCTCGGCGTGCAGCGCGAGGGTGCCGGTCACCAGGCGGGAGGCGCCGGCGCCCGCGCCCCAGGTCTGCGCGGCATCCGACGCCGCCGCCCGGACCTCGGGGTGCCGCGACAGGCCGAGGTAGTCGTTGCCGGCCAGGTCGACGGACGCCGTCGTCGGCGCCGCGCGGCCGGAGCGTACGACGGAGACCCGCCGCGTCGCGCCGGGCCGCCTGGTCGCCGGAGCCACTCGCTCCAGCGCATCGTGGTCATCCCACCACCGCGGCGGCGTCGACGGCGGCGCAGATCCGGGCGACGTCGTCGTCGGTGCACAGGTAGGGCGGCATCGTGTAGATGAGGTCGCGGAAGGGGCGCAGCCAGACGCCCTCCTCGAGCGCGGCGTCGGTGGCCTTGGCGACGTCGACCGGGTGGTCGAGCTGGACGACCCCGACCGCGCCGAGGGTGCGGACGTCGCTCACGCCGGGCAGGCGTCGGCACTCGGCGAGCCCGGACACCAGCCCGGAGTTGATCCGGGACACCTCGGCTGCGCCATTCGCCCGTGTCGAGCAGGTCGAGGTTGGCGAGCGCCACCGCGCAGGCGAGCGGGTTCCCCATGTAGGTCGGCCCGTGCATCAGGACGCCCGACTCGGAGTGGGAGAGGCCGTGCGCCACCCGGCGGGTGCAGAGCACCGCGGCCAGGGTGAGGTAGCCACCGGTGAGTGCCTTGCCGACGCACATGACGTCGGGCCTGACCCCGGCGGCGTCGGCTGCGAACAGCGTCCCGGTGCGGCCGAAGCCGGTCGCGATCTCGTCGAAGACCAGCACGCAGGTCGTGCCGGTCGGCCACCTCGCGCATGACCGTCAGGCAGGACGCCGGGTAGATGTGCATCCCCCCGGCGCCCTGCAGCAGCGGCTCGACGACGATCCCGGCCAGCTCGTCGGCGTGCTCGGCCGCGAGCCCGCTCGAACGACTCCGCCCACGCGGCGACACCGCGCCTCGGTGGCCGGCGGCCGGTCCGCGAAGACCTGCTCGGGGAGGACCTCGCTGAACATCGAGTGCATCCCGCCGACCGGGTCGCACACGCTCATGCAGCCGAAGGTGTCGCCGTGGTAGCCGCCGCGGACGGTCAGCATCCGGGTGCGCTCCGGCCGGCCGACGCCGCGCTGGTACTGCAGGGCCATCTTCAGGGCGACCTCGACGCTCACCGAGCCGGAGTCGGCGAGGAAGACGTGCTCCAGCCCGGCCGGCGCGATCTCGACCAGCCGCTGCGGCGAGCCGGATGGCCGGCTCGTGGGTGAGCCCGCCGAACATCACGTGCGCGAAGTCCGCCGGCCTGCCTCTGCAGCGCCGCGTCGAGCACCGGGTGGGCGTACCCGTGGATCGCGGCCCACCACGACGACATGCCGTCGACGACCTCGCTGGCCGCCTTCGAGCGTCAGCCGCACGCCCGACGCCCCCGTGACCATCCGCACCGGGGCCGGGTCGGTCATCGAGGTGTAGGGGTGCCAGACGTGGTCGCGGTCGAAGCCGAGCAGCTGGTCGTTCGTCGAGGGGAAGTTCATCGCCCGGCAGTCTACGGACGCGATCGGATCGTGCGGGTCCCCGTTCGGCGTACGTTCCAGTAACCGACCGGCCGTCCGCGGTCCGCGCCCCGACCGATATCTTGCAGTCGTGACGGACATCCTGGAACGCGCCCGTGTGAAGGTCCTCGACGACGGCACCGGTCTGTCGTACGACGAGCTGGTGGAGGTCCTCCAGCTCCCTGACGACCAGATCCCGGAGCTGCTCGAGCTCGCCCACGCCGTACGCATGAAGCACTGCGGTCCCGAGATCGAGGTCGAGGGGATCATCAGCCTCAAGACCGGCGGCTGCCCCGAGGACTGCCACTTCTGCAGCCAGTCCGGCCAGTTCACCTCGCCGGTGCGCTCGGTGTGGCTCGACATCCCGCAGCTGGTCAAGGCCGCCGAGGAGACCGCGGCCACCGGCGCCACCGAGTTCTGCATCGTCGCCGCCGTCCGCGGCCCCGACGAGCGGCTGATGTCGCAGGTCCGCGACGGGATCAAGGCGATCCAGGAAGCCGTCGACATCAACGTCGCCTGCTCGCTGGGCATGCTGACCCAGGAGCAGGTCGACGACCTCAAGGACATGGGCGTCCACCGCTACAACCACAACCTCGAGGCCGCGAAGTCCTACTTCCCGTCCGTGGTCACCACCCACTCCTACGAGGAGCGGTGGGAGACCTGCGAGATGGTCCGCGACTCCGGCATGGAGCTGTGCTGCGGCGGGCTCGTCGGCATGGGCGAGACGCCTCGAGCAGCGCGCCGAGCTGGCCGCCCAGCTGGCCTCGCTCGACCCGCACGAGGTGCCGCTCAACTTCCTCAACCCGCGCCCCGGCACGCCCTTCGGCGACCTGCCGCTCATGGAGTCGACCGATGCGCTGCGCACGATCGCGGCGTTCCGGCTGGCCATGCCCCGCACCGTCCTGCGCTACGCCGGCGGCCGCGAGCTCACCCTCGGCGACCTCGGCACCCGCGACGGCCTGATGGGCGGGATCAACGCCGTCATCGTCGGCAACTACCTGACCACCCTCGGCCGCAACGCCGACGAGGACCTCGCGCTGCTCTCGGACCTGAAGATGCCGATCAAGGAACTCGCGAAGACCCTGTGACCCGCACGCCGCAACGTCATACGATCCGAGCGCTATGACGCACGATTCGTATGACGTCCAGGCGGCCAGGTACTGCGGTCACTGCGGAGAGCCGCTCGGTGCGCGCGACCACACCGTCTGCGAGGTGCAGCTGGTCATGGAGCCACCGCGGTTCTGCACGTCCTGCCGGCGCCGGATGAAGGTCCAGGTCCGTCCCCGGGGCTGGGCGGCCACCTGCGTCGAGCACGGCGAGGTCTCGAGCTAGCTGCCCGGGTCCACGTCCGCGCCGTGGAGCTCGGCGAGGAGGAGCGCGCCGGCCAGGTCCAGCTTCGTACGACGGAGCCGGGCCGCGGCCAGGTCAACGCCGGACAGGCTCGCACCTCGCAGGTCGGTCTCGCCGAGCCCGGTCTCCCGGAGGTTGGCGCCGTCGAGCCGGGCGTCGCGCAGGACGCTGCCGGCGAGGTCGCTCATCGACAGGTCGGCCTCGCGCAGGTCGAGGCCGGCCAGGTCGAGCTTCGAGAGGTTCGTGCCCCGGATGGTGACGCCCTGCCACTGCCCGCCCACGACCTTGAGCGGGCGCAGCACGCAGTCGGAGAAGGCGGACCCGGCCAGCTTGCAGCCCTCGAACGTCACGTCGAAGAAGCTGGTGCGCCGGAAGTCGCAGGCCACGAACGCGGAGGCGTGGTGGGTGGAGGCGTTGAAACGGCAGTTGTGGAAGGTGCACCGGTCGAAGAGGGCACCCGAGGTCGTCACCTCGCTGAGGTCGACGTCGGTGAACGTGCACTCGACGTACCGTGCGGCGGCGAGGTCCTCGGCGTACCAGTCGAGGTCGCGGAAGTGCTCGCCCTCTGCGCGGTCGGGGGCCTCAGACATCGAAGGTGCCGCCACTGCGCCAGTAGACGGCGTCCTTGCGGGTGAGGAACTGGTTCTCGACCAGGTAGCGGCGCAGCGCGGCGTAGTCGGGGTGGAAGCCGGTCAGCAGCTCGTTGACCTCCTTCTCCGGATACGTCCGACCGGGCTCGAACGACTGCGAGATGTGGTCGAGCACCACGAGCAGCTTCGACTGCTTGGTGGGGATGGTGTGCAACCGCCCGTCGGCGGTCATGAAGTTCCCGAGGATCCGGGTGTCCTGCTGCTGCATCAGTCCTTGGCCTTCAGCTCGAGCATCTTGCGGGGCTTGGTGGCGGTGCTGAGACCGCCCTTGAGAGCACGCTTCTCGAAGTGCAGGTGGCAGCCGTCCGGCGCCCCGTCGTCGGAGGCACGCGCGATCTTCGTGCCCGGCGTGATCCGGTCGCCGGGCTCGACGAAGACCTTGCGGGTGTGGCCGATGACGAGGTCCCACTCCTGGTCGAAGTTGCGCAGCCGGATCGGGTTGCTGCCGTAGGCCGTGCCGAGCGAGTCGTTCGAGACCACCCACGCGAAACGGTCGCTGTAGAGCCGCGTCCCGCACGGCATCGCGATGTCGAGGCCGTGGTGGAAGCCGCGCTCCTTCTGGCAGCGCGGATCGGGGGAGTAGTACGGCGCCCGCGTGCAGCCGAACGGGATCATGATCCGGTGGGCCTTGCCGTACCAGGGGGACTGGTAGCGGGTCTTGTCCTTCGTGAAGAACACCCAGCGCGGGTCGGCCTCACCGGCCGTGGCCGCCGCCGCAGGACCAAGGGAGCCGAGGACCAGCCCGAGGACGACGAACAGCTTCGCGATCGTGGTCATGGAACCACCCTCACACATGCGTGGCAGCAAGCAGGCGTACGCACTCCTCGACGAGGCGTGCGCGCAGCGGAGCACCACGCTCGGCGAACCGTCGCTGCGCGGTGGCGTACTCCTGCTTGCCGTCCGGCGTCTCGACCCGGACCGGGTCGTAGCCCAGGTCGGCGAGGTCGTACGGCGCAGCGCGCATGTCGAGGACCCGGATGTCCCGGGCCAGCTCGAAGCAGTCGGCGACCAGGTCGGAGCAGATCATCGGGGTGAGCCGGAAGGCGTGCTTGTAGAGGTCCATCCCGGCGTGCAGGCAGCCGGGCTGCTCGAAGTCGGGCCGATCGTCCGACGCGGGGTCGAGAGTGTTCAGCGGCCGCGCGGTCGGGGTGAAGAAGCGGTAGGCGTCGAAGTGCGAGCAGGCGATCCGGTGCGACTCCACGACGGTGTCGGTGCCCTCGCGGCCCAGGCGGAGCGGCCAGTCGTGCCGGGTCTCGTCCTGCCGGTGCACCATCGCCCACTCGTGCATCCCGAAGCACCCGAAGTTGGCGGGCCGGTCGGCGGTGGCCGCGAGCAGCCGGTGCAGCGACTCGAGCAGCGGCCGCTGCGACGCGACGTACGCCGATGAAACGGTGGTGACCCTCGCTGGTTGAGGAGGTTGCGCAGCAACCGTCTCGAAACCCGAGCCGTAGCCCTTGAACCCGGCGTACTCCTCGCCGTTCTCCAGGGCGACCCCGAAGCCGGGGTGCCACCGCCGCAGCTGGGCGGGCCGCTGCGAGTAGTAGGTGAAGAGGAAGTCGTGGACCGGGTGCTTGACCTTGTCCTTCCGGCGCTCGAGGTGCGGCTGGACGAACGCGTCGACCCGGGCGGCATGGGCCGCCGCGCGAGCCCGCCACGTCGCCTCGTCGAGCACCTGCACGTCCATGCCGCGATGCTAGGGGGCGATGCAGCCCCCGTTAGGCTCGGGCCCGTGCGTATCGCAAGGTTCACGACAGGGGAAGACCCGCTCTACGGCGTCGTCACCGGGGAGGTCGACGAGTTCGGCCAGCCCGCCGAGGACAGCGTCATCGTCACGCTGGCCGGCGACCCGCTGTACGTCGGCGTCAAGCTGCTCGACGAGGAGCACAAGCTCGAGGACGTGCGCCTGCTGGCGCCGGTCCTGCCGCGGAGCAAGGTGGTCGGCATCGGCCGCAACTACGCGAAGCACGCGGCCGAGATGGGTCACGAGGTCCCCGACGAGCCGCTGATGTTCCTCAAGCCGAACACCAGCGTGGTCGGCCCCGGCGACCCGATCTTCTACCCGGAGCAGACGCAGAACCTGCACTTCGAGGGCGAGCTCGCCGTCGTCATCGGCCGGATCTGCCGCGACGTCCCGGCTGAGCAGGCCACCGACGTCATCCACGGTTACACGATCGCCAACGACGTGACCGCGCGCGACCTGCAGAAGAGCGACGTGCAGTTCACCCGGTCCAAGGGGTTCGACTCGTTCTGCCCGCTCGGTCCCTGGGTCGAGACCGACCTGGATCCGCAGACGTTCGTCGACGGGGTCCGCGTGCAGACCTTCCTCAACGGCGACCTCAAGCAGGACGGCAACACCAGGGACCTGATCTTCGACATCCCCACGCTCATCGCTCACGTCTCGAGCGTGATGACGCTGCTCCCGGGCGACGTCATCCTCACCGGCACCCCCGAGGGCGTCGGTCCCATGGAGGTCGGTGACGAGGTCGAGATCTCGATCGCCGGCCTCGGCACCCTCACGAACAAGGTGGCACAGCGTTGATGGTCTCGACAGGCTCGACCGACGTACCCGTCCGCGTCCGCTTCTGCCCGTCCCCGACCGGCTCCCCGCACGTCGGCCTGGTCCGCACGGCGCTGTTCAACTGGGCCTTCGCGCGCCACCTCGGCGGCACCATCGTCTTCCGGATGGAGGACACCGACAAGGAGCGCAACACCCAGGAGTCCTACGACGCGATCCTGGACCTGTGGGGCTGGCTCGGCCTCACCTGGGACGAGGGGATCGAGGTCGGTGGCCCGCACGGCCCCTACAAGCAGAGCGAGCGCGGCGAGATCTACGCCGACGCGCTGACCCGGCTGCGCGACTCGTCGTACACCTATGAGTGCTTCTGCAACAACGACGAGGTCGACGCGCGCCGCAAGGCGTCCGGCTCGAAGGTGATGGGGTACGACGGCTTCTGCCGCGAGCTCTCCGCCGAGCAGCGGACGGCATTCGAGGCCGAAGGTCGCCGGCCGGTCGTGCGGTTCCGGATGCCCGACGGCCCGATCTCCTGGGACGACCTGGTCCGCGGAGACATCACGTTCGAGTCCGAGCACGTCCCCGACTTCGCGTTGTGCCGCGCCAACGGTGACCCGCTCTACACGCTGGTCAACCCGGTCGACGACGCGCTGATGGGGATCACCCACGTGCTGAGGGGCGAGGACCTGCTGTCGAGCACGCCGCGCCAGATCGCCGCTGTACGGCGCCCTGGTCGCGCTCGGCATCGCCCAGGCGGTCCCGGAGTTCGGCCACCTTCCCTACGTGATGGGGCAGGGCAACAAGAAGCTGTCGAAGCGGGACCCGGAGGCGCACGCGCTGGCCTACCGCGACCAGGGCTTCCTGCCCGAGGGGCTGCTCAACTACCTCGCGCTGCTCGGCTGGGCGATCGCCGCGGACCGTGACATCTTCACGCTCGACGAGATGGTGGAGGCGTTCGACATCAAGGACGTCAACCCCAACCCGGCCCGCTTCGACCTGAAGAAGGCCGAGGCGATCAACGCCTCCCACATGCGGATGATCGGTCTGGAGGACATGACCGAGCGGGTCATCCCGTTCCTCCAGCAGGCTGACGTCGTCTCCGACCCGGTCACCGACGACGAGCGCGCCCTGCTCGACTCGGCGATGCCGCTGGTCAACGAGCGGATGAACAAGCTCGCCGAGGCGCCGGACATGCTCGGCTTCCTGTTCGTCGAGGAGTCCGCGTTCACCCGCGACGAGGCCGACGTCGAGAAGCTGCTCACCGAGGACGGCCGCGCGGTCGTGCAGGCGTCGTACGACGCACTGGCGGCGCTCGACTCGTGGACCACCGAGTCGATCCAGACCGCCCTCCAGGGCAAGCTCGTCGACGAGATGGGCCTCAAGCCGCGCAACGCGTTCGGCCCGGTCCGGGTGGCCGTCACCGGTCGTCGGGTCTCGCCTCCGCTCTTCGAGTCGCTGGAGCTGCTCGGTCGCGAGCGCGGCCTGGCCCGCCTCGCGGGCGCCCTCGCGTGACCGGACCGGGGCTGCCGTACCACCAGGTACTGCGCGGCGGCCGTCCCGGAGCCTGGCGACCGGCCGTGGGGGTCGTGGCGTTCGTGCTCGCGATGCTCGTCGTCGCCCCGATCCTGCTGCAGATCCCGCTCCTCACCTACCTCGGGCTCACCGGCGACGACCTCTTCGGCGACCTGGAGCGGACCCTCGACCTCGACGACCCGACGCCGCTCGGCCTCGCCTACCTCAACCTGGTGCTGGCGGCCGCGATCCCGGTGACCTGGCTGCTGGTGCGCTACCTGCACGGCCTGAAGCCGCGCTGGCTGGCGTCGGTGATGCCACGGCTGCGGTGGCGCTTCCTGCTGGTCTGCCTGGGGCTCTCGTTCGTGGCCCTGATCGCGACGCTGCTCGTTGCGGCGGTGCTGCCGGCGCAGGACACCGGCACCGAGATGACCGGCGAGCTCAACGACTTCACCCGGACCACCCGCGACTTCCTGCTCGTCGTGCTGTTCCTCACCCCGCTGCAGGCCGCGGGGGAGGAGTACGCGTTCCGCGGATACCTGGCGCAGGCGTTCGGAGGACTCTTCCGCAGTCGGGTCGCGGCGGTCGTCGTGCCGTCGATCCTCTTCGCGCTGGCGCACGGCCTCGGGCAGAGCGCCCCGATCTTCTTCGACCGGCTCGCCTTCGGACTGGTCGCCGGCACGCTGGTGATCCTCACGGGAGGCCTCGAGGCAGGGATCGCGATGCATGTCCTCAACAACTGGCTGGCCTTCGGCATCGCCCTCGCGTACGGCGACATGGCCACCTCGCTCAACCCGACCGGCGGCAGCTGGTGGAGCATCCCGGTCACCCTCACGCAGTCCCTCACCTACCTCGCGCTGGCGCTCTGGGTGGCCCGCCGGATGGGGCTCGGAACGCGCACCGACCCAGCCGTTTTGGAAGCCTCCGAAGGTCGCGTGTAAGGTTTCGCCTCGGTCCTCCGCAGTAGCGGAAGGGCCGTCACCATTGGGATATGGTGTAATTGGCAGCACGACTGGTTCTGGTCCAGTTAGTCTAGGTTCGAGTCCTAGTATCCCAGCGAAAAGTCCCGGTCACTGGCCGGGATTTGGTGCGAAACAAGGCGTTCGCTAGAGTTTCGCCCGCTGTTGGAAACACCAGTTCCACGACTTGCCCCCGTTGTGTAGCGGCCTAGCACGCCGCCCTCTCAAGGCGGTAGCGCGGGTTCGAATCCCGTCGGGGGTACCAGCAGCAAGAGCCCAGTCCGGTGGACTGGGCTCTTCGCATTTCCTGGGTGACCTGACCTACGCGCAGAGGCCGTTGGCCTCCCGGTCCGGGTCGCCCTCGCCGTCCGGAGACCCGAGCGGGTCGTCGGCTGCGACCGCGTTGCGGGCGAACGCGCCGAGCGGGCGGTCGTCGGCGATCAGCCGCCACAGCCGCTCGGCCGTCGGTGCGAGCTGGAGCCGGTTGGCGTCCTCGGCGTACGCCTCGATCGGGACGGTGACGAACTTGATGTCGGCCGGGTCGGTGCTGCGGATCTGCGCACCGAGGTCGGCCAGGGCGCCGAGACTGTCCAGGTCCTCGTCGAGCTGGATCGAGTCGGTGGCGGCGTCGAGGAAGTTGTAGAGGCGGGTGGGCTTCGTCAGGGTGTCGGCAGAGATGACCCGGTCCACCATCGAGGCGACGAACGCCTGTTGTCGACGCATCCGGCCGATGTCACCGTTGACCGACAGGTAGTTGCGCTCCCGCACGTAGTCGAGTGCTTCGTCCCCGCTCACGAGCCGACGCCCCGCCTGCAGGTTGATGTCGTGCTCCGGGTCCACGACGTCGCGAGGGATGCAGACCTCCACGCCGTGCACGGCGTCGACCATGTCCACGAACCCGTTGAAGTCGACGACGACCGTGTGGTCCACGTAGATGCCGGTGATGTGCTCCACCTGCCGCACCGTGCACAGGGGACCGCCGACGGAGAAGGCGTCGTTGAAGATCACCGGGTCGACCGGCGGCAGGCGCTCGCCGCTCGTCCCCTCGCACGACGGCCTGCCGACCATCGCGTCTCGGGGCAGGCTGACGCCGTACGTCGCCTTCCGGTCGGCGGAGACGTGCAGCAGGATCGTGACGTCCGACCGGGCGCCGGCGTTCTCGAGGCCGTCGATGCCGTTGCCCTCGCCGTCACGCGTGTCGGAGCCCATCACCAGGATGTTGAGCGGCCCGCGGAGCTCCTCGGGCGCCTGCTCCGGTGGCTCGACGACGTGCGGGATCGGCGGGAGCGCCTCGATGTTGGAGTCCAGCTGGCGGTAGGCCACCGCCACCGTCGCCGCGGTGGCGACGGCCACCACGATCTCGGCGACCACGATGACGCGGAGCAGCCGTCGACGGTGGTGACGGGTGGGCTCGGGCACGTCGGGATCCTTGCACAGCGATCGACGTGGGTGTCCGATTTCCGCCAGAAGGGGTCGTCGTCATGCGCCATGATGGAGCCATGACCCCGACCGCCACCCTGGACGCCGAGTCCAGCTACCGCGCCGTGAAGGCGCGTGACCGGCGGTTCGACGGGGTCTTCTACACCGCCGTGCGGACGACCGGGATCTACTGCCGCCCGTCGTGTCCGGCCCGCACGCCCGCGTTCCGCAACGTGTCGTTCCACCCGAGCGCCGCGGCCGCCCAGGCCGCCGGCTACCGCGCCTGCAAGCGCTGCCTCCCCGACGCCACTCCGGGCAGTCCCGACTGGGATGTCGCCGCCGATGCCGCCGGCCGGGCGATGCGGCTGATTGCCGACGGCGTCGTCGACCGTGAAGGGGTGCCGGGACTCGCCGCCCACGTGGGCTACACGTCGCGTCACCTCACCCGACTCCTGACCGCCGAGCTGGGCGCCGGACCGCTGGCCCTGGCCCGGGCGAAGCGCGCGCAGACCGCGCGCGTGCTGATCGAGACCACCGACCTGACGTACGCCGACACCGCGTTCGCGGCCGGGTTCTCCAGCGTCCGGCAGTTCAACGAGACGATCCGTGAGGTCTACGCGACGACCCCGTCCGACCTGCGCGGGCGACGTCGCGGTGGCGCCGCCACCACGGGTTCGGTGACGATGCGCCTCGCCGTCCGGACGCCGTACGCCGGCTCGGCGCTGCTCGGCTTCCTCGCCACCCGGGCGATCCCCGGCGTGGAAGCGGCCTCCGACCGCTGGTACGCGCGCACGCTCGCCCTGCCCCACGGCGCCGGTGCGGTGCGGCTCGAGGTCCCCGACGTCACCTGCCCGGGCGAGACGGCGTTCGCGACGGCCACGTTCGCCCTCGACGACCTGCGCGACACCGCGGCGGCGGTCGAGCGGGTCCGGCGGATGCTCGACGCCGACTGCGACCCGGTGGCGGTCGACGACGCGTTCGCCGGTGACCCGGTGATCGGTCCTCTGGTGCGCGGGCGACCCGGCCTCCGGGTCCCCGGACACGTCGACGGGCACGAGATCGCGGTCCGGGCGGTGCTCGGCCAGCAGGTCAGCGTCGCGGGTGCACGCACCGTCGCCGCGCGGCTCACCCAGGCCCACGGCCGCCCCGTCCCGGGCGCCGGTGTGATCGACCCCGGGCTCACCCATCTCTTCCCGGACGCGGCGACGCTGGCGGCGCTCGACCCCGAGCAGCTGCCGATGCCGCGGGCGCGCGGCCGGGCCCTGGTCGGTCTGTGCGCGGCCCTCGCCGAGGGCAGCATCGCTCTCGACCGAGGCTCCGACCGCGACGACGTCCGCCGCTCGTTGCTCGCCCTCCCCGGGATCGGGCCGTGGACGGCCGACTACATCGCCCTGCGCGCCCTCGGGCACCCCGACGTCTTCCTGCCGACCGACATCGGCATCCGCGACGCCCTCACCGGACTCGGTCAGGACCCCGCGCGTGCCGCCGACCTGGCCGAACGGTGGCGTCCGTGGCGGTCCTACGCCCAGCTGCACCTGTGGCAGACGCTTGCGCCCGCCGACACCGAGGAGAACTGACATGTGGACCCTGATGGACTCACCGATCGGTGAGCTGCGGATCGTCGAGCAGGGTGGTGCGGTGACCGCCATCGAGTTCACGCCGTTCCGCGACAGCGTCGACGGGCGACCCCGAGGCGCCCGGTCCGACACCGAACCCGTGCTGGTGCGCGCGGTCGAGCAGCTCACGGCGTACTTCGCCAGCGAGCTGAAGGAGTTCGACCTCCCGCTCTCCCCGCACGGGACCGACTTCCAGCAACGGGTGTGGGACGTCCTGCTGCGGCATCGGGTACGGCGACACCGCGTCGTACGGCCAGGTCGCACACCGGCTCGGCATGACCAACGCCGCGTCGCGCGCGGTCGGGCTGGCCAACGGGCGCAACCCGATCCCCATCGTGATCCCGTGCCACCGGGTGATCGGGGCCAACGGCACCCTCACCGGCTATGCCGGGGGAGTCGAGCGCAAGCAGACGTTGCTCGAGCTCGAACAGGACGCACTCTTCTGAGCACCTTCGACGGCGGACCCGTCTGGTACGCGGCGTACGGGTCCAACCTCGACGCCGACCGGTTCCGCTGCTACCTGCAGGGAGGCTGCCCGCCGGGCGCGACCCGGACCTATCCGGGAGCGCGTGAGCCGGGGGAGCCGCTCGACGTCCGGCCGTTCGAGATGGGCGGGACCGTCGTCTTCGCCTGGGAGTCGCCGACCTGGGGTGGCGGCATCGCGTTCCACCAGCCCGACGCGGAGGGGACGACGCTGGCCCGCGCCTACCTGGTCACGGTCCGCCAGTTCGCCGACGTGCTCGAGCAGGAGATGCGCCGCGACCCGGGTGTCGACCACGACCTGGCGACGGTCGTGGCGGGGGCCAGGCACGCCGTCGGCCCCGGCCGGTACGAGACGCTCCACCTGGCCGGCGAGCTCGACGGCCGGCCGGTGCTGACGTTCAGCTCACCCGACGTCGAGGCGCTCGGGCTCCGCGCGCCGGCTCCGGCGTACCTCGCCACGATCGCGCGCGGCCTGCGCCAGGCACACGGGCTCACGGACGAGGAGGTCGTCGACTATCTGCTCGGCTGCCCGGGCATCACCGGTGCCCTGTCGCGCGAGGCCGTCACCGCAGCGGTCGGGTGACCCGCCGTGCTAGTCCGTGGCGACGACGGAGCAGTGAGCCGATGGCGACGCCGATCGCCGCCGGGACGCCGATCATCACCGCGAAGAACGGGATGGAGAAGACGAGGTCCTCCACGACGCCGGACCCGGAGTCCTGGACCGCGATGCCGATCGTGGTGACGATCCCCAGGGCTGCCCCGGTGAGCACCCAGACCAGGATCGCGCGCACCGCCGGCCCGCGCCGTCCGTCGACCACGCCCCAGACGAGCGCGAGAGCGACGAACGCCAGGAACACCAGCAGGCCGGCGCCCAGCGGATCGGTGCTCTCGGAGGCGTCGATCAGCACCAGGGCGACGACGTAGATCACGGACAGGACCAGGGTGCGCACGGCGAACGGCGCCAGGATTCTCACCCGGCCCACCCTGCCCCACCCCACCCCACGAAGTGGCGCTTATCCCCCACGAAGTGGGAGTTGTGGCGCGTCGAAGTGGCAGTTGTGGCTCGTTGCCGAATCGCCACAACTCCCACCTCGGGACACCGGAACTCCCACTTCGTGGGGGATAGCTCCCACGTCGTGGGTCACTCGGCGGCGGCTCGGCGGAGGGACTCGGAGAGGCGTTCGGCGGCGGCGAGGACGGCGGGGGCGTGCATCCGGCCGGGCTGGCGGGAGAGTCGCTCGAGGGGGCCGGACACGGAGACCGCGGCGATGATCTTGCCGCCGGGGGAGCGCACCGGCGCCGAGACGGACGCGACGCCCTGCTCTCGTTCACCGACCGACTGGGCCCAGCCGCGGCGACGGATGCCGGACAGGGCGGCGGCAGAGAACGCAGCATTCTGCAGGCCGCGGTGCATCCGCTCGGGGTCCTCCCACGCGAGCAGGACCTGCGCGGCGGAGCCCGCGGTCATCGTCAGCTGCGAGCCGACGGGGATGGTGTCGCGCAAACCGGAGGGACGCTCCGCGGCGGCGACGCAGACGCGGAACTCACCCTGGCGACGCCACAGCTGGGCGGACTCCCCGGTGATGTCGCGCAGCCGCGCGAGCACCGGGCCAGCGGTCGCGAGGAGGCGGTCCTCGCCCGCGGCGGCGGAGAGCTCGGCGAGCCGCGGACCGAGCACGAAGCGTCCCTGCATGTCGCGGGCCACGAGACGGTGGTGCTCCAGCGCGACGGCGAGGCGGTGGGCGGTGGGGCGGGCCAGGCCGGTGCCGGCGACGAGGCCGGCGAGCGTCGCCGGGCCGGCCTCCAGGGCAGTGAGGACGAGGGCCGCTTTGTCGAGAACGCCCACGCCGCTAGTGTTGTCCATATGGCAATACTGCCGTCTCAGATCATGGGATGCAAGGCGTAGGCTCTGTGACGTACGCCGAAGGGGCGGCCCGCACGGCCACCAGACAGAGGGAGAGCACCATGGGCAAGACCCTGGCCGAGAAGGTCTGGGACGAGCATGTCGTCCGATCTGCCGACGGTGAGCCGGATCTGCTGTTCATCGACCTCCACCTGATCCACGAGGTCACCTCGCCGCAGGCCTTCGACGGACTGCGCCTCGCCGGTCGGACCGTACGACGACCCGACCTCACCCTCGCGACCGAGGACCACAACGTCCCGACCGTCGACTGGGACAAGCCCATCGCCGACCCGGTCTCCCGGCTGCAGGTCGAGACCCTCCGCAAGAACGCCGCGGAGTTCGGGGTTCGCCTGCACCCGCTCGGTGACATCGAGCAGGGAATCGTCCACGTGGTCGGTCCGCAGCTCGGCCTGACCCAGCCCGGCATGACCATCGTGTGCGGCGACAGCCACACCAGCACCCACGGTGCGTTCGGTGCGATCGCCTTCGGCATCGGCACCTCCGAGGTGGAGCACGTCCTCGCGACCCAGACGCTGATGCAGGCCAAGCCCAAGACGATGGCGGTCACCGTCAATGGCCAGCTTCCTGACGGGGTGACCGCCAAGGACCTGATCCTGACGCTGATCACCCATACCGGTACCGGCGGCGGTCAGGGCTACATCGTCGAGTACCGCGGACAGGCCATCGAGGAGCTTTCGATGGAAGCCCGGATGACCGTCTGCAACATGAGCATCGAGTGGGGGGCGAAGGCTGGCCTCATCGCTCCCGACCAGACGACCTTCGACTACATCGAGGGCCGCGCCGAAGCGCCCAAGGGCGCCGACTGGGACAAGGCCGTCGAGCACTGGCGTTCGCTGGTCACCGACGACGACGCCGAGTTCGACCAGGAGATCGTCTTCGACGCCAGCCACGATGACGCCTTTCGTCACCTGGGGGACCAATCCCGGCCAGGGCGTGCCCCTGGGCGGCTCGGTCCCGGACCCCGAGGACTGTGACGACGCGAACGACAAGATCGCCACCGAGAAGGCCCTCGAGTACATGGGGCTCGAGGCGGGCACCCCGATGCGCGAGGTCAAGGTGGACACCGTGTTCGTCGGTTCCTGCACCAACGGTCGGATCGAGGACCTGCGCGCCGCCGCGGCGATCATCGAGGGCCGGCACGTCGACAAGGACACCCGACTCCTCGTGGTCCCCGGTTCGGTCCGGGTGCGGCTGCAGGCGGAGGAGGAAGGCCTCGACGTCATCTTCAAGGAGGCGGGCGGCGAGTGGCGCGGCGCCGGGTGCTCGATGTGCCTCGGCATGAACCCCGACCAGCTCGCCCCGGGGGAGCGCAGCGCGTCGACGTCCAACCGCAACTTCGAAGGGCGCCAGGGCAAGGGCGGTCGCACCCACCTGGTCTCGGTCCCCGTCGCGGCGGCCACCGCCATCCGCGGCACGCTGTCGTCCCCGGCCGACCTCAAGGACCTCTGATGGACAAGTTCACCAGCCACACCGGCGTCGGCGTCCCGTTGCGTCGCAGCAACGTCGACACCGACCAGATCATCCCGGCGGTCTACCTCAAGCGGGTGACCCGCACCGGCTTCGAGGACGGACTCTTCGCCGCCTGGCGCAACGACCCGTCGTTCGTCCTCAACAACGAGGTGTACGCCGAGGGGTCGGTCCTCGTCGCAGGACCCGACTTCGGCACCGGCTCGTCGCGCGAGCATGCCGTGTGGGCGCTGCAGAACTACGGGTTCAGGGCGGTCATCTCGCCCCGTTTCGCCGACATCTTCCGGGGCAACTCCGGCAAGGCCGGGCTGGTCGCGGCGCAGGTCGACGAGAAGGTCGTCCAGCGGCTGTGGGACCACCTCGATGCCAACCCGGGTGCGACGCGTGACTGTCGACCTGGAGTCCCGGACGGTGCGCGCGGGTGAGGGGCCGGACGCCATCGAGGACTCCTTCGACATCGACGACTACACGCGCTGGCGCCTCCTCGAGGGCCTCGACGACATCGGCATCACGTTGTCCCGCGAGGACGACATCGCTGCCTTCGAGGGCAACCGGCCAGAGCTGGAAGCCCGCCACGCTCTGAGTCTCACGTGATCGGGGCCCCCCATTCCTCGATGAGCTCCTCGCTGGCCGGTTTTGCGCCAGCCGCACCGGACGAGGATCTGGCATTGGGAGATTCGCCTTAGAAATAAGGGAATTCTTCATGACGCGCCCGGACTGGTCCGGTCGATTCTTCGAGAATCGCTCTCAACCGCAAAGGATCGGCCACAAAGAAACATCCGATTTGTACGGCGTGGTGATTGTGACCTGTGCCACGAATGCCTAGCGTGCACAGGGAATAGTCGAGCACAGGCTCGGCTTCAAGTTCATTGGAAGGGAAGCTAGTGAACAAGTCACAGCTCATCGACGCGCTGGCCGCGCGTTACGAGGGGAACCGCAAGGCAGCCGCACACGCTCTCGAGTCCGTCCTGGACACGATCACCCGCGAGGTCGCCAAGGGGGAGAAGGTCGCGATCACGGGCTTCGGTTCGTTCGAGAAGCGCATCCGGGAGGCACGCTGGGTCCGCAACCCCCAGACAGGTGCCCGGATCAAGGCCAAGAAGACGGCCGTTCCGAAGTTCAGCGCCGGCGCTGACCTGAAGAACGTCGTGTCGGGAGCCAAGAAGCTTCCGAAGCTGACCCTGGCGGCGGCCGGCGCGGCCACCTCTGGCGCCCAGAAGGCTGGAGCGGCGGCGGTGAAGGCTGCGACCCCGGCCAAGAAGACGGCCAAGAAGGCTCCGGCGAAGAAGGCCGCTGCAAAGAAGGCAGCTCCGGCGAAGAAGGCCGCAGCAAAGAAGGCAGCTCCGGCCAAGAAGGCCGCAGCGAAGAAGGCTCCGGCGAAGAAGTCGGCAGCCAAGAAGGCTCCGGCGAAGAAGGCCGCAGCCAAGAAGGCTCCGGCCAAGAAGGCCGCAGCCAAGAAGGCTCCGGCCAAGAAGGCGGCCGCCAAGAAGGCTCCGGCCAAGAAGGCGGCCGCCAAGAAGGCGCCCGCCAAGAAGGCGGCAGCAAAGAAGGCGCCTGCCAAGAAGGCCGCCAAGAAGTCCTGATCTCGCATCACACCTGAGGGTGGGTCACCGACCGGTGGCCCACCCTCAGGGCGTTTCGAGGCGTGCGGTGTGCCGGCCGAACCCCAGGGATTCGGCCCGGCCGAGGTCGACCAGGTCGTCGACGTCCTGGCGCAGCGACGGGAGCAGCCCGGGGATCTCGACCGCGCCATCCGCGAGGTGGGCGGCCCGCGAACCCGACCCGAACCGTGGCAGGAAGGCGCCGGGGAGGGCGGTGTACATGGTGGTGCCGACGCCCGCGGCGTCGGTGACGAACGCCGACTCGTGACCCGCTGCCGTCGCGAGCGCGTCACCCAGGTCCTCGGGCCGAAGAGCCGGCAGGTCGGCGCACAAGGCGGCCGGCCGCAGGGTCGGCCACCGACGATGAGCTTCGGCGGCCGCCAGGACCAGACTGGTGTTGAGGTCACCGCTCGGCCCGTCCGGCAGGACGGCGCAGCCGGCGGTCGCCAGGTCGCGCGCGAACGCCGCGTCGTCGGTCACGGCCAGGACCTGGACCACCGACGCGGTGGCCAGGCACGCGGTCACCGTGTCCAGGGCGAATGCCGCCGCCAGGTCGCGCCTGAGGTTGTCGCCCAGGCCGAGCCGTGACTTGCCGACAGCCGGTGGTTTCACCGGCACGACGGCGACGTACTGCTGCTGATCCATCGGGTCGATCCTGTCAGGCCGGACGTGCCGCGTCGGGACGCGCCCCCGGCATTCCGACCGAGTAGCCTGCATCCGACGCAGTGTGAGTCACGGCCGGACCGGCCCCGGACAGACGAGGGACGCGCGTGAGGGTTCGCAAGATCCGGCAGCGGCGCGGTTGGGCGTTCGGCGTCGGCGTCCCGATCGCCAAGTCCGCCATCTTCACCACCACCACGCACACCTGGATCGACGGCGAGAAGCTGCCCGAGACCGGTGGGTGCATCGTGGTCCTCAACCACATCTCCCACACGGACCCGCTGCTGGCTGCCTACTTCGTCTACGACCACGGCCGGCTCCCTCGCTATCTCGCCAAGTCCGGGCTGTTCAAGAACAAGGCCCTCGGCGGCTTCCTCAGTGCTGCCGGGCAGATCCCCGTCGAGCGGCTGAGTCGCACCGCCGTGGGTGCGTACGACGCCGCTGTCGCCGCGGTGCGCGACGGCGAGTGTGTCGTGATCTACCCCGAGGGCACCCTCACGCGCGATCCCGATCTCTGGCCGATGACCGGCAAGAGCGGTGCAGCACGGATCGCCCTCGAGACCGGGTGCCCGGTCATCCCGGTCGGGCAGTGGGGCGCGCAGGAGCTGTTGGCGCCGTACGCCCGGAAGCCCGACATCTTCCCGCGCAAGCGGATCGTGATGAAGGCCGGTGACCCGGTCGACCTGCGCGACCTGATGGCGAAGCCCAGGACGTCCGAGGTGATCAGTGAGACCACCGACAGGATCATGGCTGCCATCACCTCGCTCGTCGAGGAGCTGCGCGGTGAGAAGGCGCCGGCGAGAGCGTTTCGACCCCCGCACGATGGGCGTGCGACAGATCGGGAACCCCAACAAGAAGGACGAACGCTGATGGGCAAGGTTGCAGTCTTCGGTGCCGGATCCTGGGGGACGGCGTTCTCCATCGTGCTGGCCGACGCAGGCAACGAGGTCACCATCTGGGGCCGCCGTGATGATGTCTGCGCCACGATCAACGACCGGCACGAGAACACCGACTACCTGCCGGGCATCGAGCTCCCGTCGACCGTCTCGGCCACCCACGACCCGGAGCGCGCCGTCGACGGTGCCGACATCGTCGTCTTCGCTGTCCCGTCGCAGACGTTTCGCGAGAACCTCACCGGCTGGTCGGACATCGTGCCGTCGGACGCTGTGATGGTCTCGCTGATGAAGGGGGTCGAGCTCGGCACCGTGAAGCGGATGAGCGAGGTCATCGCAGAGGTGACCGGTGCCGGCCCCGAACGGATCGCGGTCGTCAGCGGGCCCAACCTGTCGAAGGAGATCGCCCGGCGCGAGCCCGCGGCTTCCGTCGTGGCGTGCGCCGACGAGGAGGTCGCCAAGATGCTCCAGGTCAGGAGCCACTCGCCGGCGTTCCGTCCCTACACCAGCGTCGACGTGCTCGGCTGCGAGCTGGGCGGCGCCTACAAGAACGTCGTCGCACTCTCGGTCGGGATGGCGGTCGGGCTGGGCTTCGGTGACAACACGACCGCATCAGTGATCACCCGCGGGCTGGCCGAGACTGCACGCCTGGCGATGGCGCTCGGGGCGAACCCGATGACGTTGATGGGTCTGGCCGGCCTGGGCGACCTCGTCGCCACCTGCTCCTCGCCGCTGTCGCGCAACCGCACCTTCGGCGAGAACCTCGGCAAGGGGATGACCACCGAGGAGATCTACGCCAGCACCCGCCAGGTGGCCGAGGGCGCGAAGTCCTGCTCGTCGCTGCTCGAGCTGGCCAAGCGCGAGGGCATCGACGCGCCGATCGCCGAGCACGTCGACGCCGTCGTGGACGGCCGGATGACCGCCCAGGAGATGATGGACTCCTTCGTCGCCCGCGATCCGAAGGCAGAAACCGACTAGCTCAGGTCGTCGAGCGCGCGGACGAGGTCGGCCCACAGGTCGTCGACCGCCTCGATGCCGACGGACATCCGGACCAGTCCGTCCGGGATGGTCGTCGGCTCGGTCTTCCAGCGCCGTCGCCGCTCGAAGGTCGACTCCACGCCGCCGAGCGAGGTTGCGTGCACCCACAGCTTCGTCTTGTGGACCAACAGGTCGGCGGCCAGCGCCCCCCCGGCCAGCACGATCGAGACGATGCCGCCGAAGCCGGGGTAGCGGACCTCGGCCACCGCCGGGTGGTCGCTCAGTCGCCGCACGAGCTCCTGCGCGTTGGACTGGGCGCGTTCCACCCGCAGGTGGAGCGTGCGCATGCCGCGCAACGCCAGCCAGGCCTCGAGCGTCCCGGGAATGGCGCCGAGCAGTTGGCGCCGCCCCTTCAGCACGTCATACAGCTCGTCGTCACGCGTGACGACCGCGCCGAGCAGGACGTCGCTGTGGCCGGAGAGGTACTTCGTCGCGGAGTGCACGACGATGTCGACGTCGTGCTCGAGCGGCGTCTGGAGCAGGGGAGTGGCAAAGGTGTTGTCGACGACGACGTAGGCACCGGCTTCGTGGGCGGCCGCCGTGATGGTGGGGATGTCGGCCAGCTCGAGAGCGGGGTTCGTGGGTGACTCGAGCCAGACCAGGGCGGCGTCGGCGCAGGCCGCGACCACCGCGTCCGTGTCCGTGATGTCGACCAGCCTGGCCCTGAGCCGGCCGCGCGACTCCAGGTCGGCCAGCTGCATGACGGTGCCGTTGTAGGCGTGCCGCGGGGCGACGACGGTGGCGTCCTTGCCGACCAGGTCGAGCACGGTCGACACGGCGGCGAGGCCGGATGCGAAGGAGAGGCAGCGACCACCCTCGAGCGCGCCCAGCACCTCCTCGAATGCGGTCCAGGTGGGGTTGCCGTAGCGGCCGTACTCCATGTCGCCACCGGCGACGTACGTCGAAGCCATGGTCAGCGGGGCGTTCAGCGGGGCGTCGGGCACGTGCTCCGGACGGCCCCCGGTGACCGCGATCGTGGACGGCTGCAGGGCACCGGGCAGGGGCAGAGAGTCCTCGGTCATGGGACGACCCTAGGCGGGTAGGGTCGCGTCCGATGAACGAGCCCACTCGGAAGCCCCGCGTCGCCGTCGTGTTCGGCGGGCGCTCCAGCGAGCACGCCATCTCGTGCGTGACGGCCGGCAGCGTGCTCGCAGCAATCGACCGGGACGTGTACGACGTCGTACCCATCGGCATCGCGACCGACGGCCGCTGGGTCCTCGAGTCGGGCGACACCGACCGGCTCCGGATTGACGGACCCGGCCACCTGCCGAGCGTCGACGGCGACCGCGCCGGCTGTCACCCTGACCCGGGTCACCGAGGCCACCGACCTCGTCGTGAGCGAGCCCTCCGAGCCGCCGCGCACCCTCGGTGAGGTCGACGTCGTCTTCCCCCTCCTCCACGGCCCCTGGGGCGAGGACGGCACCATCCAGGGGATGCTCGAGATGGCCGGTGTCCGCTACGTCGGCGCCGGTGTCCTCGCCTCGGCAGTCAGCATGGACAAGGCGTACATGAAGGTCATCCTGGCTGCCGCCGGCCTGCCCGTGCTGCCGTCCGTGACGGTCTCGGTCCGCGAGTGGGCAGCAGATCCGCAGGCCTGTCGCGACCGCGCCGACGCGCTCGGCTACCCGCTCTTCGTGAAGCCCGCCCGGGGTGGGTCGAGCATCGGCATCTCCAAGGCACACGACGCCTCCGAGCTCGACGCCTGCCTCGAGGAGGCCCACCGCCACGACCCCAAGGCGCTGGTCGAGGTGTCGGCCGAGGGCGCTCGGGAGGTCGAGTGCGGTGTGCTCCAGGATCTCGACGGCAGCCCGGAGACGAGCCTGCCCGCAGAGCTGCGAGTGGGTGGCGACCACGAGTTCTACGATTTCGAGGCCAAGTACCTCCCGGACCAGCAGACCGAGGTCGACATCCCGGCCGACCTGCCCGGCGACGTGGTCTCGGAGATCCGGACGCTCGCGGCCCGGGCCTTCGAAGCAGTGGCCTGCGAGGGCCTCGCCCGGGTCGACTTCTTCGTGATGCCGGACGGGTCCCTGGTGGTCAACGAGATCAACACCATGCCGGGGTTCACGCCCACCTCCATGTTCCCGCAGATGTGGGCCGCCACCGGGGTCGACTACCCCGCGCTCGTCGACCGGCTGATCCAGCTCGCCCTCCGGCGCGACACCGGTCTGCGCTAGCTGTTCGGCCAACCCACGACGACGAGGAATCCGTCTGTGATCAGCGAGTACCACGCATTCGTCGACGGGGATGCCGGACGCTGCGGCGCCATCCTTCGCCATAGGGCGCCTCGGTGGATGCGGACACGCACCGTGTTCAGGATGGGTCAGGACGCCCCCCTCTACCTCGTCGACCACGTCGTCGAGCACGACGGTGACGTCCGACAGTGGAGGCGGTTCACCTACAGCTCGACGACCTCCCCGAACCAGCACTCAGGCACGCGGGACCCCGATGGGAACGTCAATGTGGACGGCACCGCGGCTCCGGCACTTTTCGGCGCGGTCGGCGGGTACGGCGAACACGTGGTGCTGGCGCAAATGCTCGCAGACCGTGGGGACGCCGTGTCCTACATCCAGTTTGATGAGAGTGACCCTGCGGGCGGCGCTCAGGTAGCGGAGCTGCACAGGCGAGGGGTCGAACCGACCGAGCTCTTGGATGGTTCCGTGGTGGACGCAGAACTCGTTGAGCTCGTGGTGGCAGGACGCGGGACCAATGCGCACTGGTGCGTCGACGGTGTCGTTGTGAAGTCGGACTGGTGCGGGGCGCAGTCGTTCCTGGTTGACGATCTCGACACTTTGGGCGCCGGTCTCGACCCGGAAGTGTTGGCGCAGATCCAGGAGTTCACCAGGCAATCGGTCGGCGAACTCGACGTCTAGGGAAAGACCGGGCACAACCTTTGCGCGAGCTGGCCGCGAGAGGGCGGGTCGACTCTCCAGCCTTCCGTCCGCCCATCGCCTGCTGCGGACGTCACCACTCTCACGACATCCAACAGCTAGCGCTCGTCGGTCGCCGGGTCGTCGGTCGCCCGCGCCCAGACGCGGTGCTCGCCCGGCCCGGTGGCGAGGTCGCCGAACGTCGGCGTCCGGGTGAACCTGGCCCGGCGGTAGGGGAGCAGCACCACCAGGGCGGGGCCCTCGCAGTGCTCGAGCTCGACCCGGACCGCGTCGCCCTTCATCGTCCACACGTCCGCGACGACGGCGACCGCCCGACGGGAGCCGGCGTCGGCGAGCACGGCTGCGTAGACCGCCTCCAGGACCGCGGGCGGGAGGGGGCGGTCTCCCAGCGCGGGGTCGGCCGCCAGCATCGCCACCCGCCCGTCGGCCTCGACCACGGCCCCGAACGGGAGCAGCTTGCCGTGTGTGGCAAGGGTCTGCTCCGCGAGCGGGAGGACCGCCGACAGGAGCCCGTCGAGATCGGCCTGGACTTCGGGGGAGGTCGTGTCGCGCCACGAGCTCATGGGCCGGACCCTGCCACTACAGACAGGGGTCGACGAGCTCGAGGTGCGCCTCGACGACCGGTGCCAGGGTCGCCATCACCGACGCGAGCCCGTTGGGCCGGTACTCGCCGGGGATCTCGACGGAGACCCGCGGGCTGTGCCCGACGGTCGTGATCGTCACGTCGACGCCTTCCTCCTCCTGGGACGGCGGGACGAACCACCCGATCCCGTTGGCCTCGATGCAGAGCGAGAACTCGTCGAACTCGTCCGGCTCATCGACGCCGCAGGTGAGCACGAGAGGCGGGTCGCCCCACGCGGCACCGCGCGCTGCCGCCGGAGCGACCAGCCGACGCTCCTCGTCGACGAGCGTCTCCGGCAGGTCGTCGAGCAACGCCTCGCAGGCCGCCCGGTCCTCGGCACCCAGCTGCGGCGACTCGATCCGCACGGGATTCTCGCCACATCCGGACGCCACCAGGACGAGGACACACGCAACGGCGCCCCGGAGCCAGAGGCTTCCGGGGCGCCGTCGAAGCACGGAGCTGGTCAGATGTGCACGACCGGGCAGGTCAGCGTGCGGGTGATCCCGTCGAGGTTCTGCACCTTCGAGACCACCAGCTTGCCCAGCTCGTCGACGTTGCGGGCCTCGGCGCGCACGATCACGTCGTACGGTCCGGTGACGTCCTCGGCGAGCGTGACGCCCTTGACCTGGGCGATGGCCTTGGCCACGTCTGCGGCCTTGCCGACGTCGGTCTGGATCAGGATGTACGCCTGGACGACCATCGTGGACTCCTCGTCTTCATGCGGATGTGACGCGGCCAACCTACAGTGCCGTCGACGGGTGTCGATAGGGAGTGCCCGCTGCCCATCTGGTGGGATGGAGGCATGTCCTACTCCGCCGACCACACCCTCGCTGACGCCGGCGAGTTCGAGCTGATCGACGCCCTGACCGCGTTCTTCCCGCAGGGTGAGCACGTGCTGATCGGACCGGGTGACGACGCCGCGGTGATCCGGGTCAGGACGGGCCACGTGGTGGTCTCCACCGACCTGATGGTCGAGGGTCGGCACTTCCGTCGCGACTGGGCCTCCGCCGAGGACGTGGGCCACCGGGCGGCGGCGCAGAACCTCTCCGACATCAACGCCATGGGCGGCCGGGCGACCTCGCTCACCGTGGGTCTCGCGGCGCCGCCCGACCTGCCCGTCCAGTGGGCGCTCGACTTCGCCCGTGGCTTCGCCGACGAGTGCTCCCTGGTCGGGGCCAGCGTCGTCGGCGGCGACCTGACCAGGGCCGACCAGATCGTGATCGCGGTGACCGTTCTCGGGGCCTGCACCGTGGCTCCGGTGGTCCGGTCGGGTGCTCAGCCCGGCGACGTCCTCGCGCTGGTGGGCCGCCAGGGCTGGGCCGCCGGCGGCCTGGCGGTGCTCGGACGTGGGTTCCGCTCGCCCCGGGTCCTCGTGGAGGCCTACCGCCGTCCCGAACCGCCGTACGACGCCGGGTCGGCCGCAGCCGAGGCCGGCGCCACGTCCATGATCGACGTGTCCGACGGGCTGCTGGCCGAGGCGCGGCACCTCGCCGACGATTCGAAGGTGGCCATCGACGTCCATCGCTCGGCATTCGAGATCGCCGAGCCGCTGACAGCGGTGGGGGCGGCGCTCGGGGCCGACCCGCTCGGCTTCATCCTCGGCGGCGGCGACGACCACGCGCTCCTCGCGACGTTCCCGCCGGGATCGGTGCCACAGGGCTGGTCGGCCGTGGGTGCCGTGACCGCGGGGTCCGGCGTCACGGTCGACGGCGAGGAGTACGACGGTCCCACCGGCTGGACGCACTTCTGAGCACAGCAGAAAGGCCGTCACCCATCGGGTGACGGCCTGTTGCTGTGGTGTTCAGGTCAGCGAGAGACCTTGCCGGCCTTGAGGCAACCGGTGCACACGTTCAGACGCTTGGGAGTGCCGTTGACGGTCGCCCGCACGCGCTGGATGTTGGGATTGAAGCGACGCTTCGTAATCTTGCGCGACCACGGGCGGTTGTTGCCGAAGCCCGGCTTCTTGGCGCAGATGTCACAGACGGCAGCCACCGTGAACTCCTGGAGATTTGAGGTTTGTCGATCGATCGGCCCGGCTCGCGGGCAACCGAACCAGAGTATCCGACGACCCCGACCGGGTGCGAATCGTCGTGCCCCGACCGCCAGCCACTACCCTGTGGCACCACGCGAAGGCCCGATCAGGGACACGGACCAGCGACGACGAGGCAGACCATGGAAACACCCCGGGATGGCGCGATCCAACTCGCTGTCGTGCTCCGGTTCGTCGACATTGCGACCGACGCCCTGGCGGAGGCTCGCGAGGAGATCGACGCGCTCAACGTCTACCCCGTCCCCGACGGCGACACCGGCACGAACATGTATCTCACCGTCTCGGCCGCGCGCGACGCCATCCGCGAGGCCTCCGGCGGGGACGGCGACGCCGACCTGCGCACGGCGCTCGCCGCGTTCAGCCGCGGAGCCCTCCTGGGTGCCCGCGGCAACAGCGGCGTGATCCTGAGCCAGATGCTCGGGGCGATCGCCGAACACCTCGGGGAGAGCCGCCCGGACGAACGCAACGCGGTCCGGGTCGCCCAAGCGCTGCACCGCGCCACCGACGCCAGCTACGCAGCCGTGGGGGAGCCCGTGGAGGGGACGATCCTCACGGTGGCCCGCGCCGCATCCGACGCCGCGCTCGCGAAGGCCGAGGACGAGAAGGTGCGCGCCCGCGATGTGTTCGCCGAGGCCGCCCGGGCCGCCCGCGAAGCGCTGGCCCGGACCCCCGACCAGCTGCAGGTCCTGCGGGACGCCGGTGTCGTGGACGCCGGCGGGCGAGGCTTGAGCGTCATCCTCGACGCGGCCGAGACGGTCCTGACCGGGCGCCGACCCACCCCGGTCGTCGCGCCACGAGGTCAACCCCGGATCCCGATGCCCGTGCCCGCCGACGACCTCACCCCCGATGGTCCCGCCTACGAGGTCATGTACCTCCTGGACGCCGAGGACGACCGGATCCCCGTGCTCCGCCAGGAGCTGGCACCGCTCGGCGACTCCCTGGTGGTGGTGGGCGGCAACGGCCTGTTCAACGTCCACGTCCACGTCCATGACGTGGGTGCCGCGATCGAGGCCGGCATCAGGGCAGGTCGGCCCTATCGCGTCCGGGTCACCCACTTCGCCGAGCAGATCGCCGATGCCCGCCACAAGGTGACGCACCGCCGCGGTCGCAGGATCGTCGCGGTGGCGGCCGGTCCAGGTCTGGCCGCCCTCTTCGCAGGGGCCGGAGCTGTCGTCGTCGAGGGCGGACCGGGCCGTCGTCCCTCGACGGGTCAGCTGCTCGAGGCGATCTCCGGGTGCGGCGCAGAGGAGGTCGTGGTCCTCCCCAACGATCCCGACTCGGTCCGGGTCGCCGAGATCGCGGCCCGGACAGCCGAGACCGACGAGGGGTTGTCGGTCTCCGTCATCCCCACCCACGCGCAGGTGCAGGGTCTGGCGGCCCTTGCCGTCCACGAGCCCGCCCGCAGCTTCGAGCTCGACGTGCTGGAGATGACCGCCACCGCTCGCCACGCCCGCCACGGTGCGGTGACCATCGCGGCGCGGCAGGCGATCACGATGGCCGGTCCGTGCGAACCCGGTGACGTGCTCGGCGTGATCGCCGGCGACTTCGCCGTCATCGGCGACGACCGGGACGCCGTCGCTGCCGAGGTCCTCGACCGGCTCCTGGGCGGTGGCGGGGAGCTGGTCACCATCGTGGCCGGTGCCGACGACGTGGACGGGCTGGCAGCACGGACGGCGTCGTACGTCGAGGAGCACCACGCCCATGTCGATGTCGTGGTGTACGACGGTGGTCAGGAGCGTTACCCGCTGCTGATGTCCGTCGAGTGAACCGGGAGGGCACGTGATCAGCCTCGACTCGCCTGTCGAGACGGTCCTGGGCGACCAGACGGGCAAGAGCAAGAAGATCGTCGAGGGGCTCGGCCTGCGCACCGTGGGTGACCTGCTCCACCACTTCCCGCGCCGCTACGTCAAGACCGGCGAGCTGACCAAGGTGGCCGACCTCGAGCAGGGTCAGTTCCTCACCGTCGTCGGCGAGATCGTCGCGAGCGACGTGAAGACCTACAACGACCGGCGGACCGGGCGTCCGGCGTTCCGCCTCGAGACCGTGCTGTCGACCGACGGTCCGTCGCTGAAGATGACGTTCTTCGCGAAGTCCAGGCACGTCTCCGAGTGGCAGGCGCGCCGACTCCCGGTCGGCCGACGGGGTCTGTTCCTCGGGCAGGTGTCCTCCTTCCAGAGCACCTGGCAGCTCACCAACCCCAAGATGGTCCTGTTCGGCGAGGGCGGCAACGACAACGACAACGGCGACGCGGCCTGGCTCAAGGACGTCGGCGAGTACTTCCCCATCTACCCCCTCACCAAGGGCGTCGAGTCGTGGGACCTGCAGCGGGCCGTCACGTTCGCCCGAACCGTCCTCGACGACGTGCCGGAGCTGATCCCGGAGGAGGTGCGGGACGCCTACGACCTGGTCGACGCGCGGACGGCCTACGACTGGGTCCACGCTCCCTCCGACTACGGGCAGGTGACCCGGGCCCAGCGCAGGTTCCGCTTCGAGGAGGCGCTGGTGACCCAGCTGGTGCTGGCGCGGAGACGGGCGGAGATCCGCCTGCTCGGCGGCCAGGCCCGCACCGGCGCGGGCGGCGCCCTGTTGGCGGCCTTCGACGAGCGACTGCCGTTCGAGCTGACGGCCGGTCAGCGAGCAGTCGGCGCCGAGATCGAGGCCGACCTCGCCCGACCCGCACCCGATGCACCGGCTGCTCCAGGGCGAGGTCGGCTCCGGCAAGACGCTGGTGGCCGTCCGCGCGATGCTCCGCACCGTCGACTCCGGGGGACAGGCGGTCCTGCTCGCACCCACCGAGGTGCTCGCCCAGCAGCACCACCGCTCGATCACCGCGCTTCTGGGCGACCTCGCCGCTGGAGGGCATGCTCGGGGGCGCGGCCGAGGGCACCACCGTGGCCCTGCTCACCGGATCGATGGGCAAGGCCCAGCGTCAGGAGGCGATGCTGCGGGCCGCCAGCGGCGAGGCCGGCATCGTCATCGGCACCCACGCGCTGCTGGAGGACCGCGTCACCTTCGCCGACCTCGGACTCGTGGTGGTCGACGAGCAGCACCGGTTCGGGGTCGAGCAGCGGGCGGCCCTCACCGACAAGGCCGGCGCCCCTCCCCACGTCCTGGTGATGACTGCCACGCCGATCCCACGCACCGTGGCGATGACGGTCTTCGGCGATCTCGAGGTCTCGACCTTGACCGAGCTGCCCGCCGGACGGGCACCGATCCAGTCCACGGTCGTCCCGCTGGACGAGCAGCCCACCTGGATCGGGCGGGTGTGGGAGCGGGTCCGTGAAGAGGTCGGCAAGGGCCACCAGGTCTACGTCGTGTGTGCGCGGATCGCGGGCGACGAGTCGGAGCAGGGCGAGACCGACCAGGAAGACGTCGACGAGGACGGCAAACCCGTTCCCCAGAAGGCGCCGATGTACGCCGTGGAGGAGCTCCACGCCCAGCTGGCGGAGGGTCCACTCCACGGGCTGCGGCTCGCCCAGCTCCACGGCCGGCTCGTTCCTGACGACAAGGACCGGACGATGCGGATGTTCTCCGCCGGAGAGATCGACGTCCTGGTCTCGACCACCGTCATCGAGGTCGGCGTCGACGTCCACAACGCCACCATGATGGTGATCATGGACGCCGACCGGTTCGGCGTCTCCCAGCTCCACCAGCTCCGGGGGCGCGTCGGTCGCGGTGGTCTGCCCGGGCTCTGTCTGCTCGTCACCAACGCCGGGTTCATGCGCGGCGACGCTCGCGAACGCCTGGACGCCGTTGCCAGCACCACGGACGGCTTCGAGCTGAGCCGGGTGGACCTCGAGCAGCGTCGTGAGGGCGACGTGCTCGGACGCTCGCAGTCCGGATATCGCTCCAGCCTCCAGAACCTCCGCGTCCTCCGTGACGAGGACACCATCGTCGCCGCCCGCAAGGCGGCGGAGACGCTCCTGGGTGCCGATCCGGGGCTGCGGAACGCTCCCGGACTGAGGGCAGCGGTGGAAGTCATGGAGCAATCACGGCAGTCTGAGTTCATGGAGAAGTCATGACGGCCCGTCTCGAGGATCTCGGAGCGCCGTGACCCGGATCATCGGCGGGGCCGTCGGGGGACGACGCATCCAGACACCGCGAGGCGCCACGACCCGTCCGACGAGCGACCGCGTGCGCGAGGCACTCTTCTCCGCCATCGAGGCCTGGTGCGGCTCTCTGAGCGGCCTCCGCTTCCTCGACCTGTACGCCGGGTCGGGCGCGGTGGGCCTCGAAGCATGGTCCCGCGGGGCGGGCGTCGTCACCCTCGTCGAGCAGGACCGTCGCACCGCCGCCCTGATCTCCTCGAACGCCAAGACCCTGGGGTTCGCCAAGGCCAACGTCATGTCCACCGCCGTCACCGCCACACTCCGCCGGTCACCGGCCGCCCCGTACGACGTCGCGTTCCTCGACCCTCCGTACCCGCTCGACGAGGAGGCGCTCGCGAGCGACCTGCGCGCGCTGGACGCCCAGGACTGGCTGGTCCCGGGGGCCCTGGTCGTCGTCGAGCGGTCGTCGCGGAGCCCCGAACCCGTCTGGCCCGCGGGCTTCACGGACCAGCGGGCGAAGCGCTATGGCGAGACCATGCTTTGGTACGGTCACGCCGGGTCCCCGCCACCACCGGGGCCGCACCCCAGCCCCCCTGTCAGCGAGGAGTGACCCGTGCGCCGAGCCGTCTGTCCGGGGTCGTTCGACCCGGTCACCAACGGGCACGTCGACATCGTCGCCCGCGCGTCCCGGCTCTTCGACGAGGTGGTGGTCGCGGTGGGTGTCAACAAGTCCAAGAACCGCCTCTTCTCTGCCGACGAGCGCATCGACATGCTGCGCGAGGCCTGCCGCGACTTCGACAACGTTCGCGTCGACGGGTTCACGGGCCTGCTCACCGACTACTGCGCCCAGCACGACATCCACGCGATCGTGAAGGGGCTCCGGGCCGTCTCCGACTTCGACTACGAGCTGCAGATGGCCCAGATGAACGCGTCGCTCACCGACGTGGAGACGGTCTTCGTGCCGACCAGCCCCGAGTACTCCTTCCTGGCCTCGAGCCTGGTCAAGGAGGTGGCGACGTTCGGCGGCGACGTCTCCGACCTGGTCCCGGGCTTCGTCCACGAGCGCCTGGTGGCGCGGCTCGCCGAGCGACGGCGGAGCGGCCGACTCATGAGCGCGGCGCTCCCCTTTTGCGGTCGCGTGCTCCCGACCGTTACGATTCACGACGATCTGTTGTGCCCGGACTGGGAAGTGATCTCCTGAGCAGCCTGGACCCGAGAGCGCCGCTCGTGCTCGATACACGCGAGCTCGGCCGCCGCCCGGGGTCCCAGCGCGAGGTGACCCGAACGGTCAAGGCACCATCCAGATCTTGGCATCGAAGTACTCCGTGTCCCCGAAGGTGCGCAGGTCGAGACTCGACCTGCGGCTCGAGGCGGTCATGGAGGGGGTGCTGGTCACGGGTACGGCTTACGCCGTGCTCGAAGGTGAGTGCGTGCGGTGCCTGGAGCCGATCTCCGACGAGATCGAAGTGACGTTCCAGGAGCTGTTCGTCTACGACGACCAGTACCACCACCGGGTCGGCGACGACCTGGAGGACGACGAGGCCAGCCGGCTCGAGGACGACCTGCTCGATCTCGAACCCCTGTTGCGGGATGCGGTGGTGCTTGCGCTGCCGTTCCAGCCGCTGTGCGAGGACGACTGTCCCGGACTGTGCACCGAGTGTGGTGCTCGTCTGGCAGACGATCCGGAACACGCACACGACGCGGCGATCGACCCGCGCTGGGGACGGCTGCAAGACCTCCAGCAGGGCCCAGAACCTTCCGGGGAATGACCAAGTGCGGCCGCCGAGCGGCCGCGGTAGCAAGGAGATAACAGTGGCTGTCCCGAAGCGGAAGATGTCGCGCAGCAACACGCGCCACCGTCGCTCGCAGTGGAAGGCCGTCGCGCCGTCCCTGGTGACCTGCGCCAACCCGGCCTGCGGTGCCAAGCACCTGCCGCACCGTGCGTGCGGCGCGTGCGGCCAGTACGGCGCCAAGGCAGACCGTCGTCAGGTTCTCTGAGCCGGACGCGGACGGCTTGACCAACTACGGCGAGCTTCGAGCTTCGCTCGGGGATCCGGTTCTGGACCCCGAGCTTCTCGAGCAAGCCCTCACACACCGCTCGTACGCCTACGAGAACGGCGGGCTCCCGACCAACGAGCGCCTCGAGTTCCTCGGGGACTCCGTGCTCGGCGTGGTCGTGACCGAGACGCTCTACCGCACCCACCCGGACCTCTCCGAGGGCCGGCTGGCCAAGCTCCGGGCGGCCGTCGTCAACGCCCGGGCGCTGGCGGAGGTGGGCCGCGACATCGGCCTCGGCGAGCACGTCAAGCTCGGCCGCGGCGAGCAGTCGACGGGTGGTCGCAACAAGGCCTCGATCCTCTCCGACACCGTCGAGGCGGTGCTGGGAGCGGTTCACCTCAGCGGTGGCTTCGAGGTGTCGGCCGACGTCGTGCACCTGCTCTTCGACCCCCTCATCGAGGCGGCGTCCGCCATGGGCGCCGGGCTCGACTGGAAGACCTCGCTGCAGGAGCTCTCCGCCGAGCACAGCCTCGGTGTGCCCGAGTACGTCATCGCGGACGACGGCCCGGACCACATGAAGACCTTCACCGCCCAGGTCAGGGTGGCCGACGAGCTCTACGGCAACGGCGTGGGCCGCTCCAAGAAGGAGGCCGAACAGGCCGCCGCGGAGACGGCGTACGGCGAGATCGCCACCAGCCTCGGCGTCGAGGACCCAGCGGTCGAGGCCGCCGCCTCCGCCGTCCACGACTGAGCTCGCACCGACCGTGCCCGAGCTCCCGGAGGTCGAGGTCGTCCGCGCCGGGCTCGAGCGCCACGTCGTCGGCTCCACCATCACCCGGGTCGACGTGCTCCACCCGCGACCGGTGCGCCGGGACCCCGGTGGCCCGGACGGGTTCGCGCTCGCGCTCACCGGCCGCCGGATCGAGGCCGCCCGCCGCCGCGGCAAGTACCTCTGGATCCCGCTCGACAACGGCGACGCGATCCTCGGTCACCTCGGCATGAGCGGTCAGCTGCTCGTCCAGCCGACCGAGGCACCCGACGAGCGACACCTCCGGGTGCGCTTCGTCCTCGACGGCGGCGAGCGCAACGAGCTCCGGTTCGTCGACCAGCGGATGTTCGGCGGTCTGTCGGTCTCCGTGGGTGGCGCGGAGCTGCCCGCCGAGATCGCCCACATCGCGCGGGACGCGCTCGACCCGGCCTTCGACGAGGTCGACTTCGTGCGCCGGGTGCGCCGGCGCACGGCGGGCGTCAAGCGGCTCCTCCTGGACCAGACGCTGGTGTCGGGGGTCGGCAACATCTATGCCGACGAGGCACTGTGGCGGGCCCGGATGCACGGAGACCGGCCGGGGGACCGGCTGACCGCGACGCCAGGTCCGGCGGCTGCTGGAGGACGCCCGCGCAGGTCATGCGGGACGCCCTCGGGCGAGGGCGGCACCTCGTTCGACTCCCTCTACGTCAACGTCAACGGCGAGTCCGGCTACTTCGACCGGTCACTGCACGTCTACGGGCGCGAGGGTGAGCCGTGCGACCGGTGCGGGCGGCCGATGCGGCGGATCGCGTTCATGAACCGGTCGTCGTTCTTCTGCCCCGTCTGCCAGCCGGTGCCCCGGGTGCGGAGGTCGGCGACCGGAGCATTGACCCGACGCCGGTCTGGTGGGACTCTTGAAGACGGTCCCACCCCGGGCCACACCCCTCACCCCGGAAGGTTCACCATGGCCAAGGCGCTGATCGGTTACCTGAACAGCGACCTGCGAAACCCCGCCCGACTCACCGTCGAGAACTCCCGGCTGCGCGCCCGCGTCGCCGAGCTCGAGGACCTCGTCCTGCGCCTGTCGCAGGAGAACGACGCCCTCGCCGCCGCACAGACGGCCACGTCTCGACCTGGAGTCCCGCGCGATGCAGGAGATGCAGCCCGCCTGAACGGGCCGGCACGCGTGACCGGTGACAGCACGTTCGGTCGTTGAGGTCACCATGCGTACTTTCGTAGCCCTGACCTCTGCCGGGACTGATGCTGGGTGCCAGCGTCGCTCTGCCGACCCCCGCCTCTGCCCACGGCGACAAGGAGGAACGCGAGCAGATGCGGTTCGCCGGCCTCGCCCAGGTCGACGGCACACCGGTGCTCAGCGACAACGTCGAGCACCTCGGCAACATCCCCGGCCGGTCGGCATCTCGGGCTGCTTCATGCAGACCGACGAGCTCTTCGTGACCAGCGGGCTCGAGTCGGTCCGCGTCTTCGACGTCTCCGACGGCACGAAGCCCACGGAGGTCGGCGTCCTGCCCGAACGCGGTGTTCGAGAACGAGGCGATGAACTGCGGTGAGCGGATGATCGACGGCGAGCGTCAGCGGTTCGCGCTGATCGGCGTCGACCTCTACCAGGCCTCGCCCGGCGACCCTGACCACGTCAACCCGGGCGACGGCCAGGAGATCGTCATCGTGGACGTCACCGACCCCGGCACCCGCCATCATCGGTCGCGGACGCCGTCCACGACCAGCACCCACACCGTCACCTGCGTGGTGGACCGCAACTGCCGCTACGCCTACTCGGCCGGCGACTCCGGCGACAGCACGTTCACCATCTTCGACCTGCGGGACCCGACCAATCCCACGCGAGGTCGACGGCGACAAGCAGAAGGACGGCATCCAGCCCTTCAGCGTCCCCGACCGCCGCCCACAAGTGGAACTTCGACAACTGCCGGCATGGGCACCCACACCGGTTTCGACGGCGCGTCCATCTGGGACGTCCGCAAGCAGGCGCACCCGAAGCTGATCACGACCACCGGCAGGGCCGGCAAGGGCACGCCACCCGAAGTACGACGGGTACAACGACTTCATCCTCCACAACTCCGGCCGACCCAACGCCGACGCCTTCGAGGCCAACAGCAAGCCGTCGTTCAAGAACGGCAACATCATGCTGGCCACCGAGGAGGACTACGTCGAGCGCGACTGCAGCATCGCCGGTTCCTTCCAGACCTGGCACGTGAAGTCGCTCAACCCGGACCGTCCGCGCGCGATCAAGCCGCTCGACAAGGTCGAGCTCAGCGACCTCCAGGCCGAGCAGCCGCTCGAGCGTCCCCAAGCCGAGCGACACCATCTGCTCCTCGCACTGGTTCGACCACCGTGCCGGAGGGATCGTCGCCGTCGGCTTCTACGGCGGCGGCACCCAGTTCGTCGACGTCAGCAACCCGAAGAACATCAAGTCCTACGGCTACGCGTACTGGGGCGGCACGCAGGTGTGGGACACCCGCTGGGTGCCGATCTACAAGGACGGCAAGCAGATCCAGCGCAAGAGCAACGTCGCCTACTCGATCGACCTGGTCCGCGGCCTCGACGTCTACGTCGTCGACGTCGGCGACGGCCGTGGCACCCAGCCGAGCGAGGGGCTGAGCCCCGACCGGTCGATGAGTGACCGCGCCTCGGGGGCGATGCTCCCGCTGGGGTTGGTCGGCGGTGCGCTCGCGCTGACCCTCGCCGTACGCCGCCGCCACCGCAGCGCCGGTGACCCGCGTTGGCGCGATCGAGTGGTTGCATGACCCCATGGAACCGCTTGCCGAGCTGACCGGCTGCCCTGCCCGACGGTGTGGTGGTCACCGACCCCGAGGCCATGGAGAAGTACCGCTTCGACTGGTCGCGCGACGTCACCGCCGGCGTGCCCGCTGGCGGTGGTGCGGGCAGAGGACTCCGGACAGGTGCAGACCGCAGTGCGCTGGGCGGCCAGCCACCGGGTCCCCGTGGTCCCGCGCGGGGCGGGCAGCGGACTCTCGGGTGGCTCGAGCGCCGTCGACGGCGGCCTCGTGGTCTCCCTCGAGCGGATGCGAGCCATCGAGATCGACGTCGACTGCCGAGTGGCCGTCGTGGAGCCGGGAGCCTTCAACGCCGAGGTGAAGCAGGCCGCCGCCGGCCACGGCCTGTGGTACCCGCCGGACCCGTCGTCGTACGAGATCTGCTCGATCGGCGGCAACGTCGCCACCAACGCCGGCGGGCTGTGCTGCGTGAAGTACGGCGTCACCACCGACTACGTGCTCGGCCTCGACGTCGTGCTCGCCGACGGCACGCTCGTCACCCTCGGTGGCAAGCGGATCAAGGACGTGGCCGGACTGAGCCTGCTCAAGCTCTTCGTGGGCAGCGAGGGCACTCTCGGCATCGTGACCCGGGCGATCCTGCGACTGGTGCCGGCCCAGCCTCCGCGATCGACGCTGGTGGCGTCCTTCCCCGACGTCGACTCGGCGGCTCGCGCCGTCGTCTCGGTCGGGCGGACCCTGCGCCCGTCCATGATGGAGCTGATGGACCGCGCGTCGATCAACGCGGTCGAGGACTTCAAGCCGATGGGGCTGGACCGCACGGCCGGAGCGCTGCTGGTGGCCCAGTCCGACGCACCGGCGGCCGCACGCGCCGCCGAGGTCGAGGTGATGCGCGGGGCCTGCACGGACGCCGGCGCCAGCGAGGTCTTCGTCACCGACGATCCCGACGAGGGCGAGCTGTTCGTCGAGGCTCGCCGGGCGGCGTTCCCGGCCATCGAGGCCCGGGGCGCCCTGTTGCTGGAGGACGTCGGTGCTCCGGTCCCGAAGCTGCCGGAGCTGCTCGCCGCGATCGCCGCCATCGCGGCCGAGCACGAGGTCGAGATCCCGGTGGTCGCGCACGCGGGTGACGGCAACACGCATCCGATCATCGTGTTCGACCCCACGGACCCGGCGGCCGAGAAGCGCGCTCGGGCGGCGTTCGAGGACGTGATGCAGGCGGCCATCGCGCTCGGCGGCACGATCACCGGCGAGCACGGCGTCGGCCGCGCCAAGAAGGGTGCCCTGCCGGACCAGCTCGGACCCGACGTGATGGCCCTGACCCGCCGGGTCAAGGACGCCCTCGACCCCGACGGGATCCTGAACCCGGGGGCCATCCTCTAGCCTCGGCTGCATGATCCGCGATCGTCGACTCTTCGGACCCGGCCCCTCCAACCCCTACCCGGAGGCGACCTCGGCCCTCGGGCTCCCGCTGCTCGGGCACCTCGACCCGGCGTTCCTCGAGCTGATGGACGAGACCTGCGGCATGCTCCGCACGGTCTGGGGGACCGACAACGCGCGGACCCTGCCCATCTCCGCGACCGGCTCGGCCGGCATGGAGGCGGCCTTCGTCAACACGGTGCACCCCGGCGACGTCGTCGTGGTGGCGGTCAACGGCCTCTTCGGCCAGCGGATGTGCGACGTCGCGGCACGCTGCGGCGGGGAGGTGGTTCCCGTCGAGCACGACTGGGGCCAGCCGGTCGACACCCAGCGGGTGCTCGACGCGCACCCCAGCCCCGCAGTCATCGCCGCCGTCCACGCCGAGACCTCGACCGGGGTCCGGTCCGACATCGCAGCGCTCGGCGCCGGCAAGGGTGATGCCCTGCTGATCGTGGACGCCGTCACCAGCATCGGCGGCATCGAGCTGCTCGCCGACGACTGGGGCATCGACGTCGGCTACGCCGGCACCCAGAAGTGCCTCGGCGTGGCCCCCGGGCTCGCACCGTTCACCATCAACGACCGCGCCTTCGGCCGGCGGGTGGAGAAGCCGCAGTCGTGGTACCTCGACCTCGGCCTGCTCGGCGGGTATGTCGGCGAGGCGGGCATGACGGGCGGATCCGGTGGTCGCACCTACCACCACACCGCGCCGGTCGCCATGGTCGCCAGCCTGCACGCGGGCCTCACCCGGATCCTCGAGGAGGGCCTCGATGCCGTCCGCGCGCGCCACGAGGCCGCCGGGAAGCTGCTCCAGGACGGTCTCGTCGAGATGGGCCTGGAGCTGTGGGCGGCCGAGGGTCACCGGCTCCCCGAGCTGACCACCGTCACGGTGCCGGACGGCGTGGACTCGGCCGCCGTACGCCGCTACCTGCTGGAGCGCCACAACCTCGAGATCGGCGCCGGGGCCGGCGCCTTCGCCTCGAGCGTGTGGCGGATCGGGCTGATGGGCTACAACGCCCGGCCGGACGCCGCCCTGCTGGTCCTGGCGGCGCTCCGCGACGCCCTCGATCACGCCTGAGGTCCTCCCACGAAACGCCCGTGGCGGCGGGTAGGGTGAGCCGCGCTGAAGCTTCCCCCGGCTGGCTGGAATGATCTGCCGTTCGGCACGGCCCGACGCGCCCTCCGGCGCGTGACCACCCGGTGAGGAGCACCCGTTGTACCTGAAGAGCCTGACCCTGAAGGGGTTCAAGTCCTTCGCCTCCTCGACGACGCTCCAGCTGGAGCCCGGGATCACCTGCATCGTCGGGCCCAACGGCTCGGGCAAGTCCAACGTCGTCGACGCCCTCGCCTGGGTGATGGGCGAGCAGGGTGTGAAGTCGCTGCGCGGCGGCAAGATGGAGGACGTCATCTTCGCCGGGACCTCCGGCCGCCCCCCGCTGGGTCGGGCCGAGGTGCTGCTCACGATCGACAACTCCGACGGCGCCCTCCCCATCGAGTACGCCGAGGTCACCATCAGCCGCACGATGTTCCGCAGCGGTGGCTCCGAGTACGCCATCAACGGCAGCTCGTGCCGGCTCCTCGACGTCCAGGAGCTGCTCTCCGACTCCGGCATCGGGCGCGAGATGCACGTCATCGTGGGCCAGGGCCAGCTCGACACCATCCTGCACGCCACCCCGGAGGATCGCCGCGGGTTCATCGAGGAGGCGGCCGGCGTCCTCAAGCACCGCAAGCGCAAGGAGAAGGCGCTCCGCAAGCTCGACTCGACGGAGGGCAACCTCACCCGCCTCAACGACCTGCTGACCGAGATCCGTCGCTCGCTCAAGCCGCTCGGCAGACAGGCCGAGGTCGCCCGGCGCGCCGCCGGTGTCCAGGCCGATGTCCGGGACGCGAAGGCCCGGCTGATGGCCGACGACCTCCTCCGGACGCGCACCTCGCTCCAGCAGGAGATGGCCGACGAGACCATCCTCGTGGAACGCCGCGCCGAGGTGGAGGCTGCCACCGAGAAGGCCCGCCAGGCGGAGGCGGCCCTCGAGGTCGCCCTGCGGGAGGACCTGCCGGCGTTGTCCCGGGCCCAGGAGACGTGGTTCGCCCTGTCCGGTCTCCGCGAACGCCTGCGCGGAACCCAGTCGCTCGCCGCTGAGCGGGTCCGCAATGCCGGCACGATCGAGGATGCCACCGACTCGGGGCGCGATCCCGACCAGCTCGAGGCCGAGGCCACCCGGGTCCGTGAGCAGGAGCACGAGATCGGCACCGAGGTCACCAGCCTGCGGGAGGCACTCGAGGGCGCCGTCTCGGCCCGCAAGGCTGCCGAGGACGCCGCGGCGGCCGAGGAGCGCCGGATCGCCGGCCTCCAGCGCGCCGCCGCCGACCGGCGCGAGGGGCTGGCCCGGCTCCACGGACAGGTCAACGCCCTCAAGTCCCGCGCCGCTGCGGCCGACGACGAGGTGGGTCGACTCAGTCACGCCCGCGAGGAGGCCAGGGCCCGCGCCGAGCGTGCCCAGAAGGACTTCACGTCGCTCGAGACCCGGGTCGCGGGCCTGGACGCCGGTGAGGAGGGGCTCGACGCGGAGCACGAGGCCGCGGAGTCGCTGCTCGGCGACATCGAGGACCGCCTCGCCAAGGCCCAGGCCGAGGTGCAGCAGGCCGACCGGGAGCGGGCGTCGCTGCTGGCCCGCAAGGACGCCCTCGAGATGGGTCTCAACCGCAAGGACGGTGCCGGCGCCCTGCTCGCGGCTTCCGACTCGGTCTCGGGACTGCTCGGCTCGGTCGCCGCCCTGCTCACCGTCCGACCCGGCTACGAAGCCGCCCTGGCCGGAGCGCTCGGTTCGGCCGCTGACGCGGTGGCCGTGCGCGACGCCGACGCCGCCGTCGCACGCCATCGGTCACCTCAAGACCGACGACCTCGGACGGGCCGGGATGCTGCTCGGTGGTGGACCCACCGCCGACCTCGACTGGCCCGGACTACCGTCCCACGCGACGTACGCCATCGACGTCGTGGACTGTCCGGCCGACCTGCGCGGGGCACTGGCCCGGCTGCTCTTCAAGGTCGCGGTGGTCGACGACCTCCACGCCGCGCGCGGCCTGGTCCGTGAGCTGTCCGACGTCACGGCGGTCACGCGCGACGGCGACATGCTGGGCGCCCACTTCGCGTCCGGCGGCTCCTCCAGCCAGCCCAGCCTGATCGAGATCCAGGCCGCCCTCGACGAGGCGACCGCCCAGCTCGCCGACGCCGTCGCCGCCTCCGAGCGGCTCGGTTTCGACATCTCGCGTCTCGAGGCCGAGCGGCTGGAGGCCCGCCAGCGGTCCGACGTCGCCCTCGCCAAGCTCCACGAGTCCGACGCGACCCTGGCCGCCGTCGCCGAGGAGCTCGGCCAGTACGGCTCCCAGGCCCGCGCCGCTCGTGGCGAGGCCGAGCGGCTGACGGCGGCCATCGCCAACGCCGAGCAGGCCCGCGACAACGACCTCGCCGGACTCGCCGACCTCGAGGCGCGACTCGCGACTGCCGAGGATGCGCCCGACGAGGAGCCCGACACCAGCGAGCGGGAGCAGCTCGTCGACGCGGCTCGCCAGGCGCGGCAGGGCGAGATGGACTCCCGGCTGGCCCTCCGCACCTCCGAGGAGAGGGCTCGCGCCCTGCACGGACGCGCCGACTCCCTGGTGCGCGCCGCCCGGGCCGAGCGTGAGGCCCGGGCCCGGGCCGCCGAGCGTCGCGAACGGCTCATCCGCGAAGGTCGGGCCGCCGAGGCCGTCGGCATGGCCGTGAGTGTCGTCCTGGCCCGGCTCGAGGTCTCGATCCACCAGGCCGCCGAGGTGAGGTCGGGAGTCGAACAGGCCCGCCAGGGACGTGAGCACGAGCTCCTCGCCATCCGTGGCTCTCTGCGTGACCTCGGCCGCGAGCACGATGAGCTGGTCAACTCCGTCCACCGCGACGAGATGGCGCGCACCCAGCAGAAGATGCGGATCGAGCAGCTCGAGGAGCGCGCGCTCGAGGAGCTCGGCATGGACGCCGACGGACTGGTCGCCGACTACGGCCCCGACCAGCTGGTCCCCTTCAGCGGCGAGGTGGAGGAGGGTGCGGAGACCCCCGAGCCGGTGCCGTTCGTCCGCGAGGAGCAGCAGAAGCGGCTCCGCAGCGCCGAGCGCTCGTTGTCGATGCTCGGCCGGGTCAACCCGCTCGCGCTCGAGGAGTTCTCGGCGATGGAGGAGCGGCACAAGTTCCTCACCGAACAGCTCGAGGACCTCCGCAAGACCCGCAACGACCTGCTCGACATCGTCAAGGAGGTCGACAGCCGGGTCCAGGAGGTCTTCACCGCGGCCTACGCCGACGTGAGCACGGCCTTCGACTCGACGTTCTCCCGGCTCTTCCCGGGAGGCGAGGGCCGGCTCGTGCTGACCGATCCGAACGACATGCTCAACACGGGGATCGAGGTCGAGGCGCGGCCGGCCGGCAAGAAGGTCAAGCGGCTCTCGCTGCTCTCCGGTGGCGAGCGGTCGCTGGTCGCGGTGGCGTTCCTGGTCGCACTCTTCAAGGCCAGGCCGTCGCCGTTCTACATCCTCGACGAGGTCGAGGCCGCCCTCGACGACACCAACCTCGGCCGGCTGCTCGAGATCTACGAGGAGCTGCGCGAGAACTCCCAGCTGCTCGTGATCACCCACCAGAAGCGGACCATGGAGGTCGGCGACGCGCTCTACGGCGTCACCATGCGCGGCGACGGCGTGTCCACGGTGATCAGCCAGCGGCTGCGCGAGGCGGAGCCCGCCTAGTGGGGGCGCGACCCACCCGCGCCGACTACGTCGCGTGGCGCACCGTCACGACCAGGTGGCGCGACGACGACGCCTACGGCCACCTCAACAACGCGACCTACTACGAGCTGTTCGACACCGCGGTCAACGCCCACCTCTACGAGGCGACCGGCGTCGACGTGCGCGCGCTGCCCCAGATCGGGGTCGTCGCGGAGACGTCGTGCCGCTACTTCCGCGAGCTCGGCTTTCCCCAGCCCATCGAGACCGGCCTGGTCGTCGACAAGGTGGGGACGAAGTCGGTCGTCTACCGGATCGGGCTGTTCCAGGGCGACAGCGACGAGGCGGCCGCCGAGGGCAGGTTCGTCCACGTGTACGTCGACAACACCGACCCCGCCCGCCCCAGCACCGCCATCCCGGAGACGATCCGCGCCGCAGTCGAGCCGCTCCTGCGGAACTGACCCACGTGAGAAGGCCCACCTGCCACCCCTGAGGGGGGAGGCCGGTCGGCCCCGGATGTGTCAGTCTGGGGAGGTCACCCCCCATCTCTTCTCGGAGGATCCCCACCGTGCTCACCATCGCCCTCGCGATGCTCGCCATCCTGGTCGTCAGCGGCCTCATCGTCACCTACGTCGCGTTCCCGCACCGCGGGGAGGACGTCCCCGGCGCCCCCTGGCTCGGCGACGCGATGTCCAAGGGCGTCGAGGCCCTCCCCACGCTCGGCGAGGACGAGGGGACCGGCGGCACCGACCGCTGATCTCCCTGCTTGGATGGCACCCATGGGTGACCTGCTCTATCTGATCATCGGCATCGCCGTCCTCGGCGTGCTGCTCGTCGCCGGACTCCTGACGAGCGGCCGCCGTCGCAAGGTGCCACCGCCGCCCGCGGCCGATGTCATCGCGCCGCCGCCCACCGAGGCGGACGTCGAGACACCGGGGGAGGCCCCTCCCGCTCTCGACACCGCGCCGGCCCTCGACCGGCCCGAGGGCACCGCCTCCCGGCTCCGGCGGCTGCGTCAGCGGCTGGCCGGCTCCCAGGGCGGACTCGGCCGCGGCCTGCTCGCCCTGCTGTCGCGCGACCGCCTGGACGAGGACACGTGGGAGTCCATCGAGGACACCCTCCTCACCGCCGACATCGGCGTCGCCCCCACCCAGCAGCTCGTCGACAACCTGCGCGCCCGGCTCCGGGCCGAAGGAGGCGAGGACCCGCGTGCCGTCCTGCGCGAGGAGCTGATCGCCCTCGTCGACCCCGGTCTCGACCGCCGGCTGCAGGTCAGCGGTGCCGACGGCAAGCCCGGGGTCGTGCTCGTGGTCGGCGTCAACGGCTCCGGCAAGACCACCACTGTCGGCAAGATCGCCCGGATCCTCGTCGCCGAGGACCGCTCCGTCGTCCTGGGCGCGGCCGACACGTTCCGCGCTGCCGCCGTCGAACAGCTCGCCACCTGGGGTGACCGGGTGGGCGTCGAGGTCGTGCGCGGCCCCGAGGGCACCGACCCCGCCAGCGTCGCCTTCGACGCGGTGAAGCAGGGCGTCGAGCGGGGCGTCGACACCGTCGTGGTCGACACGGCCGGCCGGCTCCAGAACAAGGCCGGGCTGATGGACGAGCTCGGCAAGGTCAAGCGGGTCATCGAGAAGCAGGCTCCTGTCACCGAGGTGCTGCTCGTCCTCGACGCGACGACCGGCCAGAACGGCCTGGTCCAGGCGCGTGTGTTCAGCGAGGTGGTCGACGTGACCGGCATCGTGCTCACCAAGCTCGACGGCTCCGCCAAGGGCGGCATCGTGGTGGCCGTCCAGCGCGAGCTCGGCGTACCGGTCAAGCTGGTCGGCCTGGGCGAGGGCGCCGACGACCTGGCGCCGTTCGACGCCGACGCCTTCGTCGATGCCCTGCTCGGCTGAGCGTCAGCGGCGCACGAGTTCACAGGCACGTAACACGTCGCGGGAACTCGTTTCCTGACCGCAACACGAACCGACGCAGGTCGAAACCTTCCCCCAGCAATCTCGTCCTCACGCAGGGCGGACCCAGGTCAGACAGTGGGGTCTCGACGGAACCGCCCTCCCGAGACGTTTCCCTGGAGGTCCTGTGGACGGCTATTACGCCTTCATGCTCATCGCGACAGCGTTGGTCCTGATGATGACTGTGCCCGCGCTCGCGCTGTTCTACGGCGGCATGAGCCGGTCGAAGTCCGTGCTCAACATGATGATGATGTCCTACATCGCAGCTGCGATCGTCGGCATCCTGTACGTCGCCGTCGGATGGTCGATGGGCTTCGGCGGCGAGGGCACGTTCTTCGCCAACCCGTTCGAGCTCTTCTGGCTCGACGGGGTCACCACCGACAACTACGTCTTCGTGATGTTCCAGATGACGTTCGCGATCATCACCACCGCGCTGATCAGCGGTGCGGTCGCCGACCGGATGAAGTTCTCCGCCTGGGTGGTCTTCGTGCCCCTGTGGGCGCTGCTCTGCTACTTCCCGCTCGCGCACATGGTCTTCAGCTGCACCGACGACTCCCTGATCTGTGGCCGGATCGGCGCCCAGGACTATGCCGGTGGTACAGCGGTCCACATCAACGCCGGTGTCGCCGCACTCGTCCTGGTCGTCCTGCTCGGGAAGCGTCTGGGCTGGCCCAAGGACACCACCCGTCCGCACAACCTGACCCTGACCATGCTCGGCGCGGGCCTGCTGTGGCTCGGCTGGTACGGCTTCAACGTCGGCTCGATCGTCTTCGGTGACGACCCGGAGACCCAGTTCGCGCTCGAGACCGGCCGCACCTTCGCCAACACCACCCTGGCGGCGATGGCGGCCATCCTCGGCTGGCTGCTGATCGAGTACCTCCTTCACCGGAAGGCCACGTCGCTCGGCGCGGCCTCCGGCATCGTTGCCGGTCTGGTCGCCATCACTCCGGCCGCCGGCGCGGTCGACCTGAGCGGCGCCGTCGCGATCGGCCTGATCGCTGGTGCGGTCTGCGCCTGGGCGGTCAGCTGGAAGTTCAGGCTCGGGTACGACGACTCACTCGACGTGGTCGGCGTCCACCTGGTGGGCGGCATCATCGGCACCGTGCTGATCGGGGTCTTCTCGACCTCCGACGGCGCGGGCGGGGTCGACGGCCTGCTCTACGGAGGGGGCCTCGGCTCCCTCGGCGACCAGACACTGGGTGCCCTCGTGGCGATCGGCTACTCGCTGGTGGTCACGACGATCATCGCCCTCGCCCTCAAGTACACGATCGGCCTCCGGATCGCCGAGGAGGACGAGGTCGAGGGCATCGACTTCGTCGCCCACGGCGAGAGCGCCTACGACCTGCACCCCAGCAGTCGCGGCGGTGGACCCTCCACCGGGGTCCTGGCCGCGTCGACCGCCACGGTCACGGAAGGAGTCAAGGCATGAAGCTCGTCACCGCGGTCATCAAGCCGCACAAGTGGGAAGACGTCCGTGAGGCTCTCGAGACCTTCGGGGTGACCGGCATGACGGTCTCCGAGGTCAGCGGCTACGGCCGCCAGAAGGGCCACACCGAGGTCTACCGCGGCGCGGAGTACGACATCGCGCTCGTGCCCAAGATCCGGATCGAGATCGTCACCGACGACGCGGACGCCCACGACATCGTCGGCATCGTCGTCAAGACGGCGCAGACCGGCCGGATCGGGGACGGCAAGGTGTGGGTCAGCCCCATCGAGACCGTCGTCCGGGTGCGCACCGGCGACAAGGACGAGGCCGCCCTCTGAGTGCCTCGCTGGCCCGTTCGGTCGCTCCGAGCGGGCCAGCGAGTTCACCCGGTCGTCATCTGACGGCCGGGTCGTTTACCCGTCTGAAACATTCTCCGTCGCACGGTGAAACGCCCGGGCTGCAAGGTAGGCGCCCATGAGCCTGCTCCTCGCTGCCGTCACCGCCCCGGACACCGGCGACACCGCCTGGCTGCTTGCCGCATGTGCGCTGGTGCTGCTGATGGCCCCCGGCCTCGCGCTCTTCTACGGCGGCATGGTCCGCTCCAAGAGCGTCCTGAACATGATGATGATGACCTTCGGCTCCCTGGCTGTGATCACCATCGTGTGGGTGCTCGTCGGCTACTCCATCGCCTTCGGCGACGACCTCGGCCTCGGCCTCGTCGGCGACCCCCGTCAGTACGCCGGTCTCGGCCAGCTGATGGACGGAGACCTGACCGGGACGGTGCCGACGATCCTCTTCGCGGTGTTCCAGGGGCTGTTCTGCGTGATCACCGGCGCGCTGGTCTCCGGCGCGATCGCCGACCGTGCCCGCTTCGGCGCCTGGATCGTGTTCGTGGCCGTGTGGACGGTGCTCGTCTACGCCCCCATCGCGCACTGGGTCTTCGACTTCTCCTCCGGCGACCACGTCGGCGGCTGGATGGCCAACCGGCTCGGCGTGATCGACTTCGCCGGTGGCACCGCGGTCGAGATCTGCTCCGGCGCCTCCGCCCTGGCGCTCGCCCTCGTGATCGGCCGCCGGGTCGGCTTCGGCAGGGACCCGATGCGTCCCCACAACCTGACCCTGGTGATGCTCGGCGCCGGCCTGCTGTGGTTCGGCTGGTTCGGCTTCAACGCCGGCTCCGCTCTCGGCGCCAACCAGACGGCCGCGGTCGTCTTCACCACGACCATGCTGGCCGCCGCGGCCGGCTCGCTCGGCTGGCTGCTGCTGGAGCGCATCCGCGACGGTCACGCCACGTCGCTCGGCGCCGCCTCGGGCCTCGTCGCCGGACTGGTGGCGATCACGCCGTCCTGCGGCTCGCTCTCACCGATCGGCGCGATCGTGATGGGCGGCGTCGCCGGCGTGGTCTGCGCCCTCGCCGTCGGCATGAAGTACCGCTTCGGGTACGACGACTCGCTCGACGTGGTGGGGGTCCACCTCGTCGGCGGTGTGGTCGGCACCGTCGGCATCGGTCTGATCGCCACCGCCGCCGCCCCCACGGGGGTCGACGGCCTGCTGTACGGCGGTGGCGTCGACCAGCTCGGCAAGCAGCTCCTCGGTGGCGGCGCCGTCCTTGTCTACGCGTTCGTCATGTCCGGCATCATCGGACTCGCGGTGGACCGCCTGATGGGCTTCCGTATCGACGAGGAGCACGAGATCACCGGCATCGACCTGGTCATCCACGCCGAGACGGCGTACGACCTGCACGCAACCGCCGGCGCCCGTTCGGCCGGTACCGGAATCCTGGGCGGCACCGCCCCGAGAGAGGAACGTCCCTGATGAAGCTCGTCACCGCAGTCATCAAGCCGCACAAGTGGGAGGACGCCCGGGCCGCGCTCGAGACGGTCGGCGTCACCGGCATGACCGTCTCGGAGGTCAGCGGCTACGGCCGTCAGAAGGGCCACACCGAGGTGTACCGCGGCGCGGAGTACGACATCGCCCTGGTGCCGAAGATCCGGGTGGAGATCGTGGTCGACGACGCCGACGCGGACGCGGTGGTCGAGGCCATCTGCTCGTCGGCCCAGACGGGCCGCATCGGTGACGGCAAGGTCTGGGTCACCCCGGTCGAGTCGGTCGTGCGGGTCCGCACGGGCGACCGTGACGAAGCCGCCATCTGACGATGACCGCGGCCGAGCGCGCGAGTCGCACAGCCGCGGCCGACGCGCTCTGTGCACGCGCCTACACCGACAGTGCCGGACCCGAGGTGGGTGCCGCGCTCGTCGCCGTGGGCGGCTACGGACGAGGTGAGCTGGCGCCGTACTCGGATCTCGACGTCGTCCTGGTCTCCGACGAGGGCGTCGACGTCGGCCAGGTGGCCGGGCAGCTCTGGTACCCCCTCTGGGACAGCGGTGCCAAGCTCGACCACTCCGTGCGTACCTTCCCGGAGATGGTGGCCACAGCGGAGGCCGACCTGAAGGTGACCCTCGGTCTGCTCGACCTGCGGCATCTCGCGGGCGATCCGAACCTCACCCTCCGGCTGCGCACCACGATGCTGACGGGCTGGCGCCGCGGGGCACGGGACCGGCTCCCTGCGCTGCACGAGCTCGTCCGGTCCCGCCACGACCTGCTGGGCGAGCTCGCCCACCTCTCCGTGCCGGACCTCAAGGAGGCCGCGGGGGGTCTCCGCGACGCGAACGTGCTCAATGCCCTCGTGGCCAGCTGGCTGGTGGACGTGCCGCACGTCGACCTGGAGCGCTGCCGGCACGCGCTGCTCGACGTGCGTGACGTGCTCCAGGCCGCTGCCGGACGGGCCTCCGACCGGGTGGCTCCCGAGCTGTGGTCCGAGCTCGCCGCCGGACTCGACCTCGCCGACGAAGGTGCCGCGCAGGTCCACGTCCGCGAGCTCGGTCGACGGGTCGCGCACCTGTCCAGGCTGACCTGGCGTCGCGTCGATGCCGTCCTGACCCCCAGGTCCGGGGCCGGGCCTCGCCGGCCGGTGCTGACGCCGCTGGCCCCGGGCGTCGCGCTCAGCTCCCAGGAGGTGGTGCTGGACGTGGGCGCCCGCCCGGCCGAGGACCCTCTCCTGCTGTTGCGCGCCGCCGCGGCCGCCGCCGAGCACGACGTCGTCCTGGCTCCCGCGACGGCGGCGAGACTGGTGCGCGAGTGCCCTCCGCTGCCGGACCCGTGGCCGTCGGCGGCCAGGCAGCTCCTGGTGCGGTTGCTGGCTTCCGGGCGCGGCCTGCTGGCCGTCTGGGAGACCCTGGAGGAGACCGGGGCGATGTCCGGGATCCTGCCCGAGTGGGAGCGGGTCCGGATGCTGCCTCACGCGTCCGCGATCCACCGCTTCACCGTGGATCGGCACGTGGTCGAGACGTGCATCGAGGCCTCCGCGCTGATCCGCAACGTCGTCCGGGCCGACGTCCTGATGGTGGCGGCGCTCCTGCACGACATCGGCAAGGGCGGGCTGACCGAGCACAGTGTCGCGGGGGAGCCGCTCGCCCGGACGATCGCCGCCCGGCTCGGGTTCGACGCCGAGGCGGTCGAGCTGGTCGGCACCCTCGTGCGGTGGCACCTCCTCCTCGCCGAGACCGCCACCACCCGCGACCCCGACGACCCCGCCACCGTGGCGCGCGTCGCCTCGAGGGTCGGCAGCCCCGAGGCGATGTCCCTGCTGGTGGCCCTGACCGAGGCCGACGCCCGAGCCACCTCGCCGAAGGCGTGGACCTCCTGGCGGTCCGGGCTGATCCTCGACCTGGGCGCCCGCGTCCAGGCCGAGCTCGAGCCGGGCCCGACCGCGCCGCCCACCCCGATCGGTGACGTCGAGATCCCGGACGTCTCGCGCAAGGGCGGCATCTCCGTCACCGTCGCGGAGGGCAAGGACGGGGCCACCGTCACGGTGATCGCCCGCGACCGGGTCAGGCTGCTCGCCGACACGGCCGCGGTCCTCGCCCTGCAGCGCTCGTCGGTCAGGGCGGCGCGAGCCTGGGCCCAGGACGGCTACGGCATCTCGGTGTGGGAGGTCGGTGACGACCAGCTCGACCCTGCGGTGCTCCGTCAACGACTCGAGGCCATCGCCGAGGGCCGGGTCGACCCGGGCCAGCGGCTGCGGCCGGCCGACGGGACCACGCTCGCGCCCACGGTCGCGGTGCGGCCCGAGGCGTCCGCACAGTCCACCGTCCTCGAGGTGCGGGCCACGGACCGCCCGGGCGTCGTGTTCCTCGTCTGCTCGGCCCTCGCCGAGCTCGACCTGGCGGTCCGCTCCGCCCACGTCGACACGCTCGGTCCGCAGGCCGTGGACGTCTTCTACGTGCAGGAAGCCTCCGCCGGCGCCCTGTCGGACCACCGCGCCGCCGAGGCGGCGCACGCCGTACGCTCTGCCCTCACGGGGAGCTGAGCGGGCGGCGCGGTGGGCCCGGTTAGGCTGGGACCTCGATCCTGACCGCACCACCGCTAGGGACCTTCACTTGTTCGCGACACTCTCCGACCGCCTCGCCGACACCTTCAAGAACCTCCGGGGCAAGGGCCGGCTCTCCGAGGCCGACATCGACGCCACCGCGCGCGAGATCCGGATCGCCCTGCTCGAGGCCGACGTCGCGCTCCCGGTCGTCAAGGAGTTCGTCGCTGCGGTCAAGGAGCGCGCCCGCGGCGAGGAGGTCAGCGGTGCGCTGAACCCCGCCCAGCAGGTCATCAAGATCGTCAACGAGGAGCTCGTCGCCATCCTCGGCGGCGAGACCCGCCGGCTCCGCTTCGCCAAGTCCGGGCCGACCGTGATCATGCTGGCCGGCCTCCAGGGCGCCGGCAAGACGACCCTGGCGGCCAAGCTCGCGCTGTGGCTCAAGGAGCAGGGCAAGACCCCGATGCTCGTGGCGGCCGACCTGCAGCGGCCCAACGCGGTCAACCAGCTCCAGGTCAACGGCGAGCGGGTCGGCGTACCCGTCTTCGCGCCCGAGCCCGGCAACGGCGTCGGGGACCCGGTCTCCGTGGCGAAGGCCTCGATCGAGGAGGCCAAGCGCAAGCTCCACGACGTCGTCATCGTCGACACCGCCGGTCGCCTCGGTGTCGACGCCGAGCTGATGCAGCAGGCCGCGGACATCCGGGACGCCGTGGACCCCGACGAGGTGCTCTTCGTCGTCGACGCCATGATCGGGCAGGACGCCGTGACCACGGCCCAGGCGTTCCTCGACGGCGTCGGGTACGACGGCGTCGTGCTCACCAAGCTCGACGGCGACGCCCGCGGCGGCGCGGCGCTCTCGATCGCGGCCGTCACCGGTCGACCGGTCATGTTCGCCTCGGCGGGCGAGAAGATGACCGACTTCGACCTCTTCCACCCTGACCGGATGGCCTCGCGCATCCTCGACATGGGTGACGTGATGACCCTGATCGAGCAGGCCGAGAAGACCTTCGACCAGGACCAGGCCATGAAGGCCGCCGCCAAGCTGAGCGGCCAGGGCGGCGAGTTCACCCTCGATGACTTCCTCGAGCAGATGCAGCAGGTCCGCAAGCTCGGATCGATGTCGAAGATCATGGGGATGCTCCCCGGGATGGGCCAGTTCCGCGACCAGCTCGAGAACTTCGACGAGCGGGAGATCGACCGGATCCAGGCCGTCATCCAGTCGATGACGCCGGCCGAGCGTGCCAACCCGAAGATGATCGACGGCTCTCGTCGGTCCCGGATCGCCAGGGGCTCCGGGCGCCAGGTCTCTGACGTCAACCAGCTCGTCGACCGGTTCTTCGAGGCGCGCAAGATGATGATGGCGATGGCCCGGGGCGGCGGCATGCCCGGCATGCCGGGGATGCCCGGGATGCCCGGCATGGGGGGCGGCAAGCGCGCCAAGGCCAAGCCGGCCCCCAAGAAGGCCAAGGGCAAGCGGGTGTCGGGCAATCCGGCCAAGGCTGCCCAGAAGGCGAAGTCCGACCAGGAGAAGGCGGCCGCCGGCGCCGCCAACCCGTTCGGCACCCCCACCGAGGACATCGACTACGAGAAGGCCGCCGCCGCCCTCGACCTGCCCCAGGACTTCTCCAAGTTCCTGAAGTGAGACGCCCAGCCGTGTGCGAGCGTGCGAGCGCACGGCGTGGGGGCGGCCAGGTCGAGCAAGCGACGCGACTGAGGAACGAAGTCGTGTGAGCGCGTCGAGACCCCGTGCGCCGAAAGCAGACCGCATGACCACCGTCCTCATCATCGACGCCGCGAACGTGGTCGGCAGTCGACCGGACGGCTGGTGGAAGGACCGGGCCGGCGCGGCGAGGAAGCTCCACGAGCAGCTGCTGACCGCCGACGTGCCCGGGGACGAGGTGGTCCTGGTGCTGGAAGGGGCAGCCAAGGGTGGTGCCCGAGCCGGCCGCGACGGCCACCTGCGCACCGTGCACGCCCCCAAGGACGGCGACTCCGCGATCCTCGCCGAGGCCCGGCGGGCCGTGGAAGCCGGGAAACGCGTGAGCGTCGTGACCGCCGACCGCGCCCTGGGGGCCAACGTCAGCGGCGTCGGTGCGCTCGTCGTGGGCCCGACCTGGCTCCTCGACCGACTGTCCTGACCCCGCTAACGTCGCGCTCATGGCTCCCACCCCATTCGAATGCTCGCTGCGCTCCGCTTCGAACGGGGGCCCCGGATGAGCGCGCTCAGGTTCCATGGTCCGGTCCTTCCCGACGGCGAGTCCCGCGAGCTGTACGTCGTCGACGGCCGCGTCACCTACGAGAAGCAGGCGGGCGCCGAGACTGCGGCCGAGGGCTGGATCGTCCCGGGTCTCGTCGACGCCCACTGCCACCTGGGCCTGGACGACGACGGCGCCATCTCCCGGCGAGGAGACCGAGGAGCAGGCCGTCGCGGACCGCGACGCGGGCGCGCTGCTGATCCGCGACTGCGGCTCCGCCGCCGACACCTCGTGGATCCACGACCGGGAGGACCTGCCCCGGCTGATCCGGGCCGGTCGCCACATCGCGCGCACGAAGCGCTACATCCGCAACTACGCCCACGAGGTGGAGCCGGCCGACCTGGCGGCGACGGTCGCGCAGGAGGCGCAGCGCGGGGACGGCTGGGTCAAGCTCGTGGGCGACTGGATCTCGAGGGACACGGGCGACCTCGCGCCGTCCTTCCCGCCCGAGGCGTTCGCCGAGGCGATCCGGGTTGCCCACGAGCACGGCGCCAGGGTGACCGCCCACTGCTTCGGGGACGCCGTGCTGCCCGGGTTGATCGACTCCGGCATCGACTGCATCGAGCACGGCACCGGCCTGTCCCTCGACCTGGTCACCACCATGGCCGAGCAAGGCGTGGCGCTGGTCCCGACGGTGATGCAGCTCGACAAGTTCCCGGAGTACGCCGAGGCCGGGGCCGCGAAGTTCCCGCAGTACGCCGACCACATGAGCGACCTGCACACGCGACGTCGCGAGACGATCATGGCGGCGTACGACGCGGGCGTCGCGCTCTACGCGGGCTCCGACGGGGGTGGCGTCGCCCGGCACGGCAACCTGGCCGGTGAGGTGGTCGCGATGGCAAGCCTCGGGATGCCGGTCGACTACGCCCTGGGAGCCGCGTCCTGGCGGGCCCGGGAGTGGCTCGGCTGGAACTCCGGTCTCGACGAGGGCGCACCGGCCGACTTCGTGGTGTACGACGCCGACCCGCTCGCCGACCTCGGGGTGCTGGCCAACCCGGGCCGGATCGTGCTCCGGGGAAAGGTGGTGGCCTGATGCCCGGCCCCGAGATCGTTCTCGGCACCGTGTGCCTGGACTGCCGCGACGCCCACGAGCTGGCCCGGTTCTACGGCCACCTGCTCGGGTGGACGCCGACCTTCACCGAGGACGACTGGGTGCTCATGCGCAACCCGGCCGGGGGAGTGGCGCTGTCCTTCCAGGCCGAGCCGGCGTACGTCCCGCCGACCTGGCCCGAGGAGCCGGCCCTGCAGCAGAAGATGATCCATCTCGACGTGCAGGTGGTCCCCGCCGACGGTGGAGACCCGGCCGGACCGGCCGGGCAGGAGGCGCTCGACGAAGCCGCCGAGATCGCGATTGCCGGCGGTGGGCGGTTGGCGCCGCACCAGCCGCGCGAGGACCTGCGGATCATCCTCGATCCGGCCGGTCACCCGCTCTGCCTGTTCCTGCACTGAGGCTGCGGCCGGTCAGGCGGTGCCAGGCTCCTTGCGTGGGGCACCGCTGGCGTAGAGCACCGCGGTGATGATCAGCATCAGGAAGCCGACCAGCCCGAGCACCAGCGGCGCCACGACGCCGATCACGATGCCGGCCACGAAGACCCCGGTGGACGGCAGCTGGGCGATCCGGATCTCGGTCCCCGCGGCGAGGTCGTCGCACTCGAAGGTGACGTCGCCGTCCCCGGTGTCGAAGCGGGCGACCGCCGTCCACTCGTTGAAGGTGAACTCGCCGCTCACCCCACGGAGCGGAAGGTCCTGGCCGCTGCCGTCGGTGGCGGTGCAGACGACGGCGTTGCCGTCGGTGCTGAACAGCGCGCGCTCGTCCCCGGCGGGGAGATCCACCTGGACGGGGGTCTCGCCGGCCGAGAAGACCGCGTCCTCCTGGGTGAGCGGCCGCAGCACGCTGAAGAGCGCGCCGACGAAGATGAGCGGCGCGAGCACGATCAGCGCTGCACCGATGAGGAACCAGATCTTCCGCGGCCGCTTCCGGCGCGGCGGGGGAGCGGCGTACGGCGGCGGGGGAGCGGCGTACGGCGGCGGGGTCTGGCTCATGGTCCGAGTCTGCCCGTCCACCGACGCCCTGACGAGGGGGATGCCGATTTTCGACGGGGTCCCGTGGTCTGGCACAATGTCGCGCTGAGTCCTGTGCGTCCGGTCCCTCTCAACCGGACGCGGCAGAGCCCATCGAGGAACCCGACCCGGTCCCCACCTGGTTACCGGTTCCTCATCACACACCATCGTCAAGGAGACACCACCAACGTGGCCGTCAAGATCCGTTTGAAGCGCCTGGGCAAGGTCCGGGTGCCGCAGTACCGCATCGTCGTCGTCGACTCGCGCAAGAAGCGTGACGGTCGCGTCCTCGAGGAGATCGGCAAGTACCACCCCAAGGAGGACCCGTCGTACATCGACGTCACCTCCGACCGGGCGCAGTACTGGCTCGGTGTCGGCGCGCAGCCGTCCGACGCCGTCGCCGCGATCCTCAAGATCACCGGTGACTGGCAGAAGTTCAAGGGCCTTCCGGGCACCGAGGGCACCCTGCAGGTCAAGGAGCCCAAGCGCGACAAGCTGGAGATCTTCAACGAGGCTCTCAAGGACGCGGCGAACGAGCCCAAGGGCGCGGCCACGACCAAGAAGTCGAAGAAGGCCGACAAGCCCGCCGACGACGCACCGGCCGACAAGCCGGCCATGGAGTCCAAGCCGGCCAAGGAGCCCAAGGCCGCCGAGGAGCCCAAGGCTGAGGAGCCCAAGGCTGAGGAGGCTCCCGCAGCGGAGGCTCCCGCCGCCGAGGCTCCTGCCGCCGTGCCTGCGTCGGAGACCCCGGAGGGTGCGGCCGACGAGGCCGAGGCCGCTGAGACGGTCACCGCCGAGGACGCCGGCAAGAGCGAGGCCTGAGCATGATGTTCGCCGAGGCGCTGGAGCACCTGGTCCGGGGCGTCGTCGACAACCCGGACGACGTGAGCGTCAAGGACAAGGAACTGCGACGCGGCTCGATCCTCGAGGTCCGGGTTCATCCCGACGACCTCGGCAAGGTCATCGGCCGCGGCGGCCGCACGGCCACGGCGTTCCGGACTGTCGTCTCTGCCCTCGCGGGCCGGGGCGGGGCCCGGGTCGACTTCGTGGACGTCGACCGGCGTCGCTGACCTGTTGAGTTGGGCCTGAGCGGCTCTCGAGTTGGGCCTGTGCGGCAGTTCGTCTGCCGCGCAGGCCCAACTCAACATTTGAGGGAAGGGAAACGGTGGAGAGCATCGAGGTCGTCGTCGGCCGGATCGGCAAGCCGCACGGCATCCGTGGCGAGGTGACCGTCGACGTCCGCACCGACGAGCCGGACCGTCGTTTCACGGACGGTGCCCGCTTCCGGGCCGAGTCGCCGCGCGGGTCGGCATCTCCGCTGACCTCTGTGACGGTGACCCGGACGCGCTGGCACTCGGGCAGGCTGCTGGCGAACTTCGCCGAGATTCCCGATCGCAACGCGGCCGAGGCGGCCCGCGGTCTCCTGCTCCACGTCACCCTCAGCCCGTCGGACCTTCCCGACGACCCCGACGAGTACTACGACCACCAGCTGGTCGGGCTCGCGGCGTACGACGTGGACGGCACGCTGCTGGGCGAGGTCAGCGGCCTGGTCCACGGCGGCGCGCAGGACCTGCTGATCGTGCGTACACCGGAGGGCCGCGAGACGCTGGTGCCGTTCGTCCGCGCACTCGTCCCCGAGGTCGACCTGGCCGGCGGGCGGGTCGTGATCGCCGACCGGCCGGGCCTCGTCACCCCGCTGCCCGGGGATGACGCGTGAGGATCGACATGAGGTCGACCCATGAGGATCGACGTCGTCACGATCTTCCCCGACTACCTGGCCCCGCTGGAGCTGTCCCTGTCGGGCAAGGCCCGGGAGAAGGGTCTCCTCGACGTGCACGTCCACGACCTGCGCGACTGGGCGCAGGACCGTCATCACACCGTCGACGACACACCGTACGGCGGCGGCGCCGGCATGGTGATGAAGCCCGAGCCGTGGGGCGAGGCCCTCGACGAGGTGCTGCCCGACGGCGCGACCCTGGTGGTGCCGACCCCGTCGGGAGTCCCGTTCACGCAGGCGCTCGCGCGCGACCTGGCCGGGCTCGACCATCTCGTCTTCGCCTGCGGCCGCTACGAAGGCATCGACCAGCGTGTGGTCGACGAGGCCAGGGGACGGGTCGACGTCCGCGAGGTCTCCATCGGCGACTACGTCCTCAACGGAGGCGAGGTCGCCGCGCTGGCGATCATCGAGGCCGTCGTGCGGTTGGTCCCGGGCTTCATGGGCAACCCGGGCTCGCTGCTCGAGGAGTCCCACGAGGACGGCCTGCTCGAGTACCCCGTCTACACCAAGCCGGCCAGCTGGCGGGGCCACGAGGTGCCTCCGGTGCTGCTGTCCGGCGACCATGCCGCCATCGCGGCGTGGCGGCGTGAGCAGGCGGTCCGCCGGACCGCCGAGCGCCGGCCGGATCTGCTCCACGCCAGTCGGGCCTTGAGCGTGGCCGACCTCGACGCCGTCGTCGCGCCGGTGCAGCGCGCCGACCTGGGCGAGTACCTCACGCTCCAGTGGGCGTGCTTCCCGCCCGACCTGCACGAGCCGCTCGACGTGCTCACCGAGGACGTCCTGTCGGACACCGGCTTCGTCCTGCGCGTCGGCGGGCGGCTGGTGGCGACGGTCAGCTGCCAGCTGCTCGCAGACGGCACCGAGTGGCGGCCGCGGCTGCTGATGGTGGCGCCCGACCTCCAGGGCCGCGGGATCGGTCGGTGGCTCCTGACGTACGCCGAGCAGGCGGCGCCGCCGTCGGTGACGACGTACTCGTTGCTCACCGGCACGACGAACGCGAGGGGCCAGAAGCTCTACAAGCGGGCCGGCTACCGCTCCCGCGGCGAGACCGCACCCGGCGTGGTCCGGATGACCAAGCGACGCTGATTTCCGGCGCCGGGAGCCGCTGTGGCAGACTTGCCCCTCGGCCCAGTCGGCCAGATATGGGTTGCCCCGGGGACTTGTCCTGACGGGGATCCCGCGTCCAGCTCCTGCCACAGGGGGAGCGTGACGCCGCCGGCCACCCGCACTGGGCCTCGACCGATCAGCGATTCCGCGGCTGACCTGTGGCATTCGTGAGGAGACATCATGAGCAACGTCATTGCCGATCTCGGCAACGCGATCAAGCGCGACGACGTCCCGGCCTTCCGCGCCGGCGACACCATCAAGGTCCACGTCAAGGTCGTCGAGGGCAGCCGCTCCCGCGTCCAGGTCTTCCAGGGCGTCGTCATCCGCGTCCAGGGCTCCGGTGTCGGTCGCACCTTCACCGTCCGCAAGGTCTCCTTCGGCGTCGGTGTGGAGCGCACCTTCCCGCTGAACTCCCCGATCTTCGAGGAGATCGAGATCGTGACCCGCGGTGACGTGCGTCGCGCGAAGCTCTACTACCTGCGCAACCTCCGCGGCAAGGCCGCCAAGATCAAGGAGCGCCGCGAGGCCTGAGCAGGTCTCAGCCAACCTCTCGTTACGCTCTCCGCGTGACCTCCGAAGACCGCGACCAGTCGACTGCCGTCGTGAACGACGACACCGGGTCGCGGTCTTCGCGTTCCCACGACAAGAAGAAGAAGCACCTGCCCCTCTGGCAGGAGACGATCCTCCTGCTCGGGATCGCGCTGGTGCTCGCGGTCGTGATCAAGGCGCTGTTCGTCCAGGCGTTCTACATCCCGTCGGAGTCGATGGAGCCGGGACTGGTCAAGAACGACCGGATCCTGGTCCAGAAGGTCTCCTACTGGTTCGGCGGCGGGCCCGAACGCGGCGACGTCGTGGTCTTCAAGGACCCGGGTGGCTGGCTCAACGCCGCCGAGTCCGCAGGCCCGACCAACCCGATCGCCCAGCTGATGGCGAAGGTCGGTCTCTACCCCCAGGGCGGCCACCTCGTGAAGCGGGTGATCGGCGTCGAGGGCGACGTGATCAAGTGCTGCGACAAGGAGGGCCGGATCACGGTCAACGGGACACCGCTCGACGCCGACGACTTCCTCAAGCAGGGGGCGCGGCTGGACTGCGACGGGCCGCGCGTCACCGAGTGCCAGGAGAACTGGAAGGTCGGTCCGGTCCCGGACGGCCACATCTTCGTCATGGGCGACAACCGCGAGAACTCGGCCGACTCCTCGGCACGCGTGTGCCGTCCCGGCGCCGAGACCGACTGCAGCATGAACCCCTACGTCGCCACCGACCTCGTCGTCGGCAAGGTCTTCGTCCTGCTCTGGCCGGCAGGCCGCTTCGACTGGCTGAACCGCCCGGACACGTTCTCGGACGTGGCCGCACCCGAGTGACTCGGCGGAGCCGACCGTGAGCGCCCTGCCCCGAGGTCTGACCATCCGGCGCGATGCCGGGCTCTACGGCTACGAGCGCGCCCTCCGACGGGTCGGTATCGAGCCGATCGCGGGGGTTGACGAGGCCGGCCGCGGGGCCTGCGCCGGGCCGCTCGTCGCCGGCGCCGCGATCCTGCCCCCCGGTCAGGCCGGGATCGTCCCCGGGCTCGCCGACTCCAAGCTGCTCACGGAGAGGGCCCGCGAGCGCTGCTACGACCAGGTCGTACGCCGGGCCCTGGCCTGGTCGGTCGTCGTGATCGACTCCGACGAGTGCGACCGGCTCGGGATGCACGTGGCCAACGTCGAAGCGCTGAGGAGGGCCGTCGCGCTGCTCGACGTCGCTCCGTCGTACGTGCTGACCGACGGGTTCCCCGTCGACGGCCTGGGCGTGCCCGGGCTGGCCATGTGGAAGGGCGACCGGGTCGCCGCGTGCATCTCGGCCGCCTCGGTCCTGGCCAAGGTCACCCGCGACCGCCTGATGACCGAGATGGACGCGCAGTGGCCGGCGTACGACTTCAAGACGCACAAGGGTTACATCACCGACGTGCACTCCGCGGCGCTCGTCGAGCACGGGCCGTGCCCGGAGCACCGCAGGCGTTTCGTCAACGTCCGGCGGGCCGCGGGACTCGAACCCCAACTGGTGTTGAATGATGAGGAGCCAACGCCCGTCGAGCTGGTCGAGACGTCTTTCAGGGGGAAGAACGCATGAGCGCCGAGGACCTCGAGAAGTACGAGACCGAGATGGAGCTCACCCTCTACCGCGAGTACCGCGACGTCGTCGGGATCTTCAAGTACGTCGTCGAGACCGATCGTCGCTTCTACCTCTGCAACCAGGTGGACGTGAAGGCACGCACGGAGTCCGGCGACGTGTTCTTCGAGGTGTCGATGATGGATGCGTGGGTGTGGGACATGTACCGCCCGGCGCGGTTCGCCAAGAACGTCAAGGTGCTCACGTTCAAGGACGTCAACGTCGAGGAGCTCAGCCCCCAGGAGATCGATCCGCCCAAGGAGTGAAGCTGGTCCGGGCCATCGGTCTGGACCACGTGTTTTCGCGGTCCCCCTGGTGGGAACCTCTCCCTGACGCCAGTGCACTCGGGGCGCGGGAGGCAGGTCGACAGAAGCGGTGGCTCGGCCACCCAGATTCCGAATGCGCCGGGGAGGGCTCGTGTGTCGATGGCTGCGTGCCCGCGGGCCAAGGCGTCGTGACGACTGCGGTGCCGCCGCGGTCGAGTTCGCCCTGGTCCTGGTGCCGTTCCTGGCCCTCATCCTCGGCGCGATCAGCTACGGGTACATGCTCAGCTTCCGTCAGGCGATGAGCCAAGGCGCAGCGGAGGGTGCGCGCGCCGCTGCCGTCTGGGCCAGTGCCTACGACAGCACACAGGATCCCGCGCGCATCGCCGCCGCCAAGATCCGCCTCGACGAGGCGCTCTCGAGTTACGGCGTCAACTGCGACAACGGGGCGACCTGCACGATCGCGATCAGGCCGTGCGTCGGCGGCTCGGGGCGTTGCGTCAGCGTGACCGTCTCCTACCCCTACAAGTCCAAGCCACTGACGCCCGATCCCATGTTCGTGCCGCTTCCTGCCGAGCTCGTCTACGAGGCTGAGGTGCGGGTGAGTTGATGCCACGCGGGGGGGAGCGGGGAGCGGTCCTGGTGTTTGTGGCCCTGATCGTCGTCCTGCTCGTTCCGCTGTCGGCCCTGGCGGTCGATCTGGGGATGCAGCGCGTCGTACGCCGGGACATGCAAGCGCTGGCCGACCTGGTGGCTCTCGATCTTTCACGCGAGCTCGACGGCAGGACGCAAGCACAGCTCGGGCCGGCCCTTGACCCCGCGAGCACGACCAGCGCCCTGTCGCAGAGCGTCGCTCGTAACAGGTCGGCGCTGGGTGACACTCCAACGGTCATCGCCGAGCTCGGTTCGTGGGACGGCATGACGTTCGACACCTCGACCGACCCACCGACGGCGGTCAGGGTCACCGCCGAGGGGGCCGTCGACTTCGCCTTCTCCGCCGGGTCCGGCAGCGCCAGTCGCAGCGCGATCGGATCCACCATCAAGTCGGCGTGCTACTCGATCGGCTCCTTCGCCGCCCGGTTCAGTTCGGCCGACTCGGCCCTGATCAGCACGCTCGTGGGCCCCATGAATGAGCTGCTTCGGCCGCAAGCGAACCTGAGCGCAGCCGATTACACCGGGTTGGCCAGCGCCCAGCTCAGTCTCAGTGACCTTGCCGCCGCCGCAGGTCTGGGCTCGACCGACCAACTCCTGACGGGCACCATCGCGGCACGACAACTGATCACCGCCTCCATGGTCGCGCTGGGGAGGCAAGCATCGGTCAACACGGTGGCGATCAGCGCCCTGGATCGACTGCTGAAGGGACAGGCCGAGCTCGACACGCCGGTGCTGCTCACCCAGGTGGTGAGTGTCTCGCCGACGGATTCCGCCGCGTTGCAGACCGACCTCAGCGTCCTTGACCTGGTGACCGGCACGATCTTGCTGGCCGACGGCACCCACGGTCTTCAGCTGGACAACGTAGACCTCGAAACCAGCATCGAGGATATCGCCGTCCTGACGAGCGCCTCGCTCTCGGTCATCGAGAAGCCGCAGATCGCGTGTGGGACCTACGGCAGTGCCGAAGCGCGAGCCCAGACCTCCCAGGTGAGCGGCACGGCGCAAGCCACACTCACGCTACCCACGCCTATCGACGTCGGGGGCGGCGTCATCGTCGAGACAGAGCCCGCGAACGTCCTCCTCACCGTCAACCTCGGTGGTGCGACCGGCCAACTGGCCGGCGAGCCGGTGTGCAACACCGGAACACCGGGGGATCCCGACCGGCTGTCGGCGAGGATCCAGAGTGGGGTCGCGACCTACTCGTTCGCGACGACGCTCGGATTCAGGACCACCGTTGACGGGGGGGTTCTCGGGGATGTCGAGATCAGCTGGACACAGACAGTGGGAGCCGGGCAGCTGATGCCGGATCAGGGAACCGTCGCCGATCTGCTGATCCCACCCAACGACGTCACCCCGGTCTCCACCGGTAGCGGTGGCTCGGCCCTGGGCGGCGCGACAGTGGCTTCGGTGGCGACGGACGTCGAGGCGACGATCAAGGCGACCGGCGTCCCCGTTCCGGTTGCGACAGTGACGCCGCTGCTCCAGCCTCTCGCGGCCTCGCTGGCCACTCACGCCAACGTCGACGGCACTCTCGACTCGCTCGCGACCCGCATTGACGGCTACCTCACACCGCTCCTGACCCTGCTCGGTCTCAACAGCTCGGGAGCGGACGTCTTTGCCGTCGGCCGCCCGATCTGCGGCGCACCGGTGCTGCGCGGCTGAGCGGCTACTGGTCGAGGGCCACGCCGCCGGGAGGGGCGGGAAGGCTGGCGCCGGTCGCGCTGATCAGGTTGACGCCGCCCGTGTTGCCGTTGCCGTAGAGGGAGCCGACGATCACTGGGCCGTTGGTGACGCTGAAGTAGGAGTTGCCGGGGAACTCCAGCTGCGCACTGGGGGCGTAGACCGCACCGGTGACCGCGGAGCCGCCGTTGCCCTGCAAGTTCAACGGGACAGCGTTCTGCCGGTCGTAGATGATGACGAACCCCGCGAGCGGGCCGGTGAGGGGCGCTGCCAGCTGGGTCTGGCCGTTCTTGCCGTCCAGGCCGCCTCCCGACTGCCCCGCGGTGCACGCCGCGGGGTTGGCCGTGGTGCCGCAGGTGCCGTAGAGGGTCACCCCGGTGCCCTTGAGCACGGTGTTGTTCTTCATGGTCCACACACCGGTCATGAAGTAGAGCCCGGGCGACAGGGTGCAGGTGGAGTTGGGGAGCTCGAGCGCACTGTAGATGCCCGGCCCTTGCGTGCACGGGTCCGTCTTGGCGGTGAGCGTGCCCTTGCTGAGCGGCAGGGCGAGGACCGAGGCATAGGGATCGGGGATCGGCTGCAGACCCCCCTGGGCAGTCGGGCTGCAGTTGCCAGAACACGTGCCGACCATGCTGATCGTGTTGGGGGCCGGGCCCACCGTCATGTGGCCGTTGGGGCCGGTGTCGACTGAGCCGTTGGAGAACACCGAACCGCCGTTGACCGTGACGTCTCCGTTGCCGAGAGGGCTCACACCGGACCCCATGATGCAGAGGCCGCACGACCTCGCCTCGCCGGGATCGAGCGAGGCTCGTGCGACGGAGCCGACGGCGATGTTGCTGACGCCCGCAAGCTGACCGAAACCCGTCGCGACCGAGCGGACGGGCACGCGGACGCGGACCTTCGTGGGCTGGCTGGGTTGGCTGGTGGACAGAGAGCTGTCGGTGAACGAGATGCAGGGTGTCGACGCAGTCGGGTGGTAGAAGCGACCGGCGTCGGTGCACGCGGCCCATTGGGCTTCGGTGACCTGGAAGTTCGTCGCCGAGTAGCTCTTGGCGGCACTGATGGCATCGGTGTAGCAGGGTGGAACACCATTCGCAGGAGTAGTGCACGACCCCGACGTGGGATAGAGCACGTTGGCCGCGGCGAGAGCGGCTGCGTCGGACGCGTTCTGCGACTGTCGTTTGGCGTCGCGGGCCAGACCGAGGTCGACGACCAGGGCCGCGATCAGGAATAGTGCGGTGGCCAGCACGGCGACCATGACCGCGACAGCGCCGCGCTCGCCACGGGGGCGCCTCGTCGTCAGCATGGGTACGCCGGCGCACCAGCCGGCAGCGGGTCGGACGAGGTGTTGCCCGTGGGCAGGGGAGCAGCGTCCTGCTCGATCGACATCTGGGTCGTCGAACTGATCCACCCGCCGTTGGGCATCGGAAGGATGCCGACCCCACCGTCGGACTTCACGAGCGCACACACGATCAGCGGCTTGGCCCGGGCCCAGGTCGCGGGCTTCACGACCTTGACGTACTCGTCGCCGGTGGGGGCGGCGATCTGGGACTTGGCCTGGCATCGCAACTTGTCCATGTCGGTCGCGGCAGCGCCGCAGACAGGGAAGTTACGCACCACGCCCATCCGCGCCGCTTCTCGCACGCCCTGACGGGTGTTCAGGGAGTCGTTGAAGTAGAGGCCGTACTGGATGATGCCGAACACGACCAGGAACAGGATCGGCATGATGAGGGCGAACTCGACGGCGGCGGCGCCGCGGTCGCGACCGTGCGCGCGGCTGGGCCGCCGGCGTTGCAAGTTCATGGTCGGGCTCCTGTCCGAGATGTCCGAGATGGACCACTCCGCATCACGCCGACGGGTCCGTCGCGACCATTGTTCCAGTCTTTCGGCCCCAGCGGAGTCAGCGGCGGCCATCAGTTTCCAGCGTTCTTCAGGCCACTTTCTGTCCACATCGGCCGGGTGACGGGCGTTCTCCACAGCGACGCGGCCCTTCGCTCGTCCACGTCTCCGCCACCGCGTTCGCTGGTCCCATGACTTCAGCAGCAGGATCCGCGGCCGCGGCGACCAAGAGAGCGCTGGGCGCGTACGGCGAGTCCCTGGCGGCTCGCCATCTCGTGGAGCAGGGCATGGTCCTCCTGGACCGCAACTGGCGCTGCGAGGCCGGTGAGATCGACCTCGTCCTCCGTGACGGCGGCCTGCTCGTCGTCTGCGAGGTCAAGACGCGGAGCAGCCTGGCCTGCGGCACACCTCACGAGGCGGTGTCACCGCGCAAGGTCGCGCGGCTGCAGGAGCTCGCCCGGCGGTGGCAGGACGTGCACGGGGTCGCCGGGGCGGATGTTCGGGTCGACATGGTGTGCATCCTGAGGCCGCGCCGGGGGCCGTCGACGCTGGACCACGTGCGGGGGATCGCCTGATGCCCTACGCGTCTGCACACACCGTCTCGCTGCAGGGAGCTCTGGGCCACCTCATCGACGTCCAGGCCGACGTGTCGCCGGGGCAGGTCGGCACCACCCTGGTCGGCCGCCCCGACGCCTCGCTCGCCGAGGCCAAGGACCGCTGCCGGATGGCGATCATCAACAGCAGGCAGGAGTGGTGGCCGGCCACGAAGCGGATCACCATCTTGCTGTCACCGGCCGACCTGCCGAAGCGAGGCACCCACTTCGACCTCGCCATCGCCGTAGCGGTGCTGGCCGCTGCGGGAGTCGCCCCGCAGGAGGCACTGCGGGGAAGCCTCTTCATCGGCGAGCTCACCCTCAACGGGGGTCTGCGCTCGGTGCCGGGCGTGCTGCCGATGGTGCTGGCGGCCTCCGCCCGCGGCATCCACCGGGTGTTCGTCCCCGAGCCCCAGGCCCGGGAGGCGGCGATGGTGCCGGGCATGACCGTGCTCGGCATGCGCTCGCTGGCGCAGATCGTGGCCGAGCTCTGCGGCGACGAGGTCCCGGAGTCCCCGCCGGTGGCGGAGATGTCAGGCAGCCGGCTGCTCTCGTGGCGCGGTCAGGAGCGGATGGACCGAGCTCGACATGGCCGACCTGCTCGGCATGACCGACGCGAGGTACGCCGTGGAGGTCGCGGCCGCCGGAGGCCACCACCTGATGTTGTCCGGGCCCAAGGGAGCGGGCAAGACGACCCTGGCCGAGCGGATCCCGGCCCTGCTGCCGGACCTGTCACCGCAGGAGTCCCTCGAGCTCACGGCCATCCACTCGCTCGCCGGTGCGCTCGAGCCGGGGGACGACATGTTCACGCGGCCGCCGTTCTTCGCCCCGCACCACGACGCGAGCAAGGCCAGCCTCCTGGGCGGGGGGACCGGGCGGGTTCGTCCCGGCGAGGTCAGCCGAGCCCACTGCGGGGTGCTCTTCCTCGACGAGTTCCCACTCTTCCGCACCGACGTGATCGAGGCGTTGCGGCAGCCGCTCGAGAGCGGCGAGGTGACCATCGCCCGGGGCGAGGAGTCCGCGACCTTCCCGGCGCGAGGCATGGTGGTGGTCGCGTCCAACCCGTGCCCGTGCGGCGACTACCACCCGGACGCCCGGCAGAACCGCTGCACCTGTCGAGGAGGTGAAGCGACGCGACTACCGCAGCCGGATCACCGGGCCCGCTCGCCGACCGGATCGACATCATCCGGCACATCGCTCCGTTCCGACCGCACGACCGCGACCCGTTGGCCGTGCCCGAGACGTCCGCAGCGGTCCGGACACGGGTGGAGCGTCGCGCGGCTGACGCCAGGAGGCGCGCTACACCGATCGCAGCTGGCGGCTCAACGCCCAGGCGCCGGGGCCGCTGCTGCGCGAGGAGTGGCCGCTCACCGACGCCGCCCAGCGCCTCGTCGACGACCGGCTGTACTGCGGGCCGGCTCAGCCGGCGCGGCGCGACGCGGGTCCACCGGCTGGCCTGGACGGTGGCCGACCTGGCCGGCGTCGCCCGGCCCGGACGTCGACGAGGCCGACACCGCGCTCCGACTCCGGTCGGGGCAGCCGCTCCTGCTCGCCGCCCTGTCCCGGGAGGCCGGGTGAGCGGCCGACGACGAGCGCCTCGCCCGGGTCGCGCTGTCCCGTCTCACCGAGCCGGGAGACGACGCGGATGGCGACCCTGGTCGCGCCAGTTCGGTGCGCGGTGCAGGTGCACGCCCATCTGCTCCGACGAGCGCGACCTCGGTGGAGTGCTCAACCGACGTCGCGGCCCGGCTGGAGGCATCGACCCGAGCGGCGACCTCGCCACCGCGGAGCGGCTCGGCATCCGCTTCGTCATGCCCGGCGACGACGAGTGGCCCGGCCAGGCCTGGACGACCGTCCTGGCGGCGCCGCCCGTGCAGGAGCGCGGTGGACCACCGCTCGGGCTGTGGGTGAAGGGTCCGCTGCGGCTGGACCAGCTGGCGGGTGCCGTGGCCGTGGTCGGGTCGCGCTCGGCCACGACGTACGGCGCCGACGTCGCCGCCGAGCCTGGGGGCCGGACGTCGCCCGGGCCGGTCACGGCGGTGGTCTCCGGGGCCGCCTTCGGCATCGACCAGGCCGCCCACCGCGGCGCCTCGCGGTCGGCGGGCCCGACCGTGGCGGTGCTCGCGTGCGGGGTCGACCGGGCCTACCCCGCTCGCCCACAAGAGCGCTGCTGGACCACCTCGCCGGCACCGGAGCCGTGGTCTCGGAGCTCGCCGCCGGGCTGCGCTCCGACCCGGCTCCGCTTCCTGGCCCGCAATCGGCTGATCGCGGCCCTCACCCGGGGCACCGTCGTCGTCGAGGCAGCCCTGCGGAGCGGCGCCCTCAACACCGCCAACTGGGCGGCTCGGCTGAATCGGCCGCTGATGGGCGTGCCCGGGCCGGTCACGAGTGCCCCCTCGCAGGGCGTCCACCAGCTGCGTCCGCACCGGCGCGGCCACGCTGGTCACCGCCACCGACGAGGTGCTCGAGGTCGTGGGCGGCGCCGGCGAGTACCTGCTCGAGGCCGAAGCGCGGAGCCGACGGTGCCCGGGACCGGCTCACCCAGCGGCAGCGCCAGGTGCTCGACGCCGTGCCCGTCGAACGCCCGGCCTCGGCCCCCTCCATCGCCCGCACCGCGGCCATCGGCTCTGCTCGACGTGCAGTCGGCGCTGACTCAAGCTCCAGGCCAAGGGGCTCGTGGACCCCGTCGGTCAGGGCTGGCGGCTCGCCGCGGCTGCCCGCTCCGTCGTCCCGCGAATGAGCCCGCCGCCTTCCTAGACTGCGCTCATGGGCGCCGAGACGGACGAGAGCGGGCAGACGCGCTGCCCGAGGCGCTTCGCCCGGGTGCTCGGGTGACTACGAGCGCCACCTCGCCTCCGAGCGCAACCTCACCCCGCACACCGTGCGGGCCTACACCGCCGACATCGCCGGCCTGCTCGAGCACGTCTCCCGGCTCGGGCACACCGATCTCGGCTCGCTCGACCTGAGGTGCCTGCGCAGCTGGCTGGCCCGGCAGCAGACAAGCGGCCGCGCGCGCACCACCCTGGCCCGTCGGGCCACCGCCGCGCGGGTGTTCACCGCCTGGCTGGCCCGCACCGGCCGGATCGCCGACGACGTCGGCGCCAGCCTCGGCTCACCCCGGTCGCGGCGCACGCTCCCGCCCGTGCTGCGCGCGGACGAGGCCGCCGACCTGATCCGGATCGGCGGCGCAGCTGGCCGACGACGGCAGCCCGGTCGGCGTCCGCGACGTCGCCATGCTCGAGCTGCTCTACGCCACGGGCATCCGGGTCGGCGAGCTGGTCGGTCTCGACATCGACGACGTCGACCGCGAGCGCAACGTCGTGCGGGTCTTCGGCAAGGGTCGCAAGGAGCGGATGGTCCCGTTCGGTCACCCGGCCGCGCGCCGCCCTCGACCGCTGGCTGAGCGCCGGGCGACCCCGCGCTGCGTGGTCGAGGGGCCGGCGCCGCGCTCTTCCTCGGCGCCCGCGGCCGACGGATCGACCCGCGCGCCGTGCGCACGCTGGTCCACCGGCGGATCGCCGACGTGCCCGGTGCACCGGACATCGGCCCGCACGGCCTGCGGCACACCGCCGCCACCCACCTCCTCGAGGGCGGAGCGGACCTGCGCTCGGTCCAGGAGCTGCTCGGCCACTCCTCGCTGGCGACGACCCAGCTCTACACGCACGTCACCACCGACCGGCTCCGGCGGGCCTACCAGCAGGCGCACCCCCGCGCCTGAGGTCCGATCAGCCCCCGCCACGACAGCGCGGTGATCGCCGGGAGCCAACCGGCGTACGAACGGCTCAGTGCCGACGGTCCGGCCGGCCGGCACCGGCTCGGTACGCCAGAGGGGGAGGAGGCGCACCGGGCCGGCACCGACCAGGTCGAGGGGGTCGAGATAGATCTCGCCCCGGATCCAGCCCCAGTGCAGACAGGCCCGCGGGAAGCAGTGGGAGCCGATGAGCTCGAGCCTGCCGATCGGGTCGCCCGCGCCGCACCAGGTCACCGACGGTGTGGGTGGCGCGGACCGGCTCGTAGGTGGTGCGGGTCTCGCCGTGGTCGACGACCACGACCCCCCGGCCGGCGAGCCGGCCGGCGAAGGTGACCCGTCCCGCCAGAGCCGCACGGACCAGCTGCCCAGGCGTCGCCAGCAGGTCGACCCCACGGTGGCCCGCACCCCAGGCCTCCGTGGGCGGGTCGAAGCCGCTCACCACCTCGGGCACCGGTCGCAGTGGCCACTCGCCGACCGGGTCGGTCTCACCGGGGGAGCCGGGCGCCGCCGCCACACCCTGGGCGAGGGCGACCACGAGCCAGAGAGCGAGGAGCAGGACGGTTGAGGGCGAACGCATGCCACGACCCTGCCCGCACCGCCCGGTTCCGGAGGCGCGGTCGCGGACGGCCTGTGGAGAACCGATACTGGCCGAGCGCTGTGGACGGTCACCGGTCCCTCGGCCCGATTCGCCGGCGAGGAAGGGTTCGACTACGCTGATCTGAGCAATCCCTGTGGATTGACTTCGCACGTTCGCAGACCGCGACGGGACCGTTCTCCAGGCTCCGGTCGCCCGCGGGCGCGGCTCCTCGGTTCCGGTCACCAGACCGGATCGGACCGCGTGTGAGCGTCAGGGCAGCCGGCACCCGCCGGTTGCGGCAACTGAAAACAACCGGAGCAGCTCTCCCGGTCCGTCCTGTGCGAAGGGCGGGCACAGCGGGAGCGCGCTCCTCACAACAGGAGAAACATTTCATGGCAGTCGTCACCATGCGCCAGCTCCTCGAGAGCGGCGTCCACTTCGGACACCAGACCCGTCGCTGGAACCCCAAGATGAAGCGCTTCATCATGACCGAGCGCAACGGCATCTACATCATCGACCTGCAGCAGTCGCTGGCCTACATCGACCGCTCGTACGCCTTCATCAAGGAGACCGTCGCCAAGGGCGGCACCGTGATGTTCGTCGGCACGAAGAAGCAGGCCCAGGAGGCCATCGCCGAGCAGGCGACCCGCGTCGGCATGCCCTACGTCAACCAGCGCTGGCTCGGTGGCATGCTCACCAACTTCCAGACGGTGCACCAGCGGATCAACCGCCTCAAGGAGCTCGACGAGGTCGACTTCGACGACGTGGCCGGCAGCAGCCGCACGAAGAAGGAGCTGCTCCAGATGCGCCGCGAGCGCGACAAGCTCAACAAGTCGCTCGGTGGTATCCGCGAGATGACGCGCACGCCCGCCGCGGTGTGGATCGTCGACACCAACAAGGAGCACCTCGCCGTCGAAGAGGCGCGCAAGCTGCGGATCCCGATCGTCGGCATCCTCGACTCCAACTGCGACCCTGACCTGGTCGACTTCCCGATCCCCGGCAACGACGACGCCATCCGCGCCGTCGGCCTGCTGACCCGCGTCGTGGCCGACGCCGTCGCCGAGGGCCTCATCGCCCGCTCCGGCGCCAAGCCCACCGAGGGTGCCGAGGCTGTGGGCGCCGAGGAGCCGCTGGCCGAGTGGGAGCGCGAGCTGCTGGGCGGCGACGCCGAGAAGGCTGCCGTCGAGGCCACCGGTGGCGACGCCGCGACCGAGACCCCCGCCTCCGAGGCGACCGGTGCCGCGTCCGAGGGCTCCGCCGACGAGGTCAAGGCTGAGGCTCCCGCCGAGGAGACCAAGGTGCTGAGGCTCCCGCCGAGGAGGCCAAGGCTGAGGCTCCCGCCGAGGAGACCAAGGTTGAGGCTCCTGCTGCCGAGACGACCGAGGCTCCCGCCACGGAGGCCCCGGCCACCGAGGCCGACTTCGGGCCCGACTCGGCCGCTCCGCTCGAGGACGGCTCCGCTCCCGAGGGCTTCGAGGTCAAGGGCAACAAGACCTCCATGAAGTTCCACGGACCGAGCAGCCCCTGGTACGACCGCACGAACGCCGAGGTGTGGTTCAAGACCGCGGAGGCCGCCGAGGCCGCCGGGTTCGTCAACGCCGAGGCCAAGGCCTGATCGACGCTCCAGGACCCGGGACGCTTCGCGCTCCCGGGTCCTGAGCCCGATCCCACGCACCACCCCACACTCGAGGAAGAGGACATGGCGAACATCTCTGCCGCCGACGTCAAGAAGCTCCGTGAGCTCACCGGCGCCGGCATGATGGACTGCAAGCAGGCGCTGACCGAGGCCGATGGCGACTTCGACAAGGCCTCCGAGCTGATCCGCATCAAGCTCGGCAAGAAGATGCAGGAGCGCGGCGCGGAGCGCGAGGCGTCTGCCGGCCTGGTCGCCACCTCCGGTGGCGCCCTCGTCGAGGTCAACTGCGAGACCGACTTCGTGGCGAAGAACGACGACTTCATCAGCGCTGCCCAGCAGATCGCCGAGGCCGCCGACGCCGCGAAGGCTGCGGACGCGGAGGCGCTCAAGAGCGTCGCGCTCGGCGACAAGACCGTGGGTGAGGTCGTCGAGGACCTCGCCATCACGATCGGCGAGAAGATCGAGCTGGGCCGGGTGGCGCACTTCGACGGCCCCACGGTCGTCTACATGCACAAGCGTGCCGCTGACCTGCCGCCCGCCGTCGGTGTCCTGGTCGAGTTCGAGGGCGACAACGCCGACGCCGCCCGGGGCGCTGCCATGCAGATCGCCGCGATGCGACCGCAGTACCTCACCCGCGAGGAGGTGCCGGCCGACATCGTCGCCAAGGAGCGCGAGATCGCCGAGGCCACCTCCCGCGAGGAGGGCAAGCCCGAGCAGGCGATCGCCAAGATCACCGAGGGTCGGCTGAACGGTTTCTTCAAGGACGTCGTGCTGCTCGAGCAGCCGTCGGTCACGGAGAACAAGAAGACGGTCAAGGCCGTCCTCGACGCTGCGGGTGTGACGCTCACGCGTTTCGCACGTTTCGAGGTCGGCGCCTGACCCAGTAGGGTCTCGACAAGCTAGCCCACCGAAGGCTGAGGAGGAGGCCGGTCCGCATGAACCCCGCACGATCAGGGTCAGCGGACCGGCCTTCTCGCACGTCCAGCCGCGCCGTACGAAGGGATGCACCGTGACTGCCTACAAGAGAGTCCTGCTCAAGCTGTCCGGTGAGGTGTTCGGCGGCGGCAAGGTCGGGCTCGACCTGGACGTGATCAGCGCCAACGCCAAGGAGATCGCCGGGGTCGCCCAGTCCGGCGTCCAGGTCGCGATCGTCGTCGGAGGAGGCAACTTCTTCCGTGGCGCCGAGCTGCAGCAGCGCGGCATGGAGCGCGCCCGCGCCGACTACATGGGCATGCTCGGCACCGTCATGAACTGCCTGGCCCTGCAGGACCTGATCGAGAAGCACGGCGTCGAGACCCGGGTCCAGACCGCGATCACCATGGGCCAGGTCGCTGAGCCCTACATCCCACGCCGCGCGATCCGGCACCTCGAGAAGGGTCGCGTCGTGATCTTCGGCGCCGGCGCCGGCATGCCCTTCTTCTCCACCGACACGGTCGCCGCCCAGCGTGCCCTCGAGACCAGGTGCGAGGTCATCCTGATGGGCAAGCAGGGTGTCGACGGCGTCTACGACGCAGACCCGCACAAGTTCCCGGAGGCGGTGAAGTTCGACAGCCTCACGTACGTCGAGTACCTCACCCGGGGCCTGAAGGTGGCCGATGCCACGTCGGTGAGCCTGGCCCGCGACAACAACATCGACATGATCGTGTTCAACCTCTCGCAGCCCGGGTCGATCGCCCGGGTCGTCCATGGTGAGAAGATCGGCACCATGCTCTCGCGCGACTGAGTCGCGCGACCCAGACCCAACCGCCCCACGTCAGGAGAACCGGTGATCAACGAGATCCTCAACGAGGCCGACGGCAAGATGGACAAGTCGGTCGAGGCCACGCGCGAGGAGTTCGCGGCCATCCGGGCCGGGCGCGCCCAGCCCAGCATGTTCAGCAAGATCGTCGTCGACTACTACGGCTCGCCGACGCCTCTCCAGCAGCTGGCGTCCTTCACCGCGCCCGAGGCCCGGATCATCCTGATCTCGCCCTACGACCAGGGCGCCATCGGGCAACATCGAGCGGGCCATCCGCGACTCCGATCTCGGCGTCAACCCCTCCAACGACGGCAAGCTGCTGAGGTGCGTGTTCCCCGAGCTCACCGAGGAGCGGCGCAAGGAGTACATCAAGGTTGCCAAGACCAAGGCCGAGGACGGCAAGATCGCCGTGCGCAACCTGCGCCGGAACGCCAAGCAGAACCTCGAGAAGCTCGAGAAGGACGGCGAGGTCGGCAAGGACGACGTCACCGGCGCCGAGAAGCGGCTCGACGCGATGACCAAGCAGCACACCGACGCCATCGACGACATGCTCAAGAACAAGGAAGCCGAGCTGCTCGAGGTCTGAGCGACCCGAGCCTCGACACCACCATGACCGACCTTCCCGTCACGTCCCGCCTGCCCAGCGCGACCACGGCCGCGCCGGCCGGAACCTCCCGGTCGCGGTCGCCTCCGCCGTCGTGCTGCTGGGCGGCATCGCCGCGTCCCTGGCGTTCTGGAAGACCGCCTTCATGGTGATCGTGGCCGCGGCGGTCGTGGTGGCGGTGTGGGAGCTGCGCAAGGGATTCCTGGCCAAGGGGATCGACCTCCCCGAGCAGCCGCTGATGGTCGGTGGCGTGGTGATGGTGGTCGTCGCCTACTTCTACGGCGCGCCGGCGCTGGTCACCGCCACGGCAGTCACCGCGCTGGTGATCATGCTGTGGCTGCTGCGCCGCGGTGTCGACGGTTACGTCATGAACTCCACCGCCTCGGTCTTCACGCTGATCTACGTGCCGTTCCTGGGTTCGTTCGTGGCCCTGCTGCTCGCCGAGGGCGGGAGCACCGGCTTCGACCGCTGGGACGACGGCGTCAAGGCGATCGTCGTCTTCATCCTGGTCACCATCGCCTCCGACACCGGCGGCTACGCCGCCGGCGTGCTCTTCGGGCGGCACTCCGATGGCTCCGGTCATCTCGCCGAAGAAGTCGTGGGAGGGCTTCGCGGGCTCCGTGGCCGCCTGCGTCGCTGCGGGCTGGGTCCTGGTCGTCCACCTGCTCGAGGGTGAGTGGTGGGTCGGGGTCCTGCTCGGCCTGATCACCGTGGTGATGGCCACGCTCGGCGACCTGTGCGAGTCGGTCATCAAGCGCGACCTCGGCATCAAGGACATGAGCCAGGTGATCCCCGGCCACGGCGGCCTGATGGACCGGCTCGACTCGCTGCTCGCGACCATCGCGCCCGACCTGGCTGCTCCTGCACTACCTCGTCTTCACGTGATCCATCTCGTCCGGCACGGCCGGTCGCTGCCGGTGCCGGGGCGAGCCGCCGCATGCCTGGGAGCTCGACCCGGCCGGCTTCGACGACGTGTGGGCCCTGCGCGAGTCCGGCCGACTGCCGTCGGACGCGGTCTGGTTCTGCTCGCCCGAGCCCAAGGCCGTCGGCACCGCGCAGCTGCTCACCGAGCAGGACGTCGGTGTCGTCGACGCCCTGCGCGAGCACGTCCGCGAGACACCGGACTGGATCGAGGACTTCCGGGACACCGTGATGCGGGCGTTCGCCGACCCCGACCGTCCGGCGTACGACGGGTGGGAGCCGCTCGCCGCTGCCGGGACCGCGTCGTCCGTGTCCGTCGACGGCATCCTCTCCGCCCACCCGGACCAGGACGTCGTGCTGGTCGGGCACGGAACGGCCTGGACGCTCGTGGTGGCCGCCCTGACCGGAACCGCACCGGATCTGGACTCGTTGGTCCGTCGATGACCATGCCGGATCTCCTCGTCGTGCCTCACCCGGAAGGGTGGCTCCAGGTGCCATGCTGAGGCCATGAACACCGGGGCCGACGTCGGGGAGCCGACGACCGCGGAGCAGCCCGAGCCGTCAGCCGGACTGGTGGCACCGTGACCACCCGACGTTCACGGCGCTGACCGGCTTCTTCTCCGGGATGCTGTTCGTCACCGTCGTGCCGGGCGCCTTCGTCGCCTCCTGCGGCTGCTCTTCGACTACGAGACCGCCGAGGACCTGTTCCCGTTCGTGCTGCTCACGCTGGTGGTGCCGATCGCGCTGCTGGCCGTGCCCCGGAGCCGGCGCTTCGGCAAGTACCTCCTGCTCGGGATGGTGCTGACCGCGCTGGTCGTGCTCGGCGTCGCCTCGCTCGTGCTCTACTTCATGGTCCGCGACCGACGGCTGACGTTTTCGCCGCTACCGCGGGCGGGTGGGATGATCGACGAGATGTCCTCCGAATCGCCTTCCCCCGAAGCCGCCGGCACCCGCCCGCTGCCGCTCGTCTTCGACGAACCGCGCGGCCGCAAGAAGCCGCCGCGGCACCTCGCCGACCTCACGCCTGACGAGCGCACCGAGCTCGCCACGTCCCTGGGACTTCCCGGCTTCCGGGCCAAGCAGCTCTCGACCCACTACTTCTCACGGCTGGTGGACGACCCCGCGCAGATGACCGACCTGCCCGCCGCGCAGCGCGACGAGCTGGTGTCGGCCCTGCTGCCCGACGCTGATGACGCCGCTGCGCACGCTGGAGGCCGACAAGGGCACCACCCGCAAGACGCTCTGGAAGCTCTTCGACGGGGCGCTCGTCGAGTCCGTCCTGATGCGCTATCCCGGCCGGGTCACCGTGTGTGTCTCCAGCCAGGCCGGCTGCGGGATGGCCTGCCCGTTCTGCGCCACCGGTCAGGGTGGGCTGCAGCGCAACATGTCGACCGCCGAGATCGTCGAGCAGGTGGTCGCCGGCGCCCGGTCGCTGGCTCGCGACGAGGTGCCCGGTGGCCCCGGTCGCGTCTCCAACGTCGTCTTCATGGGGATGGGCGAGCCGATGGCCAACTACAAGGCCGTCATCGGCGCCGTCCGCCGGCTCACCGACCCCGCGCCCGGCGGCCTCGGCATGTCGGCGCGCGGCATCACCGTCTCGACCGTCGGCCTGGTGCCGCGGATCAGGCAGCTGACCGAGGAGGGGATCCCGGTCACGCTGGCGCTCAGCCTGCACGCGCCCGACGACGAGCTGCGCAACGAGCTGGTCCCGATCAACACTCGCTACTCGGTGGCCGAGACCGTCGAGGCGGCCTGGGACTACGCCCGGGTCACCAAGCGGCGGGTCTCCATCGAGTACGCCATGATGCGCGGCATCAACGACCAGGGCTGGCGGGCCGACCTGCTCGGTGACGTGCTCAACTCGTACGGCGACTGGGGCTGGGTCCACGTCAACCTGATCCCGCTCAATCCGACGCCGGGCAGCAAGTGGACCGCCTCCGACCCCGAGGACGAGCGCGAGTTCGTGCGCCGGCTCGAGGCGAAGGGGATCCCGACCACCGTGCGGGACACGCGCGGTAGCGACATCGACGGAGCGTGCGGCCAGCTGGCCGCTGTCGAGTAGTCGTCAGTCCGGGCTCCTCAGCCGAGGAAGGCGGGGGCCGGCACCAGCAGCTCGGTGTTCCTGGCGTACTTGTTGCCCCGACGGTTCTCGTCGCGGTCCTGCCAGTCGTTGGCGGCCAGCAGTCGGGCGAGGGCGGCGAGCTTCATCGGCCCACCGAGCTGGCCCGGTCGCAAGCGGTGCCCCGTGGTCGACCATCGTGGTGAAGATCGACACGGTCCCGTCCTTGTTGTCGGCGAACTCGACCAGGCGTGACTGCTGCGGCCAGTCGATGTGGGCAGCGGTGTTGATCTCCCAGAAGCCGCCGCCGTCGTCGCGGACGTGCGGCCGGATGTTGTTGGCGTGCGTGTGGCCGTTGAACCAGGCGACGAAGTTCTCCTGGGCGAGGAACGCTGCGACGACCTCGGGGCCCAGCACCCGGGACCCGACGGGGCCGGCGGCGTTGGCCATGGTCCACGAGGTGTGATGGCTCGCGGCGACGAGGAGCCGGTCCCCGGCGTTGGCCAGCTGCTCCTGGAGCCAGGCGAACTGCTCCTGGTCGAGCGAGCCGTTCGAGCCGCCGTTCTCGTTGACGGTGTCCATGACGATGAACCGGACCAGACCCTGGTCGAACGTGTAGTAGCAGGTGCCGTTCGTGCGGTTCTCCTCGGTGAAGCCGTGGCCCATCGGCAGGCCGGTCGTCTCGAAGTGCTCCTCGACGAGCTCGGCCCGGCTGAGCAGCCGTCGGTCCGGGTCGGCGGTGACGGTGCGGACGCCGCCGACGGCCACTGACTTCTGGTCCCCGATGGCCTGGGCCCGCAGGGCGGAGGAGTGCTTGAAGTTGCCCTGGACGAGCTGGTCGTGGTTGCCCATGGCGGCCACCCACGGGATGCCGATGCCACGCCCCTGGAACGGCCGGCGGGCGGTGTCGAGCAGGCCGGGCACGACGGGGAAGCCGTACGTCTTGCGGGGGAGGTCCTGCTTCTCGCCCGGAGGTGTCCCGTGGGGGTGCCAGAAGTTGACGTCGTAGTAGCCGGGCTCGCCGTCCATGACGCCTTCGTACCTGCTGAGGTCGCCGGAGTCCGGGGTGATCGTGCCGCCGTCGAGGATGTCGATGTTCCAGCGGATCTCGTTGTACTGGGAGTTGTCGGAGTTGTCTCCGGTCTGGACCGCCAGCTCCAGCGGCCTGCCGGTGACCGGACCCTGGCCGATCTCCCGGAGCTCGCGGACCATCGCCTCGGCGATCTGCGCCGTCAGGATCTCCTGGGGTCGGTAGGCGGACGACGAGACGGACTCGCCGGACTCCACCCGCAGCGGTGACTGGGCATCGAGGATGTGGACGTCGCTGAGCTGGGCGAACGCGAGCAGCGGCTCGCGGCGGGCTTCGCGACCGCTCTGCGCGGTGGCGCCCAGGCCCGAACGGACGACGTGGGGCTCACCGGGGCGGCGTACGACGGGACGCCAGCCGCCCTTGCCGGCCTTTCCCTTGGCCAGGATCGCGTCCAGCGTGGTTCGGGTGATCTTCCCGCGGGCGAGGGGAGCGGTCCCGGCCACGGCCTCGGCGGCGAGGCCGCCGAACGCTGCTGCGCCACCGAGGGCGCCGACGGAACGGAACAGATTGCGGCGGGAGAGATCCATGCCGTCACGCTATGGCCGGAGTGCTGCTCACGTCCTCGAATCGAGCAGGTTCGCCGCTTCCTCGATCGTGTCCACGAGGTGCAGGTGCGGCTCCATCAGCCGGCCGCGGGCCAACGCGGTGAGCAGCGGCCACGCCGGAAGGGTCTCGGTCCAGTACTCGACGCCCACGAGGACCATCGGAGCAACCGACGACGCATCGGCGTAGTAGTTCTCGCAGGCGTCCTGGAAGACCTCCTGCAGGGTGCCGCCGGCGCCGGGGAGGAAGACGATGCCGGCGGAGCAGATCTGCAGCAGGATCGCCTCCCGCAGGGCGTTGCGGAAGTACTTCGCAATGGACGTGGCGAACAGGTTGGCGGGTTCGTGCCCGTAGTGCCAGGTGGGAATCCCGAGCGACTCGGTGCCCCGGGGTGAGGCCCGGCGGACCGCCTGGGCCGCGTCAACCCAGGCGTCGACGGATGGGCGGAAGGTCGGCACCCGTCCCAGTGCGGCCAGCGCGTCGTCCAGTGCCGCCTCCGGTTCCCCGGCCAGGTAGGCGCCGAGGTTGGCCGCCTCCATGGCCCCCGGCCCGCCTCCCGTGGTGACGACCAGACGTCGGCCGACGGCATGTCCGAAGCGCGCGGCCTCGGCGTATGCGGGCGCGTCGCGCGGCAGCGCATGCCCACCCATCACGCCCACCAGTTGACGGTCGCGGACCCACGCGGCGAGCGCACGATCGACGGCGTGGTCGTGGACCACCTGGGCGAGCGGGTCGGGTCCGGACGCCCCGAGCGACCAGACGTAGGCGCGAGCATCGGTCGTGTCGGCGTGGAGGGGTGCGTCGTACAGGTCGTCCGGTGAGTAGAGGACCTTCCGGAAGGGGTCGACGGGCAGCCCGGCCGGAAGGTCGATCCGGTCGGCCTCGAGTGGTGGTACGTCGATCGAGCGGCCACGGGTCTCACGCATGGCTGCATCCTGCCCGAGCCGACCTAGAAGGCGTGTGCCATCAGCTCCCCGAACAGGTCGTGCTCGTCGACCTCGAGCCCGCGCGCGCGGAACCAGGCGCACACGTTGGCGCAGTCGCGCAGGAGGAAGTCCAGGCCCGCCGAGTTGCCGACCAGGTCGACGATCTGCGGAAGGTCGATGATCACGAGCCGGTCGCCTGCCGCGAGGATGTTGTACGCCGACAGGTCGCCGTGGACGATCCCGTTCTGCACCATGGTCGTGAGGGCATCGCGGAGCTGATCGAAGTACGACGCCAGCAGCTCGGGTGCCGGTCGGGTCTGCGCCAGGCGCGGAGCGGTCTCACCGTCGACGGTGATCCACTCCATCAGGATCTCCGTGCCGTCGATCTGCACGGGGTAGGGCACGGGGAGCCCGAGCGACCAGAACCGCTTGAGGGCATCCCACTCGGAGACCGCCCACTCGCCGGCCGCGACCTGCTTGCCGAAGGTGCTCTTGCGCTTGAGCGCACGGTTGTCGCGGGAGCGCTTCATGCTCCGGCCCTCCGTGTAGGCGGCGGCGCGGTGAAAGCTGCGGTGCTCGGTGCTGCGGTAGCGCTTGGCGGCCATCACGACCCCGCCACCGGGGTCACCGGGGTCGGCTCGTTCGAGCAGGAAGACGTCGGCCTCCTTGCCGGTCTTGAGGATGCCGAGGTCGGTGTCGATCGCGGCCTGGGTGGTCACGACCCAGTCGGGACGTGGCTCCGGACCGCGACAGAGTGGCTCGACGCTGAGCCACGTCGACCAGCGCTGGCCGGCGTCGTCGGGTTCGTCGTAGGCCTGGAAGTCGAAGACGAACGAGGGATCGACCCCGTCCGGGGACGGGTCGGGGGGATGAGTGGCGTCGTCAGCGTGCGGACGGTCGAGCTGGAAGTCGTAGGACATCGCGGTGTGTGCTCCATGCGGGTGAGAGAGAGTGGTCTGCGGACAGGCCAAGGACAGTGATGGACATGTCACTGCTCCTCTCGTCATGGGCACGGCGACGCCGGGCGCTGGATCGATGGTGACGGACGGCCGACGCCGACGCAACCGATATTCGGGGTCGGGGTGGGCTAGGTTCCGACATGTGTCCCGCCACGTCGTCGCCACCAGCCTCCTGGCCCTCGCCCTGTTGGCCTCGGGTCCGGCCCAGGCCCGCGCCGTTCATGAACCCGACGCAACGACCGCGGGCGCCCCGGGCTCCGGTGCGGACGGGATGGGGGACGCCTACTTCCCCTTCGACGGCAACGGGGGCATCGACGTCCTCGAGTACGACATCCACGACGACTATCGCTTTCGCGACGGCCGTCTCCGGGGCTGGACGCGGCTCACGGTCCGGGCCACCCAGGACCTCACGGCTTTCAACCTCGACCTGCTGCTGCCCACCCGCCGCGTGCGTGTCGACGGTGTCGGGGCGGCGTACTCGCGACCGAACGACCACGAGCTGAGGATCGAGCCGGCAACCCCGATCGCCGACGGGGACACGTTCCACGTCCGGGTCGACTACGCCGGCCGACCGGGCCAGGTCGCGTGGCAGGGCGAGCGCAACTGGCTCGCCGACCGCCACGAGGTCGTGACGATGAACCAGCCACACATGGCGGCCTGGTGGTTCCCCGCCAACGACCACCCGCGCGACAAGGCGTTGATGGACATCCGCGTCACGGTGCCCAAGGGCAAGCGGGTGATCAGCAACGGGCACCTGGTCGGCCGCACCGTGCGGGACGGCCGGGCCACCGTCCACTGGCAGGCGCGCGAGCCGATGGCGCCGTACCTCGCCTTCTTCGCCGCGGGGGAGTTCGACGTCACCAGAGGTACGAGCCACGGCCTGCCCTGGTACGCCGCCGTGTCGCGGCAGCTGAGCTCCAGCGAGCGACAGACGTCGATGGACATGATGAAGCGCTCGCCGGAGATCGTGCGGTGGCTGGAGGGCGAGCTCGGCGTCGACTACCCCTTCTCGACCACGGGAGGTGTGGTCACGTCGTTGCGGCCGGGCTTCGCACTCGAGAACCAGACCCGGCCCACCTACGAGGCGCTCGGGCAGACCGACATCTGGCTGGTCGTCCACGAGCTTGCGCACCAGTGGTTCGGCGACTCGGTCGCCGTGGAGAACTGGGACGACATCTGGCTGAACGAGGGGCCGGCCACCTTCTTCGAGGTGCGGTACGAAGCGAGCCACGGTGGGGAGTCGGCGGGTGCCTGGCTGAACCGCTGGTACGACGGTTCTGGCGACGACTCGCACCTCTGGGAGGTCGCGGTCGCCGATCCCGGCGCTGACGACATCTTCGACTGGCCGGTGTACGTGCGCGGTGGCATGACCCTCCAGGCGCTGCGCCAGCGGATCGGCGACGACGCGTTCTGGGAGGTCCTCGGCACCTGGGTCGAGGAGCGCCGCGACGGCAACGGGTCGACCGAGCAGTTCATCGCCCTGGCCGAGCAGGTGTCCGGCGAGGACCTCGCCGGCTTCTTCCAGGCCTGGGTGTACGCCGATGAGAAGCCGGCGGACACGGCGGCGAACGGGCTCGGCTGACCGGGCGTCAGCGCTCGAAGGCCCCGAGGTCGCGTCGGCCGTTGCGTTCGCGTCGTACGCTGGTCGGCCGGGTGGACGTACTCCCAGCGCGCGCGCCACCGTTTCGGCACGGACGCCCCACGGTCGACGGCGGGTGAGGTGGCCCGCAGCCGGAAGTCGTCGGAGTCCGGGTCGAGGAAACCCTGCTGCCCGACGCGGCGGTTGGCGCGTGCCGGGACCCCGGCGAGGTTCGTCAGGTCGCCCGGCCCGACGAGCAGGTTGTTGCGCAGGCGGGCCCGGCTGCCGTCGGCCAGACCGACGAAGGTGCCGGCCGCTCGACGGTTCACGAAGGTGTTGTTGACCACCCACAACAGGCGGGAGTCATGGGTGAACCCCTCGGCTCCGTAGGACACCAGGGTCGAGTTCTCCGACCTCGGGCCCTGGATGATCGTGTTGCCGGCGATCAACGAGCGGCCACCGTTGGGCAGGTCGATGGAGTAGCTCGCCGTGGCGCGACCGTCGCTGATCCGGTTGCCGACGATGGTGTTCCTGGCGGCGCGGGACTTGAGCTCGTGGCCGACGTCAGCACCCCACAGGTAGCTGCCGGTGACGGTGAGCGAACGCACCGCGCCGACGTAGATGTTGTGGGTGTACCCGTCCCCGCCGCCGTTGCGGAAGAAGCGCGAGCGCCGGATCACGATGTCGCTGCCGGTGTCGGCGCCGGTGAGGATGCCGTCCTGGTTGTGGTGGAACCAGCTGCGGGTGACGGTGAGCCCGGCGCCCTCCTGGCGGATGCCGGCGCCGTTGCCGTCGGGCACGGTGGCGCCGCTGAACTCGATGCGGTCGACGACCGCGTGGTCGCCGGCAATCACCCAGATGGCCTTGCCCTGGGCGCTCTCCCCGGCAGCCTTCAGGTGCGCTCGGCCACCTGCGCCTCGGAGGGTGAGGTCGTCCTGGCGCCAGGTCGCAACGTCGCCGACGTACGTCCCTGCGTCGATGAGGACCGTGTCACCGTCCTGCGCGACCGCAGCCGCCTCACTGGGGAGGGTCAGCGACCGGTCCGGTCCTACCCTCCACGTGCGCGGGCCGTCTCCGGTCTGTCCTGCCGTCGCGGAGCCGGCGGACGCCGCGCCGAGGGCCAGCACGCACAGGCTCGCCAGGGACGCTGCTACCGCCCGGGTCACCGTGGTCCGCATCGGACCATTGTGATGCTCTGCGCTCTCGGCCGCAGGATCTGTGTTCACGAACTCGAAACGTTGGACGAAGGAGTGTCTACGTCTCCTTGGGACGTGCGCCTCTCGCCAGAGGACGGCCTGTTCGCCATCTCCGTACGCGGCGGACACGACCTGACCGCCACGGGCGTGAACAACGACCTGGTGGCAACTGACCGGCAGCACGCTTCGCGGCAGATGAGGGCCTAGTTCAGAACCATGTCTCGCCGAGATAGAGCCGGGCGCAGTAGGGGGTCTTGCCGTGCTCCTCGACCAGTTCGTCATACGACGGTGTCGGATTGTACCCCTCGTCTGTGCAGTCTTGCCCGCGCAGGGAGACGTAGCCCTGCTGACTCGCCCATACGAAGACGACCACGACGGCAAGCACGACGGACGCGATGAGCACGGCCGCCGTGCGATGTCGTCGCAACATGACGTCAGTGTGCCTGACAACGATGGGACAGGCCTCTCGTCGGCACGATGGCGCTCTACGCGGCAGAAGGGTGCGTCTTCGAGCGCACGCTACGCGGCAGATCCGGACGTTTGCTTCAGCCAGACGCCACCGCTCGTGCGCAACGGAAACGGGTCGCGACGGAGTGCCCGCTAATGATCACCTAGTCACCCGCACTCCTCACTCGGCAAGGCAGTGAGGACACGTCGGACAACCTGCGCGATGTCCACAACAGAGAGAGCCAGATGAACGACGACAACTACGGGGCACTTCCCGACGTGTACGAATGGCTGATCCCCGACGCCAAACTGACTCCTCAAGGCGCAGTCGCGGCAGTCGAAGACTTTGTGCACGCCCTCCCCGTCAACACACGCGTCCTCGACTGCGCATGCGGGACCGGACAACTTGCCGTCGGGCTCGCCGACCTCGGCATGAACGTCGTCGCAGCAGACGCCAGCCCGGGGATGATCCGCAGAACGCAAGAACTCGCTGCCGAACATGGCGTCTCGATGCAGACCCTTCACGCCCGCTGGGACGAGTTGCCCGACCACCTCGATGCCTCATCGTTCGACATGATCTTCTGTGTGGGCAACTCCCTCGGACACGCCGAAGGTGCCTCGGGACGCTCAGCCGCACTCGCCGCGATGGCGCGGCTCTTGAAGCCGGGCGGACGCCTTGTGCTCACCTCACGTGACTGGGAGCACGTGCGTGCCAGCGGATCACGCTTCGACATCAGCGACCGACTCATTCGCCGACAGGGGCGCGACGCATTGCTCATGTACCGATGGGAGATCGAACAGCAGTGGGAGCAGGAGCACCACTTGGAAATCACGGTCGCGCAACTCGAATCAGACGGGAACGTCCGAACTCGCTCAGAGCGCCTGTCCATCTGGCCGTTCCGATACGAGGAACTCGTGGAGCAACTCCGCAGGGTCGACCTCAAGGTGGAGGCCACTATCCCTACTGCCAACTTCGACGGCTACACGCTGGTCGCGGGCAAGTAACTGATTGCAGCAGTGCATGTTCGTACGGGCCTGTCGCGTGGCCACATCCGCTCATCGGCACGTGGGTGCGCCCGGATAGCGCCGGCATGTGCGTGCGCTATGGCAGTGGCAGCCGACGCCAGACGATCGCGGCGTTGGGTGACTCGCCCGAGGGAGCGGGGTCCGTCCGGATTACCGCAAACCCCTCGCGGTCATAGAACTTGGCCGCGCCAACGTTGCCGGCGAAGTGTTCAACGTCGACGTGATCCACCCCGTCCGGGAGCAGGGCGACCGCGTGACGGAGGAGCTCAACGCCCAGGGAACGCCCCCGGTACTCCGGTGCGAGGTACAACTTCCAGATCACCTGGTCGTGCGCTAATTCACCGGTCTGGCACACCCCCACAACGTTGCCATCCGCGGTGCTGGCGACGTGGAGGCGGCCGGCTTGAACGGCGGGTGACAGGCGTTCTCGTGTCCACCACGCCAACTGCTCGTGAGCGGCTCTCTCACCGAGGATCGGCGTGTAGTACTGCGGAACCACCGCTGAACCGAACGCGACGGTCCCGTCAAGGTCGTCAGTAGTAGCCGTCCGAATGGTCACTCCCATGTCTGTACATCCTAGGAAGCCCTCTCATCGGCATGTCCGCGCGGATCGCGGCATGATCGGGCGGAGCCCGCTGGGGTGGCGAAAGGCGGTTGGCGCACTTGGTCCGCCGTGTGGTGAGGTGTCGAATATGGCCCTCTTGGCGACCGAAGTCAGAACAACAGGTCTGGATGCCATCGACCTTGCGACCTCTTTGCTGCAACGAGTTCGTCTGGCCGACCCGTTGGTCGGTATGTGGGAGGCCGCCGACGTGCAATGGTGGTGGCGAAAGCCACAGGTGTCTGACCAGATCGAGCAGATCTTCTGGCTCGACGACGATGGGCCGGTCGCTGGCGTCCTTCTCACAGGTTCGGCGGACGACTCGTGGCAGTGCGACCCGGTCGTGGTGCCCGACGTGCGGGGCTGCGAGCCCGCTGCCGTGTGGAGTCAAGCGCTTCAACATGCCGCGAAGCACGCGACAGCAGGGTTTGACGTTGCAGTAAGCGACAACGACGTCTTCGCGGAGCTTGCTCGACAGTCCGGGCTCACCCCCGGGTACCGCGACAGCACCGCCTGGCTGGACGCCGCGGAACGGCCGGCACTCACATCACTTGCGGACGGATTCAGGCTCGCGGACCGCACGCAACGCCGTGACACGGCACACCACATGCGGCACCGCAGCGGAGACATGGTGGAACAGCGCCTTGGTCAATGCTCGCTCTACGACCCGGCCCTCGACCTGGTCGTGGAGTCCCCCAACGGGCGAGTCTCTGGCTACTCGTTGTTCTGGTTCGACCCGATAACCGAGGTCGGTCTCGTTGAGCCCGTGAGGGTCGAGGATGAGTTCCAGCAGCGCGGTCTGGCAAGCGCAATGCTGCGGGTGGGTATCGATCGCTTGGTCGAGAGGGGTGCCAAGCGGGTAAAGATCTCGTATGGCAGCGAGGCGGCCGCACGGACTTATCAGGGTGTTGGCTTTCAACCGACGTCTACCGCGACTTGGTATCGCCAGTCAGGAGGATGAGTGCGGCGCACCAGCCGTCGCCGCAGTTAGCCGACGCCCGACACTCTGCATGACCGCACGGATCGCGGCAGATGAGTGCGTCTACACGAGTCGTGACATCGCTTGCCTGGGCCACGCGTCGAGACCCGCATTGATCTCTTCCTGCCGCGCTGCAGCAAGACCTGGAGTGAGGGCTCTGGTGGGCACGGCTCGCCATCCCAGCGATTCGTAGAACGGGCCGTTGAACGGCACGTCCCGGAAAGCTGTCAGGGTCATTCCGGCGTAGCCCTGCTCACGGGAGAGGGCCTCTGCGGCCATCATGAGCCGCCTTCCTATGCCTCGGCCACCGTGGCCAGGTGCGACAGTCACCTGCTCGATGTGGAGCGCAGCATCGAGTACCTCGAGCCGGACGAAGCCAACGACGTCACCGCCAACCAGCGCGACGAGCAAGTGGCCCCGCTGCTGTGCACGGGCGAACCCGGCGACCTCGGGCTCAGGACCGTCCGCGACCATCGCCATGCCGAGGTCACGGAAGACCTGTCCGGCGTTGACCTGCATACCCGGCAGTGCCTCAACTTCGCCAGTAGTGGCGCGACGGACCGTCACCTCATCAGCCATGCCAGGCATCCCACCACGCCCAGCGTCCGTGACGGGCTGCCACCCTCATCTCGGCATGAGAATGCGCATGGACTTCCAAGGCTGGGGCGGGCCGGAGAGAGGGGAAGCAGGAAGTGGGAACAGGCTTGTACTCGAACGTATGTTCGAGTACACTTGATGCATGGACTCGGACCTCCTGACCACCCCCACCGCGTTGTTGGCGCGGGTGCGGCAGGTCCGTGCGCTGGTGTGTGCCGGTGAGGTCGAGCTGCTCGAGCTGGCGGTGGAGTGGGCGCTCTCCCATCCGGATCTGACCGATCCGGCGGACCGGCCCGACCCCGCTGAGGATCCGCACCACGACCCCTTGATCCCGGCGATGGACTGGTCGGCGGGTGCCGGGTTCGCTGTGGCGATCGGGCGTTCCACCGCGGCGGGGGAGGCGCTGATCCGCGACGCACTGGTGCTGGCCTACCGGCTGCCCCAGCTCTGGGCTCGCGTGGTCGCGGGCCAGGTCGAGGTCTGGCGGGCCCGCCGGATCGCCCAACGGGTCCTCGGTGCCCCCGCCGACGTGGCCGCCCACCTCGACGCCACCATCGTCCGGATCGCTCACAAGGTCGGCTCGGTGACCCTGGACCGGCTCCTGGACGAGGCGATGCTCCGGCTGCACCCCGAGGAGCGCGAGCTGGCCCAGCTCGCAGCCCTCGACGCCCGCCACGCCACCCTCCACCCCGAGTCGATCAACGACACCGGGGTCGCCGACATGACCCTGCGGGCGGCCTGGAAGGACCTCCACGACTTCGACACCGCCCTGTCCGAGATCGCGGCCCTCCTCGAGCCCGGTGAGTCCCTCGACGTACGTCGCTCCCGCGCGATCGGGGTGCTCGCCGACCCCGAGGCCGCCCTGGCCCTGCTCCGCGGCACCGCGGCACCCAGCCCGCGCCGCCACACCGGGCTGATGGTCCACCTCACCGCCGAGGCCCTCGCCGGCCTGGACCCGGTCGGGCGCTGCGAGACCACCTCCCGCGCCGTGTTGGAGCAGCAGGTCCGCGAGTGGTGCGGACGCACCGACACCCACCTCACCGTCACCCCGGTGATCGATCTGGCCGACCACACCCTCACCGGCGCCTACGAGGTCCGTGGCCGGCTCCGCACCCGGATCGACCTCATCGCCGGCACCTGTGTCTTCCCGTTCTGCGACCGCACAGCCCGCCGCTGCGACCACGACCACGTCGTCGCGCACGGAGACGGTGGCGCGACCTGTGAGTGCAACGTCGCACCCCTGTGCCGACGCCACCACCGCCTCAAGACCCACGCCGGCTGGCGCTACACCGTCATCGAGACCGGCGTGTGGCTCTGGTCAGAACCCCACGGCCAACAATTCCTCCGCGACCACCAAGGCACCCTCGACGTCACCCCACCCAGCCACGCCGTCAACAACGGCTGCCGCGAAGGACCAGCACCACCGATACCCGTCTCAGCGCAGGCGGACTGACAGACAGGTCACGCAGCCCTCGAGCTTCTCGAACTCGCTGATGTCGACGGCCACCACGCGGAGCCCTCGCGCCTCGAACAGCTCACGGGTGCGGGGAGCACTCGTCGACATCAACACGGTGTCGCCACCGAGGAGGACGACGTGCGCGCCCGGCTCCTCGGGCACCGACAGGAACCCGTCCCACACGGCCGGGTCGTCGACCAGCGGCTCGTACCCGATGACAGTCCCGTCGGGCAGCGCGGTCACCGCTGACTTCAGGTGCAGCACGCGGGTGAGGGGCACGCCGACGACCGTGGCGCCGAGCGGGGCGAGCAGCTCGGTGAGCTGCTCGACGGCCACCTGGTTGGTGCGTCCACCCAGACCCACCCAGACCGTGCCGCCGAACTTCAGCACATCGCCGCCGTCGAGGGTCCCGGGCGCCTCGATCCGCGCGATCCGGTACCCGAGGTCCGTCAGCGTCTCCTCGGTCCCGGACGTCTCCGGCTTGCGCTCGTCCGCACCGGGCCGGGCGATGACGGCCAGGTCGCCGTAGACGAGCACGGTGTCCTCGACGAACGCGGCGTCCGGGCAGTCGTCGGCGGGCGGCACCTCGACCGTCTCCCAGCCCTCGGCCTCGAGGGCGGCGACGTACCCGTCCCACTGGCGCAGCGCGAGGTCCACGTCGACCGGCACCCGGTCGATGTGCGTGATCAGGCCGTCGGCGAGGCGGGAGCTGGGACGGCGGACGAGGGCGCGGCTCATGAGGGGATCCTCTCAGGACACCAGAGGGCTGATCAGGCGGGCAACGACGCTGGGCCGTCGGGTGAGACGTTCCTCGGTGTCCGCCCAGGTCATGGCGTGCAGTCCTGCGTTGACACCCAGCCAGCGCAAGGGCTCGGGCTCCCACGAGCGCGACCGGTGGTTGACCCAGGGCAGGCCGGTCAGGGAGGTGTCGCGGCCGAGGACGAGGTCACGAAGGGTGCGACCAGCGAGGTTCGTCGTACTCACGCCGTCGCCGACGTAGCCTCCGGCCCAGCCCACGCGGGTGGCCGGATCGAGCCCGACCGAGGCGCACCAGTCCCGGGGGATGCCGAGCGCGCCGCCCCACGCATGGGTGATCCGGGTGCGCGACAGGGCAGGGAACAGCTCGACCAGGGTGTCCCGCAGCCTTCCGAAGACCCGCTCGTCCCGGTCGAACCCCGGCTGGATCCGCGACCCGAAGTGGTACGGCGCCCCCCGGCCGCCGAAGACGATCCGGTCGTCAGCCGTGCGCTGGCCGTAGATGATCAGGTGCCGGTGGTCGGTGAAGGTCTCATGGCGACGGAGCCCGATCTCGTCCCACAGCGACGCCGGCAGCGGCTCGGTGGCGATGACCAGCGAGTAGACCGGCGCCACCCTCCGGCGAAGACCCGGCAGGGTGGCGGTGTAGCCCTCGGTGGCGCGGATCACCGTCTCGGCCCGGACGTCTCCGCGGCTGGTCGTGAGTCGGCCCGGCTCGAGCCGCTGCACCGCGGTGTGCTCGAGGATCCGGACGCCTCGTCGTTCCGCGGCGTCTGCCAGTCCCCGGACCAGCCGGAGTGGGTGCACGGCCGCGCAGTCGGGCGTGTACGTCGCGCCCCGGACGCCGCTTGCGGACAGCACCTCGCGCGCCCGGGCTTCGTCGAGCAGCTCGAGCTCTGCCGGTCCGCGTCCCCAGGTGCGCGCCTCGGCGACCTCGGTGGTGGCCCGTTCGAGCTGGGCCGGGCTGCGGATCAGCGAGATGGTGCCTCCTCGCCGGTAGTCCGCGTCGATACCTTCCTCCGCGAGCACGCGAGCCGACCTCGTCGATCGTCGCCCGCATCGCCGCGTGCTGCGCCAGCGCCGCCTCCCGGCCACCCATCCGGGCCAGTGTCGAGAGGGAGGCGGGGAACAGCGCAGAGCACCAGCCGCCGTTGCGTCCGGACGCACCGAAGCCTGCCGTCTCGGCTTCGAGCACGGCGATCCGCAGAGCTCGGCTCGGCGCTGCGGCCAGGTAGTAGGCGGTCCACAGTCCGGTGAAGCCCGCGCCGACGATGGCGACGTCGACCTCGAGGTCACCCTCGAGGCTGCGGGCGCGCAGCAGGTGTGGGAGTCGTGTCAGCCCACAAGGAGTGGCTCAGCGGACACCCCACGAGTAGGTCTGCTTTCGCAGCTTGAGGTACATGAAGGTCTCCGTGGACACGACGCCCGTCGATCGTCCGGATCCGCCCGGAGATCAGCTCCAGCAGGTGGTCGTCGCTCTCGCAGACCACCTCGACCAGGAGATCGAAGGTGCCGGCGGTGACCACGACGTAGTCGACCTCGCCCAGCTCGGCCAGGGCGTCGGCGACGTCGTCGAGCAGGCCCGCTGACCCGGACGCCGACCATCGCTTGCCGGGCGAAACCGAGCTGCAGCGGATCGGTCACCGCCACCACCTGCATCACGCCGGCGTCGATGAGACGCTGCACCCGCTGGCGAACAGCGGCCTCGGAGAGGCCCACGACCTTGCCGATCGCGGCGTACGAGCGGCGGCCGTCCTGCTGGAGCTGTTCGATGATCGCCTTGGAGACCTCATCGAGGAGTGGTACGGCACGGTCCGGTTTCCTGCTCATGGCGGGTAATGGTGTCAGGGGTGCCGCTGAGTAACAAGCATGTTGCGGCGGGTCAATTCGCGTGATTTCGTAGGAGAATGGGGAACCAGACGACGGAATCGCTTGTCGCGGCCGCCTGCGCGTGACACGATCCGAACCGACCAGGCACGCTCACGAGGAGGCCCACGGATGACTTCAGGCTGGCGAAGCGGACCACATCGCGGCACGGCGGTCGACCGGCTGGCGGCCCAGGTCGCCCGGGAGCTGGGTGTCCGGTCCGGCCTGTCCCGGCGCGGGTTCCTCCGCGGCGCCGGCGTCTCGGCCATGGCCGTGAGTGCGAGTGGCCTGCTCGTCTCGTGCGGAACCGAGGGCACCAAGCAGTCCGCCGACTCGTGCACGAGCACCGACCTGAGTGACTCCGAGAAGGAGCTGGTGTTCTCCAACTGGCCGCTCTACGTCGACGAGAAGGGCAAGTCGTATCCGACGATCGACGGTTTCGAGGCCGAGTCCGGGATCTCGGTCACCTACAACACCGACGTCAACGACAACAACCAGTTCTTCGCCAAGGTGCGCAACCAGCTCGGCGCCTGCGAGCCCACCGGCCGCGACATCATCGTGCTCACCGACTGGATGGCCGCCCGGATGGTCGGACTCGGCTGGATCCAGGAGCTCGACATGTCGGCGATGCCCAATGTCGAGGCCAACCTCACCGACAGCCTGCGAGAGCCGGCCTGGGATCCCGGTCGCAAGTACTCCGTCCCGTGGCAGAGCGGTCTGACCGGCATCGCCTACAACGCCAAGTACACGGGCGAGGTGGCGAGCTTCGAGGAGCTGGTCACCAGGTCCGACCTCAAGGGCAAGATCAGCCTGCTGAGCGAGATGGGCGACACGATGGGGTTCGTCCTCACGCTCGTCGGAGCCGATCCCAACGACTTCTCCGAGGACGAATGGGCCGAGGCACTGGCCCGCCTCGAGGAGATCGTCGCCTCCGGTCAGGTCCGCCAGTTCACCGGCAACGAGTACACCCGCGGCCTGGCCAACGGCGACATCGTGGCCTGCGAGGCGTGGTCCGGTGACGTCATCGCCATGCAGTACGACAACAAGGACATCAAGTTCGTGAAGCCGACCGAAGGCCTCTCGCTCTGGAGCGACAACATGATGGTCCCCAACAAGGCGGACCACCTCGGCAACGCCCAGAAGCTGATGGACTACTACTACGACCCGGAGGTGGCCGCCACCCTGGCTGCCTGGGTCAACTACATCTGTCCGGTCCAGGGCGCCGAGGAGGCCATGGAGAAGATCGATCCGTCGCTCGTGGGCAACCCGCTCATCTTCCCGTCCGAGGAGGACCTCGCGGCCACCTTCGCCTTCAAGTCGGTCGACACCAAGACCCGTGAGGCGTACGACAAGGCGTTCAACCAGGTGATCGGAGCCTGATGGCCGGGTCCGGCGCCGACCTCGTCCTCCAGGGGGTCACCAAGCGGTTCGGCAACTTCGCGGCCGTCGACGACCTCGACCTCACCGTGCCGGCCGGCTCCTTCTTCGCCCTGCTCGGTCCCTCGGGCTGCGGCAAGACCACGACCCTGCGGATGGTGGCCGGTCTCGAGACGCCCACCGCCGGCACGATCATGCTCTCCGGCGAGGACATCTCCCGGCTCAAGCCCTACCGCCGCCCGGTCAACACGGTGTTCCAGAGCTACGCACTCTTCCCGCACATGACGATCGCCGAGAACGTCGCGTTCGGGCTCCGTCGTACCGGTGCCGACGACATCGACCGCAAGGTCGACGAGATGCTGGAGCTGGTCGAGCTCGGACAGTTCGCGAAGCGCCGTCCGGCCCAGCTCTCCGGCGGGCAGCAGCAGCGGGTGGCGCTCGCCCGTGCGCTGATCAACCGGCCGCAGGTGCTCCTCCTCGACGAGCCGCTGGGCGCCCTCGACCTCAAGCTCCGCCGCCAGATGCAGATCGAGCTGAAGCGGATCCAGACCGAGGTCGGCATCACCTTCGTGCACGTCACCCACGACCAGGAGGAGGCCATGACCATGGCCGACACCGTGGCCGTGATGAACGCCGGCGTGATCGAGCAGATGGGGCCGCCCATGGAGCTCTACGAACACCCCCGCACCACCTTCGTGGCGAACTTCCTCGGCCAGTCCAACCTGGTCCGCGGCACCGTCAGCGGACCCCAGGGCGACGACGTCGCGGTCTCCGTCGAGGGCAGCCAGCCTGCGGGCGCCGGCGTCCGGTCGGTCGACGCCAAGGGCGATGTGTGGGTGGGCATCCGCCCGGAGAAGGTGTTCCTGGCCAGCGGCTCCTCGGAGACGGACGACGACCTCAACGTCCTTCGTGGCGCGGTCGTGACCGATGTCAGCTACATCGGCGTCAGCACGCAGTACCTCGCGCGGATGGCGTGGGGCCAGGAACTCATGGTGTTCGAGCAGAACACGGGTGCCCGCGACCGCTTCAACGTGGGCGACGACGTCGACCTGCACTGGCGTCCCGAGCACACGTTCCTGCTCGACGCCGCCCAGGACGCCAACGCCGGCGTCGAGCGCGGGGACACGGAGTGACCCAGCCGGCCGCACCCGAGGACCGGAGCGCCGGCCGGATCGGCTACCTCCTGTTGCTGCCACCCGCCCTGTGGCTGGGCGTCTTCTTCGTGGTGCCGCTGGTGTCCCTGATCAGTACCTCGCTCTACGACCCGGGGGGCTCGCTCGAGCTCGGCTACCAGATGACCGGCGAGGTCGCGAACTACGTCTCGGTGCTCAGCGACTACCGGGAACAGTTCCTCCGGTCCCTCGCGTACGCCGGGTTCGCCACCGTCGCCTGCATCCTCCTCGGCTACCCCCTGGCCTACGCGATCGCCTTCAAGGCCGGACGCTGGCGCAACCTGATGCTGGTCGCCGTGATCGCGCCGTTCTTCACCTCGTTCCTGATCCGCACCCTGTCGTGGCAGCTCCTGCTCGCCGACCAGGGCTGGTTCGTCGAGACCCTGCAGTTCCTGCACCTCCTGGGTGAGGACGGTCGCCTGCTCGCCACGCCGCTCGCGGTGGTGACCGGGTTGACGTACAACTTCCTGCCGTTCATGGTGCTGCCGCTCTACGCCTCGCTGGAGAAGATCGACCCGCGGCTGCTGGAGGCGGGAGCCGACCTCTATGCGTCGCCCTTCACGACCTTCCGCAAGGTCACGCTGCCGTTGTCCATGCCGGGTCTGGTGGGCGGCACGCTGCTCACCTTCATCCCGTCGGCCGGTGACTACATCAACGCAGAGCTGCTCGGCAACACCGGCACGCAGATGATCGGCAACGTCATCCAGAACCTCTTCGACGGCGGCTCCTACCCGGAGGCCGCTGCGCTGTCCGTGACCCTGATGTCCGTGATCGTGGTGCTCGTCCTGGTCTACATCCGGCGCGCCGGGACCGAGGAGCTCCTCTGATGGGCCGGCTCGGCAAGTGGGTCACCGACCACCTCGTCCTGGGGGTCGCGTTGCTGGTGCTGCTCTACATGTTCGTCCCGATCTTCGTGGTCGTCCTGATGTCGTTCAACGCCCCCGGCTCTCGCAACAGCTACCAGTTCGACGGCTTCACCCTCGACAACTGGCTGCACCCGTGCGAGCCCAACGGGATGTGCGAGTCGGTCGTGCTGTCGGTCCAGATCGGGCTGCTCGCCACGGTCGGGGCAACCCTGCTCGGGACGTTGATGGCCTTCGCGCTGGTCCGGCACCGCTTCCGCGGCCGGGCCATGGCCAACGTGTTCACGTTCCTGCCGATGGCGTCGCCCGAGATCGTCATGGGTTCCTCGCTGCTGGCGCTGTTCGTCACGGCTGGCTTCGCGGGGGCGCTGGGCTTCTGGACGATCCTCGTCGCGCACGTCATGTTCTGCCTGAGCTTCGTCGTGGTGACGGTGAAGGCACGGCTCGCCGGTCTCGACCCGCGGCTGGAGCAGGCCGCGATGGATCTCTACGCCAACGAGTGGCAGACGTTCTGGCGGGTCACCTTCCCGCTCGTCTTCCCCGGCATCCTGTCAGCCGCACTGCTCAGCTTCTCGCTCTCCTTCGACGACTTCATCATCACCAACCTGAACGCCGGCCAGGAGGTCACCTTCCCGATGTACGTCTGGGGTGCCGCCCAGCGGGGTATCCCGCCGCAGATCAACGTGATCGGGACCATCATGTTCCTGCTGGCGCTCACGCTGGTCGTGGCCGGCGAGCTCGCCAGCCGCCGGAGGGCCGCCCGGTGAACGACGTTCACGCGATCGGCCACTGGCGTGCCGGAGCTGCCTGGGCCGGCGGCGGTGAGCGGTACGCCGACGTCTACGACCCGGCCACCGGACGGGTCGCCGGTCAGGTGGCGCTCGCGTCCGGCGACGAGGTCGGCCAGGTCGTGGCCGAGGCCGCGATCGCCGGCCGCGAGTGGGCCGCGGCCTCGCTCACCCGGCGTACGTCGGTGATGTTCGCGTTCCGCGAGGTGCTGTCCCGGCGACGCGAGGAGGTCGCCGCGGCGATCACCGCCGAGCACGGCAAGGTCCTCGACGACGCTCTCGGCGAGGTCCAGCGCGGACTGGAGGTCGCGGAGTTCGCGTGCGGCGCGCCGCACCTGCTGAAGGGCTCGTACACCGACGGCGCGTCGACCGGGGTCGACGTCTACTCGATGCGCCAGCCGCTCGGCGTGGTCGCGGTGATCTCGCCGTTCAACTTCCCGGCGATGGTGCCGCTGTGGTTCGTGCCGGTGGCGATCGCCTGCGGCAACGCCGTGATCCTCAAGCCGAGCGAGAAGGATCCGTCCGCCTCGCTTGCTGATCGCGGAGTGCTGGGCCGAGGCGGGGCTGCCGCCCTCGGTCTTCAACGTCGTCCAGGGCGACAAGGTCGCCGTCGACGGACTGCTCGAGCACCCAGACGTGGCGTCGGTGTCGTTCGTCGGGTCGACACCGATCGCCCGCTACGTCTACGAGACCGGCACCCGGCACGGCAAGCGGGTCCAGGCGCTCGGCGGCGCGAAGAACCACATGGTGGTGCTGCCCGACGCCGACCTCGACGCGGTCGCGGACGCCGCGGTCAGCGCCGGCTTCGGCTCGGCGGGGGAGCGGTGCATGGCGATCTCGGTCGTGGTGGCCGTCGACCCGGTGGCCGACGCGCTGGTGCCGCTGATCGCGTCGCGGATGGCGGGCCTGCGCACCGGCGACGGCCGCCGCGGCTGCGACATGGGTCCGCTGGTGACCGGCGCCCACCGCGACAAGGTGGCGGCCTACGTCGAGGCCGGGCGTCGCGGCGGGCGCGTCCCTGGTCGTCGACGGTCGCGAGGTCGTGCCCGACGGCGACGCCGACGGCTTCTGGCTCGGGCCCGACCCTGTTCGACCGGGTCGACCCGGGGATGTCGATCTACGACGAGGAGATCTTCGGGCCCGGTGCTGTCGGTGGTCCGGGCCACGTCGTACGACGAGGCCCTGGCGCTGGTCAACGCGAACCCGTACGGCAACGGCACCGCGATCTTCACCACCGACGGCGGCGCCGCCCGCCGCTTCCAGCGCGAGGTCGAGGTGGGCATGGTCGGCATCAACGTGCCCGATCCCGGTGCCGATGGCCTACTACTCGTTCGGTGGCTGGAAGTCGTCGCTCTTCGGCGACACCCATGCCCACGGCATGGAGGGCATCCACTTCTTCACCCGCGGCAAGGTCGTCACCTCACGCTGGCCCGACCCCGCCACCCGACCCGGCATCGACCTCGGCTTCCCGCAGCACGACTGATCAGAGCAGCGTGGACGCCTTGTCGAGGACGACGCGGAGGATCTGCTCGATCTCGTCGAAGTGCTCCTGGGTGCAGATCAGCGGGGGAGCGAGCTGGACGACCGGGTCGCCGCGGTCGTCGGCACGGCAGTAGAGGCCTTCGTCGTAGAGCGCCTTGGACAGGAAGCCGCGGAGCAGCTTCTCGGCCTCCTCGTCGTTGAAGGTCTCCTTGGTGTCCTTGTCCTTGACCAGCTCGATCCCGTAGAAGTAGCCGTCGCCGCGGACGTCGCCGACGATCGGCAGGTCCTTGAGCCGCTCGAGCGTGGCCCGGAAGGCGCCCTCGTTGTCGCGGACGTTCTCGAGGACCTTCTCGTTCTCGAAGATGTCGAGGTTGGCCATCGCCACCGCGGTGGAGACCGGGTGACCGCCGAACGTGTAGCCGTGGGCGAAGGACTCGTGGCCCTGTGAGGAACGGCTCCATCAGCCGGTCGGAGGCGATCATCGCGCCGAGCGGGGAGTAGCCCGAGGTCAGGCCCTTCGCGCAGGTGATGATGTCGGGCTGGTAGCCGTAGCGCTCGGCTCCGAACATGTGGCCGAGCCGGCCGAACGCGCAGATCACCTCGTCGGAGACCAGGAGCACGTCGTACTCGTCGCAGATCTCGCGGACCCGCTCGAAGTAGCCGGGCGGCGGCGGGAAGCAGCCGCCGGAGTTCTGCACCGGCTCGAGGAAGACGGCGGCCACGGTGTCGGGGCCCTCGAACTCGATCGCCTCGGCGATCCGGTTCGCGGCCCACTGACCGAAGGCCTGCTCGCTCAGGGCGGCCTCGCCGGCGCCGTGCTCGGCGGCCCGGTAGAAGTTGGTGTTCGGCACCCGGAAGGTCGAGGGCACCAGCGGCTCGAACGGCGCCTTCATGCCCGGCAGGCCGGTGATCGACAGCGCTCCCTGGGGGGTGCCGTGGTAGGCGATCGCCCGGCTGATCACCTTGTGCTTGGTGTGCTTGCCGGTGAGCTTGAAGTAGTTCTTGGCCAGCTTCCAGGCCGACTCGACGGCCTCGCCGCCGCCGGTGGTGAAGAAGACCCGGTTCAGGTCGCCGGGCGCATAGCCGGCCACCCGCTCGGCGAGCTCGATCGCGGTGGGGTGGGCGTAGGACCACAGCGGCATGAAGGCCAGCTCGCGGGCCTGCTTGGCCGCCGCGTCGGCCAGCTCGGTGCGCCCGTGCCCGAGCTGGCTGACGAACAGCCCGGCCAGCCCGTCGAGGTAGCGCTTGCCCTGGGCGTCCCAGATGTAGGCACCCTCGCCGCGCACGATCACGGGCACGTCCGCGTTGTCGTAGGTCGAGTGCCGCGTGAAGTGCATCCAGAGGTGGTCCTTGGCGGCACGCTGGAGGTGGTCGTAGTCCGGGTGGCGTCATGGGACCATCGTGAGGTCTCCGGAGCGTTTCGGGCAAGTGATTCCGTGGCGATTCAGCCTGTGACGCGACGGATTCCGTCGTCCCGCGGCGGTCGGAGAGGCGGCAACTGGTAGGAATCACCCATGACCAGGTACGGCGCGCAGTTCGGTCCCGACATCACCTTCCTCGGGGTGGATCCGGTGGACCTCGACGACCCGGCGGCCCTGGCGGCGGCCGACGTCGTGGTGGTCGGGGCCCCGTTCGACGGCGGCACCTCGCACCGGCCCGGCACCCGGTTCGGGCCGCAGGCGATCCGTCAGACCGACTACCTGCCCCACGACGGCTCCCGACCCCACCTCGCGCTGCGGGTCGACGCGCTCCAGGACATCCGGGTCGTCGACGCCGGCGACGTGGAGATGCCGCCCGGTGAGATCGAGCGCGCCCTCGGCGCCCTGGAGGACGCGGTGCACGCCGTGGCGTCGGCAGGTGCGATCCCGCTCGTGCTCGGCGGCGACCACTCCATCGCCCTGGCCGACGCGACCGGGGTGGCCCGGCACCACGGCTACGGCCGGGTCTCGATGATCCACTTCGACGCCCACGCCGACACCGGGCACATCGAGTTCGGCTCCCTCTACGGCCACGGGCAGCCGATGCGCCGGCTGATCGAGTCCGGCGCGCTGCGCGGCGACCGGTTCCTGCAGATGGGGCTGCGCGGCTACTGGCCCGGCCCGGAGACCCTCGACTGGATGGCGCGAGCAGAAGATGCGGTCCTACGAGATGACCGAGATCGGCGCGCGAGGGCTCACGCGCCTGCCTCGACGAGGCCTTCGAGATCGCCCTCGACGACTGCGACGCGGTCTTCCTCTCGGTCGACATCGACGTCTGCGACCCCGGGCACGCGCCGGGCACCGGCACCCCCGAGCCCGGCGGGCTCAGCGTCGCGCGAGCTGCTCGACGCCGTCCGCCGGATCTGCCTCGAGCTCCCGGTCGCCGGGATCGACGTGGTCGAGGTGTCCCCGCCGTACGACCACGCGGAGATCACCGCCTTCCTCGCCAACCGGGTCTGCCTGGAGGCGCTCTCCGGCCTGGCCGCGCGCAAGGTCGGGCTCACCCACGACCCGGCCGGGCCGCTGCTCGAGGGTCGCTGAGGTGGCGACGCTCTTCACCAACGGGACGCTCTTCGACGGCCACCGACACCTCGGTCAGGGCTGCGGTCCTGGTCGGACGGTGGCCGGATCGTGGAGGTGCGGGCGGGTCGTCGAGACAGGCGCCAGGGCGCCTTCCTCAACCACCGAGCGCGTGGTCGACCTGCAGGGTGGTCTGCTCGCGCCCGGGTTCGTCGACGCCCACGTGCACGCCGTCCAGGGCGGGCTCGAGCGGCTCCGCTGTGACCTGTCGGAGGGCGAGACCCGCGAGGACTACCTCGGGATCATCGCCGACTACGCCGCGCACCCATCCGGACCTGCCGTGGATCCTCGGCGGCGGCTGGGCGATGTCCGCCTTTCCCGGCGGGACCCCGACCGCGGCCGACCTCGACACCGTCGTGGCGGATCGTCCGGTCTTCCTGCCCAACCGCGACCACCACGGCGCGTGGGTCAACACGCGGGCGCTGGAGATCGTCGGGATCGACGCGGGCACCCCCGACCCTCCCGACGGCCGCTTCGAACGGGACGCCACCGGCTCCCCTTCCGGCACTCTGCACGAGGGCGCGATGCACGCCGTCGCCCGGCACGTTCCGCCCACCGACCCGGACGACTACTACGCCGGGCTGCTCGCCGGGTCAGGCCCACCTGCACTCGCTCGGCGTCACCGGCTGGCAGGACGCCATCGTCGGGCGACTACGCCGGCATGGACGACCCCGGTCCCGTCTACCTGCGGGCAGCCGAGCGCGGCGACCTCACGGCGTACGTCGTCGGGGCGCTGTGGTGGGACCGGGACCGCGGCGAGGAGCAGGTTGCCTCACTGGTCGAGAGGCGCACGGCCTACACCGACGGCCGGTTCCGTGCGACCAGCGTGAAGATCATGCAGGACGGAGTCGCCGAGAACTTCACCGCAGCGCTGACGTCGCCCTACCTCGACCGGTGCGGCCACGCCACCGACAATCGTGGCCACTCGTTCGTCGAGCCGGGGGCTCTCCAGCAGTACGTCGGCCGGCTGGCCGACGAGGGCTTTCAGGTGCACGTCCACGGGATCGGCGACCGCGGGGTGCGTGAGGCCCTGGACGCGTTCGCGGGTCTCGACGGGCTCGACCGGCGAGCGAGCGACCTGCGGCACCAGGTCGCGCATCTCCAGCTGGTCCACCCCGACGACGTGCCCCGCTTCGGTGCGCTCGGGGTGGCCGCCAACCTGCAGATGCTGTGGGCCGTGCTCGACGACCAGATGGTCGAGCTGACCCTGCCGTTCCTGGGGGAGGAACGCTCCCGCTGGCAGTACCCCTTCGGCGACCTCCACCGCACCGGTGCTCCGCTCGTGGCGGGCTCCGACTGGCCGGTCAGCACTCCGGATCCGCTGGCCGCGATCCACGTCGCGGTCAATCGAAGGACCTTCGGCGCGGACGGACGGGAGGGCACCGAGTCCTTCCTGCCGGAGCAGGCGCTCGACCTGACAACCGCGTTCGCGGCCTACACGTCGGGTTCGGCGTGGGTGAACCACCGCGACGACGCCGGCGTCCTCCGGCCGGGGGCGGTGGCCGACCTCGCGGTGCTCGACCGCGACCCCTTCGCCGGCGACCCGGCCGACGTCGGGGCTGCCCGCGTGGTCTCCACCTGGGTCGACGGAGTGCCGGTCTTCGAAGCCTGAGCGGCCCTCGAGGACGGAATCCGTGTCGAAGTCGCGGCTCCCCCTACAGATTCCGTCGTTCCGTCGCTAGGCTCGGCCCTCCGCTGACAATCTCCGGAGGTCCTCACACATGGCTGGTACGTCGTTCCAGAACGTCATCAACGGCGAGCTCGTCGACTCCGCGTCGGGGGAGACCTACGACGTGATCGACCCGACCACGGGCGACGTCTACGCCCAGGCCCAGATGTCGGGGGCCGAGGATGTCGATCGCGCCTACGCCGCCGCCGACTCAGCCTTCGAGGAGTGGGGCGAGACCACCCCGCAGGAGCGGATGAACGCGCTGCTCAAGATCGCGGACGCGCTCGAGAAGCGCTCCGACGAGTTCGTCCGGGTCGAGTCGAAGGACACCGGCAAGCCGATCGGGCTGACCGCGTCCGAGGAGCTGCCGATCGGAGTCGACCACTTCCGGTTCTTCGCCGGTGCCGCGCGTCTGCTCGAGGGCAAGTCGGCCGGTGAGTACATGAAGGACCACACGTCCTTCGTCCGCCGCGAGCCGATCGGCGTGATCGGTCAGGTCACCCCGTGGAACTACCCGCTGATGATGATGATCTGGAAGATCGCCCCGGCACTCGCGGCCGGCAACACCGTGGTCCTCAAGCCGAGCGACACCACCCCGGCCACGTCCGTGCTCTTCGCGGAGATGGCGCAGGAGTTCCTGCCACCCGGTGTGCTCAACGTGATCAGCGGCAACCGGGACACCGGCCGGATGCTGGTCGAGCACAAGACTCCGCAGATGGTCTCCATCACCGGCTCCGTCCGGGCCGGCATGGAGGTCGCCGGCTCCGCGGCGGCCGACCTGAAGAAGGTCCACCTCGAGCTCGGCGGCAAGGCCCCCGTCATCCTCTTCGACGACGCCGACGTCGAGGCGGCCGCGTCCGCCATCGCCGAGGCGGGCTACTTCAACGCCGGCCAGGACTGCACCGCAGCCACCCGGGTCCTCGCCGGACCGGGCATCCACGCCGACTTCGTGGCTGCCCTCACGGAGCAGGCGCGGAACACGAAGACCGGGATGCCCGATGACGAGGACGTGCTCTACGGCGCCCTCAACAACGCCGACCAGCTCGGCACGCGTGACCGGCATGGTCGACCGGCTGCCCGACCACGCCAACCTCGAGACCGGTGGCAGGCGACAAGGCGATCAGGGCTACTTCTACGAGCCGACCGTCGTGTCGGGCCTGAAGCAGGACGACGAGCAGATCCAGGACGAGATCTTCGGGCCCGTCATCACCGTCCAGCAGTTCACCGACGAGGCCGAGGCGCTGAGCTGGGCCAACGGGGTGAAGTACGGCCTGTCGTCCAGCGTGTGGACCAAGGACCACGGCCGGGCGATGCGGATGGCGAAGAGACTGGACTTCGGCGTCGTGTGGATCAACACCCACATCCCGTTCATCTCCGAGATGCCGCACGGAGGCTTCAAGCACTCCGGTTACGGCAAGGACCTCTCGGCCTACAGCCTCGAGGACTACACGCGCATCAAGCACGTCATGAGCTACATCGGTGAGTGAGACGTCGTTGGTCGAGGTGCGAGCGCAGCGAGCCTCGAAACCCCGGAAGGTGTGCAGGGCATGAGGATCCTCCTGGTCGGCGCCGGGGGCGTCGGCTCGGCGTTCGCCGCCATCGCCGCCCGCCGCGACTTCTTCGAGACGATCGTGGTCGCCGACTACGACCCGGGCCGCGCCGAGAAGGCAGCCGAGATCGACGACCGGTACGCCTCGGCGCAGGTCGACGCCTCGGACGCCGGATCGGTGGAGGCGCTGTGCCGCGAGCACCGGATCACCCACGTCATGAACGCCGTCGACCCGATCTTCGACATGCCGGTCTTCGAGGGGGCCTTCGCGGCCGGGGCCGACTACCTCGACATGGCGATGTCACTCTCGCGCCCGCACCCGGACACGCCGTACGAGAAGTGCGGGGTCAAGCTCGGCGACGAGCAGTTCGCCGTGGCCGGCGAGTGGGAGGAAGCCGGCCGGCTGGCACTGGTCGGGATCGGCGTCGAGCCCGGCCTCTCCGACGTGTTCGCCCGGTACGCCGCCGACCACCTGTTCTCCGAGATCGACGAGCTCGGCACCCGCGACGGCGCCAACCTCGTCGTGACCGACGCCGACGGAAACGAGATCTTCGCGCCGTCCTTCTCGATGTGGACCACGATCGAGGAGTGTCTCAACCCGCCGGTGATCTGGGCCGGTGACGGGTCGGGGGCGGGCGACTGGCACACCACCCCGCCGTTCAGCGAGCCGGAGGTGTTCGACTTCCCCGAGGGCATCGGGCCGGTCGAGTGCGTCAACGTCGAGCACGAGGAGGTGCTCCTGATGCCGCGCTGGGTCGACTGCAAGCGGGCCACGTTCAAGTACGGCCTGGGCGACGAGTTCATCAACGTCCTCAAGGTGCTGCACACGCTCGGCCTCGACAGCACCGAGAAGGTCCGCGTCAAGGGGGTCGAGGTCAGCCCACGGGACGTGGTCGCCGCGGTCCTTCCCGACCCCGCCACCGTCGGTCCGCGGATGAAGGGCAAGACGTGCGCCGGGCTGTGGGTGACCGGCAAGGGCAAGGACGGCGCGCCCCGCTCGACGTACCTCTACCACGTGGTCGACAACGAGCAGACGATGCAGGAGTACGGCCACCAGTGCGTGGTCTGGCAGACCGCGATCAACCCGGTGGTCGCGCTCGAGCTGCTCGCCACCGGAGCCTGGTCGGGGGTGGGCGTGCTCGGTCCGGAGGCCTTCGACGCGGTGCCGTTCCTCGACCTGCTGACCGCCTACGGCAGCCCGTGGGGGATCAAGGAGCTCGACCCGGCCTGATCAGCCGGCGCCGCACGCCCGACAGGTCACCGGCGGAGCGTATGCCTCAGGCGGTGGCCGTGAACGCCTCTTCGACGATGTCGAACGCCTCCTGCAGCAGCTCGTCGGAGATGGACAGGGGCGGCAGGAAGCGGAAGACGTTGCCCCAGGTGCCGCAGGTGAGGGTGACGACGCCCTGCTGGTGGCAGTACGCCGAGACTGCGGCCGTGCGGGTCGGGTCCGGGTCGGTGGTCCCCGGCGTGCACAGCTCGATCGCCATCATCGCGCCGCGGCCGCGGAGGTCGCCGATCACGGCGAACTGCTCCTGGAGGGTGGTGAGGCGCGACGACATGATCGCGCCGATCTCCCGCGCCCGGGCGGGCAGGTCGTGGGTGCGCATCTCCTCGATCGCGCCCAGGGCGGCAGCGCACGCGACGGGGTTGCCTCCGTAGGTGCCGCCGAGCCCGCCGGCGTGGACGGAGTCCATGACGTCGGCCCGGCCGGTCACGGCGGCCAGCGGCAGCCCGCCCGCCATGCCCTTGGCGGTGGTGACCAGGTCCGGCACGACCCCCTCGTCGTCGCAGGCGAACCAGTCGCCGGTGCGGCAGAAGCCGGTCTGGATCTCGTCGGCGACGAGCAGCACGCCGTTGTCCGTCGCCCAGGCGGACAGTGCCGGCAGGAACCCGGGAGCAGGCACGACGAAGCCGCCCTCGCCCTGGATCGGCTCGATCGCGAGGCAGGCCAGGTTGCTCGCGCCCACCTGCTTCTCGAGGACATCGATCGCTCGCGCGGCCGCCTCCTCGCCGGACAGGCCGTCCCGGAACGGGTAGGACATCGGAGCCCGGTAGACCTCGCCGGCGAACGGTCCGAAGCCGTGCTTGTAGGGCATGTTCTTGCTGGTCATCGCCATCGTCAGGTTGGTGCGTCCGTGATAGGCGTGATCGAAGACCGCCACGGCGTCCCGGCCGGTGGCCACGCGGGCGATCTTGACCGCGTTCTCGACGGCCTCGGCTCCCGAGTTGAACAGTGCCGTCTTCTTGGCGTGGTCGCCGGGCGTGACCTCGGCCAGCGCCTCGCACACGTCGACGTAACCGTCGTACGGCGTGATCATGAAGCACGTGTGGGTGAAGGCGGCGAGCTGCTCCTGCGCACGGGACACGACGCCCGGAGCGGCGTTGCCGACGCTGGTGACCGCGATCCCGGAGCCGAGATCGATCAGCGAGTTGCCGTCGACGTCGACGATCACGCCACCACCGGCGGCGGTGACGAAGACCGGCAGCATCGTGCCGACACCGTCGGCCACGTGGGCCTTCTTGCGGTCCAGTCGGGCGAGCGACTCCGGACCGGGAATCGCGGTGACGAGTCGGCGTTCCTGGGGGAGGGCAGGCCCGCCGGGGGTGGCTGTGCTCATGCGGCGACCCTAGCCGTCACGAGAGGGCTCGGCCACGACCAACAGTGGGGTCGGCTCGACGGAGACGGCCACCCGGTTGCCCGGGGCGAGCTTGACCGCGAGCGGGCTGGGTACCGCCGCCATCACCATCTCGCCTCCGTCGACCTCGAGGTAGACCCGCGAGACGGGTCCGAGGAAGTTGACCGAGGCGACGCGGGCGTTGGCGGTGCCGGTGCCGTCGACCACGACCGACTCCGGGCGGACCATCGCCAGGCCCGGCCCCGGACTCCACTGAACCGGCCATGACCGGCACGCTCGTCCCGAACACCTCGGCCCGGCCCTCGCGCACCTGCGCCCGCACCTTGTTGTTGAGCCCCACGAACTCCGCCACGAACGTGGTCGCGGGCTGGGCGTAGAGCTCGGCAGGCGCGGCCAGCTGCTCGAGCTTTCCCTGGTTCATCACGCCGACGCGGTCGGCGATGGCCAGCGCCTCCTCCTGGTCGTGGGTGACGAACAGGGTCGTGGTGCCGACCTCCAGCTGCACCCGGCGGATCTCGTCGCGCAGCTGGGTGCGGACCTTGGCGTCGAGGGCGGAGAGCGGTTCGTCCAGGAGCAGCACGGAAGGCTCGATCGCCAGGGCCCGGGCGAGCGCCACCCGCTGCTGCTGGCCACCGGACAGCTGGCTGGCGTAGCGCTTGCCGTGCTCCGCGAGTCCGACCAGCTCGAGCTTCTCCTGGGCCTTCCGGGTGCGGGTGGCCCGGTCCTCGCCGCGGAGCTTGAGGCCGAACGCGACGTTGTCGAGGACGGTCAGGTGGGGGAAGAGGCTGTAGGCCTGGAAGACCATCCCCATGTCGCGCTTGTTGGCCGGGACCCGGGTCAGGTCCTGGCCGCCGACGACGACCGTGCCGGACGTCGGGTGGTCGAGGCCGGCGAGGATCCTCAGCGCCGTGGTCTTGCCGCAGCCCGAGGGACCGAGGAGCGCCACCATCTCACCCGGCTCCAGGTGGAGCGTGAGCCCGTCGAGACGCGCGGACCGAGCCGTAGACGCGGGTCAGGTCGGTGAGCTCGACGGTCAGGCCGGGGCTCGCGTCGGGTCGGCTGCTCATCAGCTGGTCTCATTTCTCGTGCGCGGGCCGCGGCCGAGGAACGAGAGTCCCACCAGCAGCGCGGACACCAGGATGATCGACGCCAGGGCGCCGGCGACGGCGGTGGGGGCCTCGGTCTTGTAGATCGCCGCCAGGGCCACCGGCATCGTGTCGAAGTGCAGCAGGTCGGCGAAGGTGAACTCACCGAGCACCAGCGCGATCGAGATGAACGCGGCGCTGAGCACGCCGCTGACGATGTTGGGGAACACGATCCGGGTGATGACGGTGGTCCAGCTCGCGCCCAGCGAGCGCGCGGCCTCGGAGAGCGTGGTGACGTCGATGGCGGCGAGCGCGGAGTCCACGGAGCGGTAGGCGTACGGCAGGACGAGCACGACGTAGGCGAAGGTGAGGGTGAGCGCCGAGTCGCCCAGCAGGTAGGTGACCCAGGCGTAGACGCCCGAGATGCCGACGACGATCACCAGCGCCGGGATGGTCAAGGGCAGCAGGCACAGGAACTCGATCGACCCGCGACACCTTCGGCACCCGCAGGCGCACCCAGATCATGGTGGGCACGAGGAGCACGACCATCATGGCCACCGTCAGCACGGCGAGCAGGAGCGAGGCGATGATCGCCTCGCGCAGGTCGTCGTTCTCGACCAGGGCGATCCAGGCGTCCCACGTCCGGCCCTGTGCGTCGCCGCGGGCGCGGGTGCTGAAGTCGAGCATCGACAGCAGCGGGAGCACGAAGTAGAGCGCGAACAGGGTCAGCGCGATCGCGCGGAAGATCCGGAATCCCCGGGTGGAGTGGCCCTTCATCGCAGCCACCGCGAGGTCCGTCGCAGCAGCAGGGCGTAGAGCGTCATGACGACCGTGACCACGACGATCATCTCCAGGGCGAGCGCGAAGCCCAGGTTGGCCTGGCCGAGCAGGATCTCGCTGGTGAGGGCGGAGCGGATGAACAGCGGGATGATCGGGTTGCCCTGGCTGACCAGGACGGCGGCGGTGGCGTAGGCGGCGAAGGCGTTGGCGAAGAGCAGCAGCATCGACCCCAGGAAGGCCGGGGTCAGCAGCGGGAACCCGACCTGCCGCCAGAACTGCGTGGTCGTGGCGCCGAGGTTGACGGCCGCCTCGCGCCACTCGGGGCGCAGGCCCTCGAGTGCCGGCGTGAACACGATGACCATCAGCGGGATCTGGAAGTAGACGTAGACGACGATCAGGCCGTTGAGACCGAACAGCCACCCCGATCCGTAGAGATCGAACCCGAAGGCGTCGCGGAGCGCCACGGTGAGGACGCCCTGGATGGCGAGCAGGGAGATGAAGGCGAACGCCAGCGTCACGCCCCCGAACTGCGCCAGCACGCCGCAGACCGAGAGGGTCACCCGCCGGAGCAGGCTGCGCTGCCCGAGGGAGAGGATCAGGTACGACAGCAGCGCGCCGAGCACTGCCCCGATCACCGCGGTGCTCGCCGAGAGCCACACGCTCTTCCACAGCGCGTTGAGCGCCGCCTCCGAGCCGAGCGCCCGGATGTTGCCCAGTGTGAGGCCACCGTCGTCGGTCTGGAAGGCGCCGACGACCACGGTCACCGTCGGCACGATCAGGAAGACGAGCAGGAAGAGCAGGAAGGGGAGCAGCGCGAGGTACGGGCCGACGGCGAACCGCCGACCCGTCCTCACGGCCGAGTCGTCAGCCACGATCAGCTGATGACCTTGGACCAGTTCTCGCCCAGGTAACCGGCCGCCTTCTCCGTCTGCTCGTTGGTCGGGATGACCGGCTCGCCGCTCACCTCCGGGAGTGCGCCCCACAGCTCGGCGTCGATCGTGCCGGCCTCGGCCATGGCCTCGCCGCGCACCGGTCGGGCGCCACCTGCGAGCCAGAGGTTCTGGCCCTCGTCGCTGTAGAGGAACTCCTGCCACAGGCGGGCCGCGGCCGGGTGCGGCGCGTCGGCGTTGATCGCCTGGTAGTAGTAGCCGGCCACCACGGCTTCGGAGGGCACGACCGTCTTCCAGGTGGACACGTTGGCGGCTGCGGCTGCCCCCAGGTAGTCCCAGTCGATGACGACGGGGGTCTGGCCGGACTCGATGGTCGCCGAGTCCGGGTCGACCGGCAAGAAGTTGCCGGCGTCCTTCAGTTCGCCGAAGAAGTCGACGCCGGGGGCGATGTCGTCGGCCGATCCACCGTTGGCGATCGCCGCCATCATCACGCCGCTGAACGCGGCACCGGCCGCGGTCGGGTCGCCGTTGAGCGCCACCGAACCCTTGAACTCCGGGCCGAGCAGGTCCTGGAGCGACGTGACGTCGGGGAGCTTGGCCGAGTCGTAGCCGATCGACATGTAGCCGCCGTAGTCGTTGACCCAGGTCCCGTCCGGGTCCTTGAACTCGGCGGGGATGTCGTCGAACGTCTCGACCGTGTACGGCGCGTACATGTCGGTGTTCGCGAGCGCCACGGACTGTCCGAGGTCGAACACGTCCGGGGCGCGGTCGGTGCCGGCCAGGTCGTTGGCGGCGTTGATCTCGTCCTGGCTGGCGGCCGTCGGCTGGTCGGAGTTGACGTCGATGTCGTACTTCTCCTCGAACGTCGAGATGATCTCGCCGTAGTTGGCCCAGTCGGGCGGGAGCGCGATCACGTTGAGCTCGCCCTCTTCCTGCGCGGCCTCGATCAGTCCGTCCATGCCGCCGAAGTCCTCGGACGAGGTGGCCTCGTTGGCAGGTACACCCGAGTCGGTGGTCGTCTCGTTGCTGTCGTCCTCCGGGGGCGCGCACGCGGCGAGGACGACGAGGGACGCAGCCGCGAGGCTGAGGGCGAGGCGGGGGGATCTCTTCATCCGAGCTACCTTCTAACTTCTGCACGTGCACGGTCGAGCCCGGCCTGCTGAGGCTCGCGCTCGTCTTCGGAAAGCAACGTAACCGTCACTGCGCTTCGGGGCCATAGCCCGCTGGTGGGGTTGAGACGTGGGCCCGTCAGGGTGCCTGCCGCACGACTTTGAAGGTCGCCATCATGCCGTGGTCCTCGTGGTCGAGCATGTGGCAGTGGACCATGAACGGTCCGGTGTGATCGGTGAACCTGGCGGCGACGACGACCTGCTCGCCGGGGTCCAGCTTCCAGGTGTCCTCGAGTCCTCTCTCCCAGGGCGGTGGTGACTCGCCGTTGCGGGACACGGTGCGCCACTGCTCCTGGTGCAGGTGGACGTAGTGGGTCATGTCGCTGGTGTTCTCCAGCAGCCACTTCTCCGTGGTGTCGAGCGTGACCTGGTGGTCGACGCGCGCGTCGTCGTACGCCAGGCCGTTGATGGCCCAGAACGTGCCGGTCTCTTCGTCGCCCTCGAGGGAGAACGTCCAGGACTTCGCGATCTCGTCGGGCGCCTCGACCAGCTCGGGGGAGGGGAGATTGCGTGGGATCCGGCTGTTGTCGGGGGCCTTGTCGCGCACCCGGAACTGCATCAGCGCACCGAGGCGGGTGCCGGTGCCGGTGCCACCGTCGGTGCGCTCCGTGGTCTGCAGGACGACCTCCTTGCCGAGCTGGCCGTGGAAGTCGACGACGACGTCGACGCGCTGGGACGGCCCGAGCAGGATGTTCTCGCGCTCGACCGGGTGGGGGAGCAGCCCGTTGCCGGTGCCGATCTGGGTGAAGGCCCGGCCGCTCGAGAGCGAGAGGTTGTAGGACGAGAAGGCCGAGCTGTTGAGCAGTCGCAGCCGGTACCTGACCGCGGCGGTCCGCACGAAGGGCCGCAGGGTCCCGTTGACCAGGATGCGCGTGCCCACGCTGATGTCGTTGGGTGGTGCATGCGGTCCCGTGAACGCCATCCCGGCGTGCTCGCCGTGCCCACCGTGGTCCCCGTGCGCCATCGTCGGCTGGTGCAGCTCGGTGAGCTGGTTGCGCTTCGTGAAGCTCCGGTCGGAGATCATCAGCGGCAGGTCACGCTTCCCGCGCGGCAGGTCGAGCTCGTCCTGCTCCGGGTCGTCCACGATGAACATCCCCTGGAGCCCCATCCAGTTGTTGCGGGTGGTGTGGTCCATGCGGTGGTCGTGGTACCAGAAGAACGAGCCAGGCACCGGCCTGCCGGACTCCCTGAGGTCGTAGCGGTAGGTGCGCGACTCCCCCTTCGGGACCAGGAAGCTCGTCGGCTGACCGTCGAACTTCGCTGCCTGGTGGCCGCCGTGCAGGTGCGTCGACATCGCCCCCGCCCGGCGGGGCAGGTGGTTGACCACCGTGACCCGCGTGCTGTGGCCCGCGTCGCGCCGGATGGTCGGTCCCGGCCAGGTGCCGCCGTACGTCCACGCGGTCGTGCGGCGTCCGCGCGGGAGCATCCGGACGCGGGACTTCCGCATCTCCAGCGTGATCTTGTCGCCGCGCAGGTTCTTCGGTACGACGAGCGGGGTCCGGAACGTGGCCTCCTCGCCGCCCGTCCCGCCGTCCCCGCCGGTGACGGTCAGGGTGCCGCGCATGTTGGGGTGCAGCGTGCAGTAGAACTCGTAGCTGGCGGCCGCGAGCCCGTCGACCCTCAGGGTCCGGGTGGCGCCCGCCGGGATGGAGACGTCGAAGAGCGGCAACCCGTCAGCGCCCTCAGCGTCGGAGGTGACCGTGTGGCGCGTCCTGTCCTCGTTGACGATCGTGAGGGTGCCGTCCGAGGAGATCGTGGAGCTGGGGGCTCGTAGTCGGCGGAGAAGCCTCCGGTCGTGATCCGCACGGTCGCATCCGTGGGCTCGCGGTCGTCTCCCGCCGCGGGCGCGACGGCCGCGGCGCGCGTGTCGCGCTCCGCCGGCGGCGCGTCGACTGCGTGCGCGAGGAGTGCGCCGACCAGGGGGGCCACGGCGATCAGGATGATCCGCGGGGTGCGTACGCGATTCACCCCGACATCCTCCCCGCTGGACTCGGCCGACGAGGGGCGAACGCCGCAAGAGACGCGAACACCGGTCGGTGCGAGGATTGGCGGGTGAAGCGACGCGACGTGGCCATCCTGGGCTCGACCGGCTCGATCGGGACCCAGGCGCTCGAGATCGTCCGGGCGAACCCCGACCGGTTCCGGGTCGTCGCGCTGACCGCAGGTGGGTCGAACCCCGAGCTCTTCGACCAGCAGGTCGCGGAGTTCGGGCCGACGTTCCACGGGCTCGGCGAGGACGTCAGCGTCGAGGCGGCGGGGCTCGACGTCGACGTCGTCCTCAACGGGATCACCGGTGCGGTCGGGCTCCGGCCGACCCTCGCCGCCCTCGACGCCGGCAACGTCCTCGCGCTCGCCAACAAGGAGAGCCTGATCATCGGGGGTCCGCTGGTGACCGCGCGGGCCGAGCCCGGCCAGATCGTGCCGGTCGGACTCCGAGCACTCCGCACTGGCGCAGTGCCTGCGTGGCGGCAGCCCCGACGAGGTGCGCCGCCTGGTGCTGACCGCGAGCGGCGGCCCGTTCCGCGGCCGGACCCGCGAGCAGCTGGCCGACGTGACCGTCGAGGAGGCGCTGGACCACCCGACCTGGGACATGGGGCCGGTGGTGACCATCAACTCCGCCACCCTGGTCAACAAGGGGCTGGAGGTGATCGAGGCCCACCTGCTCTTCGAGCTGCCCTTCGACCGGATCGAGGTCGTCGTGCACCCGACCAGCGTCGTGCACTCGATGGTCGAGTTCGTCGACGGCTCCACGCTCGTCCAGGCGAGCCCGCCGACCATGCTGATCCCGATCGCCCTCGGGCTGAGCTGGCCCGACCGGGTGCCCGACGCCGCCCCGGCCGTCGACTGGACGAGGCCCGAGACCTGGGAGTTCTTCCCTCTCGACGACGAGGCGTTCCCGGCCGTCGACGCTGGCCCGCACCGCCGGGGCCAGGGGAGGCACGGCCCCGGCCGTCTACAACGCGGCCAACGAGGCGTGCGTCGAGGCGTTCCGCTCCGGGACGCTGGCGTTCGTCGACATCGTGCCGACGGTGGCCGCCGTGGTGGGGGAGCACGACGTACGCTCGGAGGAGCAGCTCACCGTCGACGACGTCCTCGCCGCGGACGCGTGGGCCCGCCAGGCCGCCCACCGGAGGATCGAAGGGATCTCGTGACCGCGCTCTACTACCTGCTCGGCGTGGTGATCTTCGTGGTCGCCATCCTCGCCTCGATCGGCCTGCACGAGCTCGGCCACATGATCCCGGCGAAGAAGTTCGGCGGGAAGGTCACCCAGTACTTCATCGGCTTCGGCCCCACGGTGTGGAGCCGGCAGCGCGGCGAGACCGAGTACGGCATCAAGGCGATCCCGCTCGGCGGCTACGTCAAGATCGTCGGCATGCTCCCGCCCGGGGCGGACGAGCTCGACGAGGACCGCCTGCACCCCGTGTACGACGAGGACGGCCACCGCGTCGTCCGGCTCCGCAAGTCCAACACCGGCATGTTCACCCAGCTGATCTCCGATGCTCGCGCCGCCGAGTGGGAGCACATCGGCCCGGAGGACGACGACCGACTCTTCTACCGGATGCCGTGGTGGAAGAAGGTCATCGTGATGGCCGGCGGTCCGACGGTGAACCTGTTGATCGCGTTCTTCATCTTCCTCGCCGTCTTCTCGACCTACGGCCAGAAGTCGGTCGAGCCCGACGCCGGCCGCCCGGTCATCGACACCGTCTCCGAGTGCGTGATCCCCTACGCGGACGAGGGCCGTGAGTGCACGGCGGCCGACCCCCTCGCTCCTGCCAACGAGGCGGGGCTGCGACCCGGTGACGTGATCACTCACCTTCAACGGCGCCGCGGTCACCGGCTGGGACCAGCTGCGTGACCTGATCCGCGACAACGAGGACGGCGAGGCCGTCATCACCTACGAGCGCGACGGCCGCGAGCTGACCGGCACCACCAACACCACCGTCGAGGCCCGGCCGACCTCCGCGACCGACCAGAAGCTGCGCCAGGTCGGCTTCCTCGGGCGTGACGCCCACCGCTCACATCGAGACGACGACCGGTGGCCCGATCTACACCCTCCAGCAGATGGGCGACATGACCGTCGACACCGTCCAGGCCCTGGCGACGCTGCCGGTCAAGGTGTGGGGTGTCGCCAAGGCCATCGTCGGGGTCGAGGAGCGCGCCAAGGACAGCCCGGTCAGCATCGTCGGCGGCGGCCGGCTCGCCGGGGAGACCGTCTCGCACGAGGAGTTCCCGGTCGCCGAGAAGGCCGTCTTCCTGCTGATGCTGATCGCGCGGCTTCAACTTCTTCATCGGGATGTTCAACTTCATCCCGCTGCTGCCGCTCGACGGCGGCCACATCGCCGGTGCCCTGTGGGAGGCGATGCGCCGCGGCTTCGCCCGCCTGCGCGGCCGTCCCGACCCCGGCTACGTCGACGTCGCCAAGCTGTTGCCGGTCGCCTACGTCGTCGCCTCGGCGATCCTGGTGATGGGCGTGGTGCTGATCGTCGGCGACCTGGTCGTCCCGCTCCACCTCGAATCCTGATCCCGAGGGTCGCGCCAGTAGCCTGACCCCATGACCTCCGTCGGCCTCGGCATGCCCGCCCTGCCACCCCCGGTGCTCGCACCGCGCCGCAAGACCCGCCAGATCAAGGTCGGCAAGGTCGGCGTCGGCAGCGAGTCACCGATCTCGGTGCAGTCGATGACCACGACGCTCACCTCCGACGTCAACGCGACCCTCCAGCAGATCGCCGAGCTGACCGCGACCGGCTGCGACATCGTGCGGGTCGCCTGCCCGAGCCAGGACGACGCCGACGCGCTGCCGGAGATCGCGCAGCACTCGCAGATCCCGGTCATCGCCGACATCCACTTCCAGCCGAAGTACGTCTACGCCGCGATCGACGCCGGCTGTGCGGCGGTCCGGGTCAACCCCGGCAACATCCGCAAGTTCGACGACCAGGTCAAGGAGATCGCCCGGGCCGCCAAGGACCGCGGCACCTCGATCCGGATCGGCGTCAACGCCGGCAGCCTCGACAAGCGGATCATGGACAAGTACGGCAAGGCCACGCCCGAGGCGCTGGTCGAGTCGGCGGTCTGGGAGGCCGGCCTCTTCGAGGAGCACGACTTCCACGACTTCAAGATCTCGGTCAAGCACAACGACCCGGTCGTGATGGTCCGCGCCTACGAGCTGCTCGCCGAGGCCGGCGACTGGCCGCTGCACCTCGGCGTCACCGAGGCCGGCCCGGCGTTCCAGGGCACGATCAAGTCCTCGGTCGCCTTCGGCCACCTGCTGAGCCAGGGCATCGGCGACACCATCCGGGTCTCGCTGTCGGCGCCGCCGGTCGAGGAGGTCAAGGTCGGCCTCCAGATCCTGGAGTCGCTCAACCTGAAGCCGCGCCGGCTCGAGATCGTCTCCTGCCCGTCGTGCGGTCGCGCCCAGGTCGACGTCTACAAGCTGGCCGAGGAGGTGACCGCCGGGCTCGAGGGCCTGGAGGTCCCGCTCCGCGTCGCCGTCATGGGCTGCGTCGTCAACGGGCCCGGTGAGGCCCGTGAGGCCGACCTCGGCGTCGCCTCCGGCAACGGCAAGGGCCAGATCTTCGTCAAGGGCGAGGTGATCAAGACCGTCCCCGAGTCGCAGATCGTCGAGACCCTGATCGAGGAGGCGATGCGGATCGCCGAGGGCATGGAGTCCGTCGACGGCGCCGGCGCCGAGGTCACCGTCTCCTGACCCGGGTGCGGTGACGGAACCGCGACGATCCGTGGCGGTGTCCGCGTAGGCTCCACCCGTGCTCTCGACCCGCCACGGCGTCCGCGTGCTCGGCCCCGCGGACCTGTCCGACTTCCTGCGACTCGCCGCGCAGGATCCGGTCGTGAACGTCGTTCGCCGACTACCGGGCGCGCACCACCAACCTGGAGCCGCGCTGGCTCGGGCGGCGAGGTCTGGGGCCGCTACACCGACGGGGTCCTCGACCGCCGCCTGCCACGTCGGCGCCAACCTGGTGCCGGTCCAGGCCACGGCCGAGGACGCGCGGGTGTTCGCCGAGCGGGCCCTGACCCGGGGCCGGACGGTGTCGACGATCGTCGGTCCCGCAGTCCGCGGTCCGCACCTTCTGGGACGGCGTCTCCTCCACCTGGGGTCGCCCGCGCGAGCTCCGCTGGGACCAGCCGCACCTCGAGCTCGGCTCCGACCCGCTCGTCGCGCCGGACCCTCACGTCCGCCGTACGACCATGGACGACCTCGCGGCGGTCTATCCGGCCTGCGTCGCGATGTACACCGAGGAGGTCGGGGTCTCCCCGGAGCACGGCGGGGGCGGTGATCTCTACCGGACCCGGGTCAGCCAGCTGATCTCGCGGGGCTGGTCGTTCGCCCGCTTCGAGCAGGGTCGGCTGGTCTTCAAGGCCGAGGTGGCCTGCGCGACGCCGTACGCCGCCCAGGTCCAGGGCGTCTGGGTGCCGCCCGATCGCCGCGGCGAGGGCCTGGCCGCGGCCGGCATGGCCGCGGTCGCGCACCTGGTCCGGCGCGACGTCGCGCCGGTGGTCTCGCTCTACGTCAACGAGTACAACCGGCCGGCCCGTCGGGCCTACGAGCGAGTCGGCTTCCGACAGACCGCCACCTTCGCCACCATCATGTTTTGAGCCGGCCAGGGCCGACCGAGGAACGAGGTCGGGCCGTGGGGCCGGCCAGGTTGAGCAAGCGACGCGACTGAGACGAGTCGCCGGCGCGTCGAAACCCGGTGAGGGGTGCAGGGCGGCGACCGAGGCAGGTGGCGGCGGTGGGTGCAGGGCGGCGACCAGGGCCGCCGTACATTGCACACGTGCGCATCCCCAAGGACGTCCTCATCCTGGCCGGCATCCTGGCGACGAGCGGCGTCATCCACCTCGCGAAGCCGGAGGTCTACGAGCCCCTCATGCCGGACTTCGTCCCGGCGCACCGCGAGGTCATCGTGGGCAGCGGCTTGGTGGAGCTCGCGTGCGCCGCCGGCCTGCTGGGCGCGCGCACGCGGCCGGCTGCGGGATGGGCCAGCGCGGCCCTGCTGGTCGGGGTCTTCCCGGCCAACCTGAAGATGGCCGACGACGCCCGACGGTCGCGCAGCCAGACGTTCAAGGCGATGGCCTACGGCCGGCTCCCGTTGCAGATCCCGATGGTGCGGATCGCGCTCAAGGCCGCCCGGGGGTCGTGAGCCGGTAGCGAGGGCGCGGCGCGCAGGTCCGACGCGCGCTCGCAGTCGGCCACCAGGCAGCGCACCGTGGCCGACTTCGTCTTGCCGTTGGTGTCCAGGAGCAGGGAGGCGTCCGACTCCCACCAGAGCAGGCCGAACCACTCGCTGGTGTAGTGCGCGAGCAGCTTCCCGCCGGACTTGCGCAACCACACCTCGCTCGGGCCGATCCCGTCCGAGAGGATGTGGATGGTGGCCATCCGGGTGCCGCCCGGTGAGAACGTCTCCACGCGGCGGCCGCACGACCGCCAGAGCTGGTCTCCGGGGTCACTCAGCGTCGTGACGACGCTGCAACCGCCGAGGTAGGGATCCTTCGTGAACGAGGCCAGCCGGTCCGACGAGAGGTCGGCCTCGTAGCCGACCCGACCCGCGATCTTGTCCACGCTGTCGCTCGACGACGTCCCACGAGAAGGTGCGCTGCGGAGACCAGCCGCCGAGCACCATCTGGCCCTCGTCGAGATCGAGCACCGTCACGGAGCCGTCGAACCAGCGTGAGGCCTGCTCGGCCCCGTCCGCAGCGCTGAACACGCGCACCCTGGTCCGGGAGTCGCGAAAGCGGCTCGACGCGACCTGGACGCCGTCGTCGGACAGCTCGAGCTCGTAGATCGGGACGCCGCGGAAGAGCACCGTCTTCGCGCCCTCCGGGGTGTACCGCAGCACCCGGAACTTGCCCGAGTAGTTGCCGTTGGCGGCACCGACGACGTAGTCGGTGCCCGACGTGCCGAGCAGGCTGCACCGAGCCGGCCTTGACCTCGATCCGGACGTCACCGTCGACGACGGTCTTGCCCTCGAGGTGCGGGATCGACGACGTCCGCGCCGCGGTCGAGCCGGGCGGGTCGCAGCTCGGTCTCCGGCACGGCCGCGGCGGGGGCGGCCGCGCCCAGGAGCAGGGCGACAGCGGAGACGGTGGATGCGGCGATGATCGACTTCACGGCTACTCCCGAGTGATGACCGGGCGCCTCCCGGCCATGTTCACTACCTGCAGCATCCCACCTCGCGTCGCCCAGCGGGAGAACTGGTTCGCGGCGGGTCCGGGCCCCCGCGTAGCCTTCGACCATGATCCTGAGGATGTCGACGCTGTTCGTGCGGACCCTGCGAGACGACCCCGTCGAGGCCGAGGTGCCGAGCCACCGGCTGCTCCTCCGGGCCGGCTACATCCGCCGTGCCGCCCCCGGCATCTACACCTGGCTGCCGCTCGGGCTGCGCGTGCTGCGCCGGATCGAGCAGATCATCCGCGACGAGATGGACGCCATCGGCGCCCAGGAGCTGTCGTTCCCCGCCCTGCTGCCCCGCGAGCCCTACGAGGCCACCGGCCGCTGGACCGAGTACGGCGACGGCATCTTCCGGCTCAAGGACCGCAAGGGCGCCGACTACCTCCTCGGTCCCACCCACGAGGAGATGTTCACCCTCGTGGTGAAGGACCTCTACTCCTCCTACAAGGACCTGCCGCTCTCGATCTACCAGATCCAGACCAAGTACCGCGACGAGGCGCGGCCCCGCGCCGGGCTGCTGCGCGGCCGCGAGTTCGTGATGAAGGACTCCTACTCCTTCGACGTCGACGACGCGGGCCTCGACGCCAGCTACCAGAAGCACCGCGACGCCTACATCCGGATCTTCGACAAGCTCGGCTTCGAGTACGTCATCGTCTCCGCGCACTCGGGAGCGATGGGCGGCTCGAAGTCCGAGGAGTTCCTGGCCAAGGCGGACATCGGCGAGGACACCTACGTCCGCTGCGCCCAGTGCGGCTTCGCCGCGAACGTCGAGGCGGTCAAGGTGCCGGCCCCGGCGCCGGTGACGTACGACGACGCGCCCGCCGCCCACGCGGAGCAGACGCCGGACACCCCCACCATCCAGACCCTGGTCGACCACCTCAACGAGGCGTTCCCGCGCGCCGACCGGCCCTGGGCAGCGGCGGACACGCTCAAGAACGTGCTGATGATGCTGTCCCACCCCGACGGCACCCGCGAACCGCTCGCCATCGGCGTGCCCGGCGACCGCGAGGTCGACCAGAAGCGGCTCGAGGCAGCGGTGCACCCGGCCGAGTTCGAGCCGTTCGGCGAGAAGGACTTCGCCGAGCACCCGGCGCTGGTCAAGGGCTACATCGGCCCCGGCGCCCTCGGCGAGAAGAGCGAGTCCGAGATCCGCTTCCTCGTCGATCCTCGCGTCGTGGAGGGCACCCGCTGGGTGACCGGCGCCGATGTCGACGGCAGCCACGTCCTCGACCTCGTGGTCGGTCGTGACTTCGTGCCCGACGGCACCATCGAGGCCGCCGAGGTGCGCGACGGCGATGCCTGCCCGAACTGCGATGCCGGGACGCTCGAGTCCGCGCGCGGGATCGAGATGGGTCACATCTTCCAGCTCGGCCGCAAGTTCGCGAACGCGCTCGACCTCAAGGTGCTCGACGAGAACGGCAAGCTGGTCACGGTCACCATGGGCTCCTACGGCATCGGTCCCTCGCGCGCAGTGGCCGCGATCGCCGAGGGCACCCTCGACGAGGTCGGCCTGTGCTGGCCGCGCGAGGTGGCCCCGGCCGACGTGCACGTGGTCGCCGCCGGCAAGGACGAGGCGATCTTCGCCGCGGCCGAGCGGATCAGCCACGAGCTGGACGCCCAGGGCATCGCCGTCCTCTACGACGACCGGGCCGGCAAGATCAGCCCCGGCGTGAAGTTCAAGGACGCCGAGCTGATCGGCGTCCCGACCATCGTCGTGGTCGGCAAGGGTCTCGCCGACGGCACGATCGAGGTCAAGGACCGTGCCACCGGTGAGCGTGAGCAGGTGCCCGCCGAACGCGTGGTCGACCACGTCGTCCGCCTGGTCCGTGGCTGAGCGCGGCGCGCCATCGACGCCGTCATCTTCGACTGGGGTGGCACGCTCACGCGCTGGCACGACGTCGACTTCCATGCGGAGTCGCTCGCGCTCGCCCAGGCGGTGGTCGAGGCCGGCCACGACCCGGCCGAGATCACCACGCGCCTGCACGCCGCCGGGGAGGCGATCTGGGGGAGGAGCCGCGACCAGCAGCAGAGCTCGACGGTGGCCGACCTGTTCGACGAGGCCGGCCTGGAGCACGACCCGGAGCTGCTGACGGCGTACTTCGAGTTCTGGGAGCCGCACACGCTGACCGACCCCGAGGCCGCGCCGATGTTCGAGGCGCTGCGCGCCGACGGCCTCAAGGTCGGGGTGCTGTCGAACACCATCTGGCCGCGGGCCTGGCACGAGGGCTTCTTCGACCGCGACGGCGTACGCCACCTGATCGACGGTGACGTCTACACGAGCGAGATCCCGTGGACCAAGCCGTCCGAGCTGGCCTTCCGTGCCGCGATGGAGGCGGTCGGTGCCACCGACCCCGCCCGCTGCGTCTACGTGGGGGACCGGCTGTTCGACGACGTCTGGGGCGCCCGGAACGCCGGGATGCGGGCGATCCACATCCCGCTCAGCACGATCCCGCCGAGCCAGGTCGGCCACTCCGAGGGTGAGCCGGACGCCGTGGCGCACGCGCTGACCGACATTCCGGCGATCGTGCGAGGCTGGCACTGACCTCGAGCTGGTCCAGACCAGCCTCAGGTTCTTGCAATGCACGGATGTGAAGCGGCCGCGCCCTCGGCAAGGCGCGCCCGCGGAGGCAGGGTGACTCCGACGCCGCACCACCCACGCGGCCCCGGACGAGAGGACATCCCTTTCATGCGCATCACCCACCTGCTCCGTACGGCGGCGATCGCCGGCCTCGGCGCCACCGCTCTCACCGTCAGCGGCCTGGCCGCGCCGGCCCAGGCCCGCGTCCCCGACGCCGGTCGCGTCTGCCTCGAGCAGGAGGCCGGTGACCCTGCGGACGGAGCCCGAGGAGGACATGCCGGACTCGACCACCGCGGGATCTCACGCAAGGAGCAGCGCGCCATCGCAGCGCGCACCGACAAGATCCTCGGTGGGAAGCAGGCACAGAACGCGGCCGCCTCAGCGGCCGCGACCGTTCCCGTCTACGTGCACGTGATGCGGGACTCTGCCGGTAGCGGTGATGTCACCGACCAGCAGATCGCCCAGCAGATCAGCGTCCTGAACTCCAGCTTCGGCGGCGCGGGAGGTGCCGGCGCAGCCAACACCGGCTTCACGTTCTCGCTCGCGGGCACGTACCGCTACAACAACACCCAGTGGCACCAGGACAAGCGCAGCACCACCTACCGCAAGCAGACCCGCAAGGGCGGCGCCAACGCCCTCAACATCTGGCTGGTCGACTTCGCCTACCTCGGCATCGCCACGTTCCCGTGGGACTACTCACGCAACCCCGGCATCGACGGCATCCGGGTCCAGTACACCTCGCTGCCCGGCGGTTCGGCCACCAACTACAACCTGGGCGAGACCGCCACCCACGAGGCGGGCCACTGGTTCGGGCTCTACCACACCTTCCAGGGCGGGTGCACCGCCACGAACGACGAGGTGACCGACACCCCGGCGCAGTCCAGCTCGACCACGGGATGCCCCGAGGGTCGTGACTCCTGCTCGCTGCCGGGCCTGGACCCGATCCACAACTACATGGACTACAGCTACGACTCCTGCTACACGATGTTCACCGGTGGGCAGAGCTCGCGGATGTCCCAGATGTGGACCGCTTACCGGGGCTGAGCCAGCCCGCGGAGAGCCGGTCCAGTCTTTTGCAAGTTCTTGCAATGCAAAAAGGTGAGTTTGTCAGGAACTGGTGCCGTGACCTGCGGTGTTGCAAGATTTCGCAGTAGGAAGTCTTCGCCAGGTCCCCACACCGAGCGAGGACGAACCTCCGGCCTCTCTGCAGGAGGCCACTTAGCGGTCCGCGTACTCACCAGATCCGGGGAAGATCTCGGGACTTCCCCGGAAGGTGAGCACGCGGACCGCAGTGTTTGTCAGGGCCCGTCCGGCCCAGCGGCGGCGCGGTCCCACCGTGTGGGCGACCAGCCACGCGTACGTCTCCGCCGCTGATCGCTCCAGCTCGCGCGCCGTCCGGGTCACCCGCTCGGCCGAGCCCAGCGACTCCGGGATCTCGTACGTCGGCTCCGACGCGACCGGGGTGCCTCCCTCGTCGAGCACGAACCGGGTCAGCTCGTCGCGTCGGCCGCGGTGGACGGCGTACGCCTCGGAGACGTCGGCGTAGAGCACCGGCGTCGCCGACCGTGAGGTCTGCGCGCCGAGCACGCCGTACACGTAGAGCGCCGCGTGCTCGGCGGCGAGCGCGGTCTGGAGGGCGTCGAGCGGAGTCAGAAGATCGACCCCCTCAGGGTGCCGGCGGCCAGGTGTGCCGCGATGCCTGCGGACATGCTCGCCAGCAGTCGGGCCAGGGTGCCGCTCTCGGCGGCCACCGACCAGTCGGCCAGCCGGGCCTGGGCCTGGAGCTCGCGGAGCCGGATCCGCTCGGCCACCTCCCGTGGTGTCCCCGAGACCCGGGAGAGCTGCGGCTCGGCGTCGCGGGCCGGCAGGACCTCGCGGTGGGCCCGGTGGAGAACGGCGAAGGGGGCGAGCCCGGGGGCGAGCAGCGGCCGGCGCTCGGCCGCCACGGTGACCAGGGCCTCGAGCTCGTCGAGCTCTGCGATGACGGCGTCGACCAGGGCCGTGTCCGGGTCGGCGGCCGTCGTGGGCGACGGTGACGAGCTCGGGGCGGCCGCCGGTGGGTCGAGATCGCAACCTGCCAGGACCACGGCGCCCGCCAGTGCTCCACCGATCGTCGTACGACGGGTGGCGCGGGGACCGCTGACTGGGCGCACGGCGCCGACCCTATCCCCGTTCGGACCAGCCGCTATCGTGGACTCCACTAACTTCACAAGGAGGTCGCGCACTCGTGAGCAAGGTCAGTCAGGACGCCATCCGGGACCAGATCGAGGCGGAGCTCTCCGGGCCTCTGAGTGCTCTGGAGCTCGACCTCGAGGCAGTGGAGGTCACGCCTGCCGGCAAGCGCCGGATCCTGCGTGTGGCCGTCGACAAGGACGGCGGGGTGACCCTCGACGACGTCGCCGGTGCGACGCGCGAGATCGAGCGGGTGCTCGACGACTCCGACGCGATGGGGGAGCACCCCTACACCCTCGAAGTGACCTCCCGCGGCGTGGACCGGCCCCTCACCCTTCCCCGCCACTGGCGGCGCAACGCTGATCGCCTGGTCAAGGCGACCCTGGCCGACGACGACACCCTCACCGGCCGGGTCCTCTCGAGCGACGACCACGTCGTCTGCCTCGACGTCGAGGGGACCACGCGCGAGATCGCCTACACCGACATCGCGAAGGCACTCGTGCAGATCGAGTTCAACCGCCCGAAGGCCCGCCAGAAGGAAAACGAGGACTGATGGACATCGACCTGAGCATCCTGAGGATGCTGGAGCGCGAGAAGGAGATCTCGTTCGACGTCCTCGTCGAGGCGATCGAGCAGGCCCTTCTCACCGCCTACCACAAGACGCCGGGAGCCTCAGAGCAGGCGCGGGTGGTCCTCGACCGCAAGTCAGGGCACGTGAGCGTCTTCGCCGTCGAGGTCGATGCCGAGGGCAACCGGATCGGCGAGTCCGAGGACACCCCCGACGGCTTCGGCCGGATCGCGGCGACCACCGCGAAGCAGATCATGCTGCAGCGGCTGCGCGACGCCGAGGACGACATCCGGTTCGGCGAGTTCTCCGGCAAGGAGGGCGACATCATCTCCGGCGTGATCCAGCAGGGTCGCAACCCCGACGACGTCATGGTCAACCTCGGCAAGCTCGAGGCGATCCTGCCCCTCGGCGAGCGCGTTCCCGGCGAGCGCTACGAGCACAACGCCCGGATCAAGTGCCTCGTGGTCTCGGTCCGCAAGGGGATGCGCGGACCCCAGATCGCCCTGTCCCGGTCCCACCCCAACCTGGTCCGCAAGCTCTTCGCCCTGGAGGTGCCCGAGATTGCCGACGGCACCGTGCAGATCGCCGCGATCGCCCGCGAGGCCGGTCACCGGACCAAGATCGCCGTGCACTCGACCGTCCCCGGGGTCAACGCCAAGGGAGCGTGCATCGGCCCGATGGGGCAGCGGGTCCGCAACGTGATGTCGGAGCTCCACGGCGAGAAGATCGACATCGTCGACTGGTCCGAGGACCCCGCCGAGATGGTGGCCCACGCCCTGTCCCCGGCCCGGGTCAACTCCGTCGAGATCGTGGATCTCGAGGCCCGCTCCGCGCGCGTCGTCGTACCCGACTTCCAGCTGTCGCTGGCGATCGGCAAGGAAGGCCAGAACGCCCGCCTCGCCGCCCGCCTCACCGGCTGGCGGATCGACATCCGGTCCGATGATGAGGCTGAGGTGAGCCCGGAGTCGTGACGCAGTCACGCCTCCGGGACGCAGGGCAGCGACCACAGCGCCGTACCCCCAGAGGCCACCAGTTCGAACTCAGATGCCCAGCGCGGTAGGGTTGATGCCAGTGGCGCGTGAACAACATCCCCAGGCACCGACAGGCCCCCAGCCTGTCCGCACCTGTATCGGATGTCGGGAGCGGGCCACGAAGAGCGAGTTGTTACGCGTCGTCGCGGGCTCGGGACCCGATGGCCAGCCGGCCGTCGTCCCAGACCTCGACGGCACGGCCCCGGGACGCGGTGCGCACCTGCACCCCACACCGGAGTGCTACGACCTCGCGGTACGCCGTCGGGCGTTCGGCCGGGCCCTCAGGGTCCGGGCGGGACTCGCCAGCGCACCGGTGGGAGACCATCTCGCCGCCCAGTGACGGGCACAGCACCACAGCACTGACCGTGAAGGACCAACAGGAACTGGAGCAGTAGCTCATGAGCTCTCGATGAGTACTTTCCGATGAGTTTTCCCAACCGCTAACGGTCTCAGGAACATCCCCCGGAACCCGGGTCTTGAGGCCAGAAGGAGAAACGTGGCTAAGACCCGAGTTCACGAACTCGCCAAGGAGTTCGGCGTCGAGAGCAAGTTTGTTCTCGAGAAGCTCAAGGAGATGGGGGAGTTCGTCAAGTCGGCATCGTCGACGGTCGAGCCCCCTGTCGAGATGCGGTTCAAGAAGGAGTACGGCGACCAGCTGAAGTCCGCCGGCTCCACTGCCGCCCCGGCCGAGACGCCTGCCTCCGAGGCGTCGGCCAAGCCGACCCCGAAGGCCCCCGGCTCGAAGAAGCCGGCCCCCGCACCAGCCGAGCCCGAGCCCGAGGCGGCCCCCGCGCCGGCTCCGGTGGCGACGCCCGAGGCGGCTCCCGAGCCGCCCGCCGAGCCGGATGCCCCTGCGGCCGCCGCGCCGTCGGCTCCCACGCCGAAGGCACCGGCCCCCAAGCCGGTCGGTCGTCCGACCGGCAGCCCGCGCCCCGGCAACAACCCCTTCGCCCCCAGTCAGGGCATGGGCCGTCGGCCCGCGCCCGCTCCGAGCCCCGAGGCCCCGGCCCCGGCGCCCGGCGCCGGCACGGGTGCCGGGGACCAGCGCCCGCCGCGGCCCGCAGCCGCGCGTGACGGTGGCGCCCCGGGTCGTCCGGGCATGCCCCGCCCGAACCCGGCGATGATGCCCAAGTCCCCGGCTGCCTTCGGCTCCGGTCCCGGCGGCGCCCGTGGCGGCCCCGGTGGCCCCGGTGGCGCCCGTGGTGGCCCCGGCGGCGCCCGTGGTGGCCCCGGCGGTGCCCGTGGTGGCCCCGGCGGTGCTCCCGGTCGCGGTGGTCCCGGTGGCGGCGGCGCCCCGGGTCGTCCCGGTGGCGGGCCCAGCTTCGGTCCCAACGCCAGCGGCCAGCGCGGCCGTCCCGGCCAGCGTGGCCAGACCCAGGGTGCGTTCGGTCGCCCCGGCGGTCCGTCGCGGCGCGGTCGCAAGTCGAAGCGCGCTCGTCGTCAAGAGTTCGAGCAGATGCAGGCACCCACCATCGGTGGTGTCCGCGTCCGCAAGGGCGACGGCGAGACGGTGCGCCTGGCGCGCGGCTCGTCGCTGACCGACTTCGCCGAGAAGATCAACGTCGACGCCGCAGCACTGGTGCAGATGCTCTTCTCGCTCGGCGAGATGGTCACCGCGACCGAGTCCGTCAACGACGAGACGTTCGAGCTGCTCGCCGAGGAGCTCAACTACGTCGTCGAGGTCGTCTCCCCGGAGGACGAGGACCGCGAGCTGCTCGAGTCCTTCGACCTGGACTTCGGTGCCGACGAGGGTGACGAGACCGATCTCGCCTTCCGCCCGCCCGTCGTCACGGTCATGGGTCACGTCGACCACGGAAAGACCAAGCTCCTCGACGCGTTGCGCAACGCCAACGTCATCGACAAGGAGGCCGGTGGCATCACCCAGCACATCGGTGCCTACCAGGTCACGACCGACGTCGACGGCAACGAGCGCCGGATCACCTTCATCGACACGCCGGGTCACGAGGCGTTCACCGCCATGCGTGCTCGCGGTGCGCAGGCGACCGACATCGCGATCCTCGTGGTGGCGGCCGACGACGGCGTGATGCCGCAGACCATCGAGGCGCTGAACCACGCCAAGGCGGCCGGCGTACCGGTCGTGGTGGCGGTCAACAAGATCGACAAGGAGACGGCCGACCCGACCAAGGTCCGCGGCCAGCTCACCGAGTACGGCCTGATCCCCGAGGAGTACGGCGGCGACGCGATGTTCGTCGACGTCTCGGCCAAGTCGGAGCTCAACCTCGACAAGCTGCTCGAGGCCGTCGTCCTCACGGCCGACGCCTCGCTCGACCTGCGGGCCAACCCCGACCAGGACGCGCAGGGTCTCGTCATCGAGGCCCACCTCGACCGCGGCCGCGGCCCGGTGGCCACCGTGCTGGTCCAGCGCGGAACCCTCCGCGTCGGCGACTCGATCGTGGCCGGAGCCGGCTACGGCCGGGTGCGCGCCATGCTCGACGAGCACGGCGACAACATCGAGCAGGCCGACCCGTCGCGTCCCGCGATGGTGCTGGGTCTCACTGCGGTCCCGGGCGCCGGCCAGACGTTCATCGTGGTCGACGACGACCGGATGGCACGTCAGATCGCCGAGAAGCGCGAGTCGCGTGAGCGGGCGGCCATGCAGGCCAAGCGTCGCGTGCGTCGTACCCTCGAGGACTTCATGGCCTCCATGGAGAAGGGCGAGAGCCAGGAGCTCAACCTCATCCTCAAGGGCGACGTGTCCGGTTCGGTCGAAGCGCTCGAGGACGCCCTCGCCCAGATCGACGTGGGCGAGGAGGTCAACCTGCGGGTCATCGACCGCGGAGTCGGTGCGATCACCGAGACCAACGTCGACCTCGCCGCCGCCTCCGACGCCATCATCATCGGCTTCAACGTCCGGCCCCAGGGCAAGGCGGGCCAGATGGCCGACAAGGAAGGTGTCGAGATCCGCTACTACTCGGTCATCTACCAGGCGATCGAGGAGATCGAGGCAGCCCTCAAGGGCATGCTCAAGCCGGAGTACGAAGAGTCGGTGCTCGGCCACGCCGAGATCCGCGAGATCTTCCGCTCCTCGAAGATCGGCAACATCGCCGGCTGCATGGTCCAGGACGGTCTCATCCGACGCAACGCCAAGGTGCGCATCCTGCGCGACGGCGCGGTCGTGGCGGACAACCTCGACCTGGCCTCGCTCAAGCGGGAGAAGGACGACGCGTCCGAGGTCCGTGAGGGCTTCGAGTGCGGTCTGGTCGTGAAGAACTTCCAGGACATCAAGATCAGCGATGTCGTGGAGTCCTTCGAGATGCGCGAGATCCCGCGCGGCTGATTCACTGTTGAGTTGGGCTTGCGCGGCACGATGGTCGCCGCGCAAGCCCAACTCGGTGGCCGCGCAAGCCCAACTCAACGAGGGTAGGAAAGAGCCATGAGCAACCCACGGGTGCGGAAGATCGCAGACCGGATCCAGGTGATCGTCGCCGAGATGCTCGAGCGTCGGATCAAGGACCCGCGGCTGGGTTTCGTCACCATCACCGACGTGCGTCTCACCGGCGACAGCCAGCAGGCCACGATCTTCTACACGGTGCTCGGCGAGGAGGCCGACGCGGCCCACTCTGCGGCGGCGCTCGAGTCCGCCAAGGGTGTCCTCCGCGCAGAGGTCGCCAAGCAGCTCGGCATGCGCCTCGTCCCGTCGTTGACCTTCGTCCACGACGCGCTGCCCGAGAACGCGCGGCAGCTCGACGAGGTGCTGGCCCGTGCCCGCGCGCTGGATGCGGAGCTCGCCGCCCGTCGGTCCGAGGGCGCGACGTACGCCGGCGACGCGGATCCCTACAAGAAGCCGCACGAGCCGGTCGAGGACTCCGACGAGAGCGACGCTGACGAGACCGACGGCGACGACGAAGCCGCTCGGTGACCGCTGAGTCCGGCCTGGTCGTGGTCGACAAGTCGGGAGGGATGACGTCCCACGACGTCGTCTCCCGGGTCCGACGCCTGGCGGGGACCCGCAAGGTCGGGCACGCCGGGACGCTCGACCCGATGGCCACCGGCGTGCTGGTGCTCGGTGTCAACCGTGCCACCCGGCTGCTCGGTCACCTCATGCTCACCGAGAAGGGGTATGCCGCGACCGTGCGCCTCGGCGTCGCCACGACGACCGACGATGCCGAGGGCGAGACCACCGCCGTCGTGTCCACGGGCGGGGTCGACGAGACGACGGTCCGCAGCGCGTTGTCCGAGTTCGTCGGTGACATCGAGCAGGTCCCGACGGCGGTGTCCGCGATCAAGGTCGACGGCAAGCGGGCCTACCAGCGCGTGCGCGACGGCGAGCAGGTCGAGCTCGAGGCCCGGCCGGTGACCATCCACGAGCTCACCGTCCACCGCGTGGAGCCGGGTGAGGTCGACGGCACCGCCGTGCTCGACGTCGACCTCGAGCTGCGCTGCTCCAGCGGCACCTACGTGCGTGCCATCGCGCGTGACCTGGGCGCGCGTCTGGGCGTGGGCGGTCACCTGACCGCGCTCCGTCGTACGGCGGTGGGGGAGTTCGGGCTCGCGACCGCCCGCACCCTCGAGGAGCTCGACGACGAGTTCGCGATGGTGCCGATCGCCCGGGCGGCGCGAGCGAGCTTCCCGTCCCGCGACCTCGACGAGACGCAGGCCGCGGACGTGCGGGTGGGTCGGGCGCTGGCCGTCGACCTCGACACCCTCACGGCCGTGTTCGCCCCCGAGGGCGAGTTCCTGGCCCTCTACGAACCCCGCGACGGCGTGGCCCGGGCCGTCGCCGTGTTCGTCTGACCTCTCTCAGTAGGCTGCTCGTCGTGCAGATCTGGCGTTCGCTCGACGAGGTACCGGCCGGGCTCGGCCGCACCGTCGTCGTCATCGGCAACTTCGACGGGGTCCACCGCGGTCACCAGCGCGTCATCGGCCGCGCCCGGGCGGTGGCCGAGGAGCGCGGGCTGGCCCTGGTGGCGGTGACCTTCGACCCCCACCCGATGGCGGTGCTCCGCCCCGAGCACGCGCCGGTCATGTTGACCTCCCTCGAGACCCGCGCGGGGTTGCTGGCCTCGGCCGGCGTCGACCACGTGCTGGCACTGCCGTTCGACCGGGAGGTCGCGGCCTGGTCGCCGGAGCACTTCATCGACGAGGTGTTGGTCGACCGGCTGAAGGCCTCCGCGGTGGTGGTCGGCGGGAACTTCCGCTTCGGCAGCCGGGCCGCCGGCGACGTCGCCCTGCTGCACGAGGCCGGGGCCGCTCATGACTTCGACGCGGAGGGCATCGCCCTCGACGGCGGCCCGATGGTCTGGTCGTCGACGTACGTCCGGACCTGCCTGGCGGCCGGCGACGTGGCCGGTGCCGCCGAGGCGCTCGGTCACCCGTTCTCGGTGCGCGGCACCGTGGTCGAGGGGGACAAGCGCGGACGCGATCTCGGCTACCCGACCGCCAACGTGCCCACCGGCACCCTGACGGCGGCGCCGGCTGACGGCGTGTACGCCGGGTGGCTGCAGCGGCTCGACACGGGCGAGCAGTACCCCGCAGCGATCAGTGTCGGCACCAACCCGACGTTCGACGGCCACCGTGACCGGCGCGTGGAGTCCTACGTCCTGGACCGTGACGACCTCGACCTGTACGGCGTGGAGGTCGAGGTGGCCTTCGTGGAGCGCCTGCGAGGCATGGTCGCCTTCGACTCGGTCGAGGCGCTGGTGGAGCAGATGGCCGGCGACGTCGAGCGCGCGCGTGAGCTGCTCGGCTCGTGAAGACGAACAGTCCCGGGCCGCTTGCCGACACCGACGCGTGGTTCCTCGCGCACGGTCTGCCGTACTTCGTGCCCGAGCAGCGGCAGGGTGCCCGCTCCGCCCTGCGGGTCGGCCGGACGTTCCCGCTGCTCGTGCTCACGGGTCTGGCTGCGGCTGGCGCCGGGTGGGCGCTGGCCACGTACTCCGACGAGCTCACCGCCGCCCCGGCCACGCTGCTGACGATCGGTCTGCTGGCGGCGACGTGGTACGCCCTGACCGCGCTCAACGCGCGGCCGATCGCCACCTGGGCGCTCAGCCGGACCTTCGGCAGCCTCCGGACGTTGCTGCCGATGATGAGCCAGGCGTTGCCGCTGCTCCTGATCTTCGTGACGTTCCTGTTCATCAACGCCGAGGTCTGGGAGGTGGCGTCGTACCTCGACGGTGGCTCGCTCTGGCTGGTGGCGCTGCTCTTCGGCCTGCTGGCGACCGGGTTCCTGCTGGTCCGGCTACCCGAGGAGGTGGACCGGACCGACGACGACGTCGACGAGGAGTTCCTGCTCAGGGCCTGCCGCGGGACGCCGATGGAGAGTGCCTGTCGGGAGCTGGTCGATGACCCCGAGGTCGATCCGTCGTCGTACGCAGAGGTGACGGGCTTCGAGCGCTGGAACCTGATCCTCGTGCTGGTGATCATCCAGGCCGTGCAGGTGCTGCTGCTCGCCGTGACCGTGTTCGCGTTCTTCATGCTCTTCGGCTCGATGGTGATGAACCCGGCGATCGTGGAGGGCTGGACCGGCGTCGAGCCGACGCACGTGCCCGGTCTCTCCAACGTCTCGGTCGAGCTCCTGCAGGTGTCGGTGTTCCTCGCCGCGTTCTCGAACCTCTACCTGACGGTCTCGACGATGACCGACGAGACCTACCGCGAGCGGTTCTTCGGCAGTGTCCTGAGCGAGCTGGAGCGCGCGGTCGGCGTGCGTGCCGTCTATCTCGCCTTCCGCGCGCGCCAGGACTGACTCAGGCGTCGAGATCCTTCTCGACCAGGGCGGCGATGACGTCCACCGCCGCCTGGTCGTCACCGGAGACCTCGACGGTGTCGCCGTTGCCGGCGCCGAGAGTCATGATCAGCAGTGCCGAGCTGGCGTCGACCGGCTCGTCACCCGGGATGCCGATCAGCACCTCGCTGTCGAGGTCGTCGGCGGCCTCGGAGATGATCGCGGCAGGGCGGGCGTGGAGGCCGACGGCTGAGCCGACGACGACGGACTTGGTGGGCATGGTGCTCCTTCGGTGGGTTGGTCGGGTCAGACGGTGGCGAGGTCGGACGACGGCTTGCCGATCGACTTGAGGGCGATCACAGCAGCAGCACCCACGACGACGCCGGCGAGCAGGGCGATCAGGAAACCGATCACACCGTCGACAGCGAACAGCACGAAGATGCCGCCGTGGGGGGCCCGCACGCTGACGTCCATGGCCTGGGAGAGGCCGCCGGTGACGGCGCTACCGAGCATGATCGCCGGGATGACGCGGAGCGGGTCGGCGGCCGCGAACGGGATGGCGCCCTCGGTGATGAAGCTCGCACCCAGGGCCCAGCCGGCCTTGCCGTTCTCGCGCTCCGGGATCGAGAACAGGCCCGGCCGTACGACGGTCGCCAGCGCGAGGGCGATCGGGGGCACCATGCCCGCGAGCATCACCGCGGCCATGATCTTGAGCTCGGGGGCGTCGGAGGCGAGGGCCGCACCGCCGACGCCGACAGCGGCGAAGCTGTAGGCCACCTTGTTCAGCGGGCCACCCATGTCGAAGGCCATCATCAGACCGAGGATCGCACCGAGCAGGACGGCGCTGCTGCCCGTCATCGAGTTGAGTCCGTCGTTGAGCTGGGTCATCAGCCAGTTGATCGGCTTGCCGAGCACGACGATCATCAACAGGCCGGCCAGGATCGAGGTCAGCAGCGGGATCACCAGCACGGGCATCAGGCCACGGGCCCAGGTCGGGACCTTCCAGCTGGCGATCCAGTGCGCGATCATCCCGGCGAGGACGCCACCGACGATCGCACCGAGGAAGCCGGTGGCGGGGAAGCCCACCCCGTCAGCGGTGGCGACCCCGAACAGGTTGGCCGCCAGGCCGCCCATGACGAAGCCCGGCGCGATGCCCGGCCGATCGGCGATGGCGTAGGCGATGAAGCCCGCGAAGGCCGGGATGAACAGGGCGAAGGCGGTCTTGCCGATGATGAAGAACAGCGCGCCGAGGTAGGCCATCAGTCCCGAGCCGAACAGGGCGTGGTCCAGGCCCAGCGCGTCAGGGTCGGGGAGGTCGAAGAGCGTGTTGTTGACCGCGATGTCGCCGTACGGACCGACGATCTCGTACCCGCCGAGCAGGAAGCTCAGGGCGATCAGCAAGCCGCCCGCCGCGACGAACGGGATCATGTACGACACACCGGTCATCAGGATGCGCCGGGCGCGGCCGCCCCAGGACTCGTGGGCACCCGCACCGCCCTCACCCGCGGTGGCACTGCCCTCGACGCGTGGCGCGTTCGGGTCGTCGGCGTACCGGAGGGCCTCCTCGATCATCTTGTCGGCCTCGCCGATGGGACGCTTCACGCCCGAGGAGACGACGGGCTTGCCACCGAACCGGCCGCGGTCGCGGACGCCCACGTCGACCGCGAAGATCACGGCGTCGGCAGCGGCGATGGTGTCGGCGGAGAGGGGGGTGGACCCCGCAGAGCCCTGGGTCTCGACGTGGATCTCCACGCCGGCGCGCATCGCGGCAGCCTCGAGGGCCTCGGCGGCCATGTAGGTGTGGGCGATGCCGGTGGGGCAGGCGGTCACGGCGACCAGGCTGCGGCGCTCACGGGAGGCGGCGGGGGCAGCGGACGCGTCGGATGCGGCCGCGGCGGGAGCAGGGGCTGCCGCCTTGGCCGGGGCAGCGGCGCCGAGCGCGCGATCGACGAGCTCGACGATCTCCTCCGGGGTCTCGGCGGCGCGCAGCGCGTCCGTGAAGGCCGGCTTGACCAAGGCCCGGGCGAGCTTGGTCAGCAGCTGCAGGTGGGTGCTGTCTCCTCCCGCAGGGGCCGCAATCAGGAAGGCGATGTCGGCCGGCCCGTCCTTCGCCCCGAAGTCGACGGGGGGCTGCAGCCGGGCGAAGCCCAGCGTTGCCTCGCCGACCCCGGTGGTGCGGCAGTGCGGGATGGCAATGCCGCCGGGAAGCCCGGTCGGGGAGGTCTCCTCGCGGGCCAGGGCGTCGGCCACGAGCTGGTCGACGTCCTGGGAACGTCCGGCGTCGCCGACGACCTGGGCGAGTGCCCGGATCACGGCCTCCTTGTCGGAGCCGAGGTGTGCGTCGAGGCGCACCAGGTCGGTGGTGATCAGGTCAGACATCGTCATTCTCCTGTGGTGGTGATGTCGAGGTCGCGGACCGAGATCTGCTCGGGGTCGACCTGGTGGGGTTGCGGGATGGTTGTGCCGGGAAGGCCGGCAGCGGCGCTGCCGTAGGCCACGGCGAGGGCAAGACGTTGTGCGGGTGAACGCTGCTCGATGGCGCCGAGGAGGTAGCCGAAGAGGCTCGAGTCGCCGGCCCCGACGGTGCTGACCACCTCGGTCGGCGGTGCGGTGGCGTGCCACGCGCCCTCGGCGGTGACCAGGACGGCGCCGTTGCCGCCCAGGGTGGCCAGGACGGTCTCGACGCCGCGGGCCACCAGGGTTGCCGCCTCCCGCGCCGCCGCCAGCGGGTCGGCCTCGAGGAGGTCGCCGTCGGCCCCGGTGAAGGAGGCGAGCTCGTGGCCGTTGGGCTTCATCAGGTGGGGCGCGCAGTCGGGCAGGCGGCCGACGAGCGCACGCAACGGCTCGTCACTGGTGTCGACGGCCACCTTGGCCCCGGTGTCGCGCAGGGCCAGCACCAGGTCGGCGTACCACCCGACCGGCGCTCCTGGCGGGAGGGAGCCGGCGAGGACGACCCAGTCCTCCGGCTCGGCTCGCCGGCGCAGCGCCTCGGTCAGTCCGGCCTGGGTGGCCGAGGTCATGGTCGGACCGGGGCTGTTCAGCTTGGTGGTCGTGCCGTCCGGCTCGCTGATCGTGATGTTGACGCGCAGGTCGCCGGGGTGGGTGACGGGGCGGCAGTCGATGCCGGCGGCCAGGAGCTCCAGGACGAAGGGGTCATCCTTCGGCGCGGGGAGGACGGCGATGGAAGGCACTCCTGCCGCGACAGATGCGCGGGAGATGTTGACGCCCTTGCCCCCGGCCTGCGAAAGGACCGATGACGCTCGCTGCACGCCGCCGCGAAGGAGGGCGTCGGACAGCATGACGGTCCGGTCGTGACTGGGGTTGGCCGTGAGCGTGATGATCACGCGACCACGACCTCGGGGCCGGCGCTCACGAGCTCGATGCGGTCGTCGTCGTCGATCGCGGTGTCGGTCACGATGACGTCGACCTCGTCCAGCCTCGCGAAGCGGACCGGGCTCTCGATCCCGACCTTGCTGGCATCGGCCAGCACCACGACCTGTCGGGCGCTGAGCACCATCGCGCGCTTGGTGGCGGCCTCGTCCCGGTCGGGCGTGGACAGACCGTGCTCGACCGTGACGCCGTTGGTGCCGAGGAAGACCGCGTCCACGCGCAGGTCGTCGAGCGCTGCGACGGTGTCGGCGCCGACGGCCGCGTGAGTGGTGGACCGGACGCGTCCCGGCAGCAGCTGGAGCTCGATCTGGGGGCTCCCGGCGAGCCTCGCGGCGATCGGCACGGCGTGCGTGATCACGGTGAGCCGGTGGTCGCGGGGGAGCAGGCTGGCGAACAGGTTGGTCGTCGAGCCGGCGTCGATCAGGATCGTCGACCCGGCCGGGGGGAGCAGGGCGAGCGCCGCCCGGGCGATCCGCTCCTTCTCGACCGTGTTGGAGGAGTCGCGCTCGACGAGGCCGGACTCGATCGCCGGCAGCGAGCCCGCAGGCACCGCACCTCCGTGCACTCGCCGGACCAGGCCCATCCGCTCGAGGGCGGAGAGGTCGCGACGGACCGTCTCGGTCGTGACGTCGTACTCGGCCGCGATCAGGGCGACCGACAGCCGCCCGCGCTCTGAGACGAGCTGCGCCATGGCCTGCTGGCGCTCCTCGGCGTACATGCTCATCGGCGTCCTTCGGTGTGGGGATCAATCTGTGTATATGTTGTTTTACGCCCGAATCTGTTGACTGTCAAGGGGGCGGTGTGCGTAACTTGTGACCATGACCACTGAAACCGGCTCCGTCGGCCCGTCTCTGCTGCAGGGCACTCCCGTTGTTCCCGGGGCCGCTCACGCCCCCGCCCTCGTCGCACGTGCCCAGGTGTCGCCCGACGCGATCGCCGCCTTCGACGGCAGCGCGTACGCCGACGTGGACGCCGCCCTCGCGGCGTACGACGAGACGGTCGGCGCTGTCGCCGACGGATTCGCCCACAAGGCGGGCAGGACATCGGGGGCGGCGGCTGAGGTGCTGACCGCAAGCGCCGGCCTGGCCCGCGACAAGGGCCTGAGGTCGGCCGTTCGCAAGCAGCTGCGCGGAGGCGACGACCTGCTGACGGCGGTCCGCGGTGCCGTCGACCAGTTCGCGACCGTCTTCACGGGTATGGGTGGGCTGATGGCCGAGCGGGTCACCGACCTGCGAGACATCGAGCGGCGCATCGTCGCCCGGCTGGTGGGCGAGCCCGAGCCGGGCGTACCCACGCCCACCGAACCGTCGGTCCTGATCGCCGAGGACCTCGCCCCCGCCGACACGGCGGGTCTCGACGCCGCCGTCGTCGTTGCGCTGGTCACCGAGCGTGGTGGACCCACGAGCCACACCGCGATCATCGCCCGCCAGCTCGGCATCCCGTGCGTCGTGGGCACGCAGGGCGTCCTCGAGATCCCGTCCGGGACCCGCCTCCTCGTCGACGGCACCAGCGGGACGGTCGAGCTCGACCCTGATCCGGCGGAGGCTGACCGGCGGGTCGCAGCCGACGTCGAGGCGCGTGCGTCACTGGCCGCATGGTCAGGCCCCGGCGCCACCGTCGACGGCAAGCCGGTGCGGATCCTGGCCAACGTCGCTGACGGCGAGTCCGCTCGCGCGGCGGCCGGAGCGCCGGTGGAAGGGGTCGGCCTGTTCCGCACCGAGCTGTCCTTCCTGAACCGCAAGGAGGAGCCGACGGTCGAGGAGCAGGCGGGGATCTACGGCCAGGTCCTGGACGCTTTCGCGGACCAGGGTCCCGGCGGCACCGACCGGTACGTCGTCGTCCGCACCCTCGATGCGGGGTCCGACAAGCCACTCGCCTTCGCGACCATCACCGGCGAGGAGAACCCCGCCCTCGGTGTCCGTGGGCTCCGGCTCTCCTTCGGCAACCCCGGGCTCCTGGAGCGGCAGCTCGATGCGATCGCCATCGCGGCCGAGAAGTCCGGGACCGAGACCTGGGTGATGGCGCCGATGGTGGCCACGGTCGCCGAGGCGGCCGAGTTCGCCGGCCAGGTCCGGCAACGCGGCCTCAAGGCCGGCGTCATGGTCGAGGTTCCCAGTGCTGCTCTCCTCGCCCACCGGATGCTGGAGGAGGTCGACTTCCTCTCGATCGGGACCAACGACCTGACCCAGTACACGATGGCGGCCGACCGGATGGCGACCGACCTCGCCCACCTCACGGACGCCTGGCAGCCGGCCGTGCTCCAGCTGATCGCGATCACGGCCGAGGCCGGGCGACGGGCCGGCAAGTCGGTCGGGGTCTGTGGGGAGGCCGCTGCCGACCCGCTTCTCGCGTGTGCCCTGGTCGGGATGGGCATCACGTCACTCTCGATGGCGGCCGCGGCCGTCCGCCCCGTCGGCGCCCGTCTGGCGTCGGTCGACTCCGGCCTGTGCGAGGAGGCCGCCGAGGCCGCCCTCGCCGCCAGCGACCCGATGACCGCCCGCGAGGCGGTCCGGCAGGTCCTCGGCCGCTGACCCCACCCACCAGGTGGCGCCAAGACCCCACGAAGTGGGAGTTGTGGCTACTCGAGGTGGGAGTTGTGGTGGTCGGAATCGCCAGAACTCCCACCTCGGTGCGCCACAACTGCCACCTCGTGGGGGATAAGCGCCACTTCGTGGGTCAGGCGGGGGCGGGGGTGACGGTGACCGGGGTGCCGTTGAGGGCCGCGTTGCCGGAGACGTCGAGGCGGTCGGGGTCGGTGAGGTCGTTGATCGAGACGCCGACGACCTTGGTCGCGTGGGCAAGACGGGTGCCGTCGACCTGGTGGCCGTAGCCGTGGGGGAGCGACACGGCGCCGGGCATCATGTCCTCCGCCGCCCGCACGTCGACCACCACGGAGCCGACCCGTGAGGTGACGGTGACCCGGTCGCCGTCGGAGATCCCGCGCTCGGCGAGGTCGTCGCGGGTGCATGAGGAGCTGGTGGCGCGGCTTGCCCCGGGTCAGTCGGGTCGTGTTGTGCATCCAGGAGTTGTTGTCCTGCTGGTGCCGCCGCCCGATCAGCAGCAGGCCCTCCTCGGCGGGCTCGGCGAGGGATGCCCGCAGCCGGTCGAGGTCGCCGATGACGAGCTCGGGCGCGAGGTCGATGCGCTTGTCGCTGGTCTGCAGCCGTTCCGGCATGGTGGGACGCAGCGGGCCGAGGTCGACGCCGGCCGGATGGGCGCGCAGGGAGCGGAGCGTCAGCCGGCGGCCCGTCGCCAGCAGGCCGGCGAGCTGCCAGGTCGGGCTGATCGCCATCCGCGCCCGCTGACGGAGCCTGACCGCGAGCCCGGGCTTGCGGTCGAGCCGCGCCGTGACCCGGGCGGTCAGGTCGCGGAAGATCTCCCACTCGTGTCGTGCGTCCGGGTCCTTGTCGAACACAGCGGGAGTGAATCGCGCCGTGTTGCGCACCGCCAGCCCGTGGAAGACCAGGTCGTAGTGGTCGCGCTCGAGCACGGTGGTCGTCGGCAGGATCACGTCGGCGTGCCGGGTCGTCTCGTTGAGGTAGATGTCGATCGCGGCCATGAAGTCCAGCGAGTCGAACGCGTCGGCCAGGCGCTTGCCGTCCGGCGTCGACAGGACCGGGTTGCCCGCGATGGTGAGCACCGAGCGGATCTGGCCCTCGCCGGGCGTCTCGATCTCCTCGCGGAAGGTGGAGACCGGGAGCTCGCCGGCGTACTCCGGGATGCCCCTGACCCGGCTCTTCCAGATGCCGTAGTGGCCGGGGCCGATGAAACGCCGACCAACGGCGTCGACCGCCGGCTCGGGGAAGAGCACCCCGCCGACCCGGTCGAAGTTGCCGGACAGCAGGTTGAGGCACTGGATGGCCCACTGGCAGATGGATCCGAAGCCGTGGGTCGAGACGCCCAACCGCCCGTACGCCGCCGCTCCGTCGGCCGCTGCGAACTCGCGGGTGATGCGTCGGATGTCCTCCGCCGCCACCCCGCTGACGGCCTCGGCACGCTCGGGCGTGAACTCGGCGACCGCGGCCTCGACCACCCCCACGTTGTCGACGTACGACGGAGCGGAGGTGAGCCCCTCGGCGAACAGCACGTGGAGCATCGCCAGCAGCACGACGGCGTCGGTGCCCGGGCGCACGAAGTGATGCTCGGTGGCGACCTTGGCGGTCTCGGTTCGGCGGGGGTCGAGCACGACCATCCGGCCGCCTCGCTTCTTCAGGTCGCGCAGCCGGTTGGGGAAGTCGGGCACCGTCATCAGCGAGCCGTTGGAGGCCATCGGGTTCGCCCCGAACACGAGGAAGTAGGAGGTGTGGTCGATGTCGGCCACCGGGAGCAGCAGCTGGTGGCCGTACAGCTGCCAGCCGACGAACTGGTGCGGGATCTGGTCGACGGAGGACGCACTGAACCGGTTGCGGGTGCGGAGGCTCTTGATGAACGGCAGGCCGTGCGTGGCCGACCCGAGCGCGTGGGCATTGGGGTTGCCCAGGTAGACGCCGACCGCGTTGGGTCCGTGTCGGTTGATGGCGTCGGCGAGACCGTCGGCCACCCGGTCGAGGGCTTCGTCCCACGCGATCTCGACCCACTGGGCGTCGGGGCCGCTGCCGACCCGGCGCACCGGGCGGCGGAGCCGGTCCGGGTCCTCGAGCACGTCCGCGAGGGACACGCCCTTGGGGCAGATGTAGCCGCGCGACAGCGGATCGTCGGCGCTGCCCCGGATCGAGGTCACCCGACCCTCGTCGATGGTCAGCTCGAGCCCGCAGATGGCCTCGCACAGGTTGCAGACGCCGAGCGTGGTGGTGGCAGCCATCGGGCCATCGTGCCATCCGCGGGGCCATCCGGGCGCGGTGCGGTTTGCCGGGCCACCCGGAGGGATAACCTCCATGGGTGGGATCGTCCAGACGGGACGCCCAGACGACAAGGAGTTCCCATGGGATACGGACTGGGTGTGTTTCTCCTGGCCCTCGGCTTGATCCTCGCCTTCGCGGTGTCGGACGCGATCGAAGGCGTCGACCTCACGATGGTCGGCTACATCCTGGCCGGCGTCGGGCTCCTCGCGATCGCGTTGACCGCGATGCAGGCCAACCGGACCCGCCAGCACACGACCGTGGCGACCAGCACCGACGCGCAGGGTCGTCAGGCGACCACGGAGCGCCGTACCGAGCAGGACCCGCCGGCTCCGCCGGCAGTCTGACTCCGAGGCTCAGCACAGCCGAGCGGCCGCACCCGCGTTTTGGGGGGTGCGGTCGCTCGCTGCTAATCTCGTCCGGTTGCCGTCTAACGGCCGCGGATTCCAGAGTGCCCGGGTGAACAGGCCCCGGCGCGCCGCGCAACGGACAGTGCCCGATCATCGGGCCGGGAAAGGAGCCCCGCATGTCGATTGGTACCGACGCGGAGACCAAGAAGAAGATCATCGCCGAGTACGCCACGGCCGAGGGCGACACCGGCTCGCCCGAGGTGCAGGTTGCTCTCCTGAGCTACCGGATCAGTCACCTGACCGAGCACCTCAAGACCCACAAGCACGACCACCACAGCCGTCGTGGTCTGCTGCTGCTCGTCGGCCAGCGCCGCCGGCTTCTCAACTACCTGCAGAAGACGGAGATCGCGCGTTACCGCTCGATCGTCGAACGGCTCGGCCTGCGCCGATGACCGTGGGGAGGGCTCACTTCGGTGGGCCCTCCGCTAGATTTCACAACTGAACGACCCACATCAGGAGCGACCCGCACGTTCGGCCCGGTCCTCGGTAGTGGCTCTCAGAAGGCCTCGTCGGTCATACGGACCGCGACCTTGTCTGCGGGCCTCGATCGAAGACCGGCCTCTTCCCAGCGGGGACGTTCGCGTGATCGCTCCGCGAAGAGAGAGATAGAGGCCACGACACATGTCGAATGTGGCAGAACCCATCATTTCAGCCGTCGAGACAGTTCTCGACAACGGCAAGTTCGGTCAGAGGACCGTCAAGTTCGAGCACGGCCTGCTCGCCCGGCAGGCAGCCGGAGCCGTCACCGCCTACCTCGATGACGACACGATGCTGCTGTCGGCCACCACGGCCGGCAAGCACCCCAAGGACCATTTCGACTTCTTCCCCCTGACGATCGACGTCGAGGAGCGGATGTACGCCGCGGGCCAGATCCCCGGCTCGTTCTTCCGCAGCGAGGGTCGTCCCGGCGAGGACGCGATCCTCACCTGCCGCCTGATCGACCGGCCGCTGCGCCCGACCTTCAAGAAGGGTCTGCGCAACGAGGTCCAGGTCGTCATCACCGTCATGGCGCTGGACCCCGATCACCCGTACGACGTGCTCGCGATCAACGCGGCATCGCTGTCCACCCAGATCTCCGGCCTGCCGTTCTCCGGCCCCGTCGGTGGCGTCCGCGTCGCCCTGATCGAGGGCCAGTGGGTCGCGTTCCCGACCCACAGCCAGCTCGAGAACGCGGTCTTCGACATGGTCGTCGCGGGTCGGGTCACCGACTCCGGTGACGTGGCCATCATGATGGTCGAGGCCGAGGCCACCGAGCAGACCTGGACCCTCGTCGAGTCCGGCGTGCAGGCCCCGACCGAGGCCGTCGTCGCCGGCGGTCTGGACGCGGCCAAGCCGTTCATCAAGCAGCTGTGCGAGGCCCAGGCCGAGCTGGCCAAGGAAGCCTCGAAGCCGATCCAGGACTTCCCGGTCTTCCTCGACTACGAGGACGACGTCCACGACGCCGTCGAGGCCGCCGCCAAGGCTGACACCGCCGCGGCGATGACCATCGCCGACAAGCAGGAGCGCGAGCTCAAGGTCGACGAGATCAAGGGTGCGTTGCTCGAGAAGCTCGCACCCCAGTTCGAGGGTCGCGAGAAGGAGATCGGCGCGGCGTTCCGCTCGCTGAACAAGCAGCTCGTCCGCGAGCGCGTGCTCCGCGACGAGGTCCGCATCGATGGCCGTGGCCTGGCGGACATCCGCCCGCTGCACGCCGAGGTCGGCGTGATCCCGCGTGTCCACGGTTCGGCGCTGTTCGAGCGTGGCGAGACCCAGATCCTGGGTGTCACGACGCTGAACATGCTGACCCTGGAGCAGAAGCTCGACACCCTCTCCCCGGAGAAGACGCGTCGCTACATGCACAAGTACGTCTTCCCGCCCTTCTCCACCGGTGAGACCGGTCGGGTCGGTTCGCCGAAGCGTCGCGAGGTCGGCCACGGTGCGCTCGCGCGCCGCGCGCTGCTGCCCGTGCTGCCGACGCGTGAGGAGTTCCCCTACGCCATCCGTCAGCTCTCCGAGGCCATGGGCTCCAACGGGTCGACGTCGATGGGCTCTGTCTGCGCCTCGACGCTGTCGCTGCTGCAGGCCGGTGTGCCGCTGCGCGCTGCCGTTGCCGGAATCGCCATGGGTCTGATCAGCGACCAGGTCGACGGCGAGACGCGCTACGTCGCGCTCACCGACATCCTCGGTGCCGAGGACGCCTTCGGCGACATGGACTTCAAGGTCGCCGGCACGCGTGAGTTCATCACGGCTCTCCAGCTCGACACCAAGCTCGACGGCATCCCCGCCGAGATCCTGGCTGGAGCGCTCGACCAGGCCAAGGACGCCCGCACCGCGATCCTCGACGTCATGGCCGAGGCCATCGACGCTCCCGAGGAGATGTCGCTGCACGCGCCGCGCATCATCACGGTCCGGATCCCTGTCGACAAGATCGGCGAGGTCATCGGGCCGAAGGGCAAGATCATCAACCAGATCCAGGACGACACCGGCGCGTCGCTGTCCATCGAGGACGACGGCACGATCTACATCGGTGCCACGAACGGTGAGGCAGCCGAGGCCGCCAAGAACGCGGTCAACGCGATCGCCAACCCGACGATGCCGGAGATCGGCGAGCGCTACCTGGGCACGGTCGTGAAGACGACCAACTTCGGTGCGTTCATCTCGCTGATGCCCGGCAAGGACGGCCTGCTGCACATCAGCAAGCTCCGGTCCCTCGCCGGCGGCAAGCGCGTCGACGCCGTCGAGGACGTCGTGTCGGTCGGCCAGAAGATCCAGGTCCAGATCGCCGAGATCGACGACCGCGGCAAGCTGTCGCTGATCCCCGCCGTCGACGTCGACGGTGACGCCGGAGACTCGGGCGACGCCGGTGACGCCGAGGGGTCCGACACCGAGTGACATTGGGCTCCAGGGAACGGACGACCGGCCAGGGTTTCGAGACGCTCGCTGCGCTCGCTCCTCAACCACCGGAGAAGCGCTCGTGAGTGGCCGGTTGTCCGTTCCCCAGAAGCTCGGCGCGTCGCGCATCGTCGAGACCGTCAAGGACGGCGACGGGCAGGTGACGTCGCGGGTACGCCGTACCGTCCTGCCGGGCGGCCTGCGGGTCATCACCGAGCACATGGCGGGTGTCCGCTCGGCCAGCATCGGCGTGTGGGTGGGGGTCGGCTCCCGGGACGAGTCTCCGGCACTGCACGGCTGCTCGCACTTCCTGGAGCACCTGCTGTTCAAGGGGACCCGCGAGCGCTCGGCGATGGACATCTCGGTCGCGCTCGACGCAGTCGGTGGTGAGTTCAACGCCTTCACCGCCAAGGAGTACACCTGCTTCCACGCGCGGGTGCTCGACGTCGACCTGCCGCTGGCGGTCGACGTCCTCGGTGACATGCTCACCGACTCGCTGATCAGCGTGGCCGACGTCGAGGCGGAGCGCGACGTCATCCTCGACGAGATCGCGATGCACGACGACGACCCCGACGACGTCGTCCACAACCTCTTCGCCCAGCAGGCGTGGGGTGACGGGCCGCTCGGTCGCCCGATCGCCGGTACGGCGGACTCGATCAGGTCGATCACCCGCGACCAGGTCGTGCGGTTCTACAAGCGCCACTACCGCCCCGCGACGATGGTCGTGGCGGTGGCCGGCAACGTCGACCACGCCCAGGTCGTCCGACAGGTTCGCCGCTCGTTCGGGCGCAAGGGCTTCCTCGACCGCGAGGAGGCCCCGGTGGCTCCCCGTTCGGGGCAGAGGACGAAGCGGGTCCACCCGGGGGTGGTCACGGCGCGCCGGCCCTTCGAGCAGGTGAACCTGGTCCTCGGCATGAACGGCCTGACCCGGGGCGACGACCGCAGGTTCGCTCTCGGCGTGCTCAACACCGCCCTCGGTGGCGGCACCTCCTCGCGACTTTTCCAGGAGGTCCGCGAGCGTCGCGGCCTGGCCTACTCCGTGTTCTCGTTCGCCAGCCACCATGCGGACGCCGGTCTGGTCGGGGTCTCGGTCGGCTGCCTGCCCAACAAGCTCGACGACGTGCTCGCCACCGTTCGGGCGGAGCTGGCGAAGGTGGCTGCCGACGGCATCACCGACGAGGAGCTGGACCGCGGCAAGGGTCAGCTCCGCGGTGGGCTGGTGCTGGGGCTCGAGGACTCGGGATCCCGCATGTCGCGCCTCGGCAAGGCAGAGCTCGTCTACGACGAGCTCTTGTCGCTCGATGACGTGATCGGGCGGGTCGACGCCGTCACGGGAGACGAGGTCCGCTCGGTGGCTCGCGAGCTGTTCTCCCAGCCGGAGATCCTCGCGATCGTCGGTCCCTGAGCTAGTGCTTCGCGACGATGCCGACGACCGCCGGTGCCTTCTGCTCGACCACTGAGACCCGGAAGCCCCCGTCGGCCAGTGCCGTCGACGCCTTGCGCACGATGGACGGCACCAGCTCGGCCCGGGTTGCCTCGTAGAACAGGTAGACCGCACCCCCGGGCACGACGCGTTCGTGCAGCAGTGCCACCTCGTCGGCGCACTCCCGCACCCAGAACAGGTTCACGTTGAACGCGAACACCTTGTGCAGCCGCTTCACCGGCACCCGCAGCGTGGCCAGGTCGATCTGCCGGACGGTGAGCCGGCCGGACTCGACGTGTTGACGGCAGCGTCGCTTGGTGCGGTCGACACCCGACTCCGAGCGGTCGATCGCGAACAGCTTGCCGGTCTCCAGGCGCTGGCAGATCAGCTCCGCCGCGGCGCCGTTCCCGCACCCGATCTCGAGCACGTGGTCACCGGCTTTGACGTCCATGAGGTCGACCGCCCACCGGATCCGGGCTGGAATCGTCTGAACCGCCATGCCCCCAGCCTGCCACTAGCGGAGCGCGGCGTCAGGCACCGCCACCCCCCGGACCCGATGCGACGCTAGGTTTGCCCCGTGAGCGCACAGATGAAGGTCGGCGTCCTGGGGGCGCTGGGCAGGGTCGGGACCGAGGTCTGCGCGGCGGTGGAGGCCGCCGACGGGGTCGAGCTGGTCGCCAGGATCGACGCGGACGACTCCCTGGACCTGCTGGTCTCCGCGGGTGCCGAGGCGGTCGTCGACTTCACCCACCCTGACGTGGTCATGGGCAACCTGGAGTTCTGCGTCGGACACGGGATCCACGCCGTGGTCGGGACGACGGGCTTCGACGAGGAACGACTGGCGACCCTGCGCGCGTGGCTGGCCGACGCCTCCGGCACCGGGGTCCTGATCGCCCCCAACTTCTCCATCGGGGCTCTGCTGATGATGCGCTTCGCGGCCGCGGCCGCGCCGTTCTACGAGTCCGTCGAGGTGGTGGAGCTGCACCATCCCGACAAGGCGGACGCTCCCTCCGGCACGGCCCGCCGTACGGCGGAGCTGATCGCGGCCGCGCGCCGAACGGCGGGGCTCGGACCGGTGCCCGATGCGACGACAACGGCGCTGGACGGCGCGCGCGGAGCCGATGTCGACGGCATCCGGGTCCACGGGCTGAGGATCCGCGGCCTGGTCGCTCACCAGGAAGTGATCCTGGGCGGGGTCGGGGAGACCCTGACCATCCGGCACGACTCGATGGACCGAGCCTCATTCACCCCGGGCGTCCTGGCCGGCCTGCGCGGGATCCGCACCCACCCCGGCCTGACCGTGGGCCTCGAGCACTTCCTCGACCTGGACTGAGACCCGGTCACCGGGCGTCAGGAGCACGCCACTCTTGCAGGTCTTTGCGTTGCCGATTTGCTGCGGCAGCGAGCACCTCCCCGAACCGTCGATGCCTTGCCATCCTGTGCGGGCCAATCATTGGGAAACGGAACGAAACGAGGGATCAGCATGCGCAGCATCTCGGGCTTCGCACTCGCGGCGGTGCTCGCCGCCGGAGCGGTGGGGACACAGGCCGGTACGGCGACCGGGCAGGCGGTCCGGACACCGGACGCTGCCGCGAAGGCGGTCGCCGCGCTGGGCGACCATCCGGGCGCTGCCCGGGCGACGGCGGGTCAGGCCTTCAGGGTCACGGACGTGGTCCGCGACCGTGACGGGGCGACCCATGTCCGCCTTGACCGCTCCTTCCGTGGACTCCGGGTCCTCGGCGGCGACCTCGTCGTGCACAGCACCCCGTCCGGTGCCTGGCGCGGCGTCAGCCAGACGCTGGCGACACCCGTAGCCGTGCGCACTCGGCCGTCCGTCTCCGCTGCCGCCGCCACCCGCCGCGCGGTCGCTCCGGCGCGGGCGACCGCCGCGATCGACCACCTCCGGGCAGCCGGTGAGCCGTCCCTGGTCGTCGATGCCACCGGCGCGACGCCGCGCCTGGCCTGGGAGGTGCGCACCGGCGGGCGTCAGGCCGACGGCACGCCCAGCCGCCTCGCGACGTACGTCGACGCCGGCTCCGGCAAGGTCCTGCGTCGTGAGGAGGGGATCCACACCGCCGACGGCTCCGGCCAGTCCCTCTACAGCGGGACCGTCCCGCTGACGACGACGGCGGTGTCGGGCGGCTTCTCGCTCAAGGACCCCACCCGCGGCAACACGTACACGACCGACATGAACAACAAGACCGACTCGTTCTTCTGCCAGATCTTCGGGAGCGGGTGCCAGGCGGGCACGCTGTTCACCGACGCTGACAACCTGTGGGGCACGGGAGCCAACAGCAACCGCCAGTCGGCAGCGGTCGACGCCCAGTACGGCACCAACACCACCTGGGACTACTTCAAGAACGTCCACGCCCGCAACGGCATCTTCGGCAACGGCTCGGGTTCCTTCAACCGGGTCCACTACGGCAAGAACTACGCGAACGCGTTCTGGGACGGCACGAAGATGACGTACGGCGACGGCGACGGGGTCAACTTCGGCCCGCTCGTCTCGCTCGACGTGGCGGGTCACGAGATGACCCACGGCGTCACCGAGAACACGGCGGGGCTGGTCTACTCGGGTGAGTCGGGCGGACTCAACGAGTCCACGTCGGACATCTTCGGGACCTTGGTCGAGTTCCACGCAGCCAACGCCAACGACGCGGGCGACTACCTGATCGGCGAGGAGTTCGACCTCAAGAACCACCTCGGGCTTCCGCCGGATGGACAAGCCGAGCGCCGACGGGTCGTCGTTCGACTGCTGGAGCCCCACGGTCGGCGACGCCGACGTCCACTACTCCTCCGGTGTGGGCAACCACTTCTTCTACCTGCTGGCCGAGGGCTCGGGGGCCAAGACCATCGGGGGCGTCGCCCACAACTCCCCGACCTGCAACGGGTCCACGGTCACGGGGATCGGTCGTGACGCGTCCGCCAAGATCTGGTTCCGGGCGCTCTCGGTCTACATGACGTCGAGCACGAACTACGCGGGCGCCCGGACCGCGACGCTGAACGCCGCCCGCGACCTGTACGGCGCCGGCAGCGTCCAACAGAACGCCGTCGCGGCTGCGTGGAGCGCGGTGAGCGTCGGCTGACCAGCGTCAGAGCAGGCGTAGCAGGGCCGCGGCAAGGGCTGCTCCGAACACCACGATGAGGAACGGCGCCCGCAGCAGCAGCAGGACGACCCCGACCCCGAGACCAGAGGCCCGCGCATCCAGCGCGAGCCTCTGGTCGCCGGCGAACACCTGGACGGCGACCAGGGCCGCGAGGAGGGCGATCGGGATCAGGTCCGCGACCCGCGCCACGACGGGCCGCTCCAGCACCCGGGGCGGCACGGACAGCCCGGCCAGCTTCAGCAGGTAGCAGCCGATGCCCGCGCCGAGCGATCGCCCACCACATCAGGGCGCCTCCTCGGTGATCGGGCGTGGGCGCAGCAGGCCGGCGAGGAGGGCCACACCCGCTGCCGCCAGGACGGGAACACCGGCTGCGGTCAGCGGGACGAGGCCCAGCGCCACGGCGGCTGCGGCCACCGCCACCACGCGGCTCGTCGTGTCGTGGAGCCGCGGCCAGAGCAGGGCGAGGAAGGCGGCGCCCACGGCGGCGTCGAGACCATAGCTCCGGGGATCGCCGAGGGCCGTTCCGGCAGCGGCGCCGACGAGCGTGAAGACGTTCCAGAGCACGAAGATCGTGCCCCCCGTGGTCAGGAACCCGACCCGGGCGGCGGGTGTCGAGTCGCGCGTCACTGACATGGCCGTCGACTCGTCGATCAGGAGGTGGGCGGCGCCGATCCGTCGCCAGCCGCGCCAGGACAGGAGCGTGGCCAGACGCAGGCCGTAGAGCGTGTTCCGGGTGCCGAGCAGCAGTGCGGTCAGTGCCCCGGACAGCGGTGCGCCGCCGGCCGCGACCACGCCGACCAGGGCGAACTGCGAGGCGCCGGTGAACATCAGGAGGGACAGGGCGCAGGTCTGCGCGATGCTGAGCCCGGCAGCGACCGAGACGGCGCCGAACGACAGGGCGTAGGTGCCGGTGGCGATGCCGACCCCGAGGCTGTCCCGGATGATGGCCGAGCGCTCGCGGGGATCGATCGCGGCCGGCACGCGCCGAGCCTACGACTCGACCGGGGGCGGCGCGCCGGTCAGGGGTGTCGGCGCACGATGCGAGCCGGGTGTGTCCGCCGCTGGTGGAAGTCGTGGACGAGGACGAAGGCGATCAGCACGCCCGCGATGCTGCCGAGCAGGAGTCCACCGACGGGAAGCGGCAGGAACTGCGCGAGCCAGATGCCGCAGGCAATGAAGACCACGAGCGCTGCGGTGGCCACCAGGGAGCGGTAGAGCCGCGGGAGCGGGCCGAGCATCGGATCCCCCCTTCTGACCGGTCTCCGAGCCCTCGTCGTTCGGGGACACACCGGCGAGGTCCATGATTGCCCGAACTGGCGACAATGCAAGTGAACGATCCAAACGGCTGTCCGGGCAGGTCAGGAGAACGACGTGTGCAGCCGGACCTGCTTGACCAGGGTCGTGCCCTCGCCGTCGAGGTCGAGCTCGCGGTGTGCGGTGTCAGCCGCCCATCCGGCCTCGGTCAGGAACCGGCGCAGGGCGTCGTCCGTGGCGATGGTCCACAGGACCGCCCGGGTGAACCGGTCGGCGCGCATGGTGTCCACTGTCGCCTGGAGCAGGCGCGAACCGTGCCCCTGGCCGCGCGCCTCAGGGTCGACGTTGAACTCCATCAGCTCCGCGTCCGCGACCGGGTCGCAGTCAGGATCCGAGGCAGGGCCGGTGACCGCGAAGCCGAGCACCCGGTTGCGCTCGAGCGCCACCAGCACCCGGTTGCGGGCGTCCCGGGGCTTGACGAGCGACGCACGCCACGCCTCGGCAACAGCCGCTTGATCCAGGTCGAGCGCGCCCGCCGGCAGGAGGTCGGCGTACGCCGCCTGCCAGGTGCGCACCTGGAGCGCGGCGATCGCGGTGGCGTCGTCGGCCCAGGCGACCCGGCACGACACGTCGGCGGTGGGGTTGCTCATGACGTCATCCTGTCAGCCACCTCCGCTGTTACAAAGGCGCGCCTATGATGCTGCATTCTGTAACAACGGCTGGTAGCGTGAGCCAGATGTACGGCAATGACTTCGGCAGCCCCGAACGCCCCGTCGAGCCCGCGGATCCGGCGGCCTTCGCGGCCCTCCTCGATGCGGACGCCCGGGTCGAGCCCCGGGACGAGATGCCGGAGGCCTACCGCAAGACCCTGATCCGCCAGATCGCCCAGCACGCCCACTCCGAGATCATCGGCATGCAGCCCGAGGGCAACTGGATCAGCCGGGCGCCGAGCCTGCGCCGCAAGGCGATCCTGATGGCCAAGGTCCAGGACGAGGCCGGGCACGGCCTCTACCTCTACGCCGCCGCCGAGACGCTGGGCGCCGACCGGGCCGACCTGCTCGATGCGCTGCACTCCGGACGGCAGAAGTACTCCTCGATCTTCAACTACCCGACCCTGACCTGGGCCGACGTGGGCGCGATCGGCTGGCTGGTCGACGGCGCCGCCATCGTCAACCAGGTGCCGCTGTGCCGCTGCTCCTACGGGCCCTACGCCCGGGCCATGGTCCGGGTCTGCAAGGAGGAGTCCTTCCACCAGCGGCAGGGCTTCGAGATCCTGCACACGCTGTCGCACGGCTCGCCCGCCCAGAAGGCGGATGGCCCAGGACGCCGTCGACCGCTACTGGTGGCCCTCGCTGATGATGTTCGGTCCGCCCGACGACGACTCGCCCAACTCGGCGCAGTCGATGGCGTGGGGGATCAAGCGCTTCTCCAACGACGACCTGCGTCAGCGCTTCGTCGACATGACGGTTCCCCAGGCCCAGGCGCTCGGGCTCACGCTGCCCGACCCCGAGATCTCGTGGAACGAGGAGCGCGGCCACTACGACTTCGGCGACATCGACTTCACCGAGCTGTTCGAGGTGATCAAGGGCAACGGCCCGTGCAACGCCCAGCGGATGGCGCACCGGGTCCGTGCCCACGAGGACGGCGCCTGGGCACGCGAGGCCGCCTCGGCGTACGCCGCGAAGCAGGCAGCCCGGACCGAGGGGGCCGCGTGACCGAGTGGCCGCTGTGGGAGGTCTTCGTGCGCTCGCGCCGCGGGCTGTCCCACGTGCACGCCGGGTCGCTCCACGCCCCGGACGCGGAGATGGCGCTGCGCAACGCCCGCGACCTCTACACCCGACGTCAGGAGGGCGTGTCCATCTGGGTGGTCCGTTCCTCCGACATCGAGGCGAGCACCCCCGACGAGCGTGACTCGTTCTTCGACCCGGCGGCCGACAAGATCTACCGGCACCCGACGTTCTACGACGTGCCCGAGGGGGTCGAGCACCTGTGAGCACCCCGTTGTTCGACTACGTCCTGGGACTCGCCGACGACGCGCTCGTCAACGCGCAGCGCCTGGGCTGGTGGATCAGCCGCGCGCCGCAGCTCGAGGAGGACGTGGCCCTCGCCAACATCGGGCTCGACCAGCTGGGCCAGGCGCGCAGCCTGCTGGCGTACGCCGGGACCATCGAGGCGACGGTCGCACCGAGGACGACCTCGCCTACTTCCGCGACGAGCGCGACTTCCGCAACGTGAAGCTCGTCGAGCGGCCGCAGACCGACTTCGGCGTGGCGATGGCCCGGTTGCTGCTGTTCTCGGCCTGGCAGCGCGAGCTGTACGCCGCCCTGGCCGACCAGCACCGACCCGACCCTCGCCGGTGTCGCCGGCAAGGCGGTCAAGGAGGTGGCCTACCACCTCGACCACGCTCGCCAGTGGGTGATCCGGCTCGGCGACGGCACCGAGGAGTCCCACGGCCGGATCCAGGCAGCACTCGACGACGAGTGGCCCTGGCTCGAGGAGCTCTTCGATCCGACCGACGTCGATCGTGCGCTCGTCGACGCCGGCATCGCGGTCGACCCGGCCTCGTTGCGACCACGGGTCCTCGCCGTCCTCACCGAGACGGTCACGACCGCCACGCTGCGCGTTCCCGAGGTGACGCCCGCCGTCGGCGGTGGCCGCCGGGGCCTGCACACCGAGGACATGGGCTACCTGCTCGCCGAGATGCAGCACCTCACCCGTTCCCACCCCGGAGCCACGTGGTGACCGCATCGACCCGCACCCGCGCCTGGGGCTTTGCCGCTCAGGTCCTCGACCCGGAGCTGCCGGTCGTCACCATCGAGGACCTCGGCATCCTGCGCGACGTCACCGAGGACGACCAGGGCCGCGTCCACGTGCAGATCACTCCGACCTACTCCGGCTGCCCGGCCATGGAGACCATCCGGACCGACCTCGTCGTCGCGCTCACCCAGGCCGGCTACCAGCAGGTGTGCGTCGAGTTCGTGCTCTCGCCCGCCTGGACGACCGACTGGCTGACCGACGACGGCACGCGCCAAGCTGACGGCGTACGGCATCGCGCCGCCGGCGCCGCGTGCTGACGGTGATCCGGTGACCCTGACCCTCTCGGTGCGCTGCCCGCAGTGCGGCAGCCCCGACACCCGCGAGTCCAGCCGGTTCGGTTCGACCTCGTGCAAGTCGCTCTGGGTGTGCAACGCGTGCCGCGAGCCGTTCGACCACTTCAAGACGATCTGATGGCCGCCCAGCACGCTGTCTTCCACCCCCTGCGCGTCTCCCGGATCGACGAGCTGACCGAGGACTCCGTCGCGATCACCTTCGACGTCCCGGAGGATCTGCGCGACGACTACGCCTTCGTCCACGGTCAGCACCTCAACATCCGCGGTGGCGACGACGTACGCCGCAGCTACTCGCTGTGCACCCCACCGTCGAGCGGGGTCCTCCGGATCGGCGTGAAGCGACTCCCCGGCGGCGCGTTCAGCGAGGGGGTCGTCGACCGGCTGAAGGTCGGGGACGAGCTCGAGGTGATGACCCCGGCCGGTCGCTTCACCACCGAGCTCGACCCGTCCGCGGCGAAGCGCTATGTCGTCGTCGCAGCCGGCTCGGGGATCACGCCGGTGCTCTCCATCGCCGCCGCCATCCTCGAGGGGGAGCCGGCGTCGTTCGTGACGCTGGTCTACGCCAACCGGACCAGCCGCTCGGTCATGTTCCTCGACGAGGTCCACGACCTCAAGGACCGATTCCCCGCAGCGGTTCCAGATCGTGCACGTCCTCTCGCGCGAGGAGCAGGACGTCGAGCTGCTGTCAGGACGTCTCGACGGCGAGCGCTTCGCCCGTCTCCTCGACACCCTCGTGTCGGCCGAGGGTGTCGACGACTGGTTCCTGTGCGGCCCGCAGCAGATGGTCGACGAGCTGCGCGGGCGTCCTCACCGACCGCGGTGCGACCCGGGTGCACACCGAGCTGTTCCACGCCGATCCCGTCCCGCGGGCGCCGGTCGCTGCCCTGGCCGACGGCACGGATGGCGCCGCCGCGGTGACGATCAGGCTCGATGGTCGCGCCAGTGACCTGTCCCTGCGCCCCGACGACGTCTCGGTCCTGGAGGCTGCACTGCGGATCCGCGGCGACCTGCCGTTCGCCTGCAAGGGCGGGGTCTGCGGCACCTGCCGGGCGAGACTGGTCGAGGGCACCGTCCAGATGGACGCCAACTATGCCCTCGAGCCCGAGGAGATCGACAAGGGCTATGTGCTGACCTGTCAGTCACACCCCACCTCGGCGAAGGTCGTCCTCGACTACGACGCGTGACCCTGTGTGGTGGCTGTGACGTACCAGGTGCGTCACAGCCACCCCGTTGAGCCAGGAGCCGGGGCCCCTTGCTCGCTCGCTACGCTCGGACCATGGAAATTCGTAACCTCGGAGCGAGCGGCCTGAAGATCTCGGCCATCGCCTACGGCAACTGGCTCACCCACGGCTCGCAGGTCGAGGAGGACGCCGCCCTCGCGTGCGTGCGGCAGGCCCTCGACGAGGGGATCACCACCTTCGACACCGCCGACGTCTACGCCAACACCGCCGCGGAGACGGTGCTCGGCAAGGCCCTGCAGGGGGAGCGACGCGAGGGTCTCGAGATCTTCACCAAGGTCTACTGGCCGACCGGGCCCGGAGGCCACAACGACCACGGCCTGTCGCGCAAACACATCATGGAGTCGATCGACGGCTCGCTGTCCCGGCTCGGCACCGACTACGTCGACCTCTACCAGGCTCACCGCTGGGACGACGAGACCCCGCTGGAGGAGACGATGGAGGCCTTCGCCGACGTGGTCCGCGCCGGCAAGGCCCACTACATCGGGGTCTCGGAGTGGACCGCCGACCAGATCCGCCAGGGCCACGCCCTGGCCCGCGAGCTGCGGATCCCGTTCGTCTCGAGCCAGCCCCAGTACTCCATGCTCTGGCGCGTCATCGAGGCCGAGGTGGTCCCGACCTGCGAGGAGCTGGGCATCGGCCAGATCGTCTGGTCGCCCATCGCCCAGGGCGTCCTCACGGGCAAGTACCTCCCTGGCGAGGACGCCCCCGCCGGGTCGCGCGCGACCGACGACAAGGGCGGCGCCGACATGATCTCGCGCTGGATGCAGGACGACGTGCTCACCCGGGTCCAGAAGCTCGCCCCGATCGCCGAGGAGGCCGGGCTGACCATGGCCCAGCTGGCCGTGGCGTGGGTGCTGCAGAACTCCAACGTCTCGGCGGCGATCATCGGCGCGAGCCGCCCGGAGCAGGTCACCGACAACGTCAAGGCCGCCGGCGTCACCCTCGAGCCTGCGACGCTGAAGGCTATCGACGAGGCGCTCGATCCGGTCGTCCTGCGGGACCCGACGCTGACGCAGACTCCGAAGCGGGCGAGCCTGATGGGTGGTCGCGACTGAGCAGGATCGCTCCTGCCGTCGCGAGCGTGAGACCGGCGACCACGCCCGGCCACCAGCCGGTGCGTACGCCGTCACCGAGCAGTGCCACCCCGACCAGGGCGGGCACGATCGTCTGCGCCACGATCAGCGGCGCGGTGACCGAGGAGACCCCCGCCCGGTCCATGCCCAGGGAGTAGAGCCAGAAGGCGATCAGGCTGTACGCCGGGACGGTGACCGCCGCCACCACGACGAAGACGTGGAGGTCGGCCTCCACGCCGCGGACAGCGATGGCGGAGCCGGCGTAGCCCAGGCCGGCCACCGTGCCCAGCCAGGCCCCAGGGAGCCTGGCGGCTCGGGTCGAGACCAGGGCCACGACCACGAAGCCGACGGCGAGCACCCCGGCGAACACCGGCGTGACCACCACGGCTCCGGGTTTGCCCGAACCGAGAGCCAGGAGCACCAAACCCGCCGTGACGGCGGCGAGCGCCGACCAGTGGACCGAGGTCAGTCGCTCGTGCAGGACCAGTGACGCCACGGCGGTCACCGGCAGGGACATCGCGACCGCCGCCTGGGCGAAGTAGAGGGGCAACATCCAGATCGCGACTGCGTGCAGCACGAAGCCGACGAGATACATCCCGACCACGAGGACCGTCCACGGATCGCGCACCGACCGGGAGACGAAGCGAGCGAGCCGGTCCGGTGAGCTGTCCTGGCGGCGTACGGCATGGGCCTGGATGACGGCACCGATGCCGAACAGCAGCGCTCCGACGAGCCCTGCGACGACACCGATGAGCACGGAGGCGCTCAGGTGTAGTGCTCGGGAAGCTCCTGGCCGATCTTGACCCGGGCCTTCGGCAACCGCATGAACTTCATCTGCAAGGACCGCATGATGACGTAGTAGGTGATGCCCTTCTGGTCCTGCTCAGGGAAGCGGCGGGTGATCTCCTTGCGGAGCCGGCGCCGCATCACCAGCATGTCGACCACGACCAGCAGCATCGTGCCGACCAGGATCGTGTTGCCGATGCCGGCGAGCCGGGAGTTGCCGGAGTAGCCGAGGACCATGGTGACGATCAGCAGGGGGATCATCAGCTCGATGAACGAGAACCTGCTGTCGACGAAGTCGCGGCAGAACCGCCGGACCGGACCCTGGTCGCGGGGCATGAAGTAGCGCTCGTCACCGGCCTTCATCGCCGAGCGGACCTTCTGGCTGGACTCGGAGCGCGCGGCTCGCTGCGCCTGCAGCGTCTCCTTGCGGGTGCGCGGCACCTTGGCGCGCGCCTTCGCAGCGGCCTCGGCCTCACGGCGGGACGGGGTGGGACGGCCCTTGCCGTTCACCTTGTCGACCGCCGGGGCGGTGGTGGTGTCGGTCTCGGAGCGGGAGCGGCGGAACAACGCGGAACCTTCGGCAGGCTGGGGGAGCGGGTCGAGTCCAGACTACCTGTCTCCCGCGACGGGCCGGACCGCGCCGCCGGACCGCTCGCACGGCCTTGCGTTTGGACCTAGGGTGAACGCAACACCGGATTACCTGCGAGGAGGGGCGGAAACCCCATGAGTCTCATGAAGCGCATCAGCCTGATCTTCCGGTCCAAGGCCAACAAGGCCCTGGACCGTGCCGAGGATCCTCGCGAGACGCTCGACTACAGCTACCAGCGTCAGCTCGACCTCCTGGGGAAGGTACGCCGCGGCGTGGCCGACGTGGCCACGAGCCGCAAGCGCGTGGAGCTCCAGGTCAACCAGCTCGAGCAGCAGGCCAGCAAGCTCCAGGGGCAGGCCGAGAAGGCCATCTCCGTGGGCCGTGAGGACCTGGCCCGCGAGGCGCTCACGCGCAAGTCCGGCCTGGCCACCCAGATCGGCGACCTCAAGACCCAGCACGCCCAGCTCCAGGGCGAGGAGGAGAAGCTCACCCTCGCCCAGCAGCGGCTGCAGGCGAAGGTCGAGGCGTTCCGGACCCGCAAGGAGACGATCAAGGCGACGTACACCGCTGCCGAGGCGCAGACCAAGATCGGTGAGGCGATGTCCGGCATCGGCGAGGAGATGGGCGACGTGGGTCTCGCCATCCAGCGCGCCGAGGACAAGACCGCACAGATGCAGGCCCGTGCCGGCGCCATCGACGAGCTCCTCGCGTCCGGTGCGCTCGACGACGTGAGCCAGCCGGGTGGCAGTGACGACATCTCCCGCGAGCTCGACGCCCTCGGCTCGGCCGTCGATGTCGAGTCCGAGCTGGCTCGGCTCAAGGCCGGCAGCCAGCCGCAGGCGATCGAGGCCGCTGACGAAGGCGCCATCCTCGAGGCGGAGCCGGAGAAGACCGCCGAGGGCGGGCAGCAGCCGTCATGATCATCCGCATCCTCGGCGAAGGCCAGTACGACGTCTCCGACGACGCCCTGGATCGCCTCAACCAGCTCGACTCCACCGTCGAGACGGCGGTCGAGTCCGGTGACACCGAGGCGTTCGGCACGGCACTCGCTGCCCTGCTCGACGGCGTCCGCACCGTCGGCGTCCCCCACGACCCGGACAGCCTGGACGAGTCCGACCTGATCCTGCCGCCCGGCGACGCCACGATCGACGAGGTGCGCCAGCTGATCGGTGGCGACGGCCTGATCCCGGGCTGACCGTGCGGCGGTGCCCGAGCTGTGCAGCGCGACATCCGGCGTGCACGCGCTCAGCCCCTGGGGCCGTGTGGGATGCTCCGGAATTGTGACGACTGTGCAAGATGATCGCCGCGATGCGGCCATCGGGGTGTACGACGTGCTGCGCCGTCCCGCAGCGCCTGGACCTGGTGGCGCTGGTCGAGCTGGCCGCGATGGTCTGTGACGTCCCGATGGCGACGATCAACCTGATCACGGCGACCGAGCAGCACCAGGTCGCCGCCTTCGGGTTCGAGGCCGCGATCTGCCGACGCGAGGACTCGATGTGCGCCACCACGATCACCCTCGACGGCCCGGTGGTCGTCCGGACGCCCGCCAGGACGCCCGGTTCCGGAACAACCCTTTCGTCACCGGGGAGATCGGCGACGTCCGGTTCTACGCCTCCTACCAGTTGCACATCCCTGACGGAACCGTGATCGGAACGCTCTGCGTCTTCGACGTGGAGCCCCGCACACTCAGCCCGGAGCAGGAGCGCGCACTCGCAGGTCTCGCCGCACGGGTGGTTGACGTGCTCGAGCTGGAGCTGACGACGCGCCGGCTGGTGGCTGCCAACGAACGGTTGGGCGCCTCGAACGAGCGGCTCGCCGCCTTCGCCGGCCAGGTCAGCCACGACCTGAAGAACCCGCTCACCGCGGTCACCATGTCCCTGGAGATGGCCCTGGACGAGGCCGAGGAGCTCGCGGACGCCGAGATGCTGGGCTCGCTCCTGGAGCGGGCCAACCGGGGGGCGGACCGGATGCAGCGGATGATCAACGACCTGCTGGCCTTCGCCCGCGGCGGCACGCCGCCCGAGGTGGTCCAGGTCGACCTCGATGCGCTGGTCGGAGAGGTGCTCGAGGACCTGGCCGGGGTGCTGGGGTCCGCGACCATCGAGGCGGGCGACCTGCCCACCGTGCCGGGCGATCCGGTGCAGCTGCGCGCCGTGGTCCAGAACCTGGTCGCCAACGCCCTCAAGTTCACCCGCGACGGCATCGACCCGCGGGTGTGCGTGACGGCCGAGCACCTCGAGGGTCATTGGCGGGTCGAGGTGACCGACAACGGCCGCGGCATCCCGGAGGACAAGCAGGACCAGGTGTTCGAGCCGTTCGCGCGGATCGACAAGACAGTCCCCGGTACGGGCATCGGCCTGGCGACCTGCAAGCGCATCGTGGAGGCCCACGGCGGCCGGATCGGGATCACCACCCCGGCGAACGGCGGGACGGTGGTCTGGTTCCTGCTGCCGTCCGAGCCCCAGCCCGAGGGCGCGACCGGCTCAGTCCCGGTGTGACTTGCCCGGCAGGTCGAGCATCCGCTGCAGGGCCACCTTGGCGTGCCGCTCGGTCTCGGGGTCGACATCGATCTGGTTGACCACGGTGCCGGCGACGAGTGACTCCATCGCCCACACGAAGTGGGGCAGGTCGATCCGGTTCATCGTCGAGCAGTAGCAGACGGTCCGGTCGAGGAAGCTGATCTGCTTGTCCGGATGCGCATCGGCGAGACGCTTCACGAGGTTCAGCTCGGTGCCGATCGCCCAGGCCGAGCCGGCAGGTGCGGCCTCGATCGTCTTGATGATGAACTCCGTCGAGCCGACCAGGTCGGCCTTGAGGACCACCTCGTGCTGGCACTCGGGGTGCACCAGGATCTGGATCCCCGGGACCTTGGCGCGCAGCGCGTCCACGACCTCCGGCGGAGAAGCGGCCGTGCACCGAGCAGTGACCCTTCCACAGGATCATCCGGGCGTCGCGCAGCTGCTCCACCGTGAGCCCGCCGCCAGGGAGGTGGGGGTTCCACACGACGCAGTCGTCGAGGGAGAGGCCCATCTTGAGCACCGCGGTGTTGCGGCCGAGGTGCTGGTCGGGGAAGAAGAAGACCTTGGCGTCCGGCTTCTGGTCGAAGGCCCACTCCAGCGCGACCTCGGCGTTGGACGACGTGCAGACGATGCCGCCGTTGCGGCCACAGAAGGCCTTGATGTCGGCCGAGGAGTTCATGTAGGTCACCGGCACCACGCTGTCGACGACGCCGGCCTCGCTGAGGGCGTCCCAGGCGTCCTCGACCTGCGCGAGCCGGGCCATGTCGGCCATCGAGCAGCCGGCCGCGAGGTCCGGCAGGATCACCTTCTGCTCCGGGCGCGGTCAGGATGTCGGCCGACTCGGCCATGAAGTGCACGCCGCAGAAGACGATGAACTCGGCCTCGGGGCGGGCCGCGGCGTCGCGGGCGAGCTTGAAGGAGTCGCCGGTGACGTCGGCGAACTGGATGACCTCGTCGCGCTGGTAGTGGTGCCCGAGGACGAACACCCGCTCGCCGAGCGCGGCCTTGGCGGCCCTGGCGCGAGCGACCAGGTCGGGGTCGGAAGCCGACGGCAGGTCGCCGGGGCACTCCACGCCTCGCTCCGAGGAGGCGTCTCTGCCGAGGCCGAGGGGGAGGAGGGGCAGGTCGACGGTCGTCATGGCTCCAGTCTAGGTCCGGGGCGAGAGCACTCCCGGGCGCGGCTAGAGGAAGACGCCGTTGTGGAGGTACGGCGCCGGCGGCTTCATGTTCCGCAGCGCCAGGTAACCCTCCTGGTGGAGGTCGAGCCGGGCGGACATGCCGACGTCCACCGCCCACTCGTTGGCCGAGGTGACGTGTGGCACCTGGGCTTCGCCTTCGGTCGACGCCAGCGCTTCCCAGAGCAGCCGGGTCGCGGTGCGACGGTTGGTGGCCGCGAGAAGGGCGACGCGTCCGGACGGTTCGACGTACGCGTAGCCCGAGCCGGTCGACGTGTCCGAGACGACCAGGCGCCAGAGCCGCAGCATCACCTCGTGGTCCGAGCCGTGCGCCGCCCCGCGCGTACGCCGGTCGATGCTGTCCATCAGGTCGATGTCGCCGGCCGACCCCTCCCGGACCCGCTCGATGACCGGGATCACCGACCGGTCCACCGTCCCGGCCAGGAACATCTGCGGATGCAGCGAGAAGCCGGCCTGCCGGTAGCGTCGAGCGGCCCTGGGATCCGACGACGACGAGAGCATCCCGCGCAGACAGCCCCGACCATGGTGGAGCGCGACCGCCAGCAACGCCTTGCCGATGCCCTGTCCCTGGGCCCGCGGACGGACGGCGAAGCCCGCCAGGACCCACATCAGCTCGCGGGTGTACGACGTCGCGAAGCCCACCGTCCCGTCGGCGTCCTCGGCCACCCAGCAGCCGCCGGGGTCGGTCTCGAGGAAGTGCCGGGTGCGGGTGATCCAGGCCAGTCCGCGTTCGGGCGACCGGGGCTCCGGGTCCGGCCAGGACCGCCGGAACATCCGGCTGTCCAGCTCCAGGAATCCCTCGGAGCTCAGCCGCTCGGCTGCCGGGAGATCTGCCTCGGTCATCGGCCGGATGGTCGCCTCGGTCACGGCCCGACCCTATGCGGTGGTGAGATGGACCCATGCGCGTCCTGATCGCCCCCGACAAGTTCGCCGGGACCCTCACGGCCGTGGAGGCCGCCGAGGCGATGGCCGAGGGCTGGCGACGGCAGGCGCCGGCCGACGAGGTCGACCTCGCGCCGATGTCCGACGGTGGCCCCGGCTTCGTCGACGTGCTGCACGCGGCGCTCGGGGGTGACCTGAGGATGGTCACCGTCCGCGGCCCCCTGGGTGAGCCGGTGCCGGCCACCATCTTGCTGGTGGGCGAGACGGCGTACGTCGAGAGCGCCCAGGGCTGCGGACTGCACCTGACCGGGGGCGAGCGCGCCGAGGAGGCCACCAGCTTCGGTGTCGGTGAGCTGCTCGGGCACGCTCTCGACGCGGGTGCCGGCACCGTCGTGGTGGGGCTCGGCGGGAGCGGCACGACCGACGGGGGAGCCGGGCTGCTCGCCGCTCTGGGTGCCCGGGCCGACCGTCCGCTCGACGCCGGCGTGGCCGGTCTCGCAGGCATCGGCGAGGTCGACCTGACCGCTGCCCGCTCCCGGGTCGGCGAGGTGCGTCTGGTGGCCGCGTCCGACGTGGACAACCCCCTGACCGGACTCTTCGGCGCGGCCAAGACGTACGGACCCCAGAAGGGCATCCACGAGGACCGGTTGCCGGCCGTCGACGGACTCCTCGAGGAGTTCGCGGAGGTCGTCGACGCCCGGACCCGGCTCGAGCCCGGTGCCGGGGCGGCGGGCGGTCTCGGGTACGCCCTGCTCCTGCTGGGCGCGACCCGCGAGCCGGGCATCGGCCTGGTGTCGGAGGCGGTCCGACTCGCGGACCGGGCCCGCCAGGTGGACCTGGTGGTCACCGGCGAGGGCGCCTTCGACTTCTCGAGCCGTTCCGGCAAGGTCCCGTACGGCGTCGCAGCAGTCGCCACGGAGGCGCTCCGGCCGTGCGTGGCCATCGCCGGCCAGGTGCTCGTGGGATCACGGGAGATGCGTGTCCTGGGCGTGGAGTCTGCCTACGCGCTGGTCGATCTGGTCGGCGAGGAGCGCGCGTTCGGCGACCCGGCCGGTGCGGTGGCCGACGTGGCCGCCCGCGTGGCGCGCACCTGGTCGCGCTGAGTCGGGTCCGCGAGGGTCCGAGGTGCGAGGGAATAACCCCCGATGTGCGACCATTGAACGAAGTACCGACACGCACCGACCCTGGGAGCAAGCCACATGACCGAGCAGCAGGTCGAGACCACCGAAGAGCGCCGCACCGACCAGATCAACCTGAGCGCGGTCGCCGCCAGCAAGGTCCAGAGCCTTCTTGCGCAGGAGGGTCGCGACGACCTCCAGCTGCGGATCTCCGTGCAGCCGGGTGGTTGCTCGGGCCTTCGCTACCAGCTCTTCTTCGACGAGCGCACCCTCGACGGTGACGTCACCACCGACTTCGACAGCGTGACCGTCGTCGTCGACCGGATGAGCGTCCCCTACCTCAACGGCGCGATGATCGACTTCGTCGACTCCATCGAGAAGCAGGGCTTCACGATCGACAACCCCAACGCGACCGGTTCGTGCGCCTGCGGAGACTCGTTTCACTGATCTGAGCAGCACTGAGCGAAGCCCCCGACGGTGCACCGTCGGGGGCTTTGCTACCTCAGGTTGCCTGTCGGCTCACCGGGTTTCGACACGCTCCGTCGCGACTTCGTTCCTCAGTCGCGGTCGCTGCTCAACCACCATCGATCGCATCCGCTGACGCGGCTGCGATCAATCCAGGTGGAGGTGGAGCGCGTTCGCGAGCCGGGCGGCCGCGTCACTGATCCGGATGTCGCGCTTGCCGACCTCACGCGGGTAGTCCTCGAAGTGGATCGACGGCGCCGGCTCGACCGCTGCGCGAGCGGCTCGCTCGAGACGGGGGAGGTGGAGGTGGTGACCGGTCGCCGCGGCGTCGGCGTGCATCTGCTGCGGGCTGGCGAAGTCGTCGTACGCGAGTCTGCTGCTGGTGTCCATGTCTCGACGCTATTGGCTACCGATGGGTACACCTATCTCTACGCGCGGGTAGTGTCTCGCGCCATGTCGCTCCTGATCACGGGCTCCATCGCCACCGACCACCTGATGTCCTTCCCGGGACGCTTCTCCGACTCGCTGGTGGTCGACCAGCTGGACAAGCTGTCGGTGTCCTTCCTGGTGGAGGACCTCGAGGTCCGTCGGGGCGGCTGCGCGGCCAACATCTGCTTCGGGCTGGGCAACCTCGGGCTCGAGCCGGTGCTGGTGGGGGCCGTCGGCGAGGACTTCGTCGACTACCGCGCCTGGCTCGAGCGGCACCGGGTGGACTGCTCGTCCGTGCACGTCTCCGAGACCCGGCACACGGCGCGGTTCGTATGCACCAACGACTCCTCGATGGCCCAGATCGCCTCGTTCTACGCCGGTGCCATGAGTGAGGCCCGCGAGATCGAGCTCAAGCCGATCGCGGACCGCGCCGGTGAGCCCGAGTACGTCCTGATCGGCCCCAACGACCCGGAGGCGATGCTGCGGCACACCGACGAGTGCCGCCAGCGCGGCTACCGGTTCGTCGCCGACCCGTCGCAGCAGCTCGCCTTCGGTGACGGCGACCTGATCCGGCCCCTGATCGACGGCGCGGACATCCTGTTCTCCAACGAGTACGAAGCCGCCCTGATCACCCAGAAGACCGGCTGGTCGGCCGATGAGGTGCTCTCGCGGGTCGGCACCTGGGTGGTCACCCTCGGCGCCGACGGCGTCCGGATCGACCGCAAGGGCGAGGCATCGATCACGGTCGGGGCCGTCCCCGAGATCGCGAAGGTCGAACCGACCGGTGTCGGCGACGCGTTCCGGGCCGGCTTCCTGGCCGCCCGCTCCTGGGGGCTGGGGCTGGAGCGCGCGGCCCAGCTCGGCTGCCTGGTGGCGGTGTACGTCGTCGAGCAGGTCGGCACGCAGGAGTACACCCTCTCCCGCGCCGCGTTCCTCGAGCGGTGCGGCGCGACGTACGGCGCCGAGGCGGTGGCCGACCTCGAGCCGCACCTGACGACGTTCCGCCCCTAGCTCAGTCGGCGAACCAGGTAGCGAGGCGACCCGTCGACGGCGGCGTCCTCGCCCACGAACTCGTGCTCGCGCATCCGGCACCAGGCCGGGATGTCGACGCGCGCCGCGGCATCGGTGGCGACGACCGCCAGCACCTGACCGACCGCCACGTCGGCCAGGTGGCGGTTGAGCTCGATGACCGGTGCTGGGCAGAGCATCCCTCGGCAGTCCAGCTCGAGGTCGGCCTCCATCAGCGCACCGTGGAGCGGATCTGCTCCACCACGTCGGGAAGCACCGCGAGGAACGCGTCGACGTCCTCGACGGTGGTGGTGCGGGTGAGCGAGACCCGGACGTTGCCGTGGGTCAGGACGCCCATCGCGGCCAGCACGTGACTGGGCTCGAGGGTCGACGCCGTGCAGGCCGATCCGCTGGCCACGCCGAACCCCCGCCGGTCGAGCTCGGTCACCAGCGCCTCACCGTCGACGTACAGGCAGGAGAACGTCACCAGGTGGGGGAGCCGGTCGACGGGGTCGCCCGCGATCTCCACGTCGGGAATCTCGGCGACGGACGCGCGGATGCGGTCGATGAGCGCCGCGTGCCGGGCATTGAGGTCATCGCGCTCGCCCACCATCGCGCGGAGAGCGGCTGCCGCAGCCAGTGCGGCCGGGACGTTCTCGAAGCCGGAGGCCCGCTCGTCGACGCGATCGTCGGCCGGGAAGGGGTTGCGCCAGCGGACGCCCTTGCGCACCGCCAGCACGCCCACGCCGGCGGGTCCTCCCCACTTGTGGGCGGACGCCGCGAGCGCTGACCAGCCCTCCGGCAGCGGCAGCCGTCCGGCCGAGGCGCAGGCATCGACGAACAGGGGTACGCCGTCGAGGGCGGCTGCCACGTCGGTGACGGGCTGGAGGGTGCCCACCTCGTGGTTGGCCGACTGGAGGGCAGCGACCGCGGCTCCGCGCGCCTGGGAGACGAACGAGGCTGCGGAGACCCGCCCGCTCCGGTCGACCCCGACCGGCAGCGATTCCTGACCGCTGGCCCAGGCGGCCGCATGCAGGACGGCGGAGTGCTCGACGGCGGAGTGGACGAGTCCGGTGCCGCGCCCAGCACGCCCGGCGAGCAGCCCGAGCAACCCGCGGTGGACCGCGTCGGTGCCGGACGACGTGAAGGTGATCTCGTCCGGGCGCAGACCCAGGCACTCCGCCACCACAGCCCGGGCGTTGTCGAGCAGAAGCCTGGCCGAGCGGGCAGGTCCGTGCAGACGTCGAGGGTCGGCGTACCCCTGGTCGAGAGCGGCCAGCAGGGCCTCCCGCGCGGCGGGGTGGAGCGGCTCGGAGGAGGCCGAGTCGAGCTGGACAGGCGTCGTCCGGCGCGAACCCTCCGCGGCATTTGTCACACCGCGAACCTAGCGGGTGCCCCAGAGGTATATCGGGGGTGTGATTCGGATAGTGTTCCGACTGTGGAGTTCGCCGAAGAGAGAGGCTCGCTCGTGGAGCCCCAAAGTCACCAGCGTCCCGCCAGGTTGCTGCGCCGCGCGGCTCTGATCGCCGCCCTCGGAGCACTCGTCGTGCTGACCGGCTGCTCGGCCGAGTCCCAGCACGAGTGGAAGAACCTGGCGATGCCCGACCCGGCCACCGAACAGGCCGACCACATCTTCTACCTGTGGCGCTACGCGTGGATCGCCGCGATGGTGACCGGCGTCATCGTCTGGGGCCTGATGTTCTGGGTGGTGGCTCGCTACCGGCGCCGGAGCGACGACGAGATCCCGATCCAGACGCGCTACAACCTGCCGCTGGAGATCTTCTACACGATCGCACCGATCGTCATGGTGGTCGTGTTCTTCTACCACACGGTCAACGCCCAGAACGCCGTCCTGATGGACACCGACGAGGACCACGTCGTCAATGTCGTGGGCCAGCAGTGGTCGTGGACGTTCAACTACACCGACGAAGAGGCCACGGGCGGCGAGGGCACCAACGTCTACACCTCCGGCACCGGCAGCATCATCCCGACCCTGGTGCTCCCGGTCGACGAGACGGTTCAGTTCAACCTCTTCTCGCCCGACGTGATCCACTCCTTCGGCATCCCCGGCTTCCTGATGAAGATGGACGTCGTCCCGGGTCGCTACAACCACTTCGAGGTCACCCCCGACACGATCGGCACGTTCAAGGGCAAGTGCTACGAGCTCTGCGGTGCCTATCACTCGCGGATGCTCTTCAACGTCGAGGTCGTCAGCGCCGCCGACTACGAGCAGTACCTCCTCGACCTCGAGGCGGCCGGCTTCGTCTCGGAGGAGCCGGTGCTCGGCGGTGGCCAGGCCTACACGCAGGCCGGGCTCGATGACGAGTCCGCCGAGTCCGAGGAGGATGCGGAATGACCGCGACCGCAGCGCAGCCGACGACCACCTCGCCAGGGCGCAAGCCGCTCGGCCAGCAGGTCGTCAAGATCCTCACCACGACCGACCACAAGCTGATCGGCAAGCTCTACCTCGGCACCTCGTTCGCCTGGTTCCTGATCGCCGGTGTCATGGCCATGCTGATCCGGTCCGAGCTGGCCTACCCCGGCATGCAGGTCGTCAACGACGAGACCTACAACCAGCTGTTCACCATGCACGGCACGATCATGCTGCTGCTGTTCGCGACGCCGCTGTTCTTCGGCTTCGGCAACGTGATCATGCCGCTGCAGATCGGTTCGCCCGATGTGGCGTTCCCGCGGCTCAACATGTTCAGCTACTGGCTGTTCCTGATCGGTGGCCTCATCGCCGCCTCGGGCTTCCTGACTCCGTCCGGCGCCGCCGACTTCGGCTGGTTCGCCTACACGCCGCTCAGTGACGCGGTCCGGTCGCCAGGTGTCGGTGGTGACCTGTGGATCATGGGTCTGTGGATGGCCGGCCTCGGCACGATCCTCGGTGCGGTCAACTTCATCACCACGATCATCTGCATGCGCGCGCCCGGCATGACCATGTTCCGGATGCCGCTCTTCGTCTGGAACACCCTGGTCACGAGCCTGCTGGTGCTGATCGCGTTCCCGATCCTGGCCGGCGCCCTGCTCTCCCTCGAGGCAGACCGGCTCCTCGGCGCCCACGTCTTCGACGCGGCTCACGGCGGCGCGATCCTGTGGCAGCACCTGTTCTGGTTCTTCGGTCATCCGGAGGTCTACATCATCGCCCTGCCGTTCTTCGGCATCGTGACCGAGATCCTGCCGGTCTTCAGCCGCAAGCCGATCTTCGGATACGTCGGCCTGGTCGGTGCGACGCTCGGCATCGCAATCCTCTCGATCGCCGTGTGGGCCCACCACATGTTCGTCACGGGAGCGGTCGACCTGCCGTTCTTCTCCGGCATGACCTTCCTGATCGCGGTCCCGACCGGAGTGAAGTTCTTCAACTGGATCGGGACGATGTGGGGGGGATCTCTGTCCTTCGACACCCCCATGCTGTGGTCGATCGGCTTCCTCACGACCTTCCTGTTCGGTGGCCTGACCGGCATCATCCTGGCCAGCCCGCCGCTCGACTTCCACGTGTCCGACTCCTACTTCGTCGTGGCCCACTTCCACTACGTGGTGTTCGGCACCGTCGTCTTCGCCATGTTCGCGGGCTTCTACTTCTGGTGGCCCAAGATGACCGGCAGGATGCTCGACGAGCGACTCGGCAAGCTCCACTTCTGGATGCTGTTCATCGGTTTCCACACCACGTTCCTGGTCCAGCACTGGGTCGGTGTCGAGGGCATGCCGCGTCGCTACGCCGACTACCTGCCCGACGACGGCTTCACCACGCTCAACCAGGTGTCGACCGTCGGCGCCTTCCTGCTCGGTGCCTCGACCCTGCCCTTCCTGTACAACGTCTACATCTCACGCCGGGCTCCGCTGGTGGAGGTCGACGACCCCTGGGGTTGGGGCCGGTCGCTCGAGTGGGCGACCAGCTGTCCGCCGCCCCGCCACAACTTCGTGACCATCCCGCGGATCCGGTCCGAGTCGCCGGCCTTTGACCTGCACCACCCGGAGATCGCGGCGATGGAGCTCGAGGAGAACGACGCCGAGCGTGAGGGCAAGCCCGCCGACGCCCCCGACGTGGAGGGTCGCGAGGAGATGCTCAGAGACCGCGGCGCCACGACCGACCCGGAGGAGGACCCCCGATGAAGGCCGAAGCCTGGATCTTCGGGATGACGACCGCGTTCCTCGTGCTCGTCAGCCCGGCCTACTGGTTCATCACCTACGACTGGACCGGCACGTCCGCCCTCACCATGACGACGCTCCTCGCCGGCATGGTCACGCTCTACCTCGGCTTCCACGCGGCGAAGATGGACCCGCGTCCGGAGGACCGCAAGGACGGCGAGATCGCCGACGGCGCGGGTGAGCTCGGCTTCTTCCCGCCGTACTCCTGGTGGCCGATGTGGTGTGCCCTGACCCTGGGCGTCATCGTCTACGGCACTGCCTTCGGTGCCTGGTGGCTGGTCATCATCGGCTTCGTCCTCGGTGCTGTTGCGCTGTGCGGCTGGGTCTTCGAGTACTACCGCGGCGAGCACGCTCACTGATCTCTGACCCGGGACCCCGCGTGACTCATCTGACGTCCGCGGGGTTCTCGTGTTGTCGGGACCACCGGTTACGCTGGCAGGGCACCACGTCAGACGTCTTTCACGGGGAGTTCCTGCATGTCCGTACGCCCACATCGCACGCCTGCGTCGAGGTTGCGGCTGCGCCGCGCCGTCGCGGCAGCGCTCGCGCTCGGACTCGCCTCTGCCGTGCTCACGTCCTGCGACGCCACGGACGCCGTCACCGGCAATGAGCAGTCATCCTCCGGTTCCTCGTCCGACGGCAAGAGCGAGGCGTCCGAGCCGTTCCGACTGACGTCCAACGTGCGCGGCCAGGACGCCGTACCCGTCGACCGGGGAGTGCGGCTCGGTGCGACCGGCGGGTCGCTGACGGCAGTGACCGTCTCCTCCGAGCTGGGAGAGCTCGCCGGCCGTCTCAAGGGTGACGGCTCGTCCTGGACGGCCGCCGCCCGGCTTGAGCCCGGTCTTTCCTACCGCGTGCACGCGGTGGCCGAGCGGGAGGATGGCAAACGGGTCGTCCGCGACGCCACCTTCCGCACGGAGGCACTCACGCTCGACCAGCAGACCTACGCCTCCATGGCTCCGCTGCAGGGCGAGACGGTCGGGGTCGGGATGCCCGTGATCGTGACCTTCGACGTCCCCGTGACCGACAAGGCGTCCATCGAGAAGCACATGTCGGTGTCCTCGGCGCCCCGTCAGCAGGGCTCCTGGCACTGGCTCAGCGACACCGAGGTCCACTGGCGGCCGAAGAGCTACTGGAAGGCCGGCACCGACGTGAGTGTCGACCTCGACATCAACAGCGTGTCCGCGGGCGACGGCATCTACGGCCAGGAGAGCCGGCGCGTCGACTTCACCGTCGGCGATGCCCACGTCTACAAGGTCAACGCCCAGACCCACCAGATGCAGGTCTTCCAGAACGGCCAGCTGCTCCGGACCCTCCCGATCACCACCGGCAAGCCCGGGTTCACCACCCGCTCGGGCGTCAAGGTGATCATCGAGAAGTTCCGCGAGAAGCGGATGAACTCCGAGACCGTCGGGATCGATCGTGACGACCCCGAGGCCTACGACATCGACGACGTCGAGTACGCCATGCGGGTCACCTACTCCGGTGAGTTCATCCACGCTGCGCCGTGGTCGGTGGGGTCCCAGGGCAACGCCAACGTCAGCCACGGCTGCACCGGCATGAGCACCGCCGATGCGGGCTGGCTCTACAACATGACCCAGCGCGGTGATGTCGTCGAGTACACCGGCACCGACCGCCCGATGACCCTCGACAACGGTTACGGCGACTGGAACGCGTCGTACGCGGACTGGTCAGCAGGCTCCGCCCTCTCCTGACCGCCGCCCAGTCGGCGCCAGTTGCGGGGTGTACGCCGCCCAGTCGGCGTGAGTTGTGGGGTCAGGGTCGGCGTGGCGGAGGGATTGCGGTCATCCCGGTGATGATCGTCCGGCAGCCGAGGGTCTGCTTCGCCCGCCGGAACGCGGCCGCCAGGCGCTCGGTCGCGTCCTGGTTCCTGCCGTAGACGTTGACGCGGCCAAAGACCTCGATCTGCCAGTTGCGCTGCTGGCCGAGCCAGCGCCGGCGGGCGTCGTCGTACGCCGTGTCCTGATCCTCGGAGTGCCACTCCTCGCCGTCGTACTCGGCGCCGAACAACAGCTCCTCCAGCCCCATGTCGAGGTAGTACACCACCCGGCCGTCCACGATGACCGGGATCTGGAGCCGCGGCCGAGGGAGGCCGGCGTCGTACCATCGCAGCCGTAGCGCGGCCTCGGGCGGGGACTGGGCGCCGGCGTCGGCGAGCGGCACGAGTGCCCGAAGCTGGCGGACGCCGCGTTGCCCGACGAAGCGGTAGACCTCGGCGCGCAGTTCCTCGAGCGAGTAGACGCCCAGCCTCAGCAACGAGTCGAGTGCCGCGAGTGCCTGGTCACGCTTGAGCAGCCGCCCGAGATCGAGCGCCGTCCGCAGGGGAGTGGTGACCCAGATGCCACCGATGTTGACGAGGTCGCCCGACGACAGGGTGCGCTCGCCGCTGGATGCCAGCGCGTTGCGGAGGCGGCCCGCGTCTGCGTGGCGAAACATCGAGACCGGTGGGACGACGAGATGGTCGCCCGGGGCCAGGATCATGTTGGCGCCGTGCAGCCAGCCCGCCGTGCGATCGCAGACGAAGCAGCCTTCAGGCACGACCAGGGCGAGGATCCGTGTCCGCAGGTCCAGGGTGTCGGACAGCGAGGAGTCCACGTAGGCGTTGCGCAGAGGGCTCCTGATCAGGCCGTCCTGGCAGAGACGTCGCAACCGATGAGTGGACACTCCAGCGGCTCGCGCCTGTGCCGCGGTGAACGGCTCGTCACGAGGCAACGGAAAGTCTGAGAGGTCGAGGTCGATCTTGTGGCTCATGCACGGGGTCATGCCCGCACGCGGAGGCACTCCACCCCTGAGAGTTGCGGACTGTGGATAACCAGCCCGCAACTCACGCCGACTCGCCGACTATGACCCCGCAACTCACGCCGACTCGGCGAGCTTGTCAGTGCTTGCCGCGGAGGGACTCGTCCTCGACGAGGTGGTGTCCGTCGAACTGGTGGCCGTCCGCCGAGTGGTCGAGACCCGCCTGCAGCTCGGTCTCGTGCTCGGCGTGGTGGTGGCCCTCCTCGAGCTCCGCCCGCGTCGGCTTCTGCACGTTGTGGGAGTACCAGCCCCGGTGCAGCGCGGCTCGGACCTTCTCGATGCGGCTGCCCGGCGCGACGACACCGTTGTCGTCGGCCGTGGCCACGCCGTTGGTGGTCTCCGGGTCCCGGTCACGTGCGGTGAGCGTGTAGGCCCGGCTCTCGGCGATCGGCAGGTGACGCTCGGTGTAACCGCCCTCGGCGGACCGCATGATGATGCCGGTCTCATAGCCGTGGAGCAGCTTGTCGTTGTCGTGCCTCTGCAGCGAGATGCACCACCGCCGCGTGATCCAGAACGCGATCACCGGTCCGATGAACACCGCGGCCCGCATGAAGTACGTGATCTGGTTGATGCTCAGATCGAACACGATGGCGATGATGTCGTTGCCACCCGCGGCCCACATCAGACCGTAGAAGGTCATCAGCGCGACCATGACGGCCGTACGCGTCGGGGCGTTGCGCGGACGCTGCAGCAGGTGGTGGTCCCGCTTGTCCCCGGTGATCCAGGACTCCACGAACGGCAGCATCAGCAGGATCGTGAACATCAGGCCGGGGAGCACGATGATCGGCAGGAAGACGTTCCAGCTGAGGGTGACGCCAGGCAGTCCGCCAGCCCCTGAGAACAGGTGGGTCTCCCAGCCGGGCATGATCCGCAGGGCGCCGTCCGGCCAGCCCATGTACCAGTCGGGTTGGGAACCTGCGGTCACCTTGGACGGGTCGTAGGGGCCGTACTTCCACACCGGGTTGATGGTGAGCAGAGCACCCATCATGGCGATCACGCCGAACACGATGAAGAAGAAGCCACCGGCCTTCGCCGCGTAGACGGGGAGCATCGGGAAGCCCACGACGTTCTGCTCGGTGCGTCCGGGACCAGGCCACTGCGTGTGCTTGTGGTAGACGAGCAGCAGCATGTGGGCGGCGATCAGGGCCAGCAGGATCCCGGGGATCAGCAGGACGTGGACGATGTAGAGACGGGGGATGATCGACTCACCCGGGAACTCGCCGCCGAAGAGGAAGAACGACATGTAGGTGCCGACCACGGGCATCGACTTCATGAAGCCGTCAGCGGCGCGGACACCGGTGCCGGAGAGCAGGTCGTCAGGCAGCGAGTAGCCGGTGAACCCCTCGAGCGTGCCCAGGAGCAGCAGCAGGCAGCCGATCACCCAGTTGAGCTCGCGCGGCTTGCGGAAGGCGCCCGTGAAGTAGACGCGCAGCAGGTGGACCATCATCGAGGCGATGAAGATCATCGCCGCCCAGTGGTGCATCTGGCGCATCAGCAGGCCGCCGCGCACGTCGAAGGAGATGTTGAGCGTCGTCGCCATCGCCTCGGACATGTGGATGCCGCGGAGCTGGTCGTAGGAGCCCATGTACTGGACCTCGCCCATGCTCGGCGTGAACCAGAGGGTCAGGAACACGCCCGTGAGCAGCAGGACGACGAAGCTCCACAGGGCAATCTCGCCCAGCATGAAGGACCAGTGGTCGGGGAAGACCTTGCGCAGGTTCTTCTTCATGGCCGTGGCCAGGCCGAGGCGGTCGTCGGCCCAGGTGGCCACCGCGCCTGCCCGGCCCGGCTTCTTGGGCGTGGCGGGTGTGCCGCCGTTGCTGCTCGCGACCTTGCTCGTGTCGACGCTCATTACGAGTCACGCTCCCAGAAGCTCGGTCCGACGGGTTCGTTGAAGTCGTCCTGAGCAATAAGGTACCCCTCGCCATCAACTGCCAGCGGCAGCTGGGGGAGTGCTCGGGCGGCCGGACCGAAGACCACGCGACCGGAGTCGGTCAGGTCGAAGGTCGACTGGTGGCACGGACACAACAGGTGGTGGGTGGTCCGCTCGTAGAGCGAGATCGGACAGCCCACGTGGGTGCAGATCTTGGAGTAGCAGACGATGCCGTCGACCGCCCAGTTGCTGCGGCCGTCGCCGGGCTTGATGTCGCTGGGCTCCATCCGCACCAGCACCACGGCGGCCTTGGACTTCGCGATCTGGAGCTCCACGCCCTCGATCAGGTGCTCGCCGTTCTCGTCGACCTCGAAGATCGCGGCGGGCTCGGCGTTGACGAGGTTGCCGATCTCGAGATCGGTGACCTTGATCGGGGTGCCCACGACATCGCGAACGACGCGCATGCCCTTGGTCCAGATGGTGTGGTACAGCGCGTCGCCGGGGAGCGGACCGAGGTCGCGGAGGAGTACGACGGCCGGGGCGAGCAGGATGCCCATCGACGCCAGCAGCGAGTTGCGGACCAGCGGCCGGCGGCCGATGCCGGACTCCTCGAGGCCGGCGTTCAGCGCCGCCAGCGTCTCGGCCCGGTCCTCCTCGGAGGAGGCGGCAGGGTGGCGCATCTCGACCATCTCCTGGTCCGCCATCAGCTTGCGGGCCCACTGGATCATGCCGATCCCGATGCACAGCAGGGCGCCGCCGAGGGACGCGCCGAGTGCCACGTTGGACGCGCCCAGACCGGCGACGGTGTCGTGGTTGTCACCGATCTCGAGGGTGACGTAGGCGACGACGAAGAGGATCGCGAAGACACTGGACAGCCCGAAGATCGTGGCGATCTGCCGCTCTGCCCGCTTCTCGGCCTTTTCGTCGACGTCGGTCGGCCGCCAGTGGTGAGCGGGCAGGCCCGGGTCGGCGATGGGGGTGTCCCCGGCCGTGTGGGTGGCCGGCAGGTTGTCGTGGTTGTCGCTCACGCTTCCACCTTGGTCTTGTTCGAGCGCGTCGTGTGGGCGGCGATCCAGATGGCGAAGCCGACGAGGCCGCCGATGCCGAGGAGCCAGGCGGCGAGGCCCTCGGGGACAGGGCCGAGACCGCCCAGCCCGAAGCCGCCGTAGGAAGGAGCTTCCTCGATGGACTGGAGGTAGGCGATGACGTCGCGCTTCTCCTCCGGCGAGAGGTTGCCGTTGGAGAAGGTCGGCATGGTCTGCGGGCCGGTCAGCAGCGCCTCGTAGACGTACTTGCCCTCGACGCCCTGGAGCGCCGGGGCGTAGCCGCCGCGCGGCATGGCGCCACCCGAGCCCTGGAAGTTGTGGCAGGCGGTGCAGTTGGTGAGGAAGATCTGGCCGCCGCGGACGATCGCCGCCTGGCGCTCCTCCTCGGAGAGGCCTTCGACGCTGTAGTCGGAGGACTCCGGGATGGCCGGGCCGGGGCCGAGGCTGGCGACGTACGCCGCGAGCGCCGCGATCTCCTCGGCGTCGTAGGCCAGATCCTTGCGCGGCACCTGCTGGCCGGGCTGGGCCATGGGCATGCGCCCGGTGCCGACCTGGAAGTCCACGGCAGCGGCGCCCACACCCACGAGCGACGGGCCGAGCTGGCTGCCGCCCTGGGTGCGCACGCCTTCGCCGTTCTGGCCGTGGCAGAACGAGCAGCCCACCAGGAAGAGCTGGCGGCCCTCGGCCACCTGCTCGGTGTCGCTCGCCTGCGAGGTGGCCTGGGCCGGCGCGAAGACGGCGTACAGGCTGCCCGACAGGAGGAGGCCGAACAGCAGGACGACCAGGCCCGCGATCGGGCCTCGACGGTGTCGTGAGAGCCGACCGGCGGAGCGGTTCAGGAAGCGCACAATGAGTCCTTGATAGTTCCGGACGGACGGGCTACTTGACGAGGTAGATCGTGGCGAACAGGCCGATCCACACCACGTCCACGAAGTGCCAGTAGTACGACACGACGATGGCGCTGACGGCTTGCTCATGGGTGAACTTGCGGGCGATGTAGGTGCGGCCCAGGACGAACAGGAACGCGATCAGCCCACCGGTCACGTGCAGGCCGTGGAAGCCGGTGGTGAGGTAGAACATCGTGCCGTAGGCCGAGTCCTGGATGGTCATGCCCTCCTGGACCAGGGCGACGTACTCGACGGCCTGCCCGGCCACGAAGACGGCACCCATCAGGTACGTGAGGATGAACCACTCGCGCAGGCCCCAGCCGGAGACCTTGAGCACGGAACCGCTGCGCCCCACCTGTCCGCGCTCGGCGGCGAACACGCCGAGCTGGCAGGTCAGGGAGGAGAGCACCAGGATCGTGGTGTTGGCCGCCGCGAACGGGACGTTCAGCATCTCGGTGTTCTGCAACCACAGATCTTCACTGACCGCACGGATGGTGAAGTACGACGCGAAGAGGGCCGCGAAGAACATCAGCTCGCTCGAGAGCCAGATGATCGTGCCCACGCTGACCATGCTCGGCCGGTCGTGATGGCCGTGCAGTCGGGATGTCGGAATCGCTGTTGCTGTCGCCACGAGCATCATTATGTCTGTAGCGGGCGACGAGGGCACCCCGACCCCCTGACTTTCGGGGTCATATTGTTCACACCGTGGTGAGCACGACAGTCGAGGCGCTGACAGACCTTCCCCGGTTCACCCTGGGGACGGTCTTCTCGGAGTGGACGATGGCTCCGCTGCCGTTCGTGCTGACCGTCTGGGGCGCGGGGCTCTACCTCCTGGGAGTGTGGCTCCTCCGTCGCCGAGGGGACCGGTGGCCGGTGGGGCGGACCCTCGCCTTCGTGGTGGCCGGGATGGGGACGTTCTGGTTCGCGACGTCGTCCGGACTGGCCGCCTACGACACGACCCTGCTGAGCGTCCACATGGTCCAGCACATGCTGTTGTCGATGGTCGTGCCGCTCGCGCTCGCGCTCGGCGCTCCGGTGACGCTCGCCCTCCGCACGCTGCCGGCCGGACCGCGGCGCTGGCTCCTGGCCGTCCTCCACTCCCGGGTCGCCAAGGTGTTGTCCTTCCCGCCGCTCGCGTTCCTCGTGTACGTCGTGTCGCCCTGGGCGCTCTACTTCTCCGGCTGGTACGAAGCGTCGCTGCGGTCGCCGTACGTCCACGAGATGATGCACATCCACCTGATCGTGGTGGGCACCTTGTTCTTCTGGCCGTTGATGGGGATCGACCCGTTGCCCTGGCCGGGTCGGCTACCCCTTCCGGGTGCTGCTCACCGTGCTCACCTTGCCCTTCCACGCCTTCCTCGGGGTCACGATCATGGGGCAGCAGGCGCTGCTCGGCGGCGACTGGTACCCCTCACTGCACGACGGTCCGATGGGGTCCTGGCTGCCCGACCCACTCGACGACCAGCATCTGGCCGGCGGCATCCTGTGGGGTTCGGGAGATCTGATCGGCCTCGTCTTCTTTGCCGTGCTCTTCACGCAGTGGGTCCGCTCGTCGATGCGGGAGGCGGTCCGCGAGGACCGTCGCCTCGACCTGATGGAGTCGCAAGCCGCGGCGGCATCCACGCGCGTGGCCGAGCCCGACCGGCACGGTGGCGCCGGGTAGCATGCCGGGCGTGACCGACCCGACCGCAGCCCCCTCCGCCCCGCTGAAGGTGCTCGTCTACAGCGACGACGTGAACACGCGCCAGCAGGTGATCCTCGCCCTGGGCCGTCGACCCCACCCGGACCTCCCCGAGCTGGAGTACGTCGAGGTGGCCACCGAGCCCGTCGTCATCCAGAACATGGACGCCGGACACATCGCTCTCGCGATCCTCGACGGCGAGGCCGTGCCCGCCGGCGGGATGGGCATCGCCAAGCAGCTCAAGGACGAGATCTACCAGTGCCCGCCCGTGGTCGTGCTCACCGGACGTCCGCAGGATGCGTGGCTGGCGACCTGGTCGCGCGCCGAGGCAGCGGTGCCCCACCCCATCGATCCGGTGCACCTCGCCGAGTCGGTCATCGCGCTGCTGCGCTCGCGCGTCCCCGCCTGACGTCGGTCGAGCTTGTCGAGACCACGTTCCCTCCCTCGACCTCAGGACCGCCCATGACCTCCACCTGGCCCGAGGTGCTCTCCGACCTCGTCGAGCGCCGTGACCTGACGGCCGAGCAGACCGCCTGGGCGATGGGCGAGATCCTCGAGGGGGCGGCCACGCCCGTGCAGATCGCCGGCTTTGCCGTCGCCCTGCGGGCGAAGGGCGAGACCATCGACGAGGTCAGCGGACTGGTCGAGGCGATGTACGCCCGGGCGACGCCGATCGAGGTGCCCGGGCGACTGCTCGACGTGGTCGGCACCGGCGGCGACCGCTCGATGTCGGTCAACATCTCGACGATGGCGGCGATCGTCGCGGCCGGGGCCGGCGCCCGAGTGGTCAAGCACGGCGCCCGCTCCGCATCCTCCAAGTCCGGGAGCGCCGACGTGCTCGAGGCGTTGGGGGTGCGGCTCGACCTGCCGGCCGATCGGGTCGCTGCGCTGGCGACCGAGGTCGGCATCACCTTCTGCTTCGCGGCCGCGTTCCATCCGGCCATGCGGCATGCCGCCGTGGCTCGCCGCGAGCTCGGCATCGGGACCACGTTCAACTTCCTCGGCCCGTTGACCAACCCGACACGTCCGGGTGCGCAGGCGATCGGGTGCGCGGACCGCCGGATGGCCCCGGTGATGGCGAGTGTCTTCGCCCGGCGCGGTGTGGACGCCTGGGTGTTCCGCGGTGACGACGGGCTGGACGAGCTGACCACGAGCACCACCTCGTCGGTGTGGACCGTGCACGCCGGCGAGGTCACCGAGGCCACGATCGATCCCGGCGACTACGGCATCGCCGCGGCCGCTCCGGAGGCACTGCGTGGCGGCGACACGGCGTACAACGCGGACGTCGTGCGCCGGACCCTGGAGGGCGAGCAGGGCGCCGTGCGCGACGCCGTACTCCTCAATGCCGGGGCGGCCCTGGCCGTGCACGACGCTCCCGGGGCACCTCTCTCCGATGCGCTGGCCGCCGGGCTCGAGCGTGCCCGTGACGCCGTCGACTCCGGTGCCGCGCGGGCGAGTCTCGACCGCTGGGTCGCCGCGTCTTCGGCCTAGAGGTCCAGGACGTACGACGACCCCTCGCGGCGGAAGCCGTGCGGGAGCCGGTCGTAGTAGGGGTTGACCATGCCCGGCGGAGTCACGACCTTGCGGAAGCCGCGCTCGCGGAGCCGCGGCGTGCGGTTCCAGACGAACTCGCCGGGCGAGAAGTCCCGGTAGCGCGGGGTGACGTAGTCGAGGAGGACGCGAGCCACGTCGCCTTCGCGCCGGATCAGGACGACGCCGACGGTCTCGTCGCCCTTCTCGACCTGGAAGGCCAGGTCCTCGTCCGTGAGGGTCACGGCAGGGAAGTCGGGCTGGTGCCGGTCGATGTCGGTCCGGTGGTGCCCGAGGAAGTAGCCCAGGTACGCGTCCGTCGGCCCGACCTGCAGCACCTCGAACGCGGTGGCGTCGTGGCGGTCGCGAAGCATGCGGGTGATGAACCAGAGGTTGATGGCCGTGGTGGCCAGGTTCATGCCGACCATGGGCCAGACCCCGACCAGCGCGTTGAAGACCACGAGGCTCAATGACGCCGCGAGGTTGAGGAGCCGGAACCGCAGCACCCGGGTCTGGAGCAGCGAGAAGATGAGCAGCGCGCTGCCGAACCATCCGAACAGGTCGAGCCAGTGGTTCTCCAGCCAGGTCACCCGCGCAGGCTATCGACGCCCGCGCATGCGCTCCACAGCGAGGTCGAAGGCGATGTTGAGCGCGTTGAGGTTGGTCTGCCCGCGTGAGCGGGAGTACTCGGTGTAGTCGATCGTCACCGGGGCCTCGACGTAGGTCAGCTCATGTCGTGCGATCAGCCCGAGCAGCTGGCTCGCGTGCGCCATGTCGGTCAACGTCAGGTCCATCGCCTCTACGGCGCGACGGTTCAGCACGCGCAGCCCGTTGTGGGTGTCAGTGAGCGGGAGGCCGGTCGTCAGCCGGGTGAAACGGATGGCGGCGCGCAGCACCAACCGACGGGAAGCAGGCAGCTTTGCCGAACCCGACAGGAACCGCGAGCCCAGGACCACGTCGACGCCTCGTGCCAGGGCGAGCTCCAGCATGGACACCGCGTCCGCCACGCGGTGCTGGCCGTCGGAGTCGAACGTGATCACCCATGCCACGTCGGGCAGGGTGAGCGCGTAAGCGAACCCGGTCTGGATCGCGGCACCCTGGCCGAGGTTGACCGGGTGCCGCACCACGGTGGCCCCGGCGGCGCGGGCCTCGGCGTCCGTCCCGTCCGTGCTGCCGTCGTCGACGCAGATGACCACGGAGAAGTGCTGCCGCAGCTCGGAGACGACACGACCGACCACGAGGCGTTCGTTCAGGGCGGGTACGACGACGGCGACGCCATCGTGCGCTGGCCCGTGATCCATGCGGACAGGCTAGGCGCATCCGGCGTGGATCCGTGTCGACCTGTGTTGCCTCGGCCTACTGTGAGCCGACCGCCCCTTCGTCGATACCGGGACCGATGACGCTGCCACTGATAAAGATCCTTCTCCTCGGAGCCATCGTCGTGTTCACCTTGTCGCGTTCCGTGGGAGCAGACGTGCCTCTTATCGACTGCTGTGGCGGGGATACGGCGTCGTGGTCGCGGGCGCAGCGGTTCTGAGTGTGCTGTTCCCAAACTCCCTGACTCGACTCGCGGAGTCGGTGGGGGTTGGCCGCGGCGCCGACCTGCTCCTCTACGTCCTGGTGGTGACCTTCATGCTCGTGTCGGTGGCGTTGTTCCGCCGGCTCACGGTGATGGAGAGGCGATACACCGCTCTCGCACGCAGCATGGCCATCCAGGACGCGACGCAGCGCGCACGGGAGTCATGACCCTGAGGGGTGCCCGCGCAGACTCGCTTGCTGCCTACCTACGCACTGCCCGCACACCGGAGACGACCGCGACACAGCCGACGACCCACGCCAGCACGGCCAGTGCAGCCACGAAGTGCCGTGGGTCGTCGTTGGTCGCCAGCGCAAGGACCGGCAGCAGTACTGCGGCCGGCGCGTAGGCCAGACGCAGGCGCACGATGACGCCGGTCGCGGAGGCGTAGCGGAGCATGGCGGTCCCTCCGGTCCACAACGCCAGACCGGCGTACTCGAGACCGACGAGCGGGATGACCGGCTCGGCCAACTCCCACGAGTCCCCGAGCAGCGCCCGGCCCACCGCGTCGGGGGCGGCCAGCGCGAGCCCTCCCCAGACAACGGCCGCCAGTACCAGTAGACCGGTGAGACCCGTCAGCAGTCGGACGGCTTCGGTGCGCCGACGACGGTGCGCCTCGGGAACCGCGGCCAGGGTCATCGCCAGCATCAATGTCGCGATCGGTGCGAAGAGCATGGCGGCGCCCCTCGCGGCGGCCACGGCGGACGCTCCCGCCACCAGGGCCGCACCACCCCCGTTGGCGACCGGCGCGAGTCCACTCAAAACGCTGTCGGCGCCCAGGTGGCGACGTCGTTCGTCCCCAAGCCACCAGGACCACAGCCCGGAGAACCGTGGGCGTGCCAGCAGACGTGTCGACAGGCAGACAGCCATCGATGCGGCGCAGGCGGCCAACCAGACGACCAGGCCGCTGGCCGCCGAGAGTGCCCAGGTGCTTCCGATGTCGACGACCAGTGCCCCGATGCACGGGACCAGCCACACCGTGTCCGCGAGGAGGGCTCGGGTGGGTGAGCCGTTCGCAACGGCGGTGTAGCGCGCAAGGTCTTGCAGCATCACCAACAGCGCGGCTACGCCGAGCAGCGCGAGCAGGTGTGCCCCGCGAGGGACGACTGCGGCGGACGCGAACAGCGCGGCGGCCGAGGCGGTCGCCCACACGATGACCCCCCCGGCGGTCAGGCCCGGGGCGGCTCAGTGTCGAGTCCGTCGGCGGACCCGACGTCCATGCCACGACTACACCGAACATCGCCCGGCTGACGGCACCAGCATGGCCAGCCCGCCGTACCCGACAGGAAAACGCCGAACTCCTGTGCGCCGCCGCTCGAGCAACGAAGAGCACTGGGAAGTACCAAGCCGCACTGCCATGACCTGGTCGGCGACAGTGACCACCAGCCGGCCGCGGACGCACGTTCTGCCACGAGTCTGATCCCTGCTCGCCAAGTGGAGTGACCTTGGATGTCGAACCGTTCTTCCGTGTACTAGGGGCTGACGCGGCCTGACGGCAGCACGTAATTGTCGGACTCTCCGCATGAGAAGGCTGATCATGGTTGCCTGCCGCCGTAGGGGTCGTCGGCAATCCAGTAGGCCTGACCCGGGTGCAACGTCATGAAGTCGCCGTACTTTCGTTGAAGCAGTACCGACGGTCTTCGGGGGATCGGGGCAGTCATGGCTTCGAACCGGGCCATGCGTGGAGGTGAGAGATGGTTCTCTGGGATTCGCCACGGGAGCCCGCCACGAGGATCCCGACCCAATCAGAGTCGGCGTTGCCGCACATCGTCGCGACGCGCGTGTAGGCCCGGGTGAGAACGGACGTGCGAACGAGCCGGAGAGCGTCGCCACGTGCAGGGCGGTGCGGGTCAGGGTCGAGCGGTCTGGTGTTGGCTCAACGACCTTGGCCAGGAGCACTGCTCGCACCGCCAACGCCATCGTTCGTTGCCACGCGAACCGCAGCCGGCTGGCTGGTACCCGGTCAATCGGGAACACGTCGACATTCACGCCAAAGTGGTCTGGTCCGTGCGCGACCTGCTCCCGGATCAGGGTGTGAGCACGGCAAACCTTGGCGTAGGCATAGGGGAACTCTGAGTGCGTGTCGCTCGAGGCGAGGTAGTCAGGGCCAGACCGCGGAAAGAGCTGGCAGAACTTCTCGTAGTCGGGTCGCGGCATCATGACATCGATGTCGTCGTCCCACGGGATGAAGCCCTGGTGCCTGACTGCACCAAGCAGGGTGCCTGCGTAGAGGTAGTAGGTCAGCCCGGCGTCGCGACAGAATGTGTCTATCCGGCCCAGGAGGTCGAGCAGGATCGCGCGGTGCTCCTCGATGGCGATGGTTCGAGCCGCTCGGTCACGGGTGCGTCACCTCGTGTTGTCGTCCACCTTTTCGTTCGTGGCGGCGTAGCCGCCGGTGGCAAGGCGGGCGCCGATGCCCCACGAGAGCAGGCCCAGGCAGGCGATCGCCAGGACCACCGCCGTCGGCGCGGTCACCCAACTCGGGTCTTCGCTCAGTGGACTGTGTTCGAGCTCGTACCCCATCAGGGCCTGGAGCGAGCGGAGGTGCATGAGGATCAGGCTGGGCACCGCGAACGCCAGGCTCAGGACCTCGAGGACCCGGATCGGGCGGTGCTCGAGAGCAAGCCCGGCCAGGAGGAGGACGCCAAGCGCTACGCACCACGAGTACCGCCCCTGCCACAGGGTTCCGGCGGTCGGCAGCCTTGAGTAGGTGTACAGGAGGCCCACCAGGAGGGCGCCGGCGGAAGCGACGATTGCGGCACCCCTGAGTCGAGGCACACGCGAGAGAGCGAGGGGCAGCAGGAGGAAGGTGAAGAGGACCAGCCCTGCCGCATACACGTCCGGGGTCGCCGGGTTGTTGCGGAACGGAGCGGCGTAGATCACCTGCAGGAACCACAGGGGGACTCGGCCAGCGTAGAGCCCCATCGTGAGTCCAGGACCTCGACGATGAGCGCCGGCGGATCGGTCGACGGGTGCCGCACCACCCACAGTGTCGAGGATGTGGCCGCCGTCCCGATCACTCCTGCGCCTACCAGGAGCAGTCTGGGATGGGTGCGCAGCAGCTCACGGACGCCCTGCACACCGAGCAGCACGATCCACGCGCACAGGATGAGGAGCAGCCAGACGGGGCTGAACGGGCGGATCCACGCGAACACCGCAGCCAGCGGGATGGCGGCCACCAGCAGCCTGCGCCGGTGCTCGTGTTCGAGGGGGCGAGTGCTGCCGACGAGGCAAGCCCAGAGCGCCAGGGCCAGCATGATCTCGAGTCCGTTCGGAGCCACGAGGCCGAGTGAGTACAAGGTGGTGGGCGTCAGAACTGCTGCCGCTCCCGCCAGCGGCCACGCCGACCTGGACCACCCGCTGATCACCCAGATCGCCATGCCGAAGAGCGCGGCGCACATCAGGGCCGACAGGACCCGCATGGCGTACAGCGCAGCATTACCGTCGACGAACCACGTCACCCAGCCGATCGCGACGTAGTACGTCGGCTGGTAGATCGCGGCCGCGCTCGCGATCGTGACCATCCCGTCGTCCTCGATGCTGACGGGACGACAATTGTCGGGGCCGGGGTAGTCGAGCGCCTCGCACTGGGGCCGCGCGGCCGCGGCCAGGGCGTCGTTGACGGTCACGAGCAGGCCGCGCCCATCCTCCGGGCGACCGAGCTCCGTGAACCACTCGCCGTGTGCTGCCGCACTGGCACGGTAGGCGTGGTCGAACTCGTCCGTCCCGGCGAAGGGCGGCACGGTGAGCATCCAGGCCGCCTGGATCAGCATCAGACCCAGGACCATGACCGCGGTCAGGGCGCGGCGGGTGCTAGGCGGCACGATCCCTCCCGGCGAGCGTCCTGCGTACGATGACGTAGGCGCGCCTCATCAGGTGGTGGCGCGGATGGCTTCACGGAACCCCATCAACCACCCCAGCGTCATGATGCGCCGATCGCTGGTGCTTCAGGTTGCGTGGCGACCGCAACCGTCCCCTTGCTCGAGGACTACGACCTGTGTGTCCGACTGGTCGGGGCAGGCGCCAAGGTCGGCAACATCGATTCCTGTCTCGTGCGATTTCGCGGCGGTCGCGCGTCGCTGCGACGCCGACGCGATCTCATCGCGGTCAAGAGCGAGTGGGCCATGCAAAGAAGTTTGCACAGGGCTGGGTTGGTTGCGGCGTGGCGGATGCCCGTCAACTGGCTAGCGCGGAATGCGTTCCGGTCGCTGCCGCCAGCACTCGGCCGCCGCGCCTATAGATCCCTCTTTCTCGACTGAGGGCGGGCCTGATCACCCGTGCACTATCGCGTGTGGATGAGGATGCTGGCTCGCTTCCCGGCGCTATGGGCGATCTCAAAAGCCGTTAGTCGTCGTTGCCGTCAAGAGACCTGCGCAGGATTCAGTCCAGCCCGAGCGAGAACGCCGACTCCAGGTCGTGCTGGGAGTAGGCGCGGAAAGCGATGTGGGTCTCGGTGGACGTCACCCCGGCGACCTTGTTGAGCCGGTCGGCGACGACGGAGGCGACGTCCTCGTGGTCACGGACCCGGACCAGCGCGATCAGGTCGATCTGGCCGGTCACGGAGTAGACCTCGCTGACGCCGTCCAGGGCGGCGATCTCCTCGGCCACCTCGGGGATGCGGGCGACGTCGGCCTTCACGAAGACGATGGCGGTGATCATGGGCGGAGCCTAACGGGCGGGCTGGTGGACGGGGGTGAGGTCCCGGCGGTCGTCGAAGGGGACCAGCGAGAGACGCGATTGGTTGGCCGCGTCGTGGAGCGCGAGATGACGGGTCGCGCCCGCCAACGGACACGTCCATTCGCCGTCGATCTCGATCAGCCTGACCCCGGGCGACTCGAGCCAGCGAAGGACCCGCTCGGTCTCCTCAGCCGTCGCTGCCGGGACCGGCCCTGGGGCGTTGCCGACGGTCTCGGCGGATGCGGCCAGCTCCGACACGAACTGCTGGGCGTCGGAGCCGCCGGGGATCACGCCGGCGGCGGCCAACCTGCCGTAGCGGACGACGTGGACAGCCCACCGGCCGTCGTCCTCCCGACGGCCGGCCACGACCTCGGCACAGCGGGTGAGTGCGCTCAGACGCTGGGTTCGCGCAGCTGCGCGGATGAAGGCAGCGAGCCGGTCGCGATGGACGCCCGCCTCCTCGAACCGCTCGTCGGCCGCCAGGACCGACATCCGGGCGTTGATCGCGGCGACCACGTCGTCGGGGGAGCGGAGCAGGGTGTCGCGCAGCTGCCGCACCACCGCTGCGTATGCCGTCGGGTCGGCGCTGCCGTCGCAGGGAGAGAGGCAGCGCCCCATCTCGGCGAGAACGCAGGCCGATCGGGAGGGCTCGCGGGCGAGCCGGTCGGCACACTGACGCAACGGGAAGGTGTCGTGGAGGGCGGCCAGACTCTTCTCTGCGGTCTTCTTCGACGAGAAGGGCCCGAGGTAGTCGGCGTCGTCGTCGAGGACCCGGCGGACCAGGGAGAGCCGGGGCCAGGCCTCGCGGGTGAGCTTGATGAAGTGGACCTTCTCGGGGAACCGGGACCGCCGGTTGTAGCGAGGCTTGTGCTCCGCAATGAGGCGCAGCTCGCGCACCTCGGCCTCCAACGGGGTGGCGCACTCGATCCCGGTCACGGACGACGCGATGCCGACCATCTCGCCCATGCGGGAACGGGTCTCGCTGGCCGTGAAGTAGGAGCGCACCCGCGACCGCAGGTCGCGGGACGTGCCGACGTAGAGGACCCGGGACCGGTCGTCACGGAAGAGGTAGACGCCGGGGGAGTGGGGCAGCCCTTCCGCAAGGTGGCGCTTCTTGCGCTGGGCGGTGCTGACGCGGGAGGAGAAGGTCTGGAGCTCCTCCAGCGTGTGGACTCCGAGACCACCCAGGCGGGCCATCAACCCGTGGAGCACGTCGACCGTTGCCCGGGCGTCACTGAGGGCACGGTGGTTGGGAGTGGTCGTCGAGTTGAACGCCCGCGCCAGCGACGAGAGCTTGCAGTTGGGGGCGTCATCGCGGGTGATCACCCGCCGCGCGAGCTTGGCCGTGTCGAGCACCTCGAAACGCGGCCAGGGACGGCCCTGCTGCTCCGCGAAGTGCTTGAGGAAGCCAACGTCGAAAGGGGCGTTGTGCGCGACCAGGACACAGCCGGCCGCGAACTCGAGGAAGGCGGGCAGTGCCGACTCGATCGGAGGGGAATCGGCCACCATCGAGTTGCTGATCCCGGTGAGCACGGCGATGAAGGCCGGGATCTCGGTGTGGGGGTTCACCAGCGTCTGGAACTCGCCGAGCATCTCGCCTCCGCGCACCTTGACCGCGCCGATCTCGGTGATCATCGAGCCGCCACTGGCCGAGCCGCCGGTGGTCTCGAGGTCGACGACACAGAAGGTGATGTCGCGCAGGGGGCGGCCCAACTCGTCGAAACTGCGTTGCGACTCCCATCGGGACGGCGCACCCTGAACCACACTGCTCACGTCTTCGACGCTAGATGTGGGCACCGACAATTGCCGTGTGCCGCGCGGAATAGGCTGGTTCCGACCGCACCCCACGACCGAGGAGCCACGTGAGCATCGAGATCCCCGACGACAGCCAGCGCTGGCGGTGCGCAGGTTGTGGAAACCTCACCAGGTTCGACGTCACCCGGACCCGGCGTACGACCGAGTTCTGGCACTTCGACCTGGCCGGTGAGCACCGGGTCGAGGAGACCGACGTCCGCGACGAGTCGGTCGAGGCCGTGGGCTGCCGGTGGTGTGGTCGTGACGATGCGATCGAGGTCGTGGCACGCACGGACGTCGCCGTCGACCCGGCCGCCGGCTGAGACGAGTCATGTGGTGTCCGAGGACGTTGCCAGCGTGCCGCTGGACGAGCTGCCCGACGAGGTGCGCCTCCGCGTCCTGTCGTTGACGGCCGACGTGCTCGGACTCGTGCCGACCCTGCCCGCGCCGCTGCGCAAGGTCGCAGACTTCGCTCCGACAAGACGAGCACGTCTCGGCGCGACGGCGATCGGTGCGGCGCTCACCTCCGACGATGACTTCCGCGAGCGGGTCGCGGTGCAGGTCGAGGCCAGGCTGCCGGGTCCACGGGCAGACCGGGACGACCTTTCCACGACGCGAGACCCTGTCGAGGTCGCTGCCCGGTCGTGGTTGACCCGCCCCGACGAGTGGGAGGCCGTGCTGGAGAGCGCGCTCACCACGGTCGCCACCCGGAGCGCGGTGACGCCGGACGCCACCGGGGACGCGGATCGCTGGCGGGACAAGGCGCAGGCAGCCGAGCAGGCCCTGCGCGAGGCGCGCGCCCGCCACCGAGCCGATCTCGCAGACCTCAAGGCGGACAACGCCCAGCTGCGACGCAAGCTGGGGGAGGAGCGCACCAAGGCCAAGGAGGCCGTCGCTACCGCCGACTCGGCCGCCGTGCAGATCGAAGCCTCGCGTCGGCAGACCGAGGCCGCGACGACCGCGCAGGATCGGGAGATCCGCCAGCTGCGTGCTCAGCTCGAGCGGTACAGCGCGGAGGCCCAGACCGACCGACGTACTGCCCGCGTCGAGCGGGACGAGGCGACCATCCGCGCGCGATTGCTCCTGGACACCGTCATCGATGCCGCGGCCGGGCTGCGGCGGGAGCTCTCACTCCCGGCGGTGGCGGGTTCTCCCGGCGACCGCGTCGAGACCGAGCTCGCCGAAGACGGAACGCGCGTGCCCAGCGCCGCGGGCTCGCTGGGGCCATCGAGCCCGGCGCTGCTGGAGCAGTACCTCGCGATGCCGCGCGCCCGGATGATCGTCGACGGCTACAACGTCAGCAAGACGGCGTGGCCGTCGTCGCTCTCTGGAGGCCCAGCGGATCCGCCTGCTCAACGGGCTGGCGCCGGTCGTGGCCCGCACCGGCGCGGAGACGACGGTCGTCTTCGACGCTGCGGCGAGCACCAACCGTCCCGTGGTCAACACGCCGCGCGGGGTGAAGGTCCGGTTCAGCCCCGAGGGCGTGATCGCGGACGACGTCATCCGGGACCTGGTGGCGGCCGAGCCCGAGGGGCGCGTGGTCATCGTCGTCTCGAACGATCATGAGGTGGCCACGGACGTGGTGCGGGCCGGCGCCCGCTCGGTCGCCGTCGAGTCGCTCGTCGGGTTGATCGAGCGGTCCGGCTGACCCACGACACGCCGGGCACAGGCTCAGTGGGATCGGGTTGTCGGTGGTCACTGCGACCGTCAGGGACATGACGACGAGAATCGACTGTGACACCTGCGTGGTGCGCGGACTGGCGTGCCATGACTGTGTGGTGACCGTGCTCCTGGGCCCACCCCCGGAGCTGACCTTCGACGACGACGAACGCCGGGCGCTCGACGTGCTGGCCGCCGGTGGGCTGGTGCCGCCCCTGCGGCTGGTTCAGCCGGTCGCCGGGCCGGTCGTCGAATCTGCGTGACCGACGTCCACCGATCGTCGATGCTGGTGGTGCTGAAGTGACGCGTGTGACGTTGGTCAAGTGCCGATTCCGCCGACGTGCGCGGAAACACCCACGACATTCCCCGGAGAGTTGGTCCTCGTCTTGAGTCGCGACTACTCTGAGCCGCTCAGGTGCTCGTGGAAGTGGATCAGTCCGGATCCGCGCGGGTGCCGCGCCGAATCATGGTCACCTCGGGGTGACCGCAGAGCCGGGGAACCACACCATCTGGGGTGAATCACCTGTCAGGCGGACGCGCAGCCGTGCGTCCGAGGAGCAGGTGTAGGGCAAGTCGTGCCCGAACCCGTCAGCTCACCCGGTAGGCGTACGACTGCAAGGGAGACCGCCCGCTCGTGCGGAAGCGACTCATCACTGCCCTGTCCGCCCTGGCGCTCGCCGCCACCGTGGGCTTCGTTCCTGGATCTGCCCAGGCTGAGCCGGACATCGACGATGTCCAGACCCGCGTGGACCGGCTCTACCACGAGGCCGAGCAGGCCTCGGAGCGGTACAACGACGCCAAGCTGGAGCTCACCGAGCTGAACAGCGACCTGGACTCCCTCGAGGCCGACGAGGACCGTCAGGACGACCGCCTCGAGGTCGTCCGCGAGCAGGTCCAGGAGTCGATCGTCCGCCAGTACCAGGGCGAAGGACTCTCCACCGTCGGTCAGGTCGTCGTCGCCGACGACCCCAACGCGTTCCTCGCCTCGCTCTCCACGATGTCGGCGTTCAACGACCTGCAGTCGCAGCTCTTCGCCGACTACTCCCGCGAGGTCAAGGCGCTCGACATCCGTCGCGAGGCGACGGAGAAGCGTGCCGCCGAGGTCGCGAAGCTCGAGGACCGACTCGCCGACGAGAAGTCGACAATCGACGACAAGCTCGCCGAGGCCAAGTCGCTCCTGGGCCGACTCGAGGCCGCCGAGCGCGAGCGGATGCTCTCCTCGCGCAGCAGCGTGCGCACGCCGACCGTGTCCGCGTCCGGCCGCGCCGGTGCCGCCGTCCAGTACGCCCTCGCCCAGGTGGGTGACTCCTACGTCTACGGTGCCGCCGGCCCGAGCGCGTTCGACTGCTCCGGGCTGACGATGATGGCCTGGGCGCAGGCCGGGGTCTCCCTGCCGCACTCCTCGAGCGCCCAGTACGGCTCCGGTCCGCACGTCGCGGCCAGCGCACTGCAGCCCGGCGACCTGGTCTTCTACTACAGCCCGATCAGCCACGTCGGCATCTACATCGGCAACGGCATGATCGTTCACGCCGCCAACCCGAGCACCGGTGTCCGCGTGGCCGGCCTGTACTCCATGCCGTACACCGGCGCAGTCCGTCCGGGCTGACCCGATGACGCAGAAGGCCGGTCGCCCACTCTGGTGGGTGGCCGGCCTTTCGCTCTCCCTGCTCCTGGCCGCCGGGCTGCTGTCCTGGGCAGTCCTGGGAAAAGACCCGTATGTCGCTCCGGCGCCGGACCGGGTTGCCCCGACCGCGGCGCCAGCGCTGGCCACGACCACGCTGCGGGCTCTGGAGCGGGCGATCAGGTCCGGCGACGCCGACGCGGCCGGAGCCCTGGCACCGCCCGGTGACAACGAGGCCCGGGAACTGCTCGCCGCGCTGGCCGCCAATGCCGATGCGGCCCACCTGGAGAACTTCTCGTTGCGCTACGTCACCGAGCTTGGCGGTGTCGGTGTCGACGGGTCCTGGGCGGCGTCGGTCGACGTCACGTGGGCCTTCGGAGGGTTCGACGACGCACCGGCCCGCAGCGACGTTCGCTTCGACTTCGTCCAGGTCGACGGCGAGGTCCGGGTGTCCGGCGTGGGTGGCGGAGACCGCCGGACCCCGGTGTGGATGTCGGCGCCGCTCGAGGTGCGGCGTACCCCCACGTCACTCGTGCTCGTCGCAGGGGACGCCGCCCTGGCGGACCGCTATGCGGCGCGCGTCCGCGCGGCGGTGCCTGCGGTCCGTGAGGTGCTGCCCGACTGGCGGGCGCGCCTCGTCGTCGAGGTGCCCGCCAGCGTCGCCGGCCTGACCGCCGCGCTGGACGGCGAACCCGGAGCCCTGGACAACATCGCGGCGACGACGGTCGCGGCCGACGGCTCTCTGTCGCCCGACGCCCCGATCCACGTGTTCGTGAACCCCCAGGTCTTCGGAGACCAGAAGGCCCGGGGGGCCCAGATCGTGATGACGCACGAAGCCGTGCACATCGCCACGGAGGCAGCCATCCGCCCGGTGCCTCTGTGGCTCCTCGAGGGGTTTGCCGACTACGTGGCCCTCAGGGACACCGACCTCCCGGACTCGGTCACCGCGCGTCGGGTAATTCGCCAGGTCCGCCGGGATGGTCCACCGGCGCGGCTTCCGGACGCGGCCGAGTTCGACACCACGGCGCCGCACCTCGGCGCCGCCTACGAGGCGGCCTGGCTGGCGTGCCGGCTGCTCGCGGAGCGCGGCACCGAGGACGGCTCTGGTCCGCCTCTACGAACGGGTCCGAGCCGAGGTTCCTCTGGGAACGAGCACTCGGTGACACTTTCGGGCTCACGGAGCGCGAGCTCACGTCGGAGTGGCGGGACCTGCTGACAGACTTGGCGGCGTGACCCCGGACCGACGCACCTGCCTCGGTGTCACGCTTGCTCGGTGGAGTCACGTTCGTCGCGCATGGCCGTGCTGCTGGTCCCGTGGAGCCCGGTGCCAGGAGGAATGCCCGATCCGGCGCCCGCGACGTCGATCTTCACCGCCGGGCAGATCGCCGACGCCGAGCAGTTTGCCCGTTGGGCACGCGTGTGGAGCTGGAGCTCCCTCGTGGTTTCCCTGGGCATCGCCTGCTGGCTGGGGTTCTCCCGTCGTGGCCGCCAGCTGGTGGGATGGCTCCGCGGCCCGTGGTGGCTCAAGGTCGTGCTCGCTGTGGTTGTCCTGGCGGTCGTTGGCCGGGTGGCCACGCTGCCGTTCGCGCTGCTGCAGCACGGTCATTTCGTCGACAACGGGCTCTCCACCCAGCCGACGGGCGCGTTCCTGCTCGACGTCGCCAAGGGCGAGGCGATCGGCGCGATCGTGACGGCGTTGCTCCTCCTTGTGCTGATCGGCTCGGCACGCAGGTGGCGACGGGCGTGGCCGGCGGTGGCCGGTGGGCTTCTCGGGCTCCTCGTGGTCGCCGGCTCCTTCGCCTATCCCGTCCTCGTCGAGCCGGTCTTCAACTCATTCGAGCCGTTGGAGGACGGGTCTCTCCGGACGCAGATCCTCGAGCTCGCCGACCGTGAGGGGGTGGACGTGGACGAGGTGCTGGTCGCGGATGCGTCCCGGCGCACCACCACCCTCAACGCCTACGTGTCGGGGTTCGGCAGCACCCGGCGGGTTGTCGTCTACGACACCCTCGTCGAGGGGCTGCCAGAGGACCAGGCGCTGTCCGTCGTTGCCCACGAGCTCGCGCACGCCAGTAACGCCGACGTCGTCACCGGCACCGGTCTCGGCGTGGCCGGAGTCGTGTTCGGTGTCGGTCTGCTCGGGCTGGTGGTCGGGTCCCGCTCGCCGAGGACGGGCATGCGGGACCCGCGCTCCGTGCCCCTCGTGCTGGCGCTCGTGGCCGTGGGCACGCTGATGGCGAGCCCGGTCGAGAACACGATCAGCCGGCAGATCGAGACCCGTGCAGACGTCGAGGCGTTGCAGAGCGACCGATGACCCGGAGGCGTTCGTCGCCATGCAGCGGCAGCTGGCGCTCCGGTCGCTGTCGGACCCGACGCCGCCGGCCTGGTCACAGTTCTGGTTCGGCAGTCACCCGACGACGATGCAGCGTATCGCCGTCGCGAGCTCTCCCTGCGGACTAGACGGAGCGCCAAGCCGGGCCTGGCAGCCGCGTCCCGGACGCACTCGGCAGTCAGCTCGACTCAGACGGCCCGTCGCCGACGGTGTCGCAGGTGTCGTTGAAGAGGTCCCTGATGTTGTCGCCGAAGGCGAAGACGATGACGACGATGAGGGCGGCGATGCCGGCGATGAGCAGACCGTATTCGACGGCTGAGCGCCGCGCTCGTCCGATTGCGGCAGCATGATGCGCAGGTAGTCCAGCATGGTTCCGTCCTCGGGTAGCTCACGGGTCTGAGCCTCTAGGCCGACGCTAGTGACCGCCCACGCATGGAGGCCACCATGTCAGCTGAACGCGTAGCGCCGACCGTTCACGGCGTCGCAGGTGTCGTTGAAGATGTCCTTGATGTTGTCGCCGAAGGCGAAGACGATGACGACGATGAGGGCGGCGATGCCGGCGATCAGCAGTCCGTACTCCACGGCTGAGGCGCCCCGCTCGTCCCGATTGACACGGGCAGCGAGCATGATCCGCAGGTAGTCCAGCATGTTGTTCTCCTTGTGAGGTCCGAGAGCGAGGTCGGGGGACCTCTCCCACCGTTGAGTGTCGCGTGTGACTCATGTGACCGGATCGGGCGTTCGACCGCACTCGCATAGTCCGTTCGGACTATGCCGGCCTCGGGTGCCGTTCAGGTGCCGATGCTGGAGAGCAGGCCAATCCGCATCGCGGTGACCAGGGCCTGGGCCCGGTTGACCGCGCCCAGCTTCTGGTAGATGTGGGCGACGTGCGACTTCACGGTCGACTCGCTCAGGTGCAGCCTCGCCGCCTATCTCAGCGGCGCTGAGCCCGTCGGCCAGCAGCAGCAGCACCTGGTGCTCGCGGTCGGTCAGGCGGGTGGACTCGGCCGACGTGCGTCGCATCACCGCGTCGGTGAGCCCGGCACAGAGGAAGGACCGTGGGGAGATGGCGGCGTGCCGGGCCGCCTTCACGACCTCGCTGGAGGGGGCGTCCTTGCCGACGAACGCCGAGGCGCCGGCCTCCATCGCGGCGAAGATCTGGTCGTCGCCGGAGTGCATGGTCAGCACGACCAGTCCGGCCTCGCTGCGTTCCTTCCGCACCCGGCGCACGATGTCCAGGCCGGTGCCGTCCTGGAGCTGGAGGTCGGTCACGATGACGTCCGGGAGCAGGGCTGCGTCCAGCCGAGGGCCTCCTGCACCGTCTTGGCCGCGCCGACCACCTCCATGTCGGCCTCCTGCGCGAAGGCTCCCGGCGAGCCCGTCGCGGATCAGGTCGTGGTCGTCGACCAGCAGCACCCGGGTCGGTTCGCTGTCGGCGGTCATGCGGTCACCCGGTCGTCGGCGGCGATGCGGTGCGAGTCGGTGGAGGGCAGGGACCTCGGACGGTCACGACGGTGCCGTGGGGATGGACGCGTCGACGCTGAGGTCGGCCCCGGCCAGCCGGGCCCGCTCGTGCATGATGTCGATGCCCTGGGAGTCGTGACGCCCGGGCCGCAGGCCCTCGCCGTCGTCACGTACGACGATCTCCGCCTCGGGTGCGTGCACGCGGCAGAGGACCTCGATCGTCGTCGCTCGCGCGTGCCGGACGGCGTTCGGTCATCGCCTCCTGGGCGATCCGCAGCAGCTCGGCCTCGACCTCGGTGCGCAGCCGGGTCGGGCCTTCGTCGACGGTGACGTGGATCGGGATCGACGAGCTGGCGCTGAGCTGTCGGGCCGAGGCCGCTGATCGCGGTGCCGAGGCTCTGGCTCGCCCCGATCTCGGTCCGCAGGCTCTGCACGGAGCTGCGCACCTCGCCCACGATCGTGGAGATCCGCTCGCGGAGCTGACGAAGCTGGACGGCCTGCTCCGGTGACGGTCGGCCGGGCAGCCGAGGTTGTCGACGAGGTAGCCGAGCGACGCGATGTCCTGGGCGATGCCGTCGTGCATCTCCCGGGCCAGCCGGCGGCGCTCGTCGCTGGTGGCGGCGTCGCGGAAGGCGGTGAACAGAGCGCGGTGTCGAGGTGGACCGCCGTCGGCTCGAGCCGCTCGGCCAGCGTTCCAGCCTCGCCTCGAGCTGCATGGCCGTGGCGTCCAGGCCCGTCGGGAGCAGCCCGGCCACGACGGCCACCAGGCCGGCGTCGGTCATGACGGGGAAGGCGAACGCGCCACCGGAGATCGCCGGACGGATCGTCCGGCTGGCGACGGCCGACAGGTCGTCCAGGGTCTCCGCCGTACTGGGCAGACGCCCCGATCTCCGTGATCAGCGGGCTCAGCCCGTCCTCGCGCGGGAACCTGCACCAGGAGGCGCTGACGGGCAGCTCGTCGCGGAGCGCTTCGGCCACCGTCGTCGCCAGGGAGACGGGATCCAGCCCGGAGGTCAGGCTGCCGGAGAGGTCGATCAGCTCACGGATCAGGGCCTGGGCGTCGCGGTAGGGCGTCAGCGGGTCGACGGGAGTGCGCAGGCGAGGTGCGCAGGAAGCTGCCGATCAGCCCCAGCCCCAGCCCCGACCACGATCCAGGTGAAGGTGCCGGCGCCCTCGTCCGGATTCATCGCGCCACGCAGGACGCTGCTCAGCACGACCAGGAAGCGTGAGCTCGGCCGAGAGGGCCAGCAGCATGCCGCGCGGGCCGCGCCGCAGGCTGGCGGTGAACGGCGGCACGGCCAGTGCGCCGAGCACCGCGAGCGAGAAGTCGAGCGAGAGGGCACAGACGGTGCCGATCAGGGCGGCTTCGACGGCGAGTGCCATCGTCGACGCTGACCCGCAGCCGCTCGGCAGCCGCGGCCGCGGCCCAGACCACGCCGAACGCGAAGAGAGCCAAGGCCGCGGACAGGTCGCGCGACCAGAGGATCGGCGCTGCGAGCACGACGAGGCCGAAGACGCGCGCGCCGACGGCGAGTCGGGTGAACGGGAATCGGCGACGTCGGTCGCATCACTCGAAGCTCCCCATGATGCTGATGACGGCCGGGCCCATCACGGCGATGAAGAGGCAGGGCAGGATGCAGAAGATCAGCGGGATGGTCATCTTCACCGGGACCTGTTGAGCCTTCTCCTCGGCCCGTTGGCGACGCTTGATCCGGATCTCGTGCGACTGGACCCTGAGCACCTGGCCGATCGGGATGCCGAACGCGTCCGCCTGCACCATCGCGCTCACGAAGGTGCGAACGTCGGCCACCGTGGTGCGGTCCGCCATCGCGCGCAGCGACGCCGATCGCCCCTGGCCGATCTGCATCTCGCGCAGCACGCGGTTGAACTCGTCCGCAAGGGGGCCCTCCGTGTTGCGGGCGACCTGCTGGATGGCCGCGTCGAAACCCAGCCCCGACTCCACACTGATCGTCAGCAGGTCGATCGCGTCCGGCAGCTCACGCTGCATGCGTGCGGCGCGGTCGTACGCCTTCTGGTAGAGCCAGAGGCCGGGTGCGAAGAAGCCGGCGACGCAGCCACCCCCGACCACGACCAGCCGGACCGGCAGGGACACTCCCAGCATCAGGGCGAACGCCAACCCGACGAGGACGCCGAGGACGGCGCCGATCACCTTGCCGGCGACCACCCGGTCGACCGTCCATCCGGCAGGGTTGCCCGCGAGATCGAGCTTGTGTCGGATCCGGTCACCCGCGTCTGCCCCGGAGAATCTTCGCCCGATCCGAAGGGCCCGCGCCTGGAACGGCTGCAGAACCCGCTCGGCGAACGGCTGGTCCAGCTCTCGGGTCAGCTCCGCGGGCGCATCGGTCATCGCCTTGAGCACGGCCAGCGAACGGTTCATGCCCCGTGGCTCGCTGTCGCCGATCGCGGACGAGGCGAGGAACAGCGCCAGGAAGACCAGGGCAGCGCCCATGACCAGGAGCACGGTCATCTCAGACCTCCACCTTGATCAGCCGGCTCATCCAGAAGATGCCCAGACCCAGCAGCATGCCGGCTCCGGTGAGCATCGCCCACCCGAGCGGCTCCGTGAACATGACGATGACGTAGTCGCGGTTGGTGAGCAGCAGGTAGAGCAGGAACAGGGGCGGTAGACCGCCGAGCACCCAGGCCGAGAGCTTGCCCTCCGCGGCGAGGGCGGCCACCTGACGGCGCATGTACTCGCGCTCGCGCATGGTGGCGGCCACGGTGTCGAGAAGCTCGGCCAGGTTGCCGCCCACCTGGCGCTGGATCTTGATGGCCATCACCACCCACCCGAAGTCCTTGCTCTCGAAGCGCTCTGCGACGCCGTCGAGAGCCTCCTCGAGCCCGACACCCAGCCGGGTCTCCACCAGCACCCGCTTGAACTCCGTCGAGACCGGCTCGACGCCTTCGCGCACGATGGTGTCGACCGACTGGGCGAGCGAGAGGCCGGCCGCCAGCGACCCCGACATGAGCTGGAGCGTGTCCGGGAGCTGGGAGTTGAACGCCTTGCGGCGACGTGAGCGCTTCAGGCCGAGGAACACCCACGGTCCGACGGCGCCCAGAGCAAGGAAGAGGACGCCCACGACAGGGCTGCCCTTGCCGAGCAGCAGGCCGAGCAGTGCCGGCGCCGACGAAGATTGCTGACGTGGAGCAGCAGCCACTCGGCCGGTTTCAGCGGGTTCCCGGCTCCGTCGAGCCGGGTGGCGATCCGGGCTTCGAGCGACCGGTTGCGGTCGCAGCATCCGCTCCGGCAGCGTCGTGGCCTGCGTGAGCGCCTGCTCCGTCTCGACCTGGTCCCGCGACCGGCGTTGCGGCCGTCGACGCCGGTCGGTGTAGGCGGACCGCGCGCTCGGCCGGGGTCAGGTCGCGTGCCGGACGCGGGACGAGGAGCAGCGAGCGCGAGGAGAAGGCCGAGGGCGAGCGCCGTCAGCCCGACGTACAGCCACGTGGTGCCGAGCACCATCCCGCGATCTGGCGCTGGGGGACCGGCAGCAGGGGCCTCGGGTTCGGGTGCTCTCTTGCGGATCGGCGCGAAGGCCTCGCGGCCATGAGTGTGCCCGCGGTCGAGGGGAGCGTCACGGCGATGGTGGCCTCGCTGCGGCTGACGGCGGCGGGAACCTCGGCGGTCACGACGATCTGGCGGGCGAGGATGTCGGCCTCGCGGGTGAAGGCGGCGCTGCAGCGCGTCGGGGTCGGCATCGATCAGCTGGCCGCTTGCCGGCCCTCGCAAGCCGCGGAGGGCGTCCTCGGCCGCGCCCTCTGCTCGAGCGAGATGACGTCCAGCGAGAACTGCCGAGGATCTTCACCGCCGGGCCACGACGCGTCGGGAGCTTCGTGTCGCTGGTGTCGGCGCCGTCGGAGAGCACCAGCAGGGTGCGCTGGCCATCCGTGTCGGCCATCGCGACGGCCGCCAGGATGCCGTCGTAGAGCCGGGTCTGCGGCCCGAGCGCGAGCCCGTCGATGATCGACCGGGCGGCGCCCCGGTCCAGACTCGGCTCCAACGATTCAGGTGACCTCGCCGTCGAACGACACGATCCCGACGCAGACGTCGTCCGGCACGGTGTCGAGGAACGTGCAGCGCCGCCAACTTGGCGGCGTCGAACCGTCGCGCCACGCATCGAGTTGCTGGTGTCGATCGCGAGAATCGCCGTACGTCGTACGGTCGTCGTCGAGTTGGCCGACGACGCCGTCGACTCCGTCGCAACGCCGTCCACGGTGACGCTCACACCGGCGAGGTCGACTTCGGCATCGGTTGGGACGGACACGAGCAGTTCCAGCCCGTTCTTGGTCGACTCGACGTGCGCGATGGTGGCCTCGTCGGCCGCAGCCGACGAACCCGAGGCCGAGAGCAGGATCGCCAGCGCGGCGAGGGACGCAGCCACCGACCCCGGGGCGGGTCATCAGATCCGGTCCGTCGCGAACAGCATCGGGTCGACCGTGATGTTGGCGTAGGCCATCTTCTCGAGGAACTTGGGACGCAGGCCCGGTGGCCCGCATCCGGCCGGCCGCCCGACCGTCCTGGTCGAAACCCGCCGAGTGGTCGTAGACGAAGATGTCCTGGAGCGTGATCACGTCACCCTCCATCCGCTCCACCTCGGTGATGTGGGTGATCCGGCGCGTGCCGTCCTTGAAGCGGGTCTGGTGGACGATCAGGTCGACGGCCGAGGCGACCTGCTCACGGATGGCGCGCACCGGGAGGTCCATGCCGGCCATCAGCACCATGGTCTCCATGCGGGCCAGCGTGTCGCGCGGTCCGTTGGAGTGCAGGGTGCAGATGGAGCCGTCGTGGCCGGTGTTCATGGCCTGGAGCATGTCGAGCGCGGAGGCGTCTCGGACCTCACCGACGATGATCCGGTCCGGTCGCATGCGCAGGCTGTTCTTCACGAGGTCCCGGATGTCGACAGCGCCCTTGCCCTCGATGTTGCTGGGCCTGGACTCGAGGCGTACGACGTGCTCCTGCTTGAGCTGGAGCTCCGCTGCGTCCTCGATGGTGACGATCCGCTCGTCCTCGGGGATGAACGACGAGAGCACGTTGAGGGTGGTCGTCTTGCCGGCACCGGTGCTCCCGGAGACGATGATGTTCAACCGGCCGCGCACGCAGGCGTCGAGGAAGTCGCGGGTCTGAGGACTCAGCGAGCCGAACCGGACCAGGTCGTCGGCACCGAGCGGGTCCGCCGCGAACTTGCGGATGGTGAGTGCTGAGCCGTCGACCGCGAGGGGCGGGATCACGGCGTTCACCCGGCTCCCGTCGGGAAGTCGGGCGTCGACCATGGGGCTGGACTCGTCGACGCGACGGCCGATCCGGGACACGATCTTGTCGATCGTGCGTCGCAGGTGGGCCTCGTCGGCGAACTGCGCGTCCGCGTGGGTCAGGCGTCCGGACTTCTCCAGGAAGATGCAGTCGTAGCCGTTGACCATGACCTCGGAGACGTCAGGGTCGCGCAGGTAGGGCTCGATCGGGCCGTAGCCCAGGATGTCGTCGCTGATCTCCTGGGTGATCCGGATCCGGTCGCTGTTGCTGATCGGCTTGTCCTGGGCTGCCAGGACCTCGGCCAACACGATCCGGACCCGCTTGTCGAGCTCCTGCTGGTCCATGTCGGCGGCGTACAGGTGGGCCCCAGCTGCTTGAGCAGCTCGGTGTGGACGCGGGCCTTGACCTCCTCGAGGCGGTCGTTCTGGTTGGGCATCAGCCGTTTCGGGGCGGCTGCCTGCTCGTTGCGACGCTGGCCCGGGTGCTGGGCCGGCTGTGGGCCTGCTGCGGAGCCGGCTTCGCGGTCGGTGTCGGGAGCCGGCTATCCGCCTCCCGCCGCCGGGGCTCGGCGGTTGCGGGCTGCGCACGGGGTCGCTCGGCGTGGTGTCCGGGGCGAGGGCGACAGGCTGGCCGGACACGGTCGGTGGCCCGACCTCGTCGGGCGACCCGTCCGGCTCCGGAGCGCCCTCGTCCGGTTCCGGGGCTCGCGCGTCGACGCGAGAGCGTCGTGCTGCTGCGAGGCGATCTCCGAGACTGCTCATGCCGGGCGCACCGTCCTCACCTGCGGATCCGGAAACGGCGTCCGGACCTCTCTGCCGGCTCGCCCGGTCCGACTTGGGCGCGCCGTTGGGTGCCACCGGCTGGCCGGTGAGCTGCGATGCCAGCTGGCGCAACGCCTTGCTCGACGGATGACCCGGCGAGGTCGAGAGGATCGGGCGGCCGGAGTTGGTGGCGGCAGCGATCTCCATCGATGTCGAGATCTGCGTCGCCACGCCCATGCCGAGGATCGACTCGACCTTCTCCGGGCCGAGACCGACCGCATCGTCGGCGCGGTTGAGGAGCAGGTGGCGGTGCCCGCTGGCGATGTTGAGCATCTCGAGCGTCTCGAGGGCGACCTTGACATTCTTCAAGGTCGGCACGTCCAGGGTGGCGATGATCACGCACTCATCGGTCTCGTCGAGGGCGGTGAGCGTCTGCTCGTCGAAGGCCGGCGCGGTGTCGACGACGATGAAGTCGAAGACGTCCCTGAGGGCGCGCAGGAGTCGGGACACCAGGATCGGGGTGATCCGGTCGCGGACGTCGGGGTGGCTGGGCGCGGCGAGCACCATCAGCGAGTCGGGGTGACGGGTGAGCAGGCCCTCGATCAGCTGCTCGTCGATGGAGTCCTCCGAGCCGATGGCGTGCTCGATCGTGTGGGTGGGGAAGAGCTGCAGCGTGATCGCGACGTCACCGAACGCCAGGTCGAGGTCGACCAGGCACACCTTGCGGGCGCCCTTGTCCGCGAGCGCGATCGCCAGGTTGACGGCCATCGTGGTCTTGCCCACGCCGCCCTTGGGCGAGAACACGGTGACGATGCGTCCGGTGTGGATCGCCCCGCCCGGGCCGCGCAGAGCGATGTAGAGCTGGTAGGCGCGGTCGACGGCGGAGGTGATGGCCCCCGGGTCCGAGAGGGGTACGACGTCCCGGATGCCCGCCTGCATCGCCTCGCGCAGCACCACCGCGTCGACGTCGTCCCGGACCAGGACCACGCTGGTGGAGGGCCGGGTCAGCCGCATGCTGTCGGCGAGGGAGAGAGCGTGCTGCAGGTCGACGTGCGGACCCACCACGACGGCGTACTCCTCGGGTCGGTTCAGCAGCCACGACTGGAGGCGGTCGGGCTGGTCGACTCCGTGCCCCCCGGACGGGATCGCGGTCAGCAGTCTCGACAGCGTCTCGCTGTCCGGGTCAACGACAACAGGCATGGGAACTCACTCGAAGAGGTTGGCGGCCGTGACGCCGGCGTCGGGTTGTACGGCGCTGTTGCCGGTCAGCAGGGCGAAGGCGAGCTCGCCGTTGCCGACAGCGAACAGCACCTTCTGGGCGTCCTGCTGGTCCAGCGCCAACGTCAGCAGGGTCCGCGGGAGCTGCTCCGTGGTCTGCTGCACCGTCGGTGGTGGTGGTGGTGGTGGTCGTGGGGGTGGTGGAGCCGACCCCGAGCACGGTGACGCGGGGAAGCAGGACCCGGGTGAACGCCTCGCCGCTGGTGGCGTTGGAACCATTGAGGAAGACCGCCACCTCGGAGCCGGGGTTCACGAAGCCGGCCACCCGGGCCGGGTCGGTGAGGTTGACGGAGATCGCGAGCTGGCCCTTGGGGATCTGCAGGGGAGAGGCCGCTTCTGACGCGCCGCCGAACTTGTCGGGGATGATCTGCTCGCCGACGTAGATGCGGGTCGTCGCGACGAGACCCGACAACGATTCGGTGGAGCTCACCGCCGTCGGCAGCATGTCCTGCTGCGCGACCGGCTGCAGGGCCAGCTTGCCGTTGGCGAAGGCCTCGTCGATCTTCTCGCCGGGCTCGATGACGGCGATGGCCCGCAGGACCTCGACGGTCTCGAAGCGCTCCTCGGCACGGTTGTCGGCGCCCTTCACGTAGAGGAAGACCAGTGCGGTGCCCAGCGCCGCCACGATCGCCGCGGCGAAGAGCAAGACTTTGCGACGATCCATCGCCGGCCCTTTCCTACATCCGTAGCCGACCCGGCCCCCCGACGCCAGGCCGACTGCACTCGTTGATCGCTGACGAGTCTTCTCCGAGATGCGTCAGCGACGCGTCAGAGCCACTCTAGAACGAGCTAGAACGGATTCCAGTTCATCCGCGAGTGTCGAGCCTACGTGTCGGTCAGGAGAAGTAGAGGGCGGCCACGTCGTCGCGGAACTCCCGCATCACCACGCTTCGCTTCAGCTTGAGGCTGGGGGTCAGCTGTCCGCCCTCCTCGGTCCAGTCCTCGGCGAGGATCGTGAACTTCCTGATCGACTCCGCCTTCGAGACCGCCTTGTTGGCATCGTCGACGGCGACCTCGATCTCAGCCCGCAGGTCCGGATCGTCGACCAGGTCGCGGAGCCGCTCGGTCTTGCCGTGGGTCTTCGCCCACGCGGGCACCGCCTCGGGGTCGAGCGTCACGAGAGCGGCGATGAACGGCTGGCCGTCGCCGACGACCATGCACTGGCTCACCAGCGGATGGGCCCGGAGTCGATCCTCGAGCACCGCGGGTGCGACGTTCTTGCCGCCCGCCGTCACGAGGATCTCCTTCTTCCGCCCGGTGATCCTCACGAATCCCTCGTCGTCGACCTCGCCGACGTCGCCGGTGTGGAACCACCCGTCACGTTGCAACGACTCTGCCGTGGCGTCCTCGTTCGCCCAGTAGCCGGCGAACACCTGGCCGCCGTTGAAGAGGAGCTCGCCGTCGTCGGCGACCCGGACTGCCGTGCCGGGGAGAGGACGGCCCACCGAGCCGACCTTGTGCGCGTCGGGGACGTTGACCGTCACGGCTCCAGCGGTCTCGGTGAGGCCGTACCCCTCCAGCACGGTGAGCCCGATGCCACGGTAGAAGTGGCCGAGGCGCTCGCCCAGCGGTGCCCCTCCCGACACGGCGTACCGGCAGCGGCCTCCGAGCGCCGCGAGCAGCTTGGCGTAGACCAGGCGGGAGAACACGGCGTGCTGGGCGCGCACCGCGATCGAGGGCCGTCCCTTGTCCAGACCACGCGAGTAGGCGATCGCCGTCTCCGCTGCGCGGTCGAAGATCTTGCCCTTCCCGTCTGCTGTGGCCCGCTGGGAGGCGGTGTTGAAGACCTTCTCGAAAACCCGCGGTACAGCGAGCACGAACGACGGCTGGAAGGAGCCGAGATCGGCCACGAGGTTGGTGACGTCGGCGCTGTGGCCCATCCGCACGCGCTTCTTGACGCACCCCACCTGGATGATCCGGGCGAACACGTGGGCGAGGGGCAGGAACAGCAGGGTGGAGGCACCCTCGCCGAAGAGCTCCTCGAGCTCGTCGACCGCCACCCCGAGCTCGAACATGAAGTTTCCGTGCGTGAGCATGCAGCCCTTGGGTCGACCGGTCGTGCCCGAGGTGTAGAGGAGGGTGGCCAGGTCGAGCGGCGTCGCGGTGGTACGCCGTCGCTCCAGCTCGTCGTCGGAGATGTCCTCGCCGAGCCTGGTGAGGACACCGATCCCGTTGTCCTGGAGCGACCAGACGTGGTTGAGCTCCTCGAGGTCGCTGCGCACCTCGGCGATCCTGGTCAGGTGCACGGGGCCCTCGGCGACGACGGCCCGGGCTCCGGAGTCGCGGAGGATCCACGCGAGCTGCTCGGACGAGGACGTCTCGTAGACGGGCACGGTCACGGCGCCGGCGAACCAGATCGCGTAGTCGACCAGGGTCCACTCGTAGCGAGTCTTGGAGATCAGGCCGACCCGGTCGCCGACCTCGACGCCGGCAGCGATCAGACCCTTGGCGACGGCCCTGACCTGGGCGTGGAACTCCGCTGCGGAGACGTCCTGCCACTCGCCGTCGACCCGGCGGTTGAACACCACCTCGGTCCCGGCCTCGCGGGCGTTGGTGACCACGTCGTCCGTGAGGTTCCCGGTGTCGGGAATCTCGCGTCGTCAAGGGCGTGGAGTACTCACGCAAGGTTCCTCCTGGGGTCGCCGACGGGGTCCGGTGAGGGAGCGAACGAGGGCTCAGGCGGCAGGTTACCGCTGACTGCGGGGAGCCGGGGATCCGGTACGCTCGACCGGTGCCTGAGCAAACCACTTCCTCGATCGTCATCGACGCCGAGCCCGCCGCGATCATGGAGGTCATCGGCGACTTCGAGTCCTACCCCCAGTGGGCCAAGGGCGTCCAGACCGCCGACGTCGTCAAGGAAGGGCCCGAAGGTTGGGCCGAGCAGGTCTTCTTCTCCCTCGACGTGTCGCCCATCAAGGACGAGTACACCCTCGCCTACCAGTGGGACGGCTACGACGAGGTGACCTGGACCCTGGTCTCCGGCAAGATGCTGCGCTCCCTCGATGGGGCCTACACGTTGAAGGACCAGGCCAACGGCTCCACCGAGGTGACCTACCGGCTCGCGCTCGACGTCTCGATCCCGCTCATCGGCATGCTCAAGCGCAAGGGCGAGAAGATCCTGATCGACACGGCACTCAAGGGGCTCAAGAAGCGCGTCGAGTCGCTGGCCTGAGCACGCGACCTCCCGGCCACCGTGCGCATCCTCCTCTTCACCGGCAAGGGTGGCGTCGGCAAGTCCACGGTGGCCGCCGGTACGTCGGCCCTCGCGGCGGCCGAGCGGGCACAGGACGCTGGTCCTCTCCACGGATGCGGCGCACTCGCTCGCTGACGCCTTCGGCATGCCGGTCGGCGCCGAGCCGACCCGGGTCGCCGAGAACCTGTTCGTCCAGCAGGTCGACGCCCAGCTGCGGTTCCAGCAGTCGTGGGCCGACATCCAGGGGTACCTGCTCTCCGTCCTCGACGTCGCCGGGGTCGATCCGGTGGCCGCTGAGGAGCTGACCGTCATCCCGGGCGCGGAGGAGGTGCTGGCTCTCCTCGAGCTGCGGCTGCACGCCTTGTCCGGCGAGTGGGACGTGATCGTCGTGGACTGTGCGCCGACGGCGGAGACGCTGCGGCTGCTGGCCCTCCCCGAGGCCCTCGGGTGGTACATGCAGCGCGTCTTCCCGGTCGAGCGACGCGTCGTGAAGGCACTCCGGCCGGTGCTGTCCCGTGCTGCGGGCGTCCCCATGCCGGAGGACTCGGTCTTCGATGCCGTCGAGCGACTTCACGTGGAGCTCGACGAGGTGCGGGCACTCCTGTCGGGGCCGGACTCGAGCGTCCGGCTCGTGCTGACCCCCGAGAACGTCGTTCTCGCCGAGGCCCGCCGGTCCTACACGACGCTGTCCTTGTTCGGCTACCGGGTCGACGGGGTGGTGGCCAACCGGGTGTTCCCCGTCGCTGGCGCCGATGACTGGCGCTCCGGGTGGATCGCCGCCCAGGACGCCGTGCTCGTCCAGGTGACCGAGTCGTTCGCCGGGCCTGCCGATCTGGCGTTCGGTGTACCGGCCCTCGGAACCGGTCGGAGTGGCAGCACTCACGGAGCTCGCGCGCGAGGTGTACGGCGACGACGACCCGCTCGCACCTCCTCGTGGTGAGGGGCCGTTCAAGGTCACCCGGACCAGTGACGGGGCCGTCCTGCGCCTGTCCCTGCCGTTCGTCTCCCGGGCCGAGGTGGATCTCGCGCGGAACGGCGACGAGCTCGTCGTGACCGTGGGGTCGTATCGTCGTCTCCTCACCCTGCCCTCGGGGCTGACCCGCTTCCGGGTCGCCGGGGCCGGGGTGGAACACGGTGAGCTGCAGGTCAGGTTCCAGGAGAGGGCAACGTGAGCGAAGCGCGAGAGCGCGGCGGCCGGGAGGCGGTCGCGGCCGGTGACGCTGCGGTCGAGCTGCGAGAGAACGGATGCAACGTGAGCGAGCGGGAGACGGCAGCGCGGGCGAGGGTCCCGACGAGGTCGGGAGCGTCGCCGACGAGGCCGCGAAGCTGTTCGGGGTGCTGTCCGAGTGGGCGAAGGACCACGGGAGCGACCTGGGACAGGGTCTGTCCGGTCTCGCGTCGCACGCCGCCGCGTCGGCGCGCGACCTCGACGGGCACATCGCCACCGGCAGCGCGGAGTGCACCTACTGTCCCATCTGCCGCACCGTGCACGCCGTACGCCAGACCAGCCCCGAGGTCCGGGCCCATCTCGCCGTGGCGGCGGCGTCGCTGGTGCAGGCCGCTGCGGGCATCCTCGCCACCGCCGTCCCCGACGAGCATGCTGGGGGATCGACGCGCGGTGACGGGATCGAGCACATCGACCTGGACGACGAGCCTGAGGGGGACACGTGAGCCTGGCCTGCGGGATCGACGTCGGCGGGACCAAGATCGCCGGGGGCGTGGTCGACGACGACGGCACCATCCTCGAGCAGATGAGGGTGGAGTCTCCTGCCGCGGACGTGGAGGCGATCGAGGACGCGATCGCCGGCCTGGTGGCGCAACTGGCGGCCAACCACGACATCACGGCCGTCGGGGTCGGCGCCGCCGGGTATGTCGACAAGTCGCGGTCCACGGTCCTGTTCGCGCCCAACCTGGCCTGGCGCAACGTCGACCTCAAGGCTGAGCTCGAGCCGCGCGTCGGTCTGCCGGTGGTCGTCGAGAACGACGCCAACGCAGCCGCCTGGGGGGAGTTCACCTACGGCGCCGGCCACGACGTCGACGACCTCCTTCTCGTCACCGTCGGGACCGGTGTGGGCGGGGGCCTGGTGCTGGACGGCGAGCTCTACCGCGGTGCGTTCGGCGTCGGTGCCGAGATCGGCCACCTCCGGGTCGTGCCGGGGGGCCGGCTCTGCGGCTGCGGCAACTACGGGTGCTTCGAGCAGTACGCCAGTGGCACCGCGCTGGTGCGCAATGCGCGTGACGCGGCCCGCGAGGGCTCGCTCCTGGCGCGCACGCTGCTGGACATGACGGGTGGTGACATCGACCGGATCGACGGTCCGATCATCACCGACGCCGCACGTGAGGGCGACCAGTTCGCGCTCGAGCAGCTCGCAGAAGTCGGCCGCTGGCTGGGTGAGGGCATCGCCACCCTGGCCGCCGTGCTCGACCCGGCCGTGGTCGCGATCGGCGGCGGCGTGAGCGAGGCCGACGAGATGCTGCTCGATCCGATTCGCGCCGCCTTTGCCAGCAACCTCTCCGGCCGCGGTCACCGTCCTGCCCTGGAGATCCGCAAGGCGACGCTCGGCAACCGCGCCGGACTGATCGGCGCCGCCGACCTGGCTCGCCGCTAGCGGGCGCGGGTGTCCGTGTTCATCGGCGTCGACGTCGGCGGCAGCAAGGTCCTCGCAGCCGTGGTGGGCGACCGAGGCCAGGTGCTGGAGTCCGTCGAGCGACGCACGCCCGGCCGGCTGGTCGATGTCGCCCTGATCGAGGATGCCCTGACCGAGGCCGTGACCGAGGTCGCCGGAGGTCGCGAGGTCGCCGCCGTCGGCGTGGCTGCGGCGGGCTTCGTGGACGCCGGCGGGAGCCGGGTGATGTTCGCCCCGCACCTGCCCTGGCGCGACGACGACGTCCGCAGCCGGCTCGCGGAGCGCTGGAGCACGCTGGTGGTCCTCGACAACGACGCGAACTGCGCCGCCCACGCCGAGTCGACGTACGGCGCGGCTCGCGGGGCGAGCTCGGCCGTGATGGTCACGCTCGGCACCGGCATCGGCGGGGCACTGATCGTCGACGGGCGGCTCGTGCGTGGGCGCAACGGGATGGCGGGGGAGTTCGGGCACATGCAGGTGGTACCCGACGGTCAGCCGTGCGAGTGCGGTCGTCGGGGATGTTGGGAGCAGTACTCCAGTGGCAACGCGCTGGTGCGCTTCGCGCGGTCCCGGCTCGGGCACGAGCCGTCGATGCTCACCGAGGCGTGCGGGGGCGACCCGGACCGGCTGACCGGTCCGATGGTGACGACGGCGGCGGCGGACGGCGACCTCGTGGCCCGTCAGGCGTTCGCCTCGGTGGGCGACTGGCTGGGTGTCGGACTGGCCAACCTGGTGGCCGCCATCGACCCGGATCTCGTGGTGGTCGGTGGTGGTGTCGCGGCCGCGGGCGACCGGCTGCTCGGGCCGGCCAGGGACGCGCTCGAACGTTCCCTCGTGGGCATCGGACACCGCGTCGTGCCCCCGGTCGCCGCGGCTGTCCTGGGGCCACACGCCGGTGCGGTCGGAGCCGCCGACCTGGCCCGGACCGCCTACGGCCGGCGGTAGCCGGGCACGAGCTCCTGCGCGAGCTGCTCGAGGAACAGGCCCACGTCGGTGACGATGCCGCGGGCCTGGGACGAGCCGCGGTCGGCGAGCTTGGTCACCGTCGCGGGGTTGATGTCGACGCACACCAGCGGGATCGAGGCCGGGAGGATGTTGCCGGTGGCGACCGAGTGGAGCATGGTCGCGACCATCAGGCAGAAGCCGACATCCGTGAGGCTCGCCCGCATCGCGCGCTGTCCCTCGATCACGTCGGTGTAGACGTCGGGGAGCGGGCCGTCGTCACGGACCGAGCCCACCAGGACGAAGTGCCGGTCGTGCGTCACGAGCGAGTGCATGATCCCGCTGGTCAGCACGCCGTTCTCGACGGCGGCCTTGATCGAGCCCTGCTTGCGGATCGTGTTGATCGCCCGGATGTGGTGCTCGTGGCCGTGCTCGACCCCGCGTCCGTGGGAGAGGTCGACCCCCAGGGACGTGCCGAAGAGAGACGACTCGATGTCGTGGGTGGCGAGGGCGTTGCCGGCGAAGAGGATGTCGACGAAGCCTGCCTCGACCAGCGCGACCATGGCGGGTGCGGCACCGGTGTGGACGACGCCGGGGCCACCGACCCAGAGCACCTTCTGTCCGTTGGCCCTGGCCTCGCGCATGCCGTCGGCAACGGAGCGGACCAGCACCGCCTGCGGCTTCTCCGACGAGACGTCGGACTCCATGAACCCGAAGCTCTCGTCGTTCTTGTTGACCACCGGGGCCTGGACGCGGATGCCCGAGGCGCCGGTCACGACCGTCATGCCCTGGCGTACGTCGGACATCGGCAGCGTCACCACCCGCTGGGTGCCGTCGTCCGCCGTCTCGACGACGAGCCCACAGTCCATCTCGGGGTTCACGACGTCGTACCAGTGGCCCACCAGGCGCACCTTGGTCGGCAGGTTGGTCGTGGAGTAGAAGCCGTCGGGGAAGACGCCGTCCTGGTCGGCCTCGCTGGTGGTGGCCTCGCCCGGGTCCACCTGGTTGACGCCGTGGATCTGCAGTCGCATCAGCAGACGCTGGAGCGCGACGTCGTCCTCGGTGGTCACCACGATGGTCGCGCGCGAGGTGTCGTCCCGGTCGTGACCGACCGTGAACTGGTCGATGACGTAGTCACCGCCGTACTCGCGGATGTCATCGAGGACGCGGCTGAGGATGCCGCTGTCCATCAGGTGGCCGGTGATCTCGACGGTCTCGGTGGTGCTCACAGCGAGCACCCTAACGGCCGCTCAGACCACCGCGCCGTCGTCCCCCGGATCACGCGGTCCTCGCTGCATGTGGACGACCAGGTAGGCGAATCCGCCGACGAAGGAGCCGACCAGGCCGTAGCCGATGAAGGAGGGCAGCGGAACGGCCAGGACCAGGCACACCAGCAGCACCGCCGGGGCTCCGAAGACCCCGGCCCAGGCGGCGAACCTGACCGGCGGGGGGTGGGGGAACGGCGCGGGCTCGGGAGGCACGAACCGCTCGTCGTGGTCCAGCAGGGCGTCGTCGTGCGCGACCGGCTGCGCCTCCGGCCGGGTCGCCGGCTGGGTCGCCGGAGGGAGGGCCTCGACGTCGGGACGGTCACCGTAGTTCTCGACGATGGAGCGCCAGGCGTCGTCCTCGCTCTGTCCACTCACGGACTCAACTCTAAGGTGGCGCTCATAGCGTTGCCCTCACAGCCCGGCGACCACGAGGGCGGCCCGGCGCCCTCAGGGAGCGGTGACCCGCGCGATGAACGCCGCGGACTCCTCGAAGATCTTCGGGGCGTCGTTGTCGATCGTGGCGACGTGGTAGCTGTTGGCGAGTGGGACCTCCGTGATGTCGCGTGAGGAGACCTTCGAGGTGATCAGCGGCTGGGAGACCCCGTCGACCACGTGGTCCTCGGTGGAGCGGAGGTAGAGCAGGGGGGCGGTGACCCTGGGCAGGTCCGCGACGATGGTCGGCCAGGTCTGGATCAGGCTGTGGATGGCCTTGAGCGGAGTCCGGTCGTATCCGCGCTCGTCCACCCCCGGCTTCTTGATGTCGTTGGCCAGACCGGGGAAGGACGGCACCAGGTGCTTGAGCACCGGCAACAGCTTCACGTCGAACCGCTTGGTGCCCACCGCCGCGTTGACGAGGACGACGCCGGCCACACGCTCGGGGTGGTCCTCGGCGAGTCGCAGCACGAGGGCCCCGCCCATGGACAGGCCGCCGACGACCACGACGTCGTTGGCGGCGCTCAGACGCTCGAAGGCGCGGGTGACCTCGCCGTACCAGTCCGCCCACCGGGTGCGGTTGAGGTCCTGCCACTGCGTCGCGTGCCCGGGCAGCCGGGGCACCTCGACGGCGTACCCGCGGTCGGCGAGGGACTCGGCCCACGGCCGCATCGAGGCGGGCGAGCCGGTGAAGCCGTGGCTGAGCAGGACGCCGACAGAGCGGCCACCCGTCAGCTCGGGGCGAGCGGGGAGGGACAGCGGGTCGGTGGGACCGTCGTTCGTCATGCCGCGAATTGTGCACCACGCGGAGAGGTTGCGGGCGGCTCCGCCCAGACCTGTGCCGTGAGGGTGGGGAAGAGGGGCGGTGAGGGTCTAGGCTGCCCGCGAGGTGTCATCGGAAGGCGTGGAGGTCGGGGTGTTCTACTGGTTCCTGAAGTGGATCGCCCTCGGTCCCATCCTCCGGGTGATCTTCCGTCCCCACGTCGAAGGCTCCGAGAACGTCCCTGAGAGCGGTCCGGCGATCCTCGCCAGCAATCACCTCTCGTACGCCGACTGGCTGTTCATGCCGTTGACCCTCACCCGTCGGGTCACCTTCGTCGCCAAGGCCGAGTACTTCACCACGCCCGGTGTGAAGGGCTGGTTCCAGAAGAAGTTCTTCTCGGGGGTCGGCCAGGTGCCGATCGACCGCTCAGGCGCCAACGCTGCCGCGGGTGCGTTGTCGTCCGCGCGCAAGATCCTCGAGCACGGCGATCTCTTCGGCATCTACCCCGAGGGCACGCGCTCCCATGACGGCAAGCTCTACCGCGGCAAGACCGGGGTGGCCAGGCTCGCGCTCGAGACGAAGGTCCCGGTGATCCCCGTGGCGGTGCTCGGCACCGACGTGGTGGCGCCCCCGGGCAAGAAGTTCGGCTCGTTCACCCGACCCGGAGTGCGTTTCGGCAAGCCTCTCGACTTCTCCCGCTACGAGGGCATGGAGAACGACCGCTACATCCTGCGGTCGATCACCGACGAGATCATGTACGAGATCATGCGGCTGTCCGGCCAGGAGTACGTCGACACGTACGCCGGACGGGCCAAGGAAGGCTCCAAGAAGGCCGTTCCCGAGCCGGACGACCCGGTCGACGAGCCCGAAACGGCGAAGGCGTCCTGACCGGCCTGCGGCTGTGGTCCCGGCCGGCACTCGCGGTCGAGGATCGACTGTTCCGGGCGCTCGGCATCCTGCGGGTGGTCCTGGTGCTCAATGCCGTCGGGCTCAACCTCTACCGGGCCGACAACGTCGAGCGCCCGGCGGCGGGCATCGCCGTGGTCGCCGGCATGATCGCCTGGACGGCGTTCGCCGTGTGGGCGTACGCCGACCCCGTCCGGCGGACGACCATCCTCCTGGTCGCCGACCTCGGCGTGGCCCTCGCGACGCTGCTGGTGTCACCGATCGTGAAGGGGCCAGACTTCAACGCCACGATCCCGGGGTTCTGGATCGCGGGCGCGTTGTTCGCCTGGGCGGTCCACTGGCGCTGGCAGGGCGGGCTGCTGGCCGCGGTGGCGCTCTGTGTCACCGACGTGTTGGTCCGCGACGAGGTGACCCAGACCAACTACGGCAACATCTTCCTGCTCCTGCTGGGTGGGGCCATCGTCGGTTTCCTGTCCGAGTCGCTGAGCCTGATGGCGACCGAGCGGGACGAGGCACAACGCGCGTCGATCGTCGCCGCGGAGCGTTCCCGGCTGGCGCGCGCGGTCCACGACGGGGTGCTCCAGGTGCTGGCCCTGGTGCAGCGCAAGGGACCCGAGCTGGGTGGCGACGGGGTGGCCCTCGGCCGGCTCGCGGGCGAGCAGGAGAGCGCGCTCCGGGCGCTGATCCGCCAACAGGACTCGCTGGTCTCGCCGTCGACGGACCGTGAGGTCGACCTGGCGTCGGCGCTGGCCCGTCTGGAACGCCCGTCGTCCGTGAGCGTGGCCACCCCCGGCGAGGAGGTGCTGCTGCCCGCGGCGACGGTCACGGAGCTGGTGGCGGTGGTCGCGGCGTGCCTCGACAACGTGGCCGTACACGTGGGTGAGGACGCACCGGCCTGGGTGCTGCTGCAGGCGTTCCCCGAGTCCGTCGAGCTGTCCGTGCGCGACGAAGGCCCCGGCATCCCGGCCGGCCGGCTCGAGGACGCTGCGGCCGAGGGGCGCCTCGGCGTGGCCGAGTCGATCCGCGGGCGCGTGTCCGACCTGGGCGGGACCGCCGAGCTGGTCACCGGCTCCTTCGGCACCGAGTGGGAGATCTCGGTGCCGCGCACCCGCCGTACGCTCGAGCCGTGACCATCCACAGCGACCATCCCTTCCTCGAGCCGGAGGCCGAGCGCGATCAGGTACGCCGACTCCGCGGCCGGGTCGGTGGCGTGGTCACCCTGTGGACCACCGGTGCGGGATCCGACCGCGCCGGGCTGACGGTGTCGTCGATGATGGTGGCCAACGGGCCGCAGCCGCGCCTCCTGGCCCTGGTCGACCCTGACTGCGACCTGATCGAGCGGATGCGCGGGACGGGCCGGGTCGTGGTGCAGCTGTTGTCGTGGCCCGACCGGGACCTGGCCGACGCCTTCGCCGGCACGGCGCCGGCCCCGGGTGGGCCGTTCCGGATGGCTGACTTCGAGCAGACGACCTGGGGCCCGCGCCTCCGCGCAGCGCAGACGTGGGCGGGAGCCAGGTTCGTCGAGGAGACGACGGTCGGGTGGTCCGCGCTCGTCACCTGCGAGATCGACGAGGTGGCCATCGGCGACGACACCCCGCCGCTCGTGCACCGGCGCGGGCGCTACGAACGCCCGGACCGCTAGCCTCGCCGCCATGAGCGACCAGCCGATCCGGGTGATGGTGGTCGACGACCACCCCATGTGGCGCGACGCCGTCGAGCGAGACCTCCAGGCCGCGGGCTTCGACGTGGTCGCGGTCGCGGCCAACGGCGCGGAGGCGGTGGCGCGGTTCCCGGCGGCCCGGCCCCAGGTGGTGGTGCTGGACCTCCAGATCCCCGAGCCCAACGGCGTGGAGGTGACGGCCACGGTGCTCCGGCACGACCCGTCCGCCCGGGTGCTGATCCTCTCGGCGTCCGGTGAGCAGGCCGACGTCCTGGACGCGGTCAAGGCCGGGGCCACGGGCTATCTCGTGAAGTCGGCGTCCCGGGAGGAGCTGTTGTCGGCGGTGCGCCGGGTGGCCGAGGGCGACACCGTGTTCACCCCCGGTCTCGCCGGGCTGGTGCTGGGGGAGTTCCGCCGGATGTCCGAGCCGCAGTCCGGCCCGGACCAGCCCGAGCTCACCGAGCGCGAGACCGAGGTCCTGAAGATGGTGGCCAAGGGGATGTCCTACAAGCAGATCGCCGAACGCCTGGTGATCTCGCACCGGACCGTCCAGAACCACGTGCAGAACACCCTGCGGAAGCTGCAGATGCACAACCGCGTCGAGCTGACGAGGTACGCCATCGAGCAGGGTCTCGATGAGGAGGAGTGAGGCCGTCTCCGGCACCTGGTTCATCGTCGCGACCAGCCTGCCGTTCTGGCGTTCGCGCAGCTCACCCAGCGTCACGTACGCCGAGCTGCCCGACGGCCGTGTCCTCGACGCGGTGCACTACCGCAGGAGCGGGAGGGACCGACTCGTCCTGGGCGCTGACACACCGGTCGACGTCGGATTCCGCTGGCGTGGACTGACGCCGCTCACCCGGCTGACCAGCAGCCGGTGGCACGTGGTGGCGAGCGACGAGTCCGCTGCTGACCCCGGAGGACGGTGGGCCGTCACGGCGTTCGACAAGACGTTGTTCACCCCGGCGGGGGTCGACGTCTACTGCCGGGCCGAGGGCATCACCGTTGACGCGATGGCCGCCGCGCGGGCGACCCTGACCGGCGACCTCGGGGCGTTCCTGCCGCAGCTCTTCGAACCGGGCCGGGGATGAGCGCCCTCGACGCCTACCTGGACCGGCTGGGCATCGAGGACCGCCCGCCGCCCAGCATCGAGACCTTGCGCGAGGTGCACCGTCGCCACGTCACCACCGTGCCGTACGAGAACCTCGGCATCATCCTGGGCCGGCCACCCTCGGTCGATCCCCGTGCCAGCCTCACCCGCGTCGGTGAGTCCGGTCGGGCCGGCTACTGCTTCCACCACAACGGTGCGATCGAGGCCGCCCTCCAGGACCTGGGCTTCTCGGTGGAACGTCGGCACGGCCACGTCTGGTTCCTCGACGAGAACCGGTACGACGAGGAGCTCACCCACCTCGCCCTGGTCGTGACGGGTCTGCCGACGCCCGACAACCCGGACGGCCGGTGGTGGGTCGACGTCGGACTCGGCGACGCCTTCCTCGAACCCCTCCCGCTGGTCGAGGGTGAACACGAAGAGGCGGGGTTCCGGTTCCGGATGGAGGGCCTGACGCCGGCGTCCTGGTCGTTCTTCCACGACCCCGGAGCCCGCAGCTTCACCGGCATCGAGCTGACGTCGCGCACCGTCGACACCGCAGCCGTCGACACGGCCCACACGAGGCTCTCGACACCGCCCGACGGCATGTTCACCGGTGGCTTCATCGCCCAGCTGCGTGATCAGCAGGGCACCGCGTCGCTCCGAGGCTGTCGGCTGCTCCGCACCGAGCCGGGTCGGCGCGAGGAGATCGTGCTGGCGTCGTACGACGAGTGGCGCAGCGCGCTGGCCGATGTCGTCAGGGTCCGGGTCCAGGCGTCGGAGGAGGTCCAGCTGCCGGGCCTCTACGACCGTCTGTGGTCGGCGCACCTGGAGCGGGAGGCCGAGCGAGCGTGACCTTCCGGACGGCCGGGGCGGCCGACGCGGGGCCGCTGCGTGACCTGGAGCGTGCCGCCAACGTCGCGGCCCTGGGGCACGTGTTCCCACCCGAGCGCTTCCCCTTCCCGTCCGCGGAGGTGCGCGCGCGGTGGGTGGAGGTGCTGGCCGACCCCACGGTCCAGGTCGAGGTGGTCGACGGTGAGGCCGGCCTGCTCTGCTTCGCGGCCTGGGACGAGGTCACCCTGCGGCACCTCGCCGTCCACCCGGACCGGTGGGGGACCGGTCTCGCCCGCGCCGCCGTGGCCCGTGCCGTCGACGCGATCCGTGCGGGCGGTGGGCTGCCCCTGCTCTGGTGCCTCGCCGACAACGGCCGGGCCTGGGCGGTCTACGAGCACCTCGGTTGGCGACCCACCGGCCGCCGGCGCGAGGCGGTCTGGCCGCCGTACCCGGTCGAGCTCGAGCTCGCTCTGAAAGACTCGTCACGTGCCTGACGACCTCCTCGCGATCGCCGATGAGCTCTATGGGCTCTCGTTGCCCGACTTCACGCCGGCTCGCGACGCCCGCAGCAAGGACCTGAAAGGGGCCGACAAGGACCTGGCGGCATCGGTCAAGGCGCTGCGCAAGCCGTCGCTCGCGGCGTGGGTGGTCAACCTGCTCGTGCGCCACGAGACCGACCAGGTCGAGCAGGTGCTGGCTGTCGGCACCGCCCTGCGGGAGGCGCAGTCGAGCCTCGACGGCGAGGAGCTGCGGGCCCTGACCCGGCAGCGCCGGCAGCTGACGGCGGCGGTCACGACCAAGGCCCGCGCGCTGGCCGCCGAGCTGGGGGTCAAGGTGACCTCGGCGGTCGCCGACCAGGTCGAGGCCACGCTCACCGCGGCGATGATCGACGAGGGCTGTGCGCCAGGCGGTGCGCAGCGGCCAGCTGGTGGCCGCCCTGGCGGCGACCGGTGTGGACGTGGTCGACCTCGCGAGGCACTGGCCACGCCGGAGGCGCTGGGGTTCGCCGCCACCGCCGCGGTGGAGGAGCCGGAGCAGCCGACCCGAGCTGCACGTCGTACCCGACCCCGACGCCGACGCCAAGGCGCGCGCGGCCGCCGAGGAGCTGCTCGCCGGTGCCGAGGAGCGAGCTCGCGACGGCCACGTCGGCCCTCGATGACGCCGCCGGCGAGCTCAAGCGACCTCGAGGCCCGGAGCCTGCAGCTGCAGGCCGAGGCCGACGAGCTCCGGCGCCGGCTCGCGGAGCTGGAGTCGGCCGCCGAGGAGGTCGACGAGGAGCTGTCCGACGCCGAGGACGTCCGCGCCGAGGCCGAGTCGGCCGCTGCCGAGGCGACCCGGGAGCGGGACGCCGCCGCCGCAGCCCTGGCTGGACCTGGCTCAGTCGGAGCCCAGCCCTTCGAGCGGCTGACCGCCTCGATCCAGCGGGCGTGGCCGGCGTCGGCGCGCTCGCGGTCCGCGGGCGGGATCGAAGCTGCGGTCCAGCTGCCAGGTCTCGCGCAGGTCGTCGGTGGACGCCCACACGCCGGTGCCGAGACCGGCGAGGAACGCCGCGCCGAGGGCGGTGGTCTCGACGATCTTCGGTCGCTCGACGGGTACGCCGACCTGGTCGGCCTGGATCTGGCAGAGCAGGTCGTTGGCGGACGCGCCGCCGTCGACCCGCAGCGACGGAGCAGACCGCGGCATGGTCTCGAGCACGTCGCGCACCTCGAAGGCGATCGCCTCGAGCGTGGCCCGGACGATGTGTGCGCGCGTGGTGCCCCGGGTCATCCCGATCAGCAGCCCGCGGGCGTGCGGGTCCCAGTGGGGTGCGCCGAGGCCGGTGAGCGCCGGGCACGAACACCACGCCCTCGGTGTCGTCGACGGTCGCTGCGATCGCGGCGGTCTCCGCGGCCGAGCCGACGATCTGCAGGCCGTCGCGCAGCCACTGGACCGCGGCGCCGGTGACGAAGATCGCGCCCTCGAGGGCGTAGGTGAGCTCGCCCGTCCGGGGAGCGCCAGGCGGCCGTCGAGAGCAGACCGGCGTCGGACCGCTCGAGCTGCGGTGCCGGTGTTGGTGAGGATGAACGAGCCGGTGCCGTAGGTGCACTTGGAGTCGCCCACGTCGAAGCAGGTCTGGCCGAACAGCGCCGACTGCTGGTCGCCGGCGAGCCCGGCGATCGGGCAGGTCGCAGGCCGAGGAACGACGCGGGGTCGGTGGTGCCGATCTCGCCCCAGTTGGGGACCAGCTCGGGCAGCGCGTCGCGGGGGACGCCGAACAGCTCGCACAGCTCGTCGGACCAGTCGCCGGCGTCGAGGTCGAACAGCAGCGTGCGGCAGGCGTTGGACACGTCGGTGACGTGGAAGGTGCCGCGGGTCATCCGCGCGATCAGGTAGGAGTCGACGGTGCCGACGGCGTAGCGCCCGGACTCGACCAGCGCCCAGGTGTGCGGCTCGTGCTCGGCCAGCCACATCAGCTTGGTGCCGGAGAAGTAGGGGTCGAGCCGGAGGCCGGTCAGCTCGGTGACCCGCTCCTCGTGGCCGGCGTCGCGCAGCCGCGTGCAGATGTCGGCGGTACGCCGGTCCTGCCACACGATCGCGCGGCGCGGTGAGCCGAGCGTCTCGCGGTCCCACAGCAGGATCGTCTCGCGCTGGTTGGTGATGCCGACGGCCTTCAGCTCCGAGGCGTCGAACGACTCGAGGGCGGCCCGGGTCGCCTCGAGCGTGGCCTGCCAGATCTCCTCCGGGGCGTGCTCCACCCAGCCGGGCTTGGGGAAGTGCTGGGCGAACTCCTCGTAGCCGCGGGCGGCGATCCGGCCGTCGGGCGTGACGACGACGGCGGTGACGCCGGTGGTGCCGGCGTCGATGGCGAGGACGCTCACGCGGTCGTGCTCCGCGACGATGTCGAGGATCTTCTCGTCGATCCACTCGAGCTCGGGGGAGACCCGCATCTCGTAGTTCTCCGTGCCGACCCAGGCGTGGAAGTCGTGGTGCCCCGGCGCGTGCGCGAACTCCTCGAGCTCGCGCTGCGAGCTCCGTCGGTGACCGGCACCTTCTCCTCCTCGGTCGAGGCCGTCAGGTAGAGGTCGTTGAGGTCGAGCAGCCGGGCCAGCTCGGTGACCGGGTCGGTGTGGTCGTCGACGCGCAGGTCGACGGCGATGTCGTCGAGGCCGCCGTACCCGGCACCGTCCTGGACCACGAGGAGCGCCGCCGACTGTCGGCCCCGCTTGTCGCCGCCGGCCTCGTCGCCGGCGGTCAGCGCCGCCAGCAGCCGGCGCGCCAGCGGCGCGTCGTCGTCGGAGGTGTCCCAGGCCGCCTGCATGGCCTCGACGACCTCGTCGCCGGTGAGGATGTTGCCCTGGATGGCGTACCCGTCGCCGGTGACCGATCCCGCCCAGTCGAGGCAGCTCGTGGCCCGGTGTGGGAGGCGGCGCCGCCGTCGATGTCGACGATGCCGACCTGGCGGTGGTCGCGACCCTGGTCGTCCTCCAGCAGGCGGATGGAGCGCGACCGACGCGGTCGCGCCGTCGTCGAGGTGGGCGAGGGCCTGGCCCTTGTAGGCGACGTTGGCGTCGGCCTGGGTGGCGATGGCGCCGACCTGGGCGACGGCGGCGGGTACGGCGGAGCCGACGGCGAGGAACTTGGAGGCCACGGCCACCCCCCACGACTCTCCGTCGGCGGACCGGGCCACGATCGAGAAGGTCATGGCGCGGACCCTACCGACCAACAGGTTGCCTTCAACCGCGACTTGAAGATGGCAGGATGGCCCGGTGCTCCAGCGACTCGGCTTCCCCTCCGTCGGGCAGCATCGTCGCTTCGTGACCGCGATCGCCGTCGACGCGGTCGGCAGCGGGGTCTTCATGCCGGTCTCGATGCTCTACTTCCTGGCGGTCACACCGACCTGTCCCTCGTGCGAGGTCGGCGCCGCGATCTCGCTCGCCTCCCTGGTCGCCCTGCCCGCCGGCCCGCTGATCGGCGCGCTCGTCGACCGGTTCGGCGCGAAGCGGATCCTGCTGGTCGGCAACGCGCTGCAGCGCGTCGGCTTCGTCGCCTACCTGTTCGCCGAGTCGTTCGTCGGCGGTCCTGCTCTGGACGGTCGTCGTCACGGTCGGCCGCACCGCGTTCTGGGGCTCCTACGGCAACATCGTCGCCGCGATCTCGCTGCCGGGGGAGCGGGAGCAGTGGTTCGGCTTCCTCGGGGCGCTTGCGCAACGTCGGCTTCGCGCTGGGCGGCCTGGCCTCGGGGGTCGCGATCACGATCGGCACCGACGCTCGCGTTCCACGTGGTCGTCGCGGTCAACGCGGTGTCGTACGTCGTGGCCTTCTTGCTGCTGCTCGCCGTGCCGGCGACCGGTGACGCAGCGAGCCACGAGACGCTGCCCGGCACCTGGGCGACCGTGCTGCGCGACCGCCCCTACCGGCTGCTGTCGTGGCCCAGTTCGGCTACTCGCTGCCGATGATGGTGCTCAACTTCGCGCTGCCGGTCTACGCGATCACGGTGCTCGGCCTGCCCGGCTGGGTCATGGGCGCGGTGTTCACCCTCAACTACGATCATGGTCGGGCTCGGCCAGGGGCTGGTCGTCAGCGCCCTGACCGGCCGGGTCCGGTTCCGGGTGCTCCTGTTCACCCAGCTGGTGTTCGCCGCGTCGTACCTCGTGTTCCTGGCAGGCAGCACCCTGCCGGTGGTCGCGGCCTCGTTCGCGCTGGTGCTCGGGGGTCGTGGTCTACACGCTGGCGGAGCTGATCGGCGGGCCGGTGCTCGGCGCGCTGTCGGCCGAGGCCGCGCCGGACCACCTGCGGGGCCGCTACCTGTCGCTGATCCAGCTGGCCTGGAACGTCAGCAGCACCGTCGCCCCGGTGCTCTTCGCCTGGCTGCTCGACCGGGGCGCCGCGCCGCTGTGGCTGGTCATGCTCGGGGTGGCCGCGCTCAGCGCCGTCGTCGCCGCACGGCTCGGGGCCGTCCTGCCCGACGCCGGTCGTCCGGTGACGAACCGGCCGGAACCCCTCGTCGCCTGACACTCTGGCCGCAAAGGCCGCCGCGACGCTAGGGTCGGGACAGCCCGATATGAACGATCCAATCAGAGGAGTGGCCATGCGCGTCGGAGTGCTGACCGGAGGCGGGGACTGCCCCGGACTGAATGCCGTGATCCGGGCGGTGGTGCGCAAGGGCGTGCGAGAGCACGGCTTCGAGTTCGTCGGCTACCGCGACGGCTGGAGGGGCCCGCTCGAGGGCGTGACCATGGAGCTCGGGCGTCGAGCAGTGCCGCGGCATCCTGCCCCGCGGCGGCACCATCCTCGGCTCCTCGCGCACCAACCCGTTCAAGATCGACAACGGGGTCGAGCGGATCAAGGAGAACCTCGCCCGCGACGGCGTCGACGCGCTGGTCGCCATCGGCGGCGAGGACACCCTCGGCGTCGCCACGAAGCTCGTCCGACCTCGGCGTCAACGTCGTCGGCGTCCCCAAGACCATCGACAACGACCTCTCCGGCACCGACTTCACGTTCGGCTTCGACACGGCCGTCAACATCGCCACCGAGGCCATCGACCGGCTGCACACCACGGCCGAGTCGCACCACCGGGTGCTGGTCGTCGAGGTGATGGGCCGGCACGCCGGCTGGATCGCGCTGCACTCCGGCATCGCCGGGGGCGCGAGCGCCGTGCTGATCCCCGAGCAGCCGTTCGACATCGACACGCTCTGCGAGAACGTCAAGGCCCGCTTCGCCACCAAGTACGCCCCGATCATCGTCGTCTCCGAGGGCGCGGTCCCGGCCGAGGGCGGCGACATGACCCTGGTCTCCGGTGAGAAGGACGCGTTCGGCCACGTCCGCCTCGGCGGCATCGGCGACCGGCTGGCCCACGAGATCGAGGCCCGCACCGGCGCCGAGGCGCGGGCCGTCGTCCTGGGCCACATCCAGCGCGGCGGTACGCCCTCGGCGTTCGACCGCTGGCTGGCCACCCGGTTCGGGCTGCAGGCGATCGACGCCGTCGCCGAGGGTGACTTCGGCACGATGATGGCGCTGCGCGGCACCAACATCGTCCGGGTCCCGCTGATCGAGGGCACCGGCGAGCTCAAGCTGGTCAGCCCCGAGGAGTACGCCGAGGCCCAGGTCTTCTTCGGCTGAAGCACCATCAGGTCTGGACCTGTTGTCTGGACCTGTGGTCCGTACCTTTCCTGCACAACCATGCTCGAGGCACCACCCAGGTGAACTTCTACTACATCAACAACACTTCTGAGGCGAGTACCAGCGTCCAGCAGAAGAACTGACGCACCAGCACCACGACAGAGGCGGGGCGCCCGAGCGCCCCGCCTCTGGCGCGTCCTGACCGGTCCAGACGACGTGTCCGGACATTTGGGGGCAGTACGACGATTCGGCGATCCCACCCGCCCCAGGCGGTGACACTGAGAGATCTCGGGCGAGGGGGGAAGCTCGGCTTCCGGGGGGAACCCATGTGCGTCGTGCCTCCTCGTGACCATCTCCATCATGCGAGGAAGGTGCCACCGTGACTGCACCAGGACTGAAACGGCTCGCCCTCCTGGGCAGCGCCGCCGCACTCACCATGGCCGCGTCCACCCTGGCCGCCGCCCCTGCGTTCGCCGACCCGTTCTTCACCTACCCGACGACCCAGTCGGATGTCGTGATCTCCAAGACGTGGAGCGCCGGCCCGGTCGGTGACGGCGGTGCTGCCGTCGCGACGATCTCGGCGTTCAACCCCGGGGCGTCCACAGCGCACGTGATCATCCAGGACACCTATGACCGCGGGCTGACGCCTGGCCCGTTCCCTCCTGGCGTCTGGTGCGGGACGACGAGCTACAGCGGCTATCCGATGTTCTACTGCCACCTGTTCGTCGGGGCCGGCAACACGGACACCGTGGACATCCCGTTCACCGTCAACTACGCCGGACCGAAGGTCTACACGAAGAACTACAAGAGCGGGGAGCGGGTCACCCTCCAGAAGGCAGAGACCAACTGGAACAACTTCGCCGGCCAGCAGACCACGCACAGCGTGAGCTGCCCGGTCGGCTACGTGATGGTCGACCACTCGCTGCGCAAGCAGACGGTCGACCAGGGTTCCGGCACCGTGGACGACGTCCGGCTGGTCACCAGCAACCTCACCGCCAGTGAGTGGCAGGTGACGCTGAAGAACAACACCACGGGCCAGGCCCAGGGCAAGCTGTGGGCTGCCTGTCTGAAGCAGGAGACCAACCAGGCCGGCACGTTCGCCGTCAGCGGTGTGCAGACCCACTCCGTGAACGACTTCCACCCGGTCGGTGACGCGGAGTCCCAGTTCATCGCCTCGTGCGCTCCGGGGGAGATCCCGATCGCGGTCAACCTCAGGGCGGTCCCGGCGAACGCCAACTACGCGCCGTACCAGGACCAGCTCCTGACCCAGGTGGGTCTCTACGCCAACGGCGGCCCGAGCACCGTGCTGTCGGCGATCATCCACCAGCCGGCGGACACCACGCTCCAGTGGCGGTGCCTCAGCACCACGTCGTCCACCGGTCACCGGATGGACCTCTCGCTCGTCACCAAGTCCGTCTCCGTGCCCGCGGGCCAGGAGATGGAGGTCGAGGCGAGCTGCGCCGACGACGAGAAGGGCATCGTCGGCGGCTGGTCGGGCGGCAAGCTGAACGGCCAGGAGCCGCGGCCCAAGATCCGCACCTACTGGTTCCGCAACACGACGCTCGCACCGGTCACCTACGACGTGAAGCTCCTGTGCGTGGGCAACCGGCTCGTGAAGGGCGGCAAGATCAAGACGTCTGCCACCGACCCGCGGTGCAACTACCTGGGCGGTGTCCACGAGGTGTCGCCCGGGAACGAGAAGTGGCTCAACGACGACGAGGCCTGCATCCTCGTCCGCCAGGGCCCGTAGCCCGGACTGTGCGACGGAGGTGGGGCACTGGGCGCCCCGCCTCCGTCGTACATCTCGCCGTGTCGCGGTAGCCAAGCGCGCCGTCTCGGGTCACGATGAGCACCCACGCCGTCGTGAGCAGAGGGGCCACCATGAGCACGGGCACGACCGACAACGTCGACGTCAACGGACCTGAGCCGGACCTGAAGCGCGTGATGGGCCCCCGGCTCCTCCTGTTGTTCATCGTCGGCGACATCCTGGGCGCCGGTATCTACGCGGTCACCGGCCAGATGGCCGCCGAGGTCGGTGGTGTCGTGTGGGTGCCCTTCCTCGTGGCGTTCGCCGTAGCCACGCTGACGGCTTTCTCCTACCTCGAGCTGGTCACCAAGCACCCGCAGGCCGCCGGAGCGGCGCTCTACGCGCACAAGGCGTTCGGGATCCACTTCGTGACGTTCCTGGTGGCCTTCGCGGTGATCTGTTCCGGCATCACGAGTGCGTCGACGTCGGCCAACCTTCTGGCCACCAACCTCCTCGTCGGCCTCGACGGCATCGGTGTCGACCTTCCGCAGAGCAACACCGCCATCACCGTCGTGGCGCTCCTGTTCATGCTGTTGCTGGCCGTGGTCAACCTGCGCGGCGTCGGCGAGAGCGTGAAGTTCAACGTCTTCCTGACCCTGATCGAGATGTCGGCCCTGTTCATCGTGATCGGTATCGGGTTCTTCGTGATGGCGAAGGGTGACGCCGACATGAGTCGGATCGTCGCCTTCGAGTCCGGGATCGGAACGCGGAATGTTCCTCGCGGTCACCGTGGCGACAGCCATCGCGTTCTTCGCGATGGTGGGCTTCGAGGACTCGGTGAACATGGTCGAGGAGGTCCACGACCCGGTGAAGATCTTCCCGAGGATCATGTTGACCGGCCTCGGGATCGCGGTCGTCTTCTACATCCTGGTGGCCGTCTCCGTGATCGCCGTGATCCCTGCGGGCGACATCCAGAGCGTCGTGGACAAGGAGGGCCAGGTCCTCCTGGAGGTCGTCAAGACCGGGGCACCCGGCATCCCGGTGGACAAGCTCTTCCCGTTCCTCACCGTCGTCGCCGTGGCCAACACGGCGCTGATCAACATGCTGATGGCGAGCCGGCTGCTCTACGGGCTCGCCCGCCAGGACGTGTTGCCTCGCTCCCTCGGCAAGGTGCTGCCGTCGCGGCGTACGCCGTGGGCCGGCATCGTCTTCTCCACACTCCTGGCCTTCTGCCTGATCATCGCGGTCACCTTCGCCGCGGAGACCACGGTCATCTCGTCCCTCGCCGGCACGACCGCGCTCCTGCTGCTGTGCGTCTTCGTCGTCGTCAACGTCTCGTGTCTCGTGCTTCGACGCGAGCCTGCCGCGGACGGCGGCTTCACGGCACCGACGTGGACGCCGTACGTCGGTGCGGTGGCCTGTCTGTTCCTGGTCGGACCGTGGGCGCGCGACTCGGAGGCCTACATCCAGTACAAGATCGCGGGCGCCATGATCGGCGTCGGCATCGTGCTCTGGGCGTTGACCTGGATGACCAACCGCGGGATCCGTGCGAAGAAGACCGGATTCCGCGACATCGACCACCTGAGCGAGTGATTCCAGCGGAGCAGCCACCGCGGGGAGTGACCCTCGTCGCCCCGTAGTCTGGACGGGTGAGCATTCCCGATCTGGCAGCGCTGCACGCGCTCGGCCCGGCGCAGCAACCGTCGTACCCCGACCCGACCGCCGTCGACGCGGCGGTCGCCACCCTTCGCACCCGCCCCCCGCTGGTCTTCGCGGGGGAGTGTGACGAGCTCAAGGCCAAGATCGCCGCGGTCTCCCGCGGGGAGGCCTTCCTGCTGCAGGGCGGGGACTGCGCCGAGACGTTCGACGGCGTCACCGCCGACAACGTGCGCAACAAGCTCCGGGTCCTGCTGCAGATGGCGGTCGTGCTGACCTACGCCGCGTCCGTGCCGGTCGTGAAGGTCGGGCGGATCGCCGGCCAGTACGCCAAGCCACGCTCGTCCGACCTCGAGACCCGGGACGGCGTCACCCTGCCGGCCTACCGCGGCGACGCGGTCAACGGCTTCGACTTCACCGGAGGCCTCGCGACGGCCCGACCCGCAGCGGCTGGTCGACGTCTACAACTCGTCCGCGGCCACGCTCAACCTGGTGCGTGCCTTCGTCACCGGCGGGTACGCCGACCTGCGCCAGGTGCACACCTGGAACACCGACTTCGTCCGGGAGTCCGGTGCCGGTCAGCGCTACGAGGCGGTCGCCGACGAGATCGAGCGCGCGCTCACCTTCATGCAGGCGATCGGCGCCGACCCCGACGAGTTCCACCGCGTCGACTTCCACAGCAGCCACGAGGCGCTCGTGCTCGAGTACGAACACGCGATGACCCGGATCGACTCGCGGACCGAGCTGCCGTACGACGTCTCCGGTCACTTCGTGTGGATCGGTGAGCGCACCCGCCAGCTCGACGGCGCCCATGTCGAGCTGCTGCGCCACATCCAGAACCCGATCGGCGTCAAGCTCGGACCCACCACCAGCCCCGACGACGCCCTGGCGCTGGCCGCCCGGTTGAACCCCGACAACGAGCCGGGCCGGCTCACCTTCATCACCCGCTTCGGTGCGGGCAAGATCCGCGACGGCCTGCCGCACCTGATCGAGAAGGTCACCGCCGCCGGTGTCGACGTTGCGTGGGTCTGCGACCCGATGCACGGCAACACCTTCGAGACCTCGCTGGGCCACAAGACCCGCCGCTTCGACGACGTGATCGAGGAGGTGCAGGGCTTCTTCGACGTCCACCGTTCAGCTCGGCACCTGGCCCGGTGGCGTGCACGTCGAGCTCACCGGTGACGACGTCACCGAGTGCGTCGGTGGTGGCGAGGAGCTGAGCGAGGCCGGGTTGAGCGACCGCTACGAGTCGGTCTGCGACCCACGCCTGAACCGGGTCCAGTCGCTCGAGCTGGCCTTCCTCGTCGCAGAGATGTTGCGCAAGGCCTGACCCGGTGATCGACCTCCGCAGCGACACCCTGACCCGCCCCACCGAGGCGATGCGCCAGGCGATGGCGAGCGCCGAGGTCGGCGACGACGTGTACGGCGAGGACCCGACGGTCCGGCTCCTCGAGGAGCGGGTGGCGGGCCTGTTCGGTCACGAGGCGGCGTTGTTCACCCCGACCGGGTCGATGGCCAACGTGCTCGCCGTGCGCACCCTGGTCGGTCCCGGCCAGGAGGTGCTCTGCGAGGCCAGCGCCCACATCGCCCGGGCCGAGCTCGGTGCCCACGCGGCGTACACCGGTCTCACCATGCGCACCTGGATCTCGCCGCGCGGCCAGGTCGACCTGCCCGTCATCCGGCAGATCTTCGCGCCGGACATGGGCCCGTTCTTCGTGCCGACCGCGGCGATCTCGGTCGAGAACACCCACAACTTCGCCGGCGGAGCGGTGCTGCCGCTGACGGACCTGCAGGCGCTGCGCGACTACGCCACCGTCGGTCGGCGTGACGGCATCCACCTCGACGGCGCCCGGATCTGGAACGCGCACGTCGCCACCGGCGTCCCGCTCGCGCAGTACGGCGCGATCGCCGACGTGATGGCGGTCTGTCTGTCGAAGGGGCTGGGTGCGCCGGTCGGGTCCCTGCTGTCGGCTCGGCCGACGCGATCGCCGAGTCGCGGGTGTGGCGCAAGCGGATGGGCGGCGGGATGCGTCAGGTCGGCATCCTCGCCGCGGCGGGGCTGCACGCCCTCGACCACCACGTCGAGCGGCTCGCCGACGACCACGCCCACGCCCGGCTGCTCGCCGAGGCGTGCGGCGTCGACCCGGCCAGCGGTGGACACCAACATCGTCGTGGTGCCGCACGCGGACCCGCCGGCGTTCGTCGCCGCCGCGCGCGAGGCCGGCGTGCTGGTCGCGGCCGTCGGCGCGACGGCGGTCCGGATGGTCACCCATCTCGACGTGACCCGGGACGACGCCGAGCGCGCCGCCAAGGCGCTGGCGCGCTCTGACGCGTCAGGCAGGGCTGCCGACCAGGCTGATCTCGCTGATGGCGGTGTAGTTGCGGGCCGAGCTGCCCTGCCCGGGGCGGAGACCGTCGACCAGCCGCAGCTCCACGCGTCTCGGTCGTGACCGGGTCGACGTCGACGGACTGGAGGCGTTCGGGTGCTCTCGAACTCCTGACGGACGACGCTGCCGTCGTCGAAGACCCACTCCACGGCCAGCACCCGCCGGTTGCCGACGTACCAGTCGAAGGACGTGCCGCCGTCCCGAGCGGTCTTGGCGTAGCCGTTGACGAGCCCGACGGAGGTCAGGGTCGTGGGCTCGGCAAGGTCCAGGACCAGCGACTCCCCGGTCCCGTCGCCCGGCATCCGCCAGGCAGGTCTCGGGCACCCCGTCGAGCATGTTGCGCCGCCTCGTAGCGCACCTGGTTGCCGTCGACGTCCTGGTTGGGCGGCGCCGTCTCCGGGACCGTGACCGTGGCCTGCCGCGCCACGTCCTCGGGCTCGTCGGGGGGCTCGTCGGTGGGCTTGTCGGAGGGCTCGTCGGGGGCTGGGGGGTCGCGGAGGGGCTGGGCGTCCGGGGGCTCCGAGGTCGGGGTGGTCGAGGCGATCGCCGTCGGTGGCCGTGGTGGCCGTGTCGTCGTCCCCTCCGGCAGCAGCCACGTCCCGGCTCCGGCGAACACCACCAGGAGGACTGCGGCGAGCACCCAGGGCAGCCAGCCGGGCGAGTGCCCGGTCCGGGCATCGACCCGTCGGTGGGACCCGGTCGTCGTGCGGCCTCGTCGGCGACACGGGGAGCGGGGCTCGGCACCGCGGGCACGACCGGCCGCTCGGCGGTCTCGGTGCGCCAGTCGTCGGGTCGGTGTCGCGCGCGGGCACTGCCTCGACGGGGTGTCCGCAGTTCACGCAGAACCTGCCGACGTCGAGCTCGTGGCCGCACTGGGTGCAGACGGACATGCTCCTCCTCGAACCGGTTCCGCGCGCAAGGGTAGGGGAACGGGACCGGCAGCGGCAGGGCTCAGCCGTGCGGACCCGCTCGGAGGAGTCCACCCGGCCCACGACCGGGGGCATCCGGCGCACGGCCTGCGCCAGCTCGCGGAGCTCGGTGCCGAGCAGCGCCTGCGGCCCGTCGCAGAGGGCGGTCTCGGGGGTGGGGTGCACGTCGACGATGACGCCGTCGGCCCCGACGCCGATGGCGGCCCGCGAGAGCGGGACCACGAGGTCCTTGCGGCCGGCTGCGTGGGACGGGTCGACGATGATCGGGAGGTGGCTGGTGGCCTGGACGACGGGCACGGCCGAGATGTCCAGGGTGTTGCGGGTCGCCGGCTCGAACGTGCGGATGCCGCGCTCGCAGAGCACGACGTCGAGGTTGCCACGCTGGGCGATGTACTCGGCCGCCATCAGCCACTCCTCGATGGTCGCGGTCATGCCGCGCTTGAGCAGCACCGGCTTGCCGGACTCGCCGACCGCCTGCAGCAGGCCGAAGTTGGCCATGTTGCGGGTCCCGACCTGGAGCATGTCGGCGTGCTCGGCCACGACGGCGACGTCGCGGGCGTCGACGACCTCGGTCACGATCGGCAGGCCGGTCGCGCGGCGTACGTCGGCGAGGATCTCCAGGCCCCGGACGCCGAGGCCCTGGAAGGCGTAGGGCGAGGTGCGCGGCTTGAAGGCGCCGCCCCGCAGGATGGTGGCGCCGGCCGACTGGGCCATCCGGGCGGCTTCCAGCGTCTGCTCGGCGGTCTCGACGGCGCACGGGCCGGCGATGAACGTGAACGTGTCCGGACCGATCGGCACCTGGTGGCCGGCGGGTCCGACCCAGACGGTCGAGCGGTCGGGGTGGTGCTGGCGGCTGACCAGCTTGTAGGGGTCGGAGATCCGGTGGACGTCGGCGACGCCGGGGAGCGTCCGCAGGTTGAGGTGGTGGAACGAGTCGATGTCACCGACCAGACCGATGATGGTCCGGACCACGCCCGTGGACACGAACGCCTCGCCACCGACCTCCTCGACGCGCTCGACGACGTGCGCGACCTGCTCGTCGGTGGCGTCCGGTGACATGACGACGACCATCAGGCTCCCTCGGTTGCTCTACGGTCCGAACGCTAGGGGAGCGCGCGGTCCGGGCCTTCCCATATTCACCATGTGGAATCACACGGCGATGTGCGGGACCTCGGCCTCGACCTTGCGGCGGGGCAGCAGCTCGACGACGATCATCGCGGTCAGCACCATCGCGCCGCCGCCGAGCATCCGGCTCCGTCGGGTCCTCGCCGCCGAGCAGGACGGCGAACAGGGCCGCGAAGACCGGCTCCATGCTCATGATGATCGCGCAGCGGGTCGCCGACAGGTGGGCCTGCGCCCAGGTCTGTGCGACCAGCGCGAGCGCACCGGCGAACGCCGCCATGTAGAGCACCGACAGCCAGTCGCGCGTGGTCGGCGGCAGCACGATCCCGTCCGGTGCGGTGGCGACCAGGCAGATCACCGCGATCACGATGATCTGGACGATCGACATCCCGATCGCCTGGTCCGGCTTGGACCAGGCGCCGAGGCCGACGATGTGCAGCGCGTAGAGCATCGCCGCCACCAGCGTGATCGCCTCGCCGTAGCCGACCGAGAAGCCGTTGAGGGTCAGCACGCCGAGCCCGGCGGTGGCCAGCGCGACCGCGGCCCACGTCAGCGGGGTGATCCGGTGCTTGAGCAGGACCGCGGCGAACAGCGGGGTCGCCACGACGTACATGCCGGTGATGAAGCCGGAGACGCTCGCGGCCGTGTGCGCCAGCCCGGCCGTCTGCAGGATCTGGGCGACGCCGTAGAGGCCGCCGAGCACGACCGCGTGCCGACGCGACTCCGCGGACAGCCGGCCCAGCGCGCGGGGCGCCACCAGGACGAGCAGCACGGCCGCGATCGAGAACCGGACGGCCAGGAAGTCGAGGGTCGGCACCCGGTCGAGGAGGTCCTTGATCAGGAAGAACGTGCTGCCCCACATCGCGGTGACCAGCAGCAACGCCAGGGCCGCCAGCGACGAGGTACGACGGGTGCTCATCGCAGCTCCCGCAGCCGCTTCAGCAGCGGGATGCCCTCGTCGCCGACGTCGCGCGAGCCCGGCGTCTCGAGGATGAACGGCACGCCGTCCGGTGGCCGGGTGGGTCAGGAGCTCGGCGAACGCCGCGACCCCGATGTGACCCTCGCCCAGCTTCTGGTGCCGGTCCTTGAAGGCGCCGCGCACGTCCATGGAGTCGTTGGCGTGCACGAGGCGCAGCCGGTCCGGGCCGCCGATCTCGACGATCCGGTCGACGCGTCGCGGTGGCGCCACCGGGCTCGTCGAGCGGCGCGCCGGCGGCGAAGACGTGGCAGGTGTCGAGGCAGATGCCGGCCTTCGGGTGGTGGTCGAGCGCGGCCAGGTAGGGCTCGAGGTCCTCGACCCCGGCGCAGAGCGACCGGCCCTGACCGGCGGTCGGCTCGAGCAGCAGCCACGGGGCCTCGTCGCCCGCGACCACGTCCAGCAGCGGAAGCAGGCCCTCACGGACCTGGCGCATCGCGGCGTCGTACAGCTCGTCGCTGCCGCTCGGGTCGACGAACGAGCCGGTGTGGACGACGACGCCCTCGGCGCCGATCTCCGCGGCCCGCTGCAGGTTGTGCGCGATCGAGGCGACCGACTTCTCGTAGGTCGCGGGGGTCGGGGAGCCGAGGTTCACCAGGTAGGGGGCATGGATGAACACCCGCATGCCGCGTGCCGCGGTCGCCTCGCGGAAGGCCGTGTCCACCGTCGGGTTGCCGGCGGAGTGCGCCCAGCCGCGCGGGTTGCCGGCGAAGACCTGGATGGTCTCGCAGCCGATGCTGTCGGCGCTCGTCAGCGCCCCGGCGACCAGGCCCTTGCCCACCGTGACGTGGGTGCCGACCGGGTTGCGGAGAGCTGGGTCGAGGGGCACCCCGAAACCCTAGGGGACCTCAGATCTGGGTGAGCGTGATGGTGCTCCCCAAGGGCACCATCGAGCCGGAGTCGGGGTCCATCGAGAACACGTAGCCGAGCCCCAGGTAGGTGGTCGCGTTCCTGACCTCGACCACGAAGCCGAGGTCCTCGAGCGTCTCGCGAGCGGCTTCGACCCCGGACGCGACGATCCCGCCGGGGACCTCCACGAGCTCCGGCCCCTGCGACACGACCAGGGTGACGGTCTCGCCGCGGAAGAGCGTGCCGCTCGTGGGGGACTGGGAGATGATCCGACCTTCCTCCACGGTGTCGGAGTACTCGAGCTGGCCGCGGTCGACGACCAGGCCCCTCTCCTCCATGACCTGCTCGGCCCGATCGGCGCTCTTGCCCGTCCAGTCGCGGATCGTGATCGGGCGTGGGCCCTCGCTGACGTAGAGGTCGACGATGGTGTCGGGGCGCAGGGTCGTGCCCGCGGGCGGGTCGCTGCCCAGGACGGTGCCCTCGGGCACCTTCTCGGAGTAGCGGCCGATGGACTCACCGAAGTCCAGGTTGGTCCCGGCCAGCTCGTCCTGCGCCTCGTCCTCGGACAGTCCGCGCACCTTCGGTACGTCGTAGCGCTCCTTGCCGAGGGACAGCACCAGCGTGACGGTGCCGCCGTCGAGCACGCGCGCGCCGGGCTCGGGGTCGGTCCGGAGCACCCGGCCGGCGTCCACGGTCTCGGAGTAGGCGCTCTCGCCGATCTCGGCCTCGAGGCCGGCGTCGTCGAGCTTCTGCACGGCCACCTTCTCGGTGAGCCCCAGCACGCCTGGCGTGGCCGTGTAGCGGGCCCAGCCGAACCAGTAGGCACCGACGCCCGCGGCGGCCGCGATGAGCAGGGCGAGGACCAGGAAGATCGGGCCGCGCCGGGAACGCTTCGGTCGGGCGGCGGGCCGGCCGGGCACGACCGGGGTGCTGGCCGGAGGGGGCGGCGTCGGACGCTGCTCGAGGGCCGTCGTGTGGTCGTGCTGGTGAGCGGCCTGGACCGGCGAGAGCAGGGTGGCGAACTCGTCCGCGTCGAACGGATCGGTCTCGGTGTCCTCGGTCTCGTCGACGGGGAGGGGTCGGGGCCTGAGATCGGCCTCGAGCTCCGTGTCCTCGCGGACGCCGGTCGCGAGCGCCTGGCTGACCCGGTGGACCTGGTGGAGGAGGACGGCGGCGTCCGCCGGCCGCTGGCCCCGGTCGCGCGCGGTCGCCCGTGCGACGAGCGCATCGACGTACCCCGGAAGACCGTCGACGGTCTGCGACGGCGGCGGCACGTCCTCGTGGACGTGCTTGTAGGCGACCTGGATCGGGCTCTCGCCCTCGTGCGGCTTGGTGCCCGTGAGCAGCTCGTAGAGCACGACGCCGACCGCATAGACGTCGGCGCGCGCGTCGGCCCGGCCGTCGACGACCAGCTCGGGCGCGAGGTAGGAGACCGTGCCGATCAGGACGCCACCGGTGGCGGTGTGCTGGGTGTCGGCGCTGACCGCCTTGGCGAGTCCGAAGTCGGCGACCTTGACCCGGCCGTCGTCGGCGATGAGGACGTTCTCGGGCTTGATGTCGCGGTGGATGAGCCCGGCCCGGTGGGCGCTGGCCAGCGCGGACAGGACCGGCTCGATCAGCGCCAGGGCCCGCGACGGCGGCATCGGGCTCTCCTTGCGGATCACGTCGCGCAGCGTGTGACCCGAGACGAGCTCCATCGCGAGGAAGACGGTGCCGTCCTCCTGGCCCTGGTCGTAGACGGCGACGACGTTGGGGTGGGAGAGCCGGGCTGCTGCCCTGGCCTCACGGACGAACCGGGCCGCGAACTCCTCGTCGTCGCCCAGGCCCGGGTGCATCACCTTGATCGCGACGGTGCGGTCGAGTCGGAGGTCGGTGGCCTCGTAGACGCTGGCCATGCCACCTCGCGCGACGCGGGCCGCGATCCGGTAGCGACCCTCGAGGAGGCGGCCGGTCAAGGGGTCGCCGACACCGGCGTCCACGCCCGTGCGGGCGGAGCGATCCTGCTCCACGACGACCCTCCTGCGCACCGGATGGGGAAGGATCCGGTGGGTCAATCGTACGGATCGGGCGGCTCCGAGCACGCCTGCCCCGGTCCCGGCGTGGCGTACGCCGGTTTTCGTGACCGCGTCAGGGGTGCCAGAGTGGAGGCATGACCGCATCCCGCCTCGCTGAGGCCGATCTCGACGCGCTGGTTCCCGCTTGGCTGGACTGGACCGAGGCCGGCGCCCTGCTCGAGGTCACCCCGGCCAAGATTCGCACGATGATCCGCGACCACGAGCTGGCCGCAGCCGTGTCCGGCGCCCGGCGCCGGGCCGCGGGTGCCCGCCGACTTCATCCAGGACGGTCTCGTGGTCAAGGGGCTGCCCGGACTGCTCACCGTCCTCCACGACGGTGGTTACGACGACCGCGAGATCATCGCGTGGCTGTTCATCGACGCCAACCTGCCCGGTCGTCCCATCGATGCGCTGCGCGAGAACCGCGGATCCGAGGTCAAGCGCCGCGCCCAGGCGATGGCACTGACGTGACCGGACGGCGTACCTGGCTCGGCCTGGTCGTCGCCGTCATCGCGGCCGTCCTGGTCTGGTGGAGCCAGGGAGACGGCTCGACGCCGACGGCAGAGCCCACGTCGCCCGCATCCTCGTCCTCCTCCTGCCGTCATCCTCGGCGCCGTCGTCCCCGTCCTCGTCGGCCACCGCCGACTCCGGGTTCCCCACCGTGGCGCTCGACGAGCTGCCGCCCGAGGCGCGCGACACCGTCGACCTCATCGACGCAGGCGGTCCCTACCCGGAGGACGAGGACGACGGTGTCTTCGGCAACTTCGAGGGGCTGCTCCCGGACGAGGAGCGCGGCTACTACCGCGAGTACACCGTCCCCACGCCCGGCCTCGACCATCGCGGTGCCCGCCGGATCGTGGCAGGCTCGGCCGGGGAGCTCTACTGGACCGCGGACCACTATCAGTCCTTCGAGAGGATCGTCAGATGATCACCCCCACGAATCTCTTCGCTGCGCTCCCGATCCGCCGGGGACGCCGAGAGATGAGCGGACTCGCCGGCGTGCTGGCCGGACGCAAGGACCCGGGAATCTTCCGGTGGCACGGGGCCTTCGACGTCCCGGACGTGCACCACACGGTCGAGCACGCTGGCTGGCGGTTCGTCTACCTCGACGGGGTGGGTGTCGAGTCGAAGTCCGAGTTCCTCGACCGGATCGGCGAAGCGTTCGGCTTCCCGGACCACTACGGCCGCAACTTCGACGCGCTCGCCGACTGTCTGCACGACGTGGTCGCCAGCGACAGCGACGGCACGATCCTGCTGTGGGACGGCTGGGGTCCGTTCGCGCGTGCGGAGGAGCGTGCGTTCTCGGTGGCGCTGAGCGTGCTGGGCGGCCGGGTCAACGCGGACCGCGGCGGCCGGTTCGCCGTCCTCCTCCGGGGCGAGGGCCCCGACCTCGGGATCCGCAGCCTGGACTGACGCGGCGGTCCGCAGAGGGTCAGACCACCCGGTCGGTGGCGGCGGCCGCGAGGCCGCGCAGGACCTCTCGTGCGGCGTCGTCGATGCGCGCCCGGTCGAGGGCGTCGACAGCGAGGTCGACCAGCTCGCGGATGACCGACTCGACCTGGCCGTGGGCGCCGGAGTCGTCGATCACCCGGCGCAGGGCGTCGACCTGGCCCGCGTCGAGGTCGCTGCCGAGAGACCGGTCGAGCAGGGCCGCATCCTCGGCGGTCGCACCGTCGAGTGCGAGCGCGACGAGGACGGTCCGCTTGCCCTCGACCAGGTCGTCCCCGGCCGGCTTGCCGGTCGTCTCGGCATCGCCGAAGACCCCGAGCAGGTCGTCGCGCAGCTGGAAGGCCTCGCCGAGAGGGAGGCCGTACGCCGCGAGGTCGGCCAGGGTCTCCGCGGAACCGCCGGCGAGGGCAGCGCCGATGTGGAGCGGCCGCTCGATGGAGTACTTGGCCGACTTGTAGCGGAGCACGGTCATCGCGGTGTCGACGTCGGCCTGTCCCCGGGCCTGCGCCGAGACGTCGAGGAACTGGCCGGCGATGACCTCGGAGCGGCAGAGGTCGAAGACGTCCAGGGCTGCCGCCACCTCGGGGCCGGGGAGGCCACAGCGGCGCAGCATCTCGTCGGCCCAGCTGAGCAGCAGGTCGCCGAGCAGGATCGCCGCGGAGGCGCCGTACTGCTCGGGGTCGCCGCGCCAGCCGTCGTCGCGGTGCTCGGCCTCGAAGGCGCGGTGCGTGGCGGGGCGGCCGCGGCGGGTGTCGGAGGCGTCCATGTAGTCGTCGTGGACCAGCGCGCTGGCATGCAGCAGCTCGAGCGCGGCGCAGGCCCGGATCGAGGGCACGCTCGTCGTCGACCTCGGGCCGGGTTGCCCGGAATCCCCAGTAGCAGAAGGCCGCACGGAAGCGCTTGCCGCCGGAGACCGAGCGGCGGGCCTCGTCGAGCAGGCGGCCGGCATCGGGCCCGAGCGGGTCGAGCCGGGTGGTCATCTCGTCGAGGAACCCGTCGAGCGCCTCCTGGATGCTCGCGCGGAACTCCGCCCCGTCCCAGCTGGTCACCGGACGAGGCTATGCCATGCCTGCCACGTGGACACCGGCCGGCCGGTACGGCCCGATTCCTTAGACTTCACCGCATGATGGACGGACGACGCCGCAGCATCGGCGAGGTGATTCGTGAAGGCGAGCGCTCCATCTCGTTCGAGTTCATGCCACCTCGCGACGAGGCCGGCGTGGCGCAGCTGTGGCAGGCGATCCGTGACCTCGAGCCGTTCGCGCCGACCTTCGTGTCGGTGACGTACGGCGCCGGAGGCTCCACCCGCGACACGACCGTGCAGCTCACCGGCCGGATCGCGCGTGAGACCTCGTTGCGCGCGATGGGACACCTCACCTGCGTCGGCCACACGCGCGAGGAGCTGGTCGAGATCCTGCGTGCCTACGAGGACGCCGGTGTCCGCAACATCCTCGCCCTGCGCGGCGACCCGTCCGACGGGCCGAGTGCGCCGTGGACGCCCACCCCGGGTGGATTGACGTACGCCAGCGAGCTCGTCGAGCTGGCGAGGGAGACCGGCGACTTCAGCGTCGGTGTGGCGGCGTTCCCGGAGAAGCACCCGGCGTCGGCGTCGCGCGAGGAGGACGCCAGGTTCCTCGCCGCCAAGGCGCGCGCCGGTGCCGACTTTGCCGTGACCCAGCTGTTCTTCCGGGCACAGGACTATCTCGACCTGGTCGAGCGGGTGCGTGCCGAAGGCGTCGACATCCCGGTGCTGCCGGGCATCATGCCGATCACCAACCTCAAGTCCGTACGCCGGATGGCCGAGCTGTCCGGTGCCGAGATCCCCGACGAGCTGATGGCCAGGTTCGACGGCGTGACGGAACCGGCCGACGTACGCCGGATCGGTGTCGACATCGCGACCGAGCTGTGCGAGGCGGTGCTCGAGGGCGGCGCACCCGGCCTGCACTTCTACACGCTGAACCGGTCGCGGGCGACGCTCGAGATCTTCGAGCGTCTGCACATCACCGTCTAGCCAGCCGGGGGACTGGCGTGCGGGTCCACGGGCAGGTCTGCCGGATCCACGATGGTCGGCTCGACCCACTGGTGCGCCATGGCCATGAAGGTGTGGACGAACCCGCAACGCACGCAGATGGCGCCGTCGGCTGACTTGTTGGCCCAGTCCAGGTCGAGGAAGGTCATGCCGGTCGTCGTCATCTTGATCTCGCGGCGGGCGAAGACCAACCCGGCGCAGACCTGACAGGCCAGGAACGTCTTGGTCGGCTTGATGTACACGTGCATGGCCCACAGGCTGTCACGCCACCCCCCGGACATGCCTCTGGCCCCGCCGGTGGCGGGGTGTGGGGCGGGGTAGCTACTGGTCGGGTGGCTCGGGTCGGTGGTCGCGTTGGTCGCGCAGCGACCGTGTCGTGACCGGTCGGTCGAGACGTCGGCGGTGCCGTCGTGGTCGACGAGGTACTGGTAGCCGTGCGGGCTGGTCCACAGGAACATGCCGGGTTTCAGGGTCAGGTAGCGCCAGCGGCCGTGGGTCTTGAGTCGGTGGTGTGATCGGCACAGGGGGGCGAGGTTGCAGGCACAGGTCGTGTCGCCGGGTTTCCAGGGGACGACGTGGTCCTTGTCGCACTTCTTGGCTGGGCGGCTGCACCAGGGGAAGACGCAGTGCCGGTCGCGCAGCTCGACCTGCTCGGCCATCGGACTCCGGTGGGGTCGTAGGCGGTCGACGGGGGCGCAGCTCGGCGAGGTCGATGACGGGTTTGACGGTGATCTGACCGGCGCGCACCGCACCAGGTCCGGATCTGTTGGGCGAGGACCGGGAGGTTGCGGTTGTCGAGGTGCCCGACCACGTCGCCGCCGGTGCCGGTGACCGCGTCTGCGGCGAGGTGGAGGTGGAGGACCACGGTGCGGGGGTTTCGAGACGGTTGCTGCGCAACCTCCTCAACCGATCGGACCTGACAGGTCGAGGGTGAGGTCGCGGCGGGCGATCTCTCCGAGGGCGACGGCTCGGCGGACGTCGAGGGATTCTTCGGAGCCGAGGTCTTTCAGCGCTGGCGGCGGTCTGGCTGATGGCTGAGTCGAGGTCGAGGGCGTCGGCGAGGTCGAGGGTGCCGTGGAGGGTGGCGGTGCCGGAGAGGCCGTTGAGGTCGTGGTGGCGGGTGTCGATGTCGACGTGTCGGCCGTCGGCGGCGGCTTGTTGGCGGGCTTCGGCTTCGGCGGGCATGAACTGGGTGATCGCGGTCGCGATCAGCCGGTCCAGGGCGGTGGTGCGGATGGTGTGGGCGCAGAACCAGACCTTCGCATCGACGTACGCGGCTGCCTCGCGGGAGAGCCCGATGGTGGCGCGGGCGATCCGGCGGGCCCGCCAGGCGGGGAGCTTGCCGTCGAGGACCTGGGCCCACGTCTTCGGCAGGCGGTGGCGGAGTTCGAGGGCTTCGCCGACGTACGCCTTGCCGACCTCGGTCGGCAGGCCGATGGCGGTGGCGAACTCGGCGATGGAGAACTCCGCGACCAGAGGCGCTCCGGGACCGGCGACGGGGATGGGGTGGTCGCCGTACCAGTCACAGGCGGCGTCGTAGATCGAGTCGGTCGAGTGCATGGCCGCCCAGTCCACGGCGGGCTTGAGAAGTCCGGCTTCCGCGGCGTCCGCGATGGCTCCGCGATCTGACCGCACGGCGTCGAGCACCGCGGCGGCGGTGTCGAGCTCGGGTGCGGTCTTGGTCATGGGTCAAGCCAAGCAGGCACCACCGACACTCCGACCCCGAGTATCCCCTTGTTTTGCTGGGGTGTGGAGAACTATTTCAGAAATCTTTGGCCGCAACCACAGCGGTCGACCCGAGGTGGCCGTGGGCAGGGGGTCGGGCGCGACCAAGCAGCTCGAACCGACGCGGCGGGCGACCGTGTTGGTCGTTGAGGCCCTGCGTAACTCACGGGGTTTCGAGGCTCAGGCGCCAGGGCGCCTTCGCACCTCAACCAACGACCGGTCGACCTTCGCACCTCAACCAACGACCGGACTTCGCACCTCAACCAACGATCGGGCCTCGCACCTCAACCAACGGAGCACCTCAGCCAGCGGACTCAGGTGGCGGGACCGACGGACTCGGCAACGAGGGCGGCGGAGAGACCGACGAAGGGGAGCCCGCCGCCAGGAGTGGCGTGCGCGCCGGCGGCGTAGACGCCGGGGATCGGGGTGGTCGGACCGAGTCGCTGGCGGACCGTGCCGCGGCCCTGCCACAGCACGCCCATGGGGGAGCCGCCCCAGCGTTCGACCAGGTCGCGCGGGCTCCGGTCGACGCGTTCGACCACCTGGGCACGGACGTCGATCTTGTGGCGGGCGAGCGCGCGGAGCAGGTCCTCGGCGAGCTGGCCGCGACCGTGGACCGTCCAGGCGGCGCACCCATCGGGGGCGCGGCCGCCGGTGCGGATGACGAGCGTGGGGTCGCCGTGCAGCACCGTCTCGTGGCCGAGGTCGGGCAGGTCGCCCTCGAGGCCGAGGTGGCAGACGACGGGCGGGATCGCGGGCATCGTCCGCTCGACGTACGACGCCAGCGCCGGTAGTCGGCGCGGATCGATCGCGACCACCACGACGTCAGCGGGCAGCTCGCCGGCGGACGTGGCGACGGCGGCGACGCGACCGGACCGCAGCACCAGATCACGCACCGCCGTCCCCGTCAGCACGGTCACCTTGCGGGTCTCGAGACGGGCGGTCAGGGCCGAGGCGAGCGCGGCCATCCCGCCGGAGACGGTCCAGGCGCCGAAGGTCTGCTCGACGTACGCGTGGACACCGAGCCACGCGGGGACGTTGCGCAGGTCGTGCCCCTCGGCCTCGAACCGGTGGCCGGCGACGAGCCGCAGCCGCTCGTCCCTGAAGTCCTTGCGGAGACGCTTGTGCAGCATGTCGCGGCTGTCCAGGATCGCGCGGACGTCCTTCGGCAGGTTGTCGGGATCCCAGGGCACCTCGAGGTAGTGGCGTCGCAGCACGTCCCAGTCATCGGCGTACGACGCGACGTGGTCGTCCCAGCGCTGGCCGAGCCCGGGCTCGAGGGCGTCCACGGCGGCGATCTGGGCGGCTCGCGAACCGCCGGGGAGCCGGACCGACGTGCCGTCCTCGAACCGGTGCTCGCGGATCACCTCGACCGGTGCGAGCTCGAGCTCCTGCTCGACCGGTCGGCCGGACTTGCGGAAGAGGTCACGGACGACGGCGGGCAGCAGCATCGACGTGGGGCCACCGTCCCAGCTGAAGTCGCCGGCGGTCTCCGGGGCGAGTGCGCCGCCGAGGTGGTCGCTCTGCTCGACGAGGGTGACGTCGTGCCTGAGCTTGGCCAGCCTGAGCGCGGACGCGAGCCCGCCGAACCCGCCCCCGACCACCACCACCCGCGCCATGCCCGAACCCTACGGCCCGGCCGTGCAGCCGACGACGGCGCTCAGCGCAGGTCCGGGGCCGCGACGACCGGCCCGAGCCCGGCGGCGTACTCCCGGTCGAGGAAGTCGACGAGCGCGGCGTTGAGCGGAGCCAGCCGGTCACCGGGCCGCAGCGCCACGCACGGGTGGATCTTGGCGAAGAAGCCCGCGGGGGTGTTGCCGACGACCAGGACGTTGCCGGTGTCCGTGTCGGAGCGCTCGAGGGTCGTGCCGTCGTAGCGGACGGGGTACTCGTCGGGCCCGGGCACCCTCACGCCGTCACCGAGCCCCACCGCCCGCCCGCTGCGTTCGCGGTCGAGGACCGGCAGGAGCGACTCGAGGTCGGCCACGGTCAGCCCGGTGTCGAGCCCGGCGACGAGGTGCTCCTGCACGAGCGAGAAGAGCTCGCGGTCCACGTCGCCGACCGTCGTGAGGCCGGCGGACATGCGGGTGTTGAGCTCGGTGGGACGGAACCCGTCGGCGGTCAGGACCCCGTCGATGCCGAAGGCGCCGCGGTAGGAGTACGCCGACTGGAGGTGGTCGCCCACGCGGCGGGCGAGCGCCCGCATCTCGTCGCGGTCGGCGGCCGGCGGGTCCCAGTACGTCGACAGCCCGCCGTAGACGAACTGCCGGGTCTCGGGCTTGCGCAGCATCGCGATCTCGACGGGCCGGAAGACGGCCGTGCCGTCGGGCACGACGATGCCGTGGATCGAGCAGGGCACCCCGTCGAGGAACGGCATCACCCGCACCCGGTCGCAGCGCGGCTCGAAGAAGGCGTACGCCGCCGCACGGTCACCGTCGTCGAGCACCCAGCGGACGTAGTTGCCCGCACCGTTGAAGCCGTCGCGGGCGTCGCCGCTCCACACGGCGCCCAACGGGCCGCCGACCCGAGCGGTGGCCTCGTCGAGAGCCGACCGGTCGACGGGGACGACCTCGTGGGGCTCGGCCGGGACGCCCGCGGCGACCCAGATCTGCTCGGCCAGGATCTTGTCCTCCATCGCCAGCCAGGCAGCCGGTCGGCCACCCACGAGCTGGCGGCCGAGGATCGGCTCGTCGTCACTGACGAAGTGGCCGGTGTTCCAGATCGCCTCCCGCTCCGGGTCGAAGGCCTCGATGGCGGCGACGGCGTGGTCCGGCAGGTGGTGGGCGAGGTGGTCGACCGCGCGGAGCTCGTCGGTGACCGACGCGGCGGGCGCGACCGCGAGGTCCACCACCGCGCAGTCGTCACGACCGGGGACGTCGCCGGCTCCCCGGGTCGTCGACAGCACGAGCACCCGGCACCCGCGCTCGCGCAGCGCCGCGACGGTGGACGTGTAGCCCGCGAGCACGCCGGGCCCGAGGATGACCGGGCGTCCGTCGTACAGCCGGCCGAGGCGGGCGACCAGCTGGGCCCGGGCTTCGAGATCGGAGAGATCGGTCACGTGCGCGCCTCCTCGCGGCGGCCGCGCATCCGTCGCCAACCACGCCGCACCAGCTTCGCGACGAGGTAGAGCATCACCAGCCCGAGGGCGAGCAGGAGCCCGGCGATCGCCGCGGCGGCGCGGGGGTTCTCGATCGCGAACCACACCACCCCCAGGACGGCCAGGTCCTCGGCGACGCTCGCGGTGATGTTGGTGACCGGCTCGGGGGAGGAGTTGATGGCCAGGCGGCCACCGGCCTTGACCAGGTGGGACAGCAGGGCGGTCCCGCCGCCGACCACCCCCGCGACGGCCTGCTGGAGGGTGTCGGCGTCACCGGCGAGGAGCACCCCGATGACGGCACCGACCGTCGGCCGGATCGCGGTGGACACGACGTCCCACCCGGAGTCGACGTAGGGGATCTTGTCGGCGACGAACTCCATGGCGTAGAGGAAGCCGGCGATGGCGAGGACGTCCCAGCGCCCGAGCACGTCCGGGATCTCGGCGACGTCACCAGCGCGGTCGGTGATGCCCAGCACCAGCACGACGAGGTAGGCGTTGACGCCGCTCGCCCAGCCGCTGGAGAAGACGAGCGGGAGTGAGTCCACCCCTCAACCCTAGGAGAGTCGGCCCTCCGACCGGATCACCTTTTCCAGCACTCCACGGAATCACTCCACGTCGATCACGGTCGCGCCGGTCATCGCGACCAGCTCGTCGTACGTCGTGGAGAACACCGCCGCCGGGTGGCCGGCGGCGGCCCACACGACGTCGTACCGCTGCAGCCAGGTGTCGATGTACGTCGGGACGGGGCCGGGGTGCCCGATGGGGGAGACCCCGCCGATCACCTGGCCGGTGTGCTCGCGGACGAACTCGGGCTTGGCCCGGGCCAGCGATCCGGCGCCGATGGTCCCGGTCACCAGCGTCGTGTCCACGCGGTGTGCCCCGGAGGTCAGGATGAGCACCGGTGTGCCATGGTCATCGAAGACGAGACTGTTGGCGATGGCGCCGACCTCGCAGCCGAGCGCCTCGGCGGCCAGGGCCGCCGTGTGGACGGACTCGGGGAGGGTGACGATCTCCCCGGTACCACCGCGTCGGGTGTGCTCGTCACGAAATCGGGTGATCGCTGGGTGCTCGCTCGACATACTGCGACCCTAGCCACAACGCGACGGAGCCAGAACGGGAAGAGGGGAAGTCGAATGGGGCGGCAGCGGCCGGCGTCGGTGACCAGTGCGATCGGGGCTCAGGCAGCCCTGGTGCTCGTGAGTGCGCTGACCACGGTGTTCACCGTCATCCAGCGCGAGGAGCTGACCCGGGTGTGGTCGGCCGGGCAGCCGGTCGGGACCCAGCCACCCGCTTTCGCCCCCGTCGCGATCGTGCTGTTCTTCACCTTCGCCCTGCTGGCCTGGATCCTCGTCGTCTTCTTCAAGGACGGCCATTCCTCGGCGCGGTACGCCCTGACCGGTCTCGCGGTGTTCCACCTCTTCTCCGACCTGGTCCTCTGTCTCCAGGGTCCTCCGGTCCTCTTCATCGTGCTCTCGGTGCTCTCCGCCGGGCTCGGCCTGGTGCTGCTCGTCTTCCTGTGGCACCGCGACACCACCGCTTTCCTGCGGGGCGTCGAGCTGGCTGCGCGCCAGCCCTGACCTTTCCTCGTCCCAGCTCTTGACGCCCTGTCGGCGCCCGGGTGTACCTTTGCCTTGTTCGAACATCTGTTCGATCATCGTCCGGTGGGGGCGACCTCGACCCCCGTCCCCACCGGGTGGCCGCCCGGGACGACCGGGTCGGGCCGCGCGACCGGGGTCGGGTGTCAGGGGTCGACCAGACACAGAGGGAGCTGGACGTGAGGCGGTACGACGACCCCGTAGAGGTGCGCAAGGGCATGGTGACCGGGATCGAGGGTCCCGAGCAGTTCCTGTGGCGCGGACGTTTGTGGAAGGTGCGGGCCGTGCTGGCCCACTGGGTGGAGACCGCGCCGTGGTGGCAGTCCGCCGGGGTGCAGGCCGTCGTCGGCTCGGACGGCGGGGGCGCGGCAACCACTGCGGCGGCCGATCTCCTCGTCGAGCGGGAGCTGTGGCGGGTGGAGGCCGGTCCGGGCAGCGAGGGTGGCGGCGTCTTCGACCTCTCCTTCGACTGGAGCGACGGTCACTGGCAGCTCGTCGGCTGCGTGGACTGAGGTGATGATGATGCGTCGTACCGAGCCTGTCGAAGTGAATCCCCATGCCCTCCCGGCCACCACCCACTCCTACCTCACGCGGGCAGCGACGTCGTTGAGCGAGGCGATCGCCGCCGCCGACGTCCCCACCCGCTATGCCTGTGCGCACGTGGCGGCGCTGCGGGCCGCCGCGGCGCTGCTCGCGGCGCGGGCCCATCCGGCGCCGGCGCGACGCCGGCCCCAGAAGAACGCCTGGGTGCTGCTCGCCGAGGTGGCTCCCGAGCTCGAGGAGTGGGCCCGGTTCTTCTCTGCGGGCGCGAGCAAGCGGGCGGCCGCCGAGGCCGGCTCCCAACGGGCCGTCACGGAGCGGGAGGCCGACGACCTGGTCCGGGACGCCGACCGGTTCCTCGGCGTGGTCGAGCAGGCGCTCGGCCTGGTCCCGCACCAGCCGTTCAGCGGACGGTTCGTCGTGCCCACGGTGGCCGGCCGGGTCGGCGTCGCCTGAGCCCGGTCGGTCCCGGCCCCAGGACAAGGGTTTTCCTTGATGCCGACCGGGCCTCCGGTGCGGTTTGCTGACCGGAGGCCCGGGCGCACCGTCCCGGGTCCCCGGATCCTGATCGGAGTTCCTCGATGCACCGCTCTCTCGGGCTGTGTCGCCGACGCGCGTCACAGGTGCTGTCCCTCCTGCTCCTCGCCCCGCTGTCGGTGCTCGCGCCGGTCACCCCGCTGTCCGGCGCCCCGGTGCTCGGCCCGGCCGCCCACGCGGCGACCACCCCGATCTCGGTCGCGACCGCGCGCGCCACCCAGAACTCCTCGACCGCCACCGTCCGTGGCTATGTCGTCGGCCAGCCCACCTCGTCGACCACGGTGGTCACCAGCGGGTTCCCCAGCGACTACGCCCTCGCCCTGGCTGACACCCCCGGCAGCACCGACACCAGCCAGATGCTCTACGTCCAGATCCCGAGCGCGTTCCGGTCCGCGTGGGGGCTGCGCTCCAACCCCTCCCTGATGGGCCGGCAGATCGACGTCACCGGCACCCTCGCGGCGTACTTCTCGAGGCCGGGACTGACCTCCTCGACGGCGTTCGCGCTGGCCGGTGGTGGCGGCGACCCGGGCGGCGGCGGTCCCTACGACTCCACCTACTACGCCGACGCCATCGGCAAGACCGGAGCCCAGCTCGAGGCGGCGCTCCACGACATCGTCTCGACCGGCGACACCCCGGTCTCCTACGACACCGTGTGGACGGCGCTCAAGGCAGACCGACCAGGACCCCGGCAACTCCGCCCACGTGATCGCGCTCTACAGCGGCAAGTCGATGGCCAAGACCAACAATGGTGGCGGAGTCGACCAGTGGAACAGGGAGCACGTCTGGGCCAAGTCCCACGGCGACTTCGGCACCGCCACCGGCCCCGGCACCGACCTCCACCACCTGCGCCCCGAGGACGTCACGGTCAACTCCGCCCGCGGCAACCTCGACTTCGACGAGGGCGGCACCCAGAACGCCGAGGCGCCCGGCAACTACGCAGACAGCAACTCCTGGGAGCCGCGGGACGCGGTCAAGGGCGACGTCGCCCGGATGATCTTCTACATGTCGGTGCGCTACGAAGGCGGCGACGGCTTCGCCGACCTCGAGGTCAACGACCTGGTGGGCAACGGGTCGGCGCCCCACATCGGCCGGGTCTCGGTGCTGCTGCAGTGGAGCGCCGAGGATCCGCCCAGCGCCTTCGAGCAGCGCCGCAACGACGTCATCCACGAGACCTGGCAGCACAACCGGAACCCGTTCGTGGACCACCCCGAGTGGGCCGCCGAGATCTGGTGATCCGGGGCGGGTCAGCGCTTGACGGGGACGGGAGGGAGCGGGGTACCGTGGGGTCACCACCTTCGAACATGTGTTCGACTGGTGGCAGCAGGGGTCGATCCGGCTGAGAAGGAGCGTCCCCGCCCATGCCTGACCCGTTCGTCCACCTCCACGTGGCGTCTGGCTACTCCCTCCAGTACGGCGCCTCCCACCCGCACACGCTGGTCGAGCGGGCGGCCGAGCAGGAGATGGACACGCTCGCCCTCACCGACCGCGACGGCACCTACGGCGCGGTGAAGTTCGCCAAGGCCTGCCTCGGTGCCGGGATCCGGCCGGTCCTCGGGGTCGACCTCGCCTACCGGCCGACCCTTGCCGCACCGGCCCTCCCCGCCGCGACCCGCACCCCCGTCCGGGGCGGCGCCTTCCGGGACCAGCGGCTGCCCCGGGCCACCTTCCTGGCCAGTGGTCGGGCCGGGCTGGGCGGCGATCTGCCGGCTGGTCTCGGCGACCCACCTCGCGGGGGAGCGGGGGAATCCGGTGGTCGACCTCGACCTGCTCGCCGACCACCTCGGTGGCGGTGACGTCCTCGTCCTCCTCGGGCCGGGCTCCGAGCTCGGGGCGGCGGCCACCCGGCGTCGCGACGACCTGGCTCTCGCCACCCTCGCTCCCTGGCGGGAGCTGCTCCCGCCCGAGAATCTCCTCGTCGAGCTCGTCTCCCACCGGTTGCCGGGGCTCGGTGGCGACTGGGGTCCCGGCACCTCCCAGCACGCTGCCCGGATGGCCGGTCTCGCGCACCGGGCCGGCCTGGGCGCGGTGCTCACCAACGCGGTCCGCTACGCCGACCGGCTCGACGCCCCGACCGTCGACGTCCTCGATGCCGCTCGCCGGCTGGTGGCTCTCGACCGGCGACACGTCGATCGGGGCAACGCCGAGGGCTTCCTCAAGTCCGGCAAGCAGATGCACGAGATGGCCGAGGAGATCTGCCGGCTGGCGGGTCTCTCCACCGACACCGGACGCGAGGCCCGCCGGCTCCTCTCCCGGACCCGCACCGTGGCCGACCGGTGCGCGCTCGACCCCCGCTCCGACCTGGGGCTGGGCGAGATCCACTTCCCCGAGCTGTCGAGTCGGCGTGAATCGCGCTCGTCGCCCGGAGGCTCCTCCGCGATTCACGCCGACTCGGCACTCCGCGCCCGGTGCGAGGGCGCGATCGGCGACCGCTACGGCTCCGCGCCCCGGCAACGGATCTGGAAGCGGCTCGACGACGAGCTCGAGGTGATCCGCGGCCTGGGCTATGCGTCGTACTTCCTCACCGTCGGCGACGTCACCGACCTGATCCGCGAGATGAAGGTGCGCAGCGCGGCCCGCGGCTCGGGCGCCGGGAGCCTGGTCAACTACCTGCTCGGCGTCTCCGGGGTCGACCCCCTCCGGCACGGCCTGCTCATGGAGCGCTTCCTCTCCCCGTTGCGCCAGGCCCTGCCCGACATCGACATCGACGTGGAGTCCGCCCGCCGGCTCGAGGTCTACCAGGCGATCCTCGACAAGTACGGCGGTGAGCGCTGCGTCTGCGTCTCGATGATGGACACCTACCGGGTCCGGCACGCCGTGCGTGACGTCGGGGCCGCGCTCGGCATGCCGCCCGGCGAGACCGACGCGATCGCCAAGGCGTTCCCCCACATCCGGGCCCGCGATGCCCGGGTCGCCCTGCGCGAGCTGCCCGAGCTCCGCGCCTCGGGGCTGGGAGAAGAACGACTGGACCTGATGTTCCGGCTGGTCGAGCGGCTCGACGGGTTGCCCCGCCACATCGCCGTCCACCCGTGCGGGGTGCTGCTCTCCGACGCCACCCTGCTCGACCGGACCCCGGTCGAGGCCAGCTACGCCGGGTTCCCGATGAGCCAGTTCGACAAGGACGACGTCGAGGACCTCGGCCTGCTCAAGCTCGACGTGCTCGGCATCCGGATGCAGTCCTCGATGGCCCACGCGCTGACCGAGATCCAGCGGGTCGACGGCGTGGAGATCGACCTCGACGACGAGGCCGAGGTGCCCTTCGACGACCCCACCACGTACGCCATGATCTCGTCGGCCAAGACCCTCGGCGTCTTCCAGATCGAGTCGCCCGGGCAGCGCGAGCTGGTCGGCAAGTCCGGCATCGAGACCTTCGAGGAGATCATCACCGACATCTCGCTGTTCCGGCCCGGGCCGGTCAAGAGCGACATGATCACGCCCTACCTCGACGTCAAGCAGGGCTGGAAGGCGCCGGTCTACCTCCACGACGACCTGCGCCCCATCCTCGGGTCGACCCACGGCGTCGTGGTCTTCCACGAGCAGGTCATCGAGATGATCGCGCTGTTCGCCGGCATCACCAACGCCGAGGCCGACGAGAAGCGGCGGGCGCTGGGCGATCCCGAGGGGATGGCCGAGACCAAGGTCTGGTTCTTCCCCCGGGCGCTGGGCCGCGGCTACTCCCTCCGGGTCGTCGAGGAGGTGTGGAAGGTGCTGGCGGCGTTCGCGTCGTTCGGCTTCTGCAAGGCCCACGCCGCCGCGTTCGCGCTGCCGACCTACCAGTCGGCGTGGCTCAAGGCGCACTGGCCGGCCCACTTCCTGGCCGGGGTGCTCACCCATGACCCCGGCATGTATCCCAAGCGGCTCATCCTCGACGAGGTCCGCCAGCTCGGCATCACCGTCCTCGGGCTCGACGTCAACGCCAGCGAGAAGCAGTACGTCGTCGAGCGGCGCCCCGGCTCGACCGGCGGTGACGCCGCGCCCCGCGACTACGGGATCAGGCTCTCGCTGGCCGAGGTGAAGGGGATCAACGACGGCGAGGTCCAGCGGATCGTCGCGGCCCGCCCCTACGCCTCGCTCACCGACTTCTGGCACCGCGCCCAGGTCTCCCGCCCGGTGCTCGAGCGGCTGGTCCTGGCCGGCGGCTTCGACGAGGCCTACGGCATCGGGTCCTCGGTGCGCCGTACGCCGTCGGCGCACGGTCACCCGGCGCGACCTGCTCCTCCAGGTCGCCGAGCTCGACCGCCACACCCGGGCGGTCACCCGCGCCTCCCGGGGGCGGGGGCTGGCCGCTCGACGGCCCGCGGCCACCCCGGCCCAGACCCGGGCCAGCGAGGCGGCGGCCCGCAACAGCTCCGAACCCGGGGTGCGGGGCATCGCCCCAGCCGCTCGAGCGCCATCCCCTCGCCGACGCCGGGGTCTGGGCCAAGGCAGCCGCCCAGTCCCGGGCGACCCCGGCTCCGGCTCCGGTGACGTCGGTCCAGCTGACCCTCGACCTCGGTGACGAGCCCGGCGAGGGGCCGGGCGAGCTGGCGACCGGGTTGCCGGAGATGACCGACGAGGAGCAGATGATGGCCGAGCTGGAGATCCTCGGTCTCGATGTCAGCCGGCACGTCGTCGACTCCTACGCAGGCTTCCTCGACGCGCTCGGCACCACCCGCAGCAAGGACCTCCTCACCCGCCGCAGCCGCTCCGAGCTGCTGGTGGCCGGGGTCAAGGTGGCCACCCAGACCCCGCCGATCAGGTCCGGACGTCGGGTCATCTTCCTGACCCTCGACGACGCCACCGGACCGGTCGACGCGACCTTCTTCGAGGACGCCCAGGGGCCCTATGCCGCCACGGTCTTCCACTCCTGGCTGCTGGTGGTGCGCGGTGAGCTGCGTCGTACCGGCCGTCGGGGGGTCTCGCTGCGCGCCACCGGCTGCTGGGCGCTGCCCGATCTGTTCGCGCTCTGGCAGCAGGCCGGGATCGAGGCCGTCCGGGAGGCGATGACCGTGGTTCCGGAGGGGTTCGCGGGAGTCGGAGACCCCTCGACAGGCTCAGGACAGGAGAGCATTCAAGGAGCCGCCGAGAGCCGCTCGACCCGGCCGGTGGCCAGCAAGCCCGGCGACCCCACCACCAAGGGAGCGGCCGGAGGCATGGGTCGGCGCCGGGTGCTGGTCCACTCCAGCGGCTTCCAGATGTCTCCCTACGCCGACATCAAGCCCGCAGGTGAGGACGCCAAATCTGTCGCCCGCAAGCTGTGGCACCGCAGCCCCGGGAGTCCCGGATGAGCACCCCGCCAGGCCCATTAGGGTGGTCCCCATGCCAGCCAGCGACCGTCCCAGCGAGCGCCGCGCGGCCGCCCGCACCGCCGTGGTCTGGGAGGCCCTGCGCCCGGTTCTCGACGGGGCGGCCGGCGATGTCCTCGACATCGGCGGCGGCACCGGCGGCTTCGCCGTCCGGGTGGCCGAGCTGGGTCACCGGGTCCAGGTGGTCGACCCCAGCCCCGATGCTCTCGCGGCGCTCGACCGCCGGGCCCGGGAGAGCGGGGTGGACGACCGGGTCACCGGCCAGCAGGGTGAGCTGTCCAGCCTCCTCGACGTCACCGGTCCCGCCAGTGCCGACATCGTGCTGTGTCACGGGGTGCTCGAGGTCGTCGACGACACCGCTGCCGCGCTCGCGACGATCGCCGAGGTGCTGCGGCCCGGTGGCGTGCTCAGCCTCCTCGTCGCCCAGCGGCACGCCGCCGTGGTGGCCCGGGCGATGGCCGGGCACTTCCAGCAGGCCATGGCCCTGCTCGACTCCACCTCCGCTACCGGTCGGTCCGGACGACGCTTCACCCACGACGAGATCCTCACGCTGCTCTCCGGCGCCGGGTTCGAGCTCTCGTCGGTCCACGGGGTCCGGGTCTTCGCCGACCTGGTGCCCGGCTCCCTGCTCGACCTCGAGCCCGGTGCCACCCAGGCGTTGCTCGAGCTCGAGCAGGCCGTCGCCGAACGTCCCGAGTACCTCCCCCTCGCGACCCAGCTGCACGTCATCGCCCGCCGCTGACCTCTCCGGGACCGGTCCCGGAACGGCAGGTTCCCGTGACTGATCCGTCCCTCGACTGCCCGATCCTCCACGTCGACATGGACGCCTTCTACGCATCCGTGGCGACGCGGGACCGCCCTGACCTCCAGGACGTCCCCGTCATCGTCGGCGGCGGCTCGCGCGGGGTGGTGCTGTCGGCCAACTACCTGGCCCGTGAGTTCGGGGTCCGCTCGGCCCTGCCGATGACCCGGGCTCGTCGTCTGTGCCCGCGGGCCGTGGTGATCCCGCCCGACTTCAGCCTGTTCGAGCAGGTGTCCTCGTCGGTCATGGAGAACTTCCGCCGGGTCACCCCTCTGGTGGAGGTGCTCTCCCTCGATGAGGCGTTCCTCGACGTCCGGGGCTCCACCCGGCGCCTCGGCACGCCCCTCGGGATCGCCGAGCAGCTGCGCGCCACCATCCACGACGAGCAGGCGATCACCTGCTCGGTCGGGGTGGCGGCCTCGGTGTCGGTGGCCAAGCTGGCCAGCCGCCGGGCGAAGCCGGACGGCGTGGTGGTGGTGCCACCGGGGGAGATCACCTCATTCCTCCACCCGCTCGACGTCGGTGAGCTGTGGGGAGTGGGGGAGAAGACCCGGGCCATGCTCAACCGACTGGGCCTGGTCACGGTCGGCGACGTCGCCCACACCCCGGTGCGGACCCTCCAGCGAGCGGTCGGCCACCAGCTCGGCGGCAACCTGCACGACCTGGCCTGGGGCACCGACCGGAGGACGGTCTCGGCGGGCCGCGGGTTCTTCGGCATGGGTGGGGGAGATCCGGACAAGTCCATGGGTGCCGACGAGACGTTCGCCCGCGACACCGACGACCGCAGCATCCTCCTGCGGGAGGTGCTGCGACTCTCGGCCAAGGTGGCCGGTCGGATGCGGGTGGCCGGCGTGGCCGGACGCACGGTCACCCTCCGGGTCCGGTTCGCCGACTTCACGACGATCACCCGGTCCCGCACCCTCCCGGAGGCGACCGACGTGACCCAGGAGATCTACCGCACCGCCACCCGCCTGTACGACGCCCTGGGGCTGCAGCGGGCCCGGATCCGGCTGGTGGGGGTCAGGGTCGAAGGACTGGTCCCGCGCACCACGGTGCACCGGCAGCTGGTGCTCGGCGAACGCGAGCACGGCTGGGCCGAGGCGGACCGCGCAGTCGACCGGGCCACGGGACGGTTCGGGGCGTCCGCCGTCCGCCCCGCGAGCCTGCTGACGTGAGCGCCGGTCCAGCCCCCTCAGGCCCTTCCCGCACATATTTCCCGAAGCCGCCTACCGTCGTGACCAGAGGCTGCCTAGACTTAGGAGACATCCCGTCCCGAGCGTGATGGATCCACGACCTGCTGGAGGCACGGTGCCACTCTCAGAGGAAGAGTTGCGACTGCTCGAGCAGATGGAGCGCGCCCTCGTGGAGGAGGACCCCAAGTTCGCCTCCACGCTCCGTGGCACCACCTTGCGCAGCTCCGCCCGCCGGCGCGCGATCCTGGCCGGGGTGTGTTTCCTGGTCGGCATCGTCGTCCTGATGACCGGTGCCGTCGCCGAGCTGCCTCCGATCGGCATCGCCGGCTTCGTGATCATGCTCGCCTCGGCCGCCTTCGGCCTCGCCGCGCTCCGCGGACAGGAGACCCCGGGTCAGGCCGCACCCGCCTCCGACCCCGATCACCACGGGTCGGCCGGGTTCACGCTCATCCACGGCGGCGGTCGGGGCCGACGCCCTCGACGCAGCTCCAACAGCTCGTTCATGGATCGCATGGAAGAGCGCTGGCGCCGTCGCCGCGACCAGGGCGGCTTCTAGCCCGGTCAGTTCGGCCCGGTCAGTTCGACCCGGTCAGTCGGCCCGTCAGCCGACGTGGTCGACGACCCCGCCGTGACGTGCGGTGATCAGTCCTCCGACTCCGCCGCGGGCGCCGCGGCGCGCGACGGGTCATCACGGAGGCCGGCCACCAACGCGCACGCCTCCGGGCACGCCGGGTGGCGCCACCGTGCAGGGACGCGACCACGGTCTCCAGCTCGGCCCGCAAGCGGGGGCGCGCTCGACTCGCCGGCGCGTGCGAAGCGAAGGCGCTCGACGGCGTGCACGATCAGGTCCAGCGCAAAGACCGCGTCGGGCGCGACCTCCGGACCGTGGACGGGTCGCTCCGGGGTGTCCTCGCCCAGGGGCGCGCCGAGGTGCTCGACGAGCAGGTCGCGGGTCTCCCAGGGTGAGCGGTCCGGCGGGCCAGGGCACGCGCAGGTCACGAGCGGTGTCCCGAAGCTCGAGCCAGGCCGCTTCCGGGCCGGCGCCGAGCCGGCGGCCGGCGCCGGTTGCGGCGGACGCCGCGGGGAAGCAGCAGCAGGGCAGCCCCGAACAGGGCTCCGGAGAGTCCGCCGAGGATCGGGAACCACGCCACGGAGCCGGCGTCGTCGCCGTCGGCTGCGTCGGCCGTCGACTCGCTCGGCGAGGCACTCTCGCTGTCGCCACGATCGGGCAGCTCGTCGTCCTGGCGCGGCACCGTGGCGCCTCCTCCTCACCGATCTCCGGGACCCGCTCGGTCGTGTAGCCGGGCACCCCCTCGGCGCGCCCCGGAGGCGTGGGCTCGAACATGACCCAGCCGGAGCCGGGGAAGTAGAGCTCGGGCCAGGCGTGCATGTCGTGGGCGCTGTACTCCCAGGGTCGCCGTCGATCCGCTGCGGCTCGAGGAAGCCGACCGCCACCCGCGAGGGGATGCCGACGGAGCGCGCCATCACCGCCATGGCGGAGGCGAACTGCTCGCAGTAGCCGACCCGGCCGCCCTCGCCATCGGTCAGGAACCGGACCAGGTCGTCGGTCCCGTTGCCCTCGTCGGCGTTGAGGTCGTAGGTGAAGCCGCCTTCCTGGCGGAACCAGTCCTGGAGGACCTGCGCCTTCTCGAAGCGGCTGACGGCGTTACGGGTGACCTGGAAGGCGAGGTTGTTGACGACGGCGGGGAAGCCGTCCGGGAGCTCGATGTACTCGCCGTCGACCTGCCCGCCCGAGGAGCCGGCCTGCGCCATCGACTCCGCGGACAGGTCCAGCTCGACCCCGGTCATCGAGTAGCGCAGGCCCGCGGTGGTCAGCCCGTCCTCGCCGGACAGGAAGTCCATGGTCGTCACGTCGTAGCGCCAGTCGCCCGCTGCGTCGATCGAGGTGATCGGCGCCTGGGTGGGCAACCACAGTGACTGGAAGTTGGGGCTCATGCTCAGGTCGTAGTCGAACTCCCGTCGGGCGATCGTGCCGGACACACCTTGGAGGTCGGGCATCACGCCGCTGGCCAGCTGGCCGGTGGGCACCTCGCGGTCCCCGGAGCTCCACTCGTTGTCGAGGAACCTGTTGAGCACCGAGATCCGGAGGTACTCCGGCTTCGGGTCGTCCGTGCGGACCTGGATGAGCGGGATGTCGTCTCCGCGGGTGAGGTCGCGGCGGAGATCGGTCATGGGGTTCTCGATGACGATGTCGCCGTCGCCGCTCCCGGTGCCTCCGGTGAGCAGGTTGAGGTCCATCGTGGGGATCAGCAACGGCAGGAAGATGGCCACACCAGTGGCGACCGCACCGATCGTGCCGGCGCTGGCCCGGACTGCTCCGGTGTGGACGCCGAATCCGGTCGGGTCGGAGGCCTCCTCCGTGCCGAGCGGCCGGCCCCAGCGGGCGAGCTGCTCGTTGACCTGGAGGAAGAGCATCGTCAGGAACCCGGCCGCCGTGATCGCAAAGACCCACCAGGAGACGCCGGCCACGAGAAGGCTGACGGGGACGCTGTAGATCGTGAGGAGCGGGAGCCCCGCGAGGGGCACCCGGCGCAGGGTGCATGCGAGCAGGTCCACGAGCAGGAGGCAGGCCAGGCCGCCGAGGATCAGCAGCGGATGGACGCCGTCCACGCTCGCCGGCACAGGCGAGGCGTACTCCTGGGCCGACGTCGACCGCGCCGTCGAGCGACTCGACGAGCCGGGTCCAGGCCGCGCCCACCGGGATCGGCGACCCGGACAGCATGGTGCTGGCCAGGGCGCTTGCGAGCAGGACCTGGATCAGCACGACGAGCGCCGCTGGGACCCGCGCCCACCGGGCGACCGCACCGCTCACCGCGATGACCGCGGCGAGGACCAGCAACGGGCCGAGGAACCGGACCGACTGCTCGGTGAAGCCACGCCACGAGAAGAAGGCAAGCCAGGTGGTGCCGGCCGAGGTGGCAGCGAGGGCGAGAGCGGCCGGGAAGCCGCCGCGCAGGGGGGTCATCCGACCACCTCGCCGTGGCCCGGTACGAATGACCTGCCCGGTGCGCGATGCCCGGGCGCTGGCCCGGCCGAGGTCCTGCCACACGGCGTCGAGACGGTCACGCGGACCCAGGGTGGAGGCCCGCCAGCCCTGACGCGCCAGGAGCGGCGCGGCGCCACCCGCAGCTGGTCGCACCGACCCACGCATCGACGTCCAGGGTGAGGGCCAGCGACGCCCCGGCATGCAGCTGCATCCGGCGCAACACCGGGAGGTCGGTGGCCTCGACGCTGCCCACGACCGCCACGACGAGGCCCCCGTGGGTGGGCTCGGCCAGCCAGTCGGTCTCGATCCGCGTCTGGGACAGGGACTGCACCACGGCGAGCGCCTCCAGCAGCGGCGCCGTGTTGAGGCCGGTGTCGCGGACGTGCCAGGCGCTGTTCGGGTCCTCGCCGGCGGCAGTGACCAGGCGTACGGCGAATCCGCGGCGACTCAGGTGCACGGCGATGGACGCCACGGCGGAGACCGCCGCCTCGAGCGAGGAGGCGATGCCCTGGCCCCGGTGGGCGCGGATCCGGTTGTCGAGGAAGAGGGTGGCCCGCGACTGCCATGGCTGCTCCTCGCGGCGCACCATCAGCTCGCCGGTTCGTGCGGTGCTGCGCCAGTGGACCCGGCGCAGGTCGTCGCCGCGACGGTAGTCACGGACCGTGACGTCCTCGGCGCTCCCGGTCGCGAAGGCGCGCGGGCGGTTGTCGCCGGAGCCGGTCCAGGCGCCCCCGAGCGGGATCTGGGGGAGCGGAACCGTGCGTGGTGTGACGGTGAGGGGCACGGTGGTCCGGAAGGCGCGCCCGAGCTCGACCAGTCCGAACGGGTCGCTGACCCGCACCGACATCGGCCCGATCTCGAACTGACCGCGGACGTCGGAACGCACCTGGTAGGTCACGTGCCGTCGCCACCCGTGGCCGATGCCCTCGAGGACGAACCGGGGTCGGGTGCCCAGGACGTAGGGGACCTGGTCCTCGAGGAGCAGGACACCGCTGGGTGTGCGGCCCTCGTTGGTCAGCGACAGGTTGACGCGGGCCGGTTGCCCGGCGGTGACGAGCTGCGGGTTGACCGTGCGGACCAGAGCCAGGCGGTAGCGGCTGCGACCGATGACGGCAGCGGTGACGAGGGGAAGGACAGCCATCAGGACACCGACGCGGGTGAGCGACGGCTGCCCGAGGATGACCGCGCACACGATGGCCGTCACCCCCGCGGCGAGGAACGCCCGTCCTCGCACCGTCAGCCCACGCAGTGCCTCGCGCAAGGTCAGGCCCGTCCGCCCTCGGGGACCGGCACCGACTCGAGCACGGCCTCGAGGATGGAGGACGTGCTGCGTCCGCTCATCGCGGCCTCGACGCTGGGCAGCAGCCGGTGCGCGAGCACGGGCTGGGCGAGCGAGCGAACGTCGTCGGGCAGCACGTAGTCACGGCCGTGCATGGCGGCTGTGGCCTTCGCCGCCCGGACGAGGTGGAGTGTCGAGCGGGGTGAGGCGCCGAGGGTGAGCTCGCCCGAACGCCGGGTGGCCGAGATCAGCGCGACGGTGTAGCGCTGCACGGCCTCGGAGACGTAGACCTGGTTGACGATCTCGACCAGCTTGAGGATCTCGGCGGCATCGGCCACCGGCTCGAGGTCGTCGAGCGGGTTGTGCCCGGTGTGGGAGTTGAGCATCGCGATCTCGGCCGCCTCGACGGGGTAGCCGACGGAGACCCGCGCCATGAACCGGTCGCGCTGCGCCTCGGGAAGGGCGTAGGTGCCCTCCATCTCGATCGGGTTCTGGGTCGCGATCACCATGAACGGCGCGTCGAGCTGGTAGGTCATGTTGTCGACGGTGACCTGCCGCTCTTCCATGCACTCGAGCAGTGCGGACTGGGTCTTGGGGGAAGCGCGGTTGATCTCGTCGCCCACCACGATGTTGGCGAAGACGCCGCCCGGGCGGAACTCGAACTCGCGGGTGTTCTGGTTGAACACCGAGACGCCCGTGACGTCTGAGGGCAGCAGGTCGGGGGTGAACTGGATCCGGCGCACGGACGAGTCGATGCTGCGCGCCAGAGCCTTGGCCAGCATGGTCTTGCCGACCCCGGGGACGTCCTCGATCAGGAGGTGGCCCTCCGCCAGCATCACGGTCAGCGTCGAGTTGACGACGTCGGGCTTGCCCTCGATCACCCGCTCGATGTTCGACCTGATCCGGCCGGCCACCCGCGCCAGGGTCTCGAGATCAGCCCCTCCAGCATTCGGAGATCCCACGTCCCGTCCTTCCGCTCGATGTCCGCCTCGCGCCCACGGCCCGGTGCGATGCCACCACCGTAGGACGTTCGGAAAACCTACGCGTCCCAGCCGTTGCCCCTTCGACTCGCGCGGTCACGGTTTGGTTGCGGATTGGCCCGGATGAATTCGGAGGCTGCCCCACCGCGCCCCCACCTCCTGCACCCCTTTCCTCCACCCACGCTCCACCCACGCTCCACCGGACGTCGTCGTACCCGTGGAAACAGCTGCTGACCTGCGCGGACGCCGTCAGGCCCTGTCCGATCAGGGAGGGCCCGCCGCGGGCAACGCCGCCGGAATCAGGCGGAGCAACACGCGAAAGATGGTTGACGGTGGAGCAATGTGGAGTAAAGTGGTGCGCAGTGGAGGAAAGGTCCGGGATCCCGGGTCGGTCCGGCTCAAGGGGAGCGGAGGTGCCTGATGTTCTTCATGGGCACCTACACCCCGAAGCTCGACGACAAGGGGCGGATCTTCCTTCCGGCGAAGTTCAGGGACCAGCTGGCGGAGGGGCTCGTGGTGACCAGAGGACAGGAGTTCTGTCTGACCGTCTGGCCCATGGCTGCCTTCGAGGAGGTGGCCCGCCGGGCCCAGGAGGCGCCGGTCACCGTCAAGGGGGCCCGCGACTACACCCGGTTCCTCTTCGCCGGGGCCTCCGACGAGAAGCCGGACAAGCAGGGCCGGGTCACGATCCCGCCGATGTTGCGCGAGTACGCCTCGCTCACCAAGGACGTGGTGGTGATCGGGGTGATGAACCGGGTCGAGATCTGGGACCCGGCTCGGTGGGAGGAGTACTCCGCCGCCGGAGAGACGGCGTTCTCGGAGCTCAGCGAAGAGGTCTTCCCCGGAGTCTGACCAGCAGCACCGCAGCACCAGCAGGCATCAGCAGCACGGACGTACCGCAGGACAACTGAACAGTGGCATCGCCAGACGAGGTCTCGGGCCCGCTCCCTCGTCCGACAGCTGTGACACCTTCCCCGGTTCCAGACGTCGGACACCACTCGGCATCTGGGGCACCTTCCCCGGTTCCAGAGGTCGAACTTCCCGCTTGCCGGGGAGCGGGCAGGGACCTGGTCGGGCGAAGCCACACGGCACATCAGCGAAACATTCGCGGATCTAGTGGGGTCGAGACCGATGAGCATCACACCAGCACTACCAGTGGCACCCTCGGTGCGCCGGGTGCGTCACCAGGCCCGCGAGGCCGTCGCCGTCATGGCCTTCTCCGCCGTCACATCGGTCGGGGTGGCCACCTGCCTGCTGCTCCTGACGAGCCTGGCGCGCTAGGCCCCGTCATGACGAACCCCCGCCACGTCCCGGTCCTCCTCGACCGGGTCGTTGCACTTCTGGCGCCAGCCCTCGACCACGAGGGTGCGGTCATGGTCGACGCGACGCTCGGCCTGGGTGGCCACACGGAGGCGGTCCTCTCCGGGTGTGGGCTCGCCCGCGTGATCGGCATCGACCGCGACCGGGACGCCCTGGCCCTGGCCGGCGAACGGCTCAAGCCGTTCGGTGACCGGTTCACCGCCGTCCACGCGGTGTACGACGAGCTGCCCGACGTCCTCGACGACCTGGGGCTCGCCTCGGTCGACGCGGTCCTGTTCGACCTCGGTGTCTCCTCCCTCCAGCTCGATGTCCGCGAGCGGGGTTTCGCCTACCGCGAGGACGCTCCACTCGACATGCGCATGGACGGCACGGCGGGTCCGACTGCCGCAGACGTGCTCAACACCTACTCGGCGGCCGACCTGACCCGCGTCCTGCGGGACTACGGCGAGGAGAAGTTCGCCCGCAAGATCGCCGGAGCCGTGGTCCGCGAGCGCGAGCAGACGCCGTTCACGACCTCGGCGCGCCTCGTGGAGCTCCTGTACGCCGAGATCCCGGCGCCGGCGCGCCGTACCGGAGGACACCCCGCCAAGCGCACGTTCCAGGCCCTCCGGATGGAGGTCAACGACGAGCTCGCCGTGCTGCGGCGCGCGATCCCCGCGGCGATCGACGCGATCGGCGTCGGCGGCCGGGTCGTCGTGGAGTCCTACCACTCGCTCGAGGACCGGCTCGTGAAGCAGGCGTTCACGGCAGCGACGAAGAGCACCGTGCCCGAGGACCTCCCGTTCGTGCCCGCTGGCCAGGAGCCGTCGCTGCGCCTGGTGACGCGGGGGTCGGAGAAGGCCGGGCCGGACGAGATCGCCCACAACCCGCGGGCCGCCTCGGTGCGGCTCCGTGTCATCGAACGTGTCAGCACCACCAGGGGAGTCAAGCCATGAGCAGTCCTGCCGTCCAGCTGCGATCGAGCCAGTTCCGGTCGAGGGGGCAGCGCCTCGCCGAGGCTGCGGTCGAGCGCGCTCGCCTGACTGGTCGTGCCCCGCCGCCGGACGCAGGCCGCCCGGATGCCGTTCGTGATGCTGGTCAGCCTCGTCCTCCTCGGTGGCGTGGTCGGTCTCCTCCTCTTCAACACCTCCATGCAACAGGCGTCGTTCGCGGCGACCTCGCTCGAGAGCCAGGCCGGCAGCCTGACCGCACGTCAGCAGACCCTGGAGCGGGAGATCGAGGCCCTGCGCAACCCCCAGCACATCGCCGAGCAGGCCCAGCGGATGGGGATGGCGTTCCCGCCCGCTCCGGTCTACCTGGACCTCAAGACCGGCAAGGTGCTCGGGACCCCGGCACCCGCCACCGCCGTGGACCGGCTGCGTCTCCTGCCCAGGCCGCCGGCGAAGCCGAGGGTGCTCAACCCGCCCCCGCTGTACGTCGACGCCGTGGCCGGGGCCGAGTCCGTCGGCGACACGACCCGTGGTTCGGGTGTGACGGGTGGTGCAGACGGTAGTAATGGGACCGACGGCAACCGAACGTCCACCCGCCACCAGCGCTGAGACCGGAGATCCCTGTGCGCAGCACCCGCCCGCAGAAGAGCGCCGGCCGTGGCCGACCCCGCGGCAGCCTCCGGGGCTCACCGATGTTCCGGCTCCGGTTCGGGTTCGTCGTCATCGCCATGGTGCTGTCCGTGTTCGGCGCCCGGCTGTTCCAGCTGCAGGGACTCGATCCCAACGCGTACGCCGAGATGGCCGCCGCCGAAGGCATGGAGGAGGTCGACCTGCCCGCCGAGCGCGGCGACATCCTCGACCGCAACGGCGAGCCGCTGGCCACCTCGGTCGACGGCGTCATGATCGTGGCCGACCCGTTGATGACGGCCGACCAGGCACCGGAGCTGGCAAAGTTCCTCGCCTCCCGGCTCGAGGTCGACTACTTCACGATCCTGCCGCGGCTCCGCGAGGAGGGCAGCCGGTTCCAGTACATCGCGCGCCGGGTGCCCTCGACCGTGGCCGGCGACGTCATCGACGGAGGCCGAGGAGGCCGGCTTCGACGGGCTCGACACCTGGCACGACCCGCTCCGTGCCTACCCCGCCCGCGACGTCGCGGCGAACCTGGTCGGCTTCCTGGGCACCGACGAGGCGCTCGGTGGTTTCGAACGGACCTTCGAGACCCAGCTCGCCGGCACCGACGGCTCGGCCCGGTACGCAGTCGGCGGTGGCAACCGGATCCCGCTCGGTGAGAACACGGTCGTCGAGCCGGTGAACGGCACCGACCTGGACACGACCATCGACCTCGACCTCCAGTGGTACGCCCAGCGGGTGCTGCGCCAGACCGTCGAGGACTCCCGTGCCGACTCCGGCTTTGCCGTCGTCGTGCACACGGAGACCGGCGAGATCATGGCTCTGGCCGACCACCCGACCTTCGATGCCGGACAGCCCCTGCTGGCCCCCGAGGGCGACCTCGGGTCACGGGCGATGAGCGACGTCTACGAGCCGGGTTCGGTGGAGAAGGCGCTGACGCTCAGCGCCCTGATCGACGCCGGCAAGGTCACCCCCCGCACCCAGATCCGGGTGCCGTCGTCGTTGTCCCGCGACGGCCGCACCATCGGCGACTGGTTCGACCACGGCCGGCTCCGGCTGACCCTGGCGGGCGTGCTCGCCAAGTCCTCCAACATCGGCACGGTGCTCGCCGCCGACCAGTTCGACCGAGGTCAGCTGCGGCGCTACCTCACCGCGTTCGGCCTGGGCCGGCCGCACCGACATCGGGGTGCGTGGGGAGCACCCGGGCATCCTCCTCGACCCGAGCCTGTGGACCGGCCTGGTCCAGGACCGGGTGGCGTTCGGCCAGTCGGTCTCGGTCAACGCCGTGCAGATGGCCGCCGCCATCAACACGATCGCCAACGACGGGGTGCGGGTCTCGCCGAGCCTGATCCAGGGCGAGGCCGCGGACCGACGAGGGCAACCTCGTCGGCACCGACACCGCGACCACCCGGCGGGTGATCAGTGCCAAGGCCGCCCGGCAGACCGCGCAGATGATGGAGCGGGTCGTCGACCCCGAGGCAGGGGTCGCTCCCGGCGCGGCCATCCCCGGCTACCGGGTGGCGGGCAAGACGGGAACCGCCCAGCGGGTCGGAGTGGGCTGCGGGTGCTACGACGGCACCTTCACCGTGTCGTTCGCAGGTTTCGCGCCCGCCGACGATCCGGAGTTCACCGTGCTACGTCGTCGTCCAGAATCCCCGCAACGGCGGGGGAGGCGGCTCGGTCGCCGGGCCCGCCTTCGCCAAGATCATGAGCTTCGCGCTGCGCCGCTACCAGGTGCCGCCGACCGGGACGAAGCCCTCCACGCTCCCTGTCGAGTGGTGACCCGGCGGGCGACGGCGGGACCGGCCGGCGTCAGCGGTAGCCTCGCGGCGTGGTGAGCGACGCAGCCCTCGCAGAGACCCGGCCCGAGCGGCCGGCCGCCATCTCGCTCACCGAGCTGGCGGCGTGGGTGGCCTCCGCGGCGGCCGGGGTCTCGACCGTCGGCGACCTCGCGGACACCGCCGCGACCGGCGTCTCCCTGAGCTCCCAGCGGATCCTCCCCGGCGACGTGTACGCCGCCCTCCCGGGGTCGCGTGCCCACGGGATCGACTTCGCCGCGGACGCCGTGGCCGCGGGCGCGGTGGCGATCCTCACCGACCCGGACGGCGCCGCGCGAGCACCCGGCGTACCCCTGATCGTGGTCGAGGCCCCCCGCAGGGTGCTCGGCCGGTTCGCCGCACGCGTGTACGGCGAGCCCGCCACCTCCCTGCGGATGATCGGCGTGACCGGGACCCAGGGGAAGACGACCACCACCAGGCTTGCCGAGGGAGGACTGCAGCGGGCGGGCATCCGGGCGTCCGTGATCGGCACGGTCGGCACCCGCCTCGCGGGCACGGACCTGAAGACCACGCTGACCACACCCGAGGCACCTGATCTGCACGCGCTCTTCGCCCTGATGCGCGAACGGCGCGTCACCACCTGCGCCATGGAGGTCTCGAGCCACGCGCTGGTGATGGGTCGCGTGGACGGCGTGGTCTTCGACGTCGCCGTGTTCACCAACCTCGGTCGCGACCACCTCGACTTCCACGACGGGCTCGAGGACTACTTCGCCGCCAAGGCCTCGCTGTTCACCCCGGAGCGGTCACGGCTCGGACTGGTCAACATCGACGACGAGCACGGCCGCCGTCTGGTCGACGAGGCGACGATCCCGATCCGGACCTTCTCCCTGACCGGGCGGGACGCCGACTGGCAGGCCGTCGAGGTCGTGGCCTCCGCGACCGGGTCCCAGTTCGTGATCATCGGCCCGGACGGACGGGCCGTGGAGGCCGGGGTTCCCCTGCCGGGCGAGTTCAACGTCGCCAACGCCCTGGCGGCCGTGGCCTCCTGTGCCGAGGCGGGCTTCGACCCCGCCCGGGTGGCCGCCGGAGTCGCCGCCGGGGGTGGGGTCCCGGGCCGTCTCGAGCGGGTCGACGCGGGCCAGGACTTCGTGGTCATCGTCGACTACGCGCACAAGCCGGATGCCGTCGAGGCGGCCCTCGGGACTCTCCGCCCGCTCACCGACGGCCAGGTGATCGTCGTGATCGGCGCTGGTGGTGACCGCGACCCCGGGAAGCGCCCGATCATGGGCGAGATCGCCGGGCGCCTCGCCGACGTCCTCGTGGTCACCGACGACAACCCCCGAACCGAGGACCCGGCCACCATCCGCGCGGCGATCCTGGCCGGCGTGCACGCTCCCCGCGGCGAGGTCCTCGAGCTCGGCGACCGCCGGTCGGCGATCCGGGAGGCACTGCGGCGAGCCAGCCCCGGCGACATCGTGCTGGTGGCGGGCAAGGGCCACGAGACGGGCCAGGAGGTCGCCGGCGTCGTCCACCCCTTCGACGACCGCGACGTCGTGCGCGAGGAGCTGGGCCGCAGATGATCCCGATGAGCCTCGCCGAGATCGCGGCGGTGGTGCACGGCACCGTCGAGGGTGACCCGGCGACCGTGGTCACCGGCGCCGCGTTCGTGGACAGCCGGACGCCGGACCCCGAGCGGACTGTTCGTCGCCGTGGCCGGCGAGCACGTCGACGGCCACGACTACGCCGCCCGAGCCGTGGTCGGTGGCGCAGCGGCCTTCCTCGGCAGCCGGCCGACCGGCGCCCCCGGTGTGCTCGTCGACGACCCGGTCGCTGCCCTGGGCGCGCTGGCCCGGCACGTCCTCGACCGGGTCGAGCCTGCTGTCCTCGCACTGACCGGGTCCCAGGGCAAGACCGGCACCAAGGACTACCTCGCTCACGTCCTGGCCGGCGTCGGGCCGACGGTCGCGACCGCCGGCAACCACAACAACGAGATCGGCGTCCCCCTGACCGTGCTGCGCGCGGAGGCCGGGACCACCTACCTCGTCGTCGAGATGGGGGCACGCGGCCTCGGCCACATCGCCTACCTCTGCGAGATCGCGCCCCCGTCGGTCGCGGCGGTGATCAACGTCGGGACCGCCCACATCGGCGAGTTCGGCTCCCGTGAGGCGATCGCGGAGGCCAAGGGCGAGATCGTCGAGGCGCTGCCAGCCGGCGCGCGGCGCCGTGCTCAACGCCGACGACGACGCTGACCTCGGCGATGGCGGCGCGCACCCGGGGCCACGTCCTCACCTTCGGCGATCGCGGGCGACGTCACCTGGCGTGACGTCGAGCTCGACGACCTCGGCAGGCCGTCCTTCGAGCTCGGGTACGCCGGCGACGTGGCACCCCGTCCGGCTGACCCAGTCCGGCGGTCACCAGGTCGCGAACGCCGCAGCGGCGGCGGCGATGGCGATCGCCGCCGGCGTCCCGCTGGCGACGATCGCCGAGCGACTCGTCGGCCGGCGCAGCCCGCTTCGCGCTGGCGGATGGAGATCGCCGAGCGCGCCGACGGGCTGGTCGTGATCAACGACGCCTACAACGCCAACCCGGCGTCGATGACCGCCGCGCTCGACACGCTGGTCGGCGATCGGCCGGTCGCCGTGGCCGACGTACCGTCGCCGTGCTCGGCGAGATGCTGGAGCTCGGCGAGACCGCCGAGCAGGCCCACCGCGAGGTCGGGCTCGCCGCGGCCGCGCGCCGGGGTCGACGTGGTCGTGGTCGGTCGGTCCGGCTGCGGCACGGCATCGCGCGACGGCGCGCGACGACGCCGACAGGGCGGGCGACGCGGTCGCTCACGGCGGGGCGTGACGAGGCACTGGCCTGGGTGCGGGAGAATGTCGTCCGCGGACGACGTCGTGCTGGTGAAGGCCTCACGCGGCGCCGCGCTCGAGCACATCGCCGACGGACTGACTGGAAGGACCGACGCCGTGAGAGCCATCCTGTTCGGCGGCGGACTGGCCCTGCTGATCTCGCTGCTCGGCACCCGGGTCGCGATCAGCGTCCTGACCCGGATCACGGCTACGGCCAGGAGATCCGCGACGACGGCCCGACCAGCCACCACACCAAGCGCGGCACGCCCACGATGGGCGGCGTGGTCGATCATCCTGGCCGCCGTCCTCGGCTACTTCGCGGCCAAGGTGATCAGCCGGGACCTGCCCGTCGGCCTCGGCGCTGCTGCTGCTCTTCCTCTTCGTCGGGCTGCGGCCTGGTGGGCTTCCTCGACGACTTCATCAAGATCGTCAAGCAGCGCAGCCTCGGCCTGCGCAGCAAGGCCAAGATGATCGGGCTCACCGTCGTCGCCGTCGTGTTCGGCGATCCTGGCCCTGTCGCCGGCGCTGGAGGACGACCGCGGCGAGACCCCGGCGTCGCAGCACATCTCCTTCATCCGCGACTTCGAGCTGGTCGCCTGCCCACGGTCGTGGTCGGTGCTGCTGATCTGGCTGATCGTCGTCGGCACCAGCAACGGCGTGAACCTCGCCGACGGCCTCGACGGACTGCGCGACCGGAGCCAGCGTGATGGTCTTCGGCGCCTACATGCTGGTGAACATCTGGCAGAACAACCAGTTCTGCGGCCGGACCTCGCCGACCAGCCCACGCTGTGCTACGAGGTGCGCGACCCGCTCGACCTCGCCATCATCGCCGCCGCCATCACCGGGGCCTGCTTCGGCTTCCTCTGGTGGAACGCCTCGCCCGCGGCGATCTTCATGGGCGACACCGGGTCGCTGGCGCTCGGCGGCGCGCTCGCCGGGTTCGCGATCCTCACCCGCACCGAGCTGCTCCTGCGTCATCCTCGGCGGCCTCTTCGTGGTGGAGACGCTCTCGGTGATGCTCCAGGTCGGCTTCTTCAAGGCGAGCCGCGCCAGCGGCGCGTTCCGGGCAGTCTTCCGGGTGGAGGCCGGCCACCGCGTCTTCCGGATCGCGCCGATCCACCACCACTTCGAGATGCTCGGCTGGGAGCAGGTCACCGTCGTGATCCGGTTCTGGATCATCACCGGCCTCTGCGTCGCCGCCGGTCTCGGCATCTTCTACGCCGAGTGGGTCGCCGGCACATGACGGACCCGACGCAGCCTGGGGCGGCACGACTCCTGGGACGGCGTCCGGGCAGTCGTCGCCGGCTTCGGCGTCTCGGGCTTCGCGGCCGCCGACAACCTCAACCACCTCGGCGCCTCGGTCGTCGCCCTCGACGAGCACCAGCGGACGACGCCAAGGCCGAGAAGGCCGAGCTGCTGGAGGTGCTCGGCGCCAGCGTCCGCCTGGAGCCCGGCGCGACCGCGACGCTGCCCGACGACGTCGACCTGGTCGTCACCTCGCCCGGCTGGAGACCGACGACGCCGCTGCTCGCGCAGGCGCGCGACCGCGGCATCCCCGTGTGGGGCGAGGTCGAGCTCGCCTGGCGGCTGCGCGACCCGAACCACGCGACACCCTGGCTCGCGGTCACCGGCACCAACGGCAAGACCACGACCGTGCAGATGCTCGACCAGATCCTGCGCGCCGCCGGCCTGCGCAGCGCCGCCGTCGGCAACGTGGGCGCTGCCGATCGTCGAGGCGGTGATGGACCCCGAGCCGTACGACGTGCTCGCGGTCGAGCTGTCCAGCTTCCAGCTCCACTACACCCACTCGATGAGCGCCGAGTCCGCTGCCGTGCTCAACGTCGCGGAGGACCACCTCGACTGGTATCCCGGACCCACGGGGATGGCCGACTACGCCGCCGACAAGGGCCGGATCTACGAGCACGTGCAGCGGGCCTGCGTCTACAACGCCGCCGACCCCGAGACCGAGCGCCTCGTGCGCGAGGCGGACGTGGTCGAGGGTGCGCGCGCGGTCGGCTTCACCCTGGGCACGCCCGGCGTCGGCATGGTCGGCCTCGTGGAGGACATCCTCGCCGACCGCGCCTTCATCGACGAGCGCGGGAGCAGTGCGGCCGAGCTCTGCACGATCGCCGACCTCGCCTCGCCGGCCCCCCACTTCGTCGCCAACGCCCTGGCCGCGGCCGCCCTCGCCCGCTCCCACGGCGTCTCCCAGGCGGCGGTCCGCGACGGCCTGCGCGCGTTCCGCCCCGACGGGCACCGGATCGCCATCGTGGCCGAGGTCGACGGGGTCGACCTGGGTCGACGACTCCAAGGCCACCAACCCGCACGCCGCCCAGTCCTCGCTGCAGGGCTACGACCCCGTCGTCTGGGTCGCCGGCGGGCTGGCCAAGGGCGCTCGCTTCGACGACCTGGTGGCGGCCGTCCGCGACCGGCTGCGCGGCGTCGTACTCCTCGGCCGCGACCGTGACGTGATCGCCGACGCGCTTTCCCGACACGCGCCGGATGTCCCCGTCATCGTCGTCGACGACGGTGAGACTGGTGCCGACAGAGTGGGATCAGAACATGGACCCATGGAGCGCGTCGTGGACGAGGCGGCCCGGTTGGCCCGACCCGGCGACACGGTGCTCCTCGCTCCGGGATGCGCATCCATGGACATGTTCACCAACTACGCCGAGCGCGGCGACGCCTTCGCCGCCGCCGTCCGTCGGAGGGCCGGCCGACACCGACCGAGGCTGAGGGGAGCGGGACGCGATGACGACCACCGCCCACCCGCCCGCCCCGCCCACCGGCCGGACCGACGATCCCCGTCGTACCCCGCGGACGCCGGGTCCGCACTGGTACGCCACCGTCCGGCACGCGCTCGACCGCCCGCTCACGTCCTACTACCTGCTGCTCGGGGCCTCGGCGCTGCTGCTCACCATCGGCCTGATCATGGTGCTGAGCGCGTCGAGCGTGTACTCCTTCAAGGAGCACGACGGCGACTCCTACGCGATCGTCAAGCGACAGCTGATGTGGGTGGTCCTCGGCATCCCCTGCGCCTGGGTCGCCTCGCGGTTGCCCTACCAGCGCGATCCGCCGGCTGTCGTGGGTCGGCATCCTCGTCGCGGTCGTGCTGCTCGGCGCTGACGCAGACGCCGCTGGGGACCACCGTCAACGGCAACACCAACTGGCTGGGCATCGGACCTTTCCAGATCCAGCCGTCCGAGATCGCCAAGCTCGCCATCGTGCTGTGGGCTGCGCACGTCTATGCCAACAAGGACCGCCGGCTCGGCAGCCTGCACCAGATCATGATGCCGGTGGTGCCGGTGATCCTGGCGATCGCGGTGCTGGTCATCGTCGGCCGCGACCTCGGCACCGCGCTGGTGCTGTTCGCGATCCTGCTGGCGATGCTGTGGGTGGTGGGCGCACCCGCCCGGCTGTTCACGGTGGCGCTCACGGTGATCGGCACGCTGGCGTCTACCTCGCGTCGACCAGCGCCGAGCGGCGCGAGCGGCTGACCAACTTCGTCGACCCGTTCAAGGACTACCACGACGCCGGGATGGCAGCCCGCCCACGGGCTCTACGCGCTGTCGTCCGGCGGCTGGTTCGGCCAGGGGATCGGCGCCAGCCAGCAGAAGTGGGGCGACCTGCCCGAGGCCCACACCGACTTCATCTTCGCCGTGCTCGGGCGAGGAGCTCGGTCTGGTCGGCACGCTGCTGGTGGTCGGCGCTCTTCCTGGTCATCGCCTACGCCGCAACCCGGGTCGCGATGGCGACCAAGGACCCGTTCGTCCGCTACATGTCCTTCGGGATCGTCATCTGGCTGCTGGGCCAGATGATCATCAACGTCGGCATGGTGCTGGCGCTGCTCCCGGTGATCGGCATCCCGCTCCCGCTGGTCTCGTACGGCGGGTCGGCGCTGCTGCCGTCCCTGGTGGCCCTCGGGCTGCTGATCGGCGCTGCCCGGCGGGAGCCGGATGCCGCTCGGGCGCTCGCGCAACGCCGACGGGACCGCTCGGCCGGGGTGGCCGCGGGTCGCGTGCCCGAGCGCAGCCTCTAGGTTTGTGCTGATGCGCGTTCTCCTCGCCGGCGGTGGCACCGCCGGCCACACCTCGCCGTTGATCGCCACCGCCGACGCCCTGCGCCGGCTCGTGCCCGACGTCGAGATCACCTGCCTCGGCACCCCGCGGGGTCTCGAGAACCGCGTGGTCCCGGAGGCGGGCTACCCGCTCGAGCTGATCCCGCCGGTGCCCCTGCCCCGACGGCCCAACGCCGACCTGTTCCGGGTCCCGTCACGGATGCGGGGTGCGGTCAAGGAGACGCTGGCGATCGTCGACCGGATCCGCCCGGACGTCATCGTCGGCTACGGCGGCTACGTCTCGGTGCCGGCCTACCTCGCCGCCGCCGGCGCCGCACGCTGCCGCTGGTCGTCCATGAGCAGAACGCCGTGCCCGGACTGGCCAACAAGGTCGGCGCGCGGGTCGCGGCTCGGGTCGCGGTGAGCTTCCCCGACACCCCGCTGCCGAACGCCGAGTACGTCGGGCTGCCGATCCGTCGGATGATCTCCAGCCTCGACCGCGCCGCCGCGCCGGGCCGAGGCCCGCGAGTTCTTCGGCCTCGACCCCGACCTGCCCGACCCTGATGGTCACCGGCGGGTCGCAGGGGTCGCGGCGGCTCAACCAGTCGGTCTCCGGCGCCGCGCGCGCCCTGTCGGATGCCGGCGTCCAGGTGCTGCACGTCCAGGGCAAGCAGGCGGTGGCGCCGAACCGGCCACCGTCGAGACTCCGTACGTCGTCGTCGACTTCTGTGACCGGATGGACCTCGCGCTGGCTGCCGCGGACCTCACCGTCTGCCGGGCCGGAGCCAGCTCCGTCACCGAGGCGGCCGCGATCGGTCTGCCGGCGATCTTCGTGCCGCTGCCGATCGGCAACGGCGAGCAGCAGCGCAACGCTCGTGCCGTGGTCGACGCCGGCGGCGCGCTCCAGGTCGCCGACGAGGCCGTGACCACAGCCTGGGTGGCCGCCACGGTGCCCGGCCTGGTCACCGACGCCGAGCGGCTGGCGCGCATGGGTGCCGCCGCCGCGGCCCTGATCCCGCGCGACGCCGACGAGAAGCTCGCCCGGATCGTCGTCGAGGCGGCGGGAGCCGCGCGGTGAAGATCTCCGTCCCCGACGAGATCCTCCCCGCCGACCGGCTCGGTCGGGTCCACTTCATCGGCATCGGCGGTGCGGGGCTCTCCGCCATCGCCCGGATCATGGCCGCCCGCGGCGTCCCGGTCACGGGCAGTGACGACCAGGACACCCCGTTCCTCCCGTCCCTGCGCGAGCTGGGCGATCCCGCTGCCACCTCGGGTACGACGCCGCGCACCTCGCCGACGCCGACACCGTCGTCGTCACCACGGCCGCGCGCGAGGACAACCCGGAGGTCGTCGAGGCGCAGCGGCGTGGTCTGCGGATGCTGCCCCAGGTCGGCCGGGCTGCCAGTCGGTGATGCTCGATCGTCGCGTGCGTCGCCGTGGCCGGCACCCACGGCAAGACCACGACCACCTCGCTGCTGACCGGTCGCCCTGCTGGCCGCCGGGCCGACCCGACGTACGCCGTCGGCGGTGTGCTCAGCGCCACCGGCCGCAACGCCGACGCCGGTGCGGGAGACGCTACTTCGTCGCGGAGGCCGACGAGAGCGACGGCGCGTTTCTCGTCTACTCGCCGTACGCCGCGATCGTCACCAACGTCGAGGCGGACCACCTCGACGTCTGGGGGACCGAGGAGGCCTACCGCGCCGGCGTTCGCGGAGTTCGTCGACCGGATCGACCCGGCGGGCTTCCTGGTCTGCTGCGTCGACGACGCCGGAGCGCCGACCTGGCCGCGCCGGCGCAGCGAGCCGCGGTCGCGGGCGTCCGGGTCGTGCACCGTCGGCGCAGGCGCGCGACGCCGACGTCCGCGCCACCGACCTGGTGTTCGCCGAGGCACCACCTCGGCGTTCACCGTCCACGACGCGTGGCCGCGGAGCTGGGCCGGGTCGACCCTGCAGATCCCCGGTCGCCACTACGTGCTCGATGCGCTCGCGGCCCTCGCGTGGGCCTGCGGCTGGGCTGTCGATTCGACGACCTGCGCCGCGGGCTCGAGGCGCTTCACCGGTCCGCGGCGGCGGATGGAGCGCGAAGGGCGAGGCGGCCGGCGTCCGCGTCTACGACAGCTACGCCCACTCACCCAGTCGAGATCGCCGGTGACCTCGCAGGCCGCACGGGCCGTGGCCGGGGCGGGCCGGGTCGTGGTGGCCTTCCAGCCGCACCTGGTCTCCCGCGACCCGGATCTTCGGTGCCGCCATGGGTGAGGCGCTCGGGCGCGGCCGACGAGGTCGTCGTCCTCGACGTCTACCTCGCCCGCGAGGATGCCGACCCCGCCGTCACCGGCGCGCTGGTGGCCGACGCCGTCCCCCTGCCCGCGGGCAAGGTCGCGTTCGTCGCGGACTTCGACGCCGTGCCCGCCGAGCTGGTGTCCCGCGGCCCGGCCCGGCGATCTCGTGCTGACGCTGGGCGCCGGGAACGTGACCGAGCTGGGCCCCCGCGTGCTCGACCTGCTGGCCGCTGGGGAGGGCGCGGATGCGTAGCCCGACCCGGACCGACAGCCACAGGCTCGAACCCCGCCGTCGACCAGTCCACCATGCGCAGCCGCCGGAGATTCGCTCGTCGGCAGTGGGCGCGCCGCTGGCTGTCCTGGCGACCGGCGCTGGCGGTCCTGCTGGTGCATCGCGTCTCGTCGCCGGCGGCGTCTGGCTGGTGTTCTTCTCCTCGCGTGCTCGCGGTCGAGGCGGTCGAGGTCGACGGTGCCGAGCACCCTGGGCGACGCGGAGGTCCGGGCCGCCGCTGCCGTGCCGGACGGCGAGCCGCTGGCCCGGGTCGACCTCGACGCGGTCGAGGCGCGGGTCGAGGCGCTGGCCGTCGGTCCGCTCGGCGGAGGTGACCCGTCAGTGGCCCAACGGCGTCCTGATCTCGCGTGGAGGAGCGCGTCGCGATCGCGGTCGTCGAGATCGGTGGGCGGATCCGGGGGATGGACGCCGACGGCGTCGTGTTCCGCGACTACGCGAAGGCCCCGCCTGCCCTGCCACGTGTGCGTCACGGCAGAGGAGACCCGCACCGACGCGCTGCAGGAGGCGGCCAAGGTCGTGGCCGCCCTGCCGCCGGAGATCTCGCAGCCGGGTCGACTACGTCTCGGTCGCCACCATCGACCAGATCGAGCTGGTCCTGCGGGACGGCCGGACGGTGACGTGGGGGAGCGCGGAGGACTCCGAGCAGAAGGCGGCGGTGCTGGTCCGGTTGCTCGAGCAGCCCGGCGAAGCACTACGACGTGAGTGTGCCGAGCAACGCCACGACCTCCGGCTGACGACGGAAATCATTTTCTCTGCGTCGCACCGTGGCGTGTCGCCGCGATTCACCTCTCGTGGCTGCCTACTCTCCTATCCAACGCGAGGTTGACATAACTATAACCCTCAGGTTCAGGGTTACAGTTCTCCGGCTCTCGCGGGCTTCCCCACCGACATCAGTCCGCACAGTTCCGGCCATCCGCCGGGCATGATCACGAGAGGCAAGCCGACATGGCAGCAGCTCAGAACTACCTGGCCATCATCAAGGTCGTGGGCATCGGTGGAGGTGGCGTCAACGCCGTCAACCGGATGATCGAGGTCGGGCTCAAGGGCGTCGAGTTCATCGCGATCAACACCGACGCGCAGGCCCTGCTCATGTCCGACGCCGACGTCAAGCTCGACATCGGCCGCGAGCTCACCCGCGGGCTCGGTGCGGGCGCCAACCCCGAGGTCGGTGCACGTGCCGCCGAGGACCACGCCGACGAGATCGAAGAGGTCATCAAGGGCGCCGACATGGTGTTCGTGACCGCGGGCGAGGGTGGTGGCACCGGCACCGGAGGCGCGCCGGTCGTCGCCCGGATCGCCCGCTCGCTCGGTGCCCTGACGATCGGTGTCGTGACCCGGCCGTTCGCCTTCGAGGGCCGGCGTCGCGCGAACTCCGCGGAGGAGGGCATCGCCCAGCTCCGCGAAGAGGTCGACACCCTCATCGTCATCCCCAACGACCGGCTGCTGTCCATCAGTGACCGCAACGTCTCGGTGCTCGACGCCTTCAAGCAGGCCGACCAGGTGCTGCTCCAGGGTGTCTCCGGCATCACCGACCTGATCACCACGCCCGGTCTGATCAACCTCGACTTCGCTGACGTGAAGTCGGTGATGGCCAACGCCGGCTCAGCCCTCATGGGCATCGGCTCCGCCCGGGGCGAGGACCGCGCCGTCAGCGCCGCCGAGATGGCGGTGTCGAGCCCGCTGCTCGAGGCCTCCATCGAGGGTGCGATGGGGGTGCTGCTCTCGATCGCCGGTGGCTCCGACCTCGGCCTCTTCGAGATCAACGAGGCTGCGGCACTGGTGGCCCAGGCCGCACACGCCGAGGCCAACATCATCTTCGGTGCGACCATCGACGACGCCCTCGGCGACGAGGTGCGGGTGACGGTGATCGCGGCAGGCTTCGAGAACGGCATGATGCCCAAGCGTCGTGAGGACGGCAACGTCCTGCGCCGCGAGCCGCGCGCGCAGCAGACGCAGGCCGAGACCCGCGCTGCCGCCCAGCAGCTCGCGACCCGGGCCCCGGCGCCCGCCGCGCAGCCGGCCCGTACGCCGGTCCCGGCCGCCGCTCCCGCGGGCGGATCGTCGAGCCAGCAGTCCAGCCCCCAGGCCCAGCCGCCGAAGCCGCCGCGTCAGGTGCAGTTCGACGACGACGACCTGGACGTGCCCGACTTCCTGAAGTAGCGGGTGTACTCCTTCCGCACCACTCTCGGCCCCGTCGACCTGGCCTTCACGGACAGGTTCGGCGGGGTCAGTGGCGTGCCGTTCGACTCGCTCAACCTCGCCCTCGAAGGTGACGACGACATCGACGTCCGGGCCGAGAACCACAGGTTGCTGCTCGCGGACTTCGCTCCCGGTGACGAGCTGATCGACCTCCACCAGGTTCACGGGGCCACGGTGGAGGTGGTCGAGGAGGGCCGCTTCGATGACCGCCCCGACGCCGATGCCGTGGTCACCGGTGCGACCGGGCTGGTCCTGATGGTGCGGGCGGCCGACTGTGTGCCGGTCCTCCTCGCCGACCCCGTCGCCGGCGTGATCGGCGCCGCCCACGCCGGTCGCCAGGGGTTGTCGGCCCGACGTCGTACCTCGCGCCGTCGACCGGATGCGCGCGCTCGGTGCCACCGGGCTCACCGCCTGGATCGGCCCGCACGTGTGTGGAGCCTGCTACGAGGTCCCGGCGGAGATGCAGGCCGACGTGGCCGCCGTCGAGCCGGCTGCGCGGGCCGTCACGTCGTGGGGGACGCCCTCCCTCGACCTGGGTGCCGGCGTCCGCGCCCAGCTGGAGAGTGCCGGCGTCACCGTGGTCGACGCCGCACGCTGCACCCGGGAGTCCGCTGACCTCTACTCCTACCGACGCGACGGGGCGGCCGCCGGGCGCCTGGCCGGGCTGGTCCGGCTCCGAGGCACCGCATGAAAACCCCACGAAGAGCCTCGCTGCGCTCGCCTCTCCGCGGGGACCCCGCATGAAAACCCCACGAAGAGCCTCGCTGCGCTCGCCTCTCCGCGGGGACCCCGCATGAGTCGCCGCGACGAGATCGAGGCCGGCCTGACCGCGGTGCGTGAGCGGATCGGTCGAGCCTGCGACGACGCGGGCCGCGACCTCGCCGACGTCACCCTGGTCGTGGTCACCAAGTTCTTCCCGGCCGCCGACGTCCGGCTGCTCGCCGACCTCGGGGTCACCGACGTCGGCGAGAACCGGCACCAGGAAGCCGAGGCGAAGGCCGCCGAGTGCGCCGACCTCGGGCTCCGCTGGCACTTCATCGGTGGGCTCCAGAGCAACAAGGCCGCGGCCGTCGCCCGCTACGCCGACGTCGTCGAGTCCCTCGACCGGGTCAAGCTGGTCCGTCGGCTCGACGAGGGCGCCCACGACCGGGCGCACCCCGTCGACTGCCTGCTGCAGGTGAGCCTCGACCCGCCCGACGCCGAGGGACGGTCCGGGGCCGACCCCGCCGACCTGGCCGCGCTCGCGGTTGCCGTCGATCAGGCCAGGATGCTCACCCTGCGTGGCCTGATGGCCGTCGCGCCGTTGGGGGAGCCGCCGGCTGACGCCTTCCGCCGACTCGCGCACGCTCCACCGCGAGTTCCTCGACGTCAACCCCGACGCCACCTGGCTCTCCGCCGGCATGAGCGGGGACCTCGAACACGCCGTACACGCCGGTGCGACACACGTACGCGTTGGCTCCGCGATCCTCGGATCGAGGCCACGTGTCAAGTAGGGTCAAAACCACAACGGAGCCCCCTCACCCGGGGGCTCATGAGTCCGGAGGACAACTGTCATGAGCGGCTCGATGCGCAAGATCGGCGAGTACCTCGGCCTGCTCGAGGACACCGGCCGGTACGACGAGTACGACGGCGACTACGAGACCAGCGACACGACTCCTGCCGTGTCCCCGGCCCGCTCGCCGAAGGGCCGGGACGCCCGTCCTGCCCCCGTGTCCGACCTTGCCGAGCGGCGCCGTCCGGCCGCCGGCCCCACCGGAGTGGTAGCCGAATTGTCACGCATCACGACCCTGCACCCCAGCACCTACAACGAGGCACGCACCGTGGGTGAGAACTTCCGCGACGGCGTGCCCGTGATCATGAACCTCTCGGAGATGGACGACGCCGACGCCAAGCGCCTCGTGGACTTCGCGGCGGGCCTCGTGTTTGCGACGCGTGGCACGATCGAGCGCGTGACTGCCAAGGTGTTCCTCCTCTCGCCCCCCAACGTGACCGTCGCTGCTGAGGACAAGCAGCGCATCGCCGAGGGCGGGTTCTTCAACCAGAGCTGAGCGGTCCTTCGTGTATGCCGTCGGGCAGGTCATCCACTTCCTGCTCTGGTTCTTCATCGTGCTGCTCTGGGTCCGCTTCATCGTGGACTGGGTGCAGGTCTTCGCGCGCTCCTGGACGCCGAGCGGGCCGCTCCTGGTCGTGTTGGAAGTCGTCTACTCGACGACGGATCCGCCGATCAAGGCTCTGCGTCGGGTGATCCCGCCGCTGCGGATCGGCAGCATCGCGCTCGACCTGAGCTTCCTGATCGTCATCGTCGCGGCGTACGTCCTGCTGCGGGTGAACGACAGCCTGTTGCTGACGTGACCTGAGGGGTCACGAGGGCGGCGCTGCCCCGGCCCGGTGCCAGGCGCTATTGTTCGACCGACAGAACTTTTTTGCTGCCGATCTATGAATGGGTGAGGTCATGCCGTTGACGCCTGAGGACGTGAGCAACAAGCGCTTTACTCCCGTCCGACTCCGTGAGGGCTACGACATGGGAGAGGTCGACCAGTTCCTCGACGAGGTGGAAGCGGAGCTCGCACGGCTCACGAAGGACAACGACGACCTCCGGTCGAAGCTGTCCTCGGCGCAGTCGGGTGGGGCTACATCCGCGGCAGCTCCCGAGAAGCCGGTGGAGCAGCCCAAGGTCGAGAAGGCTCCTGAGCCGGTGGTGGCCGCGGCCGCCACGCCGGAGGAGACCATCCGGGTCGAGACCGTCCCCCAGGCGTCCAACGCGGCTGCGCGACTCCTGGAGATCGCCACTCGCAACGCCGACGAGCTCGTCGAGGAGGCCAAGAACGAGGCCGACCGGATCGTGGGCGAGGCCCGCACCAAGGCCGAGCGCCTCGAGTCCGAGTCCAAGGGGAAGGCGGACCGCCTCGAGGCCGAGGCGCGCTCGCGGGCGCAGATGCTCGACTCCGAGACCGCCGACCGGCGCCAGCAGATGTTCGGTGACCTCGAGAAGGAGCGCGACAAGCTCAACAGCGAGGTCGAGAACCTGCGGTCGTTCGAGCGCGAGTACCGCTCCCGGCTGAAGGGCTACTTCAGCCAGCAGCTGGAGCTGCTCGACGGCCCGGATGCCTCGGGTCAGTCCGGCAACGAGGCTCCGGCGCCCAAGCGTCTGCGCTCGATCCTGGGCGACGACGAGGGCTGAGCCAGCCTGGTCACCAGCTTCACGACGCGGCCGTTCCCCTGCGGGGGAGCGGCCGCGTCGCTGTCTGATGGGCGCGGCGAGTTTGAGTCGGTCCCTCTCAGGGGCTACCCTCCCGACGACACTGTGGCCCCCGCCACATCGAGGTCTGAGGGAGGCCGCAGCCATGGCTCGCAGCACGAGGAAGTCGCTCGCCAGGCTCGGCCGCGTCAGCGGCACGCAAGGTCATCTCCCGCAAGAAGGCCACGCCGGCCGCCACGTCCGCGCCGGCCAAGAAGGCCGCGCCGGCCAAGAAGGCCGCTCCGGCCAAGAAGGCGCCGGCCAAGAAGGCCGCGCCGGCCAAGAAGGCCGCGCCCGCCAAGAAGGCTCCGGCCAAGAAGGCCGCGCCGGCCAAGAAGGCTCCGGCCAAGAAGGCCGCGCCGGCCAAGAAGGCTCCGGCCAAGAAGGCTCCGGCGAAGAAGGCCGCGCCCGGCCAAGAAGGCCGCGCCGGCGAAGAAGGCTCCGGCCAAGAAGGCCGCGCCGGCCAAGAAGGCTCCGGCCAAGAAGGCCGCGCCCGCGAAGAAGGCCGCGCCCGCGAAGAAGGCCGCGCCCGCGAAGAAGGCCGCGCCCGCCAAGAAGGCCGCGCCCGCCAAGTCCGCGACAAGGTCGGTCAACCTCAAGGTCAAGGAAGGCGAAGGCGCCTGGACCAAGGCCGAGATCAAGGAAGTCACCGACGAGCTGCGCGGGCTCCGCCTGAAGGTCGTCACCACCCTCGCCGAGCAGGAAGCCGAGCTCGCCGGCCTGATGCGGGACGCCGGAGACGGCGCCGGTCATGACCAGGCGGACATGGGGGCCACCAGCTTCGAGCGGGACCACGAGCTGAGTGTCGTCAACAACGAGCGAGAGAAGCTGGCGCAGATCGATCGTGCCCTCGCCAGGATCGCTGACGGCTCCTACGGCACCTGCGAGTCGTGCGACAACCCCATCGGGAAGATGAGGGCCATGGCCTTCCCGCGTGCGACACTGTGCCTGACATGCAAGCAGCGCGAGGAACGTCGCTGAGCGACACGGTTCCGCCCCACTCCGACCCTTCCTCGGCCTCCCGAGTGCGACTCCGCTTGGTCTTCGCCGCGATCGTCAGCGGTCGGTCTTGCCGTCGATCAGGTGACCAAGTCCCTGGCCCTGCACCGGCTGGCCGACGGTGATGTCGAGGTCTTCGGCAGCTGGTTGGTCCTGCACCTCACGCGCAACCCGGGGGCAGCGTTCAGCACCGGCACCCAGTACACCCTGCTCCTGAGCCTCGTGGCCGCGGCTGCCGCCGTCGTCGTCCTCTTCCTGAGCCGGCGCATCGGTAGCCTCACCTGGGCGATCGGCATGGGGCTGCTGCTCGCAGGGGTGACCGGCAACCTGGCTGACCGGATCTTCAGGGAGCCGGGACCGCTGCGCGGTCACGTCATCGACTTCCTGATGCTGCCGAACTGGCCGGTGTTCAACATCGCCGACATCTGCATCAACGTCGCGGCAGGCCTCATCCTGGTGCAGGCGTTCCGGGGCATCCGCCTCGACGGCTCGCGCGACTCCGAGCGGGAGCAGGAGGCGTGACGCGCCTCGCCGACCACCGGGTCCTGCCGGTGCCCGACGGGCTCGCCGGCGAACGCGTCGACGCCGCGCTCGCGCGGATGTTCGGGCTGTCCCGCACCCGCGCCGCCGACCTGATCGGTGACGGTCAGGTGCTGCTCGACGGCCATGCCGTGAGCAAGAGCGACCGGGTGCTTCCCGGAGCGATCCTCGACGTGACCATCCCCGTGCTGGTCGACCCGCTCGCCGTGGTGCCCGAGCTCGTCGAGGGCATCAAGATCATCCATGACGACGACTCGATCGTCGTGATCGACAAGCCTGTGGGCGTGGCCGTCCACCCGTCTCCGGGCTGGTCAGGCCCCACGGTGGTCGGGCACCTGGCGGGAGCTGGTTTCCGGATCGCCACCGGTGGTGCTTCGGAGCGCCAGGGCATTGTCCAGCGCCTCGACGTCGGCACCTCCGGCGTGATGGTCATCTGCAAGTCCGAGCACGCCTACTCGCTGCTCAAGAACGCGTTTCGCAACCGCACTGTCGACAAGACCTACCACGCCCTGGTCCAGGGTCATCCCGACCCGCACGAGGGCACCATCGACGCCCCGATCGGCCGGCACCCCAAGTCGGACTGGAAGTTCGCGGTGATGGGCGACGGACGAGCGAGCGTCACCCACTACGAGACCCTGGAGGCGCACCGGTTCGCGAGCCTCCTGGAGGTCCACCTCGAGACCGGCCGCACCCACCAGATCAGGGTGCACATGGCGGCGCTGAAGCACCCCTGCGTGGGGGACCTGACCTACGGTGCCGACCCCGTCCTGGCCAAGCGGGTCGGGATGGAGCGGCAGTGGCTGCACGCCGTCCGCCTCGGGTTCGAGCACCCTGACACCGGGGACGCCGTCGAGTACGAGTCGACCTACCCCAGCGACCTGGCTTCGTCTCTCGAGGTCATTCGCGAGGCGCACTGATGGCGGCGTACGACGTGTTGCTCAGGCGTGCGGAGAGCGACGACGCCGAGGCGATCGCCGACCTCTACGGCGCCGCCCGCGTGGCGGCCGAGCCGCTGATGCCGCCGGCGGTGCACACCAACGCCGAGGACCGGGTCTGGTTCGCCGCCCAGCTGGCGAAGGACTCGCACGAAGCCTGGGTGGCGGAGCAGGCGGGGGAGCTCCTCGGCTACGCACTGTTCACCACGGGATGGCTGGACCATCTCTTCCTCCGGCCCGACGCGACGGGACAGGGGATCGGCACCCTGCTGCTCGAGCTGGTCAAGTCGCTGCGGCCCGACGGGTTTGCGTTGTGGGTGTTCGAGAGCAACGTCGGCGCCCGTCGCTTCTACGGCCGGCACGGCTTCGTGGACCTCGAGCGCACCGACGGGGCGGGCAACGAGGAGAAGGCGCCTGACATCAAGCTGGCCTGGCCGGGCCGGGCCCCGCTGGACTTCTTCCGCGGCCTGATCGACGACGTCGACGACCAGCTCGGCGACCTGTTGGCCCGCCGCGCTGCCCTCACCCGGGCCGTCCAGGAGCACAAGCACGACACCGCCCGTGATCCTGACCGCGAGCGGGCGATCGCCGAGTCGATGGCTCGGCGCGCCCCCGCGCTCGGCCCGGACCGGTTGGAGCGCATCGTCGACGTGATCATCACCGAGAGCCTCGACGCGTCCGATCGCTGACGGCGACGACGGTCGTGCCACCATGGCGCCCGTGAATCACCCGGACGGACCCGACTCCCTGCCTTCGACGACGCCGTGGCGCACTCTGGTGGCTGAGGGGCAACCTGACCTGGACCAGCGGCTGACCCTCGAGCTGGACAAGGTCAACGCTGCCGCCACGGAGGGTGTCGCACCTGCCCGGGAGCTGACCGTTCAGGTGCTGGACGGCTCAGGTGCGCTGGCTGCCGGCATGAGCGGGTGGACCTGGGGGCTGGCCGCAGGCATCGGGCTGACGTGGGTGAGCGTGGAGATGCGCGGGCACGGACTCGGGGAGAAGCTGCTCGCGAGCTTCGAGGACGAGGCGGTGGCGCGGGGGTGCAGCCACATCTTCGTCACGTCGTTCACGTTCCAGGCGCCGGGTTTCTACGAGAAGTACGGCTACCGCGAGATCTTCAGGTGGGAGGGTGTGCCCACCGCCGGCTCGGCCGACGTGCACTTCCGCAAGGAGCTGCCGGGCCGCGACGCTCAGAACGCGGCGATCACGAAGTAGCCGATCAGCGCCACGATGAGCAGGAGTGCGGTCAGCCGGACCCACCCGGGCGTCGTGGACTCGCGGATCGGGTCGGGGGACACGCCCCTCAGCTCAGGCGGAAGGTCGTCAGGGGTCATGGTGCGACGGTAACCCGGCCCCGGTCAGTGTCGGCACGGGGACCACGTGCCCGGCGCGATCGGCCTGTCGGTGAGCCCTGCCACCATGGTCTCATCGGTTCGCGTAGGCTGGCGTTCTTCCCCCAGCAGGTCGTCCGGCGTCCTCGTCGAACCGCTGCCGCATGCCCACTCCGACACTGCGAGGAGCGCTTCACACGATGTCGACCACCGGGGTGTCCGACTCCTTCGTCCACCTGCACGTGCACACCGAGTACTCCATGCTCGACGGTGCCGCGCGGCTGACGCAGCTGACGGAGCGGGCCGCGGAGCTCGGCATGCCGGCGGTCGCGATGACCGACCACGGCAACGTCTTCGGTGCCTACGAGTTCTACAAGAAGGCCAAGGCCGCCGGGGTCAAGCCGATCATCGGCATCGAGGCCTACTTCACCCCCAACATCTCGCGCTTCGAGCGCAAGGGCGTCAACTTCTACGGCGGCGGCCCCGACGACGTCTCCGCCCGTGGCGCCTACACCCACATGACGCTGCTCTCGGAGTCCACCGAGGGCATGCACAACCTCTTCCGGCTCACGACCGGTGCCTGGAGCGACGGCTTCTTCAAGCACCCCCGGATGGACCGCGACCTGCTCGCCCAGCACTCGCGCGGCATCATCGGGACGACCGGTTGCCCCTCGGGTGAGGTCCAGGTCCACCTGCGGCACGGCCACTACGACGCAGCCCGCAAGGCCGCCGCCGACTTCCAGGACATCCTGGGCCGCGACAACTACTTCCTCGAGCTCATGGACCACGGCCTCGACATCGAGAACCGTGTCCGCGACGGGCTGCTGCGACTGGCGAAGGACCTCCAGATCCCGCTGCTGGCCACCAACGACTCCCACTACGTCGACCAGGCCGACGCCAAGTCGCAGGAGCACCTCCTCTGCATCAACTCCGGGTCGACCATGGACATCCCGGCAGGTGACGGGCCCGGTCAGCGGTTCGCCTTCAGCGGCAACGACTACTACCTCAAGTCCGCCGCCGAGATGCGCTCGCTCTGGGTCGACAGGTACGACCTCCGCGAGGCCTGTGACAACACCCTGCTGATCGCCGAGCGGTGCGACGTCCAGTTCACCGAGGGCAACGGCACCTTCATGCCGCGCTTCCCCTGCCCCGAGGGCGAGGACGAGACGTCCTGGCTGGTCAAGGAGGTCGAGGCGGGGCTGCGGTTCCGATACCCCGCCGGCATCTCCGACGAGGTCCGCAGCCGCGCCGACTTCGAGGTGGGCGTGATCACGCAGATGGGCTTCCCCGGCTACTTCCTGGTGGTCGCCGACTTCATCAACTGGGCCAAGCAGCAGGGCATCCGGGTCGGCCCCGGCCGAGGCTCCGGTGCCGGCTCGATGGTGGCCTACGCGATGCGGATCACCGACCTCGACCCGCTGGTGCACGGTCTGCTCTTCGAGCGGTTCCTCAACCCCGAGCGCATCTCGATGCCCGACTTCGACATCGACTTCGACGAGCGCCGTCGCGGCGAGGTGATCCGCTACGTCTCCGACAAGTACGGCGAAGACCGGGTCTCGATGATCGTCACCTACGGCACCATCAAGGCCAAGCAGGCGGTCAAGGACTCCTCGAGGATCCTCGGCTACCCCTTCGCCATGGGCGACCGGATCACCAAGGCGATGCCCGCCTCCGTCATGGGCAAGGACGTCCCGCTCAAGGAGATCTTCGACAGCGAGCACAAGCGGTTCGGTGAGGGCGGTGAGTTCCGGGCCCTCTACGACAGTGACGAGGACGTCAAGAAGGTCGTGGACACCGCGATTGGCATCGAGGGCCTCAAGCGTCAGTGGGGCGTGCACGCGGCCGGCGTGATCATGTCCAGCGAGCCCCTGGTCGACATCATCCCGTTGCTCAAGCGGCCGGCCGACGGCGCGATGATCACGCAGTTCGACTACCCGACCTGCGAGGCCCTCGGGCTGATCAAGATGGACTTCCTGGGGCTGCGCAACCTCACCGTCCTCGACGACGCGGTCAAGAACATCCAGGCCAACCGGGGCGAGACCGTCGTCCTGGAGGACCTCGAGCTCACCGACGAGGCGACCTACCAGTTGCTCCAGCGCGGCGACACCCTCGGTGTCTTCCAGCTGGACGGTGGCCCGATGCGGGCGCTGCTGCGCTCCATGAAGCCCGACTGCTTCGCAGACATCTCGGCGGTCGGTGCGCTCTACCGGCCGGGTCCGATGGGTGCCGACTCCCACAACAAGTACGCCCGCCGCAAGACTGGTCGCGAGCCGGTCGAGCCGATCCACCCCGAGCTGGCCGAGGCGCTTGGAGTTCGTGCTCGACGAGACCTACGGCCTGCTCGTCTACCAGGAGCAGGTCCTCAAGATCGCCCAGCAGCTCGCCGGCTACACCCTCGGTGCCGCTGACCTGCTGCGCAAGGCGATGGGCAAGAAGAAGAAGGAGATCCTCGACGCCGAGTTCCCGCTCTTCGAGGCGGGCATGAAGGCCAACGGGTTCAGCCCGGCGGCGGTCAAGGCTCTGTGGGACGTGCTGGTCCCGTTCTCCGACTACGCCTTCAACAAGGCTCACTCGGCGGCCTACGGGATGGTCTCCTACTGGACCGCCTACCTGAAGGCCAACTTCCCGGCCGAATACATGGCCGCCCTGCTCACGTCCACGAAGGACGACAAGGACAAGTCGGCCATCTACCTCAACGAGTGTCGGCGGATGAAGATCCAGGTCCTCCCGCCCGACGTCAACGAGTCGGCGTCCAACTTCACGCCGGTCGGGCACGACATCCGGTTCGGCCTCACCGCGGTCCGCAACGTCGGCGCCAACGTGGTGGGTGAGATCGTGCGCTCCCGCGAGGAGCTGGGTCGTTACCTCGACTTCAACGACTTCATGGAGAAGGTCCCGGCCGTCGTCTGCAACAAGCGGGTGATCGAGTCGTTGGCCAAGGCCGGCGCGTTCGACGAGATGAAGCACAAGCGTCGGGCGCTCGTGGCCATCCACGAAGAGGCCGCCGACCGCTACGCCACCATGAAGAAGGATTCCGGCGGAGGTCAGGACTCCCTCTTCGATGACCTCGACGCCGGCTCGGAGGCGGCCTTCTCGCTGGCGGTGCCGGTGCCCGACATCGAGGAGTGGGACAAGATGACCCTCCTCGGTCACGAGCGCGACATGCTCGGGCTCTACGTCTCCGACCACCCGCTCCTCGGTCTCGAGCACGTCCTGGCCAACGGCACCGATTGCACCATCGGCCAGCTGATGCTCGACGAGGAGCGCCAGGACGGCTCCACCGTCACCGTGAGCGGTCTGGTGACCTCGGTGCAACGCAAGATCACCAAGCGCGGTGACGCCTGGGCGATGGTCACCCTGGAGGACCTCGACGGTGCGATCGATGTGCTCCTCTTCCCCAGCTCCTACCAGCTCGCCAGCACCTTCCTCACCGAGGACGCCATCCTCACGGTGAAGGGACGGCTGTCCCGCAGCAAGGACCAGCCCGAGCTCCACGGCCAGGAGGTGACCGTCCCCGACCTGTCCGACGGACCGTCCGGCCCGGTGGTGATCAGCCTGCCGTCGACCCGTTGCACGGCGCCGGTGGTCGAGCAGCTCAAGGATGTCCTCGCCACCCACCCCGGCATGACCGAGGTGCGGCTTCGGCTGCTCACCCGCGATGCGACCAGGGTGATGCGACTCGACGACCGGCTTCGCGTGACACCCAGCCCTGCCCTTTTCGCCGACCTCAAGCAGCTCCTCGGTCCCGGATGCCTGACCGGGTGAGGGCGCTGCGGCAGGTGCTCCTCGTCATCCTCGGGTTCGCGCTCGTGGGCGTGCTCGCCGGCGCCGTCTGGGAATGGGTGTGGACCCCACCCACGGGGGTGGCGCTCGGCAAGGAGTTCCTGCTCGACGGTGACGGTCTGCGATCAGACTTCTCCAGCACCGCCCTCTACGTCGTCGTCGCCTCTCTCGCCGGACTGTTGCTCGGTGTCCTGGTCGCTGTCCTGGCCCGCCGGCACGAGCTGCTGACCCTGGTCGCCGTCGCGGTCGGGTCCGTGCTCGCGGCGTGGCTGATGCTCCGGGTCGGCGTGCTGCTGGGCCCCCCGGACCCGGGCCGCTGGCCCGGGCGGCCGAGGACTACACGCCCCTCGTCGACGCAGCTCCAGGTCTCCGGGCGCAGTCCCTTCGTCGCGTTCCCGGGCGGCGCGTTGGTCGGTCTGCTCGTCGCCTTCGTCGGGCTCAACGGCCGGAGCTCCACCGCCGATTGAGCCGAGCCTGCGTCGGTAGGCTGCCAGCGGAACGTCAGCGGGCCTTCGCCCGTCTCAGGGCAGACATCCACTCCAGGGGGTACCCATCGTGTCCAGCACCATCCCACCCGACGGCTCTCCGGAGCCCGAGTACCTCGAGCAGGCGAGTGGTGCCCGGATCGGCACCGACAGTCCCGGCCCGCGCAGCCGGCGCACGGTGCTGATGGCCGGCGGCGCCGCGGCGGGACTCCTGCTGCTCGGCGGTGGCGATCTGGGCTGCTGCCTCGTTCTTCGGGCAGGGTCCGCAGCCCGCTGAGGCGCTCCCGGCGTCGACCCTCGCCTACGCCGCGGTCGACCTGGACCCGAGCGGGGGCCAGAAGCTCGAGGCCATCGAGATGCTCCGGCAGTTCCCGGCGTTCAAGGACGAGATCGGCCTCGACACCGACGACGACATCCGCGCGAAGCTCTTCGAGGAGATCGGTGTCGAGGACCAGTGCGACGGGATCGACTATGCCGACGACGTCGAGCCGTGGCTCGGCGACCGCTACGCCGTTGCTGCCATCGACCTCGGGGAGGACCAGCCGACCATCGCCGCGGTGGTCCAGGTCAAGGACGCGGCGCGCGCCGAGCGTGGCCTCGCCACGTTCACGGAGTGCGGCGGCGAGGGCAACGCCGGCTGGGCCGATCGACGGCGACTGGGCAGTGCTCGCCGAGACCGACGCCATCGCCGAGGAGGTCCTCGCCGAGACCGCAGAGGGCTCGCTCGCCGACGACAGCGACTACCAGCACTGGACCGACGAGGTCGGGGCAGCCGGCGTGCTGAACATGTACGCCGCCCCGGCCGCGGGCGCCTACCTCGCCGATCCCTCCAGCGAGGTGGTCGGCGGGAGCATGGTCGGCGTTCCGGAGGAGCTGCGCGCCGCGCTCGAGGACTTCGGCGGCCTGGCGATGACCGTGCGCTTCGACGACGGTGCGCTCGAGCTGGAGCTGGCGGGCGACTCCGAGCTGACCCAGCAAGGGTTCCCGCTCACCGGGGCCGGTGACGACGTCGTGGCCACGTTGCCGGAGGACACCGCCCTCGCCGTGGGCGTGGGTTTTGCCGAGGGCTGGTTCGCCGGCACGATCGACCGGATGGCCGGACTGACCGGCGGGCAGATGTCGGTGGAGGAGCTGGTGGCCGAGGCGGAGGAGGCGTCGGGGCTGGAGCTGCCTGAGGACGCCGAGACCCTCGCCGGTGAGTCGGCGGCGTTCGCGCTTGAGTGCCGACGTCGATCCCGAGGCACTGGTCAACAGCGACACCCCCGAGGGACTGCCGCTCGGCCTCAAGGTGCAGGGCGACCCCGAGGCCATCGAGGCGGTCCTCGACAAGGTGCGGACCCGGATCGGCCCCGAGGCCGACGCCCTGGTCACCGAGAGCGAGGGCGATCTCATCGCGATCGCCGCCGACGAGGCCTATGCGTCCGAGCTGCTGGAGGACGGCGGCCTCGGTGGGACCGATGCCTTCCAGAATGTCGTGCGCGAGGCCGAGGACGCGAGCGCGGTCTTCTTCCTCGACTTCGATGCCGGTGACGGGTGGCTGGTCCAGGTCGCCGGCGACGACGAGCAGACGGCCGAGAATCTCGAGCCGCTGGAGGGGCTGGGCCTGAGCAGCTGGGTCGACGAGGAAGCGGGCCACCTTCTCCTGCGGCTCACGACCAACTGACGGTTCAGTCGCGGCCGACCCGGTCCACGATCGCCCCGGTGATGGTGACCAGGGCGGCCGGGGCGATCTCCAGGTCGAGACCACGTCGGCCGGCCGAGACGAACACGGTCGCGTGGTCGAGCGCGGTGCTGTCGACCACGGTGCGGATGCGTTCCGCTTCTGACCGATCGGCGAGATCCCGCCGGCGACGTAGCCGGTGGCACGCTCGGCGGCCGCCCCTCCGCCATCACCGCCCTGCTGGCGCCCGAGCGCCCGGGCCAGCGCCTTCAGGTCGAGCTGCCCCGACGACCGGCACGACAGCGACGACCACGAGCTCACCGTCGACGGCTGGCCATCAGCGTCTTGAGGACCCGCGCCGGGATCGAGCGCCAGCGCCTGCGGCCGCCTCGAGACCGAACGACGGCCGCGCGCGGGTCGTGGGCGTACTCGTGCAGGGTGAAGCCGACTCCTGCCCGGGTCAGCGCGACCGTGGCCGGCGTACCGCCGGAGGATCTTCTTCGCCATCGCCTCAGTTGGGGGACCAGCGGGTGCGCGCCACCTCGGTGGCGGGCAGCGGACCGGATCACGTTCATGGCCCGCAGCTCCAGGCGCAGCAGGTCGGTCACCATGGTCAGCCGGGTGGCGGTGTCCTCGGCCTCGAGCAGGGCCTGACGCTCGTGCAGGGGGAGCGGCGCGACCGCCGCCAGCGTCCAGGAGAGGTACGACGGATCGCGCGGCAGCTCGGCAGGGTAGGGGTCCTCGCGGAAGGTCCCGAGGGCAACCCGGTAGGCGGCGAAGGTCGCGCGGGCCCGCTCCTCGACCTCCTCGGGGACCGTGCCGCGGGAGCTGTGGCCGCTCGTGCACGTGGCCGACCGGGAACGGCGCCGGTGGTGTCGAGCCGGTCCAGCTCGATCCGCTCCAGACCGACGGCGACGATGTCGAAGGTGCCGTCGGCAGTTGGACTCGACCTCGGCCAGCTTCACCCGGCAGCCGACCTTGAACAACGACTGCGAGCCATGCTCGCCGACCTCGTAGCCCTCCCGGATCCCGACGGAGCCGAAGACCCGGTCGGTGGGGTCCTCGACCCGGAGCAGGTGGTGGATCATCGCGCGGTAGCGGTCCTCGAAGACCTTGAGCGGCACGGTGACCCCGGGGAACAGGACCGCGTTCAGGGGGAACATCGGCAGGGTGTCGCTCACACCTCGGACTCTAGCCATGTGATCGGCGTCCCACGCGAGATGACGCGGCCGGGCGCGCTGAACGGCCCCAACTAGACTTTCGTCCATGATTCGCCGGATCGACCTGAGGGGAGCCGAGGCTCCCGTTGACTATCGCGCCGCAGTGCCGCGCGCCGAGTTCGACGTCGAGGCCGCCATCCCTGCGGTGCACGCGATCTGCGAGGCGGTCCGCACCCGAGGCGTGGACGCGATCCTCGAGTACTCCCAGAAGTTCGACGGGGTGGTCGTCGACGACATCCGGGTGCCGGCCGGCGCGACCACGACCGCGCTCGAGCAGCTCGACCCGGCCATCCGGGCCGGGCTGGAGGAGTCGATCCGCCGACTGCGCGCCACGTGTGCGGCCGAGCTGGAGCAGGACGTCACCACCGACCTCGGGCCCGGTGCCCGGGTCACCCACCGCAAGGTACCGATCGACCGGGTCGGGCTCTACGTCCCCGGCGGGATCGCGCCGCTCGTGTCGAGCGTGCTGATGAACGTGGTCCCTGCTCAGACGGCGGGCGTCACCTCGATCGCGCTGTCCTCCCCGCCCCAGAAGGCTCCCTTCGACCGCTTCGGCAGCGGCCTGCCCCACCCGACGATCCTCGCCGCCTGTGCGCTGCTCGGCGTCGACGAGGTCTACGCGGTGGGGGGCGCCCAGTCGATCGCGATGTTCGCCTACGGGATCGGCCCGTGCCGCAAGGTCGACCTGGTCACGGGGCCCGGCAACATCTACACCGTGACCGCCAAGCGCCTGCTCAAGGGGCAGGTGGGCATCGACTCCGAGGCCGGGCCCACCGAGATCCTGATCCTCGCGGACGACACCGCCGACGCGTCGTACGTCGCGGCCGACCTGGTCAGCCAGGCCGAGCACGACCCGATGGCGGCCGCCGTCCTCGTCACGACGTCCGACCGGCTCGCCGACGACGTGGAGGCCGAGCTCGACAAGCAGATCCACGCCACGCGGCACACCGAGCGCATCGCCACGGCCCTGTCCGGTCCGCAGTCCGGGATCGTGCTCGTCGACGACCTCGACCAGGGCGTCGAGGTGGCCAACGCCTACGCCGCCGAGCACCTCGAGATCCACACCGAGGACGCCTCCGCCGTGGCCGCGCGGATCCGCAACGCCGGCGCCATCTTCGTCGGCGCCCACGCTCCGGTGTCCCTGGGCGACTACGCCGCGGGCTCCAACCACGTGCTGCCGACGGGCGGCTGCGCCTGCCACTCGTCCGGCCTGTCGGTGCGCGCCTTCACCAAGTCGGTGCACGTCATCGACTACTCCCGTGAGGCGCTCGCCGAGGTCGCCGACCACGTCATCACCCTGGCCGAGGCCGAGGACCTGCCCGGTCACGGTGCTGCGGTCAGGGCACGATTTCAGTGACCTTCCCCCCGCTCCGCGAGGAGCTGCGCGACCTCACGCCGTACGGCGCACCGCAGCTCGACGTCCCCGTGCAGCTCAACGTCAACGAGAACCCCTACCCGCCGTCGGCTGCCGTCGTGGCCGACGTGGCGACCGCGGTGGCCCAGGCGACGACGACACTGAACCGCTACCCGGATCGTGAGTTCGTCGAGCTGCGCACCGCCCTGGCCGGCTACCTCAGCCGGGACACCCCGACCGGCATCACTCCCGACCAGGTGTGGGCGGCCAACGGCTCCAACGAGGTGATGCTGCAGCTGCTGCAGGCCTTCGGCGGTCCGGGGCGCGTGGCGCTGAGCTTCGCACCGACGTACTCGATGTATCCCGAGTACGCCCGTGACACCAACACCGAGTGGGTCGCGGGCAGGCGGGAGTCCGACTTCTCGCTCGACCTCGACCGCGCCCGCGAGCTCGTCCTGGAACGGCAGCCCTCCGTCGTCCTCCTGCCCTCGCCCAACAACCCGACCGGCACCGCCCTGCCGCCAGACGGCGGTCTCGGCGCTCTGCGAGGCGGTGGCGTCGTACGAGCCGGGCGGGCTGGTCGTCGTCGACGAGGCGTACGGCGAGTTCCGGCGCGGCGGCACCCCCAGCGCACTGGAGCTGCTGCCGCGGCACCGCAACCTGGTGGTCACCCGGACCATGAGCAAGGCCTTCGCCCTGGCCGGTGCCCGCCTCGGCTACCTCGCGGCGGACCCCGCGATCTGTGACGCGATCCGGGTCGTCCGGTTGCCCTACCACCTCTCCGCGGTGACCCAGGCGGTCGCGCTCGCGGCCCTCCGGCACGCCCCCGAGCTGCTCGGCCGGGTCGACGACCTGCGCGCCGAACGCGACGCCACCGTGGCCTGGCTGCGCGAACACGGACTCGAGGTCGCCGACAGCGACGCCAATTTCGCGTTGTTCGGAACCTTCGGGGACCGTCATGCTGTGTGGCAGGGACTGGTCGACCGCGGAGTCCTCATCCGTGAGACCGGTCCCGACGGCTGGTTGCGGGTCTCCATCGGCACCTCGGCCGAGATGTCGGCATTCAAGGAAGCGCTCACGCAGGTCAGGGAAGAACGGAGCAACGCATGAGCCCCGAAAGTCTGGGTCGAGTCGCGCGGATCGAGCGCGAGACCAAGGAGTCCAAGGTCATCGTCGAGGTGGACCTCGACGGCAGCGGCCGGGCCGAGGTGTCCACCGGTGTCGGCTTCTACGACCACATGCTCAACTCCTTCGCGCGCCACTCCCTGGTCGACCTCACGGTCCGGACGGAGGGCGACACCCACATCGACGCCCACCACACCGTCGAGGACACCGCGATCGTGCTCGGCCAGGCGCTCCGCGAGGCGCTGGGCGACAAGGCCGGCATCCGTCGTTTCGGCGACGCGACCGTCCCGCTCGACGAGGCCCTCGTGCAGGCCGTCGTCGACGTCTCCGGACGTCCCTACTGCGTGCACACGGGCGAGCCCGAGGGGCAGGCCTACGTCGCGATCGGTGGGGACGCCGGTCCGGCGTACGCCGGCTCGCTGACCCGGCACGTCTTCGAGACGATCGCGTTCCACGCCCAGATCGCGCTGCACGTCCGCGTGCTGGCCGGTCGCGACCCCCACCACATCGTCGAGACCCAGTTCAAGGCGTTCGCCCGGGCGTTCCGCGACGCGGTCGCCCTGGACCCGCGCGAGACCGGGGTCCCGTCGACGAAGGGCACACTCTGAGCACCGTCGCCGTCCTCGACTACGGCTCGGGCAACGTCCGCTCGGCCGTCCGCGCGCTCGAACGGGCCGGCGGCGACGTCGTCCTGACCTCGGACCTCCAGACCTGCCTGGACGCCGACGGCCTCGTCGTCCCGGGCGTCGGTGCCTTCGCGGCGTGCATGGCGGGGCTGCGGGCGGTGCGCGGCGAGCGGTTGATCGGCCGACGGCTGGCCGGAGGCCGTCCGGTCCTCGGCATCTGCGTGGGCATGCAGGTGCTCTTCGAGCGCGGTGTCGAGCACGGAGTGGAGACCGAGGGCTGCGACGAGTGGCCCGGCGTGGTCGAGCGGCTGCAGGCTCCTGTCGTCCCGCACATGGGATGGAACACCGTCGACGCTGCGGAGGGATCACGGCTCTTCGCCGGCCTCGAGGGCGAGCGCTTCTACTTCGTGCACTCGTACGCCGTCCGCGACTGGACGCTCGAGACCAACGACCGGACCCGGGCGCCGCAGGTGACCTGGGCGGAGCACGGCGGTGACCGGTTCGTCGCTGCCGTGGAGAACGGTCCCCTGACGGCCACCCAGTTCCACCCGGAGAAGTCCGGCGACGCGGGAGCGGCGCTGTTGCGCAACTGGGTGAGCTCCCTGTGAGCAAGGAACGCAGGCTCCGCCGCGAGCAGCGCGAGCACGAGGCAGCCGTCCAGGCGGCGGCCCGCGCCGCCGACGCCGAGCGCCGGGAGCGCCGCGCCGCACGCTCCGCCGTGGTCACCGCGCGGCTTCCGCAACGACGTCCACGCCCGAGCGGTGTCCTCGCCCAGCGCCGCCGGAACCAGACCGGCGTGGTGATCGCGATCCTCGTCTTCCTCAACGTCCTGGTCTGGATCTTCGTGCCGGGCTGGGCGGCCCGCTTCGGCGCGCTCTTCGTCTCGCTGCTGGCCGCCCCCGTCCTCTACACCCTGATGTTCCGCCGTACCTAGGAAAGAGCCCCATGTCCTACCTCCAGCTCCTCCCCGCCGTCGACATCACCGAGGGTCGCGCCGTCCAGCTCGCGCAGGGCGTCGCCGGCTCCGAGCGCGTGTACGGCGACCCGGTGGCGGCGGCGCACCGGTGGCAGGACGCCGGCGCGGAGTGGCTGCACCTGGTCGACCTCGATGCGGCGTTCGGGCGCGGCAACAACCGTGAGCTCCAGGCCGAGATCGTGAAGTCCGTCGACCTCCAGGTCGAGATGAGCGGCGGCATCCGCGACGACGAGTCGCTGGCGGCGGCGCTCGCCACCGGCTGCCGGCGGGTCAACATCGGCACCGCCGCGCTGGAGCAGCCCGAGTGGTGCGCCAAGGTCATCGCCGAGCACGGCGACCGGATCGCGATCGGTCTCGACGTCCGCGGTCGCACCCTGGCTGCCAGGGGCTGGACCCGCGAGGGTGGGGACCTCTACGAGGTCCTGGCCCGCCTCGATGCCGAGGGCTGCGCACGCTACGTCGTCACCGACGTCAACAAGGACGGCATGCTCCAGGGCCCGAACCTCCAGCTGCTCAAGGACGTCTGCGCCGCCACCGACCGTCCGGTCATCGCCTCGGGTGGGGTCACCGAGCTCGCCGACCTCGAGGCGCTGATGGCACTGGTGCCGGACGGTGTGGAGGGGGCGATCGCGGGCACCGCGCTCTATGAAGGCCGGTTCACACTGGAGGACGCGCTCGCGCTCACCCTCCCCGAGGACCGGCGATGAGCCTCGCGGTCCGCGTCATCCCGTGCCTCGACGTCGACGCCGGACGCGTCGTCAAGGGGGTCAACTTCCAGGAGCTCCGCGACGCCGGGGACCCCGTCGAGCTAGCCAAGACCTACGACGGCGAGGGTGCAGACGAGCTGACCTTCCTCGACATCTCCGCCTCCCACGAGGGCAGGGCGACGACCATGGAGATCGTCTCCGCGACCGCGGAGCAGGTCTTCATCCCGCTCACCGTCGGCGGCGGGATCTCGTCGGTCGAGGACGTCGACCGGCTGCTGCGCGCCGGCGCCGACAAGATCGCCGTCAACACCGCCGCCCTCCACCGCCCCGACCTGGTGGCCGAGATCGCGGACCGGTTCGGCAGCCAGGTGCTCGTGCTCTCGGTGGACGCCCGGCGGGCGCCGGGCACCGATTCGGGGTTCGAGGTCACGACGCACGGAGGGCGGAAGTCAGCCGGGCTCGACGCCATCGAGTGGGCGTCGCGTGCGGCGACCCTCGGCGCGGGCGAGATCCTGCTCAACGCCATGGACGCCGACGGCACCCGGGACGGCTACGACCTCGACCTGATCGCGGCCGTACGCCGTGAGGTCACCATCCCGGTCATCGCGTCCGGCGGCGCCGGCCGGGTCGACCACTTCGCGCCCGCGGTCGATGCCGGTGCCGACGCCGTGCTCGCGGCGAGTGTCTTCCACTTCGGCGCCCTGCGGATCGCCGACGTCAAGCAGGCGCTGGCGACGAGCGGTCACGCCGTCCGCTGACCTGCTAGCGGTCCAGCAACCCCAGCGGGACGTCGTACAAGCGGCCGCTCTCGGGGTGCGAGACCACGAGGCTGCTGCGCAGCAGCGCGGCGTCGACGTTCTCCTGGGTGGGGGGAGCGTCGTCGAGGACCAGCTCGCCCGTCACCTGCTGGGTGCGGGCGTCGATCGTCCAGACGGTCGGCCCTTCCTGGCCCACGACGTAGACGGTGTCGCCATCGGTCACGACGGCATCCGCGCTCGCCAGGTCGGGCAGCTCGACGACGGGCTCGAGCGTCCCGGCGTCGAGCCCGACGACCTGTCCGTCGACCGTGCAGGCAACCCACAGGATGCCCGCGGCCTCGGCGAGCCCTTGCGGGGACAGGCAGGAGCCGGCGTTCCTGGTGGTGGCGCTGCCGTCCGCGACACGGGTGACGCTGCCACCGGTGTAGTCGCCGACGAAGACCCCCGACGGCCCGGAGGTGACGAGCCGCGGTTCGTGGCCGGTGGGGTACTCGTCGAGGACCCCACCCGTGGCGACATCCAGCTCCAGGACCCGGTCACCGGCCTGGTCGACCACCCACAGCGACGTGCCGTCGTACGCCAGCCCCTCGGGTTCGCTGGTGGCGGGCCTCAGCTTCGTCCGGACGTCGACCTCACCTGTCTCGGGATCGATCCGCGCCAGCTCGCCGTCGCCGATCAGGCTCACCCACACACCCGTCGGGGTGGCCTCCAACCTCAGGGGGAGCGTCCCGACGGGCACGGTGGTCTTCTCGTCCACCCACACCTCACCGCTGCCGGGCAGGGCAGCCCACACCGCGGCGTCGCCGAACGACGTCAGGCCGACGGGACCCTCGGGTACCTCGGTGACCGTCACGCCGTCCGGCACCTCGACGACCGGCTCGGGCTCCGGCTCCGTCCGGCCCGGTGCTGGGCGACGTGCTCGCGGTGGGGTCGTCGGACGCCGCAGGATCGGGGTCGTCGCCGCACCCGGCCAGCAGGAGAACGCCGCAGGCTGCCGCCGCCATCATCCGCCTCATGGAGCGAAACTAGGGGCCCGGGCGTCGAGGCCGCACCTGAACCGAGTCACGAATGGGGAACGACTGCGCGGGACCCTAGATACCGAGGTCGGCCGACCACACCTGGGCGATCCGGTCGTCCGGACCGGTGGCGGTGAGGCCGCGTGAGTGGCTCTGCCGGCCGAACAGGTGGAACGCGAGCTCCGAAGGCAGCCCCGACAGCACCACCGGGTCGCTGCCCCGGCGCAGGGTGGCGCTCGTGTCGGCGTCGGTCCGGCGGATCCGCACGGGCACCCCCGCCGGCCGCACCAGGCCCCGACCCGCCACCCTGAGCGCAGACCAGATGAGGTCCTCGTCCTCGCGGGCGAGCACGCGTGGCTCCCATCCCGGCTGGGCGCGGCGCAGGTCCTCGTGGTGCACGAAGTACTCGAGCGTGTTCAGCACCTTGTCCACGGGAGGCAGCGAGTAGACGGTCAGGCCGCGCTTGCGCAGCTGCTCGACCAGCACCCCGAAGTCCTTGCGGGACTTCCTGGCCATCTGGAACTCGGTGACCCGCGCGAGCGGGGGCACGACCAGGCCGGCGGCGGCGACCGGGTCGTACTCGCGGACCAGCAGGTGGACCACCAGCTCCTTGGCGGTCCAGTCCCCACAGAGGGTCGGTGCGTCCTCGCCGAGAGCCAGCGCAAGGTCGCACAGGGCGATGCGTTCGCGTCGGGCCAGAAGCGCTGTCGTCATGGGTGGGAGCATAGGGTTGGCGACGGCCAATCCGGGCCGGAGGGGGTAACCGATCAGGTGACGCAGGCTCAGGCGGACGCGCGCGGCTCGACGACGCGCGAAGGCTTCTCCGTCCTCCTCGTCGCCATCAAGCGGGAGCCGTGGATCTTCGCCCTCTCGACCGTCGGCAGCCTGCTCTTCGGCGCCCTCACCGTGGCCGACGCCTGGGTGCTCGGATGGTCGACCGACAACGTCGTACTCCCTGCCTTCCGCGACGGTGAGATCGAGGACGGCCTGCTGGTCACGATCCTGGCCCTGTTCCTCGGCGTCGCGATCCTCCGGGCGGTCGGCATCGTCGCCCGGCGTCTGGGCGCCGGGGTCATGCAGTACCGCATGCAGGCCCACTACCGCCGCGCCGTCACCCGCCAGTACCTCTCCCTCCCCATGGAGTGGCACCAGCGCCACCCGACCGGCCAGCTGCTCTCCAACGCGAACTCCGACGTCGAAGCCGCGTGGGGTCCGATCGCGCCGCTGCCGATGGCCGTCGGCACCGTCGCCATGATGGTGATCGCGATCGCGCAGATGTTCGCCGCCGACGTCGTGATGGCGCTGATCGGGCTGCTCGTCTTCCCCGCTGTGATCGTGGTCAACCTCGTCTACCAGCACTTCACCCAGGCCCTGATGACGCGCGCGCAGCAGCTGCGGGCCGAGGTCAGCGAGATCGCGCACGAGTCCTTCGACGGCGCCCTGGTGGTCAAGACCCTGGGCCGCGAGGGGGAGGAGACGGCGCGCTTCGCCGCGCGCGCCCACGAGCTGCGCGACGTCAACATCAAGGCCGGCCGGGTCCGGGCCGCCTTCGACCCGACGCTCGCCGCGCTGCCCGGCCTCGGCGTGCTGGTGGTGCTGTCGGTCGGCGTCTCGCGGGTGCTGAACGGCCACACCGACGCGGGTGACGTCGTCACCATCGCCTACCTGTTGACCATCGTGTCCTTCCCGATCCGCTCCCTGGGCTGGCTGCTCGGCGAGTTCCCGCGCAGCGTCGTCGGCTTCCGACGGGTCAGCTCCGTCCTCGCCGCCACCGGCGAGATGCAGTTCGGTCAGCGCTCGGCGGTCCTCGACGGTGCCGGCGCGCGCCTCGAGCTGGAGCAGGTTGCCTACGCCTACGACCAGAGCCAGCCCGTCCTCGACGGCGTGACCTTCTCCGTGGCGCCCGGCCGGACCGTCGCCGTCGTCGGTGCGACCGCCTCGGGCAAGAGCACGCTCACGACGCTGCTGACCCGCCTCGTCGACCCGGACGGCGGCCGGATCCTCCTCGACGGCGTTGCGCTTCCCGACCTCGACCGGGGTGAGCTCGCCACGTCGGTCTCGATCGTGCCGCAGACCGCTTTCCTCTTCGACGACACCGTGCGCGGCAACGTCGACCCTCGGAGCCGACATCTCCGACGACGACGTCTGGGCGGCCCTGCGCGCGGCGCAGGCCGACGGCTTCGTGGCCGCTCTCGGCGAGGGGCTCGACACCCGGCTGGGGGAGCGCGGCACGTCGCTGTCCGGCGGGCAGCGCCAGCGCATCTCGCTGGCCCGCGCGCTCGTCCGCCGACCCCGGCTGCTGATCCTCGACGACGCCACCTCGGCCGTCGACCCGGAGGTCGAGGCCCGGATCCTCGCTGCGCTGCGCGACCCCGGGGGTGGCACCGGTCCGACGCTGCTCGTCGTGGCCTACCGCAAGGCGACCATCGGTCTGGCCGACGAGGTGGTCCACCTCGAGGACGGCCGGGTCGCCGACATCGGCAGCCATGCCGAGCTGCTCGACCGCAGCCCTGCCTACGCCAACCTGGTCAACGCCTACGAGCAGGAGTCCGAGGCGGTGACCGAATGAGCACCAACGTCTCCGGCACGCGGATGGACACCGGCGAGGACATCAAGGCCTTCGAGACGATCCGTCGGGGGGTCCACTACTCGCCCGAGCTCAAGGAGGGGATCGGGTTCACCCTCGTGCTCGCGGTCCTGGCCTCCCTGGGACAGGTCGTCGTCCCGATCGCCGTCCAGCAGACCCTCGACCGCGGCCTGCGTGGGCCCGGTGGGCCCGATGTCGGCTTCACCGTCCTGATGGGGATGTTCGCGGCGGTGGGCATCATCGGCACCGGCGTGGCGTCGTACGCCATGACGAACCGGCTCTTCACCACCTCCGAGAGTGGGCTGGCCACGCTGCGGATCAAGGCGTTCCGCCACGTCCACGACCTGCCGCTGCTCACCCAGAACACCGAGCGCCGTGGGGCGCTGGTGGCCCGGGTCACCAGCGACGTCGACCAGGTCAGCCAGTTCCTCGTGTTCGGCGGCCTGATCTTCGTCGTCAGCATCGGGCAGATGTTCGTGGCCACGATCGTGATGGTGATCTACAGCTGGCAGCTCGCCCTGGTGGTGTGGCTCTGCTTCGCGCCGCTGTTCTTGTCGCTCCGGTTCTTCCAGCGGCGGCTGTCCGACGCCTACGGCATGGTCCGGCGCCAGGTCGGCATCCTGCTCTCGGCGATCTCCGAGCCGGTCGTCGGTGCCGCCGTGGTCCGGTCCTACGCGATCGAGGGACGCACCCAGGAGCGGATCGACCTCGCCATCGAGCGGCACCGGAGTGCGAGCACCCGCGCGCAGGGGTTCACCGCGTTCTCGTTCTCCCTCGGCGGCATCTCGGCGGGCCTGGCCAACGCCGGCGTGCTGATCGTCGGCGTGTGGCTCGGCTTTGCGGGTGACATCACGGCCGGGGAGGTGCTCGCCTTCGCGTTCCTCGTGACCCTCTTCGTCGGTCCGGTGCAGATGGGCACCCAGATCCTGACCGACGCCCAGAACGCCATCGCCGGCTGGCGACGCGTCATCGGCATCCTCGACACCCCTGCCGACCTGGTCGATCCTGGCCCCGACGGCGAGGTCCTGCCGCGCGGGCCGATCGACGTCACCTTCGACGACGTCACCTTCGCCTATCCCGGCGGGCCGCCGGTCCTGCGCGAGATCACGATGGACATCGCGGCCGGCACCCGCGTGGCCATCGTCGGCGAGACCGGCTCCGGCAAGTCGACCTTCGCCAAGCTCCTGACCCGCTTGATGGACCCGTCCGAGGGCACGGTCCTGCTGGACGGGATCGACGTACGACAGATCGCGCCGGCGTCGTTGCGCCGCAGCGTGGTGCTGGTGCCGCAGGAGGGCTTCCTGTTCGACGACACCCTCGCCGCCAACGTCCGCTACGGCAAGCTCGACGCCACCGAGGACGAGATCCTGGCGAGTGCCGACGAGCTCGGGCTCGGGGACTGGGTGGCCGGACTTCCGCGCGGGCCTCGAGACCCGGGTCGGCCAGCGCGGCGACTCGCTGTCCGCCGGCGAGCGACAGCTGGTCGCGCTGCTGCGGGCCCACCTCGTCGATCCCGACCTGCTGGTCCTCGACGAGGCGACGAGCGCCGTCGACCCGGCCCTCGAGATGCGGATCGGCCGGGCGCTCGAGCGGCTGATGAGTGGCCGGACGTCCGTGACCATCGCCCACCGCCTCTCCACCGCCGAGAACGCCGACGAGGTGGTCGTCGTCGACGAGGGCCGGATCGTCCAGCGCGGCCCGCACGCCGTCCTCGTCACCCAACCCGGCACCTACGCCGGCCTCCACTCCTCCTGGACCGCTCAGCAGACCTGACCCCACGAGGTGGCGCTCCCAACCCACGAAGTGGGAGTTGTGGTTGCTCGAGGTGGGAGTTGTGGTCGGCACGATCGCCAGAACTGCCACTTCGGTGCGCCACAACTCCCACTTCGTGGGGGATTACTGCCACCTCGTGGGGGAGCGGGATACTGGGCGCGTGACCAACTCACTGGACCCGAAGCTGGCCGAGCGGCTGAAGCGGAACGACGACGGACTGGTCCCGGCCGTGGTCCAGCAGCACGACACCGGCGAGGTGCTGATGCTCGGCTGGATGGACGACGAGGCGCTGGCCCGGACGCTGACGACCGGCCGGGCGACGTACTGGAGCCGCTCGCGCGGTGAGTACTGGGTCAAGGGTGAGACGTCCGGCCACCGGCAGTGGGTCAAGGAGGTCCGGCTCGACTGCGACAGCGACACCCTGCTGGTCAAGGTCGACCAGGAGGGCCCGGCCTGCCACACCGGCGACCGCACCTGCTTCGACGCCACCCTGCTGCTTCCCGACGACGTCCATGCCGACCAGCCCGACGGTCCCCGGGCATGAGCTGAGCCCCGCGCGACATTCGGACCGGTCGTCCTCCTCGGGCTCGCGTCGGGGATCCTCGCCGCTGTGGCCAGCAGCCGCGCCTGGGTGGTGACGCCGGCGGTGGCAGCCACAGCACCGACCCGCTGGGCCGGTCGCCGACGCGGGCGAGATGCCGCTGGCGGCCGCGTTGAGCCTGGTCGTCCTGGCCTGCTGGGGAGCCCTGCTGGTCACCCGTCGGACCGTACGACGGATGGTCGCCGTGCTCGGGCCTGCTCGCCGCTGCGGGTCTCGCCGTGAGCGTGGTCGCGGGCTGGCTGACGCTGCCCGACACCGTGATCGACGCGGTCGCGGAGCAACGTGGCTCGGGTGACGCCGTCGCGGTCGACACCACCGCCTGGTTCTGGGCCGCGGCGGTCGGCACCCTCGGCTCGCTGGTCGCCACCGTGCTCGCCGTGCGCTGGGTGCCGCACTGGCCGGAGATGGGCAGCCGCTACGACGCACCGGGGGCCGCAGACCGCACCCCGGAGGCCGAGGAGGCGAGCAGCCTGGACCTCTGGAAGGCCATGGACGAGGGTCGCGACCCCACCGCCTGACCCCCTGAATAGACTGTCCCCGCACGACGAACCCGCCCCCTGAGGAGCTCCCATGTCTGACAACCACGGCAACACCCCCGCGGCCTGGACCGCGGTCGCGGTCGCGATGCTCGGCTTCGTGGTCGGCGGCGTGGCCCTGATGCTCGACCCCGTCAGCATGACCCTCTTCTGGGTCGGCGTGGCGATCGGTCTCGGCTCGCTCGTCGTGTTCGCCGTGATGGCGAAGATGGGCCTCCATGACGCCGGCCACTGAGTGATGTCCGTCCTCGACGACATCGTCGCGGGCGTCCGGATCGACCTCGCTCGCCGCGAGGAGAGCACCAGCGTCGCTGACCTGCGCGCAGCGCTGGCCGACGTCGCTCCGCCCCGTGACCCGATGCCCCACTTGCGGGCCGCGGGCAGCAGCGTGATCGCCGAGGTCAAGCGCAAGAGCCCGAGCAAGGGCGACGCTCGCCGACATCGCCGACCCGGCCGCCCTCGCCTCCGCCTACGCGCGCGGCGGCGCCGCCGCGATCAGCGTGCTCACCGAGGAGCGCCGCTTCGGCGGCAGCCTCGACGACCTGCGCGCCGTCCGTGCAGCGGTCGACGTGCCGGTCCTGCGCAAGGACTTCATCGTCAGCAGCTACCAGCTGCTCGAGGCCCGCGCGGCGGGGGCCGACCTGGTCCTGCTGATCGTGGCCGCGCTCGACGACGACGGGCTGCGCCGGCTCCACGACGAGGCGCGCGAGCTCGGCCTGACCGTGCTCGTCGAGGTCCACGACGAGGCTGGAGACCGAGCGCGCGGTCGCCCTCGGCGCGGAGCTGCTCGGCGTCAACGCCCGCAACCTCAAGACCCTGGCCGTCGACGACGACACTTTTGGGCGGCTGGCACCGTTGGTCCCGCAGGACCGGGTGCTGGTCGCCGAGTCCGGCATCAGCCGGCCCGCAGGACGTCGAGCGGTTCGTGGGCGAAGGCGCCCGCGCGGTGCTGGTCGGCGAGGCGCTGGTCCGCGACGGGGACCCCGAGGCCGCGGTCCGGGCGATGACAGGAGTAGGGGCATGACCAGGTACGACGCCGACGAGCTCGGCTGGTTCGGGGCCCCTGAGGGTGAGCGCTGGGGTGGGCGGTTCATGCCGGAGGCGCTGATCACGGCGCTCGACGAGCTGACCGACGCCTGGCACGAGGCCATGGCCGACCCGGGGTTCACCACGGAGTTCGACCAGATCCTGCGCGACTACGCGGGCACGCCCAGCCGGCTCTACTTCGCCGAGCGGCTCTCGGCGAAGGTCGGCTGCCGGATCCTGCTCAAGCGCGAGGACCTCAACCACACCGGCGCCCACAAGATCCGCAACGTGCTCGGCCAGGCGCTGCTCACCCGACGCATGGGCAAGACCCGCGTCATCGCCGAGACCGGCGCCGGCCAGCACGGCGTCGCCAGCGCCACCGCCGCGGCCTACTTCGGCCTCGACTGCACCGTCTACATGGGCTCGGTCGACACCCGTCGCCAGGCCCTCAACGTCGCCCGGATGAACCTGCTCGGCGCCACGGTGGTCCCGGTCGACTCCGGCAGCGCCACCCTCAAGGACGCCATCAACGAGGCGCTCCGCGACTGGGTCTCCAGCGTCGACCACACGGCGTACCTCTTCGGGACGGCGGCCGGTCCGCACCCGTTCCCGAGCATGGTCCGCGACTTCACCCGCAGCATCGGCGACGAGGCTCGCCAGCAGTGCCTCGACCAGTACGGCGTCCTGCCGGACGCGATCGCGGCCTGCGTGGGTGGTGGGTCCAACGCGATCGGTCTCTTCACGGCGTTCCTCGACGACGAGGAGGTCGCGATCTACGGGTTCGAGCCGGGGGGTGAGGGGGTGGACACGCCGCGGCACGCCGCCACCATCCACGCCGGTGACCGGGGCGTCCTCCACGGCGCTCGCACCTACGTCCTCCAGGACGAGGACGGGCAGACCATCGAGTCCCACTCGATCTCGGCCGGTCTCGACTACCCGGGCGTCGGCCCCCAGCACGCCCACCTCTCCGCGATCGGCCGGGCGACCTACGTGCCCGTCACCGACGCCGAGGCGATGGATGCTCTCGCCCTGCTCAGCCGGACCGAGGGGATCATCCCCGCCATCGAGTCCGCCCACGCCGTCTCCGGTGCCCTGCGGGTCGCCGAGCGTCTGGCCGCGGAGAAGGGCCCCGACGCCACCGTGCTGATCAACCTGAGCGGTCGCGGCGACAAGGACATGGACACCGCCATCGCGTGGTTCGGGCTGGGTGACGTCGACGAGGTCACCGAGGAGCCGGTCGGCGACCCCGACACCGACCCCCGCGCCGAAGCGACCACCGCATGAGCACCGCTGAGGCGTTCGCCCGGGCGAGGGCCGAGGGACGGTCCGCGCTGGTCGGCTACCTCCCGGCCGGTTTTCCCGACGTCGACGGCGGCATCGAGGCGCTCCGGGTCCTGGTCGACGCCGGCTGCGACGTGATCGAGATCGGGCTGCCGTACTCCGACCCGGTCATGGACGGCCCCACGATCCAGGCCGCCGCCCAGCAGGCACTCGACGGCGGCGTCCGCACCCGCGACGTCCTGCGCACGGTCGAGGCGGTGGCCGCCACCGGTGTGCCCACCGTCGTGATGACCTACTGGAACCCGGTGGAGCGGTACGGCGCCGCGCGGTTCGCGGCCGATCTCGCCTCCGCCGGGGGAGCGGGTCTGATCACCCCCGACCTGACCCCCGACAGCGGCCAGGACTGGATCGCGGCCGCCGACGCCCACGACCTCGACAAGGTCTTCCTGGTGGCTCCGTCCTCCACCGACGAGCGGATCGCCATGACCACGGCTGCCTGCCGGGGCTTCGTCTACGCCACGGCGGTCATGGGCGTGACCGGCACGCGGACCACGACGAGCGACCTCGCCGGCCCGCTCGTGGCCCGCACCCGGTCCACCACCGACCTCCCGGTGGGCGTCGGACTCGGCGTCAGCAACGGTGACCAGGCCGCCGAGATCGCGGCCTACGCGGACGGGGTGATCGTGGGGTCGGCCTTCGTGCGGACCCTGCTCGACCACCCCGACGACCGGGCGGCCGGCCTTCGTGCCCTCCGCGCGCTCACGGAGGACCTCGCCGCCGGGGTCAGGCGTGCGTAGCACCGCGGCCGCCGCCGTCCTCGCGCTGACCGCCGGGCTGCTGGCGGGCTGCGGCGGGGACGAAGCCGACGCGGAGTTCCACGGCGCCGTCCTCGAGCAGCAGTACGTCGTTCCCGAGACGCCGCTGATCGACACCAGCGGGGCGTCGTACTCGCTGGCGGGTGACACCGACAAGCGACTGACGCTGGTGTTCTTCGGCTACACGCACTGTCCCGACATCTGCCAGGTGGTGATGTCGTCCCTGGCCTCGGCGCTGACCCGGATCGACGAGTCCGAGCGGGAGCAGGTCGACGTCGTCTTCGTGACCACCGATCCGGCCCGCGACGATGCTGGAGACGCTGCGCACCTACCTCGACCGGTTCGACCCGTCCTTCATCGGCCTCACCGGTGACCTCGACACGATCGTCGACATCGGTGAACCGCTGGCGGTGGCAGTCGAGCAGGGCGAGAAGCTCCCGAGCGGTGGTTACGAGGTCACGCACGGCACCCAGGTGACCGCGATCGACCACCGCGACCGGGTACCGGTGCTCTGGACCCAGGGCACGTCCGCGAGCGACTTCGCCGACGACATCCACACGCTGTTGGGCGAGGAGACCTGAGTTGACCACGATCCTGTCCATCCCCAGTCCGGGCAACGGCATCTGGTACCTCGGTCCGGTGCCGATCCGCGGCTACGCCCTGTGCATCATCGCCGGCATCGTGGTCGCCATCTGGATCGGCGAGCGTCGGTGGGTGGCCCGCGGCGGTCAGTCCGGTGAGGTCAGCGACCTCGCGGTCTGGGCAGTCCCGTTCGGCCTGGTCGGCGCCCGGCTCTACCACGTGGCCACGGACTGGCAGCTCTACTTCGGGGACGGCCAGAGCCCCGTCACGGCGCTCTACCTCTGGCGAGGCGGGCTCGGCATCTGGGGCGGGATCGCCATGGGCGCGCTCGGCGTCGTGATCGGCGCGAAGGTCAAGGGGATCAAGCTCCTCCCCGTGCTCGACGCGATGGTGCCCGGCGTACTGGTCGCGCAGGCGCTCGGACGATGGGGCAACTGGTTCAACCAGGAGCTCTTCGGCCGCCCCACCGACCTGCCGTGGGCACTCGAGATCGACCCGGAGTTCCGCCCGGAGGGTTACTTCGCCGACACGACGTTCCACCCGACGTTCCTCTACGAGTTCATCTGGAACCTCGGCGCGTTCGGACTGGTCATCTGGGCCGACCAGCGGTTCCGCCTCGGCTACGGGCGGGTGCTGGCGCTCTACGTGATGGTCTACACCGCGGGCCGAGGCTGGATCGAGATGCTGCGCATCGATGACGTGCAGCTCCAGAACGTCCTGGGCCTCCGTCTGAACGTCTGGACCTCGATCGTGCTCTTCGTCCTCGCGACCGCGTACTTCGTCGTGGCCGGGCGACGGCATCCCGGTCGCGAGGAGTCGGTGTACACCCGGGAGCCGGCCCCCGAGGACGACCGGTCCGAGGACCCGGTCTAGGACGCTGTCCGTCCCGTAGTCGACCCCTGCTCCTCGCGGTGACCGGGTGGTAGCGTGAAGGCTCCGCTCGGGCCAACGTCGTCCCCTGCACAGCAGCACTGCCTTGCCGATTCCGTCGGACCTGCTCGCCCTCACGGACGAGCGACCGACGCAGACGACGACGGGAGAATGCCCATGCACGCATTCCCGCCGCCCCAAGGGCTCTACGACCCCCGCCACGAGCACGACGCGTGCGGTGTGGCCTTCGTGGCGACCCTGACCGGCGTTGCCAGTCACGACATCGTGGCCCAGGCCCTCACTGCCCTGCGCAACCTGGAGCACCGCGGCGCCGCAGGGCGCCGAGCCCACGTCGGGTGACGGTGCCGGGATCCTGATGCAGGTGCCCGACGCCTTCCTGCGTGACGTCGTCGACTTCGAGCTGCCGCCGCACGGCGCGTACGCCGTCGGTACGGCCTTCCTGCCGGGCGACGACGAGGCGATCGCCAAGACCCGGCGCCGGATCGAGGAGATCGCGGCCGAGGAGGGCCTCGCGGTCCTCGGTTGGCGCGAGGTCCCGATCTACGCCTGACATCCTGGGTGCCACCGCCCGCGGCGTGATGCCGGCGTTCAGCCAGCTGTTCGTGGCGGGCGCGGGCTCCCGCGTCGACCGGCATGGCGCTGGAGCGTCTCGCGTTCTGCCTGCGCAAGCGCGCCGAAGCGGGAGACCGACGTCTACTTCCCGTCGCTGTCGTCGCGCACCCTCGCCTACAAGGGCATGCTGACCACCGACCAGCTCGACAACTTCTTCCCGGACCTGACCGACGACCGGATCGCCTCGGCGATGGCCGTCGTCCACTCCCGGTTCTCGACCAACACCTTCCCCAGCTGGCCGCTGGCCCACCCGTTCCGGTTCATCGCCCACAACGGCGAGATCAACACCGTGATGGGCAACCGGAACTGGATGCGGGCCCGCGAGGCGCTGCTCGACTCCGACCTGATCCCGGGAGACCTCGAGCGGCTCTTCCCGATCTGCTCGACCGGCGCGTCCGACTCCGCGTCCTTCGACGAGGTCCTCGAGCTGCTCCACCTGGGTGGTCGCTCGCTGCCGCACTCGGTGCTGATGATGATCCCGGAGGCGTGGGAGAACCACGCCGAGATGGACACGAGCCGTCGAGCGTTCTACGACTTCCACTCCGCGCTCATGGAGCCGTGGGACGGCCCCGCCTGCGTCGTCTTCACCGACGGGTCCCAGATCGGGGCGGTCCTGGACCGCAACGGCCTGCGTCCGTCTCGCTACTGGGTGACCGACGACGGCCTGGTCGTCCTCGCCTCCGAGGTCGGCGTGCTCGACCTCGACCCGGCGAGCATCGTCCGCAAGGGCCGGCTGCAGCCGGGCCGGATGTTCCTGGTCGACACCGACGAGCACCGGATCATCGAGGACGAGGAGATCAAGTCCGAGCTGGCGGCCGAGCACCCGTACGCCGAGTGGCTCCACGCCGGTCAGATCCACCTCGACGACATCCCCGAGCGCGAGCACATCGTGCACACGCACGCCTCGGTGACCCGTCGCCAGCAGGTCTTCGGCTACACCGAGGAGGAGCTGCGCGTCCTGCTCACCCCGATGGCCAACACGGGCGGCGAGCCGCTCGGCTCGATGGGCACGGACACGCCGATCGCTGCCCTCAGCGAGAAGCCGCGGCTGCTCTTCGACTACTTCAGCCAGCTCTTCGCGCAGGTCACGAACCCGCCGCTGGACGCGATCCGCGAGGAGCTCGTCACCTCACTGAGCGGCACCATCGGGCCGGAGGCCAACCTGCTCGACCCGGCACCCGCGTCGTGCCGTCAGGTCGTGCTCCCGTTCCCGGTCATCTCCAACGACGACCTGGCCAAGATCCGCCACATCAACCGCGACGGCGACATGCCGGGCTTCATCACGCACGTCTCCCGCGGCCTCTACGCGGTCGAGGGCGACGGCCAGGCGATGGCTCGACGGATCGACGAGATCTGCGCGGAGGTGTCCGAGGCGATCGCCGGCGGCGCCCGGATCATCGTGCTGTCCGACCGGCACTCCACCGCCGACCTGGCGCCGATCCCGTCGCTGCTGCTCACCGGCGCGGTCCACCACCACCTGGTCCGCGAGAAGACCCGCACCCAGGTCGGGCTCCTGGTCGAGGCGGGCGACGTGCGCGAGGTGCACCACGTCGCGCTCCTGATCGGGTACGGCGCGGCCGCGGTCAACCCGTACCTCGCGATGGAGACGGTCGAAGACCTCGCCCGCGACGCCTACTACGTGAAGATCGAGCCGGAGAAGGCCGTCGCCAACCTGGTCAAGGCGCTCGGCAAGGGCGTGCTCAAGGTGATGTCCAAGATGGGCGTCTCGACGGTGGCGTCGTACACCGGTGCCCAGATCTTCGAGGCCGTCGGCCTGTCCCAGGCCGTCGTCGACAAGTACTTCACCGGAACCACGTCCAAGCTGGGCGGCATCGAGCTCACGACCATCGCTGCCGAGGTGGCACGCCGCCACGCTGCGGCGTACCCCCGGGCCGGCATCACGCCGCCGCACCGCGAGCTGACCATCGGTGGCGAGTACCAATGGCGCCGCGAGGGCGAGCCGCACCTGTTCGACCCCGAGACCGTCTTCCGGCTCCAGCACTCCACCCGGACCGGTCGCTACGACATCTTCAAGCAGTACACCGCTGCGGTGGACCAGCAGTCCGAGCGGCTGATGACGCTGCGCGGACTGTTCCGGTTCAAGGAGGCGGGGGACACCGGCCGCGAGCCGATCGACATCGACGAGGTCGAGCCGGTCTCCGAGATCGTCAAGCGGTTCTCGACCGGTGCGATGTCCTACGGCTCGATCAGCCAGGAAGCCCACGAGACCCTTGCGGTGGCGATGAACCGGCTGGGCGCCAAGTCCAACACCGGTGAGGGCGGCGAGGACGCCGATCGGCTCTACGACCCCGAGCGCCGCAGCTCGATCAAGCAGGTCGCGTCGGGCCGCTTCGGAGTCACCTCCGAGTACCTCACCAACTCCGACGACATCCAGATCAAGATGGCGCAGGGGGCGAAGCCCGGCGAGGGCGGCCAGCTGCCTGGCCACAAGGTCTATCCCTGGATCGCGCAGACCCGGTACTCCACACCGGGGGTCGGGCTGATCAGCCCGCCACCGCACCACGACATCTACTCGATCGAGGATCTCGCCCAGCTGATCCATGACCTGAAGAACGCCAACCCGCAGGCCCGCGTGCACGTGAAGCTGGTCTCCGAGGTCGGCGTGGGCACGGTCGCCACGGGGGTGTCGAAGGCCCACGCGGACGTGGTGCTGATCTCCGGCCACGACGGTGGCACCGGGGCCTCGCCGCTGACCTCGCTCAAGCACGCGGGTGGCCCCTGGGAGCTCGGCCTGGCCGAGACCCAGCAGACCCTGCTCCTCAACGGCCTCCGTGACCGGATCGTCGTCCAGACCGACGGCCAGCTCAAGACCGGTCGGGATGTGGTCATCGCGGCTCTGCTGGGTGCCGAGGAGTACGGCTTCGCCACGGCGCCGCTCGTGGTGTCCGGCTGCATCATGATGCGGGTCTGCCACCTCGACACCTGTCCGGTGGGCATCGCCACCCAGAACCCTGTCCTGCGTGAGCGCTACACCGGCAAGGCCGAGCACGTCGTCAACTTCTTCGAGTTCGTGGCGCAGGAGGTGCGGGAGCTGCTCGCCGAGCTCGGCTTCCGGACGCTCGACGAGGCGATCGGCCAGGTCGAGGCGCTCGACGTGGCACCGGCCGTGGACCACTGGAAGGCCTCGGGCCTCGACCTGACACCGGTGCTGCACGTGCCGGACCTGCCCGAGGGTGCGGCACGTCGCAACACCACGACGCAGGACCACGGGCTCGACAAGTCGCTCGATGTCCTGGAGCTGATCCCGCTGGCCCAGGCCGCGCTGGACACCGGTGAGCCGGTCCGGGGCCAGGTCAAGGTGCGCAACGTCAACCGCACGGTCGGCACGATCCTCGGCCACGAGGTGACCAAGCGGTACCGCGGAGAGGGCTTGCCCGAGGGCACCATCGACCTCACCTTCACCGGCTCCGCAGGCCAGTCCTTCGGCGCGTTCATCCCGCGGGGGATGACCCTGCGGCTGGAGGGCGACGCCAACGACTACGTCGGCAAGGGCCTGTCGGGTGGCCGGATCGTCGTCCGCCCCGACCGGGCCGCGACCTTCGACGCCCGCCGGCAGATCATCGCCGGCAACGTCATCGGGTACGGCGCGACGTCCGGTCAGATCTTCCTGCGAGGCGAGGTGGGGGAGCGGTTCTGTGTCCGCAACTCCGGCGCCCACGCGGTGGTGGAGGGCGTCGGCGACCACGGGTGCGAGTACATGACCGGTGGCATCGTGGTGGTGCTCGGCCGGACCGGGCGCAACTTCGCGGCCGGCATGTCCGGCGGCTATGCCTTCGTGCTGGATCTCGACGAGAGGCGGGTCAACCCCGAGCTCGTCGATCTCGCGCCGGTGGAGGGCGACGCCGCCGACGAGCTCAAGGCCCTGGTCACCCAGCACCTCGAGGAGAGCGGCTCACCGGTCGCCGAGGAGCTGCTCGCCGACTGGGAGAGCGCGCTGCCGCGCTTCACCGAGGTGATGCCCAGTGACTACAAGCGAGTGCTGGAGGCCAAGGCCGAAGCCATCGAGGACGGCCTCAGCGAGGACGAGGCCGCGACACGCATCATGGAGGTACTTCATGGCTGACCCCAAGGGATTCCTGAAGAACGGGCGCGAGGTCGCGACCCGGCGCCCCGTCGACGAGCGGGTGCAGGACTGGAACGAGGTCTACCCGGGCGGGATCGGGCGCGCGCTGCTCCCGATCATCACCGAGCAGGCGGGCCGCTGCATGGACTGCGGCATCCCGTTCTGCCACCAGGGCTGCCCGCTCGGCAACATCATCCCCGAGTGGAACGACCTCGTCTGGCGAGACGACTGGGAGGGCGCCATCGAGCGCCTGCACGCGACCAACAACTTCCCGGAGTTCACCGGTCGCCTCTGCCCGGCGCCCTGCGAGACGGCCTGCGTCCTGGGCATCAACCAGGACCCGGTCACGATCAAGAACGTCGAGGTCGCGATCATCGACCGCGCCTGGGAGTCCGGCCTGGTCCGGCCCCAGCCGCCCGAATGGCTCTCCGGCCGCACGGTCGCGGTCATCGGCTCCGGCCCCGCCGGCCTCGCCGCCGCGCAGCAGCTGACCCGCGCCGGTCACACCGTCGCGGTCTATGAGCGGGCCGACAAGATCGGCGGCCTGATGCGCTACGGCATCCCCGAGTTCAAGATGGAGAAGAAGCACCTCGACAAGAGGCTCGACCAGATGCGGAGGGAGGGAACTGTGTTCCGGGCCGGCGTCAACGTCGGTGACGAGCTCACCGGCCGCCAGCTCCGCGACCGCTACGACGCCGTCGTCCTCGCGATGGGTGCGACCGAGGCCCGCGACCTGCCGGTGCCCGGCCGCGAGCTGGACGGCATCCACCAGGCGATGGAGTACCTCCCGCAGTCCAACCGGGTGTCCCTCGGCGAGGAGCTGGGGGAGGGCGAGGTCCAGATCCGGGCCGACGGCAAGAACGTCGTGATCATCGGTGGCGGCGACACCGGCGCCGACTGCCTCGGTACGGCCATCCGCCAAGGCGCGGCCTCGATCACGCAGCTCGAGATCATGCCCGAGCCGCCGGAGTCGCGGCCCGACGGCCAGCCCTGGCCGACGTACCCGATGACGTTCCGCGTCTCCTCGGCCCACGAGGAGGGCGGCGAGCGGGTCTATGCCGTCTCCACGAAGGAGTTCCTCGGCGACGACGACGGGCGGCGTGCGGGCGCTGCAGGCTGGTCGACGTCGAGTTCGTGGACGGCAAGCTGGTCGAGCACGAGGGCACCGAGCGGGAGATCCCGGCCGAGCTGGTGCTCTTCGCGATGGGCTTCACGGGGCCCGGAGAAGCCGGGCCTGGTCGAGCAGCTCGAGGTCGAGCTCGACGAGCGCGGCAACGTCGCCCGCGACGGTCAGCTACGCCTCGTCCGTCGACGGCGTCTTCGTCGCCGGCGACGCCGGTCGTGGTCAGTCGCTGATCGTCTGGGCGATCGCCGAGGGGCGGGCCGCGGCCGCTGCCGTCGACGAGTACCTCACGGGATCGACCACCCTGCCGGTCCCGATCCCGCCCACCGCGAGGCCCGCGGTTGTTTGATCGTTCCAGACTGTCGCTAGGCTGCGCGGGTGCGTAGAGCAAAGATCGTCTGCACCCTCGGTCCCGCGACGTCGACCCCGGAGCAGATCCGGGCTCTGGTCGACGCCGGCATGGACGTCGCCCGGCTGAACATGAGCCACGGCAGCCATGCCGACCACGAGCGCGCCTACCGGCTCGTCCGGGAGGCGTCGGACGCCACCGGGCACGGAGTGGGCATCTTCGCCGACCTCCAGGGTCCGAAGATCCGGCTCGACACGTTCGCGGACGGTCGCGCCGAGCTCGAGAACGGCGCCCGCTTCACGATCACCACCCGCGAGGTGGCGGGCGACGCTGACATCTGCGGCACGACGTACGACGGGCTCCCCGGCGACGTCAGCCCCGGAGACCCGATCCTGATCGACGACGGCAAGATCCGGCTGAAGGTGATCGCGGTCGACGGTGACGACGTCGTGACCGAGGTCGTCGTCGGTGGTCCGGTGAGCAACCACAAGGGCATCAACCTGCCCGGTGTCCCGGTCAGCGTCCCGGCCCTGTCCGAGAAGGACATCGAGGACCTCCGCTTCGCGCTGCACCTCACCGTCGACTTCATCGCCCTGTCGTTCGTCCGCTCGGCCAAGGACGTCGAGAAGGTCCGCGAGGTGATGCGGGAGGAGGGCGTGCTGATCCCCGTGATCGCCAAGATCGAGAAGCCGCAGGCGATCGACAACCTCGACGAGATCGTGAAGTCGTTCGACGCGTTCATGGTCGCCCGCGGCGACCTGGGTGTGGAGTGCCCGCTCGAGGACGTTCCGTTCCTGCAGAAGCAGGTGATCAACCGGGCCCGCCGCAACGCCAAGCCGGTCATCGTCGCGACCCAGATGCTGGAGTCGATGATCACCAACCCCGCGCCGACCCGGGCAGAGGCGTCCGACGTGGCCAACGCGGTCCTCGACGGGGCTGATGCCGTGATGCTGTCCGGTGAGACCAGCGTGGGGGAGTACGCCATCGAGGCCGTGAAGACGATGGCCAGGATCATCCAGTCCACCGAGGACCACGGGCTCTCCGACATGGCGGCGATCGACTGGCAGCCCCGGACCCGGGGCGGTGTCATCGCCAAGGCTGCCGCCGAGGTCGCCGAGCGGGTGGGCGCGAAGTACCTCGTCGCCTTCACCCAGTCCGGTGACTCCGCGAGACGGCTCTCGCGCTACCGCGGCGCGATCCCCGTGCTCGCCTTCACCCCCGAGGCGCAGGTGCGCTCACAGCTCGCGATGACGTGGGGTGCCGAGACCTTCAAGACGGCCATGGTCGAGCACACCGACGAGATGGTCCGTCAGGTCGACGAGCAGCTCCTGGAGATCGGGCGGGTGAAGGAGGGTGACCTGGTCGTCATCATCGCCGGTGCCCCGCCCGGCATCCCCGGCTCCACCAACGCCCTCCGGATCCACCGCATGGGCGACGCCATCAACGAGGTCGCACCGGCCTACCGCCGGGGCTGATCGAGCAGGCTCATCCCTTGAGCCCGATCAGCCCGTCGAGCCGGGCGACGTCCGCGGCGCGCGACACGGCGATGCAGTTGACCCGGGGACGACGCCAGGCGATGCCGACACGGTCGAGCGCGCGGGTGCAGAGGTCGATGATGTCGTCGGAGCTGTTGACGAACATCCAGCGCGGGTAGTCGTAGCGTTTTCGCACGCCAGCAACCTCCCTCGAGGCCCAGTTGTTCACCCGGGAGCCGTCGGAGTGGAAGAGCCCGCGGAGGAGGTCATCCGGGTGTGCGCGGACGATCTCTTCCTGCCAGGCCTCGAGGACGATAGGTCGCTCGTGCTTGCGGCCGGGACCGTGCTGAGGGAAGAGGCATGGCCAGTGCTTCCAGTGGGCCTGCACGACAGTCACGCCCGGAGCCCGAACATGGAACACAGTCGCACCGGGCCGCACCCGGCCCATCAGGGCGGACACGTCCGCGATGATCCGCGGATACGTCGCATCGCAGCTGACGCGGAGCGCGAAGTAGCGGGGAGCTGCGGACAGACATCCGTCGCCGAGGTAGTAGCCGAGCAGGGCGGCGTAGGCCGCCCGGTCGAGCGGTACGGCAGCGCACCGCGGGCAGCAGACACTCGACTCCTGGCGGGGAGGTGTGCACCGCCAGTCGCGCAACGTCGAGCGGCTGACCGACATCCGACGGGAAACCTCGGACAACGTGAGCCCGCCGGCGAGCAACTCGAGGGCGAGATCACGGACGTGTAGCGGGTGCACACCTGAATGCTGCGTGCGTCCGCCGACATGCGGGTGGAGTGCCCCGGGTCGTCTGTTGGCTCAGGACATCACAGAGTGCCCCGGGTGGGATTCGAACCCACACTGGACGGTGTTTGAGACCGCTTCCTCTGCCGTTGGGATACCGGGGCGCGCGGCGAAACGCTACCGGAACGTGTCGCGCCCTCGAGCACCGCTGGCCGATCACCAACCCGACTGCCCCGTGCGTGGATGTCGACCCGGCTGACCGGGCGCCGGCGCTGCCGCTAACCTTTCGGCCGTGAACCAGCCTGACCCGAGCCCGCGCCGCGTCGTCATCGCCGAGGACGAGGTGCTGATCCGGATGGACCTGGCCGAGATGCTCGGCGAGGAGGGGTACGACGTCGTCGGCCAGGCCGGCGACGGCGCCCGGGCCGTCGAGCTGGCCGAAGAGCTTCGTCCGGATCTCGTGATCCTGGACGTGAAGATGCCCGTCCTGGACGGCATCGCCGCCGCCGAGCAGATCGCCGCGCAGCGGATCGCTCCCGTCGTCATCCTCACGGCCTTCTCCCAGCGCGATCTGGTGGAGCGGGCCCGCGACGCCGGTGCCATGGCCTACCTCGTGAAGCCGTTCTCCAAGAGCGACCTGGTGCCCGCCATCGAGATGGCGGTCAGTCGGTTCGCCGAGGTCGGTCTCCTCGAGCAGGAGGTGGCCGACCTGAGCGAGCGGCTGGAGACCCGCAAGGCCGTCGACCGGGCGAAGGGCGTGCTCCAGAAGGAGCTGGGCCTGACCGAGCCGGACGCCTTCCGCTGGATCCAGAAGACCGCCATGGATCTGCGTCTCAGCATGCGTCAGGTGGCCGATGGGGTCGTCACCCACGGTCCCGGGGTCACGGGACGGTGAAGAGTTCGGCAACGAACCTGCCATCAGTTGCGCAGATGTGGCATGGCCCACACCCTTGCCCCCTAGACTGCCGGAAGCGTCTTGTGGGGTCCCCCGAAGGAGAACTTGAGTGAAGTTCAGATCGACAGTCCGCGAGCCAACCGCGAGACGAGGTGTGGCCGGTCTGCTCTTCGCACTCCTGCTGGCCCCGCTCGCCCTCATGCTCATCCTGCCCGCGCCGGCGAGCGCCGCCGAGCTCTGTGCGCCCGACGACGAGACGTCCTGCATCGTCGGGACCATCCGGTCCGAGGAGGGGCCCGTCGAAGGAGTCGAGCTCACCGTGACCGGGGGCAGTGTCGAGGAGACGGTCGCCACCGACGCGGCCGGCAAGTGGAACCTGCCCGTCACCGAGGCCGGTGAGTACACCGTCACCATCGACGAGGAGTCGTTCCCGGACGGACTGGCCGCCCAGGGGCCCACGGAGCGCACGTTCGACGTCAAGATCGGCGAGAAGCAGACGACGTACCCCGCGCTCTTCGAGGTCCGGACCGCCGCGTACGACGAGACGACCAGCCGCACCGACCTGCTCATCCAGAGTGCCGTCAGCGGCCTCCGGCTCGGGTTGCTGCTCGCGCTCGCCTCGGTCGGGCTGTCCCTGATCTACGGCACCACCGGCCTGTCGAACTTCGCGCACGCCGAGCAGGTGACGCTGGGCGGCATCCTCGCCTACGGCCTCTGCAACGTCGCCGGGCTCGGCCTCCTGCTGGGAGGCGCGATCACGGTCGTCCTGTGCGCCCTCACCGGATACTTCCAGGACGCCGGCATCTGGAAACCGTCTGCGGCGGCGTGGGCTGGGCCTGATCCAGGCGATGATCGTCACGATCGGACTCTCCCTGGCCGCCCAGTACTCCTTCCAGTACTTCATCGGGGCCGGCACCCAGAAGGTCGTGGTGCGGACCTTCGCGACCACCACGATCGGTCCGGTGACGGTGACGACCATGTCGTTCGTCGCGATGGGCGTCTCCATCGTGGTGATCGCACTGATCGGCTACTTCCTGCTCCGCACCCGCATCGGTCGGGCCACCCGTGCCGTCTCGGACAATCCGGCCCTGGCCGCTGCCTCCGGCATCGACGTCGACCGGATCATCCGGATCGTGTGGACCATGTCCGCCGGTCTGGCCGGTCTCTCCGGCATCTTCTACGCGCTCGTGGTCAGCAACGGCATCAGGTGGGACACGGGCATGCAGATCCTGTTGCTGCTGTTCGCCGCGGTGACCCTGGGCGGCCTGGGCACCGCGTTCGGCGCCCTGGTCGGCTCGCTCATCATCGGCATGGTGGTCGAGCTCGCCGGTCCGCTCGGCGCCCCCGGTGACCTGAAGTACGCCGTGGCGCTGGGCATTCTGATCCTGCTGCTGATGGTCAGGCCACAAGGCCTCCTCGGACGCGCCGAGCGAGTTGGCTGAGAGGAACTGACATGGACACCTTCATCAACATCCTCGAAGCCATGGCTCGCGAGATGATCGCGCCGCAGACCGCGGCGGTGGCGATCGCCGTGATCGGCCTCAACATCCACTTCGGCTTCACCGGACTGCTCAACATGGGCCAGGCCGGGTTCATGGCGTTGGGCGCCTACGGCTTCTCCATCTCCATCTGGAAAGGCCTCCCGCTGCCGCTCGCGATCGTGATCGGGCTCGCGGCAGCCCTGGTCTTCGCCCTGATCCTCGGCATGCCCACGCTGAAGCTGAGAGGCGACTACCTGGCGATCGTGACCATCTGTGCGGCCGAGATCATCCGGTACACCGGGCGACTGTCGACCCTCACCGACTTCACCGGTGCTGCCCAGGGCATCCCCGGCAAGGAGTACCGCGACCCCTTCACCGCCCTGTCGTTCTTCGGGAGCGGCTCCACGGCCTTCGGGCCATGGGACTATCCGAACACCGGCGTCAACGGTTGGTGGGTCCGGTTCGTGGCCTGGTCCCTGGTCCTCGTCTGCACCTTGCTGGTCTACTTCCTCACCCGCAGCCCGTGGGGCCGGATGCTGCGTGGCATCCGTGAGGACGAGGACGCCATCCGCAGCCTCGGCAAGAACGTCTTCGCGATCAAGATGCAGGCGCTGATCATCGGCGGCATGCTCGGTGCCCTGGGCGGGATGGTCTACATCTTGGCGGGGTCGATGCAGGCCGACCAGTTCGGTCGATCCCTGACCTTCTTCGCCTACACCGCCCTGCTGCTCGGAGGCGCGGCCACGATCTTCGGGCCGGTGCTGGGGACCGTCATCTTCTACACGGCGCGGATCATGATCAAGAACACCGCGAACGCCTACGTGCCGGACAGCATCATGAACAGCCAGCAGACCGAGCAGTTCTCCTTCGTCGTGGTGGGCATCGGACTGATGTTGCTCGTCATCTTCAGACCACAGGGGATCCTGGGCAACAAGAGGGAGTTGACCTTCAATGGCTGACCAGACGACGGCCTACCCGTCCATGGCCGACCCGCAGACGCGCAAGGACCTGACGGCGACCTTCGACGAGACGCCCGGCACACCCAAGCCGGATCCGATCCTCGTGGTCAACAACATCACCCGGCAGTTCGGCGGCATGACCGCCGTCGACGTGGGCCACCTCGAGGTGCAGCGCGGCATCATCACGGCCCTGATCGGTCCCAACGGTGCCGGCAAGACCACGTTCTTCAACCTGATCACCGGCTTCGACAAGCCGACGTCGGGCCGCGAGGCGCACTGGACCTTCGACGGCCGGAAGCTCGACAAGACAGCCGCCTCGAGCGTGGCACGCGCCGGCATGGTCCGTACCTTCCAGCTGACCAAGGCACTCAGCCGCATGACCGTGATGGACAACATGATGCTGGGGGCCCAGGACCAGGCAGGGGAGAGCCTCCTCAAGTGCATGATCAAGCCGCTCTGGGCCGGTCAGGAGCGGGACATCGAGGAGCGCGCCAAGGAGCTGCTGGAGCGCTTCAAGCTCCTGGACAAGAAGGACGACTACGCGGGCAGCCTCTCGGGTGGCCAGCGCAAGTTGCTCGAGATGGCCCGAGCCCTGATGAGCGACCCGAAGATGATCATGCTCGACGAGCCGATGGCCGGTGTGAACCCGGCGCTGACCCAGTCCCTCCTCGGGCACATCCAGACGTTGCGTGACGAGGGCATGACCGTTCTCTTCGTCGAGCACGACATGCACGTCGTCCGGCACATCTCCGACTGGGTGTGCGTGATGGCCGAAGGACGGCTGGTGGCCGAGGGGCCCGCTGACGGCGTGATGTCCAACCCGGCCGTGATCGACGCCTACCTCGGCGCCCACCACGACACCGACCTCGGCGACGACGCGCTCCTCACCGACGAAGCCATCGAGCAGATCGCCGATGAGGTGGCGGCCGAGGAGGCCGAACGCGAGGGCGAAGCCGGCGCAGCCACGACGCACCCATCGCCCGAGGAGAAGGCATGAGCGAGCAGACCCAGATGACCCAGCCCCAGACCCAGACGCCGGTCGTCGAGGCCAAGGACATCGTGGCGGGCTACCTGCCCGGTGTGAACATCCTCAACGGCTGCAGCGTGAACGCCTACCCGGGCGAGATGATCGGGATCATCGGCCCCAACGGCGCCGGCAAGTCCACGCTGCTGAAGGCGATGTTCGGCCTGGTCAAGGTCCACTCGGGCAGCGTCACGCTCGGGGACAGGGACATCACCAACCTCAAGGCCAACAAGCTCGTGGAGATGGGTGTCGGCTTCGTGCCGCAGACCAACAACGTCTTCCCTTCGCTCACCATCGAGGAGAACCTCCGGATGGGGCTGTTCATGCGCCCCAAGAAGATGACCGAGCGGCTGGCCGCCATGTGGGACCTCTTCCCGGTGCTCCACGACCGACGCAACCAGCGGGCCGGCGCGCTCTCCGGCGGCGAGCGTCAGTCCCTGGCCATGGCCAGGGCCTTGATGATGGAGCCCTCGGTGCTGCTGCTCGACGAGCCGTCGGCGGGCCTGTCCCCGGTCCGTCAGGACGAGACCTTCATCCGCACCCGCAGGATCAACAAGACCGGCGTGTGCGTCGTGATGGTCGAGCAGAATGCCCGCCGCTGCCTGCAGATCTGTGACCGCGGCTACGTCCTCGACCAGGGCAGGGACGCCCACACGGGGAGCGGTCGCGAGCTGGCCAACGACCCCAAGGTGATCGCGCTCTACCTCGGCACGCTCGCCGAGGACGTCGACGCCGAGAAGGGCGACAGCGCCCAGCACTGAGGCAAGAGCCGAACGACACACAAGAGTGGCCCCGGACCGTGAGGTCCGGGGCCACTCTTGTGCTGCTGGTTCAGATGACCTTCAGGTCAGCTGGAGCCTTCCACCACGCTGGCGATCTCGTTCTTGTTGTCGGCGTTGAACATGTAGATGCCGACGAACGCGGAGGACGGGTCGTTCTGGTCGTTGATCGGCCCGATGCCGGCAGGCCCGGCGTACCGGATCTCCTTGCCCTCGTCGAGCAGGGCGACACAGTCGGCGTAGGTGTTGCACTCCTCGCCGTCGGTGGCACCCGAGACGGCCGCGTAGGCCCCCTGGATGTCCGCCGAGACCGTGGAGCCGGCCTTCACCGCGGCGAGAGCACCGAGGATCGTCGCGTCGTAGGACTCGGCACCGTAGGCGAAGTCCGCGAGGGGATCGCCTTCAGCAGCCTCGAACCAGCCGGAGAGACGGTCCTTGAACGCCGGGTCCGGGTCGGCACCGGGGATGGTGCCCTGGGCGCCCTCGAGGGTGCCCTTCTCGAACTCCTTGCTGTAGTCGGCCGTGTTGCCGTCCGAGAAGTACGTCTTCGACATGTCCCAGCCGGCCGACGCGAGCTCGGGCACGATGGCCTTGGTCTCGTCGAAGGCGAGGATGACGATGGCGTCCGGGTTGGTGTTGACCGCTGCCGTGACCTCGGCCGAGAACGTGGTCTGGCCGGCGGGGAACTCGTCGCCGTCGCCCTTGCCGCCGTAGACGACCTCACCACCGGCGGCCTCGATGGCCTCCTGGGTGTAGTTGCGCAGGCCGGTGCCGTAGGTGTCGTTGAACACCAGGAAGGCGACCTTCTGGTAGCCGTCAGAGGTGATCAGCGTCCCCAGGGCGTTGCCCTGGATCGTGTCCGGCGGGGCGGTGCGGAAGTAGAACGGCGAGTAGCCGCTCAGGTCGACGGCCGTGTTGGCCGGCGAGACCTGGACGATCTTGGCGTCCGTCAGGGTGTCGACGAAGTTCAGCGAGACGCTGGACGACGCGGCGCCGACGACGATCGACGGCTTGGCAGCGACCATGGTGCCCGCGGAAGCGGTCGAGACCGACATGTCGGTCGAGTCGCCGGAGTCCTCGATCTGGTGGCACGCCTCGGCACCCGCAACGCCACCTGCGGCGTTGATCTCGGACACGGCAAGGCCGACACCCGCGATCTCGGGAGGCCCGAGGAAGGCGAGGTTACCCGTGAGGGGCAGGATGCCGCCGACCTTGTAGGTGTCGGCGTTGGTCGAGCCACCGGAGCACTTGTCGTTCGTGAACGTCTCTTCGGCCGGCTCGGACTCGGACTCCGAGGGTTCGCTGGAGGGGCTGTCGGACGTCGGGTCGTCGGCCTCGGGGGTTTCATCTTCGGAGCCACATGCAGCAAGGGTGAGGCTGAGGACGGCGGCGCCGGCCATCATCTTCACCCAGGTGGCGGTTCTGGATCGATTCACGGGGTGAACCTTTCTGTCGCGTGGTGCACTTCTGCGCTGCTCACCCGTGGTCGGGCGATGCCCTGTCACCGTAGGACCGAGGCGGGCAGCGGGTGTCTGCCCCCACCCTGTCTTTACCGAACCGTTACCTCAATGAATCCAGGCTGCGAACTGGACCAGACCTGGGGCGATCAGGAGCGCGGGGAGAAGGTCCGCGACCGGAATCTCACGAACCCGGAGAAGGCGCAGAGCCACGCCGACGAGCAGCAGGCCGCCGGTGGCGGTCAGCGCGGCCAGGTGGGCCTCGGGCAGGACGTCGCCGAGGAGCAGTCCGACGACGGTCAGGCCACCCTGGACGACCACGATGGTGACCGCGCTGACGGCCACGCCCCACCCGAACGACGCCGCGAACGCGATGGCGGCGAACCCGTCGAGCGTGGCCTTGAGGAACAGCTGGTCGGCGCCGAGACCGAGCCCGTCGCTCAGCGAGCCCAGGATGGTCAGGGGTCCGGTGCAGAAGAGGAGCGAGGAGACGACGAAACCCTCGATGAACCGGTGCCGCTCCACCGATCCCCGGTCACCGGCGAGCCGGGACTGGAGCCAGCCGCCGAGCCCCTCGACCCGTGCCTCCAGCCGCAGCAGCGAGCCGATGATGCCACCGAGGACGAGCGACCCGAGCACGATCAGCATCGGCGCGCTCGACCCGACGTACGACGAGAGCGCGGGGTCGGAGACGGCGAACGCGGACAGGATCGCGATGAGCAGCGTCACGAGCCCGAGGGCGTCGGTGACCACGTCGCGGGTGCGCACCGGGAGCCGGTTGCCGAGCAGCACACCGAGCCCGGCTCCGAGCAGCACCGTGAGGACGTTCACGGCGGTGCCGATTCCGGGGATCAAGGGACTCCTCTGACGTCGCGGGTGTCATGAGCGTAGTCTCGGGCGCTGAGCTTGCGCACGGGGGACACGTGGCGCAACAGCGTGCAGGAGGTCATGAAAGCCGATGTGCCGATGATGCGATCACAGGTGTCCCTGCGGGCTGCCGTCCCCCAGGACGCAGGCGTGCTCGCGGAGGTCTGGGCCGACGTCCTGCGACGGGCAGAGCGCGACGAGCAGGTCGCGGACCTGGTCAGCGTCATCGAGCGGGTGGAGGGGCTCGACGACGAGCGCCTCGTCGTCGCCGAGTTCGACGGCCACGTGGCCGGTGCCGTCCACCTGCGGGCCACCACCGTCTCGCCGCTGAACCTCGAACCCGTCGTCCAGGCGATCTCTCCGCACGTGCTGCCACAGTTCCGTCGTCGCGGCATCGGCCGCGCGTTGATGGAGGCCGCTGTCGGGTTCGCCGACGAGCTGGGCATCGCTCACATCGCGTCTGCGGCTTCGGCCGGCTCGCGGGACGCCAACCGCTTCATGGCCCGGCTCGCGCTCGGGCCGCAGGCGACCCTGAGGCTCGCTCCCACCGCCGTGGTGAAGGCGAAGCTGAGCGCGCAGCGCCCTGCCGTGGCCCGCCCGTCCGGGCGCCACCACCTCACGCACGTGCTCGCCGCCCGTCGGTCCCTGCGCAAGTCGCAGGCGACGACCACGGGTTGACACCCCGCACCACCCGTAGCGGTCGGCGCTACTGGAAGCGGTCCGCCGGGATCAGCGCGCAGGTGATCCGGGAGGTGCAGACCCGCTTCCCGCGCTCGTCGGTGATCACGACGTCGTACGTCGCCATCGACCGGCCCAGATGGATCGCCGTGGCCACGCCGGTGACGGTGCCGGAGGTGGCGGCCCGGTGATGGGTGGCGTTGATGTCGACCCCGACCGAGAGGCGGTCGGGCGAGGCGTGGATCGCCGACCCGACCGACCCGAGGGTCTCGGCGAGGACGACCGACGCCCCGCCGTGCAGGAGGCCGTAGGGCTGGGTGTTCCCCTCGACCGGCATCGTCGCGACGACGCGCTCGGCAGAGATCTCGATGAGCTCGATGCCCATCTTCTCGTTCAGCCCACCCATGCCCAGGGGCATCAGGGCGACGAAGTCGGCGACGGACGGGGTGGCCTGCTGCTCATCGGTCATGGGGTCATTCTTGCCGAGCGTCGCCGTGTCCGTGCCGCCGGATAGAGTCGCCACCGTGTCTGACGCCGTGCCCGAGACCCCTCGCCCGCGCCTGCTGCTCCTCGACGGCCACTCCCTGGCCTATCGCGCGTTCTTCGCCCTCCCGGTCGAGAACTTCTCGACCACCACCGGACAGTTCACCAACGCCGTCTACGGCTTCACCTCGATGCTGATCAACGTCCTGCGGGACGAGGAGCCCACTCACGTGGCCGTGGCCTTCGACAAGTCCCGGCAGACGTTCCGGCTCGACGAGTACCCCGAATACAAGGCGAAGCGCAACAAGACTCCCGACGAGTTCAAGAGTCAGCTCCCGTTGATCCAGGAGGTCCTCGACGCCCTCCGGATCGAGCACCTCGAGCTCGACGGCTACGAGGCCGACGACATCATCGCGACGCTCACCACCCAGGCGGTCGCCGCGGGGTTCGACGTGCTGATCCTCACCGGCGACCGAGACTCCCTCCAGCTGGTCAGCGAGGCCAGCACCGTGCTCTACCCCATGCGCGGGGTCAGCGAGCTGGCCCGGATGACCCCTGAGGCGGTCGAGGCCAAGTACGCCGTCCCGCCCCACCGCTACCCCGAGATCGCCGCTCTCGTCGGCGAGGACTCCGACAACCTGCCCGGCATCCCCGGTGTCGGCCCCAAGACGGCCGCCAAGTGGATCAACCAGTACGACGGCCTCGACAACGTGATCACCCACGCCGACCAGATCACGGGCAAGGCGGGTGAGAATCTCCGCGCGCACCTGGGCGACGTCATTCGCAACCGCCACCTCAACCGTCTCGTCGTCGACCTGACGCTGGCCGTGGCCCCCGCAGACCTGCAACGCCGGGCGTGGGACCGCCAGGAGGTGCACACGCTCTTCGACGGGCTCGAGTTCCGGGTGCTGCGCGACCGGCTGTTCGAGACCCTCGAGTCCGAGGAGGAGATCGACGACTCCGGGTTCGAGATGGCCGGCAGCAGGCTGGCCCCGGGGGAGGTGACGGCCTGGCTCGACGCGCACGCGCCGGCCGGCGGCACCCGCACCGGGGTGGCGGTGCAGGGGTCGTGGCGGGCCGGCACCGGCGAGGTCTGGTCCGTGGCCCTCGCCGCTCAGGACGGCACGGCCGCCTGGCTGGACGCCACCGAGGTCACACCCGAGGACGACGCTGCCCTGGTCGCCTGGCTGGGCGACCCCGAGCGGGCCAAGGTCCTCCACGACGCCAAGGGCCCGCTGCTGGCGCTGTCCGCCCGCGGGTGGGACCTCCGCGGCCTGGTCAGCGACACCGCGCTGGCCGCCTATCTCGTCCGCCCCGACCAGCGCTCCTACGACCTGGCCGACCTCACCCTGCGCTACCTCAAGCGAGAGCTCCGGCAGGGGACGCCCGAGCAGGACTCCGGCCAGGGTGAGCTGAGCTTCGACACGATCGACGACAGCGGTGCCGCCGACACGGCGATGCTCCGCGCCCGTGCGGTGCTCGACCTGGCGGAGGCCCTCGACACTGCCATCGAGGAGCACGGCGGCGAGCGGCTGCTCGCCGACGTCGAGCTGCCGCTGGTCGACCTGCTCGCTGAGATGGAACGCACCGGCATCGCCGTCGACACCGACCACCTCGAGTCGCTCGAGGCCCACTTCGCCGCCGAGCAGAAAAAGGCGGCCGACGAGGCGTTCGCGGTGATCGGCAAGGAGATCAACCTCGGCTCGCCCAAGCAGCTGCAGGTGGTGCTCTTCGACGAGCTCGACATGCCGAAGACCAAGCGCACCAAGACCGGCTACACCACCGACGCCGACGCCCTCCAGGCGCTCTACGAGAAGACCGAGCACCCGTTCCTGACGGCGCTGCTGCGCCACCGCGACGTGTCCCGCCTGCGCCAGACGCTGGAGGGGCTGCTCAAGACGGTCGCCTCCGACGGCCGGATCCACACGACGTTCAACCAGCTGATCGCGGCCACGGGCCGGCTCTCGAGCACCGACCCCAACCTGCAGAACATCCCGATCCGCACCGAGGAGGGCCGTCGGATCCGCGAAGGCTTCGTGGTCGGCCGCGGCTTCGACTGTTTGATGACGGCCGACTACAGCCAGGTCGAGATGCGGATCATGGCCCACCTCTCGGTGGACAAGCTGCTGATCGAGGCGTTCCGGTCCGGCCAGGACTTCCACTCCATCACCGCGGCCCGTGTCTTCGGTGTCGACGCCGACGCAGTGACCGTCGAGATGCGGGCCAAGATCAAGGCGATGAACTACGGCCTCGCCTACGGCCTCTCGGCCTTCGGTCTCAGCCAGCAGCTGCGGATCGAGCCCGGCGAGGCCCGGGGCCTCATGGACGAGTACTTCGAGACCTTCGGTGGTGTCCGCGACTACCTCGGCGGGATCGTCGACGAGGCCCGCAGGTCGGGTTTCACGGAGACCATCTGGGGTCGTCGCCGCTACCTGCCCGACCTCACCAGCGACAACCGGCAGCGCCGCGAGATGGCGGAGCGGATGGCGCTCAACGCCCCCATCCAGGGCTCTGCCGCCGACCTGATCAAGGTGGCGATGCTCGGTGTCGACCGGGCCATTCGTGAGTCCGGGCTCGCGTCACGGATGCTGCTCCAGGTCCACGACGAGCTCGTCTTCGAGGTGGCCGAGGGGGAGCGGGACGAGCTCGAGGCGCTGGTCCGTCGCGAGATGGCCGGAGCCGCCGACCTCGCCGTACCCCTCGACGTCTCGGTCGGCACGGGCCGCACCTGGCACGAAGCCGCTCACTGAACGACTGGTGCTGCGGGCGTCCCGTCGTCCGTGACGCGCAACAGCGCCGTGGTCAGCAGGGCGACCAGCACGACCAGGTCGACGGCCACGACCGAGACGACCAGGGAGCCGGCGCTGGCGACGTACGACGCGGTGCCGGCGACCGCGGCCAGCCCGGCCCACAGCACCCAGACGCTCGCGCTGTGCTGGCGGGCGACGACCTCGTAGACCATCAGCTGGACCATCGCCAGCAGCGTGCCGAGGACGGCGAAGAGGCCGACCAGCGGTTCGATCTCGGAGTACGCCGGCCCGCCGACGAAGGTGACCGCGAGCCCACTGAGCACGATCGCGCCGAGGCTGGCGAGGACGCCGATGACGGCGACCAGGATCAGGCCCTTGAGGTACATGCTGCGTCGCTCGGTCGACGACGCCATCGAGGGAAAAGCGATCACGACCACGAACTGCGGCAGGAACAACACGGCCTTCGTCAGGATCAGGCCACCGGCATAGAGCCCGGCGATGTGGTCGTCGAGCACGATCCGGGCGACCACCACGTCGGCGTTCGACAGGGCGAAGAAGGCGAAGAGCGCGTGTGAGTTGCCGGCAACCTCGCGCAGGATCTGCTCGCCGGTCCGGACGACCGACCGGCGTTCGGCGGCGCCACGGCCCACGTGACCCAGGGTCAGCGCCCCGACCAGCGCCGGCACCCACGCCGCGATCGCGACCCCGAGCATCGCGCCGAAGGCCGTGGGGACCAGGAGCATCGTGACGCTGGCGATCGCCAGCCGGCCGAGCCCGATGCCGAGATAGATCCCGCCGAGCGCACGCCAGCGCTGCTCGCCCTGGAGGACGCCTGACTGACCGCCCATGATCGTCAGCGGGATGGCTGCCAGCCCGATCATCAGGGCAGCCGGCCAGTCCTCGAGCTGGAGCCCCCAGGTGATCACGGGGGTCAGCAGCAGGCAGATCGCTCCGAGTGCGAGTGCCGAGCGGTAGGCGGCCGACATCAGCGCCGCCTCGATCTCCTCGCGACGGTCGGGGTTCGACGCGATCTTGCGCGCGCCGGTGGCCTGGAGGCCCAGTGAGAGGACCACCACGACCAGCAGGAGGCCCATCAGGCTGGCGACCGCGCTGTACTCCGCCGGGCCGAGCCGACGGGCCGCGATGATGGTGAAGCCGTACGTCGCGATGTTCTGCACGCCCATCGCGATCGCGATCCCCGTGCCACTCCGGAGCAGGGCGCGCAGGGTCCCCGGCGCAGAGCTGTCGGTCCGTGGCACGCGGCGAGCCTAGATGGTCGCCCCACGGGAAACCCGGTCAGTAGGGGTCGGCGGTGTCGTCGTGGCCGAGGACGCGCGCCAGCGGTCGGAGGCCCAGTCTGAGCAGCACCTTGACCACGAGGTTGCGCCCCCACCAGGGCAGCTCGCCCAGCATCCGGATCCGGTCGGAGGCGCGAGGGGCGGCGACCTCCAGCCGGGCCAGCGACCCGGTGCGTCCGGCGTACCGCAGCCGCGCGGACAACAGCACGTCGCGGAGCAGGGCGAGGGTGACCCCGAGCGACGAGAACGCGTCGTGGACCAGGACGGTGCCCCCCTCGGGGACGACCGTCGACCACCGCAGGTCGTCGCGCACCGTCCAGTAGTCGTGCTTGCCGTCGATGTAGACCAGCTGGGCAGGTCCCTGCCAGCCGGCCCGGAAGTCGGCGCTCGACGTGACCCGGAGGTCGACGGCTCCGCTCACACCGGCGCGCACCGTGTTGGCGCGGAAGTGCGCCTCCGTGTCGGACCCGCCGTAGCGCCAGTCGTCCGGGAAGGGGTCGACGGCCGTGACCGTCACGCCACGGGCACCGCTGGCGAGCAGGATGGTGGAGCGGCCGTGGTGGCTGCCGATCTCGATGATCCGGCCACCGGCCGGGACGGCCGCGGCGGCGTCGTAGAGCACGCGTGCCTGGTCCTCTGTCAGCCAGCCCGGGATGTCGGCGGCCAGCGCGAACGCCTCCCGGAAACCCATAGGGTGCAGCCTAGTCAGGACGGGGAGGTGGGAGATCGGATGGAGCGGGTGACGGTACGCCGCGTCGCCCTCGACGCCTGGCCGCTCCTGGTGGCGGCGGTGCTCCTGTTCCCCCTGCTCTCCGGCTCCGGCATCCCGCTCGCCCGCGACCTGGTCTTCGTGCCCCACCAGCCCTGGACCGACTCGGTTCTCGGCCTCGGCGACGCGGCCCCGCGGGCGGTCCCGCTCGACGCGCTCGTGTCGCTGGCGACGGCCCTCGTCGACGGCGGTGTGCTCGCCCGGGTGGTGCTGCCGTTGGTGCTGGCCACGGCCGGATGGGGCGCTCACCGGCTGGTGAGCGACCTGGGCACCCCCGCGCGACTGACGGCCGGTGGACTGGCCGTGTGGAACCCGTTCGTCGTGGAGCGGCTGGCGCTGGGCCAGTGGGCGCTGCTCGCGGCCTATGCCGCTCTCCCGTGGCTGGCCATGGCGGCCGTCCGGTTCCGGCGCACCGGGCGCCTCCGTGAGCTGGCCCCGGTGGTGCTCTGGCTGGCGCTGGCCTCGATCACGCCCACCGGTGGCCTCCTCGCCACCGCGGTGACCCTGGTGTTCGGCCTGGGTGCGCCGGCCCGTGCCCTCAGGCTCGCCCCGGTGGCCCTCGTGCTCCAGCTGCCGTGGCTGCTGCCCGCACTGGTCGGAGGGGCCGGGGTCACCTCGGACCCGGCCGGTGTCGCCGCGTTCGCCGCACGTGCCGAGGGCCCGGGTGGGGTGGTCACCGCGGTGCTCGGCCTGGGCGGCATCTGGGACTCCGGCAGCGTGCCGGGCACCCGCGAGACCTGGTGGGGCGCGGCGACGGCGGCCGTCGTCATCGGGGCGGCGGTGGTCGGCGGCCGTCACCTGCAGCGGACCCGGGGCGGGTCCGACGTCGGTCGCTGGGCGGGCCTCGCCGCCGGCGGGATGGTGCTCGCCCTCGGGAGCAGCACGCCCGTGGGTTCCGACGTACTCGTCTGGGCCGTCGAGACCGTCCCGGGGGCGGGACTGCTCCGCGACAGCCAGAAGTTCGTGGCGCTGGTCGCGGTCGTCGCGGTGGCCGCCGTGGCGGCGATGGTGCACGTGGTGGTCGAACGGGCGCGGTCCTGGGGGAGTGAGGTGGGTGTGGCGGCTGCCGTCATCGCCGTGGCCGCCCCCGCCCTGCTGCTGCCGGATGCGACCGGCGCCGTGTGGCAGACCGTGGAGCCGGTCCACCCGTCCCCGGACCTCGATGCGGTGGGGGCGGTCGTCAACGGCACCGACCGCGACCTGGCCACCCTTCCGTGGCGCTCCTACCGGCGCTTCGACTGGGGCAGCGACCTGATCTCCTCCGACCCTGCCGTCCGCTGGTTCGACGTCGACGTCGTCGTGGCCGACGACCTCGCCGTCGGCGACGTCACCGTGGCGGGGGAGAGTGCCCGGGCCGCCGAGATCGGGCAGGCACTCGAGCGCGCCGCACCAGCCGACGCGCTCGCCCCGCTGGGGGTCGGCTGGGTGCTGGTCTACCTCGACGATCCCGACGCGGACGGTCTCGACCTGACCGGCCTCACGGAGGAGTACTCCGGCCCCGACATGGCGCTCTACTCCGTGCCAGGAGCCACGTCCGAGCCGGACGAGGAAGGCCGTGCAGACCGGTGGCTGGTGGTGATCGGGGACCTGATCGCCGCCCTGCTGGTCGGGGTTGCGGCAGTCGTCCGGATCACCTCACGAAAGCGCAGGTCGCAGCGGTTCCCGGTGGTACGCTGACGCGGATCCTTGGGAGAGGGAGAATTGTGAACTCGTTGCTTGTTGGCGCCAAACTGTTGGCGCCGCTCATTGCTGGCGCCGCGCTCGGCACGGTCGCCATGGTCGGACTGGTCTACTCGCAGACCCAGGCCCCGAGCAGCAACCCCGCCGAGCAGCAGGTCCTCGTCTACGGCGACCGCTGACCCTCGTTCTCCACCGCACGTCGCAGCACCCCTTCGACGATCTCGGTCGTCACCGACCAGTCGAAGTCACGCGCCCGCAGCGCGGCCGCGTCGCCGAGCCGATCCCGGGTCCACGGGTTGCCGAGGACCTTGCGGGTCACGGCGGCCATCTCGTCGAGGTCGTCGACCAGCAGGCCGGTCATCCCGTCCACGATCGACTCGTTGACCCCGCCCGCGTCGCGGTAGGCCACCGTCCCGGTGCGCTGCGCGGCCGCCTCCAGCACCGCGAGACCCCATCCCTCCTTCACCGAGGGCAGAAGCATCAACCACGCCCGGGCGAGCAGCCGGTCCCGCTCGGCGTCGTCCACGTGGCCGTGGAACCGGACGGCCTCGCCCGCGTCGAGCGCCTGCACGGCCGCGTCCAGCTCGTCGCGCCACCAGCCCTCACCGATGATGTCGAGCACCAGCCCGGGGAACTCGGTGCGCAGCCGGGCCGTCACGGCGACGGCGTGCTCGATCTGCTTGTGCGGGACCAACCGGGCCAGGACGCACAGTCGGGGAGTCGGTGACCGCTCGCCATCGCTGCGGAGCGCCGCCAGCCCGTTGCGGGCCACGGTGATCGAGGCCGCGGGGATCCCGAGTCCGACCAGGTCGCGGCGCGAGGCCTCCGACACCGTCAGGTGGGGGCGCCGGCGGTACGCCAAGGGCGTCAGCCTGCTCTCGACGAACCAGCCGATCCGACCCGCGAGCCCCGGGTAGATGATCTGCCACTGCCGTTGGTGCACGTGGTGGACCAGGGCGACCACGCCGCGCCGGCGGACGAGGGGAGTCCCGAAGGGCAGGCCGTTGATCACGTCCACGACGGCGTCGGTACGCCGGTGCCGGGCCAGCCAGAGGAGTCCCCGTGGATAGACGGTGAGCCGGCCGCCGGTGCGGATCACCCGGACGCCGTCGAGGTCACTCTCGGCAGGAGCCTGGCCGTGACGCGCGCACACGATGGTCACCTCGTGACCGCGCTGCACCAGCCCCTTGGCCACCTGCTCGACGAAGACCTCGGACCCACCGCCGTCGGGATGGGTGGAATCGCGCCAGGTGAGGAAGGCGATCCGCATCAGCCGGCTCCGGCAAGCGCCCGGTTCGACAGGCTGGTGCACAGCAGCGGGTCGAGGCCGCGCTCGACCTGCAGCCGGATGCCGCTCCTCGCGAGCCGCTCGTCGTCCTGCTGGACCGGGGCCACGTCGACGGAGCTACCGATCCACGACTCGTCGTAGTCGAAGGATCGGAGGTACCCCACGAACCCGCCGGGGGTGGAGCTGACCTCGGCGTACCCGAGGTCAGGGTCGTCGCGGACCCCGACCCGGATCACGCCCGGCGGCAGGACGTCGAACCAGAACCCGGGCCGGTATCCCTCATCGGTCTCCAGGAGCAGCCGTGCCTGCCCCCGGTTGTTGGTCATGAACCAGATCCAGCCCGGTTCCTCCGACTCGATCCGCGCGAGTCGCACCGTGGTCGCGGTGAAGTCGCGATCGAGGGTCAGCGCGAAGACCTGACTGCGGTGCTCGACCGGCACCCACGGCTGGGTGTCGTCACCGGAGTTGACGTAGACGGCGTCGCAGTCACCCCGGATCGCGATGTCGTCGGTCTCGCCACCCGTCGGCAACCCGTCGATCCGGGACACCAGACGCCCCTGCTGCTCACTGGTCAGTGACTCCTGCGCGGACAGGTAGCGCTGGAGCGAAGGACCGCGGGCCGTCATCGCCGTCTCGGTGAGACCGGTCAGCATCTGTGCGGCCACCGAGAAGACCATGGCCGCGGCCATCAGGACCAGCCCTCCGGCATACACCCAACGGGAGCGGCGCAGCAGCCAGTGGTTGAAGGCGCAGACGCCGATGGCGCCACCCAGGACGAGCGCCGGGACGAACTCGCTCGTGTAGCGGTAGGCCAGGTAGCCGTACCCCATGACACCGGCGGTCACGAGGACACCGGCGATCAGCGGTGCGCGGAGGGTGCGCCGAGCCTGGTCGACCCCGGGACGGAACACGACCACCGAGGCCAGGGCTGTCATCAGGAGGAGCCAGGGCATGAACGACGTGATGCTGCCGGTGCGGTAGCTCTGGTCGAGGAAGGCACCGCCCTCGGCACGGGCCGGCTCGGCGGGCAACGTGATCCACGGGAAGTAGTCGACGAACCGGATCCCGTCGGGCCGGAAGTAGTTCACGAACGAGGTGGTGAAGAACTGGGGGCCGGTGATGGTGCCGCCGTTGACCTCGAGCGCCTCCTGGCGGCGGGTGTTGAGATCGGTCCACACCTGGTCCTCGAGCGGGAAGAGGTAGGGGTGGCGGAACTTGACCCAGTTGTAGGCGATGCCGGCCGCCAGGCACGCGCCGGCCGCGCCCAGCACCCACCATCCGGTCCGGCGCCGCTCCGGGTGCAGCCGCCCGGAGAGCAGCCACGCCCCGATGCCCAGCGACACCAGGCAGACGGCCCAACCGCCGGTGGTGCGGGTCATGATCGTGGCGAGGGCGAACGCCGCCAGCCAGCCGATCGCCGGCGGGTCCGGGGACTGCATCACCCGCAACATCCAGTACATCGACCCCACCACCAGCGGGATCGACCAGGCGTAGACCTCGTGGTAGACCCACGGGTCCGACGCGACGAAGGTGAGCGTCGTGCCGCCCGTCGCCAGCGCCAGGAAGATCGCCACGGACGTCGCCTCGAGCCGGCCGACCCGGACCCCGGGGTACATCAGGTCCCGGACCAGCCACACCAGCTTGGCGGTCATCACCGCCATCAGCAGGAACGCGAGCGCCATGGACAGCAGCGTCAGCCGGCCGTCGTACTCCGTGGTGGTGAACAGGACCGGGATCCGCAGCACCGCGGGGAACGGCGGGAAGTACATGTATTCCTGGCCGCGGAGCACGAAGCCCTCGATGCCGAGCGAGCCACGGGGCACCCAGACCCGACCGTCGAGGAAGGCCCTGGCCTGCAGGTCGAAGAAGTTGGAGGCGTAGCCGATCCCCATGGCCGTGCGCGTGAGGTTGGTCGAGTAGTTGAGCAGCGTCAGGAGGAAGGCCGCCGCACCCACCGACAGACCCGCACCCGTCGCGAGGGCACGCCGGAGGCGGTCGGGCCGCGGCCCATCGTTCAAGCCCGCTCCAGCCGGTAGAGGAACTGGTAGCCGAAGAGTGTCGGCCACATCCGGGTCGCGGCCCGGTCGGCGGCGGCAACCCGGCCCGCCACCCGGGCGACCCGGTCGTCGGTCGCGCCGCGCGCCACCACGTCGAACGGGGACCCGACGGTCCTCCGCTCGACGATCCGGAGGCCGCACTGCTCGATCAGCCGCTCGAAGGTGCGCCGGGTGAAGAACCGGACGTGGCCGTGGTCGAGGGGGCCGCGCTGGTCGTAGTCGAACCGACCTGAGACGACCTTGGCGCGCGGGTACCAGTGGGCGAAGTTCGGGACCGACACGAAGACCTCGCCGTCGGGGGCGAGCCGTCCCGCAATGTCGGTGAGGAGCTGCTGGGGGTCGACGACGTGCTCGAGCACGTCACCCGCCACGACGACCCGGTAACCGCCGCCGGCCTCCTCGGGCAGGCCGCGGTTGAGGTCGGCCTCGACGAACGTCTGGACGCGGTCGGCGATGCCCTCGTGCTTGACCAGGTCCACGCCGGTCACGGCGTGGCCGTAGGCGCCGGCGAGCGCGGCGAACTGGCCGTCCGAGCACCCGACGTCGAGGACCTCGGCCGGGGACACCGACTCCAGCCACCCGAGCAGGACGCCGTGCGAGGAGTGCTCGGACGGCTTCAGCTCGTAGGCCTCGGTGTCCGGACCCGTCGTGGACTCACCGAACCCCATCCGGCGCATCCGGTAGCGGACCACGTCGAGGCTGACGTCCTTGGCGTACTTCATGCCGTTGACGTAGCAGATCTCGTCGCCGTAGTAGGTCGGGATCGGGACCTCGACGATGTTCTTCCCCTGCGCGGCGAGGCCCAGGATGATCTCGGTGTCGAAGTTGAAGCCGTCGACGTACGACGCGAGGTCGAGGTCGGCGAGCGCGTCGACGCGGTAGGCCCGGTACCCGCTGTGCCACTCGGTCAGCTCCAGCCCCGCGACGCCGTTCTGGAAGCGGGTCAGGATCTTGTTGCCGGCGAACTTGTAGAGCGGCATGCCACCCTCACGGGCCGCGCCCCGGGTCATCATCCGCGAGCCGAAGACCGCGTCCGCCTCGCCGGAGGCCAGCGGGGCCACCAGGGACTCGATGTGCTCGGGCGCGTACTGGCCGTCGCCGTGGAGCAGGACCACGATGTCGAGACCGTGCGCGATCGCCCACGCGTAGCCCGCCTTCTGGTTCCCGCCGTAGCCGAGGTTCTTCTCGTGCCGCACCACCGTCAGCGGCAGGCTGGAGCCGCTCTTGAACCGCAGACCGACCTCGTAGGTGTCGTCCGAGCTCGCGTCGTCGCACACCAGGATGTGGTCGACGGTCTCGATGAACGACTGGGGCAGGCGCGACAACGTCTGAGCCAGGGTGGCGGCGGCGTTGTAGGCGACGACGAGAACGCCGACGCGTGGCGCACGGGTCTCGTGGGGCACGCCGGAAGTCTAACTGGCGCGCACTGGACGCATGGCGCTTCGTGGCATCATTCGCGCCATGACCGAGCTGTCCCTCGTCGACATCGACCGCCTCCGTGCCGACCTGCCCGCGGCCAGTGGCCAGTACCTCCAGGCGAACCCGTTCCCGCACATCGTGGTCGACGGCGTGCTCCACGACGACGCCTTCGCCAAGGCGTCCGCGGAGTTCCCCGGCATGCACGACGAGTTCTGGAAGGGCTATCTCCACGTCAACGAGACGAAGTACTCCAACACGGAGCCTGACACGTGGGGCGAGACGCTGACGGCCGTGGCCAGGGAGTTCTGCTCGGCCGAGTTCGTGGCCTACCTCGAGGAGCTCACCGGCATCGAGGGGCTGATGCCGGACTGGACGATGGACGGCGGTGGCCTGCACCAGACGAAGACCGGCGGACACCTCAACATCCACGCCGACTTCTCCACCCACCACACCCACGAGAACTGGGCTCGGCGGATCAACATCCTGCTCTACCTCAACGAGGAGTGGCTCCCCGAATGGGGTGGCCGACTCGAGCTGTGGGACCCCGACATGACCGCGTGCCAGGCCAGGGTGAGCCCGGCCGGCAACCGGATGCTGGTGTTCACGACGTCCCTCGACAGCTTCCACGGGCACCCGGACGCGCTCACCTGCCCCGACGACGTGGCCCGACGGTCGATGGCGCTCTACTACTTCACCGAGGAAGAGAACGCCGTTCGACGTTCGACCAACTACCAGGCGCGTCCCGACGAGAGCCGGGTCAAGAAGGCCGCCATCTGGGCCGACCGCAACGCGCTCGACGCCTACGACCGCGTGAAGCGCCGACTGGGGATCTCCGACGAGCGCGTCTCACGACTGCTCACCCGGGCCGACCGGATCCGTCGACGCAAGTAGGCCGGGAGCCCGTAGTCCAGCTCTCGCCACCCCGGTGCCTGCAGGGCCCGCTGGACCCGGCTCTCCACGAGCCACTCGCTGACCAGCACGCACACCAGCGTCAGGCTCAGCGCGAGCACGGTCCGCCAGCCCCAGTGCCAGTCGAGCACGTGCCGGGAAACGAAGTAGAAGACCGGGTAGTGCCAGATGTACAGACCCAGGGACCGGCTGCCGAGGAAGACCAGCGGGCGCACCCCGAGCGTCGCGGAGAGCAGGCGCGGGACCGGCCCGAGCGCGGCCGACGTCACGAACACGAACAGGGCGAGCGTCGGTCAGGAGACCGGGCCACGAGAAGTACCCGGCGTTCGGAGTTGTCAGGTAGGCCAGCGGCAGGAGTGCGACCGCGGCGAGCACACACCACCGGCCGAGGTGCGCGCGGTAGCGGCCCAACCGCGGGTGCAGCAGTGAGAGCAGCGACGCGGCCAGGGCTCCGGTCAGGGGGGCGTCGATCCGGACGCTGGTCCGGAGCAGGGCGTGGATGACGCCCTCGCTCTCGTAGACGTGGGCGGTCCACAGCTCGGTCGCGAGCAGGAGCGCGCCGAGCGTGACCGGCAGCCACACCGGTCGTCGGCGCAGCAGCCAGACGATGAACACGACGAGGACCATCGCCTGGAGGTAGACAGAGAGGTACCAGAGGTGGCCGATGTCCGGCCGTGCGTTGAGCGCGTTGTCCTGGAGATACCAGTTCCACGAGTAGCTGAGCACTCGCAACACGGAGGTCTGGGTGACCTCCTTGCTGTTGACGTCGGTGTCGTCGAACACCAGGACCAGCAGCAGGACGAGGAGCATGAACCCGACCTGGCCGGTCAGCCGGACGTAGCGACGGGCCACGTCCACCACCGGGTGCAGGCCCTCCGGTGACTGCGCCTTGCGCAGCATGCCCTGGGTCGCCACGAATGCCCCGACCACGAAGAAGATCGAGACCGCGAAGTTCCCGCTCCCGAACAGCGTGCTCAGCGGACGGTGCGTCGACACGTACTCGTTCGGCCAGAGCGTCCAGCCGTGGGACAGCACGACCAGGATGATCGCGAGGCCGCGCAGGCCGTCGAAGATCTCGATCCGGCGTGGGGCGGGCGGGGAGACGGTGGACACGCAAGAACTCTAGACGTGTGGGCAGCGTGATCGGGGCGGGTCCGGGAGGTCCACGGGGTGTTCATCGCCAATGGCCCGGCATCAGCGCCGTCCGCTGCTAGGGTTCGGAAGTTCACAGTGCTCAGGGAGGGGTACGTACGTGCGTAAGAAGGTCGGTACCACACTGTCGGTGCTCGGAGGATTCTTGATCCTCGTCGCCCTGCTGGGGATGTTCTACGCCCCCGGCCCCCTGATGAAGACCCCACTCGACGTCGACAACGAGACGGCGCTCTCGGGCACCGGCGAGCTGTCCGGCGAGACCGTGCCGGTGAAGGTCTGGAGCGTCACCTTCACCGATTCCGAGAAGTCCGACGACGACGTCGTCGTGTGGGTCAACTCCAGCTGTCTGGTCCTCGACGAGGGGGACATCGACGAGTGCGTCTCCGCCGAGGACCCGGACGAGCGGCTGCTGTCGGCCACCACCGACAACTTCGCGTCGGACCGCTACACCGGTATCGCCGTCAACGACCCCAAGTACCTCCCCGCCGAGGCCGAGGAGCACCAGGGTCTCGTCAACAAGTGGCCCTTCGAGTCGGAGAAGAAGACCTACCCGTACTGGGACGCGCTGGTCGGTGACACCGTCGACGCGGAGTACGACCGGACCGAGGAGATCGACGGTCTCGAGACCTACGTCTACACCGTCTCCATCGACGAGGCGCCGATCGAGCTCACCGACGGTGTGCCTGGCACGTACTCCGACGACAAGGAGATCTGGGTCGAGCCGGTCACCGGAGCGATCGTCGACCAGAGCAGCAGCCAGGTCCGGCTCGACGAGGAGGGTGAGACGTTCCTCGCGCTCGACATCTCGTTCACCGACGAGGAGGTCGCGGAGAGCGTCGAGGACGCCAAGGCCAACGCGTCCAAGCTCAACCTCGCCACCAAGATCGTGCCGCTGATCGGCTTCATCGCCGGCATCCCGATGGCGATCATCGGTGTCGCCCTGCTGGTCATGGCACGCCGCCAGGAAGACGACGGGACCATCACCTCCGACGAGGCCTGACGGTTCAGGCGCCCGCCACGAGGCGGGCGCCGAAGATCGCCGTGCCCGGGGTGTGGCGACCGCGGATGCCTGACCACCCGCCCCAGACCCGGTCGTGGCCCTCGGGCCACTCCGGCTCGAGCAGGTCGGTGAGCAGGAACCCGGTCGCGGCCAGCAACGACACCCAGTCACCGAGGGTGCGGTGGTGCTCGACGTACGCCACCTGTCCGGTCGCGTCGTCCACCTCGACGTAGGGCGTCCGGTCCCAGTAGGACTGGCTGGCGACCAGCCCCGCTTCGCCGGGGTCGTCGGGGAACATCCAGCGGGTCGGGTGCGTGATCGAGAAGGCGTACCGACCGCCGGGACGTAGCACGCGGGCGGTCTCGGCCAGGGCCCGGTCGAGGTCACTGACGAACTGCAGCGCGCCGAACGACGAGAAGACGATGTCGAACGCGTCGTCGCCGAATGGCAGGTGGGTGGCGGTGCCCAGGACCGACGGGACGGGCACGCCGGTGTCGGCGTCGATCCTGCGCGAGTGCTGCAGCTGGCGCAGGGACAGGTCGAGGCCGTAGGAGCGCCCACCCTGCGTCCGGATCCAGCGCGAGCACTGTCCGGCGCCGGACCCGACCTCCAGGACGTCGCGGCCGGTCACGTCGCCGAGGATGCCGGCCTCCGCCTCGGTCAGACCTTCGGGTCCCCACACGAAGCCGGCGTCCCCGAGGAACTCGCCGTGGGTGGCTTGGTACTCGTCGGCGTAGCGGTCCCAGTCCGGCCCGTTGGCCTGACGGGACTCGGCTTCGTCGACCGGGCGGCGCTCGACCCGCACCGGTGGGTGGCCGGCTGGCTCCTCGGGCTTCACGTGCGGAGCGTACTGGGGGGTGTACCCGGCGGGCACGGCTCGGGGCGCAGAGCTCGGGCGCGTGGCACGATCGCGCCATGGACCTGGCCTCCCTGACTCCGCTCTCCGGCGGCTGGTCCGGCGAGACGTTCCTGGCTGACACGGCGGGGGAGCGCAGCGTGGTCCGGATCTACGCCCGGCCGGGCGTCCGCGGCGACGCCGCGCACGAGGTCGACGCCGCCCTCCTCCGGCTGGTGAAGGGGCTGGTCCCCGTCGCCGAAGTGCAGGAAGTACGCCGGGCCGATCCGGCCTCGGGACTCCCCGCGCTGCTCGTGACCTCCTACGTGGAGGGGATCCGGGGCGATGAGCTGCTGCCCATGCTGGACCGGGAAGGTCGTGCCCGCCTCGGGGCGCGACTGGGAGACCTGCTCGCGGACCTCGGCGGCATGCCCACCCTCCGGTCCGGGCCGTTCGTGGACGGCGAGCTCGCGATCGGCACCTTCGGGGACCTCGACGGTCTCCCGGCCTTCGTCGAGAGGCACGCCGATCGGCTGGCCGGCTTCGGCCCGGACGGGCTGACCGGACTACGCGCCGTCGCGGTCGACGCCCAGGCGCTGCTCGACACCGTCACGAGGACCTGCCTGGTGCACAGCGACCTGAACCCGAAGAACCTGCTGGTCGACGCCGACACGCTGGAGGTCGCGGCGGTCCTCGACTGGGAGTACGCCCACTCCGGGCACCCGTACACCGATCTCGGCAACCTGTTGCGCTTCGACCGGGAGGAGGTGTTCGCCGACGCCGTGCTGGCGGCGTACACCGCTCGGCGGGGCGGCGACCCGGCGTCCGCGCTCGCTCTGGCCAGGGCCGCCGACCTGTGGGCGCTGGTCGACCTGGCGGCCCGGGCGGGGGAGAACCCGGTGGCCGACCGCGCCCACGAGCGTCTGTTGGCGATCGCCCGGACGGGGGACCCCTCCGCGCACTAGATTGCGCGCGTGGAACCGATCGACGAGTCCCGGCGCGAGCGTTGGGAAGAGCTCGGCAACTGGCCGCTCACCCTCGCTGCGCTGCTGTTCCTGGGCGTCTACGCCTGGCCGATCCTCGTCCCCGACCTGAGCGGTGGGTGGGCCACCGCGTGCCGGGTGGTCGCCCTGGGAGCGTGGGCGATGTTCGCCATCGACTACGCGGTGCGCCTCGCGCTCAGCATCGACCGGCGCGCGTTCGTCCGCTCCAACGTCTTCGACCTGATCGTCGTGGCCCTGCCCGTGCTGCGGCCCCTGCGGCTGCTGCGACTGGTCACCCTGCTGAGCGTGCTGAACCGACATGCCGGGAGCTCGCTGCGGGGCCGGGTGGCCATCTATGTCGCCGGCGCCTCCGCGCTGGTGATCCTGGTGGCCGCGCTCGCCGCTCTGGACGCGGAGCGGGACGCACCCGGTGCCACGATCACCAGCTTCGGTGACGCCCTGTGGTGGGCGATGACCACCGTGACCACCGTGGGGTACGGCGACACGTTCCCGGTCACCACGACGGGCCGGGTCGCGGCTGCCGGCCTGATGCTCAGCGGCATCGCGCTGATCGGGGTGGTCACGGCGTCCTTCGCGTCGTGGTTGATCGAGCGCGTCAGCGAGGTGGAGGAGGAGTCCGAGGCCGCTACCCGCCGGGACATCGCCTCCCTCACCCGCGAGGTGCGGGCGCTCCGCGAGGAGGTCTCCCGGCTGGGTGGATCAGGCTCCGGCTGAGCGTCCCCGGTTGGACGCGTGCGCGCGGTGCGGCGTACTGTTTGCTATTGCGCCTGAGGTCTGCCCGGGTTCCATACGGAGCGAATCTGGCTCGCTATCCCTCAACCGGTAGTGAAACGGACCTTGTGGCGTGCCCGCACGACTCCATCCATCCAAGGAATCTTTTCCCTTATGACGAGTACCATCTCCGCTCTTCCCGATTACGACGCGCCTCAGATCGCGATCAACGACATCGGTTCCGAAGAGGAATTCCTCGCGGCCATCGACGCGACCATCAAGTACTTCAACGACGGCGACATCGTCGAGGGCACCATCGTCAAGGTCGACCGTGACGAGGTCCTCCTCGACATCGGTTACAAGACCGAAGGTGTCATCCCCTCGCGTGAGCTGTCGATCAAGCACGACGTCGACCCCTCCGAGGTCGTTGCCGTCGGCGACAAGGTCGAGGCCCTCGTCCTCCAGAAGGAGGACAAGGAAGGCCGGCTGATCCTGTCCAAGAAGCGCGCACAGTACGAACGCGCCTGGGGCACGATCGAGCAGGTCAAGGAAGAGGACGGCGTCGTCGAGGGCACCGTCATCGAGGTCGTCAAGGGTGGTCTCATCCTGGACATCGGCCTGCGTGGCTTCCTGCCCGCCTCCCTCGTCGAGATGCGTCGTGTCCGCGACCTCCAGCCCTACGTCGGCCAGACGCTCGAGGCGAAGATCATCGAGCTCGACAAGAACCGCAACAACGTGGTCCTGTCCCGTCGTGCGTGGCTCGAGCAGACCCAGTCCGAGGTTCGCCACGGCTTCCTGACCCAGCTCCAGAAGGGCCAGATCCGCAAGGGTGTCGTCTCCTCGATCGTCAACTTCGGTGCGTTCGTGGACCTCGGCGGCGTCGACGGTCTCGTCCACGTCTCCGAGCTGTCCTGGAAGCACATCGACCACCCGTCCGAGGTCGTCGCCGTCGGTGACGAGGTCACCGTCGAGGTGCTCGACGTCGACATGGACCGCGAGCGTGTCTCCCTGTCGCTGAAGGCGACCCAGGAGGACCCGTGGCAGCACTTCGCCCGGACCCACCAGATCGGGCAGATCGTGCCCGGCAAGGTCACCAAGCTGGTGCCGTTCGGTTCGTTCGTCCGCGTCGAGGAGGGCATCGAGGGCCTGGTGCACATCTCCGAGCTCGCCGAGCGTCACGTCGAGATCCCGGAGCAGGTCGTCCAGGTCAACGACGACGTCATGGTCAAGATCATCGACATCGACCTCGAGCGTCGCCGGATCTCGCTGTCCCTCAAGCAGGCCAACGAGACCGCGACCGCGAGCGACGTCGACGACTTCGACCCGACGATGTACGGCATGACCGCGACGTACGACGAGCAGGGCAACTACGTCTACCCCGACGGCTTCGACCCGGAGACGGGCGAGTGGCTCGAGGGCTTCGACGACCAGCGCGCGGTCTGGGAAGAGCAGTACGCCAAGGCGCACACCCGCTGGGAGGCGCACGTCAAGCAGCAGGAGGAGGCCGTCAAGGCCGAGGCCGAGGCCGGCGAGGCCACGTCCTACTCCTCGGGTGCCGGTGTCGAGGAAGGCGCCGAGGCGCCCGAGGTTCCGCGGCAGAGGAGACCACCGGCGGTTCGCTGGCCTCCGACGAGGCGCTCCAGGCGCTGCGCGAGAAGCTCACCGGCGGCAGCAACTGACCCGCCTGATCAGCTGACGACGCTGACCCGCCCAGGACCCCTGGGCGGGTCAGCGTCATTTGAGCTCACCTCGAGGTCAACCGTGCGCGGTGATGAGCTCGTCGCAGCGGCACACCACCGTCACCGGACGGTGTAGGTCAGCGTGCGTTCCCGGGCGTTTCCGGCCCGGTCCGTGGCGGTGACCTGCAGGCTGTGGCTGCCCGGACTGGTGTCGAGCGGCCCGCCGTTGGGCTGGCTGGTGCTGCACGCGGCCAGGTTGCTGCCGCCCCGGTCGGTGCAGGTGACGTCCACGACCACGTCCTGCCCCTCGTCGACGGTGTCGCCGTCGGCGAGGCCGGCGATCCGGATGTCTGGCCGGATCCGGTCGGGCGCTGCGCCCTTGTGCGCGCGGTAGCTGAACCAGCCCTGGGCTGTCAGCGACCAGACGGCGGTGCCCGCCTGGTCCACCTCGGTCACGAACGGGCACCGGTGACTCGGGGGCGGTCAGGTCCTGGGAGTTCCACCAGCCCACGAGTGTGTGACCGCTCGGGAGGCGCTGGGAGCTGCCGGCGAACGCGGCGTACCTGCCCGCCACCTGGTGGCTCCACACGAGGGTGGCCGTGCGGGCTCGCACATCGAGGGCGTACTCGACGACTCGGCTCTGGGGACGCGCGACCCGTTCACCGTCCGGGTCGGCCGGGTCCGGACACATGTCGGCGGTCTGCGGGCTGAGTGGCACCGTCGTCGGCCTTCCGGGCGCCGTTGTCGAACAGGAGCAGGTGCCCGTCCGGAAGGATGCGGGCGTCGTGCTGGGCACAGAAACCGCCGAGACGGGTCGGCGATGAAGGTGAACTCGTTGCGCTCGCCGCCGAGTCGCCAGATCACGTCTCCGGGGCGGTGCCCGTGGTGCTTCCGGGTCGCGATCCGCAGGACCTGCCCGGTGTTGCGGAAGGACGCCACGATGTCACCGTTGCCCTGCATCTCCACCGAGTTGAGGTGTGCGTAGTCCTGGCCTCGGGAGCCGAGGACGTATGCCTCCTTGGGTCTGACCTCGCCGCGGCTGGTCCAGGTGAACCGGGGCTTGCCGCCTCTGCCCAGGACCTGGATGACGGCGTCGAGCCACGTCGTGCCGTTGGCGCGCTTGAAGCGCTGGTAGCCCACGAGGATGACCCGGCCGTCCGGGAGCAGCTGGACGTCGTGGAAGTCGGTGTCGTCCGGGCGGATCCTGGACCCCTTGACCGGCCTGAGGGTGTGACGGTCGACCACGCCGAAACGTGGTCCGAGCTCCGTGATCTGGTAGCCGGCGTCCTCGTTGGTGCTGCCGGGCAGCAGCCGGGCCACGGTGTAGTGGTCGTCGCCGAGGCCCGAGGGCTTGAAGTCGTGCGCCTTGGGGGCACCGGTCACCCGGACCGGGACCCCGTTGCCGTCGACCGCCGTCTCGTACGCCGTCTCCGACAGGTAGCTGGCGAGGCCCAGGAAGACGAGTCCCTGGTCGGGGCCGGTGCCCTGACGGTCCGGGTTGATCCGAGGGAACCCGGTGGGGAGGTAGAGGAAGGACTGGTTCGTCGAGCCGCCGGCGTCGGTGATCTGGACGTTCACCTCGTCGCCGGGGGAGAGGCCGCTGACGAGGGTCTCGGCGCCGTTGCCCGCCGGGCGTCCGTCGATCCGGATCGTCCCGTCCGGGTCGCTGCTCGAGGCCGTGACGGTGACGGTGCCGTCGGTGTTCCCGTTGGTCGTGACGGCGAAGCGGTCCGTCGCTTCGGCGTACGCCGGGTAGATCCCGACCCCGGCGCCGGTGACCGTCACGTCACGGACGGGGGCGGCAGCCGCGGCACTCGGCGAGGGCAACCCCGCCAGGAGGGGTGCCACCAGCACGAGGGCCACGGTGGCCAGGGTCCGGGAGTGCCGCTGCATGCGGCCACCCTAGGTCTCAGCCGGCGGCGGGGGAGCGGAAGCGGGGGTCCTGGAAGTGGGACGACGGGGGCCGCTGCGGTCCCCGGCCGTCGTGGATGACGACGCGGATGGTCTCGATGGCCATCGCGGCCGACGAGCACGAGGAGAATCATCAAGAGGGTCATGGCAGTAATCATGCTCCTGTCGAGATCCCGCCACGAGTGGCAGGAATGCCACCCTGCGTTGATTTTCTGCCAGATCGGGTGCATGCTTCGGTCCATGCGCAAAGTGGTGGTGCTGGTGGAGGACGGGGTGGAGCCGTTCGGGCTCGGGGCGATGTGCGAGGTGTGGGCCGAGGGCTACCACCCGGAGGACGACAACCCGGTCTTCGACTTCGCGGTCGCGACCCCGCGCCCCGGCCGGGTCCGTGGCCCGTCCGGCTTCGACCTCCACGTCGAGCACGGCCTGGAGGTCGCCGTCGATGCCGACCTGGTGTGCGTGGCTCCCAAGCGGGACTACCTCGAGCCCTCGCCCGAGGTGGCGGCCGTGGTGGCGGCCGCCCACGCGCGAGGCGCCTTCGTCTTCGCCCACTGCACGGCCGCCTTCGTCCTCGGCGAGGCCGGCCTGCTCGACGGCCGCCGGTGCACGACCCACTGGCGCCACGTCGACGACCTCGCCCAGAGGTTCCCGCGCGCCCTCGTCGACGCGAACGTCCTCTACGTCCAGGACGGGACCATCGTCACCGGTGCTGGATCGGCGGCCGGGCTCGACGCCGCGCTGCACCTGCTCCGGCAGCAGTTCGGTTCCCGGGTGGCCGCCGCGGCGGCGCGCCGGATGGTGATCCCGCCGCACCGCTCGGGTGGCCAGGCCCAGTACATCGCGCGTCCGGTCCCCGACTGCGACGCGGAGACCCTCGGGCCGCTGCTGGCCTGGATCCTCGAGAACCTCGGTGACGACCTCTCGATCGACGAGCTGGCCCGGCGCAGCCACATGTCGCCGCGGACCTTCGCCCGTCGGTTCCGGGACGAGACCGGGACCACCCCGCACAGCTGGGTGACCGCCCAGCGCGTCCAGGCCGCCGAGGAGCTGCTCGAGCTCACCGACCACCCCGTCGACTGGATCGCGAGCGAGGTCGGCTTCGGCAACGGGGCCGCCCTGCGTCACCACTTCTCCCGGGCCAGGGGCGTCAGCCCGCAGCAGTACCGGCGCACCTTCAGCGGCGTCGCCTCCTGACCGCTCAGAGCCGGTCGCGCAGCACCTTGCCGGTCAGGGTCCTGGGCAGCTCGTCGAGGAACCGCCAGGACTTGGGTCGCTTCGGAGGCGAGAGCCGCTCCCGCGCGTACGCCGAGAGCTCCGGTTCGCTCGCCGTGCCGACGACCGCGGCGCACACCCGCTGCCCCCACTCGTCGTCCGGGGCGGCGTAGACCGCGACGTCCTCGACCCCCGGGTGCTCGCGCAGGGCATTCTCGACCTCCAGGGGGTAGACGTTGACTCCACCGCTGATGATCAGGTCCTCGCGACGGCCGTCGAGGTACAGGTACCCGTCCTCGTCCAGGCGCCCCAGGTCACCCACCGTGAACGCACGCTGCCCGTCCGGGAGGTCCCGCCAGGCGGCCGCTGTCTTGTCGGGGTCGCCGAAGTAGGTGAACCGTGCGTGCTCCGGCACGGCGCACCAGATGGTGCCGTCGTCGTCGAGCGTCACCGTCCGTCCGGGCCGAGCCCGACCGACCGTCCCTGGTCGGTCGAGCCACTCCTCGCTGCGACAGGCGGTGACCTGCCCCTCGGTCGCGCCGTAGAACTCCCACGTCGACCCTGCCGGGAACATCTCGATCAGGCGGCGCTTGACCACCGGTGGGCAGGGCGCGCCTGCATGGGCGACCAGCCGAAAGCTGGAGAGGTCGGGGACCCCGTGACTGTCCCAGTGCGCGAAAAGGCGCTGCAGGTGGGTCGGGACGCAGAACATCGTGGTCGGGCGCTCGGTCTCGATCGCCGCGGTGATCGTCGCCGGGTCGAAGGGTCCCGGCACCACCAACCGGCCCCCCGCGAGCATGGTGCCCATCGCGAACCGCAGCGGTGCCGAGTGGTAGAGCGGGCTGAGCACCAGGTTCACGTCGGTGTCGCAGAAACCCCACATCGCGCGCTCCTCGGCGAGCAGGGCCGTGGCCTGGTCCTCGGTCAGCGAACCCGACCACACCGCCTTCGGGCGTCCGGTGGTGCCGCTGGTGACGTGCATCGGCCGGCCGAGCGGGAGCCTGCCGCCGTGACTCACGCCGGTCGAGCTGGTCGAGACCCAGCGAGCCAGCCTCGACAGCTTCTGCGGAGAGTCGACGACCAGGCGCGGCCGCACGTCCTCGAGGATCCGGTCGCGCTCGACCGGGGTCAGCCGCGGATCGAGGGGCACCGGGAACAGCCCGGCGGCCAGCAGGCTCGCGACCAGGTCGACGTACGCGGTGGAACCGGGCTGGAGCAGGGCGACGCGGTCGCCGGGCCGCAGGTCGACGTGTGCCACGCGGCGACCCTACCGACGGGCGGCAGCTGGTGTGACCTGCGTCCCTTTCGCCCGGGAAGTGCCTGAAATCCAATCTGCGGTTGCTGCGGATCCGAATGCCCCATGACAGGCACCAAACATCCGCAACAAAGGGAAGTGTTTCCACCATGGCTCGTTTCAACTCCACCCCCAAGCGCATCTTCGCCGGCCTTGCTGCCGCGGCTGTGCTCGCCGTTCCGCTCACCGCCTGCGGCTCCGAGGACTCCTCTGACTCCTCGTCCTCCTCCGCGCCCCAGCCGGTCGCCGAGATCGAGGCGCTCTCCGGTGAGAGCACCGCGATCCTGCTCGACAAGGGCTTCACCGACGCGCTGACCTCGCTCAAGCTCACCCCCGGTGTCGTCGGCGACGCCGCGCTGACCGACGGTTCGCTGATCTTCCCGATCACCGGTGGAAACGTCTCGGTCTTCGAGCCCGGCTCGGTCCCCAACTACGTGGTCGGCCAGATCCAGCACGAGGGCTCCGGTCTCTCGCTGACCGCTGGTGGGACCACGGTCGAGCTGACGAACTTCAACGTCGACCCGGGCGTGTCCCGTGTCTACGGTGACGTCACCGTCAACGGTGAGGTCGCCGCGTCCAGCGCCTACCTCTTCGAGCTCAACGGCAGCACGCTCAAGCCGCTGAAGTCCGAGGGCAGCACCGCGATCCTCGAGGGCACCAAGGTCTCGATCTCCGACGTGGCCGCACCGGTCCTCAACGACGTCTTCAAGACCGACGCCGTCAAGCCCGGCCTGCTGGTCGGCATCGCCAAGATCACCGTCAACACCAAGTGATCCTTCGCTCCACGCAACTGAAATGAGCACAGACCGTGCTGACACCGCGGGCCCCCAGCGAACAGCTGCGGGGCCCATCGGTGCGCACGGTCTCCCCGACCCCTGGTGTGTGGGTGGTCGACCGTTGGGGTACCTGTCAGATCGGCCCCCGCACACCAGGCCTCAGGCCAAGAACGTCCATCCTTCACCGGCCCACGCCGGCCCAACCGTCGTCAGGCGACGAGGGTCCAGTGGCCCGGTGAGACCTCGATGAACCGCGGTGCGACCACGGGTGGAGCCGTCGACCGGTAGGTGTGACCGGTGGGTGTTGTCGTCTCGATCACGTGACGTGGTCCGGGTCTCGGTCTCGCCTGCCAGCCGAGGGCTTCCTTGGCAAGGTTGCAGGCCACGCAGAGCCCGTCGCCGTTGACGCCCGACGTGGCGCCACCGCCACTCACGGACTCGACGTGGTCGGAGTGCCGGATCGGCGCGTCGCACCACGGGGTTCGGCAGGTCCGGTCGCGCAGTCGGATGAGGTCGGCCAGACCGGCAGGGAAGAAGCGTGACCGGGAGTCCATGGCGACCAGGGAGCCCGTCTCGGGCATGACGTAGAGCCTGCGGAGCCAGACCCGGGTCCGCTCGTCGACGGCGCTGCCGGTCACCCAGTCGCGGACGAGGTCGGCCGGGACCGGACCGTACCCGTCGACATGCCCGGGCTCGTTGCTCGTCCCGAGCAGGACCTGGTCCGAGACCACCAGGTTGATCATGAGACCCGGCCGCCCCTCGCGCTGGGGAGACGGATCGCACAGCACTCGCTCGACAAGGGTGTCCGCCATGATCTGGCCGCGGGAACGCTCGTCACCGGCCGCCCGCAGCCGGTCGGCCTCGCGCGTGAGCACGGCGTAGATCGCCACGCCGTCCTTGACCGGCAGCAGGGCGGAGAGCTGGCTCATCACGTCCGGTGCAGGACGGAGGGTGACGCGCCGGTCGGCCTCGGCCCGACGACGTCGCTCGACGAACGACTGAGGGTCCAGCCGGTAGGCCAGCTTGCGGGCCTCGGCCACCAGCTCTCTGTCACCCATGGACTCGATCCGGTCGGGATTGGCCGCGAGCTCGGCGTCGACGGTGTGACGGTCGGCCAGGCTGAGGCAGGCGGTCTCCCGCGCCAGCAGCGTCACCTTGAACTCGGTGATCCGACCGGAGGTGAAGGCAGCTCGCGCGTGCGGCAGCTCACCGCGGTCGAGGATTCTGGAGAGTTCGAGGTGCTGCTGGCCGCGGTGCGGGGACTCGCGCCTCGCGAGTGCGACCTGGGCGGCGATGCCCCGGCCCTGGCGCGCGGCGGGCACGCCCCGCGCGGCCTGCTCGGCGCGCTGCGACCGGTCAAACTCTGCGGTGGTCGCCGACTGGGCGGCCGCAGCCGCACAGGTCAGCTCCTCGAGGGCTCGGATGAGGTCGATCCGTGCTGCATCATCGAGCTCTCGGGCACCGGAGCTGAGCAGGGTCGTCCACGCCCGCACGACGTCGGCGTCGACCGGCAGGACCGCGGGCTGGCCCAGTCTGTCGGTTGCCGGAGTGGCCGTCGCTTCGATCATGTGTTCGATTCTAGGGGAACCCGCCGACAGGCATGCTGTCCTGAGACATCACAACCGACAGGCATGCCGAGCTGGCGTCCTGGCGCATGCGTCGGGAGGTCCGGGCGAGTTCTGCCGCCTGGGTGCATCCGGTCACGCCGAGGAGCGGACGTACGGCGGGAGGGTGCTAGAGCGCCGCGAGTCGCTGCACCAGGGAGTCGCACAGGTCGGCAGTCGCGTCAGCGCTGAGGTCGTGGGTGATGGCTCCTTCGATGGCGAAGGTGATGACTGCGGCTTCGGCATCCCGTCGGGCACCCGAGATCTCGATGGTCAACTGGTCCTCGAAGAGGGCTTCCAGCTGGCTGTGGAAGCCGGAGTGCCACTCCGCGATTCGCGCCGACCGTGCCACGCGGGCGTGGACGGTGGCGACAAGATGACGCACAGGTCTCACGTTGTCGATGAGCCACACGAACTGCTCAGCCAGTGGTTGTTCGGCGACTGTTGCGTGCTGCTGGAGGAGTAGGTCGAGGTACAGGTCGGCGACGGCGACGAAGAGCTCGTCCTTGTCGCCGAAGTACCAGTACAGGGTGTTCGGCGTGAGTCCGGCGGCGGCGGCGATCTTGCCCATCGACGCTCCGTCGTAGCCCTCGGTGACAAACAGCGAACTGGCGGCGGCGAGGATTTCGTCGCTCTTGGCTTGCTTGGTCTGGTCGTGGCGGTTACGTGGCACACCTCATCTTGACAGGCATTCAAGAACACTGCCAACATCTCTTGTATGTCAATCAAGAGGAGCCTGCCGTGACTGACCGTCGAGAGTTGTACTTCCTGTCCGGTACGGATCGTTGCCACGCCTGGCTGTACCTGCCCGAGGGGGCCGAGACGACCCCCGCACCTGTCCTGGTGATGGGCCACGGGCTGGGAGCCATCAAGGAGATGCGTCTCGCTGCCTTCGCCGAGCGCTTCCAGGCCGAGGGGTACGCGTGTCTGGTTTTCGACTATCGCCACTTCGGCGAGAGCGGAGGCGAACCGAGGGAACTGCTGAGCATCCCCCGACAGCGCGAAGACTGGCGGTCGGCGGTGGCGTTCGTCCGTACCTTGCCCGAGATTGACCCGACCTCTGTGGTCGTCTGGGGCACCTCGTTCGGTGGTGGACACGCCATCGTCACCGCCGCCGACGACCCGTCGATCGCGGCTTCTATCTCGCAGTGCCCCTTTACTGACGGCTTCGCGTCGCTGGCCAGGATTCCGCCGAGTGCGGCTGCTCGCCTGGCCGGCGCAGCGGTCCGCGACCGTCTCGCCGCCGCCACCGGACGCGAACCCGTGCGGGTGCCGGTCGCTGCCCGCCCCGGCGACGTCGGGCTGATGAGTGCCGACGATGTCTCCGAAGGAGTGCTGGAGCTGCTCGAAGCCTCAGGGCTCAGCGAAGCCGAGTACCGGTCCAAGGTCCCGGCCCGCATCGGGCTCGCCGTGCCGCTCGCCAGACCGGGTCGCCGTACCAAGGACCTCACGAAGCCCGCGCTGTTCTGCGTCTGCGACCGCGACACCGTTGCCCCGGCCCCGGCCACCCTGCGGCACGCTGCCAAAGCACCCAAGGGAGAGGTCCGCCGCTACGACGCCGGGCACTTCGACATCTACATCGGCGACGATTTCGACCGGGTCATTGCGGACCAAATCGCGTTCCTGCGAGAGCACGTACCGTCGCGTCCTGGCGATGCACAGGGCACCTGACGTGCCCGAGCCCGGCATCGGTGCACCCATCTAGGGAAGTTGCTGGCCGAGGATGCAGAACTCGTTGCCTTCGGGGTCCGCCAGCACGACCCACGACGCCGCACCCTGGCCGACGTCGACACGTCGAGCGCCGTGAGCCAGCAGACGAGCCACCTCGGCGTCCTGGTCATCAGGCCTGAAGTCGAGATGCAGCCGGCTCTTGGCCTGCTTGCTCTCCTCCAGCCGGACGAAGTCCAACCCCGGCAAGCGATCCGGCTCGGGACGGATCTCGAACTCGTCAGCGGAGGAGTGGACCACGACCCAACCAAGAGCATCGGCCCACCACTGCCCCAAGGCCGCCGGATCCGTCGAGTGGACGAGCACCTGTTCCCATTCCAGAGACATGAGAGGAAACGTAGTCCGGGCAGGTCTCCGGCGACAGGCCCTGTTCGGACTGGAGGCTCGCTCCGGACCAGGCCCTAGAGTCGCCCCATGCGAGTCGGACTCACCGGGGGTGTGGCCTCGGGCAAGAGCACGGTGTCGGCGATCCTGGCCGAGCTCGGTGCGGTGGTCATCGACGCCGACCTGCTGGCCCGGGAGGTCGTGGCGAGAGGTACGCCGGGGCTCGCCGAGATCGTCGACGCCTTCGGGCCGGAGGTGCTCACGGAGGACGGGGAGCTCGACCGGCCCGCGATGGGTGCGCTGGTCTTCGCCGACCCGGAGAAGCGCAAGACGCTCGAGCGGATCATCCACCCGCGGGTCCGGGCGCGCGGCTCCGAGATCGAGGCCGCAGCGCCGGAGGGCGCCCTGGTCGTCCACGACATCCCCCTGCTGGCGGAGACCGGCCAGGCGGCGGCGTTCGACGCGGTGATCGTGGTCGACGTGCCGATCGAGGTGCAGGTGGAGCGGATGATGACGCTGCGCGGAATGAGCCGCGAGGAGGCGGAGTCCCGGATCGCCGCGCAGGCGGCTCGGGAGGACCGGTTGGCGATCGCGACCCACGTGATCGACAACACGGGAAGCCTGGCCGACCTCAGGCTCAGGGTGGATGAGGTCGCGAGGCAGCTCCGGAGGTAACGTCCCCGGGTGCACCTGACCCGGTATCGCCTCTCCGCGCTCCTCGTGAGCCTGGTGCTGACCGGCGCTGCCTGCTCGACCTCCGGGTCCCCACCCGGTACGACGGAGCAGTCCGACACCACTCCCGGTGCGGGCGTCGAGGCCGGCACCGAGTCAGGCGCCGCCGAGTCGACTCCCGACGAGCCGCTCACGTGGGGACCCACCGCGGGAGAGCTCGCCGAGGCCCAGGAGCTGGTGTCCGGCTGGAGCAGCGAGCAGCTGGCGGGGCAGGTCATCGTCGGCCGCTACCACGGGACCGATCCCGCCGAGGCGGCCAGGCTGGTCCGTGACCTGCACCTGGCGGGTGTCTCCGTGACCAGCGAGAACGTCGTCGACGAGGCTCAGGTCCGCGCCACGACCGCAGCGGTGTCGAAGGCCTTCGCCGCCGACGGCCGCAGCTACCCCGCCCTGATCGGCGTCGACCAGGAAGGAGGGGTCGTCGCGCACCTGAGTGGTGTCGCGACCACGTTCCCGTCCTTCGCCACCGCCGGAGCAGCCGTCAGCGCGCAGGGCCGCGCGGGTCGGCTGGCGGTCCGGCGCGCGGCGTACACGACCGGTCTCGAGCTCCGCGACCTCGGCTTCACCTGGGTCTTCGCGCCCGTCGCCGACGTGACGATCGGTTCGTCCGACCCCACCATCGGTTCTCGCTCACCGTCGAGTGACCCCGCCGTCGCCTCTGCCGTGATCGAGGCGGCGGTCACCGGGTACGACGGTGGCGGCATCGTGTCCACGACCAAGCACTTCCCGGGCCACGGAGGGGTGACGGCGGACAGCCACGAGACCCTGCCCGTGCTCGGATCCTCGATGAAGGCGTTGCGCAACCGCGACCTGGTCCCGTTCGAGGCCGGGGTCGCGGCCGGTGCCCCCGCGGTCATGATCGGGCACCTCGACGTGCAGGCGCTGGCGCCCGGGGTCCCTTCGAGCCTCGCGCCGGAGACCTACGACCTGCTGCGCGACGAGCTCGGGTTCGAGGGCGTTGCCGTGACCGACTCGCTGGGCATGGGGGCTGTCGCCGGCCTCGACAAACCGGCCGTCACCGCACTGAACGCGGGTGCGGACCTGCTCCTGATGCCGGCCGACCCGCGGGCCACGCACGTCGCCGTCACCAACGCGATCGAGTCCGGCGAGGTGAGCCGGGAGCGCGCCGAGGAGGCCGCCGCCCGAGTCGTCGCGCTGCAGCTGTGGCAGCAGCGCACCAGCAGTCGCCTGCCGGTGCCGACGGACGTGGCAGCGCGCGCTGCCGCCGCAGCCGCAGCGTTGTCCGCTGCGGCGTACGGCTGAAGCCTCAGGCGGCCAGGTCGGGATCGCCGAGGCGACGCAGCTTCTGCAGCGCCTCGCGCTCGAGCTGACGCACCCGCTCCGCAGAGATCCCGTGCGTGACGCCGATGTCGGCCAGCTTGTGCTGTCGGCCGTCGACCAGCCCGTAGCGGGACCGGATGATGTCGGCGGCGCGGTCGTCGAGCAGACCGACCAGGCTGTTGAGCCGCTCGCGCGCCTCGACGTCGAGGACGGTGAGGTCGGGACCCGGCGCGGTCTCCTGCGCCATCAGGTCGCCGAGGGAGGTGCCACCGTCCTCATCGATCGGGGTGTCCAGGCTGACGTGCTCCCGGCCCCAGGCCATCAGGTCGAGGACCCGGTCGAGGTCCATCCCGAGCTCCAGGGCGATCTCGCGGGGCTCCGGGTCGCGGCCGAGCTGGCGTTCGAGCGTGCGGCGGGCGCCGCCGACCTGGTTGAGCTCCTCCACCACGTGGACGGGGAGGCGGACCACCCGGGCCTGCTGGGCGATACCGCGGGTGATCGCCTGGCGTACCCACCAGGTGGCGTACGTCGAGAACTTGTAGCCCTTGGTGTAGTCGAACTTCTCGACGGCACGGATGAGGCCGGTGTTGCCCTCCTGGATCAGGTCGAGCATCGGCATCTGGGCGCGGCCGTACTTGCGGGCGATGGAGACCACCAGCCGCAGGTTGGCGGTGATGAACGTGTCGACGGCCTTGCGACCCTCGGCGGCCAGCCACTCCAGCTCTTCCTGGTTGGCTGACATCGGAGCGCCGCCCTTGCGGCGGCCCACGCGACCGGTCGCGAGCAGGTGCTCGGCCATCAGGCCGGCCTCGATCGTCTTGGACAGCTCGACCTCGGTCGCCGCGTCGAGCAGCGGGTTCCTGGCGATTTCGTCCAGGTAGAGCCCGACGCTGTCGCGGCCCTCGATTTCGCGGGTACGGGTCGGTGCGGTGCGAGTAGCCATTGAGACGCCCCTCCTTCGTCGTGGGGTGCGCTCGTCGGCGACCTCACATCGTGTCAACGACTCCGTACCCCGGGAGATTCCCGCTAGTCATTCGGAGCCCTCACCTGAAACGACGGGCGGGAAGCCCCGGGAGTTGCCTTCGGGCCACAATCTCAGGGACTTCTCAGAGTCTCGACGCGCTCGCTGCGCTCGCTACTCGACGATCCGGGGTCACGCGAGACCCATCCGGTCCAGGATCCAGGCGAGGGAGAAGGCGCGGTCGTGCCACGACTTGTAGCGGCCCGAGACGCCTCCGTGGCCTGCCGACATCTCCGTCTTGAGCAGGAAGTCACGGCGTCCGGTCGCGGTGGCCCGCAGCCGGGCCACCCACTTGGCGGGCTCGACGTAGAGCACGCGGGTGTCGTTGAGGGACGTCTCCGCCAGGATCGGCGGGTAGTCGACAGCGGCGACGTTGTCGTACGGCGCGTAGGCCGCGATGTAGTCGTACACCTCGGCGTCGTCCTCGGGGTTGCCCCACTCGTCGTACTCCGTGACCGTGAGCGGCAGCGTGGCGTCGAGCATCGAGGTCAGGTTGTCGACGAAGGCGACACCGGCCACGATCCCGCCGAAGGACTGCGGCGCCTGGTTGGCGATCGCCCCCATCAGCAGGCCGCCGGCGCTCGCGCCCTCGGCGACGGTGAGCTCGGGCGTCGTCCAGCCGGTGTCGGCGAGGTGACGGGCACAGGCGACGAAGTCGCCGAAGCTGTTCTGCTTGGCGCCAGCTTGCCGTCGTCGTACCAGCGACGACCCATCTCGCCACCGCCCCGGACGTGGGCGATCGCGAAGGCCGCCCCGCGGTCGAGCAGCGAGAGCCGGGCGATGGAGAAGTAGGGGTCCATCGACATCTCGTAGGCGCCGTACCCGTAGAGCAGCACGGGGATCGGGGCGGTGCCGCCGCCGACCCCTTCGCGGGCGCCCGCGCTTCGCGACGATCGAGATCGGCACCCGCTCACCGTCGTCGGCGGTGGCCCAGAGCCGGTGCTCCTCGTAGTCGGCCGGGTCGTAGCCGCCGAGGACGGGCGTACGCCGCAGCAGGGTCAGCTCGCGGGCCGGACGTCGTAGTTGTAGACGGAGGCCGGGATCGCCATCGAGGTGTAGCCGAGCCGGACCACGGGCTGGTGGAAGGACGGGTTGCCGCCGGAGTCGACGGTGTAGACGGGCTCGTCGAAGCTCGACCAGGTAGTCGTCGGTGACGCCGTTCGTCGCCGAGCTCGAGGATCCGCAGCTGGGTCAGGCCCGTCGCTGCGCTGGTGCACGACGAGGTGGCCGGCGAACGCGTCGACCTCCTCCAGGCGCACGTAGGGGTCGTGGGGGACCAGCGGTCGCCAGTCAGCGGGTGCCGGTCGGCCGCACCGGCGCGACGCCGATCTCGAAGTCGGCGCCGGTGTCGTTGTGCAGCACGAGGAAGACGTCCTCGCCGGCCAGGACGGCGTGCTCGATGCCGTACTCCAGACCCTTCGCGGCGATCGGCGAACACCTGCCAGCCGGCGTCCGGGGTCCTCGGCGTCGAGGAAGAGGTACTCGGTGGTGGTCTTCGAGCCGGCCGCGATGACGAGGAACCGGTCGGTGCCGGCTGCGTCCGACGCCGACCCAGAACCGTCCGTCCAGTCTCGTGGTGGACCAGCTCGTCGTCGGCCTGGCGCGTGCCGAGCCGGTGTCGCCAGATCTTGTCGGCGCGCCAGGTCTCGTCGACGGTCGTGTAGTAGACGTCCTGGCCGTCGCGGGTCCAGGTGACGCCGCCGAGCACCCCGGTGATCACGTCGGCCAGCAGGTCCCCGGTGTCGAGGTCCTTGATCCGGACGGTGTAGCGCTCGTCGCCGGTGGTGTCGGTCGAGTAGGCCAGCAGCCGTCCGTCGGGACTGATCGCCGAGCCGCCGAGGGAGAAGAACTCATGGCCCTCGGCCAGCTCGTTGGAGTCGAGCAGGAGCTGCTCACCCGGCAGGGCCGGCTGGTCGGGCGCCGCACTCCTCGGCCGGCTGCGGCGGGAGTCCAGTCGTCCTCGTCGAGCGGACCGGCACCCGGCACGATGGCGCCGTACTCGCGGCCCTCGAAGGAGCGACCGTAGTACCAGTAGCCACGGTTGCGGGTCGGCACCGACAGGTCGGTCTCCTGGGTCCGGGCCTTGATCTCGTCGAAGATCGTCCTGCCGCAGGTCGGCCAGGTGGGCGGTCTGCTGCCTGCGTCCATGCGTTCTCGGCCTCGAGGTACGCCGTCACGTCGGGGTCACCCTTCGCGCGCAGCCAGTCGTAGTCGTCGATCCGGGTCCGGCCGTGGTGCGTGGTCGTGACGGGACGGCCGGGCGTGGGGGGGGGCGACAGGTGACTCCATGCGGCCGACGATAGCCGCGGCGCTACCGTCGATCCGTGGCCGCCCTCCCCAGCCCTGACCGCGCACGCCCGCGCCGGGTCGACCTGAACGCCGACCTGGGTGAGGAGGTCACCGACGACGCCGGCCTGCTGGCGGTGGTGACCAGTGCCAACGTCGCCTGCGGCTACCACGCGGGCACCGCCGCGATCATGCGCACGGTGTGCGCCGAGGCCGCCCGCCGGCGGGGTGCGTCGTGGGGGCCCAGGTCTCCTACGACGACCGGGAGCACTTCGGCCGCCGCGACCTCGACGTGACCGCCGCGCGTGCTGCGGCGAGCAGGTCGCCGACCAGGTCGGGATCGCTCTCGGCGATCGCGGTGGCCGAGGGCACGTCGGTGCGCTACCTCAAGCCGCACGGTGCGCTCTACCACCGCGTCGGCCCGGGACCAGGAGCAGGCGCGCGGCCGTGCTGGCCGGCTCCGGGACGGCTGCCGGTGCTGGGGATGCCGGGCTCCTGGCTGCTCGTCGCTGGCCACGCCCGCGGGTCGGCGCGGTGCTGCTGAGGGCTTCCCGGACCGCGGCTACACCGCCGGCCGGGGGCCTGCTGCCGCGGGACCAGCCCGGCGCGGTGCTCACCGGACGCCGACGAGATCGTGGACCGCGCCGTCGGAGCTGGCCGGCGTCGGTGGACTCCCTGTGCGTGCACGGCGACACCCCGGGTGCGGTGCCCGCGCACGCGGTCGCCGTACGGGCTGCCTGGAGGCTGGCCGGCTGGCAGGTCGCAGCCCGGTGAATCTCCACAGGGCCCCGCGGAACCTGTGGAGATCCTCCGCGAATCTGTGGAGGCGCTGGCCACATTCTGTGGAGGAGCCTGTGGGACCAGAAGAATGTTCGCCGGAAAGCCTTGCGCGACGTGATCCGACGCCACGTAGAACTCTCCCTACCAGCTCACCGCTTGCGGAGAGCTGGGGATCGGATCGGAAGCGAAGATCCTTGCACGGCGAGGCAACTCGCCGCGTCGGCCCGGTGACGGGGTCGGTGGGGTCGGAGAGTTCGGTGCGGTGGACCGGGCGTCACGTCACCGGTCAAAGCCGAGGGGTTCGGTGATGCTCATACCATCGCCGAACCCCTCACCCTTTCCTGGGCAAGACTAGCTTTCGATGGGGAAGACTGGCGCCGTGCACTTCCTTCCCGTCGGGCCACGAGCGCTGCTCGTCGAGGTCGACGACGCCGCCGCGGCCCGGTCGCTGGCCGCCTGGGTCGCGCGCGCAGCGGATCGGTCGTGACCGAGGTCGTCCCGGCAGCGCGGACCGTGCTCCTCGACGGGGTGAGCGACGTCGACGCGGCCGCGCGCGCCGCGGTGACCGGGTGGCAGACCGCGGACCAGCCGATCCGGCGATCGGCGACCTCGTCGAGATCCCGGTCCGGTACGACGGCGCGGACCTGGCGTTCGTCGCCGAGCGCTGGGGCGATGTCCGAGGACGACGTGGTCGCGCCGCGCACGGGAGGACCGAGTTCGTCTCGTCCTTCTGCGGGTTCGCGCCCGGCTTCGCCTACCTGGCCGGTCTGCCGGACGAGCGGGCCGTGCCGCGCCTCGACTCGCCGCGCGCCCGGGTGCCGGCCGGCTCCGTCGCCCTGGCCGGCTCCTGGTGCGGCGTCTACCCGACCGAGTCGCCCGGCGGCTGGCGGATCCTGGGCCACACCGACGTCGTGCTCTGGGACGCCGACCGCGCCCGAGCCCGCGCTGCTCCCGCCCGGGCACCCGCGTCCGGTTCGTGCGCGCGATGATCACCGTCGTCGCCGCCGGGGCCCTCACCACCGTCCAGGACCGGGGCCGGGCCGGGCTCGCCCACCTCGGCGTACCCCGGGCGGCTGCGCTCGACGCCGGGGCGGCCGACGCTGGCCAACCGGCTGGTCGGCAACCCGCCGGACGCCGCGGTGCTGGAGGTGACGCTCGGCGGGTTCGAGGCCCGGGTCGACGCCGGTCACTGGCTGGCCGTCACCGGTGCCCGGTGCCCGGTGCGCGTCGACGGCCGGCCGGTCGCCCACGCCGAGCCGGTCTGGGTGCCCGACGGGCGCGGTGCTGGCCTGGGCGCCGCCGTCGACGGCGTCCGCTCCTACGTCGCCGTCGCCGGGCGGCATCGACGTCGACCCGGTGCTCGGCTCGCGGTCGACCGACACCCTGGCGTGGGTCGGGCCCGCCCCGGGTGGTCGACGGCACCCGGCTGCCCGGTGGGTCCCGCGCCGGCGAGCCGCAGCCGCACGACACCCCGCGGCCGCGCGGTCGCCGGACCGCTGCGGGTCGCGCCCGGCCCCGGGCTGGACTGGTTCGCCGACGGCACGCTCGAGCGGCTCTGCGCTGCGCCGTACGTCGTGGAGCCCGACTCCAACCGGATCGGGCTGCGGGTGCGTGGTGACAGCGCTCGACCGACGGCTCCACGACGAGCTGCCCAGCGAGGGCATGGTGCTGGGCGCCGTCCAGGTGCCGCCGAGCGGACAGCCGGTGGTCTTCCTCGCCGACCACCCGCCGACCGGCGGCTACCCGGTCGTCGGCGTCGTGCTGGCCGAGGACCTCTGGCAGTGCGCGCAGCTCCGGCCCGGCGACGAGGTCAGGTTCGCTCCGGCTCCTCGGGGTCCGGCCGCCAGGCGCTGAGCGCAGGGTCGTCGATCGGCGATAGGACCGCACCGGCCCGGCCGGGGTCTCGGCGGTCTCGAACCGCACCGTCACCACGCCGCGGCCCGACCCCCAGACCCAGCCCCGACCCCATCTCGGTGTGGACGACGTCCATGCCGGGAGCCCACGTCTGGCGGTGCCGCTCGGGCAGCGCCGACGGTCGCTCCGGGGTCTCCTCGGGCTCCGGCTCGTCCTCGCCGAAGAGGTCCTCCTGGATCCAGTCGGCCAGCCCGGAGACACCGACCCCGAGGAGGCGGACCCCGCCGGACGTGTCGAGCTCGGTCAGCAGGCCGCGGGCGAGTCCGGCCGATGGTCGTGGCGTTGTCGGTGGGGGACGGCAGCGTCGAGGAGCGGTTGAGGGTCGTGAAGTCGTGCAGCCGCACCTTGATCGTGACCGTGCGCCCCGACAGGCCCGCCTTGCGGAGCCGCTCGGCGACGCCGCTCGCCTGCCGGGTGAGCAGGCCCTCCATCAGCTTCCGGTCGGTGAGGTCGGTGTCGTAGGTGCCCTCGACGCTGACCGACTTGGTCTCCCGCTCGGAGACCACCGGCCGGTCGTCGTCGGCGCGGGCCAGCGCGTAGAGGCCGGCACCGTGCGCCTTGCCGAGCAGCCGGACCAGCTCGTCGAGGGAGACCCGTTCGAGGTCGGCCACAGTCTGGATCCCGGCCCGGCGCAGCCGCTCCGCCGTTGCCGGACCGACGCCGGGGATCACGCGTGACGTGCATCGGCCGCAGCAGGTCGCGCTCGGTGCCGGGTGCGACCACGGTCAGGCCGTCCGGCTTCTCGAGCTCGCTGGCCACCTTGGCGATGAACTTCGAGCTGCCGATGCCGACCGACGCGGTCAGCCCGCCGGTCACCTCCGTCACCCGTCGCCGCAGCTCGTCGGCGAACGCGCTGACGGTGGCGACCTCGTGGTCGGGCAGGTCGGAGCGCGCGAGGTCGACGAAGGCCTCGTCGAGGGACAGCGGCTCGACGAGCGGCGAGACCTCCGCGAGGAGGGTCATCACGGCCTGGCTGGCGTCGCGGTAGGCGTGGAACCGGCCGGTGAGGAAAGCGGCGTGCGGGCAGCGGGAGCGCGCCTCGCGGGTCGACATCGCCGACCGGACGCCGTACTTGCGGGCTTCGTACGACGCCGTCGCCACCACGCCGCGACCGCCGACCCCGCCGACGACGACCGGCTTGCCGCGCAGGGACGGCTTGTCCCGCTGCTCGACCGAGGCGAAGAAGGCGTCGAGGTCGAGGTGGAGCACCGACGCGACCGGACGCATGCGCGCAACGTACCCCGGTGCCGGCCTCTGGGCACGCCCCGTCGAGGTGGGTGTCGCGACGGCGGACCCGGTCGGCGAGAACTTTCTCCCGCGCGCGGCATCGGACTTGGTACACAGCCGATGCACGCACCAGTCACGGGAGTTTCGATGCGAATTACCACCACAGCCCGTCTCGCCATGGTCCATCGCGACTCGCCAGCACGACGCTGACGGTCACGGCCGCCGCGCCGTCGTCGTACCGGTGCTCACCACGCCGGACCTCGGGTCCACCGTCTCAGCCAGCGCGGCGCAGGCAGGTGCCGCGACCGAGCGGAACCTCGCCTCGACACGCATCGATCTGGGCACGCTCGGTGGCCAACGAAGCGGCGCCTCGGCCATCGACGGCAGCATCGTCGTGGGTTGGTCCAAGCTCAGAGGGCGGCGGCGAGCACGCGTTCGCCTACGACCTCGCGGCGGACCGACCCGAGATGATCGACCTCGGCAGCCTCGGGGGTTCCAGCGAGGCCACGGGGGTGTCCGGCACCTTCGTCGTGGGTGAGTGGAACTCGTCCACCGACGAGAACGACTTCCGCGCGTTCGTCTACGACCTCGCGGCCGACGAGCCCGAGATGATCGACCTCGGCACCCTCGGTGGCGACTATGCCCGGGCCAATGACGTGCACGGGACGCTCATCACGGGGTACTCGGAGACGGCGACCGGTCAGGAGCATGCGTTCGTCTACGACCTCGCGGCGGACGAGCCCGCGATGGTCGACCTGGGAACCCTGGACGGGCGCTCGACCAGGGCCTTGGCGAGCGACGGCAGCGTCGTGGTCGGAGTCTCGGACATCGGCGAGCCCGGCGACTACCACGCGTTCGCCTACGATCTCGCCGCGCGGAGCCCGGATTGCCCTGGCCGCGCGACCTCGGCACCCTCGGCGGTGCGCGGAGCCTCCCCGTGGGCGTCGACGGCCGCGTCGTCACCGGTACCTCAGACACCGCCACGGGTGTCGCGCGCGCCTTCGCCTACGACCTCGACGCCGACGAACCGGCCATGCAGGACCTCGGCACCCTGGGCGGCGACGGCGACACCTGGGCCCAGGCCATGGACGGCACGACCGTCGTGGGCTTCTCCCACACCCCCAGCGGCGAGATGCACCCGTTCTCCGTCGACATCGCCGCGGCCGAGCCCGAGATGCGCGATCTCGGCACCGTGGGGGGCGCCGCCACCCCCTGGGTGAGTGCGACCGCGGTCGACGGCGACCTCGTCATCGGCGACTGGGACGACCGCCGTGGCGATTGGAGCACCTTGCACGGCTTCGTCTACGACCTGGGCGCGGAGAAGCCGCTGATGTTCGACCCCAGCAACTGGCACGTCACCCACGTCCGTGACGTCTCCGGCGACGTGGTCGTCGGAAGCGTGCACAAGGGCACCAGCGGCCGCGAGCGCGCCACGTCCTGGGTCCTGCGCGAGACCACCCGGCCGATGTTTGCCTTCACCAGGATCTACCAGCCGGCGGTGGGCGAGCCGCCTTCAACCGGATCTACCAGCCGGCGGTGGGCGAGGCGCGGGTCGGGTGAAGGTCCGGGTCACTCGCTACGGCCGCCTCAACCGCGCCGTGACGGTGCGCTACCGGACCCGCGACGACAGCCCACGCGACGACACCGCCCGGGCCGGTCAGGACTTCGTGGCCGCCTCGGGGACGCTGCGCTTCCCCCGGGGAGTCACCCGACGGACCTTCACCGTGAGGATCAAGGACGATCGCTTGCGCGAGAACGACGAGTACGTCGGGCTGACCCTCGTGAGTCCCAGCAAGCCTGCAGTCCTCGGCGCCCTAACTGGTCCCTGCTGAGGATCAAGCCGAACGACCGGTGATCCCGCGCCGAGTCGGTGTCGGACTCGGCCGGGCGCCTGCGCGCAGCCACGGCAGCGGTCCCGGGTCGGCTTGCGACACCGCACGGCCAGTGTCACCACAGGTCGCACCTCTCCCGCAGTCCACAGGATCCGTCTCGGGCTCGGCGGTGAGGGGAGAGGGCGGGCAGCGTCCGGGCATGACCACCACCCTCACCGCCCGCAGCCCCGAGGACCTCCTCGCCATGGTCCCGGTCGTGCTCGGCTTCGTGCCGACCGACTCGATCGTCATGCTCACCTTCGGCGCCGACCGCGCCTTCCACGCCCGGGTCGACCTGCCGCCGCCGGGGGAGTCGACGGCCGAGGTCGTCGACCTCGCTGCGCGAGCCCGCGGAGCGTCACGGTGTCCGCCGGGTGGTCTTCGTCCTCTACAGCGAGGACGCCCACCCGGCCGAACGCGTCTGCTCGCGCCTGGTGGGCGACTTCCGGGCCGCCGGGATCGAGGTCATCGACGTGCTCCACGCCGACGGTCGGCCGCTGGTTCCCGATGCTGCGCGCAGCGGCGCTCCGGGGCCGCCGGGGTGCCCTACGACGTGTCCGCCCACGCCGTTCGCCGCCCAGGCGGTGCTCGACGGCCGCGTGACCCACGGATCCCGCGCCGAGCTGGCCGCCTCGATCCAGACCGACCCGGTGCCGAGCCGCCCGTGTCGCCCGATCCCCGGACCGCCGACCAGCGGGACTCGGACGATCCGGCCTGGGTGTGCGACGACCCTGGCGGCGCCACGCTGCCGCGGGCACGGTGCCCGTCCGACGCGGAGGCGGCCCGGCTCCTGGCGGCGGTCGAGCTCCGAAGCGGGCTGCCCGGGACGCCGCCTGGGTCGGCCTGTCCCGCGCCGACGCCGCCGGTCATGTCGCGCTCTGGACCGACCTGCTGCGCCGGGCACCCGACGACCACGTCGCCGGACGCGGCGGCCATCCTCGGCCTGGTGGCGTGGCTGACCGGCCACGGCGCCCTGGCCTGGTGCGCGGTCGACCGGGCGGTCGCCCTGGACCCCGGACACTCCCTGGCGGGGCTCGTCGGCCGACCTGCTGACCGGCGCGGCTCCACCCACCGACTGGGAGCAGGTGTGGGCCGCGCCCGATCCCGCCTGACGGCCGCTGCGCGGACACAGCTCTCGCCATCCCCCCGATCCGTGCCTAGGGTCAGGCCATGGGTGAAGAGGTAGATGCACAGGAGTTCTCCCGCGCCGACCGGACGCGGCACCGCGAGAAGGTGCGACGCTGCCTCGACGTCTTCGCCCGGATGCTGCGCGAGGAGCGCTTCGACACCGACGACCCGATGACCGGTCTCGAGGTCGAGCTCAACCTCGTCGACGACCACGGCGACCCGGCCCTGAAGAACGCCGAGGCACTGGAGAAGATCGCCGACCCCGACTTCGTCACCGAGCTGGGCCAGTTCAACATCGAGATCAACGTGCCGCCGGCCAAGCTGCGCGAGGGTGGCCTCTCCACGTTCGAGGAGACCCTGCGCACCAGCCTCAACAACGCCGAGCAGAAGTCGGCCGAGGTCGGCGCCCACATGGTGATGATCGGCATCCTGCCGACCCTGGCCGAGGGCCACCTCGCCCTCGACAGCCTGAGCGCCAACCCGCGCTACCGCCTGCTCAGCGAGCAGATCATGTCTGCGCGCGGCGAGGACATCTCCATCTCCATCGCCGGCCCGGAGCGGCTGGTCACCACGGCCGACTCGATCGTGCCGGAGGCCGCCTGCACGAGCACCCAGTTCCACGTCCAGACCTCGCCCGACCAGTTCGCGGCCTACTGGAACGCCTCCCAGGTCATCGCCGGCATCCAGCTGGCCGTGGGCGCGAACTCGCCGTACCTCCTCGGCAAGGAGCTGTGGCGCGAGACCCGGATCCCGCTCTTCGAGCAGGCCACCGACACCCGCAGCGAGGAGCTGAAGGCCCAGGGCGTCCGCCCGCGCGTCTGGTTCGGCGAGCGGTGGATCACCTCGGTCTTCGACCTGTTCGAGGAGAACGTCCGCTACTTCCCGGCGCTGCTGCCGATCACCGACGAGCAGGACCCGCTCGAGGTCCTCGAGGCCGGCGGCACACCCGAGCTCTCCGAGCTCCGGCTCCACAACGGCACGATCTACCGCTGGAACCGTCCGGTCTACGACATCGCCGACGGCGTACCGCACCTTCGGGTCGAGAACCGGGTGCTCGCCGCGGGGCCGACGGTGGCCGACCTGGTCGCCAATGCTGCGTTCTACTTCGGGCTGAGCCGGGCGCTCGCCGAGAGCGAGCGGCCGTTGTGGTCGCAGATGTCGTTCAGCGCCGCCGAGGAGAACTTCCACGTCGCCGCCGAGCACGGCATCGACGCGCAGGTCTACTGGCCCGGCATCGGCCAGGTCCGGGTGACCGAGCTCGTCCTGCGGCGACTGCTGCCCATGGCCCATGACGGGCCTCGAGGCGTGGGGCGTCCCCGCCGAGGAGCGCGACCGGCTGCTCGGCATCATCGAGCAGCGCTGTCTGCTCGGGCACCAACGGCGCGGAGTGGTTCGTGAAGCGGATGCACGACCGCGCCGACCTCGACCGGTACGACGCCCTGCGGGCGACGCTGCTCGAGTACCGCCAGGGGATGCACAGCAACGAGCCCGTCCACACCTGGGAGTGAGCCCGGGTCCTAGCGGACCCGCAGCCTCTTCCACACCCGCGCCGCGCCCGAGCGAGGATCCCACCAGCCCTGACGGGTGACCACCACCATCGTGAGCGACAGGCCGGCCTCGCCGAAGGCCTGTGCTCGCCGCCGCCAGCCAGGCGGCGTCCGCGTCGTGAAGCGTCTGCGCGCCGGTCCGGGTCACCCAGACGAGCGGCTCCGGGCCCGGCCGGCCGACCCGGCGCAGCATGGCGGCGACCAGGTCGGCGCGGAGCGCGTGGTCGAGCGACCTCACCCTTGTCCTCGGCGTACGACGTCTGCGGCCCTCCCGGCCACCCCAGGTGGAGGGTCGGGGTGAACACCCGGCGCCGCTCGACCGAGCGCAGCTGGAGGACCGCCTGCCGCAGCATCGCCTCCGTGGCGGAGGGCAGCGAAGGGCCGAGTTCGGGCATGCCGGGAGCCTTCCCCGTCGGTGCGCGTCATGCCACCAGTTGTCCACAGGCTCCCGCTGGACCCCGGGATTCGATAGCGTGCCGGGAGGCCGTCCGGTCTGTTCCGACTTTGCGAGGAGGCGTCAATGGGGACCGTCGTGGTGGGTTATGTGCCCAAGCCCGAGGGCGAGGCCGCGCTTGCCCGCGGGATCGACGAGGCGAAGCTGCGGGGAGCGAAGCTCGTCGTGGTCAACTCGCACCGGGGCGGGCAGGAGTTCGACAAGCCGGCCGCGGCGAAGGCCGAGGCCCACATGGAGGAGGTCAGGGCCAAGCTCGAGGGCTCCGGTCTGAGCTTCGACCTGCGTCAGCTGGTCCGTGGGTTCGAGCCCGCTGAGGACCTGATCAGCATCGCGGAGACCGCGTCCGCCGAGCTGATCGTGATCGGGCTGCGCCGACGCTCGCCGGTCGGCAAGCTGATCCTCGGCAGCAACGCCCAGCGGATCCTCCTCGACGCCAAGTGCCCGGTGCTTGCCGTGAAGGCCGACGAGTGACGGGTCACCCCCTGCCTTGATCCCGGCGTGGTCGTTCCGGCCGATGCAGCGCCGAGCGATCTCACGGAACTGATCCCACTGCAGGAGCGCGGTTCCGTGGCGGCTCTGTCCCACGTCTTCCCCCAGGAGACCCACCCCTTCCCTCGGCACGAGCTCCGGGACCGGTGGCGCCGGGAGATCGAGGACCCCGCCATCGCGGCGTACCTTGCCACCGACGCCGACGGCGGGGTGGTGGGCTTCGCGGCCCGGCGAGGCGTCGAGCTCCTGCACTTCGGTACCGCACTGGAGACCTGGGGGAGTGGCCTGGCCGACTGGCTCCATGACCAGCTGCTGACGACGTATCCGGCCGAGGCCGACCCGCTGCGGTTGCGGGTCTTCGCCGAGAACCCGCGCGCCCGACGCTTCTACGAGAAGCTCGGGTGGCAAGCCACCGGGCGGAGTCCGGGAAGTCGCGGAGCTCCTTCCCGCCCTATCCGGTCCTCGTCGAGTACTCGCTGGCCCGCGCTGATCGCCCGCAGGGCTGAGGTGGGGCCCCACTGGTGCGGCAGGATGGCCTCATGGCGATCCACATCACCGGCGACGACACCGCCGACCAGGTCCTGACCGACGACCCGTTCGCCCTGTTGGTCGGGATGATGCTCGACCAGCAGTACCCGATGGAGCATGCCTTCCGCGGGCCGGCCAAGCTGCTGGACCGGTTCGGGACACTCGACCCGGTGCGCATCGCCGAGGCCGACCCGGAGGAGTTCGCGGCGCTCTGCTCGACGACGCCGGCGGTCCACCGCTTCCCGGGCTCGATGGCGACCCGGATGCAGGCCCTCGCCGCGATGGTCATCGAGAAGTACGACGGCGACACGACCCGGTTGTGGACCGGGGCCGCGTCCGGCAAGGACTTGTTGAAGCGGGTGATGGAGCTGCCCGGCTTCGGCAAGCAGAAGGCCCAGATCTTCGTCGCCCTGCTGGCCAAGCAGCTCGACGTACGCCCCGATGGTTGGGAAGCCGTGGTCGGCGACTACGCCGCCGAGGGCTACCGGTCGGTGGCCGACGTCGTCGACCCCGCCTCCCTCCAGAAGGTGCGTGACTACAAGAAGGAGAAGAAGGCCGCAGCGAAGTCGGGGTGAGTGCAAGGGCGTGCGTGTCCCCGTGGCACAATGACGACAGCGGCTCTTGACTTTCACTGGGCTCGCCGCGCCCCGAAGCTCCTGACGAGAGGTGTTCGTGTCCTCGAACGCACGTAAGTCTGTTCCTGCCGACGTGCTCAAGCACCAAGCCGTCGCCGCCCTCATCACCGAAGGCACCCCCACTGGCACGGTCACCCCCGATGCTGTGCGCCGGGCCAGCGAGGACGCGTCGATCGAGCCGCGCCACCTCAAGGGCCTGCTCGCGCACCTGAGCGGGCTCGGCATCTCCGTCGACCTGCCTCCTGCCTCGTCGCGAGCGGTTGCGGCCAAGACCGCGCGCAAGACGACGACGGCGAGCACGGCGACGAAGGCGCCCGCCAAGAAGGCGGCCGCGAAGAAGGCACCCGCCACGAAGGCTCCGGCAGCCAAGGCCACCGAGGCCGCGCCCGCCAAGAAGGCCGCTGCTGCCAAGAAGGCGCCCGCGAAAAAGGCTGCCGCCGAGTCAGCGCCCGCCAAGAAGGCCGCTGCTGCCAAGAAGGCGCCGGCCAAGAAGGCTGCCACCAAGAAGGGCGCCGACGCAGAGGTCGAGGTCGTCGTGGTCTCCGTCGGCCCGGACGGCAAGAAGCTCCTGCCGGACGTGCCCGACGCCCAGTTCGAGAAGGACGTCAAGACCGACCCGACGATCGAGGAGGACGAGAAGTCCGCCACGTTCGTCGTCTCGGACGCCGACGACGCAGGTGAGCCCGAGCAGCAGGTCATGGTCGCGGGCGCCACCGCAGACCCGGTCAAGGACTACCTCAAGCAGATCGGCAAGGTCCCACTGCTCAACGCCGAGATGGAGGTCGAGCTGGCCAAGCGCATCGAGGCCGGCCTCTTCTCCGAGGAGAAGCTCGGCAAGGGCGGGAAGGTCTCGGCCAAGCTGCTCGAGGAGCTCCAGTGGATCTCCGAGGACGGACGTCGCGCCAAGAACCACCTGCTGGAGGCAAACCTCCGGCTGGTCGTCTCGCTGGCCAAGCGCTACACCGGTCGCGGCATGCTCTTCCTGGACCTGATCCAGGAGGGCAACCTCGGTCTGATCCGTGCGGTCGAGAAGTTCGACTACACCAAGGGCTACAAGTTCTCGACCTACGCCACGTGGTGGATCCGGCAGGCGATCACCCGGGCGATGGCCGACCAGGCCCGCACCATCCGGATCCCGGTCCACATGGTCGAGGTGATCAACAAGCTGGCCCGTGTGCAGCGCCAGATGCTCCAGGACCTGGGCCGCGAGCCCACCCCGGAGGAGCTCGCCAAGGAGCTCGACATGACCCCCGAGAAGGTCATCGAGGTCCAGAAGTACGGCCGCGAGCCGATCTCGCTGCACACCCCGCTGGGTGAGGACGGCGACTCCGAGTTCGGCGACCTGATCGAGGACTCGGAGGCGATCGTCCCGGCCGACGCCGTGTCGTTCACCCTGCTCCAGGAGCAGCTCCACGCGGTCCTCGACACACTCTCGGAGCGTGAGGCGGGCGTGGTCTCGATGCGCTTCGGTCTCACTGACGGCCAGCCCAAGACCCTCGACGAGATCGGCAAGGTCTACGGCGTGACCCGAGAGCGGATCCGTCAGATCGAGTCCAAGACCATGTCGAAGCTGCGGCACCCGTCGCGCTCGCAGGTCCTGCGCGACTACCTGGACTGAGCGCCGCACGATGCGGACGGCGGCCGCCCTGCTCCTGGTGGGGCTGGCCGCGGTGGCCTGCACGACGTCCGCGGATCCACCGAGCGACGGCCCATCCACCGGTGGGCCTGCGCAGGATGGTGGCTACGCGCTGTTCGATCCCGACCTCGACGGAGCCGATCCGGTCGAGACGACGACGTACGACGACCACGTCGCCACGGCGTACGCCGGATCCGAGCTCGCCGGCTTCACCCTGGTGCAGCAACCCGCCCCAGGGCGTCCGCTGTGTGCCGCGCTGGTCGAGTGGCGACTCGCGGGAGACACCTGTCGGGTCACCGACGGCGTCATGGTGACCCGGATGGAGGAGTTCGGCGGCGTCGCGTTGGTGCGCGACGGCACGTTGCTCTTCGTGAACAGTCTGGTCACCGAGGCCGACCCCGGCCTTCTCGACCGGGCGATCGAGGCCCTGCGGATCGCGCCCCGCACCTCTCTGACGGACCTGGGAGAGGTTGTCGAGGGTGAGGCCACCCCCACGGTCGAGCCCACCCCGGTGCTGGCTCCTGGCGACTTCGAGGTTGCCGCTGCGGTGCGCACCGTCCGACACCTGGCGGGCACCATCGGTGCTCGCGAGGCCACGAGCCCGGCTTTCCAGCGGGCAAGCCGGTGGGTGGCCCAGCGATTCGACCGGCTCGGCTACTCGGTGCAGCGGCAACCCGTCGACGTACCCGCCGGCACGTCGTGGGGCGTGCCCGTGCCGGCCGGGCGCTCGGTCAACGTGATCGCCTGGCCACCCGGATTCACGGGCGAGGAGCCGCACCTGGTGGTGGGGGCACACCTCGACACCGTGCCGCAGGCGCCGGGGGCCGAGGACAACGCATCCGGAGTCGGCGTGATGCTCGCGGCCGCCGAGGCGGCGGCGCTCCGTCGTCAGTCGCCTGCCGGTGGTCTTCGTGGCCTTCGGCGCCGAGGAGCCGCGCGGGGACACCGACGACGACCACCACTACGGCTCGCGGGCCTACGTCGCCTCCCTGTCGCCTGCGGGCGCAGCGCGCGGTTCGCGGCATGCTGTCGCTCGACCGGGTCGGGGTCGGCACCGTGGTTCCGGTCGGAGCCGTCGACGGGCAGCCCTCGGCGCTGGTGCGGGCGGCCCGGCGGGCCGATGTGCCCGTCGCCCCGGAGACCGGCCAGAGGTCGAGCGACCACTGGTCGTTCGTGCGCGCCGGGCTGCCCGGGCTGCGCGTCGGCAGCACGCCGTACGCCGGCTACCACTCCGCCGCGGACGTGCCCTCGGTCGTCAACGCGGAGCAGCTCGCGCGGGTGGGACGCCTGGTCCTGGCCTGGCTGGCCGGCCCGCGGTCACGGTGACCGGAACGGTCCGAAGCTGTGCGTCCAGACGTCGTCGAGGATGTCTGCGGCCAGATCGCCCTCGGCCGGGCGCGGGAGCGAACGTCGCGTCCATCCGGTAGGGCGTCAGCTCCACGCCCATCATCCGGCTGCCCCAGAAGGTGGCGGTCAGCCCAACGCCCTCCATGGCCTGCGCGTTGAAGTCCATGTCGAAGATGAAGTTGCCCAGCGAGTGCGCCACCACCGTGTCGCCGGCGCGTTCCAGCCCTTGCACCCAGTGCGGGTGCCCGCCCGCGACCAGGTCGGCCCCGGCCGCGGCGAGCCGACGGGCGACGTACGACTGGATCGGCTCGCGGAGGTGCGTGTACTGGTCACCCCAGTGGGGGAGCACGACGACCACGTCGACCCGACGGTCGAGCCGGCGCACGGTCCCGAGCACGTGGCGCAGGTCGGCGCGGTTGAGGGGCCCGGTCCGCGGCGGCATCCGGAGCGACAGCGCTCCGGACGTCCCTGGCGTCGCCTGCGGGGTCTCACCGATCGAGTTGAACCCGACGAACCCGAACGAGAGGCCGTTGGCCTCGAGCACCGCGGGTCTCGTGGCCGCCTCGAGGTCGGGTCCGGCGCCGAACCCCGCGATCCCCGAACCGCGGACTGCCTCGACGGTCTCCAGGAGCGCGGTCGTCCCGTAGTCGCCCGTGTGGTTGTTGGCCAGTGACAACCCGTCGACGCCGAGCCGGGCCAGCGCGGGCAGCACCGAGGCCTGCGCGGCGAACGAGTCGTCGTTCGGTTGCTGGGGCTCGCCGTTGCGGGACAGTGCGTTCTCCAGGTTGCCGACGGTGAGGTCGGCGCGCGACAGGAGGGGACGCATCGGCTGCAGCAGTGTCAGCCGGTCCGGCCGGCGCGGCCGAGGCGGCGACGCCGCGGCCCAGCATGATGTCGCCGACGACGGTCAGCGTGGTCGCGCGTCCGGGCTCGGGGCCGTCGATCTGGATCGGGTACGCCGTCGGCCGGCGCAGCGGGTCGACGCCCCCACCACGGCCGCCCGAACCCAAGGCTGGACCTCCGACGCCGGTACGACGGCCACCGCATCCCTGTCTCGCGTGACCCTGTCGATCGTGTCGACCACGCGGAGCCGGTCGTCGGTGCCATCGAGCGCGGTCCAGCGATCGACCCGCCCCGCCTCCACCCGCTCGACCACGTCCACCGGGATCCGGATCTCGCCCCGGCTGTGGTGCGCGACGAGGACCAGTGGCTCGGTGGTGACCGGGTCCGTCGGCCCGTCGCTGGGCGAGGGTGTCGGCGTCGCGCTGGGGGAGGACCGCGGGGGGCCCGGGTTCGCCTCCGGCGGGGAGCTCTCGCTCGAGCAGGCCACCGAGCGTCGCGACGAGGACGCGGCTGCCGGCCGCCCGTCGTACCGCTCCCCGTGGACGCACACTGTCACCGTACGCGCTGGGCAACTACGTCCGACGACGCAACTCGCGGCCGTCGCCGTGGCGGGGTCCCCGAAGGCTGGTGCAGTCGGCTGGCGGCAGACTGCTGGCGACGCAGGCCCGCACACGCCGAGTCGACGACCGTCACGTGGCGCCGACGCCACCGCGTCCCTCCAAGACATTCGCAAGGTGCGCGTCACCGACGGCGCGGCCGTCTGAGGGTGCGGATGGGCTTCACGGACCTGCGCAAGAAGTCGGAGGCCGGCTCGTCGAGCATCGCGATCTTCATCGACACCCGCAAGGCGCGAAAGGGGCCGGAGTTCCGGCTCGGTAGCGGCCTCCAGTACGGCACCGACTACCAGTTGGTGCGCGTGAAGAAGTGGAAGGTCGTGGGGGAGCCGATGTCGTGCGCGCACGATCTACGACCTGGACTTCGCGCGCGACCGACTGGTCTTCACCGCTGGGCGGACGTGCCTGGGGTCCCCGAGAGACGATGAGGGTCGGGGCCAAGATGACCGACTTCTACGACGGATCGCACCCGGTCGTCGACTGGCTGGAAGGTCCCCGTCACTGGACCTCATGGCTGGGCAGCGACTGAGTCAGCCCGCGGCGACCAGCGCGATCGCGACGCCGCACAGCAGCAGGCCCGCGGCCTGGGTGCGGTGCACGTGCTCCCGCAGCACGGTCGCGGCCAGCAGGATCGTGAACGCCGGGTAGAGCGACGTGAGGACCGCTGCGACGGTGAGCGAGCCGCCCTGGGTCGCCACCATGAACAGGCCCGTGGCGAGCGCACCCAGGCCGCCGCTGACGACGCCGAGGAGGGCTACCCGTTCCCGAGGCACCCACTCCTGTCGCAGCGCGACCGCCACCAGGATGATCACCACGGCAGCCACGAGCTGGTTGAGCGCCAAGGGGAGAAATCCTGCCTCCTCGGGGATCTGCGCGAGGGCGGCGAACAGGCTGCCGAAGCCAAGACCCGCCAGCACCCCGTCAAGAACCCCGGAGCGACTCGGCACCGCGCCGCTGACCTCCTCGGCGGCGGGGGCGCGCGACACGAGCCAGATCCCGGGGAGGGCGGCGAGGACCCCGACCCAGACGAGGAGCGGTGGCCGCTCGCCGGTGGCCAGGCCGACCGCGACGGGTACGAGCACGGCACCCACCCCGGAGATGGGGGCGACCACCCCCATCCGCCCCGAGGAGAGCCCGCGGTAGAGGAACGCCGTACCGAACCCGTTGCCGACGCCGCCCGCCACGCACCACCACAGGTCGGTGCTCGTGGGTGAGCCGTCGGTCACCAGGCTGAGCACAAACACCAACGTGGCCCCGCCGAGCTGGGCGACGAGGGCAACCGCCCACGGGCTGGTGCGCTTGGAGGTGACGCCGCCGACGAAGTCGGCGAGGCCGTACGGACGCCGCGGCCAGCAACGAGAGCAGGATCGTCACGTTCAGGTGACCGCCACGCCGACGCCCCACGCCGTGGCAGCAAGCACGCCGAAGAGGAGCTCGATCAGGATGCTCAGGCCGACCGCGCGGAGCGAGGCCTTCGTCGAGGGCCAGGCGGAGGCCGATCCCAGGCGGGTGCGTTCGGCGAGGTAGACGCCCAGCACGAAACCCACGAACAGGCCGACGACGGGGAGCACGAAGAAGCCCGACGACGCCGAGCGCCACTCCCGTCCACTGGGTGGAGGACGGGATGCCGATGTCCTTGAGGCGACGACCGGGCACGACGTACTTCACGACTGCACCGACCACCACCAGCGCCGCGACGACCGCGAAGATGACCCAGGCTGTCGAGCCACCGAGATCTGCCGCCCACACCAGGACCGCGCCGACGATCAGCAGGCCACCCGGCAGGATCGGGACCAGGATGCCGAGCAGGCCCACCGCGATCGCCAGTGCCACGACCACTTCCGTGAAACTCATGCGGCAGACCCTCCCACAGTGTCCCGAAATGTCCGACGACCCCGGACCAGTGGTCCGGGGCCGTCAGGAGTTCGGGTCAGTGCTCGCCCTGCGGGGCGCTACTGGGCTTGTCGGCGAGCTTGTGGGTCTCGTCCACGAGGTTCACGGCGACCTCGCGGAGCTTGTCTCCGTGTTCGCGAGCGTGGTGAGCGCAGAAGAGAAGCTCGCCACCAGTCTGGAGCTCAACGCGAAGGTAGGCCTGCGCACCGCATCGGTCACAGCGGTCCGCGGCGCTCAGCGCGGGAGCAGCGGGGGCAACGGCAGTGGTCACTTCGGCCTCATTTCTCTTCATCGGTGTCTGGTCCAACGTAGCGACGGGTTCCAAGATTCCCCCGAAGCGGTGTCGTGCCGGACACGTCATCCAATCACGTAAGTCACTACCCCTCGGTGGCGACTTCCATGCCTCGAAACCGACACTGGTTCAACGACTGGACCTGCAGAGTGTGACGCGGTTGCGGGGCTTCGCGTTGCGTTACGGCCGAACCGGAGGTCCGATCGTGTCCACATCGTGATGTGACCCGCAGGTGCTGCTGTTCAGTGGTGCTCTTCTGCTGTTCGACCACCGTAGACCCGGCCCGGCTCGGCACCCGGCAGGCGAGCCTGCATCGGCGTACGGCGTGTCGCAGGTAGATTCGGAGCAGCACCCCGGACCGGATTGCGGTCCTGACAGCCGACGAGGAGCTTCACGATCGACAACACGTACAACGCAGCACACCTCCTCGTCCTCGAGGGGCTCGACGCGGTGCGCAAGCGTCCCGGGATGTACATCGGCTCCACCGATACGCGCGGTCTGATGCACTGCCTCTGGGAGATCATCGACAACGGAGTCGACGAGGCGCTGGCCGGCGCCGCGCACCGGGTGGAGGTCACGCTCCATGCCGACGACTCGGTCGAGGTCCACGACGACGGTCGCGGCATTCCCACCGACAAGGAGCCCAAGACCGGGCTGCCCGGCGTCGAGGTGGTCGCCACCAAGCTGCACGCGGGCGGCAAGTTCGGCGGCGGTTCCTACGTCGCCACGGGTGGCTTGCACGGTGTGGGTCTGTCCGTGGTGAACGCGCTGGCCGTGCGGATGGACATCGACGTCGACCGGTCGCCCAGTCAGCAGGGCATCAGCTTCCATCGCGGCGTTCCCGGTGTGTTCGACACCGACGGCCCGAAGGCCGCCTTCACGGCGAAGTCCGGGCTGACCCGCAAGGGCAAGCGCGTCGCCAAGGGCAAGACGGGCACCCGGATCCGGTTCTGGCCGGACCGCCAGATCTTCACCAAGGACGCCCGTTTCGAGTTCGAGGGACTGCTCGGCCGTGCCCGCCAGACGTCCTTCATCGTGCCGGGGCTCGAGCTGGTCATTCGCGACCTGCGCGACGCTGGTGCCGATGGTGGGGGTCCGGTCGAGGAGAAGTTCCGCCACGACGGCGGCATCGCCGAGTTCGTGGAGTTCCTGGCCCACGACGAGCCGGTCACCGACATCCTCCGGTTGCAGGGCATGGACACGTTCACCGAGACCGTGCCGCTGCTCGACGAGCAGGGGCATCTCACCCCGCAGGAGGTGGAGCGCGAGCTCACCGTCGACATCGCGGCCCGATGGGGCACCGGCTACGACACCGAGCTCCGCTCCTACGTCAACGTCATCGCGACCCCCAAGGGCGGCACGCACCTGAGCGGGTTCGAGCAGGGGATCACGAAGACCTTCAACGACGTGATGCGTTCCGCGAAGGCGCTCAAGGTCAACGACGCCGACGTGGTCAAGGACGACGTTCTCGAAGGGCTCACCGCCGTGGTGACGGTCCGGCTGGCCGAGCCCCAGTTCGAGGGCCAGACCAAGGAGATCCTCGGCACGCCCGCAGCGCGCGCCGTCGTACGCAAGGTCGTGTCGGCGGAGCTGAAGAAGTTCCTGACCTCCTCGAAGCGGGCCGAGAAGGCCCAGGCCAAGCTGGTCATGGAGAAGGTCGTCGGAGCCTCCAAGACCCGGATCGCCGCCCGCCAGCACAAGGAGACCCAGCGTCGCAAGAACGCCCTCGAGTCCTCGGCGCTGCCGTCCAAGCTGGCCGACTGCCGGGCCAACGACAACGTCCGGACCGAGCTGTTCATCGTCGAGGGTGACTCGGCGCTCGGCACCGCCAAGCTGGCCCGCGACTCGGAGTTCCAGGCCCTGTTGCCGATCCGGGGCAAGATCCTGAACGTCCAGAAGGCCTCGGTCGGGGACATGTTGAAGAACACCGAGTGTGCCTCGATCATCCAGGTGGTCGGCGCGGGTTCCGGGCGGACCTTCGACATCGAGGCCACCCGCTACGGCCGGATCATCTTCATGGCCGACGCCGACTCCGACGGCGCTCACATCCGGTGCCTGCTGGCCACCCTGTTCTTCAAGTACATGCCGGACCTGATCTCGCAGGGGCGGGTCTTCTCCGCGGTCCCGCCGCTGCACCGGATCGAGCTGTCCAACCCCAAGAAGGGCATGGACAAGTACGTCTACACCTACTCCGACGACGAGCTGCAGCGAAAGCTGGCCGAGCTGACGAAGAAGGGTGTCCGCTGGAAGGACCCGGTCCAGCGCTACAAGGGACTCGGTGAGATGGATGCCGACCAGCTGGCGGAGACCACCATGGACCCGCGCCAGCGGACCCTGCGGCGGATCACCGTCGACGACGCCGACGACGCTGCGCGGGTCTTCGAGCTGCTGATGGGTTCAGACGTGGCTCCACGCAAGGAGTTCATCGTCCAGGGCGCCTACGAAGTCGATGTCGAGGCTCTCGATGCCTAGGGAGACGGGCTGATGACCGAACGTCTCGGGAACGTGCTGGGAGGCCTGCTCGCGCTGTCCGGCGCGCTGTGTCTGGCAGGAGCGGTGATCGCGCGGATGACCGGTGACGAGATCCATCTCGCCAACGGCTTCGCCTTTCGCACCCAGCAGGATGCCTCATCGTCCTGCTGGTGGTGGGGATCATCCTGCTGGTCAACACGGCCGTCGTCGCCTTCCTGACGGCGCCCGACCGCGGCTGAGCCCGCACCGGGGGTATGCCCCACGCGCGATGGGTCGCGGGTCAGCCGGTCAACGGCGGAGCATCCGTACGCCGAGCCACACGACCAGCGGGAACCCGACCAGCAACAGGATCAGCAGCTCGACATTCATGGGCACATCCCACCACACCCGGGGTCGGTGTCAGTGCCTGGATGCCGCCACAACTCCCACTTCGGTGCGCCACAACTCCCACCTCGCGGGTCAGAAGAGCTGGTCGATGAGGCCGGTGTCGACGTCGTACAGGAAGCCACCGACCTGGACCGAGCCCGGGATGAGCGGGTGGGCCTGGACCTTGCGGACGTCCTCCTCGAGGGACGCACGCTGGTCGTCGATGACGTGGAACTGCTGCCACGAGGCGTCCTGTCCGGCGGACTCGCCGACCTTGTCGCGCAGTTCCTGTTCGGTGTTCTGGGTCATCGCGCAGCGGGTGTGGGGGATGACCAGGACCCGGTTCACCCCGAGCAGGTGGACGCCGAGGACCAGCGCCTCGAGCGCCGCCGTCGTGACCCGGCCGCCCGGGTTGCGGAAGATCTTCGCGTCGCCGTGCTCGAGCCCGAGCATCCGGAGCGGGTCGATCCGGGAGTCCATGCAGGTCACGATCGCCACCCCGGCGTGCGCCTTGCCGTCGAAGCCGGACGAGTCGAACTCGGCCGCGAAGCTCCGGTTGGCGGCGATCAGGTCATCGAAGTCCTTGGCCACTCTCAGACCGTAGCGGAGCCGCGTGGTCGAGCCGGGCGCTCGGGTGTCAGCGGTGCGGAAGAGCCACAGGGCCAGGACCGCGCCGACCACGGCGCAGATCGCGGCACCCGTGAACACGGTCTGCTCCTGGGCGATGCCGGCCACGCGCAAGAGGTCGGTGAACTCTGCGCACCGGCTCTTGCCGTCGCACACGTCGCGCACGTTCGGCAGGTCGGCCTGCTCGGCGTAGTAGCGGCGCAGTCCGATCGTCGTGAGCGCGGAGATGCCCACCAGCATCCCCACCATCCGGGCCACCACCACCAGGGCGCTGGCCAGGCCGTGCACGTCGGTCGTCGGTGCTGGCGAGCACCGCCGCGTTGACCGGCGCCAGCGCGAGCCCGAACCCGAAGCCGCCCAGCACCAGCGCGACGTTGGAGGACGCGTCCTCCAGGCTGGTGACGCCCCAGCGCGACATCAGCAGGAACGCCGACCGCGGCGCACACCATCCCGATCGCGGTGACCACGCCGGCCGGCAGTGTGCGGGTCAGGTAGCCGCCGATCACGGCGCCCACCGGAAGTGCCACCAGGAACCGGACCAGCACGAGTGCTGCCATCAGCTGCGACTCGCCGTAGATCGTCGTCCGGGCGAAGATCGGGATGTCGATCAGGGCCGCGATCAGTGCGGCTCCGATGAAGAAGCTGACGACCAGCGAGCCCCAGGCCGGAGTACGACGGAGCGTGCCGCGGGGGACGAGCGGTGCCTCCGCGCGGCGCAGGTGGACCACGAACGCGACGGCGGCGACGGCCGAGCCGAGGAGGTACCAGAGCCCGCGGTCGGAGAAGACCTGGATCTTCGGGTCGGCCGTGGCGAACGCCAGGATCACGCCGGCCAGGGCGGCAGCGAGGAACAGCGATCCGACCAGGTCCGCCTCGCGCGTCGTGCGCGCCCACCCGGGCAGGTCGACGAGCGGACGGGCGGCGGTCGCGCAGCGCACCACGAGGAGCAGCGCGGCCACGATCGCCAGGCTGCCGACCGGCGTGAGCCAGCGCCCGTCACCGACGTACGGGATGAACAGCTGCCCCCAGGTCAGGTCGCGCAACAGCTCCGCCGGCTGGATCATCGTCAAGGCACCTGCGCCCAGGCTCACGACCAGCAGGAGCACCCCGATCGGATCGGGTGGTCGCCTGCGCGTGGATCGATCCATTGGGCGGAAACTGCCTGTGTCCTGTTCAAATCCTTGCGGTTGGGGACCAAACCGCAACACCCGGATCGCGACGGCGAGGACCAGGCCGACCACGAGGTTGATCGCGAAGATCACCCGCCAGTCCGCGAAGGCGAGCACGACGGCGCCGAAGAGCGGCCCCAGGACGCTGCCGATCTCCTGGACGGCGGAGACGACACCGAGCGGGACCCCTCGGCGTTCGACGGGGTAGAGGTCGGCGACCAGGGCCAGGGTGGCCGGCACGAGTCCGCCACCGCCCACGCCCTGCAGGAACCGTCCGGTGACCATGCTCGGCATGTCGTAGGCCAGCGCGGTCACGAGTGACCCGAACGCGAAGACCACCAGAGCCGCGACGAGCACGGGGACCCGACCGCGCAGGTCGGCGATCCGGCCGATCAGCGGCAGCATCGCGACGTAGCCGAGCAGGAAGCCGGACACGATCGGGGCGGCCCGCTGGAGCTGGTCGAGGGGAACCCCGACGGCGTTCATCATCTCCGGCAGGGCCAGGACGACGACGTAGGTGTCGGCGGCGGCGAAGGCGACGGCCACCGCGGCCAGGCCGAGCAGCAGCCTGGGCCGCCCGGTCATGCCGGACCGGTCATGGGGCGGTGATGTCCTGCTCGGTCCCGTAGTCCTCGAAGCCGAGCGTGTAGGTCATCGACTCGGTGTCGGGGTAGAAGACGCCGGTCAGGACGGCCTCGCGCAGCTCCCCGTCCTCGTTGATCGTGTACGTCGCGTCGAAGTCGCCGGACGCGCTCGGGATCACGTTGCTGACCACGTCGCCCGGCACGGTGCCGGTGAACTCGGTGAGCACCTCGTCGTTGTTGTCACCACCTCGCACGCTCTCGCCCTGCTCGAGGTCATCGGTGGCGGGGAGGAGCGAGGAGAAGCCGGCGTCCGTGCTCATCAGCTGGGCCGGGTCGGGGGCGCCGTACTCGGCGGGGTCGACGTCGGACCAGCCCGGGGTGAGCGGGATCTGGGCGTAGACCGTGCCGTCGACGGCCACGATCGGCACCTCGAAGTCGTTGCCGGCGAGGGGCACGGTGATCGTGCCCTCGAAAGCCGGCGCGTGGGTGCCGACCCCGGTGGCGCGCTTGAGGCCGCTGACGCCGTCGGGAAGGTCGTCGGTGCTCAGCGAGATCGCGACGCCGCTGGTGTCGTCGAGCGTGGTCTTCGCGAGCTCCATGACCTCCTCCGGCGACTGTCCGGAGAAGGCGCCCTCGTCGTCGCCGCTGCACCCGGTCAGGAGCAGGGCGGCGGAGGCCACGGCCAGGGCGGTCGCGCGGCGCAGGGTCAGGGGCGTCGTCGTCGGCATGGGATCAGCCTGTCACACGGTGTGAGAGGCGACCCGGGCTGCGACCGGCCCGGCACAGGCGGCGATCGGCTGGCTTCCGGGGATCCCGGAGCCGTCGCGGCGACCGTTGGCCTCGGGGAGCTCGATCGGGGAGCCACTGGCGGCCGCTGCCCGCGCCGGCGCCGCACCCGCCCAGGCGTGGACGAGGGTGTCCTCGCCCTTGAGGAAGCGGTGGCAGCGCACCCCACCGGTGGCCCGGCCCTTGGGCGGGTACTCCGAGAACGGCGTCACCTTCACCGCGCCCGGTTCGGTGCCGGGCAGGGCGGTCGACGAGCCGGAGGCCGTGACGACCACCGCGTCGGTGGGGTCGAGGGCACCGAACCACGCCGCCGACTCCCCGGACGTGACCCGGACGCCGGCGATGCCGCCACCGGAGCGGCCCTGGGGCCGGACCTGGTCGGCGGAGAAGTGGAGCAGCTGCGCGTCGGAGGTGATGAAGCAGAGCGTCTCGTCGCCGGTGACGAGCTCGAGTGCGCCGACCACCTCGTCACCGTCCTTGAGCGAGATGACCTCCCAGTCGTCCCTGCCGAGCACCTCCGGGTTGACCCGCTTGACGATCCCGTGCCGGGTGCCCAGGGCCAGCCCCGGGCCGTCGGTCGCCAGCGTGGTGAGGGCGAGCGCCCGCTCGCCCGTCTCCAGCGACACGAGCTCGCTCAGGGGGAAGCCGCCCTGGAGGTTGGGGTCGTTGGCCCCGGCGGGGAGCTCGGGCAGGTCCAGCACGCCCTGCCTGATCACGCGCCCGCGTGAGGTCAGGACTCCGATCTCGCCGCGGGCAGTGGCGCGGACGGCGGAGACGATCACGTCGTGGTTGGCGCGGCCACCCCCCGAGCCCGGGGGCTCATCGTTGCTCGAACGGGCCAGCAGGCCGCTCGAGGAGAGGTAGGCGAAGCAGGGGTCGTCGGAAACCTCCAGAGGCGCCGCCGTCGCGGCGACGGTCGTGCCGGCGGACATCAACAGCACCGTGCGGCGAGGGGTGCCGTAGGTCTTGGCCACCTCCGCCAGCTCGTCGGAGACCACCTTGCGGAGCAGCGCGTCGTCGCCGAGGATCGCGTCGAGCTCCTCGATGGTCCGCTCCAGCTCGGACTTCTCCTTCTCCAGCTCGATCCGGGAGAACTTCGTGAGCCGACGCAGCGGCATGTCGAGGATGTAGTCGGCCTGGGGCGAGCTCAGGTCGAAGACCGCGATCAGCCGCTCCTTGGCCGCGGACGCGTTGTCGGAGGTCCGGATCAGCTGGATCACCTCGTCGATGTCGAGGATCGCGACCAGCAGGCCGTCGACCAGGTGCAGCCGGTCGGCGGCCTTGCCGCGCCGGAACGACGAGCGGCGGCGGACGACGTCGAAGCGGTGCGCGAGGAAGACCTCGAGGAGCTCCTTCAGGCCGAGGGTGCGCGGTTGTCCGTCGACGAGGGCGACCGTGTTGATGCCGAAGGTGTCCTCCATCGGCGTGTGCTTGTAGAGCTGCTCGAGCAGTGCCTCGGGGTGGAAGCCGTTCTTCACCTCGATCACCAGCCGGAGCCCCTTCTCGCGGTCGGTGAGGTCCTTGATGTCGGAGATGCCCGTGAGCTTCTTGCCCTGGACCAGCACCTTGATCCGTTCGATGACCTTCTCGGTGCCGACGCCGTAGGGCAGCTCGGTGACGACGATGCCCTTGCGACGGCCGATGGTCTCGACCCGGGCGGTGGCCCGCATCCGGAAGGTTCCGCGCCCGGTCTCGTAGGCGTCGCGGATGCCGTCGAGCCCGACGATCTTGCCCCCTGTGGGCAGGTCGGGGCCGGGGATGAAACGCATCAGGCCGTCGACGCCGGTGTTGGGGTGGTTGATCATGTGCCGCAGCGCCTGGACCACCTCGATGAGGTTGTGCGGCGCGATGTTGGTGGCCATGCCGACCGCGATCCCGGTGGTGCCGTTGACGATGAGGTTGGGCAACGCCGATGGCAGCACCGTCGGCTCGGTCTCCCGGCCGTCGTAGTTGGCCTTGAAGTCGACGGTGTCCTCGTCGATCGAGTCGGTCATCGCGACGGCGGCCGGAGCCATCCGGCACTCGGTGTAGCGCATCGCGGCGGGGGAGTCGTCGGGCGAGCCGAAGTTGCCGTGCCCGTCGATCATCGGCACCCGCATCGACCAGGGCTGGGCCATCCGGACCAGGGCGTCGTAGATGGCGGAGTCGCCGTGGGGGTGCAGCTTGCCCATCACCTCGCCGACGACCCGGGCGCTCTTGACGTGGCCGCGGTCGGGCCGCAGGTTCATCTCGTTCATCGTGTAGAGGATGCGGCGGTGGACCGGCTTCAGCCCGTCCCGGGCGTCGGGGAGTGCGCGGGAGTAGATGACGGAGTAGGCGTACTCGAGGAAGGACGCGCGCATCTCGTCACCGACGTCGATGTCGAGGATGTGCTCCTCGAAGTCGTCGGGGAGCTCTTGCTTGGTCTGCCGCCTGGCCATGGGGGCATTCTCCCCGCTGCCACCCCGGGTTCCTCGGGGGGCACGCCGAGTTGCCGCCCCGACATGCGTTCCACGCCTCGTCGTGACGGCGGCCCGGCCCCGCCACGGTAGGTTCTGACCGTGAGCGGCGAGGATCAGGTCGTGCCCCCGGCACCCCAGCACTGGGAGGCCGACGTCCTGCTGCGCGACGGGCGGACCGCGCACATCAGGCCGATCCAGCCGGGCGACGCCGAGCTGCTGGTGGACTTCTACAGCAGGGTGTCCGACGAGTCGAAGTACTACCGCTTCTTCAGCCCGATGCCCACGCTGTCCGAGCGCGACGTCACCAGGTTCACCCAGGTCGACCATGTCGACCGGGTCGCGTTCATCCTCACGGTCTCGGGCGGGATGATCGCCGTCGGCCGCTACGACGTCGTCAAGCCGGGCGAGGCCGAGGTCGCATTCCTCGTGGAGGACAAGCACCAGGGCCGGGGTATCGCCCAGCTGCTGCTCGAGCACCTCGCCCAGGCCGGCCGCGAGCGTGGAGTCGACCGGTTCGTCGCCGAGGTGCTCCCCGACAACCACAAGATGATCCACACGTTCCGGGACGCGGGGTACCGCGTCGTGAGCGAGTACGACGAGGGCGTGATGGTCCTCGAGTTCCCGATCGACCCGACCGACACCGCCATGGGCGTCATGGCCCACCGGGAGCACCGGGCCGAGGCTGCCTCGATCGAGAAGTTCTTCAACCCCCGCTCGATCGCCGTGATCGGCGCCAGCCGCCGCCAGGACACCATCGGCCAGGCGCTGGTCCGCAACCTGGTCATGGGCAACTTCAGCGGGCGGGTCTACGCCGTGAACCCGAGCTCCGACGCGGTCTCGGGACTCCCGGCGTACGCCTCCGTCAGCGACATCCCGGGTGACGTCGACCTGGCGATCGTCGCCGTGCCGGCCGAGTCCGTCGAGGACGTCGTCCTGGACTGCGCCGCCAAGGGCGTGCACGGTCTCGTCGTGATCTCCTCGGGCTTCGCCGAGACCGGGGAGGAGGGACGCCAGCGGCAGCGGCGGCTGGTGGGGCTGTCGCGTTCCTACGGGCTGCGCCTGATCGGACCCAACTGCCTGGGCATCATCAACACCGACCCGAGCCACACCCTCAACGCCTCGCTCTCGTCGCTGATGCCGCCGCGGGGGCGGGCCGGGTTCTTCTGCCAGTCGGGCGCCCTCGGCTCCGCGATCCTGGAGAAGGTCAACAACCGTGGCCTGGGCCTCTCCACCTTCGTCAGCGCGGGCAACCGTGCCGACGTCTCGGGCAACGACCTCCTGCAGTACTGGGAGGAGGATGACTCGACCGAGGTCGTGCTGCTGTACCTCGAGTCCATCGGCAACCCGCGGAAGTTCTCGCGGATCGCGCGCCGGGTCTCGCTGCGCAAGCCGATCATCGCGGTCCGGTCCGGTCGGACCACCCAGGGGGTTCCGATGGGCCACGCCGTGCGCCAGATCGCCGCGCCGCCGCAGGCCGTCGACGCGATGTTCCGCCAGGCAGGGGTGATCCAGGTCGACACCCTCGACGAGATGTTCGACGTCGCGCAGCTGCTCGCCCACCAGCCGCTGCCGCGCGGTCGCCGGGTCGCCATCGTCGGCAACTCCGATGCGCTCGGGCTGCTGGCGGCGGACGCCGCCGCCGCGGTGGGCCTGGTGGTCAACAAGTCGGTCGCGCTCGGCGCGGAGGCCACCGCCGACGACTTCGAGGACGCCCTCGACACGGCGATCGACGACCCGGACGTCGACTCCGTGGTCGCGGTCTACATCCCGCCGCTCAACGTGTCGGGCGAGGACGTCGCCAACGTGCTGGCAGCCGTCGGCGAGCAGTCCGACAAGCCGCTCGTCTCCTCGTTCCTCGGTGCCGAGGGCGTGCCCGAGCTGCTGCGCGTCCCGGACGTGGCCGGCAACACCGCGGGTCGCGGCTCGGTCCCGTCGTACCCCGCCGTGGAGGCTGCCGTCCGGGCACTGGCACGCGTCGTCGGGTACGCCGTGTGGCTGAGGACGCCGGACGGCCCCGCCTCGTCCGCGGACGAGGTGGACACAGCGGCGGCCAAGCGGATGGCCGGGCAGATCCTGACCCGCAACGGCGACGGCGCCGACCTCGATCAGGAACAGCTGAGCGAGCTGCTGGCCTGCTACGGGGTCGACCTGTGGGAGTCCGTGCCCGTCACGACACTGCGGGCCGCACAGGCCGCCGGGCGCAAGCTCGGCTGGGACGTCGTGCTCAAGGCGACGGCCGAGCACCTGCGCGAGCGGCCCGACCTCGCGCACGTGTGGCGCAACATCGACAGCTCGGCGGAGATGCGCGTCGCCTGGGAGTCGCTCAACTGCGTCGTGACGTCCCCCGAGCAGGCCGGCTGGGTCGTGCAGAAGAACTCCCCACCGGGCGTCCCGGTCTCCATCCGCAGCATCGAGGACCCGCTCTTCGGGCCGGTCGTCTCGTTCGGGATCTCGGGGCCGCTCATCGAGCTGCTCGAGGACAAGTCCTACCGGATCCCGCCCCTGCTCGGCGGTGACGCCGCGGCCATGGTGCGCGAGATCAAGTCGTCGCCGATGCTCTTCGGCTACCGCGGCAGCGAGGTCGTCGACGTGGCCGCCATCGAACGGCTGATCATGCGGGTCTCCCAGCTGCAGAACGACCTGCCGCAGGTCAGCTCGCTCGACCTGTCACTGGTGCTGGCCGGGGCCGACGGGCTCAAGGTGCTCACCGCCGCCGGCCGCGTCGACCCGGTCGTCGACCCGCGCTCCGACTGGTTCGTCCGCCGGATGCCGCGGACCCCCGGGGACACGCTGCCGACCTGACCGCAGGGCCGCGACCCGAGAGTGGTCGGCCGCGCGTGACAGACTGCCCACATGCGTACACGCACGACCGATGACCGGGACCGCACGCTCGACCTGCGCAAGGCCATCGACCGGACCGGCTACTACCCCGAGGTCGTCGGTGACGGCGTCGAGGCGGCCATCGCCGGGGAGCACGTCGTCTCCTTCTACGTCCACCACGAGCCGACCTTCGAGCGGGACGAGGTCCGCCGCCACCTGACGGTGGTGGTGCTGACCCCCAGCCGGTTGATCCTCGCCCACACCGACGAGCACGCCGGTGACGACCTGCTGCCCGAGCCGTACACCTCGACCTCCACCGAGGCGATCAGCCTCTCGTCGGTCAAGTCGGTGGTCGTCACCCGGATGATCGCCAACCCGACGTCGGGCCCGACCCCCGCCGCCGAGGCGGTCATGACCATCGGGTGGGGCGGGGTCAGCCGGATCGACCTCGAGCCCGCCGCCTGCGCGGATCCCGAGTGCGACGCCGACCACGGCTACACCGGCGTCTTCGCCTCTGACGACTTCTCGCTCCGGGTCTCCGCAGCGGCGGACGGCAAGGACGCCGTGGGTGGACTGCTGTCGTTCGCCGAGTCCCTGTCGGCGAGGACCCACCAGGCGTGACCGACCCGGGATTCGTCGCTCCGGCCTACCACCAGCGCTCCCTGGGTGACGTCGTGCCCGCGGTGGCCGCGGCCCTCGGCTCACCGATCGGGGAGCCGCCGTCCCGGCTGCTGCTGCCCGAGGCGTCGTCGTACGTCGTCTTCCTCGTCGACGGCCTGGGCGCGGAGCTGCTCGAGCGGTACGCCCATGCCGCGCCGTTCCTCTCCTCGCTGCTGGTCGAGCAGGAGGTGGCGACCTCGGGCGTGCCCTCGACCACCGCCACCAGCCTCACGTCGTTCGGCACCGGTCTGACGCCCGGTGCCCACGGACTGGTCGGGTTCACCTCGCGGATCCCCGGCACCGACGACCTGCTCAACGCGCTGTTCTGGGACAAGCGGGTCGACCCGCTCGAGTGGCAGCCGCACCCGACGGCGTTCGCCCGGCTCGGGGCGGCCGGCGTCACGGTGACGGTGGTCAACAAGCGCGAGTTCGAGCGCAGCGGGCTGACGATGGCCGCCCACCGCGGCGCCGACTACGTCGGCGCCGACCGCGTGGGCGAGCGGCTCGCCGCCGTCGTCGCCGCGTCGTCGGTGCGGCCCTCGCTGACCTACATGTACGACGGTGACCTGGACTGGACGGGCCACAAGTTCGGCACGCGTTCGAGCCAGTGGCTCCAGCAGCTCGCGATGGTCGACGCCGAGGCGGAGCAGCTGCGCGAGACCCTGCCGTCGCACACCCGGCTGCTGGTGGTGGCCGACCACGGGATGGTCGACAGTCCCGAGGAGCGAAGGGTCGACGTCGACGAGGTGCTCGAGCTCCGCGACGGGGTCGCGCTTGCTCGGTGGCGAGGCGCGGTTCCGCCACCTCTACTGCAACCGCGGTGCCGTCGACGACGTGGTCGCGACCTGGCGCGAGGTGATGGGAGACCGGGCCGAGGTGCTGACCCGTGACGAGGCCACCCTGCGCGGCTGGTTCGGGACGCTGGATGCTTCGGTGCGGCCGCGGATCGGTGACGTCCTGGTCGCCTGCCGCGACGACCACGCGGTCATGTCCTCCGTGGACTTCGGCTACGAGACCACCCTGGTCGGCCTGCACGGCTCGCTCACGCCGGCCGAGATGCTGATCCCGATGCTGGTCAGCTGACCGGCTCTCGACCCGCCCTCGACCGGCTCAGCCGAAGGGCAGAGGCTCCGGGGCCAGGCTGACCGCCTTGGCGCGTGCCGCGGTCAGCCGGCGGCGGTGGTGCTGGCGGCAGAGCACCTCGTAGGCCACGTTGTCGGCGTCTGCCGGACCGGGCTCGGGCTCGTCGACGTCACCGACGACGATCACCTCGCCCTCGACCACCATGACGCCGTTCTCGGTGCGAGCGTTGTGGGTGGCGCGCTTGCCGCACCAGCACAGCGCCTCGACCTGGAGCACGTTCATCCGGTCGGCGAGCTCGACCAGGCGTCGGCTGCCCTCGAAGAGCTCGCTGCGGAAGTCGGTGAGGATGCCGAAGGCGAAGACGTCGATCTGGAGCTCGTCGACGATCTTGGCGAGCTGGTCGATCTGCCCGGCGGTGTAGAACTGCGCCTCGTCACAGATGAGGTAGTCGATCCGTCCGCCCTGGGTGAGGCTGGAGACGACGTACCGCCAGAAGTCGAAGTCGCCGGCGACCTCGATCGCCTCGTGGGTGAGACCCAGCCGGCTCGACAGGGTGGCAGCCCCGGCCCGGTCGAGGGTCGTGAAGATCCTGCCGACCCGCCCCCGTGCCGCGTGGTTGTGGTTGGTCTGCAGGGCGAGCGTGCTCTTGCCCGAGTCCATGGTGCCGGTGAAGAAGTGCAGTTCAGCCACGGGGCGAGATCTTGTCACAGACGACTCCGGCAGGATGACCCCCATGACCGATGGCCCCCTGATCACGCCCGCCGCACTGCGTGAACGGCTTCCCGACGTGACCGTTCTGGACGTCCGCTACCGGACGGGCGGTCAGACGGGACCTGCCGCGTACGCCGCCGGCCACGTCCCTGGTGCGGTGTACGTCGACCTCGACGCGGACCTGGCCGCGGAGCCGGGCGAGCGTGGTCGGCACCCGCTACCGGATTCCGCCGACTTCGAGGCGGCGATGAGGAGGGCAGGCGTCGGGGGCGAACGGCCGGTCGTGGTCTACGACGACTGGGAGGGTCGCGCCGCCGCGCGGGCGTGGTGGCTGCTGCGCTTCCACGGCCACCGGGAGGTCCGGGTCCTCGACGGCGGCTGGACCGCCTGGGTGGCCGACGGCGGTGAGGTCTCGACCACGACGCCGGATGCGGAGCCCGGAGACTTCACCGCACGACCCGGCGGCATGCCGGTGGTGGATTCCGCCACCGTGATGGACGCCGCGGTGGTCATCGACGCCCGCGCCGGGGAGCGCTACCGCGGCGAGGTGGAGCCGATCGACCCGGTGGCCGGCCACGTCCCCGGAGCGGTCAACGTGCCGACGACCGACAACGTCGGCGCTGACGGCCGGTTCCGGGACCGCGACCGAGCTGCGCGACGTCTACGCGGCCGTGGGGGCGATCGCGGGGACCGACGTGGCGGCGTACTGCGGGAGCGGCGTCACCGCGGCCCACGACGTGCTCGCGATGGAGGTCGCGGGAGTGCGTGCGGCGCTCTACCCCGGCAGCTGGAGCGAGTGGGTCGCCGACCCCTCGCGCCCCGTCGAGACCGGCGCCGCTGGTTGAGGTGAGAGGCCGTTCCCGGCCGAGCCTCGAAACCCAAGGAGATGCGCAGGGCCTACCAGTGGACGCCCTTGAACACCTTGGCCAGCATGATCTGCTCCGACTCACGGGTGCCACCGGACCCGTCGCCCTTGGCCGCGGCCGAGTCGGGGAACACGTGGTAGGCCATGTTGAGGATCCGGAACGCCAGCTTCGGCGCCACCGTGTGCGCCACCGCACCGACGTTGCCGAGCAGCGTGTTGATCTCGTGGGGCCGGTCGACCATCGCCTTGACCACCAGGTCGGCCGCCTGCGCGGGCGAGATGGTGGGGAACTTGTCGTAGAGCTTGGTCGGCGCGATCATCGGCGTCCGCACCAGCGGCATGTGGATGTTGGTGAAGGTGATCCCGTCACCGACGACCTCCGAGGCCACGACGTTGCTCCAGGCGTCGAGCGCGGCCTTCGAGGCGACGTACGCCGAGAACCGCGGCGGACTGGTCTGCACGCCGATCGAGGAGATGTTGACGACGTGGCCGCCGCGCTGCTCGCGCATCTTCGGCACCAGGCCCATGATCAGCCGGATCGCGCCGAAGTAGTTGAGCTGCATGGTGCGCTCGAAGTCGTGGAAGCGGTCGTGCGACAGCCGCAGCGAGCGGCGGATCGAGCGGCCGGCGTTGTTGACCACGAAGTCGATGGTCGGGAGCTCGGAGGTCATCTGCTCGCAGAGCCGGTCGATCGCCTCGAGGTCGGACAGGTCGCAGGGGTAGACGTACGCCGTGCCGCCGCGCATCTCGATGGTCGCCCGGGTGTCCTCGAGCTTGTCCTTGCCGCGGGCGATCAGGACCGGGATGCCACCGGCCTGCGCGACCTTGAGCGCGGTGACCTGGCCGATGCCCGGACGACGCGCCGGTGATGACGACGTACTTGCCGGTGAGCGACTCCCGGATGGAGGCGTCGCGGCCGGTCGAGTCGTCGAGGTGCTCCTCCCAGTAACCCCACAGGGTCCGCGCGTAGGACTCCAGGTCGGGTACGCCGATCCCCGAGCCGGCCAGGGCCTTCTCGGTGCGACGGGAGTCGAAGACGGCGTTGAAGCTGGTGTGGGCGAGCACCTCGGCGGGGACCCCCAGCCGGCCGATGGTCTGGTCGAGGATCGCCTGGACGGGGGAGGACTTCACGACGGCGTTCACGATGCTCATCGGGCGCAGGCCGGCGGGAATCAGGGCCAGCGGGCCGGCCGTGGTGACCCGACGGTCGATCGGGGTGGCGAACTGCGGAGCACCGGCGGCGGCGCAGAACAGGTTGATCATCTCGACGACCGGCTGCGGCTCGGGGTTGACCAGGTGGAAGGCTTCGCCGTCCCGGTCGGGGACGTGGGCGATGTGGTCCATGGCCTTCACCACGTAGTCGACCGGCACCACGTTGGTGTCGCCGAGGTCGACTCCGATCAGCGGCAGCCAGGCCGGAAGGTTGTCGCGCAGCAGCTTCATGGTCGGGAAGAAGTAGTAGGGGCCGTCCACCTTGTCCATCGCGCCGGTCTGGCTGTCACCGACGACGACCGAGGGGCGGTAGACCCGCCACGGGACGGTCGCCTCCTCGCGGACGATCTTCTCCGACTCGTACTTCGTGCGGTGGTAGGGCGACGGGAGGGTCTGGCCCTCGTCGAACATGGTCTCGTCGAAGCGTCCGCGGAACTCGCCGGCAGCAGCCACCGACGACACCTGGTGGAAGCAGCCGACCGCGAGCTTCTCCGCCAGCTCGAGGGCGTGACGGGTGCCGCCGACGTTCATCGCCTCGTTGGTCGCGTCGTCGGCGGTCATGTCGTAGATCGCGGCCACGTGGAAGAAGTGGTCGATGTCGCCGGTGTGCGCGGTCACCCACTGGTGGGTCACCCCGAGTCCGTCGTCGGCGAGGTCGCCGATCACCGGGGTCACCCGGCTCGATCCCCAGCGCTTGATCAGCGCCTCCATCCGGGGAAGCGATCCCTTGCGGACCAGGACGAAGATGTCGCCCTCGCGGTGGTCGAGCAGCTCCTGGACGAGGTGCCGGCCGATGAACCCGGTCGCGCCGGTGACGAAGTACGACATGGCGGGAGACTACCGACTGGTAACGGTCTTGGGCAGGCCCGCGACGGGGGCAAACGCGTGATCTGGTGCCACCGGGTGGCACCAGACCGCGTGCTAGTCGTTCTTGCCGCCGCCGAACATGATCTCGTCCCAGCTGGGAACCGAGGCGCGGCCCTTCTTCTTGGCGGCGCGGCGGGCGCGCTCGTCCTCCACGGCCGGCTCGGGGTCGGGAGCGGACTCGGGAGGGGCGTCATCGGCGATGGGTTCACGGACGGCCGGCTGCTCACGGGTCGGGGGCTCGTCGTCGAGGTAGGCCTCGATCGGCTGCTCGGCGCCGAGGCTCGCCGACTCGTCGGGCTCGTGGACGAGCTCGAGGGCGTCCTCGCCCAGCGGCAGCTCGTCCTGGGCGACGGCGCCGCGGCGGCGTTCACGGGCGCTGCTCAGGTCGTCCCGGGAACGGGCGGGCTCCGCCTTGCCGACCTGCTCGCCGAGGAGCCAGCGGGCGTCGTCGTTCTCGGCGATCACGAAGTTGCCGGGGGAGTCGTACGCAAAGGAGGCGGCGCCGCTCCGCTTGCCGGTGGTGAAGTCGCCGGTCAGCGACCAGCGGCCGTCCTCGCGACGCCAGGCGTCCCACACGACGGTGGTCGGGTCGACGTTGAGCGAGCGGAGGTGGAAGGCGACCACGTCACCGAGCGTGCGGGCGCCGCCCGAGGCACCGGACTCCGCGCCGCGGCCGCGCACCGAGGAACGCTGGGCGCGATCGGCGACGTGCTGGCGCTCGGCGAGGACGGGGGCGGCGTACGTCATGATCCGGTCGACGCTGGTCTGGGCGGCCTGAGCCACGGCCTCGGGGCTCTCCCCGGCCCGGATCCGCGCCTGGATGTCGCGAGGACGGAGGGTGCTGTCCATCTGTATCTCCAATCGGCGGTCTCCACCGTCTTCGCGCAGGGCTGCCCGGAGCCGTCCGTCGATGTCGAGCGTGAACTCGACCCCGTTGTCGCTGACGAGGTGCAGACGCTTGCCGTCACCGCTCAGTCCCGCGAGCGTGAGGTGCGCCATCGTGTCGTGCTCCTCGCCTGCCATTTCCGGGTCGTCTCTCCGGTGGGGCGAGCCTACGCCAGCAGCGGGGTGCGCGTGCCGCTCCGCTCGCGGCGCGCCCCGGTAACCTGACGACTCGTGCAGCCCGAGCCCTCCACCACCATCGTCGTGCTGGACCTCGTGGGGATCTTCGTGTTCGCGATCTCCGGTGCACTGGTCGCCGTCCGCAAGGACTTCGACGTCTTCGGAGTCCTGGTGCTGGCCGGGACCACGGGCCTCGGTGGCGGTTTCCTGCGCGACGTGCTGATCGGTGCCACGCCGCCGGCGGCGCTGGCCGACTGGCGCTACCTCCTGGTCCCGGTCGGGGCGGGGTTGCTGACCTTCGTCTTCCACCCGGCCGTCGGCCGGATGGAACGGCTGGTCAACATCTTCGACGCGTTCGGGCTGAGCCTGTTCTGCGTGACCGGCGCCCTGAAGGCCCTGGACTACGGACTCGGGCCGGTGCCGGCCGCGCTGATGGGCATGGTCACCGGCATCGGGGGCGGCATGGCCCGCGACGTCCTGGCCGGCCGCGTGCCGGCCGTGTTCCGCGGTGAGCTCTACGCGACCCCGGCCCTCGCCGGCGCGGCGATCGTGGTCGCCGGGGCCCACTACGACGTGCCGATCGGGATCGTCGCCGGTGTCGGCGGCGGGATCTGTCTGGCGTGGCGGCTGTTGGCGATCTGGCGCCACTGGCAGGCCCCGAAGCCGACCGGGCCGGCCAGCGTCTGAGCCGTCAGTCTCCCCCGATGGTCTCGCCGACGGGCAGCTGGAACGAGCCCGTGATCTCGTCGAACGAGCCCAGGTCGTCGACGTACGCCGTGCACGCCCCGCTGGGGAGCGCGCAGGTCAGCAGCTCGGCCGACGACTGCTCGGTGCGGGCGGCCAGCACCACCACGGTGGTGTCGTCCACCCAGCCGAAGCCGGTCGAGAAGGCGTACCCGGAGAGGTCGACCGTCAGCGACTCCCCACTCCGGGTGTCGTAGACCTGGGCCGCGTCCGCGTCGGAGGTGTAGAACCGGGCGTCGGGTGAGAAGTCGCCCATGCTGCCGTAGGCGTCCGCCAGGTCGACGCCGTCGCTGCGGGACTCCCCGACGCGTGTGCCCTGATCGGTCGAGAAGGCGACCAGGTCGTCCTCCACGTCGACGATGTCGAAGCCGTTGCGGGCCTCGGCGTCGACCACGGTGACCTCGCCGGTCGCCACGTCCACCGCGACCGCGCCGCGAGTGTCGCGCCAGTAGGCCGTGCCGTCGTCGACGGCGTAGAAGTACGCCGGGTTCTCCTCGTCGGCGAGCGACCCCATGCCGGGGGTGGTGGCCTCGTCGAAGCTGGTGGTGGCGCCGGTGCCGTGGTCGTAGACCACGAAGGCCGGCTGGTCCCCGGTCGGGTCGACCCAGCCGGCTGCCGGCGACTCCTCGTCGCTGACGAGCCGAGGGTTCTTCGGATCCACACTCCCGATCCGGGCCTGGGCGTCGCCGTCGACCTGCCAGACCTCGCCGTCGGAGGCGAACACGAAGCCGATCTCGGTGCGCACGAACGCGGTGACCGGCATCCCGACGTCGACGGTGATGTCGCCGTAGTGGATGACCGAGCCCATCGCCCAGGTCACCCGACCCTGCGCGAACATGTCGCGCGGCAGGTCACCGGTCGTGACCGGGTAACCGTCGCGCGCGGTGCCCGGGGTGACGGAGTCGGTCCCGGTGGCGCCGCCGAGGAGTGCGGGGGCCAGGGCAGCGGCGGCCACCGCGACGGCGGCACCCCCACCGACCAGAGCCCACCGGCGCCGTCGGATCCGCCGGTCGCCCCGATCGATCAGCGTCGCCACGTCGACGGGGTCGAAGTGCGGCTCGGACGCCTGCTCGTGCATCAGCTGCTTCAGCTTCTCGGTCATCGAGTCACCACCAGATCGTTGAGGGGGAGCAGGTCGGGGTCATCGCCCAGCTGCTCCCGGAGCTTGGAGATCCCGGCCGAGACCTGGCTCTTGACCGTGCCCACGGCACAGCCCATCGCCTCGGCGGTCTGGGCCTCGGTGAGGTCCTCGTAGTAGCGCAGGACGATCGCGATCCGCTGCCGGACCGGCAGCGCCTGCAACGCCGACGCGAGGGTGCTGCTGCGGGCCACGCTGTCCGCATGGTCGGCCGTGCGCCGCTCGGGCGGCAGCTCGGTCACCCTCTCCTGCGACCACGACTTCCGGCGGAACCACCCGATCGCCGTCGTCGTGATCGCCTTGCGGGTGTAGGCCTCGGCGTTGCCCTTGTCCCGCAGCCGTGGCCACGCGACGTACGTCTTGGTGAGCGCCTCCTGGACGAGGTCCTGGGCCAGGCCCACGTCGCTCACCATGAGGTACGCCGCCCGGTGCAGTGCCGGTGAGCGTGCCGTCACGAACTCCGCGAACTCGGCCGAGTCCCGTCGCGTCATCGTTGTCCCTTCGTCACGGTCTCGAGGACCTCTGCCCACCCAGACGCGATGAGCGGCCGAAAAGGTTCGTCAGTCGCCCAGCACCTGGCGCAGGTGATCGTTGGCGAAGACCCGCTCGGGGTCGAGCCGGTCCCGCATGGCGAGGAAGTCGGCGAAGCGGGGGTACGCCGGCGCCAGGTCGGCAGCGGTCCGGGTGTGCACCTTTCCCCAGTGGGGCCGGCCGTCGTGGGCGCGCATGATCTGCTCCATCGCCGAGAAGTACGCCGTGTGGTCGCTCCAGTCGGACCCGCGGTGGGTGTGGAACGCGAGGTACATCGTGTCCCGGCCGGACGCAGTGGAGAGCGGGATGTCGTCGGCGGGCGCGACCCGGATCTCGACCGGGAAGCTGATCCGCCAGGCGGAGGCGTCGACGACCCGGCGGGCCTCGCGCAGCGCGGCCAGCCCGGCCTCGCGGGGCACGGCGTACTCCATCTCGCGGAAGACCACGCGTCGCGGCGAGGTGAAGACCCGGTGCGCGAGGTCGCTGTAGCGCCGCTCGGAGAGCACCCGCGACGTGAACCGGTTCATCCGCGGGACCACGCCGGGCACCCGGTTGGCGCCGGCCGTGAGCCAGCCGAAGAAGGTGTTGGAGAGGAAGTCGTCGTCGAGCCACGCTCGGAGGCGGGGGAGCGGCTCGGCCTCGGACAGGTCGGCGTCGAGCCGGTCGTTGCTCTTCGTGAGCATCCGGTCGGTGTGCGGGAACCAGTACATGTCGACGTGGTGGTGGGCCTCGGCGCGCTCGTCGAAGCCGTCCAGCGCCTCGTCCCACGACATCGGCTGCTCGTGGGCCTCGAGCAGGAAGAGCGGCTCGACCCGGAACGTCACGGTGGTCAGGATCCCGAGCGCACCGAGGCCGACCCGGGCGACGTCGAGGACGTCGGAGTTCTCCGAGGAGGTCGCGGTGAGCACCTCACCGGTCCCGGTCACCAGCTCCAGCCCGGCCAGCTGCGCCGAGAGCCCGGCGGCGACCCCGCCGGTGCCGTGGGTGCCCGTCGAGATGGCGCCGGCGAGGGTCTGCTCGGCGATGTCGCCCATGTTGTGGAGGGAGAGTCCGAGGTGCTCCAGCTCGGCGTTGAGCACCGACAGAGGGGTCCCGGCGAGCGCGGTGACGGTCATGGCGTCACGGTCGACCGAGAGGACCCCGGTCAGCTGCTGAGGGGTCAGCATCGTGTGGTCGGGCGCCGAGATCGCGGTGAAGCTGTGACCGGTGCCCACCATCTTCACGGTGGTCCGCTCCGCACGGGCCCGCTGCACGGCAGCGACGATCGCACTCGTGTCGGCGGGGTGGGTCACCCGCTGGGGCAGGACGGACTCCAGGCCCGACCAGTTGCTCCACTGCAGCGGGGGTCGAGGGGTCACGGGTCGAGGGTAGTGGCCGACTCGAGGCCGGTCTCGACGACCAGCCCGCGCGGCAGCGACTGCGCGGCGAGCGCCGCGACAAGGCCGGCCGCCGCCGCCACGAGGTACGCCGGAGACGCACCGCCGGCATCGATCACCACGCCGGCGATGGTGGCACCGGGCGCGACCCCCGCGACCACCCCCGTCTGCATGATCGCCATGCCCTCGGTGAGCCGGGCGGGCGGCACGACCTTCTCGGTCAGGGACATGGTGGCGATCAGCGTCGGGGCGATCGCGAAGCCGGCGACGAAGAGGGCCAGACCCATCAGCGGGACCGAACCGATGAAGCCCAGCGGCACCATCGCGGCCATCATCCCGAGCGCACCCCAGCGCACCCGCAGGTCCGGGCCGCGACGCCAGTGGACGGCACCCGTCAGCAACCCCGCGATCAGGCTCCCGGCCGCCCAGAGTGCGAGCAGCAGGCCGGCGTACCCCTGGTTGCCCTGCTCCTCGGCGAAGGCGACGGTGGACACCTCGGCCGCCCCGAAGAGGGTGCCGAGGGCGGCGCTGACCAGCCCCAGCGGGATCACGGTGCGCCACGGCATCCCGGGACGCGGGCCTGGGGTCGATCCGCGCGGGTGGGCGGGCGGCTCGGTGCGGCGCTGGGCCGCGAACGCCAGCGTCCCGGCGAGCCCGAAGACCAGGGCCGACGTCAGCCCGGCCAGCGGGTGGACGACGGTGGCCAGGACGGTGACCAGGATCGGGCCCACCATGTAGACGGTCTCGTCGGCGACGGCCTCGAGGGCGAACGCCGTCTGCAGGTCGTTCGGCGAGGTGAGGGCGCGTGACCAGCGGGCACGCACGCAGGACCCGACGGAGGGGAGGCTGGCGCCGCTGACCACCGCCAGCAGATAGGCCAACGCGATCGGCCAGTCGGCCTGCACCGACCACATGAACAGCCCCAGCGCGCCGGCGAAGACCGCGATCGCCGTCCGGAGCACCCGGGCCTGACCGAGCCGGTCGATCAGGCGGCCCTGCAGGATCGCGAACCCGCCGTTGGCCAGGAGGTAGGCCGCCGCCACGGATCCGGCCAGGCCGTAGGAGTCGGTGGCCGACTCGACGAGGAGCACGATGCCGAGGCTCATCATCGAGATGGGCAGGCGGGCGACCAGAGCGGTGCTGCTGAACAGGGCGGCACCCGGGACGGCGAGGATCCGGCGGTAGGTCGACAGCATGGCTCGCTGAGCGTAGGGCCGCCAGCCGCGCGCCAGCCAATTGCGACGCGCTCCTTACGATGGGCCCATGGTTCCCGACGTCGCGCCGTACGACGCCCTCCTGCTCGTCTCGTTCGGAGGGCCGGAGGCTCCCGCCGACGTGGTGCCGTTCCTCGAGAACGTCACCCGAGGTCGGGGCATCCCGCGCGAGCGCCTCGAGGAGGTGGGCCAGCACTACCACCTGTTCGGGGGGCGCTCACCGATCAACGACCAGAACCGGGAGTTCCTGGCCGCGCTGCGCGAGGACCTCGCCGGCGCCGGCATCGACCTGCCCGTCTACTGGGGCAACCGCAACTGGGACCCCTACCTGACCGAGACCGTGCAGCAGATGGCCGCGGACGGGATCACCCGGGCGGCGTGCTTCCTCACCAGCGCCTACTCGTCCTACTCCGGCTGCCGTCAGTACCGCGAGAACCTCGCGGACGCGGTGGCCGACGTCCCGGACGCCCCGCGGCTGGACCGGCTCCGGCAGTACTTCAACCACCCCGGGTTCATCGAGCCGGTCGTCGACGCGACGCTGACGGCGCTCTCGGAGCTCCCGGAACGGGTGCGGGACCACGCCCACCTCACGTTCGTCACCCACTCGATCCCCGAGGCCATGAACGACGCGAGTGGTCGCTCCGGCAAGGCCTACGAGCACCAGCACCGGAGCGCGATGGCCGAGGTGGTCGACCGGATCCGCCAGGAGACCGGGCGACGCAACCCGCACGGCCTCGTCTACTGCTCGCGGTCCGGTCCGCCGCAGGTGCCGTGGCTGGAGCCCGACGTCAACGACCACCTCGAGAAGCTGGCCGCCGACGGGGTGCCGGGCGTCGTGATGATCCCGATCGGCTTCGTGTCCGACCACATGGAGGTCATCTACGACCTCGACACCGAGGCCATGGAGACGGCAGGCAAGCTGGACCTGCCCGCAGTCCGGGCGGCGACGCCGGGTGTCGACCCGAGGTTCGTGTCGATGGTGCGCGACCTGCTGGTCGAGCGGGCCGCCACCGAGCGGGGCGAGAGCCCGCGGCGCACCGCCGTCGGCAGCCTCCAGGCCTGGTGGGACCTCTGCGGTGTGGGCTGCTGCCCGAACCCGCGCGGCGAGCGCCCCGCCCTCGGCGGCGTCGACTCGTGACCGACGGGCTGCTCGAGCTCGACCTGGCCCTCGAGGTGGCCCGCGCGGCCGCCGAGCTGGTGCGTGAGCGACGACGCGGCGCCGTCTCCGTCGCGGCCACGAAGTCCAGTGACATCGACATCGTCACCCAGGTCGACCGCGACAGCGAGGAGCTGATCCGGAGCCGGATCCGGGCCGCGCGGCCCGACGACGGGTTCCTCGGCGAGGAGGGCCACGACGAGCCGGGCACGTCCGGGGTTCGCTGGGTGGTGGACCCGATCGACGGGACGGTCAACTTCCTCTACGACCTGCCCCAGTACGCCGTGTCCGTCGCCGCCCAGCGCGACGGCGTCGCGGTGGCGGGTGTCGTGCTGAACGTGGCGTCCGGCACCGAGTACACCGCGGTCCGTCGTACCGCCCCCGACGGCAGCACCACCGTCGAGTCACGCCGGGACGGCGACCTGATCCGGGTCCGCGACGACGTGCCGCTGGCCCAGCGGCTGGTCGCGACCGGGTTCCACTACGTCGCCGGGACGCGGACCCTGCAGGCGGCGGCGGTCGCCCGGCTGCTGCCGCACATCCGCGACATCCGGCGGATGGGCTCGTGCGCCCTGGACCTGTGCCACGTGGCCGAGGGCTCGCTGGACGCCTACGTCGAGGAGGGGGTCATGCCGTGGGACCACGCGGCCGGCGCCCTGGTGGCCGAAGGGGCCGGTGCCCGGATCGAGCTGACCCGCGGCGCCGGCGGTCGGGATCTCATCATCTGCGCACCCGAGCCCGGATTCCGGACGTTCCGTGACGCTGTGCGCGATGCGGGCTTCCTGGGGGGCTCAGGGGAATAGCGCGGGCCCGCGGACTGTTCCCGCGACACGACGTGGGACCAGTGTGCGCAGCACCCTGCCGATGGTGCACAATCTGGCCGCCGACGACTGGCATTCGCACGGGGCAGGGCATGAGGGAGTGGGAGCACGATGGCGACCGATTACGACGCACCGCGCAAGAACGAAGAGGACCAGTCCGAGGAGAGCATCGAAGAGCTCAAGGCGCGTCGCCACGACAAGAACTCCGGCAAGGTCGACGAGGACGAGGCCGAGGCTGCCGAGTCCTTCGAGCTGCCCGGCGCCGACCTGTCGCACGAAGAGCTCGCGGTCGAGGTGAAGCCCAAGCAGGAGGACGAGTTCACCTGCATGAGCTGCTTCCTGGTGCACCACCGCAGCCAGCTGGCCGACGCCAAGAAGATGATCTGCCGCGACTGCGCCTGATCAATCCACGGGCCAGACTCACGGCCCGACCACAGACGCGAGAAGGCCGCGACCCCGGGACGGGGTCGCGGCCTTCCGCATGTCGGCTACTGGCCGTCGTGCTGGAGCTCAGGGGGGAGGTGGCCGGTGGACCTCGTGTAGTAGGACGCCGCCTTGCGCTGGGCCAGCATGCGGGCCACGCGCGATGAAGGCACCGGTCACGACGGCCCAGCTGACGGCCTCCCAGATCTCGACGTCGGGATCGGCGGGGTTCTCCGGCGGCTTCTTGCCGGTGGCCGCCTTCCACGACGTGTCGAGGGTCTTCCGGGCGACGGCCGCGGCCCCGAGGGCGGCGGCGAGGGAGAACACGCTCCACACTTTCGATCCTGATGCCATGGAGCGAGCCTATGCGGCGGAGGTGGCCGAGGCGAGGGCGGCCGCCAGCTGGTCGGGTCGACGGGTGCTCACGAGCCAGTACGGCGTGGGGTCGGCCGGGTCGGTGATCTCCACCTTGACCGACCGCTTCAGGTAGGGGCGCAGCAGCAGGAAGGCGCGCGCGTCGGCGTCGACCCCGGAGACCCTGCGGGTCGCATCCGGGTCGAGGGGTGTCACCGCGCCGAGGTGGACGACCGGGATCGAGGCCCGACCCGCCCGGAAGACGCCCGCGTGGACGCTCACCCGTGCCGACCCGAACCAGAGAAGGCTGCCTGCGAGCAGCCCCATGGCCAGCGCGGCCACCACCCATGCTGCCGTCAGCGGGAGCGCGACGACGACCGCCAGCCAGAGGCTCGCCACGAGCATCGTCCCCTGGACCCACCAGCGCAGGGGAACGCGTAGCCGCTCGTCGTACTCCACGGTGTGCATCGTAGGAGTGGTCACTCCGCTCGACGGCCGGTAGGGTCCGGCCGTGCCCTTCGACCTCGACATCAGCGTGGTCCGTCTGGACCCCGACCTGCCGCTGCCGGCCTACGCCCACCCCGGCGACGCCGGTGCCGACCTGCTCACCACCGTCGACGTGACGCTGTCGCCGGGGGAGCGGGCGATGGTCCCGACGGGCATCGCACTGGCCCTCCCCGACGGGTACGTCGCGCTGGTGCACCCGCGTTCCGGTCTCGCCGCGAGGCACGGCCTGTCCATCGTGAACACCCCGGGCACGATCGACGCTGGCTACCGCGGCGAGATCAAGGTGATGTTGATCAACCACGACCCGGCCACGGCCATCGAGCTGCGCCGCGGCGACCGGATCGCCCAGCTGGTCGTCCAGCGCTTCGAACGGGCTCGTTTCGTGGAGGTGGACGAACTCCCTGACTCGGTCCGTGGCGACGGGGGCTACGGTTCTACCGGAGGATTCGGTCGCGCCTGACCGGGCCACCCTTGAATCACCCGTTGAGGAGAAGTTGTGAAGTTCCGCCGCAAGACCGCACCAACCGACGCCCCCGTCGAGGAGGCTGTCGACTCGTCCGAGGAGGTGCCCGCCCGGGGCCCGTTCGACGCCGAGGACGTCAACGACGGCGTCCAGCGCGTGGATCTCGGCTCCCTGATCCTGACCCCCGAGACCGGCCGTGAGCTGCGGCTGCAGGTGGAGGAGCGCTCGCAGGAGGTTCAGGCGGTCATCCTGTCCGGCCCCGACGGCGCTCTCGAGCTGCGCGCCTTCTCCGCTCCCCGCAACGGCGACCTCTGGTCGACCGTCCGCCCCCAGGTCGCCGCCGACATGGCTCGCCGAGGTGGCACCGCCACCGAGCAGGAGGGGCCGTTCGGTCCCGAGCTGCTCTGCCAGCTCTCGGTGAAGACCGCCGAGGGGCGCACCGGCACCCAGCACTCCCGGATCATCGGCATCAACGGGTCCCGATGGATGCTCCGGGCCACCCTCCTCGGCCGTCCCGCGACCGACCCGGAGGCCGCGGCCTCCTGGGAGGCGACCCTCAGCCGGACCATCGTCCGCCGCGGCGACCACGCCATGCCCGTGGGCGACGCGCTGCCCCTCACCCTCCCGGCGGACGCCCGCCGGGTGAGCGCCTCCGACCAGTGACCCTGACAGGCTGACGCCCGTGTCCACCGAGAAGAGCCGCCTCCGCCGCACCCTCAGCACGTGGGCGAGCAGCTCCGACATGCACGCGCGCGAGCTGCGGAAGACGTACGCCGACTCCGCCGCCGACACGATCGCCGGCGCCCAGGACCGGCAGCGGGTCCGCCTGCGCGGCACTCTCCGCACGGTCACCCTGCGTCCGCGCGGCGGCGTACCCGCCCTGGAGGCGGAGCTCGACGACGGCTCCGGCGTGATCACGGTGGTGTGGCTGGGCCGCCGCCAGATCGCCGGCATCTCGCCCGGGCGCGCGATCCAGGTCGAGGGCCGGATCGGGTCCGGCGAGGGCACCCGTCTCCTCTACAACCCGCGCTACGAGCTGATTCCGTGAGCGACGCCCAGGCCCCCACGACGTCGGTCGACACCGTCGAGGCCGTCGTCCGCAGCCAGCTCTCCAAGGCCCTCGGCGGCCGCCGCGGCATGGTCGAGGCCGCCGTGCCGACGATCATGTTCACGATCCTGTGGCTGACCACGAAGGAGCTGCAGACCGCGCTCGTCGTCAGTGTCGCCGCCGCCCTGGTGCTCCTCGTCGCCCGGCTCGTCCAGCGGTCGACGGTGCAGTTCGTCCTCAACGCGCTCTTCGGGATCGGGATCGGCTGGTTCTTCGTGACCATGTCGGCCCGCTCGGGCGGCAGCGCCGACGACCAGGCGCTCGCCTACTTCCTGCCCGGCATCATCTACAACTCCGGCTACTCCGTGGTGCTGGTCTTCACGATCCTGATCGGCTGGCCGATCGTGGGGTTCATGGTCGGCAGCGTCACTGGTGACCCCACGGCCTGGCACGAGGACAAGCAGGTCGTCCGGCTGTGCTCGCTGCTCACCTGGGTGCTCGTCGCGCCGTGCCTCATCCGGGTGGCTGGCTCAGGCTCCACTGTGGTTCGCCGGCAAGTCGGGGGCGCTGGAGGCCGACACCGCGGTCGCGGCGCTGGGCATCGCGAAGATCTTCATGGGCTGGCCGCTCCAGCTGGCCGCGCTGGCCGCGATGGTGGCCCTGCTGGCACGCGACCGGACGCCGGTCGAGCCGGAGCCCGAACTGGCCTGACCGGTCAGCCCCCGTGCAGGCTCGGGGCCAGCAGCCGCTCGAGCTCTTCCTCGACGTCGGCCGACACCACGAACAGCAGCTCGTCGCCGGACTCGACCGGCTGGTCGGCGTCGGGCGGGTAGACCTGCCCGTCGCGAAGGATCGTCACCAGCGCACAGTTCTCCGGGAACGGGATCAGCCCGGACGGCTTGCCGACGTACGGCGAGTCCGACGGCAGGGTGAGCTCGACCAGGTTGGCGTTGCCCTGGCGGAACGTGAACAGCCGGACCAGGTCGCCGACCGTCACCGCCTCCTCCACGAGCGCCGACATGATCCGCGGGGTCGACACGTTGACGTCGACCCCCCAGGCCTCGGTGAACAGCCACTCGTTGTTGGGGTGGTTGACCCGGGCGACGGTGCGCGGGACTCCGAACTCGGTCTTGGCGAGCAGCGACGTGACCAGGTTGACCTTGTCGTCACCGGTGGCGGCGATGACGACGTCGCACTGGTCGAGTCCCGCCTCCTCGAGCGACGACAGCTCGCACGAGTCGGCCAGCAGCCACTCGGCGTCCGGCACCCGCTCGGGCTTCATGTTGGCGGCGGCCTTGTCGATCAGCAGGACCTGGTGACCGTTGCCGATCAGCTCGCGGGCGATGGAGCGGCCGACGGCACCGGCTCCGGCGATGGCAACCCTCATCAGGCGTCCTCCGGTCCCTCGTCGATGACGGCGTAGGCCCGAGCGGCGTTCTCCTCGCGGATCACCATGTGGATCAGGTCGCCTTCCTGGAGGATCGTGTCGCGGGTGGGCAGCATGCCGTCGCCCAGCCGGTCTATCCAGGCGATCCGGCTGCTGGTCTGCTCCTGGAAGTGGATGGTCCGCTGACCGATCCACGGATCGGGGACCGGCAGATGGTCGACGCGGATGGTGCCACTGGGGTCCCGGAAGTCGGGCTCGGCGCCCGCCGGCAGGAGTCGGCGCAGGACCTGGTCGGCGGTCCACTTCACCGTCGCGACGGTCGTGATCCCGAGTCGCTGGTAGACCTCGGCCCGGCCCGGGTCGTAGATCCGGGCCACGACCTTCTCGATCCCGAACGTCTCGCGGGCGACCCGGGCCGCGATGATGTTGGAGTTGTCGCCGCTCGACACGGCGGCGAACGCCTCGGCGCGCCGGATGCCGGCCTTCTCCAGGACGGCCTGGTCGAAGCCGTACCCGGTCACCTTGTCGCCGTTGAACTGGGGCCCCAGCCGCCGGAAGGCGTCGGGCTCACTGTCGATGACGGAGACGGTGTGGTTACGGTCCTCGAGACTGCGCGCCAGGGTCGATCCCACCCGGCCACAGCCCATGATCACGACATGCACGGGGAAACCGTATCCCAGCCGTTGCCTATGGAAGGCCGGTCAGGGTCTAGCCTGTCCGATCGTGGGTGTCGGTGATGTCTCGAAGCGGATCCTCGTCGGGCGCAAGCTTCGCAGCTCGCAGCTCGGCGAGACGCTCCTTCCCAAGCGGATCGCGCTCCCGGTGTTCGCCAGCGACGCCCTGTCGTCGGTCGCCTACGCCCCCGACGAGATCTTCATCATGCTGTCCCTGGCGGGCGCGTCGGCGTACGTCTGGTCGTGGAAGATCGGCATCGCCGTCGCCGTGGTGATGACCGCGGTCATCGCCTCCTACCGTCAGAACGTCCATGCCTACCCGAGCGGTGGCGGTGACTACGAGGTCGCGACGGTCAACCTGGGCCGCAACGCCGGGATGACCGTCGGCAGCGCGCTGCTGGTCGACTACGTCCTCACCGTGGCGGTGTCGATCTCGTCCGGTGCCCAGTACGCAGCGTCGGCGGTGCCTGCGCTGTCGGGCCACGAGGCGACGTTCGCCAGCCTGATGGTCTTCGCACTGATGGCGATGAACCTTCGCGGAATCCGTGAGTCCGGGACGTTCTTCGCCCTCCCGACCTACCTCTTCATGGTCGCGATGCTCGGCATGTGCGGGTACGGCCTGCTCCGCCTCCTCCGCGGCGACCTGCCCGAGGTCGAGAGTGCTGGCCTCGACATCTCCGCCGCCCCCGGCTACGAGGGCCAGCTGACCACCGCCGCGCTGCTGTTCCTCCTCGCGCGGGCCTTCTCCTCGGGCTGTGCGGCGCTGACCGGAGTCGAGGCGATCTCCAACGGGGTCCCCGCTTTCCGCAAGCCCAAGAGCCGGAACGCCGCAACCACGTTGCTGTTGCTCGGGATGCTCGCGATCACGATGATGCTCAGCGTCATCGTGCTGGCCAAGCAGATGGGACTGAAGTACGTCGACCCGCACGACCTCGACCGGATGACGATCGACGGGCAGCCGTTGCCCGCTGGCTACGACCAGCACACGGTCATCGCGCAGATCGCGGACGCGGTGTTCAACAACTTCCCGCCGGGGTTCTACCTCGTGGTGACGGTGACCGGCGTCATCCTGCTGCTCGCTGCGAACACGGCGTTCAACGGCTTCCCGGTGCTGGGGTCGATCCTCGCCAAGGACGGCTACGCCCCCCGGGCCCTCGGCTCACGAGGTGACCGGCTGGCCTACTCCAACGGCATCGTCTTCCTGGCGGTGATGGCGATCGCCCTGATCCTCGCCTTCGACGCCCAGGTGACGAGGCTGATCCAGCTCTACATCGTCGGGGTCTTCGTCTCCTTCAACCTCAGCCAGCTCGGCATGATCCGGCACTGGACCCGACACCTGAAGAGCGAGCAGGATCCGGCCAAGCGGCGGCGGATGCAGCGGTCCCGCGCCATCAACGCGGTCGGCCTCACCTGCACTGCCCTCGTGCTCGTGGTCGTCCTGATCACGAAGTTCTTCGCCGGCGCCTGGATCGCGATCCTGGCGATGGCCATCTTCTTCCTGATCATGAAGGGCATCCACCGGCACTACGACAACGTCGCCAGCGAGCTCGCCGCCGACGAGGACGACAAGATCCTGCCCACGCGGGTGCATGCGATCGTCCTTGTCTCCAAGCTGCACAAGCCGACCCTGCGGGCGCTGGCGTTCGCGAAGGCGAGCCGCCCGAATGTGCTCGAAGGTGTCTACGTCGCTGACGACATCGCGTCCACGAACCGTCTGCTGGCCGAGTGGGACGAGCGCAACCTGAGCGTCCCGCTGAAGGTGCTGCACTCGCCCTACCGCGAGGTGGTGCGGCCGATCGTCGACTACGCGATGGAGATCCGGAAGGCCAACCCCCGCGGCGTGGTCGCGGTCTACATCCCGGAGTACGTCGTCGGCCGGTGGTGGGAGCAGCTGCTGCACAACCAGACCGCGCTGCGGCTCAAGGGCCGGCTGTTGTTCGCTCCCGGCGTGATGGTGACGTCCGTGCCGTACCAGCTGCGGTCCTCGCAGATCGCGGTCGAGCGCGAAGAACGCAACGATGTCCGCGTCCGGCCCGGGGACCTGCGCCGCGGCGACGTCAAGCGCGAGTCCAGCTCTCGACGTCAGATCAAGCGATGAACGGTCGCCCACGGCGGCGCCAGACCCGTCCGCGCCAGGCACGGGGCCGGTCGATGATCGGCGAGCGGTTCACCGCCGACGTCGGTCCGGTCGCTCACGGTGGACACTGCGTCGCGCGGGTGGCGGTGGACTCGTCGGCCGAGCCCACCGAGACCCGCGTGGTCTTCGTCCGGCACGCGCTGCCGGGGGAGCGGGTGGTCCTCGAGATCACCGAGGGCACCGAGGGCGACCGCTTCTGGCGGGGGGACGCGGTGGACGTGCTGACGGCGTCTCCCCACCGGGTGCCGGCGCCGTGCCCGGTGGCCGGCCCGGGCCTCTGCGGTGGCTGCGACTTCCAGCACGTCGCCGTGTCCTGGCAGCGGTCCCTCAAGACCGACGTCGTGCGCGAGCAGCTGGTCCGGCTGGCCCGGCTCGACGCGTCCGACCCCCTGGTCGCCGGGCTCGAGGTGGAGGCGGTCCCGGGTGACGTCGACGGTCTCCGCTGGCGGACCCGGCACCGGTACGTCGTCCTGCCGGACGGACGGAAGGGCATGCGCAAGCACCGCTCCCACGACGTCGTGCCCGTGGACGACTGCCTGATCGAAGCGGCCGCCCCTCCGTCGTACGAGGTGATGGGTCGGCACTTCTCGGCGGCGGACGAGGGCTTCTGGCAGGTCCACCCGGGGGCCCCGGACGTGCTCGTCTCCACGGTGCTGGACCTGCTGGCCCCGCGGCCCGGTGAGGCGGTTCTGGACCTCTACGCCGGGGTCGGCCTGTTCGCGCACTTCCTGGCAGACGCGGTCGGTCCTGGTTCCCGCGTGGTCGCGGTCGAAGGTGACCGCGAGGCGAGCCGGCACGCAAGGCTGAACCTCGGGGACACCGCTCGGGTGGCGCACGGGTCCGTCGACAAGGTGTTGACCACAGGGTTCGACGAACCGTTCGACCTGGTGGTCCTCGACCCGCCACGCGAGGGTGCGAAGCGTGCCGTCGTCGAGCAGGTGGTGGACCGTGCTCCGCGTGCGGTCGCCTACGTCGCGTGCGACCCCGCCGCGCTGTCTCGCGACATCGCGATCTTCGCCGAGCACGGCTATCGCCTGACGGGTCTGCGGGCGTTCGACCTGTTCCCCATGACCCACCACGTCGAGTGTGTCGCGCTGCTGGAGAAGAAACGGCTCTGACCTGCAGTGACGCGGATTCGCGACCGCTGGAGGACATCACAGCCAGCCGTTCGGCGACATCCGTGTCAGGTCCGGGTGGCATGAAGCGCCATACGGAACCGGTCTTGGACGTCCAGGGACACTGACCGCCAGAGTGGCCGTGTCGCCGCGATCGCTCGGCGCCTGGACTCGTCGAGGAGATCCCATGTCAGGCATCCGCACCATCCTGCGACTGGCGCTGACAACGCTGCTGGCGCTCACCCTGACCGTCGTCGCGAGACCGGCGCCGGCGTCCGCCGTGGGCAACCCGGTCCAAGGTGATCCGCTCAAGGGCAGCGGCTCGGTGACCCGCACCGTGCTGACCGCGGCTCAGCTCGCCTCGTCCACCCCCACCGGCACGGTCGCCGACAGCGCCTTCGCGCTGCCCGACCAACGCCGCGCCGCCCTCGCACGAGTTCCAGGGGACGCTCACCCTCAACAACCTCGCCACCTCGGGTGGCTACTCGGTCGTCAAGGACACCTACGGCTACGCGACCACCTCGACCGTGCAGCACCTACCGCCGATGTCGCTGCAGTTCGTGCAGAACGGCAGCCACCTGGTCCCGGTCAACCGAGGCCTGCAGATCACCGGGAACGCCAGCTGGAACTACATCGTCAGCCCCGGCCGGGTGTGGTCGGAGTCCGGCGACTCGGGCAAGACCCGCGCGGCCTTCCCGTTCGCCCTCGTCGAGCGCAACGCCAACTGCGTGCACAACGGCACGATGACGTTCCTCTTCGACGGCACGCACCAACTCCCAGGTCCGCTACCAGGTGACCCAGGAGACCTGCGAGTACTTCAAGCTCGACCTGTGGGGTCAGGTGAGCGCTACCTACAACCGGTCCGCCATCGCGAACGCGGCGACCATCGCCAACGACTACGCGACCGAGGTCGCCAACCGGATCCCGACCAAGCCGATCGCGGACGCTCGCGACGGACTACCCGTCCTCGGGGGTCGACGTCAGCAAGTTCGGTGCGGGCGTCACGGCCGCCCACATGACGTCCTACGGCTTCTACTACGGCGGCGTGAACTACGTCTCGACGTGCGGCACCCGGCAGGGCACCTACGCCTTCTGCGGCCAGATGGTCTTCCCGTCGTACTCGACGGCCAAGACGCTGTTCGGCACCGTCGCGACAGGCCGCCTCGCCCAGCTCTACGGCACCGGCGTGCAGAACCAGCTGGTCAAGACTCACGTGGCCGAGGCGTCGGGGACGGCGTGGAACAACGTGACCTTCAACAACACCGCGGACATGGCCACCGGCAACTACACCTCGTCGGGCTACGAGGTCGACGAGGGCGGCGTCCACCATGGCCAGCTTCTTCGACGCCGAGACCTACGCCGCCAAGATGAACGTCGCGGCGACCGGGTTCCCGCGCAAGACGACACCCGGGACGCAGTGGGTCTACCACACCTCCGACACCTTCATGCTCGGTCGGGCCCAGCACCAGTACCTCAAGACCCAGCAGGGCAGCTCGGCCGACATCTTCACGATGCTGCGCGACGACGTCCTCAAGCCGATCAAGACCTCGCCCGAGAGCTGGGCCTCGCTCCGCACCGACAACTCCGCGACCGGTCAGGCGTTCGCCGGGTACGGGATGTTCTGGACCCAGGACAACATCGCCAAGGTCGCCCGGCTGCTGAACAACGACAACGGCAAGTCGCCGACCGGGACCCAGCTGCTGTCGACCGCAGTGCTCGACGCCAGCATGCAGAAGAACGCCTCGGACCGCGGCCTCGACACCGGCAACGGGTTCAAGTACAACAACGGCAGCCTGGGCCAAGCAGTACACCTCGGCCGACGACCCGAGCTACACCACGCCGTTCTGGGTCCCGTTCATGTCCGGGTACGGCGGGATCACGGTCGCGATGATGCCCAACGGCGGGACGTACTACTACTTCAGCGACAACAACGAGTTCGCCTACAGCGCGGCGGTCAAGGAGGCCTCCAAGCTCGCGCCGATGACCGGAGGCGGCGGAGGGGTGGCGGCTGCACCGGCTGCCCAGCTGATCGGCAACGGCGGGCTTCGAGACAGGCACGGCGACACCGTGGACCGCGACCGCCGGGGTCGTCGACAACCGGCAGACCCTCCAGCCGGCTCGCACGGGCACCTGGAAGGCGTGGCTCAACGGATTCGGCTACGCCAACACCGAGACGCTGAGCCAGACGGTGACGATTCCGGCCGACCTGCACGGCGGCGAGCTTGAAGCTTCTACCTGCACATCGACAGCGCCGAGACGCAGGCCGTCGCCTACGACACCCTCAAGCTCGAGGTGGTGGGGACCAGCACCACGACACTGGCCACGTGGTCGAACCTCAACAAGGCCAGCCGGTTACCAGCTGCGGACCTTCAACCTGGCGCCCTACAAGGGATCCGCGATCACGCTGCGCTTCACCGGTGCCGAGGACTACAGCCTGCAGACCTCGTTCACCATCGACGACGTCACCCTGGACGTCTCCTAGGGCCGCCGGCGACGCTCCCGCCGCGCCGAACCCTCACCCCTCACGCTCGCCCCTCGCACCCAGGAGAACCCATGTCCGCTCGAAGCAAGCTCGCGGTGGCCTGTGTCGCCGCACTGGCCACCACCGCGACCGCGCTCGGTGCCTTCACCACGCCGACCCAGGCCGCAGCGACCGGTCCCCGGCGATCCGCTGACGGGCAACGGCGTCACCGGTCGGACCCTGCTCACCTACGCCGATCTCACCACCGGGTCGAGCACGGCAGTCGTCAGCGACAGCGCGTTCGCGCTGCCGGCCCAGGCCGCTCCGCCGACCCACCAGTTCCAGGGCACGCTGACCCTGCTGAACACCGCGACCAGCGGCGGCTTCACGGAGATCAAGGACAGCTACGCACGCACCGCGAAGGCCGACAACGCCTGGAAGCACCTGCCGCCGGTCAGCGCCACCCTGGTACAGAACGGCAGCCACCTGATCCCCGTGCAGCGCGGCCTCACCGTCACCGGCGGCTCGGTCTACAACCTGATCCTCAGCCCCGGTCGGGCCTGGAGCGAGAACGGGGATGCCGGCCGGACCCGGGCCGCTCTGCCGTTCGCGATCGTCGAGCGCAACGCCAACTGCGTGCACAACGGCGCCCTGACCTTCGTCTTCGACGCCACCACGATCAGCAAGGTCCGCTACCAGGTCACCCAGGAGACCTGCGCCTACCAGAAGTTCGACATGTGGGGACAGGTCAGCGCCACCTACACACCGTGCCACGGTCACCGGCGCGGAGCAGGTGCGCGACGCATACGCCGTCGAGGTGGCGTGCACGGTTGCCCACCAAGCCGATCAGCGCGCTGGCCACGGACTACCCCGGCGTCGACACCAGCAAGTTCGGGGCCGGGGTCACCGCCACCCACATGACGAAGTACGGCGTGCTGGTCAACGGCACCAACTACGTCTCCGGCTGCACCACCCGCTTCGGCAGCTACCCGTTCTGCGAGCAGATGGTGATGCCGTCGTACTCCACCGCCAAGTCGGCGTTCGTCGGTGTGGCCTACCAGCGCCTGGCCCAGCTCTACGGCGCGGGCGTGAAGAACCAGATCGTCGGCAACCTCGTGCCGGAGACGGCCACCGCCGCGGGGGTCTGGTCCGACGTCACCCTCGACAACGCCCTCGACATGGCCACCGGCAACTACAGCCTCGCCGGCTACCAGTCCGACGAGGACGGCTTGAAGATGTCGCAGCTTCTTCGAGGCCGAGAGCTACTCGGACAAGATGACCAAGGCGTTGGTCTTCCCGCGCAAGGCCACCCCGGGCACGAAGTGGATCTACCACACCAGTGACTCGTTCATCGACCGCCCGAGCGGAGAACGCGATCCTCCAGGCCAACCAGGGGTCGGGAGCAGAGATCTTCGCGATGTACCGCGACGACGTCCTCAAGCCGCTCGGGACCTCACCGGAAAGCTGGGAGACGGTGCGTACCGACAACGCCGCCTCGGGCAAGGCGTTCGGCGGCTACGGGATGTTCTGGACCTCCGACAACATCGCCAAGATGGCCAAGCTGCTCAACAACGACGCTGGCGAGATCAACGGGACCCAGGTGCTCTCGCTCCTCCGCGCTGGACGCGAGCATGCAGCGCGACGCCGCGGACCGTGGACTGACCACCAACGGCTCGGTGCCCTTCAAGTACAACAACCAGTTCTGGGGCAAGCAGTTCACGCCGACGGAGTTCCCGCAGCTGACCTGCTCGTTCTGGACGCCCTTCATGTCCGGCTACGGCGGAATCACGGTCGCGATGGCCCCGAACGGCGCGACGTACTGGTACTTCAGCGACAACAGCGAGTTCGCCTGGTCCGGGGCGGTGCTGGAGACCGGGAAGATCAACCCGCTCTGCTGAGCCCCGGAGCCCGTGAGCCGGCTCCGTACCGGCCAGGTCGAGGACGCCCCCGTCTACACGGCGGGTGCGTCCTCGTCCCGGCCGTACCTCGCGACGGTGAACGCCCGCAGGTCCGCGATGGTCCTCTCGATGTCGGCCGACGCGTAGTGTTCCTGGTCCCACGCGGCGTACAGCGTGACCGTGAGTGGCTCGCCCGTCGACCAGCACGCGTGCCTTCGCCAGCCCGTACCGCGGGTCGTCCGAGGTCACGCAGACGCCGCGTCCCGCGGCCGCCAGGGCCTGGCCCAGCCGAGGGGCCCGGGTCTGGGCGATTGCGTCGTAGGTCAACCCGCGGTCCGCCGCGGCGGCGTCGAAGGCCCGGCGTACGGCGTGACCGACGTCGAGGTGGACCAGCGGGCAGCGGACCAGGTCCACGAGGTCCACGACCTCGGAGGTGGCCAGCTCGTGGTCGTCGCGCATCTGGGCCCACACGTCCACCCGGATCAGGACCTCGGCGTGCAGCGAGCGCATGGGTACCGAGGTCCCGAGCCCGAAGTCGGCGTCACCGCGGGTGACGGCGCCGTAGACGTCGGTCGGTTGGGCCTCGATGACGTTGGCGACCGAGACGCGACCCCCGGTGGCGATGAAGGGCGCCACGATGTCGTTGATCGTCGTGGTCGGGGCCGCGACCACGAGGTCGGGCGGGGTGCCGGAGGCGATCGCCGCCGCCATCGTCTCAGCGTGAGCGGCGCGCGCCATCAGGTCCCGGGCGATCGGGACGAACTGACGCCCGGCCGTGGTCAGGACGAGCCGACGGTCCATCCGGCTGAACAACTGGACGCCGAGACTGGTCTCGAAGCGCCGTAGCTGACGCGACAGCGACGGCTGGGCGATGAAGAGCTGCTTGGATGCGGCGGTGACGGAGCCACAGTCCACGATGGCCAGGAAGTACCGCAGCATCCGCAGGTCCATCATGCCTCCCAGGTATGTCAGAACGGTATGTACGAGTATTGGACTGTATGTGACGCAGGACTCAGAATGACCGTTACGCACGTCCTTCACAAGGAGTCTCCATTGAAGAACCGACGCATCGCCGCAGCCCTGATCTCGGCAGTGGGCCTGCTTTCAGTAGCCGCATGTTCCGGTGGCAGCTCGGGCGACAAGACCGAGAACACCTCGGCGAGCACCGCCGTTCTCACCGTCGCGTCGTCGGCCTCCGTCACGACCTGGGACCCGGTCGCGTCCTTCTCGACCGAGGCCATGTACCTGGGCAACCTCTACGAACCGCTGCTGTGGAAGAACCCCGCTGGCAGCGACGAGGACTACACCCCGGCCCTGGCCACGGGCTGGACGACCTCCGACGACGGCCTGACGTGGACCTTCGACATCCGCGAGGGTGTCACCTTCCACACCGGCGAGGCGCTCGACGCCGCCGCCGTGCAGAAGAGCCTGGAGGCCGCCAAGGAGCGCGGCGGTGCCTCGTTCATCTGGGCGCCGGTCGAGACCATCAAGGCCACGTCCGACACCGAGGTCGTCATCGAGCTGGCCTACGCCGCCCCGGTCGACCTGATCGTCTCCTCGACCTACGGCGCCTGGATCGTGGCGCCGTCGGCGCTCGACGCCGCCGCCGAAGGACGAGAAGTACTTCGAGTCCGGGGTCGACGCCGGCACCGGCCCCTACACCGCTCGACTCCTACACCGCGGGGGAGAAGGTCGTCCTCAAGAAGTACGAGGACTACTGGAACACCGAAGAGGCTGCGACCTACGAGACCGTGGACGTCGCGATCACCTCCGACGCGGTCACCGCCCAGCAGATGCTGACCGCCGGTGAGGTGAGGTACTCGACGCAGATCCCGCTGGAGAACGTCGAGTCCTTCGAGAGCGACTCCGACTACGAGGTCAACGTCTCGAAGTCGCCGTTCAACTTCGTGGCGCTCTTCAACACCACGCGGCCGCCGCTCGACGACCCGGCGGTCCGCCGGGCACTGTCCTACGCGGTCCCGTACGACGAGATCATCGACGTCGGAGCCCAGGGCTACGGCACGCAGAGCTTACGGGCCGGTGCCGGACGGCATCTTCCCGTTCGACTCCGAGGACGTCCCGCAGTACACCCAGGACCTCGACCAGGCCAGGGACCTGCTCGCGCAAGCCGGTCACGCCGACGGCTTCGACCTCACGTTGACCTTCGCCTCGGAGAACGCCGCGGAGAAGCGGTTCGTCCCGCTGATCAAGGACGCCTTCGCCCAGATCGGCGTCAACGTCGAGGTCAAGGCGCAGCTGTTCAACCAGCAGTGGGAAGAGGCCAAGGCCGACCCGACGAAGGCGCAGGACATCTTCGTCCTCTACTACTGGCCGACCTACAGCGATGCCGGTTCGGACAACCTGTACTCCCTGTTCCACTCCTCCGACGCACCGTTCTTCAACCTGAGCTACTGGAAGAACGACCAGTACGACGCAGTTGATCGACGAGGCGGGGACCTACACGGCGACCGACCGTGAGCGGCTCAGTCGATGTACTCCGAGGCGATGGGGCTGCTCTACGACGAGGCGCCGGGAGTGTTCCTCTACGACGCCCAGGCAGTGCAGGTGGTCCCGGCGGATCTCGAGGTGCCCAGCGCCAACGAGAACTACCCGTTCACCGCCTTCTTCTCGCGGTTCAAGCCGGCCTGACCCGTACCGTGGTGGGCGTCGCTCGGCCCGCGGGCCCGCGACGTCCACCACGGCGTGCCTCGACCAGGGAGAGCCCATGACCCGGTTCATCGCCAAGCGGATCCTCACCTCCGCCGCCGTGATGTTGACCATCACGATCGTGACCTTCGTGCTCGCGCGGGTCGTGCCCTCCAACCCGGCTGTCGTCTACGCCGGCCCCAAGGCGACGCAGGAGACGCTGGACCGCATCCAGCAGGAGCTGGGCCTCAACGAGCCGATCCTGCTCCAGCTCGTCGGCTACGTCGGCAACGTGCTGAGCGGCGACTTCGGAGACTCACTCGCCTCCAAGCAGCCAGTCCTGCCCGACCTGGTCGGGCGGTTGCCGGCCACCCTCGAGCTCATCGCCGTGGCGATGCTGCTGGCCACGATCCTCGGGGTCGGCCTGGGCGTCCTCGCGTCGCGGCGATCCGGCGGGGTCCTGGACGGGGCCATCCGCCTGTTGAGCATCGGTGGCATCTCGATGCCGGCGTTCTGGCTGGGCCTGCTGCTCCAGGTGATCTTCGTGGGTCAGCTCGGACTGCTGCCCGCCACGGGCCAGTTCAGCACCGAGCTCACGTATTCCAACCCGGTCCAGACGATCACCAGCTTCGCGCTGCTCGACAGTCTGCTGACCGGAAACTGGGTGGCGCTGCGAGACGGCGCCGAGCACCTCGTCCTCCCGGCCGTGACCCTCGCGGCATACCCCATGGGACTGATCGCCCGGATGACCCGCGCCTCGATGCTGGAGGCGCTGGAGCAGGACTTCACCCTCACCGCGCGGGCCTACGGTCTGAGCCGCGCCAACATCTTGTGGCGGCTGACCCTCAAGAACGCGCTCTCGGCGCCGCTGACGGTGATCGGCCTCTCGATCGCCTACATGCTCACCGGCACCTTCTTCGTCGAGGTGGTCTTCAACTGGCCGGGCATCGGTCAGTACGCCACGCAGGCGATGCTGGCCGTCGACTATCCGGTGATCATGGCGATCACGCTGCTCGGCGCCGCGGGATACCTGATCACCAACCTCGTCGTCGACATCCTGCAGGCCAGGATCGACCCGCGGACCCGGAGCTGACGGCCATGTCTCAGGGACTCATCGCTCCTCAGGACCCCGCACCCGCGGCCCCCGCGGCTCCGGTCAGTCGCGACTCGCTGCTGCGGAAGCTGGCCGCAGATCGGCTCGCCCTCCTCGGCCTGGTGCTGGTGGTCGGTCTGATCGTCGTCGCGGCGCTCGCCCCGTGGCTGGCGCCGTACCCGGACCAGGGACGGGGCACGCCGGACGTCGCGTCCGCCAACCTCGCGCCGAGCTGGCGCCCACTGGTTCGGCACCGACCAGCTGGGGCGCGACATGCTCAGCCGGGTCCTGATGGGCGCCCGGCCGGCGCTGATGATCTCGATCTCCGTCGTCCTGGGCGCAGCCCTGATCGGCGTTCCCCTCGGCGCCATCGCGGGCTACCGCGGCGGCTGGATCGACGAGGTCCTGACCCGGATCACCGAGGTGTTCCAGTCCTTCCCGCCCTTGCTGCTCGCCATGGTCGTCGTCGCCCTGCTGGGCCCCGACCTGAAGAACGCCGCGGTGGCTCTCGTCGTGTCGTGGTGGCCGTGGTACGCCCGCCTGGTGCGGGCGGAGGCCAGATCCCTGCGGGAGCGGCCATTCGTGGCCGCGGCGGAGGCGATCGGCGTCCCCGCGCGCACCATCTTGCGCCGACACATCGTCCGCAACTCCATGTCGCCCGTCCTGGTCCAGGCAACCGTCGACATCGGCACGGTGGTGCTGGCCGCAGGGTCCCTGGCCTTCATCGGGCTGGGCGCTCAGCCGCCGTCGCCGGACTGGGGGCTGATGGTGGCGGAGGGCCGCAGCCAGATCTTCACCGCGTGGTGGATCTCGACCTTCGCCGGTCTCGCCATCTTCGTCACCGTGCTCGCCTTCAACCTGCTCGGCGACTCCCTGCGTGACGTCCTCGACCCCCGGAAGGTGAAGCGATGAGCCAGCCAGCGCTGCTGCAGGTCCGTGACCTGTCCATCGAGTTCCTCGACCGTGGTCGGGTGAGCAACCGCCCGGTGCGTGGCATCGAGCTCGAGATCGGCCAGGGCGAGGTGCTCGGCGTGGTCGGGGAGACCGGCTGCGGCAAGTCGATCACCGCCCACGCGATCCTCGGGACGCTGCCCGACCAGGCGCGGGCCACGGGGCAGGTGCACTTCAACGGCGTCGAGCAGCTCTCCTTGCCCGAAAAGCTGCGCGCCCGCAGTCGCGGTGACGCGATCAGCATCGTCTTCCAGAACCCCGGCACCGCGTTCAACCCGGTGTTCCGACTCGGCCAGCAGATGCGGATGGTGCTCAAGCGCCACCGCGACCTGCGCGGCGTCGAGGCGGGAGAGCTCATCGCCCAGCGGCTGAATGACGTCGGTCTCGCCGACGCCAAGCGGGTGGTCGACTCCTACCCGCACGAGCTCTCCGGCGGGATGTTGCAGCGGGTGATGATCGCGATGGCCCTGCTGTGCGAGCCCAAGCTGCTGATCCTCGACGAGCCGACGACCGCACTCGATGTCACCGTGTCCCGCCAGATCCTCCTGCTGATCCTGCGGCTCCAGCAGTCGTTGGGCTTCAGCGTCCTGCTGATCACCCATGACCTGGGGGTCGTCAAGGCGACCTGCGACCGCGTGGCGGTGCTGTACGCCGGCCGGGTCGTCGAGACGGGTCCGACCGACACGGTGCTGAAGAGCCCGGAGCACCCCTACACCCGAGGTCTCGTCGGCGCGCTGCCGCGACTCAGCGGGGAGCGGCTCGTCTCGATCTCGGGCCAGGTGCCGGGCAACTTCCTGGGGCTCCAGGGATGTGCCTTCGCCGACCGGTGCCCGGCGGTGGTCGACACCTGTCGGCGCACCGATCCCGAGCTGGCGCCGATCTCTCCGGCCCACGAGGTCGCCTGTCACCGGGCGGGTGAGCTGTGAACGCCCCGGCGCCTGCCCTCGTCTCGACGCGTGACCTGGTGCACGAGTTCACGTCGCGCCGCTCGACGCACACCGCGCTCGATCACGTCACGCTCGAGATCGCCAAGGGAGCCTCGCTCGGCGTGGTGGGGGAGTCCGGCTCCGGCAAGACGACGCTGGTGCGCTGCATGCTCGGTCTGCTGAAGCCGACCAGCGGCTCGGTGACCTTCGACGGCGCCGAGGTGACCACGATGTCGACCAGGCAGCTGCGCGCGATGCGCCGCCGTGTGGGCATGGTCTTCCAGAACCCCGTCATGGCGCTCAACCCGCGGATGAGCGTGGAGGAGTGCGTGGCCGAGCCGTTGCGGCTCCACACCGACCTGCGTGGCGCCGACCTCGCCCGCGCGGTGGGGGAGGCCTTGGAGTCGGTCGCCCTGCCGCAGGCCTACCGCTCGCGTCTGCCGCACCAGCTCTCCGGAGGACAGTGCCAGCGGGTCGGCATCGCCCGGGCGTTGGCCGCCGGCCCGGAGATGCTGATCCTCGACGAGCCCACGTCGGCCCTCGACGTCTCGGTGCAGGCGCAGATCCTGAACCTGCTGACCGACCTGCGGGCCGAGCGGGACCTGACCTTCGTGATGATCTCCCACTCGCTCGACGTCGTCCGCTACCTCGCCGAACGGGTGGTGGTGATGCTCGACGGACGGATCGTCGAGGAGGGGGCGGCGGCCGACGTACTGGCCGAGCCCAGACACGACTACACCCGCAACCTGGTCGCGGCCTGCCCGACCATCGAGAGCGACAGCCTGCGCAGTGCGCTGGAGAGCCGAGAGGAAGCAGTCACGTGAGTAGCACGCCCGGCTCCGAGCTGGACCCCGCGTTCGCGCCCGGGGAGGTCAACCTCAGCAACTGGCAGGACCCTCCGTGGAACACCTGGGGGCTGGCGCACACCAGCGAGATCGTCCCCACGGCCGTGGTCTCGCGTCGCGTTCGCGCCGAGGACGTGGCGCAGACCGAGCTGGGCTGCGAGTCCGACCCGGCCTGGGCCGAGCACGTGAGGGAGACGGCCGCCAGGTCCGTGGTGATCCTCCGGGGCGGCGAGGTGGCCGGGGAGTGGTACGGCCCCGGCATGGGCCGCACGACCCGGCACACCCTGATGTCGGTGTCCAAGAGCCTGTGCGGCCTGCTCGTCGGACAACTGATCGACCGGGGGATGCTGGGTGAGGAGTCGCTGATCGGCGACGTGGTCCCGCGCTTGAAGAAGTCGGCCTTCGGAGACGCGACCATCCGCGACGCCCTCGACATGCGGGTCGCCGTCGAGTACGACGAGACCTACCACGACCCGGCCGCTCACGTGGCCCAGCAGGACCGGGTGGCCGGCTGGCGCCCCCGGCTCCCCGACGACCCGAGCGACACCTACGAGTTCCTGACCTCGCTGCGCGCCAGCGGGTCGCACGGCGGAGCGCTGCAGTACTGCTCGGCCACGACCGACGCCCTGGCCTGGGTCATCGAGGCCGTCACCGGCCAGCGCTATCACGAGGTCCTCTCGGCCCAGCTGTGGTCCAAGCTGCCGACGCAGGACGACGCCGGCATCACCGTCGACCCCGGAGGCTTCGCCTTCGCCAACGGGGGGTTCGCCTGCACGACACGCGACCTCGCCCGATTCGGTCAGCTGCTGCTGGACCGCGGAGCCGTGGGGGGACGCCAGGTGGTGCCCGAGGCGTTCGTCGCAGACATCCTGCGCGGTGGCGTCAGAGCGGCGGCTGCGGGCAGCCACTTCCAGGCGGTGCACCCCCAGGGCAGCTACCGCAGTCAGTGGTGGGTCACCGGCGACGACCACGGTGTCGTCTACGGAGCCGGGATCCACGGCCAGTATCTCTGGGTCGACCCGTCGGCCGACGTGGTCATCGCCAAGTTCGGCGCCCACCCCGAGGCCGTGTCCGCCGAGGCGCTGCGTCAGAACGCCGCCTTCATGAGGTGGCTGGTGGCGCGCCACCCGGACTGAACTCCGGGCCGGCCGCCCCACCGATCTTGAGCGCCACCCAGGCGTCGACCCGCACCTGCGGGTCATCGAGGGGGCGGCCCAGACGCTCCTCGATCTGCGCGACCCGGTTGCGCACGGTGTTGCGGTGCACGCCCAGCCGCGCCGCGGTCTCGCCCCGGGACCCGTGCTCCCGCAAGAACGCGTCCAGCGTCTCGAGCAGCACCGGATCGTCCTCCAGCGGCGCGAGGAACGTGGTGGCGAAGGCCTCGGCCACGTCGCGGCCGAGCAGGCCGACGACTCCGCGGTCGGTGAGGTCGTCCCAGGTGCGTACGGGCATGGCTGCCGTGGTCATGACCAGGGCATGGGCCGCCGTCGCATGGCTGACCGAGGCCTTGTCCTTGCCGACACTGCGCCCGACACCCACCCGCAGGCCGCGTTCAGCGAGACGTTCGGCGACGCCGCCGCACGCGCGGCCGGTGCGACCACCACCAGCTGGTCGTCGACGAGTGCCGCGAGCAGCGACTCGTGCTCGAGTGCCGCGAGCGCATCCTGCCGCGTGTCGTCGGCGCCGGCAGCCCTCAGGATCCGCAGCCGGCGAGGCAGCCCCGGCCCGGCCAGCGCGCCGATGGCGGCGGCGCCCAGCACGATCTGGGTCGTCCGGGGCTCGTCGGCAAGCAGCAGCTCGACGGCGCGGGTTCGCAGTCGGCGTCCGGTGCGCCGCTGCTCATGGCGCCGCTCCAGTGCCAGTCCGAGGAGGGTCCCCGCGGTGCTCATCGCGACCCGGTCGTGATCGTCGAGTCGGTGTGGCACCACCGCGGCCAGCCAGACCTCAGGTCGGTCGTGGAGACCGAGTGGTCGGACGACAGTGACGGTGTCTCGACCGGTGGAGCTGGCGGCCGCGTGCCGTCCGCGGGGCAGCATCCTGGCCACCTCCTGACGGACCAGGTGAAGGTCGAGCTCCGCGGCCCCGGGGCCGAACGGTCCATGGGTGGGAGCACCGTCCCGGCCGATCAGGGCGGCGGCGCCACCGACCAGCTCGGCCAGACGCGCGGTCAGCGCCGTCACGCCGTCCGGGTCCAGCGCCGCCTGGGTCAGAGACCGCTGGGCTTCGAAGGACCGCACCATCGTGCTGTCGCGCTCGGCCTGGAGCAGTTCGGCGGCGCTGTGGGAGATCGCGACGAAGCGGGTCGCCCGGGGGACCGTGAAGAGGTTGACGACCCGCGCGCGGCACGCCGCCACGAGGGCCGGCGGTGCTTCGTCATGGGTGAGTCCCACGGCCAACCCGAGTGCGCGCACCCCGGCGACGGCGAGCCGGTCGACGTACGCTCCCCAGTCCTCGTCCCACTCCGCGGTGCCCAGACCGGTGGTCAGCAGCACCTCGCCTCCCTCGAGGAAGGGGGTGGGGTCGGGCAGCTCGCTGGTGGCCACCCACCGCACCGCCGATCCCGGATCGGGGAGGTGGATCGGCTGCAGGTCCAGCTCCGGACGCTGCACGAGCTCGAGGACGGTCACCATGGTGTCAGTTTTGCACAATCCGGCTCAGAAGATTGTGCGTTGGACACCTACTACAGACGACCTGGTGCGCCTAGCCTCACTCCGTCCGCCCACAGGAGCAGGGAGCATCACATGAACGCCTCGTCCAGCCTCGCCGTGCCGCAAGCGGTCGAGATCGGAGCCTTTCGAGCCCTGCCCCAGGAGCGGCGGCTGGTGACAGCGATCCCCGGGCCGCGCTCGCGGGAGCTGCACCGACGCAAGGAGCAGGCGGTGAGTCGCTCGGTCGGCACCGTGCTTCCCGTCTACGTGACGGCCGCCGGCGGGGGCGTGGTGGTCGACGTCGACGGCAACTCCCTCATCGACCTCGGCTCCGGCATCGCGGTGACCACCGTCGGCAACGCCCACCCCGGGTGGTCGCGCGCGACGACCGCGCAGGCCGGGGCGCTTCACCCACACCTGCTTCATGGTGACCCCCTACGAGGGCTACGTCGCGGTGGCCGAGGCGCTCAACCGACTGACCCCCGGCGACCACGAGAAGCGGTCGGCGCTCTTCAACTCCGGCGCCGAGGCCGTCGAGAACGCCGTCAAGATCGCCCGCGCCCACACCGGCCGCCAGGCGGTCGTGGCCTTCGACCACGCCTACCACGGGCGCACCAACCTGACGATGGCGATGACCGCGAAGAACATGCCCTACAAGCATGGCTTCGGGCCGTTCGCCGGCCGAGGTCTACCGGGCGCCGATGTCCTACCCGTTCCGCGACGGGCTGACCGGCCCCGAGGCCGCCGCGTCGGGCGATCGACGTGATCGAGCAAGCAGGTCGGCGCCGACAACCTCGCCGCCGTGGTGATCGAGCCGATCCAGGGCGAGGGCGGCTTCATCGTCCCGGCCCCGGGCTTCCTGGCGGCGCTCGCCGGCTGGTGCCGCGAGCCACGGCGTCGTCTTCGTCGCCGACGAGGTGCAGACCGGCTTCGCCCGCACCGGCGCGCTGTTCGCCTGCGACCACGAGGACGTCGTGCCCGACCTGGTCGTCACCGCCAAGGGCATCGCCGGTGGACTGCCGCTGGCCGCGGTGACCGGCCGCGCCGAGATGATGGACGCCCCCCACGTCGGCGGTCTCGGCGGCACCTACGGCGGCAACCCCGTCGCGTGCGCGGCGGCCCTGGCGGTCTTCGACGCGATCGAGCGAGGACGGACTCGTCGAGCGCGCCGGGCAGATCGGCGCGACCATGACCGAACGGTTCACCGTCTGCAGGCGGCTGACCCGCGCCTCGGCGACGTGCGCGGCCGCGGCGCCATGATCGCGCTCGAGCTCGTCGATCCCCGGCAGCCTCGAGCCCGATGCCGACCTCACCGGCGGGTCGCGGCCGCCGCCCACGCGGCGGGTCTGATCGTGCTGACCTGCGGCACCTGACGGCAACGTCCTGCGCTTCCTGCCGCCGCTCGCCATCCCCGACGACCTGCTCGCCGAGGCGCCTCGACGTCCTCGAGGCGATCTTCGAGGAGACGCCGATGACCGCGGAGCCACGGCTCACGGCCCGTCGCGTCGCGGCCGCTCGACGGTCCGCTGCAGCACGCGCGCACGGCCCTGCGCGAGGCGATCGACGCTCCTCGGTTACGACGAGGGGCTCGTCGAGATGCTCGCGACGCCGCGGCGCGAGGTGACCGTGAGCATCCCGCTGCGCCGCGACGACGGCTCGATCGAGACTCTTGGTCGGACACCGCGTGCAGCACAACTTCTCCCGCGGCCCGGCCAAGGGCGGGCTGCGCTACTCGCCCGGACGTGACCCTCGACGAGGTGCGCGCGCTGGCGATGTGGATGACCTGGAAGTGCGCCTGCTCGACGTGCCCTACGGCGGCGCCAAGGGCGGCGTCAGCATCGACCCGCGCCGACTACAGCCAGGCCGAGCTCGAGCGGGTCACGCGCCGCTACACCAGCGAGATCAGCCCGCTGATCGGACCCGAGCGCGACATCCCGGCCCCGGACATCGGCACCGACGAGCAGACCATGGCGTGGATGATGGACACCTACTCGGTGCAGCAGCGGCCACACCGTGCCTGGGGGTGACCACCGGCAAGCCGGTAGCGCTGGGCGGGTCCCTCGGCCGCGCGACGCGCCACCTCGCGCGGCGTCGTGCACGTCGCGCTCGCCGCGCTTGCGCTCGCGCGGCATCGACCCAGGCGCGGCGACCGCCGCCGTGCAGGGCTTCGGCAAGGTCGGCCGGACGCCGCGCGGTTCCTGGCCGAGGCCGGCGCCCGCGTCGTCGCCGTCACCGACCAGTACGGCGCCGTCGCGCGCGGCGGCGGGCCTCGACATCGCCGCGCTGGAGGCGCACGTCGACGCGCACCGGCTCGGTGGTCGGCTTCGCCGGCGGTCGACGCGATCGAGCCACGACGACCTGCTGAGCTCGACGTCGACCTGCTCGTGCCGGCCGCGGTCGAGGGCGCGCTCCACGCGGGCAACGCCGATCGGGTTCGAGCGCGCGCGTCGTCGTCGAGGGCGCCAACGGGCCCGACGACGCCCGAGGCCGACGCGATCCTGCGAGAGCGCCGGCCGGCTCGTCGTGCCCGACATCCTCGCCAACGCCGGCGGCGTGATCGTGTCCTACTTCGAGTGGGTGCAGGCCAACCAGGCCTACTGGTGGAGCGAGGACGAGGTCGAGGCCCGGCTCGCCGACCGGATGGCTCGGGCCTGGGACGCACGTGACCGGCCACGCCGCGGCCGCTCGGCGTACCGCTGCGCACCGCCGCGACCTGCCTCGCGGTCGAACGCGTCGCCCAGGCCCACCAACTGAGAGGTCTCTACCCGTGAGCGGCACCGACAGTCACCGACCACCCGCACGTTCGCCGTCACCGACCCGGCGACTGCTCGCTGCCGATCGCCGAGGTCGACCGACCACGGCGTCGACGAAGGCCTCGCGCGCGGTCGGCCGCTGCGTCCGCGGCCTTCGCCGGCGTGGGCCGCCACCGCGCCCGCGCGCACGCGCCGAGGTGCTGCGCGCGGGCCCGCGAGCTGATGGTCGACGACCTCGACCGGCTCGCCGACCTGATCGTGGCGGAGAACGGGAAGTCGCAGGCCGACGCCCGTGCCGAGGTCGCCTACGCGGCGGAGTTCTTCCGCTGGTTCGCCGAGGAGGCCGTGCGTTCGGACGGCGACTACGCGAGTCGCCCCGGCCGGCGGCACCCGCACGATCGTCACGCACCGACCGGTCGGGGTGGCTGCGCTGGTGACGCCGTGGAACTTCCCGCGGCGATGGCGACCCGCAAGATCGCGCCGGCGCTCGCCGCGGGCTGCACCGTGGTCCTCAAGCCGGCGGCGGAGACGCCGTTGACGGCGCTCGCGGTCGCCGAGGTCCTGAGCTCAGGCCGGGGTCCCCGACGGCGTCGTCAACGTCGTCCCCACCACCGACGCCGCAGGTGTCGTCGGATGCGTGGCTGCGCGACGAGCGGGTCCGCAAGGTCTCGTTCACCGGCTCCACCGGGGTCGGCCGGACGCTGCTGCGGCAGGCAGCCGACCGGGTGCTCAACGCGAGCATGGAGCTGGGCGGGAACGCGCCCTTCGTGGTGACCGCGGACGCCGACCTCGACGCCGCCGTGGCCGGGGCCATGATCGCGAAGTTCCGCAACGGGGGGCAGGCGTGCACGGCCGCCAACCGGTTCTTCGTGCACGCCGACGTCGCCGAGCAGTTCGTGGCGCGCTTCGGGGCGGCCACCGAGGCGCTGCGCGTGGGGCCGGCTCGGACCCGGAGTCCCAGGTCGGGTCCGCTGATCAGCACCACCGCCGTGCGCACGCTCGGTGACGCTGGTCGCGAACGCGGTCGAGGAGGGGGCACTCGTCGCCCACCAGGCGCAGCACCCCGGCAGGCGGTAGCTTCTTCCCGCCGACCGTGCTGACCGGCGTACGTCCCGGCGCGAGCATCCTGCAGCGAGGAGATCTTCGGGCCGGTCGCGCCGATCGTGGAGTGGGAGGACGAGGACGAGCTGCTCGGAGCAGGTCAACGACACCGAGTTCGGCCTCGCTGCCTACGTCTACGCCGGCCGGATGCAGGACGCACTGCGTCTCGCGGAGCGGATCGAGGCCGGGATGGTCGGTATCAACCGCGGCATCGTCTCCGACCCGTCCGCGCCCGTTCGGTGGCGTCAAGCAGAGCGGTCTGGGCCGCGAAGGCGCCCGCGCGGGCTCCGAGAGTTCCAGGAGACCCAGTACTTCAGCGTCGACTGGGCGTGACCCCGCCGGGCCGGGCAGAGCCAGTAGATTCGTGGACATGGGCGTCACACGGATCGTTCCCAACCTCCCGGTGAACGATGTCGATCGTGCCAACGAGCTGTATGCGCAGATCTTGGGGCTCGACATCGCCATGAACCTGGGCTGGATCGGAAATCTCGGACAGGATGGAGCGCCAGCAGTGCAGCTCCAGGTGATGACGAGGGACGAGTCGGCACCGTGCAACCCGACCATCAGCGTTGGCGTGGCGACGACTGCCGAAGTCGACGCGATCCATGAGCGGGTGGTCGCCGCCGGGCTCGAGGTGGTCCACCCCCTGACCGACGAGGAGTGGGGAGTGCACCGCTTCTTCTTCCGCGATCACGACGACAATGTGGTCAACGTCGTCGCCCACCATTGAGCTCGAAGGCCAGGGCGGGCGGATCCGTGGGGTCCGAGTCCGCGGACCGCAGGGACGTGCGGCACGCCTACGACACCGTGGCGGAGGACTACGCGGCCCGCCTTCCCGACACCCGGGCTGAGGCGCCTCTCGACCTGGCGATGGTCGACGCCTTTCTCGAAGCGGTCGCAGCGGGCGGGGGTGGGCGCGTCCTCGACGCCGGGTGTGGCGCGGGACGGATGAGCCGCTACCTCGCCGATCGCGGGTGCGCGGTCGAGGGCATCGACCTGTCGCCCGGGATGGTCGCGATGGCGCTGCGCGACCACCCGGACCTGCCGTTCTCGGTCGGCTCCCTGACAGACCTCCCTCACCCGGACGGCCGGTTTGCCGGCGTGATGCTGTGGTACTCGATCATCCACACACCTCCGGCGGGACAGGCGGAGATCTTCACGGAGGTCGCCCGGGTCCTGCGACCGGGTGGTCACGTGCTCGTCGGCTTCCAGTCCGGTGAGGGGGTGCGGGACGTGTCGGCTGCCTACCGCCGGTTCGGGCACGAGGTGCGGCTCGAGCGTCACCTCTACACCGCGGACCAGGTCTCCACGCGGCTGGCGGCGGTCGGGCTCCAGGAGGAGAACCGCATGGTGCGGGCCGCCCGGGGGAGCGAGCGGGACCCGCAGGCGGTCCTGATGGCGAGGGCGGGCTGACCGCACCGCACTAGAGTGGTGGTCCCCTGACGAGGTGGTTGGCAATGGACGTCGAAGTGGATCGGGTTGCCGAGTTCCATCGCCTGCACGCCTCGGGGTGCTTCGTGATGCCGAACCCGTGGGACGTCGGCAGCGCACGAGCCCTGGAGCAGCTGGGATTCCCTGCCCTGGCGACGACGAGCGCCGGGTTGGCGTGGACCCTCGGCCGCGCGGACAACCAGGTCACCCTCGACGAGGCGCTCGAGCACCTGCGGGTCATCGCCGGACGCGGTCGCCGTACCCGTGAACGCCGACTTCGAGGGCGGCTACGCGGTGGACCCGGCCGGGGTCGGGGCCAACGTCGCGCTCGCCGCCGCGACCGGGATCGCCGGCCTCTCGATCGAGGACTCGTCGGGTGACCCTGCCGATCCCTTGTTCGACTTCGACCTGGCGGTGGCGCGGGTCAGCGCTGCGAGGCAGGCGATCGACGAGAGCGGCACGAGGCGTCCTGCTCACGGGCCGGTCCGAGGGATTCGTCAGTGGACGGCCCGACATCGACGAGACGATCCGCCGCCTGGTCGCGTACGCCGAAGCGGGTGCCGATTGTCTCTACGCGCCCCGGATCGACGACCTCGACCACGTGGCCGCGATCGTCGCCGCGGTCGCCCCCAAGCCGGTGAACCTGCTCATCAACGCGCCGTTCACGACGGTGGCGGAGGCGGCGCGCCTCGGCGTACGCCGGATCAGCGTCGGGGGCACGCTGGCCCGGACCGCCTGGGGCGGGTTCCTGGCGACGGCGCAGGAGATCGCAGACGCCGGGACGTTCTCGGGCTTCGACGGACTGCCCGACGTCGACGCCCGGTTCGGTCCGTGAGGTCGGCTCGCATATCGCCTCGACCTCATGTATCTTGACATCAAGAGACATTGCTCCCGTGCTGATCCGTTAGGCAGACCTCACTTCCCCCGCCTGACTGCGCAGCGGCAAGATGGGCACGGAGCGACAACCAGCACTCAACGAGGAGATGACTGATGGCCAGTCAGGACAGCTTCGGTGCCAAGAGCACCCTGGACGTGGACGGCAAGTCCTACGAGATCTTCCGCCTGGATGCGGTGAGCGGTGACGGTCTGGACGTCGCGTCGCTCCCGTTCAGCCTCAAGGTGCTGCTCGAGAACCTGCTCCGCACCGAGGACGGCTCCGACATCACCGCCGACGACATCAAGGCGATCGCCGGCTGGGACGCTGACGCCGACCCCAGCAAGGAGATCCAGTTCACGCCGGCCCGCGTGATCATGCAGGACTTCACCGGTGTCCCGTGCGTCGTCGACCTGGCCACCATGCGTGAGGCGATGGCCGACCTCGGCGGCGACCCCACCAAGATCAACCCGCTCGCTCCGGCCGAGATGGTCATCGACCACTCCGTGATCGCCGACGTCTTCGGCACCCCCGAGGCGTTCGAGCGCAACGTCGAGATCGAGTACGAGCGCAACCGCGAGCGCTACCAGTTCCTGCGCTGGGGCCAGGGTGCCTTCGACGACTTCAAGGTCGTCCCGCCCGGCACCGGCATCGTCCACCAGGTCAACATCGAGCACCTCGCCCGCACCGTCTTCACGCGCGAGGTCGACGGTGAGCTGCAGGCCTACCCCGACACCTGCGTCGGCACCGACTCCCACACCACGATGGTCAACGGCATCGGCGTGGTCGGCTGGGGCGTCGGGGGCATCGAGGCCGAGGCGGCCATGCTCGGCCAGCCCGTCTCCATGCTGATCCCGCGGGTCGTGGGCTTCAAGCTGAACGGCGACCTCCCCGAGGGCGCCACCGCCACTGACCTGGTCCTCACGATCACCGAGATGCTGCGCAAGCACGGCGTGGTCGGCAAGTTCGTCGAGTTCTACGGACCCGGCGTCTCCGCGCTGCCGCTCGCCAACCGCGCGACCATCGGCAACATGAGCCCCGAGTTCGGCTCGACCATCGCGGTCTTCCCGATCGACGAGCAGACCATCGACTACCTGCGGCTCACCGGACGCAGCGACGAGCAGCTGGCGCTGGTCGAGGGCTACGCCAAGGAGCAGGGCCTCTGGCACGACCCCGACGCCGAGCCCCGCTACTCCGAGCGGCTCGAGCTCGACCTCAAGAGCGTCGTACCGTCCCTCGCCGGCCCCAAGCGTCCGCAGGACCGGGTCTCGCTGTCCGACGCCAAGGAGGCGTTCCGCACGGCGCTGGCCGACTACGTCGACGAGGGTGACGCCGAGGGCGGGTCCGACCAGGCCGGTGTGCCCTCGCAGGAGAAGCCCGAGGGCACGGAGTCCAAGGTCGACGAGGCCTCCGACGAGTCCTTCCCCTCGAGCGACGCTCCCGCCCACTCGGAGGGTGGCAACGGCGCCGGAGCTCCCGACGACTGGCGCAACCATGCCGCGGGCAGCGGCCACGGCCGTCCGTCCAACAAGGCGAAGGTCGAGCTGGCCGACGGCACGACGTTCGAGCTGGACCACGGCGCCGTCGCGATCGCGGCGATCACGTCGTGCACCAACACCTCGAACCCGTCAGTGATGATCGGCGCCGCGTTGCTGGCCAAGAACGCGGTCGAGAAGGGGCTGACCCGCAAGCCGTGGGTCAAGACCACGCTGGCGCCCGGTTCCAAGGTCGTCTCCGACTACTACGAGAAGTCGGGCCTCACGCCCTACCTCGACAAGCTCGGCTTCAACCTGGTCGGCTACGGCTGCACCACCTGCATCGGCAACTCCGGCCCGCTCATCCCCGAAGTCAGCCAGGCCGTCAACGACAACGACCTCGCGGTCGTCTCGGTGCTGTCCGGCAACCGAAACTTCGAGGGCCGGATCAACCCCGACGTGAAGATGAACTACCTCGCGTCCCCGCCGCTGGTCGTCGCCTACGCGTTGGCCGGCTCCATGGACGTCGACCTGTTCAACGACCCGCTGGGCCAGGACGAGGACGGCAACGACGTCTTCATGAAGGACATCTGGCCCTCCGCCAAGGAGGTCGAGGACGTCATCGCGACCGCGATCACCTCCGAGATGTTCGACGACGGCTACAAGGACGTCTTCGCCGGTGACGAGCAGTGGCAGTCGCTGCCCACTCCCGACGGCAAGACGTTCGACTGGGACCCCGACTCGACGTACGTCCGAAAGCCTCCGTACTTCGACGGCATGCCCGACGAGCCGGCACCGGTCGAGGACATCGAGGGTGCCCGGGTGCTGCTCAAGCTCGGCGACTCGGTGACCACCGACCACATCAGCCCGGCCGGTGCCATCAAGAAGGACTCGCCCGCCGGCACGTACCTCGCCGAGCACGGCGTCGAGCAGCGGGACTTCAACTCCTACGGCTCGCGACGCGGCAACCACGAGGTGATGATCCGCGGGACCTTCGCCAACATCCGGCTGCGCAACCAGCTGGCGCCGGGCACCGAGGGCGGGTTCACCCGCGACCTGGCCGGCGACGGTGAGGTCACCACGGTGTTCGAGGCCTCGGAGAAGTACCTCGAGGCCGGCACCCCGCTGGTCGTGCTGTGCGGCAAGGAGTACGGCTCTGGCTCGTCGCGCGACTGGGCGGCCAAGGGCACGGCGTTGCTCGGCGTCAAGGCCGTCATCGCGGAGTCCTACGAGCGGATTCACCGGTCCAACCTGATCGGCATGGGCGTGCTGCCGCTGCAGTTCCCCGAGGGCGAGACGGCCGAGTCGCTGGGGCTCTCCGGTGAGGAGACGTTCTCCATCACCGGTGTCACCGAGCTCAACGACGGCAAGACGCCGAAGACGGTGAAGGTCAAGGCGGACGACGTCGAGTTCGACGCCGTGGTCCGGATCGACACCCCCGGCGAGGCCAACTACTTCCGCAACGGCGGCATCATGCAGTACGTCCTGCGCAACCTGCGCAAGGCCACGGCCTGAGCTTCCTCCCCGGCGACCTGACCGCCAGCGTGATCCTCGTGATCGCGCTGGCGGTCTTCGTCGGTGCCTTCGTCCAGGCCGTCGTCGGCCTGGGCGTGGGCCTGCTCGCCGCGCCGGTGGTCGCTGCGTTCGAACCCGACCTGATGCCGGTCCTGCCGCTGTTCTTCGGGCTGCTGGTCTCCGGGCTCGCCCTCCGCGGGGAGTGGCACGCCGTCAACTGGCCGGCGATCGGCTGGTCCCTGCCGGCGAGGATCCCGGGAACGGCCATCGGGGTGTGGCTGGTCGTTGTCTTCACGTCCCGCCAGATCGCCGTCGCGGTGGGAGTCATGGTGCTCGTGGCGGTGGTGCTCTCGCTGCGCACGGTCAGCGTGCCGATCACACGAGGGGCCCTGGTCGCGGCCGGCTTCACGTCCGGCGTCACGGGGACCGCAACCTCCATCGGTGGGCCACCGATCGCTCTGCTCTTCCAGCACCGACCACCGGCCGAGGTTCGCGCGACGTTGTCGGTCTTCTTCTTCGTCGGCGTGCTGCTCGGACTCGGTGGGTTGGTGATCGCCGGCGAGGTGGCGTGGGTGTCCGTCCAGGTCGCAGCACTCACTGCTCCGGTGCTACTGGCCGGGGTCTGGTGCGGCTGGCGGGTACGGGACCGGGTGCCACGTGAGCAGTTCCGCAACGTCGTGCTCGCGGTCTGTGCGGTCTCGGCCGTCGGCCTGCTCGCCAAGTCGCTCTCCTGACGTGGTGCCGCCGGATGCATCGGCGACCGGACGGCTCCTCGGGGACCTGCGGCGTGGTGGACGCTCTGGACGTCGCACCGGTGATCCCGGTCTACGGTGAGCGGCTGAACCGTCAGCGGCGGACGGCCATCTCGCCGAGCTCTGACCAGTCGTCCGCCGGGAGGTCGAAGTTGACGACCTTGGGAGTCTCCGCCAGGTACTGCGGCAACGTCTCCTGAGCGGCCTTGAAGTGGTCCGACTGCACGTGGGCGCCGCCGGCCTCGCCATCCCGGAAGGCCTCGACCAGGACGTACTCCGTCGGGTCGTCAAGGCTGCGGGACCAGTCGAACCACAGGCAGCCGTCCTCGCCGCGGGTCGCCGAGGTGAAGTCGGCGGCGATCTCGGACCAGCGGTCAGCGTGCTCGGGCAGGACGCGGAACTTGGCAGTGATGAAGATCATTTCGCCAGCCTAGATCTCGATGCCAGGGGCGCCGATCATGGACCCGGCCACGAAGGGGGTCGATGTCGGTGGTGGCGTCTAGCGTTTGGGCATGAGCCAGGACACCGCCTTTCTGCCGCACCCGTTGGTGCGGTGTGTGCGCGCGGTGTCCGAGCGAGCTCGATGGGGTGGCCGCGTCCGATCCGACGTACCTGTCGGCCGATGCGAAGGCTGAGGTGCTGGAGGGGTTGTCGCGGCAGGCTGGCCCGGCTGGAGGGGCTGCGGTTGGCGGTGCTGGCGTCGGCGGACGACGTCGCGGAGGACGCGGGTGCGCGGTCGGCTGGCGCGTGGCTGGCTCACCGGACGCGCTGCCGATGGCCGGGAGGGGCGGCGGTGGCAGCGGTTGGCGGACGCGATCGACCAGCGGTACGCCGCTACGGGTGCCGCGTTGCGCGACGGGGCGGTCGCTCCTGCTCAGGTCGAGGTGATCGTGCACGCCCTGGAGGCGTTGCCGCCCGACGTGGGCCCGGTGGTGCGGGGGCGGGCGGAGGAGCGCCTGTTGGCGGACGCGGCGCACTTCACGCCGCGTGAGCTGCGGGTCCTGGGGCGCCGGGTCCTGGAGGTGGTCGCCCCCGAGGTGGCCGATGACCAGGAGCGTCGTGCCCTGGAGGCCGAGGAGCGGCGGGCGCATGATCGGATGCGGATCGTGACCCGGGACCTGGGCAACGGCATGTCGCGTGCGTTGGTGGACCTGCCGACGGTGTCGATGGATCTGTGGCTGACCCAGCTCCACGCGTTCGCCTCACCGCGCCGCGACCATCTCGAAGCGGCCGACATCCCGGACCTGGAGCGCCGCGACCCGGAGACCGGGACCCGGATCGGCTACCCGCAGCGGCTCGCGCAGGCGTTCTGCACGATGCTGGAACGGATGCCGTCTGGTGTGTTGCCCACCCAGGGTGGTGACGCGACCACGCTGCTGGTCACGATCGACCAGCGGTGGCTCGAGGAGGGTGTGGGTGCCGCGCGGTTGTCGTCCGGTGGCCGACTCAGCGTGGGGGAGACGCGGCGGCTGGCGTGCAACGCGGGGATCATCCCGATGGTCCTGGGCGGTGAGTCCCAGCCGCTCGATGTCGGGCGGCGGCGTCGGTTGTTCGGTCCGGCGCAGCGCAAGGCGATGGCGTGCGGGACCGGCAGTGCCGGGCGGCGGGCTGTGATGTGCCGGCGGCGTGGTGCGAGGCCCATCACCTCAAACCCTGGTCCGCGGGCGGGAAGACCGACCTGGCCGACGGGATCCTTCTGTGCGGGTTCCACCACCACCGTGCCCACGACCGACGCTACGACCAGTCCAGGTTGCCCGGAGGCGACGTCCGCTTCAACCGACGCAGATAGGAGTCAGTACCGGACAGCGACGGTGCGCGAGGCCGGGTCGATCCTGACGTCGCCGCCGCTCGGGATCACCAGGTGGGGGTCGGTGTGGCCGAAGTCGACGTCGAGGACGACCGGCACGTCGGGGGAGTACTCCGCCATCGCGGCCAGCACGGCTGCGTGCTGTTCCGCAACGTACGACGCCCGGAAGCCGGGGTCGTCGGGGGTGCCGAACCGCCACGCGAGCGGCCGCGCCATCAGCAAGGCCGAGAACCGCTGCAGGAGGCCGCGCTCCCCGAGACACATCAGGACCTCGCCCACGTACTGCGCCGTGGGCAGCTCCTCGCTGGTCTCGAGGTAGAGCACGCACCCGTCGTACGCCGCGTCGTCCGGCGCGAGGTAGCGCGCGGCCCGCAGGTTGAAGTCGATGATCTCGAAGCAGCCGCCCCAGAGCCGGCCCTCGACGGGGGTGGTGCCGCCGCCGTGCCACTCCCAGCCGGTGCCCGGGAGCATCGGCGGCTCGGTCTCGAGGATCGAGGGGTCTACCCAGTCGCGGCTGAGGTCGGTGAAGGTCTCGGCGGGCCGGAGGTCGTACCACCCGTCGGTGAACAGGGCGGCCCGGAACGACTCCTCGCTGTGCGGGTTGATCGCACCGCCGCGGCCGAGCATCGTCATCACGGTGCCGCCCTGGTAGGAGACGATGCCCAGGTTCCAGAGGTAGTTGTGCAGGTTGGTGTTGTCGCTGAGGCCGAAGAACGGCTTGGGGTTGGCGGCCAGCACCTCGGGGTCCAGGTGCTGGAGAATCTTGAGCTGGTCGCTGCCGCCGATGCTGGTGAGGATGGCGGCGATGCCGTCGTCGGCGAACGCTGCCATCACGTCGGCCGCCCGCTCGGCGGGCGTGCCCTGGCGACGTGTGGTGGGGTACTCCACCACCTCCAGCCCGAAGTCCTCGCGCAGCCGCCGCAGTCCGAGGTCGAACGGGTGCGGGAAGACCTCCGGTAGGGCTGCTCCCGGAGACAGGACGGCGACGCGGTCGCCGGGCTGGGGCTTCTGCGGATAGATCATCTGGCCACGTTAGGCGCGACGAGGCGGTCGCGCGACGAGATATGCGGCCGTGACCCAGGGTGCTGACCCGAGTCGGTGAGCTACTTCTCGCGGCCGTGGTCCGCCGTCCTCGACCAGTAGGGACTGGCGGTGGTCACGGTGGGAGGCCCGGCCAGCAGGTGCTGGGACTCGGCGAGATAGCGCTGGTAGGACGGCTCCTCGAGAAACGCTCTGGCTGCCGCTGAGTCGACGTACCGCTGGAACACGACGATCGCGTCAGCATCACCGGCATCGAAGCAGTAGTGGTAGTCAGTGTGGCCGTCGTTCCCCTGGATCGACGTCGGCATGTGTCGGCTCCACACCTCCGCGAGCTCGTCGCGCCGGCCGGGGAGCGCCGTGTGCCGGATGAACAGGGCGACGGCGTCGCCTCGCTGTGAATGCGCCATGCTGTGAGTCCTACTTCCGAGAGTCGATCCGGGTCTTGGCGAAGACTAGGGCGAAGCACCGACAAGGCCCTGTGCGTCTGCATCCGCGATCGCGCTTCTCACCTGATCAAGGAGGAACATTCGTGCTCGTGGCGTTTTCCGTGGCCCCCGCCGTCGCCAGTGAAGACGGCTCCGTGTCGGAGGCTGTCGCCGCGGCCGTCCGCGTGGTCCGTGAGTCGGGGCTCCCGAATCGCACCAGCTCGATGTTCACCGAGCTGGAGGGGGAGTGGGAGGAGGTGATGGCTGTGGTCAAGCAGGCCGTGGACGCCGTCGCCGCGGTCTCACCACGCGTCGGGCTGGTGCTCAAGGCCGACATCCGGCCGGGGTACGAAGGCCAGCTCACCGCCAAGGTGGACCGGATCGAGCAGGCGTTGCGCCCTTGACGGGCAGCCGTCGGGTGGTCATCTGGTCGGCGGGCCTGACCGCGCTGCTGCTGGTGGGCCTGGCCGTGACCGTACCCATCGCGGTCGATCGCTGGCGCGACCTCACGACCGCGACCCTCGACGATGTCCGAATCTACGAGGACCTGCGCAGCGACCACATCGAGGACGACGAGAAGGTCGACTACGACCCGGCGCCGCCGCCGGGCGGTCCGCACGACGCCGTCTGGCTCGCCTGCGGGGTGTACGCCGAGCCGGTGCGTGACGAGAACGCCGTCCACGCCCTCGAGCACGGCACCGTCTGGTTGACCTACGACCCGGACGAGCTGTCCGACGGGGACGTGGAGGAGCTGGCGGCCCAGCTGCCCGAGGAGGGCATCCTGTCGCCGTACCCCGGTCAGGACGCGCGGGTGATGGTGACCGTGTGGGGTCGTCAGCTCGACCTCGGCAGCCCGGGCGACGACCGGCTCGGGCTGTTCCTCGAGGAGTACGGCGACGGGCACACCGCACCCGAGCCGATGGCATCCTGCGAGGGGGGCGAGCGGGTCACCGACGAGGGTGACGACGACACCGGGATGAACGTCTGATCAGTCGGGTGTGCGGGTGGCCTGGAGCTGGGTCTCGGAGCCGGTGAAGCCGACCGCCCGGTAGACCCGGATGGCCAGGTAGTCCGGGTCGGCGACCATCACGAGGGTCCCGACGCCGAGCTCGTCGAAGCCGTACCTGCTGGCGTGGTGCACGAGGGTCCCGCACAGACCGCGGCCGCGGGCGTCCGGATGGGTCTTGACCTCCTGGAAGCGCGCCAGTCCTTCCGACGCGACGAACAACCCCAGGGACGAGACCAAGCGCTGGTCCAGGAAGGCGCCGAACCACTGGCCGCGTCCCTGGTCGACCAGCGCCCGCTGCGCCAGCGCACGTCGGGTCGCGAAGTCGAGCGAGGTGTCGTCCTCGTCGACCATCGCCAGCGCCACCTGCTGCTCCCAGTCGTCGTCGGACGCGAGCGGCCGCAGGGTCGCCCCGGTGTGGGGCCGGGCCGGCGGATGGACCTCGGTCGCGGTCATCACCGTCGATCTCTCGATGTCGAAACCGGCCTCGCGGAAGGCGGCCAGGTCGTCGGCCGACCCGGTCGTCCCGTCGACGCCGAACGTGCGGTGGCCGGCCTCGGGGAACTCCTCCTCGAACCTCCTCAGCCACGAGTCCAGATGACCGTCCTCGGGGACGGCCTCGAGCAGCAGGAAGTTGCCCCAGTAGTAGCCCGGGTTGGCCGGGGTCCGGACGACGAGGTGGTCGCCGTGGTCCTCGATCTTGCTCCCGGCGTACGTCAGCAGGGCGAGGTCGGTTCGCCAGGCCAGGGAGTCCACATCCATGGCCGCGAACCTACCGACGCGTGGCACGATCGTCGCGTGGATTCCCAGACACTCAGCTACCGCACCGGCGACACCGAGCGGGTCCTCGACCTGACGGACGACTGCGCCGAGTTCGTCTCCGGGCGCGGGGACGGGCTCCTGCACGTGTTCGTCCCGCACGCGACGGCCGGCATCGCCATCCTCGAGACCGGAGCCGGCAGCGACGAGGACCTGCTCGCGGCGCTCACGGACCTGCTGCCCGCCGACGACCGGTGGCGACACCGGCACGGCAGCCCCGGCCACGGTCGCTCCCACGTGATGCCCGCGCTGATCCCGCCGTACGCGACGGTGCCGGTGCTGAGTGGCCGTCTGGCGCTGGGCACCTGGCAGAGCATCTGCCTGGTCGACCTCAACGTCGACAATCCCGAGCGCGAGGTGCGCCTGTCGTTCCTCGGCGGGTAGGCCCGACCGACTCCTCCCGTGGGCGTCGGCTCAGCCGAGGAGCCGCCTGGCCAGGTCGACGTGGAAGCGGACCGCCAGGAGCAGGTCGTCGACGTGCACCCGCTCGTTGGCGTTGTGGAAGCCCGCCGCCAGGACCTCGGCGGGGGTGCTGCGGAACGGGCTGAAGCCGTACGCCGTGGTCCCTGCCGCGGCGCGCAGGTAGACCGAGTCGGTGAACCCGGTGCTCATCAGCGGCAGGATCTCCACCTCGTCGCCCTCGGCCGCCCAGAAGGCCTCGATCGCGGCCATCAGGGACGAGCCGGCCGGTGAGGCGCTGCCGGCGACCAGCTGCTCGGGCCAGGAGAGCTCGTAGGAGAGGTCGTTCCCGAGCCGGGCGCGGACCGCGGCCTCGACGTCGGCCTCGGTGGTGCCGGGCAGGAGCCGGCAGTCGAGCTCCATCGACGCCCGGGCCGGCATCACGTTGCGCTTGGTCGATCCCTCCAGCAGCGTCGGGGCCATCGTCGTCCCGGTGAGCGCCGGCAGCAGGTGCCCGAGCGCCGGGTGCAGGGCAGCGGCCGCGCGCACCGCGTCGAGCCCTGACCCGTTCGACCGCCCGGGGCCGAGGAGGACGTCGAGCGTCTCCGCGAGCCGAGGGAACTCCCCGGGCTCGGGCATGCCCTGACCGATGCGACGCAGCAGCTCACCCAGCAACGGGACGGCGTTGTCGCCGACGCTCGGCATCGAGGCGTGCCCGGCCTCCCCGACGACGGTGACGCGCGCCGGGTACGTGCCCTTCTCACCGACCCCGACCGTCGCCAGCGTGCGTCCGTCGGTCAGCTCCAGCAGCTCGCCGCCGCCCTCGTTCACCGCCAGGTCCGGGCGGATGTCGGGCCGGGTCTCGAGCAGCCAGCGCATCCCGACGTCGGCCGTCCCGTCCTCCTCGTCGGCCACCGCGAGCAGCCACAGGTCCCCGCGTGGCCGAAAGCCGGACCTGGCCAGCTCGGCCATGGCCACGGCCCGGGCCGCGACCTCGTTCTTCATGTCGATCGCCCCGCGGCCGTGGAGCCAGCCGTCGTCGTCGACGACCGCCGCGAACGGGGGGTGGGTCCAGTCCTGCGGATCGGCCGGGACGACGTCGGTGTGCCCGACGAAGGCCAGCGAGGGAGCGTCGCCGGTGCCGGGGATCCTGGCCACGACGTTGGCCCGGTGCTCCTCGCGCGCCACGAGCTCGACGGCCACCCCGGCGCCGGCCAGGTAGTCGTGCAGGATCTCGGCTGCCGCCGTCTCGTTGCCGGGCCGGTGCCCCAGCGCGTGCTCGGGTGCGTTGCTCGTGTCGACCCGGATCAGCGCCCGGGTCAGGGCGAGCACCTCCTGGTGGAGGGCCGCGGGGTCGGTGCCGCTCACGCCGTCACGCCGTCACACCGAGCCGGTCGAGGACCCAGGCCAGGACCTCGGCCTCGTAGGCCAGGTGGCCGAACCGTCCGGACGGTCCGGCGTGCGCGCCGGCGCCGGTCTCGACCCGGAAGAGGCAGCGCGGCGACCACGCCGGGTCGCCGGCGCGCAGCGCCGCGACCCACTTCGCGGGCTCGTGGACCATCACCCGCGGGTCGTTGACGGCGCCGGTGACCAGGAGGTCGGGCCGGGTCCCGGCGGCCGGCAGGTTGTCGTACGGCGAGTACTCGAGCATCCAGTCGAAGTCGGCGCGGCGTCGCGGGTCACCCCACTCGTCCCACTCGTTGATGGTCAGCGGGATCGAGGCGTCGAACATGGTCGTCACCACGTCGACGAACGGCACCTCTGCCAGCACCGCCCGCCAGCGCTCCGGTCGCTGGCTCAGGACCGCTCCCTGGAGGAGGCCCCCCGGCCGAGAGGCCGCGGGAGGCGATCCGGGCCCCGTCGACCAGGCCGTCGGCCAGGCCGTCGGCGACGGCGATGAAGTCGCTGAAGGTGTTCTGCTTGTGCCCCAGCCGGCCGTCGAGCCACCAGCGCCGCCCGCCCTCTCCGCCGCCCCGGACGTGCGCGTGGGCGAACACCACACCGCGATCCAGCAGGCTCGGCAGGGCCGGGTCCCACTCGGGCTCGAAGGTGTACTCGTAGGCCCCGTAGCCGTAGACCAGTGCGGGGGCCGTGCCGTCGAGCGGGGTGTCGCGGTGCCGCACCACGGTGGCCGGCACGAGGGTCCCGTCGGGTGCGGGGAAGGTACGGCGTTCGGTGAGGTAGCGACCCGGGTCGTGGCCGGGTGCCTCGTGGTGCAGCGCGTCGCTCACCTCGCCGCCGCCCAGGTCGAGGTCGAACCAGACCGGCGGTTCGACGAGGCTCCGGTCGTGCACGGTCACCGCGGTGGCGTCGTACTCGGTGTTGCGGGCGAGGTGGACCGCTCCGCAGGGGAACCGGCTGGAGACCATCCGGCCCTCGGCGCCGGGGTCGGCGACCGGGACGACCCGCAGCCGGTGCTCTCCTCCACTGCGCAGGCTGAGCACGAGATGATCGGCGAACGCGTCGACCCGCTCCAGCCGCTCGGCCGGGTCCTCGGGGCGCGCCACGGTCCACGTGGTGTGGTCCTGGTCGGCGCTGGCGGGGACCGGGGCGCGCACGAGGCGGAACTCGGCCGCGTCGTCGTTGGTGACCAGCAGCAGGTGGCCGTCTCCAGCGTCGTCGCGGACGTGTTCGGCGCGGTAGAGAACCTCCGGGCGTCGCCCGCCGACCGACCGTGCCGGCGACTCGGGTGCGTGGGCGTCGACGACCCAGGTCTCGCCGGTGTCACGGCTCTCGCTCAGCACGATCACCAGGTCGCCCGAGCGGCTGCCCCGCAGCGCCAGCGCGAAGCGCTCGTCGGGTTCGCTGACCACCAGGACGTCGTCTGCGGCGGGGGAGCCCAGCCGGTGACGCCACACCTCGTGGGGGCGGTAGGCAGCGTCGTGCACCGTGTAGAAGAACCACCCGGAGTCGGCGCTCCAGGCACCGCCGTAGTAGCTGCGTGGTACGACGTCGTCGAGGTCGTGTCCGGTGCGCAGGTCCCGGAAGCGCAGCTCGAAGACCTCGTCGCCGGTCGTGTCCACCGAGTAGGCGAGCAGGTGCTCGTCCGGACTGACCAGCGTCAGGCCGAGGTCCAGGTAGCCGCTGGCATCCGCCAGGGAACCGATGTCGAGCACCGTCTCCGGGTCAGTCCTGCGGATTTCGTCGCTGAGTTGGCGCTCGGCAGAGGAAAACTGTCTCGAATTCGGTGCATTGTCACGGATTTCACGGACGATCCGGGCATAGTCATTCCCCGCAAGGTGTCGCGTGTAGTAGGAAAAACCCAGACGATGCCACGCGGGTGATCGCTCGGTCTCCGGCACGCGGGAGGCCATCTCTTCGCGCAGGGTCGTGACCAGGGAGTGCAGATGCGCAGACGCAGCGTCGTAGTGGGCCCGTTCATCGAGCAGGTGTCCGGTCAGCCGGGACGGATCCCGGCCCATCCAGTGGTACGGATCGGGGCGCGGCACGCCGTGCTCCACGTGCTCGAACGTCTCGCGGGGGGCGGTCGGCGGGACGGGCGGGTCGGACGCAATCCGGGTCACGGGCGCCAACGTACTCCCGGTCGGGCGGCGGCCGCAGTGGCTCTGCTGCTGGGATTCCTGGTGCCGGGGCTCGCCCTGCAGACGGCGCCGGCGCAGGCGGGAGCCGACGACAAGGTCACGCTGACCGTGGCCATCCTCAACGAGCTCGACTCGCTCAACCCGTTCGTCGGGATCGAGGCCGCCTCGTTCGAGGCCTGGGCGCTGACCTACGACTACCTCATCGGCTACTCGATGACGGACATGTCGCCGGAGCCGGGGCTCGCCACCGACTGGGAGACGTCCGAGGACGGTTTGACCTGGACCTTCGACATCCGCGACGACGTGATGTTCTCCGACGGAGAGCCGCTCACGGCCGACGACATCGCCTACACCTTCAACCGGGTGCTCGACGGCGGGCCGGAGGCGGCCACCTGGGGCGCCTACCTGGGGCAGGTCACGTCGGTGACGGCACCCGATGAGACCACCGTCGTCCTCGAGCTGAAGAAGCCGAACTCCTCGTTGCCGCTGCTGCCGATCCCGATCGTGCCCGAGCACGTGTGGAAGGACGTGCCGGAGGACGAGGTCAAGACCTACAAGGCCGAGCCGGGGGACGGCCAGCCGGTCGTGGGTTCGGGCCCGTTCCGGATCGTGGAGGGCCAGGCCGGTGGTTCGACGTACCGGTTCGAGGCCAATCCCGACTACTGGCGCGAGGGCCCGCAGATCGACGAGGTGGTGTTCCGGGTCTACAAGAGCGAGGACCCCGCCATCCAGGCGCTGATCAAGGGCGAGGTCGACTTCGTCGACGGCATCAGTGCCCTCCAGGTGGAGGCCCTGCAGGGTCGCGACGGCATCACCGCGATCAACGGGGACTCACCCGGTTTCGACGAGATCGCCTTCAACACCGGTTCGGTCGACGTGGACACGGGGGAGCCGCTGGGCGACCCGAACCCCGCGGTGCTGGACCCGGCGTTCCGGTTCGCGCTCGGTTACGCGATCGACCGCGACCTGATCATCGAGCGTGCCTACCAAGGAGCCGGGAGCCCCGCCAGCACGATCATCCCTGCGCTCTACGAGCAGTTCCACTGGGCACCGGCGGAGGACGTGGCCTACGAGTACGACCCGGACCGGGCCGCAGAGCTGCTCGACGAGGCCGGCTACACGATGGGGGACGACGGGTTCCGGACCCTCCCGGACGGCAAGCCGATCGGCACCCTGCGGCTGTTCGCCCGCTCCGAGTCGACGGTCTCGCTCGACGTCATGGAGTTCTTCCAGGAGTGGCTCTCCGACATCGGCATCCGCGCCGAGGTGACCGCGATGGAGTCGAGCAAGCTCACCGACGTGATCCTGGAAGGGACCTTCGACGCCTTCGAATGGGGTTGGTACGTCGAGCCGGACCCGACCTCGATGCTCAGCTACATGACCTGTGACCAGCGCGGCAACTGGTCGGACTCGTGGTACTGCAGCGAGGAGTACGACGCGCTGTTCGACCAGCAGCAGACCGAGACCGACCCCGAGGCGCGGGCCGAGATGGTCAAGCAGATGCAGGAGATCCTCTTCACGGACGCGCCGTACCTGGTGACGGCGTACAGCTCGGCCAGCCAGGCGTTCCGCAGTGACCGGTTCGCCTGCCTGCAGCCGCAGCCGGACCCGGGCGGCATCTACCTCTTCCAGTACGGCGTCAGCAACTACCTCAACATGCGACCAGCCGAGGACGCCGGCGACTGCGGTGGCGTCGAGAGCGCCACCAAGGCGACCGAGGCGGGTGAGGACGGCGGCGTGAGCTCGGCGGTCCTGATCGGGCTGGGGGCGGCGGCGGCGGTCGTCGTCATCGGGGGCGTCGTGGTCGCCGTCCGTCGTCGGTCGACGACCGCGGACCGCGAGTGACGAGGCGCGCGCGTCGATGAGCCTGGCCAACGTCGAACCGGGGGCCGTCGCCGCCGGGTCAGGCACCCGACGCCGTCGCCGCGGTGGGTACTGGCGCTACGCCGGTGGCAAGGTGCTGGGGGCGCTGGGCAGCCTGGGGTTCGTCCTGGTGGTGAACTTCTTCCTGTTCCGGGTGCTGCCCGGGGATCCGGCCAGGACGCTCGGCCGGGGCCGCCTGAGCACCCCCGAGCAGGTCGAGGAGTTCAACCGCACCTACGCCCTGGACCAGTCGCTGGGCGAGCAGTTCGTGACGTTCCTGCAGAACCTGGCCAACGGCGACCTCGGCTACTCGCTGCTCTACCGCAGCCCGGTCACCGAGCTCCTCGCCGACCGGTTGTGGCCGACCGTGCTCCTCGTCGGCAGCTCGACCGTGCTGGCGATCGTGATCGGGGTGTGGATGGGCATCCGGGGCGGCTGGCGGCACGGAGGCCGCTTCGACAAGGCCTCGACCGGAGTGTCGCTCACCCTCTACTCGATGCCCGAGTGGTGGCTCGGTCTGGTCCTGATCGCCGTCCTCTCGGTGGGGCCCGGCCCGCTGCCGGGTCTGTTCCCCACCGGGGGACTCCACTCGGTCGGGGTGGACCCGTCGTCGATCGAGGGGGTGTTCGACACCATCTGGCACCTGGCGCTGCCGGTGCTGACCTTGACCCTGGCCTACCTCGCGGACTACGCCCTGATCATGCGCGGCTCACTCCTCGACGAGGTCGGCGAGGACTATCTGGTGACGGCCCGGGCCAAGGGTTTGCGCGACGTGGCCGTCCGCAACCGGCACGCCGTGCCGAACGCCCTGCTGCCCACCATCACGATCGTGGCGCTCAGCTTCGGCTTCGTGGTCTCGGGGGCGATCACCATCGAGACGATCTTCTCGATCCCGGGGCTGGGCCTGCTGACCGTGGAGGCCCTGCGGGTTCCGGACTTCTGGCTGCTGCAGGGCATCTTCCTGATCTCGTCGGCCGCGGTGATCGTGGCCAACCTGGTCGCGAACCTGCTCTACGGACTCCTCGACCCGCGGGTGCGCGCATGAGCACCCCGGCCCTGACCTCCCGACAGCTCGCCCGCCGTCGCCGTCGGGTCTCGTGGAGCCGGAACTGGGGTGCGTTCCGGCGCAACCGGGCCGGGATGGTCGGGCTCGTGGTGCTGTCGCTGATCGTGCTGGTCGCGGTCCTCGCACCCCTGCTCGCCGACGCGGAGGGGCTCGAGGTGACCAAGGTGACCGGCGGGGTGCTGGAGCCGCCGTCGTGGGAGTACCCGCTGGGCACCGACGCCAACGGCCGCTCGGTGCTGACGCTGCTGATCTGGGGCGCCCGGATCTCGCTGTTCGTCGGACTGATGGCGACGCTGATCTCGATGGTGATCGGCACGCTGGTCGGGCTGACCTCGGGTTTCTTCACCGGGCTGCCGGGCGCGGTGCTCTTCCGGCTCACCGAGTGGATGCTGGTGATCCCCTTCCTCCCGCTGGCGATCGTGCTCGCCACCGTGCTGGGCCGGTCCCTGCTCAACGTCGTGATCGTCATCGGGGTCACCTCCTGGGCGGGGACCGCCCTGCTGATCCGGAGCCAGACGCTCACCATCAAGGAGCGTGCCTACCTGGAGCGGGCGCGGGTGCTCGGTGCGCCGCGCCGCCACCTGTTGACCCGCCACGTGCTGCCCAACGTGATGCCGATGGTGTTCGCCAACACGACGCTGACGGTCGCGCTCGCGATCCTGGCCGAGACCACCTTGAGCTTCCTGGGTCTCGGCGACCCCACCAGGGTCTCGTGGGGGAGCATGCTGGACGACGCCTACGGCGTCGGCGCCATGACGACCGGCTCCTGGTGGTTCTTCGTGCCACCCGGGGTCTGCGTGGTGGTGGTGGTGCTCGCCTTCACGCTCATCGGGCAGGCCCTCGAGGACGTCCTCAACCCGCGCCTGCGTGGCGACGCCCGGTCGTCGGGCACCGCGCCCGCCCCGGGAGGTGGTGCTGGATGAGCACCCTGCTGAGGGTGGAGGACCTCTGCGTCACCTACGGCACCGCCCAGGGCGACCTGCCGGCCGTCCGCGGCGTCGACCTGACGGTCGATCGGGGCGAGGTGGTCGGGGTCGCCGGTGAGTCGGGCTGCGGCAAGTCGACGTTGGCCAGCACGGTGCTGCGGCTCCAGCCGGAGTCCGCCACGGTCACCGGCACGGTGCTCTTCGACGACCAGGACGTCCTGACGATGCGGTGGGGCGACCTGCGGGCCGTCCGGTGGGCTGGTGCGTCGATCGTCTTCCAGGGAGCGCTGCACTCGCTGAACCCGGTGCACCGGATCGGCAAGCAGATCGCCGAGCCGATCTGGGTCCACGAGCCCGACGCGACCGGATCCGACGTGGAGCGCCGGGTGGCGGAACTGCTCGAACAGGTCGGGCTCTCACCCGATCGCGCGCGGTCCTACCCCCACCAGCTGTCGGGCGGGCAACGGCAGCGGGTGATGATCGCGATGGCGCTGGCCTGCCGGCCCTCGCTGATCGTGGCCGACGAGCCGACCACGGCGCTCGACGTGATGGTGCAGGCACAGGTGCTCGAGGTGCTCGCGGTCCTGGTGCGGGAGCTGGGGGTGGGGATGCTGATGATCAGCCATGACCTGTCGGTCCTCGCCGACGTCAGTGACCGGATCGCGGTGATGTACGCCGGCCGGGTCGTCGAGCAGGGCCCCGCCGACCGCGTCTTCACCGACCCCCTGCACCCGTACGCCGCCGCGCTGGCCGCTTCGTTCCCGCGGGTGGGGGACCCGGCGGCGCGGTTCGCGCCGTCCGGGCTGGCCGGCGACCCGCCGGACGCGGCCCACCTGCCGCCCGGGTGCTCGTTCGCGCCGCGCTGCCCACGGGTGGTCGACCGGTGCCTGACCGCCGAGCCGCCGCTCGTGGAGCACGACGCGCGCTCCGGTCCGCCGCCTGCGTCCGGGTGGGGGAGCCGTGAGCGGCGGGCGGACCCTCGAGGGGTGCGGACTCGTCGTGGAGTTCGAGAGTCGCCGCGGGGAGGTGGCGACCGCGCTCGACGGCGCCGACGTCGAGCTGCGGTCCGGCGAGATCGTGGCCCTGGTGGGGGAGTCGGGTTCCGGGAAGACGACCCTGGCGCGGACCCTGATGGGCCTGGTGCCGCCGCAGGCCGGCGAGGTGCCGGGTGGACGGCGAGCCGATGGCCTACCGCGGCAAGCCGATGCGCGCCTTCCGGCGACGGGTGCAGATGATCCTGCAGGACCCGGCCGGCGCCCTGAACCCCCGCCAGACGGTCTACGACTCGGTGGCGGAGGGGCTCCGGCTGCACAAGCTCTCCGGCCGCGACCCCGAGGGCCGGACCGAGGAGCAGCAGGTGGCCGACGCCCTGGCCACGGCCGGGCTGCGGCCGCCCGAGCAGCTCTTCCTGCGCTACCCCCACGAGCTCTCCGGCGGCCAGCGCCAGCGCCTGCTCATCGCGGGGGCGCTGGCCCTGCGGCCCCGACCTCCTGATCGCCGACGAGCCGGTCTCGAGCCTGGACGCCTCGATCCGGGGCGAGATCCTGGCGCTGCTGCTCTCAGCTGCGCGACGAGCTGGACCTCGGGGTCCTCGTGGTGACGCACGACCTGGGCCTGGCCTGGAACGTCGCCGACCGGACCGCGGTCATGTACCTCGGCCGGATCGTCGAGTCCGGGCCCACCGAGGACGTGCTGCAGCGGCCCGCGCCACCCCTACACCCGGGCCCTGCTGTCCGTGGTCCCCGAGGTCGAGCGGCTCGAGCCGGTGGTGCTGGTCGGCGAGATCCCCGACCCCACGCACATCCCCGCGGGTTGCCGGTTCCACCCACGCTGCCCGGCGCTGGCCGACGGCACCGCCGCCGCTGCCGGGGTCGACGAGGCCTGCCGCACGCTGCCGCTCGCAGGTGCTGTCGGCCGAGTCGCGAGCACCAGGTGGCCTGCCACCTCGTGGCCGCGCTCGAGGGCGAGCGGGCACCGCCGGGTCGGCGCCGTCGTGAGCCCGCTCCAGGCGGCGCTGCCGCGCGAGATGTACGTCGACCCGGCGGCCTCGCGGTCGCGAGCGCGACCGGGTGCTGTACGGCGAGTGGTTCTGCGTCGGCCGGGTGCCGACCTCGGGCTCGACGGAGCCGGGCGGGTCGCGGTCGTCGAGGTGGCCGGCGAGTCGGTGCTGGTCACCTGCGACGACGACCGGCGCGCTGCACGCGGCGTACAACGTGTGCCGGCACCGGGGCTCGCAGCTGCTACCCGGTCGCGCCCGGCTCGGAGCCGGTGTGCCAGGCGGCCGGCTCGCTGCGCTGCCCCTACCACTCGTGGACCTACGCGCTCGACGGCTCGGCTGCTCCGGGCGCCGCACACCGAGCGAGGGCGAGCTCGACCTGCGCGGACTTCGCGCTGCACCCGGTCGCGGTCGAGGCGTGGGCGGGCTTCGTCTTCGTGCACCTCACGCCGGACCGGGCCGGGTCGCTGACCGAGGCGGTGGCGCGACCCGAGCGGACGCCTGGCCAACTACGCGATCGGCGACCTGGTGACCGGGCAGCGGTTCACCTACGAGGTGGCGGCCAACTACAAGGTCGTCACCGAGAACTACAACGAGTGCTACCACTGCGGCCCGGTGCATCCCGAGCTGACCCGGCTGGTGCCGTCGTTCGGTGGCGGTGGCCGCGACATCGACTGGGACGCCGGGGTGCCCCACCGCGAGGGAGCCTGGACCTACACGTCGACCGGCACCACGCCGCGCTCGCCGTTGCCGGGGCTCGACGACGACGAGCGGACCCGGCACAAGGGTGAGCTGGTGCACCCCAACCTGATGCTGTCCTGCTCGGCGGACCACGTGGCGGCGTTCGTGCTGTGGCCGCTCGCGGTCGACCGCACCCGGATCGACTGCGTCCTGCTCTTCGCCGCCGACGCGGTCGCCGAGCCCGGGTTCGACCCGGCGGACGCCGGGGACTTCTGGGACCTGGTGAACCGGCAGGACTGGGCGATCTGCGAGTCCGTGCAGCGGGGGATGTCGTCGCGCGCCTACACGCACGGCTGGTTCGCCCCGATGGAGGACGACAGCGCCGACATCCGGCGGTGGCTGCTCCCGAGGCTGAGCGATGACTGAGTCCTTCGACCACGTCGTGATCGGGCTCGGCGCGCTCGGCAGCGCGACGGCGTACGAGCTGGCGCGGCGCGGACACTCGGTCCTGGGGCTGGAACGGTTCGAGCTGGGTCACCACCGTGGGGCCAGCCACGACACCAGCCGGATCCTGCGGCACAGCTACCACACGCCGGAGTACGTCCGGCTCACCGTCGACGCGTACGACGACTGGGCCCGGCTCGAGGAGGCCAGCGGCGAACGGCTGGTCACCGTCGTCGGCGGCCTCGACCTGTTCCCGCCGGACCCGGCGATCCCGCTGGCGGACTACGTCGGGAGCCTCGAGGCGGTCGGCATCGGCCACGAGCTGCTCGACGCGGACGAGATCGTCGCGCGGTGGCCGCAGTTCGCGCTGCCCGACGGGACGGTCGGGTTGTTCCAGGACCGGGGCGCGATCGTGCCCGGCGGGCCGCGGGACGGCCCTGATGCAGTCGTTGGCGGCCGGGCACGGCGCGACGCTGCGCGACCACTCCCCGGTCACCGGGGTCACCGACCTCGGCGCGGCCGGGATCGAGGTGAGCGTGGGTGGCACGACCGTCCGCGCCCGGTCGGTCGTGGTGTGCGCCGACGCCTGGACCAACGACGTGCTCGGACTCCTGGGCCACCGGGTCCCGCTCACGGTCACGCTGGAGCAGGCGACGTACTTCGCGCCACCGGACCCCGAGAGCTTCGCGCCGGGCCGGCTGCCGCTGTGGATCTGGATGGACGAGCCGTGCTTCTACGGCTTCCCCGGCTACGGCGAGCCGACGGTGAAGGCCGCCCAGGACTGCGGTGGGCCGGTGGTGGATCCCGAGACCCGCACCTCGGAGCCCGACGAGGAGATGCTGGCCCGGCTCGCAGGCCACGTGGCCCGGATCCTGCCGGGTGCCGGTCCGCCGGTGCGGTCGCTGCGCTGCCAGTACACCCTCACGCCGGACCGCGACTTCGTGCTGGACCGGGTGCCGGGGCACCCCCACGTCGTGGTCGGCCTGGGCGCGGCCCACGGCTTCAAGTTCGCACCCACGCTCGGACGGCTCCTGGCCGACCTGGCGACGGGCGAGCGGGACGAGGTGTCCGCGACGTTCTCGCTGTCGCGACCGGCCCTCACGGACCCCGCCCACGAGGCACACTGGTTGGTGTGAGGAGACGATGATGAGCGACCTGGACGGACCGGACGACCTGACGCGGCTGCGCGAGGAGGTGCGGGCGCGCGACGGGGCGGTGCCCGCCATGCTCCCGGCGGTGGCCTACACCTCGGACGCGGTCCTGGCGTGGGAGCGACGCCAGCTCTTCGCCGGCACCTGGACCTGCCTGGGGCGTCTCGACGAGCTGCTGCCCGCGGAGCTGGAGGGGCGGCCCGCCACCCAGCGTGCGGTGATGGTGGGCGACGTCTCGGCCCTCCTGACCCGGGACGGCGACGCGGTCCGGATGTTCGCGAACACCTGCCGGCACCGCGCCCACGAGCTGCTGCCGGCCGACGCTGCCTCCGCCCGACGGTCGGTCATCTGTCCCTACCACGCGTGGACCTACGACCTGGCCGGAGACCTCGTGGCCGCCCCGGGTTACCGCGACGAGCCCGGCTTCGAGGCATCGTCGTACTCGCTGGTCGAGCTTCCGGTGGAGAGCTGGCACGGCTGGGTGTTCGGGCACGCGCTGCACCCGCTGGGGCACCCCGACGTCGTGCCGTTCGCCGACCATCTCGGCGAGCTCGGCACCATCGTGGAGCGCTATGCGCCGGCCTCGCTGCGCCTCGCCGACCGGCACACCTACGAGATCGCCGCGAACTGGAAGACCGTCGCGGAGAACTACCACGAGTGCTACCACTGCCCGCTGATCCACCCCGAGCTGTGCCAGGTCACGCCCCCGACCTCCGGGGACAACTACGCACTGCCGGGCGCCTGGGTCGGCGGCGCGATGGTGCTGCGCGACGGCATGGCCACGATGTCGCTGACGGGGGAGTCGGCCGGCAACCCGATCCCCGGGGCCCCGCCGACCGCCGTCGAGTACCTCCACCTGCTGCCGAACCTGCTGGTCTCCGCGCACCCCGACTACGTGATGACCCACCGGCTGGTCCCGCTCTCGCCCGGGCGGACCTGGATCGAGTGCTCGTGGTTCCTGCTGCCCTCCGCCGACGGCACGGTGCCCGACCCGACGTACGCCGTGGAGTTCTGGGACCTCACCAACCGCCAGGACTGGGCTGCCTGCGAGTCGGTGCAGCGCGGGCTGGAGTCGCCGCACTTCGCGCCGGGGCCACTGGCTCCCGCCGAGGACGCCGTCGAGCGCTTCGTCGCCCTGGTCTCGCGGGCCTACGTCGGTCTCCCGGTGCATCAGGGGCTGACTGTCTAAGGTCAGGGCATGCCCTCTCGTGTGATCCTCGTCGTCGGTGCCGGCCCCGGAGTGAGCGGATCGGTGGCCCGCCGCTTCGCGCAGGACGGGTACGACGCGGGCCTGCTCGGCAGGGACGAGGAGCAGCTGGGCGTGCTGGCCGGTGAGCTGCGCGCGGCCGGCCGCGAGGTCGAGCACGCCGTCGTCGACGTCACCGACGTCGCGGCCGCGACCGCCGCGGTCACGCGGGTGGGTGACCGGTTCGGACGGATCGACGTCCTGCACTTCAACCCGAGCGCCTTCCGCGAGAAGAACCCCCTCGCGCTGACCGTGCCCGACCTGCTCGAGGACGTGGCGCTCGGGGTGGGCGCCCTGCTCACCGCGCTGCAGGCGGCGCGGCCGTTCATGAGCGCCGGTGCCCGGGTGACCGCCACCGGCAGCATGGCTGCCGACAAGCCGTGGCACGAGGCCGCGTCCCTCGGCGTCCAGAAGGCCGGCCTGCGCAACCTGGTGCGCAGCATCGACACCACGCTGAAGCCGGACGGCATCCGGGCGACCTCGGTCACGGTCCGTGGCTCACTGGCCGGCGAGGGCCGTTTCACCCCCGACAAGGTGGCCGAGGCGATCCACGAGGCGGCCCACCAGGACGGCGAGTTCTGGAACGTCGAGGTGCCCTACGAGGGCTGAGCCACTGACCAGCTGCGGCGCGAGATCTCCTCGCCGTCCAGGACCGCCCAGGTCTCGATGTCGACCGTCAGTCCCGTTGCCGTGAGCACGACGTCCATCACCGAGCGCAGCTCCACGTCGATGCCCGGCCAGCCGAGCTCGAAGGTCGTCTCGGCGTGCGCACGCTGCTCGAACGTCCGCCGGTCGACGCTGACCTCACCCCGGTAGTCCTCGCGGGCCCGGCCGTCGTACGGCGTGTCGTACTCGGAGACGGTGTGGGTGCGGGCGTGCGTGGTGTGCCGGAGCACGTCGTCGCGGAGCTCCCAGGCGACGCCGTCGAGGGTCTCGCCGTGGTGCTCGGCGCCTGCGGTGAACGTGGGGACGGGGTGCTCGCCAGTGAGCAGCGGCAGGTCCAGCGCCACCTCGTGCACGGTCAGGACGAGCGGGGCCGGAGGGGCCACGGTGTTGGGCCAGTCGGCGCCGGCCACGCTGAGCCGCAGCGTGTGGCCGGGGTCGACCTCGTAGGCGCAGGCATCCAGGTCGAGGACGACGTCGTACTCCTGGCCGGGCACCAGGGGCTGCGGGACCCCGTGCACGCCCTCGCGGAACGCCAGGTCGAGCGTCCCGCGGGTGATCAGCGCCGAGGTGCCGTCGGGGAAGACGTCGCACAGCTTCACCGACAGCGACGCGGCGGGCGCGTCGGCGCTGACCCGGGTCCGGACCCGGGGCTGTCCGACGACCGGGCCGTCCGGCGGCGGCTGCTCCCAGGTGAGGGAGCGGGCGTCGTCGAGCCGCTGGTCGGTCGAGAGCCCCCACGGCAGGTGCCCGGCGCAGTCGATCCAGGCCGCGGTCCCGACGTCGGCGGCGACCGGCAGCGTCCGCGACCCGGTGAACGTCGTGGTCGCGACCCGGGTCGGCGGGACCGACGGGAGCCGCCGCCAACGACCCTCGTGCACGTCGACCACCGGAGCCGGCCGCGTGGACGTGCGGATGAAGACGTCGCAGTGTGAGGAGAAGCCCTGCACCTCAACCTCCGGTCGCAGCCACCGGTCGAACCAGGCGGCCATCTCGACGTCGAGGTCGATCCGGGGTCCGGGCATCGCGGTGCGGGGGTCGGCGTGGGCCCACGGGCCGGCCAGCAGCCGGTGCGGGACGTCGTGCTCCGCGAGCCGCGCGACGGTGCGGAAGGTGTTGTTGCGGTAGCCGTCCGCCCAGCCGGCCACCAGCATCGTCGGGATCTCGATCCGCTCGTAGCCGCGGTCGCCGGCTGGCCCCGGGTCGGCGTCCAGCCGGACCGACCCACCCCGCCAGTAGTCCCCGTGCCGGCGCTCGTGCAGCCAGGTCAGCACCCACGGCTCGTTGACCTCGAGCCGGCGCTGCCACTCGGTCCGCCAGTCGTCGCCCCAGACCGCGGGCACGGGCGGGAGCACGCACATGGGGGTCATGTAGTGGCAGTAGTCGACCAGGTCGACCAGCCGCAGGGCGCCGCCGCGCCAGTGCACGTCGTCGGTCCAGCGGTCGTCGGTGGCGTAGATCGCGCAGATCGCCTTGAGGGCGGGCGGCTGCTCGCACGCCATCTGCAGTGAGTTGAAACCGGAGTACGACGTGCCGAACATGCCGACGCCGCCGTCGCACCAGGGCTGGTCGGCCAGCCACGCGATCACGTCGGCGAGGTCCCGCTGCTCGGCCGGCGGGTACTCGTCGGTGGCGTCGCCGGGCGACGAGCCGGTGCCCCGGACGTCGAGCCGGCACACGGCGTACCCGAACCGGTCGCGCAGGTCCTCGTAGGACGAGGCGTACGACGCGGTGAGGTCGTCCTTGCGGTAGGGGAGTGCCTCGAGCAGGCACGGCTGCGGCCCGGCCTCCGTCGGAGGGCAGGTAGAGCGTGGCGGCGAGCCGCAGGCCGTCGCGGACCGGGATCGCGACCTCGCGACGGGTGCCGCTCACGAGCGGACGCCTGCCAGGAGCGACAGGATCTCGGGGGTGTGCGCCGACTCGCTGGTGTGCCCGTCGCGCCCGACCGTGGTCGGCGCGGTGAACATCGAGTTCAGCACCGCCTCCTCGGCCGCCTCGACCACCGCTGCGAACAACGGGTCGAGGGCGCGGCCGGCGACCAGGTCGGTGCGGTCGGGGCGCCCGTCGCGGTCCAGGCGCATCCCGGTGCCGAAGCCGAGGAAGATCTCGCCGCTGCCGTGGTGGGCCACCGAGCCGGTGCGGGCCAGGCCCAGCCCGATCCGGCGGGCCAGGCGGGCACAGGCGGCTCCGTCCACGGCCGCGTCGGTGACGACCAGGCCCAGGCAGGACCCGGCGGGGGCCGCCGGGCCGGCGGCCGGGCCGACGGCCGGTCCGACGAGGCGTCCGACCGGGACGCCGGCCACCACCAGCTGGTCGCGGGTGCCGAAGTTGGTGAGCAGGAGCACCGCGACGGTGTGGCCCTCCGGGGTCACCCGGGAGGCGGTCCCGATCCCGCCCTTGAAGCCCAGGCAGGACATGCCGGTCCCGGCGCCGACGGCACCCTCGTCGGGCGGCTGGCCGGCACCCCGGCTGAGCGAGGGCGGCGGCGCGGGCACCCCGCACGTCGTCGGCGCTCACCTGCATCCGGCGGCAGTCGTTGAGGTGGGAGTCGTCGCACTCGCCCACCACGGGGATCACGACGTCGTCCGCGACCCCGGCGTCGCCCTCGAGCTCGATCTCGCAGGCCGCGTCGTAGACCCGACCGAGCTGCATCGTGGAGGTGAGGTAGACCGGGGTCTCGACGGCGCCCCACTCGGCGGCGGTCAGGAACCCGGTGCACTCGCCGGCCCCGTTGAGCACCGCGCCGCCGGCGGGCACCGGGCGGCGGTAGGCATCCTCGGCGAGCACGACGGCGGTGACACCGGTGCGGGCGAGCCCGCGCCCGGCGGGTGGCGGCGGCTCGTCGCGGTGGACCGTGACATGTCCGACGCCCACCCCGGCGACGTCCAGCACGGAGTTGGACGGACCCGTGGGCAGGGTCCCGATCCTGATCCCCAGGTCACGAGCGCGTGGCATGGGCCCCATCCTGCCGGAGTCTGCTGCCATGCTGACGGGGTGAGACCCACTGCGATCCCTGTGGTCTGGTCCCCGGAGACCAAGCGGCACGACCCGCGACACGAGATCTGGGTCGGCGCCGCGACCCCCGCCGTCGAGGTGGCCGCCCGGGTGGACGTCGATCCTCGAGGCGTTGGCCGGCCATCCGCGGCACGTGGCGACGGAGCACGACGACGCCGTGCTCGGCCGGGTCCACGACACCGCGCTGCTGGAGTTCCTGGAGGGCGCTGCCGAGGCCTGGTCACGCGGTCCGTACGCCGAGCTGGTCGGCCAGGACCGGGTCGTCCCCTACGTCTTCCCGACCTCGGCGCTGCTGGCCGGGATGGAGCCGACGCCCGCGGTCGCGCTGCACGCCCGGACCGGGCGGTTCTGCTACGACACGATGACGCTGGTCGGTCCCGGCACCTGGCCGGCGGCGCGGGCCGCCGTGGACTGCGCCCTGACCGCCGTCGACCTGGTCGTCCGCGGCGAGCGGACGGCGTACGCGCTGTGCCGGCCACCGGGCCACCACGCCACCCCGACCGGGTACGGCGGGTCCTGCTACCTCAACAACGCGGCGATCGCGGCCCAGGGGCTGCGCGACGCCGGGCACGAGCGGGTCGCGGTGATCGACATCGACGCGCACCACGGCAACGGGACCCAGGCCGTCTTCTGGGAGCGCGCCGACGTGCTCTACGGGTCGGTGCACGTCGACCCGGCCGCGGGCTGGTTCCCGCACCTGTTCGGCCATGCCGGCGAGACCGGCGCCGCCGCCGGGGAGGGCGCCACCCGCAACCGTCCGCTGCCGGAGGGCACGGCCGACGAACCGTGGGTCCGGGCTGTCGAGGAGCTCGCGGCGTGGGTCGACGACGCGGGGTGCACCGCGCTGGTCGTCTCGCTCGGTGTCGACGCCGCAGCCGACGATCCGGAGAGCCCCCTGCTGGTGACGGGCGAGGGCTACCACGCGGCCGGTCGTCTCCTCGGCTCGCTCGGGCTGGCGTCGGTGGTCGTCCAGGAGGGCGGCTACCACCTGCCCAGCCTCGGAGGTCTCGTCGCGGCCTACCTGGCCGGCCACGTGGAGGAGTCCCGCCGCTGACCCGCGACGGCTGCGGCGGGGCGTCGGCTCAGAGGAAGAACTCGGCCGTGAAGACCCGCCGTCCACTCGGCAGCGGGGTCACCCCGAGAAGGATCTCGACGTCCTGCTCCGACCCGTCGGCACGCACCACTGGCACCGTCACCCGCTGCCCGAGGAGCGGGCTGCGGCCGTTGACCAGGTGGAGGGTGAACCCGGCGATGTGAGCCTGGTGGTAGCGCAGCGGGATGATCGAGACCAGTCGCCGGCCCACCAGGTCGCCGAGGTGGTCGTACCCCAACGCCGCGAGAGCGGACGGACTGGCCGCGACGATCAGGTTGGCGTCGTCCGCGGTCAGGAGTGCCCGATCGGACTCGTTGACCACGCTGGCGTCCCAGTCGACGGGAACCCGCGTGGGTGGCGTCTGCGAGGTGCTCGAGGAAACCCAGGCCAGGCCGCCGCGGCCGTCCACCTGACCGCGGATCTGCTCGCAGATCCACTGCCGCATCACCCGGAGCTCCGGCTGGGTGGGCGGCGAGAGCAGCTCGCCCAGGTCGGCGAGGGCCACCGCGTCCTCGAGCATGCTCTCCAGCAGGTCGAAGTGGGGGAGCGAGGACTCGGGGACTCGCAGCACCAATCGGCTCACGGACACCGCAGGCTCGGTGGCATTGCCCATGATCGCGTCCGGGTCCTCGCCGAGATCCGGGACCGGCACCTGCTCGAAGAGGACGCTGAGGGCGTCGCTGGCAGCGGCGTGGTGCTCGAGTGCGGAGAGGTCCTCGTCGAGCCGGATCAGCATCATCTCGCGCAGCAGCGCGGCGGCGTGCTCCTGCCAGGCGGCGTGCATGAGCAGCGGCATGTTGAGCAGCTCGACCTCGATCGAGCCCTCGGAGTCGGGCAGCTGGCTGTCGGGTACCTGACCGACGACGGCACCGGAGTCCCGGCTGTTGTCGACGATCTCGAACCAGACCACCTTGCCGCGGCCGTCGAGGTAGGCCCCCCAGCGGTCGACCATCTGGGCGACCATGTGGAGGCCGCGGCCCGTCGCGGCGATGGAGGAGTAGTCCCGACGGTGGGGGAGGTGGGGGCTGCCGTCACTGAGCTCGACGCGCAGACCGGATGCCTGCAGTAGCACCCGCAGCCGCATCGGCGTACCGGCGTGCACGAGTGCATTCGTGACGATTTCACTGACCGCGACTTGAGCGGCGTCGACCGAGTCGTCCGACTCGGCGCCCGAGAGTGCGTCGCGCAGAATTCTCCGCGCTTCGCCGGCGCTGGTCGCCACGGGGGGCAGCTCGAGGTCCACTGCCACATGGGCTTCCACCTCTGCAGTGTGGCGGGTAAAGGTGGGGAGGACAACGCGACACGCTCAGTCGAACACCTGTTCGATCATTGGAGTAGCATCGGCCCATGGTCCGACATGTCGCTCCGCCCGGCTGGCCACGCGAGGTCCGGCCGCCCGACGCGCCCGACTGGGAGGCGACGGCTGCCAGCTGGCTGCTCGACCTCTGCCCGGCCGACTACCGCCGCTACGCCGGTCTGCGGCGGCACGTCGTGGTGCTCGCGCGGTTCGCGGCCCTCCATGTCGAGGCCAGCCAGGCGGCCTGCCGCCGCGGCCTGAGCGAGGTGCGCGCCGACCTGCGCGACGTCGCCACCCTCGAGGTCGTCGAGGCGGCCGTGCAGACGTTCCAGCTCGAGGAGGCCCGGCTGATGGCCGTGCGCCGCTCCGTCGGCCTCGTCGAGGAGGCGATCCGCGGCCGCCGCTACGTCGCCCGCCTCTGACCGGCCCGCCGGCACCCGGGAGCCGGCGGTAGCGTCGCGTCCATGACCCGCTTCTCCAGCATCGTCCTCGTCGACGCCCGGGGGTGGGTGCTCCTCCAGGAGCGTGACGAGTTCCCGGCGATCGACCCCGAGAAGTGGGGATTCTGCGGAGGGCACCTCGAGCAGGGCGAGGACTACCTCGAGGCCGCCTACCGCGAGCTCGAGGAGGAGACCGGCGTCCACCTCGAGAGCGGGCTGGAGCTGTTCGGGCAGTTCACGGTCTTCCACGTGCACAGCGGGACCGACGACGACTTCCAGGTGTTCGTCCTGCGCACCGACCTGACCGATGCGGACATCAAGTGCCACGAGGGCCGGCGGATCGTGTTCGTGGACCCGGTCCATGCCCGCGAGCTGGACCTGACGGCGGCAGCGACGATTGCGCTGCCCGCGTTCCTCGACTCCGACACCTACACGAGGATGACCGCATGAGCTTCCAGGTGATCCCGGTCCCCGGCCACGGTGCGGAGGACGTCGTCGTCGGCACGCACGGCCCCGACGAGGGCGCGGTCTTCACCGGCACCGAGGACGGCAGCATCATCCGCGTCTCGCACGACGGCCGGCGGATCGACCGGGTCGCACACACGGGTGGGCGCCCGCTCGGCATCGAGCTCGACGGGGACGGCCGACTGCTGGTGTGCGACGCGCGGCGAGGACTGCTGAGGGTCGACCCGGGGTCGGGGGGCATCGAGACCCTGACCGACAGCCTCGGCGGCGACCGGATGCGCTTCTGCAACAACGCGGCCGTCTCCTCCTCCGGTGCGATCTGGTTCAGCGACTCGTCTCTCCGCTACGGCATCGACCAGTGGAAGGACGACATCATCCAGCACACCCGCACCGGTCGGCTGGCCCGCCGGGACCCGGACGGCACGGTCGAGGTGGTCCTGGACGGCCTCGCCTTCGCCAACGGTGTGGCGCTGTCGGCCGACGAGTCGTTCGTGGCAGTCGCCGAGACGCGTGGCCGCACCGTCGTCCGGCACTGGATCACCGGGGAGCGTGCGGGCCTTCGCGACCTCCTGGTGGACGACCTGCCCGGCTACCCCGACAACATCGCCCGCGGCAGCGACGGCCTGATCTGGGTGACCATCGCCTCGCCGGTGGACCCGGTCGTCGAACGGCTCGCGCAGGTCCCGATGTGGCTGCGCCGCCAGGTCACCCGGATCCCCGAGAAGCTGCAGCCGAAGCCGAAGCGGATCATCCGGGTCCAGGCGTACGCCGACGACGGGACGCTCGTGCACGACTGTGAGGTCCAGCACGCCGGCTACCACCTGGTGACGGGGGTCCGGGAGCACGACGGGCGGGTCTGGATGGGCAGCCTGGAGGAACCGGCCGTCGCGGTTCTCGACCTCTGACCCCCCGCCACTAGACTCGATCGCATGGGCCATCTCGAGTCGATCACGACCCCGCGCGACCTGCGCGCCCTCTCGGACGCCCAGCTCGACGACCTCGCGAGCGAGATCCGCGACGTGCTCATCTCGACCTGTGCCCGCACCGGCGGTCACGTCGGGCCCAATCTGGGTGTCGTCGAGCTGACCATGGCGATCCACCGGACCTTCGACTCGCCCGCGGGACCGGGTCGTCTTCGACACCGGTCACCAGGCCTACGTGCACAAGCTGCTGACCGGGCGCCGGGCCGGCTTCGACCAGCTCCGGCAGGAGGGCGGCGTCAGCGGCTACCCGAGCCAGGCCGAGTCCGAGCACGACATCGTCGAGAACTCCCACGCCTCGACCGCGCTGTCCTACGCCGACGGGCTGGCCAAGGCCTACGTCATCCGCGGGGAGGACCGTCACGTGGTCGCGGTGATCGGCGACGGCGCCCTCACCGGCGGCATGGCCTGGGAGGCGCTCAACAACATCGCGATCGCCCGGGACAGCCGCCTGGTCATCGTCGTCAACGACAACGGCCGCTCCTACACCCCCACCATCGGTGGCCTCGCGAACGCGCTGACCGCGTTGCGCACCAACCCGCGCTACGAAGCCATCCTCGACCAGGTCAAGCGGCGCCTGAACGCGGTCCGCGGCGTCGGCCCCGCGGCGTACGACGTCCTGCATGCGATGAAGAAGGGCATGAAGGACGCCCTCGCCCCGCAGGGGCTCTTCGAGGACCTCGGTCTCAAGTACGTCGGCCCGGTCGACGGCCACGACCGCGTCGCGATGGAGCAGGCGCTGGCCCAGGCCAAGCGGTTCGGTGGGCCCGTGATCGTGCACGCCCTCACCCGCAAGGGCTTCGGTTACGACCCGGCAGAGCGGCACGAGGCCGACCAGTTCCACGGGCCCGGCCCCTTCGACGTCCAGACCGGAGCCGAGAAGCCCAAGGGCAAGATCTGGACCGACTACTTCTCCGACGCGATCGTCGAGGTGGGGGAGCGACGCCAGGACGTCGTGGCCATCACCGCAGCGATGATGCACCCGGTCGGGCTCGACGCGTTCGCCACCCGCTTCCCCGAGCGCACCTTCGACGTCGGCATCGCCGAGCAGCACGCCGCGACCAGCGCGGCCGGTCTGGCCATGGGCGGCCTGCACCCGGTGTTCGCCGTCTACGCGACCTTCCTCAACCGGGCCTTCGACCAGGTGCTGATGGACGTCGCCCTCCACAAGTGCGGGGTGACCTTCGTGCTCGACCGGGCCGGCGTCACCGGCGACGACGGCGCCAGCCACAACGGCATGTGGGACATGTCGATCCTGCAGGTGGTGCCCGGGTTGCGGCTCGCGGCCCCGCGGGACGCGGCGCGGCTGCGCGAGCTGCTCAACGAGGCCGTCGAGGTCGCCGACGCACCGACGGTCGTCCGCTTCCCCAAGGGCCTGCCGCCCGACGACCTCGAGGCGGTCGGCAAGGCCGGCGGTGCCGACGTGCTCGTGCGCAGCGGCCCCAGGGACGTGCTGATCGTGGCCGTCGGCTCCATGGCCACCGTGGCCGTCGATGTCGCCGATCGGCTGGTCGCCCAGGGGATCGGCGTCACGGTCGTCGACCCTCGCTGGGTCAAGCCGGTGGACCCCGCCATCGTCGAGCTGGCCCGCACCCACGGCCTCGTCGTCAGCCTGGAGGACAACGGTCGGATCGGTGGCTGCGGCGCGGTGTTGCTGCAGACCCTCAACGACGCGGGTGTGCACACGCCGTTCCGGTTGCACGGGATTCCGCAGGAGTTCCTGGGCCACGCCAAGCGGCCCGCGATCCTCGAGCGAATCGGGTTGACCGCACAGTCGTTGGCGCTCGGCATCGTCGAGGACGTGACGGCGGTCGCCGAGGGTCGTTCACCGGTTGATGCCGACCACACGCTCTGACGTGCGCCCACGGGGGAGCGCGGCCCTCGTCGCCGTGCTCGCGCTCGTCTGCGTGCTCACGAGCTGCAGCTCCGACGACCCGCCACCTCCCGGCGACGAGCCGAAGGCCCAGCGGGAGAAGTCCGAGGACGCGGTCGACGCCCCCGATGTGGCGCGCGGGGTGACCCGAGCCCTGGCGCGCCGCGCGAACGCCGTACGCAACGGCAACCGGGAGGCCTTCCTGACCGGGGTCGACGCGAAGGACGCCGCCTTCGCCCGGCTGCAGGCGACGTACTTCGACAACCTGTCCGCGTTGCCGGTGGGCCGGTTCGACTACCAGCTCGACCGCACCTCGCTCGTGCGGAAGGGCAAGACCTACTGGGCGGAGGTCGACGTCACCCTCCAGCTCGACGGCTACGACGACGTGCCCGTCGTGACCCGGGACCGCTATCTCTTCAGTCGCGGCGGGGGCGGCCGCTTCCTGCTGGCATCCATGACCGACCGGGCGTGGGAGAAGCAGAACGACGTCGACCCCCAGCCGTGGGAGAGCGGGCCGGTGACCGTCGTCTCCGACAGCACCGTGCTCGGCATCTTCGACGACGGCAGCGTCACCCAATCGGCTGCGGTGGTGGCGGACGTCCAGGGCGGCGTCGCCGCTGTCCGGTCCCAGGTGCCCTACGACTGGGACGGGCGGGTGGTCGTCTACGGGCTCTCCGATCCCGCCTTCCTCGCGGAGCTCGACGGCCTGCCCGGGGACGACCCGCTCGCCATCGATGCCGTCACGTTCCCGGTCCCGGCCCGAGCGGGCAGCGCCAAGGTGGCCTCGACCCGGTTCGTCCTGAACCCCACGATGGTCGCCAGCCCCGGTCCGGCCCGGCAGCGGCTGATCCGGCACGAGCTGACCCACGTCGCCCTCGGTGACCGGCAGACGGACGCGCCGACGTGGTTCAGCGAGGGACTCGCCGAGTACGTGTCCGTGCAGCCCCTGGCTCCAGCAGCCCGGGCCATCTCCGGCGCCGCCCTCGACGCGGCCGAGCGTGGCTTCACGGCCATGCCGGCGGACGACGACTTCAACGGGTCGGCCTCGCAGGCCAACTACGGCGTCGCCTGGTGGGCGTGCGAGTACCTCGCCGAGTCGTACGACGAGTCGATGCTGTGGGTGCTCCTCGACGCGATGTCCGGCCCGGACGGCTCGGACGGCGTCCTGCAGCGGGTGCTGCAGATCAACGAGGCGAAGCTCGCCCGCAAGGCCGGCCGGCTGATGCTCGACACCTACCGGCCCGAGCCGGAGAAGAGCCCGGACCCGTCGGAGTCGCCCAGTGACAAGCCCAGTGACAAGCCCAGCGACAAGCCCTCGGACGAGCCCAGCGACGATCCGTCGGACGAGTCGTCCGGAGACTGATCAGAGGTCGCGCCTGACGACGCCTGGCTCCTCGCCCGGGTTGCGGCTGATGTTCCAGATCGCGAGCCCCAGACCGCCCCACAGGATGGTCATCGCGATCAGCATCATGATGATGGCGGTGGTGGACATCAGGAGCTCCTCGTCCTGCTCGGACTGTTCGGCCCGCTGGGCCTCGACCTCGGGATCACCGAGGAAGGTGTTCTCACGCCACGGCATCCGCGCGAGCGCGAAGCCGATCACGACCACGGCAGCAGCCAGGCCCCAACCGAGCGTGTTGAGCATCCAGGTCGGGTACCCGCCGTAGGGCTCCTGGATGTTGTCGATGACCTCGTTGACCAGGATGAACGTCAGCGCGGCGGGGGCGACGAGCCCGATCAGCCACTGCCACCACACGCCGATGTGCACCGATCCGTCCCGGTTGAGGTGTTCGCGCAGCAGCGTCGTCTTCCGGAACAACCAGGACAGCGCCAGCATGCTGGCCACGGCGACCAGAAGGATGCCGAAGCGGTTGATGAAGTGGTCGATGATGTCGAGGACGTGGACGCCGGTGGTGGTGCCGAGCAGCACGATGCTGAGCGTCGCAGCCGGGACACCGACGGCCATCGAGGCGCCGACGCGACTCATCTCGAACTTGTCACGCACCGCGGAGATGACGACCTCGATGACGCTGACCAGCGAGGTCACGCCCGCGATCACGAGAGAGCCGAAGAAGAGCACGCCGATCACGGCACCGGCGGGTGCCTCGCTGATGATGGCGGGGAAGGCGATGAACGCCAGGCCGAGACCTTCGGTGGCCACCTCGTCGACCGAGGTGCCGGCAGACGTCGCCATGAAACCGAGCGCGGCGAAGACGCCGATGCCGGCGAGCAGCTCGAAGCCGGAGTTCGCGAAGCCCACGACGAGCCCGGACCCGGTCATGTCGCTGCGACGGCCGACGTACGACGCGTAGGTGATCATGATGCCGAAGCCGACCGAGAGCGAGAAGAAGATCTGACCGAAGGCGGCGACCCACACGGTGGTCTCGCCCAGGGCGCCCCAGTCCGGCGTGAACAGGGCGTTCAGGCCGGCGGAGGCGCCGTCGAGGGTCAGGGAGACCACGACCAGCGAGATGAAGGCGACGAACAGCACGGGGATGAAGACCATGGCCGTCGCGCCGATGCCCTTCTGGACCCCCAGGGCCATGATCACGAGCACGGCGACCCAGACCAGGACGAGTGGCACGGTCACGCCGGTGACGAAGTCCAGGCCGATGCCGGGTGCCGGCGCCTGCAGGTAGGTGCCGAACAGGAAGCCCTCGGGGTCGTCACCCCAGGCCTTGTCGAGGGAGAAGAAGGTGTAACGAGCCGCCCACGCGATGACCGCGGCGTAGTAGACGGCGATGACGAAGCAGATCCCCACCTGCCACCAACCGAGGCCCTCCGCAGCGCGGTGAGCCCGGCGGAAGGACAGCGGCGCCGACCCGCGGTAACGGTGGCCGAGGCCGTAGTCGAGCAGCAGGAACGGAAGTCCTGCCGTGAGCAGGGCGACCAGGTAGGGGATGATGAAGGCGCCGCCGCCGTTCTCGTACGCGACGTACGGGAAGCGCCAGATGTTGCCGAGGCCGACCGCCGACCCGATGGCCGCCAGGATGAAGACCTTCCGCGAGGAGAACGCCCCGCGGTCCTTCTCGGTGTGTTGCGTGGCCGTGCTCATCCGGTGCCTCCCGTCGACGCCAACAGTGCGCTCAGCATGCCAGATCCGCGCGCGTTGTCGACGGGCCCCTAGAGGCACGGTGCTTGTACTGAGCCTGTCGAAGTGACCCACCCGAATGTCTCGGGCAGGTCAGCGTGGGAGGGGGGTCAGTGGAACTTTCCGAGGCCCTCGAACTCGAGCAGCATCGTGAGTCCGCCGTTCCAGAACGAGAATCCGGCGCCGGTGATCATCGCCAGGTCCAGGTCCTGGGGTCCCGCGACGACGCCCTCGTCGAGCATCAGCCTGGCCTCCTCGGCCAGACCTTCGAGCACCTTGCGGCGTACGGCAGCGGGCTCGAGGACGACCGGGTCCTGCGGCTTCTCGAGCAACGCCTCCACCTCAGGGTCGAGGGCGCCGTCCGGGCCGTAGTACGACGTCTTCCGGGCCTCGACCACGCGGGCCAGGGCGGGGGAGACGTAGAACCGGTCCGGGAAGGCGCGCTGCAGGGTCTCGTTGTTGTGCAGCGCGATCGCGGGACCGACCAGGGAGAGCAGCATGAACGGCGGCATCGGCGCGACACCGGCGAAGGCCGAGTCGGCGACGCTCACCGGTGTGCCCTCGTCGACGATCTTCCCGACCTCGCCCATGAACCTGCCGAGCAGCCGGTTGACGATGAAGGACGGGCTGTCCTTGACCAGGATCGACGTCTTCTTCAGCGCCTTGCCGGTCGCGAACGCCGTCGCGAGGGTGGCGTCGTCGGTCTGAGCCCCCTTCACGATCTCCAGCAGCGGCATCACCGCGACCGGGTTGAAGAAGTGGAAGCCGACGACCCGTTCGGGGTGCTCGAGGTCGGCCGCCATCTCCGTGATCGACAGCGACGAGGTGTTGGTGGCCAGGACGCACTCCGGCGAGACGGCCTTCTCGACGTCGGCGAAGACGGCCTTCTTGACCGACATCTCCTCGAAGACGGCTTCGATCACGAAGTCGGCGTCCGCGAAGACCTCGGACTTGTCGACGGCGCCGGACACCAGGCCCTTGAAGCGGTTGGCCTTGTCCTGGTTGACCCGGCCCTTGGCCAGCAGCTTGTCGATCTCCTCGTGGACATACCCCACGCCCTTGTCGACCCGCTCCTGGTCGAGGTCCGTGAGGACCACCGGCACCTCGAGCCGGCGTACGAACAGCAGCGCCAGCTGGCTGGCCATCAGGCCGGCGCCGACGATGCCGACCTTGGTGACCGGGCGGGCGAGCGCCTTGTCGGGCGCACCCGCCGGGCGCTTGGCCCGCTTCTGCACCAGGTCGAACGCGTACAGGCTGGCGATGAGCTCCGGGGTCTGGGACATCGCCTCGAGGGCGTCGTCCTCGGCCGCGAAGCCCTGGTCGCGGTCGGCGTCACGGGCCGCGGCTATCAGCTCGACCGCCTTCGCCGCGGCCGGGCTGGCGTCGCCCGTCTTGGCCCGGACGACCTGTCCACCCCGCTTGACCGCCGCATCCCAGGCCTCGCCGCGGTCGATCTCGGCACGTTCGACGGTGACCGAGCCGGTCAGCACGTCGGCGGCCCAGAGCAGCGACTGCTCGAGGTAGTCGGCACCGGAGAAACAGGCGTCGGCGAGACCGAAGTCGTACGCCGCCTGCCCACCCAGCGTCTTGCCCTGGTTGAGGGGGTTCTCGACGATCAGCGTGACCGCCTTGTCGGCGCCGACCAGGTTCGGCACGAGGTAGGCACCGCCCCACCCGGGGACCAGGCCGAGCATGACCTCGGGGAGTCCGAGGGCCGGGGCGCTGTCCATCACGGTGCGGTAGGTGCAGTGCAGCGCGACCTCGAGCCCGCCACCGAGAGCGAGCCCGTTGACGAAGCCGAACGACGGCTTCCCGCCGTCCTGGAGCTTGCGGAAGACGGCGTGGCCGAGCTCGGCGACGATGCGCACGGCATCCGCTCCGCCGCCCTGGATCGAGGTGAGGTCGGCGCCGGCGGCCAGGATGAACGGCTTGCCGGTGACGCCGAGGGCGACGATCTCGTCGTCGGCCAGCGCGGCGTCGATCGCGGTGTTCAACGCGATCAGGCCGCGCGGCCCGAACGTGTTGGGCTTCGTGTGGTCCTCGCCGTTGTCGAGCGTGATCAGCCCGAGCACGCCGGCACCCTGGCCGGCACGGTTGGCCAGGGTGACCTTGCGGAGGTGGGCCTGCGTGACGCGTTCGGCGTCGGAGGAGATCTCCTCGGCCCGGCTCAGCAGGGTGTCCATGTCGCTCATCAGGCAGCCTCTCCAGTCCAGTGCGGGTTCTCCCAGATGACCGTGCCACCCATGCCGATGCCGATGCACATGGTGGTCAGCCCGTAGCGGACCTCCGGTCGCTCCTCGAACTGGCGGGCGAGCTGGGTCATCAGCCGGACGCCCGAGGAGGCGAGCGGGTGGCCCATGGCGATCGCTCCGCCGTACGGGTTCACGCGCTCGTCGTCGTCGGCGATGCCGAAGTGCTCGAGGAAGGCCAGCACCTGCACGGCGAACGCCTCGTTGACCTCGAACGCCTCGATGTCGTCGATGGTGAGCCCGGCCTGCTTGAGCGCCTTCTCGGTCGCGGGGATCGGACCGGCGCCCATCACCTCGGGCTCGACGCCGACGTAGGAGTAGGCCACCAGGCGCATCCGGATCGGCAACCCGAGCTCGCGGGCGGTCTCCTCGTCGGCCAGCAGCGACGCGGTCGCGCCGTCGTTGATGCCGGCAGCGTTGCCGGCCGTCACCTTGCCGTGGGCGCGGAACGGGGTCTTGAGGGCGGCGAGCGACTCCATCGAGGTGCCCGGGCGCATCGGCTCGTCGCTCGTGGCCAGTCCCCAGCCCTCCTCGGCCGAGCGGGTGGCGACGGGGACCAGGTCGGGCTGGATCCTCCCGGCCGCGTAGGCGGCTGCCGTCTTGTCCTGCGAGCGGACGGCGTAGGCGTCGACCCGCTCCTTGGTGATGCTCGGGTAGCGGTCGTGGAGGTTCTCGGCGGTCTTGCCCATGACGAGGGCGTCGGGGTTCACGATCCGCTCCGACATGATGCGCGGGTTGGGGTCGACGCCCTCGCCCATGGGGTGCCGGCCCATGTGCTCGACACCGCCCGCGATGGCCACGTCGTAGGAGCCGAAGGCGATGCCGGAGGCGGTCGTGGTGACCGCGGTCATCGCCCCGGCGCACATCCGGTCGATCGCGAAGCCGGGGACGCTCTGCGGGAGCCCGGCGAGGAGTGCCGCGGTCCGACCGATGGTCAGGCCCTGGTCGCCGATCTGGGTGGTCGCCGCGATCGCGACCTCGTCGACCCGCTCGGGGGGCAGTGACGGGTTGCGACGCATCAGGTCACGGATGCACTTGATGACGAGATCGTCGGCGCGGGTCTCGGCGTACTGGCCGGTGGCCTTGCCGACTCCGAACGGGGTGCGGACGCCGTCGACGAAGACGACCTCGCGCAGTTGTCGGGCAGGGGACATGTCGGGGGTCTCCTCAGGTGACGGGGTTTGTGCCGAAGCAACGTTACCCCTCGGTAACAAGGTCCGACGGCCTTTGCGCGTGTGGGGGTGGTCACCCGTCACCACCGGGCTCTCGGGGAATAGTGTGGTGCGCGACGTCGCTGCTCCCACGCAGGGAAGTCCAGTCCTGGAAAGGTCGGTCCGCGTGTCCCAGAAGTCCCGCCTCGTGCACATCGTCGACGACGTGCCGGAGCTCGACGCGCGTGAGCCCGGCGAGCCGCTGACCCTGGTCCTCGTCCTCGACGGGTTCCTCGACGCCGGCAACGCTGCCGGCCGCGCAGCCCAGCACCTCGCAGACCTGTCCGACGGCCCGATCGTCGCGACCTTCGACGTCGACGAGCTCCACGACTACCGGGCCCGCCGACCAGCCATGTCGTTCGTCCGCGACCACTACGACGGGTACGACGCTCCGCGCCTCGTCACCCGGCTGCTGCGCGACGCCGGCGACACGCCGTACCTCCTGCTCCACGGGCCGGAGCCCGACACCAAGTGGGAGGGTTTCGCGCGCGCCGTCCGCAAGGTGGTCGAGCGGTTCGGGGTCACCCGGGTGGTGAGCATGGGCTCGGTGCCGATGGCGGTCCCGCACACCCGGCCGATCGCGATCACCCATCACGCCAACGACACAGCCCTGCTGTCGGGGACAGTCCGTGGCGCGGCGAGCTGCGGATCCCGGCGAGCGCCCAGGCACTGCTCGAGATCCGGCTGGGGGAGTGGGGCCACGACGCGATGGGCTTCGTCGCGCACATCCCGCACTACCTCGCGCAGCTGGACTACCCGCTGGCCTCGGCGATCCTCGCTCGAGCACGTGGAGCGAGCGGGCCGGCTGACCATCGACATCTCCGGGTTGCGCGCGGAGGCGGAGGACCGCGAGGCGGAGATCGCCCGCTACCTCGCCAGCAACGAGGAGGTCGGCGAGGTGGTCGCAGCGCTCGAGCAGCAGTACGACTCCTTCGAGCGGTCCGAACAGTCCGGCGACAACCTCCTGGCCTCGGACGAGCCGCTCCCGACGGGTGAGGAGATCGGCCGGCAGGTCGAGCAGTTCCTCGCCGGTCTCGACGGGCCCGACGCCGAGCACGACCAGACCTGAGAGGACCCTCGTGTCCACATCTGCCGAGCTCTTGGTCGAGCTGCTCGACCTCGAGTCCATCGACACCAACCTGTTCCGCGGACGGCAGCCCGACACCGACCGACAGCGCGTCTTCGGCGGCCAGGTCGCCGCTCAGGCACTGGTTGCCGGAGTGCGCACCGTCGACCCGGAGTACGTCGTGCACTCGCTGCACTCGTACTTCCTGCTGCCGGGCGACACCTCGGTGCCGATCGTCTACGACGTCGAGGCCCTGCGGGACGGTCGTTCCTTCGCCACCAGGAGGGTCGTGGCTCGCCAGCACGGCCGGGCGATCTACTACCAGACCGCGAACTTCCAGCGGGTGGAAGGCGGGCTCGACCACCAGGAGGTCATGCCCGACGTGCCCGGACCCGAGCAGGGCATCGACATGGTCGAGCTGATGCGCGGGGCCGGCAACGAGGATGCCGACGCGCTGGCCAAGGAGTGGGCCTCACTCGAGGCGCGCTGGCTGGGCAACTCGCGGCACAACATCCATGACCTGCCGCTCGACCCGACCCGGCCCTCGCAGGCGCGGATGTGGATCCGGGTGGCCGACGGTCTGGGCGACGATCCGCACGTCCACCTCGCCGCCTTCACCTACGCCAGCGACATGAGCCTGCTCGGCGCCACGCTGGCCGCGCACGACACGAAGCCGCAGGACATCATGATGGCGTCGCTGGACCACACCATCTGGTTCCACCGGCCGTTCCGCGCCGACGACTGGTGGCTCTACGACCAGCACTCGCCGTCCGCCCAGGGCGGACGCGGTCTGGCGTTCGCGGAGGTCTACACCCAGGACGGCCGCCTGGTCGCGTCGGTGGCGCAGGAGGGCCTGATCCGCCCGCGTCGGTGAGGCGCTTATAGCACTACACCGTTGTAATTCGTGACAGACACGCCGAGCACCAGTTACGGTGGGCTACTTCTGTGGCGACAGTGATCTCGTGGTGTTCCTGTGACTCGCGAGTGGTCGCCCCCGACGACGAGGTGCCACGCCATGGGAGCCACGCTGACGCGGGCCACGTTGACGACCGGAGTCGTCCTCGCCGCCGTGCTCACCGCTGCCCCGGCCGTCGCCGCGCCGGACACCCACTTCCAGATGCCGTTCCCCTGCGGCGAGGAGTGGACCGGCGCCACCCGCGTCCAACCACAGCCCGAGCGCGAAGTCCGTCGACTGGAACCGCCCCGACGACCTCGGCGCCGACGTCGTCGCTGCCGGCCCCGGCACGGTGAGCGTGGCCGAGCCGCGCGGCTCCAGCGGGTACGGCAACTGGGTCCGGGTCACCCATCCCAGCGGTGAGTCGACGATCTACGCACACCTCCGAGCGTGGCCGTGGTCGCGGGTCAGACGGTCGACCAGGCGACGCTGCTCGGGCACCCTCGGAGCGACCGGCAACGTCAGCGGTCCGCACCTCCACTTCGAGGAGCGCGACACCGATCGTGTGATCGCGCCGTGGTTCAACGGCGCTGAAGTTCGAGTTCGGCAGCACCCACGCGTCCGCCAACTGCGTCGACGTCCCGGTGGCCGGCAACTTCCTCTGCGGCCCGGAGGCCGAGGTCGCCGTCTTCCGGCGGACGGAGGCGGCCACCTTCCAGGTGCACCGGCCCGACAAGTCACCCAAGGTGATCGCGTTCGGCGGCGGCGCCGACCAGCCGGTGGTCGGCGACTGGGACGGGGACGGCCGGGTCAACCCCGGCGTCCGCACGCCCGACACGAAGACCTTCGCCCTGAAGACACCGGTGGGCATCACCACGCTTGTGTTCGGCAAGCCGGCCGACCTGCCGGTGGCCGGCGACTGGGACGGTGACGGCGTGTGGGAGATCGGGATCCGCAGGCCCGCCTCCAGCACCTTCCGGTTGCGGGCCGCCGACACGACCGTGTCGATCGTGAGCCTCGGCGACGCCGACGACCTGCCGGTGACCGGCGACTGGGACGGCGATCGGCGTACGGATCTCGGGGTCTTCGACGTCGCCACGGCGACGTTCACCCTGCGGGTCGTCGACGCCGACGGACTGCGCCTGGACGGCCCAGGTGCCGTTCGGCGTGCCGGGTGACCTGCCGGTGACCGGGGACTGGGACGGCAACGGCAAGACCGACGTCGGGGTCTGGAACCCGGCCACGGCCACCTTCTCCGAGCGACGCTCGGCCTCGCCCACGGCGCCGCAGGTGCGACGGGTCGTCTCGGTGGTGTTCGGGGACGTGCGGCCCTAGAGCGAGATCGCGCGTCCGAGAAGGTGGGGAGCGCCGTCCTTCGGGCTGGTGATCGCGAACGCGTGCCCGTCGTCGGTGCGCTCCGTGCCGAACCTGACGGTGCCGGGCAGCAGGATCGGCTTCTTGAACGCGACCTCGATCCGGACCGTGTCGGGAAGCCGGTTCTCGATCGCAGCGAGGCTGCGTGCCTTGCTCCACATGCCGTGCGCGATCTGGCGCGGGAAGCCCAGGGCCTTCGCGGTCAGCGGGTAGAGGTGGATCGGGTTGTGGTCGCCGGAGACGCCGGCGTAGCGCCGGCCGAGGTCGGCCGGGAGCTTCCAGTCGGTGCGCCCGTCGGGCGAGTCGGTGAAGACGAGTCCAGCGGACGCCTGCTCGTCGCCCTTGCCGCGGCGGAGGAAGGTCGAGGTCTCCTCCCAGACCAGCTCGCCCTGCGAGTGGACGCTGGTGACCAGGTCGAAGGCCTGGCCCTTGGCGTGGGGACGGAGGTTCTCGGGCCGCGCAGTCACCTGCAGCTTCTCGGCCACGCCGATCGCGCGGTGCTGGGTGATCAGGTTCTCGACGTGGACGGTGCCCACGGCCGGGAACGGGAACGAGCCGTCCGTCATGATCGCCAGGTGCAGCGGGAACGCCAGCATGTGCGGGTAGGTCACCGGCACCACGTCCTTGTGCGGGAAGCCGCACACGGCCGGCGTACGACGTCACGTGAGCCAGGTCGATCGGCACGTCGTGCCGGGTCAGCGCGAGGTCGGGCAGGTCGCCGCCACGCTTGGCGATCCCGGGCACGAGGTTGAGTCCGGGCAGGGCCGGGAGCGCTGCCTTCAGCATCATCGGCAGCGGGTGCGGCGCGCCGTCGACGACCCGCGGCGTGGACCGCTCTTCCTTCTTCGCAGCCATCAGGCGCCCAGCATCATCTGGCCGCAGACGCGGACGACGTTGCCGTTGACGGCGGTCGAGCCGGGGCTGGCGTACCAGGCGATGGCTTCGGCGACGTCGACCGGCAACCCACCCTGACTCATCGCGTTCATCCGCTGGCCGACCTCGCGGGTCGCGAACGGGACCGCGGCCGTCATCTGGGTGATGATGAAGCCCGGGGCGACGGCGTTGACGGTGATGCCGTCCTCGAGCTCGTCGGCGAGCGAGTCGACGAGGCCGATCACGCCGGCCTTCGACGCCGCGTAGTTGGTCTGCCCGACGTTGCCGGCGATGCCGGCGATGGAGGCGACGCCGATGATCCGGCCGTTGTCGGTTGATCGCGCCCTGGTCGAGCAGCTCGCGGGTGATCCGCTCCGGGGCGACCAGGTTGACGTTCAGGACGGAGTTCCAGCGGTCCTCGTCGGTGTTGGCCAGCTTCTTGTCGCGGGTGATGCCGGCGTTGTGGACGACGACGTCGACCCCGCCGTGCTTCTCCTGGACGTGGTGGGCGATTCGCTGCGGTGCGTCCTTGCCGGTGATGTCCAGGACGAGGTGGTCGCCGTCGAGCTCGCGCATCAGCGCCTGGAGCTCGCTGGCAGCCTGGGGTACGTCGACCCCGACGACCGTGGCGCCGTCCCGGTGGAGGACCCGGGCGATCTGTTCGCCGATACCGCGGCTGGCGCCGGTCACCAGGGCCACCTTGCCGGTCAGCGGGCGGACCCAGTCCGCCGTGTCGACGGCCTCCGTGGCGCCGGTCGCGCCGATCCGGACGACCTGGCCTGAGACGTAGGCGGACTTGGGGGAGAGCAGGAAGGCCAGGGTGGAGGCGGTGGCCGCCTCGGCGCCTTCGGCGACGTAGACCAGCTGGACGGTGCCGCCGCGGCCGACCTCCTTGCCGAGGCTGCGGGTGAAACCCTCGAGCGCGCGCTGGGCGACGCGCTCGCGGACCCTTCGTCTTCTCGGGGGGCGTGCCGATGACGACCAGCCGAGGAGCAGCGATCGAGGCGTCGCATCAGGGGGGTGAAGAAGTCGCGGAGCGCGACCAGGTCGGCCGCGCTCGTGATGCCGGTGGCGTCGAAGACCAGGCCCTTGAAGGTGCTCGTCACCCTGCGTGTCGGCGGTGCTGGCGATGCCGAGCAGGTCGAGCAGGCCGGGCAGCGACTCGGCCAGACGGCCTGACGCCACCCACGGCGACGGTGCCGTCGACGAGTGGTGCTCCCTCGGTGTAGCGCTCCAGCTCCACGGGACTGGGGAGGCCGAGGTTCTTGGCGAGAAGCTTGCCGACGGGGGACTGGACGAAACCCTGGTAACGATCGCTCATGGGGCCATGTAACTAGAGGTGTAACTGAGTGTCCACATTTCGTGACGTGCCCCTCATTGCATTCCCTCCCGCGACCCCAGCGGCAAGGATGGGGCCATGACTTCCAAGACTCGTCGGGTCGCCATCATCGGCGGCAACCGGATTCCGTTCGCCCGCTCCAACGGCGCCTACAGCGACGCCTCCAACCAGGAGATGTTGACCGCCGCGATCGACGGCCTGGTCACCCGCTTCGGCCTCGAAGGTGAAGCGGTGGGCGAGGTCGTCGCCGGTGCGGTGCTCAAGCACGCGCGCGACTTCAACCTGACCCGCGAGACGGTGCTGGGCTCGAAGCTCGCCGCCGAGACCCCGGCCACCGACATCCAGCAGGCCTGCGGCACCGGCCTCCAGGCCGCCATCCAGGTCGCCAACAAGATCGCCCTCGGCCAGATCGAGGTCGGCATCGCCGGCGGCACCGACACCACCTCCGACGCGCCGGTCGCGATCAGCGACAAGCTGCGCAAGAAGCTGATGAAGGTCAACGCCGCCCGGGACACCGGCGGCAAGCTCAAGGCCCTCGGGTCGATCCGGCCGACCGACATCGGCCTGGAGATCCCGCAGAACGGCGAGCCGCGCACCGGCAAGTCGATGGGCGACCACGCCGCCCTGACCGCCCTGGAGTGGCAGGTCACCCGCGAGGACCAGGACCAGCTCGCGGCCCTGTCCCACCAGCGGCTCGGTGCGGCGTACGACGCCGGCTTCCTCGACGACCAGATCACGCCGTTCCGTGGCCTCGAGCGCGACTCCAACCTGCGCCCGGACTCCTCGGCCGAGAAGCTGGCCAAGCTCAAGCCGGTCTTCGGCAAGGGCGAGGCCGCGACCATGACCGCCGGCAACTCGACTCCGCTCACGGACGGCGCCTCCGTGGTGCTGCTCGCGTCGGAGGAGTGGGCGGAGGAGCGCGGGCTCCCCGTGCTCGCCTACCTGACCGCCTCGGAGACCGCCGCCGTCGACTACGTGCACGGTGGCGAGGGCCTGCTGATGGCTCCGGCGTACGCCGTCGCGCGGATGCTGCAGCGCGAAGGGCTCACGCTGCAGGACTTCGACTACTACGAGATCCACGAGGCGTTCGCCTCGCAGGTGCTCTCCACGCTCAAGGCGTGGGAGGACCCGATCTTCTGCAAGGAGCGCCTCGGCCTCGACGCGCCGCTGGGGTCGATCGACCGGACCAAGCTCAACGTCAATGGCTCTTCGCTCGCCGCCGGACACCCGTTCGCCGCCACCGGTGGCCGGATCGTGAACACCCTGGCCAAGCTCCTCGACCAGCGTGCCGGCGCGGACGGGACGAGCGGTCGCGGGTTGATCTCGATCTGCGCGGCCGGCGGTCAGGGTGTCGTCGCCATCCTCGAGAGGTGACGTCGGAGCGGGGCGCGCTCAGCGGCGGGTGACCATCGCCAGAGCGGAACCGGCGAGGTAGTCCTTGACCTGCTCCGGGCTGATCGATCCCACCGTCGGGATGCCCGGCGCGGCCTCCTTCACGAGGATGCCGACCCGGGCCAGCTGGAGGGCACCCAGCCCGCTGGCGTAGAGCGCGTTGGCGAAGAGCGTCGGGTCGTCGACGGTGAAGTCGCCGGACTCGGCGCCGTCCTCGAGCACCGTCGACAGGGACACCAGGCAGCCGGAGATCGCCCGGCCGAGCCGGAAGAGCGCACTCTCGGAGATCTCGTCGATCAGCTGGCGACCGGTCCGACGCATCAGCGCCTGGGCACAGTCGACGAACGCCGGGTGGCTCAGGCCGTAGTCGACGAACGCCTCGACGACGTCGGTCAACCGGTCCGGTGCGGCAGCTCGTGAGTCGGCGGCCGCCGCGAGGGTGTCGCGGAGCTCGTCGAGGTAGGCGACCAGGGTGAGCGCGAAGAGCTCCTCCTTGCCGGTGAAGTGCCGGTAGACGATGGCCCGGTTGATACCGACGGCACCTGGCGATGTCCTCGATCTGGGCATCGCCGACCCCCTTCTCGTCGAAGAGTGTCCGGGTCGCCGCGATGATGTCGGCCTCCCGGGCGCGGCGGCGGACCGCTGCGGCGGTACGGCGTCCGTCGGACTCGGGAGCAGTGGCCATGAGCCGATGGTAGTTGTTGCAACTCCGGGTTACACCGTGTGTTCGAACACGTGTCTCACGCTCGTGCCAACACCGTGGGCAACAGGGCTCGGGTCGCGTCCGTCAGGTCGAGGTTCGGTGCTTCGTCGGGGTCGACGAAGACGATCTGCCGGCCCTCCGTGCAGGTGATGTCGGCGTCAGAGAGGACGGTCTTGGCACCAAACAGCGCGACCCGGTCCTCGCCGTGGACAGCACACGGCAGCGTGTGGTCGCCGAGGTGGGTGAGGTCGTGGCGGACCCCCGTCTCCTCGGCCAGTTCCCGGTGGGCCGCGGCGGTCGGATGCTCGTCGCGCTCGACGCCGCCGCCGACCAGACTCCATCTCTCAGGGTCGACCGGCGCGTGTTCGTCGCGTTCCTGGAGGAGCACCCAGCCGCGCTGGTCGACGAGTCCGATCAGAGCCACGAGAGTCACCCTTCGAGGATAGCGACGGGTGGTGGCGAGAGCTGAATGGTGCCTCAGGCGCTCGGGTGCGGCATCCCCGGAGTCGCGTACGTGACGTTCTCCTCGGCCGGCATGAGGATCCACAGCACGGGGTAGATCAGCAGCTGGCTGCCCGGCACGACCATGAGGAGCAGGACGAACAGGAGTCGTGAGATCCAGGGCGTGAGGCCGAACCGGCGCCCCAGGCCGGCACAGACGCCGCCGAGGATCCCTCGGTCCTGGGAGCGGATGAGGCCCTGACGGGCGAAAGCTGCGCGGATGTCGGTCATGGTGATCCTCCGGTGTGCGTGTCTGGTGGGCCCAGCCTGCGTCGTGGCGGCGCTGGGCACCATCGGGATCGGCCCTTGTCCGACCCTGAGACGTCCCTCGGGGGTTGGCCTGGCTGCTCCCTCCGGCTCAGCCCAGACGAGCGAGATCCCGTCGGATGTAGCGCAGGTGCGCCCACTCCTCCTCCAGGATCACGCGCAGGCAATCACCGACGCTGGGACGCCAGTCATCACCGCCCCACGGGTTCTCGCGTTCGTCCGCGAGCACGTCGGGGGTGGCCGTGGCCAGGAAGTCCGTCACCATCTGCTGCCGCTCGCCACGCACCGCGAGGATCTCCTCGTAGGTCGGCGGCTCCTCGCGGAAGGTCGACAGGTCGAAGCCCATCTCGCCGGCACCGGTGAAGATCTGGCCGATCTCGTGGAACGGGTGCTCGATCCGCTGGATCGCGCTGCGGAGCCAGGCGTCGGTCGCCAGGATGAGGTGCCGAAGGGTCTGGGCCAGGGACCACTCGTCCTCGACGTGAGCGTCCACGAGGTCCGGCGGCGTGTCCGCCACCGTCGCCTGCCACGCGGACTGCACCGCGACCCACCCCTCGCGCAGGCCCTCAGGGGTCTGCGCCTTCTGCAGCTCGCGGCCCGGGAACCGACGGTTGAGCTCGGCATCCACGAGCGGCACGACGTCCACCCCGTTGACGAAGAGGCTGCCGAAGAAGAGGTCGTGGCTGTCGATGTCGAGCCCGCCCACGTCGACGCCGCGCATCGTCACACCGCTGACATCGGAGAATCGCAGGGTGGCGCCCTTGAAGCTCGTCCCGACGAAGGTGGCGCCCTCGAACTCGTTCGTGCCGGAGTATGTCGTCATCGCTCCATCTTCACATCGCCGTCACTGACAGTCTCGACCTGGAGGAACGACCGCACGGTGTCGATCGAGTCGGCCTCGCCCGGGCTCTTGTCGTCGCGGTAGCGGACCACGCGGGCAAATCGCAGCGCCACGCCGCCTGGGTAGCGGGTGGAGCGCTGGATGCCGTCGAAGGCGATCTCGACGACCTGCTCGGGTCGCACGTGCACGACGTACGACGACTGGTCCGCCGGCGAGGTTGCGAGCTCCGTGAACCGCTCGGTCTGCCACGCGAGAATCTCGTCGGTCATCCCCTTGAAGGTCTTGCCCAGCATCACGAAGCCCCCGGTCTCCGGGTCGCGGGCACCGAGGTGGATGTTGGAGAGCCAGCCCTGGCGTCGGCCGCTGCCCCACTCGACGGCGAGCACCACGAGGTCGAGGGTGTGGACGGGCTTGACCTTGACCCAGGCGGACCCGCGGCGCCCGGCTTCGTAGGGGGCGTCGAGGTTCTTGACGACGACGCCTTCGTGCCCGGCGGCCAGGACGTCGGCGACGAAGCGTGCCGCTGCATCGGGGTCGTCGGTGACGAGGCGCGCGCACCCGGTTGGCCTCGGGCACCAGCGACTCCAGGGCGGCGGCGCGTTCGTGCCCGGGCGCGTCGAGGAGGTCGGTGCCGTCGACGTGGAGGACGTCGAAGAAGTAGGCGGTGACCGCCACTCCCGACGCCTGCGCAGTGCGAGACGCCGTCTCCTGGAACGGGCGCGGGCGACCGTCTTCGTCGAGCGCGAGCGCCTCGCCGTCGAGGACGAGCCGGGTGGCGGGCAGCGAGCGGACGATCTCGACGACCTCGGGAAGCCGCGCGGTGATGTCGTCGAGGCTGCGGGTCGCGATCAGCACGTCGTCGCCGTCACGGTGCACCTGGATCCGGATGCCGTCGAGCTTGGTGTCGACCGCGACCCGCCCGCCGCCCGCCTTGGTCATCGCAGCCTCGACGTCGGGTGCGCTCGAGGCCAGCATCGGCTGCACCGGCCGGCCGACCTCCAGGCCGAACGCGTCGAGAGCCTCGGCGCCTTCGGTGAGGGCGGCGACCGCCACGGCGGTGGTGGACCCGGCGAGCATGGCTGCCCGGCGGACCTTCGTGAGCGGGAGCCCGGCGGCCGCGGCGACGGCCTCCTGCATCAGCGCGTCGAGCGCGCCCTGCCGGACGGCGCCGGTGACGACGCCCCGCAGCCACGCCTGCTCGTCGGCGGTGGCCCGCCCGAACAGGTCGGTGACGGCGGCTGCCCGGGTGGCCTGGGACCCGGCGCCGGCGATCTCCGCGATCGCGTCGAACGCATGATGGACCTCCAGCACCGTCAGGCCGGGGGAGTCGGCAGGCTCCGGCAGTGCGCTCAGACCGCGCCAGCCAAGCCCGGTCCGACGTTGTCGGAGGCTGCCGGAGAGATACGCGGTGGCGGTCTCGACCTCGTCGGGCTCGGCCCTGGCGAGCGCGGCGGAGAGTGCGGCCACCTTGGCCTTGCGGGAGCGGGTCGCGGCCACGGTCAGTGACGCCGCGACGACGTCGGCGAGCAGCATGTCGCCATTGTGTCCGGCCACGCCGACAGGTGGCGGTGACCCGCGGGAGTGGCTGTGCTCAGACCAGCTCGAGCGCGCCCGGGGCGAGCACGTCCCGCAGGCGGAGCAGTCCGTCGCGGATCCTGGTCTTGGCCGTGCCGACGGGCACCCGTGTGAGCTCGGAGACCTCCCGGTGGGTGTGCCCGCCGAAGTACGACAGCTCGATGGCCTCGCGCTGCACGGTCGTGAGCGTCGCCAGAGCCTCGCGCACGGTGGCGGCCTCGAGAGACGCGTGCACGGTGGCGGCAGTCTCGTCGTACGAGGTCTCGGCGTTGCGTTCTACATAGGTGCTGTCCCTCCGGCGAACGGCCTCAGCGGACCGGACCCGGTCCACGGCGCGCCGGTGGGCCACCGTCATCATCCACGCGAGTGCGGACCCGCGCCGGGGGTCGAACCGTGCGGAGGTCTGCCAGATCTGGAGGAAGACCTCCTGGGTCACCTCCTCGGACTGGTGTGCGTCCCGGAGGATCCGCAGGACCAGACCGTAGGCGCGCGGGGCAACGGCGTCGTACAGCGCGGCGAAGGCCTGCATGTCGCCGCGACCCGCGGCGACGAGCTGACTCTCGAGGCTGTCGGCCGGAGGGGATGCCGCCTGATCGGCGAAGTCCAGGCCGTGAGTGATCGCCATGCTGTGCCCCTCCAGGACTGTCGACCGCGCTTCGAGAAAAATACCTTGCGTACAAGTAACTTGTGCACAAGATAGCGCAGATCGTGGCAGAATGGGGATATGGCCACCCCCGAAACTCCGACGCTCCCCGATCAGGTCTGCTTCGACCTGTACGCCGCGTCGCGAGCCGTCACCAGCGCCTACCGACCGGCGCTGACCGAGATCGGGGTGACGTACCCGCAGTTCCTCGTCCTGCTGGTTCTCTGGGACGAAGGCACGCGCACGGTGCGCGAGCTGGCGGACGTCCTCAAGCTGGACCACGGCACGCTGACCCCCCTGCTCCGCAGGATGGAGTCGAACGGCGTGGTCGAACGTCGGAGGTCGGCGGCCGACGAGCGGTACGTCGAGATCGGTCTCACCGACAAGGGCAGCGCGTTGCGGGTGCACGCGCACAAGATCCACTGCGACATGAAGGAAGCGATCGGTCTCGACGACGCCGAGTTCGAGGCTCTCAAGACCACGTTGCGGACCCTGACCGCCAACGTCTCCACCTGAGCCGGCGGGTCGGACCCGTGCCCGGTCGGTTGTACGTCCCCCGCTTCAACACCATGCCCGAGGACGACATGCGTGGCTTCGTGGCGGCAGTCGGCACGGCCCATCTCGTGACCGTGGCCGCCGACGGCACCCCGGACGCGACGTTCCTGCCGATCCTGTGGCAGGGCGATCGTCTGGTCGGCCATGTCGCGCGCGCCAACCCGCACTGGAAGGCCGTCGTCGACGGTGCCGGGAGCCTGGCCGTGGTGACCGGGCCGGACGCCTATGTCAGCCCGTCCTTCTACGCGACCAAGCGTGAGCACGGAAAGGTCGTCCCGACCTGGAACTACTCGGCCGTGCACCTGCGCGGACCAGTGCGGGTCGTCGACGACGTCGACTGGTTACGTGACCTCGTGGTCATGCTCACCGACCACCACGAGGCCCCGCGCGACGAGCCGTGGGGTGTGGAGGATGCGCCCGAGGTCTACATCGCGAAGCAGCTGAAGGCCATCGTGGGGCTGGAGATGCTGGTCGAGTCGGTGGAGGCGAAGGTCAAGCTCAGCCAGAACCGGTCCCAGGAGGACCGGGCCGGTGTGGTCGCCGGGCTCGACGGCACACCCGGTGAGGCAGTCGCGGACGCGATGCGGAGCCTCTGATCGTCGTGGATCTCGTCGTCGTCGAGAGTGACCTCGTCGACGAGGAGACCCGGGCGGCCCTGAGGACCCTGTGGGGCCTCGCCTTCGCCGATCGCTTCAGCACCGACGACGAGGACCATGCCTACGGCGGCATCCACGTGGTCGCCCGTGACGGCGACCGGTTGATCGCGCACGCCAGCGTGGTGCCGAGGCGGATCCGCTTCGAGGGCCAGGGCTGGGTGGACGTCGGGTACGTCGAAGCGGTCGCCACCGACCCGAGGCGCCAGGGGAAGGGCGTCGGCCGGCGGGTGATGGAGCGGCTGCAAAAGGAGATCGCGTCGAGAGGCTGGCCCGTCGCCATGCTCTCGACCGGGCGGGCGACCGGCTTCTACGAGCTGCTCGGCTGGGAGCGGTGGCAGGGGCTGTCGTACACCCTGACCGCCGCAGGCGCCGTTCCCGACGACGAGCACGGCGGCCTGATGATCCTCCGCCTCGACGCCGCCGCCGTACCGGATCTCTCCGGGGCCGTGACCTGCGAGGACCGGCCCGGCGACGCCTGGTGACAGGGCTTGGGTACGGTCTCGCCCATGCTGAACCGCACGATCGGTCCCGTCGAGGTCCGCGACCTCGAGCCGTGGCACGCCGAGGAACTGGCGGCGTACTTCCAGCGCAGCGGCGCCGGCCTCTACGGCTGGCTGCCCTGGGAGCACCTGGAGTCCGCGGATGCCGCTCGCGACTTCCTGCGGAGCTTCGCCGAGGGTCGGGCCGCCGACTCCCGGCGTCTCTACGGCCTCTGGCTCGACGGCACGCTGGTGGGCGGGACGCTGTTCCCCAGCCTCAACACCCGGTCCGGCACCGGGGAGCTCGGCGTCTTCCTGGCCGAGGAGGCGCGCGGCCAGGGAATCGTCACCCAGACCGTGGAGGCGATGATCGACTGGGCGTTCACCGAGCGGGAGCTGCGCCGGCTGGAGTGGCGGTGCGCGCCGGGCAACGAGCCCAGCCGGCGGATCCCGCGGCAGCTCGGGTTCACCCACGAGGGGACGCTGCGTGAGGTCTTCAAGGTGCGCGAGGCCTTCCATGACCTCGAGGTGTGGTCTCTCCTTCGCCGCGAGTGGCGAGCCTGAGCAGCCCCGGGGGACCGCGCCCCCACCCCCACCGAATGGTCAGAGACCGCACGTGATCTGTGCACATGCTTGCGGTTGGGGACCAAACCGCACCTCCCGGCGGGTGCGGGAGGGTCACTCACCGATGCGGGTGCGGACCTCGAACAGCTCGGGGAAGAACGTCAGGTCGAGGGCGCGGCGCAGGAAGTCGACCCCGGACGAGCCGCCGGTGCCGACCTTGTGCCCGATCGTGCGTTGCACGACCTGGAGATGACGGAAGCGCCACCCCTGGAACTGGTCCTCGATGTCGACCAGCTCCTCGCAGGTCTCGTAGACACCCCAGTGGGCCTGCGGGTCCGAGTAGACCTCCGCGAAGACGCCGACCAGCTCGTCGTCGAGGCGGTAGGGCTGCGACCAGTCGCGCTCGAGCAGGTGCGCGGGTACGGCGTACCCGGCGCGGGCCAGGTGGGCCAGGAACTCGTCGTACAGGCTCGGTTGCCCGAGCAGCTCGGCCAGCTCGGCCTGGGCCGGGGGGTCGTGGCGGAACACGTCGACCATGTCCGCGCTCTTGTTGCCCAGGAGGAACTCGACCTCGCGGTACTGCGCCGACTGGAACCCGGAGCTGGTGGCCAGGAACGGACGGATCTGGGCGTACTCGCTGGGCGTCATCGTCGCGAGCACCGACCACTGGTCGGTGAGCACCCGCTGGATGTGCTTGACCCGGGCCATCCGCTTCAGGGCCGGCGGCAGGTCATCGGTGCGCAGCAGGTCACGCGCCGAGCGGAGTTCGTGGACGAGCAGCTTGAGCCAGAGCTCGGAGGTCTGGTGCTGGACGATGAACAGCAGCTCGTCGTGCTGGGGCGGCTGGCTCTGGGGCTGCTGGGCCTCGAGGAGCAGGTCGAGACGCAGGTAGTCGCCGTAGGACATCCGCTGGGCGAAGTCGCGTTCGATGCCCTCCTCGAGGTCACGCCTGCTCTTGCTGTCATCGGTCGCCATGGCGCCAACCTATCGGCAGGGGGGCGAACCCCGGACAAGGCAAAATGTCCGTACGGGGGAGTCCAAGGTCGGCGACCTGCCACCGGGCGTCGGTGCCGTGGGTTACCGTCAAATGGTGACCCCACCTCTGTCGCTCCGAGCGTCCACCCGGCGGATGCGTCTGTGGCAGCCCGAGTGGCCGTGCCCGGTGGGGCAGATCCTGACCCAGCACCGTCGCGGCGCCAGCGACCCGACCTACAAGGTCGACCTCGCGGGCCGTCACTGGCGGGGCCTTCGCACACCCGAGGGCCAGGCCACGCTGGTCATCGACGAGCGGCCGCGCGACGGGATCATCTCCGCCGCCGCCTGGGGTCCCGGCGCCGACTGGGCGCTCGAGTCCCTGCCGGGCCTGCTCGGTGACTTCGACGACCCGAGCGACTTCCAGCCCGACCATCCGGTCCTCCAGACCGCACTCCGGCAGTTCCCGCACTGGCGGATGAGCCGCAGCGGCCTGGTCATGGAGTCGCTGGTCCCCTCGATCATCGAGCAGAAGGTCACCGGACAGGAGGCCTTCGCGGGCTTCCGGTCGCTGGTGCGCCGCTTCGGTGAGCGGGCCCCGGGTCCCGGCCACGACCTCGACCTCTGGCTCCAGCCCGAGCCGGACACCCTGCGCGCCATCCCGTCGTGGGAGTGGCTCAAGCTCCACATCGACCCGGCCCGGTCACGCGCCGTCGTGCTGGCCGCCCGCGTGGCCGACTCGCTCGAGCGCGTCACCACCGTCTCCCACGAGGAGGCCGACCGGATGCTGCAGAGCCAGCCCGGCATCGGGGTCTGGACGAGCGCCGAGGTGCGCGCCCGCGCCCTCGGTGACGCAGACGCGGTCTCTTTCGGCGACTACCACGTCGCCAAGGACATCGGCTGGGCGCTCACCGGCGAGGCGATGGACGACGCCCAGCTCCAGGCCTACCTCGAGCCGTACCGGCCGCACCGCGGTCGGGTGCAGGCGCTGATCGGTCTTGCGGGCCATCACCGACCCCGTCACGGCCCCCGGATGGCCCCGCGCACCCACCTGCCGACCACCTGACCGAGTCCCTCTCGCGGGCCCCTACCCGCGGACCGGTGTCGTGCTCGCTAGCGTGTGCGCGTGCCTGTCGACCTGAACGTCCTGCGGACCGCCGACAGCGGCGAGGCCGAGCGCTTCTTCGCCGAGGCCGACGCCGAGTCGTTGGTCTCCGCGGTCGCGGCCACCAGCGACGCCGACCTGCTCGACCTGATCAAGCGCGACGAGGTCCGGCCGGCCGCCGTCACCGGGCTGTTGACCCGGCTCCACGAGTACGCCGTCGCCGATCGGATGGCCGGGCTCCAGGGCGTCGTCCGCTTCGATCTCGAACGCCGGGGGACCCTGCTCGAACGCCACGCACTGCACTTCTCCGGCGGCACCCTGACCCCGATGCTCGACGTCGACGGCGACGTGCCCGCCGACGTGGTCCTGCACACGAGCATCCTGCGCTTCGTCCGGCTGGTGAGCGGTGAGCTCAACGCCGGCCTCGCCTACCTCTCCGGCAAGCTCGACATCGAGGGCGACGCCGACCTCGCCCTGGCGGTGGGCGGGATCTTCCGGGTCCCCGGCAGCGGCTCGGTGGCAGTCGATCCACGGCTGCTGGATCCGGTCGACGTCGCCAAGGCGCTCGGCGAGGTCAAGAGCGACCACCTGCGCAAGGTGATGCGCTCCGGGTTCCGCCCGGTCGTGCTCGGCGAGATCTTCCGGCGCCTCCCGGAGTTCGTGAACCCGGAGAAGTCCCGCGGCGTCACGCTGTGCGTCGGCTTCCGGTTGGCAGGCAACCCGTCGGGCGAGGTGGAGCGGTACGTCGTCGACCTCGCCGACGGGGAGGCAACGGTCACGGAGGGCGAGGGCGACGGTGGGGAGGGCGCCCGGCGTGACGCGACGGTCAGCTGCGAGGGTCACGACTTCCTGAAGCTGGTGACGGGGCACCTGAACCCCGTGGCCGGCGTACTCAAGGGTCAGCTGAAGGTGAAGGGCGACAAGACGAAGGCGCTCAAGCTCGCGTCGGTCATGGACATCCCGACTGCGGGGTGAGCCCGCGCGCCGCTGGAGGGTCAGTCTGCTTCGCAGACATAGAGCTGGAGCGCCGCATCGGCGGTGAGCGGGGCACGGGACCAGTCGCCGAAGCGTTCGACGACCCGGAGGCCGCCGAGCGAGACCAGCAGCGGCAGCTCCTGGGGGAAGATGCTCCTGATCTCGAGCGGCGCGACCGCGAAGTCGGGCTCGGAGTCGGTCGAGAAGTACCACCTCCCGCGCGTCACCTGTGAGGCCGCGTCGTAGGTTTCCGCGACGTCGACGTGCACGACACCACGGTGGGGATCCACGAATGACGACGCCTCGCGCCTGCGTCGGACTCCGTCGGCCTGGGCCAGCAGGTGCACGCTCGGGTTGAACACGTCGAAGACGAGCCGCGCTCCGGGCGCCAGGTGGCGTCGCACCGACCGGAAGCAGCTCACCACGTCCTGCGCCTCGTGCAGGTGGAGCAACGAGTTGGCGGCGATGAGCACGAGGTCGAACGTCCGGCCCAGGTCGAAGTCGCGCATGTCGCCCTGCACCCACTCCACGTCCACGCCGCGTTCGTCCGCCTTGCGCCGAGCCTCGGCCAGCATGTGCGGCGAGAGCTCCAGGCCCACGCACGGGTGCCCGTCGGACGCGATCGGGATCAGCTTGTGTCCGGTGCCACACCCGAGGTCCAGGACGCACCCGCCCTGCCGCGCGGCCTCGGTCCTGTAGAAGGTGACGGCCTGTTCGCCTCCGGGGAACAAGCGGTCGTACAACCTCGCATCCTCGTAGAACTGTTCGCTCATGGGGCGCGCCCGGTCAGAGCAGCGGCCGGAGCGGCCACAGCACGGCCTCGGTGAACTTGCGGTGCAGGTCGCGGGCCTCCCACTCCTGGCTGGTGAGCTCGAGGCAGTTGTCCTCGTCGACGCGATAGATCTCCTCGAGCGTCTTGGCCAGCGACTCGTCGATGATCTCGACGTTGATCTCGTAGTTGCCCTGCAGGCTGAGGCGGTCGACGTTGGCCGTCCCGACCGTCGACCAGGTGCCGTCGACGGTGGACGTCTTGGCGTGCACCATCGCGTCGCGGAAGCGGAAGATCCGCACCCCCGACGTCAGCAGCTGGGAGTAGTAGCCGCGCGAGATCCAGTCGGCGACGATGTGGTTGGACTTGAGCGGCACCAGCAGCCGCACGTCGACGCCCGCGCTGGGCGGCGTCCTTCATCGCGTCGACGAAGTCCTGGTCGGGGATGAAGTAGGCGTGCGTCATCCAGACGTTGCGGCTCGACTTGAGGATCGCCTCGAGGTACATCGACCGGATCGGGAACATCCACAGCCGCGGCACGTTGCGGTGCAACCGGATCTGCGGCTCCCAGGTGGAGGCGGTCTCCATCAGCAGCGGCCGCTCGCTGTGCCCGAACACCCGGCGCCGGTTGAGGTTCCAGAAGTCGGCGAAGGCGCGCTTGAGGTCCCAGACGCCCGGGCCGGTGATCCGGATGTGGGTGTCGCGCCACTCGGTGGCGTACGGGGTGCCGATGTTGTAGCCGCCGAGGAATCCGACCTCGTCGTCGACCACCAGGATCTTGCGGTGGTCGCGGCCGTAGCGGCGCAGGTCCCAGAACCGCGAGGCCGGCGGTGTAGACGGGGTAGCGCAGCACCTTCATCGGACCGGGGAAGCGCTTGAAGCGGGGCGACACGACGAGGTTGGCGAACCCGTCGTAGACGCAGTAGACCTCGACGCCGCGCTCCGCCGCGGCCGCCAGCGCCGCCTTGAACCGCTCGCCGATCTCGTCGCCCTTCCAGATGTAGGTCTCGAAGAGGATCTGCCGCTTCGCGCCCTCGATCGCCGCCAGCATGTCGTCGTAGAGGTCGCGGCCGTAGGTGTACGTCGTGACCGTGCCCTCGCCGATGTCGACGGTGCGCGGGGGCGTCGTCGGGAACGGCTTGGGCTTCTTGCCGCGGCGGCGGTAGGAGTCGACCAGCGACATGCTGATCGCGAGCAGGAACGGGATGCCGACCGCCGACCAGGATGGCCCGCCGCAGGGCGCGCCCGATCCGGTCCGGGGAGGACTGCCGGCGCACGCTCACGGCGTCAATCTAGCGGTCCGGGCGGCCTGCGGCGCGGCACCGGCTGGGGCCTGTCGGTGCCGCCGTCTACGCTCGACCCATGCGTCCAGTCACCGATCTCGAGCGCCGCGTCGCCCCGCTTCAAGGTGGTCTCCGACTACCAGCCGTCGGGCGACCAGCCGACCGCGATCGCGGAGATCACCAAGCGGGTCGACGGCGGCGAGTCGAGGACGTCGTGCTGCTCGGCGCCACCGGCACCGGCAAGACCGCGACCGTGGCCTGGGTGGCCGAGCAGGTGCAGCGGCCGCTGCTGGTGCTGCAGCCCAACAAGACGCTGGCCGCGCAGTTCGCCAACGAGCTGCGGCAGCTCTTCCCGGACAACGCGATCGAGTACTTCGTCTCCTACTACGACTACTACCAGCCCGAGGCCTACGTCCCGCAGACCGACACCTACATCGAGAAGGACTCCTCGATCAACGAGGAGGTCGAGCGGCTGCGGCACTCGGCGACCAACTCGCTGCTGACCCGCCGCGACGTGATCGTGGTGTCGACGGTCTCCTGCATCTACGGCCTCGGCACCCCCCAGGAGTACGTCGACCGGATGCTGCGGCTCAAGGTCGGTGAGGAGCACGACCGCGACTCGATCCTGCGCCGGCTGGTCGAGATCCAGTACACCCGCAACGACATGTCCTTCACCCGCGGCACCTTCCGGGTCCGCGGCGACACCCTCGAGATCTTCCCGGTCTACGAGGAGCACGCCGTCCGCGTCGAGTTCTTCGGCGACGAGATCGAGCGGCTGATGACCCTCCACCCGGTCACCGGCGAGGTGATCACCGAGGACTCCGAGCTCTACGTCTTCCCCGCGACCCACTACGTCGCCGGCCCGGAGCGGATGGAGCGCGCGATCAGCGGCATCGAGCTCGAGCTCGAGGACCAGCTGGCCAAGTTCGAGCGCGAGGGCAAGCTGCTCGAGGCCCAGCGCCTGCGGATGCGCACGACGTACGACGTCGAGATGATGCGCCAGGTCGGCTCCTGCTCCGGCATCGAGAACTACTCCATGCACATCGACGGCCGCCAACGCGGCTCGGCACCCAACTGCCTGCTCGACTACTTCCCGGAGGACTTCCTCCTCGTCGTCGACGAGTCCCACGTCGCGGTCCCGCAGATCGGCGGCATGTACGAAGGCGACATGTCCCGCAAGCGCAACCTGGTCGACCACGGCTTCCGGCTGCCGAGCGCGATGGACAACCGGCCGCTGAAGTTCGAGGAGTTCCTCGACCGGATCGGGCAGACCATCTACCTCTCGGCCACCCCGGGCAACTACGAGCTCGACAAGGTCTCGTGGCGGGTGGCGAGCCCGACGTGGTCGAGCAGATCATCCGGCCGACCGGCCTGATCGACCCCGAGGTCGTGATCAAGCCGACCAAGGGCCAGATCGACGACCTGATCCACGAGATCAAGCTGCGCACCGACAAGAACGAGCGGGTCCTGGTCACGACCCTGACCAAGAAGATGTCCGAGGACCTCACCGACTACCTCCTCGACGCCGGCATCCGCACCCGCTACCTCCACTCCGAGGTCGACACCCTCAAGCGCATCGAGCTGCTGCGCGACCTGCGGCTCGGCGACTACGACGTCCTGGTCGGCATCAACCTGCTCCGCGAGGGCCTCGACCTGCCCGAGGTCTCGCTGGTCGCGATCCTCGACGCCGACAAGGAGGGCTTCCTGCGCTCCGACAAGTCGCTGATCCAGACGATCGGTCGTGCGGCCCGCAACGTGTCCGGCCAGGTCCACATGTACGCCGACAGGATCACGCCGTCGATGGAGAAGGCGATCGACGAGACCAACCGTCGACGCGCCAAGCAGGTCGCCTACAACACCGCCCACGGCATCGACCCGACCCCGCTGCGCAAGAAGATCGCCGACATCACCGAGATGCTCGCCCGCGAGGACGAGGACACCCAGGCGCTGCTCGAGACCTGGGCCGGCACCGCCGCCAAGGGTCGGGCCGGAGGGGTCAAGGCCGCAGCCGGTGCCCGGGCTGTCCCGCGAGGGCGCCGGCAAGCACGCGCCCGACCTGGCCGGCCTGCCGAGCAGCGAGCTGGCCGGGCCTCATCCAGGAGCTGACCGACCAGATGCGCAACGCCGCCGCCGAGCTGCAGTTCGAGGTCGCCGCACGCCTCCGCGACGAGATCTCCGACCTCAAGAAGGAGCTGCGACAGATGATGGAGGCGACGAAGTGACCGCCCGCGAGATCCAGGTCACCTTCGACTGCGCCGACCCGGCCGCCCTCGCGGCGTTCTGGAACGAGGCGCTCGGTTACCAGACGCAGCCCCCGCCTCCCGGGCTTCGACTCCTGGGACGCGGCCCTCGACTCCTGGGGCGTGCCGCCCGAGGAGCGCAACAGCCGCTCCGCGTCCGTGCCGGTCGACGGCGCCGGGCCGCGGCTGTTCTTCCAGCGGGTCCCCGAGGGCAAGACCGCCAAGAACCGGGTCCACCTCGACATCCGGGCCGCCCCGGGTCTCCAGGGCGAGCGACCGGATGGCAGCCCTCGACGGCGAGGCCGGTCGTCTCGAGACGCTGGGCGCCACCCGGCTGCGCCGGTTCGAACCCGGCGAGGAGATGAGTGACGGCTTCATCGTGATGCAGGACCCCGAGGGCAACGAGTTCTGCCTGGACTGACGCTGGGCCGGCTCCTCTAGGGTTGCCCCCATGACGACCATCGACCTCGGCCGCCCGGTCCAGGGTGACGTCGTGGAGCTCATCCTCGACGACCACCGCCGCTTCGAGACGCTGCTGCGCGACCTGCGCGACAGCAGCTCCGACCGGGACGCCGTGCGCCAGGCCTTCGCCGCCCTGCACGTGGCCCATGCGCTGGCCGAGGAGAAGTTCGTCTACCCCAAGCTCCGCCGCAAGGACGCGATCAGCGAGCACGAGGCCGAGCACGGCGAGGAGGAGCACGCGGAGGGGCACGAGGCCCTGCTGGCCGTGCTCGAGCTCAAGGGCACCGACACCCAGGCGTTCGACGACGCCGTCGAGGAGCTGGCGACCGCGGTCAACCACCACCTCACCGAGGAGGAGCTGACCATCCTCAACCCGGCCCGCGACGAGGTCGGCGAGCAGGTGCGCGCGGAGCTCGGCACGGTCTTCGCCCGGGAGCGGAACGCGCAGCTCGATGACGGCTGCGGCACCCTCACCCAGCTGCGAGAGATCGTGGCCGAGGCCCGCCGCAAGGGTCTGCTCGACGACGAGGACGACTCCGAGGACTGAGAGCCATGGATGGTGCCGTGCCGACGAAGCACCGCCCGGAGGGCTGGGACGCCTAGCTTGGCTCCTGCTCCGACACGGCCGCGCGCGGCCGGCCGAGACCGACCAGTCGGGTGATGACCAACGCGATGTAGAGCACGCCGGCGACCTGCTCGATCATCACCAGCGACCGGGCGTGGTCGAGGATCGGCGTCACGTCGGACATCCCGACGCTGGTGAGTGTCGTGAAGGACATGTAGAGAAGCTCGAACCAGGTGCGCTGGTCACCGCCGCCGACCCCGGCGAAGGACCCGGGCCAGATCACCTGCGCGGCCGCGTAGACGTAGGCGAACCCCCAGGCGACGACCGTGAACGCCGCGCCCGTGGCGAACAGCTCGTCGCGGGTGACCTTGTCGTCGTGGAAGAGGTAACGAATCATCGAGTAGGAGACGAAGAAGTAGAACGGCGCGTGCAGGACGGCCGAGCCGAGGACGATCGCGTCGTGGTTCGGGCTGATCGCCTCGAGCACCGTGAACACCATGGCCGGGGGTGCCAGCAGCAGCGCGACCCAGGTCAGCGTGGGCGTCCGACGGACGGCGTACACCGCGATCAGGACGATCAACAGCTGAAGGACCCCGAAGCCGGCCCGGCCGGCCGTGTTGCCGTCCAGGAACGGGTAGAGCAGGACGGCGACCAGCTGGGCGGCCAGCAGCACCGCCGAGGGGTGAGTCTGGACCTGGCGCAGGTTGGTGTTCACGTGTCGTCCTTCTGCCTGCGCTGCTCGAGCGCCTCGAGATGCTTGCGCTGCTTCTTCTCGAGCCGGCGACGCTCCTTCGCGACCAGCTCCTCACGCTGGAACTGGGTCTGCAGGGCATTGATCCCCGTCCCCAGCATGACGAACAGCGGCCACGGGAAGCCGCCCCACATCACGACGGCCCAGATGGTCCAGCAGATCATCGAGGCGACGACGAAGCCCATGACGGCGGAGCGGCGGTCGTGGCGCCACTGCGCGAGGGCTCGCTGGTCCATCTCCGTCGGGCTCATCAGGCCGCCACCGTGGACCAGAGCCGGCGGGGCGGAGGTCGGCACGAGGTCCCCGAGGAGGGCCGGGAGATCACCGAGAGTGCGGGCGGCCACCACGTCGGAGGCCCGGGCGTCGAACTCGTCGCGGTCGAGGCGCCCGTCGGCGTACGCCTCGGCCAGCACCTGGTGGACGACGTCGCGGTCGGCGTCGGAGGCGCGGAGCGACGCGTGTTCGGAGTGGCGGGGGTCGCGGGTGAACGACGACCACACGTCGCCTGATCCAGTCATCGAGCACCTGCTTGCACGTTCGGCATCCTAGGACGAGCCGCCCGTCTAGCCTGAGGGCACCACCGTGACATCGCCATCAGGACCTCGTTGAACTGTGTCGACCGTCGTGGACACGCATTGCCCGAAACAAGAACACGTTCTATTCTGTGGCGGCGCGACGAACTGACCGGGAGGTGAACGATGGCGTTCTCTGCTGTGTCGATCATCCGCGGCCCCGGGGAGATCGCGGTCATGGTCGTCGAGGTCACCAAGCTGATCTTCACCACCCGGTTCCAGACCCGCGAGTTCCTCGAGCAGGCGTGGTTCATCACCAGCGTGACCCTGATGCCCACCCTCCTCGTCTCGATCCCGTTCGGCGCGGTCATCTCCCTCCAGGTCGGCAACCTGACGGGCCAGCTCGGCGCCCAGTCCTTCGCCGGTGCCACCGCCGTGCTCGCCGTGGTCCGCGAGGCCGCCCCGATCGCTGCCGCCCTGCTCATCGCGGGGGCGGCGGGCTCGGCCATCTGCTCCGACATGGGCGCCCGCAAGATCCGCGAGGAGATCGACGCGATGGAGGTCCTCGGGATCAACCCCCTCGCCCGGCTCGTGGCTCCGCGCGTCGTCGCCACCACGTTCGTGGCCCTGATGATCAACGGCCTCGTGATCGGAGCGGGCATCGGCGGCTCCTACTTCTTCATCGTGATCGTGGCCGACGGGTCGGCCGGCGCGTTCCTGTCGTCGTTCACCGCGCTCGCGACCCTGCCCGACCTCTACATCTCGATGGTCAAGGCAGCGATCTTCGGCTGGCTGGCCGCCATCATCGGCGCGTACAAGGGGCTCAACGCCGGTGGCGGACCGAGCGGTGTCGGGCGCGCGGTCAACGAGTCCGTGATCATCTCGTTCATGCTGCTGTTCTTCATGAACGCGGTCATCACCGCCATCTACTTCCAAGTCGTCCCACCCCCGGGGCTCTGATGGCACACACGACGACGACGCCCACGGTCTCCTCGCGCGCCCGAGATCTCGGTGGCGCCTTCGTCAAGGGACGCCGGGACTCGATCGAGCAGTACGGCGACCAGCTGCTCTTCTACGTCAAGGCGATCGCGTGGACGCCGCGCGCGATCCGCCGCTACAAGCGCGAGATCCTGAACACGCTCGCCGAGGTCACGTTCGGGGCCGGCGGCCTGAGCGTGATCGCCGGCACCGTGGGGGTGATCGCCTTCCTCGCGTTCTTCGCCGGGACCGAGGTCGGCATCCAGGGCTACGCCTCGCTCAGCCAGATCGGCGTCGCGAAGTTCTCCGCCTTCATCTCCGCCTACTTCAACACCCGCGAGGTCGCGCCGCTCGTGTCGTCGATCGCGCTCGCGGCCACCGTCGGCTGCGGCTACACCGCCCGTCTGGGTGCGATGCGGATCTCGGAGGAGATCGACGCGCTGGAGGTCATGGGGATCCCCTCGCTGCCGTTCCTGGTCACCACCCGGATGATCGCCGCGTTCATCGCCGTGATCCCGCTCTACATCGTGGCTCTCGCCTCGTCGTACCTCTCTCCCCGGCTGATCACCGTCTACATCTACGGCCAGTCGCCCGGCACCTACGACCACTACTTCATCCAGTTCCTGCCACCCATCGACATGCTCTGGTCCTTCGGGAAGCTGCTCTTCCTCGCGACCGCGATCATCCTGATCCACTGCTACTACGGCTACACCGCATCGGGCGGGCCGGCCGGCGTCGGACTGGCCGTGGGCCGGGCGATCCGAACCAGCATCGTCACCGTCGTCGTCGCCGACTTCTTCCTCAGCTTCGCCATCTGGGGCTCCACCACCACCGTCCGGATCACAGGATGACGGGGGTGACGCGATGCTGGTGAACGTCCACCACGACAACCCGGCGGAGCACCGCCGGCTGCTGGTCGCCGGTGTCGTCTTCCTGACGGTGATCGCGATGATGATCGGCTTCTCGATCGCGGTCTACCAGAAGGTCTTCACCACGGTCACGATGGTCACGATCGAGGCCGACAGGGCCGGGCTCCAGCTCGCCAAGTTCGGCGACGTCCGGGTCAACGGGGCGCTGGTCGGTCAGGTACGCAGCATCTCGCAGGACGGCGAGCAAGCGGTGATCAAGGTCGCCCTCCAGCCGGCCGAGGCCGACGAGATCCCGGCCAACGTCGACGTCCAGATCCTGCCGACCACGTTGTTCGGCCAGAAGTACATCTCGTTCGTCGCCCCTGCCAACCCCTCGGAGGACTCCCTCGAGGACGGCGACGTCATCCCGGCGGACCGGGTCGAGACCAACGTCGAGCTCCAGAAGATCCTGGCCGACCTCTTCCCGCTGCTCCGCGCGGTGCAGCCCGCCGACCTCAACGCCACGCTCAACGCGCTCGCGACCGCCCTGGGCGGCCGTGGGGAGCAGCTCGGCTCCACCCTCGAGAAGCTCGACTCCTACCTCGACGCCATCGACGACCACCTGCCGACCCTGCGCAAGGACCTGGTGCTGCTCGCCGAGGTGGCCGACACCTACAACGTCGCCGCCCCGGACCTGATCGGGGTGCTCGACAACATCACGGTGACCAGCAAGACGCTCATCCAGCAGCGCCAGGAGCTGGACGTCTTCTTCGGCGACGTCGCCGGCCTGGCCGACACCACGTCGGGTGTCCTGGCGGAGAACGAGGACAACCTGATCCGGATCGGCACCCTCAGCGAGCCGCTGACCCGGCTGCTCGCGGTCTACTCACCCCAGTACCCCTGTCTCCTGCAGGGGCTCGCGAACTACCAGCCGCGCCTGGCCGGGATCTTCCGCGGCGGCATCATCCGCCAGTACTTCCGCTTCAACACCCCGCAGTATCGCGAGTACGACCAGCGCGACCGCCCGGTCTACGGCGAGGTCGGTCACGGGCCCTGGTGCCTCGGCCTCCCCAACCCACCGGAGCCGATCGGGCCACAGCCGCTCGACGACGGCACCGACCAGGACGACAACCCGCCGACCAGCACCACCCCCGGCACCCAGCCCTCGCGGCTCAGCACCGACAGCGGGTACGCCGGTTCTGACGGTGAGCAGGCGATCATCAACGCCATGCTGGCCTCGCTCTCAGGCAAGGGCGTGGACACCTACGGCTCCCTCGGATCGCTCATGTACGGACCCGTGGTCCGTGGGGGTGACGACACATGAGTCGCAACTCGACCACGACCGCCGCTGCGATCAAGCTCGGCATCTTCACCGTCGTCTCCATCCTGGTGACCGGCCTGCTCGCCGCCATCATGGGCAACATCGGCTTCGGAGGCGGCAAGGAGTACCAAGCGATCTTCACGACGGCGTCGATGCTCCAGAAGGGCGACGACGTCCGGATCGCCGGCGTCAACGTCGGCGAGGTCCGCGCGGTCGAGCACTACGACCGGACCCAGGCGCTGGTCACGTTCCGGATCAAGGACGAGATCGAGCTGACCACCGCGTCGCGGGCCGAGATCCGCTTCCTCAACATCGTCGGTGACCGCTACCTCGGGCTGGAGCAGGGCACGGCCAGCGACGCCGAGCCGCTGGAGCCCGACGACGTCATCCCGTCGACCGGACCAGCCCGGCCCTGGACCTGACCGTGCTGTTCAACGGGTTCCAGCCGCTCTTCCAGGCGCTCAACCCCGCCCAGGTCAACGAGCTCAGCCTCAACCTCGTCCAGGTGCTCCAGGGCGAGGGCGGCACCGTCGCCAGCCTGCGTGCAGAAGACCGCCTCGCTCACCAACGCCCTGGCCGACCGGGACCAGCTCATCGGCGAGGTGATCACCAACCTCGGCCAGACGTTGCAGACGGTGGACAACCGCCACGAGGAGCTCAGCGACCTGATCATCGAGCTCAAGGGGTGGATGGGTGACCTCGCCCAGGACCGCGAGCTCATCGGCTCGTCGCTGGGCAACATCTCCGACCTCACCGTCGTGGTCGCCGACCTGTTGAAGCGGGCCCGTCCGCTGGTCAAGTCGGACGTGGTCAAGCTGCGCCAGCTCGCGCGTCTCCTCAACGAGCCGCAGAGCCGCAAGACCCTGAGCACGATGCTCGACCGGCTGCCGGAGTCGATGACCGACCAGACCCGGACCGGCACCTACGGCTCCTGGTACAGCTACTACCTCTGCGAGTTCTCCGGTGAGATCACCCTCCCGGCCCTCGAGGGGGTCCCCGGCATCGAGCTGCTCACCGAGGAGCTGAGCAGCATCAAGTTCCACTCCACGGCGCCGAGGTGCCAGCGATGAGCCGCAAGACCGAGGCCCAGGTCCTCCGTGCCGGCGCCGTCTCCGTGATGCTGCTGCTCCTGATCATGGCGGCCGCCTTCAACCTCTCCAAGTTCCCCGGCTTCAGCGGCGGGAGCTACCAGGCCGAGTTCAGCGACGGCAGCGGCATCCGGAAGGGCAACATGGTCCAGGTCGCCGGCATGCGGGTCGGCCGGGTGAGTGACGTCGAGCTGGCCGACGACACCGTGCTGGTCACCTTCGAGGTCGACCACGGTGTCGAGTTCGGCGACGAGAGCGAGGCGTCGGTCGAGGTGCTCAACCTGCTCGGCGAGAAGTACCTCGAGCTCACTCCCCGGGGCACCGGACAGCTGGGCGAGGACGACGTCATCCCGAAGGACCGCACCAGCTCGGCGTACGACATCGTCGGCGTCTTCGGCGACCTCACCACCACCACCGAGCGGATCGACACCGACCAGCTCAAGGAAGCCCTCAACGTCGTCTCGGACACGATGGACGCCGCCGGACCGGAGATCCACGCCAGCTTCGAGGGCATCTCGCGGCTCTCCGAGACGGTCGCGTCCCGCGACGAGGAGATCCAGGCGCTGCTCTCCAGCTCCCGCAACGTCAGCGAGGTGCTGGCGGCCCGCAGTGACGACATCGTCGACCTGATGGGCAACAGCGACCTGGTCTTCAAGGAGCTGACGAGGCGCAAGGACGCGATCCACCGGCTCCTGGTCAACGCGCGGATCCTCGCCGACGAGCTGCGCGGTCTCGCGGCGGACAACCAGCAGGAGATCGGTCCGGCGCTCCAGGAGGTCGACGACCTGCTCGACCTGCTGATCTCCAAGGAGAAGCAGCTGAAGGCGACCCTGTCTGCGGTCGGTCCGTACGCGTCGATCCTCAGCAACATCATCGGGACCGGCCCCTGGTTCGACGCCTACGTCTACAACCTCGCCGCGATCCCCACCGGCGAGTTCCAGCCCGGGATGTTGGGCGAGTGATGACGATGCTGAACCGGATGAACAGCCGCGCAATGATCGTCGGTGTCGCAGTCCTGCTGCTCACCGCGACCTTCTTCCTCGCCCGCGGCGGTGAGGAGACGCGCACCGTGAGCGCCCACTTCCCGCGCGCGGTCAGCGTCTACGTCGGCACGGACGTGCGCGTGCTCGGAGTCAACATCGGGAAGGTCACCGCCGTCGTGCCGGAGGGCAACTCGGTCCTCGTCGAGATGGAGTACGACGACCAGTACCAGCTCCCGGACGGCGCGAAGGCCGTGATCATCACCCCGACGCTGGTGGCGGACCGGTTCGTCCAGATCACTCCCGCGTACGACGGCAGCGGCGCCGTGATGGCGGACGGCGAGGACATCCCGCTGCCCGAGACCGCCGTGCCCGTCGAGCTCGACCGGATCTACGCGAGCCTGCGAGACCTCTCGCAGGCGCTCGGTCCCAACGGCGTCAACCAGGACGGCACGCTCGACAACCTGCTGCGGGCCTCCGCCAAGTCACTCGAGGGTGAGGGCGAGCTCGGCAACGAGATGCTCCGCAACCTGTCGGCTGCGACCCAGACCTTCGGTGACGGCAGCGAGAACCTCTTCGCCACGGTCTCCGAGCTCGCGGAGTTCACCCAGGTGCTCGGTGCCAACGACCGCCTCGTCCGCGCGTTCCTCCGCGATCTCGCCGGCATGTCCTCCGCCCTGGTCACGGAGCGGGTGGAGCTGCGGCGGGCGCTGGGCTCGGTCGCCCGCGCCGTCGGCACGGTGAAGACGTTCGTGGAGGACAACCGCGAAGCACTCGTCACCGACATCGAGAAGCTGACCCGGGTCCTGAAGAACATGAACTCCGAACGCGAGAGCATCGACGACGCTCTGCAGGTCGCCCCCGTGGCCATCGGCAACCTGGCGGTTGCCTTCAACACCAAGACCGGATCCATCGGCTCCCGGGTGGGCGTCAACGGCACGTTCGGCGACGCCGACGGTTTCCTGTGCACCATCGTGCAGCAGTCCGACATGCCCGACGCCAGCAAGGACCTCGCCTGCGACCTCTTCGAGCAGCTCCTCGAGCCAGCGCTCGGTCAGACCCCCAGGCAGCAGGCGCCGGCGAAGGTGCGCGTCTCGGACGCCGGCCCCGACCGGTCCGCGGACCAGGACTCCGGCGCGCAGGTCATCCCCGACCAGTACGCCTACAGCGGCACCGGGGACCTCAACAGCCTGGTCGGTGGTGGGGCATGACTCGCCGACTCCGTCGCCTCGCGCCTGCAGTCGTGGCGGCGACCGCCCTGCTCGTGTCCGGCTGTGAGTTCGAGGGCGCCTACGACCTGCCGCTGCCCGGCTCACCCGTCAACGAGGACAACTCCTTCACGGTCACCGCGGAGTTCGCGGACGTGCTCGCCGTGGTGCCGCGCTCGGTGGTCATGGTCAATGACGTCACCGTCGGCGAGGTGATCGAGGTGGACCGGGTCGGCTGGCACGCCAAGATCATCATGCGCGTGGCCGACGGGACGGTGCTCCCCGACAACGCGGTGGCCGACATCCGCCAGTCCAGCCTCCTGGGAGAGAAGTACGTCGCCCTCGAGGCGCCCACCACCGAGGACCCGGTCGGCGTGCTCGAGGACGGCGACGACATCCCGCTGTCCTCCACCGGCCGCAACCCCGAGGTCGAGGAGGTGCTCGGCGCCCTGTCGTTCCTCCTGAGCGGCGGCGGTGTCGGTCAGCTCGGCACCATCACCCAGGAGCTCAACAACGTGATGAGCGGGCGCACGGAGCGCCTGCGTCATCTCCTCGGCTCGCTGGAGAGCGTGATCGGGACGATCGACTCGCAGCGAGCGGAGATCATCTCCGCCCTGGAGTCGATGAACGGCCTGACGAAGACCCTCAACGACGAGAAGGAGACGATCGGCGAGGCGCTCGACGTCATGGGCCCGGCCATCGACGTGCTCGCTCAGCAGCACGACGAGCTGATCTCCATGCTCGGTGCCCTGGACCGGCTCGGCAAGGTCGGCACCCGGGTCATCGGCGCCAGCAAGGACGACCTGATCGCCACCCTGCGCGCACCTGAAGCCCGTCCTGACCAAGCTCCACGAGGTGGGCGACCGGCTCGCTCCCGGCCTCGACATGATGGTGAGCTTCCCGTTCCCCAAGGAGGCCGCCGAGGTGGTCAAGGGCGACTACGCCAACGCCTCGATCCGGGCCGGCATCAACCTCGAGATCTTCGCGCCGGACGACGATGGTGGCGGCAACCCGATCCCGATCCCGATCCCCGACCCGGGCGAGATCCTCACGGCGGTGCAGAAGTGCCTCGAGTCCGGCGACATCACGAGCAAGGCCTGCGAGAAGGTCCTCACGGACGCCGACCAGTACAAGAAGCTGAAGAAGGCCTGCAAGAAGAAGAAGAACGAGGACAACCCGGTGTGCCAGGTCGTCAACCCGCTTCCGGACCCTGACGACGACAACCCCCTTCCCGAGATCCCGGGCCTACCCGGCCTGCTGCGCTTCAACGACGCGCTGCGGAGCGGGGCGCCGTCGCCGTCGTACGCCGGCACCGGTCTCTTCGGAGGTGGGTCAGCATGACCAGGGGCATCAAGGTGCGGATCGCGGCCTTCCTCGTGCTGAGCGCGGTCGGCATCGTCTACATCGCCGGCAGCTACCTCGGCCTCGTCGATCGGGTCCTGGGCCGCGGCTACACGGTCTACGCGACCCTGCCGACCTCGGGTGGTCTGTTCGAGGGCAGCGAGGTGACCTACCGCGGCGTCAAGGTCGGTGAGGTCGCGAGCATGCATGTGGAGCGCGACGGCGTGCGCCTCGACCTCGCCATGGAGGACGGCGTCGAGCTGCCCCTGGACTCACCGATGTTCGTCCACAACCTGTCGGCGGTGGGGGAGCAGTATCTCGACTTCGAGCCCGAGACCGACGAGGGCCCGTACGCCCAGCCCGGCGACACCCTCGAGGGCTCCGCCGAGTCCTTGCCCGTGGACGAGGCCGACCTGCTGGTCGAGCTCGACCAGTTCGTCGAGTCCGTCGACAAGGAGAACCTCCGGATCGTGGTCCAGGAGCTCGGGCTGATGTTCACCGACACCGGGGTCCCGCTCCAGAAGCTGATCGACAGCGGCGGTGAGTTCATCGACGAGGCCGCCGCCCACGAGGACGAGACGGTGGCGCTGCTCGAGAACGGCATGACGGTGCTGCGGACCCAGCGCGACGAGGGCGAGAACATCACGTCCTTCTCACGTGACCTGCGGCTGATCACGCAGGCGCTGCGTCGGAGCGACGGCGACCTGAGAGGCGTACTGCAGGGCACACCGGGCGCCGCACGCGAGATCGAGGCGCTGATGAAGGATCTGGAACCGACCCTGCCGATCCTGCTCGGCAACGCCGTCAGCCTCAACCAGGTGGTGGTCAACCACCTCGCGGGTCTCGAGCAGCTCCTGGTCACCTTCCCGCGCGTGATCTCCAGTGGCTTCACCGGCACGCCCGAGAAGGGCGGAGGCAGGGTCAACCTCCAGTTCTCCAACAAGGTGCAGCCGTGCACCCAGGGCTACAAGCCCAAGAACGAGTGGCGACGGGCCGACCAGACCAGCGACGCGCCCATCTTCCCGGCCGAGTGCAACAGCCCACCGCCGTACGCCATGCGCGGCACCAAGTACGCGCCCGGCGGTGAGCGCAACCCCAACTCGGTGGGGCGCGCCTACCGCGGCAGCTACGACCCGATCAGCGGACTCCTCGACGGTGCCGTCGACGCCAACGGCAACGCCGTACGCTTTCGGGATCCGGGCAACCTGTCGATCCTGGGAGGCGATTCGTGGAAGTGGCTGCTGGTCGGGCCGGTGGCCCAACAGTGACCCCGGACCCCAGGTCCCGGGTCCGCCTCAACATCGCGCTCTACGTCCTGGCGCTCGTCGTCGCCTGTGCCGGCGTGGTCGCGGGCGTCGTCACGTGGCGCACCCATGACGACCGCAGCAGCGACGCTGCCGAGCAGGAGCGCTACGGCGACGTCCTGATGTCCGCGACCGACGAGGCGGAGGCCTTCATCAACATCCGCTACGACCAGGCCCAGGAGAGCATTGACGAGGTGGCGGCCGGGGCGACCGGCGAGTTCCGCGAGCAGTACACCTCGTCCGCCGACGGTGTGATCGAGGTGCTCGAGGAGAACAAGTCGATCATGGACGGCGAGGTGATCTGGGCGGGCGTGGTGGACGTCGACAACGACAGCGCCACCGTCATCGCGGCCACCACCGGCACGGTCGCCAACAAGCAGACCGGCAACAAACCCGTCGTCCGCAACTTCCGGCTGCAGCTCGACCTCGTGCTCGAGGACGGCCGCTGGCTGACCCGCGACCTGCAGTTCGTGAGCTGACCGATGGCCAACACCCCGCGCAAGCCGCGGCGACCCGTCGTCGGCTCCCGGAACCCCACCGGACGCCCCCGCAGCGTCGCCGGACGCCGTCCCGAGGCGCCCGAGAGCCCCGAGACCGAGAGCGACGCCGTCGAGGCGACCGACGGCAGCGAGCCCCCCGCACCGCCCCCACCTCCGGCACCGCCGGAGGACGGCGAGGACGAGAGCCCCGACGAGGAGTCGGCGGAGACGCCCGCGGCCCGGTCGCGCTTGCTGACGAGCTTCCGCACCACGGTCGCCCTGGTCGTCGCCCTGGTGCTGATGTCGGGCATCCTCGCGGCGGAGGTCTGGTACGTCTGGTTCAAGGGCGACCCGGTGGTTTCCTCCCAGCGGCCGGTGGTGACCGGCGAGATCGCCCACCGCGCCGCCGTGGAGTCGGCCTCGCAGAGCATCAGCGAGATCCTGTCCTACGGCTATCAGGACTTCGACGCCCAGATCGACGAGGCGACCGCGATGATGACCGACACGTTCGCTGCCGAGTTCCGCGAGACCGCGGACGACGTCGAGGACGAGTTCGTGGCCGAGCGGACCGAGCAGGACGTCCGCGTCGTGGCCGCCTCCGTGGTCCAGGCGTCCGCCGAGAAGGTCCGCGCGCTGCTCTTCATCGACCAGTACGTCGTCCGGGGTCCCGAAGGTACGACGATCACCCCGTACCGCGCCCTGGTCACCATGGTGCACACCGACAGCGGCTGGCTGGTCGACGACATCGAGACCAAGTAGTGTGGCAAACTAGAACACGTTCCAGTTGAGCCCAGGTCGCCGGAGGGGAAGGATCGCCGTCGTGCCCCCCACCAACACACGCGCCGAGACCGACCTGCTCATCATCGGCGCGGGGCCCACCGGCCTCTTCGCCGCCTACTACGCGGGCTTTCGGGGGCTCCGGGTGGCGGTGGTCGACTCGCTGCCCGAGCTGGGCGGACAGATCACCGCGATGTACCCGGAGAAGGCCATCCTCGACGTCGCCGGCTTCCCGACCGTCAAGGGCCGCGACCTCGTGGAGGGGCTCGTCGCGCAGGCCGGCACGGCCAGCCCGGAGTACTTCCTGGATCGCACCGCACTCACGCTTCGCCATGAGGGCGACAGCGTCACGATCGGCCTCGACGACGGCACGGAGATCACCGCGGGTGCGGTCCTGATCACCGCCGGCATCGGCAAGTTCAGCCCGCGGCCACTCCCGGCCGGCGAGGGCTGGCTCGGCCGAGGGCTCGAGTTCTTCGTGCCCAGCTTCGCGCCGTACGCCGGCAAGGACGTGGTGATCGTGGGCGGTGGGGACAGCGCGTTCGACTGGGCGCTCCACCTCGAGCCGGTGGCCGCGTCGGTCGCCCTCGTGCACCGCCGGGACGCCTTCCGCGCGCACCAGCGCACCGTGGACGCAGTCAAGGAGCTCCTCGGTCGACATCATCACGCGCGCGGAGGTCAGCCGCGCTGCGGGGCGACGCGACGCTCGAGGAGGTCGACATCACCGTCGACGGCGAGACCACCACCCGCAAGGCCCAGGCCGTCGTCGCGGCACTCGGGTTCCTCGCCGACCTCGGCCCCCTCCAGACCTGGGGCATCGAGGTGCTGAAGCGGCACGTCGTGGTCGACTCGTCGATGCGGACCAGCCTCGAGCGGGTCTTCGCCGCCGGGGACATCACCGAGTACCCCGGCAAGGTGCGGCTGATCGCCGTCGGGTTCGGTGAGGCGGCCACGGCGGTCAACAACGCCGCCGTCGCGATCGACCCGCCGCCCACGTCTTCCCCGGCCACTCGAGCGAGGCCTGAACCGATGTCCGGACGCGACGCCGTCAGGATGTCGAGGCCGAGCTCGACGTCGTTCCTCGACGACAACGTCAAGGTGCAGGTCGCCAGCATCGGCAAGGAGGCGTGCCCCGCACCTGACCACGCTGTTCTACGTCGTGCAGCGACGGCGAGATCGCGTTCTGGACCTACGGCCGCAGCCAGAAGATCCGCAACCTGGAGCGCGACCCGCGGATCAGCTGCCTGGTCGAGGACGGCACCGACTACTTCGAGCTCCGGGGTGCGACCATCAACGGCACCGCCGAGCTGGTGCGCGACCCCGAACGGATCTACGAGATCGGCTCGGCGGTCGCCACCCGGATGGTCGGCGCGTCGTCGTTCGAGGAGCTCGGTGACCTCGGTCGTACCGAGGTCGAGCGCCAGGTGACGAAGCGCGTCGCCGTCATCGTCCACCCCGACCACGTCGCGACGTGGGACCACTCGAAGATGACCTCGAGGAGGCATCCATGAAGATCAAGGTCGACTTCGACCTCTGCGAGTCCAACGCCCTGTGCGAGGCGCTCGCCCCCGACGTGTTCGAGCTGGACGACGACGACTACCTGCAGCTCAAGACCGACGAGACGACGGACGAGAACCTCGAGAACGTCAAGCGCGCCGTGGCTGCCTGTCCGCGCGCAGCCATCTCGCTGGAAGACTGACCTGTGGCGGGGACGTCACTGGACGGCAAGGTCGCGATCGTCACCGGGGCCGGTGCCGGTCTCGGGCGGGCCGAGGCGCTCGCCCTGGCCGACGCCGGCGCCCGGGTCGTGCTCAACGACCTGGCGGGTGCCGCCGACGAGGCGGCCGAGGAGATCCGTTCCCGCGGTGGCACGGCCACGGTGGTCGAGGGCGACGTGGGGGAGCGGTCCACGGCCGATGCGATGCTGTCGGCCGCCGTCGACGGCTTCGGGCAGCTCGACGTCGTCGTCAACAACGCCGGGATCACGCGCGACCGGATGCTGTTCAACCTCAGTGACGAGGAGTGGGACCTGGTGCTCAAGGTGCACCTGCGTGGCCACTTCCTGCTCTCGCGCAACGCCGCGTCGTACTGGCGGACGAAGGCGAAGGAGGGTGACGGCACCGTCTACGGCAGCGTGGTCAACACCGCTTCGGAGGCCTTCCTGGGCGGCTCTCCGGGGCAGGCCAACTACGCCGCCGCCAAGGGCGGAATCATGGCGCTCACGCTGTCGACGGCACGCGGTCTGGGCCGGATCGGCGTCCGTGCCAATGCCATCTGCCCGCGCGCGCGCACCGCCATGACGGCCGCCGTCTTCGGGGAGGACGAGTCCGGCCGGGAGGTCGACCCCTACTCGGCCGACCATGTCGCGCCGCTCGTCGCCTACCTCGCGTCGCCGGCCTCCGAGCGGATCACCGGTCAGGTCTTCGTGGTGTACGGCGGCATGGTCGCCCTCCTGTCGGCACCCGTCGTGGAGCAGCGGTTCGACGCCTCCGACTCCCGCTGGAGCCTCGGCGACCTCGACCAGCAGCTCGGTGGCTACTTCGCCGACCGGGACCCGGCCGTCGGCTTCGCCGCCGACGCCGTCATGCAGCTCACCGTGAAGTAGGAGAGAGATGAACCGTCTGACCGACAAGGTCGCCATCGTCACCGGCGGCGCCCAGGGCCAGGGCGCGCAGATCGTCCGGGCGTTCGCGGCCGAGGGCGCGAAGGTCGTCATCGCCGACGTGGCGGAGGAGCCGGGACAGGCACTCGCCGCGGACCTCGCGCAGGAGCACGGCGACGACGCGGCGTACTTCCGTCGCCACGACGTCAGCGACGAGGCCTCGTGGACCGCGCTCGTCGCCGAGGTCAACGAGCGCTTCGGACCGGTCAACGTGCTGGTCAACAATGCGGGCATCCTCCGCTTCGGGGACATCGAGCGGATGCCGGTGGAGGAGTTCGAGCTGCTCTTCCGGGTCAACCAGCTCGGCTGTTTCCTCGGGATGAAGTCCGTCGCCCGGACGATGCGCAAGAACGGCGGCGGCTCGATCATCAACGCCTCCTCCATCGAGGGTCTGGGCGGGATGGCGTCCTGCGCCGGCTACTCCGCGACCAAGTTCGCGATCCGCGGGATGACCAAGGTCGGCGCCATGGAGCTCGGTCCGAAGGGGATCCGGGTCAACTCCGTGCACCCCGGCATGATCGACACCCCCATGACGCGCGTGCACGGCGGCGACGCCGCCATGGAGTACGGCGCCACGAAGGTCCCGCTGCGGCGGGTCGGCCTCCCCGAGGACATCGCGCCGTTGTACGTCTACCTGGCCAGCGACGAGAGCAGCTACGTCAACGGCGCCGAGATCGCGATCGACGGTGGCGTCACCGCCACCCACGCCTTCGGGGGCTGAGGGGCGCCTGGCCGGGTGATTCTCGAGGGGGTGTCGCTGGCGACGGTTGCGCGGCCCGGGTACATGTTGTCGACCGGATCTGTCGATGAGCGCGCCTGCACCGCCCGGAGTCATCTGCAGGCGAGACTTGCGCGCATGATCGGACGGCTCGCAGGGATTGTCATCGACTGCCCTGAACCTCGTGCCCTTGCTGGGTTCTACGAGGCACTCCTGGGCGCGCAGCGGGTCGAGGAAAGCGCCGAATGGGTGACTCTCGCGGTAGACGGCGAACACCCGTCGTTCTCTCTGCAGCGCACGGATTCCTTTCGCGCACCGGACTGGGTCTCTGGTGAACCGCCCCAGCAGATGCACCTCGACATCCTCGTCGACAATCTCGACGACGCAGAGAGGCAGGTCCTGGGCCTTGGGGGCCGGCTCTTGGACGGGTCCGACAAGCCCATCGGCTTCCGGGTCTACTCCGATCCCGTCGGGCATCCCTTCTGCCTAGTGACGCCCGAGGGTCTCACCTGATGGCACTCCTCGGCTGCACCACGCCCCGCTAAGCGTCACCGGTGGACTTCGCCGCGCCACCAGGAGCGCACTCACATGCCGCAGAGAGTGAGCTTCGGCGTTGATCGATCGATCAATCAATCAGCGCCCGGGACAACGCGGAAGATCACTCGTACCTCGTGCGAAGTATCTTCCGTGATGATCCCCGACGAAGGCGCGACACCTGGTCAGTGACCTCCGGCCTTGCCTGACCTCGGGATGCCTCAGCGCAGCAACAGGCGGACTGCGACGTCCATCTGCTGGGTGACGTCGTCGGCGGTGGTGCGTCCGGTGACCCAGCCGACCAGCGCGGAGAGCCAGACGTCGCCGATCACCCGGGCGATGGCGACGTCCTCGTCGGTCAGGTCGGCCTTGCCGGGGTGCATGGCGCGGGTGAGCATCGAGGTCAGCAGCATGCCCACGGTGTGGATCTCGGACTGCACCGAAGCGTCGGCGAACATGAAGGCGCGGGTGAGTGCCTCGGTGAGGTGCGGGTCGCGCTGGAGGCCGTGGGTGGTGCGGCTCAGGATCGACATCACGCGCTCGTGGGAGGTGTCGCCGGGGATGGGCCGTTCGCGGCTGGCGGCCTCGGCCACCTCGAACTCGCGGCCCAGCGCCGACACGAGGAGGTGGATCTTCGAGGGGAAGTAGCGGTAGAGGGTGCCGAGCGCCACGTCGGCCTGCTCGGCGACGGCGCGCATCTGGACGGCGTCGAAGCCGCCCTTGGAGGCCAGGGCGATGGTGGCGTCGAGGATGCGCTTGCGACGCTCGCGCTGAGCCGCGGACCCGAGGTCCTCGGCGGTCAGGGAGTTGGCGATGGTCACGGATCCTCCGTCGGTGCAGGGTGGTGTGATCCACACGACATCTCGCGACCGGAACAGGTCCCCCGAGAGCGCCGTTGATATCGCTGACTAGGCTATCAAGCAGTGGGACATAATAGGAACACGTTCCACTTCGTCCGGCCCGGCGTGTCATCCCCAGCTCAGGGGCATCCGGCAAGTGCCCGGATGCGAGAAGAGAGGTCGCGGCGATGCGTGTTGCACTGCTGTCCTACCGCAGCAAACCCCACTGCGGTGGCCAGGGCATTTACATCCGGCACCTCAGCCGTGAGCTGGTCCGACTCGGTCACCAGGTCGAGGTGTTCTCCGGACAGCCCTACCCGGAGCTCGACGAGGGCGTCACCCTGACCAAGGTCCCCAGCCTGGACCTCTACCGCGAGCCCGACCCGTTCCGGGTCCCGAAGCTGCGCGAGTTCCGCGACCTCGTGGACGTGGAGGAGTTCGCCACGATGTGCACGGCCGGCTTCCCGGAGCCGAAGACCTTCAGCAAGCGGGTCGCCAAGCTCCTGGCCGCCCGGGTCGACGACTTCGACGTCGTGCACGACAACCAGGTCCTCGGCTACGGCATGCTCGACATCGAGAAGCTGGGGCTCCCGCTGATCACGACGCTGCACCACCCGATCACCTTCGACCGCCGGATCGACCTGGCCGACGCCACCACGTGGCGCCGCAAGCTCACCCTCCGCCGCTGGTACGGCTTCCTCCGGATGCAGGGCAAGGTGGCCCGCCGGGCCCGCAAGATCCTGACCCCGTCAGAGACCTCCCGCCGCGACATCGCCAAGGACTTCGGCGTCGACCCTGCCCGGATGCAGGTCATCCTGCTGGGCGTCGACGACGGCTTCCGCCCGCCCACGACCCCGCGGGTCAAGGGCCGGATCCTGGCCATGGCCAGTGCCGACGCTCCGATGAAGGGCATCGCCACGCTCCTCGAGGCGTTCGCCAAGCTGCGCACCGAGCGTGATCTCGAGCTCGTCCTCGTGACCAAGCCGGCCCCCGGCGGCCGCACCGAGCAGCTGGTCGAGCGGCTCGCGATCCAGGACTCGGTCCGGTTCGTGAGCGGGGTCAGCGAGGCCGAGCTGGTGGAGCTGATGGGCTCCGCCGAGGTCGCCTGCGTCCCGTCCCTCTACGAGGGCTTCAGCCTGCCGACCGCCGAGCTGATGGCCTGCGCCACGCCGCTGGTCGTCTCCCGCGCCGGCGCGATCCCCGAGGTCGTCGGGCCCGACGGGCTCTGCGCCGACCTGGTCACCCCCGGCGACGTGGGTGAGTTCGAGCGGGCGCTCGCCCTGATGCTCGACGACGAGGACCGCCGGGCCCGGATGGGGGCCGCCGGCCGCAAGCGGGTCGAGGAGATGTTCACCTGGCGCGCCGTCGCCGCCACCACCGCCCAGGCCTACGCGGAGGTCATCGACGACTACCGGGCCGACACGACCGACCGAAGGACCGCCGATGCTGACCGTTGACTTCGACCGACTGGGCCTCAAGCCCGGTGAGCGGGTCCTCGACATGGGCTGTGGCGCCGGCCGCCACGCCTTCGAGATGTACCGCCGGGGCGCCGACGTCATCGCCTTCGACCAGGACGCCGACGAGCTGGCCGGGGTGGGCGAGCTGTTCGCGGCCATGCGTGAGGCCGGCGAGGTGCCGGCGGGCGCCGACGCCGACATCAAGGAGGGTGACGCCCTCTCGCTGCCCTTCGCGGACGGTGAGTTCGACCGGATCGTCGCCGCTGAGATCCTCGAGCACATCCCGGCCGACATCCAGGCCATCGACGAGCTCGTGCGGGTGCTGCGGCCGGGCGGCACCATCGCCGTCTCGGTGCCGCGGTGGTTCCCCGAGATCGTGAACTGGAAGCTCTCCGAGGAGTACCACAACACTCCCGGTGGGCACATCCGGATCTACACGGACAAGGAGCTCGTCTCCAAGCTCGCCAACGCCGGGCTGCAGTTCGAGGGCAAGGGCTACGCCCACGGCCTGCACTCGCCGTACTGGTGGATCAAGTGCGCGGTCGGCGTGAAGAACGACGAGCACCCGCTGGCCAAGGCGTACCACAAGCTCCTGGTCTGGGAGATCATGAAGCAGCCCAAGACGCTGCAGGTGGCCGCCCGCGTGCTCGACCCGATGATCGGCAAGAGCATGGTCCTCTACTTCAAGAAGCCTGATACAGCTGATGCAGCCTGACATCCCGTACGTCGACGGCATCCTGAGCGTCCCGCAGGTCGAGGAGACCGCGGCGTCGATCGCCGCCATGCAGGAGCCTGACGGTGCCGTGCCCTGGACCGTCGGCGAGCACACCGACATCTGGAACCACGTCGAGTCGGCGATGGCGCTGCTCGTCGGCGGTCAGCCTGAGGCGTCCGATCGGGCGTTCGCGTGGTGCCTGGACACCCAGCGGGACGACGGTTCCTGGCCGATGAAGATCGTCGGCGGCGTCGTCGAGGACCACAGCGGTGAGACCAACATGTCGGCGTACCTCGCCGTGGGTGTGTGGCACAACTGGCTGGTCCGTCGCGACTACGACTTCGTGGTCCGGCACTGGCCGGCCGTGCGTCGCGCCCTCGACTGGGTGGTCTCCCTCCAGCTGCCGTGGGGCGGTGTCGCCTGGTCCCAGGAGTGGGAAGACGGTCGTCCCGGGCGGGTCAACGAGGAGGCGCTCGTCGCCGGGTCCTCCAGCATCTACCAGTCGCTGCGCGCCGGTGTCGCCCTCTCGGAGCTGGTCGACGACCCGCAGCCTGAGTGGGAGCTGGCCGGCGGCCGGCTCGGCCACGCGCTGCGCGAGCACCGCGACCTGTTCCTGGACAAGTCGACCTTCTCGATGGACTGGTACTACCCCGTCCTCGGGGGCGCCGTGCGCGGCCCGGCCGGTAGCCGGCTGCTCGATTCGCGGTGGGAGGACTTCGTCGTCCCCGGCCTCGGCATCAAGTGCGTCGACACGAACCCCTGGGTGACGGGAGCCGAGACCTGCGAGCTGGTGATGGCGCTCGACGCCGTCGGCGACCGGGACCGCGCACTGCGGCTCTTCGCCGACGTGCAGCACCTGCGCGACACCGAGGGCCGCTACTGGACCGGCTACGTCTATCCGGACCGGGTCAACTGGCCGGCCGAGCACACGACCTACACCGCGGCGGCCGTGATCCTGGCGGCCGACGCGCTCGGGCACGACACCCCGGGCTCCGACATCATGCGCGGCGCCAGCCTGCCGGTGCCGTTCGAGGCGTTCTCGCTGGAGTGCGGGTGCCCTGAGTCAGCCGACAGCGTCCCCGGCATCGCCGCTCGTACGTCGTAGGACCCGCATCGAGCCCAGCGCCTCGACCTCGGTGAAGCTACCGCCCTCGACCGCGCGCAGGAACACGTCGTACGGCGGCCGGCCGCCGTCGGCGGGGTCCGGGAACACGTCGTGGATGACCAGCAGCGCGCCGGTCATCAGCCACGGGGCCCAGCCGGAGTAGTCGTTCTGGGCGTGCACCTCGGCGTGGCCGCCGTCGATGAAGAGGAGCGACAGTGGAGTGCGCCAGTGGGCGGAGACGGTCGTGGACCGGCCGATGAGCGCGACCACCTGGTCCTCAAGCCCGGCCCGGGCGATGGTGCGCCGGAAGACGGGCAGCGTGTCCATCAGCCCGAGCTCAGGGTCGACGAGCGTGGGGTCGTGGTGCTCCCAGCCCGCCTGGTTCTCCTCCGAGCCCCGGTGGTGGTCGACGGTGAAGACGGTGCCGCCCCCGTCGCGGGCTGCGGCGCCGAGGTAGATGGCGGACTTGCCGCAGTAGGTCCCGACCTCGAGCGCGGGGCCGTGGGGGAGTCGCTCGCGCGCGACCCGGTGCAGCAGCAGCCCCTCGTCGTCGGGCATGAAGCCTCGAGCGTCCAGCGCGTGCTGGAGCAGGTCGGCGGGCATGGTGGTGTCGGGCACGGGCGAGAGCCTAGGATATGGAACACGTTCTAGTTTCGACACTCCACGGCCGGAAGGGACTGAGCATGTCGATCGGTATCTCCGACGAGCACGTCGAGCTGGCCACCAGCCTGCGCAGGTGGGCGGCAGGGCTGAGCGGCTCCGAGGCCGTGCGGGCCGCCGAGCAGGACGCCGGGGCGAGGTTCGACGAGGTGTGGGCCGCGGCCGTGGAGCAGGGCGTGCCCACCATCGGACTGCCCGAGGCCGCCGGCGGCGGCGGTGGCTCCGTCCTGGACGTGGCCGTGGCGCTGGAGGCCTGCGCCCACGGCCTGGTGCCGGGGCCGCTCCTGGGGAGTGCGATCACGGTCGCACTGCTGGGGGAGTCGGAGGTGGCCGCCGAGCTCGGCGAGGGTGCGGTGGTCGGGCTGGTGCTCGACGGCCTGGTCTGGGACGCGCCCTCGGCCACGCACCTGCTGCTGGCCGACGGGCCGGACTGGTGCGTCGTCCCGCGCGACGACGCCACCCTGGCGGCAGCGCTGGGGCCCGACCTGACCCGACGGTTCGGGACCCTGGTCGACGCCTCGGCCGACCGGCGGGTTCCCGCCCCGGGGCTGACGACCGCCCTGGTGCGGCGGATGGCTGTGACCCTGGCCGCGGCGGAGGCCTCCGGCATCGCCCGCTGGTGCCTGGAGACGGCCGTCGACTACGCCGGGGTCCGTGAGCAGTTCGGGGCCAGGATCGGCTCCTTCCAGGCGATCAAGCACCTGTGTGCCGAGATGCTGGAGACCGCCGAGTCGGTCACCGCAGTCGCGTGGGACGTTGCCTCGGTCGCCCGGACCGGGTCAGCCGGAGCCGACGACGACCAGTGGGCGTGGGCCGTCGACGTCGCCGGCGGCGTGGCCCTCGACGGAGCGGTGGCCAACGCCCAAGCCTGCATCCAGGTCCTCGGCGGCATCGGGTTCACCTTCGAGCACGACGCCCACGTCTACCTGCGTCGCGCGATCATGCTGCGCAGCCTGCTCGGCCCGACCGACTCCTTCGCCGCCACCTTGGTCGACCTCGCCGAGACCGGCGTGCGCCGCACGGTGCAGGTCGACCTCGACGGGCGCGACGACGCCGTGCGCGACGACGTACGCCGGACGGTGACCGAGATCGCGGTTCTACCGGAGGGAGAACAGCGCGCTGCCCTGGTCGAGGCGGGCTACCTCGCGCCGCACTGGCCGGTGCCCTACGGACTCGCCGCGGACCCGGCGACCCAGCTGGTGATCGACGAGGAGCTCGCGGCGGCGGGCATCGGTCGCCCGGACCTGAAGATCGGCGGCTGGGCGGCGCCGACGATCCTCGACCACGGCACCGACGAGCAGCGGAAGCGGTTCGTCCACCCGACCCTCCTCGGCGAGCTGACCTGGTGCCAGCTGTTCAGCGAGCCCGGCGCCGGCTCTGACCTGGCGTCACTGCGGACGAGAGCGATCCGCGCGGACGGTGGCTGGCGGCTGACCGGGCAGAAGGTGTGGACCTCGCTGGCGCACGACGCCGACTGGGCCGTGTGCCTGGCCCGCACCGACGCCGAGGTGCCCCAGCACCGGGGGATCACCTACTTCCTGGTCGACATGTCCGCCGACGGGATCGACGTCCGGCCACTGCGCGAGATCACCGGCGACGCGATGTTCAACGAGGTGTTCCTCGACGACGTGTTCGTGGCCGACGACTGCGTGGTGGGGGAGCCGGGGGACGGCTGGAAGCTGGCCCGCACCACGCTCGCCAACGAACGCGTGGCGATGGCCAGCAGCAAGCTCGGCCTCTCCACCGAGCGGGCGGTCGAGCTGGCGGATGCGGCCTCGCCCACCGATCGGATCCGGATCGGGCGGGCGATCGCCCTGGCGACGGTGGGAACTCTGCTGGGTGTTCGCTCGACACTTCGTTCGCTGGCCGACCAGGGGCCGGGTGCCGAGTCGAGCGTGGCCAAGCTGATCGGGGTGCGCACCCGGCAGGAGTCCTCCGAGCTGGTCGTGGACCTGCTCGGGCCACGCGTGGCGCTCGGTGGCGCGGACGTCGACGCCGACGTCCACGAGATGCTGATGACGAGGTGCCTGTCCATCGCCGGCGGCACGACCCAGATCCTGCGCAACGTCGTCGCCGAGCGGCTCCTGGGCCTACCGCGGTAGTGGCTCAGCCCCGGGCAGCCGGCTGCGTGTCGGCGGCCTCGCTCTGCGCGGCACGCCAGGTGTTCCAGTGCCAGTGCAGGAAGCGGTCGATCGCCCGGACGACGTGCCCGGACCTGATCGAGTGGAAGACGTCGTAGGCGTGCTGGGCGCCCGGCAGCTCGGCGTACACCACCGTCCGCTGCGAGCTCTCCCGCAGCTTCTCGACGAACATCCGGGCCTGCTGCACCGAGACCAGCGAGTCGTGCGCGCCGTGCATGACGAAGAAGTCGGGGGCCTCCGCCGTGATCCGGAGGATGGGCGAGCCGGCCTCGAACTCGTCGGGCTCGTCCCTGAACCGCTTCTTGAGGATCCGCGGGCCGAGGAAGGTGTCGCGCATCAGCTCGGCGCTGCGAAGGCCGGTCGCCCCGGCGAAGTCGTACACGCCGTAGTGCGGAACAGCGGCCTGGACGCTGGTGTCCACGTCCTCGAAGCCGGGCTGGTACGCCGGGTCGTTCGGCGTCAGCGCCGCCAGGGCGGCGAGGTGCCCACCGGCCGACCCGCCGGTGATGGCGATGTAGTCGGGGTTGCCGCCGTACTCGGCGATGTTCTCGCGGATCCAGGCGATGCCCTTCTTCACGTCGACGATGTGGGCGGGGAACGGGTTGCGGGGCGCGAGCCGGTAGTTGATCGCCACACAGACCCAGCCCTTGGCGGCCAGGTGGTGCATGAGCGGGAGGCCCTGCTGGTCCTTGTTGCCGATCGTCCAGCCGCCGCCGTGGACCTGGAGCAGCACGGGGGCGTCGGTGAGGTCGCCCTCGGGACGGTAGATGTCGAGCATGCCGCGACGTCCGGCGTCGGAGAACGCGATGTTCCTCTCGACCGTGACGCCGGTGCTGCGGAAGCGGAACGGAGTGGCGACCTGACGCCAGGGCACGGCGAGCTCGGCCGGGGTGGGCTTGGCGTCGAGCTGCTCGACGTAGTCGACGCCGAGCGCCTCCGTCAGGGCCTCCTCCACCTGCTCCTGGACCTTGCGGGCGCCGAGCACGAGATAGGCCAGTCCGGCCGCGTTGACCGCGGCCACCGCCAGGCCACGCTTGTCGAGCCTCCGGCCTCGGGCGTGTACGGCGGCGTCGGTCGCGGTGAGCGCCAGCAGGTGCGGGGCCAGCTCGCCGGTGAGCCAGCCGGCGGCGAACACCGGGATGCCTGCGCGGAAGCCGGGGGGTGGGCGCAGCGCGTTCGCGACCAGGGCGGAGGTGAGGAGCTGTCGACGCAGGAAGGGCACGGGGTGGATGCTAGCTCCGGTGACGCGACGGTGCGCAGGCTGAGATGGGGATCACCCGTGTCCCACTGGCGAGCCGCCTCGTTGAGTGAATGAGAACACGTTCCAGTTTGTCACCCTAGGATGGGACCCATGGACCGACTGTCAGGCCTCGATGCGAGCTTCCTCTACCTGGAGACGCCCGAGCAGCTGCTGCACGTGTGCGGAGTGATCGTGCTCGACCCGGGCACGATGCCGGACGGCTACTCCTTCGGGAAGCTCAAGGAGCTGATCAACAGCCGCGTGGGTGACGTCGCCGAGTTCACCCGCAAGCTGCGCAAGGTTCCGCTCAAGCTGGACCATCCGATCTGGGTGAAGGACCAGCACTTCGACATCGACCGGCACGTCCACCGGCTCGCGCTGCCGCAGCCCGGCGGCTACGCCGAGCTGGTCGAGCTCTGCGGCCACCTCGCCGGCATGCCCCTCGACAGGTCCCGCCCGCTCTGGGAGATGTGGATCATCGAGGGTTACGAGGACGGCAAGATCGCCGTCTTCTCCAAGATGCACCACGCCACGGTCGACGGCGTCTCCGGCTCCAACCTGATCTCGCACCTGTGCAGCCTCGAGCCGGACCAGCCTCCGTTGGCGCTCGGTGGCAAGGGCACGTTCGGCCGCGACCCGCGTGAGTTCGAGCTGCTCGGTCGCGCCCTGCTGACGAACCTCACGCGACCGCTGACGGCTGCCCGGTTGATGGCGCCGTCCGTCGAGCTGCTGACCAAGACCGTGGGCCGCGCCCGCGAGGGCACCGCCATGGCGGCACCGTTCTCGGCGCCGCGCACGTCCTTCAACGGCACGATCACCGGTCACCGTGCGATCGCGCTGGCCGACATCAGCCTCGAGGACATCAAGGCGATCAAGAAGGCGACGGGGACGACCGTCAACGACGTCGTCCTGGCCGTGTCGGGCGGCGCCCTGCGCTCCTACCTCGAGGCCCGGGGCGAGCTGCCCTCGACCTCCCTGCTGGCCACCGTTCCCGTCTCGGTGCGCGAGGAGTCCAAGCGCTCCCAGGGCGCCAACAAGGTCTCTGCGCTGTTCGCCAAGCTGGGCACCGACGTGGAGGACCCACTCGAGCGGCTCCAGGACCTGTCCGAGGCCAATCGCAACGCCAAGGAGCACCACAGCGCCATCAGTGCCGACTCGCTCCAGGACTGGGCCGAGTTCGCCGCTCCGCGCACGTTCGGTCTGGCGGTGCGTGCGTACGCCGGCCTCCGCCTCGCGGAGAAGCACCCGGTCGTCCACAACCTGGTGATCTCCAACGTGCCCGGCCCGCCCGTGCCCCTGTACTTCGGCGGTGCCCGGATCGAGGCGCTCTACCCCCTCGGCCCGGTCTTCCACGGCTCCGGCGTCAACATCACGGTGATGTCGAACGACGGCCAGGTGCACGTCGGGATCATTGCCTGCAAGGAGTCGATGCCCGACGTCGACGACCTCGTGCAGCGCTTCCCTGCCGAGCTCGCCGCCCTCAAGGCAGCGGTGAGCGCGAGCGGCAACGTGACGTCCATCCGCAGCGCCCCGAGCACGCGTGCCCCGGCCACCAAGGCGCCGGCCACAGAAGGCGCCGGCCACGAAGGCGCCGGCCACGAAGGCGCCGGCCAAGCGGGCGGCCCCCAAGGCCGAGACCAAGGCGCCGGCCAAGAAGGCCGCCCCTCGGAAGACTGCGAAGAAGACGCCGGCCAGCAAGAAGCCGGCCAAGAAGACCCTCAAGAAGACCGTCAAGAAGTCCGTGAAGAAGGCGCCGGCCTCCTCGTAGCCCTCAGTCGCGGGTGAGGTCGCGGCGCCGGGCGTTCACGGTGGCCGCGGCCTCCACCAGGGCCGGGACGAACGTCTCCGCCTCGAGCACGCAGGAAGCGTGACCGGCGTCGATGTCGTGGATCGTGGCACCCGCGATCCGACGGGCCAGCGCGATCTGGCGTCGGGCAGGGATCACCTTGTCGTCGCGGGTGACCACGACGGCGGTCGGCACGTCGATCCTGGACAGCCACGGGCTCGAGTGGTGCCGCCCCAACGCTGCGACGGCCTGACCCACCGCCCACGGGCTGGTGCTGCGCATCTGCGCCAAGGCCCAGTCGTGGATGTCGGAGGAAGCGATGTCGAGGGCCGAGGCTGCGGACCGGCTCGCCCGGACGGCGGTCCGCGACCGCGAGACGCCTCGCGCTCCCACCATGGCGACCTCGAGGCCCTGGTGGAACATCCGCTCGGCGACCGTGGCGCGGAACCTGTCCGTCGTCGCGCAGAGAATGAGCCCAGCGGTGATCTCCGGATGTTGACGCCAGACACGCTGGGCGATGATCGATCCCATCGAGTAGCCCGCGACCAGGACCGGGCCAAGGTCGAGGACCTCGACGAGGGCGGCGACGTCGTCCGCGCAGTCGCGGAGCGAGAACTCCTCCGACTGGATGCCCCGACCGTGCCAACGCTGGTCCAGCGTCACCACGCGGAACCGCTCGGAGAGTGGACGGATCGCGGGGTACCACGTGAGGAGGCCGGTGCACCCGACCGCGTGGAGCAGGACGATCGTGGGGGAGTCGGGCGAGGGCCCCGCAGTGTCGGTGACGTACGTCGAACCCCGGCCGGGGAGCTCGACCATGGTGCCCGCGGGAATCTGTGCCCACGGCATGTAGACCGAGCGGCGCAGATACGACAACGGGGACGGCAGGGGCACAAAGAACCTCTCGGCTAGACTAGAACAGGTTACAGTTTACCCGCCCACGCCCACGGAACGACGGAGGCACCACGTGAGCCAGGACGCCACCGGCGCCATCCACTCCGAGGAGCGGGATGCCGTGCGCTCGGTGATCCGGGAGGCGCTCGACCGCGACGCCGACTGGTCGGCGCTCGCCGCCGCCGGACTGCTGGCGCTGGCCGTGCCGGAAGCGTACGGCGGTGAAGGGCTCGGCCTCGGGGAGGTCTCGGAGCTGCTCCGCGAGACCGGAGCTCGCGCCGCGCACCTGCCGGTGTGGGAGACCCTCTGCTGCGCGGCCCTGACCCTGGCCGCGGCCGGCAGCGACGAGCAGCAGGCCAGGTTCCTGCCGGGCGTGGCGACCGGAGACGTCGTGCTGACACCCGCGCTGCGGGAAGCCGGGATCGGCATCCCGGAGAGCCCCGGAACGACGTACTCCCACGGACGGGTGACCGGACGGAAGGTCGGGGTCACCTACGCCGCCGACGCGGCTGCCTTGCTCGTCCCCGCGTTCGACGGGGACCGGGTCGTCGTCGTCCTGGTCGACCCGACGGATGCCGGCGTGACGCTCCTGGACTCGCCCTCGTCCGGCGGGCGCACCCAACACACCGTCGTCCTCGACGGCGCCACCGCCGAGCTGCTCCCCGGCGACGATGCCGGTCGCCTGCTGCGTGAGCTCGCGATCGCCGGTCTCTGCGTGACCGGCGCCGGTGTGGTGGCCGGTGCCCGCGACCTCACCGCGGCCTACGTCAAGGGCCGCACCCAGTTCGGCCGCGCGCTGGCGGAGTTCCAGGCCGTGGCCCAGCAGGTCGCCGACGTCTACATCGCCTCACGCACGATCACCCTGGCCGCCGACAACGCCGCCTGGCGGATCGCCTCGGGCCTCGACGCGCGCGACGACCTCGCGGTGGCGTCGTACTGGCTGTGCGCCGAGGGCCTGCCCGCCCTGCACACCTGCCAGCACCTGCACGGTGGGGTCGGGGTCGACGAGACCTACCCGCTGCACCACTACTTCTCCTGGATCACCGATCTCACCCACGCGCTGGGCGGTGCCGCGCTCACCCGGGGTGCCGTGACAGTGGAGACCGCGGCCGCCAAGAACCTCGAGCTGACCGAGGAGCAGCGATCGCTCAAGAGTGAGCTGCGCGACTACTTCACCGGTCTCTCGAGCCACGACGAGCACCTCGACATGATGCGCGACCGGCACGGCCCGACGTACCAGAAGACGATCAAGCAGATGGGCTCCGACGGCTGGATGGGCGTCGGCTGGCCCCAGGAGTACGGCGGCCACGGGCTCGGCGAGATCGAGCAGACGATCTTCGCCAACGAGGCACAGCGGGCCGACGTCCATCTGCCCGCGGTCACGCTGCAGACCGTCGGGCCGACCCTGATCCGGTATGGCACCGAGAAGCAGAAGGACCTGTTCCTGAAGCGGATCCTCGAAGGCGACGTGCACTTCGCGATCGGCTACAGCGAGGCCGACGCGGGCACCGACCTGGCCTCGCTGCGGACCTCCGCCAGGCGGGACGGAGACCACTACGTCGTCAACGGCCAGAAGATGTGGACCACGGGCGGGCACCAGGCCGACTACCTCTGGCTCGCTGTCCGCACCGACCCTGATGCCCCCAAGCACCAGGGCATCTCGATCCTGATCGTCGACACGACGGACCCCGGCTACTCGTGGACGCCGATCATCACCGCCGACGGCTCGCACCACGTCAACGCGACGTACTTCAACGACGTCCGGGTCCCGGTCGACATGCTGGTGGGCGAGGAGAACCAGGGCTGGAAGCTGATCACCACCCAGCTCAACCACGAACGCGTGATGCTCGGCCCGGCCGGGCGACTCGAGGGTCTGCGCGACCGGGTCATCGACTGGGCCGCCACCGCCGGTGTGCTCGACGAGCCCGACGTCCACGCGGCGGTCGCCGAGGTGACGGCGGCGTTCCGGGTCAACGAGCTGCTCAACTGGGAGGTCGCCCGGGCGGCAGAGGTGGGGGCGATCCCGGTGGCGGACGCGTCGGCGTCCAAGGTCTTCGCGAGCGACCAGGCGCAGCGCCTCGGCCGGCTCCTCGCCGAGGTCGTGCACCGGTACGGCGACCCGGCCGACCGGGCGACCGGCGAGCTGATGAGCTATCTCGACGCCCAGGCGAAGCGGAACCTGGTGCTCACCTTCGGGGGTGGTGTCAACGAGGTCCAGCGGGAGCTGATCGCGATGTTCGGCCTCGACCTGCCGAGGGTGCCGCGATGACCGGGACGACTGCCCACGAGCGGATCCTGGCCGCCACCGAGCGGATCAAGGCGCAGGGCGAGACCAACCTGCGCTCGGGCCGCGACCCGGTCAATCAGCCGATGATCAACAACTGGATCGAGGCGATCGGCGACACCGACCCGCGGTGGACCCAGGGTGAGGCGCCCCCGGCGATGGCCCAGGTCTGGACGATGGGTGGGTTGCGCCCGACCCGGTCGCCGGATGACCCGCTGCACGCGATGATCGAGCTGCTCAGCGAGGAGGGCTTCACCGGTGTCCTCGGCACCAACTGCGAGCAGGAGTACGCCCGGACGCTCGCGGTCGGCGAGGAGGTCACCGTCACGACCCGCCTCGAGTCCGTGGTCGGGCCGAAGCAGACCGGCGTCGGCGAGGGCTACTTCGTGACCACCCGCAACGTGTGGCGGGTGGCCCACCCCGACGGGCGCAGCGAGCAGGTCGCCACGATGCTGTTCCGCGTCCTGAAGTTCGTCCCGAAGGAACGACCTGCGTCGGTCGAGCCTGTCGAGACCCAGGCCGTCCTCCGCCCCCAGGTCAACCGCGACACGGCGCACTTCTGGGAAGGCACCGCCGCGGGCGAGCTCCGGATCCAGCAGTGCGGTGCCTGCGGCGCGCTCCGCCATCCACCGGGGCCGTCGTGCCCCGAGTGCCATGCCTTCGACCGCCGCCACGTGGTGGCCTCCGGGCGCGGCACCGTCTACTCGTACGTCGTCCACCGGCACCCGCCGATCCCGGGCCGCGAGCTGCCGGTGCTGATCGCCCTGGTCGAGCTCGAGGAGGGCACCCGCCTCCTCGCCGAGGTGGTCGACTGCCAGCCCGAGGACCTCGAGGTCGGGATGCGGGTGACCGTGGACTTCCAGCGCGTGGACGACGACCTGACCCTGCCCGTCTTCCGCCTCACGTCGGTCGAGCCGGTCGAGACCCCCGAGGACGCGTCATGAACCTGCCCGAGTGGCGCCTGCCGATCACCCCGACGCTGGTGGTCAGCACAGCCATCGCGACCCGCGACTTCCAGGACGTCCACCACGACCGGGACCTCGCCCAGTCCTACGGGTCGAAGGACATCTTCCTCAACATCCTCACCACGACCGGACTCGTGCAGCGCTACGTGACCGACGCCCTCGGCCAGGTCGAGCTGGCCGGGATCTCGCTGCGGCTCGGCGCACCGGCGTACCCCGACGACGAGCTGGTCTTCACCGGCACCCGCGACGGTGACACGGTGACCGTCGTCGGCGCGGTCTCTCTCGGCGACCACGTCACCGCGACGGTGACCCTCCGATCCTCGGACACCCCATGAGCCTCTCGGGAGCCGCCGCCATCGCCGGCATCGGGGCGACCGAGTTCTCCAAGGAGTCCGGCCGCTCCGAGCTGCAGCTCTCCGTCGAGGCGACGCTGGCCGCGCTGGAGGACTGCGGTCTCGATCCGGGCGACGTCGACGGGTTGACGACGTTCACGATGGACACCTCCTCCGAGATCGCGCTGGCCCGGGAGCTGGGCCTCGGCGACCTGCGGTTCTTCAGCCGGATCAACTACGGCGGCGGCGCGGCCTGCGCCACCGTGCAGCAGGCAGCGATGGCGGTCGCGACCGGTGTCGCGGACGTCGTGGTCTGCTACCGCGGCTTCAACGAGCGCTCCGGGATGCGGTTCGGGCAGGTGTCGGCCGGTGCCAACGCCCAGGTCAACACCAACGGGCTCGACAACGCGTGGTCCTACCCCCAGGGACTGACGACCCCGGCTGCGACGGTCGCGATGCAGGCGCGCCGCTACCTGCACGAGTACGGCGCCACGTCGGAGGACTTCGGCCGGGTGGCCGTCGCCGACCGTCGGCACGCCGCAACGAATCCCGAGGCCTTCTTCTACGGCAAGCCGATCACCCTGGCGGACCACCAGGCGTCCCGGATGATTGCCGAACCGCTGCACCTGCTCGACTGCTGCCAGGAGAGCGACGGCGCCGTGGCGCTGGTCGTGGTCTCGGCGGAGCGGGCCCGCGACCTCGCCCAGCGACCCGCGGTGATCGCCGCCGCCGCGCAGGGGAGCGCCGCGGACCAGTTCGTGATGTCGTCGTACTACCGCGACGACATCGGCGTGCCCGAGATGGGCGTGGTGGGGCGCGAGCTGTGGCGGCAGTCCGGGCTCGGCCCGCCCGACATCCAGACGGCAGTGCTCTACGACCACTTCACGCCGTACGTCCTCATGCAGCTCGAGGAGCTCGGCTTCTGCGGGCGGGGGGAGGCGCCGGGCTTCATCGCCGACGGGGCGATCGAGATCGGTGGCCGACTGCCGCTGAACACCCACGGCGGACAGCTCGGCGAGGCCTACATCCACGGCATGAACGGCATCGCCGAGGCCGTGCGCCAGGTCCGCGGCTCATCGGTCAACCAGGTCGACGACGTCGAGCACGTGCTGGTCACCGCCGGCACCGGCGTACCCACCAGCGGGTTGGTGCTGTCGGTCTGAGCGCTCCGGGACAGGACGGAGCGTCACCCGAAGGTCAGGCCGTACTTCTCCATGATCGGCGCCGTGGCGTCCATGTCCGCCTCGCAGCCGTACGGTTCGACGAGTGGGCCGAGGTCGAGATCGTCGGGCGCGGTGTCGATCAGCCGGAAGGCCTCCTCGAGGCCACCGGGGCTGATCAGCTCCAGGATCCGGGCCGGCTCGTCGGCGGCGTTCCAGAACGTGTGCCACTCGGCTCGAGGCTTGAACACCAGGTCGCCGGTCTCGGCGACGACCTCCTCGCCTGCCGCGTGGAACCAGACCCTGCCCTCGAGCACGAAGCTGAACTCGTCCTCGAGAGTGTGACGGTGCATCGGAGCCGCGATCGAGCGCGGCGCCAGGAGGTGCTCGACGACTGCCATCCTGCCCCCGGAGTCCTGGGAGCCGATCAGAAATCGGTCACGACACCCAGCCATCGAACCGAGAACCTCGCCGTCGCCTGCCCTGATGATCCGGTTGCCCATGGGCTCATGGTCCGCCTCGACCCAGCCCGATGCCATAGCCAGGTGAGGCCAGTCGTGGACCACCTCCTGATCAGCCGCGCAGCTTCTCGCGGAAGAAGGCCAGCACCCGGTCCACGCCCTCCTGCTGGCGGTGCGCGGTGACGGTCGAGTGGCCCTTGCCGTCGAACTCCACCCGGATGAACTTGTCGCCGATCTCGCGGGTCAGCGTGTCGAAGCGGGTGCCGACGGCGGGATCCTTGCGGTAGCGCAGACCCAGCACCTCGCACCCGGACGCCGCGCGCTCCTTGACCGTCGTCAGGTCTGCGGGAGAGAGGTTGAGGTCGGCAGCGCGTCGCTTGCCGACCGCGAACGGCGCCGACGGCTGGGTGAGAACGGGTGCGGCGACGGCATCGTCGACCATCATCGCGAGGGCGAACCCGCCGGTGAAGCACATCCCGAGAGCACCCACGCCTGGCCCACCGAGCTCGGCGTGCAGCTCGCGCGCCAGGCTGCGCAGCCAGCCGGCGACGGGAGTGGTCTCACCCGTCGCGAGCTTCGTGAACTCGCGACTGACGCACACCTGGCGCAGGGCCTTCGCGACCGAGACGGGCGCCCATCGGTTCCTCGGGCTTTCCGAAGAGGTGTGGCATCACGACCGTGAACCCGGCGGCCACCACCTCCTCGCCGAACCCGATCACCTCGGGCGTGAGGCCGGGGATCTCGTGGATCACGATCACTCCGGGGCCGGTGCCCTTGCGGTACGTCGGGTGGGTGACGCCGTCGGCGGTGTGGTCGCTGCGGCTCCAGGTGTCGAGGAGGTTCATGCGCCTGAGTATGTCGAGTGCGGAGGCTCAGCGTCGGCGTACACCGCGGGTGGGCGGCTCCGTGGTCGGATCGTCCGGCCAGGCGTGCTTGGGATAGCGACCGCGCAGCTCGGCGCGCACCTGCGGGTAGCCCGAGGACCAGAACGACGCCAGGTCGGCGGTGACCGCCGCGGGGCGGCGGGCGGGGGAGAGCAGGTGCAGCAGCAACGGCACCCGCCCGTCCGCCAGAGACGGTGCCGACGACCAGCCGAAGACCTCCTGGATGCGGACGGCGAGGACGGGCTGGTCGCCGTCGTAGTCGATCCGCACCTGCGAGCCGCTCGGGACCCGCACCGTCGCGGGAGCCAGTTCGTCGAGCCGCCCCGCCTCGGGCCAGGGCAGCAACCTCCGCAGGGCGCTCAGGACGTCGATCCGCTGGAGGTCGCGGGTCCCACGCACCCGGGCCAGGTCGGGTCCGAGCCAGGTGTCGAGCCCGGTCAGCAGCGACTCGTCGTCAACGTCGGGCCACGGGTCGCCGAGCGACCGGTTCAGGAAGGCCATCCGGGAGCGCAGCGCCACCGCCGTGTCGGTCCAGCGGAAGACACTCAGCCCGTCCCGCCGCAGCCCTTCGCGCACGGCGTCGGCCACCAGCGTCGGGTCGGGGTCGCTGATCGTCGCGGAGGCGAGTTCGATCGCGCCGAGCCGGGTGACCCGGCGGGCCACCACCCGCCCGTCGTGCCAGACGACCTCGTCGTTCTCGTGCCAGAGCGCAGCGGCTGCCTCGAGGGCGAGGTCCTCGGTCAACGGGGCGGCGGATCGCACGGTCGCATCCCGCCCTCCGGGTCGGCGGTCGGCATCGGCGATCGCGAGCCAGGGGAGGCCGGCGAGCCCGGAGCCAGGGGGCAGCGCGGCGCCGGTGCCGGAGGTCATCAGGTACGCCGTGGCGCCCGGACGCAGTCGAGCGATCCGGTCGGGGTGGGCCAGGGCCACGACGACCCCGACCGCGATGTCGTCGGGGAGCCCCGAGTCGGCACCGCCGGCCCGGTCGGGCAGTGAGCCGCGCAGCTGGACGACGGCGGCCCGCCACCCGCTGGTGGCCGGCCCGCCTCGGCGCAGGCCTCGCAGTGCCGCCACCAGGTCGCCGCCCGGTGCGCGCACGTCTTCGGAGAGCAGTGCCACGATCTCGGCGGCTCGCCGGGCGCCCACCACGTCGGCGCCGTCGAGCAGTGCTCGGGCGAGTCGTGGGTCGGCCGGGATGGCGGCGATCGCCCGGCCGCGGCCGGTCACGATGCCGGCGCCGTCCAGGGCGCCCAGGGCCACCAGGGTGCTCCGGGCTGCGTCCAGTGCCGGCAGCGGTGGTTGGTCGAGCAGCGCCAGGGCCGCCGGGTCGGGGCTGCCCCAGGCGGCGATCTCCAGCGCGAACGAGGTCAGGTCGGCCGTGACGATCTCCGGCTCGGGGTGGGCGGGCAGATGTGCGTGGTCGCTCTCGGACCAGCAGCGGTACGCCGTCCCGGGGCTCTCTCGGCCAGCGCGCCCGGCCCGTTGCTCTGCGGCGGCCCTGCTGACGCTCACCGTCACCAGTCCCGCGAGACCGCGACGGTGGTCGGTGCGGGGCTGCCGGGAGAGTCCGGCATCGACCACGACGCGCACGCCGGGCACCGTCAGCGAGGACTCTGCCACCGCGGTCGACACGACGACCCGGCGGCGCGCTCCCTGGCTGAGCGCGAGGTCCTGAGCGCCCGACGGCAGCCGACCGTGCAGGGGGAGGACGTCGGCATTGACGCCCGACAGGCGGGAGACCACCCCCGAGATCTCGCCCACGCCGGGCAGGAACACCAGCACGTCGCCCACCTGCTCCGCGAGTGCCCGGCGAACGGTACCGGCGACGTGGTCCAGGAAGGCCGGGGTCAGTCCGCGGTCATCGGCCCGTCGTACGCCGGCCGGAAGCGGGCACCACGCCGTGGCCACCGGGTGCAGTGCGCCCGGCACGGAGATCACCGGAGCCGGGGCCACCCCGCCGACCAGGGCGGCGGTGCGCTCCGCCTCGATGGTCGCAGACATGGCGACCAGACCGAGGTCCGGGCGCAGGGTCTCGCGCACCTCCAGCAGCAGTGCCAGGGTCAGGTCGGCGTCCAGCTGCCGCTCGTGTACCTCGTCCAGAATCACCGCCGACACGCCGGCGAGCTCCGGGTCGCGCTGGACCCGGCGGAGGAGCACACCCGTGGTGACGAACTCGATGCGGGTGCCCGCCCCGACCTGCCGGTCTCCGCGGACGGCGTACCCGACCGTCGCGCCGACGGGTTCGCCCAGCAGCGAAGCCAGGCGTCGGGCGGCCGCACGCGCGGCGATCCGCCGCGGTTGGGTGACCACCACCCGGCCGCCGACGTGCGTAGCGACGGCAGGCGGCACCATCGTCGTCTTTCCGGTGCCCGGCGGCGCCTGGACGACGACACAGCCGCGGTCGGCGAGCGCGGTGACGATCTCCGCCAGCCCCGCGACCACGGGCAGCGCCGGCGGGCTCCGCCAGCAGACGGGACAAGGGATCGACGGGCACGAGGTCAGTCTCGCCGACTCACGGCAGGAGTGCCGCGAGGCGTCCGGCAGATCGGCGCGACCTGGGCCATACTCGGCGATCGACCGTCGAGAAGGCTGATAGAGGTTCACGTACATGCGGGCAATCCTGCTGGGCAGCGGGCTGGCGATGGTCTGTTCGCTGCTCTTCACCCGGCTGGCCATCGGGTGGTTCACGAGACACGGCTTCGGCCAGCCGATCAGGGACGACGGCCCGACGACACACCACGTCAAACAGGGCACGCCGACCATGGGCGGGCTGGTGATCCTGGTGAGCGCCACGGTGGCCTACCTCGCCGCCACGATCCTGACCGGCAGCGTGCCCAGCGCCAGCGCTCTGGCTTCTCGGGCTCCTGTTCGTCGGCTGCGGAGTGATCGGGTTCCTTGACGACTTCATCAAGGTCTACACCCAGAACAACCAGGGACTGACCAGCCGCGCCAAGATGGCCGGGCAGACGATGGTCGCCCTCGGATTCGGGGTTCTGGCGACGCAGTTCTTCGCCGATGAACGAGGCGTCCGGCCCGCCTCGCAGTACATCTCCACCACCCACGACTGGGGGATCAAGCTGCCGCTGGTCGTGGTCCTGCTCGTGATCTGGTTCATCGTGACGGCGACCTCCAACGGGGCCAACCTCGCGGACGGTGCCGACGGCCTGCTGGCCGGCGCCTCGGCGATGATCTTCGGCGCGTACGCGGTCGTGAACTTCTGGCAGAACAACCATCAGTGCGGATCGCTCAGGGCCGCGGTGGTGGAGTCCCAGTGCTACGAAGCGCGCGACCCCCTCGACCTCGCAGTCTTCGCCGCAGCCATCGCGGCCGCCTGCATCGGCTTTCTCTGGTGGAACGCCAAACCCGCCCAGATCATCATGGGCGACGTCGGCTCGCTCGCCATCGGGGGTGCGCTGGCCGGCCTGGCGATCATGTCCAGGACCGAACTGCTCATGGCCGTCATCGCCGGTCTGTTCGTGCTCGAGACACTGTCCGTGCTCCTGCAGATGAGCTACTTCAAGCTCACCAGACGGATCACGGGCACCGGACGTCGCATCTTCCGGATCGCGCCCATCCACCATCACTTCGAACACCTGGGCTGGGACGAGGTCACCGTGGTCATCCGCTTCTGGATCATCGCCGGCTTGTGCGTGGTGTCGGGTCTCGGAATCTTCTACGCCGATTGGCTCAGCTGAGCAACGGACGTGAGACCGGTTCGCCTCACTCTCGTCTGGGGCGGTGTCGGGTCCAGGCGGGCTGGGTGGTGCCGCGGGGTGGTGGGCGGAACTCGGGCCGCTTGTCGTCGGGGCTCAGCCGGATCTGCCAGGGGCTGTCGTGGATGAGGCGGTGGTGGTGTCCGCAGAGGAGGACCAGGTTGTCGAGCGATGTGGGTCCGTCGTTGGCCCAGTGGATGATGTGGTGGGCGTGGCACATCAGGGGCGGGCGTGAGCAGCCGGGGAAGACGCAGTGCTGATCGCGGGCGACTAGCGCTCGCCAGAGGGCGGCGGTGACCAGCCGTTGCAGTCGTCCGACGTCGAGGACCTCGGAGCGGGAGCCCAGGACGATGGGGAGGACGTCGGCGTCGCAGGCCAGGCGCCGAATGACGGAGCCGGTCAGCTCGAGGCCGTCGTCGGTCTCGCCGGTGCCGAGGCCTTCGCGCAGGGTGTCGAGGGAGATGGTGACCGAGATCCGTGGTCGGGCGGCGTGGGTCCGTGGTGGCAGTTCGGTGGTCAGGGCGTGGTTGGCGGTGACGACCAGGGCGTCCCACATCCGGGTGCCGTGGTCACGTGGATCGGGAAGTTCCTCGCAGGTGACCGGGTCCAGGACCGGGACCGGTGCGGTGAGGGGGAGCAGGGCGGCGCGCAGGGTGGCGGCGTCTTCGAGGCTGCCGCGGCCCTTGAGGCGGACCCCGCCCGCGCCGTCCTCGGTGATGGACAAGAAGCGGTGCAGGTGGGCGGCGCGGTCCTCGCGGTCCAGGTCGGCCTCGAGTCGGCGTTCGGTGCGGTCGGGGTCGATGACCTCGATCAGGTGGCGGCCGGCCTTGTGGAGGTCGGTGGCGTTGAGTCGGGTGGCCTCGTCGAGCATCAGTGTCTCTCCCTCGGCGCGAACCCCTGCCCCAGAGGGGAGGTGGTCGAGGGCGTCGAGGACCACGGCGGCCTGTTCGGGGCTGATCGCGCCGGCCCGGAGGCGGGCCAGGGTGGCGGGTCGCTGGGTGGTGAGTTGCTTGGCGTGGTCGATGGCGCGTGTGCCCTGTCCTCGGCGGAGGCCGGCGAGGTGGGTGAACCAGTCGGCGGTCGAGCCCCAGCCCAGCTGCTTCTTGGCGAGGTCGCGGTGATCGATCTCGGCCAGGGCCTCGGCTTCGAGGGCGGCCACCTCTGAGCGCATCTGCTGGAGGGCCTCGACCGTGGTCACAAGCTCTTCGTCGGTGCGGGCTGCCCACAGGGTCTCGTCGAGGCAGTGGAGCTGACCGCAGGCCTCGGTGACCACCCCTGCCGGGGAGGGATGGGGGAGCGCCGAGATCGCCATGAACAGACTCTGCCACCGGCCACCGACATGCCCTGTATGTCGGCATCGACCTTGTGGATGACCGGGTTTCCCGCTCAGCTGTGGATGATTCGTGGTTGTTGCCCTGCATCCCTCACGGGGTTTCGAGGCTCGTCGCTGACGCTCCTCGCACCTCAACCAACGGCGACAGCCGGGCGCTCCTCGCACCTCAACCAACGGACCTCAACCAACGGCGACAGCCGGGCGCTCCTCGCACCTCGACCAGGGTTCAAGCGGGGGTGAGGACGCAGTCGGCGAGGACGGGGGCGCCGTTGCGTTCGCCGTCACCGGCGATGGTCGCCGAGGCCACGATGCCGTCGTCGGTCTTCCAGGCACGCACCTGGATCGCCTCGCCGGGAAAGACCACCCCGGAGAAGCGGCCGCTGAAACCGCGGACGCGGGAGGCGTCACCGTCCAGCAGCTCGTCGGTGAGCGTGCGCAACACGATGCCCCAGGAGCAGAGCCCGTGCAGGATCGGTGCCGGGAAGCCGGCCGCCTTGGCGAAGTCCGGGTCGGCGTGCAGCGGGTTGCGGTCCCCGCAGAGCCGGTAGAGCAACGCCTGCTGCGGCGTGACGTCGTACGTCGTGTCGGTGTCCGGCAAGCGGTCCGGGACCTCGACGGCAACCGAGGAGCCACGGTCGCCACCCCAGCCACCCTCGCCGCGCACGAAGATCGAGGAACGGGTGCGCCACAGCTCTCGCCCGGCCGCGTCGGTGGCGACACCTTCCTGCCAGATCACCGCAGCCTTGCCCTTGTCCCAGACATCGGCGATCCGGGTGCTGACCGTTGCCGAGCCGGAGGTCGGGCAGCGGTCCGGACACCTCGATCGACTGCGACCCGTGCACCACCTGGGCCAGGTTGAGGTCGCAGCCGGGCAGTGCCAACGGTGGTGGGTCGGTCATGTGGAACGTCGGCGCGACCACCCCGAAGGACGGCAACACCTGAAGGCCGGCCGTCTCCAGCGTGTACCGGAGGTCGGTGGCCCCGATGGCCAGGTGGTAGAGCAGGACGTCGCTCTCCGACCAGGAGAACTCGACCTGGCCGAGGTCCGCGCCGATCGCGACGGTGGGGTCGATGGGCATCAGGCTTCCTCTCGGGTGCGGGGGTTTCGAGGCTCGGTTGCTGCGCAACCTCGCACCTCAACCACCGGACTTGGGGGTTTCGAGGCTCGGTTGCTGCGCAACCTCGCACCTCAACCACCGGACCGCGCGATGTCTTCGGCCGCGAGGTAGCCGAACGTCAGCGCGGGGCCGATGGTGGCGCCCGGGCCGGCGTAGGTCCGTCCCATGACGGCGGCCGAGACGTTGCCGGCGGCGTACAGGCCGGTGATGACCGAGCCGTCCGGCCGCAGCACCCGCGCGCGCTCGTCGGTGACGAGGCCGCCCTTGGTGCCGAGGTCGCCCGGGACGATCTTGACGGCGTAGAAGGGCCCCTGGTCGATCACGTGCAGCGACGGGTTCGGCAGCACGCGGGGATCGGAGTAGTACTTGTCGTAGGCGCTCTCGCCGCGGTGGAAGTCCTCGTCGGTACCGGACACGGCGAAGCCGTTGAAGCGGTCGACGGTCGCGCGCAGGGCATCGGCCGGTACGTCGATCTCGGTCGCCAGATCGTCGAGCGTGGCTCCCTTCTTGACGGTGCCGTTCTTGTACCAGCGGCCGGGGAACGGCTGCCGCGGCGACAGCCCGGCGAAGAGGTAGCGGTTGCGGTAGCGCTGGTCGATGACCATCCACGCCGGGACGTGGGGGACACCGGTCGCCTCGCCCTTGTAGATCTCGTGCACGGCCTCGACGTAGGGCAGCGCTTCGTTCATGAACCGCTGGCCGGCGGAGTTGACGATGATCGAGCCGGGCAGGTTGCGCTCCGCCAGACAGAACCACGGCCCGGACGGCAGCGGGATGGTCGGACCCCACCACGCGTCGTCCAGCAGGTCGGTCTGCGCGCCGGCCGCGATGCCCGCGAGGACACCGCCGCCGGTGTTGAACTGAGAGCCGGTCGTCCAGTCGACCGACGCGGGGGAGGGTTGATACTTCTCACGCATCTCGAGGTTCTTCTCGAAGCCCCCGCTGCCCAGGATCACGCCGCGACGGGCCCGGACCACGTGCTCCGCGCCGTCGCGGACCACGCGGACGCCGACGACGCGACCGTCCTCGATGACGAGGTCGATGAGCTCCGACTCGTAGTGAACGGGGACGTCGGCGTCGATCAGCCCTTGGCGCAGACCGATCGCCAGCGCGTTGCCCATGGCGTACATCTTCTTGCCGCGCAGCAGGCTGACCATCCGGCGAAGCAGCACCCTGGCCATGGTGAGCGGGCCGCGGATGGTGCGCAGGCCGAGGCTGATCTTGCGGAAGTCGGCCTGGGTGACGATCAGGTTGGCGGGCGCCTTGGTGTAGGCCGGGTGCAGCCGCGCGAGCTCGTCGCCGAGGAAGCCGCGCATCCAGCGGGACCGGCTCGACGCTGCGGCCCGCGGCCCGGCCACCGGGCGCTTCGGGGTGGTAGTCGGAGTACAGCGGCACCCAGGCGAACCGGACCGGGGTGCGCGCCCTGATGAAGTCCATGACCTCGGGCCCGCGATCGAGGTAGGTGTCGCGCCGGACCTTGGGCACCACGTCGCCGATGATCGAGTCGAGGTAGAGCTTGGACTGCGCGAGGTCATCGGCCTGGCCGGCCTCGCGGAGGGCGTAGTTGCCGGGGATCCACACCCCGCCACCACTCCGGGCGGTGGAGCCACCGAAGTAGGCGCTCTTCTCCAGCAGGACGGTGTCGAGACCGTGGCTCCGAGCGGCGAGGGCGGCGGTCATCCCGGCGCCGCCGGCGCCGACCACGACCACGTCGACCTCGGCGGGCAGACCGGTCGAGGGCAGGGGGCTGCTCATGGCGCAAAACTGTAACAGGTTCTAGTATGACCGCGTGACCTCCGAGGACTCCATCGCGGCCGCCGTCGAGCGGCTCGCCCGGGCGCAGGACACGCGGGTGCCGTGCGCCCCCGTGCGCGACCTGATCGGCACGGACGACCTGTCGGCGGCGTACGCCGTGCAGCAGGGCCTCGTCCGGCGGCGACTGGACGGAGGAGCGGTGGTCGTCGGTCGCAAGATCGGTGCCACGTCCAAGGCGGTGCAGGACCAGCTCGGCGTCGACCAGCCTGACTTCGGCTATCTCCTCAGCGACATGGACGTCAGCCACGACCACCCCATCTCCATGGGCCGGCTGCTGCAGCCGCGCGTCGAGGGTGAGGTCGCGTTCGTGCTGGCCCGCGACGTCGACCCCTCCCACGAGGACGAGATCACCGTCGACCTCGTGCGAGACAGCGTCGAGGTGGCCCTGCCCGCGCTCGAGATCGTCGACTCCCGGATCGCCGACTGGGCGATCGGCTTCACCGACACGGTGGCCGACAACGCCTCGAGCGGCCTGTTCGTGGTCGGCCAGCAGGGTCTCGGGCTGGACGAGCTGGAGCCGCGTGAGGTCACCATGTCGTTGACCATCAACGGCGAGGAGCGCTCCGCCGGCAACGGCACCGCCTGCCTCGGCGACCCGCTCGAGGCGCTGCGGTGGCTGGCCGTGCAGGCCTACCGGTTCGGCGACCCGCTGCGTGCCGGTCACCTGATCCTGTCCGGTGCCCTGGGCCCGTTCGTGCCGTTCGCCCCCGGGGACCGCGTCGTGGCGACCATCAGCGGCTTCGCCCCCCTGTCCGTCGAGTTCGAGGAGTGACCTGATGAGCAAGAAGACCGCCGCGATCGTCGGCCCCGGGAACATCGGCACCGACCTGATGTACAAGCTGCTGCGCAGCGACGTCATCGAGCCGCGCTGGATGATCGGCGTCGACCCGAGCAGCGAGGGGCTCAGGCTCGCTGCGGACCAGGGTCTCGAGGCGAGCCACGAAGGCGTCGACTGGCTGCTCAAGCAGGACGAGCTGCCGGACCTGATCTTCGAGGCCACCTCGGCCTACGTGCACCGCGAGTACGCCCCCCGCTACGAGGAGGCCGGCATCCGCGCCATCGACCTCACGCCGGCCGCGGTCGGCCCCGCCGTGATCCCACCCGTCAACGGCGACGAACACGTCGGCGCGATGAACGTCAACATGATCACCTGCGGCGGCCAGGCCACGATTCCGATGGTCGCGGCTGTCTCCCGCGCGGCGGGTCCTCAGGGTGTGTCGTACGCCGAGATCGTCGCGTCGGTCTCGTCGGTGAGCGCCGGACCGGGCACCCGCGCCAACATCGACGAGTTCACACGGACGACGGCCGCCGGTGTCGAGCAGATCGGCGGCGCCCGGCGGGGCAAGGCGATCATCATCCTCAACCCCGCCGAGCCGCCGATGATCATGCGCGACACCATCTTCTGCGCGGTGTCGCCCGATCTCGACGACAGAGCCCGGGACGCGATCGTGGCCTCGGTGCTGGCGATGGAGAAGGCCGTCCAGGAGTACGTCCCCGGCTACCGCCTGCTCCAGGAGCCGCAGATCGACGACCCGTCCCCGGCCACCCAGGGCCAGACCAAGGTCAGCATCTTCGTCGAGGTCGAGGGCGCCGGCGACTACCTCCCGCCGTACGCCGGGAACCTCGACATCATGACCGCCGCCGCCGCCCGCGTGGGCGAGAACATCGCCAGGAGCATCTGACATGACTGACCGAGACACGCTCTCCCGGGTCTGGTCCGACGACCTCGACCTGCGGCTGACCGACACCTGCCTGCGCGACGGGTCGCACCACAAGCGGCACCAGTTCACCGCGCAGGAGGTGCACGACATCGTCGAGGCCCTCGACAACTCGGGCGTCCCGATCATCGAGGTCACCCACGGCGACGGTCTGGGCGGATCCAGCTTCAACTACGGCTTCAGCCGGACGCCGGAGCAGGAGCTGATCAAGATCGCGGCCGAGACCGCGAAGCGGGCCCGGATCGCGTTCCTGATGCTGCCGGGGGTCGGCACCAAGGACGACATCCGGGCCGCCCAGGACAACGGCGGCGAGATCTGCCGGATCGCCACCCACTGCACCGAGGCCGACACCTCGGGCCAGCACTTCGCGCTGGCTCGCGAGCTCGGGCTGGAGACCGTCGGCTTCCTGATGATGAGCCACACGCAATCTCCCGAAGTGCTGGCGAAGCAGGCCCGGATCATGGTCGACGCCGGCTGCCAGTGCGTCTACGTCGTCGACTCCGCCGGTGCCCTGATCATGGAGCAGACCGCCGACCGGGTCTCCGCGCTGGTCGCCGAGATCGGCCACGAGGCCACCGTCGGCTTCCACGGCCACGAGAACCTCGGCCTCGGCGTCGCCAACACCGTGATCGCGGCCCGCGCGGGCGCCACCCAGATCGACGGTTCGGTCCGCCGCTTCGGCGCCGGGGCGGGTAACACGCCGCTCGAGGCGTTCGTCGGCGTCTGCGACAAGCTCGGCTGGAAGACCGGCATCGACTTCCTGACCATCGTCGACGCCTCCGAGGACGTCATCAAGCCGGCGATGCCGGAGGAGTGCCAGCTCGACCGGATGACGCTGATGATGGGCTACGCCGGTGTCTACAGCTCGTTCCTCAAGCACGCCGGCAACGCCGCCGACAGGTACGGCGTCTCCGGCGCCCAGATCCTGCTCGAGGCCGGCCGTCGCAAGCTGATCGGCGGCCAGGAGGACCAGCTGATCGACATCGCGCTGATGTTGAAGGCCGAGGACGACAAGGTGGCGGCCAACGCCGGGTGAGGGGTCAGCCGGCCCAGGGTCGCGCGTACGCCGGCAGCGCCGGCTCGCGGTCGACCCAGCGGCGCGGGTCGGTGAGGCCGGTGGCGAAGCGGGCCACCCCCTGCAGGAAGACGTAGGAGCCTGCGGCGTCGCCGTTCGGGATGAAGTACTGCTCGCAGGTGTCTGCCGGCAACCGGTGCGCCGCCGCCGGGCCGGCGTGCGTGAGCGCGTCGAGGGCGAGGGCGTAGGCGACCGGATCGCCGAGGATCACTCCGTGCTCGGACGGGTCCTGGACGCAGATGTCCTGCAGGAGTGCGTGGGTCGTGCCGGGCAGCCGCGAGACCTCGGGCTGCGGCCGCACGATCTCGTCGTACTGGGTGGAGATCGAGGTGACGTCGACGCCTCGGGGCAGGGGCGCCTGACGCAGGGCGGCGACGTGCCGGGACCCGCGGCGCAGCTGCCACGCCAGCGGGGCGCACTGCCCGGCCGTGCACAGCTCGTTGGCCAGCTCGGTGCCGTCGAACGGCGCAGCCAGGCTGACCACGTCGGTGACCTTGTTCTCGAGGTCGGGCCAGAACTTCAGCGCCCACACCGGGAGGGCAGCGCCCTGGCTGTGGCCGACGACGGCCACCGGCCCGCCGGCCTTCCGGGACGCCTTGCGGATGGCGGCGACGACGTACTCCGCGGCGACCGCGAAGTCGCCGAGGCCGTGGTCGGGCAGCTGCACTGCGCACGTCGCGAACCCGTCGCCCCGCAGCGCCGGCTCGTAGCTCCAGGACCAGGTCTCGTCCGCGGTCTCGCCGGTGCCGTGCACGAGAAGCACCACCCCACGGGCCGAGCGCAGCTCGTCGCGGGGCTGGCACTCGGTCGCGCTGCGGAGCTTCCGGGTCGGCTGTGTGAGCTCGGGGCCGGGAGCGGCAGTGGCAGGCGCCGGCGGGGTAGCGAGGAGCGAGCCGGTGAGTGCGGCGACCAGGGCGAGGGACCAGCGCTTCATGCGGGTCCAACGACGGGCCGGACGTCTCGGTTACGTTGCCGTCGCGGCGAGGCGCGGGCGGGCCGGAACCGGGTCGTGCCTGTCGGCGCGCAGTGGCAGGGTGTCGTCATGGCATCCCACACCTCGAACTTCTGCATCGACGCTCACGACCCCTACGCCCAGACCATGTGGTGGTCGGTCGTGCTGGACGACTTCCGCCTGCCCACGGGGGAGGACGACAACAAGCCCGGTGACGAGGAGTGCGGCCTGGTCGGTCCCGACGACCGCTGGCTGCTGTTCCTCAAGGTCCCGGAGCCCAAGACGGTCAAGAACCGCATGCACCTCTGCCTCCGGCCGAGCGATCGCAGCCGCGACGAGGAGGTCGAGCGCATTCTCGGGCTCGGCGCCACCATGGTCGATGACCGGAGGAACGGCGACCGGGGCTGGGCGGTCCTCGCCGACCCGGAGGGCAACGAGTTCTGTGTCCTGATGCGTCCGAGCGATGCCTGACCCGCTGGACGATCCGAAGGCGACACTGGTCCGCTACCTCCAGGCCGCCCGCGGGTGACCAGTCGTCCTGGATGCTCGACCAAAACAAGAACGTGTTCTAGTATTGGTCGGGTACGACGACGACAGGAGAAGTAGCCATGGCGATCTCTGGGTCCCAGGCGGTGCTCGAGGGCATCCGTGACCTGCTGCCCACCATCCGGGAGCGGGCCGACGAGGCCGAGCGCCTGCGCGTGGTGCCCGAAGCATCGGTCAAGGAGCTCGAGGAGGTCGGATTCTTCCGGCTGCTCCAGCCCCGGCGATTCGACGGCCTCGAGGCCGACCCGATCGACTTCTACACGGGCGTGCGCGACATCGCCTCCGCCTGCGGCTCGACCGGGTGGGTCTCCAGCGTGGTCGGGGTCCACCCGTGGCAGGTGGCGCTGTTCGCCGACGAGGCGCAGCAGGCCGTCTGGGGCGAGGACACCAGCACCCGGCTGAGCTCGTCGTACGCCCCCACCGGCAAGGCGGTGGTCGCCGAGGGCGGCTACACCCTGTCCGGCAAGTGGAGCTTCTCCTCCGGGTGTGACCACTGCAGCTGGGTGCTCCTGGGTGGCCTCGTGTTCAACGACGAGGGCCAGGTCGTCGACTTCAAGACGTTCATGGTCCCGCGAGACAACTACACGATCCTCGACGTCTGGAACGTCGTGGGCCTGCGCGGCACCGGCTCCAACGACATCGTCGTCGACGAGGTGTTCATCCCCGAGGCGTTCACGCTCTCCATGAGCGACACCGGCCGCTGCAAGGGTCCCGGCCAGGAGCAGAACACCTCCGACCTCTACAAGCTCCCCTTCCACTCGATCTTCACCGGCACCATCACCACGCCGATCATCGGCATGGCGATGGGGGCCTACGCCGAGCACGTCGAGATGCAGCAGAAGCGGGTCCGCGCGGCGTACCTCGGTGAGAAGGCCGCGCTCGACCCGTTCGCCGCCGTCCGGATCGCGCGCGCCTCCTCCGAGATCGACGCCGCATGGGCGTTGCTGGTCAACAACATCCGCGACGAGCAGGCCCACATCGGGCGTGGCGAGAAGATCCCGATCGGGCTCCGGCTGAAGGTCCGCCGCGACCAGGTGCTCGGCACCCAGCGCGCGATCGACGCCATCGACGCACTCTTCGAGGCCTCCGGCGGACGAGCGCTCGCCGAGGGCACGTACCTGCAGCGTGCCTGGCGCGACGCCCACGCCGGCCGCGTCCACGCCGCCAACGACCCCGAGCGCGCGCTCCAGATGTACGGCGCCCACGAGTTCGGGCACAAGGTCGACCCCGGGATGTACTGAGTGGCCGACGCGATCAGCAAGGAGTCGGTCCACCACACCGCCCAGGTCAAGACGCCCGAGGCGGGCGACGTCACGCTGAGCTACTACGAGTCCGGAGCGCCGACGGACGTCGGTGGCGGGCTGCCGCTCGTGATGCTGCACGGGGGTGGTCCCGGTGCCAGTGCCTGGTCCAACTTCGGTACGGCGCTCCCGCGCTTCGCGGAGACCTTCCGCACGATCCTGGTCGACCAGCCCGGCTTCGGCTCCTCGGACAAGCCGCCGGTGGTGGGCAACTACTACCGCTTCGCGGCCGACCACGTGGTGGCGCTGCTCGACGAGCTCGGCATCGAACGCGTGCACCTGCTGGGCAACAGCCTCGGCGGCGGCACCGCCATGCGGCTGGCGCTGAGCCACCCCGACCGCGTCGGTCGGCTGGTGCTGATGGGCCCCGGTGGCCTGTCCCTCAACCTGTTCCACGCCGACCCGACGGAGGGAGTGCAGCGGCTGATGGACTTCGCCGCCAACCCCTCGCGTGAGGCGTTGCGGGCGTTCATCTCGACCATGGTCGTCAACCAGGACCTGGTCACCGACGAGCTGGTCGAGGAGCGGTTCGCCGACGCCACCGCACCCGGCGCCCAGGACGCCATGCGCTCCATGGGGATGTCGTTCTGGAACCCCGAGACAGCCGAGGACGGTCGGCTCTGGCGCGAAGCCCACCACCTGCGCAAGCACACGCTGCTGACCTGGGGCCGCGAAGACCGGGTCAACCCGCTCGACGGTGCGCTGGCTGCCCTGAAGCTGATCCCCAGGGCCACCCTGCATGTCTTCCCGAACTGCGGGCACTGGGCCCAGATCGAGGCGGCCGACGAGTTCGCCGAGATCACGACGGCGTTCCTGAAGGCCCATGTCGAGAGGTCTCGACCGGCTCGACCGACGGAGGAAGCATGACCATCGACGTCCGGAGCATGGGCTACGTCCGGGTCTCCAGCACCGACCTCGACCAGTGGCGCCACTTCGCGGGCAAGGTGCTCGGCCTCGCCGAGGGCCGCGGACCCGACCCCGCCAACCTCTACTACCGGATCGACCAGGTCTCCGCTCGGCTCGTGGTCTTCCCGGGCGAGGTAGACCAGCTCTCGGCCACCGGCTGGGAGGTGGCCGACCACCAGGCGCTCCAGGAGGCACGCGAGCACCTGCAGAAGGCCGGCGTGGCGTTCGAGGAGGGCACGCCGGAGGAGCTCGCCGAGCGCCGCGTCCAGGAGCTGCTGCGGTTCTCCGACCCCTGGGACAACGTGTTCGAGCTCTTCCACGGCATCACCTACGAGTCGCGCCCCGTCGTCACGCCGTACGCCGCCACGTTCGTCACCGGCGACCAGGGCATGGGCCACATCGTGCTGCCGGTGCTCGACGACGTGGAGGCGCTGCGCTTCTACACCGAGGTCCTCGGCTTCCGGCTCCGCGACTCGATGAGCATGCCGGGGGAGTTCGTCGGCAAGGAGCCCGGCTCGAAGGTCTGGCTCCGCTTCCTGGGGGTCAACCCGAGGCACCACTCACTCGCGTTCCTGCCGATGCCGAACCCGGCCAAGTGCGTCCACATCATGCTCGAGGTCGACAAGCTGGACGACGTCGGTCGTGCCCTGGAGCGGGTCCGCAAGCACCAGGCGCCGCTGTCGGCGACGCTCGGGCGGCACATGAACGACGAGATGGTGTCGTTCTACGTGAAGTCGCCGGCTGGTTTCGATGTCGAGTTCGGCACCGAGGGACTGCAGGTCGACGACGCCCGCTGGGTCGCCCGCGAGTCGACCGCCGTCTCGTACTGGGGGCACGACTTCAGCGGCGCCGGCCGATGACTAGCGTTGACTCCATGTCGACCTCGGGAACGCAGCGTCCAGATGACGGGGCGGAGATCCCCGAGGGGATGAGCCACGACGCACGCGAGACCTGGCCCAGCCCCGAGCTGATCAACTCCTGGCTCGGCGACGTCGACTTCGACTTCGAGTGGCGCCCGGGCGAGGGCAGCGCGGTCCACGCCGACGACCCCGCAGCGGTCGCGCAGGCCCGTCTCTTCCGCGACGTCCTGGGTCGGTTCGCCTCCGGCGTCACCGTGGTCACGGCGACCAGTGGCGGTGAGCCGGTCGGCATGACCTGCCAGTCCTTCTCCAGCGTCTCGCTCGACCCGCCGCTCGTGCTGTTCGTCCCGGCCCGGACGTCGCGCGCCTGGCCGCTGATGCAGCGGGCCGGCAAGTTCTGCGTCAACTTCCTCGCCGCCGACCAGGCCGAGCTGTCCAACACGATGGCCAGCCGGGGCGTCGACAAGTTCGCCTCGGTCCCGTGGCAGCCGTCGCCGGTCACCGGGTCCCCGGTGCTCGAGGGCAGCCTCGGCTACGTCGACTGCACCATCCATGCCGTCCACGAGGCCGGCGACCACTACGTCGTCGTCGGGCGGGTGCTCGACCTGGCGACCGCCGAGGACGACGAGCCGTTGCTCTTCTTCCAGGGCCAGTACCGCACCACCGACGGCTGAGCTCCCGGGCTGATCAGACGCGCACCCGTTTCGGGTTGGCCAGCATCAGCGGTGCCGGTGCTGCGGTCTTGACCCCCCGAGAGGACGTGTCCCCCTGCGGCTGAGCCGCGTTTCTCTTCTTCCCCATGCCCGCAACCTAGGAGCGGTTCTGCCACGTCTCGGCAACGTCAGACCCACCGGGCGGTAACAGTTTCCGGCGGGTCAGCGATGGGGTGGCGGAGCCTGGTCGACGTTGACCGTGGGGATCCCGCCGCCCATCCGGGCGATCACCGCCATCGAGGGCTCGTCCGTGGGGTTGCTCTCGCGGTGCACGGTGTACGGCGGCACGTGGACGAAGTCACCCGCAACGGCGTCGAGCGGCTCGGCACGGCCCTCGAACTCGAACCGGAAGATCCCGGACACGATGTAGAGGCTGCTGTCGTTGCGGTCGTGGTGGTGCCAGCCGGACGTCGTGCCGGGGGCGGTCACGACCCGGCCGGACCACAGCCCCGGCAGCTCGAACGCGAGCCGCCGGTCCATCCCCGGCGTCGGGTCCGCGGACACCAGGTCGGGACCGCGGAAGACGCGCACCGGTGTGGGCTGGTCCAGCGTGAGCTCGAGGCTGCTCGAAAGGCCGGCCCCGGGACCGAGGACGGTCGCGGGATCAGGCGAGCCGGGCTCGGTGCCCGGAGGCCACACCGCGGTCGCCCGGAACACGAACCCGTCCTGGTCGGCCTGCTCGTACTCGAAGTGGACGTCCGCGCCGGTCTCGACCGCGCGGTAGCCCTCCATCCGGACATCGGCGTAGTGCGCCCAGCACCCGCTCGGCGTGGCGGGGGAGTCGAGGACACCCCAACCCTCCTCGTCGTGCCACTCCCGAACGGTGCCTCGCTCCATGGGGTCAGCGTGCCACGACCCGCGATGGTCGGAACAGGGCCGATCGACGCCGGCTCGAGGACCGCCTGGTGACCGTCCTCCGGCGAGCGTGGCTCACTGATCGGCTCAGCTCAGCACGGCACCGATGTCGGTGGCGGCGAAGTCCTCGCCCTTGAAGAGGAGTGACTCACCCAGCACGCTGGCCAGGGCGTAGGCGAAGCAGTCGCCGAGATTGAGTGCCGCCGGGTGGCGTCCCTTGCCGAACCTCCGCCACGCGGCGACGGCGATCGCGACCTGGTCGGGGTCCACGGCCAGCACGTCGACGTCGGCGCGATCGAGGAGGAGTGCGAGGTCTCGGGTGCCCTCCGGGCCGTGCCGGGCCTCGACCACGATCCCGATCTCGACCGCGTTGGCGGCGGACAGGTGTACGCCGTCCTGGGCGTCGACGACCGCGGCGAGAAAGATCTCTGCGTCGGGTTCCCCGAAGATGATCGCCGCCAACGCCGAGGTGTCGATCACCATCAGCCGGGCAGCCCGGTCTCGTCGTAGCCGAGGATCTCATCGGGACTCCTGGCGTCGCTCACCGCTCGAGCCCGTCCACGCTCGATGATGGCGCGCAGGTCCCCGTCCTGGGTCGCTGCCCGGTGACGCCGCCTGACCCGTGCGAGCCGCTCTTCGATGGCGATGCGTGCCGCCACCGTGATGCTCTCACCGGTCTCGCGCGCGAGCTCGCGGGCAAGGAGGTCGGTGCGGTCGTCCTTGATGTTGAGAGCCATGGTGGAAGAATATCAGGCAGATGTCTTCCTCATATGGAGGAAGAAAGGCGAGCGGGCGCTCAGGTCAGCAGCCTCGCCCGGTGCACACGGGCCGGGCCGAACAGCTCGGAGAGGGCGTGCGCGCGCTTGAGGACCAGGTGCGCGTCGTGCTCCCAGGTGATGCCGATCCCGCCGTGCAGCTGGACGGTTTCGCCCGCCACCCTCATCGCGGCGTCCGAGCAGTAGGCCTGGGCCACCGAGGCTCGCAGGTGGAGGGTCGCGGCCCGCTCCGGCGTGGGGTCGGTGACGTACGCCGCGGCCGCGCCGGTCGCTGCCCAGGACGCGGAGCGGCACATCTCGACCAGGACCAGCAGGTCGGCCATCCGGTGCTTGAGCGCCTGGAAGGAGCCGATCGGCCGGCCGAACTGCACCCGCTCCTGGGCGTAGGCGACCGTCATGTCGAGCCCGCGCCGGGCCACGCCGACCTGGAGTGCGGTGGCGAGGGCGGCCGCCACGTCGCGCAGCTCCTGCGAGGGAGCGGCGTCGACGTCGAGGTGGCCGAGTCGCAGGGTCGGGTCGAGGGCCTCGCGGGCCGCGGGACGGGCCTCGCTCACGGCCAGCTCGGGTCCGCGGGGGACCAGGACGATCTCGGCCCCGGGCTCCAGGACCAGAGGCGGTTCGACCACGACCGTGGCGGTGCTGCCGGCCGCGATCCTGGGTAGCAGGGCGGTCCGCTGCTCGTCCGGTGCCGTGCAGCAGCAGGGCGGCCGTGCGCCATGCGCCGAGGCGAGCAGGGGCGAGGGCGCCAGCGAGTAGCCGATCTCCTCCAGCGCCACCGCCGGTCTCCTCGAGCGACGCGCCGACACCGTCGTGCTCCTCGGGGACGGCCAGCGCGGCGACCCCGATCTGCTCGCTGAGGGTCTGCCAGAGCGACCTCGTCGTACCCCGTCTCGCTGGCCATCGCGGACCGGACGGCGGCGCTGTCGGCACGCTTGCCGAGCAGCGCGCGGACGGTGCCGGCCAGCTCCTGCTGCTCCTCGGTGCGGGCGAACTCCATCAGAGCCCCTCGAGCACGCGAGCCCGGTGGAACGCGGGCGTTCCCCACGCCGACACGAGCGCGCGGGTCTTGAGGATCCACAGACTCAGGTCGAGCTCGCGGGTGTAGCCGATGGCGCCGTGCACCTGGAGGCCGGTGCGGGCGGCGAGGTACGCCGCGTCGCCACACGCGACCTTCGCGGCGGAGACGTCGCGTGACCGGGTCTCGTCAGGGGCCAGCGGCGGCGCCGAACAGCAGCGGCCGGGCGAAGTCGAGGGCGATCCGCACGTCGGCGAGCGCGTGCTTGATCACCTGGTACGACCCGATCTCGCGGCCGAACTGCTTGCGCTGCTTCACGTAGGCGACGGACGCCTCGAGCAGGTGTTCCCCGAGACCGAGCAGCTGGGCGGACGTGGCGAGGACAGCCAGGTCGAACGCCGCATCCACGGAGCCGGATGTGTCCACCGGATCGGCGGGCGTGACCTCGAAGAGGCGCCGGACCGGGTCGACGGAGACCCGGAGGTCTCCGGGAACACCGGTGCGGACCTCGACGCCGTCGACGGCCAGCACGGTCCCTGCGACGTCGGCGTCCAGCGCGAGCGGGACGTGCGGACCGGCGGCCACGGTGGCTACCTCGTCGAGCTCCCGGCCGAGCAGCACCGGCAGGTAGGCCGCGGACTCCACCCACGGCCCGGGGACGGCGTACCGGCCGAGCACCTCGAACGCCACACACAGCTCGACCGGGGTCGCGTCGGTGGCCAGTGCGGTCACGCCCTGCTCGGCCAGCCGCGCCCAGAGCGCGAGGCCGGGCCCTGTGTCACCGTCGGCCCAGGCGCGGGCCGCCGAGACCGGGTCGGAGGCCGCGAGGAGCTTGTCGAGGGAGGCGCCGAAGTCGCGCTGCTCCCCGGTCAGAGCGAACCTCATCGGCCGGCCGCCTTCTGCTGGCCCTTGGGTTCCCGGGGGAGGCCGAGAAGGCGCTCGGCGACGATGTTCCTCTGGATCTCGTTCGTGCCGGCGTAGATCGGCCCGGACAGCGAGAACACGTAGCCGTCCAGCCATCGTGACTGGAGCTCGGCCTCGGGACCGAGCAGGTCGAGGGCCGTCTCGTGCAGGGCGATGTCGAGCTCGGACCAGAAGACCTTGTTGACCGATCCGGCCGCACCCAGGTCGCCGCCGTCGGCCAGCCGGGTGACCGTGCCCCAGGTGTAGAGCCGGTAGGCCTGCGCCTTGATCCAGGCATCGGCGACGCGATCGCCGACCCCGCTGGTCATGGGGTGGCGAGACGGTTGCTGCGCAACGTCCTCAACCAGCGATCGGTGCAGCGCCACCAGCCGGTCGGCAGCCGCACAGAACCGGCCGGGGGACCGCAGCGACAGGCCGCGCTCGTTGCCGGCCGTGCTCATCGCGACCCGCCAGCCGTCGCCGGGCGCGCCGAGGACGTCGGAGTCGGGGACGAAGACGTCCTCGAAGAAGATCTCGGCGAACCCGGCCTCGCCGTCGAGCTGCGCGATCGGCCGGACGGTGACGCCCGCGGCGTCGAGGGGGAAGAGGAAGTAGGTGAGCCCGTGGTGCCGCTGCGCCTCCGGGTCGGAACGGAACAGCCCGAAGCCCCAGTGCGCGTACGACGCCCGCGACGACCAGGTCTTCTGGCCGTCGAGGACCCAACCGCCGCGCTCGTCGTCGCGGCGGGCCGTGGAGGTGAGCGACGCCAGGTCGGAGCCGGCCTCGGGCTCGGACCAGGCCTGAGCCCACACCTGCTCCCCGGTCGCCATCGACGGGAGGAACCGGTCCTGCTGCTCCGGCGTCCCGTGGTCGAAGATGATGGGTGCCAGCAGGAAGATCCCGTTCTGGGAGACCCGGCCGGGCGCCCCGGCCCGGTAGTACTCCTCCTCGAAGATCACCCACTCCACCAGCGAGGCGCCCCGCCCGTGGTAGCCCCGGGGCCAGGACACGACCGCCCATCCGGCCGCGGAGAGCGTGGCCTCCCACGCCTGGTGGGCGCGGAAGCCCTCCTCGGTGTCCATGGACGGGAGCGGTTCGGCGGGCACGTTCGCCTCGAGCCACGACCGGGCCTCGGCCTGGAAGGCGAGCTCGGACTCGGACAGGGTCAGGTCCATCAGTTCCTCAGCTCGGTCTTGAGCACCTTGCCGGACAGGTTGCGGGGGAGCGCGTCGACCAGCTCCACGTGCCGCGGCACCTTGAAGTTGGCCAGCCGCTGCTTCGCGTACCCGATCACGTCGTCGGCCGAGAGGCCCGCGCCGGACGCCACGACGTACGCCTTGCCGACCTCGCCCAGGCGCTCGTCGGGTACGCCGACCACGGCGACGTCGGCGACGCCGTCGAGGCGGGCGAGGACCTGCTCGACCTCGGCGGGGTACACGTTGAAGCCTCCGGAGATGTACATGTCCTTGAGCCGGTCGGTGATCGAGAGGTTCCCCTGCTCGTCGAGCCGGCCGACGTCGCCGGTGTGCAGCCAGCCGTCGGCGTCGATCGCCTCGGCCGTGGCCTCGTCGTCGTCGAGGTAGCCGAGCATCACGTGGTCGCCGCGCAGCAGCAGCTCGCCCTCCTCGCCTGCGGCCAGGGGTTCGCTCGCACCGGGCAGGGCGATCCGGGTCTCCATGCCGGGCACCGCCCGGCCGCACGTCGTGGCCACGGTGTCGGCGTCGTCGTCCTCCCGGCACATCGTCGCCACCACCGCTTCGGTCATCCCGAACGCGGTGACGACCTGGTCGATCCCGAGGCCCTCAGGAGCGGGGGCCCGCATCCGCTCGATGAGCACGACGGGCACGACGGCGGCGCCGGTGACGGCCAGCCGCAGGGAGGACAGGTCGCGGTCGAGGCGGGCGGGTGCCGACAGCAGTGACTGGTAGATCGTCGGGGCGCCGGGCAGCAGGGTGATCCGCTCGGACTCGATCAGCGCCATCGTCTGGTCGACGTCGAAGGTCGCGACCGGGTAGAGCGTCGCGCCGGTGAGCAGCCCGACCACGATCCCGATCTTGTAGCCGAACGAGTGGAAGAACGGGTTGACGACGAGGTAGCGGTCGTCGGCGGTCACGCCGCCGAGCTCGGCCCAGGCCCGGGCGACGCCGATCGTCTGCCGGTGGGCACTCATCGCGCCCTTCGACCGGCCGGTGGTGCCGGAGGTGAACAGGATGTCGGCGAGGTCGTCAGGAGAGACCGCGTCGGCCCGGGCCTCGACGACCTGGGGCTCCGACCCGCGCCGATCGAGCTTGTCGAGATCCCTGAGGTCGACCAGGGCACGCACGGACGACAGCGCGCTTGCTGCTCTGAGGTCCGCGACCTGGGTGCGGTCCAGGAACCCGTCGTGGACCAGCACGAGCGTGGCGCCCGTGCGGTCGACGACGTCGGCGACCTCGTGGCCGGTGTAGCGCGAGTTGACCGGGACGAGCGTCCCGCCGGCGTACGACACGGCGAGCGCGGCCACCACCCAGTCGATGCTGTTGGGGGCCCACACGACGGCCCGGTCACCGGGCTCCAGCCCGAGTCCGACGTAGGCCCGGGCGGTCTCGCGGACCCGCTCGAGCAGGGCGGCGAAGGAGAGCGTGGTGCCGCCCTCGACGTACGCCGGGTGGTCGCCGAACCGCTCGGCCGCGGCACGCAGCAGCCCCGGCAGGGTCACCATGCCGGGGCCCGTCGGATCGTCATGACCAAACCAAACATTTGCTTGGTAGAGTACCACTCGTGGACCTGACCGACTCGCCCGAGGACCGCGCCTTCCGCGAGGCCGTGCGCGCCTGGCTCGCGGAGAACCTGGCCGGTGAGTTCGCCGACCTTCGGGGCCTCGGCGGCAGCGGCCGCGAGGAGGAGGCGTACGCCGAACGGCTGGCCTGGAACAGACACCTCGCCGCCCACGGCTGGACCTGCGTGGGCTGGCCGGAGGAGCACGGCGGTCGCGGGCTGAGTCTGTGGCAGCAGGTGATCTTCCACGAGGAGTACGCCCGCGCCGGGGCCCCCACCCGGGTCAACCACCTCGGCGAGGAGCTCCTGGGGCCCACCCTGATCGCGTTCGGCACGCCCGAGCAGCAACAGCGCTTCCTGCCGAGGATCGTCGCGGTCGAGGAGCTGTGGTGCCAGGGCTACTCCGAGCCCGGCGCCGGCTCCGACCTGGCCAACGTGCAGACCAAGGGCAGGCTCGAGGGCGACCAGTGGGTCGTCGACGGCCAGAAGGTGTGGACGTCCAACGCCACCGAAGCAGACTGGTGCTTCGTCATCGCGCGCACCGAGCCCGGCTCCGACCGCCACCACGGACTGTCCTTCCTGCTCGTGCCGCTCGACCAGGACGGCGTCGAGATCCGGCCGATCGAGCAGCTGACAGGTGGCTCGGAGTTCAACGAGGTCTTCTTCACGGGCGCCCGCACCGCCGCCGACCTCGTCGTCGGCGAGCCGGGTGACGGCTGGAAGGTGGCGATGGGGCTGCTCGGCTTCGAGCGCGGCGTCTCCACGCTCGGGCAGCAGGTCGGCTTCGCCCGGGAGCTCGAGGGCGTCGTCGCCCTCGCCCGGGACAACGGCACCTTCGACGACCCGGTGATCCGCGACCGCCTCGCGCAGTCGAAGGTCGAGCTCGAGGTGATGCGGCTCAATGCCCTGCGCGGCCTCTCGGCGGCCGTGGCCGGCGAGGGCTCGTCGTCCGGCGGGGGAGCCGCCTCGATCGCCAAGCTCGTGTGGGCCACCTGGCACCGCGACCTCGGTGAGCTCGCCATGGCCGTCGCCGGACCGGCCGGTCTGACCGTCGGTGACGGCTACGACCTCGACGCCTGGCAGCGACTCTTCCTCTTCTCGCGCGCCGACACGATCTACGGCGGCAGCGACGAGATCCAGCGCAACATCCTGGCCGAGCGCGTGCTCGGTTTGCCGAGAGAGAGGCGGCCTGGCGAGTGAGCCGAGAAGCCGACCGCGAGGTAGCCGCCGAACCGAGGCGAGCCCATCAAGCACTGTTGCCGAAGGAGCCCCGCGGATGACGGCCACGCGACCCGAACAGCCCACTCCCGACTACGTCCCGGGCCACGACCTGCTCCGGGGCAAGGTCGTCGTGGTGACCGCCGCGGCCGGTGCGGGGATCGGTGCCGCCGTGGTCCGGCGTGCACTCGAGGAGGGCGCCGAGGCAGTCGTCTTCAGCGACACCCACGCGCGCCGACTGGCCGAGGCCGAGGAGGCCCTGGGGGCCGAGTTCGGCCCCGACCGGGTCCGCAGCCTGGTCTGCGACGTGACATCAGAAGCGGACGTCCAGGCCCTGCTCGACGCCGCCGACGAGCTCGGCGGCGTCGATGTCATGGTCAACAACGCCGGCCTCGGCGGGACGGCCAGCGTCACGGAGATGACCGACGAGCAGTGGAGCAAGGTCCTCGACATCACCCTGACCGGCACCTTCCGGTGCGTACGCGCAGCCAGCAACCGGATGATCGCCGCCGGCACCCGGGGTGTGATCGTCAACAACGCCTCGGTGATCGGTTGGCGCGCGCAAGAGGGGCAGGCCCACTACGCCGCCGCCAAGGCCGGCGTGATGGCGCTGACCCGGTGCGCTGCCCTCGACGTGGCCCCTCACGGCATCCGGATCAACGCCGTCTCGCCGAGCCTCGCGATGCACCCGTTCCTGGCCAAGGTCACGAGCGACGACCTGCTCCACGAGCTCAAGCAGCGGGAGGCCTTCGGCCGGGCGGCCGAACCCTGGGAGGTCGCCAACGTGATGGTCTTCCTGGCGTCCGACTACTCGTCGTACCTCACCGGTGAGGTCATCTCCGTGAGCAGCCAGCATGCGTGACGCCGCGCGGGGTCTCGACAAGCTCGACCGGCGGGGCGAGCTGCTGGCGATCGCGGCCGGCCTCTTCGCCGAGAAGGGCTTCAAGAACACCACCGTCCGCGACATCGCCGACGCCGCCGGCATCCTGTCCGGCAGCCTCTACCACCACTTCGACTCCAAGGAGTCGATGGTCGACGAGATCCTGCGCTCCTTCCAGGACGAGCTGTTCGGCAAGTACGACGCGATCCTGGCCAGCAGCGACGACGCCCGCGCCAAGCTGGAGCAGGCGGTCCGGGTGTCCTTCGAGGCCGTCGACCGGCACCGGCACGAGGTGGCGATCTTCCAGAACGAAGCCGACTACCTCGGCTCCTTCGACCGCTTCGACTACCTCGCCGAACGCAACGCGCAGTCCCGCGACGTGTGGATGCTCCTGCTGCGGGAGGGCGTGGCGAGCGGCGCACTCCGGCAGGACCTCGACATCGACCTGGTCTACCGCTTCATCCGCGACACCGTCTGGGTCGCCGTCCGCTGGTACCGCCCGGGTGGCGAGCTCACCCACGAAGCGGTTGCCGACCAGTACCTCACCCTCCTCCTGGACGGGATCGGCTCCGGTGGTTGAGGTGCGAGCGGAGCGAGCCTCGAAACCCCGCAGGACGAAAGGAGACGTCGATGCCTGAGGCCTACATCGTCGACGCCGTCCGCACGCCGGTCGGCAAGCGCGGGGGAGCCCTGGCCGGCGTCCACTCGGCCGACCTCGCCGCCCACACGCTGAGCGCGCTGATGCGGCGTACCGGCGTCGATCCCGGCGCCGTCGACGACGTGATCCTGGGCTGCTGCGACACGATCGGCTCCCAGGCAGGCGACGTCGCGCGTACGGCGTGGCTGGTGGCCGGGTTGCCCGACCACGTGCCCGGGGTGACCATCGACCGACAGTGCGGCTCCTCGCAGCAGGCGGTCCACTTCGCGGCCCAGGGCGTCATGTCCGGCACCCAGGACCTCGTGGTGGCGGGCGGCGTGCAGAACATGAGCGCCATCCCCATCTCCGCCGCCATGCTCGTCGGCCAGCAGTACGGCTTCTCCACGCCGTTTGCCGAGTCGCCCGGCTGGCAGCAGCGGTACGGCGACCAGGAGGTCAGCCAGTTCCGCTCGGCCGAGATGATCGCCGAGAAGTGGGACATCAGCCGCGAGGACATGGAGGAGTTCGCGCTCGCGTCCCACGAGCGGGCCAGGACCGCCATCGCCGAGGGTCGCTTCGACCGCGAGATCGAGCCGGTGCCGCTGCCCGACGGGTCCACGTTCGACACCGACCAGTGCCCGCGCGAGACCTCGCTGGAGAAGATGGCCGGGCTCCAGCCGCTGGCGGAAGGCGGCCGGATCACCGCGGCCGTCGCCTCCCAGATCTGTGACGCGTCCTCTGCCCTGCTCGTCGCCTCCGAGCGTGCGGTCGCCGACCACGGGCTCACACCTCGGGCCCGGATCCACCACCTCAGCGTCCGGGGCGACGACCCGGTGTGGATGCTGACCGGCCCGATCCGGGCGACCCGACACGCCCTCGAGCGCACCGGCCTCTCGATCGACGACATCGACCTCTTCGAGTGCAACGAGGCGTTCGCGTCCGTGGTGCTGGCCTGGATGAAGGAGACCGGTGCGCCGCACGACAAGGTCAACGTCAACGGCGGCGGCATCGCGCTCGGTCACCCGATCGGCGCCACCGGCACCCGGATCATGGCCACCTTGCTCCACGAGCTGGAGCGCACCGGCGGCCGCTACGCCCTGCAGACCATGTGCGAGGGCGGCGGCCAGGCCAACGTGACGGTCATCGAGCGGCTGTAGACCCAGGGACCGGACGCTCTCACATCGCTTTCACAGGGTGCGCTGACCGCGCTGCCAGCTCCCCGCAGCAGTGTCGATGTCAGACGGCCTCGACCAGCGGGGTCCCACGCCGGAAGACCGGCACGAGGAGCACATGATGAGCATCCTTCGCACAGCAAGCACGGCGGTGGCGATCTCGGTCGCCGGCGCGGGCATCGCCGTCGGTGGCATCGGCCTGGCCGCCGCCGACGACAACGGCTCCGGGCAGGTCTCGACGACGCAGATCAGCTCACCCGCCGACGCGCGTGGCCACGGAGCGGGTGACCGGGGCGGTCACGAAGAGTGGGCTGCCGGGCTCGCCGAAGCCCTCGGGCTCCAGGAGTCCGACGTCACGGCCGCGCTGGAGACGGTCCGCGACCAGGTCGGGCCGGACGCCTCGGCCGAGGACGGGACCCGGACCCCGCCCACCGAGGCCGAGCGCGAGGCACGGCAGGCGGCGATGGTCTCGGCCCTCGCGGACGAGCTGGGTGTGTCGGAGCAGCAGGTCACCGACGCCCTCGACTCGATGGTCACCGACCGGAAGGCGGAGGGACGCTCCCTGCTGGCCGATCGTCTGGACGCCGCTGTCGCGGACGGCAGCCTCACCGCGGCCGACAAGGACTCGGTTCTGAAGGCGTTCGACGCCGGCGTGCTGGGCGGCGAGCGAGGTGGACCGGGCGGTCCGGGTGGTCACGGCGCAGGCGCCACGAACAGCTGACCCGCGACGGGTGGCCCTGCCGGGCGGGGCATCGCCGACGGCGTCGTGGGCGCCCCGCCCGCGCCCGGCGATCTCTCAGGAGGAGATCGTCCGAGGGGGGCTTTAAGGTCGGGCATGAGCGAGCCGGGATGGCGTGAGTTCGTCGCCGCCGATGACATCGACGACTGGGTGGTTCTCCACGGAGGGCCCACGGCGGTCTTCCGAGTCGCATCCCTGGGGGCAGCCGCGCGGCTGGCGGCCGAGGTGGCGGAGGTGCCGGGCCTGAGCCTCGCACCATGCTCAGCGTCTCGGCCGACTCTCTCACCGTGAAGCTGACCCGCGAGATGTGGAGCACCGAGGCCCGGCAATCGAGGTGGCTCGGGCCATCTCGGCGCGCTCACGCGCGCGGCGCGCAGGCGGACCGGTCTGCCGTACAGGAGGTCCAGCTAGCGGTGGCCGCACTGCCCGACGCGATCGACCTGGGCTTCTGGCGTGCCGTGCTCGGGTACGCACCCCTGCACGACGACAACTGCGTCGATCCGCTCGGTCAGGGCTCGACGGTCTGGATGCAGGATCCGATCCGGACAAGTCCTTGCGTCAGCGATGCACGTCGACGTGTCGGAGCGCGCAAGGACCAGATGCCGACGCCCGGGTCCGGGCGGCGGTCTCCGCGGGCGGGCGAATCGTGGACGACTTCGGAGGCGCCGGGCGCGTGGATCCTCGCGGATCGCTCGGGCAAGGTGTGCATCGCGCCTGACCAGACGACGCGCCGACGTCCAAGTCGAAGGGTGAGCGAGAGGCCTGATCCGGACCCCGAAGGGTGACCGCGCCCGGCCCCAGGTGACGCGGGGATCGCGCGGTCAGTCGTTGGGCCGACGGTGCGCGGTCAGGGTGACCAGCAGGATCACCCACCCGACGAGCGTCACGCCCGCGAAGACCATCATCAGCGTCCAGCTCAGGTCGAGCAGTGCGTCGCTGCGACCGAACACCTGGGTCAGCAGCGAGATGTAGCTGTCCTCGGTGTCACCGAAGTCGGGCACGAACGCGCCGGCCAGGAACATCCCCGCCCAGGTCACCAGCTGAGCCAGTGCCTGCGGTCGCGTGAGTGCTCGCGGCCGCCCGGGCTGGGTGAACGCGAGGATCGTGGTGAGCAGCAACCCGATCAGCAGCACCGGGACCACCGTGAGCATGAAGATCAGCAGGAACCAGCCGCCCACACCGAACACGATGCGGCCGAACCAGACCCACACGATCAGCAGCAGGTTCAGCGGGATCATCCACAGGAGCGTCTGGCGGCCGAGGGTGGTCACGACACGGAAGGATAACCACTGGCGCGTCCACGTGAAGCCGTCCATCCTCGGACCATGAAGCTGCGCGAGTTCGGACCCGAGGACGGCCTCGCGGTCCGGTCCTTCGTCGAAGCGTGGAACGCCGCCCGCGATGCCGACTCGCCCTGGCGGCACCTCGAGACGCCGTACCGACTCGAGATGCAGATGCGCCACGGATGGGACGGCGAGGTGTCGCGTTACTTCCTGGCCGAGGTCGGGGGTGAGGCCGTCGGTGGGCTCGAGGTCGCCACCAGCGAGTACGACAACCTCGACCTGGCCTGGCTCGGGGTCGACGTCCACCCGGCCCACCGGCGCCGTGGCCTCGGCACCGCGCTGCTGGAGGCGGCGTACGACGTGTGCCGCGAGATGAACCGGACCCTGATCGGCACCAACGGGTGGGAGTCGGAGCAGAGCACCGGCTTCGCCGCCGCGACCGGGTTCGCGAAGAAGTCGCAGGCGATCAACCGTCGCCAGCACCTCGCGGAGCTGGAGCCCGGCCTGGCAGAACGGGTCCGTGACGAGGCGGCGCAGCGGGCGGGTGACTACGAGCTGGTCCGGATCCAGGGTCTCAGCCCGGACGACCTGCTCGACCGGCTCTCCCAGGTGAGTGCGGCCATCAACGACGCGCCGCTCGACGACCTGGAGCTCGAGGACGAGGCCTACTCGCCCGAGCGGATCCGCGCCTACGAGCAGGCGCAGGAGGCCAGCGGTATCCGGCTCTACCGGATCCTGGCCCGGCACCGGAAGACCGGCGAGCTCGGCGGGCACACCGTCGTCGCGGTGGACACCGAACGACCGGCCCTCGGCGAGCAGCACGACACCGCGGTGGCGCGTGACCACCGTGGCCACCGGCTCGGCGCGCTGCTCAAGGCCGACATGATGCTGTGGCTCGCCGAGACGGAACCCCAGCTGGAGTCCATCGACACCTGGAACGCCGAGTCCAACGACCACATGGTCGGCATCAACGAGCTGCTCGGCTACCGGATCATGGGCCGCTCGCTGCAGTTCCAGCGCCGGCTCTGATCACCAGTCGCTCGTACCCCCGCGCAGGACGGCGGCGATGTCGCTGACCTCGGTCAGCTCGCCGGAGGCCACCGCGATGACGAGGTCGTAGGCCTCGTCGTTGCTGAGCGTCAGTCGCCGGCCATTGACACCCAGGAATGCGAGCGTCGCCGCCAGCGCCAGCCGCTTGTTGCCATCCACAAGGGCGTGGTTGCAGGCGACCGAGTGCAGGAGGGCAGCGGCTTTGGTCTCCAGATCCGGGTAGGCGTCCTCACCGAACACCGAGGTCTGGGGGCGCATGGCCGCCGATTCCAGGAGGCCGTGGTCACGAACCTCCGGTGGCGCACCGAGCGTGCGCTCCGCGATGTGCAGCAGGTCCGAGAGGTCGAGGAAGATCACTGACCGAGACGTTCCAGGGCCTCGTCGTAGCGGGTGAGCTCGCTGTCCAGCACGCTGTCGATGAGGGTGCGCCTGGAGTTCCGCTGGAGGTACTCGGTGATCGCGCGGCGAGCGACATCCTGCATCGATCGCTGCTCTGCCTCCGCGCGGGCACGCAGGGCGAGGGTCTCGTCGTCAGTCAGGCGGAGGGTCATGGCCATGCCAACAAGATACCACTTTGGTATCAGACGACGTACGACGATCCCCGGCGCAGCTCGGCGCACCGCTTGGCTGACGATCCGGTCGACCAGCTCCTCGCAGGACGGCAGGTCGTCGATCACGCCGACCACCTGACCCGACGCCAGCACTCCCGCACCCGTGTCGCCCTCGACCAGGCCGGCCTTGAGCATCATCGGGGTGTTCGCCGCGAGGGCTGTCTGCGCGACGGTGCGACCCTGGGCCTTGCGCATCGCCCGGCCGTCGCTGGCCAGCTGCGCCCACGACATGCCGCTCTGCTTCTTGAACTCCAGGGTTCGGCGCGCGGTCGGGCCGAGCCGCTTGACCCGGGACGACTCCTGCAGCTCCTCGACGAGCCCGGTGCGCAGCATCCGGTGCGGCATGCCGTCGACCTTGTCGGTGACGACGGTGCCGTCGAGCCCGTGCGAGAGGTACAGCTGCTTGACCGCCTCCGGGACCGCGCTGTCGCGGGTGAGCAGAAAACGGGTGCCCATGCCGACCCCGGCAGCGCCGTACGAGAGCGCGGCCGCGAGTCCCCGGCCGTCGAAGAACCCGCCAGCGGCGATCACCGGGATGTCGACGGCGTCGAGCACCGTCGGGAGCAGCAGGGTCGTGGGGACGTTGCCGGTGTGCCCGCCGCCCTCACCGCCCTGGATCATCACGGCGTCGGCGCCCCACCCGGCGACCTTCTCGGCGTGCCGGGCGGCCCCGACGGACGGGATCACCACGATGCCGGCGTCCTTGAGCTTCGCGATCAGGTCGGGCTTCGGGGCGAGCGCGAACGACGCGACCCTGACGCCGTGCTTGATCAGCAGGTCGCACCGATCGGACGCGTCGCCCGCGTCCGCACGCAGGTTCACGCCGAACGGGCGGTCGGTCCGGCTCTTGACCTCGAGGATCGCGTGCTCGAGCTCGTCGTACGTCATCGTGGCGCTGGCCAGGATGCCGAGGCCCCCGGCGTTGGCCGTGCCGGTGACGAGGCGCGGCCCCGAGACCCAGCCCATGCCGGTCTGGACGACGGGGTGGCGGACACCGGTGAGCTCGGTCAGGGGAGTGCGCAGCAGCTGCTCGATCACGACGGTGCCGCCTCGGGCTCGGGGACCTCGCGGTGACGCATCGACTTCGGGTCGAGCACCTCGCGGATCAGGATCAGCTCCTCGGTGGTCGGCTCGCGGGTCGTCGGGAGCTCGTCCGGCACGTCCAGCTCGAAGCCCGTGGCCTCGCGCACCTCGTCGACGGTGACGCCTGGGTGGACCGAGAGCAGGCGCAGCGTGTCATCGGGTCCGCGGACGTCGAGGACCGCGAGGTTGGTGACCACCCGGTGGATGTCGTTGAACCGGGCAGCGGCAGGGCCGGCGCCCTTCGCTCGCTGCGGTCCGACCCCGCACACGACGTCGACCTGCTCGACGAAGACCCGCGGGGAGTGCTTCGGCACCCAGTACGACGTCCGGTTGTTGACGGTGTTGCCCGGGGCGCCGCGAGAACCGAGGAGCTGGCGCTTCGGCCGGTCGAAGTCACCGATCGCCGAGATGTTCTGGTTGCCGTGCCGATCGACCTGGGTGGCGCCCATCATCACGTGCCGTTTGCCGTGGGCGACGACGTCGAAGACCTTGCGGAAGGGGATCCATCCCTCGACCACGTCGGCCTTCGCGAAGAGCGGCGGCACCCCGGCCAGGAAGAGTGACTCCCCGTCGGAGATCACCAGGTCGGGGTTGCTCGTCAGCTTGGCCAGCCGGACCCCGAGCATCGGCAGCAGCCCCATCGGGCTGGCGAAGATCTCGCCGTCGTCCCGGAACGCATCGGCGATGGCGGCAGCGCAGACGTCCGCGCGGGTGTGGTCGCTCACTGGTCCTCCCCGAAGGCCCGCACCGCAGCCTGGTAGCTGTCCTCGTCGCCGGCCAGGAAACGGTCGTGGAACGTCTGCCAGTCCTCGTCACTGCCCGCAGCCGCGGCGGCGTACGCCTTCTGGAACTTCTCGTCCCGCTCGTAGTCGGGGGTGCAGGTCGTGAAGTGGGCGCCGTTGGGTGTCTCGACGACGCCGTCCACCATCATCCGGCTGACCAGGAGCCGCTGGACCGGGGTGTCGACGGTCAGGCCGGCGGTGTCGACGACCTGCTCGCAGCTGACGAATGCGTGGTCCGCAGCCATGGCGAAGAGGTCGTCGAAGTACGGGTCGGGACCGAGGTACGTCGCGTTGCCGTGCCGGTCGGCGCGGTTCAGGTGGATCAGGGCGACGTCGAGCCGGAGCGCCGGCACCGCGACCAGTTCCTCGTGTCCGTGACCCTCGTCGTACGGGCTGGTGACGGTGCGGATCCCGGGGTTGTTGACCAGGACGTCGGACCCGAGGCCGGCCCGCATCGGCAGGAAGGGCAGTCGTTGGGCCGCCGCGCGCAGCCCGGTCTGGAACATGCCTTCGTCGAGCTCGACGACCTCGGGGACGGTGCCCGCCTGGCGCGCCCGCTGGAAGTTCGGCTCGAGCGGGATCGAGTCCAGGGAGACGAACGCGTAGACGAGCTTGCGGACCTTGCCGGCCCGGAGCAGCAGACCGACGTCGGCCCCGCCCCAGCTCACGATCGTGAGGTCCTGCAGGTCGGAGCGGTAGAGGGCGCGGACCAGCGCCATCGGCTTGCGCCGCGGGCCCCAGCCGCCGATCCCGATCGTCATGCCGTCCGTCAGGTGGCCGACGACCTCGTCGATGCTCATCCGCTTGTCACGGGGGCTCTTGCTCACGCATCCTCCGTCGATCGAGCCTGTCGAGATCCCTTGTCCGTCCCGGCGAACTCATCCCGGAGCTCGTCGGCGACCCCGGACAGGTTCAGCTCGTAGGTGAAGCCCTGCTCGAAGCGGTAGCTCTTGTTGACGTCCACGGGGTCGATGCCGTTGAGCGCCTCCTTGGCCGCCCGGATCACCCGGGTGTCCTTGGCGGAGATCTCGCCGGCCACCGCCAGGGCGGCGTCGTCCAGCCGGTCGCGGGGCACGACCTCGAGCACGGAGCCGTGCTGGACCAGGTCGGCGGCCTTGATGGTGCGGCCGGTGAAGTAGAGGGTGCGCATCAGGTGTGGAGGGACCAGCCGGGCCAGGTGGGTGGCGGCGCCCAGCGCGCCGCGGTCGACCTCGGGCACCCCGAAGTACGCGTCGTCGCTGGCCACGATGCAGTCGGCGTTGCCGACCAGGCCCACGCCACCGCCGAGGCAGAAGCCGTTGACGGCCGCGACGACCGGCACCGCGCACTCATAGACCGCCTTGAAGGCGGCGTAGCAGCCCTTGTTGGCGCCCAGCAGGGCATCGAACCCGGTGGTGTGCTGCATCTCCTTGAGGTCGACGCCGGCGTTGAAGCCGCGGCCTTCGGCGCGCAGCACCACGACATGGGTGGCCTGGTCGCGGCTGGCGTCGTCGAGGGCGGCGGCGACGTCGTACCAGCCCTGGACGGTGAGCGCGTTGACCGGCGGATGCTCCATCGTGACGACCCGGATGCCGTCGGGACGGAGCTCGGACGAGATCCCCATGCCTGCCACCTCTCACAAACCAAACATTTGCTTGGTAGCCTAGCAGTCGTGACACTCACCGTGGACCTCACCGACCGGGTCGCCCTCGTCACCGGGGGCAGCCGCGGCATCGGGCTCGGCATCGCCGACGTGCTGCGCGCCGCCGGCGCCACCGTCGTCACCTGCTCGCGCACCGAGGCGCCGGGGGAGCACCACGCCTGCGACGTGCGCGACCCGGACGCGGTGGCCGCACTGGTGCAGCGGATCGTGGCCGACCACGGCCGCCTCGACGTGCTCGTCAACAACGCGGGTGGTGCGCCGTACGCCGACGCGGCCGACGCCTCACCCCGGTTCCACGCGAAGATCGTCGAGCTCAACCTGCTCGCCCCGCTCCTGGTCGCCCAGGCCGCCAACGCGGTGATGCAGGAGCAGGACGCCGGCGGAGCGATCGTCAACATCTCCTCGGTCAGCGCCCTGCGCCCCTCACCCGGCACGGCGGCGTACGGCGCAGCGAAGGCCGGCCTGGACTCGCTGACCCGGTCGCTGGCCGTCGAGTGGGCACCGCGGGTGCGGCTCAACGCGATCGACGTCGGCCTGTGTCGGACCGACGACACCGACGACCACTACGGGGGAGACGACACCGTCGCCGCCATCGAGCGCACGATCCCGCTCGGCCGGATGGCCGAGCCGGAGGAGATCGGCCACGTGGTGGCGTTCCTGGCGAGCGACCTCGCGTCGTACGTCTCCGGCGCCACGATCGAATGCCACGGAGGTGGGGAGCCACCGGTCTTCCTGCAGGCCGTGGCGACCCACCCGACCGACGATGAGGAGAACGCGTGAGCACGCTGCTGGAAGGTCGCGTCGCGATCGTCACGGGGGCCGGTCGCGGCATCGGTCGCGAGCACGCACTCGAGCTGGCCCGCAACGGCGCGAAGGTCGTCGTGAACGACCTCGGGGCCAGTCTCGACGGCCAGGGTGCCTCGGACGGCCCGGCCCACGAGGTCGTTGCCCGGATCCGCGAGCTGGGCGGGGACGCCGTGGCGAACGGCGCGGACGTCGCCGACTTCGAGGCGGCCGAGGCCATGGTGCGACAGGCGATCGACACCTTCGGCGGGCTCGACATCCTGGTCAACAACGCCGGCTTCGTGCGGGACCGGATGCTGGTGAACACCTCCGAGGAGGAATGGGACGCCGTCATCCGGGTGCACCTCAAGGGGCACTTCGCACCCCTGCGACACGCCGGCGCCTACTGGCGCACGGAGTCCAAGCAGGGCCGCCAGCGCGACGCACGAGTCATCAACACCTCCTCCGGCGCCGGGCTCCAGGGCTCGATCGGACAGACCACCTACTCCGCCGCCAAGGCCGGCATCGCCGCGATGACACTGGTCGCTGCGCAGGAGCTCGGCCGGTACGGCGTGACCGTGAACGCGATCGCTCCGGTCGCCCGGACCCGGATGACCGAAGGGGCCTTCCCGGAGATGATGGCCAGCAGCGAGGCAGCCTTCGACGCGATGGACCCCGCCAACAACTCACCGGTCGTGGCGTGGCTGGCCTCGGTGGAGTCCGGGGACGTCACCGGACGGGTGATCGAGATCGAGGGCGGGCAGCTCTGCGTCGAGCAGGGCTGGGCCCACGGTCCGAAGCACGACGCAGGCCGACGCTGGGAGAGCCTTGAAGTCGGGGATGCGCTCCGTACGCTGATCGCACAGGGCGCGCCACCGGAGCCCGTCTACGGAACCTGAGGAGTGCCGCCTTGATCGAGCTGAACCCGGGCCAGGAGCTGCCGCTCGCGGCCGAGGACGGGCAACGGCTGACCCGGTTGCAGCTCGGTGTCGGCTGGGCCAAGATCCCCACGGCGGGCTTCATCGGCAGCGGCGCGCCAGACGTGGACCTGGACGCCTCGGCGGTCCAGTTCGCCGATGGCCAGCTCTTCGACCTCGCGTTCTACAACAACCTGCAGACGCGGGACGGCTCCGTGGTGCACCTCGGGGACAACCTCACCGGCAAGGGCGACGGCGACGACGAGGTGATCACCGTCGACCTGGGCCGGGTCTACGAGAAGGTCGACCGGATCGTCCTCCTGGTGAGCAGCTACCAGGGCCACACCCTGGAGTGGATCAGCAAGGCCTACTGCCGGCTGGTGGACGATCACGACGTCGAGCTCGCGCGGTTCACGCTCTCGCTCGGGGTGTCCGAGACCGGGCTGGTGATGGCCACCCTCGTCCGCGACGGCGATGCCTGGACGCTGCGTGCCGTCGGCGAAGGGATCGCGGTCACGGTGCCGACGGAGTCCGTGGACGCACTGCGGCCCTACCTCTGACCCTGCGGACCTAGCCGGAGCCGTAGACCGCGAGCTCGGAGAGGTCCGTGCGCCGGCAGCCCGAGTAGGGGCCGTCGGGGCAGGTCCGGGCGAAGTCGGGGGTCTGGTTCGACAGCATCGTGAACCGGACGTATCGCACGTCGACGAGGGTGGCCGCCGGGAGCACCTCGTTGCGCACGCCGCGGTCTGCGGCAGCGAACGTGCCCTCGGCGGCGACGGCCCAGGTGGTGCCGTCGGTCGAGGTCTCGATCCGGTAGCCGGCCGTGGAGGCGCTCGGACCGTTGCCGCAGGCGGCCGCCGGATCCACCCCGAAGCCGGTGACGTCGACCGGACGGGTCAGGTCGACGGTGAGGTACTTCGGCACGAACACGTCGGCGGGGGTGCCCGCGTCGTCACCGGTGGTGCTGCTCCAGCCGGAGGCCAGGCTGCCGTCGAGGGCACCGGCCGGCCCGCACCGGGGAGACTCGTCGGGTCCCGTGAAGTCCGCGACCATCGCGCCTCCGCTCGACGCCGCCCAGTTGCGGGTCACGGCGAGGTCGAGGCTGGTGCCGGTCGCGACCACCTTCACCCGGGACGTGACGGGGTCGTAGCCCGATCCGCCCACGACGAGCTTGCGGTACGTGCCGGTCGGCAGCGGACCGATCGCGTAGCGCCCGGCGGAGTCGGTGACGTCGGTCGGGTTCGCCTGCCCGGCACCGCCCTGGAAGGCGACGGTCACCGGGAGGCCGGCGAGCGGCAGACCGGTGTCGGCGTCGGTGACCACCCCGGAGACGACGCCCTGCTTGCTGCCGGCCGGTGGGACGTGGCCGTCCTGGCCGGGCACGGAGTCGTCACCGCCCAGTGAACCGGCGAAGAAGCCCATGCCCCGTTTGGCGAACACCGACCAGATCGTGGACCGGTTGGCGCCGTCGAGGACGGCGGTGTCGGCGACCAGGATCGCGTTGCGCATGTCGAGGAACGACGGGTTGGCCGGCGCGAGCTCCATCGCCCGGGTGATCAGCGAACGGCTGATGGTCGACCCCAGGGCGTCCCGCAGGTCCCACAGCGTCTGGCCCCAGATCTCGCCGTCGCCGTGGACCTCGGGTTGACCGACGACATCGCCGTAGTCGGCGTACGAGTAGCCACCGCGGTGGCCGGAGAGGCCGCCGTCGCAGAGCGATGCCGTGGACTTCCTCTTGCAGTCGATCGGCGAGGTCCGGTCGATGTCGGCACCGGCGCCGGAGTGCACGAAGAGCTTGACGTCGGCGACGTCGGGCAGGTCCTTCTGCAGGCCCTCGGCCACCAGGTAGTCCATGGCGTACCAGTCACTCCAGCCCTCGCCCATGGCGCCGGCCTGGACGCCGCCGAGGGTGGAGTTGCCGTGGGCGTCGACGACCAACCGGTTGGAGAGGCCGTGCGCGTACTCGTGGTAGACGGTGTCGGCCTGGTCGCCGGTGTTGGTCGGGGAGTAGGGGTCACCGCCGGGGTAGGTGGTGCCGGGCTGGTGCTGCAGGTGCAGCTGCAGGGTCGGGGCCTGGCCGTCGGGCGGGGTGGCCATGTCGGACCCGTCGATGTGGTTGCCGTCGGGAAGACCGTTGCCGGAGTCGGCACCGTCGCTGGTCTGGGTCTGCACGGCGTCGCCGCCGAGACCCTGGCCGGTGGCGTTGACGACCTGGAAGTTGCCGGCTGCCTCGGTGAAGCCGATCGGGTCCGCCAGCAGGTGGTCGTGGAAGTTGTTGACGAAGAAGAAGGCCTGGGTCGCGTTCTGCTTGCGGTTCTTCTTCCACGAATAGGGCTTGTGAGGGTTCCAGGAACAGGGCGACGGGTTGCCGCACACCGAGGCCCACCCGAGACGGAACGGGCGGAGCTGGTGCGACCAGGCCGCTCCCGTGACCGGCCCGACCTCCTCGGCGCCGTCCGCGAGGTCGTCGTCGTTGACGTCGGACCAGGCGTGGGTGTTGTTGCCGTCGAGGGTCGTCGCCGCGGCGTCGAGCCAGCCCCGGCTGGTGAAGTTCACGGCCAGCTGTCGGCCGCCCTTGGCGGAGCCGGGGAAGAACCGGTAGGCGATCCCGCGGCTGCCGGCGGCCCGGGGGTTCTCGGGCGCGGTCTCGCTCGCGGCGAGGGAGCGCCGGTGCAGCACCTCGCCGGTCCTGGCGTCGAGCACGGTCAGGGCGGGGTTCTGGGCGGACATCGTGATCGTCTGCCAGGCCCGGTGAGTCGTGCCGTCGGAGACGTAGAGCCGCTCGACCGCGACGTCGCGCGGGCCCGGTGCCTTCACCTGCTCGCCGAGGTCCCGGCGGGCCGCGCGGATGGCCTGGGCGGGGCTGGTGATCACGCCCCCGGTGGCGCGCGTGACCAAGCGGCTGGGCATCGGCGATCCGCTGACGGTGAGCAGTCGGCCGGACGACGTGACGGCAGCCTGGAGCCCGTGCCCGTAGACGTCGAGACCGTCGATGGTCTGCGTCCAGGCGAGGTGCCGGATGCCCGCGACGTCGACGTACGTCGGGCGCGCGGTCAGCGTGGAGAGATCACGCGGCTCCAGTCCGAAGGCGGCGAGGTTGGCGGTCACGTAGTCCAGGACCACGTCGCGCGGCGGCTTCGTGCTCGGTGCGGTCAGGAAGCCGTCGAGGCGGGCGACCATCCGCGGCGTACCGGTGGCCGGGTCGAGGTCGACCAGGGCGTTCACACCGACGAGAGCCGACGTGGTGGCGGTCGCCGCGACGGGCACAGCGGCTGACGTCACGCCCGACGACAGAGCGCCGGTGACGGCCAGAGCGAGGACGGCGGCGGCGACGGCCGGTCGGCGTCGGTGGAACCTGGGCACGGTGAACTCCCCGATCTGGGCCAAGAGGTGGAGACCTGCAGGCTCTCACCCGAGTGAGGGTGGATCGGGGATTTGGGCTACGGGGCCCGGGGGGTGTCCCGGACGAGGATGCTCAGATCCGTTCGAGGATCGTGCCGGTCGCCATCGCCCCACCGGCGCACATGGAGATCAGCGCGGAGCCCGCGTCGCGCCGCTCCAGCTCGTGCAGGGCCGTGGCTATCAGCCGCGTGCCCGTCGACCCCACGGGGTGGCCGAGCGCGATCGCGCCGCCATTGACGTTGACCAGGTCGAGGTCCACGCCGTGCACCTGGGCCCACGAGAGCACGACGGCGGCGAAGGCCTCGTTGACCTCGAACAGGTCGAAGTCGCCGATGCTGCGGCCGGTGCGCTGGAGCAGCCGATGGGTGGCGTCCACGGGTCCGTCGAGGTGGTAGTAGGGGTCGGAGCCGACCAGGCAGTGGGAGGCGATCCGGGCGCGAGGGGTGAGCCCGAGGTCGCGAGCCCTGCCCTCGTCCATGATCAGCACCGCGGACGCGCCGTCGGAGATCTGCGACGACGTGCCGGCCGTGTGGAGGCCGTCCTCGAGCACGGGCTTGAGGCCGGCGAGCCCCTCGAGGGTCGTGTCCCGGAGTCCCTGATCGGTCTCGACGACCCGGGTCTCCCCGGTGTGCGACCCGTCGTCACCGAGGACGGGGGCCTCGACGGCGATGCTCTCGCGCTTGAAGCGGCCCTCGTCCACAGCGACCCGTGCCTTCTGCTGCGACGCCAGGCCGAAGGCGTCGAGGTCCTCACGGGTCAGGCCGCGGTGGCGCGCGATCCGGTCGGCGCCCCCGAACTGGTCCGGCATGTCGATGGTCCATCCGTCCGGGCGGGGTGATCCCAGCCCCGGAGGGACGTTGCCGCCCAGGGGGATGCGGCTCATCGACTCGATGCCGCAGGCGATGCCGACGTCGATCGATCCGGCGGCGATCAGGTCGTGCACGAGGTGGGCCGACTGCTGGCCGGAGCCGCACTGTGCGTCGATGGTCGTGGCCCCGGTCCGCTGCGCGAGCCCGGCGTGGAGCCAGGATCGGCGGACCATGTCGTTGGACTGCTCCCCGGCCTGCGTGACGCAGCCACCGATCACCTGGTCGACCTCGTCCGAGTCGACGCCGGCGTGCTCGAGGAGCTGGGTGAGGGTGTGGCCGAGCAGGTCGGCCGGATGGACCCCCGCCAGCCAGCCGCGGCGCTTGCCGAGGGGAGTGCGGACGGCGTCGACGATGACCGGGTTACCCATGCCTAGAAACTAGAACACGTTCTTATTCCGGGCAAGCGGGCTGCGCAAAATCTGGCCCGGAATCGGCGGGGAGCCCTTCCGAACAAACCGGGAGTATGTCACGATCGCCACTAGAACGTGTTCCAGATTCGAGAGGCCGGCACCGTGACCGCAGTTGACCGAGACACCACCGTCATCCCGGACGGGTTCGACTTCACCGACCCGTTCACCAACGAGAAGGCGATCCCGCACGAGGAGTTCCTGGCTCTGCGCCGGGCGTCGCCCGTGCACTGGGTCGAGCAGGCCCCGGGCAGCTTCGACGGCATGTCCGAGGAGTCGGGCAGCGGCTACTTCGCGGTGAGCAAGCACGCCGACCTGTCGGCGGTCTCCAAGAACAGCAAGGTCTTCTCCAGCCACGAGAACGGCGCCATCGTCCGGTTCTCCACCGGGATGACACGAGACCTGGTCGAGCTCCAGCGCGTGATCCTGGTCAACCAGGACGCCCCCGAGCACACCGCCACCCGGCACATCATCTCCCGGGCGTTCACGCCCCGCTCCATCTCGGCGCTGGAGGAGATCATGAGCCGGCGGGCCACCCAGATCGTCGCGGATGCGGTCACCCGCGAGTCGGGCAACTTCGTGGAGGAGCTGGCCGCCGAGCTGCCGCTGCAGGCGATCGCCGATCTGATCGGTGTCCCCCAGGAGGACCGGCGCAAGCTGTTCGACTGGTCCAACCAGATGCTCGCGTCCGACGACCCCGACATCGAGGGTGACCCCGACGTCGCCGCAGCCGAGATCCTCGGCTACTCGATGGCGATGGCCGCCGATCGCAAGGCCAACCCGCGTGACGACCTGGTCACCAAGCTGGTCCACGCCGACAAGGACGGTCGTGGTCTGACCGACGACGAGTTCGGCTACTTCGTCATCCTGCTCACCGTCGCCGGCAACGAGACGACCCGCAACTCCATCAGTCTCGGGATGAACGCCTTCCTCGACCATCCCGACCAGTGGGAGCTGTGGAAGAGGGAGCGTCCGGAGACGATGGTCGACGAGGTCATCCGCTGGGCCACGCCGGTCAGCGTCTTCCAGCGCACTGCGCTCGAGGACGTCGAGGTCGGTGGTGTGCAGGTGCGCCAGGGCCAGCGGGTGGGGCTCTTCTACGCCAGTGCCAACTACGACGAAGACGTCTTCGAGGACCCCTTCACCTTCGACATCACCCGCAACCCCAATCCCCACGTCGCCTTCGGCGGCCACGGGGCGCACTACTGCATCGGCGCCAACCTGGCGCGTCAGCAGGTGCGGCTGATGTTCACCGCCCTGGCCGACGGTGCGCCCGACATCACCAAGCTCGAGGAGCCGCGCAGGCTGCGTCACTCCTGGATCAACGGCATCAAGGACCTGCAGGTCAAGTACGCCTGACCAGGTCCGTGCGGGTCAGCCCCGCGCGGTCAGCACGAGCGGGCCGTCGTCGGTGATCGCGACGGTGTGCTCGCTGTGCGCACCCCGGGACCCGTCGACGCTGCGCAACGTCCACCCGTCCGGGTCGGTGTCGATCTCGTCTGTCGTGTGCACGAACCACGGCTCGATCGCGATCACCAGGCCGCGCTTCAGCTTGAGGCCGCGGTGCGGGCGGCCGTCGTTGGGCAGGTGCGGCTCCCCGTGCATGGTCCGGCCGACGCCGTGGCCACCGAAGCGCAGGTTGACCGGCAGGCCCGCCGCGCGCGCGACGCTGCCGATCGCGTGGGAGATGTCGCCCAGCTGGTTGCCGACGCGGGCCGCCTCGATGCCGGCATCCAGGGCCTGACGGGTGAGGTCGATCAGCGCCAGGTCCTCCGGACGCGGGGTCCCGACCACGAGGCTGTACGCCGAGTCGGACACCCAGCCGTGCAGACTGGCCGCGAAGTCGACGCTGAGCAGGTCGCCGTCCTGGAGCGTGTAGTCGTGGGGGAGCCCGTGCAGCACGGCGTCGTTCACCGACGTGCACAGCACCTTGCCGAAGGGTGACGCCCCGAAGGAGGGGTGGTAGTCGATGTAGCAGGACTCGGCGCCCGCTTCGCGGATCATCTGGTGCGCCAGCTCGTCGAGCTCGAGGAGGTTGACGCCCACGTCCGCCTTCGCGGACAGGGCGGTGATGACGTCGGCGACGAAGCGTCCGGCGGGACGCATCTCCTCGATCTCGGCGGGGGTGCGGTACTCGATCACCCGATCGAGGGTACGGCCCCTCGTCGCTCAGTTGCTGGGCGGTTCGGCGCCCACCACCCACATGGCGAAGAACTGCGACCCGCCGCCGTACGCATGGCCCAGAGCGCGCCGGACGCCCTCGACCTGGTGCTCGCCGGCCTGGCCGCGGACCTGCAGCGCGGCCTCGGCGAAGCGGAGCATGCCGGAGGCGCCGATCGGGTTGGAGGACAGCACCCCGCCCGAGCAGTTGACCGGCAGCACCCCGTCGAGGGCGGTGCCGCCCGACTCGGTGAGCTTCCAGCCCTCGCCCTCCGCGGTGAAGCCCAGGTTCTCCAGCCACATCGGCTCGAACCAGGAGAACGGCACGTAGATCTCGGCCATGTCGATCTCGTCGATCGGGCTGGTGATGCCGGCCTGCCTCCAGAGCGCGGCCGCGGCGTCACGTCCTGCCTGCGGGTTGACCTGGTCGCGCTCGGCGGCCGAGGTGGCCTCGGACCGCATCACGGTGCCGTGGATCCAGGCGGGGGACTCCGCCCGGCGCGCGGTCTCCTCGTCAGCGATCACCAGGGCGCAGGCGCCGTCCGAGGACGGGCAGGTCTCGTCGTAGCGGATCGGGTCCCACAGCATCTGCGACGCCAGCACCGACTCGACGGTGGTGTCCGGGTTCCGCAGGTGGGCATAGGGGTTCTTCAGCGCGTTCTGCCGGTCCTTGGCCGCCACGATCGCGCCGATGTGGGTGGGTGCACCGGAGCGCCGGATGTAGGAGCGGACGTGAGGCGCGAAGTAGCCGCCGGCGCCGGCGTGCACCGGCATGTTGAAGGGCACCGGCACCGACAGCGCCCACATCGCGTTGGACTCCGACTGCTTCTCGAAGGCCACCGTGAGCACCCGGCGGTGGACGCCGGCCTGCACCAGCGACGCGGCGACGATCGCCGTCGAACCGCCGACGGAGCCGGCGGTGTGCACGCGGAGCAACGGCTTGCCCGCTGCGCCGAGGGCCTCGGCCAGGTAGAGCTCGGGCATCATCACGCCCTCGAACAGGTCCGGGGCCTTGCCGACGACCACGGCGTCGATCTCGTCGAAGGTCAGGCCCGCGTCGGCGAGGGCGCGGTCCATCGCCTCCCGGCACAGCCCCGCGATGGAGACGTCCTCGCGCTTCGCCCGGTGGTGGGTCTGGCCCACACCGATCACTGCGGCTGGCATCTTGCTCATCGGACCCCTCCGGTTGTCGAGCCGGTCGAGGCACCCATCACGCACACGAGGTTCTGCTGCAGGGCCGGCCCGCTGGTCGCGTGGCCCAGCACCTTCGAGGACGACCCGTCCCAGATCCGCTTGGCTGCCTCGCCGATCCGGTTGAGACCCCCGGTGAACATCGGGTTCGCCGCGAGCGCACCTCCCGAAGGGTTGATCCGGACGTCGTCGCCGAGGGCGAGCTCGTTGCGCAGGATCAGCTCCTGGGACGAGAAGGGGGCATGCAGCTCGGCCACCTCCACCCCGGCGGTGCCGGCCGAAGCTGCCGCCCGTCCCGCCGAGGGTGCCCGGGTCAGGTCGCGCCCGCCCAGCTGCAGCGCATCGACGAAGTGGGAGAAGCCCGAGATCCAGGCCGGGCGATCGACGGCGTCGAAGGCCCGATCACCTGCCGCCAGCACGATCGCGGCCGCGCCGTCGCTGACCGGTGCGCAGTCGTGCTTGCGCAACGGGTCGGCGTACACCGGTCGGGCGAGGAGCTCGTCGACGGACGAACCGCCCTTGCGGACGGCGTACTCGTTCTCCTCTGCATCGGTGAGGGAGCGGTGGGCGACCTCGGCCATCGAACGCGCGTCCCAGAGTCCCCGGTCGATGCCGGCCCGGGCCTGCAGTCCGGCGAGGGAGACGGTGTCCGGCCACAGCGGCGTCATCGTGTACGGGTCGAGCTGGAGGGCCAGGGTGCGCCGCAGGACGCTGGCGGAGCTCTTGCCGAAGCCGTAGACGAGGGCGGTGTCGACCTCGCCCGTCTGGATCTTGATCCAGGCCTCGTAGAGCGCCCAGGCCGCATCCATCTCGACGTGCGACTCGTTGACCGGGGGGATCACGCCGATCGCGTCCACGGCGGACACGAACGAGAAGGACCGGCCGGCGAGGTAGTCCGAGGACCCTGAGCACCAGAAGCCGATGTCCTTGCGGGTGAAGCCGGTCTGCTCGTAGAGCTCGGCGAAGATCGGGACGAGCAGCTCCACGCACGTGGGCGACCCGTCGAACTCCTTCATCTGTCGCTGGGCGAACCCGACGACGGCGACGTCTCTCATGTCCATTCTCCGTTGATCGAGCTTGTCGAGATCACAGGTGCTGCCGGTAGGTGTCGTACTCGGCGTCGGGTTCGCCCGTCGGACGGAAGTGGCTGATGTTCTCGATCGTGGTGCCCCACTCCTCGCGCGGCTTCCACACCGCCTCGACCCGCATGCCCATCCGGACCTCCTCGGCCGGGATGTCGAGGATGAGGTGCAGGAACGCGATGTCAGCGCCGTCGAGCAGGACGTACGCCGAGACGTAGGGCGGCGTGATCCTCTGGCCGAGGAACGGCACGTTGACGATGCAGAACGTCGTCACGGTGCCCTTGTCGGCCAGCTGGACCTCGTCCGTGGTGGCGACGCCGTCGACCGGGCAGGCGCTGCGCGGGGGCGTGTAGACCTTGTGGCACACCGGGCAGCGCTGGCCGATGATCCGGCCCTCCTCGAGGGCGCGGTAGAACGCGGACTCCTCGGGCGATGCGGCGTACAGGTAGTCGAGGTTGACGGGGGTGATCACGCCGGTCACGAGGTCTGCGGTCGTGTCACCGGATCTCGACAGCTCCGTCGGGGCTTCGTCCCTCAGCCCCGGTCGCGCTCGATCTGGCCCGGATTCGCCGTTCTCGACTTCGTCGAGTGCGGCGACGGGCTCAAAACAGGCGATGTCGGTGATGGCGCCGACGCGTGCTTCGGCCCAGCGGACCTGCACCCGCATGCCGGTCTCGATGTCGTCGGGCGAGGCCACGTCCACCGCGTGCAGGATCGGGGTGTCGGCGCCGTCGAGGGTGACCAGCGCGAAGGCGAAGGGCCGGTCGAAGGGCTGCTCGGCAACTGGTTCGGGGACCCAGGACCAGCTGGTCACCGTGCCCGTGTCGGCGACCTCGACGAAGTCGTCGACGGGCTGGTGCGTCAGCGGGTCGTACTCGGGCGGCGGCACCATGACCCGGCCGTCCGACGTACGTCCGCCGATGACGATGCGGTCCCGGAGCCCTGTGAAGAAGCGACCGAGGACCGGGCCGGTGGAGCGGGTGTAGTCGAAGCTGACCGTCACCGGTGCTTGCAATGTTCGAGCCATGGGACGAAACTAGAACATGTTCTAGCCCGCTGACAAGGGAGACACATGAAGCTCGGACTACAGCTGGGGTACTGGGGCGCCCAGCCCCCCGACGGGGTCGGTGAGCTCGTCGACGCCGCCGAGGCGGCCGGCTTCGACTCGGTGTTCGCCGCCGAGGCATGGGGTTCCGACGCGTTCACCCCGCTGGCCTGGTGGGGGAGCCGCACCACCGACGTCCGGCTCGGCACGGCCATCGTGCAGCTCTCCGGCCGCACCCCGGCGTCGGCTGCGATGCACACGTTGACGCTGGACCACCTGACCAACGGACGGATGATCCTGGGGCTGGGGGTGAGCGGCCCGCAGGTGGTCGAGGGCTGGTACGGGCGGCCCTTCGAGAAGCCGCTGGCCCGCACCCGCGAGTACATCGACATCATCCGCAAGGTCCTCGCTCGCGAGGACAAGGTCACCAATGACGGACCCCACTACCCGCTGCCGTACGTCGGGGACGACGCGTCCGGGCTCGGCAAGCCCCTGAAGCCGATCGTGCACCCGCTCCGCGCCGACGTGCCGATCTGGATGGGTGCCGAGGGGCCGCGCAACGTCGCCCTCGCCGCCGAGATCGCCGACGGCTGGCTGCCCATCTACTTCAGCCCCAAGGTCGCCGACATGTACAACGCGTGGCTCGACGAGGGCTTCGCCCGCGCTGGTGCCCGTCGTACCCGCGAGACCTTCGAGATCGCCGCCACCTGTCAGGTGCACATCGCGGACACCGAGGAGGAGAAGCGTGGGATCTACGAGTTCTTCCGCCCGGTGTTCGCGCTCTACATGGGCGGGATGGGCGCGAAGGACCAGAACTTCCACAAGGCCGTCTTCGAGCGGATGGGGTACGCCGAGCTGGCCGGCGAGGTGCAGGAGCTCTACCTGGCCGGCAAGAAGGACGAGGCGGCCGCGCTCATCCCCGACGAGCTGATCGACGAGGTGACCATCATCGGCACCGCGGACGAGGTCCGGGCCGGGGTGAAGCGTTGGGAGGAGGCCGGCGTGACGATGCTGCTGCTGACCCTGCGGACGCCCGAGGAGGTGCGCAGGGTGGCGGAGGTGCTCGCGTAGGCTCGCTGGTCCGCCGTGGGCCAAGACCTCCGGGGAGAGCTGAGGACGACGTGACGATCCTGGTGACCGGAGCGACCGGCTACGTGGGGGGCAGGCTGGTGCCCCTGCTCCTCGAGCGCGGCCACGACGTGCGCACCACCACGTCGAGTCCCGACCGCGAGCAGCCGTGGTGGGGCGACCGCGTCGAGACCGTCGTGATGGACGCGCTCGACCCCGACCAGGTCGCGGCCGCCTGTGAGGGCGTGGACGCGGTGTACTACCTGATCCACGGCATGGGTGGTGACGACTTCGCCGAGACCGACCGCAAGGCGGCCACCCACCTCGCGGACGGCGTACGCGCCCACGGCGTCGCGCGGGTCGTCTACCTGTCCGGGGTGGTCCCCGACGTCCCCGACGGCGAGCTCTCCGAGCACATCAGGTCCCGTCGGGAGGTGGAGCAGATCCTCGGAGCGAGTCCCGCGACGCTGGTCGTCCTGCGTGCTGCCGTGCTCCTGGGCAGCGGTTCCACGTCGTTCGAGATCATCCGGCAGGTCAGTGAACGGATGCCCGTGCACACGGTCCCGACGTGGATGAACTCCGAGGTGCAGCCGATCGCCGTGGTCGACGTGCTCGAGGCGCTGGTCGGCGCGCTCGACTACGCCGGCCCGTCCCGACACTTCGACGTGGGCGGCCCCGACCGGCTTCCCTACAGCGAGCTTCTCGACGCCTACACCTCGCACGCGGGCCTCGAGCGTCCGCAGGTGGAGGTGCCCCTGTTGCCGACGGCGCTCGTCGGGACACTGGTCGGAAGCCTCACCGACGTCCCCCGGCCCACGGTCGAGGCGCTGGTGGAGAGCCTGCAGCACGACATGGTCGCAGCGGAGGACGACTTCCGGCAGGCACTGCTCCCCGAGGGTCACTCCCTGGTGGGGCTGGACGAGGCGTTCCGCCGGTCACTGGTGGAGGACCAGCCCTCGCCCGGGAACGCCGATCCCATGGGCCCCCTGCCGCAGGACCCGGCCTGGGCCAGTGGTGGCGACAAGCGCCCCGTCCTGGCCAAGGTGGTCGACGCGGTCAGGGACGTCCTGCCCGGCTCCTGAGCACGAGCGGGCACTGGCGTAGAACTGGAACACGTTCTAGTCTCGGGCGCATGAGCGACACCCTGCGCACCGGAACCCACAACGGTCACCTGATGGTGGCGGCGTTGAAGCGGCACCGGGACAAGCCCGTGATGTACCTCGGCGACACGACGCTCACCGGCGGCCAGACGGCCGAGCGGATCAGCCAGTACGTGCAGGCCTTCGAGGCGCTCGGCGCCGGCACCGGCGCGCACGCCGCGCTCCTCGCCCTGAACCGGCCCGAGGTGCTGTTCATCCTGGGCGCCGGGCAGACCCAGGGCTTCCGGCGCACCTCGCTGCACCCGCTGGGTTCCGCCGACGACCATGCGTATGTCATCAACGACGCCGGGATCACGACCCTGATCGTCGACCCGCTGTTCGTCGAGCGCGCGCTGGCGCTGCTCGAGAAGTGCCCCGGGCTCGAGCAGGTGCTCACCATCGGGCCGGTGCCCGAGCAGCTCGCCGGGCGTGGCCTCGACCTGGTCGCGGAGGCTGCGTCGTACGACGCCGAGCCGCTGGCCGCGAAGCTGCTCGAGCCCGACCACATCGTCTCGATCGCCTACACGGGTGGCACGACCGGCAAGCCCAAGGGCGTGATCGGCACGGCCCGGGCGATGGCGACGATGACCCAGGTGCAGCTCTCGGAGTGGGAATGGCCCGAGAACCCACGATTCCTGATGTGCACCCCCCTGTCCCACGCGGGAGCGGCGTTCTTCGTGCCGACCGTGCTCAAGGGGGGCTGCCTCTACGTGCTCGCCCGGTTCGACCCCGCCGAGGTGCTCCGGACCATCGAGGAGCAGAAGATCACGGCCACGATGCTGGTGCCGTCGATGCTCTACGCGCTGATGGACCATCCCGATTCCCACACCCGGGACCTGTCGTCCCTCGAGACCGTCTACTACGGCGCGTCGGCGATCAACCCGGTCCGGCTCAAGGAGGCGATCGACAGGTTCGGGCCGATCTTCGCGCAGTACTACGGCCAGTCCGAGGCGCCGATGGTGATCAGCTATCTGCCGAGGGCCGACCACGACGACGCGCGGCTCTCCTCGTGCGGGCGTCCGTCGGCGTTCCTGCGGACCGCTCTGCTCGGCGAGGACGGCGAGCGCGTACCGGTCGGCGAGCCCGGCGAGATCTGCGTGGCGGGTCCGCTGCTGGCGGGGGGCTACTGGAACCTCCCCGACGAGACCGCGGCCACCTTCCGGGACGGGTGGATGCGCACCGGCGACGTGGCTCGAGAGGACGACGACGGCTTCTGGTTCATCGTCGACCGGACCAAGGACATGATCGTCACCGGCGGCTTCAACGTCTTTCCCCGTGAGGTCGAGGACGTCGTCGCCGAGCACCCTGCCGTCGCCCAGGTCGGCGTGATCGGCACCCCCGACGACAAGTGGGGCGAGGCGGTGACGGCGGTCGTCGTACTCAGGGAGGGGGCGGCGCGCGACGAGGCGTCGATCGCGACCCTCACGGCCGAGATCCAGGCCGCGGTCAAGGAACGCAAGGGCGCCGTGCAGGTGCCCAAGCAGGTGATCGTGGCCGACGCCCTGCCCCTCACCGGGCTGGGCAAGCCGGACAAGAAGGCGCTGCGGGCGCAGTACTGGACCGGCGAACGTACCGTTGGCTGACTCGTCAGCCACGGAGGCCTGCTTGAGCGACACACCGGATCTCGGGCCCGCGCCCGAGAGGATGAGCCTCGGGATCGCCCAGGTTCGCCGTTTGATCGAGGACCAGTTCCCTCGGTGGGCGGACCTGACGGTCGAGCCGGTGGCACACGGCGGGTGGGACAACTGGACCTTCCACCTCGGCAGCGACATGGTGGTGCGCCTGCCCAGCGCCGCTGAGTACGCCCGGGCGGTCGAGAAGGAGCACACGTGGTTGCCGGCGCTTGCCGCGCACCTGCCGCTCCCGATCCCGACGCCGCTCGCCCTGGGCGCGCCGAGCTCTGACTACCCGTATCCAGGCTCTCGACCCCACCGACGGACCGCAGCCCGGGATCCACAACTGGTACCGGGGCGGCACGCTTCGCACGTTCGACAACACCACCCGACACGCACTCGAGGACCTGACGGGCCGGGTCGATGTCGGCCTGGCGAGCAGGGTGTGGGCCGACGCCCTGGACGCGCCCTGGGACGGCATCGACCGCTGGTTCCACGGCGACGTGGCCGAGGGAAACCTCCTGCTGGACGGTGCCGGAGAACTGGCAGCGGTCATCGACTTCGGAACGTGCGGGGTCGGTGACCCAGCCTGCGACCTGGCGATCGCCTGGACCCATCTGACCGCCGATGGTCGCGACGCCTTCCGAAGCCGTCTCGGGGTGGACGACTCGACGTGGACGCGCGGGCGCGGCTGGGCACTCTGGAAGAGCCTGGCCAGCTGCGGGCACAGCCTGGACGACGTGAGCGAGTTCGAGAAGTCCGCACGGATCCTCCGCACCATCCTTGACGAGTGGTTGGATGAGTGATGCGACTCCTGGTCATCGGCGGCACCCGGTTCGTCGGCAGGCACGTCGTCGAGGCGGCGCTGACCGCCGGCCACGACGTGACACTCGTGCACCGGTCACCCACGACCCTGTTTCCCTCGGCCCGGCACCTTCTCGGGGACCGGAACGACGACCTGTCGGCGCTGGCCGACGGCGAGTGGGACGCGACCGTGGACCTGTGTGCCTACCTGCCCCGGCAGGTGCAGACCCTGGCGGCGGCGCTGGGCGATCGCGGGGGGCATCACCTGCTCGTCTCCAGCGTCTCGGTGTACGCCGAACCGCCCGGGCCCGGCGGTGACGAGGACAGCGCCCTGTTGCCGGTGGCGGGCGACGACGTCAACGAGATCACCGACACGACGTACGGGCCGCTCAAGGTGGCCTGCGAGGTGGCGGCGACGGGGCTCTACGGCGATCGACTGGCCATCGTGCGCCCGACCTACGTGGTGGGTCCCGACGACTACACGGGCAGGTATCCCTGGTGGGTCCGCCGCATGGCCCGCGGAGGGGAGGTGCTGGCCCCCGGCGCACCGGAGCACCCGGCTCAGGTGATCGACGTCCGTGACCTCGCTGACTTCCAGCTCGGTCTCGTCACCGGCCAGATCCCCGGCGTGTTCAACGCGGTCCGGCCCACCCTGCCGTGGTCCGAGCTGCTCGAGGCCACCGCGGCGATGGCCCCTGACGGCACCCAGCTCACCTGGGTGGACGGGGCGTGGCTCACCGGGCAAGGGGTCACCGGTGCGGACCTTCCGCTGTGGAGCGAGGGCGTCGCGGACTGGCAGTCCGCGATGTCACCCGCGCGGGCCGAGGCGGCGGGGCTGAGGCACCGGCCGCTCTCCGAGACCGTCCACGCCACGGCGGCCTGGGCCACCGAGCACCGCCAGCCGGACGCTGTCGGGCTCAGCGACGACCGCGAGGCAGAGCTGCTGACCCGCTGGAGGCGCTCGCTCGATCCCGACGGATGAGGTGCCTTCGCGCAGGTCGGCGTGATGCGTGGTCGTGCGCCGGGCCTCCCTTCCCGAACGGGTCAGGTGCCGGTGAACTCCGGGGTCCGCTTCTCCATGAACGCGCGCGGGCCCTCCCGTGCGTCGCTGGAGGCGAAGACGGCGGCCCCGACGACGGCATCGTCCTTCCAGCAGTCGTCCTCGTGCTTGCCCTCGGAGTCCCGGATCGTCTTCAGCACGGCCCGGACTGCGAGTGGGCCGTTGGCGGAGACCAGCGCGGCCAGCTCATGTGCCTTGGCCAGGGCCTCGCCGTCGGGTACGACGTGTCCGATCAGTCCGATCTCCTTCGCCTCGGCCGCCTTGACGTGGCGACCGGTCAGGAGCAGGTCGGCGGCGACGGTGTAGGGGATCTGCCGGGGGAGGCGTACGGCGGACCCGCCGAGCGGGTAGAGGCCCCAGCGTGGCTCCGAGACGCCGAACCGGGCGGACTCACCGGCGACGCGGATGTCGGTCGCCTGCAGGATCTCGGTGCCGCCGGCGATCGCAGGACCTTCCACGGCTGCGATCAACGGCTTCGTGAGCCGGAAGCCCTTGAGCAGCGACTTGATCACCGACGGGTCGAACTCACCGGACTCGAACTTGTCGGACGGTGACGACTGGCTCATGGCCGACAGGTCGGCGCCCGCGCAGAACGCGCCGCCGGCCCCCGTGAGGATGGCCACCCGGACCTCGTCGTCCTCGTTCACCCGGTCCCACGCGTCGGCCATGATCTCGAGCATCTGCCCCGACAGAGCGTTGCGCTTCTCGGGTCGGTTCATGGTGACCACCAGGGTGTGGCCGATCAGCTCGACCAGGGCGTGCGGGCTGGCGTCGGCAGTGCCGGAGGTGTCTGAGGGGACAGTCATGGGTCCGATGCTAGCCAAAAACAAGAACGTGTTCTAGTCTCGGATCCGTGGCTCACAACATCGCTGACCTCTTCGAACACGCCGTCGACGTCGCGCCTGGGAACCCTGCCTTGAAGGTCGGGGAACGGGTGGTCAACTACGCCGAGCTGGAGGCCGACGCCAACCGGTTGGCCCACTACCTGCAGTCGCAGGGGGTGGGGGAGGGCGACCACGTCGCGATCTACGCCAAGAACAGCATCGAGCACGTGGTCGCGATCCTGGCGATCGTGAAGATCCGTGCGGTCAACATCAACGTGAACTACCGCTACGTCGAGAATGAGCTCAACTACCTCTTCGACAACGCCGACGTGGTCGCGGTGCTCCACGAGCGTCCCTACGCGCCGCTCGTGGCCGCCTGCTTCCCGAAGCACGAGAAGCTCAGGGTCGCCGTGGCCATGCCCGACGTCCTCGCGCCCGACGACGACTCCGACGTGTCGTCGTACGGCGGTGTGACCTGGGCCGAGGCGCTGGCCGATCAGAGCGCTGAGCGCGATTTCGCCGAACGCAGCGGCGACGACCTCCACATCATCTACACCGGCGGCACCACCGGGTTCCCGAAGGGGGTCATGTGGCGCCACGAGGACTTCTGGCGCGTCCTCGGCGGCGGCATCGACTTCTACACCGGCGAGCAGCTCGAGGAGTACGACCAGTCGAAGCAGGCCACCGACCCCCGCATGGTCACCTTCCCGCTGAGCCCGCTCATGCACGGCGGCGCGCAGGCCGGCCTGCTGATGCACCTGTTCGCCGGGCACCTGACCGTCCTGGAGCCGAGGTTCGACGCGGTCCGCACCTGGGAGATCATCGAGCGCGACAAGGTGCAGCTGATCTTCATGACCGGCGACGCCATGGCGCGCCCGCTGATCGAGACCTATGAGGAGAAGGTCAGCTCGGGCGACGGTTACGACTGCTCCAGCCTGTTCGCCGTCTCCAGCAGCGCCGCGATCTTCAGCCGCGCCGTCAAGGAGCGTTGGATGGCGGCCTTCCCGAACACCATCTTCACCGACTCGATCGGTGCCTCCGAGACCGGCTTCCAGGGCATGGGGATGCAGGACAAGGACAACATCAGCAGCGACGGGCCGGTGGTCGGCCTGGGCCCGGCCAGCGTCGTGATCGACGACGACAACCGGATCCTCGACCTCGAGACGAGCATCGGCCAGGTGGGCCGGCTCGGGCGGGGAGGCTCCGTCCCGGTCGGCTACTACAAGGATCCTGAGAAGTCGGCGAAGACCTTCCTGACCATCGACGGCCGGCGCTACTCCGTGCCCGGCGACTTCGCCCGGATCGAGGAGGGCAACAAGGTCACCATGCTCGGCCGCGGCTCGAACTGCGTGAACACCGGGGGAGAGAAGGTCTACCCCGAGGAGGTCGAGATGGCGATCAAGGGCCACCCGGCCGTGTACGACGTCCTCGTGGTCGGCGTCCCCGACGAGAAGTTCGGCCAGGCGGTCGCCGCCGTCATCGAGCTCCGCGAGGACTCCACGCTCGAGCTGGAGGACCTGCGCACCTTCCTGCGCACCCAGCTGTCCGGCTACAAGCTGCCCCGGAGCCTGGCGATGGTCGACCAGATCCCGCGCAACGCGACCGGCAAGGCGCAGTACCCGAAGGCCAAGGAGCTGGCCTTGGCTGCGGTCGCGGCCAAGCACCCCACGTCGGTGACCTGAGATGCGCACTCCGCTGTGCGAGGCGTTCGGGATCGAGTACCCGATCTTCGCCTTCACCCCCAGCGAGCACGTCGCGGCCGCGGTGTCCCGGGCAGGCGGCCTGGGTGTCCTCGGCTGCGTCCGGTTCAACGAGCCGGAAGAGCTCGAGCAGACGCTGACCTGGCTCGACGACAACACCGACGGCAAGCCGTATGGCGTCGACGTCGTGATGCCGATGAACATCCCCACCGAGGGCAAGGCCATCGACCTCAAGGCGATGATCCCCCCGGAACACATCACGTTCGTCGAGCGGACCCTCCAGCAGCTCGGCGTCCCCCCGCTGCCCGAGGGTGAGGGCCGCGAGGGCGTCCTCGGCTGGCTGCACTCGGTGGCCCGCTCCCACGTCGACATCGCGTTGGAGCACCGTCCGGTGCTGATCGCCAACGCGCTCGGCTCGCCCCCGGTCGACGTCATCGAGCAGGCGCACGCCAAGGGCGTGAAGGTCGCCGCCCTGGCCGGTGCCGCCAAGCACGCGCTGTCGCACGTGAAGAACGGCGTCGACGTGATCGTCGCCCAGGGCTATGAGGCGGGCGGCCACACCGGTGAGATCGCCTCGATGGTGCTGACTCCCGAGATCGTCGATGCGGTCGGACCCGACGTACCCGTGCTCGGCGCCGGCGGGATCGGCAGCGGTCGGCAGATGGCCGCGTCGCTGGCGCTCGGGGCCCAGGGTGTCTGGACCGGTTCGATCTGGCTCACCGTCGAGGAGTACGACCTCTCTGCAGGCAAGGGGATCCGCGACGCCTTCCTGCGCGCCGGGTCGTCCGACACCGTCCGCACCCGGGTCTACACCGGCAAGCCGGCCCGGCTGCTCAAGACCAGGTGGACCGAGGCCTGGGAGGCCGAGGACGCTCCGTCCCCGCTACCGATGCCGCTCCAGAACCTCCTCGTCGCCGACGCGCACAACCGGATGAACCGCGGCGACGACCCCGACACCGTCTCGATGCCGGTCGGGCAGATCGTCGGGCGGATGAACAGCATCAGGCCGGTCGCCGAGGTGATGGCGGAGCTGGTGGCGGAGTTCGAGGAGGCCACGAAACGCCTCCGCGGCATCGCCGAGGCGTAGGCACACCCACAACGGGGAAGAGAACAGCCATGGTCGTTGCGCGCACCTCCCACTCCAAGAACCTCCGCCGTCTCGGCCTCACCGTTGTCGCCCTCGCCCTGGGCGGCACCTTGCTGGGCGCCGGCAGCTTCGCCTCGCCCACCGGTCGGTCGTTTCCCGCGCCCACACCGCAGGCTCAGTGCGGTCCGGGAGCTCGCGAGGAGACCGACATCCAGGGTCGGGTGCCGTCGTCGGACTACGACTCCGGACGGGTGAAGAAGGGCTATCGCTGCAACACCAGGCCGGTCGCACACCAGGGCAAGACCGGCGGCTTCAAGGTGATCCGCTACCGCGACGACAGCGGCCACACCTGCGCCTACTACGACTCCACCCTGCTGTTCCCGAAGGACATCCTCATGAACGCCGCCGAGGGGCTCGGCGTGATCGTCCTCGACATGAGCGACCCGGAGCGTCCGGAGCAGACCGCCACCCTGGTCTCCGCCGCCATGCAGAGCCCGCACGAGTCCGTGCTCCTCAACAAGAAGCGTGGCCTGCTCGCCGCCGTCCTCGGCAACGCCGGCACCAACGCCGGCATTCTCGACGTCTATGACGTGAAGACCGACTGCCGCAACCCCCAACTGCTGTCCTCGACGCCCGCGGCGGTGCTCGGTCACGAGAGCGGCTTCGCGCCGGACGGGAGGACCTTCTACGCCGCCAGCTCCGGCGGTCAGACCCTGGTCGCGATCGACCTCACCGACCCGGCCGCGCCGACACCGGTCTTCGAGCAGTTCGGCGTCAACTACCACGGCCTCCGGCTGTCCGACGACGGTCGGACCCTGTACGTCGCCAACATCGGGAACCCGACCGACGGCGCGTTCTCCTCAGGCGGCCTCCGGATCCTCGACGTCTCCCAGATCCAGGACCGCGTCGCCGACCCGGAGGTCGAGGTGCTGTCGGACCTGACGTGGCCAGAGCACTCGATCCCCCAGGTGGCGGAGCCGTTCACCCGCGGCGGCACGCCCTACCTCCTCGAGGTCGACGAGTTCGCCAACTACAACCTGGCCGGCGGTCCCGACCAGTCGGCTGCGCCGGTCGGCGCCGCCAGGATCATCGACATCTCCGACCCGCGTCACCCGTTCATCGTGTCCAACCTCCGGCTGGCGGTCCACCAGCCCAAGGCCCGCAAGGGCGAGCAGCAGGACGACCCCGGTGCCGTCAGCCCGGTCCAGGGGTACGCCGGCCACTACTGCTCGCTGCCCACGCGCAAGAACCCGAAGCTGGTCGCCTGCTCGATGATCGCCTCGGGCCTGCGGATCTTCGACATCAGCAACCTGGCGAAGCCGAAGGAGGTCGGCTACTTCAACAAGCCGGTCGCCGCGGGCTCGAAGCCGGCCAACCCGGAGGCATCGGGTGGCTACGCCATGTCGCAGCCCGCCTGGGACACCGGCCGTCGCTCGGTCTGGTACTCCGACGGCAACACCGGCTTCTGGAACATCAAGCTGACCAACGGGGTCGGCCAGCTCCTGAAGTAGAGGTCAGCAGGCTTCAGTACGGCGTGGTGCGGGCCATCGAGAGCGCTCGCTTCATGTCGAACGGTGCGGTCTGGACGTGGAGCCAGGGGCGTCCCGCCCACAGGTAGGCGTCCACGTGCTCGCGCGCCAGGCGGCGTACGTCGGCCGGCAGGTCCCACTTCTTCGCGGCCACCCGGGTGGTCGGGGGAATGCCGAGGGTCACGCAATGGGTCTGGGAGCGTCGCTGGCAGGTCGGCGCGTTGTTCCAGACGCCGTCCGGGTGATGCGCCCAGAACCACTCCCAGGTGAACGGCCGGCCGTTCTCGGCGGTGTCGACGGTGAAGTGCTTGCCGCGGATGCCGCGGTCGGCGAGCGCGCTCACGACGCGGGCGCCGAACCGCACCTCGTCGGCAGTCGGCTGGTAGTGGGTCGTGTTGAGGTGGAAGCCCCGGGCGCGGTCGATGCCACCACGCACCAGCAGCCGGACGGCCCGGGCCGGGTCGTCCTGGTTCCAGGCCGAGCTACCGACCTCGAGGTACGTGGTCGTGCGTGGCTGCGCGTCGAGTCGCACCACGGCGTACCGGATCAGCCTGGAGTAGATCCGTCCGCAGTTCGCGAACGGACCGTCCGGCTGCACGATCACCGCGGCGCGGGCGTCCCCGATCGCGTGCGCGAACCGGCGCACGTAGCGCCGGTAGCTGTTCTTCTCGGCGTCGGTCGGCTTGCGCGTGCAGGTGAGCTGTTCCCACGGCACCATCCGGAACAACGTGAGCTGGACGAGCACGTCGTCGTCCCCTCCGGTGGCGTTCGCGATGTAGTCCTTCACCTTGCCGGCGATCTCACGGTCGGGGATCCAGGCGCCGAACCACTTCGCCTTCGGACGGAGCGCGATCTTGCCGAGCAGCCTCTTCTTCTTGCCGGTCGCCTTCTCGTACGGCGCCCACGCCATCTCGGCGCCGCCCTTGTAGACGCCCCATGCGTGCCCTGCCAGCGGGTTGTCCGGGGTCGGGGTCGCCGAGGCGGGGGCGGCGGTCAGGAGCGAGACGCCGAGGGCGAGCCCGGCCAGCAGGGCCAGCAAGGTCCTGGTCACGGCAGGTACTTCGCCCAGGGCGTGGTGCGGGCGACCGCCAGGCCACGGCTCAGGTCGAACGGCGCGGTCTGGTTGAACAACCACGGCCGACCGGCCCACAGGTAGGCGTCCACGTGCGTGCGGGCGAGGCGGCGTACGTCGCCGGGCAGCCCCCACCTCTTCGCGGCGACCTGGGTGGTCGGAGGGATGCCGAGCGTCACGCAGCGCTTCTGCTCCTTCTTCTGACACGTGGCTGCGTTGTCCCAGCGCTCACCATCGTTGTGAGCGCGCCACCACCTGCCGGTGAACGGGCGACCGTTCTCCGCGGTGTCGACCACGAAGTGCTTGCGGCCCAGGCCGCGGTCGGCCAGCGCCTCGACCACCTCGGCGCCGAAACGGATCTGGCTGGCGGTCGACTCGTAGTGGGTGACGTTGAAGGTGAAGCCGCGCACGTGCTCGACGCCGCCACGGACCAGGAGCTTCACCGCGCGGGACACCTCGCCGTGGTTCCACTCGGCGGTGCCCGCCTCGATGTAGGTGGTGGTGTGCCGCAGCCGGGAGAGCCGCTCAGCGGTGTAGGCGATCAGCTTCGAGTGAGCCTTCGACCCGCCCGGTGCGCACAGCGCGAACGGCCCGTCCGGCTGCAGCACCACAGCGGCGTGCTGATCGCCGATCGCCCTGGCGAAGCGGCGTACGTACTGCTTGTACGAAGCCTTCTGCGTCGTGGTCGGCAACAGCCGGCAGGCGTCCTGCTCCCACGGGTTCATCCGGAAGAGCGTCAGCTGGACCAGGACGTCCTGGTCGCCACCGGCGGCGTTGGCGATGTAGTCGTTCACCTTCTGGCTGATGTCGGCGTTGGAGATCCAGTTGCCGAACCACTTCGCCTTCGGCGTCAGGGCGATCCTCCCCAGCAGCTTCTTCTGCCTACCGGTGGCCAGCGTGTAGGGCAGCCAGGCCATCTCGGCGTTGCCCCGGTAGACGCCCCACTCACGGTCGGCGAGCGGGTTCTCGTCACGCGGGGTCGCCTGGGTCGGCGCGAGCGGCAGCATCAGGCAGCCGACGAGCAGGCACAGCGCAGCCAGCGCACGAACGGGGGACATGGTCTAGACCATAAGAAATGTCTGGCCGTCCTGGGGCTGAACCAGCAAATTCGGGTGCTGTACGTCGTGCCCCGCGCGGCCAGCTGGTCGCCCGCCCGGGCGCTCAGGCGGGTTCGGCAGCCAGGGTGCGGCCCACGAGCAGGGCCTGTTCCGTGGCGCCGCCGTACAGGAACTCGTAACGCTTGGCGACGGTGAAGTAGCGGTGCGCCTCGCCGTCGAGGTCGATGCCGACGCCACCGTGCACGTGGACGGTGGTGTGCGCGAGCTTGTGGCCGGCGTCGGCCGCCCACAGCTTCGCGATCGCGACGGCCTGGTCTGCGGGCAGGCCCTCCTCGAGCCGCCAGGCAGCCTGCCAGAGCGTGAGCCGCTGGCCGAGGACGTCGATGTAGCCGTCGGCGAGGCGCTGCGAGACCGCCTGGAAGCTGCCGATCGGGCGGCCGAACTGCTCGCGCGTCCTGGCGTACGACGACGTCAGCTCCAGCGCGCCCTCCGTGACCCCGAGCTGGTGTGCGGAGGCGGCCAGCAGCAGCAGGTGTCGCAACCGGTGGGCCGCGGCCCCGTCCGGGGCACCCAGCACCCGGTCCGCGCCGACGGTGACGCCGTCCAGGTCGAGCCGCGCGACGCTGTCGCCGTCCGAGACGTGCTGGCGAGTCACCGTGACCCCGGCGTCCCGAGGTTCCACGAGCAGCACGACCACCCCGGCCGCGGTCTCCGCGGGCACCAGGAAGAGGTCGGCGTCGGCACCGGCCGGCACCACTGCCTTGCTGCCGGTGATCCGGTATCCGTCGCCGTCCGGTGCCGCCAGCGTGCTCGGGCGCTCGGGCGCGAACGCGCGCTCCTCGGCCACGGCTGCGGTCAGGACGGAAGAACCACTGGCCGCGCCGGGCAGCCAGCGCCGACATTGGTCGACCGAGCCCAGTTCGGCGACCAGTCGTGCGGCAGGCCCGTGCGCGGCCAGAGGTACGGGGGCCACTGTACGACCGATCTCGACCAGGATGCGGCACATCTCGAGGAGTCCGAGTCCGGCGCCGTCGTACTCCTCGGGCAGGGCCAGGCCCAGCAGGCCGGCGGAGCCCAGCTCGGCCCAGAGATCCCGGTCGAAGCGGTCACCGCCCTGCTCGACAGTCTTCATCCGCTCGTTGGTGGCGCGGTCGGTCAGGATCCGGGCGGCCAGCTCGGCGGCCTCGTCCTGCTCGGGCGTGAACGTGAAGTCCATGGAGTTCCTACCTCTTCGCTGCCGGCAGGCCGAGGCCGACGTAGCCGATGATGTCGCGCTGGATCTCGTTGGTGCCGCCGCCGAAGGTCATCACCAGGGCGGACCGGTAGTACCGCTCCAGACGGCCGGCGAGCACGGCCCCGTCGGAGTCGCCGGTGAGGCCCGCGTTGGGACCGACGATCTCCATCAGCGTGCGGTAGACCTCGGTCGCGAGCTCGGAGCCGTAGATCTTGGTGGCCGACGCCTCGGCGGGGGAGAGGTCGACCTTGGCGTCCGCATCGGCCGCCAGCTTCCAGTTGACGAGCGAGAGCGCCTCGATCCGGGCATGGGCCCGGCCCAGCGCGATCTGCACCCACTCGCTGTCGATCACCCGCTGCCCGTCGGGGTTCTTGGTCTCCTGCGCCCATCGCCGGACCAGCCCCAACGAGTGAGTCAGGGGTGCCGCCGAGGTGAGCGCGACCCGTTCGTGGTTGAGCTGGTTGGTCATCAGCGACCAGCCACCGTTGAGCTCGCCGACGAGGTTGCCGACCGGCACCCGGACGTCCTCGTAGTACGTCGCGCTGGTGCCGACGCCGGAGACCGTGTGCACGGGTGTGTAGGAGAAGCCGGGGGAGTCGGCCGGGACCAGGATCATCGACAGACCCTTGTGGCGGGGGAGGTCGGCGTCGGTGCGGCAGGCCAGCCAGATCCAGTCGGCGTACTGGATGAGGGACGTCCACATCTTCTGTCCGTTGATCACCCACTCGTCGGCCTCCTGGACCGCACGGGTCCTCAGCGACGCGAGGTCGGTTCCCGAGTCGGGCTCCGAGTACCCGATGGAGAAGTGCAGGTCCCCGGCGAGGATCTTCGGGAGGAAGTAGTCCTTCTGCGCACTCGTGCCGTAGCGCATGATCGTCGGCCCGACCGTGTTCAGCGTCAGGTAGGGGATCGGCACCCCGGCCACTGCGGCAACGTCGGTGAAGATCAGCTGCTCGATCATCGACCGGTTCTGGCCGCCGTACTCCTCGGGCCAACCGATGCCCAGCCAGCCGTCGGTGCCCAGCTGACGGATCACGTCCTTGTAGACCTGGGCGTCGCCGAACTCGCCGGAGGCGGCGGCCAGGCCGGCCTTGACCTCGGGGGTCACGAGCGCGGCGAAGTACTCGCGCAGGTCCTCGCGGAGGCGTTCCTGGTCGGGGGTCAGGGCAACATGCATGGGAGCTAGACTAGAACGTGTTCTTGTTTTGGTCCATAATGGGTTCATGACTGACACCCGACAGCTCGACAAGGGACTCGCGCCCGAGCGGTTCGCCCGTGGCTGGCACTGCCTCGGTCTCGCCGAGTCCTTTCGGGACGGCAAGCCCCACGCCCTCGAGGCCTTCGGCACCAAGCTGGTCGTCTGGGCGGACACCCAGGGCGAGCTCCACGTCCTCGACGGCTACTGCCGGCACATGGGTGGCGACCTGACCCAGGGCACGGTCAAGGGCGACGAGATCGCCTGCCCGTTCCACGACTGGCGCTGGGGTGGCGACGGCAAGTGCCAGCAGATCCCCTACGCCCGCCGGGTCCCGCTGCGCGCGCGCACGCAACGTTACGAGTCGGTCGTGCGCAACGATGCCCTGCTGATCTGGCACGACCGCGAGGGCGGCAAGGCCGACCACGACATCCTGCCGCTCGAGCTGCCGGGCCTGCCCGGCGGCGGCACCGGCGAGTACACCGACTGGTTCTGGCAGTCCGTGCCGATCGACGGGTCGCACTGCCGGGAGCTGATCGACAACGTCGTCGACATGGCGCACTTCTACTACGTGCACTTCTCGTTCCCGACGAGCTTCCGCAACGTCTTCGAGGGCACCCAGGCCACGCAGTTCATGGAGTCGAAGGGGCGCCCCGACGTCAGCGGCGGGTACGGCGACGCCGACCTGTTCCTCAAGTCCGAGGCGACCTACTACGGACCGGCGTACATGATCAACTGGCTCGACGTCGACTACAAGGGCTTCCAGACCGAGGTCATCCTGATCAACACCCACCTGCCCACCGGGCCCAGCTCGTTCACGCTCCAGTACGGCATCACGGTCAAGAAACCCGAGGGCCTCGACGACGAGACGGCCGACTTCATCGCCACCAAGTACGCCGAGATGTTCGGCGACGGGTTCCTCCAGGACGTCGCCATCTGGCAGAACAAGGCGCCCGTGCAGAATCCTCTCCTGTGCGAGGAGGACGGGCCGGTCTACCAGCTGCGCCGGTGGTACGAGCAGTTCTACGTCGACCGGGACGAGGTCCAGGCGGAGATGACCGACCGCTTCGAGTTCGAGGTCGACACCGCCAAGGCCAACGAGTTCTGGCAGGAGGAGGTCGCCGAGAACCTCCGGAGCCAGAAGGCCGCGACGACCTGATGGTCTCCTTCACCCCCACCAGTCCCGACACCGTCGAGGACCAGCGGCTCTACACCTCGGCGCGCCTGGTCCAGGTCGCCTGCCTCGACTGCCTCGCCCGCGTCGGCGTGAAGAAGAACAGCGAGCACCACACCTCGGTCCAGTGGACCGCCGAGGCGGTCGCCGACTGCCCGGAGTTCCCGCGCATGGCCGTCGGGCCGCGCGGCCGCCCGCTCCACGCGGGGTGTCCAAGGATGAGAGCCAGCATCGAGGACGCGGTCCGCGACGGAGACGTCCCCATCGGCGCCGAGGACGGCTACTGACCATGGACACCGATTCCTTCGAGCTCACGGTCGTCGGCGTCGTCGAGGAGACCGAGGACGCCCGGTCGATCGCGTTCGAGGTGCCGGCCGATGCGGCCGAGCACTTCGACTACAAGCCCGGCCAGTTCCTCACCGTCGCGGTCCCCAGCGACCAGACCGGCGTGGCCGCGCGCTGCTACTCGCTGTGCAGCAGCCCGGCGGAGGACGGTCCGCCCACGATCACGGTGAAGCGCACGGTCGACGGCTACGCCTCCCACTGGATCGTCGACAACCTCTCGGTCGGCGACACGCTCCGGGTCCTGCCCCCGAGCGGGATCTTCACGCCGGCCGACCTCGATGCCGACCTGCTCCTCTTCGCCGGCGGTTCGGGCATCACGCCGGTCATGTCGATCACCCGCACGGCCCTCGCCCGCGGTCGCGGCCGGGTGGTGCTGTTCTACGCCAACCGCGACGAGCGGTCCGTGATCTTCGCGTCCGCGCTGGCCGACCTCGCAGCCGCGCATCCCGAACGGCTGCTCGTCGTGCACTGGCTGGAGACCGTCCAGGGGCTCCCCACGCAGGAGCAGCTGAAGGCGTTCGCCGCCGGGTACGCGACGTACGACGCCTTCGTCTGCGGACCCGCGCCGTTCATGAAGGCGACCGTCACGGCGCTCCGAGAGCTGGACTTCCCCCGAGCGCGGCGGCACCAGGAGAAGTTCGTCTCGCTCGGCGGCAACCCGTTCGGCGACCTGCACGACGTCGCGGTCGCCGAGTCCGAGATCACGGCGGCCGAGACCGACGAGGATGACGCGGCCGACGACACAGCGACCCAGCCGCAGGGCCCGGTGAGGCTCGAGGTCGAGCTGGACGGCGAGACCCACACGTTCGACGACTGGGCGCCCGGCACCAAGCTGCTCGAGCACCTGGAGTCCAAGGGCATCAAGGCGCCCTACTCCTGTCGCGAGGGGGAGTGCTCCGCGTGCGCGTGCCGGGTGCTGGAGGGTGAGGTCAAGATGTTGCACAACGACGTCCTCGACGACGAGGATCTCGCGGAGGGGATCCGGCTCGGGTGCCAGTCGGTCCCGGTCACCGACACGGTGTCGATCACGTACCACTGAGCGAACTACAGACCTGTAGTTCGCTCCCATCCCTTGCGGGCGACACCGACCCTGGTGTCCCATGGTGGAACCAATGTGACTGCTGTTACCAGTGGGACTCGCCCTCGAGGAGCATCTTCCCCATGTTCGACCGCATCCTTCCCCGCCTGATCGTGCCCGCGCTCACCGTCGGGCTGCTGCTCGCGGGTGGGGGCACCGCCGCTCAGGCCGACCCGACTCCCGACGCCTACGCTCCCCAGACCGGGGCGCTGTTCAACGACCCCACGGGCGGGTTCAGCGAGCAGCGTCGGCTGTTCATCCACATCCGGCGCAGCATCAGCAGCGTGCCCGCGGGAGGTGCGATCCGGATCGCGGTCATGTCGTTCGCCGACAAGCCGATCGCGGACGCCCTGGTCGCGGCCCACCAGCGCGGGGTCCGGGTGAAGCTGATCTTCGCGGGCGCCAACGTCTATCCGCCGATGGCGCGGTTGCGCGATGCGATCGGCACCGACCCGTCGGCCCGCTCGTTCGTGATCATCTGCGAGAACAGCTGTCGCGGGACCAAGGGTGAGATGCACGCGAAGTACTTCTCCTTCAGCCGCACGGCCGGTGGCGCGAAGTACGTCACGATGGTCGGGTCGAACAACCTCACCAACCACAACGCGACCGAGCAGTGGAGCGATCTCTACACCGTCGAGGGCGACCAGAAGTACTACCGGGCCTACAACCGGTGGTTCGGTCAGCTGAAGCACGACCAGCCGGTCGATCGGCCGTACCTGCGCAAGTTCATCGGGGACAACCAGATCTCGATCACCCCCATCGACCTGGCCGCCAACGAGGATCCGATCCGGACCGCCTTCTCCCGGGTGCGGTGCGAGGTCACGAAGGGTGAGCTCGACCCCGATGCCAAGAACCCGGACGAGGTCGTGCCGACCCGGATCCGGATCGGCGCCCACGCCTGGAACGAGGAGCGTGGCAAGGCGATCGCGCGCGACGTCGCCGCGCTGGCCCACCAGGGCTGCCTCGTCCAGGTGTTCTACGGCGTGGGAACCGGACCGGCCGTCCGCGCGATCCTCACCCAGGCCGGCGTCCAGCTGTCCAACGGGACCCACAAGGGCATCCACACGCACCAGAAGATGATGGTGATCAAGGGCGCCTACGGGAACCAGCTCGACGCGGTCCGGGTGTGGACCGGGTCGCACAACTGGAGTGACCGTGCCCCCGGTCGCGACGACCTGATCATCTACACCAAGAACGCTGCGGTGGGCGAGGCCTACGTGCGAGGCTTCAAGTACATGTGGCGTCACGGGTGAGGCCACGAAGCCCATGGGGATGGTCTAGTCCTCGCGGGTCATTTTGCGATCAGGCGTTTCGTTACCACAAGGAAACGGCAAGTGTCACATCTAACAAGTCGCATTCGGAGCGGCTCGTGACTCGGCACGAGGGAGGTACGTCATGCTCATGACCATTTTGTTGGTCGGTGCGGTTGCTCTCGGGTGGCTTCTTGCTTGTGGAAGCCTCTCGCCCAGGAAGTCTGTTCGTTCGCACGGTCTCGACCGCCGACTCCGGTGGGTCGAGCGACACCCCGGTGAAGTCAACTCCGGCGACATCGAGCGGGTGCTTCTCCGCCAGGGCCTGTCCCTCGCGGACGTCCGGCTCGTCACCAACAGGGCCTTTGCTCTCGAGATCAAGCCCTTCACCATGTGGATGTGGATCCAGGCGTACGGCGCCCGCGAGCTTGCCGTCGCCGTCGCCGGTGACCTGCCTCACGACGAGCTGATCGAGCACCTCGGTGAGGGCACGCTCCCGGACTTTCACGAGCTCGAGGTGTTCGCGGGCCTCAACGGTCTGGAGGCCGCCGCGGCCGGATCGGTCAGCTGGCCGACTGCGCCCCCCGCGGCGCTCGACGCCCAGGAGGTCGAGAAGCGTCGGACGATCGACGACCTCGACGTCTACGAGCCCGGCACGTGGCCGCCCGGTGTGCGACCCCAGGTCCGCACTCCCGGCGAGCTCTCGGAGCCGCGTCGCCTTCCGCCCGGCTGGGACGCGTTCTTCGACGACCTCGCCGCCTGACCCCCGAAGCTGTGGCCCGCGACCGACCGGTCGGGGGCCACAGCGGGTCTAGGGTGACCGGCATGACCCCGGCCCGGACTGCCCGACTGCGTCTGGCGATCGTCGACGACTATGCCGTCGTCGTCGCCGGTGTGGCCGCCCTCCTCGCCGAGCAGCGGATCGACGTGGTCGAGACCGGGTCCAGCACGGCGGTCTTCAGCGACGTCGACATCGTGCTCTTCGACACCTTCGCCCAGGTGCAGGGTCAGGGCATCGACCTCGAGGACTTCGTCCGTGACAGCGGAGCCAGGGTCGTGGTCTTCAGCTGGAACCTCCAGCTCGATCTGATCGACCGGGCGATCAGTCGCGGAGCCTCCGGCTACCTGTCCAAGGCGCTCACCGGTGCCCAGATCCTCGATGCCCTCGAACGGGTGCACCGGGGAGAGGTCGTGGTGGACACCGGTGACCGGGAGTCCAGCGTGGGAGCCGATGGTGACTGGCCCGGCCGCGATGCCGGTCTCTCACCCCGTGAGGCCGAGATCCTGGCCCTGATCACCCTGGGGCTCACCAACCTGGAGATCGCCGAGCGAGCCTACGTCAGCATCAACTCCGTGAAGTCCCACATCCGGGCTGCCTACCGAAAGATCGGTGTCACCAGCCGGTCGCAAGCAGTCCGCTGGGCGATGGAGAACCACTTCCGGGCGGACGTCCTTCGCCTCGTCGATGCCCGGCTCAGGATCAGGCCGCCGGCACCGACTCCCTGACCGTCACCAGCCGCGCTCGCGCCACTCGGCGAGCTGGGGTCGTTCGTTGCCGAGCTGCCCGTCATTGCCGTGGCCGGGGTAGAACCAGGTCTCGTCGGGGAGCCGGTCGAACACCTTCTGCTCGACCTCGTCGATCAGCTGGGCGAAGGCCGCGTCACTGCCGAAGGTGTTGCCGACGCCGCCGGGGAACAGCGAGTCACCCGTGAAGAGGTGCGGATGGCCGTCCGGGTCGTCGTACACCAGCGCGATCGAGCCCGGGGTGTGCCCCGCGATCGCGATCACGCCCAGCGTGCAGTCGCCGACCGTCACGGTGGCGCCGTCCTCGACCCTCCGCGTCACCTCGACCCCGGTCTGCTCGGTCACCGCGTCGGCGTCCGGGGCCCCGACGACGGTCTCGGCGCCGGTGGCGGCCACGACGGCGGCCAGGGCTCGGTGGTGGTCCCAGTGCTGGTGGGTCGTGACCACCGTGGTCAGGCCTCCGTCGCCGACCAGGTCGAGGAGCCGCTGCGGCTCGTCGGCGGCATCGACCAGGAGCTGGTCGCCGGTCGCGCGACATCGCAGCAGGTAGCAGTTGTTGGACATCTCGGTGTCGACGGCCACCTTCGTGATCGTCAGCCCACCCGCCTCGCGGACGTCGGGCGCGCCGCCCGGGGCGACGTCTCCTGTGTAGCTCACCACTCCTCGATCCCCGGCAGTGTGCCGCTGTCGCTGGTCAGTCCCTCGCCCGGCCCGCGCCCGGTCAGCCACCAGGCCAGGTCGGCCGCGGAGCCGGACACCGTCGGTCCACCCTGTCCGAACGCCCACGTCCCGTCGAGGTCTGACGGGTCGGCGGTGAACGGGTCGCGGGCAGCGCCGCGCTTGGTCATGGCGTCGAGCACCTGCGCCGAGAACGCGGTCGGCCACGCCGCGTGGGAGTAGCCGGCGCCGAGGTCGGCGTGGTGGATCTCCACCTCGCGCAGGCGCATGCCGGGCGCCGCGGCGGCGACGAACGTGCGCTCGCTCCCGGGGGTGCGGTCGATGGAGGTGCTCCAGCGATCCTCGGGTACGGCGGCCACCGCGTCAGCAAAGTCGGTCACCCCGGCGAGCATCCGGTCCCTCAGCTCGGCGGGCTCAGCGCCGGCGAGCTCCTCGATGTCGCCGTCGCGGCTCTCCTGCGAGGAGTACATCGCCACTGCCTGACCGGCGACCACGCCGCCGAGTGCGGCCGCCAACCCCTCGGCGTTCAGCGCCAGGTGGGCGACCAGGTGGGCGCGCGTCCATCCGGGGAGCTGGCTGGGGGCGGCCCAGTCGTCGGCACTCAACCCGTCAACGGTGCGGACCAGCCGCGAGCTGGCGTCCTCGAGAAGGTGGACGGTGGCGTCGATGTCGTGTGGCATCTCCCCATCTTCACCGAACGGGTGAACGAATCGCCACCCTGTCGGTGGCCCGACATAGGGTGAGGCACGTGGATCAGCTGATCATCCGTGGAGCCCGGGAGCACAACCTCAAGGACGTCTCCCTCGACCTCCCTCGAGACTCCCTCATCGTGTTCACAGGCCTGTCCGGGTCCGGCAAGTCGAGCCTCGCCTTCGACACCATCTTCGCCGAGGGGCAACGGCGCTACGTCGAGTCGCTCTCCGCGTACGCACGTCAGTTCCTGGGCCAGATGGACAAGCCCGACGTCGACTTCATCGAGGGTCTCTCGCCGGCCGTCTCGATCGACCAGAAGTCGACGTCGAAGAATCCTCGCTCCACGGTGGGCACCATCACCGAGGTCTACGACTACCTCCGGCTGCTCTACGCCCGGATCGGCCATCCCCACTGCCCGACCTGCGGCGCGCCCATCGAGCGCCAGACGCCGCAGCAGATCGTCGACAAGATCATGTCCCTCGAGGACGGACGCAAGTTCCAGGTGCTCGCGCCGATGATCCGTGGCCGCAAGGGCGAGTATCTCGAGCTCTTCCGCCAGCTGCAGACCCAGGGCTTCTCCCGGGCCAGGGTCAACGGCGAGATCCACACGCTCGCCGAACCCCCCACGCTGGACAAGCAGAAGAAGCACACGATCGAGGTCGTGGTCGACCGGCTGGCGGTCAAGGCGTCCTCGAAGCGCCGACTCACCGACTCGGTCGAGACCGCCCTCGGCCTCGCCTCCGGTCTCGTGCTGTTCGACTTCGTCGAGCTCCCGGACAAGGACCCCGGCCGCGAGATGCGCTTCTCGGAGAAGATGGCCTGCCCCAACGAGCACCCCCTGGACACCGACGAGCTCGAGCCCCGGTCCTTCTCGTTCAACTCGCCTTTCGGCGCCTGTGTGCAGTGCCACGGCCTCGGCACCCGGATGGAGGTCGACCCCGAGCTGGTGGTCCCCAACCCGCAGGCAACGCTGGGGGAGGGCGCGATCCAGCCCTGGAGCCAGGCCCACGTCGCCGACTACTTCCTCCGGCTGATGGGGGCGCTCGGTGACGAGCTCGGCTTCGATCTCAACACCCCGTGGGAAGACCTCACGGCCAGGCAGCAGCAGTCGGTGCTGCAGGGCCACGCGACCAAGGTCCACGTCGTCACCAAGAACCGCTACGGCCGCCAGCGCGCCTACTACGCCGAGTTCGAGGGCGTCCAGGGCTACATCGAGCGCCGCCACCGCGAGGCGGAGTCCGACACCAGCCGCGAACGCTTCGAGGGCTTCATGCGCGAGGTGCCGTGCCCGGCCTGTGCCGGCAGCCGGCTCAAGCCCGTCTCGATGGCCGTCACCATCGGTGGCCGCAACATCGCCGACGTGTGCGCCCTCCCCATCAACGAGACGGCCGACCTGCTGCGCGGTCTCGAGCTGTCCCCCGGGAGAAGCAGATCGGTGAGCGGGTGCTCAAGGAGATCCAGGAGCGCCTCAACTTCCTGCTCGACGTCGGGCTCGACTACCTCTCCCTGAACCGCCCGAGCGGCTCCCTCTCCGGTGGTGAGGCGCAGCGGATCCGGCTGGCTACCCAGATCGGCGCCGGCCTCGTCGGTGTCCTCTACGTCCTCGACGAGCCCTCGATCGGCCTCCACCAGCGCGACAACCAGCGCCTGATCGAGACCCTCATCCGGCTCCGCGACCTGGGCAACACCCTGATCGTGGTCGAGCACGACGAGGACACCATCCGCACCGCCGACTGGGTGGTCGACATCGGGCCCGGCGCCGGCGAGCACGGCGGACAGGTCGTCCACTCGGGCAGCGTGCAGGGCCTGCTCGACCACCCCGACTCGATGACCGGCCAGTACCTCTCCGGCCGGCGCGAGATCCCGGTCCCGGCGGTCCGCCGCCCGCGCACCAGGGGCCGCGACCTGACCGTCCACGGCGCGCGCGAGCACAACCTCCGCGACGTCGACGTGACCTTCCCGCTCGGGCTCTTCGTCGCGGTCACGGGCGTCTCCGGCTCGGGCAAGTCCACGCTGGTCAACGACATCCTCTACACCTCACTCGCCAAGCAGATCTACCGTGCGCGCACCGTGCCCGGCCGCCACCAGAAGATCAGCGGCCTCGAGCACGTCGACAAGGTGATCCACGTCGACCAGTCGCCGATCGGGCGGACGCCGCGCTCCAACCCGGCCACCTACACCGGCGTCTTCGACCACGTCCGCAAGCTCTTCGCCTCCACCCCCGAGGCCAAGATGCGCGGCTACCTCCAGGGCCGGTTCTCGTTCAACGTCAAGGGCGGCCGCTGCGAGGCGTGCTCCGGCGACGGCACGATCAAGATCGAGATGAACTTCCTGCCGGACGTCTACGTCCCCTGCGAGGTCTGCCACGGCGCCCGCTACAACCGGGAGACGCTCGAGGTCCACTACAAGGGCAAGACCATCGCCGAGATCCTCGACATGCCGATCGAGGAGGCGGCCGAGTTCTTCGCCGCCGTCCCCGCGATCTCCCGGCACATGAAGACCCTCTGCGAGGTCGGGCTCGGCTATGTCCGCCTCGGCCAGCCCGCGACGACCCTCTCGGGCGGCGAGGCCCAGCGGGTCAAGCTCAGCTCGGAGCTGCAGAAGCGCTCGACCGGCCGCACCGTCTACGTCCTCGACGAGCCCACGACCGGCCTCCACTTCGAGGACATCCGCAAGCTGCTCCTGGTGCTGGGCCGACTGGTCGACCAGGGCAACACGGTCCTGGTGATCGAGCACAACCTCGACGTGATCAAGACCTCCGACTGGATCATCGACATGGGCCCCGAAGGTGGCTCCCGCGGTGGCCTCGTGATCGCCGAGGGCACGCCCGAGGAGGTCGCCGTCCACCCCGACAGCTACACCGGCCGTTACCTCGCGCCCATGCTGGCGGGCCGGGCCGCCACGGTGGCCAAGCCCAGGAAGACGCCAGGCAAGAAGGCGCCGGCCACGAAGGCGCCGGCCAAGAAGGCGCCAGCCAAGAAGGCGCCGGCCAAGAAGGCGCCGGCCAAGAAGGCGCCAGCCAAGCGCTAGGTAGGCTCCTGGTCATGACCACAGATGGACTCAGCCGTCGCCACGCGCTGTCCGGGGCGACCCTTGTCGGCCTGGGCGGGCCCCTCCTCGCCGCGTGCGCAGGAGACGACACCGCCACCGATCCGACCCCGGGCGCGGCCGGGTCCGAGCCCGCGGGCGGCGGTCCGCTCGCGACCACCTCGGACATCGAGGTCGGCGGGGGCACGATCTTCGCCGACGAGAAGGTCGTGGTGACCCAGCCGACCGAGGGCGACTTCAAGGCCTTCTCCAGCACCTGCACCCACCAGGGCTGCCAGGTCGCGAGCGTGTCCGACGGCACGATCAACTGCACCTGCCACGGCAGCCAGTTCTCGATCGAGGACGGTTCGGTCTCCGGTGGGCCGGCGCCTGGTCCGCTCGCCCCGGTCGAGCTCAGCGTCAAGGGCGACGAGATCTCGCTGACCTGATCCGTCGGTGTCGGCCGCCGACCGTAGGGTTGGGGGCGTGCCCACCCGACCCCGCTCCAGGCAGCCGCTGGACTACCGGCCCGAGCCGGGATCGATCCCCACCCAGCCCGGGGTCTACCGCTTCCGGGACGCCAAGCGCCGGGTGGTCTACGTCGGCAAGGCCAAGAATCTGCGGGCCCGCCTGTCGTCGTACTTCCAGGACATCGGCAACCTGCACCAGCGCACCGCCACGATGGTCACGACGGCGGCCAGCGTCGAGTGGACGGTCGTCAACACCGAGGTCGAGGCCCTCCAGCTCGAGTACTCCTGGATCAAGGAGTTCGACCCTCGCTTCAACGTCAAGTACCGCGACGACAAGTCCTACCCCTGGCTGGCCGTGACCGTCGGTGACGAGTTCCCCCGGGTGATGGTGGGCCGAGGCGCCAAGAAGAAGGGCACCCGCTACTTCGGGCCCTACAGCCACGCCTGGGCGATCCGCGAGACCGTTGACATCCTGTTGCGCGTCTTCCCGATGCGATCGTGCAGCAACGGCGTCTTCAAGCGCTCGGCGCAGATCGGGCGGCCCTGTCTCCTCGGATACATCGACAAGTGCTCAGCGCCCTGCGTCGGGACGGTCAGTGCTGACGAGCACCGCGCGATCGTCGACGACTTCTGCGACTTCATGGGCGGGCAGACCAGCGCGTTCGTCAAGCGGATCCGGGCCGAGATGTACGCCGCCTCGAAGGCCGAGGACTTCGAGAAGGCCGCTCGCTTGCGCGACGACCTCGGGGCCATGGAGCGGGCTCTGGAGAAGCAGGCCGTGGTGCTGGGCGACGGGGCCGACGTCGACGTGATCGCGCTCGCGGAGGACCCGCTCGAGGTGGCGGTCCAGATCTTCCACGTCCGCGGCGGCCGGATCCGCGGGCAACGCGGCTGGGTGGCCGACCGGGTCGACGAAGGTGACACCCCCGAGCTGGTCCAGGACTTCCTGTTGCAGCTCTACGGTGGCGAGAGCGAAAACATCCCGCGCGAGATCCTGGTGCCGACCCTGCCGCCGGACGCCCCGACCTTCGAGGAGCTGTTCACCGACCTGCGGGGGAGCAAGGTCTCGGTGCGGGTCCCGCAGCGCGGTGACAAGAAGACCCTCCAGGCGACCGTCGCCCGCAACGCCGCCCAGGCGCTCGTCCTGCACAAGACCAGGCGGGCCAGCGACCTCACCACCCGCAACCGGGCCCTCGAGGAGATCCAGCAGTCCCTCGGGCTGGACGAGGTGCCGCTGCGTGTCGAGTGCTACGACGTCTCCAACCTCCAGGGCACCGAGGTCGTGGCGTCGATGGTCGTCTTCGAGGACGGCCTGGCCCGCAAGAGCGAGTACCGCCGCTTCGTCATCAAGGGGGCTCCGGGAGAGGAAGTCGGGCAGAACGACGTCGCGCACATGCATCAGGTGATCTCGCGACGGTTCCGCCGGCTCCTCGACGAGCAGGCCCGCAGCGAGCAGGTGTCCACCGAGTCCGGGCCGATGCTGGTCGACCCCGAGACCGGTCGCCCGCGCAAGTTCGCGTACGCACCCGGTCTCGTCGTGGTCGACGGCGGCGCGCCCCAGGTCGCGGCGGCCAAGCGCGCGCTCGACGAGCTCGGCATCGACGACATCCCGGTGTGCGGCCTCGCGAAGCGGCTCGAGGAGGTCTGGCTGCCCCACGAGGAGGATCCGGTCATCCTGCCGCGCACCTCCGAGGGCCTCTACCTGCTCCAGCGGATTCGCGACGAGGCCCACCGCTTCGCGATCACGCACCACCGTTCGCGCCGCTCCAAGTCCATGGTCGAGAGCCTGCTCGACGACGTGCCCGGCCTTGGCGAGGTCCGGCGCAAGACTCTCCTCAAGTACTTCGGGTCGTTGCGGAAGCTCCGCCTCGCGTCGGTCGACGAGATCGCCCAGGTCCCCGGCATCGGAGTCAGGACGGCACAGGCGATCAAGGATGCGGTCGAGTCGGAGAGCGGCAAGACTGTCAGCGTGAACACTGCCACCGGCGAGATCGAGGAGGACTGATGTCCTCAGGACCCGACCCGGCCCGCGGCGAGCTCGTGGTCGTCACCGGCATGACGGGTGCCGGCCGCAGCACGGCCGCCAAGGAGCTGGAGGACCTCGGCTTCTACGTCGTCGACAACCTGCCGCCCAGCCTGTTGCGCGACGTGGTCCGTCTCGTCGACGAGAACAAAGGCATCGAGCAGCCGATCGCGGTGGTCGTCGACGTCCGCTCCGGGTCGTTCTTCCAGTCGCTGCAGGTCAACCTCGCGCAGGGCGCCACCGGTCGGCACGCCACCCTCGTCTTCCTCGACGCCACCGACGACGTCCTCGTGCGCCGTCAGGAGGCCGCCCGTCGCCCGCACCCGCTGCAGGGCAGCGGCCGGCTGCTCGACGGTCTCCAGCGCGAGCGGCACGTCCTCTCCGAGCTGCGCAGCCAGGCCGACCTGGTCGTCGACACCACCAACCTCAACGTCCACGGCCTCACCGACCGGATCGCCGAGTCCTTCGGGTCCGCCGACGCCACCAGGCTCAAGGTCACGGTCATCTCCTTCGGCTTCAAGTACGGCATCCCCACCGACGCCGACTTCGTCGCCGACATGCGTTTCCTGCCGAACCCGTTCTGGGTGCCGGAGCTGCGTCCGCGCACCGGTCGCGACAAGGATGTCGCCGACTACGTCAAGAGCCGGCCGGGCGCCCTGGAGTTCCTCGACGGCTACCTCCCGGTGCTCGAGGGCGTGGCCGAGGGCTACCTGGCCGAGGGCAAGAGGTTCATGACCGTCGCCATCGGCTGCACCGGCGGCAAGCACCGCAGCGTCGCGATGACCGAGGAGGTCGCCCGTCGTCTCGGCGAGCGCGGCCACCACGTCCGCGCGACCCACCGCGACCTGGGGCGCGAATGACCGGACCGACCCTCCAGGCGATCTCGGTGGTCGCACTCGGCGGCGGCCACGGGTTGCATGCGTCGCTCTCCGCGCTGCGACGCGTCGTCGCCGACCCGACCGCGGTGGTCACGGTCGCCGACAACGGCGGATCCTCGGGGAGGCTCCGGGGCGAGTTCGGCGTGCTGCCGCCCGGCGACCTGCGGATGGCCCTGGCCGCACTCTGTGGCGACGACGACTGGGGCCGGACCTGGGAGCGCGTCGTCCAGCACCGCTTCGCGGGCGAGGGCGAGATGCGCGGTCACGTCGTCGGCAACCTCCTCATCGTCAGCCTGTGGGAGCTCCTGGGCGACCACGTCCAGGCGCTCGACTGGGTCGGACGCCTGCTCGGCGCATCCGGGCGGGTGCTGCCGATGGCGCTGACCCCCATCGACATCACGGCCGAGGTGCGCGGGCTCGATCCCACCGATCCACAGCTCCACACCACCGTGCGCGGCCAGGTCGCGGTCGCCAGCACCGAGGGAGAGATCGTGTCGGTCAGCCTGGACCCCGACAGCCCGCAGGCGTGTCCCCAGGCCGTCGCGGCCGTCCGCGAGGCCGACTGGGTGGTCCTCGGTCCGGGATCGTGGTTCACCTCCGTCATCCCGCACCTGATGGTCCCCGACCTGCGGAGGGCCCTCGGTGAGACCGACGCCCGCGTCGTGGTGACACTGAACCTGGAGGCGCAGGCAGGGGAGACCGGTGGCTTCGGCCCGGAGGACCACCTGGCGGCCCTGATCGAGCACGCTCCGGAGCTCAAGGTCCACTCCGTGCTGGTCGATCGGGCCAGCATCGGCGACCTCGACCAGCTCGAGCAGGCCGTCGCGTCGTACGGCGCCACCCTCGTGGTCGAGGACATCGCGACCGGCGACGGAACCCCCCGACACGACCCGCCCCGGTTGGCCGGCGCCTACGAGCGGATCTTCTCGCGAGGGTGATTGACGTGCGTGACAGGATCGGCCCATGGCGATGACCGCACAGGTGAAAGCGGAGCTTTCCAGCACCCAGATCACGAAGACCTGTTGCCGCAAGGCCGAGGTCGCCTCCATGCTCCGTTTCGCGGGTGGCCTGCACATCGTGAGTGGCCGGATCGTGGTCGAGGCCGAGCTCGACACCGGCGCCGCCGCTCGACGCCTCCGCAAGGACATCGCCGAGGTCTACGGGCACCAGTCGGACGTCGTGATGGTCCAGGGCAACGGCATCCGCAAGGGCAGCCGCTACCTCGTCCGGATCGCCAAGGACGGCGAGGCTCTGGCCCGCCAGACCGGTCTGCTGGACCAGCGAGGGCGCCCGGTGCGCGGGCTGCCGCCCCAGGTCGTCTCAGGTGGCGGCTGCGACGCCGTCGCTGCCTGGCGAGGCTCCTTCCTCGCCCACGGTTCCCTGACCGAGCCAGGACGCTCCTCCGCGCTCGAGGTGACCTGCCCGGGGCCCGAAGCCGCCCTCGCCCTCGTCGGCGTGGCCCGCCGGCTCGGCATCCAGGCCAAGGCCCGCGAGGTCCGCGGTGTCGACCGCGTCGTGATCCGGGACGGTGACGCGATCGGCGCCCTGCTCACCCGACTCGGTGCCCACGAGTCCCTGATGGCCTGGGAGGAGCGCAGGATGCGGCGCGAGGTCCGGGCGACCGCCAACCGGCTGGCCAACTTCGACGACGCCAACCTGCGGCGTTCGGCGCGCGCAGCTGTGGCCGCCGGGGCCAGGGTCGAGCGGGCGCTCGAGATCCTGGCCGACGAGGTGCCGGACCACCTGAAGCTGGCCGGTTACCTCCGGCTCGAACACAAGCAGGCCTCCCTCGAGGAGCTGGGCCAGCTGCACGAGCCCGTCCTGACCAAGGATGCGATCGCAGGACGGATCCGGCGCCTGCTGGCGATGGCCGACAAGCGGGCGGAGGAGCTCGGGATCCCCGACACCGAGTCCTCGCTGACTCCGGAGATGCTCGCCGACGAGGGCTGAACCGCCCTTCGTCCGGTTACCCGCACGTACCGCGGACGACCCCTCCGGTCGACCCGCACCGAGGCGATAGGGTCGTGGACGTCGTGGGACCCGGCGCCCCGCCGCGGCCCGCCCCCCCAGCTACCGCACAAGGAGCACCACAGTGACTGTTCGCGTAGGTATCAACGGGTTCGGCCGGATCGGCCGGAACTTCTTCCGCGCCGTCCGTGCGTCTGGCGCCGACATCGAGATCGTCGGCGTCAACGACCTGACCGACAACGCCGTCCTGGCCCACCTGCTCAAGTACGACTCCATCCTCGGTCGGCTCGACGCAGACGTGAGCTCGAGCGACACCGCGATCAAGGTCGGTGACCAGGAGATCGCGGCGTTCGCCGAGCGCGATCCTTCAGCCCTGAAGTGGGGTGACCTGGGCGTCGACGTCGTCGTCGAGTCGACCGGGTTCTTCACCGACGCCACCAAGGCTCGGGCCCACGTCGACGCCGGTGCCAAGAAGGTGATCATCTCGGCGCCCGCCTCCAACGAGGACATCACCGTGGTCATGGGTGTCAACCACACCGACTACGACCCGGCGCAGCACACCGTCATCTCCAACGCCTCGTGCACGACGAACTGCCTGGCACCGATGGCGAAGGCTCTCCATGACGAGTTCACCATCGTCAAGGGCCTGATGACGACGATCCACGCGTACACCGCCGACCAGAACCTCCAGGACAACATCCACAAGGACCTTCGCCGGGCGCGGGCCGCTGCGCTCAACGTCGTCCCGACGTCCACCGGCGCCGCCAAGGCGATCGGCCTGGTGATGCCCGAGCTCAAGGGCAAGCTCGACGGCTACGCACTCCGGGTTCCCGTGCCCACCGGCTCGGCCACCGACCTCACCTTCGAGGCGGGCCGCGAGACGTCGGTCGATGAGGTCAACGCGGTGGTCAAGGCCGCTGCCGACGGCCGCTTCCTGCGCTACTCCACCGACCCGATCGTCTCCTCCGACATCGTGACCGACCCCGCGTCCTGCATCTTCGACGCGCCGCTCACCAAGGTGATCGGCAACCAGGTCAAGGTCGTCGGCTGGTACGACAACGAGTGGGGCTACTCCAACCGCCTCGTGGACCTGATCGACTACATCGGCGAGACCCTCTGACCGTGGGCGACACCACCACCGGCCTCGAGTCCCTCGGCGACCTCCGGGGCAAGCGGGTCCTCGTCCGCTCCGACCTGAACGTGCCCCTCGACCGCCAGGACGGGGTCAGCACGATCACCGACGACGGACGGATCCGGGCCAGCATCCCCACCCTCCGTCAGCTGTCCGAAGCCGGAGCTCGCGTCATCGTGGTCGCCCACCTGGGCCGGCCGAAGGGCGCGCCGGACCCGTCGTACTCCCTGCGGCCGGTCGCCGAACGCCTCGGCGAGCTGCTCGGCGCCCCGGTGGCGTTCGCCACCGACACCGTGGGCGAGAACGCCTCCGAGACCGTCGCTGCGCTCGAGGACGGCCAGGTCGCGGTCCTCGAGAACGTGCGCTTCAACGAGGGCGAGACCAGCAAGCAGGACGAGGTGCGCGCGGCCTTCGCCAGCGAGCTCGCCAAGCTGGCCGACGTCTTCGTCTCCGACGGCTTCGGCGTCGTCCACCGCAAGCAGGCGTCGGTCTACGACATCGCGATGCGGCTGCCGCACGCCATGGGCCAGCTGGTGGCGACCGAGATCAACGTCCTCCGACGGCTCACGGTCGACGCGGAGCGGCCCTACGTCGTGGTGCTCGGTGGGTCCAAGGTCTCCGACAAGCTCGGTGTCATCGACCACCTGCTCGACAAGGCCGACAAGCTCCTCATCGGCGGCGGCATGGTCTTCACGTTCCTCGCCGCCCAGGGTCACGAGGTCGGCAAGAGCCTGCTGGAGGACGACCAGCTGGACACCTGCCGGGACTACCTCCGGCGCGCGGAGGAGTCCGGCGTCGAGATCGTGCTGCCGAGCGACATCGTGGTGGACACCGCCTTCCCGTCGGAGGACCGCGAGCCGGAGCCGGTGGTTGTTCCGATGTCGGAGATCCCGGCCGACGCGCTCGGCCTCGACATCGGGCCCGAGTCCGGTGCCGCCTTCGCGGCAGCGCTGGCCGATGCTCGCACGGTGTTCTGGAACGGCCCGATGGGCGTCTTCGAGGTCGACGCGTTCGCCGAGGGCACCCGCGCCGTCGCGGAGGCGCTGACCAGGGTCGACGGGCTGTCCGTCGTCGGCGGCGGCGACTCCGCCGCGGCCGTGCGCAAGCTGGGCTTCGACGAGTCGTCGTTCGGTCACATCTCGACTGGTGGCGGCGCCAGCCTGGAGTACCTCGAGGGCAAGGACCTGCCCGGCATCGCCGTTCTCGAACGCTGACCGAACTGAAGGAGTCCCATGACCATCCCCACCCGCACGCCGCTGATGGCGGGCAACTGGAAGATGAACCTCAACCACCAGGAAGCGGTGGTGCTCGTCCAGAAGCTCGCCTGGACCCTGGCGGACAAGAAGCACGACTACAGCCAGGTCGAGGTGGTGGTCCTCCCGCCCTTCACCGACCTCCGTTCGGTGCAGACCCTGGTCGACGGTGACCGGCTCCTCGTCAAGTACGGCGCCCAGGACGTGTCCATGCACGATGCCGGGGCCTACACCGGCGAGATCTCGCACGCGATGCTCTCCAAGCTCGGGTGCTCCTACGTCGTGGTCGGTCACTCCGAGCGACGCGAGCACCACGCCGAGAGCGACGAGGTCGTCAACGCCAAGGCCCACAAGGCGCTGTCCGCGGGGATGACCCCGATCGTCTGCGTCGGCGAGGGGCTGGACGTACGTCAGGCAGGCGAGCACGTGCCCCACACCCTGGCGCAGCTGGACGGCTCACTCGCCGGCTTCTCGGCCGAGCAGGTCGCGGGGCTGGTGGTGGCCTACGAACCCGTCTGGGCGATCGGCACCGGTGAGGTGGCCACCCCGGACGACGCCCAGGAGGTGTGCGCCGCCATCCGCGAGCGCGTGCGCGAGGTCCACGGTGACTCCGCGGCCGACGGCGTACGCGTCCTCTACGGCGGTTCGGTGAAGGCCAACAACGTCGCCGGGATCATGGACAAGAGCGACGTCGACGGCGCTCTGGTCGGCGGCGCCAGCTTGCAGGCTGACGAGTTCGGCGGGATCTGCCGCTTCTACGACATGCCGCTCCTGTGATGACGACGAGCGTGACGTAGGCTTATCGATCGTGACTCTCGCCTTCACCATCGTGCTCATGACTGCCAGTGCCCTGATGATCCTTCTGGTGCTCCTCCACAAGGGTCGAGGCGGTGGTCTCTCCGACATGTTCGGCGGCGGGGTGTCCAGTTCGCTGGGTGGATCCTCGGTCGCCGAACGCAACCTCGACCGCCTGACGGTCGGCATCGGCGTCATCTGGTTCGCCTGTTGTATCGCTCTCGGTCTTCTGTTGGCGTACTGAGAAAGGGTCGCGGACGTGGCTGGTGGAGGAAACGCAATTCGTGGTAGCCGGGTCGGCGCCGGCCCGATGGGCGAGGCCGAGCGCGGGGAGGCGGCGCCCCGCCAGGCGATCACCTACTTCTGCTCGCACGAGCACCGGTCGGTGGTGACGTTCTCGGTCGAGGCCGCCGTGCCCGAGGCGTGGGACTGCCCGAAGTGCGGCCTGCCGGCCAGCATGGACTCGGACAATCCCCCTCCGGCGCCCAAGATCGAGCCCTACAAGACGCACCTCGCGTACGTGAAGGAGCGCCGTTCCGATGCGGAGGCGGCCGACATCCTCGACGAGGCGATCCAGCTGCTGCGCAGTCGCCGCAAGTCCGGCGACATCATCTTCTAGGTCAGAGGCGTGAGGCAGCGGCCCGGTCGAGCCACCAGACCGTCTCGGTCTGACCGCTGACCCCCGCCGCAGGGGTCTCGTGCAGGTCGGCGCCTCCGAGCGCCGCGGCGACCGGGCCGGACTTCTCCTCACCGCTCGCCAGGAACCAGACTGCCCGGGCGCGGTTGAGAGCGGGGAGGGTCAGGCTGATCCTTCCCGGAGGCGGCTTCGGGGAGTCGGTGACGCCCACGGCGATGCGGTCGTCCACGTCGAGGGCGGGATGCCCCGGGAACAAGGACGCCACGTGACCGTCGGGTCCGACGCCCAGCATCAGCACCTCGAACTCTCCGGCCCCGTGTTCGCGAAGCACCTGTGAGTACGCCGCGGCGCCCGCATCGACGGAGTCCGCATCGGCGGTCGACGCCATCTCGTGCACGTTCGCCGGGTCGACCGCGACGGCGTCGAGGAAGGCGGCCCACGCCTGACCTGCGTTGCGGTCCGGTGACCCCGGCTCCACGAACCTCTCGTCGCCCCACCAGACGACGACCCGGGCCCAGTCGACGCCCGAGTCGGGGGAGAGCCTGGACACCTCCCGGTGAACGGCGTCGGCGATGCTGCCGCCGGTGAGCGCGATCTGGGGGACCCGCCCCGCCCGCTGTGCCGAGTCCAGCCGCGCGAGGAGCTCGCCCGCCACCGCGGTGGCCAGGCCGGCGGCGTCCTCGTGGACCTCGACGAGCGGGACGGTCACCTGCTCCGCGCCTTCAGGAGGTGACGGGTGGTGGCGGCGTACACGTCGTCCTCGTCGAGACGACGGAGCTCCTCGGCCAGCAGGGCGGGCAACGTGCGTCGCTTCAGCGCGATCGGCCGGTCGGGCTGTCCCGGCGAGGAGAAGATCGCCAGCTTGCCGTCCGGTCGGCTGATCCGGATCGGCCCCTGGGCGGTGTTCAGCACCACCTCGGTGATGCCCGGGCCTTCGGCCGTGGACCGCTCGACGTCCACCCGGAGCCGGCCAGCGAGCCAGGCCCCGAGCAGGTCGGCGCTCGGGCTGATCCGCTCGGCCGTGATCGACGCGGACGTGACCTTGAGGTGGTGCTGGTCGAGCGCCGCTGCGAGCAGGGCCCGCCACGGCGTGATCCGGGTCCAGGCCAGGTCCGTGTTGCCCTTCGAGTACGTCGAGCACTGGGTCTCGATCGCCTTGGTCCGGCGGCGCGTGGTCGACGCGGCATCGGTGATCCTGCGCTGGGCGAGGGCGCCGAGCGGGTCGGCGGCGGGATCGTCGGGGGCGTCGTTGGGCCACCAGATGGCGACGGGGGAGTCGGGCAGGAGGAGCGGCAGCACCACGGACTCCGAGTGCTTGACCACCTCGCCCTTGAGGCGGATCAGGGCGGTCTCCCCACTCCAGCCCGAGCCGGTGCCGACCTGGGCGTTGACGACGCCGGCGCCGCGGCCGTCACCCAGGATGACGCCGAGCACGCGAGCCGGGTGCTCGTGCGAGGCCCGGCGCGCGGAGTCCATGGCCGCCTCTGCGTCGTCCTCGTCCACGACGATGATCAGGGTCATCACCATGCCCATGGCCGGGCTACCGGCCTTCGTCCTGGCCCGGACGAACTCGGCGGCGATCTGAGCGGAGTTGGTGTCAGTGAGCTCGATCATTCAGGGACGTCTCCAGACTCTTCCGTCGCGGGCCAGCATCTTGTCCGCGCTGTCCGGGCCCCAGGTCCCGGACGGGTAGGACTCCGGCTTCCCCTTGGCAGCCCAGTGCTCGAGGATCGGGTCGAGAATCTGCCAGGACAGCTCGACCTCCTCGTGTTGGGGAAACAGGGGCGGGTCGCCGAGGAGCACGTCGAGGATCAGCCGTTCGTAGGCCTCGGGACTGGCTTCGGTGAAGGAGCCGCCGTAGGCGAAGTCCATGTTCACGTCGCGGATCTCCATCGCCGTCCCGGGAACCTTGGAACCGAACCGGAGAGTCATGCCTTCGTCGGGTTGCACCCGGATGACCAGGGCGTTCTGGGTCAGCTCCTCGGTGGAGGACGCGGTGAAAGGAAGGTGGGGGGCCCGCTTGAACACCACGGCCACCTCGGTGACCCGGCGGCCCAGTCGTTTTCCCGTACGCAGGTAGAACGGCACGCCCGCCCAGCGCCGGGTGTCGATGTTGAGGGTGACGGCGGCGAACGTCTCGGTCGCGGAGGTCTTGCGGATGCCCTCCTCCTCGAGGAACCCGGACACCTTCTGCCCGCCCGCCCAGCCGGCGGCGTACTGGCCGCGCGCCGTGGTGAGGTCGAGACGGCGAGGCAGGGTGACGCTGCGCAGCACCTTCTGCTTCTCGATCCGGAGGGACTCGGCGTCGAACGAGGTGGGCTCCTCCATCGCGACCAGCGACATCAGCTGGAGCAGGTGGTTCTGGATGACGTCGCGCGCCGCGCCGATGCCGTCGTAGTAGCCGGCCCGGCCGCCGATGCCGACGTCCTCGGCCATGGTGATCTGCACGTGGTCGACGTAGTTGGCGTTCCAGATCGGCTCGAACAGGGTGTTCGCGAACCTCATGGCGAGGATGTTCTGGACCGTCTCCTTGCCGAGGTAGTGGTCGATCCGGAACACCGACTCCGCGGGGAAGACACCGTCGAGGACGGTGTTGAGCTCGCGCGCCGACTCCAGGTCGTGACCGAACGGCTTCTCGACGACGACCCGACGCCAGCTGTCGGGGTCCGGGTCGGCCAGACCGTGCTCCTGGAGCTGACCCACGACGTCGCCGAAGAACGACGGCGGGATCGCCAGGTAGAAGGCGTGGTTGCCGCCGGTGCCGCGGGCCTGGTCGAGCTCCTCGATGGTGCGTCGCAGGTGGTCGAAGGCGCGGTCGTCGTCGAAGTTGCCCGGGACGAACCGGAAGCCCTCGGCCAGCTGCTTCCAGACCTCCTCGCGGAACTCGGTGCGGGCGTACTGCTTGACCGAGTCGTGCACGATCTGGGCGAAGTCCTGGTCGGCCCAGTCCCGACGGGCGAAGCCCACCATGCTGAAGCCGGGAGGCAGGAGTCCGCGGTTGGCGAGGTCGTAGACCGCCGGCAGGATCTTCTTCCGGGACAGGTCGCCGGTCACGCCGAACAGCACCATCCCGCAGGGGCCGGCGATCCGGGGCAGGCGCCGGTCCTGCGGGTCGCGGAGGGGGTTCACCCAGCCGGTCGATGCACTCACGCGAGGACCTCGCCCAGCGCCGGCAGGTCGCCGGGCCCGCTCACGTGCAGGCGGAGCACCGGCCGACCGTGGCCGGCCAGGACCTGGCCGTCACCCACGGCCTGGGCCGTGAGGAACTCGTGGAACGTGAACGACCGGTCGGGGACCGCCAGGTCGGCCTCGGGCTGCCCGGTGAGCTGGAGGTAGACGCCGGTCGGGGGCCCGCCCTTGTGGTACTGCCCGGTGGAGTGCAGGAAGCGTGGGCCCCAGCCGAACGTCACCGGCCGCCCCGTACGCCGGGCCAGGTCGTCGCGGCACCCCTCCAGCGCCGCGTCGCGGTGCCGGTCGAGGTAGGCCTGCACCGACACGTAGCCGTGCCGGTCGTCCAGCTGGTCCAGGAGTGCGGCTACGGCGTCCACCACGGTTGCGGTCCCGTCGGGGAGCCAGCCGTCCGAGGCGTAGACGGTGACGGCGCCGTCGACGAAGGCCGGGGTGGGGCTGGACCCGCCGCCGTCGAGCATGCTGCGGGCGGCTTCCTTGGCGCTCTCGACGTCGGGCTGGTCGAAGGGGTTGATCCCGATCATCCGGCCGGCGACCGCGGTGGCGTGCTCCCACAGCAGCAGCTGGGCGCCCAGGGGCGCGTCGACGGTGGCCCCGAAGCCCGAGGCCGGCCTGACCCGGTCGAAGATGAACCCCGGGCCGTAGGTCACCAGCACCTCGTCGGGGGTGCTCGGGTCGAAGTCTGGAGCGTCCGTCGCACCGACGACGACGGGCAGGATGCCGCGGCCGTCCTTCCCGGTCGACTCCGCCACCAGCTGCTCGGCCCAGTCACCGAGGCCGGGGTACGCCGAGCCGGCGTCGGCCAGCACCATCTTGTCGACGCCCTGGCCGTTGGCCAGCCCGAGCAGCGCGCCCAGCCGGAGCCCGGGGTTGTCCGGGGAGTCGGCCTCGAGTGCGGGACGGAGCGCTTCGGCCTCGTCGAGAAGCGAGCTGATGTCGGCGCCGGCCAGCCCGCTGGGGACCAGGCCGAACGCGGTGAGCGCGGAGTACCGGCCACCGACGGTCGGGTCGGCGAGGAACACCCGGTAGCCCGCCTCCCGTGAGGCCTGCTCCAGCGGGGAGCCGGGGTCGGTGACGACCACGATCCGCTGGGCGGGGTCGATGCCGGCATCGAGGAACGCCTTCTCGAAGGCGCGGCGCTGGCTGTCGGTCTCCACGGTCCCGCCCGACTTGCTGGACACGACCACGACGGTCTCGGCGAGCCGGTCCTCCAGGGCGCTGCGGACGAAGTCGGGGTCCGAGGAGTCGAGCACGACGAGCTCGACCCCGGCCGCCCGGCAGATCACCTCCGGCGCGAGCGACGAGCCGCCCATCCCGCACAGGACGGTCCTGGCGAGCCCCTGCTCACGGAGCTCGACCTGAAGCGCGGCGATCTCGGCCACGAGCGGTCGCGACGTCTCGGACAGCGCCACCCAGCCGAGACGCCTGGCCGACTCCTCCTCGGCCTCCGGGCCCCACAGGGTGGGGTCCTGGGCGCCGATCCTGCTGGCGACCCGGTCGGCGACGAGCTGCTCGACGGCTGCGGCGTACGCGGCCTCGTCGGGGTAGCCGAAGGACAGCTCGAACTCCGCTGCGGTTCCCCGGCCGGTCACGGTGTTCCAGGCTGTGTGGCTCATGCCGAGTCCTTGCCTGCCTTCTCCATCTGGCCGGAGACCGTCTCGACGAGCTCGGTCCACGACTTCTTGAACTTGTCGACGCCCTCGGTCTCGAGCACGAGCAGGACGTCGTCGAAGTCGATGCCGGCCTGTTTCAGGTCGTCCAGGACCTGCTGGGCCTCGTCCGCCTTGCCGGTGACCCGGTCACCCTCGACCTCACCGTGGTCCGCGAAGGCCTCCAGGGTCTTCTCGGGCATGGTGTTGACGGTCTCGGCGACCACCAGCTCGGTCACGTAGAGCGTGTCGGGGTAGTCCTCGTTCTTGACGCCGGTCGAGGCCCAGAGCGGACGCTGGGCGTGGGCGCCGGCCGCGGCGAGTGTCTGCCACCGGTCCGAGGAGATGACCTCCTCGTAGGCGGCGTACGCCAGCCGTGCGTTGGCGATCGCGGCCTTCCCCTTGAGGGCGGTGGCCTCCTGGGTCCCGATCTCGTCGAGGCGCTTGTCGACCTCGGAGTCGACGCGGGAAACGAAGAACGACGCCACCGACTGGATGTCGGCCAGGTCGTGGCCGTTGTCCTTGGCCTGCTCGAGGCCGGTCAGGTAGGCGTCCATGACGTCCCGGTAGCGCTCGAGGCTGAAGATCAGGGTGACGTTGACACTGATCCCGTCGGCGATGGCGGCCGTGAACGCGGGCAGCCCTTCGTGCGTGGCGGGGATCTTGATCAGGGCGTTGGGTCGGTCGACGGCTGCCCACAGCGCCCGGGCGGACGCGATGGTGCCGTCCGTGTCGTTGGCCAGGTCGGGCTCGACCTCGATCGAGACCCGGCCGTCGGAGGACGAGCCGTCCGCGACGGGAGCGAGGATGTCGCAGGCGTTGCGGACGTCCTCGGTGGTGAGCTCGAAGATGACCCGGTCGACGGGTTCGCCCTTGTCGACGAGCTGGCGGACCTGCTCGTCGTAGCGCTCGCCGTCGGCGATCGCGCTGGCGAAGATGGTGGGGTTCGTGGTGACGCCGACGACCGACTTCTCCCTGACCAGGTCGGCCAGGTTGCCGGTCTCGATCCGCTCGCGGGAGAGGTCGTCGAGCCAGATCGAGACGCCGGCGTCGGCGAGGTTCTTCAGTCGCTCGGACATGGTGGTGCCTTCCTTAGCGGGTGGACTTCTGGATGGAGCGGAGGCTGTCCTCGGCGGCGAGGACGACGGCGGCCGGGGTGAACCCGAACTCGCGGAAGATGGTCTCGGCGTCGGCCGAGGCGCCGAAGTGCTCGAGCGACACGCTGCGGCCGTGGTCGCCGATGAGGTCGCGCCAGCCCAGGGCGATGCCGGCTTCGACGCTGACCCTGGCCTTCACCATCGGCGGGATCACGGTGTCGCGGTAGGCCTGGTCCTGGGCGTCGAACCACTCACGGCAGGGCATCGAGACGACTCGCGCGGAGATGTCCTGCTCGGCCAGCAGGGTGCGGGCCTCCACCGCCAGCTGGACCTCGGAGCCGGTCGCGATCAGGATCACGTCGGGCGAGCCGTTCTCGGCGTCGAGCAGGACGTAGCCACCGCGGTGGACGTCGGCGGTGGTGGCCCAGTGCTCACCATTGGCGTCGGTGCCGCGCGGGAACGTCGGGACGTTCTGGCGGGTCAGAGCCAGGCCGGCCGGGCGGTCGGTGTGCTCGAGCACGGCCTTCCACGCTGCGACCGTCTCGTTGGCGTCGGCCGGGCGGACGACGTCGAGCCCGGGGATGGCCCGTAGCGCGGCGACGTGCTCGACCGGCTGGTGGGTCGGACCGTCCTCACCGACGCCGATGGAGTCGTGGGTCCAGACGTAGGTCACCGGCAGGTGCATGATCGCGGCGAGCCGGACGGCCGGCCGCATGTAGTCGGAGAACACGAGGAACGTGCCGCCGTAGACGCGGGTGCCGCCGTGCAGTGCGATGCCGTTCATGACCGAGCCCATGCCGTGCTCGCGGATCCCGAAGTGCAGGACGCGGCCGTAACGGTCGCCCTGGAAATCCTTGGTGGAGTACTCCGCGGGGACGAACGACGGCTCGCCCTTGGGCGTCGTGTTGTTGGACCCGGCCAGGTCGGCCGATCCGCCCCACAGCTCCGGGAGGACCGGGGCGATCGCCGAGAGGACCGCACCCGAGGCGGCGCGCGTCGCGACGCCCTTCTCGTCGGCGTCGAACGTCGGGAGTGCGTCCTCCCAACCGGCCGGGAGGGTTCGGGTCGTCATCCGGTCGAACAGCGCCTTGCCGGCTGAGTTCTTGGCGGCCCAGGCATCGAAGGTGTCCTGCCAGGCGGCCGCCTCGTCGCGTCCGCGCTGGACGATGGACCGGGTGTGGGCGAGGACCTCATCGGAGACCTCGAACGTCTGGTCGGGGTCGAAGCCGAGGATCTTCTTGGTGGCGGCCACCTCGTCGTCGCCGAGGGCCGAGCCGTGGGACTTGCCGGTGTTCTGGGCGGTCGGGGCGGGCCAGGCGATGATCGTGCGGAGGACGATCATGCTCGGGCTTGTCGGTGACCTTGTCGGCCTTCTCGAGAGCCTTCCAGAGCGCCTCGACGTCCTCGACGTACTCCGTGCCGTCGTTGGTCCAGTCGACGGTCTGGACGTGCCAGCCGTAGGCCTCGTAGCGCTTGCCGACGTCCTCGGTGAACGCGATGTCGGTGTCGCCCTCGATCGAGATCCGGTTGGCGTCGTAGACCAGCGTCAGGTTGCCGAGCTGCTGGTGACCGGCGAGCGAGGAAGCCTCGGCGCTGACGCCCTCCTGGAGGTCGCCGTCGCTGCAGATGGCGTAGATGTGGTGGTCGAACGGGCTCTCGCCCTCAGCAGCGTCGGGGTCGAGCAGGCCACGCTCGCGACGGGCGGCCATCGCCATGCCGACCGCGTTGGCAACGCCCTGGCCGAGCGGCCCGGTGGTGGTCTCCACGCCGGCGGTGTGACCGTGCTCGGGGTGGCCCGGGGTCTTCGAACCCCACACCCGCAGGCTCTTCAGGTCGTCGAGCTCGAGCCCGAAGCCGCCGAGGAACAGCTGCGTGTAGAGCGTGATGCTGGAATGGCCGCAGGACAGCACGAACCGGTCGCGCCCGGCCCAGTGCGGGTCGGCAGGGGAGTGCCGCATCTTCTTCTGGAACAGCAGGTAGGCCAGGGGTGCCAAGGCCATCGCCGTGCCGGGGTGCCCGTTGCCCACCTTCTGCACCGAGTCCATCGCGAGGACGCGGGCGGTGTCCACCGCTCGCGCATCGAGTTCGGTCCAGTTCAGCTTGGTCACGGGGTTCCCTTCGGGTCTGCGATCGGCGGAGCTGCCTCGGCCGCGAGCCTACCGACCCGGGGCGATAGACTGCGAGTCGCATCAGACGCATCCCACCCGAGGTTTCCCGTGACGTATGTCGGCCAGTCGGCCTCCGCTGTCGAGCAGCCGGAACCCGTCGACGCGAGCCTCCGGGACGTGGTTGCCGCGTACGTCGGACTCACCAAGCCGCGAGTCATCGAGCTCCTCCTCCTCACCACGGTTCCGGTGATGTTCTTTGCCGCCCGGGGCATCCCCGAGCTCGGTCTTGTCGTGGCCACCGTCGTCGGCGGCACCCTGTCCGCCGGATCGGCGTCCACGCTCAACTGCGTCTACGACCGCGACATCGACGAACAGATGCGGCGTACCCGCAAACGAGCACTTCCACGCCACATGGTGTCGCCACGCTCGGCCCTGGTCTTCGGCCTGCTCCTCGGCGTGCTGTCGACCGTGGTGCTCGCGCTGTGGGTCAACTGGCTGTCCGCCGCCCTGGCCGTGCTCGCCAACGCGTTCTACGTGCTCGTCTACACGATGGTGCTCAAGCGCCGCACCACCCAGAACATCGTCTGGGGTGGCCTGGCCGGTTGCTTCCCGGCCCTGATCGGCTGGACGGCCGTCACCAACGAGCTGTCGTGGGTGCCGGTCGTGCTGTTCGCGGTGGTCTTCTTCTGGACGCCGCCGCACACGTGGGCCCTGGCCCTGCGCTACCGCGAGGACTACGCCAACGTCGACGTGCCGATGCTGCCCGTGGTCGTGTCCGCCCAGGAGGTCGGTCGCCAGATCGTGCTCTACAGCTGGGTGATGGTCGCGACCTCGCTGCTGCTGTGGCCGGTCGCCGACACCGGGCTGTTCTACCCGATCGTGGCAGCAGTCCTCGGGGCGTTCTTCCTGGTCGAGGCGCACCGGATGTGGTCGCGCACCCGCGGCACCGAGGATCTGAGCCTGATCCAGCCGATGCGGCTGTTCCACTCCTCGAACCTGTACCTGTCGCTGCTGTTCGTGGCGGTGGCGCTCGACCCGCTCATCGGGTAGTCCGAAAGAAGTTCGGACGACGGCGCAACCAAACGGTTCAGCAGTCGCGTCTATCCCTGTGACGACGGATGGCCTGTTCACGGGGGTGTGGGCCAGCCGTCGTCGCCACGTCCGGACTCGGGACGGTCAGGCACGTGGCCGGGCTCGGGACGGTCAGGCGGGTTCGCGCACCTTCAACAGCAGCCAGGTCATCGCGGCCGAGATCACGGCCGCACCGAGCAGGTGGATCCCGACCAGCACGATCGGCAGGTCCGTGAAGTACTGGACGAAGCCGACGGCCCCCTGCGCCAGCTCGACGACGAGCAGGGTGGCAGCTGCGTGCCGGGCGCGCGTGGGTGCCCCGGTGGCGTGCAGGGCGAGCAGCAGTCCCACCGTCAGACCGACGAGGAGGAAGACCGCGTCCGCGTGCAGCTGACTGAGCTGCAGCGGGTCCAGGCCGTTCCTGGGGGAGTCGGCGTCGCCGGCGTGCGGGCCGGAGCCGGTGACGACGGTGCCGAGGTACAGCACGACCCAGCCTGCGGCGAAGGTCCCCCACGCCAGGGCGACGAGGGGCCCGGTCGCCACGACCGGTGCGGGGTGGTCGAGGCGCTGGAGGAACAGCACCGACAGGCCGATGATCGCCAGCGAGCAGATCAGGTGGAAGGACACGATCCAGGGGTTCAGGTCGGTCAGCACGGTGATGCCGCCGATGATCGCCTGCGCCGGGATGCCGAGCGCCAGCACCAGGGCGATGGTGCGGAGCTCCCGTCGCCCCGTCTGCCAGGCGGCGACGAACGTGGCGATCGCGATCGCCACGAGCACGAAGGTCAGCAACCGGTTGCCGAACTCGATCGCGGAGTGGACGTCGAGGGCGCCGTGCGGGGTGAACGAGCGGTCCGTGCAGCGGGGCCAGGTCGGGCAGCCCAGTCCCGAGCCGGTGAGGCGTACGGCGCCACCCGTGACGACGAGGACCGCGTTGGCGACGAGCGTCGCCCACCCGAGTGCCCGGACGTGCGTGTCGAGCCGGGGGATCACTCCCACGTGAACGTCCTCGCGGTCAGGACGGTGCCGACCGCCGCCCATCCGAGCAGGACGACCAGGTCGGTCCAGCTGGTGCGGCCGTCGATCAGGGCTGTGCGCATCGCGTCACCGAGGGCGCCAGAAGGCAACCACCGGACCACCTCGCCGGCGCGCGCCGTACGCCGACGAGGGCAGCACGACCGCCCCTCCGGCCATCAGCAGCAGGTAGACCAGGTTGGCGGCGGCCAGGGTGGCCTCGGCCCGCAGGACACCGGCGATGAACAGGCCGAGCGAGGCGAAGGCCGCGGTGCCGAGCACCAGCGCCAGTGCGGCCCCGAGGTAGCCGGGGTCCGGGTCCCAGCCCATGGCCAGCGCGACCACGGTGAGGACGACGACCTGGAGGACCTCGATGAGCAGGAGGGCGCCGACCTTGCCCGCGAGCAGACCGGAGCGGGGGAGAGGTGAGGAGCCGAGGAACTTGATCACGCCGTAACGGCGTTCGAAGCCGGTCGCGATGGCCAGTGAGGTGAACGCCGTCGACATCACCGCCAGCGCCAGGACGCCCGGGGTGAAGACGTCGATCGACGGGTGGGCAAAGTCCAGGTCCAGCGCCCTCGAGCCGGCCACCCCGCCGACCAGCACGATCACGGGGATGACGATCGCCAGCAGGAGCTGCTCGCCGTTGCGCAGCATCAGCCGCGACTCCATGCGGGCCTGCGCGACGACCTGCTGGGTGAACGGCGCCGCGCCCGGCTTCGGGGTGTAGGTGCCGCTCACGGCTCCAGCTCCCGACCGGTCAGCTGCAGGAAGACGTCCTCGAGGTTGCGCTGGCCGAGCGTCAGCGACTCGGGCAGCACGCCGGCCTCCTCGCACCAGCGCGACACCTTCGCCAGGGTCGACGCGTCGGCGGGGCCGGTGACGAGCAGGCTGAGCTCGTCGAGCACCCTGACCTCGGTCTCGGACCCCAGCGCGGCCCGCAGCGACTCCGGGGCCCCGGGAGGGAAGGGCCGGGTCACCACGAGGCGGATCGTGGAGACGGTGCCTCCGCGGGTGAGCTCGAGCGGCGTACCGCTGGCGATCAGGCGACCGTGGTCGATGATGTGGATGCCGTCGGCAAGACGCTCCGCCTCGTCCATGTAGTGCGTGGTGAGCACGACCGTGACGCCGTCGGCGCGCAGCTCCTCGAGCAGGTCCCACGTGGCGCGTCGGGCCTGCGGATCCATGCCGGCGGTCGGCTCGTCGACGAAGACCAGCTCCGGTCGCCCGACGACGGCCATGGCAAGGCCGAGGCGCTGTTGCTGGCCGCCGCTGAGCCGCCGGTACGGCGTGCTCCCGCAGTCACCGAGACCCAGCCGCTCGGCCAGGGCGCCGACCTCGAGTGGATGGGCGTGCAGGCGCGCGACGTGGTGAAGCATCTCCATCGCGCGCACCCCGCTCCACGCGCCACCAGCCTGGAGCATCACGCCGATCCGGGGGAGCAGGTCACGCCGGTCGCGCACCGGGTCGAGGCCGAGCACCCGCACGGTTCCCTGGTGGGGGCGCCGGTAGCCCTCGCAGGTCTCGAGGGTCGTCGTCTTGCCGGCACCGTTGGGGCCGAGCACGGCGGTGATCGTGTGACGTGGCACGGTGAGGCTCAGGTCGTCCACCGCCGTCTTGGGTCCGTATCGCATCACCAGGCCGTCGATCTCGACGGCGGGAGCGGCTGCAGACACTCCGTCAGTCTAGGGACGGCACGGGCAGCAGGCCGTGCGGGGCAGGGTAAGGCCCGCCTTACTTGAATGCCCTCCCTCATTAACGGCACACTGTTGTTGTGGAATTCGACGAGGACGCCCTGCGCGGCGCCCAGACCGATCACCCGCACCCCGTCGGCGACGAGTCGACCAGGGAGCGGGTCGTCCGGTCGATCCTCGTCAACGGCCCCTCGACTGCTGCCGGGCTCGCCGAGCGCCTGGACCTCACCGCGGCCGCCGTCCGCCGTCACCTCGACCTCCTGCTCGAGGAGGGCCAGATCGAGTCCCGCGAGCCGCGCTCGCTGGCCACCCGAGGTCGGGGCCGTCCCGCGAAGCTCTTCGCGCTGACCGAGGCCGGTCGCGACCACTTCGACCAGCAGTACGACGACCTGGCCGTGCAGGCGCTCCGGTTCGTGGCCGAGACCGGCGGCGAGGCCGCCGTGCGGGAGTTCGCCAACCGCCGGGTGAGCTTCATCGAGGAGCGGTTCGACGACGTCGCCCGCGCCAACCCGGAGCTGAGCCCGGTCCAGGCGCTGGCCCACATCTTCACGGACGAGGGCTACGCCGCCGCCGTCCGCGAGTCGCCCGTGGGGGAGCAGCTGTGCCAGCAGCACTGCCCCGTCTCCCACGTGGCCCACGAGTTCCCCCAGCTGTGCGAGGCCGAGACCGAGGCCATCGGCCGCGTGCTCGGCCGCCACGTGCAGCGCCTGGCCACCATCGCCCACGGCGACGGGGTCTGTACGACGTGCATACCGGGACCCCTGGTCCCGACAGGCTCGACCAACGAGAAGGAGCAGGTCACCTCATGACCACCATCGACGAGCGCAACCCCGAGCTCGAGGGCATCGGCCGCTACGACTTCGGCTGGAGCGACTCCGACGTCGCCGGCGCCACTGCCAAGCGCGGGCTCAGCGAAGAGGTCGTGCGCGACATCTCCAGCAAGAAGGACGAGCCGCAGTGGATGCTCGACCTTCGTCTGAAGGGCCTCAAGCTCTTCCACCGCAAGCCCATGCCCACGTGGGGTTCGGACCTGTCGACGATCGACTTCGACAACATCAAGTACTTCGTCCGGTCCAGCGAGAAGCAGGCCGCGACGTGGGACGACCTCCCCGAGGACATCAAGAACACCTACGACAAGCTCGGCATCCCCGAGGCGGAGAAGCAGCGCCTGGTCTCCGGCGTCGCCGCCCAGTACGAGTCCGAGGTCGTCTACCACTCGATCCGCGAGGACCTCGAGGAGCAGGGCGTGCTCTTCCTGGACACCGACACCGCGCTGCGCGAGCAGCCGGAGCTCTTCAAGGAGTACTTCGGCACCGTCATCCCGGTCGGTGACAACAAGTTCGCCGCGCTCAACACCTCGGTGTGGTCCGGCGGCTCGTTCATCTACGTCCCGCCCGGGGTGCACGTGGACATTCCGCTCCAGGCCTACTTCCGGATCAACACCGAGAACATGGGCCAGTTCGAGCGCACCCTGATCATCGTCGACGAGGACGCCTACGTTCACTACGTCGAGGGCTGCACCGCCCCGATCTACTCCTCCGACTCGCTGCACTCGGCGGTCGTGGAGATCATCGTGAAGAAGGGCGGCCGTTGCCGCTACACCACCATCCAGAACTGGTCCAACAACGTCTACAACCTCGTCACCAAGCGCGCCACGTGCGAGGCCGGCGCGACCATGGAGTGGGTCGACGGCAACATCGGCTCCAAGGTGACGATGAAGTACCCCGCCATCTACCTCATGGGCGAGCACGCCAAGGGCGAGACCCTGTCGATCGCGTTCGCCGGCGAGGGCCAGCACCAGGACGCCGGCGCCAAGATGGTGCACGCCGCCCCCCACACCTCGTCCTCGATCCTGTCGAAGTCGGTGGCCCGTGGCGGCGGACGGACGTCGTACCGCGGCCTGATCCAGATCAACGAGGGCGCCCACGGATCCAAGTCCAACGTGCTGTGCGACGCGCTGCTCGTCGACCAGATCAGCCGGTCCGACACCTACCCGTACGTCGACATCCGTGAGGACGACGTCTCGATGGGTCACGAGGCCAGCGTCTCGAAGGTGTCCGACGACCAGCTGTTCTACCTGATGTCCCGGGGCATGGAGCAGGACGAGGCCATGGCCATGATCGTGCGCGGCTTCATCGAGCCCATCGCCAAGGAGCTCCCCATGGAGTACGCCCTGGAGCTCAACCGACTGATCGAGCTGCAGATGGAGGGTGCTGTCGGATGACCGCTGTTGCAGAGGCCATCGAGACCGCCAAGGTCTCCAGCCACCTCCACCCGGAGGGCTCCTTCGAGGTCGCGGACCACCCGGTCCCGACCGGCCGTGAGGAGATCTGGCGTTTCACCCCGCTCAAGCGTCTTCGCGGGCTCCACGACGACGCGTCGCTGTCCGGCGACACCGTGGTGGCGGAGGCCGACGCGCCCGCGGGCGTCCGGATCGACCAGCTGACCATCGAGAGCCCCCTGCGTGGTGCGAGCGGGTTCGTCCCCAACTCCCGCCTGGGCGCCCGGATCTGGCACGACGCCGGCAAGATCTACAGCGTCACCATTCCTCGCGAGGCGGTGCTGGACCAGCCGGTGATCATCGACCTGCGTGGCAGCGGCGCCGACGAGGCGTCGTCCGTCCACGTGGTCGTCCACGCCGAGCGTCACAGCAAGGCCACCGTCGTGTTCCGGTTCACCGGCTCCGCGACCCTGGCCGACATCGCCGAGTTCGTCGTCGACGACGGTGCGCAGCTGACCATCGTCTCCGTGGACGACTGGGCCGATGACGCCGTGCACCTGGGCCACCGGCACGCAAAGGTGGGCCGCGACGCGACGTTCAAGCACGTCGATGTGTCGTTCGGTGGCGACCTCGTGCGCCACGACACCACCGCCGAGTACTCCGGTCCCGGCGGCTCGGTCGAGATGCTCGGGCTCTACTTCGCCGACGAGGGACAGCACATCGAGCACCGGCTCTTCGTCGACCACAACGCCCCCAACACCCGCAGCAACGTCGCCTACAAGGGCGCACTGCAGGGCGAGGGCGCCCACACCGTGTGGATCGGCAACGTCCTGATCCGCAAGATCGCCGAGGGCATCGAGACCTACGAGGAGAACCGCAACCTGGTCCTCACCGACGGGTGCCAGGCCGACTCCGTGCCGAACCTCGAGATCGAGACCGGTGAGATCGAGGGTGCCGGCCACGCGTCCGCCACCGGACGCTTCGACGACGAGCAGCTGTTCTACCTGCGCTCGCGCGGCATCGCCGAGCCCGAGGCCCGGCGCCTCGTCGTCCACGGGTTCTTCAACGACCTGATCCGCAAGATCGACGTGCCCCAGATCGAGGCGCACCTGATCGCCACGGTCGAGGCCGAGCTGGCCAAGAACGTCCTGAAGGACCATGCCGTCGACGGGATGCCTTGATGACCTTCGAGATGGTCTGCAACGTCGTCGACGTCCCGGTGGACGAAGCCCTGGGGGTCACCGTCGGTGCCCTCGAGGTGGCCATCGCCCGTGAGGGCGACGAGTTCTTCGCACTGCAGGACCTCTGCTCGCACGCCGCCGTGGCGCTGAGCGAGGGCGAGGTGGCCGACTGCTCGGTCGAGTGCTGGCTGCACGGCTCGCGCTTCGACCTGCGCACCGGCAAGCCCATCGGCCCTCCGGCCACCGACCCGGTCGCCACGTTCCCGGTCGAGGTGCGCGACAGCGGCGTCTACGTCGACGTCAGCACCAGCCTCAACGGCGTCACCCCAAGCTAGTAAGGAAGAGAGAGATATGAGCACGCTGGAGATCAAGGACCTGCACGTCTCGGTGGACACCGAGGACGGTGCCAAGGAGATCCTGAAGGGCGTCACGCTGACCATCAAGGACGGCGAGACGCACGCGATCATGGGCCCCAACGGGTCCGGCAAGTCGACCCTCGCCTACTCGATCGCGGGGCACCCGAAGTACACCATCACCGGCGGCACGGTCACTCTCGACGGTGACGACGTCCTCGCGATGTCCGTCGACGAGCGCGCCCGCGCCGGCCTCTTCCTGGCCATGCAGTACCCCGTCGAGGTCCCCGGTGTGTCGGTCTCCAACTTCCTGCGCACCGCCAAGACCGCGATCGACGGCGAGGCCCCGAAGCTGCGGACCTGGGTGAAGGACGTCAACACCGCCCTCGAGCAGCTCAACCTCGACCCGACGTTCGGCCAGCGCTCGGTCAACGAGGGCTTCTCCGGTGGCGAGAAGAAGCGCCACGAGATCGCGCAGCTCGAGCTGCTCAACCCCAAGATGGCGGTCCTCGACGAGACCGACTCCGGCCTCGACATCGACGCCCTGAAGGTTGTCTCGGACGGCGTCAACCGCTTCCGCTCGCAAGAGGGCAAGGGTGTCCTGCTGATCACGCACTACACGCGGATCCTGCGCTACATCGAGCCCGACTACGTCCACGTGTTCGTCGACGGCAAGATCGCCGACCAGGGCGGCCCCGAGCTGGCCGACCAGCTCGAGGCCGAGGGCTACGACAAGTACCTCCCCGCCAAGGTCTGAGCATGACGCAGCTGCCGGGTCTCCTGCCTGAGCTGGAGATCATCCGCAAGGACTTCCCGATCCTCGAGCGCACGTTCCCCAACCCAGGGGGAGCCGGGCTGCCGTTGATCTACCTCGACAGCGCGAACACGTCGCAGAAGCCGCAGGTCGTCATCGACACGATGGTCGACCACCTCGAGCGGCACAACGCGAACATCGCCCGGGCGATGCACCGCCTCGGTGCGGAGTCCACGGAGGCGTTCGAGGGCGCCCGCGACAAGGTGGCGGCGTTCATCAACGCCCCGAGCCGCGACGAGGTGATCTTCACCAAGAACGCCACCGAGGCGCTCAACCTGCTGGCGCGCACCATCGAGCTCGGTCCCGGCGACAACGTCGTGATCACCGAGATGGAGCACCACTCGAACATCGTGCCGTGGCAGCTCGCGTGCGAACGCTCCGGCGCCGAGCTGCGGTGGTTCGGCCTGACCGACGAGGGTGAGCTCGACCTGTCGCAGGCCGACTCGCTCGTCGACGACCGCACCAAGGTCGTGGCCTTCACCTGGGTCTCCAACATGCTCGGCACCGTCAACCCGGTGGCGGACCTGGCCGCCCGGGCGCGGGCGCACGGCGCCGTCTCGGTGGTCGACGCCTCCCAGGCCGCTCCGCAGCTGCCCGTCGACGTCCAGGCGGTCCAGTGCGACTTCCTGGTGTTCACCGGTCACAAGGTGGTCGGGCCGACCGGCATCGGCGTGCTCTGGGGTCGCGAGGAGCTGCTCAACGAGCTGCCGCCGTTCCACGGCGGAGGCGAGATGATCGAGACCGTCACCATGGCCCGCTCCACCTACGCCCGGGCCCCGCACCGCTTCGAGGCGGGCACGCCGCCGATCGTCGAGGCGGTCGGCCTCGGTGCCGCCGTCGAGTACCTCGGCCACCTCGGGATGGACGCCGTCCACGCCCACGAGCAGGCCGTCACGGCGTACGCGCTGGAAGGCCTGGCCACCGTGCCCGGCCTGCGAGTCCTCGGTCCACTCGAGGCTGCCGACCGCGGAGGAGCGATCAGCTTCGAGATCGACGGGGTCCACCCCCATGACGTGGCCCAGGTGCTCGACTCCCGTGGCATCGCGGTCCGGGCTGGCCACCACTGCGCCAAGCCCGCCCACGCACGGTTCGGCGTGCAGTCGTCGACGCGGATGTCGTCGTACCTCTACACGACCCCCGCCGAGATCGACGCCCTCGTCGAGGCTCTCCACTACACCCGTTCCTACTTCAAGGTGGGTTGAGATGAGCGCCGAGCTGGATGCCCTCTACCAGGAGATCATCCTCGACCACTACAAGCACCCGCACCACCAGGGCCTGCGGGATCCGTTCGAGGCCGAGGTGCACCACGTCAACCCCACCTGCGGTGACGAGGTGACCCTGCGCGTCCACCTCGACGGAGGGGTCGTCACCGACGTGTCCTACGACGCGGTCGGTTGCTCGATCTCGCAGGCGTCGACATCGGTGATGGCCGATCTCGTGATCGGGAAGCCGGTCGACGAGGCGATGCAGATCCACCAGACGTTCCTGACCCTGATGCAGGGCAAGGGCACCGTCGAGCCCGATGAGGACGTCCTGGAGGACGGCATCGCGTTCGCCGGCGTCGCGAAGTTCCCGGCGCGTGTCAAGTGCGCACTACTGTCATGGATGGCCTGGAAAGACGCCACCCTGTCTGCCACGACCAAGGAGAACACCTGAGATGGCTGATCACAGCGACCTGCCCGACGTCCCGGAAGCCACCGGCGGCGGCACCGCCACGGTGACCAAGGACGACGTGACCGAGGCGATGAAGGACGTCGTCGACCCCGAGCTCGGGATCAACGTCGTCGACCTCGGCCTGGTCTACGACGTCCACGTGGATGACGGCTCCAACGTCGTCCTCGACATGACCCTCACGTCGGCGGCCTGCCCCCTGACCGACGTGATCATGGACCAGACGAACCAGGCCCTCGAAGGCCTCGTCAACGACGTCGCCATCAACTGGGTCTGGATGCCGCCGTGGGGTCCCGACAAGATCACGCCCGACGGCCGCGAGCAGCTCCGCGCCCTCGGCTTCAACGTCTGATCGCGGTGGAGCGCACAGCGGTCGAGGCCTTCTGGGAGCTGGCCCGCTTCCACGCGAAGCTCAACGCGGCACCGACGTACTTCGGACCGACGCCGCTGGAGGTCGTCCCGCCCCCGGCGTGGGCCTTCGGTGCCGAGCCCGCCCAGGCCGACGAGCTGCTGGGGCTGGTGCTCTCGGGTGCCAAGACCGCGACCGCCGGTGCGCTGTGGGACTACGAGAGCGACGGGGACCCGCTGCCCGAGGCCGGCACGCTGAGCATCCTGCTCGACGGCTCCGGCCACCCGCGGGCGCTCATCCAGTCGACCGACGTCCGCGTCGTCCCCTTCGACGAGGTGGACGAGGAGCATGCCCGTCTCGAGGGTGAGGGCGACGGTTCGCTGGCCCACTGGCGCGCGACACACGAGGAGTTCTTCAGTCGGGTGTCCACGGACGACCGGGGCTTCCGGGCCGACATGCCGGTCGTGCTCGAGCGCTTCACCGTGGTCTACCAGGAGCAGTGACCTCGACTCCAGGCCGGGCCCGTCACTTGGCGGGCAGGCTCCGGGCGTAGGCGAGCCCGGTCTCCACCCAGCCGTCCAGCGCGCCGTCATCCTCGCACCCTGACCGGTCGCGGCCACCGCCATGTTCCCGCTCACCAGGAACGCGAGCCCACCGAACATCCGCCGCTCGGTCAGGTCGGGTTCCGCCTCGGTCACGTCCCGGATCCGGTCGGCCAGCACCTCGTCGTACGCCATGGGGCCAGTATCACCCGGCAGGGCCGATTACGCTGGCGCGCATGTCCGAGGTCCTGGTCCCGTCCGAGCGGTTCGCGCGGTGGGTGCTGAACTTCAACGGACGGCACGGGACGACCGGGCTGGCCGTGTCCGACGGTGCGTTGACGGGAGCGGCGGCCGACGGCTCGACCTTCACCGCAAGGCTCCCGTTCGAGGTTCCGTACGCCGGCCTGCCGGACCCGGATGCCTTCGCGCTGGAAGCGGGTCCGCCGGACCGCTGGGGAATCCTCCTGGTGCGCAAGGGTGGGTTCGCCGTGGCGCGGCTCGAGGGGGAGACGACCGTGGAGTCCAAGGTCGGGCAGCGGCACGTGCAGGGCCGGACCAAGGCCGGTGGCCAGAGCCAGCAGCGTTTCGCGCGGCGGCGGGACAACCAGGCCCGTCAGGCGTTCGAGGCGGCGGCCGACCACGCCGCCCGGATCCTCGGCAGCCGCGGAGTGCTCGTGACCGGCGGGGACCACACGGCCGTCGAGGAGGTCCTGACGGACCAGCGGCTGCGTGACCAGCGGGTCACCGGGCCGTGGCTGCCGGTGCCTGACCCGAAGCGCGGAATCCTCGAGCAGGGAGTCCGGGACGCGTGCGCGGTCCGGATAGAGGTCCACAACGCGTGATCCCGTGGACCTCGAGGTCCGCTGAAACAGTCAGGCGCTCTGTCAGGATGACGACATGTGGCAGCCCGAGCCGGGGTGGCTCCTCGTCCCCGGAGGCACCGGCACGTCGACGGTGGGTGTGTGGCGGACCGTCCGCGAGGAGCGACCGGTCGTGGTCAAGCGGCTCGCGGCTCCCTCCGAGCACGATCCGCCCGAGCTGAGCGATCCCGGCCACTTCGCCTACTGGCGGCGGGCCGCCGACGTGATCACCTCGGGCGTGGTGATCACGACGCCCGGCCTCCGGGCGCCTCTCGACGCAGCCGTCGAGGAGGACGTCGAGGGGATCACCCTGGTCCAGGACTGGGTGGAGGACGCCGCCAACAGTGGCCTGTTCGCCGCCCACGCCATCGGCCGCTTCGCCGGCGCCGACCTGGGCGACCGCGCCTGGTTGGCGCGGGGGCAGCTTCGTGACCGCCTGGACCGGGTGGCGCGTCGGGGTGGCTGGACGACACTCGCCCGCACGACCGCAGCCGATGTCGCCGACCACCTGTGGAACCGGCGCGACGTCTTCCTGGAGGCGGTCGACGCCCTGCCCCAGGTGCCTCAGCACGGCGACCCGGTGCCGGCCAACCTTCCCGGCCGCGAGGCCGACGACGTGATCGGGATCGACTGGGGGACCCTCGGGCACGGACCCGTCGGTGCCGACCTGGGCTACTACGCCCTGTCGGCCCGCGAGGACTTCGAGCCGCTGCTCGATGCCTACCTGCTCGGGCTGCCGGACGGCATCGCCACGGGGGAGGAGGCGGCGCTCGGCGCCCGCGTCGCCGTGGCCTACACCGTGCTGACCAGGGCCGACTGGGCACTGGCCCGGGTCGCGGGCGGCGAGGGCGCGCTGGCCTCGAAGTACCGCCACCCGAGCGTGGCGCCGTACCTCCGGGCGCTGCAGCGGCAGGGCCCCCAGATCGAGGCCCTGCTCGCCTAGAGCTCGCTGGCGGCGAAGGTGTCGCAGGCCTCCATGCTGTTCTGGTCGTAGCCGACCATGAACCAGCGCACCCGCTGTTCGGCCGAGCCGTGCGTCCACTCCTTCGGGTTCACCCGACCCGTCGTCTGGTCCTGGATCCGGTCGTCCCCGACCGACTTCGCGGCCTCCACCGCCTGGGCGATGTCCTCCTGGCTGAGCTCGACGATCAGCTCCTCGCCCGACCCGTCGTCGGTGGAGGTGGCCTGGCCGGTCCACATCCCGGCGTAGCAGTCGGCCTGGAGCTCGAGGCGTACGGCGTCGCTGGTCGGCCCCTGCTGGGTCTTCACCTGGCCCATCGCGCCGATGAGGTTCTGGATGTGGTGGCCGTACTCGTGGGCGAGCACGTAGGGCTCGACGAAGTCGCCGGCCGGACCGTTGAGCTGCTGTTCCAGCACGTCACGGAAGAACGTCGTGTCGAGGTAGATCGACTCGTCCGGGGGACAGTAGAAGGGACCGACGGCGGAGGTGGCGGCACCGCACGCGGTGTCGACGGAACCGGTGAAGGTGACCATCTGCTGCTGGGGCCGGAAGTCCACGTCAGCCTGGTCAGGCAGCTCCTCGGACCAGTAGTCGTAGAGCGAGTTCTCCACCCCGATCCGGGCGCAGTCGACGTCGTTGTTGGCGTCCTCGCCGGTCTTGCAGTTGGTGTAGCGGTCGGTCTCGCTGCCGCCGACCCGGCTGGTGTCGAGGCTGCCGCCGGGGAGCGTGGAGCCACCGGTACCGCCCACGCACTGGGTGAGCACGAGGAAGAGCACGATGATGATGACGCCGCCGATCCCGCCGCCGGCCGCCGCGCCCCCGGGCAGGGGCATCCGCATCCCGCCACCGCTGGCACCGCCGCCCCGGCCCCGCCCGCGGTCCGAGACGCGTCCGGTGTCGAGCCTGGCCTTGGGGTTGAAGCGCATCCCGGATCCCTTCGACGTTTCGGGCCATCCGGCCTCGGCGAACTAGACTAACCAGCCTCATGATCAACGCCCAGCACCTGGAGGTCCGTGCCGGGGCCCGTCTCCTCATGGACAACGTCAGCTTCCGGGTTGCTGCCGGCGACAAGGTCGGCCTCGTGGGCCGCAACGGTGCCGGCAAGACCACGCTGACCAAGATCCTTGCGGGCGAGGCCCAGCCCGCCTCCGGCTCCGTCCTCGCCACCGGCGACGTCGGCTACCTGCCGCAGGACCCGCGCATCGGCAACCCCGAAATGCTGGCCCGCGACCGGATCCTCTCGGCCCGCGGGCTCGACGACGTCGTCCGCCGGCTGCGCGAAGCCGAGCAGGAGATGGGCAGCGACGACCACGACGTGAGCGAGCGCGCGATGCGTCGCTACACCCGCGCCGAGACGGAGCTGCAGGCCGGAGGCGGGTACGCCGCCGAGTCGGAGGCGGCCCAGATCGCCAGCAGCCTCGGCATCGAGGAGCGCATCCTCGGGCAAGCCCTGAAGACCCTGTCGGGTGGCCAGCGGCGCCGCGTCGAGCTGGCCCGGATCCTGTTCTCCGGGGCCGACACGCTGCTCCTCGACGAGCCCACCAACCACCTCGACGCCGATTCCATCGTGTGGCTGCGCGAGTTCCTCAAGGCCCACAAGGGTGGGCTGATCGTGATCAGCCACGACAACGCCCTGCTGGAGAAGACCGTCAACAAGGTGCTGCACCTCGACGCGAACCGCGCCGAGATCGACATCTACAACATGGGCTGGAAGGCCTACCTGCTCCAGCGCGAGACCGACGAGCGGCGCCGCAAGCGGGAGCGCTCCAACGCCGAGAGCAAGGCCAAGACGCTCACCGACCAGGCCAACCGGATGCGCGCCAAGGCAAGCAAGGCCACGGCCGCGCAGTCGATGCTCAAACGCGCCGAGAAGATGATGGCGGGGCTCGAGGGCGAACGTCAGAGCGACAAGGTCGCCCGGATCAAGTTCCCGAAGCCCGCGGCCTGCGGCAAGACCCCGCTCACCGCAAGCGAGCTGTCGAAGTCCTACGGGTCCCTCGAAGTCTTCACCGATGTCGACCTGGCGATCGACAAGGGTTCCCGGGTGGTCATCCTGGGTCTCAACGGCGCGGGCAAGACCACCATGCTGCGGATCCTCGCCGGCGTGGACCAGCCCGACACCGGCCACGTCGAACCGGGACACGGCCTCAAGGTCGGCTACTACGCCCAGGAGCACGAGACCCTCGACACCGACCGCACCGTCCTGGAGAACATGCAGACTGCGGCACCGCAGCTCACCGACACCGAGGCGCGCAGCGTGCTCGGGTCGTTCCTCTTCTCCGGCGACGACGCCAACAAGTCCGCCTCGGTGCTCTCCGGTGGCGAGAAGACCCGCCTGGCTCTGGCCAGCCTGGTGGTCTCCAGCGCCAACGTGCTGCTCCTCGACGAGCCCACCAACAACCTCGACCCCGCCTCACGCGAAGAGGTGCTGGGCGCGATCCGCGCCTACGAGGGGGCCATCGTGCTGGTGACCCATGACGAGGGCGCCGTCCGTGCGCTCGAGCCGGACCGGGTGCTGCTCCTGCCCGACGGCGACGAGGACCTCTGGAACGACGGCTACGCCGACCTCGTGTCCCTCGCCTGAGGCCCCTCGGGCGATAATCCGCGCATGACCCCAGACGAGCTCGCCACCGCCGGTCTCCGGTACGACGTCGACGGTGCGGTCGCCACGATCACCCTGCACCGCCCGGAGGTCCGCAACGCCCAGACGCCCACCATGTGGCGGGCGCTCGCCCAGATCGGCCGCGAGATCCCGGACGACGTACGCGTCGTCCTGGTGCGTGGCTCCGGGCACAGCTTCTCCGCCGGACTCGACCGGGCGATGCTCGACCCGTCCGGAGGCGACGGCAGCGAGTCGGTCATGGGCCTGCTCGCGCTGTCCGACGACGAGATGTCGGCGACCATCGACGAGTACCAGCAGGGCTTCTCCTTCCTTCGGGATCCTCGCTTCCTGTCGGTCGCCGTGGTCCAGGGGTACGCCGTCGGGGCCGGCTTCCAGCTGGCCCTCTCGTGCGACCTGCGCCTGCTCGCGGACGACGCACAGTTCTGCATGAAGGAGTCCGCCCTCGGACTGGTCCCGGACCTCACGGGAACAAAGCCGCTGGTCGAGAGCGTTGGCTATGCCAGGGCACTGGAGATCTGCGTCACGGCGCGGATGGTCGGTGCCACGGAGGCCGTCGACATCGGCCTGGCGACCGCCGCGGTCCCCGCGGCCGAGCTCGACGCCACCGTGGCCGACCTGGTCGGTGCCCTCACGGCACCCATGGCGGGGTCCGTGCGCGAGACCAAGGCGCTGCTTCTCGCAGCGTCGAGCCGGACCCTGGACGAGCAGCGCCGCTTCGAGCGGGAGGCCCAGGTCCGCCGGTTCCGGGAGGTGGCCCGCCTGCTGGCGGGACAGGAGTAGGAGTCAGCATGTCGCACACGGGGATGGGGGCCGCCTGGCGTCACATCAGGTCGGACCGCAGCGTCGTCAACAACAGGATCGACCGCGGCACCCTGCGACGGGTCCTGGGATTCGCGCGCCCGCACCGGAAGCTGATCACCCTCTTCCTCACCCTCACGGTCATCGATGCCGGGCTGGTGGTGGTGACCCCGCTGCTGGTGCAGCGGATCATCGACGACGGGATCCTGCAGAAGGACACCGGGCTGATCACGATGCTGGCGCTCGGCATGGCCGTGACGGCCGTCGTCGGCGCGGTGCTCGCCGTAGGAGCCGGATATCTGTCCTCACGGATCGGCGAGGGCCTGATCTACGACCTCCGCACGCGCGTGTTCGGGCACGTGCAGCGCCAGTCGCTGGCCTTCTTCACCCGCACCCAGACCGGAGCCCTGGTCTCCCGGCTCAACAACGACGTGATCGGCGCCCAGCGTGCTTTCACGTCCACACTCTCCAACACCGTGTCGAGCACGATCTCCGTGGTCGTGGTCGGGATCGCGATGCTCGCCCTGAGCTGGCAGGTCACCCTGCTGTGCCTGGCGCTGTTCCCGATCCTGTTCCTCACCTCGCGCTGGGTCAGCGGTCGGCTGGCGGGGCTGACCCGCGAGCAGATGGACGGCAACGCCGACATGGGCAACGCCATGACGGAGCGCTTCAACGTCGGTGGCGCGATGTTGCTCAAGCTCTTCGGCCGCCGGGGCGAGGAGGACGCCCTCTTCTCCACCAAGGCCGCCAAGGTCCGCGACCTCGGCGTCCGGATCTCGCTGATCACCCGGGTCTTCGGCGCCTCGATGCTGCTGGTCCCGGCGCTCGCCACCGCCCTCGTGTACGGCGTGGGTGGGCACCTCGCGGTCAGCGGGTCGCTGACGCCGGGCACCCTGATCGCCCTCGCCACCCTGCTCCTGCGGCTGCTCGGCCCGCTGCAGGGCCTCTCCAACGTCCGGATCGACGTCATGACAGCCCTGGTCAGCTTCGAGCGGGTCTTCGAGGTTCTCGACCTGCCCTCGATGATCGAGGAGAAGCCGGACGCGGTGGCCCTGCCCGCTGCCGCCGCGCGCCTGGAGTTCCAGAACGTCGCCTTCACCTACCCCCGTGCCGACGAGATCTCGCTGGCCTCGCTCGAGATCGTGGCCCGCGCGGAGTCCCGGGAGACCGGCCAGGTGCTCAAGGACATCAGCTTCACCGCCGACCCCGGGCAGATGATTGCCCTCGTCGGCCCGTCGGGCGCCGGCAAGACCACCGTCACGCACCTGGTCGCCAGGTTGTACGACGCCGAGTCCGGCACCGTCCGCGTCGGCGGCCAGGACGTCCGCGACCTGACCCTCCAGTCCCTGGAGGACGCCGTCGGCTACGTCACCCAGGACGCCCACATGTTCCACGACACCATCCGGGCCAACCTGCTCTATGCCCGCCCGGGAGCCACCGACCCCGAGATCTGGCGGTCCCTCGAGGACGCCCAGATCGCCCCGCTCGTGCGGGCGCTCCCTGACGGGCTCGACACCGTCGTCGGGGACCGTGGCTACCGACTCTCCGGTGGGGAGCGGCAACGACTCGCGATCGCGCGCCTGCTGCTCAAGGCACCGGCGATCGTCGTACTCGACGAAGCGACCGCGCACCTCGACAGCGAGTCCGAGGCGGCCGTGCAGCGGGCGCTGGACGCGGCCCTGGCCGGACGGACCTCCCTGGTCATCGCCCACCGGCTGTCGACCGTGCGCAACGCCGACCGGATCCTGGTGCTGGACGACGGCCGGATCACCCAGTCGGGCACCCACACCGAGCTGCTCGCGGAGGGTGGCCTGTACGCCGACCTCTACCGCACGCAGTTCATCCAGGACGTGCCGGCCGTCTGAGCCGCCTCGTGGGGTCTGACACCTCGCGGAGCTACGGTGGCTCACATGGATCTCGAGCTGCGTGACCGTGTCTTCATCATCACCGGAGGAGCCCGCGGGCTCGGCCGGGCGACGGCCGAGTGCCTGGTGGCCGAGGGTGCGCGGGTCGTCCTCTCGGGTCGCGACGGCGACTCGCTGAGCGCGGCCGAGGCCGAGCTGGGCGACGCCGCCGTCTCGGTGGTGGCCGACAACGCCGACCCCGCGACTCCCGGACGGTTGCTGTCGGCGGCCCGCGACACCTGGGGGCAGGTCGACGGCGCCCTGATCAGCGTCGGCGGCCCGCCGAAGGGTTCGGTCACGGGCATCACCGACCAGCAGTGGACCGACGCGTTCGGCTCGGTCTTCCTGGGCGCTGTCCGACTGGGACGCGAGATCGGCCGCGAGCTCCCGCACGGCAGCTCGCTGGCCTTCGTGCTCTCCTCCAGCGTCCGCGCGCCGCTCGCGGACATGGCGGTGTCGAACGGTCTGCGCCCCGGTCTGGCGATGGTGGCCAAGCAGCTCGCCGACGAGCTGGGACCCGAGGGCATCCGCGTCAACGGCCTGCTGCCCGGCCGGGTGGCCACCGAGCGCGTGGCCGAGCTCGACGCCGCCGGTGGCGACCCGGAGGCCGCCCGGGAGGCGGCCATCAAGACGATCCCGCTGGGTCGCTACGGCGAACCCGAGGAGTTCGGTCGGGCTGCGACCTTCCTGCTCTCGCCGGCGTCGTCGTTCGTCAGCGGCGTCATGCTTCCGGTCGACGGCGGGATGCTGCGAGCTCTCTAGCCTTGCGCCACTCGTCGTACGCCAGGTAGCCGAAGCCGAACAGGGCGAGCACGCCGAAGAACCACCACTGCAGTCCGTAGAAGAAGTGCGGTCCGTTGTCGAGCTCCGGCAGCTCCACCGGCTCGAGGGCCGTCTCGGGAGCCGGGTCTTCCGAGCGGAGGTCCACGAAACCGCCGTACACCTCCCGGTCGAGCGCGTCGCCGATCTGCGCGCTGGAGATCGACCGGGTCGACTGGTCGGTGACGAGAGTGCTGTCGCCGGTGGCGTCGATTCGCACCCAGCCGGTGACGGTCACCTCACCGGACGGGGGAGCGGGGACGTCGTCAGGGTCGGCGCCACGGTTGTCGGTGGCCATCCAGCCCCGGTCGACCAGCAGCGAGGTGCCGTCGTCGGTCTCCAGGGGGACGACGACGTCAATGCCGGACGCTCCGTCGCGGGTCCGGTAGCGCACGACCACCGTGTCGTCGACGTCGTACGTCCCGGTCGCTGTGACCACCCGCCACTGGTCGTCGGCGTCGACGACACGCCCCTCGGCCAGCACCTCACCCACCGGCGCGACCGGAGCGGACTCGTTGCGCTCGATGATCGCGTTGCGTTCCTTGCGCTCCTCGAGACGGTCGAACTGCCACTCGCCGAGGAACCACGCAGCCCAGGCCAGGAAGGCCACCACGAGGGCGAACAGGACCCAGCGCCGACTGACCAGGAACCCCCACGAACGCACCCGGCGAGGCTATCCGTTTGCACCCAGCCGCCTACACTCGGCTGGGTGACGACTCAAGCACTTGCGGACAAGTACGGCCGCGTGGCCACCGACCTTCGCGTCTCGCTCACGGACCGGTGCAACCTTCGCTGCTCCTACTGCATGCCCGCCGAGGGACTCGACTGGATGCCCGGTGACGAGGTGCTGACCGACGACGAGGTCGTGCGCCTCGTCAGCGTCGGCGTCCACCAGCTCGGCATCCGCGAGGTCCGGTTCACCGGTGGAGAGCCGCTGGTACGCCGCGGCCTGGTCGACATCGTGCGCCGTACGAAGGCGATCGACCCCACGGTCGACGTCTCGCTCACCACCAACGCCCTGGGTCTCACCCGGATGGCCACCGCCCTCAAGGAAGCCGGTCTCGACCGGGTCAACGTCAGCCTCGACACGGTCCGCGAGGACACGTTCGAGCAGATCACCCGCCGGGCCCGCTTCCACGACGTGATCGAAGGCCTCGCCGCTGCCCGCGAGGCCGGGCTGACGCCCGTCAAGATCAACGCGGTGCTGCTGCGCGGTGTCAATGACGACCAGGCTCCCGAGCTGCTGCGCTGGGCGCTGGCCGAGGGCTACGACCTGCGCTTCATCGAGCAGATGCCGCTCGATGCCCAGCACGGCTGGAGCCGCGAGGCGATGGTGACCGCCGACGAGATCTTCGAGCACCTCGAGCGCGAGTTCACGCTCACCCCGGCCGCCGAACCCCGCGGCAGCGCGCCGGCAGAGCTGTTCCAGGTCGACGGCGGTCCGGCCACGGTCGGTGTGATCGCGTCGGTGACCCGCCCGTTCTGCGGCGACTGTGACCGGGTCCGGCTCACCGCCGACGGCCAGGTCCGCAACTGCCTCTTCGCCCGCCAGGAGTCCGACCTGCGCGGGGCCCTGCGAGCCGGCGCGACCGACGAGGAGCTTGCTGACCGTTGGGTCATCGCGATGCGCGGCAAGCTCCCCGGCCACGGCATCGACGACCCGACCTTCCTGCAGCCCGACCGGCCGATGTCGGCGATCGGCGGCTAGAGGTCCACCCTGCGGCCGTGACCGTCACAAGACTCCGTTCGGCCTCTGACGAAGTGCCGACCTGGACTGGGTCGTTGGACGTCACTCGGCGGCGGAGGGTGTCCCTGGTGCGGCACGCGCCCAGGTTCTGGCGGGCGGCGGAGGACGCGACCGAGAAGCAGGCCGCGTTCCTCGACGGACCTCATCGAGGACCCCGACGCGTTCAGCGCATCCGAAGCGACAACGGCTACCTCATTGCTCCTCAGCCGCTGGCCCGGTCTGGCTGGTGGACGACGCCGTCGATCACCGAGGATGGCGCCTGGCTGACGGACGGGACCCGGCTGCTACGCGACACGGCACAGCGAGCACCGTGGTGATCTTCGCTTTGTCGTCCCCGTGTGCGAGAAGCGTCGGATGGAGGCCGCGTCGAGGGTGGGCCTTGTCCCGGTCGAGCAGTGGTGGCATCGACGACCTGGAGCGACGACGGCTCGATTTGGCAGGACGGAGTCCCGCCGACGACGCGGTTGTCGTAGTGCAAGGGGCTGCGGGTCGGCTGGTGCCAGCGCCTCCGGTGTACAGCCCGGGCGGACCTGTCCTGCATCGTGACATGGGTTGAGGTCCGGCAGAGTCGCTCGATGCCACATCGAGGCTGAAGCGATCCGACGGGGTGCTCCCGTATCGGTCGTCCACGCAGGAGCCGGACGACGTTCGGCTTGCTGACCTCCTCGCAGAGGCCGGGTACCAGTTGACGACCGTCCTTCTGCGAAGCCCGGAGCGGGTGCCACCACCGGGGCGCCTGCTCGTGCACAAGACGGCAACCACTCTTGACTCGAACAGGTGTTCGAGTAGAATGGGGGCATGGCCACGCTCCTTCTCGACTCGTCGCTCGACGGGCTCGACGCGGCCGCGACGCTGACGGCGGCGACCGAGGGGTTGCTGGCGACGGCGGGCGGCGGAGGTCGACGAGATGCGGGTTGCTGCGCACTGGGCGGTGTTGCACGGCGAGCCGGCCGGTGAGCGGGATCCGATGGTCGAGCCCGGTGGGGAGGGCACCCCGGCGGTGCGGGAGTTCTGCCTGCCCGAGCTGGCGATGGCGCGCGAGACCCACATGGTGACCACCCGCAACCTGGTGGCCGACGTGCTCGACCTGCAGCACCGGCTGCCCGACACCTGGGTGAAGGTCGAGACGCTGGAGTGCGAGCCGTGGGTGGCCCGCAGGGTCGCGGCGCTGTCTCGCAACGTGCCTGCGGCGACCATCGCGGTGGTGGACCGGGCGGTCGCGGCCGCGATCACCGGCCATGCCCCGGGCACGGTGATCGCCCTGGCCGAGGCGATGGTGATCAGGGCCGACCCCGAGGCCCACGCGATGCGCCGTGAGGCCGAACGCCACCGCCGCTACGCCGCGCTGTCTCGCAGTGACGAGTTCGGCTACCGCAAGCTCATCGCCCGGGTCGACGCCGGCGACGCCGTGCTGCTCGACGCGTTCCTGGAGCGGATCGCCGACATCCTGACCGCCAGACATGGCCATGACCACAACCGCGACGAGCTCCGTGCCCTGGCCCTGGGCTGGCTGGCCCGACCGGTCGACCTGCTCCAGCTCCTCCTGGAACACACCGAACCAGACGACGACCTGCCGGACCACGACATGCCAGACGACGACATGCCGGACGACGACATGCCAGAGGGGGAGGACCCCGATGGTGGGGTGCGCCGTCCGGTGTGGGCGCCGAGCCACCTCGAGCGGCTCCTGGGGCGGCTGGCCGAGCTGAGCACCCGCCAGCTCGCCGCGTTGCGCGGCAAGGCCACCCTCTTCGTCCACGTCGACGCCACCTCGCTGGCCCAGCAGGCCGGCATGGTCCGGGTCGAGGGTCAGGGACCGATGCTGGTCGGGTCGCTGGTCGAGCTCCTCGGGCATGCCGACGTGTCCCTGCAGCCGGTGATCGACCTCAACCAGCACGTCCGGGTCGACCGCTACGAACACCACAGCAGCCTCAAGGACCAGGTCTGGCTCCAGACCAGCGGCGACGTGTTCCCGTTCTCACCACGCACCGCGGTCCGCGACGGGGTCGACTTCGACCACGTCGCGCCCTATGACCCCCACGGGCCACCGGGCCAGACCGGGACCCACAACTCCGGTCCGCTGCGGCGGCGACACCACCGCTGGAAGACCCACGGCGGCTACCGGTGCCGACAGGCCGGCCCCGGCCGACATCTGTGGCAGACCCCCCACGGTCTGTGCTTCCTCGTGGACCACACCGGCACCCACCGACTCGACCCGACCACGGCCGAGATCATCCTCACCGCCCCACCCGGCGTCGACATCTACGTCCCGTAGAAGGCTAGGGGCGCTCGTCCGCGGGCCGCTCCGCGACCGGCACGACGTCCATGAGGAACTGTCGGGCGCCGAGGAAGTCGCTGAGCGACTCTCGGTGGGCGTCGCACGCCAGCCACGACTTGCGCCGGTCCGGGGTGTGCAGCTTCGGGTTGTTCCAGACGAGCGCCCACACTGCCGGCGACTCACACCCCTTGGCCGAGCACACCAGCAGGTCAGGATCGTCCATGCCGCGCCTCCGGTCGGGTCGTCAGGTACCGAAATAAGTGGTGCCGGACGACCACGGGGGGAGTCGTCCGGCACCGAAAGCGAACTGGGACGGGGGAGACCCAGCTCGCACTCGGATTGTTGTGCACGGAGGAACCGGAAGTCAAAGGTGCTCGCCGCGCGGCGTGCCGTCGGACCGAGAGCCGACGGGAAGCTCCGGGTAGCCGGAGGGACCGCCCATCAGGTTGAAGCCGTCGGACCTGGTGGAGACGGCGTTGGCCATCACGACCGCGACATAGGGCAGCAGCACGGCACCGGCGACCAGGACCCAGCGCAGCACCCCGGGGCCGACCACGACGGCACCGATGAAGCACAGCGTGCGGATCGACATCGAGATCACATAGCGGCGCTGACGAGTGGCGATGTCGTCGTTGCGGCTGCTCGCGGCGGTGGTGATGCGGACCGCGTCTCCCTGCTGGTCGCGGGTCATGCAACGATCGTACGTCGCAACTCCACAGCACCCACGTCCGCACCGGAGGCACCCATGTCCAACCGCACCTACCGCGTCACCGAGATCGTCGGAACCTCCCCCGACGGCATCGACCAGGCGGTCCGCAACGGCATCGAGCGGGCGAGCAAGACGCTGCGCCACATCGACTGGTTCGAGGTCACCCAGACCCGAGGTCAGGTCAAGGACGGTCAGGTCGAGCACTTCCAGGTGGGCATCAAGGTGGGCTTCCGCCTCGAGGACGAGTGACCGGCGGCCGGACAGGCTGTTTTCGGATACCGGGTGGTAATCGATAGCGTCGAGCGCGTGACCCAGACCGGAGCGAGCACCGAGCCGACCCCGAGGTCCGTCCTCGTCACCGGAGGCAACCGCGGCATCGGCCGCGCCATCGCCGAGGCCTTCGTGGCACAGGGCGACAAGGTGGCGGTGACGACGCGCAGCGGCGGCGCCCCCGACGGCGCCCTCGACGTTCGGTGCGACGTGACGGACCCGGCCGCGGTGGAGGCCGCCTTCGTCACCATCGAGGAGGCCCACGGTCCGGTCGAGGTGCTCGTCGCAAACGCGGGCATCACGGCCGACACCCTCATCCTGAGGATGTCCGAGGACGACTGGTCCTCGGTGATCGACACCAACCTGACCGGATCGTTCCGCCTGGCCAAGCGCGCGTCCAAGGGCATGCTCCGGCTCAGGCGGGGCAGGATCGTCTTCATCTCCTCGGTCGTCGGGCTCACCGGTTCGGCCGGACAGGTCAACTACGCCGCTTCCAAGGCCGGCCTCGTCGGCATGGCCAGGTCGCTGGCGCGCGAGCTCGGGCTCGCGTTCGATCACCACCAACGTCGTCGCTCCCGGCTTCATCGAGACCGACATGACCGCCGTGCTGACTGACGACCAGAAGGCCGCGATCAAGACCCAGGTCCCGCTCGGGCGCTACGGCTCCCCTGAGGAGATCGCGAAGACCGTGCTGTGGCTGACCGGCGACGGCGGAAGCTACGTCACCGGGGCAGTCATCCCGGTCGACGGTGGACTCGGAATGGGGCACTGAACATGACATCCACAGGCATCCTGGCTGGCAAGCGGATCCTCGTCGCTGGTGTGACGATGGACAGCTCGATCGGCTTCGCGGTGGCCAAGGTCGCCCAGGAGCAGGGGGCCACGGTCCTCATCTCGAACTTCGGCCGAGCACTCGGCATCACCCGCCGGATCGCCAAGCGGTTGCCCACCACTCCGCCGGTGCTCGAGCTCGACGTCACCGACGACGAGCCACCTCGCCGGCCTGGCCGACCAGGTTCGTGAGCACGTCGACGGGCTCGACGGCGTGGTCCACTCCATCGCCTACGGCAATCCCGAGACGCTGCTGGGCGGCAAGTTCCTCACCGGCCCGTGGCCCGACGTCGCGCAAGCCGTCCAGGTGTCCGCCTACTCCCTGATGTCACTCACCCAGGCCTGTCGCCCCCTCATGTCCTCGGGTGGCTCGGTCGTCGGTCTCACCTTCGATGCGACCGTCGCCTGGCCGGCGTACGACTGGATGGGCGTGGCCAAGGCGGGCCTCGAGTCGACCTCCCGCTACCTGGCCCGTGACCTCGGTCCCGACGGGATCCGCTGCAACCTGGTCTCGGCCGGTCCGCTGAAGACCCTCGCCGCGAAGGCGATCCCCGGCTTCGAGGAGCTCGAGGCGATGTGGAGCACCCGCGCCCCGCTCGGCTGGGACGAGAAGGACCAGGCGCCCACGGCCCGGGCGGTCTGTGCGTTGCTGTCCGACTTCTTCCCGGCCACCACCGGCGAGATCGTCCACGTCGACGGCGGGTTCCACGCGATGGGTGCCTGACCGGTAGCGTTCCCGGGTGACTTCCCCACCCGCACACGCCTCACTGGTCGAGCTCCGGGTCCTCGAGGGCCCCAACCTGTACTTCCCGCGCGCGGCCATCAAGCTGACGCTGGACGTCAGCGCCCTGGCCGCCGCGTCCGACGACACCGCGAAGCGATTCGCGAAGCGGATCGGGCTCAAGAACGCCCGCCCCGGGCCTGCCGAGACCGGCTTCCGGCAGCGATTCGCCACCCGTGCCGTGGCGCGCCTGGTCCGGGCCATCGCGGCGGAGGCGGGCACGGCGCGCCTGGCTGTCCGGGTACGCCCCACCAGCGACCCGCACCAGATCATCGTCGCCTTCCCCTGGCGGCGACGTGAGCGGGCCCGGGAGATGGGTCGCGCGGTCGGCGACGTCCTGGACGCGCTGCTGAGCAAGGACATCGAGAACGCCGTGAGCGAGGCCGCGGCCCGGGTGGCGGCCTCCGAGCCGGGTGCCGGGCCGCACACGCTGACGCCGAAGATCCCGGTCGTCGCAGTCACCGGCACCAACGGCAAGACGACCACCTCCCGGATGATCGCGCACCTTGCTCGCACCGACGGCAAGCTGGTCGGCTGGTCCAACACCGACGGCATCTACATCGACGGCGAGCTCGTCGAGGCGGGTGACTACTCCGGCCCGAGCGGTGCCGGGCGGGTGCTGGCCCACAAGAGCGTCGAGCTCGCGGTCACCGAGACTGCTCGGGGCGGCATCCTGCTCAAGGGCATCGGTCTGACCCGCAACGACGTCTCTGTCGTCACCAATGTCTCTGCCGACCACCTGGGCCAGCAGGGGATCGACACTGTCGACCAGCTGGCCGAGGTCAAGGCGGTGGTCCCGCGGATCACCCGCAAGGAAGGGTGGGCGATCCTCAACGCCGACGACCCCCGGGTCTTCGCGATGCGCGGCGTGATCAAGGCACAGCCGTGGGTGTTCTCCCGCGACCCCGACTCGCCCGCCATCCGTGAGGTGCTCGGCGGCGGAGGCCGCGCCACCACGGTGATCGACGGCTGGGTCTCGGTGATCTTCCCCGACGGCGACCCGGATCCGCTCGTCGAGCTGGTCGACGTCCCCATGACCCTGGCCGGACTGTCCCGCTTCAACGTGGAGAACACCCTGGCCGCCGCGTCCGCAGGCCTGGCCATCGGCCTGCGGCGGGCGGCGGTCGTGGACGGTCTCAGGACCTTCCTCCCCGACGCCGAACACAACCCGGGCCGGATGAACATCTTCTCCGTGGGGGAGGCCACGGTGGTGATGGACCTGGCCCACAACGAGGCCGGGCTCGAAGCGCTGATCGAGATCATGAACGGTGTGCGCCGCGAGGGTTCGCGCCTGCTCCTCGGCCTGGGCGCCGTCGGCGACCGGCAGGACGACCTGATCGAGAAGCTTGGCGAGATCGGCGCTCGCGACAGCGACGTGCTCGCCATCGCGCACAAGGCCCACTACCTCCGCGGTCGCGAGGTGGACGAGCTGGACCAGCTGATGCGGATCGGCGCGGAGCGGGTCGGCGTCACCGACGTGACCTCCTACCCGACCGAGGTCGAGGCGCTCGCCGGCATGGTGGGCCAGGCCCGGCCGGGCGATGTCGTCGGCCTGATGTGCCATGCCGAGCGTGAGGCCGTCTACGCCTGGCTGACCGAGCACGGAGGCACGCCCGACAGCACCGCAGTGCTGCGCGACAAGGTCCGGGCGGCTCAGGCTTCGCTGGGCGCCGGCACGTAGTCGGGATCGGCCCCGGGTGCATCGTCCGACGCGGTGGCTCCGGCCTGGGCCTGGTGGGACCACGTCTCGAGCTCTGCCATCACCGCAGCGTGCTGGTCGACGCAGACGACCACCAGGTCGCCCTTGTTGGCCCGGCTCAGCGCATGGCGCACGGCGGAGATCTCCTCGAGCACGATCTCGACCTGCTTGCACCGGGCGCCGTCGACCATCGCCTCGCGCACGCCCTCGGTGACGAAGTCGGCGATGTCGCCGCGCTTGCGTCCCCGCAGCGCCTCGTCCTCGCGGACCACCACCACGTCGAAGTGCCTGGCCGCGATCCGGCCGAGGTCCCGCATGTCCTCGTCGCGACGGTCGCCGGCCGTCGCGATGATGCCGATCCGGGACGGTCGGGCGAGCTCGTGCGACGACGACAGCGAGTCGCCGACGCGGTCCACGAAGTCGCCGAGCGCCTTCATCCCCGGAGCGTTGTGGCAGTAGTCGACGATCACGTTGATGCCGTCGACCTCGACCTCGTTCAAACGACCGGGGGAGAGGTAGTAGTTCGTCGAGAACGTCCTCATGCCCTGACGGATGTCGTGCAGCGGAGCGCCGACGGCGAACGCAGCGGCCGCAGCGGCCAGGGTGTTCTGGACGTTCATCCGGGCCTTGCCGCCGAACGTCGCGGGCAGGAGGTGGGTCCAGGCGAGCTGCATCTCGCGGCGACCGTGCTTGACCACGATCATCTCGCCACGCTCGGAGGGGTTCAGGACGAGGGCCTTGCCACCCCGGCGACAGTGGGCCTCGATCATGTCGCGGGTCTCGGACCCCGGCTCCTCCATGGAGAACCACACGACCTGGCCCGAGCAGCGGCGACGCATCTCGCGCACCAGCGGGTCGTCGGCGTTGAGCACCGCGTGACCGTCACGGGGGACGGCCTCGACGAGGACGGCCTTGACGTCGGCGAGCTGCTCGACGGTGTCGATGCCGCGCAGCCCGAGGTGGTCCGGCTGGACGTTCAGGACGACGGCGACGTCGTTGCGTTCGTAGCCGAGCCCCTCGCGCAGGATGCCGCCGCGGGCGACCTCGAAGACGGCGAAGTCGACACGCGGGTTCTGGAGCACCATCCGGGCCGAGCGCGGACCGGACGCGTCGGCCCGGATCAGCAGGCGCTCGTCGATGACGACGCCGTCGGTGGACGTCATGCCGACCTTGCGGCCCATGCCCTTGAAGATGTGGGAGATCATCCGTGACGTCGTCGTCTTGCCGTTGGTTCCGGTGACGGAGACGATCGGGATCCGCGAGGGCGCCCCGGGCGGGAAGAGCATGTCGACGACCGGCTTGGCGATGAACTGGGGCTCACCGATGGTCGGGTGGGTGTGCATCCGGAAGCCGGGTGCGGCGTTGACCTCGCAGATCGCGCCGCCCGTCTCGCGCACCGGCTCGGTGATGTCGGGACAGATGAAGTCGATGCCGGCGATGTCGAGCCCGATCATCCGGGCCGCCTCCTCGGCGATCTCGACGTTCTCCGGGTGCGCCTCGAAGGTGCGGTCGATCGAGATGCCACCGGTCGACATGTTTCCCGTGAGGGCGAGCTTCACCATCAGTCCGTCGGGCACCACGTCGGTCAGCTCGAGGCCCTGCTCACGGACCAGCTGCACGGCGGCGTCGTCGACCTTGATCCGGGTGAGCACCTTCTCGTGCCCGACACCACGGCGAGGATCGGCGTTGGCGGTGTCGACCAGCTGCTCGACGGTGCTCACACCGTCGCCGGTCACCGAGGCGGGGACTCGTTCGGCGATCGCGGCCATCCGGCCGTCGATGATCAGACAGCGGTAGTCCTTGCCGATGACGAGCGACTCCACGATGATCCAGCCGCGCCGGGACTCGCCCTTGGCGATCTCGAAGGCCTCGCGGACGTCGTCCTCGTTCTGCAGGTCCAGGCAGACTCCGCGCCCGTGGTTGCCGTCGAGCGGCTTGACCACGACCGGGTAGCCGATCTTGTTGGCCGCCCGCACGCACTGGTCCGCGGTCCGGACGGAGTCCTGCTTCGGGACCGGCAGGCCGGCCGCGCCGAGGAGACGGGTCGTGAGGTCCTTGTCAGAGGCGATGTCGACTGCGATCGAGCTGGTCTCCGACGTCATCGTCGCGCGGATCCGCTTGGCGTGCACGCCCTGTCCGAGCTGGACGAGGGAGTGCTGGTTCAGCCGGATCCACGGGATGTCGCGGGACACCGCCTCGTCCAGGATCGCCTGCGTCGACGGTCCGAACGCGGTGCGCTCGGCGCGCAGGATGAACGACTCCAGCTCGCTGTCCCAGTCGAGCTCCGGGTCGGCCTCGACCAGGTGGTTGACGAGGCGTACGGCGAGCTTCGCCGCGGCCAGTCCGACCTGCTCGTCGACGTACCCGAAGATCACGTTGTAGACGCCGGGGCGGCCCTTGACCTGGCGAGTCTTCCCTCGGCGGATGTCGTGCCCCACCACCTGCTGGAGCGCGAGGGCGCAGTGCTCCGCGACGTGGCCGAGCCAGGTGCCTTCGTTGAGCCGCTCGACGAAGCCGCCGCGACGGCCCCGGGAGCAGGAGTGCTCACGCAGGCCGGGCAGCATCTGCAGCAGGTTGTCGGTGAAACCCGGCAGCGAGCTGGTGGGGAACTGCTCCAGCGAGCCGAGGTCCACCACCAGGTGGACCGACCGGTCGTAGGACCAGACGTTGGCGCCGCGGTAGACCCGCGTCTCGAGGATGTGGAGATCGGGCGTGGGGCGCTCGGTCATCAGGAGGCTCCGTCCTGGTCGGGGGTCTGGTCGGGGGCGCTGGTCGCCTTGCGGGAGCGGGCGAGGCGTCGTTTGAGCGTGGTCGGCGACGCGTCGGCGGCGGCGATGTCGCGGGCCAGCTGGCGCAGGTCGTTGCCGACCTCCGCGATCTCGGCCGCCTCGTCGGGATGGACCGTCGCCTGCTGCGGCACGAGGCACCGGGTCGTCAGGTCGAAGACGGAGCCGTGCGGAAGGACGTGGAGGGTGACCCCGCTGGCCAGCAACGGCGTCGAGCGCTTGGCCTCGTAGGCGTTGGTGACGATCCGCGCGGGGTCGAAGATCGCCACCGCGCCCTTGCCCACGACACGCAGCAGGTCGTGGCCGTCGACCTCCTCGACGACGGCGGCGGTGTCCTCGTCGACACCGATGCCGAGCAGCGAGGGGGACTGGCTGACGATCATCAGCAGACGACCGTAGCGGTTGCGCTGGTCGAAGTGCTGGTCGATGACGCAGGACTGGAGCATGCCCAGCCCGGCGGCCACCTGGGTCATCCGCTGCTTCGGGGTCGAGCCGGGGCCGCCGAAGGCCACCATGTGGGACGACTGGATGCTGGCACCGGCGGAGGTGCCGGCGATCACGGTGCCGTTCCGGTGGGCCTCCACCAGGGCATCACCGAACGGGGTCCCGCAGATGACTGCAGAGAGCTTCGAGCTGGTTGCCGCCGGTCATGAAGACGCCGGTCGCCTTGCCCAGCTCGGCCACCAGATCGGGGTCGTGGGCGTCGTCGCGGCTCTCCGGCCGCACGGAGACCACCTCGGCCGCGCCCAGCTTGCGGAAGAGGGCGTCGTACACCTCGACGACCTCAGGTCCCAGCGACGACGCCGTCGCGATCACGGCGATCCGGGCGTGCTCGCCGCCCGACGCTGCCACGAACTCCGTGAGGATCGTGCGCTTGCGGAGCTTGTCCTCGGCGCCGCCGATGATCATGAGGGGTCCAGATGGCATGGGAGCGAGGCTAACGGTTGTGCCAGAGTTGCCGTGTGGAGGACCAGTCTCGACGCATCGTCGTCATCAGGCACGCCAAGGCGGAGCAGCCCGGCCCGACCGACTTCGAGCGCGCCCTCGCCGACCGCGGACGTGCCGACGCGGCCGTGCTGGGCGCGTGGCTGACCGACACAGGGTGTCGTCCCCGACCATGCGCTCGTCTCAGCGGCGTTGCGTACCCGGCAGACATGGACGGCGATCGCCGACGCCGCCGGTTGGGGCGTGGAGCCCGAGCTGGATGACGGTCTCTACGCCGCCGGTCCCGAGACTGCTCTCGACATCCTGCGCGCCGCCCCCGAGGGGAGCCGCTCGCTGGTCCTGATCGGTCACAACCCGACGGTGGCCTACCTCGCGCAGCTCCTGGACGACGGCGAGGGTGATCAGGCCGCCGATCAACGAGATGGCGATGGGATACCCCACCTGTGCCGCCACCGTGCTGTCGTACGACGGAGCCTGGGCCGACCTGGGCGAGCAGTCCGCCCGAGTGGTGGCGTTCCACGTCGGACGCGCTGACTGACCCTCAGATCGGTGGGGCCGGCGTGACGATGCCCGCGTCGGCGTCCGCGGCCTCGATCTCCTCGCGGGAGATCCCGAGGAGGTACATGATCGCGTCGAGGTAGGGCACGTTGACCGAGGTGTCAGCGGCGTCGCGGACGACTGCCTTCGCGTTGTAGGCGATGCCGAGCCCGGCGGCATTGAGCATGTCGAGGTCGTTGGCGCCGTCCCCGATCGCGATCGTCGCCTCCTCCGACACCCCCACCTCGGCGGCGAACTGGCGCAACGCTGCCGCCTTGCCGGCCCGGTCGACGACGTCGCCCAGGATCCGCCCCGTGAGCAGCCCGTCGACGATCTCCAGCTCGTTCGCGCGGGCGAAGTGGATGCCCAGGTCTGCGGCGAGCCGGTCGGTGATCTGGCTGAAGCCGCCGGAGACGATCGCGAACCGGTAGCCGAGCCGGCGCAGCACGCGCACCATCGTCCGGGCACCCGGGGCGAGCTGGATGGCGTCGTACACCTCGTCGAGGGCAGTGGCGGGAACACCCGCGAGCAACGCCACCCGGTCGCGCAGGGCCTGCTCGAAGTCGAGGTCGCCACGCATCGCGGCCGCGGTGATCCCGGCGACCCGCTCCTGATGCCCGGCATGGGCCGCGAGCATCTCGATCACCTCGCCCTGGATGAGCGTGGAGTCGACGTCCATGACGATGAGACGCATGCCGCGGCGCATCAGGTTGGCCGGCTGGACCGCGATGTCGATGCCCTGGGTGGCGGCCTCCAGCGCCAGCATCGTCCGCAGCGCCTCCGGGTCGGCGCCGGAGACGTGCAGGTCGATCGCCGTGACCGGGTAGCGCGCCATCCGCTCGATCCGGTCGATGTTGGCGCCACAGTCGGCGATCCGCCCGGCGATGGCGGCCATGCTGGTCGCGCGCAGCGGGCTGCCGATCACCGTGACATGGGCACGGCCGACCTGGCCGGGGCTTGTTGTCACCGTGACCACGGTCGACCTCGACGCTCATGCCCAGGCGCTGGCCGGCCTCGAGCACGGCCTCGCGCAGCTTCTTCCAGTCGCGGGGCGCCGTCACCAGCACCCCCAGCACCAGACGCCGACGGAGCACGATCTGCTCGATGTCGAGCACCTCGACGCCCGCCTGCGACAGGTGGCGAAGATCGACGAGGTGACGCCGGGCCGGTCCTTGCCGGTGAGCGTGATCAGCAGTGTCTTCGGAGCGTCGTCGTCCATCGGGGACGAGGCTATCCGTGCCGGACGTCCGCTTCGTGACCTGTCCGTGATTGACCCGCCCCGCGACCCGGAGCACGGTGGTCGGGTGAGCCGGCGCGAGCGAGCGACACCGACCCGGGTGGCCGGGCTTGCCCTGGTCTGCCTGCTCGCCGCCGGCTGCACGGCCGGTCCGGACACGTCACCGACCTCGCCCAGCCCGGCACCGCCCGCTGCCTCGACGGCACCCCAGTCCGAGGAGCCGGCGTCCGCGCCCGTCCTGGGCGGGTTCCACGTCCTTGTCCCCGACCCCGCCGGCGAGGGCGTGCTGCTGCTCAACGGGCCGCCCGACGGCGGCCACGACGACGGCCCGATGGCGCTGTGGCGGTGGGACGGCTCGGCCTGGGAGTCGGTCCCGGTGGACGGCGAGGCGCCGGACGCCCGGAGCTTCTTCGCTGCGGCGTACGACGACCGCCGCGACGTGGTCGTCCTCCACGGCGGGGAGACCGTCGCCGGCGCCTCCGGGGAGACCTGGGAGTGGGACGGCCGGCAGTGGCACGGGTTCGGGGATGACGGACCTGGTGCGCGTGGCGCGAGTGCGATGGTCTTCGACCCGGCCACCGGGCAGAGCGTGCTCTACGGCGGAAGTGCGGCCTCGGGGGAGATCACCAACGACACCTGGTCCTGGGACGGCCGGCGCTGGAGCCGGCTGGCCACGGACGGCCGGTGCCTCCCCGCTGGCCGGCGGCAGCGGTGGCCGACGCCGAGACGGAGTCCCTCCTGCTCTACGGCGGGCACCAGGTCGACGACCGCTGGCCTGGCGCCCTGGCGGACACCTGGGTCTGGGAGGACAGCGGTTGGGTGGAGGCGGCGCCGTCCGGACCCGGCCCACGGGTGAACGCCCACGCCCTGGTCCACCCGGAGCTGGGCGTGCTGCTCGTGGGCGGCTCGTCCATGGCGAGGGAGTCCGGCGACGTCTGGCGCTGGGACGGGACCGGGTGGCACCGGATCGGCGAGGACGTGTTTCCGCGTCGTCAGGCCTTCGGCCTCGCCTACGACGCGGGCCGCCGCGTGGTGGTGCTGAGCGGTGGTGTGGTCGAGCCGGGCAGCGCGCAACGTCACCAGGACGTCTGGGAGTGGTCCGGGGACCCGGTGTGCCCGCCGAGCGGGTCGCCTTCGGGCCTCCTGCCTGATCAGGTGTCCGGCCAGGCCTCGGGGGAGCAGGCGGCCACCAGTGCGCGTCGCCCGGCTCGGTCGATCGGCTGCAGGGCGGCCCGCCTCTGCTCGGCCTCGACCACGGTGACGGCGCCGCCGTCGTCGTCGAGGGCGAGGTCGACGATCGTCAGTGCCTGCAGACCGCGCGCCGCCAGGTCGAGGCAACGTCCCGGGATGCCGGGCGGCGCGACCAGTGGCTGCGGCCGCCTGAGCGACGATCAGCTCGTCGGCCACCTCCGGCCGCCAGCGGGCGACATCGAGGGCGGCGAGCGCGTCGGCCGACTCGAGGAGGGCGCGGCGCAGCTCGCGGTCGGCTTCGCCGACGTCCGGCAGCGGGCGACGCGACGGCGGGCGAGCCTCCCAGACCACGGTCGCGCCCACCCTGTTCGGCACCAGTCCCAGGCCGCAGCCGCTGACGACGACGGCCTCCCCGGCGTCGAGCGCGGCCGCGTTGAAGGACGGTGGGCCACCCAGCCCGACCGGGTCGCCCAGGCGCCGGCACCGCGATCCCGAACGCGGTGGCCCCGGCCCGCCGCAGCGCGGCCAGTGCCGGCCAGCGAGCGTGACCGTGCCGGACTCGCCCGGAAGGCCGGCCACGGCGTGCGTCGCGTCGTCGCCGATCACGGCGTCGAGCACAGATCGGGGATCACGTCGCCCCGCAACCAGGCGGTGGCCCACCAGGCGAGGACGGCCGAGACGGGCAGCGGGGAGGTCACGGCGGGCTGAGGATACGCGGCGGCTAGGGTGGCGCTCATGTCTGCCGTGCTCGAGTTCGCCGACGTCACCGTGCGTCGTGGACAGGCCACGCTGCTCGACGAGATCTCCTGGACCGTGCGAGGACGACGAGCGCTGGGTGATCCTCGGTCCCAACGGTGCCGGCAAGACCACGCTCCTGCAGGTCGCCTCGGCCCAGATCCATCCCACGTCGGGCGTGGCCGGGATCCTCGAGGAGGTGCTCGGGCACCGTCGACGTCTTCGACCTGCGGCCCCGGATCGGCATCACCAGCGCTGCCCTCGCCGAGCGGATCCCTCGCCACGAGATCGTGCACGACGTGGTCGTGTCCGCGTCGTACGGCGTGCTGGGGCGCTGGCGCGAGGACGTACGACGACCTCGACCACGAGCGCGCCGACGACCTGCTCGTGGAGGTGGGCGTCAAGCATCTCGCCGAGCGCACGTTCGGCACCCTGAGCGAGGGCGAGCGCAAGCGGGTGCAGATCGCCCGGTCCCTGATGACCGACCCGGAGCTGTTGCTGCTCGACGAGCCGGCGGCCGGGCTCGACCTCGGTGGCCGTGAGGACCTCGTCTCCACGCTCACCGTGCTCGCCAACGATCCCGACTCGCCGGCGACGGTGCTGGTCTCGCACCACGTCGAGGAGATCCCGCCCGGCTTCACGCACGCGCTGCTGCTGCCGCGAGGGGCGGGTGGTCGCGGCCGGGCCGATGGCCGAGGTGGTCACCGAGCAGCACCTCTCCGCGACCTTCGGGATGCCGCTGGTCCTCACCCACGAGGCCGGCCGCTACGCCGCGCGACGGCGTGCGCGACGACACGCGGGCTAGGGTTTCGACATGGACTGGTTGCAGGATCACTTGTGGCAGATGTGGCTCGGCATCGCGTTCATGCTCGGGCGTGGCCGAGATGTTCAGCCTCGACCTGGTCCTGATCATGCTCGCGGCCGGTGCCCTCGTCGGCATGGTGACCGCAGCGCTGGACGCGCCCGTGGCCGTTCAGCTGCTGGCCGCCGCCGGCACCTCGGTGGCGATGCTCGGCCTGGTCCGACCCGGGCTGGCGAAGCGGCTCCAGGGCGGGCCCGACCTGCAGCTCGGCCACGGCAAGCTCGTCGGCAAGCAGGGCGTGGTGACCGAGACCGATCAGCTCGCTCGGCCCCGGGCCGGGTCGGCTGTCCGGCGACATCTGGTCCGCCGAGCCGTACGACGAGACCTTGACCATCGTGGCCGGGGAGACGGTCGAGGTGCTCGAGATCCGGGGCGCCACGGCCTATCGTCCACCCGATGCCCCGACTCGATCCCTGACCCCATCCCTCCCAACCTGAGAGGAGCCCGTGATGACGGTCTTCCTGACCCTGATCGCGCTGCTGTTCCTGTTCGTGATCGTCCTGCTCGCCAAGACGGTGCGGATCGTGCCGCAGGCGCGAGCCGGCATCGTCGAACGCTTCGGCAAGTACAAGGGCACCCTGCCTGCCGGTCTGAACATCGTCGTGCCCTTCATCGACAAGGTGCGCTACATGATCGACCTGCGCGAGCAGGTCGTGTCCTTCCCGCCGCAGCCGGTGATCACCGAGGACAACCTGGTCGTCTCGATCGACACCGTCATCTACTTCCAGGTCACCGACCCGGTCGTCGGCCACCTATGAGATCGCCAACTACATCCAGGCGGTCGAGCAGCTGACCATGACCACGCTCCGCAACATCGTGGGCGGGATGGACCTCGAGGAGACGTTGACCAGCCGCGACGCGATCAACAGCCGGCTGCGCGGCGTACTCGACGAGGCCACCGGCAAGTGGGGGATCCGGGTCAACCGGGTCGAGCTCAAGGGCATCGACCCGCCGCCGTCGATCAAGGACTCGATGGAGAAGCAGATGCGGGCGGACCGCGAGAAGCGCGCGGTCATCCTCACGGCCGAGGGCCAGCGGCAGGCCGCCATCCTCACGGCGGAGGGGTCGAAGCAGTCCGCGATCCTCACCGCCGAGGGTGACCGGGAGTCCCAGATCCTCCGGGCCCAGGCGGACCGCGAGGCGCAGATCCTGCGCGCCCAGGGTGAGGGCCAGGCCATCCAGACGGTCTTCCAGGCCATCCACGACGGCAGACCCGACCAGTCGCTGCTGGCCTACCAGTACCTCCAGATGATGCCGAAGATCGCCGAGGGCGACGCCAACAAGGTCTGGATCGTCCCGAGCGAGATCGGCAAGGCCCTCGAGGGCCTGGGCTCGACGATGACCGACCTGGCCGGTATCCCCAAGGAGGTCGACGGGCCCCGCACCCGCGTCGACATGGGGCCGAGCGAGCCGCAGCTCCAGGGTTCCCAGGCGCAGAGCGACGAGCTCGCCCGGACCCAGGCTTCGGTGGAGCAGGCCATTGCGGAGGCGCGGGACGCCGCCAACCCCGGCAAGGGCAAGGCGATCGCGGCTGACCTCCCCGAGGAGCCGCGGCGGAGCCCCCTCCCGTCGAGTGACCGGCTTGGAGATGGCCGCGATCCTGCTCGCCGGGGTCGCGGCCGGGACCATCAACACCGTGGTGGGCTCGGGCACGCTGATCACGTTCCCGACGCTGCTCGCGCTGGGCGTCTCTCCCGTCACTGCCAACGTGTCCAACACGGTGGGGCTGGTCCCGGGCAGCGTGTCCGGCTCGATCGGCTACCGACGCGAGCTGGTCGGACAGCGCGAGCCGGCTGCTCCGGCTGGGGACGCGCATCCCTGGCCTGGGCGGGATCGGCGGTGCCGTGCTCCTGCTGGTGCTGCCCTCGTCCGCCTTCGACACGATCGTGCCCGGTCCTGATCGGGACCGGCGTGCTGCTGGTCGTGCTGGGCCCCGCCATCGGGCGCCGGGTGGCGGACCGGGCCGAGGCCCGCGGCGGCCTGCCGGACCACGGTGCCGCGTGGGTCTGGCCGGCGGTGCTCGGCACCGGCGTCTACGGCGGCTACTTCGGTGCGGCCCAGGGCGTGCTGCTGATGGCGATCCTCGGGATCGGGGTCGACGACGACCTCCAGCGCCACAACGCGACCAAGAACGTGCTGGCACTGCTGGTCAACACCGTCGCCGCCGCCATCTTCATCGTCGTGGCCGACGTCGACTGGGTTGTGGTCGCGCTGATCGCGGTCGGATCGGTCATCGGCGGCCAGATCGGCGCAGGTGTCGGGCGCCGGCTGCCCCCGGTGGCGCTGCGGGTGGTCATCGTCGTCGTCGGCGTCGTCGCCCTGGTGGCGCTGCTCACCGACTGAGCCGGACTCAGCCGATCTTCACCACGGCCGTGCCCCCGGCGAACCGGTCGTGCCACGCCTGGCGCCGCACCGGGTCGTTGTTGATGCCGACGGCGATCATGACCACGCCCACGAGGGCCGCGATCGGGCCGACGATCCAGCCGAGGATCGGCACGATCGACACGAGGTTGGCCGCGTAGATGATGTTGCGCCGGATCGACTGCTCCACGGTCGGGTGACCACCGTTCGGACCCAGCACCTGCAGCTTCATGACCATCTTGCCGACCGTCTGACCCTTGGTGGAGTCCAGGAACGCGAAGTATCCGAGGGCGAGCGCCGTGAACACGACGGACAGCACGATGTAGTAGAGGAACAGCTCGCCCACGGAGTTGGTGAACCCGCCCAGGAACATGTTGGAGAAGATCGAGCTGAGGATCCAGTACGCAACGCCGAGCATCACGCCGTCGATGAGGCGGGCCAGGAACCGGTCCATGAGCTCACCGGGGCGTCCGGCGACGGGTGCTCCGGCGGACTCCTGTGGAGTGGGGGGCATCTGGGTCACGTGACTACTCCTGCGAGAGGGGGACTCTCACGGTAGGAGTTGAGCAGCACCGGCCGATATGACCCGTTCGGGTGGTGTCCTGACCAGCCTCAGGGCCGGGCGCGGAGGCCGCCGACGCCGGCCAGCACCGCGGCCGCTGCCGGAGCGACGAGGGTGTACGTCGTCGGCCGGTCCAGTGCGCGGGACTCGCCGGCCAGCCAGGCGGCAGCGGCGTCGGCCGCGTCGACCCCGATGCCGGCCAGGATCAGGTTGCGCCGCGTCTTCCCGCGGGCGAGCAGCGTGACCGCGCCGAGCGCGATCTCACGTGACCCGAACAGCCGGGTCATGTAGGGCAGCTGGGGATTGCTCGCCGGGTCGAGCCTGAAGAGCTTCGTCCCGAGGTCGGGCGCCGCGAGGGCCACGCCCCCCACGACGACACGGGCGGCGGCGAGTCCGAGGGCAGGGTTCATGGCGCGACCCTATCCACGTACGCCGTGAGCCAGCGCGCCATCTCGTCGTAGACCCGTTCGCGAACCTCGGGGAGCGAGAGCACGACGTCGTGACGCGCGTCCTGGACGGCCACCACGGTGACGTGCCGGCCCAGGGAAGGAGCCCACCTCCGGATCTGGCGGACGTCCAGCACGACGTCGTGCCGGTGGACGGCGTCGCCCATCTCGGGGGGCTGGGCGCTGGCGCCCGACGAGAGGACGAGGGCCGGACACCCGAGGTCGAGGCCGACGTGCAGCCGGGCGTGCCCGTGTCGGATCGCCCGCAGCCACCCGGCGTACACCGGCCACGACTGGAGCGGCTTCCAGGCGAGGTCGAACTCCCATTCACCCTCGTGGTCGCGATGCAGGCTGCGGGCGTAGAAGCCGGTCACGTTGCGCCGCATCTCCCGCTTCGGGTGCCGGCCACCGAGCCGCTTGACCGCGACGGTGCCGGCGGTCCGCACCAGCAGGTGCCCGTGCATGTCGAACCAGGGCGAGTTGAGGATCATCCCCGCCAGCTCGGCCGGACGGCGTACGTCGGCCCACAGGGGCAGGGTCAGGCCGCCGGTGGAGTGCGCGGTCGCGACGACGTGGTCATGTCCGTCCCGGACCGTGATCCGGTGCCAGGCGGAGTCCAGGTCGGGGTAGTACTCCGCGAGGTCGGCCACGTAGTTGGGGGTCTGGTGCTCCCGCAGGGAGCGTCCGTACTTGCGCAGGTCGATCGCGTAGAAGTCGTAGCCGCGGGCGTTCCACCACTCGGCGTAGGCGGTCTGGAAGAAGTAGTCGGCGAAGCCGTGGACGTGCAGGACGGCCCTGGTGGTCGGCTCGGCGGCGGGACGGTGGACCAGCGTGGCGACCACGGGACCTTCGTCGTCCGGAGGGAAGCGGATCGTCTCCGCGGTGTACGGCGCACCCAGGACGTCGGTGTCGACGGTCATGGCCGCATCCTGTCAGGTGCGCCCCGAGGTGCCGTAGCTGGCCGCGGCCCGCACCAGCCCGGCAAGCAGGCCGACGTCCGCGGCCGTCTCCGGGTGCCACTGGACGGCCAGGCAGAACCGGTCACCGGACAGCTCCATCGCCTCGAGGGTGCCGTCGGCGGCGTGCGCGGAGGGCAGGTAGCCCGGATGGGTGCGCACGGACTGGTGGTGGTGGCAGTTGACCGAGACAGTGTCCCCGAGCAGGCCGGCGACCCGGGTCGCCGCGACGGTGGTCACCTCGATCGGCCCGAACTCGTCACCCCCGGGGCTGTGCTCGTCGTGGCCGACGAGGTCCGGCGTGTGCTGGTCGAGGCTGCCTCCGGCGTGCACGGCCATGACCTGCATGCCCCGGCAGACGCCGAGCACCGGCAGGCCGACCGCCTCGGCGGCGTCGAGCAGCGCCATCTCCCAGGCGTCCCGGTCGACTCGCCAGCCCGCGGTCCGCGGGTGCGGCTCGGCGCCGTACCGCGCGGGGTCGACGTCGGCCCCGCCGCTGATCACGAGCCCGTCCAGCCGGGCGACGACGCTGTCCGCGGCGCCCTCCTGTGACAGCGGGGGCAGCAGCAGCGGGACGCCTCCGGTGCTCTCGACGGCCGAGGCGTACTGCGCGGGCAGCACGTCGGCGCGCTGCTGCCAGACGCCCCACGCCGCCTGCTCGCGGTAGGTGGTCAGCCCGATGACGGGTGCGCCCATGTCAGAGGGGGGTGACGTAGGCGCCCGAGATGCCGCCGTCGACCAGGAACGTGTTGGCAGTGATGAAGCTGGACTCGTCGGAGGCCAGGAAGAGCACCGCGTTGGCCATCTCCTCCGGCTCGGCGAACCGGCCCATCGGGACGTGCACGAGCCGCCGGGCGGCTCGCTCGGGGTCCGAGGCGAACAGCTCCTGGAGCAGGGGAGTGTTGACCGGGCCGGGGCAGAGCGCGTTGACCCGCACGCCCTGCCGGGCGAACTGGACGCCGAGCTCGCGGGACATCGACAGCACGCCGCCCTTGGAGGCGGAGTAGGAGATCTGCGAGGTCGCCGCGCCCATCACCGCGACGAAGGAAGCGGTGTTGATGATCGAGCCCTTGCCCTGCTCGAGCATGTAGGGGAGGGCCGCCTTGCAGCACAGGTAGACGCTGGTGAGGTTGACCTCCTGCACCCGGCGCCAGGCCTCGAGCTCGGTGTCGAGGATCGAGTCGTCCTCGGGCGGCGAGATGCCGGCGTTGTTGAACGCGATGTCGACCGAGCCGTAGGTCTCCTTGGCGGTGCGGAAGAGGGCGTCGACCTGCTCCTTGTCGGTGACGTCGACCTGCACGAACGTCGCGACCTCCGCTCCGCCGAGCTGGCCGGCCAGCTCGTGGCCACGCTGCTCGTCGATGTCGCCGATGACGACCCGGGCGCCCTCCTCGACGAAGCGCTGGACGGTCGCCAGCCCGATGCCCGGAGCAGCCTCCGGTCACGACGGCGACCTTGCCCTGGATGCGTCCTGCCATGTGTCGATTCCTCTTCTCGGGCTAGTGGGCGATGAAGACGTTCTTCTCCTCGGTGAACGCCTGGGGGGCGTCCGGGCCGAGCTCCCGGCCGAGGCCGGACTGCTTGTAGCCGCCGAACGGCGTCCAGTAGCGCACCGCGGAGTGGGAGTTGACGCTGAGGTTGCCGCTCTCGACGGCCCGGGCGACCCGCAGGCCGCGGCCCAGGTCGGTGGTGAAGATCGAGCCGGACAGGCCGTACTCGGTGTCGTTGGCCAGGGCGACCGCGTCGGCCTCGTCGTCGAACGGCATCACGGCGACGACCGGGCCGAAGACCTCCTCGCGCCAGATCCGGGCGGCCGGGTCGTCGGTGGTGACCACGCGTCGGCGGCACCCAGAACCCGTCGCCGCCCGGGGTGGAGCCGGCGAAGGCGACCTCGACCTCGTCGAGGTAGCCCTGCACGGTGCGCTGCTGCTGGGCGGAGATCAGCGGCCCCATCTCGCTGGTCTCGTCGGTCGGGTCGAGGACCCGCATCCCGGTCACGGCCGGCTCGAGCAGCGACAGGAACTCGTCGTACGCCGACCGCTCGACGAGGATCCGCGACCGGGCGCAGCAGTCCTGCCCGGCGTTGTCGAAGACGGCGTACGGCGCGCTGGCGGCCGCTGCCGCGAGATCGGCGTCGGCGAAGACGATGTTGGAGCTCTTGCCGCCGAGCTCGAGCGTCACCCGCTTCACCTGGTCGGCACAGCCGGCCATGATCTTCTTGCCGACGGCGGTGGAGCCGGTGAAGCACGATCTTGCGCACCAGCGGGTGGGTGACGAACCGCTCGCCGACCACGCTGCCCTTGCCGGGGATGACCGTCAGCACGTGCTCGGGCAGGCCGGCCTCGAGGGCGAGCTCGGCGATCCGGATCGCGGTCAGCGGGGTGAGCTCGGCGGGCTTGAGGACGACGGTGTTGCCGGCGGCCAGCGCCGGTGCCATGCCCCAGGCCAGGATCGGCATCGGGAAGTTCCACGGCACGATGATCCCGACCACGCCGAGCGGCTCGTGGAAGGTCAGGTCGACGCCGCCGGCGACCGGGATCTGCCGGCCGAACATCCGCTCCGGCGCCGCCGAGTAGTAGTTGAGGCAGTCGCGGACGTTGCCGGCCTCCCAGCGCGCGTTGCCCCAGGTGTGTCCGGCGTTGCGGACCTCGAGCTCGGCCAGCTCCTCGACGTGGTCGTCGACGACCGTGGCGAACCGGCGCAGGAGCGAGGCCCGGTCGCCCGGCGCCATCGCCCGCCAGGCGGCGAACGCCTCGTGCGCCCGCTCGATCGCGGCGTCGGTCTCCTCGACGGAAGCCAGCGTGGACCTCGGTCACCGGGGTGGCGGTGGCCGGGTTGATCGACGGTGTAGGAGTCGGGTGTTCATCACAGCCTTTCGAATCCGCGGCGGAGCTCCCAGTCGGTGACGGCGGCGTTGTACGCCGCGAGCTCCACGTCGGCCATGTTCACGTAGTGGTCGACGACCTCGTCACCGAGGGCCGCCCGGGCCACCGTGGAGCTGGCGAACGCCTCACGGGCCTCGGGCATCGTGCCGGGCACCTTGTCCCGACCGGAGGTGTAGGCGTTGCCCTCGAGCGCCTGCTCGAGCTCGAGCTCGTTCTCGATGCCGTGCAGGCCGCCGGCGATCATGGCGGCCAGCGCGAGGTAGGGGTTCACGTCCCCGCCGGGGACCCGGTTCTCCATCCGGGCACCGGCCCCCTGACCGACGAGCCGTACGGCACAGGTCCGGTTGTCCATGCCCCACGCGATGGTGGTCGGCGCGAACGACCCGTCGGCGAACCGCTTGTAGGAGTTGATGTTCGGGGCGTAGAGCAGGGTGAAGTCCGCGATCGTGGCCAGCACGCCGGCCACGAACTGGTCGTAGAGAGCCGACGATCGCCCTGCCGTCGTTGGCGTCGTCCCAGAAGACCAGGTCGCCGTCGGTGCCGCGCAGTGACAGGTGGATGTGGCAGGAGCTGCCCTCCCGCGGCGTCGTACTTCGCCATGAAGGTGATCGACTTGCCGTGCTGGGCGGCGATCTCCTTGGCGGCGGTCTTGTAGACCGCGTGGTTGTCGGCGGTCATCATCGCCTCGTCGTAGAGGAAGCCGATCTCGTGCTGGCCGAAGTTGCACTCGCCCTTCGCGCCCTCGACGTCGAGACCGGCGGCGTACATGTGGTTGCGGATGTCGCGCAGCAGCGGCTCGACCCGGGTGGTGCCGAGGATCGAGTAGTCGACGTTGTACTGGTTGGACGGCGTGAGGTCCCGGTAGTTGTCGCGGTGCGCCTGCTCGTAGCGTCGTGTCGAACGCGATGAACTCCAGCTCGGTGCCCGACAGGGCGGTCCAGCCGCGCTCTGCCACCCGGTCCAGCTGCGTCCGCAGGATCGCGCGGGGGGACTGTGCGACAGGGGAGTGGTCGGGCCAGACCAGGTCGCACTGGACCATCGCGGTGGCCGGCAGATGGGTGAGCAGCCGGATCGTGTCCTCGTCCATCACGAACTCCATGTCGCCGTAGCCCCTCTCCCACGAGGAGATGGCGTAGCCGTCGACGGTGTTCATGTCGACGTCGACGGCCAGCAGGTAGTTGCAGCCCTCGGTGCCGTGCCCGACGACGTGGTCGACGAAGTAGCGGCCGTGCAGCCGCTTGCCCTGGAGCCGGCCCTGCATGTCGGTGAAGGCCACCACGACGGTGTCGATGTCGCCGGCGTCGATCCGGTCGACGAGCTCGTCCATGCGTGAGGTGGCGGTCGTTCCTGGTGCCCATGCGAGATCTCCTGGGTTGTCGTTGGGTCAGCCCACCAGGCCGCGCAGGAGCGCAGCGGTGTCGTCGCAGTGTTCTTCCATGACCTTGCGGGCCCGCTCCGCGCGCCCGGCCAGGATGGCCTTGCCCAGCGCATCGTGCTGGGTGTCCGAGTGGTCGATGTTGACCTCGAGCACCGGGATCGCCAGCAGCATCTCGTGCAGCGTGGACTGCACCGCGGTCACCGCCTCGATGATTCGCGGGGACCTGGTGAGGGCGGCCATCGTGAGGTGCAACCGGGAGTCGGACTGGCGGTGGTCGGCCGAGCGTCTGGCATCCGTGACCTCCGCCAGTGCCTGCTCGAGCTGGGCCCGCCCGGCGCCACCGAGGGTCATCTCGGCTGCGAGCTGCGCAGCTCCGGGCTCGACGATGCGGCGGAAGTCCAGGGTGTCCAGCCACTCCTGCCGGCGCTCGACCGAGGTGCGGGCGGCGGCACGCGCGGACGGGGTGGTCGGTCTCAGCGTCACGACGGTGCCCCCACCGCGACCCCGAGTGGTCTGGACCAGCCCGGCCTCGCGAAGCGCGGCCATCGCCTCCCGCAGGGTGGCCCTCGACACGGCCAGTCCGCGTCGGCCAGCTCGCGCTCGGACGGGAGGGTCGAGCCCCAGCGGGTAGACCCCGAGCCGGATGGTCGTTGCCAACTGTTCCACGCAAGCCTCGAACGCGTGGTGACCTCGCACCGGCCGCAGCACTGCCGCCGGTGAGGTCGCGGGCGGGAGAGGTCGTCATGGGCGCCATCCTCGGAGCGTCGTGCGGGACCCTGTCAATGTTCAAGGTCGGAATTCATACCAATTTTCGACGGACTATTTACGGCCGGTTCAGGCGGGTCTAGCCTCCTGCCACCAGCGTAACTGAGCTCCGGAGGGCCCCATGCCTGACGTCTCGAACTCTCCGATGACGAAAAGCATCTCGCGAAACTCGGGTACTCGCAGGATCTCAACCGTTCCTGGTCCGGCTTCTCCAACTTCGCGATCTCCTTCTCCATCATCTCGATCCTCGCCGGATGCTTCACCACGTTCGGCCAGGGCTTCAACAACGGCGGGCCGATCGCGATCTCCTGGGGCTGGCCGATCGTCGCAGGTCTTCATCCTGATGATCGGCTTCACCATGAGCGAGCTGGTCTCGGCGTACCCGACCTCCGGCGGCATCTACTGGTGGGCGTCGAAGATGGGCGGGCCCGCGGCGGGCTTCTTCACCGGCTGGCTGCAACCTGATCGGCCTCGTCGCCGTCACCGCGTCGGTCGCCTACGGATGCGCGACCTTCATCGACCTCACGCTGAGCACCTACTCCGCCGGCTAGGCCGAGGACTACTCGTTCTCGCGGGTGTTCGTCATCTTCCTGGTGGTCCTGGCGCTGGCCGCGTCGCTCAACATCTTCAGCGGTCACCTGATGGCGGTGCTGAACAACATCTCGGTGTGGTGGCACGTCTTCGGTGCGTCGATCATCGTCCTGATCCTGATCATCGTCCCCGACCAGCACCAGAGCTTCAGCTACGTCTTCACCGAGCGGTTCAACAACTCCGGCTACGACGGCGGCTCCACCACCGGATCGACGTACTGGCTGCTGGTGGCTGCCTTCGGGTTCCTGCTGACGCAGTACACGATCACCGGCTTCGACGCCTCCGCGCACCTCTCGGAGGAGACCGCGTCGGCCTCGAAGGCCGCAGCGAAGGGGATCTGGCAGTCGATCTTCTACTCGGCGATCGGTGGCTGGATCCTCCTGCTGTCCTTCGTCTTCGCGATGCCCAGACCTCGACGGGGCGCCCGACAACGCGGGCGTCGGCGGCGGCGGAGTGGCGTACATCTTCACCTCCTCGCTCGGCAACAACACGGCCGCGCTGGTCCTGCTGATCTCTGCCACCGGGCAGTTCTTCTGCACCATGGCCTGCATGACGAGCGCGTCGCGGATGACGTTCGCCTTCGCCCGCGACGGTGCCATCCCCGGGTCGTCGCTGTGGTCCTCGCTCTCCCGAAGCAAGGTGCCGGCCAACGCAGTGCTGCTCGTGGCCGTCGTCAGTGCGTTGATCACCCTGCCCGCGCTGATCGAGGTCAACATCGGCACCGCGGAGGACCCGCTGATCGTGCCGACGGCGTTCTACGCGGTCGTCTCCGTCGCGGTGATCGGTCTGTACCTGGCCTTCCTGATCCCGATCTGGTTGCGCTGGAAGCTGGGCGATGCCTTCGAGCCCGGCAGCTGGAACAACGGCTCGAAGTACAAGTGGATGAACCTCGTGGCGGTGGCTGAGATCGCGGTCATCTCGCGTCTACTTCGTCCTGCCCTTCGTGCCGCAGGGGAGTCCGTTCAGCGATGACTTCTCGTGGAAGTTCGTCAACTACGCGCCGATCCTGACGCTCGGCTCCCTGCTCCTGCTGGCGATCTGGTGGCACACGTCCGCGAAGACGTGGTTCACGGGGCCGAAGCACACGATCGACGAGGCCGTCGTCAAGGCTTTCGACGACTGAGCGGAGTGCCCACCACCGATCCCGAGCTCGAGGCCCTGCTGGACCGTGTCCCGGTCCTGCAGGGCCTCGAGCGGACGGTCGTCGAGCTCCCGGGCGGCCTGACCAACCAGAACCTCCACGTGACCACGTCCTCGGGGGACTACGTCGTCCGACGCTTCCGGGGTGATGCCGAGCTGCTCGGGATCGACCGGGACGCCGAGCACATCAACACCCGCGCGGCGGCCGAGGCAGGGGTCGGCGCTGGGGTCGTCGACTACCTGCCGGACCTCGGGATGCTGGTGATCGACTACATCGACGGGACGACCTTCGACAACGACTCGTTCGACCGGCCAGGGGTCCTCGACCGCGTGGCGGACGCGTGCCGTCGCCTGCACAGCGGGCCGCGGTTCAGCGGTGACTTCGACATGTTCGCCCGGCAGCCGCGCTATCGGCAGACCGTGGCGGACAACGGATACCGGATCTTCGACGGCTACGACGACCTCGACGACTCCTTCCGTCGGGTGCAGGCCGCGCTCGAGGTCCGGGCCGAACCGACGGTCCCGTGCAACAACGACCTGCTGGCCGGGAACTTCGTGGACGACGGGCGGAAGCTCTGGCTCATCGACTACGAGTACTCCGGCAACAACGACGCCTGTTTCGAGCTCGGCAACACGGCAACCGAGTGCGGCCTGGACGACGCCCAGGTGGAGACCCTGGTGGCGGCGTACTTCGGACGGCCGCTGAGGAACAAGCTGGCGAGAGTCCGGCTGCAGGCGCTGGTCTCGGAGTACGGCTGGTCCCTGTGGGGTGCCATCCAGGCCTCGGCGAGCACCCTCGACTTCGACTTCGACTCATGGGGGCGCGAGCGCTTCGAGAAGGCTGCGCGGACCTTCGGCAGCGGCGGCTTCACCGGACTCCTGGAGGACGTGGTCCGTGACGACTGAGCTCCCCGACCGGGCTCAGGTCGTGGTCATCGGCGGCGGAGTGATCGGCACCTCCGTCGCCTACCACCTGACCAGGCTCGGCTGGACCGACGTCCTTCTGCTCGAGCAGGGCACGCTGTCGTGCGGCACCACCTGGCACGCGGCCGGGCTCGTGGGCCCGCTCCGGGCCTCCGAGAGCGGCACCCGCCTGGTTCAGTACTCCGCGGAGCTGTATGCCTCGCTCGAGGCGGAGACCGGCCTCGCCACGGGGTACAGCAACGTGGGCGGCTTGATCGTGGCCAGGACCGAGGACCGTCTGGTCCAGCTCCGTCGGACGGCGGCCAGCGCGACGGCGTACGACATGGAGTGCGAGATGCTCTCGCCGGCTCAGGCGGGGGAGCTGTGGCCGTTGATGGCGACCGACGACCTGCGCGGCGCGATCTGGTTGCCGGGCGACGGGAAGGTCAACCCGACCGACGTGACCATGGCACTCGCCAAGGGCGCCCGGATGGGCGGTGCGCGGATCGTCGAGCGGGCCAGGGTGATCGGGGTCGAGCTCAGCGACGGCTCGGCGGGGCGGCGCGTGACCGGCGTCCGGTGCGCACGAGCGGGCGACGAGCACGTCATCGAGACGGAGGTCGTGGTCAACTGCGCCGGCCAGTGGGCGAAGGCGCTCGGTGATGCCGTCGGGGTGACCGTGCCACTGCACTCCGCGGAGCACTTCTACGTCGTCACCGAGGCGGTCGAAGGGACGCACGCCGACCTCCCGATCATGCGCGACCCCGATGGCTTCACCTACTTCAAGGAGGAGGTCGGGGGGCTCGTGGTCGGCGGTTTCGAACCCGACGCGAAGCCGTGGCGGGCGCCCGACGACCTGCCGTACCCGTTCGAGTTCCAGCTCCTCGACGAGGACTGGGAGCACTTCGAGCCGTTGATGAACGAGGCGGTGCGGCGGATCCCCGCCCTCGCCGAGACCGGCATCCGCAAGCTCTACAACGGCCCGGAGTCGTTCACGCCGGACAACCAGTTCCTCATGGGGGAGGCGCCGGGGCTGGGCGGCTACTTCGTCGGTGCCGGCTTCAACTCGGTGGGCATCGCGTCGGCCGGCGGGGCCGGCCGAGCCCTGGCGGAGTGGGTCGTCGAGGGCGAGCCGAGCAGCGACCTGCTCGCCGTCGACCTTCGCCGGTTTGCGCCGTTCCACGCCGAGACCGGTTGGCTGCGGAGCCGCGTTGCCGAGGTGCTGGGCCTGCACTACGCCGTCCCGTGGCCCAACCGGGAGGCCGAGACGGGGCGACCGCAGCGCACGTCGCCGCTCCACCGGCGACTGGCGGAGTCCGGTGCCGTGTTCGGCTCCAAGATGGGGTGGGAGCGCCCGCTCTACTTTGCCGGGGAGGGGGAGGCTCCGGGTCTCGCCTACTCCTGGGGCAGGCCGGCATGGCTGGACCGGTCGGCCTCTGAGCAGCGCGCCACGCGCGGGGCCGTGGCGGTGTTCGACCAGACGTCGTTCTCGAAGTACGTCGTCGAGGGCCCCGATGCCGTTGCCGCGTTGCAGTGGGTGTGTGCCGCCGACGTGGACGTCGAGGTCGGGCGAGCGGTCTACACGCCGCTGCTCAACGCCCGCGGCACCTACGAGTCCGACCTCACCGTCACGCGCACCGGTGACACGGAGTTCCTGCTGGTGAGCAGCTCGGCCACCACCGTGCGCGACCAGGACCACATCCGGCGCCACGTCCCGGCCGGTCTCGACGTCAGTGTCCGCGACGAGACGACGGCGTACGCCGTGATCGGGGTGATGGGTCCGCGCTCGCGGGACCTGTTGGCCAGGCTCACGGACGCCGACCTCGGTGAGGACTCCTTCCCGTTCGCGACGAGTCGGCAGTTCGAGCTGGCGCAGGTCCCGGTCCGGGCCACCCGGATGACGTACGTCGGCGAGCTGGGCTGGGAGCTGATGGTGCCGGTCGCTCTGGCCGGCGCCCTCCACGACGCCCTGTGGGCGGAAGGCGGTGACCTGGGCATCGTCAACGCGGGCTACTACGCCATCGAGTCGCTCCGGCTGGAGAAGGGCTACCGCGCCTTCGGTCGCGAGCTGACCCCCGACTACACGCCGGTCGAGGCCGGGCTGGTCTTCGCCACCGCCCTGCGCGACGAGAAGCCGTTCCTCGGGAGGGCAGCACTCGAGGCCCACCGCGACAGGTTGCGCGAGGGCGGGCCGCGTCGGCGCCTCGTGTCGCTCGTGGTCGAGGACGCGACGCCGATGCTGTGGGGTGGTGAGCTGGTGCTGCGCGACGGCCGCACTGCCGGGCAGGTGATGAGCGCGGCCTGGGGTGAGACGGTCGGGTCGTGTGTGGGGCTGGCCTACCTCCGGTCCGAGGGCCCGGTCACGGCCGACGACCTCGCCCGCGGGGGTTTCCAGGTGGACGTGGCCGGCGAGCGGCACGACGTACACCTGTCCCTCAAGGCGCCGGTGCCGTGAGGTGACGCTGACCCGCCAGCAGGTTCCTGACGGGTCAGCGCTCGGGGTGGATCAGCTGTTCGCGTGCGTGTCGTGCTCGCTGACCGGACTGTTGGCCGCCTCCTTGGCGTCCTCCGGCCGCGCGCCCGGCGCTCCGGCGTCGGCGCCGGCACGGACGAGCTCCTCGATCTGCTTGCCGGTGTCGGCGTCGACGTGCTTCCAGTACTGGAAGGCGCGCTCGAGCACGTCACCCTCGACGCCGCCGAGCAGGTGGCCCGCGACGGTCTTCACGAAGTTCGCGCGGATCTCGTCGTCCCAGACCTCGCGGACCAGGGTGCCGGCCTGCGAGAAGTCGTCGTCGTCCTCGCGGAGCGTGTAGGCCTGACGGACCATCGCGCCGTCGGCCTCCCAGCTGTCGGCGACCTCGCCGACCTCGTCGGCGTACCCGCGGCCGAACGAGTTCGGGGCGTAGACCGGGTCGTCGCCCCGGTGCTCGTAGGCCATCGCGCCGTCCTGGGTGTAGGTGTTGACCTCGACCTTGGGACGGTTCACCGGCAGCTGCAGGTAGTTCGGGCCGATCCGGTGGCGGTGCGTGTCGGAGTAGGCGAACGCACGGCCGAGCAGCATCTTGTCGGGGCTGAAGCCGATGCCCGGGACCGTGGCGCTGGGCTCGAACGCGGCCTGCTCGATCTGTGCGAAGAAGTTCTCCGGGTTGCGGTTCAGTGTCATCGTGCCGACCTTGATCAGCGGGTAGTCGGAGTGCGGCCAGATCTTGGTGAGGTCGAACGGGTTGATCCGGTAGGTCTTGGCGTCCTCGTAGGGCATCGCCTGGATCGACAGCGTCCAGCTCGGGAAGTCGCCCTTGTCGATCGTGTCGTAGAGGTCGCGGCGATGGAAGTCGGCGTCCTCGCCGGCGATCCGCGTCGCGTCGTCGTCGCTCAGGCCCTCGACACCCTGGTCGCTGTGGAAGTGGTACTTGACCCAGTGCTTCTCACCAGCCTCGTTGATCCAGAGGTAGGTGTGGGAGCCGTAGCCGTTCATGTGCCGGAACGTCTTCGGGATTCCCCGGTCACCCATCAGGTAGGTGACCTGGTGGGCCGACTCGGGGTTGAGGCTCCAGAAGTCCCACTGCATGTTGTTGTCGCGCAGCCCGGAACCGCCCCGCCGCTTCTGCGAGCGGATGAAATGGGGAAACTTCATGGTGTCGCGGATGAAGAAGATGGGGGTGTTGTTGCCGACGAGGTCGTAGTTGCCCTCGGTCGTGTAGAACTTCAGCGCGAAGCCGCGGGGGTCGCGCCACGTGTCGGGCGAGCCCTGCTCGCCGGCGACGGTCGAGAAGCGCGCGAGCATCTCGGTCGTCGCGCCCTCCTGGAAGAGCGCGGCCTTGGTGTACGCCGAGACGTCCTCGGTGGTGACGAACTCACCGAACGCGCCCGAACCCTTGGCGTGCACGTTGCGCTCCGGCACCCGCTCGCGGTTGAAGTGCGCCATCTGGTTCAGGAAGTGAACGTCGTGCAGCAGGATCGGACCGTCGGCTCCGAGGGTCAGGCTGTTGCGGTCGCTGGGCGCGGGAGCTCCGTTGTCCGTGGTGGAGCCGAGCTGAGCCTCCGATGACGGCGCGGTGGCGATGGAGGAACCGTCGGTGGGCTGGGGCAGGTCAGGCATGAGTGGCTCCCGAGGTCGAGGTGGTCGTGGTGTCCATCGCCCGACTCAACACCCGTTTCTGGACTGAGTCAAGAAACGTCGGCCTCGCCGGAATGGGGAGGCCAGCGGCCATCCGGTCTAGACCAACGGGGCCCGGGAGCGTGGCCTGCGCCACTTTGCGGGGTGTTCGGGGGCTTGCGGCGACGGTCGACGTTTGGCCATCCGGAACGTCGGGTAACTGCGTGGAGGCTGCTTCCCCGACCGGCGGCCACCCACACGTGTCGCCAGCGATCCTGGCCGAAACCATTGGAGCCCAAGACATGTCCCGAGCGCTTGACGTCAAACGTTCCCTGGCCGCCACGGCTGCCCTGGTGATCGCGGCCTGGGGCGGCACCGCCCTCCCGGCATCCGCCGACCCCGGCAACGGCAACGGCAACGGCAACGGACAGTCCCAGTCCCACAAGAACGACGAGAAGAAGGACAAGAAGGACAAGGGCGACAAGGGCCCCAAGCCCGGCAAGGGTGGCGGCAACGGCAACGGTGGCGGCAACGGCAACGGCAACGGTGGCGGCAACGGCAACGGCAACGGTGGCGGCAACGGTGGCGGCAACGGCAACGGTGGCGGCAACGGCAACGGTGGCGGCAACGGCAACGGTGGCGGCAACGGCGGCGGCAACGGTGGCGGTGGCGGTGGCGGCAACGGCGACCCGGCCGGGAACAACGGCACGGTGAAGATCACGCCGATCGGCCAGGACGACGGCATCCCCCAGAACAACCCGCACGTCCCGTGCGGCTTCGACATCGAGTGGTACGGCTTCGACGAGGGTGACGACATCGTCTCGAAGGTGACCCTCGCGATGCACGCGCCCACCAAGGACGTCGTGCTGACCCCGGGTGGACCCGGCTCGGTCTTCGTGGGCGAAGACCCCGCCAGCGGTGCGGGCACCGACAGTGGCTTCGACGGCGAAGCGACCTACTACCCGACGTTCGACGGCGAGCCGCACCCGAAGCAGGGCTACCACATCAAGCTGACGGTCAACACGCCCGGTTCGCAGGGCGCGGACACCAAGCACAAGGTCTTCTGGGTCGAGCCCTGCGAGACCACGACTCCCACGACGCCTCCCGGCGAGGAGGAGACCGAGGAGCCGTGCGTCGACGGTGACATGACCGAGGAGTGCGACGACACCGAGACCGAGGGCGAAGAGGAGACCGACGAGCAGGACTCCAGCAGCACCGACGCCGGCACGACGGACGAGACCGAGGTCCTCGGCGAGCAGGCCAACGCCGACTCGTCGTCTCCCGAGGTGCAGGGAGCCCAGGCTCAGGCCGACGCTGCGGGTAGCGACGTGCCCAGCGCCGTCGACGCCGGCGACGAGGGCAACCCGGTCGTGGACTTCATCCGCTCGCCGGTCCCGTTGCTGATCATCGGCCTCGGCGCGCTTCTGGCCGCCGGCGCCTTCGTGAGCCGCCGACGCAACCTGAACGTCTGACGAGCATGAGTTCTGGTCGCGGTCGCCTCTCAACCTGGTTGACCGCGGCCGGGCTCCTGCTGGTCGTGGTGGGGCTCACGGCCTGGCTGTTGCAGTCTCCGACGAAGGTTCCGACCGACGTCGAGCCGCTTGCCACCGATCCCACCTCCGGAGCGCCGGACGTGGGCGCCGGCACCCTCATCGAACCGGTCCGCGCTCGTTGGGAGCCCGGTGCTCCTCGGCAGGTGGTCGTGCCATCGCTGGACATCAGGGTGCCGGTCGTTCCCATCGGGGTGACGAACGACACGCTCATCCCTCCGTCGGACCCCCAGCAGCTGGGCTGGTGGGCTGACGGCGCGAAACCCGGGGCGAAACAGGGCAGCGCACTGGTGACCGGGCACACCGTCAGCACGGGCGGCGGAGCGCTCGACGACCTCGAAGAGCTCAACCCGGGTGACCGGGTCTCGGTGCACACCGACCGCGGCCGGGTCGTCTACGCCGTGGACAAGGTCCGGATCTACAGCAAGGGCGCCGTCGCCGAGCACGCCGAGCGGCTGTTCTCGCAGGAGGCACCGGGCCGCCTCGTGCTCATCACGTGTGAGGACTGGAACGGCGAGATCTATCTGTCCAACGTCGTGGTCACTGCCCGGCCACTCTGAACCCTCGCGCGCGACCGGTCAGGCGGGATCGCTGAAGTTGAGAACGGTGACCAGGCGGCCGTCCGCGTCCAGGAGGGTTCCGACTCCGGCGAGGCGCGCACGAGGCTTCATGAGAACCGCGCGGTGAGGTGGCGACGCCATCCAGGCCTTCACTGCGGCACCGGGCTGAAGGGCGGTGCCTCTCACGAGCGTCTCGCCCACCCACTCCAGGTCACACTTCTTCAGGACCTTCCCCAAGTTCCGGTGGACCAAGTCACCGATGTCGACCAGGTGGGCCACCCAGCGCTCGGAGGTCCGGTCCACGCAGGTCTCGAAGAAGCGCACCGGCCTCAGGTCGGCTGACTTGCGCTTCTTGTTGACCTGGAACGCGATGCGGTTCTCGTACTCCGTGAGGGCGACCAGGGGGTTGATCTCGGCATCGGGTGCCGGGACCTTCCACACCTTGGCGGACGCGGTCTGCGCCAGCATCAGCTGACCCGTGACCGCGATGAGCAGGGCGACGAGGAGTGAGAGCAATCGCGTTCGCTGGGGCGACATGGTTTCTCCGAGGGGAAAGGCACATCCGAGCATGTGCAAGCCTCAAGATGAGGGTTAGACCCCGGGTGGTCAAGCACTCGGGCGGAAGATCATCCGATCGGTCAACGCGGCATGACCCCGGAATAGCGCACGAGCCAGCCCGGTTGATGCTATTGGTTGCAGCTTCAAGCATCCTGAGGGACAACGCGAGCAGAGGAGCGTCATGCAGTTCGGCATCTTCACCGTCGGTGACGTCACGACGGACCCGACCACCGGCCGCACCCCGACCGAGAACGAGCGGATCAAGGCCCAGGTCGAGATCGCCCGCAAGGCGGAGGAGGTCGGGCTGGACGTGGTCGCGGTGGGCCAGCACCACAACCCGCCCTTCGTGGCGTCCTCGCCGACGACCACGATGGCCTGGATCGCGGCGCAGACCGAGCGGATCATCCTCTCGACGTCGACCACGCTGATCACGACCACCGACCCGGTCCGGATCGCGGAGGACTACGCCACCCTCCAGCACCTGACCGACGGCCGGATGGATCTGATGCTCGGCCGCGGCAACACCGGCCCGGTCTACCCGTGGTTCGGCAAGGACATCCGCGAGGGCATCAACCTCGCCATCGAGAACTACGCGCTGCTGCACCGGCTCTGGCGCGAGGACGTCGTCGACTGGGAGGGACGCTTCCGGACCCCGCTCCAGGGCTTCACGGCGACGCCGCGGCCGCTCGACGGCGTGGCGCCGTTCGTGTGGCACGGCTCGATCCGCAGCCCCGAGATCGCCGAGCAGGCCGCCTACTACGGCGACGGCTTCTTCTCCAACCACATCTTCTGGCCGGCCTCCCACACGCAGCAGATGGTCAGCCTCTACCGGCGCAGGTTCGAGCACTACGGACACGGCGCCGCCGACCAGGCGATCGTCGGACTGGGTGGCCAGGTCTTCATGCGGAAGAACAGCCAGGACGCCGTCCGCGAGTTCCGTCCGTACTTCGACAACGCCCCCGTCTACGGCCACGGGCCGTCCCTCGAGGACTTCAGCTGCGCAGACCCCGCTCACCGTCGGTTCCCCGCAGGAGGTGATCGAGAAGACGCTCGGCTTCCGTGACTACGTCGGTGACTACCAGCGACAGCTCTTCCTCCTGGACCACGCCGGCCTGCCCCTGAAGACGGTCCTGGAGCAGCTCGACCTGCTGGGCGAGGAGGTCGTACCCGTCCTGCGCAAGGAGTTCGCGGCTCTCAAGCCCGCCCACGTGCCGGACGCACCGACCCACGCCTCCCTCCTGGCCGGTGCCACGACGACGTCCCCGATCCCGGCATGACCCGCCTCGTCGTCGTCTCCGCGGGACTGTCGGTCCCGTCGTCGACGCGACTCCTGGCGGACCGGCTCGCGGCGGCGGCCGTGGAGGCCCTCGGGGAGGTGGAGGTCGAGCGCGTCGAGCTGCGAGACCTCGCCCACCAGCTGACCGACCACCTGCTCACCGGCTTCGCCAGTGGGGAGCTCGCGACCGCCATCGACGCCGTACGCCGCGCCGACGGCCTGATCGTGGTCACGCCCGTGTTCTCCGCGAGCTACTCGGGGCTGTTCAAGACGTTCTTCGACGTGCTCGATGCCGAGATCCTCGACGGCAAGCCCGTGCTCGTCGCGGCGACCGCGGGCACGGCCCGGCACTCGCTGGTGCTCGAGCACGCCCTGCGGCCGCTGTTCAGCTACCTGCACGCGGTCGTCGTACCCACCGGTGTCTTCGCCGCGAGCGAGGACTTCGGCAACACCCACGACGGCGCACTGGCGGCCCGCATCGACCGGGCGGCCGGGGAGCTCGCGGCCCTCATGGGGAAGGTGGACCCGACGGCCCGTCATCACCGGTCGGTGCAGGACGGCTTCACCGACCCCGTCCCGTTCGACCAGCTGCTGCGCGAGGCGTCAGTGCCGGTAGGTCCCGTGCAGGATCGCTCGACCGGCGGTCTTGAAGGCAAGGTTGAACGACACGACGGCAGGTGAGGCGTCGGAGTCGACGCCCAGCTTGTCCTCCTTGACGGCGTGGACCACGAAGAAGTAGCGGTGCACCTGGTCGCCCTCGGGTGGCGCCGCACCCATGAACCCCTTGTCGCCGCCGTCGTTGCGGACGTGGAAGGCGTTGCCGGGCAGCTCGCCCGCAGCTGCTCCCGTGTCCAGGGACGTCACGTCGGCCGGGACGTCGACCAGGACCCAGTGCCAGAAGCCGCTCGGCGTCGGGGCATCGGGGTCGAAGCAGGTGACCACGAAGCTCTTCGTGCCCTCGGGGGCACCTTCCCAGGCCAGCTGGGGCGAGGTGTTGCCCTCGGCCGCGACCTGGTCGTCCTTGAGGGGCTGCCCGTCGGTCACGTCATCGCTGGTGACGGTGAACGACGGCACCTCCGGGAGCAGGTCGTAGGGGTTCGGGTGCACCGGGCGGTCGAGGCTCATGCTTCTCCTAACGCGGATGTGCGGTCTCCTCCAACCTAGTCCGGTGGGTGGTCGGCGGTCACCCACCCGAATGGAGGGACGACGAGAATGGGCCGGGTGGACGAGTTCCCGACGTACCCCTCCGGGCTCCGCCTCGCCGGTCGCCGCGTGGTCGTGGTCGGCGGCGGAGCGGTCGCGCAGCGCCGCGTGCCGGGGCTGCTGGCCGTGGGTGCCGACGTCGTCGTCGTGTCCCCGGTCGTGACGCCGGCCATCGAGGGCCTCGTCGGAGCCGGGGAGGTGACCTGGATCGACCGCAGGTACACCCAGGGTGACCTCGACGGTGCCTGGTACGTCATCGCCGCCACGGACGTCCGCGAGGTCAACCAGTCCGTCTCGGTGGCAGCTGAGGCCATGCGGATCTTCTGCGTGCGTGCCGACGATGCCACCGAGGCCACGGCCTGGACGCCCGCCGTCGGCCGCCACGCCGGAGTCACCGTGGCCGTCCTCGGCAACCGGGACCCGCGGCGCTCGGCGGGCGTGCGCGACGAGATCCTCGTGGGTCTGCGCGAGGGCACCATCACCGCACGGCACCACCGTGACCACACGCCCGGCGTCGTTCTCCTCGGTGGCGGTCCGGGTGATCCGGAGCTGATGACCGTCGCCGGCCGCAAGGCCCTGATGGAGGCCGACGTCGTGGTCGCCGACCGCCTGGCCCCCCGTGAGCTGCTGGGCGAGCTGTCCTCCGACGTGGAGCTGATCGACGTGGCCAAGCTGCCGCGCGGCCGCGCGGCGCTCCAGGAGGAGATCAACCGGGTCATCGTCGACCGGGCGCTCGCAGGCAAGCGGGTGGTGCGGTTCAAGGGCGGCGACAACTTCGTGTTCGGGCGTGGCTTCGAGGAGGTCATCGCGTGCCGCGAGGCCGGGGTGCCGGTGACGGTGATCCCCGGTCTCAGCAGCCCGATCGCGGTGCCCGGCGTGGCCGGGATCCCGGTGACCCACCGGGGCGTCGCCCACGAGTTCACCGTCATCTCCGGTCACCTTCCGCCCGGGCACGCCGACTCGCTCGTCAACTGGGACGCGGTCGCGGCCCTGCGCGGCACCGTGGTGCTGATGATGGCGGTCGAGAACGCGCCGGCCATCGCGGAGGCGCTCGTGTCCGGCGGTCGCGTTGCCTCGACCCCTGTCGCGGTGATCTGCGAAGGCACGATGCCGGGCGAACGCACCGTGCTCTCCACCCTGGGTGGCCTGGCCGATGACCTCTCCTCGAACGGCGTACGGCCGCCCGCGATCATCGTGGTCGGTGACGTGGTGGCTGTCGCGCATCCGGCACACTTCGCGTGATGGCCACCCTGCGCGAGATCACCGACCCCGCGGACCCTCGCCTCGCCGACTACCGCGACCTGCGTGACGTCGAGCTGCGCAAGACCCTCGAGGCCGAGCACGGACTGTTCCTCGCCGAGGGCGAGAAGGTGGTCCGCCGGGCGGTCGAGGCGGGGTTCACCGCACGCTCCTTCCTGATGGCACCGCGGTGGCTGGACGGGCTGTCCGACGTCCTGGACTCATCGGATGCGCCGTGCTTCGTGATGAGCGAGGCCCTGGCCGAGGAGGTGACCGGGTTCCACGTGCACCGGGGTGCGCTGGCCTCGCTGGAACGCCGGCCACTGCCCTCGGTCTCGGACGTTCTGGACGGCGCACGGTCGGTGCTGGTCCTCGAGGACATCATCGACCACACGAACGTCGGTGCGATCCTGCGCAGCGGCGCTGCCCTCGGGTTCGACGCCGTCCTCCTCGCGCCACGGTGCGCCGACCCGCTCTACCGGCGCGCGATCAAGGTGGCGATGGGAGCGGTGTTCACGATGCCGTGGACCCGGCTGCCCGACTGGTACGACGCCCTGCCGACGCTGTCCGCGCTCGGGTTCACGACCGTGGCACTCACGCTCGCCGACGACGCCGTTCCGCTCGAGGAGGCCGTCGCCGGTCTGGGCCGGGTGGCTCTCGTGCTCGGCTCCGAGGGCCACGGGCTCTCACCGCGGTGGGAGAAGACGGCGGACCGCCGGGCGATCATCCCGATGAGGGCAGGGATCGACTCCCTCAATGTCGGCGCGGCCTCCGCGGTGGCGTGTTACGTGACGGCGCGACGCTGACCGTCTCGTAGGTTCATCGCATGACGGACTACGAGACCTCGCCCGCCGACTCGCCGTACCACCGGACCCTGCCTCTCGGCAGGCAGTTGTCGGCTGACCCTCTTCTGGACGACGACCTCTCCTGCTTCGAGTCACTGACGCTCAAGGCGCTGGCGCCGATGATGGTCCCCGAGCAGCCCCGCGCCGGGGTGCTCGACCCGGCCTCGTGCTCGCACTGCCGACCCTCGGAGCACACCATCTGGCGCGACGATCTGTGGCACGTGAACGCGGGGTGGACGACCATGGGGTTGCCGTACGTCGGGGGCCTGGCGCCCAACGAGCACTGTCGGCTCGACGACGCCCCGCATGAGGTCCTCGCCTCCCTGGGGCCGCTGATGCAACGGATCGGCCGGGCCGTCGGGTCGATCCCCGGCGTGGCGCGGACGCACTTCGCGCGGTGGGGTGACGGCAGCGAGCACTTCCACCTGTGGGCGCTCGCGCGACCCGAGGGGATGATGCAGGGCAGGGGCGCCATGCTGGCGTTCTGGGACGACGTCCTGCCGCCGATGTCGGAGGAGATGAAGGCCGAGCACCTGCGGATCGTGGCGACGTCGCTGGCGGAGGGTGGGGGAGTGGCGTTCCCTCAGCCGACTGAGATCTCGTAGATGACCTCGAGCCCGTCCTCGTCGTCCCACTGCTCCCCGACCTCGTCGAACGGGTAGTCGGCGATCAGGCCGAGGGATGCGGCGTTGGTGGGGGAGATGGTGGCTCGCAGCGTCGTGACGCCCGGCTCGCGACGGGCGCGCTCCATCAGGTTCTCGAGGGCGGCGCGGGCGTAGCCCTGTCTTCGGTATCGGGGGTCGATGGCGTAGCCGACCTCGACCATGCCGTCGGCGCTCGGGGCGCCGTGGAACCCGGCCTTGCCGACGGCCTCCCCCTGGTCGTCGGCCCAGAGGATGCCGGTCACCCACGGCAGGTCGTCGGGGGTCTCGACGGCCTGCCGTGCCCGGAACCGCCAGGTGCTGACGCACTCCGGGCCGGCAAGCCACGCGGTGAGCTCGACGGGTGAGGTCTCTCGGGCTTCCTCCAGGTTGCCGGCTGCCAGGGCGATGAGGGTGGCGGCGTCCAGCTGGACGATCCGGACACGACTCACGCCGGCCAGCCCTGGGGATACTCGTCCGCGAGCTTGTCGTGCTCCTTCTGGAGCTTCTTGCGCACCTTGGTGGGGAGCCGGTCGCCGAAGACGGTGCCTCGGGTGTGGTCCGTCTCGTGCTGGAGGCAGCGGGCCAGTAGTCCGTCGCCGGAGAAGGACACCGGTTCGCCGTCCAGGCCGGTGCCGGAGACGGACGCGAAGTCCGGTCGCGGGCACGGCATGAAGGCGCCCGGGAACGACAGGCAGCCCTCGTCGCCGTCGTCGAGCTGCCGGTCGCGCCCCTCGGGCAGGGTCAGGACGGGGTTGCAGACGACACCGACGGTGCGTTCGTCCGAGGCGTCCGGGCAGTCGAAGACGAAGACCGCCAGGTCCACGCCGATCTGGCAGGCGGCCAACCCGACTCCGTCGGCGGCGTGCATCGTCGCCACCATGTCGGCGACCAGCGACCGCAACGACTCGTCGTACGACGTGACGGGTTGCTGAGGACGGTGCATCACCGGCGTCCCCCAGCGGGTCATGGCGCGGACCGTGCCGCCCCCGGGGAGGAGGCCGTGGGGTCCGTTGACGGTCTCGTCGCTCATGGGCCGGAGGATAGCGAGAGCCGGTGTGATCGGAGACACCCGCGTCGGTGTAGCGCTGTGTGTAACTCCAAGTTACATTTTCATCATGTCCCTGACCAAGAGCTTCAAGCCCGGCGGCAGGTTCGGCCTGGCGTCGACGGAGTCCCGTGACCCGATCGGCCTCGCGGTGTACGCGCTGAACCGGGTCGCCCAGAGCAGCCTGATCGACCGGATCGGCCTCCGCAAGCAGACCGAGCAGGTCGTCTTCTCCGCCACCCGCAGCGGCTTCAAGGTCGCCACCTCGGCCGGCCGCACGTTCGCGAAGGCGGGCAAGAGCAACAAGCCCGGCGTCCGCGTCGCCCCGGCCACCCCCAGGGGCGTCTTCGACCTGACCCCGACCGAGGACGAGCAGATGCTCGTCGACGTCGTGACCGAGTTCGCCGAGGAGGTCGTCCGGCCGGCGGCGGCCGAGGCCAACGAGACCTGCACGGCGCCCGACGCGCTGCTCGCGTCGAGCCTCGAGATCGGACTGCCGATCCTCGGTGTCCCCGAGGCGCTCGGCGGGATCTCCGAGGAGCGCTCGGCCATGGCCGGCACCCTCGTCGCCGAGGCCCTGTCCAAGGGCGACATGGGCCTGGCCGTCGCCACCCTGGCGCCGGGCTCCGTCGCCACCGCGATCGGCCTGTGGGGCACCGACGAGCAGCAGAGCACCTACCTCCCCGCCTTCACCGGCGACGACGTCCCCGCCGCGGCACTGGCGCTGACCGAACCGACCGTGCTGTTCGACGTGCTGAACCCGTCGACCACCGCCGAGCGGAAGGGCGACGGCTACGTCCTCAACGGCGTGAAGTCGCTCGTGGTCCGAGCCGCCGACGCCGAGCTCTTCGTCGTGGGCGCGACTCTCGACGGCAAGCCGGTTCTCTTCCTGGTGGAGTCCGGCACCGACGGCCTGGCCGTCGAGGGTGACCCCGCCATGGGCATCCGCGCTGCCTCCCTGGCCCAGCTGACCCTCACCGATGTCCAGGTCGACGAGGGCGCCGTCCTCGGCGCCACCGACGGCACGACGTACGCCGAGTGCGTGCGGTTGTCCCGCCTCGCCTGGTGCGCTCTCGCCGTGGGGACGGCCCAGGCCGTCCTCGACTACGTGACGCCGTACGTCAAGGAGCGCGAGGCGTTCGGCGAGCCGATCGCCCACCGCCAGTCGGTGGCGTTCATGGTCGCCGACATCGCGATCGAGCTGCAGTCGATGCGGCTCCTCACCTACAAGGCAGCCGCACGTGCTGCTGCCGGCAAGGACTTCAGCCGCGAGGTCGCCCTGGCCCGCAAGCTGTGCACCGACAAGGGCATGAAGATCGGTCTCGACGGCGTCCAGCTGCTCGGTGGCCACGGGTTCGTCAAGGAACACCCCGTGGAGCGGTGGTACCGCGACCTCCGAGCCGTCGGCGTCATGGAAGGAAGCGTGCTGGTCTGATGATCAACCTCGACGATCCCAAGAAGTTCCGGCCGCTGGTCGGCCAGGCCCACCAGGTCGCCATGAACATGCTGCGACCCATCTCGCGCAAGTACGACCGCGCCGAGCACGAGTACCCCAAGGAGCTCGACATGCTCGCCGCGATGATCGACGGGCTCTCCGAGTCCGGCGCGTCCGAGGGCGCGGGCGCCGCCGGCGTCAAGCGCGACGAGTCGGACGAGACCACGGGCATCAAGAACGGCACCAACCTCGCCTCCGTGATGTCCATCGCCGAGATGTGCTGGGGCGACGTCGGGCTCCTGCTCTCGATGCCGCGCCAGGGCCTCGGCAACTCCGCCATCGCCTCCGTCGCCGACGACGAGCAGCAGAAGCGCTTCGAGGGCGTCTGGGCCGGCATGGCGATCACCGAGCCGGGCACCGGCTCGGACTCCGCCAACATCAAGACGACGGCGACGCTCGACGGCGACGAGTACGTCCTCAACGGCGAGAAGATCTACGTCACCTCGGGCGACCGGGCCGACGCGATCGTCGTCTGGGCGACCCTCGACAAGGAGCTCGGCCGCGCCGCCATCAAGTCGTTCGTCGTGGCCAAGGGCACGCCCGGCATGCGGGTCGACCGGCTCGAGCACAAGCTCGGCATCCGGGCGTCCGACACCGCCACGATCATCTTCGAGAACTGCCGGGTGCCGAAGGAGAACCTCCTGGGTTCGGCCGACGTCGACCCCAAGCAGGGCTTCGCCGGCGCGATGGCGACCTTCGACAACACCCGGCCGCTCGTCGCGGCGATGGCGGTCGGCTGTGCTCGGGCCTCCCTCGACCTGACCCGCGAGCTGCTCGAGAAGGCCGGCATCGAGATCGACTACGACCGCCCGTCGATGACCCAGTCGGCGGCGGCCGCCAAGTTCATCCAGATGGAGGCCGACTGGGAGGCAGCACACCTGCTGACCCTCCAGGCGGCGTGGATGGCCGACAACCGCCAGCCCAACTCGCTGGAGGCCTCCATGGCCAAGGCGAAGGCCGGCCGCGTGGGGTCCGACATCACCCTGAGCTGTGTCGAGCTCGCGGGCTCGATCGGCTACAGCGAGACCGAGCTCCTCGAGAAGTGGGCCCGCGACTCGAAGATCCTCGACATCTTCGAGGGCACCCAGCAGATCCAGCAGCTGATCATCGCCCGCCGGATCCTCGGCCTCTCGAGCGCCGAGCTCAAGTAGCTCAAGGCGAAGCCGTCGACGACGAACTATCCCTTGTCGACCGGCTGGGACTCGTCGGTCTTCTTGCGGGGCGGGAGCTTGGCGCCGGGCGAGGTCTTCTTGGCGGGCGCCTTCTTCGCCGCCGGGCGCGCGGGGCTTTGCGAGCCACCTTCTTGGCGACGTCGGCGGGCGTGACGTCGACGCGCACGGACTCCGCGGCCGCGTCGATCGAGGTGACGGGTGTGGCCTCGGACTTCGCCGGCGGCGCCGCCTTGGCGACCGGTTTCGCGGTGGGGGCGGGCTTCGCTGCCGGCTCGGGGGTCTTCGCCTTCGGGGCCACTGGCGCCGGGGCGACCGCCAGCTTGCGCCCCTGGACCAGCTTGGCCACCGCACCTGCGGTGAACGACGTGGCGGACTTCGTGGCCTGGCCGGCGACGTGCAGGCCAACCGACGCTGCTCCCTTGGTGAGGTCCTTGATCTTGCCGAGCGGGTTCTTGGCCACGGGCGTTCCCTTCGCTGGACGGTCTGTCCGTCCGAGTGAAGCACGCCGACCCAACGGGCGTCGCGGCGCGGTCCGTACCCCGGTACGTCGTCAGGAGACCGCCCGGAAGGGGTCGTGGTCGGCGAGGATCTTGTCCACGCGGGCCTGGTCGAGTCGGGCGTACACCGACTGGTTCTCCTGGGCGTCCCGGACGCACTTGGCGAGGGTGAAGGCCGACGTGGTGAGGTACATGACCCCGAGACCGAGGAAGGCGCGGATCCACGGGTCGACGGGCAGGTAGAGGACCGCGACGATCATGGTGAGCAGGGCGACGCCGAACGAGATGCCGGCCTGCAGGTAGAAGGCATGGGTGTTCTTGGGCTGGGTGGGTGTCGTCATGCGACCAGCCTCGCCGTGCCCGCCACCCGCGCCACGCGCCGTCGTACCCGACCCTCGGTGAGTACGACCACTCACCTGGGGAACGATGTCCGCATGAAGCTGTACGCCGACTCGTCCACCCGGTTCGCCCGCCAGCTCGTCGCCGACGTCCTCTTCGTCTGTTGGGTGATCGGGTGGATCGCGATCGGGAACGTCATCCACGACGGCACCATGGCCCTGGCCGACCCCGGCCGGCAGCTCGAGTCCTCCGCGACCAGCCTCTCCGAGTCGATGGCCGAGGCGGGTGACTTCCTGGGCGGCGTGCCGGTCATCGGTGGCGGCGCTTCCACACCGTTCGACAAGGCCTCCACCGCGTCGGAGTCCCTGGCATCCGCGGGCCGGGCCGAGGTCGAGGCGGTGGAGACCCTGGCCTTCTGGCTGGGTGTCACCCTCGCGGTGATCCCGATCCTCGTCGTGGGCCTGGTGTACCTCCCGCGCCGGATCCGGTTCGTGCGCGAGGCCACCGCCGGTCAGCGGTTCATCGACAGTGCGGCCGACGACGAGCTGTTCGCACTCCGGGCCACGACCAACCAGCCGCTGCACGTGCTCGCCCGGATCACCGACGACCCCGTGGGTGCGATGCGCCGCGGCGACACCGAGGTCATCCGCGCCCTGGCGGCGGTCGAGATGAAGACCGTCGGGCTGCGGCCGCGCCCGCTCGAGCCGGCCTGAGCCGGGAAGGGCAGACTGCACGCCATGGTCTCGGACAAGAAGCGCACCGACCAGATCGTCTCCGTCCTCGACGACGCGTTCGCACCGCTGATGGAGGCGGACCCGGTCGCGTTCCGGACGAAGTACCGCAAGATGGCGTCCGACCCGCACTCCTTCTACCGCGGCTCGGCCTGCCTGTTCTACGCCGATGTCACCGCCGACGAGGACGACTTCTCCGACGAGCACAGCGGGCGGATCTGGGTGCACGGAGACCTTCACGTGGAGAACTTCGGCACCTACCTCAACTCCAACGGCCGGATGGTCTTCGACGTCAACGACTTCGACGAGGCCTACCTGGGGCGCTTCACCTGGGACCTTCAGCGGTTCAGTGCCTCGCTGGCGCTGGTCGGGTGGCAGAAGGCGCTGCCGGAGGACGACGTCCGCCGGCTGATCGGCAAGTTCATCCGGTCCTACCTCGCCCAGGTGGACGCCTACCGCACGAGCGAGGACGACGACGACTTCGCCCTGCACCTCGACAACACCCGCGGACCGGTCAAGGCCGCGCTGGTCGCGGCGCGGTGCCGACGCCGCGCCGACCTGCTCGATGACGCCACCGTCCTGAAGGACGGGGTCCGGCTGTTCCGCGAGGACAAGGGCGTACGCCGCCTCGCGGCCCGTGAGCGCACAAAGGTCGAGAAGGCCTTCGCTCAGTACCTCGAGACGATCCCGGAGGACAAGCGGTTCGACCGCGACCTCTTCTACGAGCTGCGCGACGTGGTGGGCAAGTCCGGCTTCGGGATCGGCAGCGCCGGGCTCCCGGCGTACAACCTGCTGGTCGAGGGATTCAGCCAGGCGCTGGACAACGATGTGGTGCTGTCGATGAAGCAGGCCAACGTCCCGGCCGTCAGCAGGTTCGTGGACTCGACGCAGGTGGACCGCTACTTCGAGCACGAGGGCCATCGGACGGTGGTGAGCCAGCGGGCACTGCAGGTCCACACCGACCCGATGCTGGGGCACACGCAGCTGGACGGCGTGGGGTACGTCGTCTCCGAGATGTCGCCCTACGAGGTCGACCTGGACTGGTCGGGGCTGACCGAACCCGACGACATCGCCGCCGTCGTCGACCTGCTCGGGCGGGCGACCGCCAAGATCCACTGCGCCTCGGACGAGGACAGCGACCAGGACCTGGTCGACTTCCAGGTGGAGGAGGCCATCGCGGAGAGCCTGGACCGTCGTCGCAAGGAGTTCACGAGCTGGATGACCGACTTCGCGATGAGCTACGCGACCCGTGTCCGCGCCGACCACGCGCTCTTCGTCGACGCCTTCCGCGAGGGCAGGATCGGCGTGTCCGCGACCTAGCCCAGAAGGTCGGCGGCACCCGACGGCTCGACGCGGAGGTGCGCCGGCGGACGAAAGCCTGAGGCCGCGAAGGCGGTGTCGATGGCATGGATCACGGCGTCGAAGCGTTCCTCGGGAACCAGCGCGACCGAGGACCCTCCGAACCCGCCCCCGGTCATCCGGGCTGCGAGTGCGCCCGCCTCGACCGCGACGCCGACGGCGGTGTCGAGCTCGGCGCAGGAGATCTCGAAGTCGTGGCGCATCGAGGCGTGCGAGGCGGCGAACAGGGGACCCAGCGCCGGCCAGTCACCTGCCCCGACGGCCTGCACCACGCCGGAGGCTCGCTCGATCTCTGACACGACGTGCCGGGCCCGTTTGCGGAGGCGGGGATCGACGAGGGACTCCACCTTGCTGGCCTCGGCCTCGCGCAGGTAGGCGACCCCGAGGCGCCGGGCGGCCGCCTCGCAGTCGTCCCGCCGCTGTCCGTAGCCGCCGTCGGTCAGGTTGTGGGAGACCCGGGTGTCCGTGACCAGCAGGGCCAGGCCGGCCTCGGCCAGGGGCAACGGCACGACCGTGGTCGTCTGCGCGGCGAAGTCGATCAGCAGGGCGGAGCCGGCCGCGGCGTGGAGGGCCACCGTCTGGTCCATGCCGCCGGTGGGGGCACCCGCGACCTCGGTCTCGGCCCTGATGCACGCCGCCACCAGTCGCTGTCGGCGCTCGTGGGACAGCTCCGCCCCCAGCAGCCCGCACACCGCGGCGGCCACGGCGCACTCCACGGCCGCCGAGCTCGACAGGCCGGCACCGAGTGGCACGGTGCTGTCGATCGCCAGCTCGACGCCCCGGAGGTCGAGACCGTCCTCGCGGAGCGCCCACAGCACGCCCGCGACGTACGCCGCCCAGTCGGTAGCCTCGCCGGGTCCGAGGCGGTCCACGTGACCGGTCCATCGGTGGGGGGACTGGCGGCTGATCACCTGCACCCGACCGTCGGACCGCAGCGCGCCGGCGACGTACGTGGCATGGGGGAGCGCGACCGGGAGGCAGAGGCCGGCGTTGTAGTCGGTGTGCTCGCCGATCAGGTTCACCCGGCCCGGGGCGTACCCGACCGCCGTAGCGGGCCGGCCGAAGGCGCGCTCGAAGTCGAGCGTGACGTGCTCACCGAGCTCGGCCGGGACGCCGGGGTCGATCAGGGGCATGGCCCCACCCTAGGTTCCCGACTGCGAGACTTCGCACATGAGCGAGGAGCAGCCCAGCGAGGAGCTGGTCGAGGTCGCGCACCAGATGTTCGACCTGGCCCGGGAGGGCGCCGCCGAGGTGCTGATGGCGCACGTCGACGCGGGGGTCCCGGCCGACCTGACGGACGCCTCCGGCAACACCCTGCTGATGCTCGCCGCCTATCACGGTCACCCCGACGTCGTGTCCGGCCTGGCGGAGCGCGGAGCCGACGTGAACCGGCTCAACGACCGCGGTCAGTCCCCGCTCGCCGGTGCCGTCTTCAAGGGCGAGGACGACGTGGTCACGACGCTGTTGCGGCTCGGGGCCGACCCGGAGGCGGGCTCGCCGACCGCCCGTCAGACCGCCGAGATGTTCGGCCGGACGCTGTGAACGAGGTCGTGGGGCGTCAGCTGCTCATCCGGTCGACGTAGCTGACGACGCGGTTGAAGAGCGCGGAGGCTCCGGCCGGGTCCAGGGGCCGCGACCGGGGCTCCTCGGCCAGCTCGTAGAGGAGCGGGGTCGCCTCGGTGACGCCTGCGGCCTGGGCCACCCGGCCACACACCCGGGCAGCGTCGCGCACCGCGTGCGGCTCGAGGGTCCACATCGCCTCGAACAGGCGCTCCCGGTCGGGGACGTCGTGCTGTCCGGGGAGCTCGAAGGCGGTCAACATGGCGGGCAGGTCCGGGGAGTCGCACACCACCGTCCACTCGCGGCGCATGGGTGCGTCCTCGTCGAGCGAGGCGAGCTGGACGCCGTCCTCCAGGCGGCTGCCACCGGGGAAGTCGGCGATCGCCACGCAACTGCGGGAGACCCGCGCCAGCTCGCGCCAGCGGGGCGCGGCAGCACGGTAGTGGCCCTCCCGCTGGAAGGAGCCGAACAGCACCGGCCGGTCGGCCCGGGCGCAGCACTCGTCCTCGAGCGCCCAGGAGAGCGCCAGCAGCGTCGACTTGCGCAGCCGGTGGCGCTCCAGCTCGGGGTGCCGACGCCTCATCTCGGCGAACACCGAGGGCGTGGTCGGCTCGTTGCCGGCCATCGCCTCGGCGATGGCGATCTCGAGTCGCAACCCGGCCTCGCGGCGCCGCTGGACCTGCGCGACCAGGTCGACGGTCTCCGCGGCGTAACGGCGATGCCCACTGGCGCGCCGATCTGCGGGGGGGAAGCCGTGCCGGGTCTCCCACATCCGCAGGGTCCCGGTCGCGACGCCCGTCCTTCGGGCCAGGTCGCCGATCGTGAGCGAATCGTCGTCCAGCTCTTGCTTTTGAGTCCCGTTCGTGGTCATGCTGTCATCCTAACTTCAACAACCTGTTGAAGTAAATGTATAAGTAGCAACTCTCTGTGGAGGTTTTCATGTCCGTCAGCAGCCAACCCGTCGGGGCCTCGAATGATGAGGTCGTCGACTGGGCAGATCTGGGTCAGCGCATGTGGTCCTTCCTCACCGGACGTGAGGCGGCCATCAACTACACCTTCCAGGACATGTCGGTCGAAGTGCCGCGCGACACGGGTGCCAACGCTCCGCGGGCCACGTGGAAGGTCGACGGGACCCTGACCATCACCAGCAGCGACATCGCGTCCGGCCGGTCCTGACCATGACCACCACCGTCACCGCCGACCTGACCTTCTCGATGGGGACGCCCTCCGGCTCGGAGGTGCGCGGCACCCTGCGCGGACGCGACAACCGGCTCGTGCTCGAGGTCGACGATCCGGGGGCCTTCGCCGGCACGGGTGACGCGCCCGCCATCGCCGCGCTGGCGGACATGCTGGCGCGACAGCGGGTGGCGGTGCGAGTGGTGCACCGCGGACGCCACCTCGTGACGCTGGGAGACGTGGTGGCCCCGTGGTGGCAACGACGCGCGACGAAGTCACGGCACATTCGGCTCGGCAGCCTGCGCGGGGCCTGGACGTCGGCGAGGGCACGGGCTGGGGTCACCCAGGCCGTGCTGCCCCCTGTCGACGTGGCCCCACCCTCGACACCCTGGCCACCGGCGCCCACCTTCGCTCGTCGTCAGCGCCGGCCTGTGGGTCTCACCCACGACCCGGCACGCGGCGGCGGAGCACGTCTCGTCCTGGTGGAGCAGGACGACTGGGCCGGGCGGAGACAACCCGTCTTCTGGTTGCGTGACGGGACCACCACCATCGGGTCGGCTGACTCGTGCGACATCGTGCTCGCGGGGCTGGCGCCACTGCACGCCACGATCGAGCACGACGACCAGGACGAGTTCGTCCTGCACAGCCCGGCCGCCGTCAGCAGGGTGCACGGAGCTCGCGTCGACCGGGCGCTGCTGCGCACCGGCACCCGGGTGGCGGTGGGCGGCTGGCAGCTGGTCTACACGCGCGAGGAGTGGGCAGACCACGGCCGGCCCTTCGGTGGCCGGATCGGTGGAGAGCTGGGTCACCAGCAGCCACAGCCCCCGCGCGAGGTCGTCCAGCGAGGGGGCCGTGACTGAGACAGGTCAGGCGGAGGGGTTCTTCTTGACGTTGAGGACGAAGTCGTCGCCGTGCTGGGTCACGCCGTGGATCACTGCCTGCTCGACCGCCTCCTCGGCGTACTGCTTTCGGACCATCAGCGGATCCTGACGCAGGTCCTTCACCAGCGACACGGCGAGACCGATCATCACCAGCACGAACGGGAGCGCCGCCACGATGGTGATCGTCTGCAGGCCGGTCAGTGCGTCCGAGCCACCCACCAGCAGCATCACCGCGGCCACCGAACCGGTGGCGACACCCCAGAAGATGACGATCGGCCGGCTGGGCGAGATGGTGCCGCGTTCGGACAGGGTGCCCATCACGATCGACGCGGCGTCGGCGCCGGAGACGAAGAAGATCGCGACCAGCAGCATCACCACGATGCTCGCCACTGTGGCGAACGGGTAGGCGTCGAGGGTCGCGAACAGCTGCGACTCGACACCACCCGCACCGGCGATGTCGGTGCCGTTCTTCTGGAGATCGATCGCGGCGCCGCCGAAGATCACGAACCAGACCAGGCTGACCATGCTGGGCACCAGCAGGACGCCGGTGACGAACTGGCGGATGGTCCGGCCACGCGAGATCCGGGCGATGAACATGCCGACGAACGGGGTCCACGACAGCCACCAGGCCCAGTAGAAGATGGTCCAGGTCTGCAGCCACTCGTTGGTGGCCTCGCCCTCGGCACCGGTCCGCGCAGACATCATGGGCAGGTCCTGGAGGTAGCTGCCGATCGAGGTCGGGAGCAGGTTCAGGATGAAGACGGTCGGACCGACGATGAACACGAACAGGGCGAGCGACACCGCCAGCACCATGTTGATGTTGGACAGCCACTGGATGCCCTTGGCCACGCCGGACACCGCCGACAGCACGAAGGCCGCGGTCAGGACGGCGATGATGCCGATCAGCAGGGCGTTGCCGACCTCACCGATGCCGGCCACGATCTCGAGGCCGCTGCGGATCTGCAGAGCGCCGAGCCCGAGCGAGGCCGCCGAGCCGAAGAGGGTCGCGAAGATGGCGAGCATGTCGATGACCTTGCCGGCCGGGCCGTTGGCCCGCTTGCCGAGCAGCGGCTCGAACGCCGAGGAGATCAGCTGGAGCCGGCCCTTGCGGTAGACGCCGTACGCGACCGCGAGCCCGACGACGGCATAGATGGCCCACGGGTGGAACGTCCAGTGGAAGAGGGTGGTGGCCATCGCGTTCTGTGCGGCCTCGGGGTTCCCGGCCTCGCCTGTCCCAGGGGGCGGCGAGGCGAAGTGGCTGATCGGCTCGCTCACGCCGTAGAACATCAGGCCGATGCCCATGCCCGCACTGAACATCATCGCCACCCACGAGACGGTCCGGAACTCCGGCTCCTCGTCGTCGCGACCCAGCGGGATGGTGCCGTAGCGGCTCATTGCGAGCCACACCACGAACACCACGAAGGCGCTCGACGTGAGCACGAACAGCCAGCCGGTGTTGGCCATCGTCCACGCGAGGGAGTCACCGGACGCGGTCTTGAGCGAGCCCGTGCTGACGAAGCCCCACACGAGGAAGCCGATCGCAATCGCCGCAGTGACGCCGAAGACGATCTTGTCGAGACCGCCCCTCCCGGGTGACTCGTCGAGCTCGTGGTCGAGGGCAGGGTGCGGCAGTTGATGGTCGGGGGAGCGGTCCAGCCGTTGCGTCATCTGTGCCCCCTACCCCGGGTGTGCCGGTGGCCAAACGCCGGGGCAGACGTGAGGAGGCCCACGTCCCTCAGGAGCGCGAGCTGTTGGCCGTGCGGCCGCGCACGATCCCGATGAACGCCTGCACCTGCTCGTCGTCCCGATCGAGGCGCCAGGCGAGCCCGATCCTGGAGGGTGGCAGGTCGACGACCGGCCGCGTCGTCACGTCCTTGCGCTGGTGCAGCCTGGCCACGGACGCCGGCACGATCGCCACACCGGTGCCGCTGGCGACGACCTCGATCGCCTCGCGCGGCTCCATGGGCGGAAACTCCAGCTGCGGGACGTCCGGGGTCCATCCAGAGGCATGGGGAAGCACCAGCTGCTCCTCGGCGAGGTCGGCCAGCGCGATCTCGTCGGCCGCGGTCACGAGGTGCTCGAGAGGCACGACGACGACGGGGACCTCGTCGTACAGCGGGATGCAGTGGAGGACGTCGCGGTCGACCGGGAGCCGGACGAGGCACATGTCGAGGGACCCGTCCCGCAGCCCGGTCTCCTGCTCCTCCTCGGCGACCGGCACCAGCACCAGCGGCTCCCGGTGACGACGGTCCCGCCAGGCCCGCGCCCACTTGTCGGGGGTCGCCCCGGTCACGAACCCCACGCGGAACGGCTGCATGGGTTCACCGTAGGTGAAGCACGCGGCGGAGTGCGTAGGTGGCTGCGCTCAGCCCGACGATGGCCGCGGACAGGATCAGCCAGCGCTCCAGGAAGGGCTCCTGCGTCTGCCCGGTGGCCTTCGAGTACGACGACGCGCCCTGCTCGATGATCCCGGGGAAGAACAGCAGGAACAGGAGGCCGATGGCCAGGACCGGAATCCGCACGTGGTTGACGATCGGCACGCCCGAGGCCTCACCCGGTGCCGGGCTCCGTCGTCGCAGGGCCCGGCCGAACAGGCGGTCGGCCAGGGCGTAGAGCGGGAAGAGCACCAGGTCGTGGAGCAGCACCGCCCCCAGGAACCACACCAGGATCGACTGCCACCAGACGTCGGAGTCCCACAGCTCGTCGAGCCCGAGCTCGAGCACGGTGTAGACCGCGAGCGAGAGGGCGGCGAGCGTGACCAGCAGATGGCGACCACTCGCGCCGTACAACGACTCGAGGCGACTGCGTGGCGTCGCCATCTCATGCACTCCGGAACGAGATGGCGGTGACCCACTTGGTGTTGAGGACGCCCGGCATGGCCGGCACGATGATGCGGGCCGGGAAACCGTGATCGAGCGACAGGTCGGTGTCGTTGACCCGCAGCGCGAGCAGCGCGTCCTCGTGGGAGGCCTGCCCGGCGTTGAGGGCCGAGGTGTTGAACGCTCCGGACTCCTCGAGGGACGAGACATCCGCGCCGTCCACGGTCCCGACGCCGGCCAGATCGGCCAGGTCCCGCAGCCTCACCCCGGTCCAGGTCTCGGTGGTCGACCAGCCTTCGACACAGGCGATCGGCAGGACCGCCGTGTGCTGGGGGAGCGCGAGGAGGGCAGCTCGATCCAGGACCACGTCGTCGGTCCCGCCGGACAGGGTCAGCCGCCACTGCTCGCCCGTCACCTCCGGACTGATGCCGGCGGCGTCGGCGGTGCGGTTGACGGGGAAGTCGTTCGGCCCGTCTCCACTGTCTCGACCGCGCGGCAGCAGCAGCGCGAGCGGACGGGTGAAACCGCCGATGGTCTGGCCGGCCGTCAGGGCGAAGACCATCAGGGACCCGCCGCCCACAAGGGCGAGGGCGCCTCGTCGGCTGAGGGTGGGTGGTGCGGGATCGACCGCGACCAGGCCGTCCGCGTCGCGGGGCTCGGGGCGCGTGTTCGCGAGCCGGGTCCGGAGCACCTCGCGGAAGGACCGGCTGCGCAGCGACTCGATCATGCGCGGAAGCTTGAGGATCACGTGGGCCACGAAGCCGGCGATGAACACCCAGGCGCCGTAGTAGTGGGCGGTGTAGAAGCTGAACCCGAAGATGTAGTCGTACTGGATGTTGAGGACGCCGGTCGCGATCTCGAACAGGATGCCGCCGACGAGCATCAGCAGGGAGAGCCTCTCCAGGACCTGCGCCACGGAGCGGGCCGGAGGCCAGGTGAACAACCGGGGGACGACCGACCACAGCTTCGCGAGGACGACGGGGATCAGCACCAGCCCGAGGCCGATGTGGAGCCCCTGGGTGAGGCGGAAGAGCCAGGACGGATCCGTCGGCCAGTCGAAGAGCGGAAGGTGCAGCCAGCCGACGTCGCTCGGGCGCGCCGCCTCGCCGTACGCGACGTAGGAGAGCAGTCCGGTGAGGGTGACGACGGGCAGGGTGACGAGGAGGACGACCGCGAAGACGGACGTGAGCCACGGGCCCCGCAACGGGCTGCGCCACGACCGGGGATCCAGTCCGGGGGGTGGGTGCTCGTCAAGCGCGCGCCACAGCGGGACCGGGAAGCCGTAGCGTTCCGTGTGGGGTTCGTCAGGAGAGGTCACTGGCGGGTCCTCTCTGTGTGTCATCGCAAGCCGGCTGGATCCGAACGGTGCTGCAAGGTCGCCACGTGCCGACGGTCCACGCTGACCAGGTCGACGACGGCCAGACCTGCCTCGTCGGCCACGTCAGCGATGGCGTCGACCCCGACGGTAGCCCAGTCGAACGAGCCGCTGTCACGTTCTCCCACACGCAGGCGCACGCCCGCGTGGATGGAGACGCTGCCGGCGCCGGCCAGCTCGACCAGCGCGGTCCCGGTCGGGCTCAGCAGGGACGCCACGCGTCGGAGCAGTCGGTCCGGATGTCCCCCGAGGCCGATGTTGCCGTCCGCGAGCAGCACGTGCTCCCAGTGCGCCTCCCTCGGCAGGTGAGCGAAGACGTCCCGGCAGAGGGCCGGGGCACCGCGAGCGAGGGTCTGTCGCACAGCCTCGGGGGAGGTGTCCACGCCGAGGACGTCCACGCCCCGAGCCCAGAGCGCACCTGCCAACCGTCCCGGTCCGCAGCCGACGTCGATGGTCGGCCCGGCGCACCGATCGACGAAGAGGGCAAGGTCGCTCGGAGACGCCGGCCCCGACCAGCGGTGGGTCGCGAGGGGGCGACGGAGGCCGTCCGCGCGCACCATCTCGCAGGACTGTCCGGCGAAGGCGGCGTCGAGTGCCTCCACCGTGGTCATCGGTCGGGTGTCGGTCACTGGTCGGTCACCTCCTCGGGTCGGGGAGACCGTGCGCACCGATGGGCCCCGCAGCTGTTCGCTGGGGGCCCGCGGTGTCAGCACGGTCTGTGCTCATTTCAGTTGCGTGGAGCGAAGGATCACTTGGTGTTGACGGTGATCTTGGCGATGCCGACCAGCAGGCCGGGCTTGACGGCGTCGGTCTTGAAGACGTCGTTGAGGACCGGTGCGGCCACGTCGGAGATCGAGACCTTGGTGCCCTCGAGGATCGCGGTGCTGCCCTCGGACTTCAGCGGCTTGAGCGTGCTGCCGTTGAGCTCGAAGAGGTAGGCGCTGGACGCGGCGACCTCACCGTTGACGGTGACGTCACCGTAGACACGGGACACGCCCGGGTCGACGTTGAAGTTCGTCAGCTCGACCGTGGTCCCACCAGCGGTCAGCGAGAGACCGGAGCCCTCGTGCTGGATCTGGCCGACCACGTAGTTGGGGACCGAGCCGGGCTCGAAGACCGAGACGTTTCCACCGGTGATCGGGAAGATCAGCGAACCGTCGGTCAGCGCGGCGTCGCCGACGACACCGGGGGTGAGCTTGAGCGAGGTCAGCGCGTCGGTGAAGCCCTTGTCGAGCAGGATCGCGGTGCTCTCACCGGAGAGCGCCTCGATCTCGGCGACCGGCTGGGGTGCGGAGGAGGACGAGGAGTCAGAGGAGTCCTCGGAGCCGCAGGCGGTGAGCGGAACGGCGAGCACAGCCGCGGCAGCAAGGCCGGCGAAGATGCGCTTGGGGGTGGAGTTGAAACGAGCCATGGTGGAAACACTTCCCTTTGTTGCGGATGTTTGGTGCCTGTCATGGGGCATTCGGATCCGCAGCGACCGCAGATTGGATTTCAGGCACTTCCCGGGTGAAAGGGACGCAGGTCACACCTCGTGGGCGGCGCGGGCCCAGGCTCGCGCAAAGCGAGTGTCCGGCGCCTCCTGAGCCACGACGACGGCATCCGCCACCGTGTCGACGTCGCGCAGGACGAACGTCTCGGACACCCGCAGTCCGGACCCTGTGAGGGCCCGTCTGGTGTCGGCACAGGTGGTGGGTGTGGACATGGGTACGTCCGCCAGGGGAGCCGCGTTGGCTGCGTCTCGCAGCCCGAGCACCCACCAGCCGCCGTCCGGCGCAGGGCCGAGCACGGCGTCGACCCCCTCACCGGTCAGGGCATCGGCGACGGTCGCGAGCAGCCTCGGGGTCACCTGGGGTGTGTCCATCCCGATCTGGACGACGGCCCCGGGCCCGGTCCCCGCCAGGTCGGTGTGGGCGTTGACCAGCCGGGCGCCGAACGAGTCGCCGCGTTGCCCCGTCACCGACCAGCCCGTCAGCAGCTGACGGATCAGGTCGCCGTCCACGGCACTGGCGAGATCGCCGTCGAGGGCGAGGTGACAGTGGTCGGCACCGAAGCCACGGGTGCACGCGTCGAGCGTGTCCAGGAGAGAGGCGGCCGCCAGTCGGGCTGCCTCATCCATGCCGATGTCCTGGCCGAGGCGGGTCTTGACCCGGCCGGCGACCGGGGCCTTCGCCATCACGAGAGCGCGCGCGTGCGGGCTCACGAGAGCACGCGCCAGAAGTCGCGAGCGGTTCGCGCCGTGCCGCGGACGCTGCCGGAGACCTTGGACCGGGTACCGCTCGCCCGGGGGTGGTAGGTGACGTCGTGCTCGGCCACGGTCCAGCCTGCGGTGGTGACCTTCTGGAGGAGCTCGACCGGATAGCCGAAACGGCGGTCGGCGACACCGAGCTCCAGCAGGTCGATCCGGCGGCAGACCCGCATCGGAGCGATGTCGTGGACCGGCATGCTGATGCGCCACCTCAGCCACTCGACGATGACCCGGTTGCCGGCTCGGGCGTGCCACGGCCAGACGCCGGCATGGACGGGACGCCTGCGGCCGACGGCCATCCGGGCACGGCCGGAACGGACGTCGTCCAGCAGCGGCAGGAGCTCCTGCGGGTCGAAGGAACCGTCACCGTCCATGAAGGCGACGAACTCGTGCGTGGCGGTTTCCAGCCCGGTGTGGACCGCGGCGCCGTACCCCGGCACAGACTCCTCCACGACGGTGGCACCCAGCCTCGCGGCCACTGCTCCAGTGCCATCGCGCGACCCGTTGTCCACGACGATCACGGCGAAGTCGCTCGGCACCAGCGCCAGCAGCGCGGCGAGCGCCGGCGCCTCGTCCCGGCAGGGAAGGATCAGGTCGCAGACGGGCTCCATGCCCCTACGGTAGACATGCCGCCGGAACCCGAGCCGAGACGAGGAGTCCTGCATGCAGACCTGTGCGGACGCGACGCACACCGGCCGTGGCCGGCGGTTCGCTCCGTGGCTGGGCCTGGGCGCCGCCGTGCTGCTCGTGGTGGTCGCCGTCGCGCTACCGCGGCTGACGGGCTGGCAGGTCTACTCCCACGGAGACCCGAGCCCTGAGGACGTCCCGCCACTGCACTCGTTGTGGGAGCCGAAGCTGGGGCCCGGCACCGTCCCGGCCCTGGTGATCGCGGTCCTCGGCTGGCGGTACGCCCTGGTCTGGTCCGAGCGGTTGACCTGGCCACGGTTGCTCGTGACGACGTACGTCGTCGGTCTGGCGTGGTTGCTCGCGCTCGCGTACGTCGACGGTTCTGCCGGGATCACGCGGGTGCTGGGCAACCCGTTCGAGTACCTCGAGACCGCTCGTGCCACCAGCGACGTCCCCGCGATGCTGCGCGAGTTCGTCGACCGGATCCCGTACTCCGCGCCCGACAACTGGGTCACCCACGTGGCGGGGCACCCGCCGGGCGCGCTCCTGTTCTTCGTGGTCCTGGACCGGCTCGGTCTCGCCGGTGACCTGTCCGCGGGTCTGGTGGTGACCGGGATCGCCGCGAGCACCGCCGTCGCCGTGCTGGTGGCTCTGCGGGCTCTCGGCGCGGAGGGCCCGGCACGACGGGCCGCGCCGTTCCTGGTGCTCGGGCCGGCCGCGGTCTGGACCGCGGTCTCCGCCGACGCGCTGTTCGCTGCGGTGGCGGCCTGGGGGTTGGCCACACTGGCTCTCGCAGCCGGATCCGGGCGCCGGAGCGTGATGACGTGGTGGTCGGCTCTCGCCGGACTCCTGCTCGGGTACTGCGTGATGATGTCGTACGGACTCCCGCTGCTCGGTCTGCTGGCCGTGGCGGTGCTCGTCGCCGCGCGTGCGTGGGCGCCGTTCGTGGTGGCCGCGTCGACCGCCAGCGCGGTGGTGCTCTCCTTCGCTGCGGGAGGGTTCGCACTGTGGGAAGCGTTCCCGGTGCTGCAGGAGCGCTACTGGGACGGCATCGCTGCCGACCGCCCGGCGACGTACTGGATGTGGGCGAACCTGGCCGCGCTGGTCCTGTGCGCCGGGCCGCTGCTCTTCGCCGGCCTCGCGCGCCTGGTGGTCGACCGGCGCACAGCCGATCGCGCGGTGCTCCTGCTCGTGGGCGCGGCCGTCCTCGCCATCGCGGTCGCCGACCTGTCCCGGATGAGCAAGGGGGAGGTCGAGCGGATCTGGTTGCCGTTCGTGCCGTGGCTGCTGCTGAGCACTGCGCTCCTCCCCGAGCGCTGGCGCAGGCCCGGGCTCGCCCTGCAGATCGGGGTGGCCCTCGCGATCCAGCACCTGCTCTACACGAGCTGGTGACCGAGCGACGCTCAGTCGCGCAGGGGCACGGTGGCGAACGCGTGCAGGCCAACGTCCGGGAGCACGGCAGCGTTGAACCCGAGCCCCGAGCGGGCTCGCTCGGGGGACGCCACCACGTGCCGGACGTCTCCGGAGCGGTACTCCCCGGTGACGAGGGGGGCGATGCCGGATCCGGAGCCCTGGGCGACCAGGTCGGCCACCCGACGGATGGACACCGGTGTGCCCGAGCACACGTTGAAGGCGTCCCAGCGTCCCGCGGGCATGCTCACCGCGGCCCGCAGCGCCGCCACGTTGGCGGCCGCTACGTCCGAGACGTGCACGAAGTCCCGCATCTGGCCGCCGTCCTCGAAGACCCGGGGCGGCTCACCGCGCTCCACCGAGGACCGGAACATGGCCGCCACCCCGGAGTACGGCGTGTCCTTGGGCATCCCGGGTCCGTAGACGTTGTGGTACCTCAGCGCGACTCCGGCCGCGTCGGCCTGTCGGACCCAGGATGCGGCGTAGTGCTCCTGGGCGACCTTGCTGGCCGCGTAGGAGCTGCGGGGCTCGAGCCGGGCGTCCTCATCGACGAGCTCCCACCCGAGGGCGTCGCCACACAGCGGGCAGGCGTTGTCGAAGGCTCCCGCGTCGAGCGCGGCGCGGGCGCGTGGCGGTGGCTGCTGGACACCGTGGGCGGCGCAGGAGTAGCGACCTTCGCCGTAGACCACCATCGAGGACGCGAGGACGAGCCGGTCGACGCCCGCGTCGTGCATGGCCGCCAGAAGTGCGGCCGTGCCGAGATCGTTGTGGGCCGCGTAGTGCGGCAGGTCCCCGACGCGTACGCCGGCCCCGACCAGCGCCGCCTGGTGACACACGGCGTCGACTCCCCGGAGCAGGTGGCTCCAGGCCGCGGCGTCGCGGACGTCGAGCACGTGGGTGTCGGGCGGCGCCGCGTCGGAGCCGTGGGCCTGCTCCAGCATCACGTCGACGCGGACGACCTCGTCGCCCGCATCCTCGAGCGCGGCACAGACGGCACCGCCGATGAAGCCGGCCGACCCGGTGACCAGGACCTTCATGGGGCGCCCGGGACGTCGTACGTCAGGTCGAGGTCGTCGGCCCAGGACGAGCAGGAGCAGCCGTCGGGATCCGGCAGGTCGCGGATGGTGTCGGTCAGGAGCGTCCTGAGGCGCTCGAGGTTGCGGGCGAACAGCTCGAACACCTCGGCCTGGCCCACGCCCTCACCGGTCTCGACGCCGGCATCCATGTCGGTGACCAGGGCGATCGATGCGTAGCACTGGCGCAGCTCCCGGGCGAGAACAGCCTCGGGGTGACCGGTCATGTTGATCAGGGACCAGCCCTGCGCGGCGTAGTGGCGGGACTCCGCACGGGTCGAGAAGCGCGGGCCCTCGATGACCACCATGGTGCCACCGAGCTGCACCCTCGCGTCCGCGTGGCCGACCGCGGCCGTCAGCCGGTGGCAGTAGGGATCGGCCAGAGGAACGTGGACGGCGCCGGTCTCGACGAAGCTCTGGGTCCTGGCCTGGGTCCTGTCCACGAGCTGGTCGGGGACGACAACGGCACCCGGGGAGACGGCTGTCGTCAGGCCCCCGACGGCGCACGGCGCCAGCACCTGGCGGACCCCCAGGGAGCGCAGCGCCCAGAGATTGGCGCGATAGGGGATCCGGTGCGGCGGGAACTCGTGCGCCGGGCCGTGGCGCGGGATGAACGCGACGTCGCGACCTGCCACCGTTCCGACACTGACGGGACCGGAAGGTGGGCCGTAGGGCGTGTCCACCACGTGATCGCGGGCGTTGTCGAGGAAGGAGTAGAAGCCGGTGCCGCCGATGACGGCGACATCGGCTCGGGTGGGCGCATCCATGTCGCACAGTCTGTCAGCACGTCACCACCGTGACGGGGACTCACCCTCGACGCCCACCGTGGCGACCCTCGTGTTCATCCCCGGGCCGGTAGCCGGCGCCCTGCGGACGCTGTCATTTCGCCCCCGAAATGAAGAAAAGGCCCCGTGGAGCCGGGGCCTTCTCAGTGTCCGAGGGGGGACTTGAACCCCCACGCCCTAATACGGGCACTAGCACCTCAAGCTAGCGCGTCTGCCAATTCCGCCACCCGGACGAGTGCGTCGGAACTGTAGCAAAGCGCGGGGCCTTTCCCTTCATCGGGAGGGCGCCTGCGAAGTGTTCTACTGGGGGCATGTCGACACGCACCGAAGAGCCGGAGCACGACCCCTCGGGGGAGGTCGTGGAGCTGTGCCGCGACCTGATCCGGATCGACACCTCCAACTACGGGGACCAGGACGGACCAGGGGAGCGGAAGGCAGCCGAGTACGTCGCCACCCTGCTCGACGAGGTCGGCATCGAATCGCGTCTCTACGAGTCCGAGCCGGGCCGCACCTCCGTCGTCGCGCACTGGGGCGGGGCCGCCTCGGACCGCGGCAGCCTGCTCCTGCACGGACACCTCGACGTGGTTCCGGCGGCGGCAGCGGACTGGCAGGTCGACCCGTTCTCCGGGGAGATCCAGGACGGCTACGTCTGGGGCCGTGGCGCCGTCGACATGAAGGACTTCGACGCCATGCTGCTCTCGGTGGTCCGGGCCCGCGCCCGCGCCGGCCGGGTGCCGGACCGGCCGATCGTGCTCTGCTTCACCGCCGACGAGGAAGCGGGGGGACACAAGGGCGCCCAGGTGATCGTGGAGCAGCATCGCGAGGAGCTCGAGGGGTGCACCGAGGCGGTCGGCGAGGTGGGTGGTTTCTCGGCCACCATCAACGGGCGCCGGCTCTACCTGATCGAGGCCGCCGAGAAGGGGATGGCCTGGATGAGGCTGACCGCCCGCGGCCGCGCCGGGCACGGCTCGATGATCAACCGCGAGAACGCCATCACCGAGCTGACCGCTGCGGTCGCCCGGATCGGAGCCCACGAGTGGCCGGTGCGGCTGACGCCCACGATGAAGGTGCTGCTGGCCTCCGTCGGCGAGATGGTCGGCACCGAGGCCACCCCCGACAACGCCGAGTCCCTCATCGAGGAGTTCGGCTCGGCTGCCCGGATGCTCGGTGCGGTCATCCGCAACACCGCCAACCCGACGATGCTGGACGCCGGATACAAGGTGAACGTCATCCCCACCGAGGCCACCGCTCACATCGACGGCCGGTTCCTGCCCGGATTCGAGGACGAGTTCTTCGACACCATCGCTGCCCTCTGTGGTGACCGGATCTCCGTCGACTACGTGTCGAAGCAGCCTCCGTGGGAGACGCCGTACGACGGGGAGCTGGTCGACGCGATGACCCGGTCGCTGCTCGCGGAGGACCCCGACGCCGTCGTGGCGCCGTACCTCATGAGCGGAGGCACCGACGCGAAGCACTTCAACAAGCTCGGCATGCGCTCCTACGGGTTCGCGCCGCTGCGGCTTCCGGCCGACCTCGACTTCACCGCGCTCTTCCACGGCGTGGACGAGCGGGTGCCGGTGGATGCGCTGGAGTTCGGGGCGCGGGTGTTCGACCGCTTCCTGGACGACGTCTGAGGTGGTCCTGGCCAGGGGTGGTCCTGGCTACGCGGTCCGCAGCTGCCGGATGATCTTGCGGCGGAGCACGACCCGGCGAGTGCCGTCCGGTCCGATCTGGACCCGGTCCAGCTCCCAGCCGCCGTGCTCCGCGTGCTCGACGAGCAGCCGGGTGACCACGTTGCGGGAGAACTCTCGCGAGATCCGCAGCCTCTGGAACTCCCACTCGACCCCCCGGCCGAGCGGGCGCAGGGTCACGCGACTCGCCAACGTCACTCTCCTGATACGTCGTCGAGCGCGTCGACGATCTCGTCCGGCAGGGTCAGCTCCTCCACACCGAGGATGCCGCGCAGCTGCGCTGCCGTCCGGGCCCCCACGATCGGCGCGGTGACGCCCTCGCGGTCGCGCACCCAGGCGAGCGCCACTTCCAGGCACGACCAGCCGAGCCCGTCGGCGGCGCGGGCCACGGCCTCGACGATGCGGGTCGGACGGTCGGCGAGATAGGGCTCGACGAAGCCGGAGTAGTGGGCCGACGCGCCGCGGGAGTCCGACGGCGTCCCCGAGCGGTACTTCCCGGTGAGGACCCCCCGCCCCAGCGGCGACCACGGGAAGACGCCCAGCCCCAGGGCTGCGGCGGCGGGCAGCACCTCGTGCTCGACCCCGCGGTTGAGGAGGGAGTACTCGACCTGGGTGGAGGCCAGCACGGCGCGACCGGGGACGGCGCGCTGCCAGGTCGCCGCCTGGGCGGTCTGCCAGCCGGAGTAGTTGGAGATGCCGACGTACGCCGCCCGGCCGCTGGTGACGGCGTAGTCCAGCGCGGACATCGTCTCCTCCACGGGGGTCTCGTCGACCCAGGTGTGCACCTGCCACAGGTCGACGTGGTCGACGTCAAGGCGCTTGAGTGAGGCGTCCAGGGTGCTGATCAGGTGCCCGCGCGACACGTTGGTCTCGCGGACGCCCCGGCGTCGGGAGATGCCGGCCTTGGTGGCGATCACGACCTCGTCACGGGCGACGACGTCACCGACGAGCGTCGCGACCATCTCCTCGGACGCCCCGTCGCCATACCCGGCGGCGGTGTCCAGGAGGGTGCCTCCGGCCTCGGCGAAGGCGATCAGCTGGTCACGGGCCTCGTGCTCGTCGGTGTCGCGACCCCACATCAGGGTGCCGAGCCCGAGCCGGGACACCTGGAGGCCGGTGTTCCCCACGGTGCGTTGCTGCATGGGCAGAACCGTAGCCGTAGGGTTGCGCGTCGTGGTGGACCTCCTCAAAGCAGTCGCCCTCGGCACCCTCCAGGGCCTCACCGAGTTCCTGCCGATCTCCAGCAGCGCCCACCTGCGGATCTTTCCGGAGCTGCTGGGCTGGGGCGACCCCGGAGCGGCGTTCACGGCGGTCATCCAGATCGGGACCGAGCTCGCCGTCCTGCTCTACTTCCGCAAGGACCTGTGGCGGATCGGGTCGACCTGGACCCGCTCGCTCGTCCAGCCGGAGTACCGCGGGCACCTCGACGCCCGGATGGGGTGGTTCATCATCATCGGCTCGCTGCCGATCGTGATCCTGGGCATCCTGCTCAAGGACCTGATCGAGCGCGACTTCCGCAACCTCTGGATCATCGGCACCGCCCTGATCGTCCTCGGCATCGTCCTCGGCGTCGCCGACCGGATCAGCGCCGACAACCGGAAGATCAAGGAGATCTCACTGCGCGACGCCGTCCTGATGGGGCTCGCCCAGGCCGCGGCGCTGGTCCCCGGCGTGTCCCGGTCCGGGGCGACGATCTCCATGGGCCGCTTCCTCGGCTACGAGCGGGAGGCGGCGACCCGCTACGCCTTCCTGCTGGCGATCCCGGCCGTCGTCGGCGCCGGGCTCTTCCAGCTCCGTGAGATCCCGGGCGGGGACAACGCCTACGGCTGGGGGCCGACCCTGGTCGCGACCGTCGTCGCCTTCCTCGTCGGGTACGCCGCGATCGCCTGGCTGCTGCGGTACGTCTCGACGAACTCGTACCTGCCGTTCGTGCTCTACCGGATCGGCCTCGGGTCGCTCACCCTCGGACTGGTCGCCGCCGGGGTCCTTGCCGCCTGAGTCACCCCATCGCAGCGGCCGGTCACAGCCAGCCGGCGCGTTTGCTGAGCAGGAAGACCGTCAACGAGGCGGTCAGCATCATCAGCAGGGCCATCGGGTAGCCGAACGCCCAGTGCAGCTCCGGCATGTGGTCGAAGTTCATGCCGTAGATCGAGCCGACCAGCGTGGGGGCGGCGATGATGCCGACCGTGGCCGAGATCCGGCGCGTGTCGTCGTTCTGCCGGATGCTGATCTGGGCGAGGTGCACGTCGAACGCCGTGGAGAGCAGCGAGTCCAGCGTGTCGATCGACTCCGCGACCCGGGTGAGGTGGTCGCCGACGTCCCGGAAGTAGGGGCCGGCCTCCGGGTCGATCCCGTGCACCACCCCGGTGGCGAAGCGGTTGATCGGCTCCCGCAGCGGCAGCACCGCTCGGCGCACCTCGGCCAGCTCCCGCTTGAGCACGTAGATCCGGGCCGAGTCGTTCGTGCGCTCGTCGGAGAAGACGGATGCCTCGACCTCGTCGACGTCCTCCTGCAGCGCGGCAGCGATCTCCTCGTAGTCGTCGACGACCTGGTCGCAGACGGCGTACACGACGGCGGACGGGCCGTGGGCGAGCACCTGTTCGCGGCCCTCGAGACCGAGCCGGGCGGACTTCAGAGCCGCCCCCTGGCCGTGCCGCACCGTGACCACGAAGTCACTGCCCACGAAGAGAGCGATCTCGCCGGTCTCGACGGCGTCGTCCTCATCGACGTACCAGAGCGTCTTGAGGATCAGGAACAGGCTGTCGTCGTAGCGCTCCAGCTTCGGCCGCTGGTGGGCGTTCACCGCATCCTCGACGGCAAGGCCGTGCAGCCCGAAGGCGATGGCGACGTCCTCGAGCTCGACCTCGGTCGGGTTGTGCACGCCGACCCACACGAAGTCGCCCTCACGGGTCGCCTGGGCCCGGAGGTCGTGCAGCTCGTGGGGCGCGGAGGCGACGGGGACGCGGACGCCCTGGCGGTAGAGGGCGCTGTCGACGATCACCCGCTGAGGCTAGCCCCGTTAGAGTCCGCGACATGGCAACCGTGATCCTCGTGCGACACGGTCGGACCAGTGCGAACGCATCGGGCACCCTGGCCGGCCGCCTTCCCGGGGTGCGCCTCGACGACGTCGGGGAGGGTCAGGCCGCGCTCACCGCCGAGCGGATCGCGGCCGTCCCGCTTGCCGGCGTCGTGACGAGCCCCCTCGAGCGCTGCCGGCAGACCGCACGGATCCTGGTCAAGTCCCACCCGGGCCAGCCCCGGGTCAGCACCGAGAAGGGCATCACGGAGTGCGACTACGGCGACTGGCAGGGGCGTGCGTTGAAGGAGCTCGCCCGCGAGAAGCTGTGGGCGACCGTCCAGTCCCAGCCGTCGGCCGCGACCTTTCCCGGGGGTGAGTCGCTCGCGGCGATGCAGGCCCGGGCCGTGGCCGCCGTACGCCGTCACGACGCCGCGGTCGAGGAGGAGCACGGGGCCTCGGCCGTGTGGGTCGCGGTCACCCATGGCGACATCGTGAAGGCAGTCCTGGCGGACGCGCTCGGGATGCACCTCGACCTCTTCCAGCGGCTGGCGGTCGACCCGGCCTCGGTGTCGGTGGTCCGGTACACCGGCAGCCGGCCCTACGTCCTGGCCACCAACACACACGCCGGCGACCTCTCCTGGTTGGCCGCGAAGCCGTCCCGGAAGCGCAAGGGGCACCCGGATGCCCCCGTCGGGGGCGGCTCCGGCCCCGGGCCCACTTCGGTGCGGTCCTAGGCTGGTCGGCATGGCACCAGTCGTCCACGGATTCGACCCGCCCGAGCGCTTCGTCACGGGCACGGTCGGCATGCCCGGGCAGCGCACGTTCTTCCTGCAGGCGCGGGCCGGCGTCCGGCTGGTGAGCGTTGCGCTGGAGAAGCAGCAGGTCGCCGCACTGGCCGAGCGGGTCGACGAGCTCCTCGACGAAGTGATGGCCGCGACCGACAACGACCCCATCGTGCCCGCGGTCGCGCCGCTCGGCCTCGAGGACGCCGAACCCCTCGAGCAGCCGATCGAGGAGGAGTTCCGCGCCGGCACCATGACCTTGTCCTGGGACCCCGACGACGCCCGCGTGGTCATCGAGGTGTTTCCGTTCACCGAGGCGGCAGTGGTCGCGCCCGACCAGGTCGACGAGGACTTCGAGGAGCCCGAGCCCGACGAGCTCCTGCTGGTGCGGATCAGCGCCGCGGCCGCGCGTGCGTTCGTGAAGCGGGCGGCGCAGGTGCTCGAGGCGGGTCGACCCAGCTGCCCGTTCTGCGGCCACCCCGTCGACCCCGACGGCCACCTCTGCGTGCGGGCCAACGGCTTCCGGCGACGGGACCCGTGACGGAGCTGACCGACGCGGAGCTGATCCTGCACGGTCGGATCATGCCCGCGTCCAACGCGACGTACATCGGCGAGGTCGGCGACGTCCGCGTGGTCTACAAGCCCGTCCGGGGTGAGCGTCCGTTGTGGGACTTCCCCGACGGAACGCTCGCCAACCGGGAGGTGGCGGCGTACGCCGTGTCCGAGGCACTCGGCTGGAGCGTCGTGCCCCACACCTTTCTGCGGGACGGACCGCACGGCCCCGGCATGGTGCAGGTCTGGCAGGAGCCCGATGACGTGGTGATGGCCGTCGACATCGTGCCCGAGGGCAACGTCCCAGAGGGCTGGTGCCACGTCTTCGACGGGCTGGACGGGCACGACCGCGCGGTCTCCCTGGTGCACGAGGACTCGCCCCCGCTACGGCGGATGGCGGTCTTCGACGCGCTCGTCAACAATGCCGACCGCAAGGGTGGGCACGTCCTGGCCATGACCGACGGCCATCGGTACGGCGTCGACCACGGGGTCACCTTCCACACCGATCCCAAGCTCCGCACCGTTCTGTGGGGCTGGCTCGACGACCACCTGACGGGCGACGAGATCGGCGCGATCGGAGTGCTCCGGGGGCTGCTTTCCGGCCCGTTGGGTGCGCAGCTGCACCGGCTGCTCACCGGGGCGGAGGTGGCCGCGCTCGACCGCCGCTGTGCCCGGCTGCTCTCCACCGGTGTCATGCCCGCACCTCGCGGTGACGGCCCGGCCATCCCGTGGCCGCCGTTCTGACCACAGCCGGTTAGGCTTCCGGCCATGCGCAGCTGGCCCGCCCCGGAGACCCCGACGCTGCCCACCACCGGGCCCGCCGTCTCCGTCCACGACACGGCTACCGGTGCGCTCGTCGTCACCCGACCCGACGGGCCGGCCCGGCTCTACGTCTGCGGGATCACGCCGTACGACGCCACCCACATGGGCCACGCCGCCACGTACGTCGCCTTCGACCTGCTCAACCGGGCGTGGCGCAACGCCGGCCACGCGGTGACCTACGTCCAGAACGTCACCGACGTCGACGACCCGCTGCTGGAGCGGGCCACCAAGGTCGGGGTCGACTGGGTCGAGCTCGCTGAGCGGGAGACCGAGCTGTTCCGCCAGGACATGGCCGCGCTCCGGGTGCTGCCCCCCGACCACTACATCGGAGCCGTCGAGTCGATTCCGCTGGTGATCCGCCTCATCGAGCGGCTCGAGGCCGCCGGCGCGGTCTACCGCGTGGACGACGACCTCTACTTCTCGGTCACCGCCGACCCGGACTTCGGTGGAGTGTCCGGCTGGGGGCGCGAGCAGATGCAGCGGGTCTTCCCCGAGCGCGGCGGAGACCCCGAGCGGCCGGGCAAGAAGGACCCGCTCGACTGCGTCGTGTGGCGCGCCGAGCGAGACGGTGAGCCGGCCTGGGACAGCCCGTTCGGTCCCGGTCGACCCGGCTGGCACATCGAGTGCACGGCGATGGCGATGCAGTACCTCGGCGGCGCGTTCGACGTCCAGGGTGGCGGCAACGACCTGGTCTTCCCGCACCACGAGATGAGCGCGGCCGAGGCTCACGTGGCGGTGCCGGCACAGCGGTTCGCGCAGATCTACGCGCACGCCGGGATGGTGGGCTACGACGGCGAGAAGATGTCGAAGTCGCGCGGCAACCTGGTCTTCGTCTCCGCCCTGCGCAACAGCGACGTCGATCCGATGGCCATCCGGTTGGCCCTGCTCCGGCACCACTACCGCTCCGACTGGGAATGGACCGACCAGCTGTTGTGGGACTCCGTCGACGATCTCGACCGCTGGCGCAAGGCGCTCTCGCTCGGGGCCGGTGCTCCGGCTGGCCCCGTCACCGACGCCGTCCTGGCCGCCCTCGCGGACGATCTCGACGCCCCAGCGGCCGTGCTGGCCGTCGACGGCTGGGTCGCGGCCACGCTCGGCACGGACGGCCTCGCCGACACCAGTGACCCCGATGCCGCCATGACGATGTTCGCCGTCCTGGACGCGGCGCTGGGGCTGTCGCTCTGGACGGGCCGCTAGCCCTCGTCCTGCCGTCGCTTGAGGTAACGCTCGAACTCCCGCGCGATCGCCTCTCCGGACGCCTCCGGGAGCTCGGTCGTGTCCCGCGTCTCCTCGAGGGCCCGCACGTAGTCGGCGATGTCCTCGTCCTCCTCGGCGAGCTCGTCGACGCCCCGCTCCCAGGCTCGCGCCTCCTCAGGAAGGTCGCCCAGGGGGATGCTGACCTCGAGCAGGTCCTCCAGCTGTCCGAGCAGGGCCAGCGTGGCCTTGGGACAGGGCGGCTGCGCGACGTAGTGGGGGACCGCGGCCCAGTAGGAGACAGCCGGGATGTCGAGCTTGACGCAGGCGTCCTGGAAGACACCGACGATGCCGGTGGGTCCTTCGTACGTCGACTGCTCCAGCTTGAGCCGGTCCACGAGCTCGAGCTCGGTCGCCGTGCCCGTGACCGGGATCGGCCGGGTGTGCGGTGTGTCGGCCAGCAGGGCTCCGAGGGTCACCACGAGCTGGCCGCCGAGCTCGTCGCAGGCCGCCAGCAGCTCGGCGCAGAACTGCCGCCACCGCATGCTCGGCTCGATGCCGCGGACCAGGATGATGTCGCGGTCGAGGTCGGGAGGTGAGGCCACCGCGATCTGGGTGCCCGGCCACGAGATCCGCCGATGGCCGTTGTCGTCGGTGCCGACGACCGGCCGGTTGACCTGGAAGTCGTAGAAGTCCTCCGGGTCGATCTGGCCGAGCGTGCGCGCGCCCCAGACGTCGATCAGGTGGTCGACCACCGAGGACGCAGCATCGGCGGCGTCATTCCAGCCCTCGAAGGCGGCGATCACCAGGGGATCGACCAGGTCCGGGGTGTCCACGATCTCGATCACGGAGCAACCCTAGTCATCGTGACGTGGCCGGGGGCCCGGGCGGCCGGGATTTCGCGAAGGCCGACCCGGGTGACACCATTTCGGGGTCGTGCTCACCACGCGAGACAGTCGTCCATCTTTCGGACGCGGGTTCCTACGCTGGTGAGCCACCCCGCCTGCGAGAGGAGCGTCGTGACCGAGTCGCTGCGACCGGATGCCACGGAAGCGCTCAGCCAGATCCTCCGCGAGCGGATCCTGGTCCTCGACGGAGCCATGGGCACCCTCATCCAGGGCTTCGGTCCAGGAGAGACCGAGTTTCGCGGTGAGCGCTTCGCCGAGTGGGGCCAGGACGTCGGCGGCAACAGCGACCTGCTCAACCTGACCCAGCCGGACATGATCCGGTCGATCCACCGCCAGTATCTCGAGGCAGGCGCCGACATCCTCGAGACGAACACCTTCACGGCCACGTCGATCGCGCAGCTCGACTACGGCATGCAGGACCTCGCCCGCGAGATCAACGTCGCGGGCGCGCGGCTGGCCCGCGAGGTCGCCGACGAGTTCTCCACCCCTGAGCGGCCACGCTTCGTCGCGGGGTCGCTCGGACCCACCAACCGCACCGCGTCGATCTCTCCGGACGTCAACGACCCCAGCGCCCGCAACGTCAGCTTCGACGAGCTCGTGACCGCCTATCTCGAGCAGGCGAGCGGCCTGGTCGAGGGCGGGGCAGACCTGCTGCTGGTCGAGACGATCTTCGACACCCTCAACGCCAAGGCCGCGATCTTCGCGATCGAGACCCTCTTCGAGCAGCAGGGGCGGCGCTGGCCCGTCATCATGTCCGGGACCATCACCGACGCGTCGGGCCGCACCCTCTCCGGGCAGGTCACCGAGGCCTTCTGGAACTCCGTGCGACACGTCCGCCCGTTGGCGGTCGGGCTCAACTGCGCACTCGGCGCGAGCGACCTGCGCCCCTACGTCGCAGAGCTCAGCCGACTCGCTGACACGTTCGTCTCGGTCCACCCGAACGCCGGTCTGCCCAACGCGTTCGGTGAGTACGAGGAGACCGCCGAGCAGATGGCCACGACGGTCGGCGAGTTCGCCTCGAGCGGCCTGGTCAACATCGTCGGCGGTTGCTGCGGCACCACCCCGCCCCACATCGAGGCGCTCGTCGACGTGGTGCGGGACGTCACGCCGCGCGAGATGGCGGAGCCGGCGCCCGCCATGCGGCTGGCCGGGCTCGAGCCCGTCAACATCACCGGCGACAGTCTCTTCGTGAACGTGGGGGAGCGGACCAACATCACCGGGTCGGCCAGGTTCCGCAAGCTGATCAAGGACGCCGACTACGACACCGCGCTCACGGTGGCCATCCAGCAGGTGGAGAGCGGTGCGCAGATCCTCGACGTCAACATGGACGAGGGCATGATCGACGGCGTCGCCGCGATGGACCGTTTCCTGAAGCTGGTCGCCAGCGAGCCCGACATCTGCCGGGTCCCGGTGATGGTCGACTCCTCCAAGTGGGAGGTGATCGAAGCCGGGCTCAAGTGCGTCCAGGGCAAGCCGATCGTCAACTCCATCTCCCTCAAGGAGGGCGAGGAGAAGTTCGTCCAACAGGCCACGCTGTGCCGCAAGTACGGCGCGGCGGTCGTCGTGATGGCCTTCGACGAGGACGGCCAGGCCGACAACCTCGAGCGCCGCCAGGCGATCTGCGAGCGCGCCTACCGGATCCTCACCGAACAGGTCGGGATCCCCGCCGAGGACATCATCTTCGACCCCAATGCCTTCGCCGTCGCCACGGGGATCGAGGAGCACTCGTCGTACGGCCTGGACTTCATCGAGGCCACCCGCTGGATCAAGCAGCACCTGCCCGGAGCCCTGGTGTCCGGCGGCATCTCCAACGTCTCGTTCTCGTTCCGGGGCAACAACCCGGTGCGTGAAGCCATCCACGCCGTCTTCCTGTTCCACGCCATCAAGGCGGGCCTCGACATGGGCATCGTCAACGCCGGCGCGCTCGTGGTCTACGACGAGGTCGACGCCGAGCTCCGCGAACGCATCGAGGACGTCGTCCTCAACCGGCGACCCGATGCCGCGGAGCGGCTGCTGGAGGTCGCGGAGACCTACAACCTGGTCGGGGCGGAGGTCGAGGCCACCGAGGAGGAGTGGCGGGCGCTACCGCTCCGGGCCCGGATCACCCACGCCCTGGTCAAGGGGATCGACGCCCACGTCGAGAGCGACACGGAGCTGCTGCGGGCCGAGATCGACGAGGCCGGCGGCCGGCCGATCGAGGTGATCGAGGGTCCCCTCATGGACGGCATGAACGTGGTCGGCGACCTGTTCGGGGCCGGCAAGATGTTCCTCCCGCAGGTGGTCAAGTCGGCCCGGGTGATGAAGAAGGCCGTCGCCTACCTGATCCCCTTCATCGAGCAGGAGAAGCTCGACAACCCCGAGTACGCCACCGCGAAGGACACGAACGGCACGATCGTGATGGCGACCGTGAAGGGCGACGTCCACGACATCGGCAAGAACATCGTCGGCGTCGTGCTGCAGTGCAACAACTACGAGGTCGTGGACCTCGGCGTGATGGTGCCGGCCCAGAAGATTCTCGACACCGCCCTCGAGATCGGTGCGGATGCCGTCGGCCTCTCCGGACTGATCACGCCGTCACTGGACGAGATGGTCAACGTCGCGTCCGAGATGCAGCGGCGCGGCTTCGAGATCCCGCTGCTCGTGGGCGGGGCCACGACGTCACGCGCGCACACTGCGGTCAAGGTCGACGGGAAGTACGACGGTGACGTCGTCTGGGTGAAGGACGCCTCGCGGTCGGTGCCGACGCTCGCCGCGCTGCTCAGCGACGCCCAGCGCCCCAAGCTGATGGCCGGAATCAAGGACGACTACGACGCTCTGCGCCGTCGCCATGCCACCAAGCACGACCGGCCGATGGTCACGCTGGACCAGGCGCGGGCCAACCGCACTCCGGTCGACTGGCAGAGCTGTCAGCCCCCGGCGCCGAAGGCTCCGGGCGTGCACGTCCTCGAGCACTACGATCTCGCCGAGCTCCGCGACTACATCGACTGGCAGCCGTTCTTCAACGCCTGGGAGATGAAGGGCAAGTTCCCCGACATCCTGCACAACCCGACCACCGGTGAGACTGCGCGCGCCCTCTACGACGACGCTCAGGTGATGCTCGACCGGATCATCGAGGAGGACTGGATCAACGCCCGCGGCGTCTTCGGCTTCTTCCCGGCGGCAGCCGTCGACGACGACATCGAGGTCTACACCGACGAGTCCCGCTCCGAGGTCCTGACCACGCTCCACAACCTGCGCCAGCAGGGGGACCACCGCGAGGGCGTCCCCAACCGGTCGCTCGGTGACTTCGTGGCGCCGCGCGAGACCGGCCTGCCGGACCACGTGGGCGCGTTCGCGGTGACCGCCGGCCACGGGATCCACGAGCGGATCCTCGCCTACAAGGCCGAGAACGACGACTACTCGGCGATCTTGCTCGAGGCGCTGGCCGACCGGCTCGCCGAGGCCTTTGCGGAGCGGCTGCACCAGCGGGTGCGCATGGAGTTCTGGGGGCACAGTGTCGATGAGGACCTCGACAACCAGGCGCTGATCGCGGAGAAGTACGACGGCATCCGGCCGGCGCCGGGGTACCCCGCCTGCCCCGAGCACACCGAGAAGCTCACCCTGTGGGAGCTCCTCGACGTCGAGGCCAACACCGGGATCGAGCTCACCGAGAGCATGGCGATGTGGCCGGGCGCGGCCGTCTCCGGCTGGTACTTCTCCCACCCGCAGTCCCAGTACTTCGTCGTCGGCCGACTCGGCCGCGACCAGGTCGCCGACTACGCCGAGCGGAAGGGCTGGACCCTCTCCGAGGCGGAGCGCTGGCTCTCGTCCAACCTCGGCTACGACCCCGACGACTGATGGGGGAGACGCGGCCGGACTGGCCGGCAGCCGTGCTGTGGGACATGGACGGGACCCTCGTGGAGACCGAGCCCTACTGGATCGACGCCGAGTTCGCCCTCGCCGAGAAGTACGACGGCACGTGGAGCACGGACCACGCGATGAACCTCGTGGGCAACGACCTGATCGAGTCCGGGCGCTACATCCGCGAGCACATGGGCATCGACGTCGAGCCCTCCGTGATCGTGGAGGAGCTGCTCGCCAGCGTGATCGCCGGTATCGAGCGGGAGGTGCCGTGGCGGGCGGGGGCGGTCGAGCTGCTGGCCGACCTCAACGCCGCCGGTGTTCCGTGCGCTCTCGTCACGATGTCCTACCGCAGCTTCGTGGCTCCGGTCCTGGCCGCCCTGCCCGCGGGCTCTTTCGCCGCGGTGGTCACGGGCGACAGCGTCTCGCGCGGCAAACCTCACCCGGAGCCCTACCTCAAGGGGGCGCGGAACCTCGACGTGGCGCCGGTGGACTGCGTCGCGATCGAGGACTCCAACACCGGTGCCCGCTCGGCGGAGTCGGCAGGGTGCACGGTCCTCGTCGTACCGAACCACGTGCCGGTGCTGCCGGGGGAGCGCCGGGTCTTCCGGGAGTCGCTCGAGGGACTGACCGCGGCGTCGTTGGCCCACCTGCGTGACTGAACGGTCTAGACCACAGTAGGGTCGGGCGATCCGGACTCGGGAAGTACCGAGCGAGACCACGTGAGGTGTGCTGTGGGATTCAAGTCAATGCGAACACTGCGACGCGGGGCGATCGGAGCCACCGTCGCGGCCCTCGTCCTGACGAGCTGTGCCGATAGCGAGCGCGACGGGGACGACTCCGCCGACGGCGGCGGCGGCACCTTCGTCTTTGCCGGGTCGGCCGAGCCCGTCACCCTCGACCCGTTCTTCGCCTCCGACGGCGAGTCCTTCCGGGTGGCCCGGCAGATTTTCGAAGGTCTCGTCGGCACCGAACCGGGCACCGCCGACCCGGCGCCGCTCCTCGCCGAGTCGTGGGAGGTCAGCGACGACGGCCTGAGCTACACGTTCTCCCTGCGCGAGGGCGTGAAGTTCCACGACGGGTCTGACTTCAATGCCGACGCGGTCTGCTTCAACTTCGACCGCTGGTACAACATGCCGGAGTCTGCCCAGACCGACGACCTCACGTACTACTACGCGGCGCTGTTCCGCGGCTTCGCCACCGGCGACCGTGCGGACGCCGGGATCTACGACGCCTGCTCGGCCGACGACGAGTCCACCGCCACCATCACGTTGAAGAAGCCGTTCGCCGGCTTCATCTCCGCCATGTCGCTCCCGGCGCTGTCGATGCAGAGCCCGGCCGCGCTCGAGGAGTTCCAGGACGACGCGGCCAGCAACCCGCGCACGACCGAGTACTCGACGGCAGAGCCGTCCGGCACCGGTCCGTTCCAGCTCGACTCGTGGGAGCGCGGCGAGCAGATCACGCTCGAGGCCAACGATGACTACTGGGGCGAGAAGGCCAGCATCGACAAGGCTGTCATCGTGGCCATCGACGACCCGAAGGCCCGCGCGGACGCCCTGACCAACGGAGAGATCGACGGCTTCGACCTGGTCGGCCCGGCCGACATCGCGCCGCTCGAGGAGGCCGGGTTCCAGATCATCAACCGCGAGCCGTTCAACGTCCTCTACCTCGGCATCAACCAGAAGCAGAAGCCGCTCGACGACCCGCTGGTGCGCCAGGCGATCGCCTATGCGATCAACAAGGACGAGGTCGTGAGTGCCTCGCTGCCCGAGGGCTCCGAGGTCGCGACGCAGTTCATCCCGCCGGTCGTCAACGGATTCGCCGACGACGTCACCACCTACGACCACGACCCGGAGAAGGCCAAGGACCTGCTGGCCGAGGCCGGGGCCGAGGGCGCGACCATCGAGTTCAACTACCCGACCGGGGTCAGCCGTCCCTACATGCCGTCGCCGGAGGACACGTTCAACGTGATCCGCACCCAGCTCGAGGCTGTGGGACTCAAGGTGAAGCCGACCGGAGACCAGTGGGACCCGGACTACCTGGAGAAGATCCAGGGCACGCCGGACCACGGCATCCACCTGCTCGGCTGGACGGGCGACTACAACGACACCGACAACTTCCTCGGGGTCTTCTTCGGCGCCAAGTCCAACGAGTGGGGCTTCGACAACGCCGAGATCTTCGACGGGCTGTCCGAGGTCCGCGGGCTGCCCACGCCCGAGGAGCAGGAGCCGCTCTACCAGGAGATCAACCGTCAGGTGATGGACTACCTGCCGGGCGTGCCGCTGGCCCACCCGGTGCCGTCGCTGGCCTTCTCTCCCGACGTGGAGGGCTACCAGCAGAGCCCGGTCCAGGATGAGGTCTGGAACACCATCACGATGAACTGACCTCCACCACCCTGACAAACAGCTCGGACAGAACGGACTGACCCTGCCGATGTTGCGTTTCGTGCTGCGCCGACTGGCGCTCATGGTCCCGGTGCTCGTGGGACTCTCGATCCTGCTCTTCGCGTGGGTCAGGGCGCTCCCGGGCGATCCGGCCCGCTCCCTCCTGGGGGAGCGGGCCACGCCCGAGGGGATCGACCGCATCAACGCGGCCTACGGTTTCGACCGGCCGATCCTCGAGCAGTACTTCCTGTACGTGAAGGCACTCGTCCAGGGCGACTTCGGCAGCTCGATCGAGACCGGGCGGTCGGTCGTCGACAGCTTTCTCGAGAAGTTCCCGGCCACCCTCGAGCTCGGGGTGACGGCTCTGCTGTTCGCGGTCGTGGTCGGGGTCCCGCTCGGCTACCTGGCGGCCCAACACCAGGGACGACTCCTGGACACCGTCGTCGTGTCCGGGTCGCTGCTGGGCGTGGTGACCCCGGTCTTCTTCCTGGCGATCCTGCTCAAGCTGGTCTTCGCCGACTGGCTGGGATGGCTGCCGACCGCGCTTCGGCAGGACCCGCGGATCGACGCCACCCACATCACGAACTTCTACGTCCTCGACGGGATCATGACGCAGGAGTGGGACGCCGCGCTCGACGCCCTCCAGCACCTCGTGCTGCCGGCACTGGCGCTGGGCACCATCCCGTTGGCGATCATCGTCCGGATCACGCGGGCGTCGGTGGCCGAGGTGCTGCACGAGGACTACGTGCGCACCGCCGAGTCCAAAGGCCTCGCCCGACGGACCATCTCGCGACGACACGTCCTCCGCAACGCGCTGCTCCCCGTGGTCACCACGATCGGGCTGCAAGCGGGGCTGCTGCTGTCCGGCGCCGTGCTGACCGAGACCGTCTTCTCGTTCAACGGCATCGGACAATATCTCTTCGAGGCGATCGGGAAGCGCGACTATCCGGTCCTCCAGGGGTTCATCATCTTCATCGCGATCATCTACTCACTCATCAACCTGCTCGTTGACGTGTTGTACGGCGTGATCGACCCGAGAGTGAGGGCATCATGACGATCCCCTTGCCGCCGGCAAGTCCCGCGATCGACTCATCGGCCGAAGCCGAGGTCCACGGCGTCAGCCTCTGGCGCGGCGCCCTCAAGCGACTGCGACGCAACCCGACGGCGATCGTCGGAGCCCTGATCGTCCTCACGTTCGTGCTGTTGTCGATCCTCGCGCCGCTGCTCACGTCGTACGAACCAGGCTCGGCAGAGTGGTCGGGCCAGGTCACGCCCAGCAGCGTGCCGGGACCGTCGGAGGACCACTGGCTGGGCCTCGACCGGTTCGGCTCGGACATGTGGACCCAGATGGTCTTCGGCGCCCGGCAGTCCCTCATCTACGGCGTCGTCTCCACAGCCATCGGCCTGGCGGTCGGTGCGACGCTCGGAACTCTCGCCGGTGGGTTCGGGTCGATCGGCGGGCGCTTCGGCGTCTGGGTCGACACGGTGATCATGCGGTTCGTCGACATCATGCTGTCGATCCCCAGCCTCCTGCTGGCCGTGAGCATCGCCGCGGTGCTCGGCCAGAACAAGTACGCCGTCATGATCGCCATCGGCACCGCCCAGGTGCCGATCTTCGCCAGGCTCCTGCGCGGGTCCATGCTCGGACAGGGCAAGTCCGACTACGTGCTGGCCGCGGACGCCCTGGGCATCAGGAAGACCAGGATCGTCATGGGCCACGTCCTGCCCAACAGCATCGGGCCGACCATCGTCCAGGCGACGCTCAACCTGGCCACGGCGATCATCGAGGTCGCCGCCCTGTCCTACCTCGGCCTGGGCGAGTCCGACCCGGCGGTGGCCGAGTGGGGCCGGATGCTGGTGGCGGCGCAGGACCGATTCGACGCGGCTCCGCAGCTGGCGCTCCTGCCAGGTCTCGCGATCGCGATCACGGCGCTCGGCTTCACCCTGTTCGGTGAGGCCCTGCGCGAAGCCCTCGACCCCCGCTCCCGGAGGTGACCGTGCGCTCCAGCGAACGCCAGGCAGCACCGGCCGCAGGTGAACCCCTGCTGTCCGTGCGTGACCTCGCGGTGTCCTTCGGGCTCCGCGGCCAGAAGTCCGTGGCCGCGGTCGACCAGGTCTCCTTCGACATCCGGCCCGGCCAGCACGTAGGGCTGGTCGGGGAGTCCGGCAGCGGCAAGTCGGTCACCTCGCTGGCGATCATGGGGCTCCTGCCGCGCCGGGGTGTCCGGGTCGGCGGCGAGGTCCGGTACGCCGGCCGCGACCTGCTGCAGGCCAGCCAGTCCCAGCTCGCGGCGATCCGCGGGCGCGAGATCGCGATGGTCTTCCAGGACCCCATGTCGTCGCTCAACCCCGTGGTCCGGATCGGGGTCCAGCTCACCGAGGTGATCCGACGCCACGTGGCCGGGACGGACCGGAACGAGGCACGGGACCGGGCAGAAGCCCTGCTGCACAAGGTCGGCATTCCCGACCCCGGCCGGCGGCTGCGGGAGTACCCCCACCAGCTGTCCGGCGGCATGAGGCAGCGGGTCCTGATCGCGATCTCGCTGGCCTGTGAGCCCAAGCTCCTGATCGCCGACGAACCCACGACCGCCCTCGACGTGACGATCCAGGCGCAGGTCCTCGAGGTGCTGAAGGACCTGGTCTCGGAGACCGACGCTGCCCTGCTGATGATCACCCACGACCTCGGCGTCGTGGCCGGCCTGTGCGACGAGGTCAACGTCATGTACTCCGGCCGGATCGTCGAGTCGACCAACCGCGATCGCCTCTTCGCCGAGCCGTGCCACCCCTACACCGGAGGACTGCTCGAGAGCATCCCCCGTCTGGACTCCCCGCGCGGGACGCCGCTGCGGCCGATCCCGGGGTCGCCGACGCAGACCATCCCGTGGTCCGAGGGGTGCGCGTTCTCACCGCGCTGCCGCAACAAGGTGGAGCGGTGCACGGCCGAGACCCCTGCCCTGGAGCTGCGCGAGGACCGTCAGCTTCGCTGCTTCAACCCGCTCGCCGGGGCCGAGGCCTCCTCCGGACAGCCGGTGACCTCATGAGTCCGCTGGTGAGTGTGCGAGACCTCAAGGTCCACTTCCCGATCCGGGACGGCCTGATGTTCAACCGCCTGGCGGGCGTGGTGAAGGCCGTCGACGGGGTCGATCTCGACATCGCCGAGGGCAAGACCGTCGGGCTGGTGGGGGAGTCCGGGTGCGGCAAGTCCACGCTCGGTCGGGCCCTGCTCAAGCTGGGGCCGATCACGGCCGGGTCGGTGCTCTTCGACGGCGTCGACGTCGCGTCGTTGAGCGGCCAGGCACTGCGCCGGCAGCGACAGCACATGCAGATGGTGTTCCAGGACCCGCTGGCCAGCCTCAACCCCCGGCAGAGCGTGGAGACCCTGCTCACCGAGCCACTCCGGGCCCACGGGATCGCGTACGACCGGAAGACCCGGGTGCGTGACCTCCTGGACCAGGTGGGGCTCCCGGCCACGGCTGCGCAGAAGTACCCCCATGAGTTCTCCGGCGGCCAGCGGCAACGGATCGGCATCGCGCGCGCGATCGCCCTGGAGCCGCGCTTCGTCATCGCTGACGAACCTGTGTCCGCCCTCGACGTCTCCATCCAGGCCCAGGTGCTCAACCTGCTCGAGGAGCTCCAGGAGAAGCTGGGACTCACCTACCTCGTCATCGCCCACGACCTGGCCGTGGTCAGGCACGTCTCCGACGAGGTGGCCGTGATGTACCTCGGCGGGATCGTCGAGCAGGCCGACTCCGACGACCTGTACGCCGAGCCGCTGCACCCCTACACGCGGGCGCTGATGTCCGCCGTACCCGTGCCCGACCCGGTCGTCGAGAGGTCCCGGGAGCGGATCCTGCTGCAGGGCGACCTCCCGTCACCGGCGGACCCGCCCAGCGGGTGCCGGTTCCACACCCGATGCCCGTTCCGCCAGCAGACGCGCTGCGACACCGAGCGACCTGCGCTGCGCGAGCTGTCGCCGGGTCACCGGGTGGCCTGCCACTTCGCGGAGGAGATCGCCTCGGGTGTGATCACACAGCACGAGGTGACCCCCGAGGACGCCGCGGCCGGTTGAGCGCCCCCGATCGGACCACCCGCCCTAGTCACAGGTCCTAGTACCACTGGACAATGGCGCGATGGACCAGGCAGCGCGCAAGATCAGACCAACTCGGGGGTTCAGCGGCCTCCTGAGGAATCAGGAAGCAGGTCCCATGATTGTCCGACGCAGGCTCGCCACCGTGCTCAGTCTCGTGCTGGGTGCAGCGGCCCTCGTCATGGCGCCCAGTGCCATGGCGGGTGGTGGCGAGCCTGCCAAGGACAAGAGTCCCTGTGAGAAGTCCAGCACCGTGAAGCTCCGGGTCACTCCTCAGGACGACGGCCGGTTCGAGGTCGTCGGGGTCGTCTGGAGTGACGACGACGACGTCTGGGACTGGAAGATGAAGCACGAGGGCGACGTGTCGGCCGAGGGTGACGTCAAGGCCAAGGACGCCGACAAGTCCTTCAAGATCACGCGCTCCATGATCAACTTCGAAGGCGCGGACTCCTTCGTGTTCCGAGCCGAGAACCGGCGGACCAAGGAAGCGTGCCGCGCCGACCTCGTCTACTGACGCCAGCGCCTATCCTCGCCCGGTGAGAATCCTTCGGAACCCGGTCGCGCAGTTCCTGGCGATCGGTGTCGTCCTGATGGCGGCGATCACGGTCGGGACCGGCTACCTGGCCGGCCGCGCCGCCGAGTCCGAGGCCCTTGCTGAGGCGCGCGACACCAACGAGGTGCTGGCCCGCTCTGTGGCCCGACCCGCCGTCGAGGACGCTCTGGTCGAGGGCGACCTCGGCGCGGCGGATCGCTTCGACCGCAAGATCCTCAAACGTCTGTTGGTCGGTGAGATCGAGCGGGTCAACATCTGGAGCCGCGACGGACGCCTCGTCTACTCCAACGAGTTCGCCCTGATCGGTCTGACCTTCGGGCTCACCGCCGATCAGCTGGACGTCATCGCCGGAGGAGGGTCCGGGTCGCTGGACTACGACCCAGGGGCTCCCGAGAACGTCGTCGAGAACAGCAGGGTCGACATCGCCGGGCCGGACGACGTCGTCCGGATCTACACCCGGTTCCGCACGGCTGGCGGCGAGCCCCTCCTGTTCGAGGGGTACTACTCTCTCGCCGAGATCGACCAGCGGCAGGCTGAGATCGTCAGCTCGTTCCGGTGGATCACGATCGGCGGTCCGCTGCTGCTCGTCCTCCTGGTCACGCCCATGCTCTGGGTCCTGACCGGACGACTGACCAGCGGCGCGAGGGAGCGGGAGCGGCTGCTGAACGCCGTCATCGACGCGTCGGACGCCGAGCGCAGACGGATCGCCCGCGACCTCCACGACAGCGTCGTGCAGGACCTGGCCGGAACGGCCTTCTCGGTCTCGGCGGTGGCCCGGGACCCGGCGACCCCGGTGGAGGCTCGCCAGCACCTGAACGAGGCCGGCACTGCGCTGCGGGACAGCCTCAAGGCGCTCCGGTCCCTGCTTGCCGAGATCCACCCGCCGGACCTCCACCCCGAGGGGCTCGGCCCCGCCCTGTCCGACCTGATCGCCCCGGCCAGTACGGCGGGGGTGCAGGCCTCCGTCAGTGTCGAGGGCATCGAGACCGCCTCCGACTCGATGACGGCTCTCGTCTGGCGGGTTGCCCAGGAGGCGGTGCGCAACGCCCTGAGGCACGCCGAGGCCTCCACGCTGGCCGTGACCGTGCGCGGCGACGGCAAGCGGCTCGTGCTCGAGGTGGTCGACGACGGCGTCGGTTTCGACGCGGCCCATCGAGCCGACCCCCACAGCTTCGGTCTGCGCGGTTTGCACAGCCTGGTCGCCGAGTGCAACGGCACGCTGGAGGTGCGATCCTCTCCCGGAGAGGGCACGACGGTGCGGATGGAGGTGGACGCCCAGTGACCGACCCCGGGATCCGGGTCGTCCTGGTGGACGACCATGCCGTGATCCGGGCCGGACTCGAGCAGCTCATCGCGGGCACGGACGGCATGGAGGTCGTCGGGACCGCCGACAACGGCGCCAAGGCGCTCGAGGTCGTCCGCAAGGTCCGCCCCGACGTGGTGCTGATGGACCTGCAGATGCCCGGCGTCGACGGGGTCGCCGCCACCCGGATGATCATCTCGGAGAAGCTCGGCGCCGACGTGCTGGTGCTGACGTCGTTCTCCGACAGCGAGCGCATCGTCGCGGCTCTCGACGCGGGCGCCGTCGGCTACCTGCTCAAGGACGCCGATCCCGAGGACGTGCTCGAGGGGATCCGGGCCGTCGGTCGGGGCGAGTCCCCGATCCACCCCAAGGCCGCGCGGATGCTGCTCGGACTGCGCGCCGGCACCTCCCAGGCGCAGCTCACCGCGCGGGAGTCCGAGGTGTTGCGCCTGGTCCGGGACGGCCTGGCCAACAAGCAGATCGCCCGCAAGCTGGACATCAGCGAGCGGACCGTCAAGGCACATCTCACCTCGGCGTTCGCGCGGATCGGCGTCTCCGACCGCACCCAGGCCGCGCTCTGGGCGCAGCGCAACGGGCTCTAGGCGACGACAGGTTCCCGGACGGGCAGTGGCGGGGGAGTGCCGCCGTACGCCGGGCAGATCGCCTGGTGGGCGCACCAGTCGCACAGCTTGGAGGGTCGCGGCCGCCAGTCTCCGGACTCCTCAGCGGCGCGGATCGCCTGCCACACGGCCTCGATCTTGCGCTCGGTGGCCAGGAGGTCGTGCGCGTCGGGCACGTAGCGGACCATCTCACCGTTGCCGAGGTAGACCAGCTGCAGCATCGAGGGCAGCACACCGCGGGTGCGCCAGAGGACCAGGGCGTAGAACTTCATCTGGAACAGCGCCTTGCCCTCGAACATCTCGCTGGGGGAGCGGCCGGTCTTGTAGTCCACCACGCGGATCGCCCCGTCGGGTGCGATGTCGACCCGGTCGACGAACCCTCGCAGCAGCAGACGGGACTCGAGCAGGGTCTCGACGTAGACCTCGCGCTCTGCGGGCTCCAGCCGGCGCGGGTCCTCCAGCGTGAAGTAGCGGTCGAGGACCGTGCGGCACGACGTCATCCACGTGGCCAGATCGCGGCCTTCGGCAGGGTCGGAGACGAACATCTCGGCCAGCTCGGGCTCGGACTCGAGGAGCTCGTCCCACGCCGGCAGCAGGAGCTCCCGGGCCTGCTCGGGGGTGCGCTCGGTGGCGGGCAGGTCGAAGAGCACCTCGAGGACCTTGTGCACGACCGTGCCGCGGACGGCGTCCGGCGACGGCGGCTCGGGCAGCCGATCGATGGTGCGGAACCGGTAGAGCAGCGGACAGGTCATGAAGTCACCGGCCCGGCTCGGGGACAGCGCGCCGAGCACCTCCACACCGTCGACGACGGTCGAGACCCGCTCGGCGGGAGACTGGTCGGTGGTCATGCCGGTCAGCGTAGGCGAGGCCACGGACACGCTGGGCTGTCGGATAGCCTCGAGGCGTGCCCGATCCCGGCCCTGCGCCCGACTCTGCGCCCGACACCGACCGGTCGGGCACGTCCGGCGACCACCGGGCTCCCCAGCCGCGACCTCCGGGCACCTTCAAGATCGGCACCATCGCCGGGAGTGACGTCCTCGTGTCGTCGACGTGGTTCATCGTCGCCGCCCTGATCGCGGTGGTGATGGCTCCACGGGTCGACCAGGTCCAGCCCGGACTCGGGCCGTGGAAGTACGTCGCCGGCCTCGCCTTCGCGGTCGTCCTCTACGGGTCGGTCCTGCTCCACGAGGCCTCGCACGCGGTGATGGCCCGTCGCTACGGCTTCCCGGTCACCTCGATCACGCTCCACTTCCTCGGCGGCATGACCGCCATCGAGGGCGAGTCACGCAAGCCGCGGGAGGAGTTCTGGATCGCGGTCGTGGGCCCGATCACGTCGATCGCGGTCGGTGCCGCTGCGGTCGGGCTCTGGTTCGTCACGCCCGACGGCCTGCTCCTGATGGCGGTCGAAGGCCTGGCCGGCGCCAACCTGCTCGTGGGCGTCCTCAACCTGGTCCCCGGGCTGCCGCTCGATGGTGGCCGGGTGCTCAAGGCCGCCGTGTGGCGCCTCACCGGCAACGTCCACCGCGGGACGATCGTCGCCGGCTGGGGTGGACGGCTGACCGCCGTCGCGGTGCTGTGCTGGCCGATGCTGCAGGTGCCGGTGCTCGGCGTCGAGCCGGACCTCCTCGACTTCGTCCTGGCCTTCGTGATCGCGGCGTTCCTGTGGTCGGGATCCACCGCGGCCATGGCCTCGGCGAGGCTCAGGCAGCGTCTGCCGAGCCTGGTGGCGCGTGACCTTGCCCGTCGTACGCTCACGGTGCCCGACGTGCTCCCCCTCGGTGAGGCGGTGCGGCGCGCCCAGGAGGCGCACGCCGGCAGCATCGTCACCGTCACCAGCGACGGTCGTCCCCTGGGCGTCGTCAACGAGGCCGCGTTGCTCGCGACACCCGAGGAGCGCCGTCCCTGGGTGGCCGTCTCGACCGTGGCCCGCACCCTGGGAGACGGTCTCAGCCTGCCTGCCACCATCACCGGCGAGGACCTGATCCTCGCGATCAGCCGACGACCCGCCCCCGAGTACCTCCTCCTCGAGGAGGACGGCAGCATCTACGGCGTGCTGGCCACGGCCGACGTCGACGAGGCGTTCCGGGAGCCGCGCCGATAGGGTCCGGGCATGCTCGACGACGTCACGCCCGAGGCCTGGTCCGGGGTCCACCGCGGCCCACTCAAGAGCGGCGAGTGGGTCCGCCTGATCGACCAGAAGGGCCGACGCCACAACATCGCCCTCGAGCCGGGCAAGCGCTTCTTCTCCAACCGCGGCCACTTCGAGCACGATGAGCTGATCGGCCGGGAGGAGGGCTTCACGGTCACCTCCTCCGCCGGCGGGGAGTACCTCGTGTTCCGGCCGCTGCTCTCCGAGTTCGTGGTCTCGATGCCCCGGGGTGCCGCCGTCGTGTACCCCAAGGACGCCGCCCAGATCGTGTCGTTCGCCGACGTCTTCCCGGGCGCCCACGTGGTGGAGGCCGGCGTGGGGTCGGGCGCCCTGACCTGCTCGCTCCTGCGTGCTGTGGGGCCGTACGGCCGGGTGACGTCGTACGAGCGTCGCGAGGAGTTCGCCGACGTGGCCCGCCGCAACGTGACGCAGTTCTTCGGCGGCGACCACCCCGCGTGGGAGCTCACGATCGGCGACCTCGCCGAGGCGCTGCCCGAGTCCGGCGGCGACCAGGTGGACCGGGTCATCCTCGACATGCTCGCGCCGTGGGAGTGCCTGGACGCCACCGCCGGCGCCCTGCGGGCCGGAGGCATCGTGTGTGCCTACGTCGCGACCACGACCCAGCTGTCCCGCTTCATGGAGACCGTCCGCGCCCACGGCGGGTTCACCGAGCCCTCGGCCTGGGAGACGCTGGTCCGGGACTGGCACGTCGAAGGTCTCGCGGTCCGGCCCGGCCACAAGATGATCGGCCACACGGCGTTCCTCGTCACGGCCCGCCGGATGGCACCCGGACAGCGACCGCCGATGAAGAAGCGACGCCCGGCCCCCGGCGCCTACGGCTCCGACTACAGCGGACCACGCCCCGCCGACCTGCCCCCGCAGGTGCTCGAGGAGCCGGACGACCACTGACCTGCCGCAGGCGCTGTCCCAAATCGTGACCAACACGTGCATTTGTGCCCTTCCACCCGTGGTGGGTGCGGGTAGGGTCGCGACAAAGAGGAGGTGGCGTCGATGTCAGCATCCGAAGGCGTTTCCGGCACTGGGGGCCGCAACCCCGACGAGCTGATGAGCCAGGTGCGGTTCCTCGAGGCGGAGGTCACGGACCTGCGCCACCGGCTCGCCGATGCCCCCGGCCACTCACGCGGTCTCGAGCTGCGCCTCGCCGACACCCAGCGTTCCCTCGCCGCCGTCACGTCCCAGAACGAACGTCTCGCCCAGACGCTGCGTGAGGCCCGCGACCAGATCATGAAGCTCAAGGAGGAGGTCGACCGGCTCGCCCAGCCGCCGGCCGGCTTCGGCACCTTCCTGACCCGCAACGACGACGACTCGGTCGACGTGTTCACCGGCGGCCGCAAGCTCCGGGTCAACGTCAGCCCGTCCGTCGAGCTGGACGACCTGGTGCGCGGCCAGGAGGTCATGCTCAACGAGGCCCTCAACGTCGTCGCCGCCCTCGACTTCGAACAGGTCGGCGAGGTGGTCATGTTCAAGGAGCTCCTCGAGGACGGCGACCGGGCGCTCGTCATCGCCAACGCCGACGAGGAGCGGGTCGTCCGCCTGGCCCAGCCGCTGCGCGACGTGATCCTCCGGGCCGGGGACTCCCTCCTGCTGGAGTCGCGCACCGGTTACGTCTACGAGAAGGTCCCCAAGTCCGAGGTCGAGGAGCTGGTCCTCGAAGAGGTCCCCGACATCGACTACGCGTCGATCGGTGGCCTGATCAACCAGATCGAGCAGATCCGCGACGCCGTGGAGCTGCCCTACCTGCACCCCGAGCTGTTCAAGGAGCACGAGCTCAAGCCGCCCAAGGGCGTGCTGCTCTACGGGCCTCCCGGTTGCGGGAAGACGCTGATCGCCAAGGCGGTCGCGAACTCGCTCGCCAAGAAGGTCGCCGCCAAGACGGGCCAGGAGGGCAAGTCCTACTTCCTGAACATCAAGGGCCCCGAGCTGCTCAACAAGTACGTCGGCGAGACCGAGCGGCACATCCGGCTGGTCTTCCAGCGTGCCCGCGAGAAGGCCAGCGAGGGCACGCCGGTCATCGTCTTCTTCGACGAGATGGACTCGCTCTTCCGCACCCGGGGCTCCGGCGTCTCCTCCGACGTCGAGAACACGATCGTGCCCCAGCTGCTCAGCGAGATCGACGGCGTGGAGCTGCTCGAGAACGTCCTGGTCATCGGCGCCTCCAACCGCGAGGACATGATCGACCCGGCGATCCTGCGGCCCGGCCGGCTCGACGTGAAGATCAAGATCGAACGACCCGACGCCGAGTCGGCTCGCGACATCTTCAGCAAGTACCTCACCGCCAGCCTCCCGCTGCACGCCGACGACCTCGCCGAGTTCGGCAACGACCGCGACGCATGCGTGGCCGGCATGATCCAGGCGGCAGTGGAGCGGATGTACACCGAGACCGAGGAGAACCGCTTCCTCGAGGTCACCTACGCCAACGGCGACAAGGAAGTCCTCTACTTCAAGGACTTCAACTCCGGCGCGATGATCCAGAACATCGTCGACCGCGCCAAGAAGATGGCGATCAAGGACCTCCTCGACCACGACCAGAAGGGGCTGCGGGTCTCGCACCTGCTCCAGGCCTGCGTCGACGAGTTCAAGGAGAACGAAGACCTCCCGAACACCACCAACCCCGACGACTGGGCCCGGATCTCCGGCAAGAAGGGCGAGCGGATCGTCTTCATCCGCACGCTCGTCACGGGCAAGCAGGGCACCGAGCCGGGACGCTCGATCGACACCGTGGCCAACACCGGCCAGTACCTCTGACAGTGACTCGGCCGGCAAGCGACAGCCGGCCCTCCAGTCCCGACGCCGCGGCTGAGGGTTGGGCCAGCGCTCGCCGGGGTAGGTTGCCCGTGCGACGCGATCAGCGCGTCTCCGCAGCGAGGAGCCTCACATGAAGATCCTGCTCATCATCCTGGTCGTCGTCGCCATCCTGGCCGTGCTCTCCATGGTCATGCGTCGCCGCCCCTGAGCGGCTCCTTCTCCGCCCGACCCAGGTAGCCGTAGATCCACGGCCGCATCACCTTCGGTCCGGGCTGGTACTCCGCGCGCACGTCCACCAGTGACAACCCCGCGTCCACGACCAGCGTCGGGATGTCGCGGGTCAGGTGGCAGCCCGCGAAGACGCGACCCTGCATCGGGTCGAGGCGCCGCTGCCAGCGCGCCACGGAGTCGTCCGGGGCCAGGCCGTGCTCCAGGAAGTGCAGTCGCCCGCCGGGCTTGAGCACGCGGCGTACCTCTCTGAGCGCGGCCGCGGCGTCCGGGATGGAGCAGAGGCTGAACGTGACCAGTGCCGAGTCGAACGAGTCGGCGGGCTCGGTGAGCAGCTGCCCGTCGAGGCCCGTCCGCTCGACAGGCACGCCGGTGCTCGCCCGGCGCCGCTGCGACAGCGCCCAGCCGGCGTCGGCAGGCTCCACGGCGCTCACCGAGGCCACCTCGCGCGGCAGGTGCTGCAGGTTGAGCCCGCTGCCGAAGCCGACCTCGAGGAGCCGACCCCGGAGGCCGGCGCAGACCTGTGCCCGCAGCTCGGCGATCTCCGGCGCGCCCAGCGCGCGGTCGGTCAGGTGCGGGACGACGCGGTCGGTCCAGATCCCCATGGCACTCCTTCGGGTGGGTCGGAGGCCCAGCGTAGGCTCGCCGCATGAGTGTGCGGCGCGTGATGGGGACCGAGGTCGAGTACGGCATCTCGGTGCAGGGGCAACCGCTCGCCAACCCCATGGTCGCGTCCTCGCAGATCGTCAACGCCTACGCCACGGCCACGGTCAAGGCCCGGCGCGCCCGCTGGGACTTCGAGGAGGAGTCACCGCTGCGTGACGCCCGGGGCTTCGACATGTCGCGGCAGATCGCCGACCCGTCCCAGCTGACCGACGAGGACATGGGCCTGGCCAACGTGATCCTGACCAACGGAGCGCGGCTCTACGTCGACCACGCGCACCCGGAGTACTCCACCCCCGAGGTGACCAACCCCCTCGACATCGTGCGCTGGGACAAGGCGGGGGAGCAGGTCATGCTCGACGCCTCCCGGCGCGCCAGCGTCGCTGCCCGGTGGGGCGCCGATCAACCTCTACAAGAACAACACCGACAACAAGGGGTCGTCCTACGGCGCCCACGAGAACTACCTGATGCGGAGGTCGACGCCGTTCGGCGACATCGTCCGGCACCTGACGCCCTTCTTCGTCAGCCGCCAGGTCGTGTGCGGGGCTGGCCGCGTCGGCATCGGGCAGGACGGCCGCGAGCACGGCTACCAGCTCACCCAGCGGGCTGACTTCTTCGAGGTCGAGGTCGGCCTGGAGACCACGCTGAAACGCCCGATCATCAACACCCGTGACGAGCCGCACGCCGACCCGGAGAAGTACCGCCGGCTCCACGTGATCATCGGGGACGCCAACCTCTCGGAGATCTCGACGTACCTCAAGGTCGGGACCACCGCGCTGGTGCTCGCGATGATCGAGGACAGGTTCATCGGCCAGGACTTCACGGTCGAAGGTTCGGTGGCAGCCCTGCGATCGGTCTCCCACGACCCGACCCTCCAGGAGCTGATCACGCTCACGGACGGGCGCACCCTGACGGCGGTCCAGCTCCAGATGGAGTACCTCGACCTCGCCAGGAAGTACGTCGAGGACCGCCTCGGCGGCGACGTGGATGCCCAGACCCTCGACGTGCTCGAGCGGTGGGAGTCCGTGCTCGGCCGGCTCGAGCGCGACCCGATGCTGTGCGCCGAGGAGCTCGACTGGGTCGCGAAGCTCAAGCTGCTCGAGCAGTACCGCGACCGCGACGGCCTCGCGTGGGACGACGCCAAGCTCCAGCTGATCGACCTCCAGTACTCCGACATCCGCCCCGAGAAGGGGCTCTACCACCGGCTCGTGGGGATGGGGCGGATCCAGCGGCTCCTCGACGACCACGTCGTCGAGGTCGCGATGCACGACCCACCGGAGGACACGCGGGCCTACTTCCGCGGGCGTTGCCTCGAGAAGTACGCCGACCACGTCGCGGCCGCGTCGTGGGACTCGGTGATCTTCGACCTGCCCGGGCGTGAGTCGCTCCAGCGGGTGCCCACGATCGACCCGTTGCGGGGCAGCAGGGCCCACGTGGGTGAGCTGCTCGACCGGTGCGACACGGCGGCCGAGCTGTTCGCGGCGCTCACCCGCTGAAACACGTGGCGTGGACGGTCCGCTCGCGCCCACGATGTGGATAGGGTCGGGGCATGGCACAGGAGCAGAAGCAACCGAAGAAGTCCTCGGAGAACGAAGAAGCGACCGAGGTTGCCCCGGACGTCGACGTCGCCGAGCGCAAGGGCGCGATGGACGATGACGTCGACGCCATCCTGGACGAGATCGACGACGTGCTCGAGACGAACGCCGAAGACTTCGTGAAGTCGTTCATCCAGAAGGGCGGCCAGTGAGCGACGCGAGAGAGCGCGTCGGCCGTGCGGCCGTGGACATCCGTGAGGTGGCGCTCGAACTGCGAGCTCACGGAGGAATGCTGTGAGCGGCAACGGCCCGCGACTGCCGGCGGCGTACCTCATGCCGGGCACGTCCTCCTTCAGCGACTTCCTGTCCGGCCAGGCGCCCGACCTCCTCCCGTCGAGGCGCGCAGTGCCGCAGGGCCACGCCGGCGACCTCGCGCCGCACGGCACCACGATCGTCGCGGCAACGTTCCCGGGCGGCGTGGTCATGGCCGGCGACCGCCGGGCCACGATGGGCAACATCATCGCCCAGCGTGACATCGAGAAGGTGTTCCCGGCCGACGAGTTCTCCGCGGTCGGCATCGCCGGCACCGCCGGGCTCGCCGTCGAGATGGTGCGCCTGTTCCAGACCGAGCTCGAGCACTACGAGAAGATCGAGGGCAGCACCCTCTCCATGGACGGCAAGGCCAACCGGCTCGCCGCCCTCATCCGGGCCAACCTCGGGATGGCCATGCAGGGCCTGGCCGTCGTACCCCTCTTCGCCGGCTTCGACCTCAACCACGACCGCGGCCGGATCTTCAGCTACGACGTCACCGGCGGGCGTTACGAGGAGACCGCGTTCCACTCGGTCGGCTCCGGCTCGCTGTTCGCGCGCGGCTCGTTGAAGAAGCTCTACCGCGAGGACTTCACGGCCGACCAGACGGTCCAGGCCGTCGTGGAGGCGTTGTACGACGCCGCCGACGACGACTCGGCGACCGGCGGCCCCGACATCACCCGCCGGATCTTCCCGGTGGTCCAGGTGATCACCGCCGACGGTGGCCGCCGGATGCCCGACCCCGAGGTGGCCGCGATCGCCGACCGGGTGATCGCGGGCCGGATGACCCGACCCGACGGCCCGGCTGCGCCGCTCGAGAGTGGAGCCAGCTGATGAGCATGCCGTTCTACGTCTCGCCCGAGCAGCAGATGAAGGATCGGGCCGACTTCGCACGCAAGGGCATCGCCCGCGGGCGGTCGGTCGCAGCTGTCCAGTACTCCGACGGCGTGCTGTTCGTCTCCGAGAACCCCTCGCAGGCGCTGCACAAGGTCTCCGAGATCTACGACCGGATCGCGTTCGCCGCCGTCGGTCGCTACAACGAGTTCGAGAACCTCCGGATCGCAGGGGTCCGGCTCGCCGACATGCGTGGCTACGCCTACGACCGGCGTGACGTGACCGGCCGCGGACTGGCCAACGCCTACGCCCAGACCCTCGGCACCATCTTCTCCAGTGGCGGGGAGAAGCCCTACGAGGTGGAGCTCTTCGTCGCCGAGATCGGTGACGCCAGCGCCGACGACCAGCTCTACCGGCTCACCTACGACGGCCAGGTCGCCGACGAGCACGGGTTCGCCGTGATGGGCGGGGCCGCGGGCGTCGTCAGCGACTACCTCAAGAGCCACTACACCGAGGGAGCGAGCCTCGACGCCGCACTGCACCTCGCGGTCGAGGCTCTCGGCCACTCCGTGGACGACAAGGGCACTGTGAGCGACCGGGTGATCCCCGTCGAAGACCTCGAGGTCGCCATCCTCGACCGCACGCGCACCCGGCCGCGCAAGTTCGTCCGGCTCCGGCCGGCCCGGCTGGCGGCCCTGCTCAGCGACCGCGGGCCGTCCGAGCCCGCACCCGAGGCTCCCGAGGACGGACTGCCCGGCGGGGCGCCGTCCGACGGCGTCCCCGACGACCCCGCGGACCCGACCGACCAGGTCAGTGGCGACGTCGCGCCGTTGGAGGACCCGGTCACGGGGGAGCCTCCGGTGGCGCCTCCGCCCCCGACGGGTCCCTCCCAGCCGGAGTCGTGAGCCCGACCGACGCCGAACGGGCCTGGACCCGGGTGGGGCCGGACCGCCCGGCGTACTCCGGCTTCGTCCGCGTCGTGCAGCGAACCCTGCGGCTCCCCGACGGCCGCGAAGCGATCTGGGACATGCTCGACACTCCACCGTCCGTCGCCGTCCTGCCGTTCACACCGGAGGGTGAGGTGGTGTGCGTGCGCCAGTACCGCCCCGGCCCCGACGGTGTCGTCCTCAGCCTCCCCGGGGGTCTGGTGGACGACGGGGAGGACGTCGCCGCAGCAGCCGAGCGCGAGCTGCGCGAGGAGACCGGCTATGCCGCGCGGTCGGTCGAGGTCGTGACGTCGACGATGCCCAACAACGGCACCCACCCCAGGTACGCCGCCGTCGCCCGCGACTGCGTGCTGGCCCACGACCAGGAGCTCGACGACCTCGAGGACTGTGAGCCCGTCGTGCTCACCCTCGCCGACCTGCGGGCCGAGCTGCGTTCGGGGCGGATGGCCGCCACCGAGCAGACCTACCTCGCCCTCGACCACCTCGGACTGCTCTGAGCTCACCGCTCCGGATGAACCCGGTTTGGTCCCCAACCGCAAGGAAGTGCACCGATCGGATGCGGTTCGTGACCAATCGATGAGGGGAACGGCGGCTCTTCCACAGGGGCGGATCGCCAAGGTGTGAACCGTGACGTGAAGGAGCACGATTTCGTCATGGACATGTCATCGCCTGCCTGCCAACGGGATGACGGTCCCATCCGAGGTGAGATCCGCGAGGTGGGTTTCCGCCGTGTGGCTCACGGACTGTTCCTCCCACTGAAACCCGGTCTCGACCAGGACCAGGAGTTCCTACGCGACCTCACCGCCTGGCGGCTGGTTCTCCCGCGGAAGTCGGTGTTCACTCATGTCACCGCCGCCAGGCTTCTCGGATGGCAACTTCCGGCGCTACCCGAGCAGGTACCGGTGTTCGCAGCCGTCGAGCTCGAGGAGAGTCGCCCCCGAAGGCCGGGCTTGATCTGCTCGCGCCTCGTGCGTCCCCACGAGCCGGGCGACGTGGGGCAGCCGGTTGATCGGCCCGAGGAGATCCTGCTCCGGGCCGCTCGGGATCTGGGCATCCTCGACCTCGTCATCATGATCGACTCCGCGCGCCGGCGAGGCCACATTGACGGAACGCGGATCGCCGCGATACTCGCCTCCAAGCGGCCCGGGGTTCGCGTGCTCCGTACGGCTTGGACGCTCTCCAACGACCTCGCCGAGTCCGGCGGGGAGACCGTGCTGCGCATGTTCCACGTCGCGATCGATGTCGCCGTCGAACCACAAGCAGTCCTGCTCGACCGTCGGGGCCAGATCATCGGTCGCGCGGACCTGCTCGTCACCGGGACGAACAGACTGCACGAGTACGACGGCGCCCATCATCGGGAGTCCGTCCAGCACCGGAACGACCTCCGCCGTGACCGCGGGCTCGGAGGGTCCGACTACGAACGGCGAGGGTTCACTCTCGATGATCTGATCAACCATCCGCTTGTCACCATGCACGAGATCGACCGTGAGCTCGGGCGGCCACACAAGCTGGCTCGCATGACCAGGTGGCGCAAGCTGGTCGAGAACTCCATGTACGCGGAGGTCGGCCGACAGCGTGTTCTGAATCGCTGGCGGCGCCAGATAGGGCTCGCCGATTGGTCACGAACCGCATGACAGCTGTGCAGTTTCTTGCGGTTGGGGACCAAACCGCAAAGCTCCCGAGATCGCGGGGAGGTCAGGGCATGGCGAGGGCGGCGTCGACCAGGGACACCCGGTTGAGGGAGGGGACGTCGGCGATGGGGATCCACCGGGCCTCGTCGGTGGTGCCGTCGACCTCGTCCCTGAGCTGCCCGCCGACCACGCGGGCCTCGAAGACGACCCGCACCGACTTCATCGGCCGGGTCGACGGCCGCATCCGCTGTTCCGCCGGCACGACGTGGGTGTCGATGCCGAGCACCCGGCCGAGCTCGACGTCGTAGCCGGTCTCCTCGCGGAGCTCGCGGACGGCCGCCTCCTCGACGGTCTCGTCGAGCTCGACACCCCCGCCGGGCATCGTCCACTGGGGCTGGTCGGCCTCGTTCCAGAGGGCGAGCAGGATCCGGTCGTGCTCATCGATGACGACGGCGTACGCCGCCAGCCGGGTGTCGTAGTCACGGAAGTCCACGGTCGGTGAGGGTACGCCCCCTAGGGTGGGGGCGTGGACCGGCGGATCTTCGGTATCGAGAACGAGTACGGCGTGACGTGCACGTTCCGCGGACAGCGCCGCCTGAGTCCCGACGAGGTGGCCCGCTACCTGTTCCGCAAGGTCGTGAGCTGGGGCCGCAGCAGCAACGTCTTCCTGCGCAACGGTGCGCGTCTCTACCTCGACGTCGGCAGCCACCCCGAGTACGCCACGCCCGAGTGCGACGACATCAGCGAGCTGGTGACGCACGACAAGGCGGGGGAGCGGGTCCTCGAAGGGCTGCTGCTGGACGCCGAGCAGCGGCTGCACGACGAGGGCATCGCGGGCGAGATCTACCTGTTCAAGAACAACACCGACTCCGCGGGCAACTCCTACGGCTGCCACGAGAACTACCTCGTGGGCAGGGCGGGCGAGTTCACCCGGCTCGCCGACATCCTGATCCCGTTCCTGGTGACCCGGCAGATCATCGTGGGCGCCGGCAAGATCACCCAGACGCCGCGGGGGGCCTCGTACAGCGTCAGTCAGCGTGCCGAGCACATCTGGGAGGGCGTCTCCAGCGCCACGACCCGCAGTCGGCCCATCATCAACACCCGCGACGAGCCGCACGCCGACGCCGAGAAGTACCGCCGGTTGCACGTGATCGTCGGCGACTCCAACATGAGCGAGACCACCACGATGCTCAAGGTGGCCAGCTGCGACCTGGTCCTGCGGATGATCGAGGAGGGCGTGGTGATGCGCGACCTCACGATGGAGAACCCGATCCGGGCCATCCGCGAGATCTCCCACGACGTCACCGGTCGCCGCAAGATCCGGCTCGCCAACGGCCGTGAGGCCAGCGCGCTGGAGATCCAGGGCGAATATCTCTCCAAGGCCCGCGACTTCGTCGATCGCCGGCAGATCAGTACGCCGGTCATCGAGCGGGCCCTTGACCTCTGGGAGCGGGGGCTCAAGGCCGTGGAGTCCGATGACCTCGGCCTGGTGGACCGGGAGATCGACTGGGTGATCAAGTGGAAGCTGATCGACCGGTACCGCGCCAAGCACGGCCTGCCGCTCGGCCACCCGCGGATCGCCCAGCTCGACCTGGCCTACCACGACATCCACCGCGGTCGTGGGCTCTACTACCTCCTGGAGAAGCGCGGGGCAGTCGCGCGGGTCAGCACCGACCTCAAGATCTTCGAGGCCAAGTCCGTGCCTCCTCAGACGACGCGGGCCCGTCTGCGCGGCGAGTTCATTCGCAAGGCACAGGAGCGTCGCCGCGACTTCACCGTCGACTGGGTCCACCTCAAGCTGAACGACCAGGCGCAGCGGACGGTCCTGTGCAAGGACCCCTTCCGCGCCCACGACGAGCGGGTGCAGCGCCTGATCGACGGCATGTGACCCGTCCACCCCGGGTGTGGACCGGTGCCGTGAACTCTCAGGCTCGCCGGATAGGGTGACCGCTGCTGTCCGGAAAACCCGATCGTCTGAAGGTGAAACCGTGCGTCGACGCACCCGTGTCCTCCCGCTCCTGCTCCCTCTCGTGCTGGCCCTCGGCCTGTCGTCCTGCGGCGACGACGAAGGCGACGGCGGCAGTAGCCCCACCTCCTCGACGGACCCGCTGTCCACGGTCACCATCAGTGGCGAGCAGGGCGCGGCGCCGGAGGTCACCTGGGACGGTGACTTCGAGGCCGACGAGACCACGTCCGAGGTCCTGAGCGAGGGCGAGGGCGACGAGGTCGCCAGCGGCGACAAGGTCGTCGCGCACATCTGGATCGGCAACGGCTTCTCCCAGGAGCAGGCCTTCAGCTCCTACGAGGCCGGCGGACCGGAGACGCTGACCGTCGACGAGGAGACGCTGAGCGAGGTCTTCATCGAGGGCCTCGAGGGACGCACCATCGGATCGCGGGTCGCGGTGGCGGCTCCCGCCGAGACTGCCTTCGGCGAGCAGGGGAACCCTCAGCTCGGCATCGGCAACAAGGACAGCATCCTCGTGATCGTCGACCTCATGGAGATGTACGAGGAGCCCAAGCCCACGGACGTGCCCCAGTCGAAGATGCCCACGCTGGTGGAGAAGAAGGGTGAGCCGACGGCCCTCGACTTCGAGGGACTGTCCGAGCCGGACGCCGACGGCGACCTCCTCCGGACCGTCCTCGAGGAGGGCGACGGCGAGGTCCTCACCACCGACTCGACGATCACGGCCGACTACCTCGGCATGGTCTACGGCGCCAAGAAGCCGTTCGACGAGAGCTTCAGCAAGGAGCCGGCGGAGTTCTCGCTCACCGGCGTCGTCGAGGGCTGGACCTACGGACTCTCCGGACTCAAGGTCGGCAGCCGGGTCCTCCTGTCGATCCCCCCGGACCTGGGGTACGGCTCGCAGGACCAGGCCAACATCCCGGCCGACAGCACGCTCTACTTCGTGGTCGACATCATCTCCGCGAAGTAGGCCGCGGACCGGACGGGAGCGCAGCGTGGTGGCGGACAAGAGCGAGCGCCTGCTCAACCTGCTCATCATGCTGCTCGTCCAGCGGCACTTCGTCTCCAAGGACCGGATCCGCTCGATCCTCTACCCCGACTCGGGGGTGGAGGCCTTCGAGAAGATGTTCGAGCGCGACAAGGACGACCTGCGCAGTCTCGGCGTGCCCATCGAGGTCGGCAACATGGACGCCTACTTCGGTGACGAGCCGGGCTACCGGATCCGCCCCGACGAGTTCCAGCTGCCGGAGATCGAGCTGACGGGAGACGAGGCAGCCGTGATCGCCCTCGCCACGCGCGTGTGGGAGCACGCCCGGCTGGCCGAGGCCACGACGGAGGCGGTGCGCAAGCTGACCGCGTTCGGACTCCCGGTCGACGTCTCGGCCCTCGACATCGCGCAACCGCGGCTGACGGCCGACGAGCCGTCGTTCGACGTGTTCTGGGAGGCCACCCAGGACCGGACACCGGTCGAGTTCGACTACCTCCGTCCGGCCCAGCCCGAGCCCACCACGCGTCACCTCCAGCCGTGGGGCGTCGTCCGCTACTCGGGCCGCTGGTACGCCGTCGGGCTCGACACCGACCGGGGCGAGGAGCGGATCTTCCGCCTCTCCCGGGTCCAGGGTGTGGCCCGCAGGACGGGGGAGCCCGGCTCCTACGACATCCCGGTCGGCGTCAGCATCCACGAGATGGCCCGTCGACTCGCACCGGCGCCGGTGACCGAGCCGGTGACGGTGCTGGTCCGTGATCACGCCGGTCTCGGCCTCCGTCGCAGCGCCGACCACGTCGACCACGGGGTGACCGGCCCGGACACGATCACCGGCTGGGACCGGCTCCGGCTGGACCGGGGCGGCATGGACCTCGCCGACGAGCTGCTGACCTACGGTGCGGACGTCTGCGTCGAGGCTCCGCCGGCCCTGCGCGAGGCCGTGGTGAGCCGCCTCCGCGCCGTTGTCGAGCGGGGGCTCGGATGAGCAGCTCCGTCGCGTCCGGCGGGGCCAAGGCCCAGGTGGGCCGCCTGCTGCGCCTCGTCCCCTACCTCCATGCCCGCGGGTCCGTGCGCGTCGAGGAGGCCGCGGCCGCCCTGGAGGTCACCCCCGAGCAGCTGGTGAGCGACCTGAAGGTGCTGTTCATGTGCGGGCTGCCGGGCGGGTACCCCGACGACCTCGTCGACGTCGACCTCGAAGCGCTCGAGGGGCCGGAGGGGGACGGCGTGATCAGGGTGTCGAACGTCGACTACCTGGCCCGCCCGCTCCACCTCTCTGCGACGGAGGCGACCGCGGTCATCGTCGCGTTGCGGGCGCTGCGCAACGGGGCCACCGACACCACCCGCGAGGTGGTCGATCGGACCCTGGCCAAGCTCGAGGCAGCCGCCCAGGGTCGCGCCGACCCGCGGGTCGACCCGGGGGCCGACCCCGTGGTCGACGACGGCAGCAGGTTCCGGCCCTTGCTCGACCGCGCTGTCGCCGACCAGCGCCAGGTGCGGCTGACCTACTACGTCCCCTCGCGCGACGAGCGGTCCGACCGGGTGGTCGACCCGCGTGGCGTGGTCCGTGCGCACGCTCACGACTACCTCGACGCCTACTGCCACAGCGCCGAGGCTCCTCGGCTCTTCCGGCTGGACCGGATCTTCGATGCCGAGCTGCTGGAGCACGTCCATCGAATCGGCTCCCGAGGCGCCGCGTGACCTCGCCGACGGGCTCTTCCAACGCTCCGCCGACACCACCGTCGCCACCGTGCGGCTGGCGCCCCCCGCCCACTGGGTGGTCGAGTACCACCCGGTGGAGGCGGTGCGACGCCTGCCCGACGGTGACCTCGAGGTCGACCTGCTGGTGGGCGACGGCCGGTGGCTGCGCCGCCTGCTGCTCCGGCTCGCTCCCCACGCCCAGGTCGTCGGGCCCGGTGAGTTCACGTCCACCTTCATGGACGCCGCACGGGACGCACTCAGGTTGTACGACGATCGCGACGTACGATGATCAGTGACCGACAGCACAACGTGAGGAAGTCCAGATGAATCCGCTCATCGCAGTCCCCGGTGGCTGGGAACTCGTACTCGTCGTTCTTGTGATCGTGCTGCTCTTCGGGGCGAAGAAGCTTCCCGAGCTGGCGCGAGGCACCGGGCGTGCCCTGCGCATCTTCAAGGCCGAGACCAAGGGTCTGATCGACGACGACGATGTCGACGACGACGTGAAGACCACGGAGGAGAGGGAGATCGAGGCCCGCAAGGTCACCACGGACCCCGTGACCGATGAGCCGATCGTCCACGAGCAGCGCGACGGCACCACCAGCTGAGCGCGACGACGACCCCCGACCCGGTGTCTCTCCGCGGCATACTCGGACTCTTCTCCGGAACTCCTCACCACCCCGTCGGTGCCGACGGACGGATGGCTCTCTCGGACCACCTGCGGGAGCTGCGCGCCCGGATCCTGAAGATCGCGGTCGTGATCACCGTGGGCCTCGTGGTCTCGTTGTTCTTCTTCGACGAGATCTTCCAGCTGGTCCTTGGCCCCTACGAGGACGCCCAGTCGGCGCTGGGGGAGTCCGTCAACACCGAGGCGACGATCGCGGGCGCCGGGGGTCCGCTGATGCTCTATCTCAAGCTCTGCGGCCTGGTCTCGGTGATCCTGACCAGCCCGTTGTGGCTCTACCAGATCTGGGCGTTCATCCTGCCCGGCCTCCACGCGAAGGAGCGGAAGTGGAGCCGGGTCTTCGCCGCCATCGCCGGGCCGCTCTTCCTCGCGGGCGTCGCGCTGGGCTACCTCACCCTGCCGAAGGGTCTCGAGATCCTGATCGGGCTGACCCCGGCAGACCTCACCAACCTGGTGGAGTTCGGTGACTACCTCACCTTCCTGATCCGCACGCTGCTGGTCTTCGGCATCGCCTTCGAGATCCCGGTCTTCGTGATCCTGCTGAACCTCTCGGGCGTGCTGTCGGGGGCGGCGCTCGGCGCGCACCGGCCGTGGATCGTGATCGGCATCTTCATCTTCGCCGCCGTGGCCACGCCGTCGACGGACCCCTTCACGATGCTCTTCCTCGCGATCCCCATGGTCCTGCTCTTCGGCATCTCCGAGGTGATCGCGCGGATCCTCGACCGCCGCAAGCGCGAACGCGAGGAGCTCAAGGCGCTCGCCGACGACGAGGCGTCCCCCCTGTGAACGACGTCGACCCCTTCGACCTCCCCGACTGGCTGGGGGAGGGCGAGCGTCACCTGGGCCTCCGGGAGCGGGGTCAGGGACTCCCACCTGGTGACCGGCCTGCTGACCGGGCCGGGCCACCGGCGACGTCGCGTGCGACCTGCTGGCGGTCGACGAGGCGCACCCAGCCCCGGTGGCGACCGACGACGTCCGGACCCGTGCCCATCTGGCCTGGCGGCACGGCCAGATCCTGCTGGTCGAGCGAGACGGACGACTCACGCTCGCCGTCCCCGGCAGATCGTTCACCGCCGATCGGGTCCTCGATGCCCTCGGTCGCCTCGCCAAGGCCGTGGGTGCCGCGCCCGAGCACTACGCCGCGCGGCTGGGCGTCGGTGCCGACCGTCCCCGGTGGGAAGGCTCCGGCCGCTAGGGTCTGGTTGTGGCTGGCAACGCTCGCGAGATCGCGCTCCTGACGAACCCGACCTCGGGCAAGGGCAAGGGTGCCCGGGCCCGTGACGTGGTCCTGCACCCGGCTCCGGGACGCGGGACTTGTCGTCCGCAACCTCGAAGGGCGTGACGTCGACGAGGCGCTCGACCTCGCCCGCCAGTGCGTCGCCGACGGTGTGGACGCGCTCGTCGTCTGCGGGGGAGACGGGATGGCGCACCTGGGAGCCCAGGCCGTCGCCACCACCGGCATCCCGCTCGGCATCATCCCGGCCGGCACCGGCAACGACGTCGCCCGCTACTTCGACCTGCCGCGCAAGGACCCGCTCGCCGCCGCCGATCGGGTGATCGCCTTCGAGCCGCGCACGATCGACCTGGCCCGGAGCGGCACGAAGTACTTCATCACCGTGCTGGCCGCCGGCTTCGACGCGATCGTCAACGAGCGCGCCAACCGGATGACCTGGCCGAAGGGGCAGATGCGCTACAACCTGGCCACGCTCGCCGAGCTGAGGGTCTTCGAGCCGCTGCCGTACACCATCGAGCTCGACGGGGAGACCCGGCGTCTCGACGCGATGCTCGTGGCCGTCGGCAACGGCCCCTCGTTCGGCGGTGGGCTCCGGATCACGGAGGGGGCCGTGCTCGATGACGGCCTGCTCGACGTGGTGATCATCAAGCCGATGAGCAAGGCGAACCTGATCAAGACCTATCCCAAGCTGTTCAAGGGGACCCACACCACGCACCCCCAGTACGAACACCATCTCGTGCGGACGGTGACGGTCGCGGCACCCGGGATCGTGTCGTACGCCGACGGCGAGCGCTTCGGGGCGCTGCCGCTGACCATCGAGTGCGCACCGGGAGCGCTGAGCGTCCTTGCCTGACACCGACCGCACCCCGGCCGAGCGCTACGCCGACTACCGCAGCAACCGGGACCATCCTGTCCTGGTGGACTTCGCCGGACACTACGACTTCGCCCTGGACGACTTCCAGGTGCGCGCCTGCCGCGAGATCGAGGACGGTCGCGGCGTACTGGTGGCCGCACCCACCGGCTCGGGCAAGACCATCGTGGGCGAGTTCGCCATCCACCTCGCGCTGGCCACGGGGCGCAAGTGCTTCTACACGACCCCGATCAAGGCGCTCTCCAACCAGAAGTACAACGACCTCGTCGCCCGCTACGGCGAGGATCAGGTCGGACTCCTGACCGGCGACAACACCGTCAACGGCGAGGCGCCGGTGGTCGTGATGACCACCGAGGTGCTGCGCAACATGCTGTACGCCGGGTCGCGCACGCTCCTCGGTCTCGGGTTCGTCGTGATGGACGAGGTTCACTACCTCGCCGACCGGGACCGCGGCGCCGTGTGGGAGGAGATCATCATCCACCTGCCCGAGTCCGTGTCGCTGATCTCGCTGTCGGCCACCGTGTCCAACGCCGAGGAGTTCGGCGAGTGGCTCGAGACGGTCCGTGGCGACACGACCACCATCGTCGAGGAGCGACGACCGGTCCCGCTCTACCAGCACGTGATGGTCGGCAAGCGGCTGCTCGACCTCTTCGCGGACTCCGACGTCGACGCCTCCGCAGGGTTCGTCAAGGAGGGCGCGCCCGGTCAACAACGAGCTGGTCAAGATCGCCCGCGACGACTGGGCGAGCAGCAGGCTGATGCGCGACCGACGCTCGCCACGCAAGGGCAAGCCCGGCTCGTCGAAGAATCCTCGAGCGGTCGGCAACGGGCGCCGCGTGTGGATCCCCAGCCGGGTCGACGTGATCGACCGGCTCGATCGCGAGGGGCTGCTCCCGGGGATCGTCTTCGTGTTCAGCCGGGTCGGCTGTGACGCGGCGGTCACCCAGTGCCTGAGCGCGGGGATCCGCCTCACCACGCCCCAGGAGCGCGACGAGATCTTCGCCTTCGTCGAGGGCAGCTGTCGCCACCTGCCGGACGAGGATCTGCACGTCCTCGGCTACCACGACTTCCTCGACGGACTGACCCGCGGTGTCGCGGCCCACCACGCCGGCATGCTGCCCGCGTTCAAGGAGTGCGTGGAGAAGCTCTACGTGCGCGGACTGTGCAAGGTGGTCTTCGCGACCGAGACCCTGGCCCTGGGCATCAACATGCCGGCGCGCACGGTCGTGATCGAGAAGCTGAGCAAGTGGAACGGCGAGACCCACGCCGACATCACTCCCGGCGAGTACACCCAGCTCACGGGCCGGGCCGGGCGCCGCGGGCTCGACACGGAGGGGCACGGGGTCGTGCTGTGGCAGCCGGGCATGGATCCCCGGGAGCTGGCGGGGCTCGCGTCGACGCGGACGTACCCTCTCCGCTCGTCGTTCCGGCCGTCGTACAACATGGCGGTCAACCTCGTGCACCAGTTCGGTCGGGACACCTCCCGCAAGCTGCTGGAGCAGTCGTTCGCGCAGTTCCAGGCCGACAAGGCCGTGGTCGGGCTGGCTCGCCAGCTCCGCAAGAGCGAGGACGCGCTCGGCGGCTACCGCGAGGCCGCAGCCTGCCACCTCGGCGACTTCATGGAGTACGCCGAGCTGCGGCGCCGGATCAGCGACGTCGAGAAGAACGCATCGCGCGCACGCCGACAGGACCGGCGCGACGAGGTCCTGACCTCGTTGTCGAAGCTGAAGCCCGGCGACGTGATCGAGGTGCCGGGAGGCAAGTTCGCGGGCTTTGCGGTGGTCGTCGACCCTGGGCTGTCCGGCCACGAGCCGCGGCCCTACGTCGTGACCGCCGAGCGGCAGGCCCGACGGCTGGCGATCCTCGACTTCCCCACACCGGTGGCGGCGGTGACCCGGCTCAAGGTGCCGAAGAACTTCAACGGCCGCAACCCGCAGATGCGGCGTGACCTGGCCACGGCGCTTCGCTCCCGCACCCACCAGCTCAGCTCACCGCCGCCGTCCTCGCGCAAGGCGGAGTTCGACGAGGGCACCGAGCGCGAGGTCACCCGCCTGCGGAACGAGCTCAAGGCACACCCCTGTCACGGGTGCCCGGATCGCGAGGAACACGCCCGGTGGTCGGAGCGATGGTTCAAGCTGGACCGCGACGCCAAGACGCTGCGGCGGCGGGTCGAGCAACGCACCAACACCGTCGCCCGCCAGTTCGACCGCGTGTGTGAGGTCCTGACCGCCCTGGACTACCTCGACGGCGACACCGTCACCGAGCGCGGGCGGCATCTCCAGCGGATCTACTCCGACGTCGATCTGCTGGCCGCCGAGTCACTGCGGCACGGCCTCTGGGAGGACCTCGATGCCTCCGGGCTCGCGGCCGCGTTGTCCATCCTGGTCTTCGAGGCCAGGCGCGCCGACGACGCGAGCTCGCCACGGCTGCCGGGCGGGCCGATCAAGCCGGCCCTCGCCGAGATGGTGCGACTGTGGGCTGAGCTCGACGCGCTCGAGAAGGAGCACAAGCTCGACTACCTGCGCGAGCCCGACCTCGGGTTCGCCTGGGCGGCCTATCGGTGGGCGGAGGGCGATGACCTCGACTCGGTGCTGGACGCGACCGACCTCGCGGCCGGCGACTTCGTCCGGTGGATGAAGCAGCTGCTCGACCTGGCGGGGCAGATCGCCGACGCGGCCGGTGACACTCCGCTGCGCGCGACCGCCCGCGACGTGGTCCGGCGGCTACGCCGTGGCGTGGTGGCGTATTCGTCTCTCTCCGAGTGATATCGGGTCATGATGGGCCGATGACCCGCACCGACCTGCTCGTCATCGGCGCTGGACCCTACGCGTACTCAGCGGCGGCCCACGCCCGTGACCGAGGCATCGACACCCACGTCGTGGGCCACCCGATGTCCTTCTGGCGGGATCAGATGCCCACCGAGATGTATCTCCGGTCCGGCCCGGACTGGCACCTGGACGGCAGCGGGGAGCACACGTTCGAGGCGTTCTTCGAGGACCGTCGCCTGGACCCGGCCGACCACGACCCGATCCCGATCGGAGTCTTCCTCGACCACACCGAGTGGTTCCGCGAGCAGAAGGGGTTCGACGTCGACGAGCGCCTCGTCGCCTCGCTGGCCAAGTCGGAGGACACCTTCGAGGCGACCCTGGAGGACGGCTCCTCGATCGTCGCGGACAAGGTGCTCGCCGCGCCCGGCATCCGGCACTTCGTGAACCTTCCGGGCTGGTACGACGACGTTCCGGCGGAGCGGAGGTCACACACGGCAGACCTGGTCGCCTTCGACGACCTGGCGGGCGGTCGGGTTGTCATCGTCGGCGGCCGCCAGAGCGCCTACGAATGGGCCGCGCTCCTGTGCGACCACGGCGCGGCCAGCGTGGACGTCGTGCACCGCCACGACACCCCTGACTTCGCCAAGGTGAGCTGGGCGTTCGTCGACGACTACGTCGACCAGACGCTGGCCCACCGCGGATGGTGGCGCGGGTTGTCGGCCGAGGAGCAGCAGTCGGTGGCCATGAAGTTCTGGCAGGTCGGGCGGCTGACCCTGGAGCACTGGCTGGTGCCGAGACTGCCCCGGTCGGTGGTCACCAGCCACCCCCGGTGCGAGGTCGTGGGTGTGGCCCCGGGGGAGAGCAACGTGGTTCTCGGCCTCTCCGACGGGAGCAGGCTGGTCGCCGACCACGTGGTGTTCGCGTCGGGCTACGCGGCGGATCTGACCCGGGTGCCCTACCTCGCCGGCGTCCTGGACTCGGTCGCGATGACCGACGGCTTCCCGGACCTGTCGGAGGGGTTCGAGACCACGCTGGACGGTCTGTACGTCACCGGCTTCGCCTCGACCCGCGACTTCGGACCGTTCTACGGGTTCACCAAGGGCTGCCCGTCGTCGGCGCGCCTCGCCGTCGCCGAGATGATCCGCTGAGTCAGTCCGAGCGCACGGCGTGCTGGATCGACTCGTCGACCGTCAGGCTGCCACCCACCAGGGTCCACTGCTTGCGGTGCGTCCTGTCGTCGTCGAGCACGGCAGCCACCACGGCGGCGACGTCGGCCCGGGTCACCTGCCCCGCGGGCACGTCGGTCCCCAACGTCACCCGGTCGGTGGCCGGGTCGTCGGTCAGACCGCCCGGGCGGATGATCGTCCAGGCGAGCCCGCTCGCCCGCAGGGCTTCGTCGGCCTGACGCTTCGCCTCGACGTAGGCCCTCCAGACCGGCTCGACGTCCTCCGGCAACGGATCGTCGACGCCGATGGCGGACACCTGCACCAGCCGCGTGATCCCGGCAGCCTGTGCTCCCTGGATGGACTTCAGTGCACCCTCGAGGTCGACCGTGCGCTTGCGCTCGATCTTGCCGTCCGGACCGCCACCCGCTGCGAAGACCACACTGTCGCAGCCGGCGAAGGCCTGGCCGAACTCCTCTCCGGACGCCTGTTCGATGTCGAGCAGGCGCACCTCGGCACCCAGCTTCTCCAGGTCGGCCCGCTGGTCCTCACTGCGCACCAGGGCCACCGGGACACGGTCCGCTGCCACGAGAAGAGGATGGAGGTGTCGGGCCACCTGTCCGTTGCCGCCGACGACGGCTGTCTTGTTGGTCATGCCGGACACGCTACGACCGGTGTGGTCACACCCGCTCGGCGGCCAGCGTCTCGATGAGACGTTCGACCGGGCTGTCGAGGCCGAACTCGGCACTGAGCGCAGCGAGCATCTCCGGGTCGACCGGTGAGCGGGGGAGCGCCGTGTCAGGTCCTCCGAGGTCGATGTCGCGGGTGACGGCGACGACCTTCGGGGCGACCTCGAGGTAGTCGAGAGCAGCCTTGACCTTGCCGCGCGGTCCCGGCCCCATGTCGGCGTCCGGGTCCTGTGCTGCGGCGACGATCCCGGGTATGTCACCGAAGCGGGCGAGCAGGGTGGCCGCGGTCTTCTCGCCGACGCCGGCAACCCCGGGGAGCCCGTCGGAGGCGTCGCCGCGCAGGGTGGAGAAGTCGGCGTACTGGTGGGCCTCGATGGCGTACTTGTCCCGCACCCAGTCGTTGGTGACCCGTTCGTGGTTGCCGACCCCGCGGGCGATGTAGAGCACCCGGACGCCGGCCTCGTCGTCGACGAGCTGGAACAGGTCCCGGTCGCCGGTGACGATGTCGACCGGCATGGGAGCACCGGTGGCGAGGGTGCCGATCACGTCGTCGGCCTCATAGCCGTCGGCGCCGACCACCGTGATCCCGAACGCGGCAAGCACCGCCTGGATGATCGGGATCTGCACCTCGAGAGGGTCGGGGACCTCCTCGATGTCGGGCCTCGGTCCCGCCACGGGAGCCTCGACCCGGTGCGCCTTGTAGGACGGCAGGAGGTCGACCCGCCACTGCGGCCGCCAGTCGTTGTCCCAGCAGCAGACCAGGTGGGTGGGCTGGTACTGACCGACCAGCCGGGAGATGAAGTCGAGCAGGCCGCGTACGGCGTTGACCGGCGTGCCGTTGGGTGCCTTGATCTCCGGAACCCCGTAGAAGGCCCGGAAGTACATCGAGGCGGTGTCCAGCAGCATCAGGCGCTCAGTCACGTCGCGCATCCTGCCATGCGGCGACCGCTACCCTGTGCCGCGTGACCCAGTCTGACCTCGAAACGACCGACCGCCGGATCCTCGAGCTGCTCGCGGCCGACGGGCGGATGTCGTTCACCGATCTCGGCAAGGCCACCGGGCTCTCGACCTCGGCCATCCACCAGCGGGTCAAGCGGCTCGAGCAGCGCGGCCTGATCACCGGCTACCACGCCACCGTCGACCATGCCGAGATCGGACTGCCGCTGACGGCCTTCATCTCCATCCGGCCGATCGACCCGTCGGAGCCGGACGACTCGCCCGAGCGGCTGCGCGACATCGGCGAGATCGAGTCCTGCTGGTCGGTGGCCGGCGACGAGTCCTACATCCTCAAGGTGCGGGTATCCACGCCCACCGACCTCGAGGACCTGCTGGCCAGGATCCGGGCCGACGCCAACGTCTCCACGCGCACCACGATCGTGCTGTCCACCCCGTACGAGAACCGTCCCGTCACCTGATCCGGGCATAACCCCGGGGGCGGGCACCTCGTTGGCCCGGGCATGCCCTCCCGCGCTCTCGCCCTGGTGATGGCCGCGCTCGCGGCCCTCACCGCAGCACTCGTCGCGCCGCTCACGGGTCCCGGCACCGGGCTCGCCAGAGCAGACGGGGCAGCCGCCGGACCCACCCTGCGGGTCGGCGTCGGCCGGGCCGACATCACGCCGCCGACCGGCTACTTCACGATGGGCAACGTGCGCTCCGATGCCCGCGCGAAGGGCCAGCACACCCGGTTGCAGGCCCGGGCGATCGTCCTGGAGCGAGGCGACACCAAGGTGGCGCTCGTCGTCACCGAGCTGTGCTGCGTGGCGGGCGGGTTGCTCACCGAGGCAGCCAAGCAGCTGGAGGGCCGAGGCATCGACGAACAGTCGATGGTCGTGGCGGGCACCCACACCCACAGTGCACCCGGGCAGTACTTCCCCTTCGCGGCGTACGACATCACCTTCCCGAACGTCCCGACCCCCACCCAGTTCAGCGTCCAGCCAGATCCCCAGCTCTATGCATTCCTGGCGCGGCAGATCGCCACCGCCATCGAGCGCGCCGACGACGATCTCGGACCCGGGGCCGCGGCCTGGGGGCACACCGAGATCCCCGTCGGGCTCACCGAGAACCGTTCCATCGAGGCCCACCTGGCCAACTTCGGCATCGAACGCGAGCTGGGCGAGGGGAGTGCGGCCGAGAGCCCGAACGGGGTCGCCAGCACCATCGACCCCGACCTCGACGTGCTGCGGGTCGACAAGCTGCTCGACGGACGCCTCGTCCCGGTCGGGATGTGGTCGACGTTCGCCAACCACGGCACGGTGACGCTCGGGTCGCGCGCCGAGAGCTACAACGGCGACCACCTCGGCGCCGCCATGCTGACCACCGAGGACGCCCTGCGACGTGCCGGCGGTGCGCCGCCGGGGCAGGACGTGGTCACTGCCTTCTCCAACGCCGACGAGGGCGACACGTCGTCCGCCCTGGACCGCACCGGACCCGCTGCCGCGGAGTACGTCGGACGCGTGGAGGCGGCCGCGATGATGGGGGCATGGGCGGAAGCCGGCGAGCGGCTGTCCTCCACCCCCGAGCTGGACCTCCGCTGGACCCGCTTCTGCTTCTGCGGCCAGGAGACCGAGGGTGGCCGGGTCGACGACAAGGCGGTGCCCGGGCTGCCGCTGCTGAGTGGCTCCGACGAGCACCGCGGCCAGCTGCACGAGAACACCGGCGTCGTGTTCGAGGGCCACCGGCTCCCGGTGGAGGCCGGACCGCAGGGGAACAAGATCCAGCTCGAGCCGCAGGGCGTGCCGATCCCGGAAGGTGCGCCGCTCGCACTGGTGCGCGTCGGCGACGGCGTCGTCGTCTCCAACCCCGGCGAGGTGACGACCGAGGTCGGGCGCCGGCTGAAGGATGCGGTCGCCACCGCCCTGGCCGGCACCGGCGTGCGGTCGGTGGCGATCAGCGGGCTCGCCAACGAGTACCAGGGATACTTCACGACCCCCGAGGAGTACGCCTGGCAGGCCTACGAGGGCGGCCAGACCAACTTCGGCAAGTACAGCGCCAACCTGCTCGTCGAACAGACCGGGCTGCTCGCGGCGTCGATGGCCGAGGACCGGCCGGCCCCTGCGCCGTACGCCTTCGACCCCACCAACGGCCTGGAGCCCGACCCCACGCCGTTCCCCGACGGCGCCGAGCGGGGCGAGGTCCTGGACCAGCCGACCGCGGTCGCCAGGCTGGGGCGGGCAGCGTTCTCGTGGCGCGGCGGCGCCCGGGGCACCGACCGTCCGCTCGACCGGGCGTTCGTCAGCGTGCAGCGCCGCGTCGACGGTGGGTGGCGACGGATGCACGACGACCTCGGCACGACCATCGAGTGGCGGGTCGCCGGCAACGAGCAGGTGCCCCTGGGGCCGCGCTACGCCGTGGAGGCCAACGAGGGTCGCTACACGACGCACTGGGAGGTCCCGCTCGACACCGTCCCGGGTCGTTACCGCTTCGTGGTGACGGCCAAGCAGTACCGACTCGCGTCGGCGGGGTTCCCCGTCGAGCGGGGGTCGCTGCTCACGGTGGAGCCGGTGCGGGCTCCGAAGGGGCGGGCATCCTTCACGCTGGCCTACCCACAGCCCGACCCGTACCTCGACCTCACGTGGCGGCCTCAGGTCGCCGTCGGGGCCGCCGTGACGGTGCTGGTCTCGGGGGAGTCCGTCACCGTGACCCCGTCCCGCCGCGGAGTCTTCACCCTGCCGGCGTCGTCAGGTGAGCGGGTGATCGTCCCGTCCCGCTCGGTCGGCGACGCCTACGGCAACCGCACCGGCCGCCGTACCGGCTTCACCGCCGGGGCACCCACCGCAGCGCGACCCCAGGAGCCGTACCCCCTCCTCTCGCCCTGGTGACGCCCGGTTGCGATCCCCGGCCAGCCGGGGATCGCCGCGCTTGTCAGGCAGTGCAACGGCCGACAAGTGCACGAAGTGACCAGCGCATGTGACTCAGGAGGCCCGTGAGCAAGCGGCGAGGAGTGCACGAATCCTTGCGATGGTGCGCGCGGGATTCATCAGGTCAGCCCAGGTGATCCGGATGCAACGCCAGCCGGTCAGCTCCCGGACCCTGTCCTCGCGCCTCTTCTCGCGGAGGACGGCCTCTGTCGTAGTCTCCCCGTCGCGGAGGAACTTCGTGTACTTCTCCTTCCCGTCGAACTCCAGCCACACGCCGTACTCAGGCCAGGCGAAGTCCAGCCTCGCCGCCTCACGACCTGCTGGGTCCCTGACGACGTACTGCGGCACCGGCGCCGGCAGCCCGTGGTGCCAACACATGAAGAAGGTGCGGGACTCTCCGACAGACTCGATGCGGGGATCCGCCAACCGGAGGACCAGATCGGTCTTGAGCGTGTGCGGATTGCTGCTCATCGACTCGTATCTCCGCGCCATGTCAACCAAGGTCGTCAGGCCGGAGTGCAACAGGTGATTGACGACGCAGAGACTCGTCTCGACGTCGGCGACCGTCGTGATGTCGAGCCCGGTGCGCGTGGGATGTGTCAGCTCCAGGCCCTCCCACACCCTGACGTCGCCCGGAAGCAGGAGCCCCCGGTGCTGTCGTACGCCTGCTTCACGCCGTCCGGCGCGCTGGTCACGCCGAGTCACATCCACAACGTCGAGCGGCAGGTTCCACAGCGGAGCGCCGTACGGTGCGAGCGCCGAGACGTGGCTGAGCACGAGCTCGGTGCGCGACTGCTTGAGAACCGCCGTGGCCAAGAGCGTGTGTCGTTGTCCTTCGTTGGCCTGATCCCAGACCCCGGTCGACACGTAGGCGCCGCGCCGCACGCGGTGCCACTCGCGAGTCCTGACGAGCTGAGCGATTTCGCGTTCTCGATAGCCGGCGGCGAGCGCCTCACTGCGAAGAAAGACAGAGGCTGCGGTGTCGACCGGGGTGAGTTCGCTCATGCCAGGGTTCTTCCCCGATCCGACCCACCCTGATCCGAGGCCTCGCGATGCTGTGGATAACCGGTCCGATCGACACTTCAGCCCCACGCCACAGGCACTTGGTGCACTTGTCGGCCAGTGCAGTGCCTGACAAGTGCAGCGATCCCCGGCTGACCGGGGATCGCTACGCAGAACCTCAGTAGGCCTGGAGGGCAGCCATCCGGCGGGAGGCCTCGGCGACCTCGGCCGCCTTCAGTGCGGACTCGTCCAGGTTGCCGTGCTCGGCCCACCACTGCTGACCGGCCTCGGGAAGGGTGTGGATCGGGTCGTAGTACTCGTAGGTGCGCGACAGAGCGTCATCGGCGGTGGCCTCGATGGACGTGCGGTAGTTCTTGGTCCAGTAGGAGATGCCGCGCTCGATGTCGTAGTCGGCGAGCTGGTGGACCCAGCGCTTCCCGACGAACGGCACGTCACACACGATGCGGGGCGTCGCGAAACCCGGGAGGTAGCCCATGATGTGGTGCTGCAGACGCTGGGCGTCGGCGACGGAGACCCGCCAGTGCTCGGAGTACGGGATCATGTCGCACATGTAGAAGTAGTACGGCATGATCTGCGCACCATCGAGCAGCGCGAAGCAGAGGTCCAGCAGCGCGTGCGGGTCGGCGTTGACGCCGTTGAGCAGCACGCCCTGGTTGCGCACGTCGCGGATGCCCGTGTCGAGCATCGCCCGGGTCGCCTCGGCGACCAGCGGCGTGACGGAGTTGGCGTGGTTGGTGTGCGTGTGGATGGCGATCGACACCCCTCGCTCCCGGGCAATCGTCGCCACCCGCTCCATCCCGGCGCGCACGTCGTCCTGGAGCCAGTGCTGCGGGAGTCCGATCAGGGCCTTGGTGGCGAGGCGGATGTCCCGGATGTTGTCGACCTCGAGCACCCGCGTGAGGAAGTCCTCGAGCCGGGCCCACGGCATGTTGGCGACATCACCGCCGGAGACCACGACGTCGCGCACGGACGGCGTGCGGCGGAGGTAGTCGATCATGTCGCTGATCCGGTCGTTGGGCTTCGTGGTGAACTTCAGCTTGTCGATGACCGGCGTCGAGTTGCCGACCAGGTCCATCCGGGTGCAGTGCCCGCAGTACTGGGGGCAGGTCGGAAGCAGCTCGGCCAGGACCTTGGTGGGGTAGCGGTGGGTGAGGCCCTCGGCGACCCACATGTCGTGCTCGTGCAGCGAGTCCCGGGTCGCGTGCGGGTGGGAGGACCAGTCGGTACGACGGTCGCTGAACACCGGGATCATGTAGTGGCGGATCGGGTCGGCGTAGAACGCGTCGGTCATGGAGCCGGCACCGGCCGGCGTCGACTGCGGCGCCATCGTGTTCATCATCTGCGGCGGCACGAGCATCGACATCGTGGCCCGCTCGGACTGGTCGCGCTCGAGATCGGCGTAGAACCGGTCGTCGATCAGGTCGCCCATCAGCTCACGGAGCTGCTTGACGTTCTTGATGCAGTGAGCGCGCTGCCACTGGACCGACGCCCACTCCTCGGTGGTGACGTCCTTCCACCCGGGAAAGCGGGTCCAGTCGGGCTCGACCAGCTCGACCCGCTGGTAGGGGTAGGGCTGGCCGGTCTCCAGACCGATGGCCGTCTCGATGCTCATGAGGACTCCCGTGCTCGCTGCGTGGCGGCGCGTCAGTTGTGTGCCGCGTCTCGTCTCTGTCAGAGTACGAGGAGAACGTGCGGTTCGTCCAATGCCGCGCCGGATGATTTCCTGTCAAAGATCCTGAAGTACGGAGGAACTGTCGCTCATGACGATGTCCGCGAGTGATCCGACCGGCCTGCACCGGGTGCTGGACCGCCCCCTGGTGCTGCCGCAGGCGGCGCACCGCCTCGACACCCGGCGTGAGCTGTGGCCCGACGAGACCCGGATCCGCATCGAGAAGCTCAACCTCGACGCCGCCTCCTTCCGCCAGCTCGAGCGCAAGCACGGCGGTGACGGCGACGCGGTGCGCGCCGAGGTGCTCGAGATCGTCGGCGCGCGCGGCAAGATGCAGAACCCCGAGACGGGATCCGGGGGCATGCTGGTCGGCGTCGTCGAGGAGGTGGGGGAGGGGTCCCCGCTCGGGCTCCACGTCGGCGACCGGGTGGCCACGCTGGTCTCGCTGAGCCTGACGCCGCTGGTGATCGAGGACGGCCTCACCCGCTGGGACGGTCGCGGTGAGCAGGTGCCCTGCGACGGCTACGCCGTGCTGTTCGGCCGCTCGATCGCCGCGGTCCTGCCCGACGACCTCGACCCCGACCTGTCGCTGTCGGTGATGGACGTCTGCGGAGCCCCCGCGCTCACCGCCCGCGTGGTCCGTGACTACGACGCACCGACCGTCGCCGTGATCGGTGGTGGCGGCAAGTCCGGCTCCCTGAGCCTGGCCGCGGCCCGTGCCGCCGGTGCCGCCCGCACCATCGGCGTGGTCCCGCACCAGGCGGAGGCCGACCTCCTCGAGACCGCCGACCTGGCCGACCAGATCGTCGTGGTCGATGCCCGCGACCCGATCGCGCTGCGCGACGCCGTCACGCGCGCCGGCGGGCCGGCCGACGTGACCGTCGTCTGCGTGGACGTCCCCGGCTGCGAGGGCGGAGCAATCCTGGCCACCGCCGAGCAGGGCACCGTGATCTTCTTCTCCATGGCCACCTCGTTCTCCGCCGCCGCTCTCGGCGCCGAGGGGCTGGCCGCCGACGTCACGATGCTGGTCGGCAACGGCTACGTCCCCGGCCACGCGGCGTACGCGCTCGAGCTCCTGCGCGACAACCCCGGTGTACGACGACTCTTCGACGCCCGGCTGGCCCAGGAGGCCGCCCGGTGAGCCGCACGCTCTTCCGCAACGGTCGCGTGTTCGACGGCGGCCCGGCGGCCCGAGCCACCTCGGTCGCCGTCGACGGCGACACGATCGTCTTCGTCGGTGACGAGCAGCGAGCCGCCTCCTTCGACGGAGCCGACGAGGTGGTCGACCTCGGCGGCGCGCTGGTGACCGCCGGGTTCGTCGACAGCCACGTGCACACCGTCCGGACCGGGCTGGCACTGACCGGCCTCGACCTGACCGGGACCAGCAGTCTCACGGCCGCCCTCGACGCCCTGGGCCGGCAGGCGTCCCGGGACGAGAGCGCAGGAGTGCTGGTCGGGCAGGGCTGGGACGAGACGGACTGGCCCGAGGCCCGACCTCCCACGGGCGACGAGCTCGAGCGCGCGGCGCCCGGCCGGCGCAGCTACCTCACCCGCGTCGACGGGCACTCCTCGGTCATCTCCCCAGCCCTGGCCGGACTGGTGCCCGGCCTCGAGGGACTCGAGGGCTGGACCGCGGACGGGCGGGTCGAGCGAGACGCCCACCACGCCGTCCGGGCGGTCCTGGAGGGCCTGATCGGCCCCGACGAACGCCTCGCCGCAGCCCGCAGCGCCTGCCGGGCGATGGCTGCCCAGGGCATCGTCGCCTTCCACGAGAACGCCGCTCCCCACATCGGGCCCGAGCACGAGATCGAGACCGTCCGGCAGGCCGCGGGGGAGACCGGTCTCCACGCGACCGTCTACTGGGGCGAGCTCATGGCCGTCGAGACGGCGCAACGGTTGGGCGTGACCGGCCTGGCCGGCGACCTCGTCGCCGACGGTGCCTTCGGGTCGCGCACAGCAGCCCTCTCGACGCCCTACACCGACCGCACCGACACCTGCGGCCATGCCTACGTCACCGCGGACCAGGTCCGTGACCATGTCGTCGCCTGCACGGAAGCCGGACTGCAGGCGGGCTTCCACTGCATCGGCGACGCCGCGCTCGACGCCATCGGGGACGGCCTGGAGATGGCCGAGCGGCTGCTCGGGACCGACCGGATGGTCGCCGCCCGGCACCGGCTGGAGCACGTCGAGATGCCGTCGCCGCACGTCATCGACGTCCTGGCCCGCCTCGGCGTCGTCGCCAGCGTGCAACCGATGTTCGACGCGCTGTGGGGAGGACCCGACGGGATGTACGCCGCCCGGCTGGGCGACCGCTGGCGCGAGACCAACCCGTTCCTGTCCCTCGAGATGGCCGGCGTCCGACTGGCCTTCGGCTCGGACTCCCCGGTGACCGCGCTCGGAGCGTGGGCCGCAGTCCGGGCCGCCGCGCACCACCACGCCGACGACCAGCGACTGCCCGTCGGGTTCGGCTTCCGGGCCCACACCCGTGGAGGGGCACTGGCCGGTCACGACGACGACGGCGGGCTGCTGGCTCCCGGCTACCGTGCCGACCTGGCCGTCTGGGACGTGCCGGGCGGCCTGACCGACTCCGGGCTTCCCGACCTCAGTCCCGGCACCGACCTGCCCGTCCTGCTGCGCACGGTCGCTGCCGGCCGCACCATCCACACGATCGAGGACCCCGCATGAGCACCCCACGCACCACCGGCAAGCTCGAGCTCGACCCGGCCGACGTCAAGCAGGCGAGAGCCCTGGCGCGCAAGGTCGGCCGACCGATCGTGCAGGTCGCCAAGAAGCACACGACGGTCTCGGTCGAGCGGGCCACGCTGCGGATGGCCGGTCTGGGCGGCGCCGACCCGGACGGCACCCCCTGGGTGAACCGGCTCGCCGACAGCGTGCGCGCCGACACCGGGCTCGAGCACGGCGTCTCGCTCCCGGTCTGGGACGCCCTGCTGCGCGGCGAGGCCGACGACCTCGACTCGCTGGCCCAGAAGGCGTCCGCCGGCTCGGTGCGGTTCCGGGTGCCCGAGGGCCGCGACGCCACCCGCGCACGTGCCGCTTCCCGCAAGGCCGTCGGGGCCGGCGTACGACGGATCGACGCCCGGCGCCGGGAGCGGGAGCGGATGATCGCCAAGGTGGGCGATGCCCCCAGCAAGCCCTGGATCTACCTGATCGTGGCGACCGGAGACATCTACGAGGACATCCCGCAGGCGCAGAACGCCGCTCGTGAGGGAGCCGACGTGATTGCGGTGATCCGCTCGACGGGGCAGTCGCTGCTGGACTTCGTCCCGGAGGGTGCGACCCGCGAAGGCTTCGCCGGGACGTACGCCACCCAGGAGAACTTCCGCCTCATGCGCGCCGCTCTCGACGAGACCAGCCGCGAGCTCGGACGTTACATCCGGCTCACCAACTACGCCTCCGGACTCTGCATGCCCGAGATCGCGGCGCTGGCCGGCCTCGAGCGACTCGACATGATGCTCAACGACTCGATGTACGGCATCCTCTTCCGCGACATCAACCCGATCCGCACGTTCGTCGACCAGCGCTTCAGCCGGCAGGTCCACGCCCGCGCCGGCATCATCATCAACACCGGTGAGGACAACTACCTCACGACGGCCGACGCCGTCGAGGCTGCGCACACGGTCACCACGAGCCAGCTCCTCAACGAGTACTTCGCCAAGGAGGCCGGGCTCGAGGACTGGCAGCTCGGGCTGGGCCACGCCTTCGAGATCGACCCGGACGTGCCCGACTCCTTCCGGCTCGAGCTGGCCCACGCCATGTTGGCCCGCGACCTGTTCCCCCACGCGCCGCTGAAGTGGATGCCGCCCACCCGGCACATGACCGGCGACGTGTTCCGCGGCTACCTGCTCGACGGCTTCTTCAACCTCGTCGGCGCGCTCACCGGGCAGGGCATCCTGCTCGTCGGCATGATGACCGAGGCCGTGGTGACGCCGTGGATCTCGGACCGCGACCTGGCGCTCCAGAACGTCCGCTACGTCATGAACGCCGCCGGCAAGCTGCACGAGGACTTCCGTCCAGCGCCCGGCGGATTCATCGAGCAGCGGGCCCACCATGTGCTGGGCGAGACCATCGACCTGCTCGAGCGCATCCTGCGCCACCCTGAGCCGAAGTTCGGGGCAGGTCTCCTCGACGCGATCGCGGACGGCACGTTCGGCCTGATGAAGCGGCCGGCCGACGCCGGCCGCGGACTCGACGGCGTGGCGAAGAAGTCCAGCGCCTACTACAACCCGGCGACCGAGATCCTCGAGGACAAGTCATGAGCGACCACATCATCCGCCCGTACGGCGACACCACGGGCGACGGCATGGTGCAGCTGAGCTTCACCCTGCCCGTGTCGTCGCAGGGCTCCCTGTCCAAGGTGGCTGAGGGCGCGGCCGCCCAGCTGGCCAACAAGATGGGCATGGACCCCGCACTGGTCGTGCACAGCAAGCCGATCGGCTCGGACTTCACGTTCTTCGTGGTCTACGGCCGGGTCAACCATCTCGTGGACACCAGCAAGGTGGTGGTCGTCGAGCGCGACTACCCGTTGCTGACCCCGAAGGAGGTCAACGCCGAGGTCAAGCGCTCGCTCCGGCGCCGGCTCACCGTCGTGGGCGCCTGCATCGGCACGGACGCCCACACGGTCGGTATCGACGCCATCCTCAACATCAAGGGCTTCGCGGGGGAGAAGGGCCTGGAGTACTACCGCGAGCTCAAGGTCGTGAACCTCGGCGCCCAGGTCTCCGTGCCGCAGCTGGTCGAGCGGGCGATCGAGGAGAAGGCCGACGCCGTCCTGGTCTCCCAGGTCGTCACCCAGCGGGACGCCCACCTCCTCAACACGCGCGAGATGTCAGCGGCCTTCCGTGAGGCATACCCTCCGGCCCGGCGTCCGCTGCTCGTCGTCGGCGGACCTCGGTTCGACGAGTCGATGGCCACCGACCTGGGCGTCGACCGGATCTTCGCCCGGGGTACGACCCCGGGCGAGGTCGCGAGCTTCATCGTCCACCGGATCTCCTCCAGGAAGGCATCCTGATGGCCCCGCAGCCCACCCGCGCCGCCGTCGGCACTCGCGTCGTCCACCGCCGCTACGTGCCGTACTCGCACGCCCACTACGCCGGCAACCTGGTCGACGGCGCCTACAGCCTCGGGCTCTTCGGTGACGTCGCCACCGAGATGTGCATCCTCACCGACGGCGACGAGGGGCTGTTCGCGTCGTACTCCGACGTGCAGTTCCGAGCCCCGGTCCGGGCCGGCGACGTGCTCGAGATCGGCTGCACGATCACCCGGGTGGGCACCCGCTCGCGGGTCATGGAGTTCACCGTCGAGGTCGTCGCCAGGGGAGCAGCCACCACGGACTCACCGGGTGCCGCGGAGGTCCTGACCGAGCCGATCGTGGCCACGACCGCGACCGGAACGGTCGTCGTACCCGGTTGATCCGGCGCGTCCGTCGCGACACGCCGACGACCCCGAAATTTTTGCGTTTGGATCTTTCCGAGGTGGGTACCCGCTGACCTGCGCGTTTGCGTATCACCGCAGGTCAGCGACCGGTTGACAGTTGACCCTGTCACGATCCAATCTTGCCGCTGTCCGCTCATGCAGATCGTGGCCGGCGGACCGGCGTCCGAGTGGCTGTGTCGGAGGATGGGTCGCCACCATCGCTCTGACATTGTTCGCGGAGGTCGGTCCCGCCCCTCGAGAGCGGATGCGGGAGGGTCCCTCGTTCCCTAGACAACAGCGTGATCTCGGCAGCCAGCCGGCGTCAGGTTGGACCGAAGGACTCGGGACCCTTCCGGCGCTCTGCACCACCCTTGGGTACCTTTGCGACCGTGCTCCTCCGGACCGGTCCCGCCTTCGTCGCGGGCGTCCTCCTTGCCCTCGCCTTCGAGCCTGTCGGTGTCGCCCTCCTCATCCCGCTCGCACTGGCCGGCTTCTTCCTCTGCGTGCGCGGCCTGCCGGCCCGGAGGGCCTGGGTCCCGGGGCTCGCCTTCGGCGTGGGCTTCAGCTACGTCCTGATGTACTGGATGCGGGCAGTCGGCCCCGACGCGTGGCTGGCGCTGTCGGCCATGGAGGCGCTGTTCTTCGCGCCGCTGGGAGCGGTCGTCGCGGCGCTGTCCGACCGCCGCCTGGGGCCGCTGTGGGTTGCCACCGCCTGGGTCGGGGTCGAGACGCTCAGGTCGAGCTGGCCGTTCGGTGGCATGCCGTTCGGGCGCCTCGCGTTCGCCACGGCGGGGACGCCGTGGGAGAAGGCCCTGCCGTACGTCGGCAACGCGGGCGTGTCGTTGTTGCTGGCCCTCCTGGGCTCCTGCCTGGCGTGGCTGGTCGTCAGCGGCGGGCGTCGCCGGCTCGTCGCGGGTGCCGCGGGGATCGGGGTCCTCGCGGCCGGGATGCTGCCGGCCCTGGTGCCGTACTCGCCGGAGATCACCGGAGAGCGCACCGTCGCCGTCGTCCAGGGCGACGTCCCGGGTGACGGGTCGGACATCCTGCTCGACCACCGGCAGGTGACGCGCAACCACGTCGACGCGACCGTCGCGCTGGCCGCGGACGTGGCCGCGGGCGACGAGCCCCTGCCCGACTTCGTGCTGTGGCCGGAGAACTCCACGGCCGTGGATCCCTTCAACGACGGCGAGATCAACGCCGGAATCGCCGAGGCCTCGGCCGCGATCGGGGTGCCGATCCTGGTCGGCGCCATCGTCGATGCCGGGAGCGAGCACGTCCTGAACCAAGGCATCGTCTGGCACCCCGACACCGGCGCGGGGGACCGGTACACCAAACGCCACCCGGTGCCGTTCGGCGAGTACATCCCGTGGCGCAGCATCTTCCGCAGCAACTTCGGGAAGCTCGCCCTGATCCCGCGGGACATGCTGAGCGGCACCCGCGTGGAGCCGCTCAGCGTGACCGGCGCGGCCATCGCCGACGCCATCTGCTACGACGTGGCCTATGACGACGGCATCCATGCCCAGCTGCGCGAGGGAGCCGAGCTCCTCGTGGTGCAGACGTCCAACGCGACCTTCATCCACACCGCCCAGATCGACCAGCAGTTCGAGATCACCCGGCTGCGGGCCATCGAGACCGGCCGCTACGTGATGGTCGCCGCCACCAACGGGGTCTCGGGCGTGATCGCCCCCGACGGGACCGTCCTCGACCAGGCCGACCCACGGACCCGGGCGGTGCTGGTGGAGGAGGTCGGACTGTCGCGGGACCTGACTCCGGCCGTCCGGATCGGGCCGTGGCTGGGTCTGGCGTGCCTGGCCGCGACGCTGCTCGCGCTGGTGCTGGGCGCTCTCCCGTATCGTCGGAGCCAGGCACGTGAGGGGTGATCAGATGACCGGCGAAGCAGGGGGCAACGACGCCCTCGGACGCGTGGTGATGGTGGTCCCCACCTACAACGAGGCGGGCAACATCGCCTGGATCATCGACCGGCTCCGGGCCGCGCAACCCGACGTGGACGTGCTGGTGGTCGATGACAACTCGCCTGACGGGACCGGCCGGATCGCCGACCAGCTGGCGGCCGAGGACCCCCAGGTGCGCGTCCTCCACCGGCAGGACAAGGGTGGCCTCGGTGCGGCGTACCTCGCCGGTTTTGCCACGGCCCTCGACGCCGGCTACGACGTGATCGGGGAGATGGATGCCGACGGCTCCCACCAGCCCGAACAGCTGGCCGGGCTGCTCGACGCCCTCGTCGATGCCGACCTCGTGATCGGCTCACGCTGGGTGCCCGGCGGCTCGATCGTGAACTGGCCGCGGCACCGCGAGGCGCTGTCGCGGGGAGGCAACCTCTACGTGCGTGTGCTGCTGGGCATCGACGTGCACGACGCCACCGCCGGCTTCCGGCTCTTCCGCCGCCAGACGCTCGAGAAGATCGACCTGGCCAGCGTGCGGTCCAACGGCTACGTCTTCCAGACCGACCTGGTGACCAGGACGCTCCGGGCCGGCCTCACGGTGCGCGAGGTCCCGATCGAGTTCGTCGAGAGGGTGCGGGGCGACTCCAAGATGAGTGGCGCCGTGGCGCTCGAGTCGCTCGGTCGGATCACCCGCTGGGGCCTGCGCGAGCGCGCCGGGCAGGTACGCCGCCTCGTCGGGTCGCGCCGATGACCGGGCGGCGGTGGCTCCGTCCGCTGCTGGTCGCCGTGTTCGTGGGTGTGCCGCTGCTGGAGATCTTTGCGCTGATCCAGGTCGGTCAGGTGATCGGGCCCTGGTGGACGATCCTGCTGCTGGTCGTGGACAGCATCATCGGTGCCTGGTTGATCCGCCGCGAGGGCAGCAAGGCCTGGCGCGAGCTGAGGGTGGCCCTGGAGACCGGCCGGATGCCGTCTCGGGAGCTGGCCGACGGCGCCCTCATCCTGGTCGGCGGGACGCTCATGCTCACCCCTGGGTTCGTGACCGATGCGCTGGGCATCGTCCTGATCGTGCCGGTCACCCGCCCGGTCGCCCGGCGCCTGCTCACCCAGCTGGTGGCACGGCGCCTCCTCGGAGCCGCAAATGTGACGCGCCCCGGACCTGGATCCGGAGGATCCGTGGTCCGGGGCGAAGTCATCGACGACGGCCCTTGAGCCTGCAGGTCAGCTGACCCGCTTCTTCTTGGCCGAGGCGCGGTGCAGGTGTGCGGGGCCGATCTCGCCGCCGCGCAGCAGCTCGAGGCGCTCCTTGAGGATGTCCTCGAGCTCCTTCTCCGAGCGCCGCTCGAGCAGCATGTCCCAGTGGGTGCGGACCGGCTTCTCGACCTTGACCACCTTCTCGATGCCGGAGACGCTGAGTCCCTCGGCACCGCAGCGCGGGCACTCCCAGACTGCCGGGACGTCGGCCTCGACCGACATCGTGATCTCGAACACGTGGTCCTGAGGACACCGGTATCCGACCTGCTGACGAGCCGCGAACTCGATACCGCGCTCATCCTCGAAGCTCTGACCGCCGAGTCGGGCTCCACGAAGCGTTCTCTCCGCCATTGAGCCACCTCCAAAAACTGTTGTTCCCCCGCTGACAAATGAGAGACGTACGAAATCGGGTCTCATGACGAACGTACCCAGACCCTTGACGCCTCAATCTGTTCAACGGTAGTGGGGTGCCCACAATTCCGGAAATCACCGGTCGGTACCGGGGACCGGGCTCAGATCACCGCGGGGACGTCGTTGCCTGCGTCCCGGATGCCCTTCGCCGTGTCCACCTTGAGCAGCAGCAGGCCACCGATGACGAAGAAGGCGATCAGGGCGAAGATCGCCGGCCGGTAGGAGTCCGTGATCGAGAGAACGATCGCGAAGGTGGCGGTCCCGAACCACGAGGTGCCGCGATCCATCGCGTGGTAGAAGCTGAAGTACTCGGCCTCCTTGCCTCGCGGGATCAGCAGCGAGAAGTACGACCGGGCCAGCGCCTGGGTGCCGCCCAGGACGATGCCGATGGCAGCCCCGAGGAGCAGGAAGAGCGCGACGTTCCTCTCGGGCAGGAAGAGCGCCGCCGTCACGATCAGCATCCAGATCACCAGACCGGCCAGGATCACCTGCTTGGCGCCGTACCTGCCCGCAGCCCTGCCGAACGCGAGCGCTCCGCCGAACGCCACGAACTGCACCATCAGGATCGTGGCGATCAGGATCGTCTGGCCGTGGTCGAGCTCCTCGGCTCCGTAGACGGCCGAGGACGCGATCACGGTCTGGATGCCGTCGTTGAAGAACAGGTAGGCGAAGAGGAACGTCAGCGTGACCGGGTAGTGGCGCATGTCCTTCACGGTGGAGAACAGCTGTCCGAAGCTCTGCCGCAGGACGCCACCGGTCTCGGGGACCACGTGCACCGGCTGGTGGTTGTGCAGCCTGCGGAACGGAATGATGGTGAAGCCCGCCCACCAGGCCGCGGCCGAGAGCATGCACAGGCGAGCGGCGAGCGCCTCGGAGATCCCGAGGGCGTCATGGCCGAGGAAGACCGCCAGGTTGAGCACCAGGAGCAGCCCGCCCCCCAGGTAGCCGAACGCCCAGCCGCGCGACGACACGTGGTCGCGCTCGTCCTCGGTCGAGATCAGGGGGAGGATCGAGTCGTTGATGACACCCGCCGCACCGAAGCAGAGGTTTCCTCCGACGATCCCCACGGCCGCCAGGAGCCAGTTGTCGCCGGTGGAGAAGAAGATCAGGGTGGCGAAGAGGGCACCGACCCAGGCGAACCCGGCGAGAAGACCCTTCTTGTTGGCCGTCCGGTCCGCGAGTGCGCCCAGGGGCGGCAGCAGCAGCGCGGACAGGATCGTGGACAGCGTGATCAACCAGAAGAACAACGCGCCCGGAGGCACGCTGAACGTCAGGATGTCGAAGCGTCCTTCTTCCCCCACGGCGTTCTCGGCCAGGCCGATGAAGTACGGGCCGAAGAAGACCGTGCCGATGGTGGTGGTGTAGGCGCTGTTGGCCCAGTCGTACCAGTACCACGCCTTCTGCTCCTGGGCCCTGGCGAGAGGACGCAGGTCGGCCACACCACCGGGGCCGCTCGGGCCCACGGGCGAGTCGGTCATGGGTCTTCCCTCCACTGCGCGCGGCGAACGAGGACTCCCTTGAGTATGTCGGTGCGGTCGGTCATCAGGCCGTCGACACCCAGGTCGAGGAGAAGCTCCATCTCGGCCGGGTCGTCGACGGTCCACACGTGCACGTGCTTGCCGGCCCGGTGTGCCCGACGGACCAGGCCCGGCGTCGTCAGCACGAGGCCGCGGTGACGGTGGGGCAGCTGGAGCGCGGCCATCTGGCTGCCGGTGAGCAGTCCGGCCAGCCGAGCGCTGGGCAGGGCGCGGAAGGCGAGCACCTCCGCCGGGTGTGCCGAGGTGGCCACCCGGCCACCGGTCAGTCTCCGGAAACGGCGCAGGCGGCGACCGGAGAAGGAGCCGATCAGGACCCGGTCCCAGGCCTCACGCTCGGCGACGAACCGGGCGAGCAGCGGCACCGCAGCGTCGGCCTTGAGGTCGATGTTGAAGCGGCTGTGGGAGAACTCGTCGAACAGTGCGGCCAGGGTCGGGATCCGCTCCCGGCCGCCGATCTGGGCCGCGGCGACCTCGGCTGCGCTCATCCGCGCGATCTCGCCCCGGGCATCGCTGACCCGGTCCAGGACCGCATCGTGGAAGGCCAGCAGCACGCCGTCGCGGGTGGCGTGGACGTCGGTCTCCAGGTAGGTGTACCCGAGCTCGTCGGCGTGCCGAAAGGCCGCCGCCGTGTTCTCCAGGCCTTCGATCTCGGGGTGGTAGGCGCCACCGCGGTGGGCGAAGGCCAACACCGACCCCGGCCGGTCGAGGACCGCGTCCAGGTAGGCGTAGCCGGTCCGGGGGGTCACCCCGCAGTTCTACCGGAGATCCGGCCCCGGGAGCGGTACCGTCGAGCCATGGATCCTTTGACGTGTCCTCGCTGCGGCGCCGAGATGGAGAGCCGGGCACTCGCCGACGGGCAGGTCAGCCGGTGTCCGGACGGGCACGGAGTCTTTCTCTCGCGCGCCGACCTCGGCACGCTGATCGAGGCCGAGAACGACTGGCACCGCAACGCCAGCCAGCACACCGCGCCCCTGCCGCGGATCACCGCTGACATGACCGCACCGCCCGCGGGGCGAGCGGCCGCCCGGGCGTGGGTGGAGACGCTCTTCAGCTGATCGGTCGTCAGCCGATCGATCCGGCCAGGGTGCAACGCTGCCGCCCCCGCAGACGACGTAGGGGGTGTGATGACCTCAGACGAGCGACCGGGTGCGCTCGACCTCGAAGCCGCCTACCGGACTCACCGTCTGGGCATGGTGCGCCTCGCCTATCTCCTGTGCGGCTCCCACGAGCTCAGCGAGGACGTGGTGCAGTCGGCGTTCGCGTCCGTCCACGACCGCTGGGAAGAGCTCGACAATCCGTCGGCGTACCTGCGCCAGTCGGTCGTGAACCTGGTCAAGGACCACCAGCGCCGACGGTTCCGGTGGGCTGCCCGCGCGCTACCGACCGCGCCGCAGGTAGCCCTCCCACCCGAGGTCGACGAGACCTGGACCGTGGTGAGCCGGCTGGCCGGACACCAGCGCACCGTGATCGTCCTGCACTACTACGAGGACCTCTCGCTCGTCGAGATCGCCAGCCTCCTGGACCGACCCGCCGCCACCGTGCGTTCCGATCACCGACGCGCGCTCGACAAGCTCCGAAAGGCACTGGCATGAACACCATCGACGACCACCTCGAGGACCGGCTTCGCCGCGACCTCCGCGTCGTGGCGGGAACCGTCACCGACGAGGCCCGGACCGCAACCGCGCCGATCCGGCACCGGAAGCGCCGCTGGGCGCTCGGGATCGGGGCGCTCGCCGTCCCGGTCGCCCTCGCCGCGGGTGCCTACGTGCAGCAGGGGTCGGAGTACGTCCGCACCATCCCGCCCGAGTCGATCATCGTCGAGGGCAGCGTCGACGGCAGCCGCTACCTCCTGGTGGAGACGTGGCGGACCGACTCGTGCGACCAGCCGGTCGACGGTGTGGAGCTGATCGAGGAGGACGAGAACCTCATCGGCAGTGAGTGGAACACGATCGGCGAGGTGTACGGCGAGCACCGCGAGCTCGGCGACTGCGGGATGGTGACGAAGCGGTACCTCGCCAACCCCGCGCTCTACAACGACGGCGGCACCCAGGTCGGCGACTCGTTCGTGTGGTTGTGGGCGGTCCACCCCGACGTGACCGCCGTCCGCATCACGTTGCCGGACGGCACCGTCGAGGACCTGGCCGTCCACCGCGTCGACGGTGCGGGCTATGCGCTCTACGAGGTGCCACCCGGTGAGAGCTACGTCTCCGAGCTCGTGATCGGTGACGAGGTCGTGCCGGGTTCCCGCGAGGAGCAGCGCGCCCGGCTCCCGTAGGACGGGGCGCGCTGCGCGACATCGCAGCTCGACCCACGGCCGAGCTCAGATGTCGCGGAACGTCTCGATGCTGGCGCCGAGCAGGTTGAGGCGCTCGGCCAGGTCTTCGTAGCCACGGTGGATGACGTACGTCGACCTCAGCACGGAGGTGCCCTTGGAGGCCAGCATCGCGAGCAGGATCACGACGGCCGGACGCAGCGCGGGGGGACACACGATCTCGGTGCCGGACCAGTGGGTCGGCCCCTCGATCATCACCCGGTGCGGGTCGAGCAGCTTCACGTTGCCGCCGAGCTTGTTGAGCTCGACGAGGTAGATGGCCCGGTTCTCGTAGACCCAGTCGTGGAGCAGCGTCTGGCCGTCGGCCACCGCAGCGATCACCGCGAAGAACGGCAGGTTGTCGATGTTGAGCCCGGGGAACGGCATCGGGTGGATCTTGTCCAGGGGAGCGCGCAGCTTGCTGGGCTGGGTGGTGAGGTCGACCAGCCGGGTGTGCTCGTTGAGGGCGACGTACTCGTCGGTCCGGGAGTACCGGAACCCCATCTCCTCCAGGATCGCGAGCTCGAGCTCGAGGAACTCGATCGGCACCCGCTCGATGGTGATCGAGGACTCGGTGACGATGGCGGCCGCCAGCAGCGACATCGCCTCGATCGGGTCCTCGCTGGGGGCGTAGTCCACGTCGACGTCGATGGAGACCTGACCGGTCACGACCAGCGTGGTCGTGCCGACGCCCTCGACGCCGACCCCGAGCTTCTGCAGGTAGAAGCACAGGTCCTGGACCATGTAGTTCGACGATGCGTTGCGGATGATCGTGGTCCCCGGGTGAAGGGCCGCGGCCATCAGGGCGTTCTCGGTGACGCTGTCGCCGCGCTCGGTGAGCACGATCGGCCTTTGGGGGCCCACCGCGCGGTCCACGCTCGCGTGGTACATCCCGTCGGTGGCCTTCACCTCGAGGCCGAAGGGGCGCAGGGCAGACAGGTGCGGCTCGACGGTGCGTTCACCGAGGTTGCAGCCACCCGCATAGGGCAGGTCGAACGACTCGCTGCGGTGCATCAGCGGCCCGAGGAACATGATCACCGACCGGGTCCGTCGAGCGGCCTCCTCGTCGATGTTGGCGAGGTCGAGCTCGGCGGGCGGGATGATCTCGAGGTCGTTGTCCTCGTTCAGCCATCGGGTCTGGACGCCGAGACTGCTCAGCACCTCGAGCAGCCGGTTGACCTCCTCGATCCGGGCCACCTTGCGCAGCGTCGTACGACCGCGGTTGAGCAGGGACGCGCAGAGCAGGGCGACGCCCGCGTTCTTGGAGGTCTTGACGGTGATCGACCCGGACAGCGTCGTGGGACCGGTGACCCGCAGGTGCGTGGGGCCGGCGCCGAGGGCCACGATCTCGGAGTCCAGGGCGGCGCCGATCCGGGCCAGCATCTCCAGGGAGAGGTTCTGGTGGCCCTTCTCGATCCGGTTGATCGCGCTCTGGCTGGTCGACAACAGCTCGGCGAGCGCCTGCTGGGTCAGACCCCGGTGCTTGCGCGCGTCGCGGATCAGATTGCCGATCCGACCTTTGTAGTCCTCAGTCATGCCGATCACGGTATCTCAGATATGAGATAGAGCAACCGCGGCGGCGCCGTGTCGTCCGCCACCACCATGCTGCAAAGATCGACGCATGCGCGCCACCACCATTCATGCCCCGGGGGACATCCGTGTCTCCGACGTTCCCGACCCGGTCATCAGCTCGCCGACCGACGCCATCGTCAAGGTGGTCGCCGGCTGCATCTGCGGCTCCGACCTCTGGCCCTACCGGGGGGAGAACGACATCGACGCGGGCTCGACCATCGGCCACGAGTGCGTGGGCGTCGTCGAGGAGGTCGGGGGAGAGGTGACCTCGTTCAAGCCCGGTGACTTCGTGATCGTGCCGTTCTGCCACAGCGACAACACCTGCGCCCACTGCCGGGCGGGCATGACCTCGGCCTGTGCGAACCCGGGCTTCACCCTGAGCGGCCAGGCCGAGTACGCCGTGGTGTTCCAGGCCGAGGGCAGCCTCGTGAAGACCGACGGCATGCCCGACGCGTCGATGATCCCGTCACTGCTGACCCTGTCCGACGTGATGGCCACCGGGTGGCACGCCGCCGTCGCGGCCGGCGTACGCAAGGGCGGCACCGCCGTGGTGGTCGGCGACGGCGCGGTCGGCCTGTGCGGCGTCCTGGCGGCCTCGGTGATGGGCGCCGAGAAGGTGGTCGCGATGTCGCGCCACGAGTCCCGCCAGGAGATCGCGCGCGCCTTCGGTGCCACCCACATCGTCGCCGAGCGCGGCAAGGAGGGCGGCGCCGCGATCAAGGAGATCACCGACGGGATCGGCGCGGACAGCGTGCTCGAGTGCGTCGGCACCGACCAGTCGATGCAGACGGCCTTCGCCATCGCCCGGCCCGGCTCCACCGTCGGCTTCGTGGGCGTGCCGCACGGGGTCGAGCTGCCGATCCGGCGAATGTTCCAGAAGAACGTCGGCCTCGCCGGCGGCATGGCGCCGGTGCGTGCCTACCTGCCCGAGCTGCTCGAGCTCGTGCTGTCGGGCACGATCAACCCCGGACTCGTCTTCGACTCGACCCTGCCTCTGGACCAGGTCGCCGAGGGCTACCGCGCGATGGACGAGCGGCGTTCGATCAAGGTGCTGATCGAGCCCTGACGGCTCGCGCTGAGCCCCCCGCTCAGGCGTTGACCAGGCTGCGCTGCGCACCGGGCATGAACGCCGGCTCGCAGTCGCACGCGTCCGAGCACGCCAGGAACGTGTGGATCGCGTGCCCGCACCGGTGGCACGGCATGTCGTGCGACAGATGGTCGGTGTTGTCCTGAACTGTTTCCCACATGATGAATCCCCCCTGGTGTCCACGGTAGGCAGCGGAGGGGTGGATATCAGGCGAACGGACCGGACTCGTTGAATCTGGTCACAACGGACTATGCCGCCGTGGTCCGTGCTGCCCAGACGCGCCCATCAGGCGGGGGAGGCACTGCCGTCACCAGAGCCCTTGTAAGACTGTGGGCATGAAGACACGCACCCTCGGCAACAGCACGGTCGGCGAGCACCAGGTCGGTGCCATCGGCCTCGGACTGATGACCTTCGACCAGACCGGCACCCAACCCCGCGACCAGCTGGCCGCGACCGTGCGGGCCGCGCTCGACGCCGGAGTCACCCTGTTCGACACCGCCGACGCCTACGGCCCCGGCGACGAGAAGGGGGCCGACGCCCAGGGTGCCAACGAGTCGCTCATCGCCTCGCTCCTCGACGAGCTGGGCGTGCGCGACCAGGTCGTGCTGGCCACCAAGGGCGGGCACGTGCGGACCGAGGGGGGTGGCTGGGACGTCGACAGCTCGGCTGCGCATCTGCGTGCCGCTGTGGACGCGAGCCTGCAGCGCCTGGGCGTCGAGCAGATCGCCCTGTGGCAGCACCACCGCCCGGACCCCGAGGTGGCGTACGACGACGTGATCGGCACGCTCAAGGAGATCGCCGACAGCGGCAAGGTGGCGATGGTCGGCCTCTCCAACGCCGACCCCGACCAGATCCGGGCCGCGCACGCGGTGCTGGGGGACGCCCTGGTCAGTGTCCAGAACCAGTTCTCGCCGGCGTTCCGGAGCAGCCGGCCCGAGATCGACGTGTGCGAGGAGCTCGGACTGGCCTTCCTGCCGTGGAGCCCGCTGGGTGGCCTGAACAGCGCCAAGGGTCTGGCCGAGGAGCACCCGGCGTTCGCGGCGATCGCCGAGGCCCGCGGGGTCAGCGCCCAGCAGGTGGCGCTGGCCTGGGAGCTCGCCCAGTCACCGGTGGTGATCCCGATCCCCGGCGCCAAGCGGCCCGAGTCGATCCGGGACTCGGCCGCTGCTGCCCACCTGGAGCTCACGAGCGACGAGCTGGAGCGCCTGAACCACGGATAATGTCGCTACTCATGGACATCGAGCTCTTCGCCGGCCTGGCGGTCACCGACTACGCCCGGGGCGTGGCCTGGGTCGAGAGCCTGCTCGGGACACCGGCGGAGTTCGAGGCGCACGACACGGAGTCGGTCTGGACGCTGGCCGAGCATCGACACCTCTACGTCGTGCTCGAGCCCGGGCACGCCGGCCACGCGATGGTCACACTCCTCGTCGACGACCTGGACGGGTTCATGGCGTCGGCGACGAGCCGCGGGATCGAGCCGGCGTCGCAGGAGACCTACGGCAACGGCGTCCGCAAGGCGATCTACCGGGATCCCGACGGCAACGAGGTCGGCGTCGGGGGAGCGTCGTGACCAGCACACCCGAAGCCCAGCGACTGCGCGACCTCGCCCTGCTGCGGCGCGTCCGTGATCGGATGGACCGCGAGTACGCCCAGCCGCTGGACGTCGAGGCGCTCGCTCGGGGCGTGCACATGTCGGCCGGGCACCTCAGCCGCGAGTTCCGGCGGGCGTACGGCGAGTCGCCGTACTCCTACCTGATGACGCGCCGGATCGAGCGCGCGATGGCGCTGCTGCGAAGCGGCGACCTGAGCGTCACCGACGTGTGCTTTGCCGTCGGCTGCTCGTCGCTCGGCACCTTCAGCACCCGCTTCAGCGAGCTGGTGGGGGTGCCGCCGAGCGTCTACCGGCGAGACGGTGCCCACGAGATCGCCGGCATGCCGCCCTGCGTGGCGAAGCAGGTGTCGAGACCGATCAGGAATCGAGAAGCGGATGCCTCGGACCGGCAACTAGCGTGACCCGCATGAACCTCAGCATCCACACCACGGTCCTTCCGCACGACGATCCCGATGCCTCCGCGGCGTTCTACCGCGACGTCCTCGGCTTCGAGGTCCGCAGCGACTTCGGCCAGGGCAAGATGCGCTGGATCGTGGTCGGCCCCGCGGACCAGCCCGACATCTCCATCCTGCTGGCACCGCCGGGTGCCGACCCCGGCGTCACCGAGGACGAGCGCCGGACCATCGTCGAGATGATGGCCAAGGGCACCTACGGATGGATCCTGCTCGCCACCGACGACCTCGACGGCACCTTCGACCGCGTCCAGGCCAGCGACGCGGAGGTCATCCAGGAGCCGACGCAGCAGCCGTACGGCGCTCGCGACTGCGCCTTCCGCGATCCAGCGGGCAACCAGGTCCGGATCCAGGAGAGCTCGTGAATCCGAAGGCGGCGTCGACCGAGCCGCACACCGCCGACAGCCACGACCTGATCCGGGTCGAGGGTGCCCGCGAGAACAATCTCAAGGACGTCAGTGTCGAGCTGCCCAAGCGGCGGCTCACCGTGTTCACCGGCATCTCGGGGTCGGGCAAGAGCTCGCTCGTGTTCGCCACGATCGCCGCGGAGTCGCAGCGGATGATCAACGAGACCTACAGCGCCTTCGTCCAGGGCTTCATGCCGTCACTGGCCCGGCCGGAGGTCGACCGGCTCGAAGGCCTGACCACCGCGATCATCGTCGACCAGGAGCGGATGGGGGCCAACCCGCGCTCCACGGTGGGCACCGCCACCGACGCCAACGCGATGCTACGCATCCTGTTCAGCCGGCTCGGGGACCCGTACGTCGGGCCGCCCACGGCGTACTCCTTCAACGTCCCGACCCGCAAGGCCAGCGGCATGATGACCACCGAGAAGGGCGGCCGGGTCGAGCGGAAGATCGCCAAGCAGGAGGTCTACCTCGGCGGCATGTGCCCCCGGTGCGAGGGCATGGGCAAGGTCAACGACATCGACCTGACCGCGTTGTACGACGACCAGAAGACCCTCGCCGACGGGGCGCTGACCGTCCCCGGCTACTCGATGGACGGGTGGTACGGCCGACTGTTCGAGGGCATGGGCCTGCCGATGGACAAGCCGATCGCGAAGTTCACCAAGAAGCAGCTCGAGACGATGCTGTGGGTCGAACCGACCAAGATCAAGGTCGAGGGCGTCAACCTCACCTTCGAGGGGATCATCCCCAAGATCCAGAAGTCGATGCTCTCCAAGGACGTCGAGTCGATGCAGCCGCACGTGCGTCGCTTCGTCGAGCGTGCGGTGACGTTCCAGACCTGCCCCGACTGCGAGGGCACCCGGCTCACCCCGGCCGCTCGCGCCTCGAAGATCAAGGGCAAGTCGATCGCCGACCTCTGCGAGATGCAGATCAGTGACCTCGGCGAGTGGGTGCGTGGGCTGAAGGAGCCCTCGGTCGCCCCGCTGCTCAAGGGCCTCCAGCACCTGCTCGACTCCTTCTCCGAGATCGGCCTGGGCTACCTCTCCCTGGACCGGCCCGCCGGCACGCTGTCCGGGGGAGAGGCGCAGCGCACCAAGATGATCCGGCACCTGGGGTCGTCGTTGACCGACGTGACCTACGTCTTCGACGAGCCGACGATCGGCTTGCACCCCCACGACATCGAGAAGATGAACCAGCTCCTGCTGCAGCTGCGCGACAAGGGCAACACCGTCCTGGTCGTCGAGCACAAGCCGGAGACCATCGCCATCGCCGACCACGTCGTCGACCTCGGGCCCGGCGCCGGGGCCGCCGGTGGCTCGATCTGCTTCGAGGGCGACATCGCCGGACTCCGGTCCAGCGGCACCATCACGGGCAAGCACCTCGACGACCGGGCCCGCCTCAAGGACGAGGTGCGCACCGCCACCGGGAAGCTGGAGGTGCGCGGGGCCTCCACCCACAACCTGCGCGACGTCGACGTGGACGTGCCGCTCGGGCTGCTGACCGTCGTCACCGGCGTCGCCGGGTCGGGCAAGAGCTCGCTGATCCACGGGTCGCTCGCGGGCCGGGACGAGGTCATCGTGATCGACCAGGGCGCGATCAAGGGGTCCCGCCGCAGCAACCCCGCGACGTACACCGGCCTGCTGGAGCCGATCCGCAAGGCGTTCGCCAAGGCCAACGACGCGAAGGCTGCGCTCTTCAGCGCCAACTCCGAGGGCGCGTGCGAGACCTGCAACGGCGCGGGCGTGATCTTCACCGAGCTCGGTCCGATGGCGACCGTGGAGTCGCCGTGCGAGGAGTGCGAAGGTCGTCGGTTCAAGGCCGAGGTGCTCCAGTACACCCTCGGCGGCAAGGACATCGCCCAGGTGCACGAGATGTCGGTCCTGGACGCTCTGGAGCTCTTCGGCGGCGGGGAGGCCAGGATCCCGGCGGCGGTCAAGATCCTCGAGCGGCTCGTCGACGTCGGCCTGGGCTACCTCTCGCTCGGCCAGCCCCTGACCACCCTGTCCGGTGGCGAGCGGCAGCGCCTCAAGCTGGCCAGCCAGATGGGGGAGAAGGGCGACGTCTACATCCTCGACGAACCCACCACCGGCCTGCACCTCGCGGACGTGGAGAACCTGCTCGGCCTGCTGGACCGGCTGGTCGACTCCGGCAAGTCGGTGATCGTCATCGAGCACCACCAGGCCGTGATGGCGCACGCCGACTGGATCATCGACCTGGGCCCGGGCGCCGGGCACGACGGCGGCTCGGTGGTCTTCGAGGGCGTGCCGCAGCGACCTGGTGGCGGCCAGGAAGAAGACGCTCACCGGCCAGCACCTCGCGGCGTACATCGGCGGCTGAGCCAACGGTCAGGAACGGCGGCCTATCTGCGTCGGTGGAAGCGGACGTCGCCGTTGGGTAGTCGGTTGTGCAGGTAGTGGTCGTCGTGGGCGCGGTGGTGGTGCCAGGAGCACAGGAGTACGCCGTCGGAGAGGTCGGTCTGTCCGCCGGCGGCCCACGGAGTGACGGCGTGATGAGCCTCGCACCAGGCCGCGGGGATGTCGCACCCCCGGGCTCGGCAGGTCCGGTCCCGGACCGCCATCGCGGTGCGTTGGGCCTTGCTGAACAGGCGACGGGACCGGCCGAGGTCGAGGATCTCGGAGTCGCCGCCGAGCACCATCGGCAGGACCTTCGCGGTGCAGGCCAGCCTGCGCGCCTCGGCGGCGGTGATCAGCGTGTCCGAGCCGAGCGAGGCCACGCCCAGCCCGTCTGTGAGGGTCGCGAGGTCGATGGTGACCACGACGGCGGTCGCGTCACCTCCGTGCACTGGCAGACGGCCGGGATCGAGGGTCTCGAGCAGGGAGCAGAACGCCTGCCCCAAGCGACTCGCGTGCGGCCTGCGCTCCCGGCGGGCCGGAGGAGTCTCCCGCCGAGGTGAGGTGAAGGCGTGGAGGTAGGTCAGGAGCCGGTCCGCGCTGGCGTCGGGGACCTTGATCTTCAGCAGGGTGGTGCCGTCGCCCAGGCGGTGGCTGACCAGGCTGGTGGCCCTCCGGGCGTCACGTTCCTCGGCCTCCAGCGCGGCGCGTTCGGCGTCCTCGCCGAGCTCGGGGGCGACGACGTCGAGGACCCGCCGGCCCAGGATCCGCAGCTCGCGGGGACCGAACCTAGCCGCCTCGGCGACCAGGTGGCTCTCGGCGAGGCCCAGCGTCTGCTCGGGAACGTCGTCCGGGAGCCGGTCCAGTGCCCGGGCGATGACGTCAACCTGCTCGAGGTTGACCTCTCCGTGTGCCAGGGCCCGGGAGAGCTGAGACCACCGGGTGGCCAGCGAGCCGGCCAGCTGCTGCGAGCGCCGGCTGCTGCCGCGGTCGGCGCGGGTGTGGTGGGCCCACCAGGCCGCGACGTCGCGAGAGGCCTCCTCGGCTGCAACATCGCCGCTGACCGCGAGCAGCCGCAACCGCAGGCTCTCCACCTGGGCGGCGAGCTGGCCGGCCGCAAGCAGGGCTTCGCGCCTGTCGGCGGTGTCCATGAAGTCCACCGGCACGTCGGCGACGTCCTTGAGCAGGTCGCCGATGGCGTCGACCGTGGCCAGCACCGGATGACGATCCACGACGAGCACCTCCTCGACACAGCAGAACCAACGGGTTCTCACGGTGTCGATGCGGGGCGCCTGTGAGGGGCGGCAGCCCCCAGGTGGGTGCTGCCCGGCCCAGACCATCAGCATCGACGGCTATTGCCTGAACCTGCCCCAATCGTACATATGTTCGAACGCGGGCACAAGGGATGGGCGAGCCTGGGGAGGAGCGGCACGACTGGCTCAGGGGGAGCGGTGGCGAGCTTCTCGGGCTGGCTCTCGGCTGCGGTTGTACTCCAATGCCGCGAGGACACGGCGGTTCACGGTGGGATCGGCGTGCAGACCGAGCTTGGCGAACACGATGCTGATCAGTGGTTCGACCGTCTTGACGCTCAGGTGCAGCTCCTGGCAGATGGCCGCGTTGCTCAGCCCTCTCGCCATGAGCTCGAGGACGTCGCGCTCGCGCTGCGTCAGGTCCTCCAGGTGTCCTTCAGACGCTTGACGTTCGACCAGATTCATCAGCGTGAGTCGATCCAGGACCAAGGCTGCCTGGGCAGCCAGGTCCTGCATCATCCGCTCCTCTCCGCGCGTGACGAACTCGAGTCCCGGTACGACGAGCGCACCCACCAGCTCGCCATCGGTGCTGAGCGGCCAGGTGCGGGCAGGCAGTGAGTCCAGCGGGCACGGCTGCGGGTCGGCGGCGCCGTCATCGGGCCACACGCCGACGGGGTACAGCGCAGCCTTGTTGCCCATCCACACGCTGGCTTCCGGCGCGTCCACTGCCTCCGCGGCGGTGCGCGCCAGCGCCATCGGCAACGCGGCCGGCTGCTGGTGAGCGTCGGTGAGCCAGGACAGGGCTCGGTAACGCGTGAGCGCGTGCCCGTGAAGGGCAGACCAGCCGGCCACCACCGGGACCAGCGAGACCACGACCAGACCGGGCGTCGCCGAGCCCACCACCAGGAGCCCTGCCACGAGCACGAGGAAGGCGACGGCGACGGCGAGGAGAAGTGCCAGGAGCGGGGCGCGGCTCCGGCCCGCGCGCCAGCGCACCGCAACGGCGGCGACCCACCCGAGCTGGAGGACGACGTACAGCGGGTGCGCGACGACCTGCCAGACCATCTCGACTGTCGCCCGGCCCGGCAGGCTGAACGGCGGGCGGGCATCGAGTCCCGCCGAGGCCCACTCGACCGGCCAGAGCGCGGACATCGCGGCGCACGCCCCGGCGAGCACGCAGGCGATGACGACAACCGGGCGCCATCGGCGCGAGGGCAGGCGGCCGTCGGGGAAGCAGACCACGGCGAGGAAGGTCAACATCATCCCGACCGCGATCGGCCAGACGCCGAGCCACGCCAACCACGAGGCGGTGGTTCCGGTTGCGGTGTGGCCGACCTGGCGGCCGACGAACACGACCGCCTCGACGACCCCGGCCGACAGGAAGAGGATGCCTTCCCTGTTCCGGGGTCGCTCTGAGGCCAGCCACGCACCCACCAGGGAGAGGGTGATGCCGAGGATGCCGTTGTGGAGGTTGCTCGGCCAGAGTCCGCGCGTGAAGCCGACCGCTACGAGAACACACGCGACGCTGGCGACGACCAGGGGGAGCACGCCTTTGCGAGCCGGACTCAACACGCCTGTGATCGTGGCACATCCAGCACCGCGGATGTCCCGGGGAAAACCCTGGCTTCTGATGGCAGGGAAAACCCCGTACCGCTGAGGAGGGGCCGCGTCGGAGGGTGAAGGTCTCCGACGAAGGGAACACACGTCATGTCCAGCACCGCGCTCTCACCGGCCCGATCCCGGGACCGCAGCCTCGATGGCGGGACCGCCGTGGCTCTGGTCGGCGCCGCAGTGGCGTTCAACGTCGGCGGCGCCCTCCATCCCAACGACGGCGGCGCCGGCAACAAGGTCGCTCAGCTGCACGACATGTTGCTCCAAGGGGCCTGGTGGCCCTCGCACCTCGGGCTGCTGGCCTCGTTCGGGTTGTTCACCGTGGGCTTCCTCCGGTTGGCACGTCGGGCCGAGCTGGCGCCCGCCACGAGACGCATCGTTCGGGTGATGGCTCTCGTGTCGCTGCTGACGACAGCCGCGATGGTTCCCCACCTGTTCGCGCCCCTGGGTGCCGATTCGATCGCCGACGGGAAATCGAGCGCATTGAGCATGTTCATGGCCGTTGACGAGACGCTCGTCAATGCCCCGTGGGCCCTCGGTGTCGCGCTGCTCGCCGCCGTCGGTGGGATCACAGGCAGCCTGGGCAACCGCGTCACGGCGGTCGTCGGGATGGTGGGAGGCGCCAGCTTCGCGATGGCGGCCGTCACGATTCCCGTTCACGGACGCCCTGGACATGCTGTTCGCAGTGGGCGGAATGGGCATCACTCTCTGGACGCTCGGCATCGTCCTCCTGGGCTCGCGGCAGCGCCCCGCGCCCGTCGGTCCAAACCGCCGATAACTGACATTATGTCAGTTACTTCGGATCTCGGGCGTCAGGAGACCCTCCCCTGGAGGTGGGACACGTTGTTGAGCGACACGACGGACCGGTTGTGGAAGAAGTCGTCCTCGCGCAGCTCGCTGATGCTGCCGGACGACACCTGGAAGCTCACGTGGCCCGTCGACTCGAGCGGCATCCCGATCCAGGCGGCGATGACGTACGTCGCGGCGAAACCGTGCGTCACGACCACCTGATGTGAGCAGTCGCTCGCGAGAACACGTTCCACAGCGGCGTAGACCCGGGTCCCCAGGTCGTGCCTGGACTCGGCGCCCTCCACGCCCTCGTGGTGCCCCATTCGGTCTCCGACCGCCGGTGGCGGGACGAACCGTTCGTCAAGCCACGCCTGCGGCCGACCCTCGGCCTCGCCGTAGGACTTCTCCCGCAGGTCGGGGTCCAGCGTCGTCTCCACTCCGAGCGCGACGCCGATCGCCTGCGCGGTCTGCCGGGTGCGCGCCAGGTCCGAGGAGAACAGCTCGATCTCACTGTCGGAGGGAATCCGGCTTCTCAGCTCGGCCCCGATCGCCGCCGCGGAGTGATGCCCGGCCTCGGTCAGCTCCGAGTCGTGCCACCCACCGACCAGCCGGTCGACGTGATGGGTCGCCTCCGGGTGGGTGACGACGTAGATGGTGCGCACGCGTGCTGCTCCCCTCGTGTGCTCGGCGGTCAGTGTCCCAGACCGGGCAGCAGCCAGGCTCCACCCACCACGAGACACCCCACGGTGACGATCAGGAAGAAGGCGACCCAGACCAGCCCGGGCACCCGCGTGAGCCGGGCGAGCAGGTCGGCGTCGGAGGAACGAGCTCTCCCCCGACGCCGCTCCCCCTGCAGCTCCAGCACCGTCCGTGGGGTCGCGAACAGCAGGAACCAGACACCGGTGTAGGCCGCCAGCGACTGGACCTGCCCGGTGCCCCACCAGGACACGGCGAACACACCGGCGCCGACGACGAGGACGGCGTACAGACCGTAGAAGTTGCGGATCTGCAGGAGCAGCAGCGCCAGGAGCACCACGGCCAGCCACAGCACCGCCAGCGCGTGCCGCTCCCCCAGCAGGTACGCCGCGCCGAGGCCGAGCAGCGACGGCCCGACGTAGCCCGCCAGAGCGGTCGCCACCATGCCGGGCCCGGTGGCGCGACCGCGCGAGACGGTCAGTCCCGACGCGTCGGAGTGCACCCTGATGCCCGCGAGCCGGCGGCCGCTGACCAGCGCCGCCACCCCGTGCGATCCCTCGTGCGCGATGGTCACGACGTGCCTGGTGACCGGCCAGACCCCGGGCGTGACGACCAGGAGCAGGGCCACCGCCACCGTCGCCCACACCGCGACAGCGTCGGGCGGCGCCTGGGTGCCGACGACATCGGCCCAGACTCGGCGGACTGCGTCGACGAAGGTCACACGGTCAAGGGTGCCCGGTGCGCGTACCGGCGGGCGAAGGTGGGTACGACCCGATCATGAGCAATGAGAAGACTGAAGCAGTCCAGGCCGTCGTCGACCGCGTCTCGTCCTACCAGGACGGCGCACCCGAGGGCACCGTCGAGAAGGAGCTCCGCTCGGGGCTCGAGGAGGCAGGAGTCACTCTCGACGACGGCGACATCGCGAAGCTGGCGCAGGCGATCGAGTCCGAGGGCGGCCAGCGTCTCCGCCGCCGAGGTGCTTTCTTGAGCCCGACATCCCGGAGGTTCCCCTTCGCCTTCGCTCCGTCCTACCGGCTCCCGGCGCTGCTGTTCGGGATCACCCCCGCGACCGCGTGGGTGGACGTCGACGACTCCGAGCTCCGGGCGCGCTTCGGCCCCTGGTCGCTGCGCACCCCCCGCAGCAACGTCGCCGGCCTCGAGGAGTCGGGTGACTTCGCCTTCCTCAAGACCGCCGGGCCGCCGCACCTGTCCTTCACCGACCGCGGTGTCACCCTCGCGACGAACGGCGATCGAGCCGTGTGCGTGCGCTTCCACGAACGGATCAAGGCGATCGACCCGACCGGGCGGATCCTCCACCCCGGCGCCACGTTCACCGTCGCCGACCCGGCGGCGCTGATCGGCGCCCTGGAGTCGTCGTGAGCGACCACTCCCCCGCCGACCACCCCTCCCCCGCGCACCAGCGCCCCGAGGGCGTGTCCGACGCCACGGTCGAGGCCCTCGGCAAGATCTCCGAGGCCCTGGAGGCGGTCGAGATCGCCCGCGGTCACCTCTACACGTTCCACCGGCTCTCCGGGACCGCCGACCTCACCCTCGGCGAGGGCGTCGACCAGCTCCGCGATGCCGGCCATGACGACCTCGCCGACCGGATCGAGCGGGACCTCGTCGGTCGCAACGTGCTCGACGGCAGGTGGACCTTCCAGATCATGGAGGAGTACGACGACGGCTACTACGCGACCTTCCGGGCCCTCGAGCAGCAGGCCCGCGAGGAGCTCGTGGGCGGCCGTCGTCACCTCTACGAGGCGGAGATGAAGGAGGACCGGCGCAGCCACGGCCGACCGGGCCACGAGGCACGCCCCGATCGCTAGCCTGAGGTCATGGTCGTCGAACCCCGGACTCCGTACCTCCGCGTCGACCTGACCCGCCTGCGCCACAACATTCGTCGTACGGCGGAGCGTGCCGAAGCCGCCGGCGTCGCCCTGCGACCGCACGTGAAGACCCACAAGTGCCTCGAGATCGCCCGCCTGCAGCTCGCTGCAGGAGCCGTCGGGATCACGGTCGCCACGGTGGGCGAGGCCGAGACCTTCGTCCGGGCCGGCGTCGATGACGTCTTCATCGCCTATCCCCTGTGGCTCGACGACCTCGCCGCGCGACGGCTGCGTGACCTCACCGCCGAGGCGACGGTCACCATCGGGATCGACTCGGCCGCCGGTGCGGCGCAGGCTGGTCGCCACCTGGGAGCGCACGGAGCGCGGGCGCTGGTGGAGGTCGACAGCGGACACCACCGCAGCGGCGTCGCCCCGCGGGAGGCGGGTGAGGTGGCAGCGGCCGCCGTGCGGGCCGGCCTCGACGTCCGCGGCGCGTTCACGTTCCCCGGGCACAGCTACGCCCCCGACGCGCTCGTCTCGGCGGCGGTCGACGAGGCGAGGGCGCTCGCCGAGGCGGCCGCGTCCCTACGGGCGGCGGGGGTCGAGCCGATGGTGCTCAGCGGTGGTTCGACGCCCAGCCTGGAGGCAGCCGACACGGACGTGCTGACCGAGCTCCGGCCCGGCGTCTACGTCTTCGGGGACGCGCAGCAGTGGGAGCTCGGCACCGTCGCCCCCGAGGACATCGCACTGACCTGCTGCACGACGGTCGTCAGCCACGCCGGCGGACGCCTGGTCCTCGACTCAGGGAGCAAGGCGCTGGGCGCCGACCGCGCGGCGTACGCCACCGGGTTCGGGCGCCTGCCGGCCCACCCCGAGGCCCGGATCGTGCTGATCTCGGAGCACCACGCCGTCGCGGACCTCGGCGGTGCCGAGCTGCCACCGCTCGGCTCGCGGGTCGAGGTCGTGCCCAACCACGTGTGCAGCGCGGTCAACCTGGCCGAGCACCTGTTCGTCGAGGAGGCAGGGGACGTGATGGCCTGGTCGGTCGCCGCCCGCGGGCAGAACTCCTGAGGCCCTCGCCTACCATCGGCGCATGCTCTCCCGATCTCTTGCCGCGTTGGCCACCGTCGCCGTCCTGTCCAGCCTCGCCGCGCTGCAGCGGCGACGACGAGGGCAGCACCGCCACCGACCCCGCCACGTCCGAGAGTCCCAGCGGCACCGGCGTCGCGTGCGAGTACGCCGAGGGCGGCGCTCCGGCAGCCAAGGAGGTCGAGCCGCCGCCCGCAGACGCCACGGTCAGTGGCGACGTGACGGTCACCATCACCACCGGGCTCGGCGACATCGCCGCCACGCTCGACGCTGATGCGACCCCCTGCACCGTGAACTCCTTCGTGTCGCTGGCCGAGCAGGGCTACTTCGACGACACGCAGTGCCACCGACTGACCACGGCCGGCATCCTGGTCCTCCAGTGCGGCGACCCGACGGCGACCGGCTCCGGCGGCCCGGGCTACTCGTTCGCGGACGAGCTGACCGGCGAGGAGAGCTACCCGGCCGGCACCCTCGCGATGGCGAATGCCGGGCCCAACACCAACGGTTCGCAGTTCTTCATCGTGTACGGCGACACCCCGCTCCCCCCGGCGTACACCGTCTTCGGCACCGTCGACGACGCAGCCGTGGCGCTCGTCGAGGGCGTCGCCGAGGAAGGCACCGACAACGGCAACGGCGAGGGCGACGGCGCCCCCAACCAGGCTGTCGAGATCGAGTCCGTCACCGTCGGCTAGAAGGGGAAGCCCACTCCGGTCAGCTCCTCGGACCTCGCCCAGAGCGCCTTCGCGAGGTCAGGGTCGGCGGCCGGGGTGCTCCGCCCGACCATCGTCGGCCAGCCATTGAGCTCGCGGGCCCGGTGCGGCCCCAGGTAGCTGTTGCCGGGCACGTCCATGGTGGCGGCGTAGACCGTTGGTAGGGCGCCCTGCCACGGCGGCATGCCGAGCAGCGCGTTCCCGAGGTCGGAGAGCCGGGTGAACGCCTGGTTGCCGGTGCCGCCCTGGATGCCGGTCGAGGTGTAGCCCGGGTGGGCTCCCGTGGCGCGCAGGGTCGAGCCCGCCGCGGTCAACCGCCGCTGGAGCTCGGCCAGGAAGAGCAGGTTCGCCAGCTTGGACTGGGCGTAGGCGGCGTACGGCCGGTAGCCACGGCGTTCCCACATCAGGTCGTCGACGTCGACCTCGCCGGCGCGGTGGGAGGCCGAGCCGACGACGACCACCCGGTCGGTGAGCTTCGGCAGCAACAGGTTGGCCAGCGCGAAGTGGCCCAGGTGGTTGGTCGCGAGCTGGGTCTCGAACCCGTCGACGGTCAGGGCGAACGGCAGCCCCATCACCCCCGCGTTGTTGACCAGCACGTCGACCGGGCCGGTCGCGTCGGCGAACTCGCGGACCGACGCGAGGTCGGCGACGTCGAGCCGGCGCACCTCGACACTGCCCTGAAGACCTGCGGCGACTGCCGCGCCCTTCTCGAGGTTGCGGACGGCGAGCACGACGTGGGCCCCGAACGCGGCAAGGATCCGCGCCGTCTGCAGACCGATCCCGCTGGTGGCTCCGGTGACGACGGCGGTGCGGCCGTCCTGACGCGGAACCGAGATCCAGCGCGACGGGCGCACGCGGTCCGCCACGTCAGGCCTCGACGTACTCGATGGGCTCGCCGATGGCGACCGTGCGACCCACGGTGCAGAGCCGGTCGCGGGTCTGGGCGATCGCGCGCGGCAGCACCTCGCGGGCCCGGTCTCCGTCCTCACCGTCCGGGAACGTGAGGTCGAGCGTCACGCGCAGGCCGACCAGGTGGTTCCCCTGCTCGTCGCGCACCTTGTGCCCTTCGGCCCGGACGTCGAACGACTCGGTCGGGGCACGCTTGCCGGTGATCAGGTCGACGTCGATCGCGGCGCAGCCGGCGATCGCGGCGAGCAGGAGCTCGACCGGCGTGAAGTCCGGGCCCTCGCCCGACCCGACCGGGAGCACTCCCCCGCGTTGGTTGGTGGCCTCGTAGCGGCCGCTGCCGGTCCGGGTGAGGTCGATGCTGCGCAGGGTCTCGTCGCTCATGGCGGTCAGCCTGCCAGATCCCGACCCCGGGCCGGGGCCGTCAGCTCAGCGAGCGAAGAAGCGGCGGCCGCGCCGCGCGCGGCGCTCCTGCGCCAGGGCCAGCTCCACCGTGCGCTGGAGGGCCAGGTCGTGGTCCGTGTGGATCCGTCCTTGGACGATCCCGCGGGCCAGGTGCAACTGCGTGTTCATGGAGGCTCTCATTCCTTCCAGCCCGGTCTCGGGCTGTGGTTGTGTAATGCACAATGCCGCGTTTGCGACTCTTACATCCTAGCCGCGTCGATCGGAGCCGCCGGCATCCACGACGGCGTGATGTCGCTCTCCTTCGAGCGGCTGGCAGGATCGCTGCATGCCCACCACGACTCGCGAGATCCACCTGGCCTCCCGCCCCACCGGCTGGCCGAGCCACGACAACTTCCGCACGGTCGAGGTCACGCTGGACGAGCCCGCGCCGGGCGAGGTGCTGGTCCGCAACACCTACCTCTCCGTCGATCCCTACATGCGGGGCCGGATGAACGACGTGAAGTCCTACGTCCCGCCGTTCCGGCTCGACGCCGCGCTCGACGGGGGCGCGGTCGGCGAGGTCGTGGCCTCGGCCGACGACTCGATCCGCGTGGGCGACACGGTCCTGCACCAGGCCGGCTGGCGCGAGCACGCGCTGCTCCCCGCCCCTCACGTCCGCACGGTCGACGTCAGCCGGGTGCCGGCCTCCGCCTACCTGGGCGTGCTCGGCATGCCCGGCCTCACGGCGTACGTCGGGCTGGCTCGCATCGCCGGGCTGCGCGAGGGTGAGGCGGTGCTCGTGTCCGGGGCCGCCGGCGCCGTCGGCTCGGCGGTCGGGCAGATGGCGCGCCTGATGGGGGCCAGCAAGGTCGTCGGCACCGCCGGTTCGGCCGAGAAGGTCGCCTGGCTGACAGGCGACCTCGGTTTCGACGCGGCCGTCAACTACAAGGACGGTCCGGTGGGCCGCCTGCTCAAGGAGCACGGACCCTTCGACGTGTACTTCGACAACGTGGGCGGCGACCACCTCGAGGCCGGGATCTTCCACCTCCGGGACCACGGACGGGTCGCGGTCTGCGGCGCGGTCGCGCAGTACAACGACGAGCAGCCCTCCCCCGGGCCGCGCAACCTGATGATGATCGTGAGCAAGCGCCTCACCCTGCAGGGCTTCATCGTCTCCGACCACGGGGACCTCGCCGGCGAGTTCTACGAGCGGGCCGGTCGCTGGGTGGCCGAGGGGAAGCTGACCTACCGCGAGACGGTGGTCGACGGCCTCGACGAGACGGTGCCGGCGTTCCTCGACCTGCTCGGCGGCGGCAACACGGGAAAGATGCTCGTCCGGCTCTGACCGGGACGTGAAACCATGCCGGTCCAGGGAGGGACACACATGGAGGGTTCGCCGGACGGCGAGGAGCTGTGGCGTCTCGCCCTGGCCAACTCACCCGTGGGGATGACCCTGGTCGACCTCGACGGTCGGCTGATGGTGGTCAACCGCGCCCTCTGCGAGATGCTCGGCTACTCCGAAGAGGAACTGGTCATGCGTGGGTTCCAGGAGCTCACCCACGCCGAGGACCTGTCGGCGGATCTCGAGAAGTTCAACCGGACCCTGGCCGGCGAGATCGACACCTACCGCCACCAGAAGCGCTACCTGCACGCGGACGGGCGAGTTGTGTGGGGAGACCTGTCGGTCGCGCTGGTCCGCCGTCCGGACGGCCGTCCGCTCCTCTTCATCTCCCAGATCCTCGACGTCACCGAGCAGCGGGAGGCCGAGCAGCGCCTGACCGCAGCCAACGCCGAGCTGGAGCACGAGCGCCAGACCCTGGAGGCGATCTTCGAGACCGTCAACGTCGGGCTGCTGCTCGTGGACCGCGATGGCCGCTACCAACGGATGAACCGACGGCACCAGGAGACGATGGGCATCCCCTTCCCGGATGGTCACGCAGGCGAGGCCGGGCAGCTGGGGCACGTCTACTTCCTGGACGGCAAGACGTTGATGGGCAGGGAGGACATGCCGTCCTACCGTGCGGTCCAGGGCGAGGAGTTCGACGACCTGAGCTACTGGGTGGGTGACGACCCGCTGACCCGCTCCGCCTTCTCCACGTCGGCTCGCAGCGTGCGCGGACCGGACGGCGAACTGACCGGGGCGGCGCTCGCCTACCAGGACATCACGGCGCTGATGCGCGCCATGCAGGTGAAGGACGAGTTCGTGGCCTCGGTCTCCCATGAGCTGCGGACCCCGCTCACGTCGGTCCTCGGCCACCTCGAGATGTTGACCGACCACGAGGATCTCCCTCCGGACGTGACCGCCCAGCTCCGGGTGGTCCGCCGCAATGCGATCCGTCTCCAGGGGCTGGTCTCGGACCTCCTGGAGGTGGCGCAGGCGAGGGAGGGCAGCCTGCAGATCCACTGCGCCGAGGTGGATCTGGCAGCGCTGGTGGGCGAGGCGGTCCACGCGGCCCGGCCCACCGCCGAGGGATCGGAGATCAGCCTGAAGTGCCAGGTGCCCGGGGTGCTGCCGGCCGTGGTCGACGAGCAGCGGATGCGCCAGGTGCTCGACAACCTGGTCTCCAACGCCGTCAAGTACACCCGCCCGGGCGGCTCGGTGGACGTCGTCCTGCGTCGGGTCGAGGACGCGCTCGAGATCGTGGTGAGCGACACGGGGATCGGGATCCGCGAGGACGAGGCCGAGCAGGTCTTCACCCGCTTCTTCCGGGGCGGGGAGGCGCTCCAGCGTCAGATCCCGGGGACCGGGCTCGGACTCAGCATCGTCAGCTCCATCGTCGCCGCCCACGGTGGCGTGGTGACCCTGGACAGTCAGGTGGGCCGGGGCAGCACGTTCCGGATCTCGCTACCGCAACCCTGAGCGCGCCGAGGGCCCGGGAGCAGTGCGCTCCCGGGCCCTCGGCCTGTGCTGCTCGCGTCAGCGGATGCGGACGGTCACGCGCTTGCTCCCCTGGACCACCTTGTCGGTCGGTGCGGAGGCGTCGGTGACCGGCTTGATGCGTCGCTTGCCCTCGAGGTACAGGTTGGCAGCGACCGCGTCGTTGCGCACGGCACCGGCGAGCGCCTCGGCGATGTCGTCGACATCGGTGGCCGAGTAGTAGTTCGTCCACTCCCAGGAGCCACCCGTGACGGACAGGAAGCCACGACCACGGTTCGCGTCGGCCGGGATGTCCAGCGCGAGCGGCACCGTCATCGTCGCGTCGGCCGTGCTCTCCAGCAGGGCACGCAGGCGCAACGTCGCACCGGCCTCGCTCCGAGCGGGCGCACGACGGCTGACCTTGACCCACTCACCGTCGCGTCGCTGCTCGACCCCGGCGACCCGCCAGGTCGAGCTGTCGTCGTTCACGATGCCGTCGACGGTGACGTCGTCGACCGTGACTCCCTCGAAGGCACTGAGGAACCACACCAGGTCGGCGACCTCCCAGGGCGACTCGAAGGCGATGTCGTAGCTCGAGGCGTAGCGGTCGGTCATCGACAGCTCGAACGGAGTCCCGTTGTCGTCACCGGTGATCTTCCAGTCCATCAGCTCCGAGCCCGCCACGATCCCGTCCAGGACGCGGTCGTGGTTCGCGAGCTGCTGGTAGAAGGTCACGGCCGCGTTGGACTCAGGGACGGAGACGAAGCTCGAGCCCTCGCGCTGGCGGTCCAGGTAGGACAGGTCCGAGGTGATCGTCGTGGTCGGCGGCAGGGCGCCGAACATGCCGCTCACGCCGGAGAGGTGGTCGCCACTGATGGTGCCGACGGGCTCACCGAGGTTGGCCACCTTGAACGACGGGCCGACCGGGTCCTCCTGGACGTAGAGGACGTCCGCGGGGTGCATCGACAACGTGGTGGTGCCGAGGAAGGTCGCCGGGTGACCGAACCCGACCACGCCGCCGTCACAGACGCTGGTCGCGGTGCCGACACCGCCCTGGGTGATGTCGCCGTACGACATCGAGACGGCCAGGTTGCCACCGGCGACGATGGTGCTGGCGTCAGGCCCGACGCCGGGCGCGGCGGACGCGCCCATGGCGTAGGTGTTCTTGGGGAGGTACCGCAGCTTGCGGTCCTTCTGGGCCTTCAGGCCCTTGGCGATCCGGTCGGCCCCGACGCCGGAGACGCCGAACGGGACACGGAGCTGGCTGAACCCCTGCTCCGCCTGTGCGGCCGTGACGTCGGAGCGGGCGGCGATCTTGCGAGCGGTCGCGGGTCCGACCTTCACCCGCGGCGCGGGTGCGTCGGGGAGGTAGTTGTCCATCTCCTCGAACGGCGTGATGCCGGCGACGTCCGACGGACCCCAGGACAGGCCGTAGGCGACGGCGCCGATGAGGCGGCCGTCCTCGGCGTAGACCGGCGAGCCGGACATGCCCTGCCAGATCCCGACGTTGTCGCGCTCGAGCTCCGGGGAGGTGAGGTCGGCCATGATCATGTCGAGACCGGGGGCGATGCCGTCCTTGATCACGCCCAGGATCTCGCCGGTGAAGGCGTCGGGCGTGGTGCCTTCGCTGACCGTGAGACCGGTGACCGCGTCACCGTCGGCCACCTCGGCCACGGGGAACGCTTCGGTGCAGTCCCCTGCCGGCTCGGCCGACTGGGCCGGACCGGCGGTGACCGCGGCGGCGGTGCCGAACAACGCTGCCGTCACCGCGAGCGAGGCGGCGGCGCGCCCTCGTCCGCGTAGGTTCTTGTGCAACATGGGGCTACTCCCTCTCCGAGAAACTGGGCGCAGCCATCTGACGCCCCCGTTTTGTCGTGTAGGACGCTGCGAACGATGCTTTGGTTGCCTCGCCTCCACGAATTGCTGACGCTAGTCCTCGACCGGTCCAGACAACTGCTATCGAAACGGACGAAACCGAACCGTGACCAACACCCGACGCGTGGCCGTCGCCGCCACCGGACGGCAGGCTCTCGAGGCCGGGCTGGCGGTGGCCGACGAGGGTGGCAACGCGGTCGACGCGGCGCTGGCCGCCGCCTTCGTGGCGCTGGCGACCGAGCCGGGCATGGTCAGCATGGCCGGTGGGTGCTTCGTGTCCGTCTGGCCGGCCGACGGGGACCCGGAGGTGATCGACGGCAACGTGGAGATGCCCGGCCGGGATCTGCCACCGGAGCAGTTCGGCACCGGCGTCCGGGAGGTGCAGACGTCGTACGGCGGTGGGGTGACGATGCATGCCGGGCACGGCTCGGTGGCCACGCCCGGCACCGTCCCGGCACTCGCGCTCGCGCACGACACCTGGGCCGAGCTGCCGTGGGAGCGCCTCCTTCGGCCGGCCGCCGCTGCCGCCCGGCACGGCTACCCGCTCAGCCACGCCGCCGCGCGCTACCTCGCCGTGGTCGCCGACAGCCTCTTCGCTGCCGACCCCGAGGCGTACGGGTTGCTCACCGACTCGCACGGCACACTCCTCACCGGTGGCGACGAGGCACACAACCCGGCCATCGCCGACGTCCTCGACGACCTGGCCCAGGTCGGCCCGTCGCTCTTCTCCTCCGGAGCCGTCGGTCAGGGACTGGTGGCGGAGATGGCCGCGGGTGGAGGGCTGATCACGGCGGCCGACCTCGCGGCCTACTCGCCCGTCGTCCGGCCGGCCCACCTGCTGTCCGTCGGCCCCTGGACCATCGCCACCAACCCGCCGCCCTCGGTGGGTGGTCCGATGCTCGCGGTGATGCTCGCGGAGCTGGCCCGGCTGGAGAACTGGACGTGGCTGGACGCGATCGAGATCCAGCGAGCGGTGCTCACCTACCGCTCGTCCGTGCACGATCTCTCCCACGACCTCGACGCTGACGGTCGCGACCTGCTCGCCGCAGTCGGGGCCCACGGGCTGGGCGCCCTGCGGGGCTCCTCGTCCACGGCGCACATCTCGGCGGTCGACGACGAGGGCACGGCCTGCGCGATCACCATGAGCAGCGGCTACGGGGCGGGACTGTGCATCCCGGGGACCGGGATCCTGCTCAACAACTGCCTCGGGGAGGCAGAGCTCAACCGGCACGGCCTGCACGCCGTCCCGCCCGGCACCCGGCTCGCGTCCAACATGTCACCGACGACAGGGCGCACGGCCGACGGGCGCTCGCTGGCGATCGGTTCGCCGGGCGCGGACCGGATCACCACGGCGCTGATGCTCGTGCTCGGTCAGGGAGCGCTCCACGGCGCCGACCTCCAGGTGGCGATCGACCGACCCCGCCTGCACCTGCGGGTCTCGGACGTGGGCATCACCGCGGAGTACGAGAAGGATGCCGATCTCGCGGCCGCCGTCCTGTCCAGCGGCCTGCCGGGTCACGAGTACCCCGAGCCGCACATGTACTTCGGGGGCGTCGGCGCCTGCCAGCTCGACGGTGCCGGCCGGCTCCAGGCCGCGGGAGACGCCCGACGCGAGGCCGCGGTCGGCGTCTCCTCAACGCCGCCAGAACGGCAGGACCTAGGGTGACGGGGTGACGACGAATCCCTTCCAGAGTCTTCAGCACACCGAGGCGCAGGCCCGCTTCGACCTCCTCGACGTCGAGGAGTACGACGTCCGGCTCGACCTGGCCAGCGACGTCGAGCGCTTCCGCTCCGTCACGACGATCAGGTTCGCCTCGAAGGGTGGCGACACCTTCGTCGACCTGAAGCCGGACCGGGTCCACGAGATCCGGCTCAACGGTGCGGTGGTCGATCCGCAGCTGCTCGACCGCGGCCGGCTCCCCCTCACGACCGTGGCCGGCCCCAACGAGCTCGTCGTCGACGCGGTGATGCGGTTCCGCAACGACGGTGAGGGACTCCACCGCAGCGTCGACCCCGCGGACGGACGCCACTACGTCTACGGCATGAGCTTCATGGATGCCGCGCCCAGCATCTTCGCCTGCTTCGACCAGCCGGACCTCAAGGCGACCTACACCCTGCACGTGACCGCGCCGACCGACTGGACCGTGATCGGCAACGCCCCCGGCCGCGAGGTCGAGCCCGGGGTGTGGGAGCTCGAGCGGACCCAGCCGCTGTCGACGTACTTCGTCACCCTGGTCGCCGGCCCGTACCACGTCGTCCACGACGAGCACGACGGCATCCCGCTCGGGCTGAGCGCCCGACGGAGCATCGCGAAGGACCTCGACGCCGACGCCGACGAGCTGTTCACGATGACCCGGCAGTGCTTCGACGAGTTCCACCGACTGTTCGCGATCCGCTACCCGTTCGGCAACTACCACCAGGCCTTCGTGCCGGAGTTCAATGCCGGCGCGATGGAGAACCCCGGCTGCGTCACGTTCCGCGACCCGCTGATCTTCTCCAGCCGGGTCACCCGCGGTGTCCGGATCTCCCGGGCCACCACGGTCGCCCACGAGATGGCCCACCAGTGGTTCGGCAACATCGTCACGCCGCACTGGTGGGACGACCTCTGGCTCAACGAGTCCTTCGCCGAGTACATGGGCAACCGGGTCACCGCCGACGTCACCGAGTACCACGACGCCTGGACCCACAACGCCCATGCCCGCCGGCAGTGGGGCCTGGTGGCGGACCAGCGGCCGAGCACGCACCCGGTCGCCGGCAACGGCGCCTTCGACGCGACCGCTGCCCTCCAGGACTTCGACGGGATCTCCTACGCCAAGGGTTCGAGCATCCTCAAACAGCTCAACGCCACGCTGGGCGACGACGTCTTCTTCGCGGGGGTGATCGACCACTTCACCCGGCACCGGTTCGGCAACGCCACCATGCACGACCTGTTCGGCAGCTGGGAACGCGCCGGCGCCGGTGACCTCTCGGGCTTCACCGGCAGCTGGCTGCGCACCGCCGGCCCGGACACGGTCGAGCTCGACCGCGAGGCCGGCGTGCTCCGGCGCACGCCGCCGGCCGACCACCCGGCCGACCGGACGCACACGTTCCGCGTCAGCACGGCCCTCCCGGGAGAGAGCTGGTCGACCGACACGGTCACCGTGAGCGGGCCGGAGACACCCCTCGAGGTGACCCCCGGGTCCGCGGTCGTGCTCGATCCCTACGAGGACACCTGGGCGCTCGTGATGCCGGACAAGCCCACCGTGGACGCCCTGAAGGCCCTCCTGGCCGGCACGGCGGACACCCGCCTGCGCGCGGGCGTCTGGAACGGCGTCCGCAGCGCCTTCCACAACGCCAGGATCGACCCCGGCGACGTCCTCGACCTCCTCGAGGTCGGCATGCCGGTCGAGGACAGCGACGACGCGGTCTCCTGCCTGATGCCGTGGGCGATCGCGCTGGTCGCGGCCCTCTCGGCCGACCCGCAGGCGGCGCTCGCCCGGGTCCACACGACCGCCCTCGCGATCCTCCAGAACGCCGACGACGGCTCGACCATGCAGCTGTCGGCGTTCCAGGCCGCGATCACGTCGTCCGCGGACCCCGGCCAGCTGCGGTCGTGGCTGGAGGGCCGGGTCCTGCCGGAGGGCCTCGAGGTCGACCTCGACCTGCGCTGGCGGATCCTGGTCAGGCTGGCCACGATGGGTGAGGCCGACCGCGCAGAGCTGGACGCCGCCCTCGAGGACGAACCCACCGCCCGGTCCCGGGTCGAGCACGCGCGGGCGATGGCGTCGCTCCCGGACGCGGAGGCCAAGGCCTGGGCCTGGCAGCGGTTCTCCGGCGAGGTCGACGTACCCAACTACGAGCTCGAGGCCATCGGCCTGGGCATGTGGCGGGTCGGTCAGGAGGAGCTCACCGAGGAGTACGCCGATCGGTACTTCGCCGAGCTCCCGGACACCGTCGACGTCCGGGCAGGGTGGCTGCTGGCGGACGCCGCGGAGTCGTTCTTCCCGATGACCTCCCTGACGGACCAGACCCTGGCCCGGGCGCGTGCCCTCATCGACCTCGAGGGGCTCGACCTGTCGCTGCGCCGTCAGGTCGTCGACCGCACCGACGAGCTGGCCCGCCGGGTCGCCGTCCGGCAGGCCTACGCGACCCGATGACCGACCTGGCCCGGCGCCCGGGACCGACCGTCCGGGTCCACGTGCACGAGGGCTCGGCCGACGGGGACCGGCGGCGTGAGGACCGGGTCGCGACCGAGGAGCCGCTCGAGATCCGGCTGACCTGGCCGGGAGCCGAGCCGCGCCGCGTCTGGGTCACCATGCGCACGCCCGGTCACGACTTCGAGCTCGCAGCGGGCTGGTTGCTGCACGAGGGGGTGCTCGGCCCGGACGGGATCCGTGAGGTGGCCTACTGCACCGATGTGACGCTGGCCCCCGAGCAGGAGTTCAACGTCGTGACGGTCACGCTGGCCGGACCACCGTCCACCGATCTCAGTCATCGACACGGGGCCAGCTCCACGGGCTCGTCGGCGTGTGGCGTGTGCGGCAAGGACAGCATCGAGGACGTGCTGGACCTCGCGCGAGCCGTGCCCTGGGCCGGCCCGAGGCTCGCGCCCGAGACGGTGCGCACGCTGCCCGACCAGCTGCGGGCGCGACAGGCGATCTTCGACCGCACCGGCGGCGTCCACGGTGCCGCCCTCGTCGACGCGGCGGGCGAGCTGGTCGTCGTCCGCGAGGACATCGGCCGGCACAACGCGGTGGACAAGGTGACGGGGGCGCGGGTGCTGGCCGGCGTCTCCCCCGCGGACGCCTGCCTCGTCGTCAGCGGACGGGCCGGTTTCGAGCTGGTCCAGAAGGCCGTGGCCGCCGGGGTCGGCGCGCTCGCCGCAGTGGGAGCACCGTCCTCCCTGGCCGTGCGCCTCGCCCGCGAGTCGGGCCTCGACCTCTACGGGTTCGTGTCCCCGAGGCGTTGCGTCCGCTACACGGACTGACCGGTCCGCCCGTTTGAGTCTGTCGCCGAAGTGCGCAACGGTGGAGGAGTACTGACCGCAATCGGAAGCGAGCCCACCATGCTCACCCTCACCGACAACGCCAGCACGATCATCACCGACATCGCCGACCAGATCCCGGAGGCCAACGGCCTGCGGATCTCCGCCGGCGACGGCGACCAGCCCACCTTCGAGGTGGCTCCCGCAGAGCAGCCGCTGCCGGGCGACCAGACCGTGGAGCAGGACGGCGCCACGGTCTTCCTCGACGCGAACGCGTCGCTGCAGCTCGACGACAAGGTGCTCGACGCCGCCGTCGACCAGACCGGGAACGTGCAGTTCGCGCTCGGCCTCCAGGGCTGACACCGCCACTGGCGGAGGCGCACGGGACGGCCCGGCGTGGGTCCACCCGACTGTCGGTGCCCGGACCTAGGTTCGTCCCGTGCGCATCTTCCACACGTCCGACTGGCACCTGGGCAGGTCCTTCCACCGCGAAGGCATGCTCGGGCACCAGGCGGCGTACGTCGACCACCTCCTCGAGGTGGTCGACCAGGAGCAGGTCGACCTCGTCGTCGTCGCCGGAGACGTCTACGACCGGGCCCTCCCGCCCGTCGACGCGGTGCGCCTCGCCGACGAGACCTTCGCCCGGCTGGCCGCCTCCCGGGCCCGCGTCGTCCTCACCAGCGGCAACCACGACTCGGCCCAGCGGCTCGGCTTCGGCTCCCGGCTCATCGATGCCGCCGGCGTCCACATCCGCACCGACGCACGCACCGTCGGCACGCCGATCCTGGTCGACGACCGCCATGGCCCCGTCGCGGTCTACGGCCTCCCCTACCTCGACCCCGATGCGGTGCGCGAGCCCTGGGGCCTGCGCGGCCGGTCCCACGAGGCCGCGCTCACCGAGGCGATGGTCCGGGTCAGGGCCGACCTGGCCACGCGGCAGGCCGGCACCCGTTCGGTCGTCCTCGCCCACGCGTTCGTGGCGGGCGCCCAGCCCAGCGACTCCGAGCGCGACATCAGCGTCGGCGGCGTGTCCCTGGTCCCCACCTCGATCTTCGAGGGCATCGACTACACCGCTCTCGGCCACCTCCACGGTCCGCACACCCTGACCGACCAGGTGCGCTACAGCGGTTCCCCGCTCGCCTACTCCTTCTCCGAGGCGTCACAGCGCAAGGGCAGCTGGCTGGTCGACCTCGACGCGTCCGGCCTGGCGGCCGCCGACTTCGTCGACGCCCCCGTCCCCCGACCGGTCGTCCGGCTCACCGGAGAGCTCGAGACGCTGCTTCGAGACCCCGACCTGGCCGCCCACGAGGGGTCCTGGCTCCAGGTCACCCTGACCGACGACGTCCGTCCGAGCCAACCGATGGAGCGACTGCGCTCACGGTTCCCCCACACGCTCGTGCTGACGTTCGCACCCCCCACGGCCCCCGGCACGACCGCACCGCTCGCTCGCACCCAGGGCCGGAGCGACCACGAGATCGTGCTGGACTTCGTGTCCGACCTTCGCGGGGTCCCTGCGACCGAGGCCGAGTCCGCGCTGCTGCTCGACGCCTGCGACGGTTGCGGCGACGACCGAGACCTCGACCACCTCGTCCCCACCCCGGGCTCCACCTGATGCGCCTCCACCATCTCGGGATCACCGCCTTCGGGCCGTTCGCCGACACGACCAGCGTCGACTTCGACGCCCTCTCCGCCGCCGGGCTCTTCCTGCTGACGGGCCCCACGGGCGCCGGCAAGACCAGCGTGCTCGACGCCGTGTGCTTCGCGCTCTACGGCGAGGTTCCCGGCGACCGTCAGGCCGCGAAGCGGCTCCGGGCCGACCAGGCCACGCCCGGCGTCGCCCCCGAAGTGGCCCTCGAGCTCAGCCTCGGCGGGCGCCGCTTCCGGATCGTCCGCTCCCCCGCCTGGGAGCGGCCCAAGAAACGCGGCACCGGCACCACCACGCAGCAGGCGTCGGTCCACTTCTCCGAACGCACCGGGGCGGGGTGGCACCTGCTCTCCCACCGACTCGACGAGACCGGCCACCTCGTCACGCATCTGGTCGGGATGAACCTCACCCAGTTCTGCCAGGTGGCGATGCTGCCCCAGGGCCGGTTCCAGGCGTTCCTCCGCGCCCGGTCCGACGAGCGTCACAAGCTGCTCCAGCAGCTGTTCCGGGCCGGCCGGTTCGAAGACATCGAGCACTGGCTCCGCGACCGCCGCCGGACGCTCCGCCAGGAGTCCGGTCGCCACCACGAGACCGTCTCCGACCTCGTCAGCCGGCTGAGCGAGGCCGCCGACGTGCCGCTTCCCGACGACTGGGACCTCCACGCGCTCGCGCTCCCGTCAGCCGACGGGAGCCTCGGCCAGTGGTCGCGCGGCCACCACGAGGCTGCTGCCGCGGCGGCCCGGCGAGGCGGCCACCCGTGCCAGCCAGGCGACCTACGCCGAGCACACCTCACGAGCCGCCCTCGAGCAGGCCAGACGCCTCGTGCACGACCAGGCCGCCCACTCCGCCGCGCTCGCCGAGCGCGACGGGCTGGCTGCCGAGGCCCCCGACCACGCGCGTCGCGTGGAGCGTCTGGTCGCTGCGAGGCGAGCCGACACGGTGGTGCCCCTGCAGCGGATCGCGGTCGAGCAGGCGCGCGAGCGAGACACGGCCGCGGCCCTCTGCTCGTCGCGGACCTCCGTCGCGGCGAGCCGCCTCGATGCGGATCCCTCGACCCTCGACCGCGTCGCCCTGGAGCTCGCGCGGAAACGTGCCCTCGAGACGGCGGCAGTCGCTCGGGCCCTGCTCCCGCGTGAAGCCACGCTGGTCTCGATCCGTGCGGACATCGCCGTGGCCGAGACGGAGGTCGCCGACCTGGACGCTCGGCTCGAGGTGCTGGCCGCGCAGGTCGTCGAGCTGCCCGGCCAGCTCGACCAGGCTCGCGCCGACCACGCCGCGGCCCTCGCTGCCGCGCGGCAGCTGCCCCACGCCCGGGACCGGGTGACGGCCCTGCGTCGGCAGCAGGAGGCCGGCCGACTGGTGGCCACCCTGACCACCGAGCTGGCCGAGGCCCAGGGCGTTGCTCGCCCGCGCCGTGGATCAGGTCCAGCACCACAAGGAGGTCTGGCTCCAGCTGCAGGAGGAGCGGATCAACGGCATGGCGGCCGAGATCGCGGGTGCGCTCGCCGTGGGCGCCGACTGCCCGGTCTGCGGCTCGCTCGACCACCCCCGCCTCGCGTCCGCCCGGACGGGCGCGCCCGATGCCACTGCCGAGAAGGCTGCCCGTCGCCTCGTCGACGACGCCGAGGCCACCCGGCACGCCCACGAGGGACAGGTGCGTGACCTGACGACGAGGATCGCGGTGGCGCGCGAGCAGTCCGGCGATCCCCACCCCGACCCCGCGCGTGCCGTGAGCGACGCTGAGGCCGAGGTCCGGCGGGTCGCCGAGCTGGCCGGCCAGCTGGATCACCACGCCGCCACGGTCGCCGACCTCGCCCGGGCCCAGGACGCGGCGCTCGCCGATCGGGAGGCCACCCTGGTCGCGTTGACGGCGCGCCGCACAGCCCTGGCCGGTGATCAGGCGGAGATCGCCGTCATCGCGGCCGAGCTCGCCGCGCGTCCTCGGCGACGCCGCCGACGGCACCCTCACCGGACTTGTCGACCGCGAGGAGGGCGTCGCCGCGGACTGCGAGGCGGCCGTCGAGGCGTTCGCCGCGCTCGAGACTGCCCGGACGGCCGAGCAGCAGGCGACGGGTCGCGCCGTCGCCGCCGCGCTGGCCGCCGGATTCGCCGATGTCGACGACGCGATGTCCGCCGCCCTCGACGACGAGGTCGCCACCGCGCTGGAGCAGTCGCTCCGCGCCCACGACGCCGCAATCGCCCGCACCACGGCCGTCTTGTCTGATCCCGCACTGCGTGCGGCCGCTGCGGTGTCTCCCCCCGACCTCACGGAGCTGGAGGCGGCTCAGGCGGTCCGGGAGGCTGAGCTCGCCGAGGCACACACGACGATGACGCTCCAGCGCGCCCGATCCCAGCGACTCGCGGGCCTCGACAGCGACCTCGTCTCGGCACTTGCCCGGTGGGCTCCCGTCCGCGACGAGCTCGACCTCACCAGCCGGCTGGCCGCGCTGGCCGACGGCACGAGCGCGGACAACCGCCTCCAGATGCGACTCTCCGGCTACGTCCTTGCGTGGCGGCTCTCCCAGGTCGTGGCCGCGGCCAACCAGCGACTGGCCCGGATGAGCGACCAGCGCTACAGCCTGGAGCACACCGGTCGGCGCGGCGCCGGCGAGACCCGTGGCGGCCTCAGCCTGCTGGTGCGGGACGACTGGTCCGGCGAGACCCGCGACCCGGCCACCCTGTCGGGCGGCGAGACCTTCGTGGTCTCGCTGGCCCTGGCGCTCGGCCTGGCCGACGTCATTGCCCACGAGGTCGGGGGCGCAGACCTCGACACACTCTTCGTCGACGAGGGCTTCGGCTCCCTCGACGCCGACACCCTCGACGACGTCATGGACACCCTCGACTCCTTGCGAGACGGTGGTCGTGTGGTCGGGGTGGTCAGTCACGTCGCCGAGATGCGCGACCGGATCCCGATGCAGCTGCGGGTGACCAAGTCACGGCGAGGGTCCTCCCTGGGTCTCTCGCTCTGACGGTGAGGCGGTAGGAAGGTCCCATGACCATCGAGAGCGACCTGACCGTGGCCGTCACCGGCCCCACCGGCACCTTCGGCTTCGGACTGATGCCGCTGCTCGAGGAGGACGACCGGGTGACCCGCGTCGTCGGCGTCGCCCGCAGACCTTTCGACCCGAACGCCCAGGGCTGGACCAAGATGACCTACCGGCAGGGCGACGTACGCGACCCAGAGGCGCTGGAGGGCGCCTTCCACGACGCCGACGTGGTCGTCCATCTCGCCTTCCTGATCGTCGGCGGTGACCAGGAGACGACGCGCAGCATCAACGTCAACGGCACCGTCAACGCCTTCCGGGCCGCTGCCGCAGCGGGAGTCCGGCGCTTCGTCTATGCATCGTCGGTGGCGGCGTACGGATTCCACCCCGACAACCCGGTGGGGATGACGGAGGACTGGCCTACCCGGCCGGCGGCCCGGCTCTTCTACGCCCAGGAGAAGGCGGAGCTGGAGGAGCTGCTCGCCGACGAGGCCGCTGCGCATCCCGAGATCGACCTCTACCTGCTCCGGCCGCCGATCGTGCTCGGCCCGCACGCCGTCGGCGGCAAGACGCTGCCGTCGCTGCTCGCCCCTCTGGCGAGCCTGGTCGAGCGCGGTCGGCGCCGGCTGCCGTTCCCGGTCCCGGTGGTTGTCCCGGACCTCCCGATGCAGTTCATCCACGAGGAGGACGTCGGCCGTGCGCTCGTCCAGTGCATCGTCGCCGCCGGCCCCGCCGGCGCCTACAACATCGCCGCCGACGACGTGCTCAGCATGGTGGACGTGGCCAGGGAGCTCGGACTGCTTCCCCTGAGGGCCCCGGCCGCGCCAGCACGCGCCGCGGCCCGGTGGGCGTCACGACTTCCTCTGCTCCCGTCGTCCGCGCAGTGGGTCGAGGCCGGCAGCCACCCGGCCATCATGGACACGTCCAAGGCGCGCGACGTCCTCGCCTGGTCACCCCGGATCAGCGCACGCCAGGCACTCCGGGACTCCCTCCCGTAGACCCCGCACACGCGTCCGACCCGCCGACCGGATCGGATAGGTTCGCCGTCATGAGTCGTTCCCGCCTGGATCAGACGTTCACGTCACTGCCCTACCGGAGCCTGGGCGACGCTGCCCTCGGCCGTGCCCGGGACCTCGGTGCCAGCCACGCCGACTTCCGGTTCGAGCGGATCCGGTACCAGGAGCTCGGGGTGCGAGACGGCGTCCTCCAGGGAGCGAGCGACCGGGAGGACCTCGGTTTTGCCGTCCGGGTCATCCACCGCGGCGCGTGGGGGTTCGCCGCCGGGGTCGTGCTGACCACCGACGAGGCGGTCGCGGTGGCAGAGCGGGCGATCGAGGTCGCGCTGGTGGCTGCAGAGATGACGACCTCGCCCGTGGAGATCGCAGCCGAGCCCGTCCATGCCGACGTCACGTGGGTCTCCGACTACGAGATCAACCCGCTCGAGGTGCCGACCGCAGAGAAGGCCGCCCTGCTGATCGACTGGACCAACCGGCTCCGCACGGGTGCCGCGGTCGACCACGCCTCGGCGTACCTCCAGCAGGTGCAGGAGAACAAGTACTACGCCGACCTCACCGGGACGAGCACCACGCAGCAGCGGGTGCGGTTGCAGCCGGGGTTCGAGGCGATGGGCACCGGAGCCGACACGTTCGACTCCATGTCCTCGATCGCCCCTCCCGTCGGTCGTGGGTGGGAGTACCTCACGGACGGCACCTATGACTGGGACGACGAGATCGAGCAGGTGCCCGAGCTGCTCGCCGAGAAGCTCAAGGCCCCCAGCGTCGAGGCCGGGAACTACGACCTGGTCATCCATCCTTCCAACCTCTGGCTCACCATCCACGAGTCCATCGGTCACGCCACGGAGCTGGACCGCGCCCTGGGCTACGAAGCCAACTACGCCGGGACGTCGTTCGCGACCTACGACAAGCTCGGCACCCTCCAGTACGGCTCCCCGGTCATGAACGTCACCGGAGACCGCACCGTGAAACACGGCCTCTCCACCGTCGGCTACGACGACGAGGGGGTGGAGACCCGGACGTGGGACATCATCAGGGACGGCGTCCTCGTGGGCTATCAGCTCGACCGTGCCATGGCCGCCATGAAGCCCGAGCTCAGCCCGTCCGATCCCGGAGGTCGCTCCAACGGGTGTGCCTACGCCGACTCCCCCGGGCACATCCCGATCCAGCGGATGGCCAACGTGTCCCTGCAGGCGGCCCCCGACGGCCCCTCGACGGAAGAGCTGATCGGTCGGGTCGAGCGCGGCCTGTACGTGGTCGGCGACAAGTCCTGGTCGATCGACATGCAGCGCTTCAACTTCCAGTTCACCGGCCAGCGCTTCTACCGCATCACCGACGGCGAGCTCGTCGGTCAGGTCCGTGACGTCGCCTACCAGGCCACCACGACCGACTTCTGGAACTCGATGGAGGCCGTGGGCGGACCCGGGACGTGGCAGCTGGGCGGAGCCTTCAACTGCGGCAAGGCCCAACCCGGCCAGGTGGCGGCCGTGAGCCACGGCTGCCCCACCTCACTGTTCCGTGACGTCCGGATCCTCAACACCAACGACGAAGCAGGCCACTGATGACCACCCCCCTGATCACTGCGACTCCCCAGTCGCTCGTCGAGCACGCCCTGGTCGCGTCGACGGCTGACGACTGCATCGCGATCGTTCGCGACACCACCAGCGCCAACCTGCGCTGGGCCAACAGCACGCTCACGACCAACGGCGTCATGCACGGCATCGCCGTCACGGTCATCTCCTTCATCCGGCGCGCTGACGGCGTCAGCACCGGCTCGGTCTCCGGCAGCGCCACGGACGCCGGCCAGGTGGCGTCCCTGGTGCAGGCTGCCGATGCGGCAGCCCGGGCCGGGTCGCCCGCGGAGGACGCCCACGACCTGCTGGCCGGCGACGCGGCCGTGGACTGGGAGGACCCGCCTGCCCAGACCGACATCCACGTCTACGACGCGTTCGCCCCCGCCCTCGGCGAGGCGTTCGGCCGCGCCACCGCCGGGAACCGGGTCCTCTACGGCTTCGTGAACCACGAGATGACCACGACGTACGTCGGTTCGAGCACCGGCCTCCGCCTGCGCCACGCTCAGCCGACCGGTCACTACGGCTGCACGGGCAAGACCGCCGACCTCAGCGAGAGCGCGTGGGTCGGCGGCGCCACCCGCGACTTCACCGACGTCGACGCGCTGGCCATGGAGGAGACGCTCGCGACCCGCCTCGCGTGGGGTTCGCGCCGCCTCGACCTCCCGGCCGGACGCTACGACACGATCCTGCCGCCGTCCTCCGTCGCCGACCTGATGATCGACGCCTACTGGTACTCCGGCGCCCGGGTCGCTCACGAAGGCCAGTCGGTCTACAGCGATCGCACTCGCGGGACCCGCATCGGGGAGCGCATCGTCAGCCCCGGGGTCAACCTGTTCTCGGACCCGGCCCACCCGGGACTGGAGTGCGTGCCGTTCGCCACTGCCGCCACCTCCGGCAACGCGGAGTCGGTCTTCGACAACGGCCTCCCGCTCGGGCGCACCGACTGGGTGCGCGACGGTGAGCTCACCTCACTGATCCAGACCCGGCACTCGGCGGAGATGACCCGGCAGCCGGTCACTCCGATGATCGACAACCTGGTGCTCTCCGTCGACGGCGCTTCCGGCTCGATCGACGACCTGGTGGCCGGCACCGAACGCGGCCTGCTCCTGACCTGCCTCTGGTACATCCGCGCAGTCGACGAGCAGTCGTTGCTGCTCACCGGGCTCACCCGAGACGGTGTCTACCTCGTCGAGAACGGCGAGATCACCGGCTCGGTCAACAACTTCCGCTGGAACGAGAGCCCGGTCGACCTGCTCCGACGCTTCACGCAGGCCACCGAGACGGTGCCGGCGTTCAGCCGGGAGTGGGGCGACGACTACTTCTCGCGCACCGCCATGCCGGCGCTGCGGGTCCCCGACTTCAACATGTCGAGCGTCAGCCAGGCTTTGTGACCTGAGCCGGGTGTCCGCCGGGGATGTCGACGTCCGGGTCGTACGCCGTCCGGGTGTAGACGAACGTCGCGCACTCGAGGTGGCTCACCGTGCCGTCGGGCCGTCGGTGGACCTGGAGCACTTCGCCACGGTGGTAGCCGTCGACTCCGACGAGCCGGCCGTCGCGGAGCGCGAACACCTCCTGCCGAGTCCGGAGGGCGAGGCTGTGCAGCTCGAGCGTCTCGTTGTGCCAGCGCAGCTCGACAGCACTGTTTCCCCAGAACCAGAGACCGGGCAGGTCGGCCACCGCTGACGGGACCCGGCTCGTGGGGACCCACGGCTCGGTCGCCCCGACCCGGTCCGGGCCCACCTCGCCGGGGCCGAGGAGGCGCCGGGGCACTCCGTCCGTGTCCAGGCCCGTCGTGGCGTTGGCGAGCGCCACCGCGCCGTCGCCCGTGACTGGGTCCACGAAGCAGCTCGCCAGGAAGCCGGGCATCGAGCCCGTGTGGCCGACGAGGAAGCGCCCGTCCCGCGGCACCAGTCGCAGCCCGAGCCCGTAGTCGGTGGCGGGCGGCGAGGGGCGTGCTGCCTCACCCAGGGTCTCGGCCGAGAGCACGTCGGGATGTCCGGAGGCGAGGAAGCCTGCCCAGCGAGCCAGGTCGGCGACCGTGCTCCACACCTGACCGGCGGGTGCCATGGCTCCGGTGTCCTGGTGGGGCTCGCGGGTCAGGGTGCCGGTGAAGTGGTCGACGCTGAACCCCTGTGCTGACGGCGCCTGCGCGTCGTACGACGTCCGGACCATGCCGAGCGGGACCAGGATCTCGGCCAGCACGACGTCCCACCACGAGACGCCGCGGACCCGGGCGACGGCCTCACCGAGCAGCGCGAACCCGAGGTTGCTGTAGTGGAAGTAGTCCCCCGCGACGGTGACCGCGCCGGACCCGTCGTTGGCGTCCAGCAGGGTCCCGACGTCGACCCCGGGCGATCGCTCCCACCACGGCCCGGCCGGCTCGCTCTGCATGCCAGAGGTGTGGGCGAGCAACGAACGCACAGTGGCGTCGGAGTACCCGCTCTCGGGGACGAACCGGCCGATCGGATCGTCGAGTGACAGCGTCCCCTCGTCCCGGAGCCGCAGCACGGCCACGGCAACCAGGGTCTTGGTGATCGACCCGATCCGGTACTGGACGTCGGCGGGATCGTCACCGGAAACCGCGCCGGCGCCACCGGTCCACGCCAGGTCCCCGCCGCGGAGGACGCCGCCGACGATCGACGGGAGCCGTCCCTGCGACTGGAGGAAGTCGAGACTTGCCTGCCAGCGGGTCTCGCTCATGCCTCGGTGAACGCCTCGGGGGGCGGGCAGGCACAGACCAGGTTGCGGTCGCCGTAGGCCTGGTCGATCCGGGCGACCGGCGGCCAGTACTTGTCCGGGTCCACGCCGCTCGGGAAGACACCGAGCTCGCGCGGGTAGGCGCGCTCCCACTCCCCGACCAGGGCTCGGGCCGTGTGCGGTGCGCCGCGCAGGGGCGACTCCTCCGGCGTCCACTCCCCCGCACCCACCCGGTCGATCTCGGCGCGGATCGCGATCATCGCGTCACAGAACCGATCGATCTCGGCGAGGTCCTCGGACTCCGTCGGCTCCACCATCAGCGTGCCCGCCACGGGGAACGACATGGTCGGCGCGTGGAAGCCGTAGTCGACGAGCCGCTTGGCCACGTCGTCGACGGTGACGCCGGTGTCCCTCGTCAGACCGCGCACGTCGAGGATGCACTCGTGCGCCACCAGGCCTCCGTGCCCGCGGTAGAGCACCGGGAAGTGCTCACCGAGCCGGGCCGCGATGTAGTTGGCGGAGAGCACCGCGGTGGCCGTCGCGCGGGTGAGACCGACCGCGCCCATGAGCCGGATGTAGGCCCAGGAGATCGGGAGCACGCCCGCCGACCCGTAGGGCGCCGCGCTGATCGGACCGATTCCCTCGCGCTTGCTGGGGTCGGGGTGGTGGGCGTGAGAGGGCAGGTACGGCGCGAGGTGCTCGCGCACCGCGACCGGACCGACACCCGGCCCACCTCCTCCGTGCGGGATGCAGAAGGTCTTGTGCAGGTTCAGGTGCGAGACGTCGCCGCCGAACTCCCCGGGGCGGGCATAGCCCAGGAGCGCGTTCAGGTTGGCGCCGTCGACGTACACCTGTCCGCCGTGGCCGTGGACGATCTCGCAGAGCTCGGTGATCGTGTCCTCGTAGGCGCCGTGCGTCGACGGGTAGGTCACCATGATCGCGGCCAGGTCGTCGGCGTGCGCGTCGCACTGCGCGCGCAGGTCGCCGAGGTCGACGGAGCCGTCCTCGGCCGCCTTGACGACCACCACCCGCATGCCCGCCATCACCGCGGAAGCGGCGTTGGTCCCGTGGGCGGACGACGGGATCAGACAGACGTTGCGCGCTCCCTCCCCGCGCGCGCGGTGATAGCCGCGGATCGCGAGCAGCCCGGCCAGCTCCCCCTGCGACCCTGCGTTGGGCTGGATCGAGACCCGGTCGTAACCGGTGACCTCGGCCAGCCAGCCCTCGAGCTGCTCGACGAGCTGCCGGTAGCCGGCGGCGTCCTCGGCCGGCGCGAACGGGTGCAGGTCGGCGAAGCCCGGCAGTGAGACCGGCTCCATCTCCGTGGTGGCGTTGAGCTTCATGGTGCACGAGCCGAGCGGGATCATGCCGCGGTCGAGGGCGTAGTCCCTGGCCGAGAGTCGACGCAGGTAGCGCAGCATCGCGGTCTCGCTGTGGTGGGCTGAGAAGACCTCGTGCGTGAGGTACGGCGTGGTCCGGCGAAGGGCCTCCGGCAGAGCATCGCCGGTGGCCTGGTCGAGAGCGTTGAGGTCGACCGCCCCGACAGCGGTGGAGACCCCGAAGGCCTTGAGCACGCTGGTGATCGTCGAGCGGGTGGTGCACTCGCTGGTGGAGATGCCGACCCTGTCGGCATCCACGAGCCGCAGGTGGAGTCCGAGCGTCCGCGCGGAGGCCACGACGTCGGCGGCCCGGCCGGGCACGGAGACGGTCAGGGTGTCGAAGAACTCCTCGTGCTCGATCGCGATGCCGGCCTCCCCGAGAGCGCGGGCGAGCACGGCGGCGTAGCGGTGGGTGCGGGTCGCGATCGCGCGCAGGCCCTCCGGCCCGTGGTAGACGGCGTACATCGACGCCACCACGGCCAGCAGCACCTGGGCCGTGCAGATGTTGGAGGTCGCCTTGTCCCGGCGGATGTGCTGCTCACGGGTCTGCAGGGCCAGCCGGTATGCCGGTCGTCCCTCGGCGTCCACCGACACCCCGACCAGGCGGCCGGGCAGGTGCCGCTCGAGTCCGGCGGCGACGGCCATGTAGCCGGCGTGCGGGCCACCGTAGAAGAGCGGGACACCGAACCGCTGCGAGGAGCCCACGACCACGTCGGCACCGAGCTGCCCGGGCGCTTCCAGCACGGTCAGCGCCAGCAGGTCCGCGGCGACAACGGCCAGGGCGTTGCGCTCGTGGGCGGCGTCGATCACCGGGCGCGGGTCGCGGACCCGGCCGGACGCGCCGGGGTACTGGAGGAGCACTCCGGACAGCTCGCCGTCGGGCAGGCCCTCGGTGAGGTCGGCCACGACGACGTCGATGCCCATGGCCTCGGCGCGGGTGCGCACGACGTCGATGGTCTGCGGGAGGGCGTCGGCGTCGACGACGAAGGGCCCGGACGCCTTGCGGTTGCCGCGTCGGACCAGGGTCATCGCCTCGGCGGCCGCCGTGCCCTCGTCGAGGAGCGAGGCGTTGGCCGTGGGCAGGCCGGTGAGGTCACCGATCACCGTCTGGAAGTTGAGCAGCGCCTCGAGCCGGCCCTGGGAGATCTCCGGCTGGTACGGCGTGTAGGCGGTGTACCAGCTCGGGTCCTCGAGCACGTTGCGCCTGACCACGGCCGGGGTCAGCGTCGCGTGGTAGCCGAGCCCGATCATCGCCTCGGCGGGCCGGTTGGCCGCGGCCATGGCCCGCAGCTCGCGGGCGACCGCCTCCTCGCTCGCGGGCTGGGGCAGATCGAGGTCCTCGGCGGCACGGATCCCGTCCGGGATCGCCGCGTGCATCAGCTCCTCGAGGGAGCCGTGCCCGAGCACCTCCAGCATGTGCTGGACGTCAGCGGGACGGAGACCGATGTGGCGTTCGGTGAACGGCAGGGCGGCGTCGAGCTCGGACAGGGTCGGGTGGTCCGACACGGGGGGCTCCTCTGATCGGGGTCGATCGGGTCGCCTCCCCCTCTGTCACCCGTGGCTCCAGAGTTGCCAGCTCCGCGCGGTCCTGGCGCCTGAGAGGTTCCGGGGAGGGTTTGCCCCTTCGGCGCTCCGATCCCGATCCACCGTCCATGACGGTGGTCGGGCGAAGACTCTCCCGCGCGGGATTGTCAGCAGGCCCTAATCTAGCCGATCTTGCGCGCGGCGCGACGTGCGGCCAGCTCGTCGCTGGCGACGGACTCGGTCTCGGGCTCTGCCGTGCGCTCGCTGGGCAGGTCGGCGAGCGTGCCTTCGATCTCACGCCAGACACCACCGATGGCGATGCCGAACACGCCCTGTCCGCCCTGGAGAAGGTCGATGACCTCGTCGTTGCTGGTGCACTCGTAGACCGAGATGCCGTCGCTCATCAGGGTGACTCGGGTCAGGTCGTCGGTGCCGCGGGTGCGCAGGTGCTGCACGGCGGTCCGGATCTGCTGGAGGGAGATGCCGGCGTCGAGCAGCCGCTTGATCACCTTGAGGATCAGGATGTCGCGGAAGGAGTAGAGCCGCTGCGAGCCGGAACCGGAGGCGCCCCGCACCGTGGGCTCGACCAGCCCGGTGCGGGCCCAGTAGTCGAGCTGCCGATAGGTGATGCCGGCCGCGTTGCATGCCGTCGGGCCGCGGTAGCCGGTGTCGCTCGGCAGTGGGGACACGTCGTCGGCGAACAGGAGGCCCTGCTCCTCGGCTGACTCGGCAGCCAGGGCAGCCTCGGCCGAAGCCTTGTCCTGCTCGTTCTCTCCTGCACCCACGCGATCCTCCAAAGACCTACTCCGTTGACCGTAACCCCGAGGGAAGCGCCGGACCGCGAGAGGCGACCACAACGGTGGAGTTACAACAGAGACACTTCAAGGTAAGCCTCCACCTGAGGGTGGTCAACGACGCTGGCGGCGTGTCGCAACCCTCAACCTCAAGTTGAGGGTCACTGTTCGGTCGGTGCCTCGAAGTCCTCCGGCGTCACCTGGTCGAGGAACTCACGGAACTTCTCGACCTCGTCCTCCTGCTCGGCAGGCACGGCCAGCCCGGCCTCGTCGAGGACTTCCTCGGCGCACAGGATGCGGGTCCCCGTGCGCAGCGCGAGGGCGATCGAGTCCGACGGGCGGGCGGACACCTCGGCTCCCGAGCCGAGCACCAGGAGGGCGAAGAACACGCCGTCCTTGACCTCGGTGATCCGCACCTCGGCCAGCTCGTTGCCGGTGGCCGCCAGCACGTCCTTCATCAGGTCGTGGGTCAGCGGGCGCGGGGGTACGACGCCCTGCTGGGCAAAGGCGATCGCCGTCGCCTCCTGGGCGCCGATCCAGATCGGGAGGTACCGCTCCCCCGAGACCTCGCGGAGCAGGACGATCGGCTGGTTCGAGGGCATCTCGACCCGGACTCCCATGACATCTACTTCGCGCACGCCTTCACACTACTCCGGCGTCAGAACGACCTGAGGCCGGACTTCACCAGCGTGGCGTGCAGGCGCACGGAGAGCGCGGCGATCTCGGTCACGGCCTCCTCTGCCCGGGCCTTCGCTGCCGCGTCACGACCCCGCTTGTGCGGAGCAACGACCTGCTCGACGAGCCCGACCTCACGGTCCGCCGCCGTCTTGAAGGCCCGCAGGTGGCGAGGCTCGAAGCCGAAGTCGGCCAGCTCGCGCGCGGTCCGCGCGATCACCAGCGCGTCGGTGTCGTAGTGGCCGGTGCCGGGCCGGGGCACGATCAGGGCGTACTGCTCGAGCTGGTCGAGGAGCTCCTCGGAGACCTCGGCGATCTTGATCAGCTCGCGCCGCGACAGTCGCAGGTTGTCCCGACGCGTGAAGGAGGCCGGACTCGGCAGCCCGTCGGGCGCGAGCGCCACCGTCGGCACGGTCGGCACGACGGCCTCGATCGGCGGCGGCTCCAGCCCTCGGTCGATCGCGTCGAGGTGCTCGCCGATGACCTTCAGTGGCAGGTAGTGGTCGCGCTGCATGCGCAGGACGTACCGCAGTCGCTCGACGTCCTCGGCGGCGAACTTGCGGTAGCCGGCGGGCGTGCGCTCAGGCTTGATCAGTCCCTTGTCCTCGAGGAAGCGGATCTTCGGGAATGGTGATCCCCGGGAAGTCGGGCCGGAGTCGGTCGAGCACCTCACCGATGTTCATCCTGCCCCGGGACGGGACCGCGGCGGGCTGCACGTCAGCCCGCGTGTCCGGCGAAGAACACCAGGCGGTACTTGCCGATCTGCACCTCGTCGCCGTCCTTCAGCAGGACGCGGTCGATCCGGTCTCGGTTGACGTAGGTGCCATTGAGGCTGCCCGCGTCGCTGACGGTGAAGTCCTCGGCCTCACGCTGGAAGACCGCGTGCCTGCGCGACACCGTCACGTCGTCGAGGAAGATCTCGCTGTCGGGATGACGTCCGGCGCTGACCTCGTCGGTGTCGAGGAGGAACCGGCTGCCGGCGCTGGGGCCCTTCTGGACGACGAGCAGGGCGTGGCCTCCGGGCAGCGCGTCCACCGCGGCCGCGTCGACCGGGTTCAGCTGGCGGTCGGACGTCTCGGTCTTGTCGGTGCTGAGCCCGAACGTGATCGTCGCAGTCGGCCGTCGACCCTCCCTCGCTCGGAGCGGCCGCCGGCTCGTCACCGGCCAGTCGGGTGCCGCACTGCGAGCAGAAGCGGGCGTCGTCGGGGTTCTGCTTGCCACAGGCTGTGCAGAACGGCATGGGCTTCCTCCGGGTCGCGGTCGATCCTCGCCCAACCCTCACCGCCGGGTTGAGGTTGACGGTTTCTCCGAACCTATCAGGCCTGACCTGCCGATCAAGGGCGACCGGCCAGATGGTGCAGGGACGTCAGGCTTCCAGGCTGGCCTGGTAGGTGGCGGCGTCCATCAGCGCGTCGAGGGCCGCCGCGTCGGACGCCACCACCTCGAAGAGCCAGCCCTCGCCGTAGGGGTCGTTGTTGACCAGCTCCGGGGTGGCGTCGAGAGCGACGTTGGTCGCCACGACCTCGCCCGAGAGCGGTGCGTAGATGTCGCTCACCGACTTGGTCGACTCGAGCTCGCCACACGTCCCGCCGGCCGCGACGGTGTCGCCGACCTCCGGGAGGGAGACGTAGACGATGTCGCCCAGGGCGTCCTGGGCGAAGTGGGTGATGCCGATCCGGACGGAGCCGTCGGCCTCGCCGGGGCTGCGAACCCATTCGTGCTCAGCGGTGTACTTCAGGTCGTCGGGGTACAACTCGTCTCCTCCGGTCGGGTCGGCGTTCGTGCAGGCTACTGCGCGGTGTCGGGCTCGGCGACGTCAGCCCGGGGCTCGGGTCGCACGCTCTCGATGTCGACGGCCTGCAGCTCGATGACGTCCACCTCGGCACCGTCGCCCTCGAGCTGGGAGATCGGGCCGAGTGCGAACGTGAGGCCGCCGGACAGCGCGCTGGGGTTGCCGATCACGTCGATGACGTACGGCGGCTCGAGCAGCAGGTCGTCGACGTAGATCCCACCGATACCGTCCTCGAACGAGGTCTCGGCGACCACCCGGGCCTGCCCGTTGAACTGCATGGCCTCGGCGCCCGCCCCGCGCAGCTCCTGGATCGTGTCCAGCATCGAGTCGATGTCCACCGGCCCGTCGGTCTCGGTGACGTGATCCGGATGCCCGGCCCGGTCACGGGGACGGTTCCGGCCAGGATGTCGAGGGTGTCGGCCCGCGTCCGCGCCTGCTCGAGAGCCGCCTGGCGGGCGCTCGTGCTCGACTGCAGCTCAGCCTTGGCCTGCTCGAGCCTGGTGATCTCGGCCTGGGCACGCTGGGAGGTGCCGGCCAGACCGTTCAGCACGTCGATCAACGCCTGCTGGCGGTAGCCGTCGTAGTTGTCGTCCACCTCGTGGGCCCGCATCTGGGTGACGGCCGCGAAACCGACCACGGCCAGCAGCGCGGCCACGATCACCTGCGCTCGACCGGGCCGCAGGAGGGCTGTCGGTCAGCCGCTGTCGCCCCGGCCGCGGTGGGGGTCGCCGACTCGGCCTCGTCGCGCTCAGGCATGGAAGAGGTGCCGGCGGATCGCCGCGACGTTGGAGAAGATCCGGATGCCGAGCACCACGACGACGCCGGTCGTGAGCTGTCCGCCCACGCCGAGCTTGTCGCCGAGGAAGACGATGGCCGCGGCGATGATCACGTTGCTGACGAAGGACACCACGAAGACCTTGTCGTCGAAGATGCCGTCGAGGTAGGCGCGCAGGCCGCCGAAGACCGCGTCCAGCGCGGCCACGACGGCGATCGGCAGGTAACGCACCAGCCCGGGCGGAACGTCGGGTTGCAGGAACAGGGCCAGCAAGATGCCCACCAGCAGCCCGAGTGCGGCGATCACGGATTGGCCTCCTCGTCCTTCATGTCCGGTTTGCCGGACGTCCCCTTGCGCGCGTAGAGCAGGACAGGTCCGCGGGCCGCGGGCAGCTGCAGCTCGTCATCATTCTCCATGTCGACCTCGAAACCGAGGCGGTCGGCCAGGTCGAAGAAGCGCTGCCCGTGCGTGGTGTCCAGGAGATTGGCCTGCAGGGTGCGGGTGTCCCCGACCGCCACGACGACGTACGGCGGGTTGACGAGGCAGGCTGTTCACCTTGACCGCGGGGCCGACGTTGCGGATCGATCCGAGCGCGTTGAGCCGCTGGTCGTTGATGGCGATCGCCTCCGCGCCCGCCTCGCCAGAGACCGTCCACGAGCCAGGCGAGGTCCTCGTCCCGGACCAGCTCGGTGAAGTCGGCAGGGTTCACGGGATCGCGCACGGTGACCCGGACACCCTCGCCCCGGACCGGGACGTAGCCGGTCGCGACCTCGAGCCGGCGCATCCGGGACGTACGCCGCGGTCTGGTCCTCGGTCAGGCTGTCCAGCTCGTCCTGCTGCTTGATGGTGTCGTCCTGGAGGTCCGACGATCCTCGCTGCTGGCTCTCCGACCTGGTCACGCTCGGCGGTGATCCGCTGGATCAGCGTCTCTCGGCTGGCGTCGGTGATGTCGGCGTTGGCCGAGGTCTGCACCGCCGCGGTGGTCACCAGGATCGCCGAAGAGCCGCGATCATCGCCACCGAGATCAGTCGGCGACCGCGGTGGGCCCGCGGTCGGCTCCCCGGTCGCCTGCTTGCGCAGCGCCACCTGGCGGTAGTCCTCGTCCATCGACTGCTCGGTGATCCGGGTCAGCAGCGGCGTCGTGACGTGGGCCGGCAGCGACGGCTCCCTGTCGTCAGCCATCGGGCGCCACCGCTCGACGCTCGGTGGTCGGCGAGCAGGCGGCGTACCTGCCAGGCGTAGAGGACTCCGGCCCACCAGTACAGCCCCATCCCCCAGATCGCGAACGCCCAGCCGAACACATCGGCCAGGGTCGGGACCACACCCTCGCCGTCACCGAGCAGCAGCAGCGGGAAGGCGTAGAGCAGGTTGAACGTGGCGGCCTTGCCGAGGAAGTGCACCGGGCAGGGCGCTGTAGCCACGCGTGCGCAGGAACGGCACCAGCCCCCACAGCAGGAGGTCGCGCAGCGGCAGGATGATCACGACCCACCACGGGATGATCTCGCGCAGGCCCAGGCCGATCACGACGGCCAGGATGTACAGCCGGTCGGCGACCGGGTCGAGGATCTGGCCCAGCGTCGACATCTGGTCCAGCTTCCGGGCCAGGTAGCCGTCCAGGTAGTCGGTGACACCGGACAGCATCAGCAGCCCGAGCGCCCAGCCGTCGGCCTCGGGTCCCAGCACCAACCACAGGAAGACCGGCACCCCGGCGAGCCGGGCCATGCTGATCAGGTTCGGCACGGTCCACACGCGGTTGCGCGTCAGATCGTCGGCCACGTGGGTGCCTGCAATTCGGGATCGGGGGCCATGCCGAGGACACCCTATCGGCCGCCGGTCGCCGCCCGACGCGTCACGGTTGCGCCGGCTCGTCCTGGTGCGCCGCGTCACGGATCTCGCCGATGAGCTCCTCGATCACGTCCTCGAGCGTCGCCAGCCCCAGGAGCTCGGCCGTCCGCGTCGACGACCCGGGCCAGGTGGGCCCCTCGGCGCGCAAGGTCTCGAGTGCCTCGTGGAGGGCATCGGTGGCGAGCACCGGCGCGAACGGGCGGATCCAGCTTGTCGTCGACGACCCGGTCCCGGAGGGCCTCGTCCGACTCGAGCACGTCCTTGATGTGGAGGTATCCGACCAGGTCGTCCGTCGCTCGGCGACGACCGGGAACCGGCTGAAGCCGGTCGCCGCGCAGAGCGCCTCGACATCGGCGACGGTGGACCCGCGGCGGACCGTGGCCAGCGTGTCAGGTGTCATCAGCACGTCCGGCGACGGTCTTCTCGGTGAAGCCGAGCGCGCCCGCGAGCCGGTCGTACTCGTCCTTCGCGATCAGGCCCTCGCCGCGCGACTCCTCGACCAGCGCGGCCACCTCTTCGCGGGTGTACGTCGAGCTGACCTCGTCCCGCGGCTCGACCCTGATCAGTCGCAGCGTCGGCGTTCGCGATCGCGTTGAGGGCGCTGATCACCGGCCGGAGCACGGTCACGATCCCCATCATCGGCGGGCCGAGCACGAGCGCGGCGCGCTCAGGCCCGGCGAGCGCGATGTTCTTCGGCACCATCTCGCCGAGGACGACGTGCAGGTAGACGACGATCAGTGAGCGCCGATCGCGAAGGCGATGGGGTGGAGGAGCTGGTCGGGCACGCTGAGCGGCGTGGAGCACGGGCTCGATGCAGGTGTGCCACGGCCGGCTCGCCGACGGCACCGAGACCCAGCGAGCAGACCGTGATGCCCGAGCTGGGCGCCGGCCATCACCAGACTGACGTTCTCCATGGCCCGAAGGGTCGACCGGGCCATCCGGGAACCGGCCATCGGCCTTGGGCTCGATCTGGCTGCGCCGAGCCGAGATCAGCGCGAACTCTGCACCGACGAAGAAGGCGTTGGCGAGCAGCAGGACCACCGCGATGGTCAGGGCAAGCGGCGCACTCATCGATTGCCCACCAGCGTCCGGTGCCTGCGTCGGGCGACTCGTCGCCGTCGAGCAGCCGGAGACCGACCCGGTCGATCCGCAGTCCGTCCATGTGCAGCACAGTGAGGACGGCCAGCTGCTGACGCTCTCGTCTCGGGTCGGACCGGTCGGGCACCGGCACCTCGGCCACGTCACCGGTCTCCGGGACCCGACCCAGGGTCCGCAGGACGAGCCCGGCGATGGTGTCGTAGTCCTCGTGGTCGGGCAGCTCGATCGCGGTGAGGTCCTCGACCTCGTCGGGGCGCAGCAACCCCGACAGCGACCAGGTGCCGTCGCGGCGTTGTCTGGGCCCGGGCGCCGAGTCGGTCGTGCTCGTCGGCGATGTCGCCGACGATCTCCTCGATGACGTCCTCGAGGGTGACGATGCCGGCCTGGCCGCCGTACTCGTCGAGCACGATCGCCATCTGGAAGCCGTCCTCGCGGAGGATCTGCAGGAGCGGGTCGAGACGCAGCGAGTCCGGCACGACGATCGGCTTGGCCATGATGTGCTTGATCCGCGTCGTCGACCGCTCGTGCACCGGCAGGGCGACCGCGTGCTTGACGTGGACGGTGCCGACGACGGCGTCCTCGCCGTCCAGCACCGGGAAGCGCGAGTGGCCCGGTCTCGCGGGCGAGGTCGATGACGATGCTCGCCCGGTCGTGGTCCTCGACGCTGGTGGTCCGGACGCGTGGGGTCATGATCTCGCCGGCGGTGCGGGTGCCGAACTCGACCGAGCTTCTCCATGAGCTCCGCGGTCTCCACGTCGAGGGTCCCAGGTCGTGCCGAGCGCTGGATGAGCGAGGCGAGCTCCTGGTCGAGCTGCGCGCGGAGCGCAGCTCCTCCTGCGGTTCGATGCCGAGTCGGCGGACGATGGCGTTGGCGGACCCGTTGAGCAGCCGGATCGGGATAGGCCATGCCGGCGGTGAAGCCGCGCTGGAAGCACTGGGTCGCGCGGGCGGTCTCCATCGGCCGGGCGATCGCGAGGTTCTTCGGCACGAGCTCGCCGAAGATCATCGTCAGCGCCGTGCTCATCGTCGAGGGCGATCGCGATCGCCACCGCATGCACCGACGCCGTCCGGGCAGTCCGGCGCCGAGACCAGCGGACCATCGATCAGCTCGGCGATGGCCGGCTCGGCGAGGAAACCGATCGCCAGGTTGGTGACCGTGATGCCGACCTGGGCACCGGACAGCTGCGTGGACAGGCTGCGCAGCGCGACCTGGACGCCGGCGGCGCCGGGCTCGCCCGCCGCGACCGCCTGCTCGACCTTGCTGCGGTCGACGGTGACGAACGCGAACTCGGCCGCGACGAAGACACCGCAGGCAGCGACCAGGAGGAGCGAGGTCGCGAGCAGGAGCCACTCGGTCATCGGCGGATCCCGCCCGGGGGGCGCCGGACACGGCGCGGACTGGTCGTCAGCGAGGTGCAGGGGCGACTTTGATGGTCGTCCATCGTCGGAGCGACGGCTCCTTCTGTGCTCGGGAGATGTTCCCCGGCATGGTAGCGGTGAACGACCAGCCGAATGCGCCCCGACGGGCAGTTCTCGCCGAATGATCACCAGCCGGCAGGGAGGCCGCTTACGCTTGCCGGGATGAGCCGCGCTGACCAGTCTCGGGAGATGCGGACCGTACACACTCGGAGTCAGCGATGAGGACAGCGAGCCACACCGCCACCGACGCAGCCTGCTGGGCGGCGCGGTCGTGGCAGGCGTCGGCGCTGCGACGGCCGGTGGGGCGGCGGCGACGACGGAGCCCTGGACGCCGGCCCACCATCGAGGCGCACCGCTGCTGGGAGTGCAGGCCAAGCACCTGGTCACCCGTTTCTCCTACGGCATCACGCCCGACGCTCGCGGCCGACGTCCGCGCGGCGGGAGGCGCTCGGGACATGGTTCGAGCAGCAGCTGTGCCCGAATCGGTCGGCCGACCCCGGCGTCGCCAAGCTCCGTGACTGGTGGGGCCCCGGGCTCCACATCTCCGGCGACGACGTCTGGCAGCGTCAGGTTGACGGGGTCGAGGCCGGCTGGGAGGTGATGGTCAACTACGCGCGCTGGGCACTGGTCCGGCGCCTCAGGTCCCGGCGACAGGTCCACGAGATCATGCGCGAGTTCTGGGAGAACCACTTCAACGTGCCTGCGAACGGCGACGCCGCCTTCACCTGGCGCATCGACTACGGAGTAGCGCTCGGCGAGCGCGCGCTCGGGTCGTTCGAGGACCTGCTGCAGACCGCCATCACGCACCCGGCGATGCTGATCTTCCTGGACAATGCCGTCTCCACCGCCGGCACCCCAACGAGAACCTCGGCCGCGAGCTGCTCGAGCTGCACACCGTCGGGCCAGGGGCCTTACGACGAGCACGACGTCAAGGACTCCGCCAGGATCCTGACCGGGCTGGCGGGTCGACCTGTGGCGCTCTGGGAGGCGTCCTACCGCGAGCAGGACCACGCCCGGGGTCAGGTCACGGTGATGGACTTCAAGCATGCGAACGCCTCGGGTGACGGACGGCCCGTGACTCGCGAGTACCTCTCCTACCTCGCCCACCACCCGGCCACGGCACGCCGGATCGCTCGCAAGCTCGCCGTCAAGTTCGTGCGCGACGACGCCATCGGACGCCCTCGTGTCGCACCTCGCGAAGGTCTACCTGGAGAACGACACCGCAGATCAAGCCAGTGCTCCGGGCCCTCGTGCGGTCCGACGAATTCGCGAAGGCGGTCGCCGTCAAGGTGCGCGACCCCGGCGAGGACGTCGTGGCCACCTACCGGGCGCTCGACGTGAAGGTCCGCAGACCCACGATGCGCCATGCCGCCGCCAACGTGATGGCGTGGCAGGCCTCGGACGTCGGCGCCCTGCCGTTCGGTTGGCCACGCCCCGACGGCCCGCCGATCGACAACGAGTCCTGGTCCTATCCCTCCCGGCTGATGGCGTCGATGGACATCCACGCCACCATGAGCGGCGGCTGGTGGCCCCGCGAGGACGTGACGTATCGCGGCCGGCGCGTCGTGGGTGCCGTCCTTCCCATCCGTTTCGACGAGCTGGTCGATCACCTCGCCCAGGTACGATGCTCCACCAGCGCTCGGACGCGGCGCTGCTCGAGGCCTGCTGTCTCGCGGTCGACGCTGACGCCCGGTGAGCAGATCACGCGTGACCACGCCGTCGTCCGGTGGGACTCGCCGCGGCTGCTGACGGTCTTCCTCGACTCCCCCGCCTTCTACCACCGGTGACCGCGATGACCGAGACCTGCTGCCCCGAGTACGCCACCCTCAGCCGCCGCGGCTTCTTCGCGGGCGCCACCGCCCTCGCTGGCGCCTCGACCGTCTTCGGCTCCGCCGTGGTGCGTGCCTCCACGAGCGCCGCCAGGTCGGCGGCCGCAGTGATGGTCGTGCTGTCGTTGCGCGGCGCCGCCGATGGACTCTCGCTCGTCGTCCCGCACGGCGACCCGATCTACTACGCTGCCCGGCCCGACATTGCGATCCCGGTCGGAGCAGCTCCTCGCCCGCGACGACTTCTTCGGGCTGCACCCCGAGTTGCGCGCCGCTGATGCCCATGTGGACTGCTGGCAGGCTCGCCGCGGTCCACGCCACGGGGCTACCGGCTCCGAACCGATCCCACTTCGCTGCCATGGAAGAGGTCGAGGATGCCGACCCGGGCTCCTCGATCCGCGAGGGCTGGCTCAACCGTCTGATCGGCCTCGACCAGAACGACTCGCCGCTCCAGGCCTTCAACGTCGGTGACGGCGTCCCGCCGGCCTCGCTCTACGGCCCGGAGGCGTATGTCTCCGCAGCCGACGTCGCTTCCATGCGCATCCCCGGCAACGATGAGTGGGATCCCCAGGACCACCGCCTCCACTCGCTGCACCGGTTGTGGGACGAGCCAGTCCTCCCCGTTGGGTCGGGCCATGCGTGCCACGTTCGGCGCGGTGCGAGAACTTCGGTCCGGTGCTCCAGACGAGTGACCAGCCCGGCAACGGCGCGGTGTACCCCGACAACGACCTGTCCAGCGCGCTGGCCGAGACCGCCCGCATCATCCGCGGTGACGTCGGCGTCGAGGTGGTCACGGTCGACCACGGCAACTGGGACCATCACACGGGACTCGGCACCGTCGCGTCCGGACGGCTTCGGCGTGGAGCCCGTGACCTCGCCGGCGGGGTCGCGGCCTTCTTCGACGACCTCGGCCCGCTGGGCGACAAGGTCACCCTCGTGGCACTCAGCGAGTTCGGTCGGCGCGTCAAGCAGAACGCGAACTACGGACTCGACCACGGCTACGGCAACGTGATGCTCGTGGCCGGCGCCGGGGTCGCGGCGGCAAGTACTACGCAACGTGGCCCGGTCTGACCGACGAGTCCGACTCGGACCTGCTGGTGACCACCGACTACCGCTCGGTGCTCTCCGAGGTCGTGACGGCCCGCTTCGGGGTCAGCACCGCGAAGGTGTTCCCCGGCTTCCAGCCGGAGTCCGTCGGCGTCATGACCGGGGCCTGACCCGGATCGACGCTCAGGTCGATGTCCCGACCCTCTGGACTAGACCTGTGGACGGCCGGGTTCGGACCTGCGAGATCGCGGGTAGGAGTCCTCCATGGCAGCACGACGCAACATCTTCGTCCTCTCCGGCGGTGGCTCTCGCGGAGCCGCTCAGGTCGGGATGTTGCGGGCCCTCTGGGACGCCGGTGTGACCCCGGACGTCCTGATCGGCGGCTCCGTCGGCGCCATCAACGCCTGTTTCGTCGGCTCCCACCCCACAGCCGCGGGGATCGAGGAGCTGGCCGCTCACTGGCTCGGCATGAGCGAGCCCACGCTGTGCGGCAGTCGCCGCGACGCCGTCGTCAACGTGGTCCGGCGCCGTCCCTACCTCTACTCCTCGGAGCGACTCCGGAGGCTTGCCTCGTCCTGGTGCCCGACCTTTCACCTCGAGAACCTGCCGATCCCGGTCATCGTCGCCACCACCGACATCGCCACCGGTCGGGCGGTGCACCACGACCACGGCTACCTCCCCGACCTGATCGCGGCCTCTGCTGCCCTCCCCGGTCTCTTTCCGCCGGTCACCTTGAGGGGCCAGGACGGACCGACGACCCACGTGGATGCCGGCATCGCCGAGAACGTTCCCCTGACGGCGGCGCTCGGAGTCGCCAAGCCGGGCGACCGGGTCTACGTGCTCGACGTCACGCGGATGCCCCAGACCACGCGGGTCCTGCGCAACCCGCTCGACGTGATCATCGCCTCGCTCGTGGCCGCCGTCCGCAACCGGGAGGAGCCGGTGTTCGCCCCCGGTGTCGACCTCGTGCGCTGCAAGCTCGACGAGTCCTACGACTGCGGCTCGGTCTTCGACTTCTCCCACACCGCGACCCTGTTCCGTCTCGGCGAGGAAGCCGCTGACGTCGCACTCTCGGCGGCCTCGGCCTCGGTGGACCCACTGGTGGCCTGACCACCACATTTCCCCCCTGTGGGCGCTAGGCTTGTCCCGTCGCCGGGCTCAGTGCTACCCCCCCAGCACCCGGGGACACAGCACCCGCCCTCGCATCCCCCCGCTGAGGGCGGGTGCGCCTGCTTCGTCCTGTAGGTTAGGCACACCTAACTGAGCACGACGGAGTGAGATGCACGCACGAGTGAAGAGCACGCAGCGACTGACGCCGAGCCTGGTCCGGGTCGTGCTCGACGGCGGCACCCTGGCTGACCTCGCCATGCCGGACGCGACCGACGCCTACGTCAACGTGGCCATCCGTCCCCCGGATGCGCCGTACGACGAGGTGTTCGAGCCTGCCGACGTCCGCGAGCGCTTCCCGCAGGAGACCTGGCCGGCCCGCCGTCGCTACACCGTTCGCTCCTGGGATCCCGCGGCGCAGGTGTTGACGCTCGACTTCGTGGTGCACGGGGCCGATGGCGTGGCGGGGCCGTGGGCGAACGCCGTCGTGCCCGGTGACGTCCTGGTCTTCGAGGGTCCGAGCGGCGGCTACCTCCCGGATCCGGAGGCCGACTGGCACCTGATGGTCGGCGACGAGTCCGCACTGCCTGCGATTGCCGCGTCCCTCGAGGTCCTGCCCGCGGGCGCCAAGGCCGTCGTCCTCCTCGTGTGTGACGGCGCGGACCACCAGGTCGAGCTGCCGAGCCCGGGAGACGTCGACCTGGTCTGGCTGCACCGGGAGCGTGCCCCCAGCGACGAGGACCTCTTGGTGTCGGCCCTCGAGGCCGCCACCTTCCCGCCAGGTCGCGTGCACGCCTTCGTCCACGGAGAGGCCGTCGAGATCCGCAAGATCCGCAAGCACCTGCTCGTCGAGCGGGGACTGGCGCGCTCCGACATGTCGTGCTCGCCGTACTGGCGTCGGTCGATGGCTGACGAGGCCTGGCGCCGGGTCAAGCGTGACTTCGTCGCCGACATGGAGACCGACGTCGCCTGACTGTCGGCACAGGCGTCGGCTCACTCCGGCGCGGTGTGCCACTCGTCGAGGGTGTCGGCGTACAACCTCTCGACGAGGGCGACCTGCTCGTCGAGGTTGTCGATCGTCCAGTCGTCGGTCGGCACCGGCGCCAGCACGCGCACCTGAACGGTGCCCGGCGTCAGGATCATCGAGTGAGCAGGCATGATCTCGCCGGCGTTGCGGATGACCACGGGCACCATCGGCACCCCTGCCTGCATGGCCAGGTGGAAGGCACCCTTCTTGAAGGGCAGCAGCCGCGGCGTGGGCGAGCGGGTGCCCTCGGGGGCGATCACCAGGGAGGTGCCCGTCTCCAGGCTCTCGAGGGCCGGCGCGAGGGCCTCGCGCGCGGCGACGTTGTCGGTTCGGTCGACGTAGGCAACGTCGGCGAGCCAGCCCATCGCGGCGAAGGTCGGGTCCTTGGAGAGCTCCTTCTTGGCGACGGCGGTGAAGTCGCGGCGCAGGAGCGCAGCGAGGACGACCACGTCGAGCTGGCTCTGGTGGTTGAAGACGAAGACCGCCGGGCGGGTGAGCCAGAGGTTCTCCTGGCCCTCGACCTCGAGCGACACGCCCGCACCTGCCAGCGCCAGCTCCGAACTGATCGCGGCGGCGACGGTGAGCGCCGTACGCCGGTCCCGGTTGAGCAGGCCCATCCCCAGCCCCGCGGCCACCCCCGCTCCCAGGCCCGCGAAGGATGCGGCCGAGCGGATGATGTTGGCCGGTGTGAGGCGTCGTTGGCGGTGCAGGCGGTGCACCGGCCAGCCACGTTCCTCAGCAGCCTGGGTCAGGGTGCTGTCGGCGTTGAGCGGCCGGGGCCGGCCAACGGTCTCGAGGTAGAGAACGTCCTCTCCCCCGTTGCCGTAGGCGTAGGACTCGCCCAGGTCCAGCCCCCGCTCAACGGCGAAGGCCTCGACCGCCGCAGCCTTGCCGGGTCCCCACAGGATCGGACCGTCCACCTGGCCGGTGACGATGCCGTCGAGGGTCTCGACCTCGGTGACGAGCAGGTGCTCGATCCCGAGATCCTCAGCGGCGGCCTGCGCCTGGAACCTGGTGGCGGACGACGCGAGAGCGACGGTGTGGCCGGCGCGGAGATGGGCCCGGACGAGCCGTCGGGCGTCGGGGTAGAGCTGGCCCGAGATCCGGGTCCGGAAGAGCTGCTGACCCATTTCGTCCATGTCGGTCTGGGCGGTGCCACGGAGTGCGCCGAGGCCGACACCGACCAGGCGCGTGACGTCGTGCCCACGCTGCTGCATGTTGAAGACCTCGACGAGGGTGGCGATCAGCTCCTGCGGACCCATCACCCCGCTCGCCAACCGCTGGCGGAAGTAGAGCGCCGCCGAGTAGCCGTGGATCAGGGTGCCGTCGAAGTCGAAGAACGCGCCGACGTCGGGGCCTTGCGGCCCCTCTGCCACCGCGGCGAGAAGGTCGTCGATGTCGGCCACGGATCAGTCCTTCAGGGCAAGGGAGCGGACGACGGCGATGGCGGCGGTAGCCGCAGCCAGCTCATCGGCGAAGCGTTGGCGAGCCTGGCGGAGCTCATCGGCCCCGGGGCCGAGAAGGTCCCGGTTGCCGGCGAGCTTGAGAGCGCCTCCCATCAGGTCCTTGGAGATCGACTCAGGCGAGTGGAGGTCCTGCTGCAACCACCGCTGGTGGGCGACCCCGAGGCTCTCGGCGATCAGTCCGTCGCTGTCCAGCGGGGCTGCGGGCTCCCGGGTGACCAGTCGGTCGGCCACGACGGAGTAGGCCTCCAGGAACGGCCCGATCACCCGGTGCGCCAGGAGCAGGTGCGACTTCGAGAGGAGCTCGGTGATCTCGGTCATGCTGGCGCTCTCCTCGGCCCAACCTGGCCGCACCAGGTCGCTCTCGTAGCGCAACTTGGCGTCGAACTCACCCTTGGTCGCGAAGAAGAACTCGTACTTCAGCAGGTCGCGCAGGGCCAGGGCGCGCTCCCAGGTGGCGGCGATGACGTCGACCTCGTCAGCGTCGGCCGGGTCCTTGTCGGCGGCCTGGACGAGCGCCACCTCGAGGATCGCGCGGTCGATGAAGTAGTGGGTGACGGTGTTGCGGTAGAACGCCGCCTCGTGCTGTCGACCGGGCGCGATCGAGTAGACCGGCTCGAGTCCGCCGGCGTACTCGACGACGACGCCTTCGCGCACCAGCGTGGCCAGCGCCTTGCGCAGCCCCTCGGGACGCCCGAGGTCGACGTCGGCGGTGAGCGGCAGCTGGCGGCGGCGTACGTAGGCGACGAGCGGTTCGAGGACGCCGAGCGTCTCGGCCAGCGTCATTGCCCGACCGTCGTTGTCGAGCAGGCCGAAGGCCACCAGCGCAGACGGGGTGATCGGGGTGGCGGCGTTGATGCGGTGGGCCACCTCGAAGGCGACGCGGGGCACCACCTCGGTGAGGTCGTCGGTCTCGGCGCGAGAGCCGGCGTCGGCGAGGGCCTCACGCAGTGACAGGGGCGGTCCGAAGCGCACGTGGACGCGCCCCCGACGCCGTCCCTGGGCGCGCGCGAACCGGTAGAGCCAGGTCAGACTTTCCGGTGCCTTGGTGCCGCCGCTCTCCTCGCGGGAGAGGGCCGAGACCTCGTGCTGCTGGTCGTAGACGATCGAGACCGGCACGAGGTAGGTGTCGTCGGATTCGTCACCGTTGGCGCGGAAGGCGTCGACGAGGTAGCGCAGGACCCCCATCCGCGGTGGGCGGAGCTTGCCGGTGCGGGTGCGACCGCCCTCGAAGTACCACTCGAGGTTGGCGTGCTGGCGCAGCAGGAATCCCAGGTAGAGGCGCAGCATGGCCGGGTAGACCGGGTCGTCGCGGCTCGAGCGGCGGATGAAGATGAGGCCGCTGCGCTTCCCGAGCTCCGAGAGCGGCCACATCGCGAGGTTGATCCCGCCGAGGGTGTAGTTGCTGGGGAACCCGTGCCCGGTGGTCGCAGCCCGCAGCACCAGCGGGTCGAGGTACGAGCGGTGGTTGGGCAGGAAGACCAGCGAGTGCCGACGGCCGAGCTCGGCGAGCTCCTGCAGCCTGCTGCTGTCGACGTCCACCTCGTAGGAGCGCGTCAACCACCGACCCATCCGGTCCCACACGCGCGAGGCCGACTCGTCGACGTACGCCGACATCTCGCTCAGCGCCGTCTGCGAGTCATCGCTCAGGTCGGCGTGGGTGCGCCCGGTCCGCTCCACCAGCGCGTCGAGGGTCTCGGCGTACTGCGTCGAGCCCATCACGAGCTCGACGGCTCGGCGCTCGTGATCGGCATCGCTCATCTGCGCAGCGTAGTGGTGTCCGGACCACAGGTGCGGGCATGTGACCGGGGGCGACGGTGACGGCGCCGGGCCCCGGGGACAGAATCGGCACCATGGACCTGCCCACGGTGCTCGAGGAGATCTGCGCGGAGGTGGCGCCGCACGTCGGCTCGGGCCAGGTCGCGGACTACATCCCCGGACTTGCCCTCGTCGACCCCGGCCAGTTCGGGATGGTCGTGGCGATGAACGACGGCCAGGTCCACGGGGTCGGGGACTGCGACACGCGCTTCTCCGTGCAGAGCATCTCGAAGGTCTTCAGCCTCGCTCTCGTGATGGCCCACGACGGTGAAGAGATCTGGAGGCGGGTCTCCCGCGAGCCGTCGGGCAACCCCTTCAACTCGCTGCTTCAGCTCGACCAGGAGCTCGGCCGGCCGCGCAACCCCTTCATCAACGCGGGCGCGCTGGTGGTCACCGACCGGCTGCACCGGGTGACCGGCGACGCCGCCGGGACCATGCGCGACCTGGTGCGGCGTGAGAGCGGCAACCCGGACATCGACGGGGATCCCCTGATCGCCCGTTCCGAGAGCGAGCGCGGCCACCGGATCGCGGCCATGGCCCACCTTCTCGCCAGCTACGACAACCTCGAGGGCACCGTGGATGCCGTCCTCGAGCAGTACTTCTGGCAGTGCTCGCTGTCGATGAGCTGCCGCGAGGTGGCCCTCACCGCAGGCCTCCTGGCCCGGCACGGCGTCCTGTCGGACGGCAGCCGGATCCTCTCGACGAGCCAGACCAAGCGGATCAACGCGGTGATGCTCACGTGCGGCACCTACGACGCCGCGGGCGAGTTCGCCTACCGCGTCGGGCTGCCCGGCAAGAGCGGGGTCGGCGGCGGGATCCTCGCCGTGATCCCGAACGTGTGCACGATCTGCGTGTGGAGCCCCGGGCTCAGCGCCTCGGGCAACTCAGCGGCTGGGCTGGCCGCGCTGGACCTCTTCACCACGCGGACGGGCTGGTCGATCTTCTAGGTGGCACCGAAAAGGCAACTGCCTCCGACCTGGGTTTTCGCAGGTCAGAGGCAGTTGCATTCGGTCGGGCTGACAGGATTTGAACCTGCGACCCCTTGACCCCCAGTCAAGTGCGCTACCAAGCTGCGCTACAGCCCGAAAGCCTTCCGTGGAAGACCGCGTGCAGACTATCGCAGCCGATCCGCGACGACGGAATCGGGCTGTCTCTCGTGATCATCCCGGCACGACCTCGATGATCCGTTCCGCCGCGAGAGCGAGCTGCTCACCCAGATAGGTCCCCGGGACTCCGGCGCGGTTGCCGGGCAGCAGGAACGCGTTGCCTGCATAGAAGACGGGAACACCCGTCGCCGACACCGCATGCAGGGCTTCAACGGCAGGTCGCCGCTGCGTGGGGAGGTGCGAGACGACCACCACCCCAGCGGCATCGGTGGCGGTGACGGCGGTGACAAGCGTGCGTGCCGGCGTCCGTGCGCCGAGCACCCGACACGCCCTGCGCTGGTGGGCCAGCAGCGCCGCCAGCGCTTCGAGCCCCAACGTGTGGAGGTCGCGTGGACCGCACGCGAGCAGGAGGGGCCGAGCGGAATCAGGAGGCGGCGCCAGGGACGTGACCCGCGAAAGCCAGCCACGCACCGCTTCCGTGGTCAGGTGCTCCTGCGCGATGTCGCACCGCCCGGTGTCCCAGGAGCTGCCGATCTGCCGCATCGCGGGCATCAGCACCTCGTCGATGGTCGGGGCCAGCCCCAGGTCGGTCCATGCCTGGTCCAGGATCTCCCGGAGCTGGGCCGGCTGCATCCGGTCGGAGGCAGCCAACAGGCTCTGGATGAGGGCGAGCCGGGGGCCTGTGGGATCCAGCATCGATCGCACGGCGCGCGCCGCCTCCGAGGCCTTCCTGCCTCGCGCAATCTCGTCGCGCATCAGTCGGAGCTCGCTCACCGCACTGTCGGCGTAACGGCGGTGTCCACCGAGACTTCGGCCCGTGGTGGGAATCCCGTAGCGCAGCTCCCAGGACCGGAGTGTGGGTGCCGGCACGCCCAGCAGCTCACTGACCTCACGGATCGCTCGTCCGGGCGCTGCTCGATCGCCCTCAGAACCCTTCGCCCCCACGACTCTCCGTCCCTAGGTTGCCCGCACGAGAACCGTAGAGACCAGCGGCGTAGTTCTGCAAGTCATGTCCATTTCTGCATAAGTTTGTATCTGGTGCTGACCGATCATTCCCCCCACTCTGGAACCAGCACCTTCGTGCAGGGTTCAACTATCAGGGAGACACCATGGACCAGAGCGACCCGCGAACCGCCGCTGCGGCCGCAGACGGCTGCCCCGGTTTCGTGACGGAGCTGGTGCTGAGCTGCGGGCGGGGTGACGAGGCGGCGCTCGCGGCGTTGATGACGCTGACCTACGCCCCGGTACGCGCCCTGCTGGGCGTGGCCCCCAGGTCGGCCTCGGAGGCGGACGAGCTCGTCGTTCGGGCCTTTGTCCACATCTGGCGACAGGCCGCGTCGTACGACGCCTCGAAGCAGGAAGGCGTCGTCGCCTGGCTTCTCGACGAAGCCGGATCCGCCCTGGGGCTGACGGCGCCGGTCCTGGCTGCCTCCTGACCGAGACTCGTCAGCCACCTCGTCCAGACTCTGGTCACCGGACCTCGGCGGAGTCTTCGTCCACCATCAGGCCGGAGGTGTCCACGGCCACGAAGGCCGACGCCGGGATCTCCTTGAGGTCCGCGATCAACGCGTGGGGCCAGTTCTTGTGCTGCTCGCCCTGGAAGTACCAGGGCGAGCCGTTGTCGGCCAGCACCAACCCGTAGGTCTGCATCGCCCGGATCACCTCGCGGGCCGCGGCACCGAAACCGGCGGTCGAGAAACCGGCCTTCAACCGGAAGCGGGCGCCCATCGGCGGGTACTTCTTGCTGCTCTTCGAGCCGGCGTCGTGGCGGGCTGGCCACAGGTGGTGTCGGGAGGTCACGTCGGTGGTGAACCGGATGGCGTGGTTGACGGCCCGGTCACGCACCTCGCTCCAGCGCAGCAGCCCCGGCAGGATCGGCAGTCCGGCGGCATCTCCTGACGTCCAGCCGTCGGGGCGCAAGGCGTTGCTGCCCAGCGACCAGACAGCGCCGGAACCGGCTCGCCACCTGCCGTTGTGGATCCTGGTGTTCCAGGTCTCGTAGAGCCGGCAGGTGCCCTTGTCCACGATGATCGCGTGCTTGTCGCCCGACGAGTTGCGGCCACCCTCGATCCGGGTGTCCTTGCCCAGCGGGTACCGCACCCGGTCGCTCTCGTCGGCGTACTGGAACGTCACCTTCACCCGGCGGTGGTCGTGGCGGACCACCGTGATCGGGATGCCGTAGTCGGGACCGTCCCCGAACGACGAGCCGAAGTCCGGGTGCAGGTCGCTGCCGGACGACATCCGGGCCAGCCACTGCTTGCTCCGGTCGTGCCGCGGCAGGTCACTGATGTCGGCGCGCCAGTAGTTGTCGGCCGGGAACGTCTGGCACGACGTCCCCGCAACCGGCTTCGCCGTCGACCCCCGGTCGGGCGCGCCAGCCACGGAAGACGCCGGGCACGACCGCGACGAGCGCGACCGTCACGAGCGTGGCGAAGGGACGCATCCCGACACGTTAGCGCTTGCGCTTCTCCCGCGGCCGTTGCTGGATCACGATCGGAGTGCCCGCGAAGCCGAACTCCTCACGCAGGCGGCGCTCGATGAATCGTTCGTACGACGCGTCGAGCTTGCCGCTGGTGAAGAGGATGAACGTGGGAGGCGAGGTCGACGGCTGCGTCCCGAAGAGGATCTTCGGCTGCTTGCCGCTGCGCACCGGGTGCGGGTGCTCGGCGACCAGCCGTCCCAGGAACGAGTTCAACGCTCCCGTGCCGACGCGGGTCTCCCAGCCGGTGATCGCCTTGTCCAGCGCCGGGACCAGGCGGTCCACGTGCCAGCCGGTGCGGGCGGTGACGTTGATCCGCGGCGCCCACTGCACCTGGACGAGCTCGCGCTCGTACTCGCGCTCGAGGTAGTGCTGGCGCTCCTCGTCGACCAGGTCCCACTTGTTGAACGCGATGACCAGCGCGCGGCCGGCCTCGCGCACGGTCTGGAGGATCCGGACGTCCTGCTCCGAGATCGACTGGTTGGCGTCGATGACCAGCACGGCCACCTCCGCCCGGTCGATCGCGGTCGTGGTCCGCAGCGAGGCGTAGTACTCGTGCCCGGAAGCCTCCTTGACCCGCTTGCGGATGCCCGCGGTGTCGATGAAGCGCCAGGTTCGCCCGCCCAGCTCGACCAGCTCGTCGACGGGGTCCACGGTGGTCCCGGCAACGTCGTCGACGACGACCCGCTCCGAGCCCGACGAGCCGGTTCAGGAGCGAGGACTTGCCGACGTTGGGCTTGCCGACGATCGCGATCCTCCTCGGACCGCCGACCTGACGGTCCTGCTCCGGCGGCGGCTCGGGAAGCGCCTTCAAGATGGCGTCGAGCATGTCACCGGTCCCACGGCCGTGCAGTGCCGACACCGACTGCGGCTCGCCCAGGCCGAGGTTCCACAGGCCGTAGGCCTCGGCCTCGGTCCGCATGTCGTCCACCTTGTTGGCGGCCAGGACGACCGGCTTGCCGGACTTGCGCAGGATCTTGACGACGGCCTCGTCGGCGTCGGTGATGCCGACCGTCGCGTCGACCACGAAGAGCACGGCGTCGGCAAGGGTCACCGCGATCTCGGCCTGGGCCCGGATCGCCTCGGCGAGACCTCGGGCGTCGGGGTCCCAGCCACCGGTGTCGACCACGGTGAAGGCGCGACCGCTCCAGTTCGCGTCGTAGGAGACCCGGTCACGGGTCACGCCCGGCACGTCCTGGACGACGGCCTCCCGGCGGCCGATGATCCGGTTGACCAGCGTCGACTTGCCCACGTTGGGGCGGCCGACGACGGCCAGGACCGGGACGGGCCCGGACTCCTCGACCGTGGTCTCGGTCTCGGGCGCGTCGTAGCCCTCAGTCATGGTGCTCCTTGATCGGTGACGCCGGTGGCAGGGTCGGGTTCGACCTCATCGGCGGGAAGGGGGCCTGGCAGCTCGCGGCCGGTGACGGCCAGCGCGTGGTCCAGGGTGGTCACGAGGTGCTCACGGAGCAACGCCGAAGCGTGCGCCACTTGTTCCCGGGTCCGCGGCCACGGCGTGGCGGGCAGGGCGTACGGCGTACCGAACAGCATGTCGACGGTGCCGCCCTTGGCCGGGAGCGACTCGGTGTGGCCGCCGGGCTCGCGGGTGCCGAGGAAGATGACGGGGACGACCGGGGCCCCCGAGGCGAGGGCGAAGTAGGCGGCACCGCGGTGGAACCGCTCGAGATCGCCCGCGCCGCGGCGGCCCTCCGGGAAGATGCCGACCGCGCCGCCGTCGCGCAGTACTCGCAGGCAGGTCTTGACCGCGTTGGGGTCGGTGCGGAAGCGGTCGAGCGGGATCTGCCCGGATCCCCGCAGGACCCACGCGAGCTTGCCGTCGAACATCTCGATCTTGGTCAGGGCGTGCACCGGTCGAGGGCTGAAGATGGCCAGCAGCGGGCCGTCGAGGACGCCGATGTGGTTGGCCGCGAAGATGACGGGGCCACTCGTCGGCACGTTGTCGAGGCCGTGCAGCCGCAACGAGAACCGGCGGCGGACCACGAACCGCGCCAGCGGACGGAGCGCGGACAGCATCGCGCGGCGCGGGTAGCGGACCCGGTCGCTGCGGGGCAGCTCGGTGTGACGGGACGTCGTGGCGCTCACGCGGGTGCCTCGACCGCCTCGACCAGGGCCACCACCTGGTCGATCACCTCGTCGAGCGTGTACGGCGTGGTGTCGATGTGGACGGCACCGTCGGCCATGGTGAGCGGCGCGGTGGCCCGGCTCGAGTCGATCCGGTCCCGGGCGAGCAGCGACTCCTCGGTGGCCGACAGGTCGGACCCGCCCTCCTCGGCGGCACGACGGAGGGCGCGAGCCGCCGGGTCGGCGGTCAGGTAGACCTTCACCGGGGCGTCGGGGCAGACGACGGAGCCGATGTCTCGACCCTCGACGACGATGCCGCCGGCGCCGATGACGTCGCGCTGGAGCTGCAGCAGTCGCGCGCGCACCCCGGGCACGGTGCTGACCGGGGAGACGGCGCCGGTCACCTCGTCGGTGCGGATGGCGAGCGGCCACGTCGGTCCCGTCGACCGTGATCGTGGGTGCCAGCGGGTCGGTGCCGGAGACGATGTCGGCCTCACCGGCCCGGGCGCCGACGGCCCCCGGGTCGTGCACGTCCACGCCGGCGCGGAGCATCCACCACGTCATCGCGCGAAACATGGCCCCGGTGTCCAGGTAGCGCAGTCCCAGCCGGGCGGCGACGCCGCTCGACGTACTCGACTTGCCCGAGCCGGACGGACCGTCGATGGCGACGACGATGTCCTGGTGGAGGGTGCTCACGCGGTCCTGCCTTCGATCCTGGGGTGGTTGCGGGCAGGCCGCAGCCTACCGGTGGGTCACCCATCCCCGGGATTCCAAGGACACCAGCAGGTGCTCGGCCCGCTGCTCCTCGACGACCAGCTCGACGAGGCCGACCGGACGGCCGGGGTCGTGGTCGATGTGGATGTCCTCGATGTTGACCTCGCTCGCGCCGGCATCGGCGAAGAGCCGCGCCAGCTCACCCGGATGGTCGGGCACGGACACGAAGACCGAGCGCGTCGGCGCGGCGGGGCCGCCGTGCTTGCCGGGGATGGCCCGGGTGCCGTCGACGCCGCGGGCGAGCAGTGCGCCGATCTGCTCGCGGGAACCGGCAGTGACGGCCACGATCAACGCCTCGAGCTCGCCGCGGACCTCACCGAGCAGCCCGAGCACGGCCTCCGCGTTGCCGGTCACGATCTGCTCCCACAGCAGGGGGTCGCTGCCCGCCACCCGGGTCACGTCACGGACGCCCTGTCCGGAGAGGGAGAGGTGGTCGACGGGTGCGTCGGCCAGGCGACCGGCCATCAGGACGGCCAGCAGGTGCGGCAGGTGGGAGATCCGGGCCACCGCCTGGTCGTGCTCGGCGGGCGTCAGGCGGACGACGACGGCGTCGCAGAGGTCCACCAGAGCCTCCACGACCGCGACCGCTGCCCGGCTCCGACGTCTGGTGTGGCGTGACCGCCCACGGGCGGCCGTCGAAGAGCGCCGCGCTCGCCGCCAGCGGGCCGGAGCGCTCGCTGCCGGCCATCGGGTGGCTGCCGACGTACCGGGTCAGTGCTTCGGCGGTGGCCATCTCGGACGCTGCCCGCAGTGGTTCTGACTTGATGCTGCCCACGTCGGTGACCACGGCGTCCGAGGCGGCGAGCGCCGAGGCGATCGCCTCCCCCAGGTGGTCAGGAGGTACGGCGACCACGATCAGCTGAGGATGGTCGGCGTGCCCCTTCGCCCGTCCGGCGCCCAGCCCGGAGGCGGTGCGCACGTTCTCCGCGTTGACGTCGGACAGGACGACCTCGAGGCCGGCCTGGCGGCAGGCCAGCCCGATCGAGGTCCCGAGCAGGCCCGCGCCGATGATCTCGACGGGTCCCGTGAGCGCGTCAGCCATCACTGCCTTCGGACTCGTCCGGCACCGACCGGACCCGGGTCAGGTCGGAGCGGAGCGCGGCGGCCCCGTGCAGGTAGCAGTGCGTCACGTCGGCACGCGGCAGGTCGGTCTCGACGTGCGCGAGCATCCGGACCACCCGCGGCATCGACCCCTCGATCTCGAGCTCGCGAGCGCAGATCAGCGGCACCTCCCCGAACCCGAGCTGACGGGCGGCGTACGCCGGGAACTCGCTGTTCAGGTCGGAGGTCGCCGTGAAGATCACGGAGATGAACTCGTCGACCTCGAGGCCGTTGGAGCCCATCACGTCGAGCACCATCTCGGCGACCCGGTCGAGCATGTGGTCGCGCGAGTCCTCCTCGAGCTGCGTTGCTCCGCGTACGGCCCGCACGGCCACGGTTCCTCCTGGGCGATCGACGACGCCCCAAACCCTAGACGCCGTAGGCCGTCGCGCGCCGTCGGGTTCAGTCGCCGGGACCGTCAGAGCTTGGCGTTGTCGAGCAGCGCGCCGAGCTCGTCGAGGGTGAGCTCACGGAGCTGACCGCTCTTGAGCTGCCCCAGCGGAACCGGCCCGACGGCCGTGCGGGTGAGCTGACGCACCGGGTGCCCGACGTGGTCGAGCAGCCGCCGCACGATCCGGTTGCGACCCTCGTGGATCACCAGCTCGACGATCGTCTTGCCGGTGCCGTAGCTGACGATCCGCGTCCGCGAGACCGCCACCGGACCGTCCTCGAGCTCCACGCCGGCGAGCAGCAGCGCCAGGGTGGCCTTGGTGACCTCACCGTCCACCTCGGCGACGTACGTCTTGTCCATCTCGTACGACGGGTGGGCCATCCGCTGGGCGAAGTCACCGTCGTTGGTGAGCAGGATCAACCCGGTGGTGTCGGTGTCGAGGCGACCGACGTGGAAGAGGCGTTCGGGCCGGTCGTCGACGAGGTCCTGCAGCGTGCGACGGCCTTCGGGGTCGGACATGGTGGAGACGACGCCACGCGGCTTGTTGAGGACCAGGTAGACGTGGGGCGAGATGGGCGGCAGCCGTTTGCCGTCGACCCGCACCACCGCGGTGGTGGGGTCGATCTTGGTGCCGAGGCGGGTGACGACCTCTCCGTCCACCACGACCGACCCGGCCAGCATCAGCTCCTCGCACTTGCGTCGAGAGGCGACGCCTGACTGCGCGAGGTACTTCTGGAGCCGGACCAGGCCCTCGTCGTCGGTCTCGATCAAGAGGGGTCCCCTGGCGCGGTCGGCTCGACGGCGGCCTCGGCCGGTGCGGGACCACCGGCCATGGCGGCGAGCTCGTCCTCCATGTCGTCCATGTCGGGCAGGTAGGGCGCGAGCTCGGGGAGGTCGTCGAGCGAGGTCACTCCGATCCGCTCGAGGAAGTACCCGGTGGTGCGGTAGAGGTGGGCACCGGACGACTCGTCGTGGCCGCACTCCTCGACAAGACCGCGGGCGAGCAGGGTCCGCATCACGCCATCGACGTTGACGCCGCGGACGGCCGAGACGCGGGCCCGGGAGACGGGCTGCTTGTAGGCCACCACAGCCAGGGTCTCGAGCGCCGCCTGGGTCAGGCGCGCCTGCTGTCCTTCGAGGACGAAGCCTTCGACGACAGCGGCGTACTCGTCGCGGGTGTAGAAGCGCCACCCGCCGGCGACGTTGCGCAGCTCGAATCCGCGGCCCTGCTGGGTGTATTCGTCGGCGAGTCCGTCGAGGGCTTCCTCGACCTGGTCGACGGGGTGTCCCACCGCCGAGGCCAGGGTGGACACGTCGAGCGGCTGGTCGGCGACCATCAGCAGCGCCTCGAGGGACGGGCGGAGCTCGCCCACGGCCACGGCCAGCATGTCCTCGGTCACGATGCGTCTCCTGGGTCCTGGGTGTCTGCGGGTGGGGTCTCGGGCGCGGGTTCCGGGGCGCCCTCGAACTCGTCGATCTCGAACTCCTCCTCATCGGCACCGGTCCAGCGGACCGACAGCTCCCCGAGGGGTGTCACCTGCTCGAAGGCCACGGCGCCCTCCCGGAACAGCTCCAGCAGCGACAGGAACCGGGCCACGGTCGTCAGGGTGTCCGGTGAGTCGCCGCAGAGAGCCCGGAAGGTCATCGTGCCGGACCGACGTAGCCGCTCCACCACCAGGGCGGCCTGCTCGCGCACGCTGACCCGGGCGGCGTGGATGTGGTGGAGCGAGATGTCCTGCACCGGCTTCGGCTCGAGCGCCTTCGCCGCGAGTGCCGCGAACTGGTCGAGCCCGATGCCGATCAGCACCTCGGGCAGCAGGGTGGCGAAGCGGTCCTCGAGGCCCACGGCCCGGGGATGGCGGCGCGACTCCTCCGACAGGCGTCGTTCAAGCACCGCCGCTACGTGCTTGAACGCCTTGTACTGGAGGAGCCGCGCGAAGAGCAGGTCGCGGGCCTCGAGGAGCGCCAGGTCCTCCTCGTCCTCGACGTCGCCCTGCGGCAGCAGGCGGGCCGCCTTCAGGTCGAGCAGGGTCGAGGCGACGAGCAGGAACGACGTCGTCTGCTCGAGGTCCCACTCGGGACCGCCGGTCTTCACGTGAGCGATGAACTCGTCGGTGACCCGGGAGAGCGCCACCTCGGTGATGTCGAGCTTGTGCTTCGAGATCAGGCTCAGCAGCAGGTCGAACGGTCCCTCGAAGTTGACGAGGTGTACGTCGAATCCCGGGGCCGGGTCGGTGGCCGAGCTGTCGACCTGGTCCGAGGTGGACAGGGTCATTCCTCGGTCAGCCGCCGGACGAGCACGCTGTCGTCGCCGTGCTCCTCGTAGTCGGCCAGGACCAGGGCAACGGCCTCGCGGACCAGGCGTCCGCGGTCGACGGCCAGCCCCTGGTCACGCCGGAGCGCCAGTCGGGTGTGCTCGAGGTCGAGCAGCTCGTCGGAGGTGACGTAGACGGTCATCTTCTCGTCGTGCCGGACCCGTCCGCTCGGCTTCTTGGGCCCGCGGTCCGTCTCGTCGTCGGGCCTCTCGGGCTCGTCGGGGACCGCCCGGACCCGGTCCGCGGCCGCGTCCTGCTGGGCCGTCTTGCGGAAGAGATCGTCGGCGGCCGGCAGGCTCACCCGTCGAGACACCGCGCCAGCACCTCCTTGGCCAGCTGGCGGTAGTGGTCGGCGCCGGTGGAGCTGGAGGCGTACGTCGTGATCGGCACGCCCGCGACCGTGGAGTCGGAGAACTTCACGGTGCGCCGGATCACGGTGTGGAACACCTTGTCGCCCCAGGCCTGGACCAGGCGGTCCATGACCTCGCGGCTGTGGAGGGTGCGGCCGTCGAACATGGTCCCGAGGACGCCGTCGATCTCCAGCTTCGGGTTGAGCCGCTCCTGGACCTTGTCGATCGTGGTCTTGAGCAGGGCCACGCCGCGCAGGGCGAAGTACTCGCACTCGAGGGGCACGATCACTCCGTCGGAGGCGGTCAGGGCGTTGACGGTCAGCAGGCCCAGCGAGGGCTGGCAGTCGATCAGGATGACGTCGTACTGCTCGATGGCCGGCGCGAGGACTCGCTGGAGGGTCTGCTCGCGCGCGACCTCGTGCACCAGCTGCACCTCGGCGGCGGAGAGGTCGATGTTGGAGGGCAGCAGGTCCATGCCCGGGACACCCGAGGGGACGATGACGTCCTCGAGCGTCACGTCACGCTGCATCAGCAGGTTGTAGATGGTGAAGTCCATCTCGTGCGGGTTGAGGCCGAGGCCGACCGACAGCGAACCCTGGGGGTCGAAGTCGACGAGCAGCACCTTGCGGCCGTACTCGGCCAGCGCGGCGCCCAGGTTGATCGTCGTCGTGGTCTTGCCGACGCCGCCCTTCTGGTTGCACATCGCCATGACGCGGGCGTTGCCGTGGGTCGTCAGTGGTCGGGGTTCGGGCAGGTCCGGGACCGGGCGGCCGGTGGGGCCGAGCACGACCTCGGGCGGCGCCTCCGCCGGGGGCTGCGGGGTCGCCTCGTCGAGGACGGGGCGCTCGAACGGGATGGGCTCACTCACGTGGTCGTGGTCTCCGGGGGAAGTGGGAGGGGCGGGCGGACGAGCCAGAGGGGGCATCTCCTGGGCACTGCTGCCGAACTGTCCTGACAGACCCGAGAACATTCCGCCACCGCTCATGTGCCGCACCTCGCTTTGTCGACTCGGCGACTTGTGTCCGAGCTCGCGGGCGACACTAGACCCGGCGTCCGACACGGAACAACACGAACGGCGAATCCCCCAGCCCACAAGGGAAATCTGTTGATGAGCTGTGCACTCGCTCCGCTCGTGACTGCACAGGCAAGGCCCTGCCTGTGCAGTCACCTGTGGAGAGAGGGCAGCCGGTTCGGCGCTCTTCGCCCGGGTTCTCCAGCGCCGATGACACCCCGATGGCACACTGTCCGGGTGCACTTCCGGGGGGCAGTCCTGCTGGTGGGGCTGCTGACGGGGGTCCTGCTCCCGGCCGTGGTTCCTGCCTCTCTCGCCGACGGCACGCACCGCCGAGCCGACTCCGTCTCGGCCCGGTTGTACCCGCCCGTCGTCACCGTCGGAGAACCGTCGCTCATCGCCGGCCGGATCAAGCCTGTCGACGCGGGTGTCGACGTCCAGGTCAAGCAGCAGCAGGACGACGGCACCTGGCTGACGGTCGGCGTGGCCCGCACCGACCGATCACGGCGACTACCGGTTCCCTCTCGACACCTCGGCTCCCGTCGACGCCAGCTACCGCGTGGCCGCGGACGGCGTCCAGTCCCCCGCCCGACGGCTGCAGATCCGCGCCAACACCCAGTGCAGCCCGACCCAGCACCCGGTCGACGCCGGCGCCACGGGCGAGGCAGTCTGCCTGGCCACCCGCCTGGACAGGTGGCGGTCTGCCGGGCTGATGGGTGTCGGACAGCAGCTCAACGTCTCCAGTGCGCCGGACGAGGCGTTCGCCCGGTGACCGACCTCGACGAACCGGTCGCCGTGGTCGGTTTCGACCTCGAGGAGCTGGCCCGATGACGGGGACGTACGAGTTCCCGTTCCACGACGAGCAGGTCGACCGGCTGCTCACCCTGGCCGACGAGGGTGCGGTGCCTCACCGCTTCGTGGCACGCGACCAACCCGGGCAACGGTGGCGCGCTACACCGACCGTGGCTGGACCAACCTGAAGCAGCTGCTGGATGACGAGACCCCGGCCGCCCAGGCCTTCTGGGCCGACTATGACGAGAAGCTCGACCTGCTGGCGCCGCTTCGAGACCGGCGACGACGGCCGGCACGCGCGTACGGCCGTCGTCTTCCGGCCCTCTCCATGAAGCCAACGGTGGCTTCTTCTGGTGGGGCAAGCCGGACCCGAAGGTCTACCGCCAGCTCTGGGCGCGGATGCAGGAGCGCGCCCAGGACGCGGGCGTCCACAACATTCTGTGGGCGTACGCCGCCAACCGCTGGACGAAGGGCGTCAAGGACCCGAAACCGCTGGTCCCGGACCGGGTCGACCTCGGCGGTCTCGACAGCTACGACCCCGAGAAGGGCAAGGCCAACACCAAGGACCGGCTCTGGCTGGAGGGCTACCCGCGGGTCAATCCGGTGCCGCGGATGGCGCTGACCGAGGTGGGTCCGCACGGCAGCAGGGGCGGGGACTGGAAGCCGTCGGTGATCACGCGCACGGTGCGCAAGACCGGCATCCACCCCGCGTGGGCGATGCTGTGGTTCGACGACGGCAACGGACGCGACGGCGTCACCGGGGAGAAGCAGATCAGCTCGCTCTCGGGCGGACAGGCCTGGCTGCGCACCTGCCCGAACGGTCTCTGCGCGATCAACTGACCGCCGGTGTGTCAGGGCGGTGCGGGTCCTTCGCGGCAGCCGTTGTTGATGGCGTGGCTGGGTGGGGTGACGTCGAGGGTGCCTTGGTGGTCGCGGAGGAATTGTTGTCCGTGGGGTTCTGACCAGAGCCACACGCCGGTCTCGATGACGGTGTAGCGCCAGCCGGCGTGGGTCTTGAGGCGGTGGTGGCGTCGGCACAGGGGTGCGATGTTGCACTCACAGGTCGCGCCACCGTCTCCGTGCGCGACGACGTGGTCGTGGTCGCAGCGGCGGGCTGTGCGGTCGCAGAACGGGAAGACACAGGTGCCGGCGATGAGGTCGATCCGGGTGCGGAGCCGGCCGCGGACCTCGTAGGCGCCGGTGAGGGTGTGGTCGGCCAGATCGATCACCGGGGTGACGGTGAGGTGGGTGTCGGTGCGTCCGCACCACTCGCGGACCTGCTGCTCCAAGACGGCGCGGGCGGTGGTCTCGCAGCGCCCGACCGGGTCCAGGCCGGCGAGGGCCTCGGCGGTGAGGTGGACCATCAGCCCGGTGTGGCGGCGCGGGCTGGGTGCCGCGGTGCCGCGGAGGAGGGCCAGGGCGGCCTCGGGGTCGGCGAGCACCCCGATCGCGCGGGAGCGACGTACGTCGAGGGACTCACCGGGCTCGAGGAGGGCCGCGATCTCGGACAGGGCGGTGTCGAAGTCGTGGAGGTCCTTCCAGGCCGCCCGCAGGGTCATGTCGGCGACCCCGGTGTCGTTGATCGACTCGGCGTGGAGGGTGGCGTGGCGGGCGTCGAGGGCTGCGAGCTGGGCCAGCTCGCGCTCCTCGGGGTGCAGCCGGAGCATCGCCTCGTCCAGGAGCCGGTCCAGGGTCACCGAGCCGACCTTGTGAGCGATCCGGACGATGGTGGCGTCGAGGTGGGCGGCCACGTCGGCGGGGGCACCCAGGACCCGTTGGGCGATCCGGCGGGCCCGCCAGACCTCGACCTGGCCCGCGACCACGCGAGCCCAGAGCTGGGGCAGCCGGTAGGCCAGCACCAGCGCGTCGCGGATCAGCGCCTCCCCCGCCGCGGTGGAACGCCCGATCGCCGCAGCGAACCCGGCACCCGCCGACCAGTCCATCGCCGGGATCAAGGGGTCGTGGTGCGGATCCTCAGCGGGGTCGGGCCGGTCCGCCGGGTCGGTCAGATCCGGATGGGAGAGCGCCCACTCCACCGCCAGCTCGAGCAGCTCGACCTCACCGGCACACACCAGCGCGCGGACCTGCCGCACCCGCGCCAACAACGCGGTGGGGGTGGTCAGGAGGTCCGATGTCCATGCATCAAGTGTACTCGAACATACGTTCGAGTCAAGCAGCTTCTCCTGCCTTGTGGAAGATCGCCCGAGGGACAGCCGCGCTGTGCCTCGTTCCTCGTGCAGAAGGCGAGCGGACGCACATCCGTTTGGCTTGGACGTCGACACCCTGAGGTCCATCTTGCCGACGTGCTCCAAGTGAGTTGACGTCGACACTTCCGCTGAGCGGACTGGTCCGCTCAGCGGAAGCAGCGGGCACTTGTCTCGAGCGTCGCGGCGCTGTGTTGCCACGACATGGCCAGCCAGGAACGGCTCGCCGCCTCGGAAGTGTGGTGAGCGTGCCCCCATGACGATCACGCTGCGAGAGATCACGCCGGACAATGTCCGCGCGGTTCGAGCGCTTCGCACGACAGTGGACCAGCAGCGCTTTGTGTCGTCCGTCGGTGACTCGCTGGAGGAGGCCGATCAGGTTCCGCAAGCGAACCCGTGGTGTCGGGCTGTGTACGCCGACAGCGAGCCGGTCGGGTTCGTGATGCTCGCGTGGAACGTGGATCCTCAACCTCCCGGGATCATCGGCCCGTGGTACGGCGGCCCAGTCGGCTTCTACGAGGCCCTCGGCTTCGTCTCGCAAGGTGTCGTCGACGAAGACGGCGAGTTGTTCGCGCGTCTGCCGCTGGACGGATAACCGCTCACCCCGGTTCAGTGATCGCTGGCCCGCATGAGCATTCGCCCCCTCAGCGGCATGAGCGGGCGGTTAGCGAGACGGCTCCTCACTGCACTTGTGCTCTATGAGCCGACCATCAACCTCGCTCGTGCACTGGTTCCACGCTGGGTTGAAGACCCACCACCCGGCGAACCCGACAATGGCGACCAAGACAAACGCCGCGACTGCGAGGGCCACCTTGGCTGGAGTGGAAACGGGCACGGCAGCCTAACGGCGCGGTGCCAAAACAGTCACGCTATGCCGTACTGACAGCGGCATGAGCAGGTGCTTGCTACGCATTGTGCGCGAGGGCCATTCTGACCGGCATGACCTTTGAGGGCGGCTACGCCTTGGATCCCGGGCAGGCAGTCGAAGACCTGGACATGGGAAGCGGGAGCCTGCTGTCCCTGAAGGTGACGGGAGAGCAGTCGCTGGGACTAGTCACCGTATTGGAGGGCGTCGTTCACTCTGGCGGGCCGCCGCTGCACGTTCACGACTCTGAGGACGAGGTCGTCATCGTGCTGGACGGAGACCTTGACTATCAGGTCGGCGAGAAGAGAGGAGTCTTGCCGACGGGCGGCGTCTTGTGGTTCCCCGAAGGTGCCGCACGCGGTAGCCAACCTGCAGCAGCAACCGTGCCGCTTTTTGACGGTGGTGACGCCGAGTGGAATCGAGGACTTCTTCCGCGGCCAGCGGGACTACCTGGCAAACCTGCCTCCCGGCAGCGCCCCGGACCCCGCAGGCATGGCTGCTGTCACTGGTGCCGAGCAGCGCCGGTCGTTGGTCCGCCCCTCACTCCCGGGAGTAGCGCACGGTGAGTTGAAACTGCACGCTCATCGGCAGATACGTGCGCCGCGGTCCCTGAAGGGACACCCAGTCAGAGCCGGTGCATCGACGTCGTCGCCAGCACGAGCTCGCCGCGCCTCGTCGGAGGCGTCCAGGTCGACGATCCCGTCGATCACCCAGTCGTGGTGGCCCTCGGGGTCGTCGAGCACCTGACGGACCCGCCACAGGCGGGCCACGGTGTCCTCGGGCGCCCCGGCCGGCTCCCCGGTGGCGGTCTCGACGATCAGCAGCGACGGGCCGCGCGCATCGCCGGCGGTGTTGACGCGAGTCGTGCTCGGCGTAGTACTCCTCGATGGCGGCGTCCCACGACGAGCGGGTCATCACCACCTCGCGCGGCGGCTCGGTGCGGTCGGCGGCGGCGCGCTCCAGCGCCATCAGCCCGTCCAGGTCGTCGCGCGCGACCAGCTCGACCCTGCGGAACATGGCGTTGCGCACCATGATCCGGAACGGACGCTCCTGCGCGGAGATGGGTCGCGGCGGCGGTGGCGGCGCGTGATGGGCGACGTCGAAACGCACGTGCGCCGGATCGGTCAACGCCTCCCACTCGTCGAGCAGCGACGAGTCGGTCTGCCGCACGGTCTCCCCCAGCCACTCGACGAGGTCGTCCAGCTCGGGGGTCCGGTGCGCCTCGGGCACGGTCTGGCGAAGGTTGCGGTAGGCATCGGTCAGGTAGCGGAGCAGCAGTCCCTCGGACCGGGCCAGCTGGTAGCGCCCGATCATGTCGGTGAAGCTCATCCCCTGCTCGTACATCAGCCGCACCACCGACTTCGGAGACAGCGCGTCCTCCGGGAGCCACGGGTGGCGCTGCCGGTAGATCTCGTACGTCGCCTCGAGCAGCTCCTCGAGGGGCTTCGGCCAGGTCACCTGATCGAGCAGCGCCATCCGCTCGTCGTACTCCAGGCCGTCGGCCTTCATCTCGTTGACCGCCTCGCCGCGGGCGATGTACTGCTGGGCCATCAGGATCTGCCGCGGCGCCTCGAGCACCGCCTCGACCACCGAGACGATGTCGAGCGTGTAGGTCTCGGCCTCCGGGTCCAGGACGTCGAACGCGGCGAGCGCGAAGTGCGACAGCGGCTGGTTGAGCGCGAAGTCGGCAGGCAGGTCGACCGTGAGCTCGTAGCGGCGACCGAAGTCGTCGACCTCCGACAACCGGGTCAGGACGCCGGAGTGGACCAGGCTGCGAGCCAGCCGCAGCGCTCGGCGCGCCAGTCGCAGCTGGTTGCGCCGGTCCTCGTGGTTGTCCATCAGCAGCCGGCGCAGGACCGGGAAGGCGTCCTCCTCGCGGGCGACGACGTTGATCAGCATCGAGTTGTCCACCCGCATCCGCGAGACCAGCGCCTCGGGCTCCCCCGCGACCAGCTTGTCGTAGGTCTGCTCGGTCCACACGACGGTGCCCTCGGGCGGCTTCTTGAGCTGGGCCTTGCTCTTCTTCTTGGCCCGCTTCTCCTCACTCATCGCCGCGTTCTTGGCCTCGGCCTTCGCCTTGGCCCGCTCGTTGTCGATGGCGTGCTCGGGCGCCTGTACGACGACGTACCCGGCCGTGTCGTAAGCCGGCCCGTCCGGCGCGGCCGGCGATCTGCTGGAACTCGCGGGTGCGCAGGACGCGCTGCCGGATCCCGTCGTACTTGGCCAGGCCGGTGAAGAGCACCGTCCGGATCGGCACGTTGATGCCGACGCCGAGGGTGTCGGTGCCGCAGATGACGGTCAGCAGCCCGGCCTGGGCGAGCTGCTCGACGAGGCGGCGGTACTTCGGCAACATCCCCGCGTGGTGCACGCCGATCCCGCGCCGCAGCATCTTGCTCAGGGTCTTGCCGAAGCCGGCGCCGAAGCGGAACCCGCCGATCTTCTCGGCGATCGCGTCGCGCTGCTGTTCGCCGGCCTTCGCCCACGACGCGTTCAACACGCTGGTCGCGTGCTCGACGGCGGCCGCCTGCGTGAAGTGCACGACGTACACGGGAGCCTGCTTGGTCGTCGACCAGCTCCTCGAGAGTTTCTGCCAGGTGGGTCAGCGCCCACGAGAACGTGAGCGGGACCGGGCGCTCGGCGTCGTCGACGACGGCGGTCTCGCGGCCGTTGCGGCCGGTGAGGTCGTCGACGAAGCGGGTGACGTCGCCCAGGGTCGCCGACATCAGGAGGAACTGCGCCTGGGGCAGCTCCAGCAGCGGCACCTGCCAGGCCCACCCGCGGTCGGGCTCGGCGTAGAAGTGGAACTCGTCCATGACGACCAGCCCCACGTCGGCCCGGCTGCCCTCGCGCAGGGCGATGTTGGCCAGGACCTCGGCGGTGCAGCAGATGATGGGGGCGTCGGCGTTGACCGAGGCATCACCGGTGAGCATGCCGACGTTGTCGGCGCCGAACACCTCACACAGCGCGAAGAACTTCTCGCTCACCAGCGCCTTGATCGGCGCGGTGTAGAAGCTGACCCGGTCGTCGGCCAGGGCAGCGGCGTGCGCGCCGAGCGCGACCAGCGACTTCCCCGAGCCCGTGGGGGTGGCCAGGATGACGTTGGCGCCGCCGAGCAGCTCGATCACCGCCTCGTCCTGGTGCGGGTAGAGGTCGAGCCCTTCGCCGACCACCCAGCGCGTGAAGGCGTCGTACACCTCGTCGGCCGTGGCGCCGGTGGGGACGTCGAGCCTCATCCGCGCGCTCGCGGGTGCGAGGCCGCGAAGACCTCACGCAGGTTCTCGACGGTGACGAGTGTGTAGACCTGCGTGGTGGTGACCGAGGCGTGGCCCAGCAGCTCCTGGACGACCCGGACGTCGGCACCGCCGTCGATCAGGTGCGTCGCGAAGGAGTGACGCATCGTGTGCGGCGAGACGTCCCTGGTGACGCCGGCCCGGTCGGCCGCCTTGGCCAGGACCGCCCAGGCGGACTGTCGTGACAGCCGCCCGCCGCGGGCGTTCAGGAACAGGGCCGGCGTGCCCCGACCCGGTCGAGACCAGCTCGGGCCGGCCGCGCACGAGGTAGGCGTCGACGGCCTCGCGGGCGTAGGAGCCCACGGGGACCAGCCGCTCCTTGCCTCCCTTGCCGCGCAGCAGCACCGTCCCGTCGACCGGGTCGAGGTCGTCGACGTCGAGTCCGACCGCCTCCGAGATCCGGGCACCGGTGCCGTAGAGGACCTCGAGCAGCGCCCGGTCCCGCAACGCCAGGGTGGTGCCCGGCGCACCCGCTGCCTCCAGGATCGCCTCGACGTCGGCGAGAGGCAGCGCCTTGGGCAGCCGCTTCGCCGGCGTCGGTGGCTTCACCGACGCCGCCGGGTCGGACGTCGACAGGCCGTCCTGGACCGCGAACTTGTGGAACCCCCGGACGGCGACGACGGTGCGCGCCGCCGAGGTCGAGCTCAGGGGCGGGTGGTCGGCGTCGCCCTCGCGCAGCCGGGCCAGGAAGCCGGACACCGTCGCCTCGACGACCGCGTCCAGGTCCTCGATGCCGGACTGCGCCAGGAAGTCCTGGTAGCGCCGCAGGTCGCGCCGGTACGACGACATGGTGTTGGCCGCCAGCCCCCGCTCCACCGACAGGTGGTCGAGGTAGGTCCGCACCGCCCGACTGATCAGACGAGCACTCCGTCCAGGGAGACCGCATCGATCCCGACCGCCTCGCCCACCGGCGCGTTGGTCAGGTCACCGGCGTGGGTGTTGAGACCCTGCGCCAGGCTCTTGTCGTCGCGGCACGCCTGCGCCCAGCCCTTGTCGGCCAGCGCCACGGAGTACGGCAGCGTGGCGTTGGTCAGCGCATACGTCGAGGTGTTGGGCACCGCGCCCGGCATGTTGGCGACGCAGTAGAAGACGGAGTTGTGCACCTCGTACGTCGGGTCGGCGTGCGTGGTGGCGTGGGTGTCCTCGAAGCAGCCACCCTGGTCGACCGCGATGTCGACCAGCACGGAGCCCGGCTTCATCCGAGACACCAGGTCGTTGCTGACCAGCTTGGGCGCGGCCGCACCCGGGATCAGCACGGCGCCGATGACCATGTCGGCCTCCAGCACCTGCTGCTCGATCGCGAGCTTGGACGAAGCGAGGCCGTGGACCCGGTTGTTGTAGCGCCAGAACGACATCCGCAGCTTGTCGAGGTCGTTGTCCAGCAGGGTCACGTCGGCGCCCATGCCGAGCGCGATGTTGGCCGCGTTCTGACCCGACACACCGGCGCCGATGATGACGACCTTGGCGTTGGCCACGCCACCGACGCCACCCATCAGGACGCCGCGTCCGCCCTGGGCCTTCATCATCGCGTAGGCACCGACCTGGGGCGCCAGGCAACCGGCGACCTCAGACATCGGGTAGAGCAGAGGCAGCCCCCCGGAGGGCAGCTGGACGGTCTCGTAGGCAATCGCGGTGGTCTTGGACTCGAGGAGCACCTCGGTCAGCGGCTTGTCGGCGGCCAGGTGCAGGTAGGTGAAGAGGGTCAGGCCCTCACGCAGCCGGTGGTACTCCTCGGCGACGGGCTCCTTGACCTTGAGCACCATGTCGACGCTGCCCCACACGTCGTCCGCGGAGTCCAGGATGGTCGCGCCGGCGGCGACGTACTCGTCGTCAGGGATCTGCGAACCCAGACCCGCGCCCTTCTCGACGACCACATCATGGCCGTGCTGGGTCAGCTCGTGGACGCCGACGGGCGTCATCGCGACGCGGTACTCGTGGTTCTTGACTTCCTTGGGGACGCCGACCTTCACCTGTGCACTCCTCCGATGTGATCGCCGCCACGTCGATGTGGCGCCGAGCCGACACTATCGCCCGGGCGCCCGTCTGACGGCGAGGGGGACTTCGGCGCACGCCGGAGCCGTCAGCCGAGCTCCAGCACCAGTCCTTCGTACGCCGCCCGCACCTCGAGGTCGTCACCGGCCAGGGCCTGCGCATGCTTCTCGATCTCGTCGATCTCGTCGTCGGTGCGCCACGGGTCGTGGTGGAAGAGGACCAGCGTCTTGACCCCGGTCTCCCGGGCCACCTCCACGTCGTACTCGACGCTGGCGTGGCCGAGGAAGCCGACACCCGGGAACTGCGAGGCGAGGTGCTGGGCGTCGGTGACGAGCACGTCCGCGCCGGTCGCGAGAGCCAGGATCGCCTCGTGCCGCTCGCCGAGCCCGTCGGGGCCGGGGCCGACGGAGGTCGGGCTGTGGTCGGACAGGTAGGCCACGGAGACGCCGCCCGTGGGACACGCGGTAGCCGAAGGTGCGGCCACCCTTGTGCGGGATCTCGCGGGCCAGCACGTCGAAGGACTCGATCCGGTGCTCGCCCTCGGCCAGCCCGTCGAACGACCAGCCGGGACCCAGCTCGGAGGGGACGATCGGGAAGTGCGGCGGAGAGAAGCAGCGCTCCAGCACCGCCTCGGCGGAGTCCCCCTGCTCCGGCAGGTAGAGCTCGATCCGGGTGGCGTCGCGCCCGCCGAGGAAGAACGGGATGCCGTGCGTGTGGTCCCAGTGGAGGTGTCCGAGCAGGATCGAGCCGGTGAACGGCTGGCCACCCAGCAGCGGGGTCACCGCCGTGATGCCGGTGCCGGCGTCGAGGAGGAGCTCCGGGGCGCGGTCACCGCGGGAGAACGCGACGCACGACGTGTGGCCGCCGTACCGCACGAAGTCGGGGCCAGGCGCCGGGGTGGAGCCGCGCACCCCGCAGAACGTCACCTTCATCGGCCCGGCCGACCCCGAGGTCATGCGGCACCCACCAGCCCCTGGGCCCGGGCCAGCAGCACCGCCAGGACCAGCGGCGCGTCGGTGACCCGGCCCGCGGTGGCGGCGGCCAGCAGGTCGTCGTACGGCGCCCAGAAGGTCTCCATGTCCGCCTCCTCGTGCTGGGCCACGAAGTCGCCCCGGTCCACCGCGGAGAGCGAGCGCGCCAGGTAGAAGTGCATGACCTCGGCGGTGATTCCAGGTGAGGAGAAGGTCGACGACAGGTGGGTCCACTCCCCTGCCTCGAGTCCGGCCTCCTCACGCAGCTCCCGACGGGCCACGTCCTGCGGGTCCTCGCCGGGCTGGTCGCACAGGCCGGCGGGAAGCTCCACGAAACGGCGCTGGGCGGGATGCCGGTACTGCCGCAGGCACAGGACCCGGTCGTGTTCGTCGAGGGCGAGCACGATCACCGCTCCGGGGTGCTCCAGGACCAGCCGGTCGAAGGGTTCCGCGTCGGGCTGGCCGGGCGGCAGAATGCTGTCCGACCGCAACGCCATCACCCAGTCGTCACGGAACAGGTCGGTCGTGGAGACGACGGGCCAGGCCTCGTGGGTGTCGGCCAGGTCGGGGGTCGGCATGGCATGACGCTACCGGTCAGCGGTTACCGTGCAGGCACCAACTCCCGAGGAGATCCGACGTGAACGACACCGCCAGCCTGACCCGCACCGAGGCCGAGGAGCGGGGCGCGCTCATCGAGGTCGACCGCTACGACATCTCGGTCGACCTGCGCGGCCTGTTCGACGGCGACACGCTGCTCTCCACCTCGACGATTTCCTTCACCTGTCGCGAGCCGGGCGCCAGCACCTTCGTCGACTGCGTCATGGACATCCGCGAGGCCACCCTCAACGGCAGGGCGATCGACGTCGCCTCCGCCGCCCGGGGACGTCTGCCGCTCACCGACCTGGCCGCCGACAACGTGCTCGTCGTGTCCGGTGCCCAGTCCGACACCGGCAGTGGTGCCGGCATCCTGCGCACCGTCGACCCGTCCGACAAGCTCGTCTACGTCTGGACGTCGTTCGAGGCCGACGACGCGCGTCGCTGCTGGGCGTGCTTCGACCAGCCCGACCTCAAGGCGCCGCACGGCTTCACCGTCCTCGCCCCCGAGACCTGGACGGTCACCAGCAACGGCGCTCCCGACGCGGTCTCGGACGCCGGCGACGGCGGCCGGGTGTGGACCTTCCCGGACACACCGCGACTCTCGACGTACGTCGTCGTCGTCAACGCCGGGCCGTTCCACGAGATCCGCGAGGAGCGGGGTGGCTACAGCCTCGGGCTCTACTCCCGCCAGTCGCTCAAGCAGTACCTCGAGCGCGACGCCCAGGACCTGTTCGCCTCGACCGAGGCCGGCCTCGCCTTCTTCGGCGAGCGATTCGGCCTGCCCTTCCCGCAGGAGCGCTACGACCAGGTCTTCGTGCCCAACATGGGCGGCGCCATGGAGAACTGGGGGTGCGTCACCTGGACCGACGCGGTCCTCTACCGGAGCACCCCCACCCACGGCCAGCGCGCGGTGGTCAACTCGGTGCTGCTCCACGAGATGGCGCACATGTGGTTCGGCGACCTGGTGACGATGCAGTGGTGGGACGACCTGTGGCTCAACGAGGCCTTCGCCTCGTGGGCAGCGACGTGGGCCGGTGTCAACGCCACGCCGTTCACCGACGGATGGGCAACGTTCCTCGCCGGAAGCAAGCTCGCGGGCTACCAGATGGACATGGGTCCGGCCACCCACCCGATCCGCGGCGACGTCCCGGACGTCGCCCAGGCGATGGCCAACTTCGACGCGATCACCTACGTCAAGGGTCAGAGCGTGCTCAAGCAGCTCGTCGCCTACGTCGGTGAGGACGTCTTCGTCGAGGGCCTGCGCGCCTACTTCCGGGACCACGCGTGGGGCAACACCCGGCTGATCGACCTGATGTCGGCGGTGGGGACCGCGGCCGGACGCGACCTCTCGGGCTGGACGACCGCGTGGTTCGACCGGGCCGGCACCGACACCCTGACCCTGGTGGACCACGAGATCCAGGCCGTCGGCCCGGACGGCGAGGAGCCGCGGACGCACCGGCTGGAGATCGGCTCCTACCGGCGCACGGACACCGGCCTCGAGCAGGTCGCCACGTCGTACGTCGAGACCTCGGGGCCGCGCACGCCCGTCGAGGACCTGCCCGGGGCGGACCTGCACCTCGTCAACGACTCCGACCTCACGTTCGCTGCGGTCCGCACCGACGAGCGCTCGCTGCGCACGATGCTCGAGGCGGCCGGTGGGCTGCCCGAGCCGGTGTCCCGCGCGCTGGCCGTCTCGACCGCCTGGGACATGCTCCTGAAGGGCGAGCTGGCGACCGACGACTTCCTCACCTGTGTGCTCGGCGTGCTGAGCACCGAGCGCACGGCCGGTGTGGTCGAGCCGTTCCTGGCTCTTGCGCTCCGGGCCGCCGAGCAGTGGACCCGCCCGGCCGCCGTGCCGGCTCAGCTGGACAGGCTCGCCGAGCGGGCCGCACGTCTCGCGCAGGACCCGGAGCACCGCTCCCCGGCCCTGCGCACGCTCGCGGCAGCGGCCACCTCCCCGGAGCACTTCGCGCTGCTCCAGGCAGCCGCTGACGACGACGTCGACCTCGCCTGGCGGGTGCTGGCCAGGCGCGCCGCGCTCGGCGAGCACGACGCAGCCGCCGTCGAGGCCCTGCTGGAGCGCGACCCCGACCCGGACGCGACCGTTCGGGCGCTGGGCGTCCTGGCCGCTCGACCGGACGACGATGCCAAGGCCGAGGTCTGGACCGAGCTCTTCGACAAGAGGAGCGTGCCGGCCGGCCAACCCACCTACCAGCTGGCGATGTCGTTCTGGCGTCCCGTGCAGCACGACCTGCTGGTCCCGTGGGCCCACCGCTACCTCGACGAGGTGGTCGGGCTGGCCGACGGCGGGATGCTGGCCGTCGGCTCGCTGATGCGGGCCGCCATGCCGACCACCGCTGACCAGGCCTGGGTCGACCGGGCGTTGGAGATCGCCCGTCAGGACGGTCAGAACCCGACCGTGCGCAGCAACCTGCTCATCGGCGCGGACACCATGAGCAGGGTCCTGCTCGCGAGGGGCTAGGAGTCCTCGCCGGCGCGGCGGAGCAGGTCTTCGTCGAGCGGGAAGCGAAGCTCGCGCTGACGCTCGATGGCCGCCCCGACCAGCCCTGCGAACAGCGGGTGCGGACGGGTCGGTCGTGAGCGCAGCTCCGGGTGGGCCTGCGTGGCGACGTAGTAGGGGTGGACCTCGCGCGGCAGCTCCACGAACTCCACGAGGCCCAGCTCGGCGTTGTTGCCGGAGAACACCAGACCGGCAGCCTCGAGCTGGTCCCGGTAGGCGTTGTTGACCTCGTAGCGGTGCCGGTGGCGTTCCGCGACGGAGGCCTCGCCGTACGTCGCGCGCACGACGCTGCCGGGCTTGAGCTCTGCGGGGTAGAGACCGAGTCGCATGGTGCCGCCGAGGTCACCCTCACCCTCGACGAACGTCTTCTGCTCCTCCATGGTCGCGATCACCGGCTCGGGGCAGTCGGGGTCGAACTCGGTGGAGGCGGCCTTCTCGAGCCCGGCCATGCTGCGGGCGTACTCGATGACCATGCACTGCAGGCCGAGACACAGCCCGAGCGTGGGGATCCCGTGGGTGCGGGCGTAGGTGAGAGCGCCCAGCTTGCCCTCGATGCCCCGGATGCCGAAGCCACCCGGCACACAGATGGCGTCGACGTCGCTGAGGTTCCTGGCCGCCCCCGCGGGCGACTCGCACTCGTCGGAGGCGATCCAGCGGATGTGCACCTTGGCCTCGTGGGCGAACCCGCCCGCACGCAGTGCCTCGCCGACGGAGAGGTAGGCGTCGGGCAGGTCGATGTACTTCCCGACGAGGGCAACCGTCACGTCCTCCTTCGGGTGGTGCACCCGGCGGAGCAGGTCGTCCCAGAGCGTCCAGTCGACGTCGCGGAAGGGCAGGTCGAGGCGGCGTACGACGTAGGCGTCGAGACCCTCCCGGTGCAGCACCTTGGGGATGTCGTAGATCGAGGGGGCGTCGGCCGCAGTGACCACGGCCTCCTCGTCCACGTCGCACATCAGCGAGATCTTCCGCTTGATGCCGTCGGGAAGCTCCCGGTCCGCGCGGCACACGATGGCGTCGGGCTGGATGCCGATCGAGCGCAGGGCGGCCACGGAGTGCTGGGTGGGCTTGGTCTTGAGCTCGCCGGACGGGCCGATGTAGGGCACGAGGGAGACGTGGAGGAAGAAGCAGTTGCTGCGGCCGATGTCGTGGCGCACCTGGCGAGCCGCCTCGAGGAACGGCAGGGACTCGATGTCGCCGACCGTGCCGCCGATCTCGGTGATCACGACGTCCACGTGGTCGCCGCCCATGGCGAGGATCCGGTCCTTGATCTCGTTGGTGATGTGGGGGATCACCTGGACGGTGTCGCCGAGGTAGTCACCGCGTCGCTCCTTGGCGATGACCGTGGAGTAGACCTGCCCCGTCGTGACGTTGGCGATCTGGCTCAGCTCGGTGTCGAGGAACCGCTCGTAGTGACCGATGTCGAGATCGGTCTCGGCCCCGTCGTCGGTCACGAAGACCTCGCCGTGCTGGAACGGGTTCATCGTCCCGGGGTCGACGTTGAGATAGGGGTCGAGCTTCTGCATCGTCACGCGGAGACCGCGCGACTTCAGCAGGCTACCGAGACTGGAGGCCGTGAGCCCCTTGCCGAGGGAGGAGGCGACGCCTCCGGTGACGAACACATGCCTGGTCGGCGTCGCTTGCTTCACGGGGTTTCATCCTACCCGAGAGGAACCGCACCATCCGAACCCGACGCTCCGAAGGCACCTCCGGAGTCCTTCAGGGAACGGATCAGCGCGAGCACCGACGTGACCCGCCCCAGGTCGCCGTCGGCGCCGTCGACCGTCGTGACCGCGTCGGCCAGCGGCGAGGTGCGGAGGCCGGCGAGATCTCCGGCCGCGGTCGCGGTGTCGCCCACGGCGACCACGCCGACGGAGCGTGCGGCAAGTCCGGCCAGGAGCCCGGCCAGCACGTCGTCGTCGACGTCGTCGCCGAGGACCACGAGCACGAGCGCGGCCCGCCTGGGCTCCCCTTCCGGACCGGCGACGAGCTCGGCTCCCGCGAGACTCTGCCGGATTGCCGTGGTGCCGTCCTGGACCGGGCCACCGGTCTGCTCCGTCGACGCGATGGCCGTCCCGAGCAGCTGGCCGATGCGCTCGTACGTCGAGGCGCCCTCGTCGACCACGTCCTCGCCGAGCTGGGTCATCAGCTGGCTGCCCAGGGTGTCGACCAGTGACTTCTCACTGGGATCGACCAGCGCGGGCTGCACGGCGTACGACGCGGTGACGGAGCCCCCGGCCTGCTCGATGTCGGCGGCGATGCCGCTGGTGATGGCCTCCTGGGCCCCGGGCAGGGTCACCAGGGCGATCGGGTGGGTGTCGAGCCGGCCGGCGTACAACGTCTCGGCGCCGGAGCGGGCGAAGGCGTCACCGAAGTCTGCGGCGTCGGCCGTCTCCGCCTCGCCCACCGTCGTCGGGGCGGAGCTGAGGGTGCCCCGGCCGACCTCGGACAGCGGCCCTCCACCGAGGGCAACGCCGGCAGCGAGAGCGAGCATGAGTGCCACGAGGGTCACCACGTGGGTGCGGAACGAGATCACGAGAAGAGTCCTTGCAGCTGGGCGGTCAGATCGGTGATGAGCCCGGCGAGCGCATCGGCCCACTCCTGGCCCACCGGCGTGACGGCGATGGCAGCGGCCACCGCGACGAGGCCGGAGAGAAGCACGAGGATCAGGTGGCGGGGCCGGACCCGACCGGAGTAGAGCGCGGGCACCGCGCCGGCGTCCACGAGGCGGTCGCCGACCTTCAACCGGGTCAGGAACGTGCTGGCGAGACCGGGCCGCTGGCGGTCGAGGAACTCGTCGAGCGAGGCGTGCATGCCGACACCCACGATCACCTGTGCGGCACCCGCATCAGCGAGGAGGAGGGCAGCATCCTCGGTCGTCGCCGAGGTCTCCAGGCCCCGCGGCCTGATCCCCATCCGCTCGAGCTGCTCACGGTGCATCCGGCCCCCACGTTCGACGCGGACCACGACGTCGCGGGCTCCGCGCAGGGCCTTGGCGGACGGCCGGTCGGCGTCGGCGAGCTCGTCACCGAACACCACGATGTCGGGTTGGTGACCGGCGGCCAGCAGCGCGTCGGCGCCACGATCCACGCCGATCAGCACCGGGTCCTGCTCGCGGATGAAGCTCCGGATCGCCTGCAGCTCCGCGCCGTGCTGGTGGCCCGCGACGACGACCACCACAGCTCGGCCCTCGATCCGCGTGGCGGGAGTCGGCAGACCGAGGCCGTGCAGCAGGACGTCCTGCTCGCGGCGCAGGAACTCGGTGCTGTTGTGGGTGAACGTCTCGAGCTGGGTGACCAGCCCGCGGCGGGCGGTGTCCATCTCCTCCGCAATGGTGCCCGCGTCGGTCTCGCGACCCAGTGCCACGGCCTGGTCCCCGACGTGCACGACGCCGTCATGGATCCGCAGCCGCGCGCCGTCGCGGATCGCGTCCACGCCCTCGACGCTGTCCAGGAGCAGGACCCCGGCCCGGGCGAGCACCTCGGGCCCGAGACTGGCGTAGCGCCCCGACATCAGGGGCGCGGAGTTCAGGACCGCGACGACGCCGGTGTCGACGAGCGCCTGGGCCGTCGCGCGGTCCATGTCGAGGTGGTCGAGCACGGCGATGTCACCGGGCCGCAGCCTGGGCAGGAGGACCCGGGTCCGCCGCTCGACGCGGGCGGTACCGGTGAGGCCTGGTGGGACGACGCGGTTCCGGGTGCGAGCAGCAGATCTCATGACCGCGCAATCCTGTCAGCCGCGCCGGGTCCCTCTGCGCAACCAGGCGGACCGGGCGCGTCGGCTCTCAGCCCAGCGCGCGGGCGGACTGCGCGGCGTCGAGGAGCTCTCGGGCGTGGGCCAGGGCGGTGTCGGACTCCTCCATGCCGGCGAACATCCGCGAGAGCTCGCGCTCCCGCTCCTCGGGGCCGAGCACGGTCAGACCGGACGTGGTCACGGATCCGTCGCTGGACTTCTCCACCACGACGTGGCGGTCGGCGTACGCGGCGACCTGGGGCAGGTGGGTGACGACGAGAACCTGCGCGTTCTGGGCGAGCTGGGCCAGACGGCGGCCGATCTCGACGGCAGCACGCCCACCGACCCCGGCATCGACCTCGTCGAAGACGAACGTCGGGACGGGGCTGGTGCCGGCGAGCGACACCTCGATCGCCAGCATGACGCGGGACAGCTCACCGCCCGAGGCGCCCTTGTGCAGCGGTCGCGGATCCGAGCCGGTGTTGGCGGCGAGGAGGATCTCGACCTCGTCGACGCCCGAGGCCGTGAACTTCAGTGACCGGCCGTCGACCAGCAGCGGCTCGCGCGCTCCACCGCTGGGTTCGTCGATCTCGGCCTGCCGGACCTCGATCTCGATCCTGGCGTCGGGCATGGCCAGCAGGGAGAGCTCCTCGGTCACCTCCTCGGCCAGTCGGGAGGCGGCGCGGGTGCGGGCGGTGGAGAGCACGGCCGCACAGCCGCCGAGCTCCTCGCGGAGGGCGCTCCGGGCAGCGCGGAGCTGGTCGATCCGCTCGTCGGTGCCGTCGAGCTCGGTCAGCCGACGCGCCGACTCCTGCTCCCACGCGAGCACCTCGTCGATCGTCTCGCCGTACTTGCGGGTCAGCGCGGTCAGCGACGCCCGGCGCTCGGACACGGCGCCCAGCCGGGCCGGGTCCGTCTCCAGCCGGGAGGAGTACGACGCGACGTCGGCGGCCACGTCGGAGAGCAGGTAGGAGACCTCGGCGAGGCGGTCGGCCAGCTCACCGGCCTCGACGTCGTGATCGCGCACTCCGTCGAGGAGCGTGCGGGCGGCCGAGGTCGTCGCCAGAGCGTCGGGCTGGTCCTGGTCGCTGGACAGCGACTCCCGGGCCTGCTCGGCGGCCGAACGCAGCGTGTCGGCATGCCCCAGCCGGGTCTCTTCGGCCGCGAGCGCGACGTCCTCGCCGGGCTGGGGAGAGACGGCCTCGATCTCGTCGAGCCCGAACCGGAGCAGGTCGGCCTCGCGGGCCCGCTCCCGGGCCGTGGCCACGACCTCGTCGAGCGCCCGCTCGGTGACCGCCAGGCGCTCGAAGAGCGTGGCGTAGCTCTGCCGTGCCGTCGCCAGGACCTCACCGCCGAACCGGTCGAGCGCCTCGCGTTGAGCGCGAGCCTGGAGGAGGCGGTGCTGGTCGGACTGGCCGTGCACGGCGACGAGGGGCTCCGCCACCTCGGCGAGCACGGCGACGGGCACGGAGGCGCCGCCCACGAACGCGCGGGAGCGACCCTCGGCCGAGACGTTGCGCGCGAGCACGACCCGGTCGTCCTCGACCTGTCCCCCGGCCGCCTCGACGGCCGCGGCGAACCCGGGCAGGTCGTCGACGCGAACCACGCCCTCGACCCGGGCGGTGGGGCGGCCGGTGCGGACGGCGCCGGTGTCGGCGCGGCCGCCCAGCAGGAGTCCGAGCGCCGTGACGATCATGGTCTTGCCGGCGCCGGTCTCTCCGGTGATCACGGTGAGGCCGGGGCCCAGCTCGAGCGTCGAGGAGTCGATCACCCCGAGCGACCCGATCCGGATCTCCTCAAGCATCAGTGGCCCCGCTGGCGCGGCGCCGGCGGTCGCTCGCACCCCGCCAGCCCTCGACCGGCAGCCCGAACTTCGCGACCAGCCGGTCGGTGAACGGCGCCTCGTGCAGACGGACGAGGCGGACCGGGCTGGTGCCGTGACGCACCTCGATCCGGGCTCCCGGAGGTAGGTCGACGGTGCGGCGACCGTCGCACCAGAGGACGCCGGCCCCTTCGGTGCGGGCCAGCACCTCGACGGCGATGACCGAGGTCGGCGCCACGACCATGGGCCGCGCGAAAAGGGCGTGGGCACTGATCGGGACCACCATCAGCGCCTCGACGCCCGGCCAGACGATCGGGCCCCCCGCACTGAAGTTGTAGGCGGTGGAGCCGGTCGGTGTCGAGCAGACCACGCCGTCACAGCCCCACCGGGACAGCGGACGGCCATCGATCTCGAGGACGACCTCGAGCATCCGCTCGCGCGCCGCCTTCTCGACGCTCGCCTCGTTGAGGGCGAACGAGCTCCACACCAGCTCCCCTTCGCGACGGACCGTGACGTCGAGGGTGATCCGGTCCTCGGCGGTGTAGCGCCGGTGGACGATCGCGTCGATCGTGGACTCCACGTCGTCGTACTCGGCCTCGGCCAGGAAGCCGACGTGGCCCAGGTTGACGCCCAGGACAGGGGTGCCGCTGCCGCGGGTCACCTCTGCGGCGCGCAGGATGGTGCCGTCCCCACCGATCACGACGGCGAGCTCGCAGTCACGGGCCGGGTCGGACTCCGCATCGGCGATCTCGATCTCCGGGTCGAACTGTCGCGCCTCCAGGTCGAGGTCGCTGGCCTCCTCGGCGAGCAGCCTGACCACGATCCCGTGGCCGGTCAGGGCCTTGCAGAAGGCGCGCGCGACCTCCCGCGCCTCGGCCCGACCGGTGTGGGCGAGCAGCAGCACCCGGCGGGTGGGGTTGTCGCTCGGCGAGGTCACGGGTCAACCTTCTCATCCGGCACCCCCGAGGTGCTCTCGGCGCGCACGGCCTCCTCGATCGCGACCGCGTCGACGACGGCCGGGCCCCGCCTGAGCCACAGGAAGAACTCGACGTTGCCGGACGGTCCCGGCAGCGGGCTGGTCGTCACCATCTGCGCGCCCCAGCCTCGTGCCGCGGCGGCGTCGGCAACGCCGACGACGGTCTCGGCACGCAGGCCCGGGTCGCGCACCACGCCGCCCTTGCCGACCCGGTCCTTGCCGACCTCGAACTGCGGCTTCACCATCAGGGCGAGGTCGCCGTCGGGCGCGGTCACCCCCAGGAGCGGGTCCAGCACGAGAGCCAGCGAGATGAAGGACAGGTCCCCCACCACGACGTCGACGGGCTCGCCGATCAGGTCCAGGGTCAGGTCTCGCACGTTGGTCCGGTCGTGGACGCGCACCCGCTCGTCCTGACGGATCCGCCAGGCCAGCTGGCCGTACCCGACATCGACCGCCACCACTTCGCGGGCACCGTGTCTCAGCAGCACGTCGGTGAAACCTCCGGTCGAGGCGCCGGCGTCGAGGCAACGGCGTCCCTCCACGACCAGTCCGGACGGTGCGAAGGCCTCCAGCGCACCGGCCAGCTTGTGGCCGCCGCGCGAGACGTAGTCCGGGCGGTCGGGATCGTCGATCACGACGATCGCCAGGTCGGTGGTCACGCCCGTCGCCGCCTTGCCCGCCACGGCGCCGGACACCTTGACCCGCCCCGCCAGGATCAGCTCAGTGGCATGCTCGCGCGAGCGGGCCAGTCCTCGACGGACCAGCTCCGCGTCCAGGCGGAGGCGGCGAGGCGGCACGGAGGGACCTGCTCAGCCCTCGGACCGACCGTCGAGGGCGCGGCGGAGCTGGTCGTGAGCACCCTCGAACACCGCGACGTGCCCGTCGACGGGCGTGCCGTCGAGACCATCGACGGACTCCAGCACCGCGTCCACCTCCTCGACACCGGTGCGGACCGGCTCGCTGAACTCCTGGGCGGCCGCAGCCGTCTCCTCGGCTGTCGGCTCGGGGGTGCTCTCGCTCATGGGTCGAGGCTACCGTCCGTCCCGCCCCCGGGCGCGACCAGACCGTCGGCGGCGACCGGTTCGCCGGCCCGGTCCAGGTGGTCCCAGGCGGTCGACGCGACAGCCCGCCACCAGTCGTCGGGCGAGCCCGCCCCGGTGATCTCGATCCGGCCGTCCGCGACGGTCGCCCGCCACCCGCCACTGGACCACCCCTCGCCGTCGCGTTCGGGTGCGCGGTGGGCCTCGAACAGGCCGGCCAGGTCGGCGGAGAGGTACGTCGGACGCAGCTCGGGAGTCGCGGCGACGAGGTCGGCCAGGCCGGTGACGCCGGTGAGGACGAGAAGTGACGGGTGGCCGGCACGGTGCGCCCCCTCGATGTCGGTGTCGAGCCGGTCACCGACCATCAACGGTCGCTCACCACCGACCCGGCGGACCGTCTCGTCCAGCAACGGTCGCTCGGGCTTGCCGGCGACGTCGGGGCTCACCCCGGAGAAGCGTTCGAGCATCTGCACCAGGACGCCGTGACCGGGTGCGACGCCGTACGCCGTGGGAATGGACAGGTCCGTGTTGCTGGCCACCCACGGCAGGCCGTCCCGGACGAGGGTGGCGGCCCGCATGACGTCGCGCCAGCGCACGTCGGGGGCGTACCCGCTCACCAGTGCCACCGCCGACCCGTCCTCGACGTGAACCGGCTCCAGACCGACGTCGACCAGCGCCTGCTGCAGCCCGGCCGCTCCGAGGCAGGCGATCCGCGCGGCGGGCGGGAACCGGTCGGCCAGCATCCGGGCGGCCGCCTGGGCCGACGTCACCACGTCGGCCGCGTCGGCCTGCACCCCCATGCCGGTCAGCTTCTCGGCGACGACCTCGGGCGGCCTCGAGGCGTTGTTGGTCACGAACGCGAGGTGCGCTCCCGCTCCGTCTGGCTCTGGCCAGGTGCTCGGGCGCGCCGGGGACCGCCTGGCCGCCGATGTAGACGACGCCGTCCAGGTCCAGCATGACCAGGTCGTACGCCGCGACCAGCGGCTCCTCTGAGGTACCGAGCACCGTCCACCTCCTCGCGAACTCAACGTCGTCGCACCCTACGATGCTTCGGTGTCACCCTCCGCTGCAGTCACCCCGCCCTCCGTCGCGGGCCCCCTGCGGCTCGAGCCGTTCCGCGGGCTGATGCTGGCCCCGAGCCGGGTCGGTGACCCGTCGTCCGCCCGGGCCTTCGCCCGCCCCTACCGGGACGTCAACAAGCGCGTGGACCGCTGGGAGCAGCAGGGTCGGATCCTCCGGGACCGGGAGCCGGCCGTCTACGTGCACGAGTACACCGCCGGCGGCATCACCGTCCGGGGCATCGTGGGTGCGCTCGAGCTCTCGCGCCGGGCCGACACCCTGGAGGAACGGGTGGTCCTCCCCCACGAGGGGATCCATCCGGCGCAGACCAGCGAGCTGGCCGCCCGGATGACCCAGATGCAGCTCAACCCGGCGCCGATCCTGCTGGTCCACCGCGGACCGCAGGCGGCCCGGGACCTGCTGGGCGAGGTCGTGACGTCCGCCCCGGCCCACGAGTTCACGGACCGGTCGATGCAGCACCACCGGGTCTGGGCGATTCGAGACACCGGGCAGCTGGTCCGGCTCGCGGACGCGCTCGCCGGCTCCCGGGCGCTGATCGCCGACGGTCACCACCGGTACGCCGCCTACCTCCGGATGCAGCAGGAGAGCCCGGGAGGCGCGACCGACCGGGGACTGGCCATGCTCGTCGACCAGGACGACACCCCGCTCTTCCTGGGGGCCATCCACCGGGTCCTGGTGGGGACGACGTTCGAGGACGCCAGCGACGCCTCGGCACCGCTCGGCAGCTTCCGCACCACCTCGGCCGGCGACGCGGTGGCCGCGCTGGGACCCGACACCCTCGTGCTCACCGACGGCACGTCCTGGGGCGCCCTCACGCTCACCGGGCTCGAGGACCGGGCGGCCGTCGAGGTGCTCCACGAACGCCTGGTCCCCGGGCTGGAGGTCCAGCCCCGGCGGGTCGCCTACCACCACTCGGTGGACGACACCCTGACCGACCTGGGCCGCTCACCGGCCGTCGCCGTGCTGATGCCGGCTCCCGACTACGACGTCGTGCGACGCATCCTGGCGTCCGACCGGCTCCTGCCGGAGAAGGCCACCTCCTTCCAGCCGAAACCGAGCCTGGGCGTGCTCATGCGCTCCCTGCTCGACGGATGACCCTGCCTGCTGCCATCTCGACCTCGAAGCGGGACGCCGCGGTCTCACCGGCCCGGTAGAACCTCCTCCGCACCGCCCCGGACACCTCCACCACGTCGTCGACGGCCCACGCCGCCACCGATCGTCGCGCCCGCGGCGACCAGGCGGCGCACTCGATCGCGTCGACCTGCTGACGAGACCGAGCCGCACCGGGGGGCCTGGCCACGACGACCCGGAAGGTCCAGACCACGTCCCCGCTCGGGAGCACCCGCTCCTCGGGCGGTTGGGACACCCGGCCGACGATCCTGACCTCGTTGACCGCATCCGGGGCGGTCTTCTGTCGTGCTGACATGCACATCACCTCCAGCCGTCACTCTCCCGGCGGACACCGACGTGGCAGCTCCAGCGCAGAGGCGGCTGTGGAGGAACGTGGCCTCCGGGGACCGGTGGACGACTTCTGGTCCGCGCCCGGACGTGCAGAGTCAACGCCCGTAAATGCAATCGAGGGCCACCCAGAAGGGTGGCCCTCGATCGAAAGAATGTCCGGCGGCGTCCTACTCTCCCACAACCTCTCGGGTGCAGTACCATCGGCGCTGAACGGCTTAACTTCCGGGTTCGGGATGGGACCGGGTGTTTCCCGTTCGCTATGGCCGCCGTAACTCTTGCGGATACCAACCCGGTGGTTGGGGGTTGGTTCCAAGCTTTGTTGTTTTGTTGTCGATTGTTGCAACCGTGACCCGGACCCCCTGTTTTGGGGGTGGGTTGTTGGCTGGGAACTGGATAGTGGACGCGAGTCATACGGTGCAGGTCAACCATTATTGACCATGGTGCAAGTGGCCTGTTGGTGTGTGTAAGACAAGCCCTCGGCCTATTAGTACCGGTCGGCTGGGCATTGCTGCTGTACACCTCCGGCCTATCAACCCAGTGTTCTGCTGGGGGCCTTACCCGATTACTCGGTGGGAAACCTCATCTTGAAACATGCTTCCCGCTTAGATGCATT
>CAWIAS010000004.1:0-103889 GCA_963834235.1 uncultured Actinomycetota bacterium
ACGGCTGGTTAGCTACGTTCGGAAGTGATAACCGCTGAATGCATCTAAGCGGGAAGCATGTTTCAAGATGAGGTTTCCCACCGAGTAATCGGGTAAGGCCCCCAGCAGAACACTGGGTTGATAGGCCGGAGGTGTACAGCAGCAATGCCCAGCCGACCGGTACTAATAGGCCGAGGGCTTGTCTTACACACACCAACAGGCCACTTGCACCATGGTCAATAATGGTTGACCTGCACCGTATGACTCGCGTCCACTATCCAGTTCCCAGCCAACAACCCACCCCCCAAACAGGGGGTCCGGGTCACGGTTCGGGACAATCGACAACAAAACAACAAAGCTTGGAACCAACCCCCCAGCACCACCGGGTTGGTATCCGCAAGAGTTACGGCGGCCATAGCGAACGGGAAACACCCGGTCCCATCCCGAACCCGGAAGTTAAGCCGTTCAGCGCCGATGGTACTGCACCCGAGAGGTTGTGGGAGAGTAGGACGCCGCCGGACATACACTCCGTGGAGGCCACCCGTTTCGGGTGGCCTCCACGCCATTTCAGCTGAAAATCGATCGAGGAGTGAGCAATCGTGGCCGAGGACCGTCGAAGCCAGCGACCCGCAGGCAGGGGTCGACCGTCGGCCGGTGGCGGGAAGCCTCGCGAGCGTGGCGGCGACCGCGACCGTCCCGGACGCAAGGGTGACTGGAAGCGTCCCGCGTCCGAGCAGCACCCCCGCACCGCCGACCAGGCCCGCTACGACGGACCGGACCTGCCCGGAGGAGATCACCGGTCGCGAGCTGGACCGTTCCGTCACCCAGCAGCTCAAGGGTCTCCCCGAGAAGCTCGCGGCGAGGGTGGCCCGTCACCTGGCGGCCGCCGGCATGCTGCTGGAGGAGGACCCGGAGACGGCCTACCAGCACACGCTGGCCGCGCGGTCACGCGCCTCTCGCATCGCCGTGGTCCGGGAGGCGACCGGAGAGGCGGCGTACGCCGCCGGCCACTTCGCGGAGGCGCTCGCCGAGCTGCGCGCAGCCAAGCGGATGAACGGTGCCACCGAGTACCTCCCCATGATGGCCGACTGCCACCGCGCCCTGAAGCAGCCAGAGCAGGCGCTCAAGCTCGCGAAGAGCCCGTCGGTCGCCAACTTCCCGCCGGAGGCCAAGGCCGAGATGACCATCGTGGAGTCCGGTGCACGCCGTGACATGGGCCAGCTCGACGCCGCCCTCCGCACGCTCGAGCTCGCGCCGCTCCTGTCCAAGAGCCGGTCGGTGTGGGTCGTGCGCCTCCGTTACGCCTACGCCGACACCCTCGAGGCCGCGGGACGCGACAACGACGCCCTCACCTGGTTCCACCGCACCTACGCGATCGACAGCGAGCAGGTGACGGACGCGTCCGAGCGTGCCGAGGTCCTGGAGAAGCGGGTCAACGGCTGAGGAAGGTCACCGTCACCGGTGGTCCGGTCTCGTGGCTTCCCCACTGGAGGCCCTCGCGGTAGGTCACCCGCACGCGGCCGAGATCGACCTCGCCTGCCGTGTCGCCGTAGATCTCGAGCACGAGCGTGTCACCGGGGCCCACGGAGGCTCCTTCGGCGTCGACCAGGCTCGTGCAGAAGGTCTCGGGTTCCGAGGTCACGGCGAGCGCCCCGCCCTTGCAGACCTTCCAGTCCACACTCACCGCCAGGTCGGTCACGGGGTCGACGTCGAGGCCACGCACGACCACGGTGCGACCGGACTCCTCAGTGGGCGTGAGCACACCGACGAAGACCGGTACGCCCACGGGCGTCGACGCGGTGACCGTGGTGGTCGTCGTCGGCAGGGGACCGGGGTGGGTCGCGTACCACGCAGCAACGGCCCCGACGACCACGATCAGCACCACCCAGAGCAGCTTCCACGAGCGCGTCCGTCGTACCTGGAGGTCGCCGGAGCGAGGTGGTTCAGCCATGCCTGAGGGTAGGGCACGCCGTCACCGGCTCGTCGTCACCAGGGCTTGACCCTCTGGCCGGAGCAGGATCTACTTCGTGCATCCGCAAGGGGGTTGGTCCATGTTGCGTTTCTCGGGTGCAGGTGTGAGCGACGTCGGTCGGGTGCGCGACCACAACGAGGACTCGGCGTTCGTCGCGCCGTACGTCGCACTGGTCGCCGACGGGGTCGGTGGCGCGGCAGCCGGTGAGGTCGCCTCCGCGACGGCGGCGTACGTCGTCTCGGCCCTGGCTCTGGCTCGCTTCGGCGAGCCGATGGGGCCGGTGCTCCGCGAGGCTGTCGCTGCCACCCGGCTGAGCCTTGCCGACGGGGTCCGGGAGGATCCTCAGCGCGAGGGGATGGCCACCACGCTGACGGCCGTCGTCGCCGACGGCGACCGGATCCTGCTCGCTCACCTGGGAGACTCGCGCGCCTTCACGTACCGAGACGGCGTGATGACCCAGGTCTCGCGAGACCACACCTACGTCCAGCTGCTCGTCGAGTCCGGCCAGCTCCGGCCCGAGGACGTGCCGACCCACCAGTGGCGCAACGTGGTCCTGCGCTCACTGCACAGTGGCCCCGACAGCGAGCTCGCGGACCTCGACCTCGTGACGCTCGACGCGAGCGTGGGCGACCGGATCCTGCTCTGCAGCGACGGACTCACCGACTTCGTCCCGGCAGACCGGATCCGCGACCTGCTCCGGCTGCGCGACCCGCAGGCCGCGGCGACCGTGCTGACGCACGCGGCGCTGCGGGCCGGCGGACGCGACAACGTCACCTGCGTGGTGCTCGACGTCGTCGACGGTCCGCAGGTCGTCGGCGACGGTCGGCTGCTCGGCGCGCTCGGGGACTTCCGCAATGTGGTCGACCCGGCTTGCGTCCACCTCAGCTGATCGGCAACTGCAAGACTGCGCCCATGAGCAACGTCAAGCGTCCGGCGCTGGAAGGCACGGTGGCGGTCCGCGGCGATCGCAGGCTGAGCTTCGCCGAGTTCGGCGTCCCCCGGGGCCCGGCCATCGTCTGGATGCACGGGACGCCGGGCTCGCGGCGCCAGATCCCGCTCGAGGCCCGCGCCTACGCGCAGAAGGCGGCTCTGCGCATCATCGGGATCGACCGTCCGGGCATCGGCTCGTCGACCCCGCACCTCTACCCGAACGTCCTCGACTGGACCCGGGACCTCGAGATCCTGCTGGACACCCTGGCCGTGGACACGGTGCGGGTGATCGGCCTCTCCGGCGGCGGACCGTACGCACTCGCTGCCGGTGTCGGCCTGCCTGACCGGGTGCACGGAATCGGGGTGCTCGGTGGCGTGGCGCCGACGGCTGGCGCGGACGCCGCTGACGGCGGCATCATCCAGCTCGCGGTGCGGCTGGCGCCGCTGCTCAGGATCGGGCGGGTCCCGCTGGGCATCGCGTTGACGCAGGCGATCCGGTTGGTGCGGCCGCTGGCCGGACCGGGCCTCGACCTGTACGCCGCCGTGCAGCCGCCGGGGGACAAGAACCTTCTCTCGCGCCCGGAGTTCAAGGCGATGTTCCTCGACGACCTGCTCAACGGCAGCCGCTTCCAGACCTCCGCGCCGATCAACGACCTGGTCCTGTTCACCCGGCACTGGGGCTTCGACCCCGCGGACGTCGGTGTGCCGGTGCGGTGGTGGCACGGCGATGACGACCACATCGTCCCCTTCCGCGCACGGCCAGCACGTGGTGGACCGGCTCCCGGACGCCACGATGACCGTCATCGACGGGGAGAGCCACCTCGGGGGGCTCGGGATCGCGGAGCAGGTGATCCGCACGCTGATGGACCTCGGGCCCCGTCGAGCCCGGGGCTCCCGCACGGCGCGCCGCTGAAACGCCCGGATCACTGGAATTCAGTGGCCCCATGGGTCACAATGGATCCACAACTACATCGCTGTCACTTCGCACCTCATCTCCGCGAGTCCGCTGGGGAAGGCGTAACTCACGCCGGAGATGAAGGAGGTCACGGTGACCGCACGCACTGCTAACCGCACGGACGGCTCTGGGACGAGGGGAATTCTCTTCGTGCACTCGGCGCCGTCCGCACTGTGCCCGCACATCGAGTGGGCCGTCGGCGGCGTCCTCGGCGTTGCCGTGAGTCTCGACTGGACCCCGCAGCCGGCCCAGTCGGGCGCCTACCGCTCCGAGCTCTCCTGGACCGGCAGCGCCGGCTCGGCCGCGGCGGTGGCCTCCGCCCTGCGCGGCTGGAACCACCTCCGGTTCGAGATCACCGAGGAGCCCACGGCCTCCTCGGAGGGCTCGCGCTACTCCTACACCCCGGAGCTGGGCGTCTTCCACGCCGTCTCCGGGCTCCACGGCGACATCATGATCCCCGAGGACCGACTCAAGGCTGCGGTCGTCAAGGCGGCGCTGGGCGACACCACGCTGCTGCTCGAGATCGACAAGCTGCTCGGCAAGCCCTGGGACGACGAGCTGGAGACCTTCCGGCACGCCGGCGAGGGGGCTCCGGTGCGCTGGCTGCACCAGGTCGTCTGACGCGTCAGGACGCCTTGCGGAACCGGAAGCGGCCCGGCTCGATCCACACCACGGTGTCGTCGGCACCGTAGGTGAGCTTGCCCCGGATCTTGAACTTGCCGTTCGTGGTCACGTTGCGACACACCCGGAACGTGCTCGACCCGCGAGCCGGGTCGGAGTTGTAGAGCAGCTGCCCGGAGCTGACCTCCCGCTTGTCCGGGTCGACCAGGAAGGTCTCCAGGGCCCAGTCCTCCTCCGGAGACTTCACTTTGTACTGGTACCGGTAGTCGTGACACCCGGCGCGTAGCACGCGGTCCTTGGCCCAGGTCCGCCCGAACTCGGCGTTGCCGGACACAGCCGCGGGCTGACCGACGATCAGCAACAGCACGGACAGACAGGCCACTATCGCGGCTCGCACCATGGTCCCCCCTCGGCAGCGGGCTCAGGACGCCTTGCGCAACCTGAAGAAACCCGGCTTGACCCAGACAACCCACTGATCGTATCCGTCGCGGTAGGTGAGCTTGCCCTTGACCTTGAACTTGCCCGGGCTGGTGTTGTACTTGCAGAAACGGAACTTCTGCGTCCCCCTCTTCGGGTCGACCTCGGAGATGACGCCTCCGCTGGCGATGGTCTCCTTGTTCTCGTCGACCAGGAAGGTCTCCAGGGCCCAGTCGGGCTTCGGTGACGTCACCTTGTAGTGGTACTTGTAGTTGTGGCAACCCGAGCGGAGCACGCCGTCCCCGCGCCACATCCTCCCGAAGTCGGGATCGCCGGCAGTGGCCGCCGGCATGCCGACGACCAGAAGCGCGCCGGTGATGACACTGGCCATGGCGTTTCTCATCGGTCCATCCCCTCACGTTGCTACTGCAAGGTCAACGCCTGAGTGTGACGGGCGTTACGCACCACCGGGCAGCCCGGGGAGGGTCAACCGGTTCAGAGCGGGATGTTGCCGTGGTTGCCGCGGCGGACGCCGCCCGCCTGGACCGCGTCGTTGATGGCCCGGGCCAGCGCGGACCGGGTGGCTGCCGGTTCGACCACCTCGTCGACCACACCGATCTCGACCGCCTTGTCCACGCCGCCGGCGAGCAGCTCGTGCTCAGCGGCGAGCTCGGCCTCGACCCTGGGCCGGATCTCGGGGGAGACCTCGGCGAGCCTGCGGCGGTGCAGGATCCGGATCGCGGCCACCGCACCCATGACGGCGACCTCGGCACCGGGCCAGGCGAACACCCGGGTCGCCCCGAGTGAGCGGGCGTTCATGGCGATGTAGGCACCGCCGTACGTCTTGCGGGTCACCAGCGTGACCCGGGGCACGACGCACTCGCCGAAGGCGTGCAGGAGCTTGGCGCCACGACGGACGACGCCGTCCCACTCCTGACCGACGCCGGGCAGGTAGCCGGGCACGTCGACCAGCACGATCAGCGGGACACCGAACGCGTCGCACATGCGGACGAAGCGGGAGGCCTTCTCGGCGGAGGCGGAGTCGAGACAGCCGCCGAGACGCAACGGGTTGTTGGCCACGACACCGACGGTGCGCCCGCCGAAGCGGCCGAGCGCGGTCACGATGTTGGGGGCCCAGCGGGCGTGCAGCTCCTGGGTGGTGCCCTCGTCGAGGACGGACTCGACGAGCGGGTGGACGTCGTAGGCGCGCTTCTTGGACTCGGGCAGCAGCGCTGCCAGGTCGCGGTCCTCGACGTCCGCGAGGGTGAGGCTGCCCTGGGAACCGAGAAGCTCGGCGACGGTCCGGGCCCGGTCGAGCGCCTCGCGCTCGGACTCGGTCAGGATGTGGACGACACCGGACCTGCGGCCGTGCGGCTCCGGGCCGCCGAGGCGCAACATGTCGACGTCCTCGCCGGTGACGGAACGGACGACGTCAGGGCCGGTCACGAAGATCCGCCCCTCGGGGCCGAGGATGACGACGTCGGTGAGGGCCGGGCCGTACGCCGCCCCGCCGGCGGCCGGACCGAGAACGACCGAGATCTGGGGGATCTTGCCGGAAGCCTGGGTCATCACCTGGAAGATCCGGCCCACGGCGTGCAGGACAGCACTCCCTCGGCCAGCCTGGCACCGCCGGAGTGCCACAGTCCGACGATCGGGACTCCCTCGGTCATCGCCCGGTGGTAGGCGTCGACGACCACGCGGCACCCGACGTCCCCCATGGCCCCACCCATGACGGTGGCGTCGGAGCAGAAGGCGACCACCCGGGTGCCGTTGACGAGGCCGACCGCGGCGAGCATGCCGGAGTCGTCGTCGGGGGTGAGCAGCTCGAGCGAGTCCTCGTCGAGCAGGGCGCGGAGCCGGTGGACCGGGTTGCGCGGGTCCTGGTCCCGGGGCAGCTTCGCCGGCTTGGCAGCGGCCTCGGCAGCCCGGTCGGTCGTCGACGCCGTGCTCGCCATCAGACGCTCCGGAAGGCGAGGGCGACGTTGTGCCCGCCGAAGCCGAAGGAGTTGTTGATGGCGGCGACGTCGCCGGACGGCAGGTCGCGACGCGTGGCGGCCAGGTCGAGACCGACGTCCTCGGGGTCCTCGAGGTTGATGGTCGGTGGCACCGTCCGGTCACGCAGCGCCAGGATCGTGGCGACGGACTCGAGGGCACCGGCAGCACCCAGCAGGTGGCCGGTCATCGACTTGGTCGAGGTGACCACGACACCGTCGGCGGCGTCGCCGAGCGCCGCGCGGATCGCCCCGGCCTCGGCCACGTCGCCCTGCGGGGTGGACGTGGCGTGGGCGTTGATGTGCGTGATGTCGCCGGCCGTCAGGTCGGCCTCGCGGAGCGCGAGCTTCATGGCGCGGGTGGCGCCGAGACCGGCCGGGTCGGGCTGGGCGATGTCGTGGGAGTCAGAGGTGATGCCGGCGCCGGCGGCCTCGGCATAGACGGTCGCGCCGCGCGCCTCGGCGTGCTCGGCGGACTCCAGGACGACGCAGGCGGCGCCCTCGCCGAGCACGAAGCCGTCCCGGCCCCTGTCCCAGGGTCGGGAGGCGGCCTCCGGGTCGTCGTTGCGCTTGGACAGGGCCATCATCTGCCCGAAGGCGGCCATCGGCAGCGGGTGGACCGCTGCCTCGGTGCCACCGCAGACGACCACGTCGGCCCGACCGAGGCGGATCAGGTCGATCCCGAGCGCGATCGCCTCGTTGCCGGACGCACAGGCCGACACCGGGGTGTGCACGCCGGCCTTGGCGCCGATGGCCAGGCCGACGTTGGCCGCAGGGGAGTTGGGCATCAGCATCGGGATCGCCAGCGGCGACACCCGGCGGGGGCCCTTCTCCTTGAGCGAGTCGTAGTTGGCGAGCAGGGTCTGCACGCCGCCGATTCCCGAGGCCATGGCCACGGCGAGCCGCTCCGGCTCGACCCCGCCGTCGGCGAGTCCGCTGTCGGACCACGCTTCCTGGGCGGCGACCATCGCCAGCTGGCCGGATCGGTCCAGCCGACGGGCCTTGACCCGGTCGAGCACCTCGGACGGGTCGACGGCGACCGTCGCCGCGATCCTCGCGCCGAGTGGCTCGGCCCAGTCCTCGGTGAGTGCACGGACCCCGCTCCGACCCTCGAGGAGGGCGGACCAGGTGGTGGGCACGTCACCACCGACCGGCGACGTGGCGCCCAGGCCGGTGACGACGACTCGCTTCGCGGACATGTCGTGATCAGCCCTGCGCGCGCTCGATGAACGCGACAGCGTCGCCGACCGTCTTGAGGTTCTTGACCTCGTCGTCGGGGATGGAGACGCCGAACTTCTCCTCGGCTGCGACGACGACCTCGACCATGGACAGCGAGTCGACGTCGAGGTCGTCGACGAACGACTTGTCGAGCTGCACGTCATCGGCGTCGATGCCGGCGACCTCGTTGACGATCTCGGCGAGGTCGGAGCGGATCTCTTCGGTGGTGGCCATGTGGCTTCCTTCTCTTTCGGTGGGTTGGTCGGGCGGTGGTGCGATCAGGGGACGGTGACGACCTGGGCGGCGTACGCCAGGCCGGCACCGAAGGCGATGAGGAGCGCGGTGTCCCCACTGCGAGCCTCGCCCTCGGCGAGCATCCGCTCGAGAGCGAGGGGGATCGAGGCGGCCGAGGTGTTGCCCTGCTCGGCGATGTCACGGGCGATCTTGACGCGGGCGGGCAGCTTCATCGAGCGTGCCATCGCGTCGATGATGCGCATGTTGGCCTGGTGGGGGACGAAGACGTCGAGCTCGTCGAGGGAGACCCCGGCCCTGTCGAGAGCCTGCTGACCGATCTTGGCCATCGCGAACGACGCCCAGCGGAAGACGGGGTTGCCCTGCATCACGAGGTGGGGCATGACGCCGCTGCCGGGGACCGCGGGGGTGCCGACGACGTCGCGCCAGTCCTCCTTCTGCCGGATCAGGTCGAACTGCTCGCCGTCGGATCCCCACACGACCGGGCCGATCCCCGGGGTGTCGCTCGGGCCGACGACCGCCGCACCCGCGCCGTCGGCGAAGATGAACGCCGTTCCGCGGTCGTAGAGGTCGGTGAGGTCGCTGAGTCGCTCGACGCCGATGACGAGGACGTGGCCGGCGCTGCCAGCCCGGACCATGTCGGCTGCCATGGCCACGCCGTGGCAGAAGCCGGCGCAGGCGGCGGAGATGTCGAAGGCGGCTGCCTTGTCGGTGCCGAGCTCGTGGGCGATGGCGGTGGCGATCGCCGGCGTCTGCAGCAGGTGGCTGACCGTGGCGACGATGACGCAGTCGATCTGCTCGGCGGAGATGCCGGCCTGGTCGAGCGCGCCACGGGCCGCCGCGACGCTCATCAGCTGGATCGTCTCGTCGGGGGCCGCCCAGCGGCGCTGCTTGATCCCGGAGCGCTGCTGGATCCACTCGTCGCTCGACTCGATGGCCTCGACCACGTCGGCGTTGGGGACGACGCGGGAGGGACGGTAGGCGCCGATGCCGAGGATGGCGGCGTGGGCCGCTCCTTGGCTGGCGGTGATGCCCATCAGGAGGCTCCTTCGGGGTGCAGGCGCAGCAGCGGCTGACCGGGGGAGACGGGATCGCCGTCCTCGACGAGCCACTCGACGACCTCGCCGCCGTGGGGAGCGACCACGCGCGTGCGGTCCCGGGTGCTGGCGACGTCGCCGATCGGCGTACCGGGGGCGAGGACGTCGGTCTCGACGGCCGCGGTGGCCCGGTGGAAGATGCCCTTGGCGGGGGAGACGACCATCCGCCAGGTGGGAGTGGTCTCGATCTGGGAGGCCTCGCCGTGCTTCTGCGACGAACGCGCGGGCGTCGTCGAGCTGGTCAGGCGTCTTGAGCGCGAACGTGTCCACACCCTTGAGCGCCCGCTTCGCGATGCCGGTCAGGGTGCCGGCCGGCGGCATCTCCAGGATGCCGGTGACGCCGAGGTCGTGCATGGTCTCCATGCACAGGTCCCAGCGGACGGGGTTGGCGATCTGTCCGACGATCCGGGCCAGCACGTCCTGGCCGTCGTGGACGACGTTGCCGTCCTTGTTGGAGATGAGCGGGGTCCGCGGGTCGTGGACCGAGACCGAACGGGCCATCCTCGCGAGGTGGCCGACGGCCGGGCCCATGTGCTCGGTGTGGAAGGCACCCGCAACGCTGAGCGGGATCAGCCGGGCCTTGGCCGGCGCGTCGGCGGCGAACGCGTCGAGCTGCGGGAGGGTGCCCGCCGCGACGATCTGACCGGGGCCGTTGTCGTTGGCGGCGGTCAGACCGTGGAGCGCGAGCTGCCCAGCACCTCGTCGCGGTCCCCCCCGAGGACGGCGGTCATGCCGGTGGGAGTGACGCGGCCGAGGCCTCGGCCATCGCGCGGCCACGCTCGCGGACCAGCACCATCGCCTGCTCGGCGGTGATCGTGCGCGCACCCGCCGCGGCCGTCAGCTCGCCCACGCTGTGACCGGCGACGGCACCGATCATGGAGAACGCGTCGGCCGGGTGGGGGAACAGCTCGAGCGCCGCGACCAGGCCGGTGGCGACCAGCAGGGGCTGGGCGATCTGCGGTCTCGCGGATCGTCTCCGCGTCGGCCTCGGTGCCGTAGTGCACCAGGTCGAGCCCGGCGACCGTGGAGAGCCAGTCGAAGCGGGACGCGAACGTGCGGTCCTGGAGCCAGGGCTCGAGAAAGCCGGGGGTCTGGGCGCCTTGGCCGGGAGCAACGATGACGAGCACACCTTTACTCTGCCGGGTCGAGGGGTGTTCTCTCGCGTCGGGCGTGCACGAAATGAATGCGCGATTCTTTGTAGGGTTCCTACAAAAGTCTAGGAGGTCGCCTCGTCCGTGCGTCCGGACTGGCGGCCCAGCAGCAGGGCAATCTGCAGCGTGAAGGCATCCCGGGGCACCGAGGGGGCGAATCCGGTCAGGTCACCGACCTGACGCAGCCGGTAGCGGACGGTGTTGGGGTGCACGAACAGAGCGCGCGCGGTGGCCTCCATGGACGTGCCGTGGTGGAAGTACGCCGACGTCGTCTCGATCAACGTGCCGCGGGCCCGCACCAACGGCAGATAGATCTCGTCGACCAGGTGGCGGCGGGCGTGGCCGTCCCCGGCCAGGGCCCGCTCGGGTAGCAGCTCGTCGCTGCGCACCGGGCGGGGTGCCTCGGGCCACCCGGCCACGGAGCGGTGCGCGGAGAGCGCCGCGCGCGCCGACACGTGAGCCTGGCTCAGCTCGGTCGTGACCGGACCGACGACGACCGGACCGTCGCCGAACAGCTCGACCACCGTCTCGGCTGCCCTGCGCGAGTCCTCGACGCCGCCGAGCACGACGACGAGCCGCTCGCCCTGGGTGGCACACAGCGCCTCCATCCCTTCGGCCCGGGCCACCCGGCGTACCTCGTCGAAGACGTCGGTCTCGGTGCGCTGCGCCGGTGCTGCGCCCAGGACCACCACCACGTGCCCACGGGCCGACCATCCCAGCGCGCTGGCCCGGGAGAGGACGGTCTCGTCGGTCTCGGACCGGAGCACGGCGTCGACCACGAGCGCCTCGAGCCGGGCGTCCCACGCGCCGCGCACCTCGGCGGCCCGGGCATAGACCTCGGCGGTGGCGAAGGCGACCTCGCGGGCGTAGCGCAGAACCGCGGCGTGGACCTCGAGGGCGTCCTCGGGACCGAGGATGTCATCCACGTTGCTCTCCACCACCTCGATGGAGAGCCGGACGAGCTCGACGGTCTGCTGGAGGCTGATCACCCCGGCCAGGGCACGGGGAGCTGCGCCGAAGACGGCCGACGCCAGGGCGGAGCCACCGGGGACGGGGTCAGCGCTGTGGCGGTACCAGTCCACGAAGCCCCGGATACCCGCCTGGACGATCAGGCCGACCCAGGATCGGTCCTCGGCGGAGAGCTGTCGGAACCACGGCATGTCCGCCTCCATGCGCGCCATGGCGCTGGTGCTGAGCGCACCGGTCGAGCGCTGGAGGGCGTCGGCGGCCCGGTTGCGCGGTCGAGCCGCGGCAGGTGGAGACACAACCGGACCCTAGTCGACGCCGGATTCGCGCAAAAGCCCGGTAAAACAAGGGGCTTCGGGCTAACAAACTGGAACCAGTTCTGGTTGAATCGCAGGTCGACGCCCCACTTCTCGGGGCTTGAGGGAGAAGCTCTGTGTCTGCTACGTCCCATCCCGTTCAGTACGTCACGATCCACGGTCACCGCCGTGCGTACGTGAAGGCCGGCAGCGGCCCCGTCGTCCTTCTCCTCCACGGCCTCGGCTGCGACCACACGACGTGGGAGCCGGTCATCGACTCCCTTGCTCGTCGCTACACCGTCATCGCGCCCGACCTGCTCGGACACGGCCGGTCCGACAAGCCGCGCGCCGACTACAGCGTGGGCGGCTACGCCAACGGCATGCGCGACCTGCTGACCGTGCTCGGCATCGACAAGGTGACCGTCATCGGCCACAGCTTCGGTGGTGGCGTGGCGATGCAGTTCGCCTACCAGTTCCCCGAGCGGACCGAGCGGATGCTGCTCGTCTCCTCGGGCGGTCTCGGCCCCGAGGTCAGCCCCGCCATCCGCGCGATCACCAGCCCCGGCTTCCACCAGGTGATGGCGTTGCTGACCCTTCCGGGGGTGCGCCACGTCGGCAAGGCCGGTCTGAAGGCGCTGTCGCGGACCTCGTGGAAGCAGACCCGCGACCTCGACGAGGTCGCCGAGATCTACGACTCGTTCAAGGACCCCAACGCGCGGCACGCGATCCGGCACGTCGTCCGGGCCGTGGTCGACTGGCGCGGCCAGATCGTCACCATGTCCGACCGGGCCTACCTGACCGACGCGATGCCGATGTGTGTGGTGTGGGGACGCGACGACTCGGTCATCCCGGTCCGCCACGCCAGCAACGCCGCGAGGCTCGCCCCCAAGGCCCGGGTCGAGGTGATCCCGAACGCGGGGCACTTCCCGCACAAGGACCACCCGCACCGCTTCGCCAAGATCGTCCACGAGTTCATCCGCACCACGCAGCCCGCGCAGTACTCACGGGCGCGCTGGCGGAGCCTGCTGCGCGCCACCGGCGCAGTCGAGGCCGAGACCGCGACCGTCACCTCGATCACCAGCGCCTAGGCGAACCGTTGGTTGAGGTGCGAGGCCGTTCACGGCCGAGCCTCGAAACCGGGTGAGGTGAGCAGGGCCTTGAGCTTGGGTCACCGCCCTGCCTCGTCTGCACCGGGTTTCGACACGCGCGGCCGCGACTTCGTCGCTCAGTCGCGCGCGCTGCTCAACCACCATCGATCCGATCCGCTAACGCGGCTCGGCTCAGGCATCCCCACCCTCTTGCTTGCGTCCGGCGACGGCCGTGGGGTCGTCGATGCGGTAGGTCGCAAACGCCTTCTCGACCTGGTCCCGGCCGATCGTGCCGGCGTCGGCCAGCGCCTGGAGCGTCTGCACGACCACCGACTCGGCGTCGATCTGGAAGAAGCGCCTGGCCGCGGGACGAGTGTCGGCGAAGCCGAAGCCGTCGGCACCGAGCACCCGGTAGTCGGCCGGGACCCAGCGCGCGATCTGCAGTGGCACCGCGCGCATGTAGTCGGAGACCGCCACCACCGGACCGTCGTGGCCGGCCAGCTTGTCGGTGACGAAGGCGCGGCGCGGGCTCTCGCCGGGGTGCAGCAGGTTCCACTGCTCCGCGGAGACCGCGTCACGGGCCAGCTCGTTCCAGGAGGTCACCGACCAGGTGTCGGCCCGGACGCCCCAGTCCTCGGCCAGGATCCGGGCGGCCTCCTTGATCCAGGGGTAGGCGATGCCCGAGGCGAGCAGCTGGACCCGCGGGCCCTCGCCGTCGGCCGTCGAGACCTTGTGGATGCCCTTGAGGATGCCCTCGACGTCGACGTCGTCCGGCTCCTTGGGCTGCTGGACCGGCTCGTTGTAGACGGTCATGTAGAAGATGACGTTCTCGGCGTCCTCGCCGTACATCCGCTCGAGCCCGGACCGCATGACGCTGGCGACCTCGTAGGCGAACGCCGGGTCGTAGTGGACGACGGCCGGGTTGGTCGCGGCCATCAGCGGTGAGTGCCCGTCGGCGTGCTGGAGGCCCTCGCCGGTGAGCGTGGTCCGGCCGGCGGTGGCGCCGATCAGGAAGCCGCGCGCCATCTGGTCGGCCATCGCCCAGATGGAGTCGCCGGTGCGCTGGAAGCCGAACATCGAGTAGAAGATGTAGAACGGGATCATGTGCTCGCCGTGGGTCGAGTACGCCGAGCCGGCGGCCGTCGCCGAGGCCATCGCGCCGGCCTCGGAGATGCCCTCGTGGAGCATCTGGCCCTGCTCGGACTCCTTGTAGGAGAGCAACAACTTGCGGTCGACCGATTCGTACTGCTGGCCGCCCGGGTTGTAGACCTTCGCGCTCGGGAACATCGAGTCCATGCCGAAGGTGCGGTACTCGTCGGGGGCGATCGGCACGATCCGCTGGCCGATCTCCGGGTCCTTCATCCAGTCCTTGAGCAACCGGACGCACGGCCATGGTGGTGGCGATGGAGTTCTTGCCGGAGCCCTGCTTGAGCTCGGCAGTACATCTCGTCGCCGGGGAGCTTGAGGTGCTGGGCCCGGGTCACCCGCTTGGGCAGCGAGCCGCCGAGCGCCTCGCGGCGCTCCATCATGTACTCGATCTCCGGGGAGTCCTTGCCGGGGTGGAAGAACGGCGCCGCGCCGGTCTCCTCGTAGGCGCGCTCGAGGTCGCGGTCGGAGATCGGCAGGTAGAGGCGGTCCCGGAACTTCTTCAGGTCGTCGGGGGTCAGCTTCTTCATCTGGTGGGTGGCGTTCTTGCCCTCGAGCGCGTCGATCGTCCAGCCCTTGATCGTCTTGGCGAGGATCACGGTCGGCTGGCCGACGTGCTTGGTGGCCGCGTCGAACGCGGCATACACCTTGCGGTAGTCGTGGCCGCCGCGGGGGAGCTTCTCGATCTGGTCGTCGCTCATGTGCTCGACCATCTTGCGCAGACCGCGGGTCGTCCCGAAGAAGTGCTCGCGGATGTAGGCGCCGTCCTCGGTGGAGTAGGTCTGGAACTGCGCCGTCCGGGGTGTTGTTCATCCGGTTGACCAGCACGCCGTCGACGTCCTGGCGAGCAGGGCGTCCCACTCCTGGCCCCAGACGACCTTGATGACGTTCCAGCCGGCGCCGCGGAAGTTGGCCTCCAGCTCCTGGATGATCTTGCCGTTGCCGGTCACCGGCCCGTCGAGCTGCTGCAGGTTGCAGTTGATGACCCAGGTGAGGTTGTCGAGCTCCTCGCGCGCGGCGATGCCGGATCGCGCCCAGCGACTCGGGCTCGGCCATCTCGCCGTCGCCCAGGAAGGCCCAGACGCGCTGCTCGGCTGGTGTCCTTGATGCCAGCGGTTCTGCAGGTAGCGGTTGAACCGGGCCTGGTAGATCGAGCTGATCGCCGGTCAGGCCCATCGAGACCGTCGGGAACTCCCAGAACTCCGGCATCAGCCGCGGGTGGGGGTAGGACGGCAGGCCCTGGCCCGGGACCGTGCTGGACCTCCTGGCGGAAGCGGTAGAGCTGCTCCTCGGTCAGCCGGCCCTCGAGGAAGGCGCGGGCGTAGACGCCGGGGGAGCCGTGCCCCTGGATGTAGATCTGGTCGCCGCCGCCGGGGGCGTCCTTGCCTCGGAAGAAGTGGTTGAAGCCGACCTCGTAGAGGCTCGCCGACGACTGGTACGTCGCGATGTGGCCGCCGACCTCGAGGCCCTTGCGGTTGGCGCTCGAGACCATGACGGCGGCGTTCCAGCGGATGAACGCGCGGATCCGGCGCTCGACCTCGAGGTCGCCGGGGAACCACGGCTCGCGCTCGGGCGGGATGGTGTTGATGTAGTCGGTGCTGCGCAGCGCCGGCACACCGACCTGCATCTCGCGGGCCCGCTCGAGCAGCCGCAGCATGACGTAGCGGGCGCGCTCGCGACCGCGCTCATCGACGAGACCGTCGAACGAGTCGATCCAGTCCTGGGTCTCGTCGGGGTCGATGTCGGGCAGCTGGGTGGGCAGTCCCTCGTGGATGACGGAGGGGAGTGGACCCCGTGCGGGTCGAGTGCGGAACCGTGGGATGCGTCAGCGCTCACGCACTCATCGTTGCACGCAGAACAGGCAGGCGAAATTTACCCACGGGTAGTCACGGAGGGTGCCGAGTGGTGGACGGGGTTGCGTCACTGCGGGAACTCGGGTGGACTACCTCCACTGACCGCCCGTCGGGGTGGTCGCTGACGCGTCTGGAGGAGTCCGTGAGTTCGACCGCGGAAAGCGGTTCCGTGCACAGTGCCGCTGAAGGCGATGGCCCAGCGGCCCGCCTCGGCTTCAAGCCCGGGATGGTCATCCAGGAACTCGGATGGGACTCCGACACCGACGACGACCTCCGGGTCGCGATCGAGGACGCCATCGACGCCGACATGGTCGACACCGACTACGGCAACGTGGTGGACGCCGTGGTCCTCTGGTGGCGCGACGAGGACGGCGACCTGGTCGACGGGCTCGTCGACTCCCTGACCGACCTCGTCGGCGGTGGCGCGATCTGGTTGCTCACGCCCAAGGTCGGCCGGCCCAACGCCGTCGCTGCCGCCGACATCGCCGAGGCCGCCCCCATCGCCGGCCTGTCGCAGACGACCACGGCCGCCGTGAGCAAGGACTGGTCGGCGACCCGCCTGGTCGCTCCCAAGACTCCCGCCTGACCAGACTGCCGCCCGCCACCACATCCCAGGAGCACCCACTTGACCTCGAGTCCTACTGCCCTTGACCGCGTCGGAGCCGCCGGAACCACGCTGAAGGTGCTGGGAGGGGCGGGGGTCATCCGGCCCTACGCGCCCTGGGTGCTGGCCCGGGTTCTCAAGGACGATCAAGGCCTGGGGGACCGGTCCCGCGGGCGGGTTCGCCGCGCAGGCGATGCTCACTCCCGACCGGGTCAGCGTCATCGACGAGCTCGGCTCGCTGACCTGCCGTCGAGCTGCACGAGCGCTCCAACGCGCTCTCCCGGGCGTTCGCCGACAAGGGCGTCTCGCGAGGGCGACAGCGTGGCCGTCATGTGCCGCAACCACCGCGGCTTCATCGACGCGAGCGTCGCCGTGGCCAAGCTGGGTGCCGACGTCCTGTACCTCAACACCGCTTTCGCGGGGCCCCAGCTGGTCGACGTGCTGGAGCGGGAGAAGCCGACGATCGTCGTCCACGACGAGGAGTTCACCGAGCTGCTCGCCGAGGCCGAGGTCGAGCAGCGGGTCGTCGCCTGGACCGACAGCGACGACCTCGACGAGACCCTCGAGTCGCTGATCGGGCAGTACCCCGGCGACGACGTCGACGTCCCGCAGCGGCACGGGCGGATCGTCATCCTCACCTCGGGCACGACCGGCACCCCCAAGGGCGCACCCCGCAACGAGGCCGGCATCGACGCCGCTGTCTCGCTGCTCTCCCGGATGCCGCTGCGCTACGGGTGGCGCACCCACATCGCCGCGCCGCTCTTCCACACGTGGGGTTTCGCCCACCTCGCACTCGGGATGCTCCTGGGCTCGACCGCGGTCCTGCGCCGCAAGTTCGACCCCGAGGAGTGCCTGCGCACCATCGAGGCCGAGAAGTGCGACTCGCTCGTCGTCATCCCGGTGATGCTCCAGCGGATGCTGTCGCTGCCCGCGGGAGACCCGGGACAAGTACGACGTGCCGCCGCTCAAGGTGGTGGCGTGCTCCGGGTCGGCCCTGCCCGGTGACATGGCGCTCAACTGGATGGACAACTTCGGGGACAACCTCTACAACATCTACGGGTCCACCGAGGTGGCCTACGCCTCGATCGCCGATCCGACGGACCTGCGCGAGGCGCCCGACTCGGCCGGCCGGCCGCCGTACGCCACGGTCGTGAAGATCCTGGACGACAAGGGCAAGGAGCTCCCGCACGGGGAGTCGGGCCGGATCTTCGTCGGCAACGGGCTGTTGTTCGAGGGCTACACCGGAGGCGGCCACAAGGAGGTCGTCGACGGCCTCATGTCCTCGGGTGACGTCGGCAAGTTCGGTGACGACGGCCGGCTCTACGTCGAGGGCCGTGACGACGAGATGATCGTCTCCGGCGGGGAGAACGTGTTCCCCAAGGAGGTCGAGGACTGCCTCCAGCGCCACGACGCGGTGGAGGAGGTCGCTGCGATCGGCGTGGACGACGACGACTACGGCAAGCGGCTCAAGGCCTTCGTCGCGCTCAAGAGCGGCGCCAGTGCCGACGAGGACGAGCTGAAGGCCTGGGTGAAGAAGAACCTCGCCCGCTTCAAGGTGCCACGGGAGATCGTCTTCCTCGACGAGCTGCCGCGCAACGCCACCGGCAAGGTCCTCAAGCGCGAGCTGAGCGAGGAGTGAGCGCTCCGTCCGCGACCGGGCTGGCCATCGGCAGCCAGGCTCCCGACTTCAGCCTGCGCGACCAGTTCGGCCAGCCGACCAGCCTCTCGTCCTACCGTGACACGCAAGGCGGTGGCGATCGTGTTCTACCCCTTCGCGTTCTCCGGGGTCTGCACGAGTGAGATGGCCGGCATCCGGGACCTGCTGGCGGAGTTCCTCACCTTCGACACCGAGGTGGTGGCGATCTCCTGCGACCCGGTCTACTCGTTGCGGGCGTTCGCCGACCAGGACGGCCTCAACTTCCCGCTGCTGTCCGACTTCTGGCCGCACGGTGAGGTGTCCCGGGCCTACGACGTCTTCGACGAGGCCAAGGGCGCTCCACGGCGGTCGTCGTACGTCGTGGACAAGGGGGAATCGTGCGCTGGGCAGTCCACAACGCCGAGCCCTGAGGGCCGCGATCTGGACCGTCATCTGGCCGCAGCTGCAGACGCGCTGGCCTAGACCGCCTCGATAACTTTTCGGAAACGGTCGACAGGCTTGGGCGGCCTGTCTATATTTCTTGGTGTCGAGCCGCTGGTGACCCGAGACGCCAGCGGCTCGACTCATTTCATTTCGCCCCGGCCGCGCCGACGGGCCGGCCCCGCTCGCGTAGTCTGTGCGCGCATTTCGGCGGGCGTATAGCTCAGCGGTAGAGCGCTTCCCTTACAAGGAAGATGTCGGGGGTTCGATCCCCTCTGCGCCCACTCAGATCGTCCTTTCGTCCCGGCCAATCCGTCCGGCCGTCGGTTCCGAATGCCCTGTGGCCCACCTCACACCGAGGTCCGGCCCGTGGCTGGCATCGGTGGCGAGGACGCGTACGCCAGCTGGCCCGTCCGACTGGTGCGGGATCGGCCGTCTTCACCCCCGAAGTCGCGGCCGGTCCCGTGCCTCGGCACTCCCTTACTAGAGTGGCGCAGGTCACGACGAGGAGGCCCGCATGATCGTCCCGTTCGGCATCGCCGACTTCATCGACCGCGCCGTCCAGGTCTACGGCCAGCGCACCGGCGTCATCGACGAACCCGATCAGCCGGCACCGTCGCTGGGTGAGCTCACGTACGCCGAGATGGGCGCCCTGGCCCGGCGACAGGCCGCCAGGCTCGACGAGCTCGGCATCGGCGTCGGCGAGCGCGTCGCCGTCGTGAGCCACAACAGCGCGCGGTTGCTGACCGCCTTCTTCGGGATCGCGGGTTCCGGCCGGGTGCTCGTACCCGTCAACTTCCGGCTCCGGCCGGACGAGGTGTCCTACATCGTGGAGCACTCGGGTGCGCGGGTCCTGTGGGTGGATCCCGAGGTCGACGAGGCCCTGAAGGACGTCACGGCCGAGCACCGGTTCGTCCTCGGTGACGACGACAACCTCTTCGCCGACGAGGGCGTGGAGCCCGTGCCGTGGGAGCCCGACGAGAACGCGACGGCCACCATCAACTACACGTCCGGGACGACCGCCCGGCCCAAGGGCGTCCAGATCACCCATCGCAACATCTGGGTCAACGCCGTCACGTTCGGTCTGCACGCCGGTGTCACCGACCGCGACGTCTACCTGCACACGCTCCCGATGTTCCACGCCAACGGCTGGGGGATGCCGTTCGCGATGACCGGCCTCGGCGTGCCCCACATCGTGCTGCGCAAGATCGACGGAGCCGAGATCCTCCGTCGCGTCGAGCAGCACGGGGTGACCGTCATGTGCGCGGCGCCGGCCGTGGCCGCGGCCGTGCTCGACGCTGCTCAGGACTGGGAGGGAGAGATTCCCGGCCGGAACAAGGTGCGGATCATCATGGCGGGGGCTCCGCCGCCGACGCAGACCGTCGTCCGCGTCCAGGAGGAGCTCGGATGGGAGTTCATCCAGATCTACGGCTTGACCGAGACCTCGCCGCTGCTGACGATCAACCGCAGCCGGGCCGAGTGGGACGACCTCCCCGCCGAGGAGGTCGCCACCCGCCTGGTGCGGGCAGGCTCTCCGGCGCTGGGTGTGCGGCTCGACGTGGACCCCGAGGGCGAGGTCCTGGCTCGGTCGAACGTCGTGCTCGAGGGCTACTGGGAGCGGCCGGACGAGACCGAAGCGGCCCTGCGGGACGGCTGGTTCCACACGGGTGACGGGGGCGTCATCGGTGACGACGGCTACCTCACGATCCAGGACCGCAAGAAGGACGTGATCATCACCGGCGGCGAGAACGTCTCCTCCATCGAGGTCGAGGACGTCCTGTTCTCGCACCCCGCGGTCGCGGAGGTCGCGGTGATCGGCGTCCCCGACGAGAAGTGGGGCGAGACGATCAAGGCCCTGGTGGTCGTGGCCGACGGGGCGCAGGTGACCGAGGCCGAGCTGATCGCGTGGTGCAAGGACAAGGCGGCGGGTTACAAGGCCCCGACATCGGTGGAGTTCCGCGACGCCCTGGCGCGCACCGCGACCGGCAAGCTGCAGAAGTTCAAGCTGCGCCAGCCCTACTGGGAGGGCCGCGACCGTCAGGTCAACTGACGCCGGGGACGCGTGCAGCCGCGGCGCGCGGCCGCAACTACGCTGACCGCCATGCCGAGCCTGAACGACGTCGTCGACCTGCTCCACGGCTGGTACCCGCCGCACACCGCTGACGACTGGGACGCCGTCGGGCTCGTGTACGGCGACCCGGCCGCTCCGGTGGCCAAGGTGCTGTTCGCCGTTGACCCAGCGCCCGAGGTGGCGCAGGAGGCGGTCGCCTGGGGTGCCGACCTGCTGGTGGTCCACCACCCGCTGTTCCTCAAGCCGGTCCACGGCTTCGCGGCGACCGGCCCCAAGGGCAGGACCCTGGCGACCCTGGCAGCCGGCGGCTGCGCCCTCCTGACCGCCCACACCAACGCCGACCAGGCCGTCGACGGGGTCTCGGAGGCGCTGGCCACCGCGCTGGGGCTCAGCGACGTGCGGCCGGTGCTGCCGAGGACCGGCGGTGCGCTCGACAAGGTCACGGTCTACGTGCCGCTGGACGCGGCCGACAAGCTCCGCCAGGCGCTGGCCGACGCCGGCGCCGGCACGATCGGCAGCTACGACCAGGGCTCCTTCTCCACGCACGGTCAGGGTCGGTTCCGGCCGTTGCCCGGAGCCACCCCGGCGATCGGCGAGGTCGGCCGGGACGAGGTCGTCGACGAGGTCCGGATCGAAGCCGTGCTTCCGCCGCGGGATCAGGGCTGCGGTGGTGGCCGCCGTGGTGGCCGCCCACCCCTACGAGGAGCCGGCGTACGACATCGTCGAGCTCGGCGACCTGCACCGCTCGCCCGAGCGGGTCCGGCCGGATCGGCTCGGTGGCGGCCACGACTCTGCGGGAGTTCGCCGCGACCGTGGCCGCCGCGCTGCCCGACACGGCGCACGGCGTCCGCGTGGCGGGTGATCCGGACCGTCCGGTCTCCAGGGTCGCCGTGTGTGGGGGGGCGGGCGACTTCCTGCTCGACACCGTGCTCCGCACCGACGCCGACGTCTACGTCACGAGCGACCTGCGCCACCACCCGGCGGCCGAGTTCCTCGAGCAGGACGGTCCGGCGCTGGTCGACGTCGCGCACTGGGCCGCCGAGTCGACCTGGCTCCCGGTGGTCCGGGCGAAGGTGGCCGCGGCACTGGGCGATACGGTGGAGGCGCGCGTGAGCACCATCCGCACCGACCCCTGGCAGTTCCGCCTCTGAAGGAGCCGACGCTGAAAGCCGACCCGTCCACCCAACTGAAGCTGCTCGACGTCCAGGAGCTCGACGCCCGGGCGGACCAGCTGCGGCACCAGCGCTCCAGCCTCCCCGAGCTCGCCGAGATCGCCGACCTGGACAAGGCCCGCACAGAGCTCGACGACCAGGCGCGGGACGCGCGGATCGTCGTGGACGACCTCACCACGGAGCAGAAGAAGATCGACTCCGACGTCGAGCAGGTGAAGACCCGTCGCACCCGCGACCGCGACCGCATGGACCAGGGGTTGATCGCCAACCCCAAGGACCTCGAGCGGATGCAACACGAGCTGGAGTCGCTCGAGCGCCGGATCACGTCCCTCGAGGACGAGGAGCTCGAGGTGATGGCGACCGTCGAGGACGCCCAGCGCACCCTCGACTCCCTGGTGGCTCAGGTGGCGGCGGCCGACGAGCGGCTCAGCCTGCTGGCGGCGTCCCGCGACGAGAAGGTCAGCGGCATCGACCGGGAGCTGGAGCAGATCGAGCGTGGACCGCGCGCCGGTCGTCGAGGCCGTGCCCGCCGACCTGCTCGCGCTCTACGACAAGCTGCGTGCCGCCAAGGGTGGAGTCGGTGCGGCCGCGCTGCGCGCCCGCCAGTGCGGGGGCTGCCGGCTGACCATCGACAACGCCGAGCTCGCCGTCATCCGCGCCAAGCCCGACGACGAGGTGGTCCGCTGCGAGGAGTGCCAGCGGATCCTGGTCCGCACGGACGAGAGCGGCCTGTAGGTGCCCGAACGCCGGTCGGTGATCATCGAGGCGGACGGAGGTTCGCGCGGCAACCCCGGCCCCTCGGCGTACGGCGCCGTGCTCAAGGACGCCGCCACCGGTGAGGTGATCGCCGAGGACGGCTGCACGATCGGCGTCGCCACCAACAACGTGGCCGAGTACTCCGGCCTGATCGCCGGGTTGCGGCTGGCCGGTGAGTTCGCCCCGGGGGCCGACATCGAGGTCCGGATGGACTCCAAGCTCGTCGTCGAGCAGATGTCGGGCCGCTGGAAGATCAAGCATCCGGACATGCGGCCCCTGGCCGCCGAGGCCACGCTGCTCGCACCCCCCGGCACGACGTACACCTGGATCCCGCGCGAGCACAACAGCCATGCGGACCGGCTCGCCAACGAGGCGCTCGACGGCGAACGCGACGGCGTCACGCCGGGCAGTCCGGATCCGGGCGCACTCCCCGGCGCGGAGGCCCCGGACTCCCTCATCGAGGCGATCGAGGAGTCGCCCCAGGCCCCCGCGAGCATCCAGCAGCAGCTGCGAGGCTGGTCGCCCCCCGGTGGTCCGCCGACCACGCTGGTCCTGGTCCGTCACGGCGTCACCGCGCACACGGTCGAGAAGCGGTTCTCGGGCGGTCTCGGCAGCGCCAACCCCGGCCTCTCGGACGAGGGCCGGTCCCAGATCCGGGCGACGGCGGACTGGCTCTCGCCGCTCGCCGAGCGGCTGGATGCCGTGATCGCCTCTCCGGTTCGCCGGACCCTGGAGTCCGCGGAGATCCTGGCGGACGTGCTCGGCAAGAAGGTCGACGTGGAGCCCGGCTTCGCGGAGATGGAGTTCGGCAGCTGGGACGGCCTGACCTTCACCGAGGTCGCCGAGCAGTTCGCCGACGAGCTCGACACCTGGCTGGGGTCGGTCGACGTCGCCCCGGGTGGCGGCGAGTCCTTCAGCACCGTGGAGAAGCGCGTCCTGGAGGCCCTCCAGCGGGTGCTCGACACCCACCATGGCCGAACGGTGCTCGTGGTCAGCCACGTGACACCGATCAAGACCCTGGTCGCGCATGCCGTCAACGCGCCGCTCGATTCGGTGTACCGGATGGAGCTGTCGCCGGCGTCGGTGTCGGTGGTGTCGTTCTACACCGGCGGCAAGGACGGCTCGGAGGCGCGCGCCTCGATGCGCATGTACAACGCCCTCCCGCCCGGCAACGACGCATTCGGCGGCGCACAGCGCTGGTGACGCTCAGACCTCGCTGACCACCACGTCGAGCTGGGTTCCCTTGCGGCCGGGCTCGCCCGTCTCGACCGTCCAGCCCAGGTCGCGGAGCAGAGTCGCGAACGCCGCCGGGGTGCGCGGGTTGCCGCCGTCCTCCAGGACGTCGCGGACCAGGCGCCCCTTCGTGGCCTTGTTGAAGTGGCTGACCACCTGGCGCCTGCCGCCGGTCTCGTGCAGCACGCGGACCGTCGCCACCCGGCGTGCGAGCGAGGTGGGCGGGCGCCAGAACGCGGCGTACGTCGTGGAGCGCAGGTCGACCAGCAGGCCGTCCCCGATGGACTCCTCGGCAGCCGGTCCGAGGGTTCCGCGCCACAGGGCGGCGACGGAGCCCAGCCCGGGAAGAGCGGTGTCGCCCGAGAGGCGGTACGCCGGAATCCGGTCGCCGGGGCGGACCAGCCCGAACAGTGACGACGTGACCGCCAGCCGGGTGCCGGCGCGGCGCTTGGCGCTGCTGGTCAGGGTCGAGGCGTCGAGGGCGTCGTAGAGGACACCGGTGTAGACCCGGTCTGCACGGGCCGTCGGTGCGTCGCGCAGGTGGCCGTTGAGGTGGACGAGATCGACCTGGGTGGGGCCGAGGCCGAGCACGTCCGCAGCGAGGTCGACGAGCACTTCGTTCTGCACCGGGAGCGCGGGGTCGTGTTCGCCGGCGCAGAGGTCGACGAGGGCGGCGAGCAGCGCTTCGCGGGTGGCGGTGAGCTGCGGGAAGCTCAGGTCCGCGAGGTCCAGTGACTTGCCCCGACGGGGCACCGTCTTGCCCTCGCTCGGGGGAAGCAGGATCAACACAGGTCAAGGTTAGGGTGAGTCGCATGTCGAGCCAGCGAGTGGTACGGGTCCGGACGCGGGAAGACGGCGTGGCGGCGCACGAGCTGCGCGACGGGATCGCGCGCATCCAGGAGGAGCTGGGGGTGAGCGCCGACTTCCCGGCCGAGGTGGAGCAGGCGGCCAAGGCCGCCACCACGCAGCCACGGATGCCCGACCTCGACCGCACGGACCTGGGGTTCGTCACCATCGATCCTCCGGGGGCGATGGACCTCGACCAGGCGCTGCACATCGAGCGCGACGGCGACGGGCTACGTCGTCCACTACGCCATCGCCGACGTCGCGGCGTTCGTCTCGCCGGGCGACCCCGTCGACCTCGAGGCCCATCTGCGTGGCGAAACGCTGTACGGCGCAGACTCCAAGGTGCCGTTGCACCCGAAGTCGATCTCCGAGGACGCCGGCTCGCTGTTGCCCGACGAGGTCCGTCCCGCACTGCTCTGGACGATCAAGGTCGACGAGACCGGCGAAGGCACGGAGGTCGAGGTGGAGCGGGCACGCGTTCGCTCCACCGCCCGGCTCGACTACGCCGGTGCCCAGAAGGCGATCGACGAGGGGAGCGCCGACGAGACGCTGGTGCTCCTCCAGGAGGTGGGCGAGCTGCGCCTGGCCCGCGAGGCCGCCCGTGGCGGGGTCTCGCTCCCGCTGCCGGAGCAGGAGATCGAGATCGACGGTGACCGGTGGCACCTCGAGTTCCGGACGCTGCTCCCCGTCGAGCAGTGGAACGCGCAGATCTCGCTGCTGACCGGGTTCGCGGCCGCCTCGCTCATGGTCTACGCCCGGGTCGGGTTGTTGCGTACCCTGCCGCACGCCGGACCCTCGCGACGTACAACGGCTGCACCGCACGGCTCGTGCCCTCGGCATCGAGTGGCCGGCCGAGCAGCTCTACCCGGACTTCATCCGCACCCTGGACCCCGACCAGCCCAAGCACGCCGCCATGATCGTCGCCTGCACCCGGCTGCTGCGCGGAAGCGGGTACGTCGGCTTCGACGGCGAGGTGCCCGCGGAGCCGCAGCACGCCGCCCTTGCCTCCGAGTACGCCCACGTCACGGCGCCGCTCCGCCGGCTCGGTGACCGCTACGCGGGCGAGATCTGTGTGGCGCTGTGCGCCGGCACCGACGTCCCGGGCTGGGTGCTGGAGAAGCTGCCCGAGCTGCCCGAGACCCTCGCCGGCTCCAGCCGTCGCGCGAACCAGTACGAACGCGCGGTCGTCGACCTGGTCGAGGCCGGCACCCTGACGGACCGCGTGGGGGAGACCTTCGACGGCGTGGTCGTCGAGGTCTCGGAGAAGGACCCGAGTCGAGGGACGGTCACGCTCCGCGAGGACGGCATCGAGGGGCCGGTCACGTCGGCGTCCGAGCTGCCGCTGGGCTCCGAGGCAACGGTCACGCTCGCGTCCGCGTCGGTGGCCGAGCGCAAGATCGCCTTCACCGTCACCTGAGGTGCCGTGACCCACGTCATGTGGTTCGGCTCACGACGCGATCGGGGCAGGGTTCAGCGGTCGTCGGCGTTCTGGACACCATGATGCCCACACCAGCCATCCGTGCCCGCCGCCACCGCGCCTTCAAGTCCTGGCTCACGACCGTCGACAGCTACACGCTCTGGGCGTTCAACCCCCCTCCGGGTCGCCGCTCCCGCTGATCTGAGCAGTCAGGCCTTCTCACAGGCGATGCCGTCGTTGTCGCCGTCGAGCGTGCTGTTGTGACGGTTGGCCAGCCTGTAGATCTTGGTGCTGCGCTTGAAGTTGGTGACGTCGCCGCCCTTGTCGTTGGCGTGCTTCTTGCCCACGCCGTGCGGGTACTTCTCATTGAAGTTCGTGCAGTTGTCGTGGATGCCGGTGTCGTGGGCGTGAGCCGTCGCCACCCCCGCTGCGGTGAGGAGGACGGCTGTGAGGACTGTGGCGGCGATGGTGCGCACAGGATGCTCCAGATGGTGAGGGGAGCCACAGGCTAGGCCGGAACCCGGTCACAGGTGCAGGATTCGGCCGATGTCCGCATACGCCTGCCCCAACGTCGATTCCGACTTAACCTGCGGTGACTGCTCAAGGGGCCGCGATGACCGGAAAGACGTGGATCGTGGGTGTCGTGCTCGTGGCCGTGGGGTTCTCGTCGGCCGCGTGCGAAGAACCCCGTGGCGGCGACCGCGCAGACTCGCGATCCGCCCAGGGCAAGCACGACAAGTCCAAGAATGAGAAGGCTCACTCGAAGCCCGGGAAACCGGGCAGACCCGGCAAGACCGACAGGCCCGCCAAGCCCGCCCCTCAGTCCGCTCCCCGGGGCGCGAGAGCGCGGACCTTCCTGGTCACCAGGGTGGTCGACGGCGACACCATCGAGCTCGGCAACGGTGAGACCGTTCGCCTGGTGGGCATGGACACCCCCGAGGTCGGTGAATGCGGGTTCGAGCGTTCAGCGTCGAACCTCGGCCGCCTCGTCCTGGGGCAGCGGGTCCGGCTGGGCAGGATCGACGAGGAACGCGACCGCTACGGCCGATTGCTGCGCTACGTCGACGTCGGTACCCAGGACGCCGGACTGCGACTGATCAAGAACGGACTCGCGGTCGCCAGGTACGACTCCCGAGACGGCTACGGCTACCACCCGCGCGAACCGCGCTACATCGCTGCCGACAAGGCGACGAAGAACGTTGCGTGCGCCTCGCCGCCCAAGCCTCAGCCGGTGATGGGGGGTGGTGGCAGCTGTGCACCCGGCTACACCCCGTGCATCCCGTCGTACCCGCCCGACCTGGACTGCCCGGACGTGAACGGGCCACTGATGGTGACCGGCTCTGATCCGCACGGCCTTGACGCCGACCACGATGGCCGCGCCTGCGAGTGAACTGAGTCCGGTCCTGCCCTGGGCCGGTGAGTGGTGCGAATGGGCTGGCCTGTAGGCCGGGTTCTGTCCCGTCTCACGACGGGGGCGACCATCCATCTACGACGACCGTTGCCGGCCGCCTCCTGCGGTCTACCCGCGTACTCGGGCGGGCCGCCCTCGAACGCACACGCATCCCGCACCCGAAGGTGCGCGACTTCTTGACCTTGCTCCAGGTGGGGTTTACCAAGCCGTTCCGGTCGCCCGGAACGCTGGTGGTCTCTTGCACCACCGTTTCACCCTTACCGCTCCCGGAGGAGTGGCGGTCTGTTTTCTGTGGCACTGTCCCGCGGGTTGCCCCGGGTGGCTGTTAGCCACCACCTTGCCCTGTGGAGCCCGGACCTTCCTCGAGGACCCTGAGGGTTCAGGATCCACGCGGTCGCCCGGCCAGCCCATTCGCACGCCAAGGATAGGGCTATTCGTGGTCGACGAGCACCCGAGCCATCGGAGCGCCGTCGAGACCGGGTGACTTCTCCGGAATGCTCCACACGTTCTCCTGGAGGAAGCCGTGGAAGCGGTGGGCGCTCTCGGGGTCTGGGAACTCGAGATCGACGACGATGAAGCGTTCGTCGTCGTCGGGCCGTCGGAGCCGGTACGCCGTCACCCCGGCACGTTCGCGGGCGTCGGCAAACCGGTCGAAGGCCGCTCGCCACGTGGCGTAGTCGGTGATCGGGTGTTCGATGTGCAGCGTTGCCATGTGGGTCCTCTCGCCGTTCGCATCGTAGATCCGATTCGGCGGAGCTGTGCCCACTCCTGACCCGGGAATCGCGGATCGCCTTGTGTGGTTGAGGTGGGCATGGAGATGGAGTACCAGGCCCCGCCCATGGTCTTCCCGGGCCAGCGAGCCCACGAGCACGCGTACGGCGTGGCCCACGACCTGTTGACCCGACGGGCGCCCGTGGAGGCGCTCGAGGTGCTCGAGCCCGCGCTCGAGGCGGATCCGCGCAACACGGGGTTGCGGATGCTGCGGGTGTGGGCGTGGATGATCCGCGCCCAGCTGGGCAAGGCCGAGACGGAGCTGCGCGAGCTGGTCGCCGAGAACCCCAGCGACGACTGGGCCCAGCACACGCTGGGCCGGGTCCTGGAGCGTCAGAGTCGTGGCGCCGAGGCGCTACCGCACCTGCGACTGGCCGCGGCGATGTCCGGCGACCCCGAGCACGAGGTCGCGGTCCTGCGCGTCGAACGGACCGTCCTGGGGCTCTGACCCGCAGCCGGCTACGGGTTGGTCAGGACCTCGGCACCCTCAGCGGTGACGAGCAGCGTGTGCTCGAACTGGGCGCTTCGGCGGCCGTCCTTGGTGACGACCGTCCAGTCGTCGTCCCACATGTTCCACTCGTGAGTGCCCAGGTTGAGCATCGGCTCGATCGTGAACGTCATGCCGACCTCGATCAGGTCGTCGTACATGGGCTCGTCGTAGTGGGGCACGACCAACCCGCTGTGGAAGGCGGTGCCGATGCCGTGTCCGGTGAACTCGCGGACCACGCCGTAGCCGAACCGGCGCGCGTAGGACTCGATCACCCTGCCGATGACGTTGATCCGCCGGCCCGGGCGGACGGCCTTGATGCCGCGCTCGAGCGCCTCGCGGGTGCGTTCGACGAGGAGCCGGGACTCCTCGTCGACATCCCCGGCGAGGTACGTCGCGTTGGTGTCGCCGTGGACGCCGTCCAGGAAAGCGGTGATGTCGATGTTGACGATGTCGCCGTCCTCGACCCGTCGGCTGTCGGGGATACCGTGGCAGATCACTTCGTTGACGCTGGAGCACAGCGACTTCGGGAAGCCGCGGTAACCCAGCGTCGACGGGTAGGCGCCGTGGTCGCAGAGGAACTCGTGGCCGACCCGGTCCAGCTCGTCGGTGGTGACGCCGGGTGTCACGTGCGACCCCACGAGCTCGCGGGCCTGAGCGGCCAGCTTGCCGGCGATGCGCATCTTCGCGATCGTCTCGGCGTCCTTGACCTCGGGGCCGGTGAACTTCGCGGGCGCGGGTTGGTCGACGTACTCGGGTCGGGGAATGCGGGCGGGGACCTCGCGCCGCGGCGAGATCGTGGCGGCTGCTAGGGGACTCACGCCGTCGAGTGTAGTTTCCGGGGTCATGAGCAAGTACTGGTACTGCGTCAAGCACAAGCGCGTCGAGCAGGGCGAGGACGCCTGCCCCCCGATCGACCGCCTCGGGCCCTACTCCTCGCAGGAGGAGGCGGAGCGCGCGCTCGCGAAGGCGGAGGAGCGCAACGAGGAGTGGGACAACGACCCGAAGTGGAACGACGCGGACACCGAGGACTGAGGTGGCCCGTCGGCGTCACCCGGGCCCCAACGCCACGTCGCCCGCACCGTTCATCGGCATGGGCGGCCTGGCCTGTGCGTTCTTCCTGTACGCCGCCAGCGGGCTGCTGGCCCCCTGGTGGGTGGTGGTCGTGCTGCTCATCCTGTGGGTGGCAATGCTGCTGCTGGCGATCCTCTGGTGGACCCCCCACCCGCGGCGGCTCGTGTGGCTGTCGGTGTTCGCCCTCGTCTTCTGGTTCGTGACGATGGTGGCCGGCGGGATCTTCCTCGACTGGACGGCCTGACCGGTCGGTGTCGGGGTCAGCGCGGGGAGACGCGGATGATCGCGTCGCCGCGGTCGTTGTCGCTGGTGATCAGCAGGTCCCCGTCGGGGGCGACGCTGACCGAGCGGAGCCGGCCGAAGGACCGGAGCTTCTGCGGTGACGTGGTCCACCTCAGCTTGCCGGCCTTGTCGAACTTCATGAAGATCACCCGGCTCGACTTGAGCGCGGCCACCGCCAGGGTGCCCTCGAGCCTGCCCCACTTGTCGCCGTAGACCCAGGCAGCACCGGACGTCGCCCGCGTGGGCGAGCCGGACTTCCAGCGCGCGCCGATCTGCTTGCCGGGCAGCGACTGGTCGGTCATCGGCACGCCCTCGTTGTAGCCGGGCACCGGGTGCCAGCCGTAGTCACCGCCGTTCTTGAGCCGGTTGACCTCGTCGTCGCGCGACGGGCCGTGCTCGGCAGACCACAGCGAGCCGTCCTTGCGCTGGGCGAGGCCCTGCACGTTGCGGTGGCCGTAGGTGTGGACGTAGCGCTGCTTGCGGCTGTCGGCCTTGATGAACCTGTTGCCCGGCCACGGCTTGCCGGTCATCCGGTCCATCCGCAGCGTCTTGCCTCCGAGCGAGGTCAGGTCACGCGGGTTCGTCCCGACGGCGGCGTCGCCGGTGCCGACCAGGAGCGCCCCGTTGCGGGTGATCAGCAGCCGGCAGCCACCGTGCCGTCCGGACGAGGTGGGCAGCCCGGCCAGGAGTGTCTCCAGGCGCGTGGCGCGGGTCGCGGCGTCGTTGAGCTTCCAGGCGTTGACCCGGATGTCGTGGCCGCCACCGTCCTTCTGCCAGCCCGAGCAGGTGTAGAAGCGGTTGTTGTCCGCGAACTTCGGGTCGACCTCCAGGGACATCAGGCCCGTCTCGCCGGAAACCCAGATCTTGCTGCTCGGGAACCGCACCTGCCGCTTGTCGCCGTCCGCCCAGCGGATCAGGTGGGCGGAGTCGCGCTCGGTGATCAGGAGGCGCCCGTCGCCGATCGGCTGGACGTCCCACGGGTTCTCCAGGCCGCGCACCTGCCGGCGTACGTCCAACGTGGGCATCGCCCGGGGCGTGGGGCCGTCGACGGTGTACGACGGGGGCAGCGGCGGCCCGAAGGCTACGTTGTCCTCCGTGGCGGACGCCGTCGAGGCGGTGACGGGAGCCGCGAGGGCCAGGGCGAGGATTCCGAGCAGGGCGCGCATGCGGTTCACGGTATAACCCTTGCCCATGACGCTCGTTGGGCCAGACATACTGGCGTGAAACACGAGGTGGAGGCCTACATGCTCAGCAGGACCATGATCCGGACGTTCGCGGGGGCCGCCGCACTGGCGCTCTCCCTGGCTGGTGTGGCGCCGGTCGTGGCCCACGAGGGCGGCGGTGACGTCGCCACCAACACTCGCGGCCTGCAGGTGGAGACCGAGGGCGAGGGCAAGAAGATGTCCTTCGTCGCCAACCTCCAGTACAACAACTCGGGTGAGGCCCAGAACGGCTCGGACATCGAGTTCGTGAAGGTGGATGGCCGTGAGTACGCCCTGGCCGGCACCCTCCGCGAGGGAATGCAGATCGTCGACATCACCAAGCCCACCGCTCCCCGGCGGGTCGCGGTCTACGACTGCGCGATCACGCAGGGAGACATCCAGGTGTGGCGCAACAACGGCCGGGTCCTGGCCAGCTACACCGCCGACAGCACGCTCGGCACCGAGGGAGCGGCCTCCAAGTGCGCCCGCGACCTCGATCTGGACGCGGACGACGCCGGCACGATCATCGTCGACATCTCCACGCCGAAGAAGCCGCAGTCGGTCAGCTTCCTGGCCGTCGAGCGCGGCTCCCACAACATGACGATCCACCCGAGCGGCGACTACCTCTACAACTCCAACTCGGACCTCGCCACCAGCACCCAGCCGACGATCACGATCTACGACATCTCGAAGCCGCAGAACCCCAAGTTCGTCCAGGACTTCCCGATTCCCTACACCCCGACGTCGCTTGGGTTCGGAGTCGCACGACATCACGTTCAACAAGACCGGCACCCGCGCCTACTCGGCTGCGCTGTCACAGACGCTCATTCTGGACACGACCAAGCCGGCCGAGCCCGCGATCATCAGCGAGATCGTCGACCCGTCCATCAACGTGGTGCACCAGGCCGACCCGATGCGGCTGACCAGGCCCGACGGCTCCAAGCGGTCGCTGCTCATCATCACCGACGAGCAGGCAGGTGCGGCCGCCAGCGTCGAGTGCCCCGGTGGCGGTCTGCACGTCTACGACATCACGGGCAAGAAGCAGAAGTCGCCCGAGAAGCTCGGTGCCTGGTTCATCCCTGCCGCCGAGGTCCAGGCCGGCACGATCTGCACGTCGCACGTGCTGCGCGCCTACCCGCGCCAGGGCCTGATGACGATCGCCTGGTACGCCGCCGGCGTCCGCGTGATCGACATCAGCGGGCTCGCCACCGCCACGGGGACGCCCGGGACGGTGGCCATCGGCGACGGCATCGGGATGAAGGAGGTCGGCAACTACACGCTTCCGGACTCCGACACCTGGTCCTTCAAGACCAACAAGATCAAGCGCGACGGGTCGTTCTTCGGCTACGGCAACGACCTGGTCCGTGGCTTCGACGTCTACAAGTTCAAGGGCCTCGACCGGAAGGTCCCGCCGCTGAAGCCGAGGGACATGACGCCGCGCGCCGAGTCGACCTCGTCGCGGATGCTGCTGCCGCTGGCCGTGCTGCTGCCCGCGATCGTGCTGGCCGGTCTCGTCCGCCGTCGGAGCCGCAAGGCCTGATCAGAAGGTGTGGTCGGGGCCGGGGAACGTCCCGGCCCTGACCTCGTCGGCGTAGGCGCGTGCGGCGTCGAGGAGCACGCCGTGGACGTCGGCGTACTGCTTGACGAACTTGGCCATCCGGCCGGTCCGGAGCCCGAACGCGTCCTGCCACACGAGGACCTGGCCGTCGCACTCGTTGCCGGCGCCGATGCCGATCGTCGGAATGGAGAGCTCGCGGGTCACCTGGCCGGCAACGTCGCCCGGCACCATCTCCATGACCACGGCGAAGGCGCCCGCAGCCTCGATCGCCTTGGCGTCGTCGAGGATCCGTTGGGCGGTCTCGCCCCGCCCCTGGACGCGGTAGCCGCCGAGGGCATGCTCGCTCTGCGGGGTGAAGCCGATGTGCGCCATCACCGGGACGCCACCGCGGGTGAGCAGCTCGATCTGCGGGGCCACCTCGCGGCCACCCTCGAGCTTGACGGCGTGGGCGCCGCCCTCCTTCATGAACCGGACGGCGGTGTCGTAGGCCTGCTCCGGTGAACGCTGGTAGGACCCGAACGGCAGGTCACCCACCACCAGCGAGCGGCGTACCGAACGGGAGACGGCGCGGGTCAGGGGAAGGAGCTCATCGACGGTCACCGGGAGTGAGGTCTCGTTGCCGTAGACGTTGTTGCTCGCACTGTCGCCGACGAGGAGGACCTCGATGCCGGCCTCGTCGAACGTCTGCGCGGCGTACTGCTCGTAGGCGGTGAGCATCGCGAACCTCTCGCCGCGCTCCTTCATCTCCCGCAGGTGGTGCGTGCGGATCCGCTTCGCAGGGGCAGGGGTGGCGGCTGCGGCCGGACCGGTGCCGTAGGGCGCGGTCTCCTCGCCGGAGGTCGGGGTGGTCATCGCCTCAGGCTAGACCCGGGGCGGTGGGTTGGCCCTGTGGCGCCGGTCACGCCCGACTCAGCTCGCCTTGCGGGATCAGAATTGCAGAAGGGTTCTGACGATGACGCCACCCCCGACAACACAAATGCCCAGCGCAGCGCCGTAGCGCAGATAGGTGCGTACCCTTCCCCCCAGCTTGCCCCGGCGCTCGGCGAGGCCCTCGAGCCGCAGCACCATCTCGCGGGCCAAGAGCCCCACAGCCGCCAGGGAGAGGGCCATGCCCACTCCGAACGCAATCACGAGGAAGATGCCGAACCAGGCGCGGCCGACAGCCACCGCGGCCAAGAGCAGCAGGAGGGCGGATGGGCTCGGGACGAGCCCGCCGACCAGGCCCATGACCCACACCCCCCACCGGCCCGGGGTGACCTCCGGCGCCGATGACTCCGTCGCCTCGGCCTGCACCACCGTCCCGGATTGGCGCGCGGGGTGGTCGTGACCGTGGTCGGATCGGCCGACGAGGGCTTCGGCGTGATGGGCGTGGGCGTGCTCGCGGTCGTGGTCGTCACTCGTGGGCTGTTCGTGGCCGTGGCCGTGCCCGTGGCCGTGCCCGTGGCCGTGGCCGTGCCCGTGGCCGTGCCCGTGGCCGCCGCCAGAGCGCAGCTGCATGAGCAGGTAGATGCCGAGTGCGACGATGAGGAGGCCCGTGACCAAGGTGAGCCAGGGGTAGAGACGAGCCGGCACGAAGGCACTGCTCAACGAGACCAGGAGACCCAGGAGCAGGACGGACCCGGTGTGCGCCGCGGTCACTGCCCCGCCGACCGAGAGCGCCGATCGCCACGATGAGTCACCGCGCTGGGACAGGTAGAACGCCATCACTGTCTTGCCGTGTCCGGGGGAGAGGGCATGCGTGGCACCGAGTGCCAACGCTACGAGCAGGGCCAGTCCGGCGGCGAGCCAACCCCCACCGGCAACCAGGGATGCGGCCTTCGCTGACAGCCAGCTCGCCTCGGTGGCCCCCGGTGCATCGTCGTCGCCGACTCCGGGAAGGGTGCCTGCCGGGCCGCCCGGTGCGACTGTCAGGTTGGCTGACGTGACTGAAAGCGGGGATTGCAGCAAGTCCTCCGGGTACGAGGTCAGACGGTCACTGATGCTCTCGGTCGGTACGTCACTGGTGGACAGGGTCATCTCGTCACCGACGGCCGTGACCTCGCGCCACCCGACAACACCAGGGGCGCTGGTGTCCTCGAAGGTGACCTCGCCGGCCTCGAGGTCCGCCTGCCCGGTGAAGGAACACGTGATCCGAGCGATCGGCAGGTCGGCTTCCCCAGCCTGCGTCGTGGCGGCCGAGTCGTCGAGGATGAGTGGGACTGCGGTGCCCGACGCCGTGATCGCGAGACCCTCGCGTGAGGTCGCACATTCGCGCTCCGCCAGCTGCGGCAGGTTGTCGAGGCGATCACCGAGCTGGGCGGTCGGGATCTCCGCGAGGTCGATGACGAGGTCGATGGTGACACCGTCGGGCGACACCAGAATTCCCGTGTATCGGTTGACCGTGAAGTTGCCGAGCGGATGCGCCGACGCAGGCGTGATTGTCACGGCGAGGCACGCCACGATGGCGCCAAGAGCTGCCAGAAGCCGCACGGCCATCCTCATCGGGACCCCCCGATCCGCTTCAGGACTGCGCTGGCCTGTGTCCGCTGCCACGGGGACAGGCCGGGATCCCCGGAGAGGCCGCGACGCAGGTGGCTGCCGGCGGCACCCTCCATCCCGAGGCTGGCCTCGATGATCCCTCGGTGAATCCAGAACCGCGCGTCCGGCGTGCCCAGCACGGTCGCCCGCCGAGCGAGCTGGAGGGCGCGTGCATCTCGCCCGACCTGGTGCAAGGCCCATCCGTAGGCGTCGGCGACGTGGACGCTGTGACGCCGATCCCACTCCGCGCCCGCCAGGCTGCACCGCGCGTCGTGCAGAACCGTGGTCCGCTTCGTGCAGGGCGGTCTCCAGATCGGCATTGACGCCCCCTGACTCGAGGAGGGTGACGGTGGCGTCGACGACGGCGAACTGCTCTCGGGCCTCGGACCTGCGGCCCTGGTGGAGATACAGCTCGCCGAGCTCGGTGACGTATTCGGGGAGCGGCTGCTGGGCCACCACCCCCTGCCAGGTCACGAGGGCCCGGTCCAGCTCTCCTCGCGCGATCTGCAGGCGCGCCAGAGAGACCTGAGCAGGCAGGTATCCGGGTGTGGCTTCACGCGCGACCCTCAGTGCCTGCTGTGCTGGGCGCAGCCGACCCAGGCGACGCTGAATGTCGGCGAACAGAGTCATCAGGTAGGAACGGTCCGAACGCACGCCGGTGTCGGCAGCCGTCTTGAGGACCGAAGCCGCTCGGCTCAGCTCGCCGCGAAGCTCGAAGGCATAGGCGTAGCGGGCCGCGACGGTGGTGCTGGGCTGTCGGCGGTCCGCAACCCGCAATGCGGCCAGCTGGGCTCGGTAGCGGCCGAGCTCGGTGAGGGCGTCGACGCGAATCGCCAGCGCGCTCAGCCCACGCGGATTGATGACCAGCGACTGATCGGCCAGGTTGAGGGCGGTGTCGAAGTCGTGTCGGGCAGAGGCGATGGCTGCGCTGGCGGCCAGAGCCGAGAAGTTGTCGACCGGTTCCAGCTCGAGGGATCGATCGGCTGCCTCGGTCGCCTTCTCGTAGTAGGACGGCACGCCGGTGAGCCGTCCCTGCTCGACGTACGCCATGGCCAGACTCGCCCACGCGGTGTGATCCTCAGGCAGTCGTCGCAGGGTGTCCTGCAGCGCCTCGATCGTTCCGGTGAGGTCCTGACCGGATCCTGAGACCGCCGCGAGAGGAACCGCGACCGGTGCTCGCTGCGAATCCGGTGCGACGGCGAGGCCGATTCCGCCGGACACGCTCAGGACGAGCGCGAGCCCGACCAAGATGAGGTACCTGGGCATCGCTAGCCGCCTTTCGGGGTGGTACCCGGCCGCGCGACTGGATGGTCGCGCGGCCGGGCGAGGGGTTGGATCAGTTTTCGTTGCGGCGGGAGCGTCGTGCGACGCCCGCGCCACCCATCAGCAGTGCGACCATGCCCAGGCCGAGTGCCGACATGGAGACGGCCTCGTTCTGCACCAGGGAGGTCACGTCCGAGGTCGACGCGGGAGCGGCGCCCGGCGCGGTCGGGTGCGGGTCCGCTTCGCTGCCGTTCTCGGGGAGCGCCAGGTAGGGGAACGTGTCCGAGAACGCGACGTCGTTGGTGTCGACGCCGTCACTCAGGTCGTTCGGGTTACCCACGAGCTCGCCCTCGACGACCTGCAGGGCGATGTCCACCACGTCGTCGGCGAGCCGTCGACCGTTCGGGAAGCCCTGGTTGTCGCCGCCGATGACGCCCAAGCGGTCCGGGTTCGCCGTGACCGGTGTGCTCATGTTCAGCCGCAGCTGCTCGCTGGGCGTGATCTTGCCCTCGGGCTTGTTGATGCCCTCGACGCCGGTGAGGAAGACCGACACGAGGTCGTTGCGCGGGGTCTCCGGCGCCTCGATGCCGTAGATCGCCTCGATGAGCTTGGGCAGCTCGGGGTTGGTCACGTACTTGAGGGCGGCGACGTCCTGCGTGGGCTTGGAGGCGTTGAACGCGTCCTTCACCTTCAGCGGGAGGACGACCTCGTTGACCAGAGGCATGCCCAGGCGCGAGACCTGGCGGTAGCCGCCGCCGACCGACTTCTTCGACGTCGTCGACCAGGTGCCGATGATCGGGTTCCGCTCCGCGTCGCGGTTCTTGGCCACCATGCGCCGCGGCACCTGGAGGGCCACGGAGTTGACGTTGAAGCCGTCGAGGGTGTCGTCGCCGGTCTCGGTGAAGTCGCCGCCGTACAGCAGGTCGAAGACGCGTAGGTCGAGGAAGAAGGGGTCCTCGGCCTGGCCGACGAAGGATTGCACTCTCTTGCCGACCGTCGTGGTCGCCTTGGCGCGCAACGCCTCGTAGTTCGGCATCGTGCCCTCACCGACATCGGAGGGAGCGACCCTCCGGCCGTTGACGAGGACCTTGGTCTTGTTCCCCTTGATCCGGACGAGCCGGTAGGTCTGGAAGAAGTTGAGGTTCTTGTCGTTCAGGGCGGTGACCTCCCCGGTGGCGTAGAGGAACGTGTCCTTGGACCGGTAGTGGTCCTTGAACGTCCATCGGAAGGTGATGTCCGGCTTGGCGTCCGCGTCGTTGTCGATGTGGATGTCGTAGCGGGCGTCCGTCGCGAAGGCGTAGAAGTTCGGCCCACCCGCAGGTTCTTCGAACGGGATCCAGTTGGCAGCCAGCGTGACGGTGCCTTGGCGATCGGGGCTGCGGAACGCGTACAGGTCGGTGTTGTCGTACTGAGGGAGGCCAGCGATGAGCGGTGCCTCCCTGTGGCTGGAGGCGGTGGCGGAGATGGGACCGAGGCCGGCGAGACCGGCCGAGGTGAGCAGCCCACCAACGGCCATGAGGGCTACTGCCCCACGCCGCTGATTGAGTCGTGAGCGAACCATGCGAGTACTCCTTGGGTCGGCACATCTGGGCGCTGAGCGTTCTGCGCGTCATCAGTGCGTCCCGGGCTCGTCCGTGAGCCGGGATAGTGGGTGTTCGAAGTCACACGCCATCCGGATGGGTCCGTGAGGGAAATCTTTGACTGAACCGATCTACGAACTCAGCGTCAGCGCCAACCATTCGGGGCAGCCACCGCGTTGACTGGGGGAAGGAGGTCCTGTGGATGCGACGGAGTTCACCGAGTGGGTGGCCGGGAACCAGCGCCAGCTGGTCCGATCGGCCTACCTCCTCACCGGCGATCTCGGCCGCGCGCAGGATCTCGTGCAGGAAGCGTTGGTCAAGGTGGCGCTGCGGTGGGAGCGTCTGCGTACCGGCAACCCGGGCGCCTATGCCCGCACGATCATCGTCCACGACAACATCTCGTGGTGGCGGCGCCGTCGCGAGTACCCCGTCGCCGACATGGCCGACGCGGCAGCGGTCTCCTCGGACCCTGAGGCCGCCCATGTCGTACGTCGTGCGCTCGCCCGGCTCACGCCCAGCCAGCGGGCCGTCGTCGTGCTGCGGCACTTCGACGACCTCACGGAGCGGGAGACCGCGAGCATCCTCGGCGTCTCGGTGGGCACCGTGAAGAGCCAGAACGCCGCGGCCCTGGCCCGCCTGCGTGAACGGGCTCCCGAGCTGCTCGACCTGATCGGAAGGACGTCGTGAGGGAGAGCGAGCTGCGCGCCCTGCTGGAGCGCGCCACCGACGGCATCGCCGCGGATCATCGCGCTGAAGTCGCGCTGGCAGGTGCGCGGCGGCAGCGGGTGCGTCGCCGTTCTGCGGCCGCGGTCCTGGCGGCAGCGGCCACCGTGGCGCTGGCGATCGGGGTTGGCCAGCTCTCGTCGGGTGGCGCCCGCTCCGACGACCCGGTCGACACGCCGTCGACGTCGCTGCCCGTCCCGTCACCGGCCCCGTCGGCGACGAGCGGGCCGGCCACCCAGCCGCGGTGGGATCCGTTCAGCGTCCCCAATGCGCCGTGGCGATCCCGGGGGCTGCCGGAGACACTGACCGCGCCCTCCAGCGCGGACACTGTCCCAGTGTCACTGAAGCCGATGGACGGGGTCGTGGTCGCCTGGCCCCAGGAGGACGCGGACCTCCAGCTGCTCGGCACGGACGGACAGTGGCGCAGCGTGCCCGGCACGCAGGGCGCGGTCGCAGGGGCGTTGTACGACACGGTCACCCCCGCCATCTCCTCCGACGGCACGCGGGTCGCGATGTCGACCAACGCGGGCATCCTCGTCGTCGACGTCACGACGGGGGAGGACACGACCATTCCCTGGCCGGACGAGATCGCGCAGCCGTGGGACACCGCGCCCGGCCTGCGCTGGCTCCCCGGTGATGAGGGGTTCGTCGTGCTCCACTGGCGCGACACGTGGCTCGTGGACCTCGACGGAGGAGACCGCCGAGCGCCGTACAAGGGAGGCTATGTCTCGATCGGCGTCGACCCCGAGGGTGTGATCTACCAAAACGACTACCAGCGACGCTCGCTGCTCTCCTGGCAGGGCGACCAGCGGATCCGCGAGACCCCCTTCATCCAGTGCGAACGGCTGGTCGGCGGCTACGGCCTGCTCGCCTGCACGGCCGGCAGCGTCGAGCCCTTTCGGAGCGGACCGATCGTGGTGGACCCGGTCAACGGCGACGTCCTCGCCTACGCGCCCATCAAGGACCCCAACTCGATCTACAGCGACAACGGTCACCTCACGGCCATGGGCTTCCTGGACGCGGAGACCGTCCTCCTGCTCGTCGGACCGACTGACTTCAAGACGATGGAGGTCGGTGAGGAGTCGTGGCACCTCGTCGCCTGGGAGTTCCGGACCGGTGCCTTCGAGCGGATCACCAGCGGCGACAGTCGGCTGCAGACCATTGCGGTCGCCCCGAGGCTGCTCGACTCGCGGCCCTAGACTCGGATCGTGGAGTTCTACTCGGCGTACGACCAGGGGTTCGCCCGTGTGGCCGCCTGCACCATCCCGGTGGCGATCGCGGATCCGGCCGCCAACGCGCTCACCGTGCTCGAGCAGGCCCGTGCCTGTCACGAGGACGGCGTCGCGGTGGCGGTCTTCCCCGAGCTGTCGCTGTGCGGCTACGCGATCGACGACCTGGTCCTCCAGGACACGCTGCTGGCCGGGGTCCAGGACGCGATCACGACTGTCGTGGAGGGCTCGACCGACCTGGTGACGATGCTCGTCGTCGGCGCCCCCCTCGTCCACGGGACCCGCGTCCTCAACTGCGCCGTCGTCATCCACCGCGGGCGGGTGCTGGGCGTCGCGCCGAAGTCCTACCTGCCGACCTACCGCGAGTTCTACGAACGCCGCTGGTTCGCCCCCGGCGACGACCGCCGCGGCAGCACGATCACGATCGGCGGCGCCGAGGTGCCGTTCGGCCCCGACCTCATCTTCGCCGCCGCCGACGTCCCCGGGCTCAAGCTGCACGTCGAGGTCTGCGAGGACATGTGGGTGCCGATCCCGCCCAGTGCCGAGGCCTCGCTGGCCGGCGCGACCGTGCTCGCCAACCTCTCCGGCAGCCCGATCACCGTCGCCCGCGCCGAGGACCGTCGCCTCCTGGTGCGCAGCGCGAGCGCCCGCTGCAGCGCGGCGTACGTCTTCGCCGCCGCCGGCCAGGGCGAGTCGACCACCGACCTGAGCTGGGACGGCCAGACCCTGGTCTACGAGTGCGGCGAGCTGCTCGCGGAGTCCGAGCGGTTCCCGGACGGCCCCCGCCGCGCAGTGACCGACGTCGATCTTGACCGGATCCGCCAGGAGCGGATGCGGCAGGGCACGTTCGACGACAACCGCCGGACGTACGACGACCGCATCCGCGAGTTCCGCACCGTCACGTTCGAGCTGCGGCCCCCGACCGGTGACATCGGTCTGCGGCGCAAGGTCGACCGCTTCCCGTTCGTGCCGGACGACCCGGAGCGGCTCGCCCTCGACTGCTACGAGGCCTACAACATCCAGGTCTCCGGCCTCGAGCAGCGGCTGCACGCGATCGGCCAGCCCAAGGTGGTCATCGGCGTCAGCGGCGGGCTCGACTCCACGCACGCCCTGATCGTCGCCGCGAAGGCGATGGACCGGCTCGGCCGGCCGCGCAGCGACATCCACGCCTTCACGCTGCCCGGCTTCGCGACCGGGGAGACCACCAAGTCCTACGCCACCAGGCTGGCGGCCTCGCTGGGCGTCACGTTCGAGGAGATCGACATCCGGCCCGCGGCCCGGCAGATGCTCGAGGACCTCGAGCACCCCTACGCACGCGGCGAGGAGGTCTACGACGTCACCTTCGAGAACGTCCAGGCCGGCCTCCGCACCGACTACCTCTTCCGGCTGGCCAACCACCGCGGCGGGATCGTGCTCGGCACCGGCGACCTGTCGGAGCTGGCGCTCGGCTGGTGCACGTACGGCGTCGGCGACCAGATGTCCCACTACACGGTGAACTCCGGCGTCCCGAAGACGCTCGTCCAGCACCTCATCCGCTGGGTGATCGACAGCGGACAGTTCGCCGGGCACGACGGGCACAGTGACACCAACAAGGTGCTGCTCGAGATCCTCGAGCAGGAGATCACCCCCGAGCTGGTCCCCACCAAGGACGGCGACAAGCCCCAGGCCACCGAGGACTCGGTGGGTCCCTACTCGTTGCAGGACTTCACCCTCCACGCGGTGCTGCGCCACGGCATGCGGCCGAGCCGGATCGCCTTCCTGGCCTGGCACGCCTGGCGCGACATCGACGCAGGGGAGTGGCCGCCGGGGTTCCCCGACGAGCGCCGGCAGGCCTACGACCTGGACACGATCCGGGAGTGGCTGGTCGTCTTCGTGAAGCGGTTCTTCGCCAGCCAGTTCAAGCGGTCCGCCCTGCCCAACGGCCCGAAGGTGAGCTCCGGCGGCACCATGTCGCCGCGTGGCGACTGGCGGATGCCGTCCGACGCCAGCGCCACCGCCTGGCTCGCCGAGATCGAGGCGAACGTCCCGCAGGCCTAGGTCAGCTGACGTGGGCCAGCAGGTTGGCGGCGAACCGGTCGCCCATGCCGTCCATGACCTTCTTCATCACCCGGTTGACCGCCGGTGCCGACGCCCGGGGGAGCGGCAGGTCCACCTCGAGCGTGAGGTCGATCGAGAGCTGGGTGCCCTCGTCGGTCTCGCTGAGCTCGTACCAACCCTCAGCGGCGGCGCGTTCCTTGGCGCCCGACGGCGGATCGTGCGTGAACTCGATCCGCTTGCCCTCCTCGAACGTCATCTTCTCGGTGAACGACGGCGCGATCGTCAGGTTGAGGACGGGGAGCTTCACCATCTCCCACCGCCAGTGGTCGCCGTCGGCGACGATCTTGGCGAGGTAGGGCGTGAGCTTGGGCAGCAGCACCGGGTCGGTCAGCGCCGCCCAGACCTTCATCCGGTCGGCCTTGACGACGGCGTCGCTGCGGGTGCTCGCGGTGAAGCGGGCCATGGTGGCTCCTGTCGGGAGTCGTGGGTCGGGTCCGGTTGCTTCTACCCAGTGTGTCGCCCAGCCACACACGCGGCGTCCGCCCGCCACTAGGCTGAGCCCATGGGCAAGCAGGAAGACTTCGTGCTCCGGGCACTCGAAGAGCGTGACGTCCGGTTCGTCCGGCTGTGGTTCACCGACGTGCTCGGGTTCCTCAAGTCCGTCGCGGTGGCGCCGGCCGAGCTCGAGGGCGCCTTCTCCGAGGGCATCGGCTTCGACGGCTCGGCGATCGAGGGCTTCGCCCGCGTCTACGAGGCCGACATGCTGGCCAAGCCCGACCCGGCCACGTTCCAGATCCTCCCGTGGCGCGGCGAGGGCCCGTCGACGGCCCGGATGTTCTGCGACATCGAGATGCCCGACGGCTCCCCGTCGTACGCCGATCCCCGGTTCGTGCTCAAGCGCACGCTGGGCAAGGCGGCCGACAAGGGCTTCACGTTCTACACCCACCCCGAGATCGAGTTCTACCTCTTCAAGAACACCCCAGAGCCGGGCGCCGAGCCGGTGCCGGTTGACCGCAGCGGGTTCTTCGACCACACCGCACAGTCGATGGGGGCCGACTTCCGCCGCGAGGCGATCACGATGCTGGAGTCGATGGGGATCTCGGTGGAGTTCAGCCACCACGAGGGCGGCCCGGGCCAGCAGGAGATCGACCTCCGCTACGCCGACGCCCTCAGCACCGCCGACAACATCATGACCTTCCGCACCGTGATCCGGGAGGTGGCGCTGAGCCAGGGCATCTGGGCCTCGTTCATGCCGAAGCCGTTCACCACCCACCCCGGCTCCGGGATGCACACCCACGTCTCGCTCTTCGAGGGCGACCGCAACGCGTTCTTCGAGGCCGGCGCCGAGTACCAGCTCTCCAAGACCGGTCGCCAGTTCATCGCCGGCATCCTGCGGCACGCCAGCGAGATCAGCGTCGTCACCAACCAGTGGGTCAACAGCTACAAGCGGCTGATCGGCGGCGGTGAGGCTCCGCCGTACATCTGCTGGGGCCACAACAACCGCTCGGCCATGATCCGGGTGCCGATGTACAAGCCCAACAAGGGCCAGTCCACCCGCATCGAGCTGCGCACCCTCGACGCCGCCTGCAACCCCTACCTCGCGTACGCCGTGGTGCTCGCGGCCGGCATGAAGGGCATCGACGAGGGCTACGACCTGCCCCACGAGGCCGAGGACGACATGTGGTCGCTGACCGAGCGCGAGCGCAAGAGCATGGGGATCGAGCCGCTTCCCAAGAGCCTCTACGACGCGATCGGCATCGCCGAGAACTCCGAGCTCCTGGCCGAGACCCTGGGGGAGCACGTCTTCGACTTCTTCCTCCGCAACAAGCACGCGGAGTGGGAGGAGTACCGCGGCCAGGTCTCCACCTTCGAGCGCGACCGGATGCTGCCCGTCGTCTGATGGCACTCGTCATCTACAGCCCCGGGCGGGCCCAACAGCTCCGGTACCTGCTCTGGACCGGGTTCATCCTCGCGGCGGCCTCGCTCGGGATTGCCACGTTCATCCTGATCGCAGGTGGGTCGGCGCGGTTCGCGGCCTTTGTCGCAGTCCCGTCGATCGTGCTGCTGCCCGCCGCGATGTTCTCGCTGCGGGCGCTCGAGGAACGAGGTCGGGCGGCCCGGCTGGGCAGCGTCGTCACCGGGGTGCTGCTCGTCGCTGTGGGCCTGTTCCTGACCGCGTTGGTCGTCGGCATCCTGCCGTCGATCGTCGGGGTCCTGATCGTGCTGCTCGCGCTCCTGCCCGACGTCGGCGATCAGTAGGTTGAACGTCGTGAACGGTCCCGTGCTGCTCGTGATCGAGCACGAGCCCGCCTGCCCACCCGGTCACCTCGGCACCTGGCTGACCGACGCCGGCGCCGAGCTCGCGGTGTGCCGCCCGTGGGCCGGTGACGAGGTGCCCGAGCTCGAGTCGTACGACGCGTTCCTCGTGCTCGGCGGCTCGATGGGCGCCAACGACGACGCCACGACCCACTGGCTCACCGCGGTCAAGGAGCGGATCCGGGACGCAGACCGGATCGGACTGCCCACCCTCGGCGTCTGCCTGGGTCACCAGCTCGCCGCTGTCGCACTGGGCGGGGAGTCCGCGCCCAACCCGGCCGGCCAGCAGGTCGGTCTGTTCGACGTCGGCTGGACCCCCGAGGCCGGCGCCGACGACCTGCTGGCGCCGCTCGCCACCCCTCGGCGCGGCGTCCAGTGGAACGCCGACGTCGTCACCCGGCTCCCCGACGCCGGTGTCGTCCTCGCCGAGACGCCGGCCGGTGAGGTCCAGGTCGCCCGTTTCGGCAACGCCGTGTGGGGCGTCCAGCTGCACCCGGAGGTCGACGAGCCGCTGGTCCGGTCGTGGGCCGAGGGCGACCGCGACGACCACCTCCGGCTGGGCATCGACCAGGGCCGGGCCCTCCGCGAGATCGACGCCGCCCGCGACGAGCTCGACGAGGCATGGCGACCGCTCGCGGTGCGCTTCGTCGAGCTGGCCGGGCGACGACGATGAACCGGTCGGCGACGAGCAACGGTGACCTGGTCCGCCGGGGCTTCGTCGACACCGACCGCGCCCGCGACCACCTGACCCAGCTCGGGGACACTGCCGAGCCGCTGCTGGCGATCCTCGGGCGCACGGCGGACCCCGACCTGGCGCTGAGCGGTCTCTGCCGGCTCGCCGAGTCGCTGGGGGGTGGCGAGGACCTGCTGGGGGAGCTGGTCGACGACGAGGGCACGGCCATGCGGCTGCTGTCGGTGATGGGCATGAGCATCGCCCTGAGCGACCACCTGGTCCGGCATCCTGAGCAGTGGCGCGAGCTGACCGACCCGACCCTGGGGTCGACCCGCCCTGCGGCGTACGCCGTCAACGCCGACCTGCTGCGAGCGGTCGGGGCCGATCCGGATGTGGCCGAGCCGGTCGCGACGCTCCCGGACCGCGAGGCGGTGGACGCGCTGCGCGTCGAGTACCGCCGCGTGCTGCTGCGGCTGGCTGCCCGCGACCTGGCCCACCACGAGGGTGTCGACGACGTCGCGGCGGAGCTGTCCGACCTCGCTGCGGGGACGCTCGAGGCCGGACTGGCGATCGCGCGTGCCCGGGTCGGGGCGTCGGCATCGATGGCCCGGCTGGCCGTGGTCGCCATGGGGAAGTGCGGGGGACACGAGCTCAACTACGTCTCGGACGTTGATGTGATCTTCGTGTTCGAGCCCGCCGACGGCGCCGACGAGTCGGCCGCCACCCGGGTGGCCTCGCAGCTGGCGAGCCACCTGATGCAGGTCTGCTCCGACCACACCGCCGAAGGCACCATCTGGCCGGTGGACGCGGCCCTGCGGCCCGAGGGGAAGTCCGGCCCGCTCGTCCGGACCCTGGCCAGCCATCGCGGCTACTACGAGCGCTGGGCCAAGACCTGGGAGTTCCAGGCCCTGCTCAAGGCCCGTCCGGTCGCCGGCGACCGCGCGCTGGGACGCGCGTACGTCGACATGGTCGAGCCCATGGTGTGGAAGGTCGCGGAGCGGGAGGGCTTCGTCGAGGACGTGCAGGCGATGCGCCGCCGGGTCGTCGACAACATCCCCGTCCACGAGGCGGAACGCCAGCTGAAGCTGGGCGCCGGTGGGCTGCGCGACGTCGAGTTCGCCGTCCAGCTGCTGCAGCTCGTCCACGGCCGCGCGGACACCAAGGTGCGTGCCTCCACGACGCTGAGTGCCTTGGCGGACCTGACCCGCGGCGGCTATGTCGGCCGCGAGGACGGTGAGGCACTGCACGAGGCCTACGCGTTCCTCCGAACCCTCGAGCACCGGATCCAGCTGCACCAGCTCCGTCGTACCCACGTGGTCCCCGACGACGAGGAGGCGCTGCGCCGGCTGGGCCGGTCGATGGGGTTCACCAAGGAACCCGTGGTCGAGCTGGACAAGGTCTGGCAGCACCATCGGCGCGAGGTCCGCCGGCTGCACGAGAAGCTGTTCTACCGCCCGCTGCTCTCCGCGGTCGCGCGGATCCCGGGTGCCGGCGCACGGCTTTCGCTCGAGGCCGCAGAGCAGCGGCTGGCCGCCCTCGGCTACCTGGACCCCAAGGGCGCGCTGCGTCACCTCGAGGCGCTCACCGCAGGCGTCACCCGCTCGGCCCGGATCCAGCGGACGCTGCTGCCGGTGATGCTCGAATGGTTCGCCGACGCCCCCGATCCGGACGCCGGGCTGTTCGGGTTCCGCAGGATCAGTGACGCGCTCGGCGGCACCCACTGGTACCTCACCACGCTCCGCGACGAGGGCCAGGTCGCCGAACGGCTGGCCCGGGTGCTGGCGACGTCCCGCTACGCCACCACCTTGCTGGAGCGCGAGCCCCAGGGCGTGCGGATGCTCGGCCGCGACCTCACGCCGCTCTCGGCCGAGGCGCTGACGACGGAGATGCTCGCGACCGGGCAGCGCCAGGCCTCACCGGAGGACGCCGTCCGGGCGATCCGCGGCATCCGCCGGCGCGAGCTGTTCCGGATCGCGGTCGGCGACCTGCTCGGTGAGACCGACGTCGCCGACGTCGGGGCCGGACTCTCCCGGTTGACCGACGCGACCCTCGAGGCGACGCTCGACGTCGCCCAGCGTTGGGTGCAGGACCAACGTGACCTGGCCGAGGCGCCGACCCGGATGGCCGTCGTCGCCATGGGCCGGTACGGCGGGTTCGAGCTGTCCTACGGCAGCGACGCCGACGTGATGTTCGTGCACGACCCGGAGCCGGGGATCGACCAGCACGAGGCGGCGACGTACGCCCAGACCGTCGCCCTCGAGCTGCGCCGCCTGCTCTCGCTGCCGGGCGGCGACCCCGCCCTCGAGGTGGACGCGGACCTCCGACCCGAGGGCAAGCAGGGGCCTCTGGTGCGCAGCCTCGACTCGTACGCCGCGTACTACGCGAAGTGGTCCAAGGTCTGGGAGGCGCAGGCCCTGCTCCGTGCGGATGCGGTGGTGGGTGACGAGGACCTGCGGCGCAGGTTCACCGAGCTGGTCGACCCGCTGCGCTACCCGGGGGACGGGCTGAGCCGCGACGACGTCGCCGAGATCCGCAGGGTCAAGGCCCGGGTCGACGACGAGCGGTTGCCGCGGGGCGCGGACCCCAACACCCACCTCAAGCTGGGTCGCGGCGGCCTCGCCGACATCGAGTGGACGGTCCAGCTGCTCCAGCTCCAGCACGCGGGAGCCGTGCCGGGGCTGCGCACCCCCAGGACCCTCGACGCCCTGGCGGCCGCGGCGGAGGCCGGGGTGCTCGCTGACGACGACGCCGCGTGGCTCGCGCGCGCCTGGCGCACCGTCAGCCGGATCCGCAACGCGGTGACCCTGGTCCGCGGCAAGCCGGGGGACAACCTGCCGAGGGACACCCGGGAGAAGGCGGCGGTCGCGGGCATCATGGGCTACCCGCCGGGCGCCTCCGACGAGCTGGTCAACGACTACCTCAGGCACTCGCGGCGTACCCGTCGCGTGGTCGACCGAGTCTTCTGGGGCTGACACCTGAGCCTCGGCGGCCCGATCCCAAGCGCTTGACTTCATTTCTGCAAATGTAAGGTATTGTCTTCATATGAACGAGGACAAGCGCAGCGCTGCACCCGTGGCCACCCTGATCGGCGACCTGATCGGCTCGCGCCTCGTGGTCGACCGGGCGCGGCTGCACGCCCAGTTCGCCCGGGCCCTCGAGGTGGCCAACGAGCAGCACCGCCCACGCCAACCCCTGCGGATCACCGTGGGCGACGAGTTCCAGGGCACCTTCGACTCGGTCGGGCAAGCATTGCGCACCGCGGCCTGGTTGCGCCTCGAGCTGGCTCCGGTCGAGCTCCGGTACGGCGTCGGGTGGGGGGCGGTGACCGAGCTGGCGGCAGAGCCCCGGGTCGAGGACGGCCCGGGGTGGTGGGCAGCCCGCGACGCGATCGTGGCCGTGGAGGAGCAGGCGACGCGCCCCGGGCTACGCCACGCACGCACGGCTTACCGGCGGGCGGCCGGCGTCGGGGGGCCTGACCCCGAGACGCTCAACGCTGCTCTGCTGTGTCGGGACCATCTGGTGGGATCGCTGTCAGATCGTGCGTTGCGCATCCTGCGCGGGCTGCGTGACGGCCAGAGCCAGACCGCGATCGCCGAGACGGAAGGGATCTCGGCCTCGGCCGTCAGCCAGCGGGTGCGCGGAGACGGACTGGCGGTCGTGCTGGCGGCCGAGCGACTGATGGAAGGAATTCGATGACCTGGATCGCGGTGCTGCTCGTGGCCGTCGCGCTCACCGACCTCACCCACTCGGTGTGGCCGATCCGACATCTGGCGGGGGCTGTGGGAGCCGCCGCGGCCGTGGTCACCGGGCTGGTGTCCGGGCTGACCTCCTCGCGTGACCTGGCCGCCCTCCTGGCCATCGCCGGCGTCGCCGTCCTGTGGGACCAGACCGTGACTCGCGCGTTCGCCGGTCGGAGGCCGTGGCTGCCGCTCCTGGTCCTGGGTGTGGCGCTGACCGGAGCGGTGCTGGTGTCACCCGCGGCCGGCCCGGTCGACGGTGCGGTGGCGACCTGGCTGGGACGGGCCGAGCTCCCGGTGCTCGACGGAGTGACACCGGACCGGTTCCTGCTGCTGGTGGGCGCCTATCTGCTCCAGCTCAGCACCGGCAACGTGTTGGTGCGGCTGGTGCTCGCGGCCACGGGCACCGTCAACCCACTGCGCCACGGCGGTCCCGGTGACCCGGAGACCCGGCTCAAGGGTGGCCGGCTGCTCGGCCCGATGGAGCGGATCTTCATCCTCAGCCTGGGTCTGGCCGGCCAGGTCACGGCGGCCAGCATCGTGGTCGCCGCCAAGGGTCTGCTGCGCTTTCCCGAGCTGCAGTCCAAACGCGACCAGGCCCGGATCCACCAGCTCACCGAGTACTTCCTCGTGGGCAGCTTCGCCAGCTGGCTGGTCGCCCTCTCCGCGCTCGTGCTCCTGGCCGACTGACCGCGACCGGCCGCCCGCCTAGGGTGGGCAGGGTGACCGACGAGACCTGGGCGCGCTTCCGCGCGGCCGCACGCGACTGCACCGACACCGTCTTCTGGCACCCGATCCGAACGCCGGCCGAGGTGCTGCGCTCCCTCGCCGAGGCCTGTGACGAGCTGGACATCACCTGGGACCAGTACGCCGTACGCGGTCCGGTCCAGCGGCTCGAGGAAGAGCTGACCGAGCTCTTCGGCACCGAAGGCGCGGCGTTCTTCCCGAGCGGCACCATGGCGCAGCAGGCCGCGCTACGCGTCTGGTGCGACCGGGCGGGTACCCGCCGGGTGGCGATGCCCGACATCGCCCACCCCCTCGTCCACGAGAGCGACGGGCCACGACGTCTCCACGGCTTCGAGGTCGAGCACCTCACCACCGGCCCCCGGGTTGCGACCGCCGCGTCGCTGGCCGCCATCCCCGGGCGGCTCGGTGCCGCGCTCGTCGAGCTGCCCCTCCGCGACGCCGGCTGCGCGCTCCCGAGCTGGGAGGAGCTCGCCGCGCTCTCCGCGGCGACCCGGCACCGCGGCGTACCTCTCCACGTGGACGGGGCGAGGATCTGGGAGTCGCAGCCGTTCTACGACCGGCCGTTGTCCGAGATCGCCGGCCTGGCCGAGAGCATGTACGTCTCGTTCTACAAGGGTCTCGGCGGTCTGGCGGGCGCGGCCCTCGTGGGGTCCTCCGACTTCCTGGCCGAGGCGCGGCTCTGGCGCAGTCGAATGGGCGGGACGATCTTCCGCTCCACGCCTGAGGCGGTGGCGGCTCTGGTCGGTCTGCGTCAGCTGCTCCCGAGGATGGCGGAGTGTCTGGCCTGGGCGCGCTCACTGGCCACCGAGCTGGCGTCCGTCGGGATCACGACTCGCCCGGTCGAGCCGCACACACCCACGTTCCTGGTGTTCGCCCCCGGTGATGACGACGCGGTGAACCAGCGGACCATCGCCGCGATGGAGCGGACACATCTCCAGCTGTGCGGCCTCTGGGTGCCGTCCGACGAGCCCGGTCGGGTCGTCAGCGAGCTGGCCGTCTCCGTGTCCGCCCTGGCGCACGACCCGGCCGACGTGGCACGCCGGCTCGGCGAGCTGGTCCACGGATGATCGACGACCACCCGGCCGCCGCCCTGGCCGACTCCGTCCTGCGACCGTTGTGGCTCGACTCGTCCGAGCGGCCCGCGCCGCGTCCGCCGCTCGGCGCCACCGACGCCGGGCGCCTCGTCGGCCTCGTGGTGGTGGGGGGCGGGTTCACCGGGCTGTGGACGGCGGTCCGGGCCAAGGAGCGCGACCCCGGTCGCGACGTCCTGGTGCTCGAGGGCGACCGGATCGCCGAGCACGCCACCGGGCGCAACGGCGGCTTCTGCGAGGCCAGCCTCACCCACGGTGAGGCCAACGGGCGCGAGCGGTGGCCCGAGGAGTACGACGAGCTCGACCGGATGGGACTGCAGAACCTCGACGAGATCGAGGCGACGCTGGAGCGGTACGGCATCGACTGCGGGTTCGACCGCAGCGGGGTGCTGGCCGTGGCGACCCGTGCCCATGAGGTGGCCGGACTGGATCCGGACCTCCCGGGCTTCCTCGACGCCGCCGAGGTACGACGCGTGGTCGACTCTCCGACGTACCTCGCCGGCCGGGTCATCCCGTGACGAGTGCGCCACGCTGGACCCCGCCCGGCTCGCCTGGGGCCTGGCCCGGGTCGCGGAGAGCCTCGGAGTGCGGATCGCCGAGAACACGCCGGGTCGAGCGGGTGCGCGAGCGCGGGGGTCACGTGCTCGTGACGACAGCGGACGCCGAGGTCCGCGCCGACCAGGTGGTGCTCGCCACCAACGTGTTCCGACCGTTGCTGGGGCGGCTACGACTCTCCCTCGTGCCCGTCTACGACTACGTGCTGGCCACCGAGCCGCTCACCCCGGAGCAGCTGGCCGCGATCGGGTGGCACGACCGGGTCGGGATCTCCGACTCGGGCAACCAGTTCCACTACTACCGGCTCACTCCCGACGACCGGATCCTGTGGGGCGGCTACGACGCGATCTACCACTACGGTCGGTCGGTCCGGGCGGCCCACGAGGACCGCGACCGGACCTACGCGACCCTCGCGGAGCACTTCTTCGAGACGTTCCCGCAGCTGACGGGGATCCGGTTCACCCATCGGTGGGCGGGGGTGATCGACACCTGCACCCGGTTCTGCGCGTTCTACGGGGTCACCCGGAGTCGCCGGATCACCTACGCGACCGGTTTCACCGGGCTCGGTGTCGGGGCCTCCCGGTTCGCTGCCGACGTGATGCTCGACCTGCTCGCGGGGGAGTCCACCGAGCGCACCCGCACACGCATGGTGCGGGAGAAGCCGCTGCCGTTCCCGCCCGAGCCCCTGGCCTGGGTGGGGGTGCAGCTCACCCGCTGGTCCCTGGCCCGCGAGGATGCCACCGGTCGTCGGAACCTGTGGCTGCGGACTGCTCGACCGGCTCGGTCTCGGCTTCGACTCCTGACCCCGGCCTCACCGGGTCGACGAGGCGGGCGGCTCGGTCAGGACCCGCAGCGCGAGCTGCGTGGTGGACGGCACGCCGAGGTGGCCGACCACGCGCTCGACGCGGTCCGGGTGGAGGGGGAGCAGCCCCGGGGTGCCCGGCACGTCCGGCGTCAGGCCGAGGTCGAGATCGGTGCGTCCCGACATGATCGACATGTTGAACTCGAAGCGCTCCCGGGCTCCCGACGCGGTGAGCCGCTTCAGCAGCCCGGCACCGACGCGGCGCAGGCCCTCCTCCTCGCAGTAGGAGTCGAGCGTCGCCACGAGGGTGGCGCCCTCGCAGTGGTCGATGTCGGCCCACACCGCTTGCATCGAGCCCATCTGGGACAACAGCACCGGCGCGGTCTTCTTGCCGATCCCCGGAACCCCCGGCAGGTTGTCGCTGGTGTCGCCGCGCAGGGCGGCGTACTCCAGGTAGTGCGCAGCCTCGATGCCGTAGAGGGTGTGCAGCCGGCGAGGGTTGAGGAGCGGTGAGGCGCCGACGCCGCCGTTGATCAGGCGGAGCACCTGGGTGTGAGCGCTGATGTGGGCGAAGGAGTCCCGGTCCGAGGTGACGATGACACAGTTCCAGCCAGAGCTCTCCGCCCAGGTCGCCGCCGTTGCGCTGACGTCATCGGCCTCCAGGCCGCGCGGGGTCACCGTGCGCAGCCCCAGCGCGTCGAGCAGGTCACTGGCCCGCTCCAGCTGGTCGATCAAGATCGGGTCCTTGTCGGGGCGGCCGGCCTTGTACGCCGGGTAGGCCTCCTCGCGCACGGACGAGGTCCGGTCGTCGAGTCCGAACACCACCGCGTCGGGGGCGAACTGGTCGATCACCTCGAGGATCTGGCGCAACATCCCGTGCAGTGCCCAGGCGGGGCGACCGCCGAGGTCACGGAGCGCGGACTCGGCGCGTGCGTGGTGGTTGCGGTGGAGCAGCGACGGGGCGTCGACCGCGAGCAGGAGCCGGGTCTGGGTGGAGACGGGGTCGGAGGTCGGCATGAGGTGTGCTCACCCTATGCGTGGCGGACGGCGAATCGGAGTCGGCCACTGCTGTCCTCTAGATTGCGGCTCGTGAGTGCTCAAGCCCCGTCCGCAGTCATCCTCGTCCGAGCCGAGAAGTTCGTGCCCAACCCGGCCACGGCGGCCGACAACGCCTTCCAGTCGCTGGTCCCCGTCGGCCAGTCCGTCGAGGAGACCTCCGGGCAGGCGCTGGCCGAGATGGATGCCGTGGCCGATGCCCTTCGTGCGGCCGGCGTGCGCGTGCACGTCTTCGAGGACCCGGACCACACCCGTCCGGACAGTGTCTTTCCCAACAACTGGCTCTCCACCCACGCCGGCGGCACCGTTGCGGTCTACCCGATGTACGCCTCCAACCGCCGCCACGAGCGTCGCGCCGACGTCCTGGAGATGCTCAAGTCCAGCTACCGGGTCCAGACCATCGTCGACTACTCGGGTCTCGAGCCGGACGGCATCTTCCTCGAGGGCACCGGCGCGATGGTCCTCGACCACGTCTCGCGGGTCGCGTACGCCGCGATCAGCCACCGTGCCGACACCCACGTCCTCGAGCGGTTCTGCACCGACTTCGGCTACGAGCCGATGGCCTTCGACGCCGTCGACTCCGAAGGCGTGCCGGTCTACCACACCAACGTGATCGCGTGCATCGGCACGGACGTCGCGATGATCGCGCTGGGGATGATTCCCGACCCGTCCCGACGCGAGCAGGTCCGGGAGCGACTCTCGGTCAACGGGCGCAAGGTCGTCGAGCTGACCGAGGAGCAGATCCGCGAGTTCGCCGGCAACGCCGTGGAGCTCTGTGGGCGTACCCCGGAGGGCAAGCGGCACTACATCATGGCGATGTCGTCCCGGGCCCATCGCAGCCTGAGGCCCGACCAGGTCGCGGTGATCGAGGAGTCGTGCACGATCGTCGACGTCGACATCCCGACCATCGAGCTGGCCGGTGGTTCGGTGCGCTGCATGATCGCCGGCGTTCACCTCGACCTGCGTCCGGCGCAGGTCGAGGCCGAGCTCACCGAGGCAGTCAAGGCCATCAACGAGGACCACCCGCGTACCGCCGACGGGCGCTACGTCGCGGCTGGCGACTGATGCGTGATCCTCGCCCGGGCGTCGGGTCGCGATGACGGCGCTCCTCCTGGTGGGAGCCGGTCACGCCCATCTCCATCTCGTGGAGCGCTCCGCGGAGCTGGCTGCCGCCGGGTACCGGGTCCAGCTGCTGGCCCCACGATTCTTCGACTACAGCGGTGTCGCCTCGGCGACGGCGGCCGGCGCCCTGCCCCACGACGTCGGGCGGATCGACGTCCGGTCATTGGCCGGTGCGTGTGGCGTGGCGTTCCACGAAGGCACCCTGGTGTCGCTCGATCCGGAGACGCGGATCGCAGTGACGTCGGATGGAGCGCGTCTGTCCTACGAGGTGCTCTCGGTCAACATCGGCAGCGTGGTGGTGCCGGCCGGCGTGAAGGTCCATCCGGCCGCTCTGAGGGTCAAGCCCTTGAGCGGTCTCGTCGAGCTTGATGCCCGGCTGCGCGGGCGTGGCGGACCGGGGGCGACGGTCACGGTCGTGGGGGGCGGTGCCTCGGGCCTGGAGCTGGCCGCGCACCTCGCCGTGCGCCGGGACGTCGGACGCGTCCGGTTGGTGGAGGCGGGTCCCGTCATCGGGGCGGACCTGCCCGCCGGGGCACGCACGCGGGTCGGCCGGCTCCTCGCCGGGCGCGGGGTGGCCGTCCACACCGACTGCGCGGTCCGCGAGATCGGCGAACGCCGGGTGGTCTGCGACGACGGCACTGAGCTGTCCCACGACGTGGCCCTGCTCGCCACCGGGCTCACGGCGCCCCGACTGCTCGTCGAGCTCGGGCTCGGCGACGGGCAGGGGGTGCCGGTGCGGGCAACGCTCCAGCACGTCGACCGGGACGACGTCTACGCGGCCGGTGACTGCGCCCACTTCCTGCCGGGTCCGCTGCCGCGCATCGGGGTGCACGGCGTGCGGCAGGGCCCGGTGCTGCTCCGCAGCCTGCTCGCCCGGGCTCGAGGTGAGGCGTTGCCGGTCTACGAGCCCCAGCGACGTGCGCTGTCGATCCTCGACCTCGGCGACGGCGTCGGGCTCGCCGTCCGCGGTCGCTGGTGGTGGTACGGCGCAGGGCCGCTGCGACTCAAACGCGCCATCGACCGGCGCTGGCTGAAGACCTACCGAGGCTGATCCGGCTCGGCCGACCTGGCGGCGTACGACCGAGCGGAGTACGTGGAGCGCGGCATGGGATCCTCGGGTTCCGGATCGACGAGAGGGGAAGCGTGCGGACCACTCAGCGGGTTACCGGGTCGTGACCGCCCCTCGCCCCCCGGATGACGCCACCCGGAAGTCATCCTTCCGCGAGCTGGTGGAGCCCGAGATCGAGGTGCTGCTGCGCGTGGCTCTCACCATCACCTCGAACCAGGCCGATGCCGAGGACCTCGTGCAGGAGACTCTGCTGCGCGCCTACCGGGCGATCGACCGTTTCGACGGCCGGTACCCACGAGCCTGGCTGCTGACCATCCTGCGCAACACCAACGCCAACCTGCACCGGCGCCGCCGACCGGGGACGATCGGCGACTGGGAGCTGACCCGCTCGGCCAAGCCTGCGTTCGGCCGGGCGGAGCTGCCGAGTGCCGAGGACAGCTACCTGGACGAGGAGCTCCACAGCGATCTCGAGGCGGCGGTCCGCGCGCTCGACCCCCGGTTCCGGGCTGCTCTGGTCCTGGTCGACGTCCACGACCTGAGCTACGCCGAGGCGGCTGCCGTCATGGGGGTGCCCGTCGGGACCGTGATGTCGCGGCTCAGCCGCGCACGTGACCGCGTCCGGACGTCGCTCCGTTCCAGCCCACTCACCCGAGGAGACCTGTCATGACTCGGATCCTGCGCCAGATGCTGACCTGCCACTGGTCCGCCCGCCGCATCCAGCGCTACCTCGACGCCGATCCGTCCGCCCCCCTCACGCCGGGCGAGATCTCGCGCCTGGAGGGGCACCTGGCGACGTGCGAGAAGTGCACCCAGGTCGCCACCGAGCATCGTGCCCTGCACCGGGCGCTGTCCCTGTGGTCCGGCGGCACGGCCGTCGACCCACGTTCGGTGGAACGGGTCCGGGACTTCCTGGCCACCATCAACGACGAGGACACCGTGTGACCATCGACCAGCAGACCTCCACCGCGTCTCGCGGCACCCCTTCGGACGAGCCGTGGGATCTCCTGGTCGTCGGGGGCGGGACCGCCGGGATCGTCGGTGCCAAGACTGCTGCCCGGCTGGGCGCCCGGGTCCTCCTCGTGGAGCACGAGCGCACCGGTGGCGACTGTCTGTGGACCGGGTGCGTCCCGTCGAAGGCGCTCCTGGCTGCAGCGGGCGTCGCTGCCAGCGCTCGCGGCGGGCACCGGTTCGGCATCGACGTGGCGGAGGTCTCCGTCGACTTCGCGAGGGTGATGGAGCACGTGCGCGCATCGATCCAGCACATCGCGCCGGTCGATTCCGTCGAAGCGCTCGAGGAGGCGTCGGTCGCGGTGCGCACCGCGACCGCCCGCTTCACCGGACCGGACTCGGCCGAGGTCGACGGGACCCCGGTGAGGTTCCGTCAGGCACTCGTGGCCACCGGAGCCGCGCCATCCCTCCCGCCCATTCCGGGCCTCAGCGAGGTCGACCACCTGACCAGCGACACCGTCTGGGGACTGGCCGAGCTTCCGGCCGACCTGGTGGTCCTGGGCGGTGGCAGCATCGGCTGTGAGCTGGGCCAGGCGTTCGCCCGCCTCGGCAGCAGGGTCTCCGTGGTCGAGGGCGCGCCGAGGATCCTGCCCCGCGAGGACCCGCGGGCCGCAGCTGAGCTCGCCCGTGCGCTGGGTGACGACGGTGTCGACCTCCACACCGGTTCCGGCGTTGCCAGGGTCGAGCCCACGTCCCAGGGGGCGGGCGTGCTCCACCTCGAGAACGGTCAGCAGGTGCCCTTCTCGTGCCTGCTCGTCGCCGTCGGGCGGTCGCCACGGACCCACGGCATCGGGCTGGCTGACGCTGGCGTCGAGGTCGACGCCCGAGGATTCGTCGTGGTCGACGACCTCCTGCGCACCACCAACCCGCGCATCTGGGCCGCCGGCGACCTCACCGGCCACCCGCAGTTCACGCACACCGCCGGCGTGCACGCGAGCCTGGCTGCGTCGAACGCCATCCTGGGGGTACGTCGGAAGGTCGACCTGACCGCGGTGCCGAGGGTCACCTTCACCGACCCCGAGGTCGCTGCGGTGGGGCTCGAGACCGATCGGGTCTCGCCCGGGCTGCGGACCATCGACTGGTCCCACACCCACGTCGACCGAGCGGTCGCGGAGGGAGCGCTCGGCGGATTCACCCGGCTCGTCATCGACAAGCGCGGTCGTGTCCTCGGTGCCACCGTGGTCGGGCCGCGAGCGGGGGAGACCCTGGGCGAGCTGACGCTGGCGATCACCCGGGGACTCACGACCCGCGACCTCGCCGGGGTGACCCACGCCTACCCCACCTACAACGACGGGCCGTGGAACGCCGCGATCGCCGACGTCCAGGACCAGCTCGATCGCCCCACCACCCGGCGCGCTCTCGGGGCGCTCGCGCGGACCCGCGCGTGGTGGGTCAGCCGGCGCGACTGACGCGAGGTCTCACGAGAGGTCGCGGAACCCCGCCACGATCCGCTGGACGGCGCTCAGGCCGACGACGGCTGCCCAGACGACGGCGATGGCTCCGGCGTGGGCGGGCACGACGAGCCACGCCGAGTGGACGGCGATGGTCTCCGTGCCCTCCGCGAGCCCCCCGAGGAAGCTGAGCGAGCGACCGTCCTGCCCGTTGGCGCCCGGTCCGTTCGGCGATCGAGGAGAACGCCAGGAACGCGGTCCCGTTGACGTAGTAGGCCAGGAGCACCAGCAGGAAGGGCCACCACGAAGCGTCGTACTGAGCGGTGGCGCCGACGGCCACCCCGACCACGGTGGCGCCGTAGACGGTGAAGTCGGCCGTGATGTCCAGGAAGCCGCCCGCCCCGGAGGCGCGCTCCGGGCCGGAGCGATCGCGAGCTGCGTGGCGCCGGCGAGCCAGCGGACCGTCCAGCCCGTCCATCGCGCGGGAGAAGAGCCACAGTCCGAGCGCCCACCACCACAGCTGCCCCGCAGCGGTGGCCGCACTGGCCAGCCCCGTCACGAGACCGAGCAGGGTCAGCCGGTTCGGTGTCACGAGGCGTCGGTCGACCAACCCGGCCAGGGTGGACAGCGGCCGATCAAGGACCCGGCGGGCCGCTGAGTCAAGCACGCGCGGGGTCCTCGGTGGCGGGTCTCGCCCGGTCCGGGTCGAGCCGTCGCGCCCACCAGGACCCACCGACCACGAGAAGAAGGAGGGCGGAGACCGCCGCGGCCAGGCCCCACGGGTTGGTGCCGTAGGCCCCCACCGCCGCGTAGGCGAGGCTGCCCGGGATCATCCCGAGCGCGCTGCCCAGCACGTAGTGGCGCACCCTCACTCCGGAGAGCCCGGAGGCGTAGTTGATGGCGATGAAGGGCACCAGCGGGACCAGGCGCACCACGAGGACCGCCGACAGGCCGTGGTCGCTCAGCAGTGCGTCCACGCGGGCCAGGCGTCCACCGATGAGCCGGTCGACGGCCTCACGCCCGAGCAACCGCCCGACAGCGAAGGAGATGATGGCACCCACCAGCGCACCGGCCAGGGCCAGCCCCGCTCCCGCCCAGAGGCCGAAGAGTGCTCCGCCGGCCGCCGTCAGGACCGACTTGGGGCAGGGGATCAGCGCCAGCCCGGCGTAGAGGACGAAGAACATGGCCGGCGCCCACACGCCCGCTCCCTCGACACGTGCGCGCATCGCTGCAATGTCCGGGGTGCCGAGGATGAGGGCGAGTGCGACGGCACCGAGCACAATCAAGATCAGCGCGCCCGCCTTGATGAGGGCGGTTCGACTCATGCGTCATCCTGACTGGTGGTGGTGGACCTGCTGCATCGGGAAGTCCCTGAGCATCTCGAAGTGTTCCCGACGTGCCATGTTCCCTGACCCGGAGGTCCGATGTACCCGCGCCGTGCCCGCCTGCTCCTCCCCGTCGCGCTGCTCGGCCTGGCCGCCTCCGCCTGTGCTGCCCCGGACGCGCCCGGCGGCTCGGCGACCGAGACGCGCTCCTGGACGCAGATCGGTGAGCTGGCAGCGGGTCAGACGGTCGACCTGTGGATGTACGGCGGCGACCAGCAGGGCAACGCCTACGTCGACGACGTACTCACTCCTGCAGCGGCCGAGCTCGGGGTGACGCTGCGACGCGTGCCCGTGGCTGACACCAAGGACGCGATGACCCGGATCCTGGCCGAGCGGCAGGCCGGCAAGGAGGACGGCGCGGTGGACCTGGTGTGGGTGAACGGCGACAACTTCGCGACCGGCAAACAGGCCGATGCCTGGCGCTGTGGCTGGTCCTCCCAGCTGCCGAACATGGAGTTCGTCGCGCCCGACGACGCGCTGGTCACCGAGGACTTCGGGACCGAGGTGGACGGCTGCGAGGCGCCGTGGCACAAGGCCCAGTTCACGCTGGTCTACGACTCGGCGCGGGTCGCCGAGCCGCCGACCTCGATGGCCGGTGTCCTCCAGTGGGCGCAGGACAACCCCGGGCGGTTCACCTACCCGGCCCCGCCCGACTTCACCGGATCGGTGTTCCTCCGCGAGGCGCTCTACAGCGTCTCGGGCGGCTACGCCGAGATCCCTGCGCAGTTCGACCAGGACTCCTTCGACGCGCTGACCCCGGGCCTCTGGGATGCGCTGACCGAGGTGGCGCCCTCGTTGTGGCGGCAGGGACGGACCTACCCCCGCGACTCCGTGGCCCTGGACCGGCTCTACGCCGACGGCGAGGTCGACATGACCATGACGTACGGACCCGCGACGCTCACCCAGCTCGTCGCCGACGGCACCTTCCCGCCCACCACCCGTGTCCTGCCCCTGGACGAGGGGACCATCGGGAACGCCAGCTTCCTCGCCATCCCCTCCTCGGCCGGCGACCCGGAGGGCGCGATGGTCGTGGCCAACCTGGCGCTGTCGCCCGAGCAGCAGGCGCTCAAGGCCGACCCGGGCACCTGGGGACAGTTCACGGTGCTCGACACCGCCCTGCTGAGCGGCACCGACCGGGCACGGTTCGACTCGTTGCCGACCTCCGACGTCGTGCCGCCGTACGCCGTCCTCTCACGCAACGCGAACCCCGAGCTCGCCTCCTCCTGGGTGCCCCCGCTCGACGAAGGCTGGCGCCGGGCCGTGCTCGGTTCCGGGTCGTGACCCAGCACCTCGCCGACAGCGGCACCTTCAGGACGACCCGTCAGCTCGAGGGTGCTCGCCTCGTGGCTCCCGCGGTCGTGCTGATCGTGGTGGTCACCGGGACTGCGCTGGTCACCGTCGTGGCGACCAGTCTCGGGCTGCTGCCCCTCGTGGGGCAGCCCCGGCTGAGCACCGATGGCTTCACGGGTCCGGCCACCGACCTGCGCGCCGCGACCGGGGAGTCGCTGCTCACGGCCGCCGTCGCGACCGTGCTGGCCGCGGTCGTCGGACTCGCCATCGCCACCGTCGCGGTGCGTGCCGGCCGCAGGGGCCGGCTGGTCGTGGCCCTGGCCGTCGCGGTGATGACGGTGCCGCACCTGGTGGGTGCGGCCTCGACCGGACTCCTGCTCTCCGATGTCGGACTCGCCCAGCGCTGGTCGGGGATCTCCGCCGCCTCGTGGCCCGAGCTCGTGGCCGGGCGCTGGCCCTGGGCAACGGTGCTCGAGCTCGCCTGGAAGGAGTCCGCCTTCGTCGCCCTGGTGGTCTTCGCGTCCGTCGGACGGCGGTACGCCGACCTGCGCGAGGTTTCGGCGGTCCTCGGTGCCGCACCGCGAGCGCAGTGGCGACGGGTCCTGCTGCCGTTGTCGGCGCCGGCCCTCGCGTCGGCCTCGCTCATCGTCTTCGTCTACTCGCTGGGGACCTACGAGGTCGCGCGTCTGCTGGGTCGCTCCTACCCGGAGCCGCTGCCGGTGATGGCGTACCGGCTCTTCACCGACATCGACATCACCGCTCGACCGGAGGCGGCCGCCGCGGCCGTGGTGGCCACCGGAATCGCCCTGCTCGCGGCCCTCGTCACCCTTCCACTCGTGCGACGGCTGGGGGCCGACCGATGAGGAGGTGGGCAGCCCCGGTGTTCCCGGCCCTGCTGGCGCTGTGGCTGGTCGTCCCGCTGACCCCGTTGGTGCTGTGGGCGGGGGCAGCCCGCTGGTCGGGTACGGCGCGGCTGCCGCAGGAGTTCGGCCTCCGCGGCTGGCAGGAGGCGCTGGACGCCGACGTGGTCCCGGCTCTGGTCCGGTCCGGTCTGCTGGGCGTGGCGGTCGCGCTGATCGCGACCCCTCTCGGGGTGATGGCGGGACGTGCGTTGGGGTGGCGGCTGCTGCGCAGACCGGCGTTCCCGTCGATCGTGCTGCTCGCACCGGTCGTGCTGGCACCGTTCGCGGTCGCGATGGGGCTCGATGTCGTCATCCTGCGGTTGGGAGTCCCGGAGGAGCTGGCCGTGGTCGTCGTCCTGAGCGTGTTCGCGCTCCCGTACACCACCTTCACCATGCGGGCCACCTATCTCGGGCTCGACCCAGCGCTGGAGGAGCAGGCGCGCGTCCTGGGAGCCAGCGAGCGCCAGGCACGCCGCCGGGTCACGCTCCCGGCCGCCGGCACCGGCCTGGTCACGGCCACCGGGCTCGCCTTCCTGGTCGGGTGGAGCGACTACGCCGTCACCCTGCTCATCGGCGGCGGCCAGCTCGTCACCGCACCCCTGCTGATCGGCTCCTCGGCGTCCGGGTCCGGCAACGACGCCCTCACCTCGACCCTCGCCCTGTCCGCCAGCCTGCCGCCACTCGCGGCGCTGGCGGTCTTCACCTACGCGGTGTCGCGCCGCAGGACGGTTGCGCACCGATGACCGCGGCCCTCAGCTTGTCCTCGATCACCCACCGCCACCCCGGCGCCGGGCAACCGACGTTGGTCGACGTCGACCTCGAGGTCCAGGACGGCCAGATGCTCGCCGTGCTGGGGCCGTCGGGGTCGGGCAAGACCACCCTGCTCCGGATAGCGGCGGGCCTGGAGCGACCGGAGTCGGGCGACGTGCTGGTCGACGGCGTGAGCATCCTGGAGCTGCCGCCGGAGCGCCGAGACCTCACCGTCATGTTCCAGAAGCCGCACCTCTTCCCTCACCTGAGCGTGCTGGACAACGTCGCCTTCGCGGAGCGGCTCCGCGGGCAGACCCGCACCCAGAGCCGGGTCGCCGCACAGCGGTACCTCGACCTGGTCCAGCTGGGCGACTTCGGCCAGCGGCGACCCCGGCAGCTCTCCGGCGGCCAGGAGCAGCGGGTGGCCCTGGCTCGGGCACTGGCGGCGAGCCGCCGGGTCATGCTGCTCGATGAGCCGTTCAGCGCGCTCGACACCACCCTGCGGACCTCGATGCACCAGCTGCTGGGCGAGGTCCGGGCCGCGCTCGATCCCACGATCGTGATCGTCACCCACGACCTCGACGAGGCCGCGCTCGCCGAGCGGGTCGCCGTCCTGGTCGAGGGGCGGGTCGAGCAGTGCGACACCATCCAGACGCTCTACACCGCCCCCCGGACCGTCGCGGTCGCGCGACTCGTCGGTGGGTTCAACGAGCTGCCCGGAGTGGTGGAGTCCGGTGTCCACCACTCGAGCCTGGGCGCGGCTGCCCTCCCCGACGGGACCGACGTACGCGGGGGAGCGGTCCTGCTGGTGCGCAAGGAGCGGCTCGCGCTCGTGGCACCGGGGCCGACGTCGGACGCTGCCACGGGCCTGGTGGTGGAGATTCGCCAGTCCGGCCCCCATCAGGACGTGATCGTGGAGGTGGACGGCGGGCCTGCCGGGGTGCGGGCAAGGGTCGCGGTCGAGGTACGTCTGGGGACGACCCTCCGCCCGGGTGACCGCGTCGGTGTGCGGCTGCCGGGACCCGAGGGGCTCTGGGCGGTCGGGGATGCGGGCCGACGTACGACCCGTCACGTGATGACGCCGTCGACGACCGGCTCCGACCCGGGGCTACGGTGACGGGCATGCCGAGCGACCACCTCCCCAGCGTCGATCATCCCGCGAGCCCCGACGGTCCCCGACCTCCACGCCTGCTGGTCTTCGACGTCAACGAGACGCTCTCGGACATGTCGCCGATGGCGGCTCGTTTCGCGGACGTCGGCGCCCCGGACCACTTGGCGGGCACCTGGTTCGCGGGGCTGCTCCGCGACGGGTTCGCCCTGACGGCCGTCGGCTCCAGCGACTCCTTCGCCAGCATCGCCGCCGAGTCCCTGCGGGTCCTCCTCCAGGGTTTGTCCCTGGACCGAGGAGTCACGGACGCGGTCTCGCACATCATGGACGGGTTCGCTGGCCTTCCCGTGCACGCCGACGTGCCCGCCGGCATCCGTGCGCTCAGTGCTCTCGAGATCCGGCTCGCGACCTTGAGCAACGGCTCCGCCTCCGTCGCCGAGGGGTTGTTCACCCGTTCCGGCATTCGCGAGCACTTCGAGCGGTTGCTGACGGTTGAGGACGCCGGTCGCTGGAAGCCGGCCCCCGAGGCCTATGCGTACGCACTGCAGCAGTGTGACGTCGACCCCGAGGACGCGATGCTCGTGGCGGTCCACCCCTGGGACATCGACGGTGCCGCTCGTGCGGGGCTCGCCACCGCCTGGCTGAACCGGGCCGGTGCTCCCTACCCGGACTACTTCACGGCACCTGACCTCAGGGCTGCTTCCCTGACCGACCTGGCCGACCAGCTGCGCTGACCCTCGGCCTCACGGGACTGATCTCGTAGGCGTAGCCCAGCTCGCGGTCCAGGAACTGGGTCACGAACTCCGTCTCCCGCGAAGTCCGAGCCCTGCCTCCGTGCGGGGACGGCCGCCTTCGAGGCGGACACCTGATCGACGTCGGCGTCCATGGCACGATGCAACGGTGCGAGCGATCGCGAAGCGACACTGACCTCGAGACCGAGCGGAGACACCAGTGATCTCATTGACCTACCTGAGCCATGCCACAGCACCCCTGGATCCGCGGCAGCTCGAGGACCTGTTGCGCCTCTCGCGTGACAGGAACGCTCAGGAAGGGGTGACGGGGATGTTGCTCTACGTCGACCTTCAGTTCATTCAAACGCTCGAAGGTGAGGAAGGGGCCGTCAACGCGACGATGGAGCGCATCGGCGCGGACTCCCGCCATCATTCGGTCGATGTGACGCTCGTCGAAGAGATTGAGGGGCGCAGCTTCGACGGTTGGTCCATGGGCTTCAAGGTCCTGTCCGGAAGTACTGTGGCTTCCTTGCCCGGATTCACTGACTTCCTTGATCCCCGCAGCGAGTCGCCGCGGGAGATCGGTTCCCTCGGCCGCGCCGGAAAGTTCCACCGCGCCTTCCGCGACGCCTTCTGACCCCGTCCCAGGCGGTGCTGGCGAACCGGAGACAGGCTGCAGTGGCTCAGAGGAACCGTTGAAGCCGCATGCAGACGAGCAGGCCGGACGTTCCGTTGTGCTGCAGTTCGAACGATCCGCCGTGGGCTGCCACCACCGCATTGACGAAGGCCAGGCCCAACCCAGTCGAACTGGTCAACCCCTCCGGCAGGTCGCCGCGCTCGAACGGTTCGATCAGGCGTTTGCGGTCGCCGGCTGGGATCCCTTCACCTTGGTCCGCGAAGGAGATCTCGACTTCCCTGTCGAAGTCCCGCAGCTCGACGTCGATCGTCGAATCGCGGGGCGCGTGACGAACCGCATTGGTCAAGAGCTCGCGTACGGCCCGCTGGATCAATGTTGAATCCATGGTTGCCTGGAGTTCGGGCGGTGACTCGAAGCTGATCTCGACCCGCCGGGTGCGACCGGACTGTCGGTGCGCTTCGATCTCGGACTGCAGAACAGCCACGAGGTCGAGATCCGTGGGTTGCACGCGAGTCGCGGTGTCGAGATGGGCCAGCTGGGCCAGGCGCTCGGCCATGGATGCCAGGTCACGCCCGGCTCGCAAGATGGCTTCCACGGACCGGACCTGTTGAGCGGACAGGGGATTGTCCTGATCGGGTTCTGTGAGCAGTTCGGCGTGGCCCAGGATCTTGGTGAGGGGCGTGCGCAACTCGTGGTTGACCGTCGACACGAGTCGATCGCGCAGCTGATCCTGCATGAGCGTGGCGGTCCACTCCGGGGTCACGTCTTGAACAAGCACGACGGCGCCGCGGATCTGCCCATCCGGATTCCGCAGGGGGGCTGCATTGCAGCGTGCGAAGATCGTGCGGCCCTCGGGCTGGCGAAGCGACACCAAGTCATCCATCACTGTCTCGCCCCGAAGCGCACGCGCCAGTGAGGTGTGTTCCCGGCTCCACGCCTGTTGACCCGACTGATCGAAGAGCGGCATCACCGCCACGTAGTGCTCGAGCAAGTTGCCGGCCTCGAACGGAGCGCCGATCATTCGCTGCATCGCCGGAGTCGCGAGAGTGATGCGGCCCTCGACATCACAGGCGACCAAGGCCAGGGTCGAGTGCTCGGCAAGCATCTCCAGCACGGCCCGATCCATCATTCGTTGTACCACGCCCGCCGAGGTCCCACGCACCGACGTGCCGCCCCCCTGACGCCGACGTCGAGCGCCCCAGTCGAAGCCGCGTGTGCCATGATCCCGGCGCATGACGACACGTGGCCCGCTTGTGGCAGGCATCGACTCCTCGACCCAGTCCTGCAAGGTCGTGATCCGGGAGGCCGAGTCCGGGGCCCTGGTGCGAGAGGGGCGGGCCGCCCACCCCGAGGGGACGGAGGTCGATCCGGAGGAGTGGTGGTCGGCGCTGCAACGGGCACTGGCCGAGGCGGGCGGGCTGGCCGACGTGCAGGCGGTGGCTGTCGGCGGGCAGCAGCACGGCATGGTCTGCCTCGACGAGCACGGCAGCGTCGTACGCCCCGCACTGCTGTGGAACGACACCCGTTCGGCGGGCGCCGCGGCTGACCTGGTGGAGGAGCTGGGCGGGGCGGAGGTCGGGGGACGGGCCTGGGCTGACGCCGTCGGCGTGGTCCCCGTGGCGTCCTTCACCATCACGAAGCTGCGGTGGCTGGCGGAGCACGAGCCTGAGAGCGCTCGGCGTACGGCGGCGGTGTGCCTGCCCCACGACTGGCTCACGTGGCGGCTCGCCGGAAGCAGCGACGTGGAGACCCTGACGACCGACCGTAGCGATGCCAGCGGGACCGGCTACTGGTCGGCGGCCACCGGTTCGTACCGGACCGATCTGCTCGAGCGGGCGCTCGGCTTCGTTCCTCACGTCCCGCAGGTCGTCGCACCCGGTGGCGTGGCCGGGGCAACATCGGACGGTGCGCTGCTGGGGGCAGGCGCGGGCGACAACGCCGCTGCGGCGCTGGGGCTGGGCGCCGAGGTGGGTGACGTGGTCGTCTCGATCGGTACCTCCGGGGTGGTCACGGCGGTGGCTGACGCCCAGACGATCGACCCGACGGGGACGGTCGCCGGTTTCGCGGATGCCACGGGCCGTTTCCTGCCGCTCGTGGCGACGCTCAATGCGGCCCGGGTACTCGACGCGGTGGCTCGCCTGCTCGGCGTCGACCACGCCGAACTTGCTGAGCTTGCGTTGGGAGCCGAGCCCGGTGCCGGTGGGCTCGTCCTGGTGCCCTACCTGGAGGGGGAGCGGACGCCGAACCTGCCGGACGCCACCGGATCGCTCCTGGGCCTGACGTTGGGCTCGGCCACCCGCCAGGACCTCGCCCGCGCTGCGGTCGAGGGGCTTCTGTGTGGGCTCGCGGACGGGGTGGCCGCCGTGACGGCTTCGGGTGTCGAGGCGCGGCGGGTGCTGCTTGTCGGTGGAGCGGCGGCGTCCGAGGCCGTGCGGGTTCTGGCGCCACAGGTCCTCGGGCTGCCGGTCGACGTCCCGCCGGCGGGGGAGTACGTCGCCGACGGGGCGGCCCGACAAGCGGCGTGGGCCTTGCTCGGCGCGGACGCGGCGCCGCACTGGACGACCCTCGGCGCCCGCCGCTATGCGGCTGACCCGGTCCCGGAGATCCGGGAGCGTTACCGGGAGGGTCAGGCGCTTCATCTTCCCCGGCGTCGTCGCTGACCCGAAGAGAAAACTCGGTCTTGGAAGGGTCTTGACGTGACGACCGCCACACCATTAGTTTGATGGTCCATCAAACTAATGGTGTGGCAGAGATCACTCGCCACCCGGGAGGTCGAACTCATGCCGCAGGCGCGGGAGGGCTGGCAGGGAGCCGGTTCGGGAGGGACCGACCAGCGCATGCTGCGTCGGGCCAACCTCGCCCTCGTGATGCGCGGCCTGCGCGAGACCGGACCCCGATCCCGTGCCCGGTTGGCCTCTGACCTCGGGCTCAACAAGGCCACGGTCTCCAGCCTGGTGGGCGAGCTCATGGAGCGCGGGCTCGTGCGTGAGGGCAAGGCCGAGCGCGGTGCGGTCGGTCGGCCCGGCACGATCCTCGAGGTCGACGGGACCGGCGCCTACGGGATCGGCGCCGAGATCAATGTTCACCACGTCACGACGCTGGTCATCGACCTCGCCGGCGAGGTCGTCAGCGAGCGACGTGCCTCCGTCGACACCCGGGGCCTGCAGCCCGAGGATGTCGTCGACCGACTGGTGGAGCTGCTGAAGGGCACCCTCGCCGACCTCGCCGAGCGGGGCAGCGCGCCGGTCGCTGTCGTGACCGGGGTCGCCGGGCTCGTCGACCGTGACACGGGCACGGTGTCTGTGGCCCCCAACCTCGGCTGGCGGGATGTGCCGGTGGCGGCCATGCTGCGCGAGCGCCTCGACCGGCCGGACTACCTGGTCGAGGTCGCCAACGAGGCCAACCTCGCGGCCGTTGCCGAGGCGACGCCCGGGGACCCGGAGCGACGCGACATCCTCGTGGTCCACGGTGAGGCGGGCATCGGTGGCGGCATCATCGCCGACGGCCGACCCTTCCACGGCCGACGAGGCTTCGCCGGGGAGTTCGGCCACATGGTCGTGGACCGCGACGGACGCCGGTGCGGGTGCGGCCGGATCGGTTGCTGGGAGACCGTGATCGGCCTGACCCGGCTGCTGGAGCAGTCCGCGGATCCCGGTGACGTCCTGAGAGGCGCCGACCTGAAGCTGGAGGAGCGGGTGGCCGAGGTCAACCGCCGGGCAGCGGCCGGAGACGAGCGCACCCTCGCGGCACTCCACGAGGTGGGTCGGTGGGTCGGCGTCGGCGCAGCTGCGCTCACCAACGCACTCAACCCCGGGGTCATCGTGCTGAGCGGCTACCTCGGTGAGATCGGCAGCTGGATCGTTGCGGACGTGGAGGCCGAGCTGGCCTCCGGCGTCCTGGCACCGGAGTCGGGCGGCACCCGCATCGTCCTGTCCACCATCGGCCTGTACGCCGCCGTACGAGGCGGCGCGGCCGTGGCCATCGATCACGTCTACGAGGACCCGACACTGGTGCCTCGTGTCGGAATCAGCGACCTGGGAGCCACGTCATGACCGCCACGACCACCGACACCCCGCTGCTGGTGATGCGCGGGATCGTCAAGCGCTTCCCGGGCGTCGTCGCCCTCGGCGGCGTCGAGCTCGACGTCCGCGCGGGCGAGGTCCACTGCCTCCTCGGCCAGAACGGCGCGGGCAAGTCGACCCTGATCAAGGTGCTCGCCGCGAGCTACCTGCCGGACGAGGGCCAGATCCTGTGGGAGGGCGAGCAGGTCTCGCTGTCCACGCCACAGGCCGCGATGCGGATCGGCATCTCGACCATCTACCAGGAGCTGGACCTGGTCCCGGAGCTCAGCGTCGCGGAGAACATCTTCCTGGGGCACGAGCTCTCGACCGCGGGCTTCAGCCAGCGGTCGGAGACCACGCGGCGGGCACGAGAGCTCCTCACCCGACTCGGCCATGGCGAGATCTCGCCGTCACGCTCGGTGGGCCGGCTCTCACCGGCCGCGCAACAGATCGTGAGCATGGCGCGGGCCCTGTCCCAGGACACGCGGATCCTGGTGCTGGACGAGCCGTCGGCCGTGCTCGACCAGGGCGAGGTGGACAACCTCTTCCGGGTGATCCGCGACCTCACGGCCCAGGGGGTGGCGGTCGTCTACATCTCCCACCGGTTGGAGGAGATCAGGCTCATCGGCGACCGGATCACGGTCCTCAAGGACGGCAAGACGGTGGCCACCGGCCTTGCTGCCAAGGACACCCCGACCGCTGAGCTGATCCGCCTGATGACCGGTCGTGACATCGAGTACGTCTTCCCGCCCAGGTCGGCGGGCGTCCCGGCCGACGCCAAGCCCGTCCTCGAGGTGCGTGATCTCGCGTTGGCCGGAGCGTTCTCGGGGGTCGACCTCACGGTACGAGCCGGCGAGATCGTCGGCCTGGCGGGGCTCGTGGGCGCCGGACGGTCCGAAATCCTCGAGACGGTCTACGGCGCGCGCAAGGCCACGTCCGGCACCGTGACGGTGCACGGCCGGCCCCTCCGTCGAGGATCGGTCCCGGCCGCCGTCAAGGCAGGGCTCGGGTTGGCCCCTGAGGAGCGCAAGAGCCAGGGGCTGCTCCTCCACCAGGCGGTCTATCGCAACGTCACGGTCTCCTCGCTGGGCCGGTTCGCGCGGCTCGGGATGCTCAACAGTCGCGCCGAGCGTGTGCGTGCCGGCGAGCTCACCTCTGCTCTGGACGTGCGTCCCGCGGGTGTCGAGCGCCTGGTCCGCCTGCTCTCGGGTGGAAACCAGCAGAAGGTCGTGCTCGCCCGGTGGCTCCTCCGGGAGTGCCAGGTCCTGCTGCTCGACGAACCCACACGAGGCGTCGATGTCGGGGCCAGGAGCGAGATCTACGCACTGGTCCGCTCGCTCGCCGACTCCGGCGTAGCGGTCGTCGTGGTGTCGAGCGAGGTCGAAGAAGTGCTCGGGCTCGCGGACAGGGTGCTCGTGATCAGGGAAGGCCGGGTCGTCCATGAGGGGCCCGCAGCGGAGATCGACGAGTCGCAGGTCCTTGACCTGGTGATGGAAGGAAAGAGCGAATGAGCGACCAGACCACTGGCCCCGGGGACGGGCGACCGGTCGAACCGGAACGTCGGCTCGCAGAGTCGCAGGTGGAGCCCTCTCGCCACACCCTGGAAGTCGAGCAGCGTGTCGAGAGCTGCTGCCGACTCTTCACGGACGGCGGGCATCCTCAACGGCAGCGTCGGTCACAACCTCGGGCTGGTCGTCGCCCTGGGGCTGATCTGCCTGGTCGGGGTGTTCACCGTCGGCGATCGGTTCGCGAGCATCGACAACGGCATGACGATCCTTCGGGCCGCCTCGACGATCGGCGTGGTCAGCATCGGTATGACGTTCGTGATCATCGGTGGCGGGATCGACCTGTCGGTCGGGGCGATCCTCGCCCTCTGCTCGGTGTGGGCCACGACGTTCGCCACCCAGACCATGGCCGAGGACACCCACTGGCTGTTGATGGTCCTGGTCGCTCTCGCGGTCGGTGCGGGGTGCGGTCTCGTCAACGGGATCCTGATCGCCTACGGCAAGGTCGTCGCATTCGTCACGACACTCGCGATGCTCGCGAGTGCCCGGGGCCTGGCCGAGGTCATCTCGGAACGCCGCACCCAGATCGTCGAGGTCCAGGGGTTCAAGGACTTCTTCGGCGCCAAGGTGCTGGGCGTGTCCGTCATCATCATCATCTTCGCCGTCGTCGCCGCGATCGGCTGGGTGCTCCTCAACCGCACCACCTTCGGCCGCCGCACCCTCGCGGTGGGAGGCAGTCCCGAGGCCGCCCGGCTGGCCGGCATCAACGTCAACCGGCACACGGTGATGCTCTACGTGCTCGTCGGCGTCTGCTGCGGCATTGCCGCCCTGATGCTGGTCTCGCGCACCACCACGGGCAGCTCGACGCACGGTGGGCTCTACGAGCTGGAAGCGATCGCCGCCGTCGTCATCGGAGGAACGCTGCTCTCCGGAGGCCGGGGCACCATCGTCGGCACCATCTTCGGCGTCCTGATCTTCCAGACGCTCACCAACGTCTTCACCCTCAACAACCAGGACACCTCCACCCAGGCGGTCGCCAAGGGCGCGATCATCGTCGTCGCCGTGATGCTGCAACAGCGGCTCGCAAGACGCTCCGCCACCACCTAGAGCTCGGACATGCTTCACCGCAACCATCGATAAAATAAGGAGCACCACATCATGCGACTGCGCCACACCACCACTCTCCGGAGCCGCCGCGTCACAGGTCTCGTGGCCAGCGCGGTCGCCGCTCTGGCCCTGTCCGCGTGCACCGGCAGTGCCGAGGACGCCGAGAACGACGACGGCGGCGACGCTCCCGTCGCCCAAGCCGGCAGCAACGACGAGGAGGGCGACACCGTCACCATCGGTTTCTCCGCCCCTGCAGCCGACCACGGCTGGATGGCCGCCATCACCAACAACGTCCGCGACCTCCAGGAGCAGTACCCCGACATCGACCTCCAGATCGCCGAGGGCACCAACGACGTCGGGGCCCAGATCAGCCAGGTGGAGACGTTCATCAACGACGGGGTCGACGCCATCGTGCTCCTCCCGTACGACGGTGCCGCGATGACTCCCATTGCGCTGGAGGCCATGGAGGCGGGCATCACGGTGATCAACGTCGACCGTGAGTTCAACGACCCGAACGCCGCTCGGGTGACCGTGCTGGGCGACAACTACGGGATGGGCGTCTCGGCCGGGCAGTACATGTGCCAGGAGCTCGGAGACAACCCCGACGCCGTGATCGCAGAGATCGCCGGCATCGACTCCCTCCCGCTGACCCAGGACCGCAGCCAGGGATTCGAGGACGCTCTCTCTGAGTGCGGCCTCGAGGTCTCCAACCGCGTTGCCGCCGAGTTCACCGTCGAGAGCGGCGAGGAGCAGACCGCCAACCTGCTGCAGGCCGCCCCGAAGATCGACGCGATCTGGAACCACGACGACGACCAGGGCGTCGGTGTCCTGGCCGCGATCGAGAACGCCGGCCGCGACGAGTTCTTCATGGTCGGTGGAGCCGGATCGGAGCAGGCGATGGAGCAGATCCAGAGCGGCGACGGGGTGCTTCGCGCCACGGTCATCTACCCCTCGACCCAGGGGGCTGACGGGGTCAAGCTCGCCCGCCTCGTGGAGCAGCAGAAGTCGATGACCGACCTGGTGGAGATCGAGGTCCCGCGTCTGGTGCAGCTCTTCGCACCCGTCGTGACGGCCGACAACGTCGACGACTTCATCGACTCGGCCTTCCGGTCCTGATACCCACGGCGGCTCCCGGCTGGTTCTTCACAGGCCGGGAGCCCGCCGCGGACCCCTTCTGATGACACGAGGAAGCAGCTCCATGAACTCCACACCCGGTCTGTCGGTCGGCATGGTCGGCTACGCCTTCATGGGCGCGGCCCACTCGCAGGCATGGCGCAGCGCGCCGAGATTCTTCGACCTCCCGCTGCACCCTCGGATGACCGCGCTCGCCGGCCGCGACGCCGCTCGGGTGTCGGCTGCCGCCGAACAGCTCGGGTGGGAGTCGACGGAGACGTCGTGGCAGGCGCTCGTCGCCCGCGATGACATCGACCTCGTCGACGTGTGCACTCCCGGCAACACCCACGCGGAGATCGCCATCGCCGCGCTGGAGGCCGGCAAGCACGTGCTGTGCGAGAAGCCCCTGGCCAACACCGTCGAGGAGGCCGAGGCGATGGCAGCCGCGGCCGAGCGGGCAGCCGGCCACGGAGTGCACGCGATGGTCGGGTTCACCTACCGTCGGGTGCCGGCCATCGCCCTGGCCAGGAAGCTCGTGGCCGACGGACGGATCGGCACGATCCACCACGTCCGGGCGCAGTACCTCCAGGACTGGATCGTGGACCCGGAGGCACCGCTGTCGTGGCGCCTCGACAAGGAGAGCGCAGGCTCAGGGGCGCTGGGTGACATCGGCGCCCACATCGTCGACCTCACGCAGTTCATCACCGGCGACACCGTGTCGCGCGTGTCCGGGAGGCTCCGGACGTTCGTCGACGAGCGCCCGCTCCCCGCAGAGCACGCCGGACTGTCCGGGACGGCGGGGCGTGGTCGAGGACCGGTCACCGTCGACGACGCCGCGACGTTCCTGGCGGAGTTCCGTGGCGGCGCGATGGGGGTGTTCGAGGCGACCCGATTCGCCAACGGACGCAAGAACGCCATCCGCATCGAGATCAACGGATCGCAGGGCAGCCTGGCCTTCGACTTCGAGGACATGAACCTGCTGCACTTCTTCGACGGCACCGAGGACGTCGAGACGGCCGGGTTCCGCAGGATCCTCGTGACCGAGCCGCAACACCCGTACGTCGCCGCCTGGTGGCCACCGGGGCACCTCATCGGCTACGAGCACGGCTTCACCCACCAGGTCGTCGACCTGGTCGAGAGCCTTGCGTCGGGCACCGCTCCATCCCCTTCCTTCGCCGACGGTCTGCAGGTCCAGCGCGTGCTGGCCGCAGTCGAGCGAAGCTCCGACACCGACTCCTGGCAGGAGATCCCCGCATGAGCGATCTGACCCCCGTCCCCGATGACAAGTTCTCCTTCGGACTGTGGACGGTCGGCTGGCAAGGCGTCGACGTCTTCGGCCCGGCGTCCCGCGACCTGCTGGATCCGGTCGAGGCGACCTACAAGCTGGCCGAGCATGGGTGCCGCGGCCGTGACGTTCCACGACGACGACCTGGTGCCGGACGAAGCTGAGCGCGAGGCCACCCTGGCGCGCTTCGAGAAGGCACTGGCCGAGACCGGGCTGGTCGTCGAGATGGTCACCACCAACCTCTTCAGCCACCCCGTCTTCAAGGAGGGCGGCCTCACGGCCAACAACCGTGAGGTCCGTCGCTACGCCCTGTCGAAGATCGCCCGCAACATCGATCTCGCCGCTTCACTGGGCGCGCGCACCTTCGTCCTGTGGGGCGGTCGGGAGGGCGCCGAGCACGGCGGCGGCAAGGACGTCCAGGCGGCCCTCGACCGCTACGCCGAGTCGATGAACCTGCTCTGCGCCTACGTGAAGGAGCAGGGCTACGACATGAGGTTCGCCCTCGAGCCCAAGCCCAACGAGCCGCGCGGCGACATCCTTCTCCCCACGATCGGCCACGCTCTCGCCTTCATCGGCGAGCTGGACGACCCTGCCATGGTCGGGCTCAACCCCGAGGTGGGCCACGAGGAGATGGCGGGGCTCAACTTCGCCCAGGGCATCAGCCAGGCTCTGTGGCACGACAAGCTCTTCCACGTCGACCTCAACGGCCAGCACGGCCCGCGGTTCGACCAGGACCTGCGGTTCGGCGCGGGCAACCTGCGCGGGGCCTTCTGGACCGTGGACGCGCTCCTGGGTGCCGGCACCGGCAAGGCGTACGACGGGTTCGTTCACTTCGACTTCAAGCCGCCGCGTGCCGAGGCGGCTGACGGTGTGTGGGCCTCGGCGAGCGCGTGCATGCGCAACTACCTGGTCCTGCGTGAGCGGGTGCGCTCCTTCCGTGCGGACCCCGAGGTGGTGGCCGCCCTGGAGGCAGCCGAGGTCGGTGCCCTTCGGACACCGACCCTGGCGTCCGGCGAGACGATCGCCGACCTGCGGGCGGCGTCCTACGACATCGAGGGGTTGGCCGGCCGGAGCGTCGGCATGGAGGCCCTCGACCAGCTCGCCATGGAGCACCTGCTGGGGATGCGCTGAGCAACCTGCAGCGCCGAGAAGACGACGAGAGCGAGGACCACCGCATGACCCGACCGATCACCCTGTTCACCGGCCAGTGGGCCGACCTGCCTTTCGAGGAGATGTGCAAGCTCGCCTCCGGGTGGGGGTACGACGGCCTGGAGATCGCCTGCTGGGGGGACCACTTCGACCCCTGGGCGGCCGTCGAGGACGACGCCTACGTCCCGGCCAAGCTGGAGATGCTGAAGAAGTACGACCTCCAGGTCTTCGCCATCAGCAACCACCTCAAGGGTCAAGCGGTCTGCGACGACCCGATCGACGAGCGGCACCGGGGCATCCTGCCGGACCGTATCTGGGGCGACGGTGACGCCGAGGGAGTGCGCCAGCGCGCGGCCGAGGAGATGAAGATGACTGCCCGAGCGGCGCGCAAGCTGGGCGTCGACGTGGTCGTGGGATTCACCGGGTCGTCGATCTGGAAGTACGTCGCGATGTTCCCGCCTGCCTCGCAGGACATGGTCGACGCGGGCTACGAAGACTTCGCGCGGCGCTGGAACCCGATCCTCGACGTCTTCGACTCCGAGGGAGTGAAGTTCGCCCACGAGGTGCACCCCTCCGAGATCGCCTACGACTACTGGACGACCGTGCAGGCGCTGGAGGCCGTGGACCACCGCGAGGCCTTCGGCCTGAACTGGGACCCGAGCCACTTCGTGTGGCAGGACCTCGACCCGGTCGGCTTCATGTGGGACTTCAGGGACCGGATCTACCACGTCGACTGCAAGGACGCGAAGAAGCAGGTGGGCAACGGACGCAACGGCCGACTCGGCTCCCACCTCGCGTGGGCCGACCCCCGCCGCGGTTGGGACTTCGTGTCGACCGGTCACGGCGACGTGCCCTGGGAGCAGTGCTTCCGGATGCTCAACACCATCGGCTACCAGGGCCCCATCTCGGTCGAGTGGGAGGACGCCGGGATGGACCGCCTGGTGGGCGCCCCGGAGGCTCTCGAGTTCGTCCGCCGGCTGGCCTTCGACGCGCCTTCCGCTTCGTTCGACGCTGCGTTCTCCACTCAGTAGCGCCGAACGCCTGCTCGGGCAGGTCCGAACGAGGCAGTCCCCAGCGTGCAATGAGGGCCCCGGCCAAGCCGGGGCCCTCATTGCGCGGTTTCGAGACGGTCGCGAGCGCGATCTCCTCAACCAGCGTCAGTCGTCAGATGTCGTAGTACTGACTGACTGACCCATGCTGACCTGCGCAAACGTCGACGATGATTCTCAATTTGTACCACGCTTGTAACGACGGAGCGCTTCGTGGCGAGTGCGCGGACGTTGTGGGCATTGACTGATGATGGCGGTCCCTGTCGAACACTTGCGCAGCGGTGGAGTAGGGAAGTCAACGCAAGGTTGGCCCCGCTGGGCATGGTCGAACGCCTTGCGGGTCTGCTGCCGACGATCGTCTTCGGACGAGGGACCCAACCTGCAGGGTCATCGGATATGTAGTCCGATTACCCGGGGGAGAGCTACTCACTCCTGCTAAGCCTCGGACTCAACTGTTGGGCTGTCCCGCGCGCCGTCCCCGCATCAGTACCTGCCCAAGTGCTCGCGAGCGTAGGTCCGCACTAGCCCGACAGCGCTCGTGTCCGGCACCAGTCCTAGGGAGCTGGCCCGACCGTTGGCGAATTCGGCTGGCCACGAGCCCACAATGGCTTCGACCGACGCATCGGGTCGGATGTCGACCAAGCGTCGGGCGGCCCCGCCCCCCACAGTGGTCAGAGCGTCCAGCAGATCCAACACCCGAACCGTGAGCGCCGGCAGATTGACCGGTAGGTTCCCTTCCAAGAATCCTTGGCCCGCTCCGCGCGCTGCTTCTGCAACCGCGAGGAGTCCGTTCACCGTGTTTGTCGGAGATGCGAGCGCGACCCGGGTCAGGGGGTTGGTACGGACAGACAGCGGCGACTCCAGCCAAGGGCTCCCTGATGATCGAGGACAAGAATCCGGACGCGGCCGCGTTGGGTTTTCCTGGTCGAACGGCCACGGTCATAAGGCGGGCGACGCGACCGTCCACGGTGCCCTTCCGGGTAGCGTCGGCGATGAAGTACTCGCAGGCGAGCTTCTGCGCCCCGTAGCTGGTCTGTGGCATCGGTAACGTCAGTTCGTCGACGACGGCGGGCGCAGCGTGTGCTGGGTCCGATCCGTAAACCGCGACGCTGCTGGAAAACAACATGGTCACCGTCGGACCCATCACACTCTGTGCAGCTGCGGCGGAGAGCACGGCCCGCGTCGCGTCCACAATCGAGTGCATGCCCAGGCCGGTATCAACCTGGTACCTCTGCCGAGACCGCCGATGCCAGGTGCACGACAGCGCTAACCGGTTGGGAGAACAGCAGAGGCACGGTCTCGACAACGTCCCCGATGACGATCTCGACCCGGGTGTCCTCGGCGACAGCGCTGTATCGGGGCGCAATCCGGTCGGCGATCACAAGGGACGTAATCTCCTCTCCTCGGAAGAATCCGCGCGCAAGGAGTCGCTCAGCGACGAGCGAACCCAGGAATCCGGCGCCTCCGGTGATCACGACCCTCATGCGCGTCTCTCCCAGTGGTTTATCCACGCGAGCCCCGAAGAGGTGTCTTGGCGCGGCGTGTACTCGCATCCGACCCAACCTGGGTAGGCAAGGCCATCGATCGTGGCCAGAATTCGTGACGTATTGAGTTCGCCAAGGTCCGGCTCGTGGCGATCGGGCACACCCGCGATCTGCACATGACGGACTCGTCCGGTCGGAAGATCTCGGCGAAGGGTCATGGTGACGTCGCCCTCGCTGACCTGCAGGTGGTAAAGGTCGAGCTGGACGCCGACATTCGGCCGGTTCAGTGCCGTTACGAGTTGGTGAGCCTCGGCTTGGCTGCTGATCAGGTAACCGGGCACATCACGTGCGTTCAACGGCTCGATCAACAGGTCGACCCCCAGCGGTTCCGCGAGAACGGCTGCCCATTCCAAGTTCTCCAAGTAGGTGTCGAGCTGTGGCTCGACCCCGTCGGGTCCTGCGACACCTGCCATCACGTGCACCCTCGGGCAATGCAGTTCAGAGGCGTACTCGAGGGCGAGGTGCCACGACCTTCGGAACTCGGCTTCTCGGCCGGGAAGCGCAGCGATGCCCCGTTCGCCCGCATCCCAGTCGCCAGCAGGAGCGTTGAACAGGACCTGCTCCAGACCAAAGTCGTCAAGCCGGCCGCGCACCATATGTTTCGGGTGTTGATATGGAAATAGACACTCGACACCATCGAAGCCATCCGCTCGTGCGGCAGCGAACCGCTCAAAAAAATCGAGGTGCGGGTAAAGCATTGAAAGGTTTGCTGCAAAGCGGATCACGGCCGACTCCTCCCCCTTGGGAGCGGGTTGACTGACACGCCATCACCAGAGCCGTGGAGAAGACATCGCGCAACTCTGTCAGGGCCGAAGGGCTGAGGGGTTCTGGGGTACGGCCCGTGAGAAGCCACACCTTGGCGGTCTCTTCGAGCTCCTCCAGCGTGGCCAAGGCGCTCCCGAGATCGGGGCCCCAAACTACGGGTCCCAGACGTTCCAGCAGGACCGCGCGAACTGGATGCCCGGCGGCGCGCGAGCGTCGAATGGTCGCCTCTACGAGGTCGGCCACGACCGGGTCTCCCGGGCGGTGATATGGCACGAGCGGCACCTTGCCCACCTTCATCACTTGGTATGGAGTCAACGGCGGCAGGACTTCATCGTGAGGCACCCCCAGAAGCGAGAGGGCTACCAAGTGCGCGGAATGTGTGTGGATGATCGCTCGGGCTGTCGGGTCGGCCACGTAGATCCGATGGTGCAGAACGATCGTCTTGCTCGGTTGATCGCCGCTCACTGGCGCAAGCCGCTCATCGAGCAGCGAGAGTCGCTGTGGTTCCAATCGGCCGAGCGGCGCATCGGTAGGTGTGATCAAGTATCCCAGCGGTAAGCGGACACTGATATTGCCGGCGCTAGCGTGTGCGTAACCGCGATCAAACAGGCTCGTCCCGGCTCGTACGACTTCGGCCCGCACGGTCGACTCAGGTTCGCTCGCGCCATGCGCTGACTGCTCGGATACTCTATTCACGAGGTCCTCGGTGGCTTCGCGAACGCTGACATGAAGAAGTCGCGGGCACCGAAGTTTCCACTCTTGAGGGCGATGTGCATGGTTGAGCCGTCCGCCAAGGTTGTAGCGCACCAGGGAACTCCAGGAGCGATCTGCGGCCCAATCTGCAGTTGTTGGATGCCCAGGGACTGGACGACCGCACCGGAGGTATCACCGCCGGCCACGATGAGTGAACGCACACCGAGTTCGACCAGCCCTTGCGCGACCCTCGCGAGGCCGGCCTCGATCAGTTCTTGAGCGTCAGTGGCACCCAGGCGCGACTGGACGTCGACGACTGCCTCCGGGTCAGCGGTGGAGTAGATGAGTACTGGGCTGCGCCCCAGGTGCAGAGAGGCGAGGGCAAGACCTTCGGCGATCACGGCTTCGAATTCTGCGGCCAGCCGCAGCGGCTCTACACAGAAAGCAGGCATACCGTGGGCGACTGCGGCATCCACTTGTTCGCGGGTGGCGGCCGATACTGACCCGGCGACGATTGCGGCGGCGCCCTCAGCGGGGGGCAGTCGAGCGGCCTCGGCGGCTTGTTCGAACCCCCAATTCTTCGCCAGGCCCTGAGCCAGACGGGCGCCGCCCGTCACGAGGGGGAGGCCAGCGGTTGCTTCGGCAAGATCATCTAACGCCTGATCGTCCACAGCGTCCACAATGATCAGCCGGGCTCCGCTGGTTTGCAGCTCGACTAATCGGTGTTTCATCGCCTCCGGCCCCTGAGTGACGACCGCGTGCTCCATTAGGGCGACGTCGCCTCGGCACTGAGCTCTCAGCACTCGCACTAGGTCCGGGTCGGTCATGGGCGTGAGCGGATGGTTCTCCATCCCGCTCTCTGACACGAGCCGGTCGCCGACGAACAGGTGGCCTTGGTAAACGGTTCGCCCATTAGCCGGGTACGCCGGCGCCAAGACCGTAGCCTTGCTGCCAAGTGCGTCGAGCAGCGCCTCGGTTACGCAGCCGATGTTCCCACTGCGTGTCGAGTCGAAGGTCGAGCAGTACTTGAAGTAGATCTGCTCCGCGCCCGCCCGTCGCAGCCAGGCCATCGCCTCAAGGCTTTGTTGGACCGCCGTGCCTGCGGGAATGGTGCGTGACTTCAGCGCCACGACGACTACGTCCACGTCGGAAGGGACCCTGGCCCCCGCCGCTAAGTCGTCCCCAGGCACCCCGATCGTCTGCACCACGCGCATTCCGGCGAGCACGAGTGCATTCGCGACATCCGTTGCTCCCGTGAAGTCGTCTGCGATGCAGCCAATCCTGAGGCTCATTGGTTTCCCCCGGATACCGGTCCGCTCGACAGGTCAATAGGCGGGAGGATGTGAATGGGGGCGCTGACATCCTCGGCCTCCGCTGTCCTCGAGGCAAGCACTTCTGCTGTGGCCCTGCGCACGGACGCGAGGGTGTCGTGGAGGGCGTGGTGTCGTCCGTAACGCGCGACCAGCGAGAGGATCGGGAACGGTGCCGCGACCGAATGATCAAGGTCCCCGACGATGGCCACCACGTCAACATCCAGCTCGCGAGCCATGGCGGCAACCCCGCCAACAACTTTGCCTGTCAGTGACGTGGCGTCAAAGCGCCCCTCGCCGGTGATGACCAGATCGGCGCCGGCGATACCGCGTGCGAGACCCGTCCGATGGGCGACGTACTCAAAACCCGAGGTGATCGTCGCCCCGAGGGCGGCTAGCCCCCCGCCAATTCCGCCGGCCGAACCCGACCCTGAGAACAGTTCAGGGTCAACTCCAAACCTTGCGATGAGGCGATCTCGTTCGGCGTGAAGTCGGTCAGTCAACCGGCGAACCATCTGGCCATCGGCTCCCTTTTGCGGTCCGAACACCGTGGCGGCATCCAGGTACCTCGTCGACACATCGACGCAGGCTGTGATGACCTTCCCAAGATGGGGGTCTGTAACCAACGCGGGAGAGATCACGTCGACCGCTCCGCGGCCACCATCGGTGCATGCGGACCCGCCGAGACCGACGATGATCGATCGGGCGCCTTCGGCACGCGCTGACAACACCAGTTCGCCCGTACCGCGCGAGGTTGCCTTCCAAGGATCATTGTGAGCAGTGCCACCGATCAGCTGCAGTCCAGAGGCGAGCGCGCTTTCGATGATCGCGATGCCAGTCGTGCCGTCGTAATGCCACTGCGCGTCCACGGGTTGACCAAGTGGCCCGGTCACGGTGGCGACCCGGTTCGCGCCACCAAACACGTCGAGCATGCCCTCGCCACCGTCGGCCGTGGCGTACACCAGCGGCTCGATGTCGAACTCTCTCGCAACCTCGGCTATTGCGTTGCTGAGGGCGGCCTGCGTCGCAGTCCCGCGATACTTGTCGACGGCCACCAGGAGTCGCACGTCAAGCCTCCGCACATAGAGGCGAGCGTCGGCCATGCCCCGCCACCGGGGCCGCACCAAGTAGGCGGGGGGTGAGCGGAGTATGCCGAGCTTTCCATACGAGCAGGGGGCTCACGCCCGTGGTTCGTTTCAAGTCGCGTCCCCACTCGAAGTGAACGAGACGGATCCGAGGCCCGTGACCGCAGCGGCCACGCGGTCGCCGGGGGTGATAGCACGCATAGGACCCAGTGCCCCAGATAGAACGATTTCGCCGCGCCGAAGGGGACGGCCGAGGTCCCTCACCCGCCGCGCTAACCAGGCCACGGCGGTAAGTGGATCACCCAAGCACGCAGCCCCCGACCCGGTGGCCACCTCGCGTCCGTTGATCTGCATCGTCATCATCACGTCACGCGGCTCGAATTGCTCGAGACCGACTCGTTGGGTGCCTAGTACGAAGGCGCCACCAGAAGCGTTGTCGGCCACCGTGTCACCGATCGCGATGTCCCAATTCTGGATGCGGCTGCCGCAGATCTCGATCGCGGCGACTGCGTACTCGATGGCTCCCCTGACTCGTTCTTCATCGAGCACACCGTCAGCCAAGTCGTCGGCCAGCACGAATGCGAGCTCGGCTTCCACACGCGGCTGGAGCACGGCGTCAGCAGGCAGGGACGCGCCGTCGAGATATTGCATGTCCTTGAACAGGACGCCGAAGTCCGGTTGGTCCACCCCGAGCTGGGCTTGAACAGCCGGAGACGTGCAACCGATCTTGCGACCGACGATGTTGGCGCCTTTCGCGATCCGCTCGGCAACCAGAAGTGCTTGTACGGCGTAAGCCGCGTCGAGGTCCTCGCGCCCGATGAGATCGCGCACTGGGGCACATGGCACCCCCGCGCGAGCGGCCGCTGCAAGGCGAGCGCCCGCTGCGGTGACCGCCACGCTAGCGGTATTCTCGGCGCAGGCACGCGAGTTGCTTTGCATGACGCACACACTTCCCCTCGGTTGCTCCTCTTCCAATCGTGGGGGATCGCTGAGCGAGACGCCTGTGCATGAGTCCGTTGAACGGACCGAAGTCGTTGTTTGCCGAGGGTGCTGCTCCGACGATATGGGAACGTCGGAGCCGTGAGGGTTCCGAGTCGATCGAGGAGGCTGCATGGTCATCGTGAGGCCCGACCTGGACGCGATTCCGGAGTACCAGCCCGGCCGACAGGCGTCCCCGACGGAACTCGAGTCGGCTGGAGTGGCTCAGCTCTCGTCGAACGAGGCCCCCTGGACGCCCAGCGACGAGATCTTCGAGCAGGTTTCGACGGCGTTGGCCATCCTGAACCGCTATCCGTCAATGTCGTCCGCGGATCTTCGGGGTGCCTTAGCCAGCAAGTACGGCGTTCCTGTAGACCGCGTGGTCGTGGGCGCTGGTGGGGTCGAAGTTGCGCGGCAAGCGGCTGCAGCTGTTGTCCAACCCGGCGACGAGGTCGTCTACGCAGCGCCGTCTTTCCCCGACTACGAGATCATGACTCGACTCAACGGCGGCGTCCCGGTGCCGGTCCCGCTGAAGGGATCAGGCCATGATCTCGAGGCCATGGTGGCGGCCATTTCCGACCGTACCCGCATGTTCATCATCTGCAACCCCAACAACCCCACCGGCACTGGTGTCCCTTTTGACGAGATCCGTAGGGTGCTGCCGGCGGTTCCGAGAGACATTTTGGTCCTGATCGACGAGGCCTACTTCGAGTTCACTGGTGGTGAACTCGGCGAGTCTGCCGTCGAGCTGTTGCAGGAGTTCCCCAATGTCCTGGTGTTGCGCACCTTCTCCAAGGCCTACGGACTGGCGGCCGTTCGGGTCGGATACGGATTCACGTCCCCGGCTATCGCGTCCGCTATGCGCAAGTGCCAGCTGCCGTTCTCAGTCAACGGAGTTGCAGAGGCCGCCGCGCTTGGAGCCCTTGCTTCCGAGGCGAAGATCTTCGCTGGAATTTCACAACTCCTCGTCGAGCGGGATCGAATGAGTGAGGCGCTGGTTGAAATGGGTTTCGATGTCGCTCCCAGCCACGCCAACTTCCTGTGGATAGACGGAGCTCAGGGCCAGGAAATCGTTCGTCAGTGCGAGGCCGCCCAGATTGCGATCCGTCCGCTCGGGCCTTTAGGGGCCAGAATTACCGTGGGCATGGCGCCTGATAACGCGCGCGTGTTGAAGGCCTGCGCGGCTGCCGCCGCCACAATGGGGCTGATAGGGCTCTCGCGCGCGTGAAGTGGCAGTGCGATCGACGGCCCACGCCCGACGGGCCGGCGTTGCGGACGGCTAGCGTAGTCCCGTCACGGGTCGTCGCGGTCTGAGCACATGCTCAAGCGTAAACTCTGTGTAGTCCTGGCTTGAACAGTGATGCTTGGACGAGTGGGCCGAAGGTGAGAGATGACGAAGAAGCGAGCGCGTGCCTACGGGACCGGACTAGGTGAGGGCGCCAACAGCGTACTCGGCAAGGCTCGTCTGATTCTTGAGTCGTTCCGCATCGAGGATCAGGGCATGTCATTGACCCAATTGGCCGAGCGGACCGGCATTCCGAAGGCGTCGGTCTACCGGCTTGCCCAGGAGCTCGTCGATTGGGGCATGCTCGAGCGGTCCGGGTTCGAGTATCGACTGGGAATGCGTGCATTCGAGCTGGGCAGCCGGGTGCCTCGCTTCCGGGTGCTCCGAGATGCCGTGCGCCCAACGATGGAGGGACTACACCACTCGACCAAGGAGACGGTTCACCTCGCCGTGCTCGATGGCCTTGACGTCCTCTACCTCGAGAAGATCGTGGGTAGCCAGCAGGCAGCGCGCCCATCGCGAATCGCGGGGCGGCTGCCGGTGCACTGTACGGCCACGGGAAAGGTGTTCCTAGCCTACGGTCCAGCGGGCCTCTTGGAGGAAGTGGTGACGCAGGGTCCGTCGCGGGTGACGCCGGCCACCACCGTGATTCCTGCGGTCTTGCGCGACCAGGTGGAGGAAGTGCGCTGCCGCGGCTACGCCGTTGAGCGAGAGGAGACCACGGCGGGGTATTGCTCAGTCGCGGTGCCTCTATTCGGCACGAGTGGGCTTCTCTTGGCGTCGCTCTCTATCACCGCGCCAACTTACCGAGCCGACATCGCCCGGTTCTCGAGCCAGCTGATGGCGGCCGCAGATCGAGCGACCGACGTCAAGTAGGTTGCCGCACCGGCGGACCGGGGTCGGGCCCTCTACGACTATCGGAGAACCCCGACATCGACGGTAGGGTCGGCCCGCACGTCGATGACGAGGGGCAGACCCCCTCGTCGATCAGGCCGACCGCGGCCTCCAGCTCGGTCTCGCTCGTGACGGTGACGGACTCGCACCCGAGACTTCGCGCGACGGCCGCGCAGTCGGGCCATCCCGGCAAGCAAGGAGTAGGTCGGGTCGAGACCGGCGTCTGCGAGCTTCGTGTACTCAGCGCCGTAGCAGCCGTCGTTCAGTACCACGACCACGAGCGGAGCATGCTCACGTACGGCGGTCGCCAGTTCCATGTAGGCCATCGCGACGCCGCCGTCGCCGGCGACCGCGACCGTTACCTCGGCCCTACCACCAAGAGCGACTCCGATTGCAGTAGGCAAGGCCTAGTCCTATCGAGCCGAAGTTGATCGTGTGGTGGAAGCGCCCCTGACCGCCCACGTGAAGGTACTTCCACGGTGCCTGCATGAACCGGCCCACATCGGTGACGACGGAACGACTGTCGGGAAGGATCTCGTCCAGGGCGATCACCGCACTGCGCATGTCGACCACTCCGGATCGCGGATCGGCGACGAAGTCGGCTGCGCGGGTCGCGGGCCGCTAGGCGCCCGTACGACGTCGGTGACGCCGCGGCTGGTCGGTGCGATCTCGGCCGCGTCGAGCATCTCTAGGATCGCCCGAGCGGTCTTGCCCGCGTCACCGACCAGGGCCGCGTCGACAGCAAAGTAGCGACCGATCGCCTGAGCCGCCAGGTCGCAGTGGATGACGGCTTTACCGCGCAGCAGGTCGCCATGGGCTGCTGTGTAGTCGTTGAGGCTCGCACCGAATACGACGAGACAGTCTGCTGCGGCGATGGTTTCGATGGCGATGTCGTGACTGACGGAGCCGCAGACACCCAGGTCCTCGGGCTCGCCCGCGAAGAGGTCCTTGGCCAGCAACGAGGTCGCGAGAGGAGCGCCCAGACGTCGCGCCAAGCGCCACCAATTCGTTACGCGCCCCCGATCGCAAAGCGCCGGCGCCAGCGAGGACGACGGGTCGTCGAGCGGATGCCAGGATGCCCACGGCACGGTCGAGTTGCTCGGATGTCGGGCGTCGGCGCTGCGTCGCTGTTGTTCACCAAGGCGCTGCTTCGCGGAGCTTCGTAGTCGACGTCTTGATTCAGGAGACGGTAAGGGATGTCCAGGATCATCGGGACTCCGAGTTGCTGACGTGTCGCAGGGCCCTGCACAACGTCGTCCACCACGTGCTCGGCCAGGAGCACGCGTCGGTGCTCGGCGCCGGTCAGGGCGGCGACGGTGCTCAGGTCGAGCCGCTGCACGAAATCTCGAATGGGTGGTGTGTCGCCCGTCAGGAGCAACAAAGGGGATCCAGCGCGCACCGCTTCGGTGAGAGCCGTGGCGGTATTGGTTACCGCAGGACCGTGCGTCACGCTCACGACGGCCACGCGGTCCGACTCGCGCGCAATAGCCGTCAGCCATCGAGACGGCATTGCCCTCATGGATCGTTCCGACGAATCGTCCGCCCAAAGACATGTAGCCAGCGCAGTACTGCATGTTGCCGTCCCCGAGGATGCCGAAGACTGTGGGGCTGCCACAAGCGACGAGGGTGCGGGCGACTGCTTCGTGAACCTTCATCTTCATGATCAGAATGGTAGGAGCGCGACTTACGCCACTGCACGACGAACAGTCCGGTCAGTGGTCCCACAGCAACAAGGTTCGGTGACGCAGCAACGACGACATATAGCAATCACAGTCCGCAGAGCGGACCGTTGCACTCGACACCCCCGCGTCCTGCTCGGCAGGCTCCGGCAGAGCGCGGCCATGGCTAAGGCGGGCCTGCCGGCGCACGACTACGAGAGAACGGACGCGCGAATGCCCGAAGACGGAAGTGAACAATTCCTGCCAACGTCGTGCGATTTCCTCGTTATCGGTGGCGGTGCTGCAGGACTCTCTGTCGCGTACCACTTGGCCAAGCGAAACGTCGGAAGCGTGTTACTGCTGGACCGTCGGGCCTTTGGCACGGGAGCGAGCAACAAGTCGGGTGGCGGCTTCCGGCGAATCTTTTCCGAACGTGTAGGAGTCGAGATCACCCTGCGCTCGTTCGAGCTCTTGAGTGAACTGGAGGCACAAGTCCAGTGTGACCCGCTCCTGCGGCAGGTCGGGTACCTCTACCTCCTGCACGGTGACGAGCACGAGGCCGAAGCCGCACGGGTCCTTCAATTCGTCGACGAGCTAGCACCGGCGACGGCCGGCCTCCTGTCGAGCAAGGAGGCGGCAGCGGAGTTTCCTTGGCTGAATCTGAGGGGCGTCTCCTCAGTGATCTGGAGCCCGCACGACGGGTTCGTGGAACCCTTGCAACTGACCGGGGCGATGGCTCAAGGCGCGCGGCAACACGGCGCCCAACTGATGTCCGGCGTTCAGGTTCTGTCCATTGAGCTGTCTCCCAGCGGCGTGGTGACCTCGGTTCGGACCAGCGCGGGCACAATCCACCCCGGAACCGTGGTCCTCGCTTCGGGTGCGGGGTCGATAGACATTGCCCGCTCCGCCGGACTCGAGTTGCCCCTGACGACTCGCACGTCGCAGCGGTTCCTCGTAGATCAAGTGCCGCAAGCGTCGCGGCCGTATCCCTTCACCTTTGACCTCGGCGATCGTTTCGCATTTCGAGGTGACGGGACGGGCATCATGGTGGGTTTTTCTGAGGAAGGCCAGGTCTTCGCCGAGGCCAAGGAGGGCGTCCACTGGGACAACGCGGTCTCTAACTGGTCGCGGCTCACTGATCGGGTGCCGGGACTCAAGGGCCAACGACCTAGCAGTGGGGTGTACGGCATCCTGGACCGCACACCAGACGCGTACCCGTTGATTGGCTTTGACGAGGATGTCGCGAACCTTTTCCTCCACTGCGGATTCTTCGGCTCGGGGATTATGCAATCGCTCGGAGCAGGAGCGTCGGCAGCCGACCTCTTGATCACTGGCGATTGCGCAGCGGTTGACATTGGGGTCTTGGACCCCAACCGCTTCCGTCACGGCCGCGCCCTCCCACCTCACAACATTCTGTAAGCCATCCACTGAAGGAGCTAACCCTTTATGAGTAACGAATCTATCCAAGTTTTCAACATTTACGACACTCCCGCGTTGATTCAGGAGGAAGGCCGCGAGCAGATCCGCCGGATCGTCACCGGCAAGTCAGCGGGCGCCAAAGGCTTTTCCTTCCACGTTACGCACTTCGATGGCGGTCACGAGAGGCTGAACTCCGACTGCAGCGATGAGGAGGTTCTGTACATCTTGGAGGGCGACATGACCGTCACGTTTGACGGTCATGAGCACCAGCTCCGCCAAGGGTCCGCACTCTATTTCGCGCCGGGAGTGACTTTCCACCACAAGGTGGGGGTGCAGGGCGTCACCTTCATCGTTGTTTGCACACCGCCTCGCGAGTAGCTCACCCCGACGCGCAATCCCACCCACTCTCCATGAAGGAATGCTGTGACTTCATCTCAGGCGCCAGGTCCCGCTCCGCTCAATCTCACTGGAGCCCGCGTGGTCGATCCGGTTGCGCGAACCGTCAGTGAACCGAGGTCGTTGTTCGTGGCGGATGGGCGAATCGTTGAGCCGAGCAGTGGCTATGACGCGACCACAGCGCAGACTCTCGACTGCACGGGTAAGTATGTCATGCCAGGAATGGTGGACGCTCACGTGCACCTGAAGAGTCGAGACGGCCACTTCGGTACTCGCGGCCTGCCCGGGTGGGATGCCGATGTGCCCGACCAAGCAGTCCTAGCCGCATATGGCCGCACGCTTCACTCATTCCTGCGCTGCGGTGTGACCTCGCTCTACGACGCAGGGAACATCCCGGATGTGATCTACAGCCTGAGGCGATGGGGACTTGAAGGTTCGCTGGTGTCTCCCAGGATTCACTGCACCGGTCGCATGCTCACCTCGGTCGAGGGCCACGGTGCGGAGATCGGTCGTTTCGTCGACGACGACACAGATGTAGATGAGCTGCTGGCCGACCACCTGACCGACGATTCCGACCTCGTCAAGATTGCCTACGATGAGCATAATTGGGGCGTAAGGCCCCTCATCACGATCGTGAGCACGCCGATGCTCCGGCGGCTAATCGACGGAATTCACCACGCCGGCAAGCGGGCGATCGTGCACGCATCGAGCGAGTTGCGAGCCAGAGAGGCTCTCGCCTGCGGTGCCGACGTGCTCGCTCACCCAGTGATTCAATCACCGGTGACCGACGAGTTCGTGGCCCTCGTGGCCGAGCTCGGCGTTCCAGTTGTCAGCACGCTAGCCATCGGTGAACGCTACTTCCGGCTGATCGACGACCCGCAGTTCCTCCGGCGGGGGATGTACGCGTACTGCGGTGATCCGGAGACGGAGCGGCCACCTGTACCAAGCCCCTGCGCGACTGCGCTCACGCTGCCTTGGACAGATTGGATGCGCGTGATGACCCCCATCGCCCAGGAGAATCTCCGGCGTCTCAGCGCCGCAGGTGCCGTGGTCGCGACGGGTACCGACCTGTCGTTCGGCCCTGACTTCCACCGCGAGCTGGAACTGCTGCGATCCGCGGGACTATCCTCCTGGGAGATCATCCGCAGTGCCACACACCACGGCGCGCTTGCCTTGGGCCGAGGGACAGAACTGGGCACCATCGCCCCAGGATCGATAGCAGACCTGGTCGTGCTGGGTGCGGACCCCACAGTCGATGCTGGAAATATCGCCGCTGTGGAGCACGTCCTCTTGGGCGGCCACCTAGTGGACCTGTCTGCCTTGGACCTGGCAATCAATGCCTGAGCCGCCCCGCTGTGGAGGCGCTTCTTCCGGACGACGGACTGCTGTGCAGGAAGGCCGGCCCCGGCTACTCGACCGCGGAAGTGAGGAAGGTCCACTGACCGAACCGCCGGTGTTGGAGGACGGTGTACAAGACGCGACCATCTTGCCACCCGTTCGAAACAGCGGAAGTGAACCCCGATCGGGCAAGGACCCAATTCTGGCGTTCTCCGGCGCCGCCTCGATATCAATGCACAAACGAAGGGAACATCATGCATCTGAGGAAGCGGCCGGTCGTTGCTGCAGTGACAGTAGCGACCACTCTGGCGATGGCATTAGCCGGGTGCGGCGGGGACACGTCGAACGATTCGGGCGGAAGGGAGGGAGGCGAGATCACCGTTCTCCTCGGCACGACGCCTGACTCGCTGGACACCAGTATCGGCAACAACGTGCAAAGCACCTCGGTCAACTGGTTGACGCACCTCGGTCTGCTTAGCTACCGGCATGAGCCAGGACCGGCGGGCTACGAATTGATTCCCGCTCTGGCCGAAGAGATGCCGACTGTCTCTGATGACGACCTCGAATACACCTTCACGCTGCGGAAGGGGCTGACCTACTCGGACGGCACAGAGGTTAAGGCGAGCGACTTCGTCCACACTGTGGAGCGTGTCTTCAAGCTTGACTGGTCCGGCAAGGCCTACCTGAACGCAATCGAGGGCGCTCCCGAATTCGACGAGGGCAAGGCTGACACCATCTCCGGGCTCACCGTTGACGACGCCGCTGGCACTGTGACTATCAAGCTCTCCCAGCCCTACGGAGCGCTGACCAGCGTGTTGGGACTGCCTTCGCTGGGATTCGTGCCGCCGCTCCACGCCGATGGAGGCTGACATCACTGCTCCCGGCGTCGGGCCCTACCAGCTGACGGACGCGGACGACCCCACGGAGTCGTATGCCTTGTCCAAGGTGGACTCGTTCGCCGAGCTGGAGATCCCAGAGATTCCGACTGGCTCGCTGGACAAGATCACTTTCGAAGTCACCTCGAACAACCAGACGGCCGCGACCTCGGTGCTCGACAACACTGCGGACGTCTTCGATGCCCATGACACCCTTCCCCCTGGTCTGATGACGCAGATCGACGCTCAGGGGCTGAGGGTCGCTTCGCGCTTGATGCCGAGCAACAGCGTCTTCTACTTCTGGATGAACACTGAAGTCGCGCCATTCGACAAGCTCGAGGTCAGGCAGGCGGTCGCAATGGCGATCAGCCGTCCGGCTCTGCAGAGGTTGAGCAGTGGCCAGCTCACGCCGGAGTGCTACTTCCTGCCGGAGAACTTTCCCGGGCACTCGAGCGAAGCGTGCCCGTGGGAGGACTCTGCTGGGCGAGCCCAGGCTCGACGAGGCAAAGCAGCTCGTCGAGGAGTCCGGAGCAGCAGGGACCTCCGTGACCGTCTGGGGCCAGCAGCGCAGTCCCCGACGGGAGTGGGTCGAGTACCTCGCAAGCGTCCTGGACGAGATCGGGTTCGACGCCGAGGTGAAGACACTGTCCGACAGCGTGTACTACACGACGGTGGGCAATCAAGAGACCGAGGCGCAGATCGGCACGGCCAGCTTCGAAGCAGGCTTCGCCGACCCGTACTCTCTCTACATCGCATTGGACCCGAAGTCCGCGACGCCCACCAACGCCTACAACCTCGCTCGGGCCAAGGACCCAAAGATCGCCGATGCCATCGCCGAACTGGCGATGGAGCCAATCACCGACCCCGCGACGGTCACGAAGTGGCAGGAACTCGACGAGTACGCAACCGAGCAGGCCTACCATGCGACGTTTGGCGTAGCGTCCTACCCGCAGTTCTACTCGGATCGGCTCGTCTTCGACCCGGACGTGTTCCACGCCAACTTCGCCAACGACTGGTCCATGATGGAGCTGAAGTAATGTGTCGATGACCTCCAACGACACCACTCCCGGACCGGCGGAGGGAGATCACAGTACCTTCCTCCGCCGGCACCGGGAGGCCGATCGCCCGCCGTCGCCGGTGGGCGACTTCGTCCGGCAGGATGCGGCGACAGCGGCTGCCACTGTTCCTCGGCTGCGTGTTCCTGGCGATCGTGGTGCTTTGCTTCTTGGCACCGTTGTATGCCGACCCACGTAGCAGGCACGGGGCCGAACGAGAACCATATCGATGACACGATCTCATGTCCGAGGCGAGGAGCACGAGACGTCGTCTCAGCGCAAGGGCTGCCGATCGGCCCGACCTGGAGCAAGGAGTTCTTTCTGGGCGCCGACCAGAACGGCCGCGACGTGGCGGTGCGACTTCTTTACGGCGGTCGCAGCTCCCTGACGATCGGTTTCGTCGCGGTGGTGCTGACGGTCGTCCTAGGGACAGTGCTAGGGCTCGTCTCTGGCTATCTCCGCGGCGCCGTCGACGGAGTGGTAGGACGACTGTTCGACGTGATCTGGGCCTACCCGGTGCTGCTGTTCGGCATCGCTCTCGGGACGACAATCTCAGTCAGTGGACTCGACCTCGGATTCACGGTCATTGAAGGTGGCTCACTGCTGGTGCCTGCATTCATCATCGGAATTGTCTACATCCCATACCTGGGTCGCGTCGTGCGCGCACAGACCATGGCGCTGCGGGACCGCGAATACGTCGACGCCGCCCGCATGCAGGGATGGTCGACGGCGCGAGATCCTGATGCGCGATGTACTGCCGAATGTGTTGCCGACCGTGATCATTTTCGTCCCGCTCCTCTTGGCGCAGTCAATCCTGCTCGAGTCGAGTCTGTCGTTTCTCGGCGCCGGAGTGCAGCCGCCAGATCCTTCCTGGGGGACCATGATGGGCGACGGCATCCGTCTACTTCCCGGCGCTATTCAGCTCACCGTCGTGCCCGGCATTTTCGTGGCTCTGACTGCACTGTCGATCAATGTGCTCGGTGACGGCGTCCGGGACGCCCTCGACCCGCACCGCCAGGTGAAGGTGAAGGTGAAATGATGCTCGGCTTTGTCTTGCGGAGGTGCGGCGGCGCACTGCTGGTGATGTTCGCGGTGTCTGTTCTGACTTTTCTCATTTTCCAGGCAATTCCGAACGGAGACCCGGCGCTGCGTCTTGCTGGCCGTTCGGCCTCGCCCGAGGTCGTGGCTCAGGTCCGTGCCGAGTACGGGTTCGACCGTTCACTGCCCGTCCAGTACCTGCAGACCATGAAGGCGATCTTCACCGGCAATGTAGTGTCGTACACCCAGCGAACCAACGTCCTTAGATCAACTTGTCTCGTCACTTGGGCCGACGATCTCGCTAGCCCTCGGCGCCGGGTTCTGCTGGCTGTTTTTCGGAGTGTTGCTTGGGGCTCTTGGCCGCCACGCGAGCAGGCAAAGCTGCTTGACCGGCTGATCACCGTGCTCGCGCTGACCGGGGTATCGCTCCCGGTCTTCTTCGTAGCCGCGATGCTGCTGTACTTCTTCGCCTACAAGGTTCCCATTTTTCCCAACGGCGGTTATGTACCGCTGACCGAGAATCCAGCGGACTGGTTCGCTCACATGATCCTGCCCTGGTTCAGCCTCTCGATCCTCGCGGTAGGGATCTATTCACGGCTACTGCGATCCGAGATATTGGACCGAATGAACGACGGGTTCGTGCGAACGGCCAAGGCGAAAGGTGTGGGCGGTCGACGCGTACTCTTTCGACATGTACTCCGCAATGCGATCATGCCGATCTTCTCCCTTTGGGCGCTCGATTTCGCAGTGACGATCGGAGGGGGCGCCATCCTCGTCGAGACCGTGTTTAGTCTTCACGGAGTCGGCCAGTTCGCCGCCATCTCGATCGCGGCGCTAGACGTGGCGCCCCTACTGGTCATCGTCATGTTCGCGTCGTTCTTCGTCGTCATCGCAGGCGTGGTCGCCGACGTCGTCAGCATGCTTCTCGACCCCGGATCACGGTGAGTCCCAAGTGAGCAGCCGTCCTTGCTGAGCATCGACTCGCTGAGCGTCACCTTCGCCACCGAGCGCGGACCGGTGCGGGCCGTTGACGATGTCTCGCTGCACGTCGCACCGGGTGAGGCGGTCGCACTGGTAGGCGAGTCCGGTTCCGGGCAAGTCGGTGACCGTGCTTATCCGCGCTCGGACTGACGCGCGCCCCGAACGCGACCTTCACAGGCTCGGTCAGGTTCAACGGGACCGAGCTTCTCAGCGCTTCTGAGGCCCAACTCGACGATGTTCGAGGCTCGCGTGTGTGCATGGTGTTCCAGGACCCCATGTCGGCTCTGAATCCCGTCCACCGTGTCCAGGACCAGATCGTCGAGCAGATACAAGCGCACGAACGCGTTTCGACCCGCGCGGCCCGGACCCGAGCCGTCACGCTCTTGAACGGGGTCGGAATCCCACACGCTGAGCAGCGAGCACGTGACTATCCGCACCAGTTCTCGGGGGCATGAGGCAGCGAGTCATGATCGCAATGGCGCTGTCGACGTCACCTGAGCTAATCATTGCGGACGAGCCAACGACCGCGCTCGACGTCACCGTGCAAGCCCAAGTGCTGGGCTACCTGCGGGCGCTGTGCGACGAGCAGGGAACGAGCCTGCTGCTTGTCACTCACGACTTGGGCGTTGTCGCCGAGGTTGCCGACCGCGTGACGGTGATGTACGCCGGCAAGGTCGTCGAGGAAGGCACAGCGCGCGACGTCTTCTACGACCCCGACCATCCCTACACTTGGGGCCTGCTCGGCTCGGTGCCCCGGCTGGACTCGCCCAAGCGGCGACGGCTTGTCGGCTATTCCCGGAGCGCCACCGTCACCTGCGGAGACGCCGACCGGATGTGCCCTGCGACCACGTTGCCCTCATGCGCACGACGCTTGCCTCGAGGCGCCACCGTTGGTGGCCTCAGACCCATCATCACCCCATCACCGAGATCGGTGCTGGCTCACCCGTGAGAGAAAGGTCGCTCGTCGCGGGATCGATCGGCGACATTCGTCTGGTGCCGACCGAGACTGGGAGGGACGCGTGCGTTGACGAGGCCCAGATCCCAGCTAGACGCCGACGAGTCGAACAGCCGAGCAGGACGTCGTTCTGGAGATCGAGCACCTGGTCGTGCACATCCCCACAGACTAAGCCGACGCCCTGGGCACCAAGATGTGGGTTCATGCTGTCGACGACATCTCGTTCTCACTGCGGGCCGGCGAGACGCTCGGCGTTGTCGGCGAGTCGGGCTGCGGCAAGACCACGCTACTGCGTTCAGTGGCACAACTGCGCAAGCCGACGTCAGGGTCGGTGAGCCTCAACGGAGTCGATCTGGCGGGGTTGCGCGGCCGGCGACCTGCGGTCCGCACGCCTCGGCCTGCAGATGGTGTTCCAGGATCCCCAGGGTTCCCTCAATCCGCGGCGGCGGATCGGGGCCACTCTCTCCGACCCACTGCGGCGTCGTGGCATACCGGCCTCTGAGCACCCGCGCAAGGTTGCCGAACTGCTTGACGCCGTGGGTCTCGACGCGACGCACGCTTTGCGGTTTCCTCACGAATTTTCAGGTGGCCAGCGGCAGCGGATCGGCATAGCCCGGGCCCTCGCGATGGAGCCTGATGTGGTTGTGCTCGACGAGCCCGTCTCGGCGCTTGACGTGTCGATTCAGGCGCAGGTCGTGAACCTTCTCCAAGACATCCAGGAGCGCACCGGCATCGCGTTCTTGTTCGTTGCCCACGACCTGGCGGTTATCCGGCACGTCGCGGAGCGCGTGATGGTGTTGTATCTCGGCAAGGTCGTTGAGTCGGGCCCGGTCGACGTCATTTACGGAGCGTCCAATGCATCCGTACACGGTCGCGCTTCTCGACGCCGTGTCGATCCCGGATCCTGATCTCAACGCCGCGCGCACTCGCCTGGCTCTTACGGGCGAACCTCCCAGCCCGATCGATCCGCCTGACGGCTGTCGGTTTCATCCGCGATGTCCTTTCGCGACCGATCTTTGCGCTACGCGTGAACCGCCGCTGGTGGAGTATCCCGACGGGCGGCTGGTCGCCTGCCATCACCCCCGCGCGGTGACGCAGGGTGAGCTCGCAATGGTTCAGCCGAGTCCATATAGCCCGCGCTCCACCGAGTTCAATGTGCCCCTCACGTCTTGATGACGAGGGCGGTCGGCTGAGTCGTCAAGCATTCCGTGTGGATGACGGGGTGCGGCCGGGGGATCTACGCCGAGTTCATCAGGCAGAGCTTGGGCGCTCCTCCGCCCAAGTTATCGGTGAATGGACCCTGAGGGTTCCAGATCGCTGGCTGTTCGATCAAGGTGGCGCCGAAAGGAAGTGAACGTGTCGCCCATGAAAGTCGCCATCATCGGTTCTGGAAACATTGGGACCGACCTCATGATCAAGATTTTGCGCACCTCCCAGCACCTCGAGATGGGGGCGATGGTTGGGATTGACGCGCAATCCGACGGGCTTGCCCGCGCCCGACGAATGGGGGTAGCCACAACTCACAAGGGCATCGAAGGACTCGTGGCAATGCGCGGGTTCGCCGACATCGAACTGGTTTTCGATGCGACCTCAGCCAAAGCGCACATCAAACATGCTGCGTTGCTCACACAGCATGGGAAACTGCTGATCGATCTGACGCCGGCCGCCCTCGGGCCATACGTCGTCCCGGCGGTGAATCTCGCAGAGCAACTCGCGGCACCGAACATAAACATGGTGACGTGTGGAGGTCAGGCAACCATTCCAATCGTGGCAGCGATCTCACAAGTTGTGCCCGTGCGCTACGCCGAGATCGTCGCCTCGATCGCCAGCCGGTCGGCGGGGCCGGGTACCCGGGCGAATATCGACGAATTCACGGAGACAACTGCGGCAGCCCTCGTCACGGTCGGCGGCGCGGGCCGGGGCAAGGCGATCATCATCCTCAATCCTGCCGAGCCGCCCCTGATCATGCGGGACACGGTGCTAGCTCTCGATTTCGGCGCCTCAGGATGACGTTCGCGAGAAGATCACCGCCTCGGTGGAGGGGATGGTGGCCGACGTCGCTGCCTATGTCCCGGGCTACCGGCTCAAGCAACCGGTACAAATGACCGAAATCCCTAGTGACCAACCACTGCGCACGCTGGTCGGCGATGAAGGCGACAGCGACCGGGACAACCTCACTCGACCCACCCATCAGGTTTCGGTATTTCTCGAGGTAGAGGGGGCGGCGCACTATCTCCCGGCCTACGCCGGCAACCTTGACATCATGACCTCAGCTGCCCTCCAGGTCGCGGAGCGCATCGCAGTCGCAAAGGTGAAGGCGTGACCACGCCGATTTTCATTCAGGACGTCACACTGCGTGACGGCATGCACGCGGTTCGTCACCGCATCAGTCCTGACGACGTGGCTACCATCGTCGCGGCGCTCGACGCAGCGGGCGTCGACGCCGTCGAGATCGCTCACGGCGACGGTTTGGCCGGATCCTCGCTCAATTACGGGCCCGGCTCGCACAGCGATTGGGAGTGGATCGAGGCCGCCGCTTCAGTTTTACGAAATGCCCGCCTCACCACGCTGCTCCTACCCGGGGTCGGCACCATTAGCGAGCTAGGCACCGCCTACGCTCTTGGGGTTCGCTCGGTTCGTATCGCAACCCACTGCACGGAGGCCGACATCTCCGCCCAGCACATCGCAGCCGCGCGCGGTCTGGGCATGGATGTGTCGGGATTCCTGATGTTGTCGCACCGAGCGTCACCCCAAGCACTGGCCCAGCAGGCTGCGCTGATGGAGTCGTACGGCGCTCAATGCGTATATGTCACGGACTCTGGGGGACGGTTGACAATGACAGACGTGCGCGAGCGCATCCGTGCGTACCGCGACGTGCTCGACCCGGCCACGGAGATTGGCATCCACGCACACGAGAATCTATCCCTCTCCGTAGCCAACTCGGTGGTTGCCGTAGAGAATGGTGCGTATCGGGTTGATGCTTCACTCGCCGGGCACGGCGCCGGTGCGGGAAACTGCCCGATAGAAGCTTTCGTGGCGGTCGCGAATCTCTCCGGCATGCAGCACGGCTGCGACCTGTTTGCACTTCAAGATGCAGCAGACGATATCGTCCGCCCGCTGCAAGACCGGCCGGTCAGGGTCGACCGCGAGACACTCACCCTCGGCTACGCCGGCGTCTACTCGAGTTTCCTGCGACACGCCGAGCGCGCTGCAGTGCAGCACGGCGTAGGAGTGCGCGAGTTGCTCATGGAGTGCGGACGACGCGGTCTCGTTGGCGGCCAAGAGGACATGATCATCGACATCGCACTCGATCTGGTCGATCGAGCGTTGCCCAGGCGGTGATGCTCGTGGGTCGTGGCCATCGCACTGCCAAGTGCACTCGCCCAGGTCAGCCTGTCGTCCGCTCCAGCGGTGATGCCTTCACCTCAGTCCACCACTCGATGCGAGGCCTCGTGGTGCGCTAGCCCAAGAACCGTGCGCACTAGCACTTCTGCCAGTCGTTGCATCTGGCCAAGGTCGGCTAGGTTCATTCCCCTCGTGAAATCGATCTCGCCATCGTCGGGTGCGTGGGCGACCTTGGGCATGCCCACGCGCGCTGTCGGGACACCCCGCATGCGCAGGATGTTAGCGTCGGTTGCCCCACTGTTTTGAGTAACAGGCGTGTGTGGGGCACCCGATACCACTGCCAAGGCGTCTGAGGTCGCTCGGATGATGGGCGAGAAGGGGTCGGTGCGGCTTGCGGGTACGCACGCAACCTGCTCGACCGTCGCGCCCGCAATACCGAGTTCTGCGCAGATTCTCTCGACCTCAGCCCGCACCTCGCGGACCACACCTGGCCCTGTCTGCTCGGTAGTGAACCGTACGTCGAGCCGCAGCCGAGCGACTGCCGGGGTGGCAGCGGCCAGACGGTCTGAGCCCCCGTGTATGCCGGCCACGATTCCTTGAGGTCGCATTGTCGCGCACTCGTGTCGTTCGGCATAAGATTCGAACCACGTTTCTAGGTTCCCAGCCACGGCTCCAGCCAATGCGACGGCGTTGCAATATGGCATCCGGTGGCGGCTGCCGACATAGGAGTGTCGGCCTGGCACAACGACGTCGATCCATACCAGCCCGACCTCCTCATGAGAGACGGTCCAGCCCGGCTTCGCGATGACTGCATAGTCGGTTGTGCCGCCTCGTTCTAGCAGGAACGCCGCGCCCACTCCGTGACCTGTGTTGAAGCGGCCGGGCACGCCCGCCCCTTCGACTGCGAACGAAGGCATTCCGCCGGCACCGAACCCTGCGAGTACGTCACCCGGGGGCTTGACGCCGGAAGCTGTGAAGGCCTCCACGACGGCCATGATCACCGCCGCGTGGCCCTTGGGGTTACCGGCTGCGAGCCCCTCTACGAGGTCGCCGTGGAATACAGCGCGGGGGGCCATGTCCGCACGTTCTACGGGTGCCGCCCACGGGACGTCAAGCTCAGCGGAACCGGTGGTGAACGTGTCCACGGGCGAGTAGAGGAGCAGCGACGGCCCTGCCCCGCCCGGAAGGATCGCCAACGCATTCGCCTGGCGGTCGTCGAGCGGCTGCAATCGGATCTGAACGCCGTTGGCGGCGAGCCGCTCAACTATCCAGCTTGCCAGTGGGCCCTCTCCGCCGGTAGGGCTGGTGATGTTGACCAGTCCGGCGATGAGTTCCGCCAGGCGCTCACGGGTTACCTGGGCCATGACCTGCCCCACCGTCGTCTCGAATTCGCTGGTCGTCGCGGTCATCAGGGTCTCTCCTCGCGGATCGTGAAGGTCGGCGCATCACAGATAGTCAGGTCACCTTCGCAGGCCGTTCGCCGGCGGTGGAGAACTTCCGGAGCCGATGCCCAACTTCGAACGCAATGCGCCCAGGTTCAGCTGGTCCTCCAGGACGCGCACCCTTGCATGGCGGTTCAGCCACCGTCCACTGGCCGTTCCCGCCGCCGCGACGAGGACCGGTGCTCCGATGCTCCGATGGATTTCCAAGGATGCGCCTGACGCGGAGCCGGCGTCACGGACCTCGATCGGTTCATGATGCCCGCCACCGCCAGTCACGCGCTGGAGTGCTTTGCGAGGAAATCAAGGCTGATCTGGTTGTAAGCGTCTGCCTGCTCGTGCTGCGGCCAGTGGCCGCAGTCGTCGAACAGCACGAGCTCTGATCCCGGGATGTTGGCGTGCATCGCGTTGGCCTCGGGGACGTCGCCGAACGGGTTGTTACGGCCCCAGACAATCAGGGTGGGCACCGTGATCTGCGCCAGGTCCTCGGGACCGAGGAGGTTGCGCAGGCGGGTCTCCATGTCCTGCAGCGACAGCAGATTGTCGATGTTGCGCACGAAGTCGGGACGGTGGTAGATCTCGTGGCGCGATCGCGACGAGCTCTTCGGTCGCGTTGGCCGGGTCGTGCATCAGCAGGCGCATCCGCTTGCGAGTCAGCTCGACGTCGTCGGTCTCGACCGCGCGCCGGGTGCTGGTGCTGATGCGCTCCATGACCTCAGGGTTGGCCACGGTGCCGCCCGCGCAGAGCAGCTGCAGCGAGGCGACACGGTCGCGGATTGTCGATCGCGGCGCGACCGCCGACCCAGCCACCAAGCGACTCGCCGCCGATGTGCGCCTTGTCGATGCCGACGGCGTCGAGGTAGGCCAGCAGGTGGTCGCGGTAGCGCGGGATCTCGTACGGGTAGTCCGGCTTACCGGTGTAGCCGTGGCCCAGCATGTCGATGGCGTGCACGGTGTACCGCTCGGCGTGCGGCTTGATGTTGCGAATGAACGCCTCGAGGTGACCGCTCGTCCCGTGCAGGAAGACGATCGTCTCGTCGCCGTGTCCGGCCCGCAGCGAACGGGTCGGCACGCCACCGGCGTCGACGGTGCGAGAGCGAGAAGTCCAGGCCGGCCAGCTCGGTCCAGATGGTGCGGGTCAGTTGCTTGCGTCATGTGAAGTTCGTCTCCTCGAGGTTCGGGATAGACGGTAATGCTCGTCGTGGGCATGGATCGGTCCTGGTTGATGCGGTGACCTGCGTGTTAACGACGGGCCAGCGGGTTGGGAGCAGATGCGCTGGTGCGTGGCGAGCCGGTGGCTCGACGACCGCCAGCGCGCCGACGACGGGCTGACCGCGGCGAGCAGGATGGTGACGATCTTCATGGATTGTCTCCGTTCTGGTTGGTCGGGTCGATCAGCGGATGGTCGACGGCGCGCAGGAAGCCGTCGACCACGGCGTGGTAAGCGCCCGGGACGTTCTTCCTGCAGGTGGTGCGACACGTGGTCCATCACGTGCAGGTTGCCGCGCTGGACCATGCGGGCCAGCATCATCGGGTAGTCGGGGGTCAGGAACGCGTCCTCGCGTCCCCACATGAACAGAGTCGGCGCCTCGACTAGGCCCAGCTGCTCGGTGAGGTCCTGCCACTCGCCGCGCGGGGAGTCCGACATCGCCGCCAGCTCACGCTCCTCGGTCGTCGAGGCTCTGCTGGTACCGCATGTCGAGGGTCTCCTCGGGCAGCCGGTCGGCGTCGAACCACTCGAGGCGGGTGATGAGCGTACGCATCTTGTCGCGCGTCGGGCCCTCACCGCCGTAGTAGACGTCGCGAGCGGTGCGGCCCCGGTGGCCACGCTCCGGCAGCGGGGCAAGCGGACCGTAGAACACGGGCATGCTGCCCGTGACTACCAACGAGCGCACCCGATCGGGATAAAGCGCGGCGAGATTGAGCGCGATCGTGCCGCCCCACGAGTTGCAGATGAAGTCCGCCTTGCGCGACGCCGAGCTCGTCCATCAGCGCCACCGTCTTGGCAGCGTGGAAGTCCCACATCGGACCCGAGATGCAGGCACTTCTCGGACTGGCCGTACTGCAGGATGTCGACGAGCAGACAGCGCCGGTCGCGGTCGAAGTACGGTGCCACCGGGCCGAAGTCGCTCCACGCAGTGCAGCCGGGACCACCGCCGTGCAGGAAGATGGTGTCGGGACCGGAGCCGAGTCGTAGTAGTGGTAGGTCGACGCCGTCGGCGTGGCGAATCTGCTCTCGGGCGCCGGTCCCGCGGCCGGCGAGGTCAGCGGGCTCGGTGGTGTCGGTCGTCATCGGGATCCGTCCTGCGTCGTGGTCTCGGCGGCTCGATCACGGCGACACCCATGCCGGTCAGCCACTCGGGCATCTGCGGAGTAGGCCAGTGCCTTGCCGGGGGCGAAGCCGAGGGCGGCGATCATGAGCATCCAGGTGCGCAGCTCCTGTCCGCCGTTGCCGGCGACGCTCGGCGATCTGCTCGGAGGTCAGCTCGGCGTACTGGCGCATCGTCGCCCTTCTCGAGGTCGGCCAGGAACTTCTCGTCGAAGTCCGGGAAGATCGTGGGCTGGGCCGACACGATGATCTCGCGGCGCCGCTCGTCGTAGCGCTCCCACTCACCGCGACCGTTGAGCCAGGCCTCGACCAGGAATTCCTCGTCGTCACCCTCGGGGTCGGTCCAGTCGCTGGGCCACGGGCAGCTGGTGCGACAGCCCGCCCGAGGCGACGACGACGACGCGGCTGGTCACCTCCGATCTCGGTCGACCGCGCGGCGATGTTGGCGCCCAGCTCGACGACTCGCGGCATCGTCGGCAGGGGCGGCGGCGAACACGTTGACCACCAGCGGAACGACCGGGACGTCGATGCCGTCGAGCAGGTACTGAATCGCGTGTGACTGTCCATGGTCGTGCCGCTGGTGGTCAACGTGTTCGCCGCACCCCTCCCTACGATGCCGCGCGTTGCCGAGCTGGGTGCCAACATCACCAGCGCGGTCGCTGAGATCGGCGGCGACCAGCGCGTCGTCGTCATCGCCTCCGGCGGCCTCTCGCACCAGCTTCCGTGGCCCAGCGACTGGACCCACCCGGACGGCGACGACGAGGAGTTCCTGGTCGACGCATGGCTCAACGGGCGCGGCGAATGGGAGCGCTACAACGACCGGCGTCGGGAGATCATCGTTTCGGCGCAGCCCACAATCTTCCCTGACTTCGACGAACAGTTCCTCGCCGACCTCGAGAAGGGGGAGATGCGCCAGTACGCCGAGCTGACCTCCGAGCAGATCGCCGAGCGTGCCGGCAACGGCGGACAGGAGCTGCGCACCTGGATGCTGATGATCGCCGCCCTCGGCTTCGCGCCGGGCGAGGCGCTGGCCTACTCCGAGATGCCCGAGTGGCTGACCGGCATGGCCGTAGCCGTGATCGAGCCCTCCAAGACCACGACCCAGGGCGGACCCCGATGACGATCGACACCACTTCGCCCGCGCTCACCTCGCCCCCCGCGGGACCAGCACCCGAGAGCAGGTTCTCGACCGTAGCCGGCGTGACCTACCACTACTACGAGCTCGGCTCGGGCCCCGACACGATCTTCTTGCACGGAGGTGGCCCCGGCTGCACGGCGTGGAGCGACTTCGGTCCCGTCGCGCCGTACTTCACCGAGGACCGGCACTGCATGATGGTCGACATCCTGCAGTACGGCCAGTCCGAGAAGTGCCTCATCACGGGACCCATGTGGGACTTCCACGCGGCCAAGACCATCGCCCTCATGGACGAGCTGGGCATTGAGAAGGCCGACTTCATCTGCAACTCGTGGGGCGGCACGATCGCACTCAACCTCGCGGCCCTCTACCCCGACCGCGTGCGGTCGCTCGTGGTGACGGGCAGCATGCCGGTGTTCTACGGCCCCTTGGCCCCGCTCCCCGAGCGCGGACACCGTGGCCGCACGGCTCGCGACGTCTACTACGGCGGTGAGGGCCCCACCCGCGACAAGATGCGCAAGCTCATCACGTCGCTCGAGTGGTTCGACGCCGACCGCCTGCCCGAGGAGACCCTCGACATGCGGTTCGAGCAGAGCCTTGACGAGGGCGAGCGCGGCCTGGCCGCGATGTCGGACTCGCCGCGCGGCGACTGGCAGGACCTGACGGAGCGTCTTGGCCGGATTGAGGCACCGACGCTGTTCATGTGGGGTCGCGAGGACGCCTTCCTGACCCCCGACTACCCGATGATGCTGGCGCGCATGGTGCAGCGGGGCAACCTGCACGTCATGGACCACGTGTCGCACCACCTGCAGGAGGAGCGACCCGGTGCCTTCCACGCCGTCGTCGACGGCTTCCTGCGCGCCATCGACCACCGCTGACACCCCGTCCATCCAGGAAGAGACATCCATGAAGATCGTCACCATCGTGCTCGCCGCGGTCGCCGTCCTCGGCGGCGGACGGATCGTCAGCCACCGGTTGGCGACGCATCAGCGCATCGTTCCCAACCCGCTGGCCCGCGTGAACACGCAGGTCCACCGCATCAACCAGTAACCACCCTCGGCATTACGCCGCGGACGAGGAGAGCTCCGACATGACCCAAGAACTGTCCCGCACGATCTGGACCGAGCTCGCCGGTCTCGACTTCTCGCTCTCGACCGTGGATGCTGGCGGCGTACCGACCCGCTCGCTCCAGGCCGGTCACGGCGACGAGACGATCGTCTTCCTGCACGGTACTAGCGGCCACCTCGAGGCGTTCATGCGCAATATCAAGCCGCATGCCGAGCGCTACACGGTGCACGCGATACGGTGGACGGGGTTCAGAGCCGACATGGGGTCCTGAAAAACCATGCACACACGCGAGCCGCGAACCTCATCGAGTTGCGCTTCAGAAGCGCTGAGAAGCTCGGTCCCGTTGAACCTGACGGATCCTGTAAAGGTTGCGTTCGGGGCGCGGGTCAGTCCGAGCGCAGACAACACGGTCACCGATTTGCC
>CAWIAS010000005.1:0-294720 GCA_963834235.1 uncultured Actinomycetota bacterium
TGACACTTACGGGGCTATCACCCTCTACGGCGCCACTTTCCAATGGACTTCAACTTCACGACTGGTTTCTTACTGTGTGCCAGGCCGGCAGACCTGACCATGTGCTCCCACGACCCCATACACACAACCCCTGCCGGGTATCACATGTGCATGGTTTAGCCTCATCCGATTTCGCTCGCCACTACTCTCGGAATCACTGTTGTTTTCTCTTCCTGTGGGTACTGAGATGTTTCACTTCCCCACGTTCCCTCCACACGCCCTATATATTCAGGCGCAGGTAACTGGACATGACTCCAGCTGGGTTTCCCCATTCGGAAATCCCCGGATCACAGCTCGTTTGCCAACTCCCCAGGGCTTATCGCAGGCTACTACGTCCTTCATCGGCTCTTGATGCCAAGGCATCCACCATGTGCCCTTCATAGCTTGTCTATACATACACAACAAAACAATTGCTACAAAGATGCTCGCGTCCACTATGCAGATCTCAAACAACAACCCCACCAACCCCACCACCCGACCAACAGACGAGACGCAGCAAAGGAGGGCCACCAGAGCAGAAACAAACAAACCCCCGCAACAATCACGGAGGCATGCCTGATCTCTCAGGGCCCAACAGTGTGCCACACCCATCCACCAGAAACACGACCACCACGTTCCACACCCACCAACAAAAGCCAGCAGATAGTACTAAGACAGTCACGCCCCCAACAGAGAGCTTTCATCGACGATTCCACTAGTGAACACCACCAGTGCCGCCTGGACAGATGCCAGACGCGCGGGGCGTGTGCTCCTTAGAAAGGAGGTGATCCAGCCGCACCTTCCGGTACGGCTACCTTGTTACGACTTCGTCCCAATCGCCAGCCCCACCTTCGACGGCTCCCTCCCACAAGGGGTTAGGCCACCGGCTTCGGGTGTTGCCGACTTTCGTGACGTGACGGGCGGTGTGTACAAGGCCCGGGAACGTATTCACCGCAGCGTTGCTGATCTGCGATTACTAGCGACTCCGACTTCATGGGGTCGAGTTGCAGACCCCAATCCGAACTGAGACCGGCTTTTTGGGATTCGCTCCGCCTTACAGCATCGCAGCCCTTTGTACCGGCCATTGTAGCATGCGTGAAGCCCTGGACATAAGGGGCATGATGACTTGACGTCATCCCCACCTTCCTCCGAGTTGACCCCGGCAGTCTCCTATGAGTCCCCACCACCCCGAAGGGCGTGCTGGCAACATAGGACGAGGGTTGCGCTCGTTGCGGGACTTAACCCAACATCTCACGACACGAGCTGACGACAGCCATGCACCACCTGTATACCGACAAAAGGGGCCATATCTCTATGGCTTTCCGGCATATGTCAAACCCAGGTAAGGTTCTTCGCGTTGCATCGAATTAATCCGCATGCTCCGCCGCTTGTGCGGGCCCCCGTCAATTCCTTTGAGTTTTAGCCTTGCGGCCGTACTCCCCAGGCGGGGCGCTTAATGCGTTAGCTGCGGCACGGAACCCATGGAATAGGCCCCACACCTAGCGCCCAACGTTTACGGTGTGGACTACCAGGGTATCTAATCCTGTTCGCTCCCCACACTTTCGCTCCTCAGCGTCAGGTAATGCCCAGAGAACCGCCTTCGCCACCGGTGTTCCTCCTGATATCTGCGCATTTCACCGCTACACCAGGAATTCCGTTCTCCCCTGCATACCTCTAGTCTGCCCGTATCGAAAGCAAGCACCGAGTTAAGCCCGGTGTTTTCACTCCCGACGCGACAAACCGCCTACGAGCCCTTTACGCCCAATAATTCCGGACAACGCTCGCACCCTACGTATTACCGCGGCTGCTGGCACGTAGTTGGCCGGTGCTTCTTCTGTAGGTACCGTCACTTGCGCTTCGTCCCTACTGAAAGAGGTTTACAACCCGAAGGCCGTCATCCCTCACGCGGCGTTGCTGGATCAGGCTTTCGCCCATTGTCCAATATTCCCCACTGCTGCCTCCCGTAGGAGTCTGGGCCGTGTCTCAGTCCCAGTGTGGCCGGTCACCCTCTCAGGCCGGCTACCCGTCGAAGCCTTGGTAGGCCATTACCCCACCAACAAGCTGATAGGCCGCGAGCACATCCCCCACCGAAAAACTTTCCACCACCAGATCATGCGATCAGAGGTCGTATCGGGTATTAGCCACCGTTTCCGGAGGTTATCCCCAAGTGAAGGGCAGATTACTCACGTGTTACTCACCCGTTCGCCGCTCGAGTACCACCGAAGTGGCCTTTCCGCTCGACTTGCATGTGTTAAGCACGCCGCCAGCGTTCGTCCTGAGCCAGGATCAAACTCTCCGTAGAAAAACAAACCCACACCCCAACCCAAAAAGCCAGGATGCAGAACTCTACAAAGCCAAATCCATGACAAAAAACAAAACTAGCATTATCGCCAGAATCATTCATCAACAAAGAAACCATCAACCAAACCCAACACCCCAAAAAGGAACGCCAAGCAAGGCCGACGGGGCTAAACAAACTAATTCGTCGACTATGACACACTGTTGAGTTCTCAAAGATCAGACGCTATCCGTGGCGAGCCAGTTTCCCGGCACTACCTGCGGCGCTTGTCCTACGTTAGCGGGTTGAATTCTGCTCCGCAATTCGGGGCTTCATTCTTCCCTCACTCCCGGCACAGCACTGCTTCCCGGAGTTCCGAGACCCGCTCGAGGCGCGCACTCGGGCACCCGATGAAGGTGTGAGCCAGAGGTGGTCTACCCGGGGCCGGAGACCCGATCGTTGACGATCTTGTCTCCCGCCGCTCCCTGGCGACTCGGAGAACAGTAGGGGAACCCGCGCCCAAGTCCAAATCGGTTTGTCGTGACCCGGACCACATCCACGTTTGCGCAGGTCAGAGCGGGTGCGGGTGGCTGGGCAGGGCCAGGTCGCGCGTGTCGGACAGCCGCCTGCATCCGGCCAGCCGCAGCGCTTCGACCAGCTCGGTGCGCAGGTGCTGGTGCATCCGGGTGACACCCGGCTCCCCCTCGGCCAGAGCCAGGAGCGGACCCCGTCCGAGGAAGACCCCGTCCGCGCCGAGCGCCAGGGCGGCCAGGATGTCGAGACCGGACCGCAGCCCACCGTCGACGTAGACCTGGGCTGCGGACCCCACCGCACTCGCCACCCCCGGGAGGCAGTCGGCAGTGCTGGCGGCCCGATCGAGCTGACGGCCCCCGTGGTTGGAGACCCACACCGCCGCCGCCCCGGCCTCGACGCACCGCAGGGCGTCGTCGGGGCGCAGCACGCCCTTGGCCACCACCGGCAGTCCGGTCTGACCCGCCAGCCACTCCACATCGGCCGGCCCCAGGTCCGGGGCCTTGTCGCTGCCCGGGGCGCCGGCGTACCCCGGATCGAAGTTGACCCGGAGCAGGTCCGGGTCGACCACGTCCCACACGACGTCACCGGCGGCGCGCTTGCTGCCGACGACGGGGGTGTCGAGCGTCAGCACCACCGCTTCCGCGCCGGCCGCCACCGCCCGTGCGAGGAGCCCGACTGCCAGCGTGCGATCGGTCGGCAGGTAGGCCTGCAGCCACCAGCGGACCCCGGTCCCGGCGATGTCAGCGAACGGGGTGCCGGCGTTGCTCGAGACCACCATCACGCCGCCGGCGCCTCGAGTTGCCCGGGCCATGGCCAGCTCGCCGTCGGGATGGATCGCGCGCTGCAGGGTCGACGGGGCGATGCCCCACGGGACGTCGGCCAACCCGCCGAGCAGCTCGCAGCTCAGGTCGACGTCCGTGACGTCGCGGAGGACGTGCGGCAGGAACCGCACCCGTGACCACGCCGCGGATGCCTCCGCCGCCGTCACTCCGCCTCCTGCTCCCTGGAGGACGTACTCCAGGACCGGGGCGGGAAGGACGGCCGCCGCCCGGTCCTCGAGGGAGTCCAGCCAGCGTCCGTCCACCCCGGACTCAGCCGACCTCGACGCCGGCGAAGTTCTTCTTGCCACGCCGCAGCACCAGCCAGGTGCCCCCGATCAGGTCCTCGGAGCTCGGCACCAGGTCGGGGTCCTCGACCCGCTCGTTGTTGAGGTAGACACCGCCCTCGGCGATGGTCCGTCGGGCCTCCCCCTTGCTCTTGGCCAGCCCGGTCTCGACGAGCAGGTCGACGACGCCGGGGAGGTCGCTCCCCGACGCGACCCGGGTGGAGCCGGCCTCGCGCAGGGCAGCACCGAGGGTCTCCGGGCTCAGGACCGTGAGGTCCCCGCCGCCGAACAGCGCCCCGGCCGCGGCCTTGATCCGCTCCGTCTCCTCAGCCCCGTGCACCAGGCTCGTCACGTGCTCGGCCAGCGTCTTCTGCCCGGCCCGCAGGAACGGCTTCTCGGCGGTCTGGGCCTCGAGGTCCTCGATCTCGGGACGGGAGAGGAACGTGAAGACGCGCAGCAGCTCGCCCACCTTCTGGTCCTCGACGTTGAGCCAGAACTGGTAGAAGGCGTAGGGCGACATCATCGCGGGGTCCAGCCACAGAGCGCCGCCCTCGGTCTTGCCGTACTTGGTCCCGTCCGCCCTTGTCAGCAACGGCGTCGCGATGGCGTGCGCGTGCCCACCGTCGGCGCGCCGGATCAGCTCGACGCCGGCCGTGAGGTTGCCCCACTGGTCGGAACCGCCGAACTGCAGGGTCACCCCGTGATCGCGGTGGAGATTGAGGAAGTCCATCGACTGGAGCAGCACGTAGCTGAACTCCGTGTAGCTGATCCCGGCCTCGAGCCGGGACTTGACGACGTCCCGGGCCAGCATCCGGTTGACCGGGAAGTGCTTGCCGATGTCGCGCAGGAAGTCGATCGTGGAGAGGCTCGCGGTCCAGTCGTAGTTGTTGACCATGGTCGCGGCGTTGGCGCCCTCGAAGGACAGGAACGGCTCGATCTGACGGCGTACGCGCTCGACCCAGTCCTTGACGGTGTCGAGCGAGTTGAGGGTGCGCTCGCCGGAGTCCCTCGGATCGCCGATCATGCCGGTGGCGCCGCCGACGAGGGCGTACGGCGTGTGGCCGGCGTCCTGGAGCCGCTTCGCGGTCAGGACCTGGACCAGGTGGCCCATGTGCAGGCTGGGCGCCGTCGGGTCGAAGCCGACGTAGAACCGCACGCTCCCCTGGCCCAGCGCCTCACGCAGGGCGTCCCGGTCCGTCGAGTGGGCGACGAGGCCGCGCCACTCGAGGTCGTCGAGCAGGTTCGGGTCGATGGACACGCGTGGGCCTTCCGGAGAGCGGGTACGTAGGGGCAAGACTGCCGCATGAGCCTCGGCGGCGCCCACCCGGTTTGCCAGCACCCGGTTTGCCAGCGTTCCCCGGGAACGAGACAGTCGATAGCATTCCGCGCAGGGAGAGGACCGGACTTGATCGCAGGTAGGTACACGCTCGACCGGGAGATCGGTCGGGGTGGGATGGGCGCGGTGTGGCTCGCGCGCGACGACGTGCTGGGTCGGGACGTGGCGATCAAGCGGATCGGCGCGGCGCCCGGCGGCACCTCCCCCGACTTCGAGCGCGCCGAGCGGGAGGCCCGGCTGGCCGCCCGGCTCAACCACCCGCACGTGGTCGCCGTCTTCGACCTGGTCACCGAGGACCACGAGCGCTGGCTCGTGATGGAGTACGTCGCCGGCGTGACGCTCGCCGAGCTGGTGCGGCGCGACGGCGCCCTCTCCCCCGACCAGGCCTCGCCGCTCGTGGGTCAGGCGGCCGACGCCCTGGCCGCCGCGCACTCGGCCGGGATCGTGCACCGCGACGTGAAGCCGTCCAACATCCTGGTGACCAGTGACGGACAGGTGAAGCTCAGCGACTTCGGGATCGCTCGCGCGGAGGCCGACGCCTCACTCACCCAGACCGGGCTGGTCACCGGCTCGCCTGCCTACCTCGCTCCCGAGGTCGCCTCCGGCGAGCAGGCCAGCACCGCCAGCGACGTGTGGTCTCTCGGCGCCACGCTCTACCACGCCCTCGAGGGACGGCCGCCGTACGAGGTCGGCGACAACCTCATGGGCGCCCTCTACCGGATCGTCCACGAGGACCCGCCGAGACTGGCGAACGCCGGCTGGCTCGCGCCGCTGCTGGAGCACACGATGACGCGGGAGCGCGACGAGCGCTGGTCGATGGCGCAGGTGCGCGACTTCCTGCACGCCGGACCGACCGGGACGACCATCCACCCCGCGCCGTCCGAGGTCTCCACACCCGCGCCAGCTTCCGAGCCGACACCGACCGAGCTGTTCGCCCCGACGCCCACCCCGGTCGAGGGCGTGGCGCCCGTGCCGCCGGTCGAGCCAGGTCACCGGCGCCGGGCCCTCTCGGGGCCGATCCTGGTCGGTGTCGCAGTCGCCCTCCTCCTGGGCATCATCATCTGGGCCGTGGTCGCGTCGCGGACGCCGGACCAGGTCGCGGACGACCCCGGCGAGGACGGCACCACGAGCCAGTCACCGAGCACGAGCCCGAGCGAGGCGCCGACGGCCGACGGCATGGAGAACTTCATGGAGGACTACCTCGCCACCGCGCCCAGTGACCCCGAGGCCGGCTTCGCCATGCTGACGCGCGCCTTCCAGGCCGAGAGCGGCGGGATCGAGGGCTACCGAGGTTTCTGGGACACGATCGAGATCGCCGACATCACGGACTTCTCGGCCGATCCGGGCGCGTTGACGGTGGCCTACACGGTCGAGTACCAGAAGTCCGACGGCAGCAAGGTCAGCGACCAGGTCGGCCTGGACCTCCGCTTCCAGGACGGCACCTACAAGATCGCGGGCGAGAGCTGAGCCGAGGCTCGGACCCAGGCTCCAGCGCCTATCGTTGGAGGCGGAGGAGGCGCCGGATGGAGCTCGAGGGTCTGTACCACGACGTCGTGGAGGCTGCTGCCGACGGCATCTGGGTCTTCGACCTGGCCGGACACACGCTCTACGCGAACCCGGCGCTCGCCACCATGTTCGGCGCCAGCCGTGACGAGTTCAACCGACTGACCGTCTTCGACACCCTGGACGACGACGGCCGGGTCCAGTTCGCCGCACACCTCGACCTGATCCGGCAGGGCCACGTCAACGAGCACGACGTCGAGGTCAAGTTCGTGCGCGGGGACGGGACGTCCTTCTGGGCGCTGGTCGCTGAGAGCGTGCTACGCCATCCGGACGGCGAGGTCCGGGGAGTCCTGCACCGGTTCAGCGACTTCGACGAGCGTCGGCGGTTCGTCGACGATGTCACCGAGAGCCGTCGACAGCTGGCCGAGGGGCAGCGGATCGCCCGGATCGGCACGTGGGAGTGGGACGTCCGGGCGGACCAGATCCAGGGCTCGGAGGGCCTCCACGTCGTCTACGGCCTCGACCCGGACTTCTTCCCGGCGAGCTACGCCGACTTCCTCGGCAGTGTGCACCCCGACGACCGGCCCGAGGTCGAGGAGGCCGTCAGCTCCGCCCTCGCCGGCATCGACGAGTTCCTGTTCCAGGCCCGCGTGATGGGTGCGGACGACTGGATCTGGACCCGGGGGCGCGGGGTCGTGCACCGCGACACCGGCGGAGAGGTCCTGACGGTGACCGGGACGTTCCAGGACATCACCGAGACGAAGCAGGCCGAGGTCGCACTCCAGGACCAGGTCACCCAGAACCAGCTGATGCAGGCGGTGGCGACCGCCGCCAACGAGGCTCGGACGCTGGAGGACGTGCTGGTGCACGCCCGGTCGCTGGTGCTGCTGCACGACGACTGGAGCCGGGGGCGCGGCTTCGTGCTCTCCGAGGACGGGACCGACGTCGTGCCGTTGTACCTCAACGAGGACGACCGTCTCGACGACGAGGCCACGCCGGTCGAGTCGGCGGCGGAGCTCGCCCTGGCCCGGCGCGCTCTGCACGAGAAGTGCGCGGTCTGGGACGACGAGCGGCTCACGATCGCGTTCCCGGTGCGGTACGCCGAGACCGTGTACGCCGTCCTCACCATCACCTCGGATCCCCCGCTCTACCGCCACGACATGATCCAGTCGATGGTCGAGCAGGTGGCGGTCCAGCTGGGCCGGGTCGTGGAGCGAGAGCAGGCGTCTCGTGCCCTGGCTGACGCCCGCGACGGAGCCATGGAGGCGTCCCGGCAGAAGTCGGAGTTCCTCGCCACGATGAGCCACGAGATCAGGACACCGCTCAACGGCGTCATCGGGCTCAACGACCTTCTGCTGCGCACTCGTCTGGACGCCGACCAGCACCGGCTCGCGGTGGGCGTCGAGGGAGCCAGCCGATCCCTCCTCGGGCTGATCAACGACATCCTCGACTTCTCCAAGATCGAGGCAGGCATGCTCGAGCTCGAGCGCCTCGACTTCGACGTCCGGGCGGTCTTCGACCAGGTCGCGAACGTGTTGGGAGAGACTGCCCGGGCCAAGGGCCTCGAGCTGCTGGTCTCCTGCGACGAGAGCGTCCCGGAGATGCTGGCCGGGGATCCGACCAGGCTCGCCCAGGTGGTGACCAACCTCGGCTCGAACGCCGTGAAGTTCACCGACGCGGGCGAGGTGCTGGTGCGGGCGTCGGCCACGAGCGCGGGCGACCGGACCGTCCTGCGTGTCGACGTGACCGACACCGGGATCGGGCTCGACCCCGATGACGCGGAGGGTCTCTTCGACAGCTTCACGCAAGGCGATGCGTCCACGACCCGGGTGCACGGCGGCACCGGTCTGGGGCTGGCCATCTCACGTGAGATCGTCCGGGCGCTCGAGGGCGAGATCGGCGTCGACAGCATCCCGGGACGCGGCAGCGAGTTCTGGTTCACCGCCACCTTCGGCGCCGCCCTCGGACAGCGCGAGAGCGTGGAGGACCAGAACGCCCGCACGTGGCTCACCGGCAGACGGGTGCTGGTGGTCGACGACCATCAGCAGCACCGGGCGGTGCTCGCCGGCCAGCTCGGTTGGTGGGGAGTCCGCGCTGACAGTGTGGCCTCGGCGTCCGACGCCGAGCAGGCCCTCGCCGAGGCGACCGCTGGCGGGGATCCCTTCGAGGCGGTGCTGGTCGACCGCACCCTCGCCCTCCCTCGTCGCGACGGGCTGCACCTCGTGCGTGCCCTGCGCCGCGACCCGGCGTACGACGAGCTGACGCTGCTGGTGCTCTCCTCGACGACCGATCTGGACACCGCCGCGGCTCGCGAGCAGGGCATCGCGGACTGTCTGACCAAGCCCGTCCTCGGCCGGACCCTGCGCGCCGCGCTCCTCGAGCACCTCGCGGGCGTGGACGTGCACGCCGTCAGCCCGGACCAGCCCGGCCGGCGATCCGGAGTCCGCCGCCGGATCCTGGTCGTCGAGGACAACACGGTGAACCAGATGGTGGCCGTGGGGCTGCTCGACGCGCTCGGCTACGACGCCGACACGGCGGACGACGGGCTCGCGGCACTCGACACGTTCGACCCCGGCCGGCACGACGCGGTCCTGATGGACGTGCAGATGCCGCGCCTGGACGGGTACGCCGCCACCCGTGCCATCCGCGAGCGCGAGTCGGGACGCCGGGTGCCGGTCCTGGCCATGACGGCTGCCGCGGTCGAGGGCGAGCGTGAGCGCTGCCTGGCCGCCGGGATGGATGACTTCCTGACCAAGCCCGTGGACCCCGACGCCCTCGCCGCCGCGCTCCAGCGGTGGGTGTCGAGCGCGCCGGCCGCGGCGAGCATCAGTGCGCGGCCGGTGACTGAGCCAGTGGCCGACGGCGCGGACCTGGAGGTGGCCCGACTGGACATGCTGCGGGACATGGCGCCCGGCAACACGACGTACCTCGACCGCGCCATCGGCAACTTCGTGACCAACACGCCGGTCCTGCTCACCACCTTGGCGGAGGCGGTCGCGACCGGTGACACCGAACGTTTGCGGCAGGCGGCGCACCGGTTGTCCGGCAGCGCGAGCAACCTGGGAGTGGCGTCGGTGAGCAGGATCGCCCGCGCGCTCGAGCTGGTCGCGGACGGCGGTAGCACCGACGGCGCCGCGGACCTGCTGCCCGTCCTGGGCGAGGGATTCGAGCGCGGCCGGGTCGCGCTGCTCGACTACCAGACGGCGTACGCCGGTCCCGCGGCCTGACGACGGGGTTCAACTGCCCGGGATTGGGTATCAGGACCGATGGACGCGTCGTCGGACGCGCCGGAGAGGGAGACGACGATGAAGGGCCTTCTGGGCATGCTGCTGGTCGTGTGGCTGGTGATCGGTGCCGCCGCTGCGTTCCAGCGCGGGTACTTCGGAGACGACCGCGCGGTGAACTGCAAGACCACCGGTGACACGGTGCTGACGATCGTGGCCGGTCCCCTCAACTACATGGGCGTCAACCCCAAGGTCAACTGCAAGGTGCCCGAGCCCTCGAACTGAGGCACCACGACGCTTGGAGCCCGCTGGCACAGTGGCCGCATGGTCAATGACGAGATGCGCGCCCGCGGCGCAGAGCTGCTCCGGCTCCATCAGGACACGTCCCTGCTCACTGTCGTGAACGTCTGGGACGTGATCAGTGCGACGGTGGTGGCGGACGTTCCCGGCACGACCGCCCTGGCCACGGCCAGTCATTCGATCGCGGCCTCGCTCGGCTACGAGGACGGCGAGAAGATTCCGCGCGACCTGATGGTCGAGGCGGTCGGCCGGATCGCGGCGGCGACCTCACTGCCGGTCAGCGCCGACCTGGAGGGCGGGTACGGCGACGCCGCCGACACGGTCCGCCGGGCGATCGGGGTCGGCATCGTCGGTGCCAACATCGAGGACCAGATGAAGCCGGTCGCGGAGGCCGCCGCCCAGGTGTCGGCCATCATGAGGGTCGCCGACGCGGAGGGCGTGGACTTCGTGCTCAACGCCCGGACCGATGCCTTCGTGAAGGGCCGGGACCGAGACCAGGCCGACGTGCTCGCCGACGCCGTGGAGCGAGGGAAGGCCTTCCTCGACGCGGGCGCCCAGGTGGTCTTCGTGCCCGGCAAGCTGTCCGAGGAGCAGGTCGTCACTCTCGTGGACGCCCTCGGCCCGCAGCGGCTCACGTTGATCGGCATCCCCGGCATGCCGTCCCTGGAGCGGCTCGAGGAGCTTGGCGTCGCTCGGGTCTCCTACGGCCCCATGTCCCAGAACGTGGCACTCACTGCGCTCCAGGAGCTGGCCGAGGACGTGCACCGTGGCGGCGGCGTGCCGTCCTCGATGCGGATGCTCAACTGACGGCTCCCTGCTGAGCGTTCGAACGACGCAGGCCCCCGCTCCCGCAAGGGAGCGAGGGCCTGCCTCAGTTGAGCCGGATCAGTCCTGCTGCGAGATCCGGTCCGTGGGGGTCGCCTCGACCGGTCCACCCAGGAGGTAGGTCCGGAGCGAGTCGATGTCGAGACCGCCGATCAGCTTGTTCGTGCCGTCCTTGAACCCGGCGAAGCCGTCGCCGCCGTCGGAGAGGAAGTTGTTGGCCACGACGCGGTACGTCGTGCCGTCCTCCAGCGGGACCATCGGCGTGAGCGGGTCACCGTCGGCGTCGACCATGACGTCGCCGGCGATGGCGTTCGTGTCGGGCAGCGCCGCGTCCGACGTGTCCCAGGTGTAGGTGATGCCCGAGACCTGGAGGATCTTCTTCGTGGTCTCGTTGGCGCCGTTCCACTGCTGGTTCAGGATGGTCTTGATCTGAGCCCCCGTGAGGTCCATGGACACCACGAAGTTGTTGAACGGCTGCACCGAGAACGCAGCACCGTAGGTGATGGCCCCGGCCTCGTTCTCCGTCAGGTCGGCACGGATGCCTCCGGGGTTCATCAGGGCGATGACGGGCTTGACGCCTTCCTCGGTGACCACGGACGGGTCGGTCTTCTGGGCGTCGGCAATCAGGTTGCCCAGCGCGGAGTCGCCACCGTTGGCGTCCGTGGTGCGCGTGATCGCGGACTCGCCTCCGCCGATCTCACCGATGACCTCGTTGGCGATGGGCTCGACGAGGGTCTTGAACCGGTCGATCAGGCCGAGCAGGTCGGCGGCCGGGGTGACCGAGGCGTCGTTCTCCACGATCATGTTGTGCGCGTAGGACGCCGGCCGGACGATGTTCTTCGTCCTGGGGTCGATCAGGAGGTGCATCTTGGTGACCATGCGCCCGGTCGAGGCGGCGCTGGTGAGCATGCGCGGCTGACCCTTGGGGTCGGACACCACGCAGTTGTAGGGCTGGTGGGTGTGTCCGCTCACCACGGCATCGATCTGCGGGTGCAGGTTCTTGGCGATGTCGAGGGCCGGGCCGGCCACGTTGGTGCAGTCGTTGTAGGCCGTGCTGTCACCGGGGGCGACCCCCTCGTGCAGCAGCACCACGATGGACTTGACGCCGCGCTTGCGCAGCTGCGGGACCAGGGCGTTGGCGGTCTCGACCTCGTCGGTGAAGTTGACGTCGGCGATGCCGGCCTGGCTCACGATGCCCGGCGTGCCCTCGAGGGTCATGCCGATGAAGGCGACCTTGACGCCCTTGACCTTCATGATCTTGGTCGCCGGGAAGACGGTGTCGCGGTTGTGGCTGCTGGGGTCCTTCCACTTCACGTTGGCGCCGAGGTACTGGAAGTCTGCGCCTTCGAAGGTCTCGTTGCCGGGGCAGGAGTTCTGGCCGTTCACCCCGTCGGGTCCGTCCGCGAGGCAGCCACCCTTCTGCATGCGCTGCAGCTCGGTGACGCCCTCGTCGAACTCGTGGTTGCCGACCGAGGCGACGTCGAGGCCGACCTCGTTCATCGCCATGATCGCGGGCTCGTCGTGGAACGCGCCCGACAGCAGCGGGGTGGCGCCGATCAGGTCACCGGCCGCCACCGTCACCGGCACGGCCCCGGCAGCCCGCGACTTCTTGCGCTCGGAGCGCAGGGCCGTGGCGAGGTAGGCGGCACCACCGGCCGGCGTCTGGTTGATGCGACCGCCGGAGCTGGTGGAGGGCACGACCTCGAGCTGGCCGTGGAAGTCGTTGATGGCGAGAAGGTCGAGCTTGATCATGGCCTTCTTGGCCTTCACGAGCTTGGCATAGGCCTGGCGGGGCTCCGAGTTGCCAGAGTTGGCGGCCGTGGCGACGGGACCGGCGACAGCACTGAAACCGAGAGCCAGCGAAGCGAGCGCGGCGACCGAGAAGGTGCTCACGCGGCGACGGTTGGTGGACATGCAGGACTCCTTGAGTTGAGGACCTGCGCAACCTAACCCGATGTGGCGAACCTCACCAGACGACAAGACGACAGTTTGGTCGCGGATTCTTCGTCAGACGTTGATCGAGCGTCGAAGCCGCCGCCCTCACCCGAGGGGGTCCGTGTGGTGACCGATCATGGCCCACCGGTCGCCCTCGCGGCGATAGGTGCTGGTGGCCCGGATGTCGACCGGGGTCGCGACTCCGGCGATCTCCACGGAGCCACGCTCGAAGCCGACCACGACGCCGAGGTCGTCCGAGCTGACGTACCGGAGCTCTTGACCGTCGACCCGACCGCCGAGGCGGGCGGCGGCCTGTCCCTCCCAGGAGGCCCGGACGGCTTCCCAGCCCCCGAGCACTTCACCGAACGGACTCATGTAGCTCACGTCGTCGGCATGGGACCAGACCTCGAGCATCGGTCCCGCGTCACCTGCCAGCATCGTGTTGAGAGCGTCGTAGAACGACTGGGACGCCGCTTCGATCGTGGTCATCCATGGAGCGTCGCACCAGCGCGGTCAACCGGCAAGCGATGTCTGTGCGCCCTATCCACCGGGCCGTCCAGGTGGTACGACGGAAGCATGACGGGACTCGACAGTGCCCAGCTGCTCGCCGAGCTGGAGCCGACGGTGGCCGACAACCTCAACCGGCACCTGGGCCTGGCGGACGAGTGGATGCCCCACGAGTACGTCCCGTGGAGCCTGGGCCGCGACTTCGCCGACCTGGGCGGAGAGCCCTGGGAGAGCGCCCAGTCGCAGTTGTCACCGATCGCGCGGACGGCACTCGAGGTCAACCTGCTCACCGAGGACAACCTGCCGAGCTACCACCGTGAGGTCGACCGTGCGTTCGGCCGGGACAGTGCCTGGGGGACGTGGGTCAACCGCTGGACCGCGGAGGAGGGTCGGCACGCCTTCTGCATCCGTGACTACCTGCTGGTGACCCGCGGGGTCGACCCGAACGAGCTGGAGCGGGCGCGGATGGAGACGATGGAGGTCGGCTACGACACCCAGGACAAGCCGTTGCTCAATGTGTGCGCCTACGTGTCGTTCCAGGAGCTCGCCACCCGCGTCTCGCACCGGAACACCGGTCGCTACACGCAGGAGCCGATCGCGGAGAAGCTGCTGACCCGGGTCGCCAAGGACGAGAACCTGCACATGATCTTCTACCGCAACATCGTCCAGGCGGCGCTCGAGCTCGCGCCCAGCCAGACCATGCGCGCGATCACCGACGAGGTGCTCAGCTTCCAGATGCCCGGCAACATCATCCCCGGCTTCAGCCGCAAGGCCGTGCAGATGGCCAAGGCCGGGATCTACGACCTCCGGATCCACCACGACGACATCGTCAGCCCGTTGCTCCGGCAGTGGGGCGTCTTCGAGCTCGAGGGGCTGGACGCCGAGGGTGAGCAGGCGCGCACCGAGCTCGCGGCGGCCGTCGCCGCCCTCGACGTCGAGGCCACCCGGTTCGTCGAGCGACGCGACGAGGTGGCGGCCCGCAAGGCTGCTCGCCAGGCCGGGGGGTCCTGAGTGGGGAGGGTGGGGCTCGAACCCACGACCCAAGGATTATGAGTCCTCTGCTCTAACCGACTGAGCTACCTCCCCGAGGGCGCAGAGCCTAGCCGTCAGCGGCGGACCTGACCCACAGGTGGGTCCAGGAGCAGGGTCGACAGCCAGCGCGGAACCGTGTTCCCCCACTCCGCCAGGTCGTCGTCGGACATCGACATGCAACAGCGTGCCCAGCTCTCGACCCGACCGAGACGGGCGAGCTGGAGAGCGGCCGGCAGGGCGGCCCGCAGCTCCGCCATGGGGGCGCGGTCGCTCCAGACCTCGAGGGCCGCGTCGGCCAGACGCCACAGGCGAGGGTCCTCGGGGCCGGCCTCGAGCCGGTGGGACAGCATGTTCAGCGGGATCAGCAGGACCCCCAGAGGCTCGGTCAGCAACGAGTCGGCGAAGTCGAAGAACCGCAGCGACTCCCCCACCGCGAACACGTTGTTCTCGTGCAGGTCGTTGTGGTTGAGCGTCAGCGGCAGCCCCAACGCGGCCACGTCGTCAGCCCAGCCGCGCACGGTCGGCATCGACGCCGTGAGCGCCCTGGCCTCATCGTCGCTGAGGGCCATCGCGTCCGTCGCCGCCAAGGACGACACCTCGTCGAGCCGCTGCTCGGCGTACGTCGGCGCGTCCGCGGGTGCCAGGGTCGTCAGGCCGAGGGCGCCGGAGTCGCCCGACGTGCGGCTCGAGCTCGCGTTGGAGCTCCGCCCCGGCCACCAGCACGCGCTCCCACACGTCCAGGTCGTCGTCGGCCGTCACCTCGCCGAGCACCCGGCCCTGGTCGGTGGTCAGCAACAGGCCGCGCGTCGGGTCGGCGGCGGCGACCGGGACCACCCGGTCCGGCACGAGCTCGGCCAGCGTGGCGACCAGGGCGGCTTCGAAGGCCTGGAGCTCGCAGTTCTGCTTGGCGTAGAACCGGCGGTCGTCCGTCTCGGCCACCCACACCGACGCCCACACCCGCAGCTTCACCTGCTCCAGCGACCGCACCGGTCCGACCTCGCCCCCGACCCACTCGGACAGCTCTGCGGCGAACTCCTCGCTCTGCCAGCGCTCGGAGCTCGAGGGCAGGCGACGGCGAAGATCGGCGTACTCGCTCATGCACCGTCCTTCAGCTGCATCTCATGCATCCGCTCGACCGCCACGTAGCCGAACCCGAGGTTCGTCCGGCACATCGCGTGGTTGTCGGGCTCGGTCCAGGTGTGCAACGTGCGTCGGTCGGGATGGTCACGACGCACGAGGTCGAGCGTGGCCAGCTTGAGGACGGTGCCCAGCCGGTGTCCGCGGTGCTCCGGCATCACCAGGGTGTCGTCCTGCAGGACGTGCTCCTCGCCGTGCGGCAGGTAGAGCTGCGTGTACCCGCCGAAGGTGCCGTCGACGCGGAGCCGCACGGCCGCGATCACCTGGTGGAAGGACCGGGCCGTGCGCTCCTCGCTCGACCGCAGCCGGGCCTCGTCCCAGACCACCGCCTCGACGTCGAGGTCGCCGCTGGGCACGTCGGCGCTCATCTGCGTCTTCATCGTGCAGAAGGCCTCGACGTACTCGTCGGGGCAGCGCTCCCCCCAGGTCACCACGTCGTACGCCGACGCGTGGCCGGCGACGGAGTCGCGCAGCCTGTTCTCCCGGTCGTCGTCCACGGGCAGTCGCAGGACCATGTGGTCCTCCTGATGGGCGCTGGTCAAGCCCATCGCTGCGGCGAACAGCCCGGCCGGTGAGGTCTCGAGGGTGTGGCCCTCCTGCACGTAGACCTCGCCGCAGACGGCGGTCCGGCCGTGCGCCCGTCGCCTCCGCTCGGCCTCGTCGAAGAGCGCCCGGCCGACGCCGCGGCGACGGTGGCCCACGAGCACGTTGACCTCCGTGCTCGCCAGGTGGTCGTTGCCCTGCAGCCAGAAGCCGAGGTCGGCCACCCCGACGGTGCGCCCGTCCGCGCGCGCGGCCAGCAGCTCGCGGCGGAAGAAGGCGCCGGGCGTCCGGGTCGAGCTCCGCAAGGAGTCCCAGGTCCGGATGATCGCGTCCGGCCGGTCGTGCCGGATCGCGGCCTGCTCGGTCTCCCAGTAGTCGCGGAGTGCTGCCTCGTCCTGCGGATCCACCTCGACGACCTCGACCATGTGGCAACCCAACCGGAGCAGGTACCTGTCCGGCAACGGGTTTCACTGGCATGCTCGACGAATGGACAACGAACCGCTCGAAGCCCTGCCCGAGGACTGGAACCGGGCACTGGCCATCGTGGCCCACCCCGATGACATGGAGTTCGGCGCGGCCGCCGCGGTCGCCCGCTGGACCGGGCAGGGCAAGGAGGTCGCCTACTGCATGGTCACCAGCGGCGAGGCCGGGATCGACGGCATGACCCCCGACGAGTGCCGGACCGTGCGCGAGGCGGAGCAGATCTCGTCGGCGGCGATCGTCGGGGTGTCCGTGGTCGACTTCCTCGGGTTGCCGGACGGCATCCTCGAGTACGGCGTCCCGTTGCGGCGCGCGCTCGCCCAGGCGGTCCGGCGTTCGCAGCCCGACATCGTGATCACCGGCAACTTCCGCGACACCTGGGGCGGCCAGAACCTCAACCAGGCCGACCACATCGCCGTCGGCAAGGCGGTGGTCGACGCGGTCCGCGACGCCGGCAACCGGTGGGTCTTCCCCGAGCAGCTCACGGGCGGGCTGCAGCCGTGGGGCGGGGTGCGGTCCGTCTGGGCCTTCGGCTCTCCCCAGGGTCGGCACGCGGTGGACGTCACGGACACCTTCGACGCCGGGGTGGCCTCGCTGGAGGCGCACGCGGCGTACATCGAGGGCCTGGGTTGGGAGCACTTCGACGCGCGCGAGTTCCTCGAGGGGATGGCCCGGCCCACCGGGCAGCGACTCGGCGTCCCGATGGCCGCGCCCTTCGAGGTCTTCCCGATGGGCTGGGGCGAGTAGGCGCCACCCGTCAGCCCGGTCGCAGCTCAGTCGAGCAGATGCCTGTGCTCGCGCATCCAGGTGATCTCGGCAGCCTGGGCGTCGAGACTGCCCTCGGCGACCCAGGTGCGCTGCGGCTCGATGCCGCGCTCGGCGAGCGAGCGCTCGATCTCGATCGTGGCCTCGGCGCGGGTTGCCATCGTCTCCGCCGCGTCGAAGTCCGGCAGCGGTCCGTAGGCGTCGAGGAACGACCGCACCCGGGCACGTCGATCCGGCACCTCGGGGAAGTGGTGCCACTCCAGCGCGAGCTGGTCGTCACGGAACGGCGCGAACCAGCGCAGGGCGTAGGCGACGTCGTCGATCCGCGGCGCCGGGTGCAGGAAGTCCCAGTCGAGCAGGGCCACGGCCTCCCCGTGGTGCCAGACGAAGTTCCAGGGACCGGGATCGCCGTGACAGAAGACCAGGTCCTCGCCCGGGACGGGCGGGGCGCCCCACACTGCGTCTCGCGGGGGGATCCACCCGCTGGACGCATCATGGATCCTGCGCAGGAGCCTGGCGGCGGACTGCAGCCCGGCCTCGGAGTGCTGGTGGTACCAGCCGTCACCGCCGCTCTCGCCCTCGATGAAGGACAACGTCTCCGTGGCCCCGTCGATCCCGACCGGCTCGGGCACACAGCCCAGGCCCTGGTCGCGCAGGTGGCGCAGGAACGCGTGGACGGTGGGTGTCCAGGCCTCCGCGGGACGCCGGACGACGTCGCCATCGAGGTGCACGGGGCGGAGCTCCTGGAGGCGCTGCTCCTCGGAACCACCGGGATCGCTCATGTCTCCACGGTAGGCGGCGGCGTCAACGAGATTGTGCGCCGCCGGGAAATGCAGAACGAGCGCGCCCGTGCGGGACACGCTCGTTCTTGCTCGCTCCCCCGGCTGGACTCGAACCAGCAACCCTCCGGTTAACAGCCGAATGCTCTGCCAGTTGAGCTACAGGGGATCGTTGCGTCGGAAAGGTTAGCAAGGTCGGAGACCCGGGTGAAATCGAGGGGTCAGGGTGAGCCGACCTCGTCGCGGGCACTGGCGAGCGCTGCCCGGGCGAGCTCCCGGACGCGGGGATCATCGGGGTCGACGCCCTCGTCGTACTCGTAGAACCACGAGATCGGCCGGTCGCCGCGCGGCGCCCGCCGGGCGATCACCCGCAGCCCGCGCCGGCGCTCCACGGAGACATGCCGCTGGAGAATCACGCTCGCGGTGACGCGTTCGCGGACCAGCTCGAGGAGCCGACCGGGCTCGTCGATCGTGAGGGCGTGCTCCACGCGCTGCCGGCCCCACTCGCCCACCTCGCTGATCCGGAACTCGGAGGTGTCGCGGTCCCAGTCGGCGGCCTCGACCTCCTCCCAGGGGAGGCGGCCGGCCGCGAGGTAGAGCGCGTCCCGGGTGCCGGCCACGACCTCACCGGACTCCGCGGTGGCCCAGGCCAGCACCTTCTCGCCCGGACCCACGGCGACCGACGGGCGCGGGGTGCGGCTGGGGAGCCTCACGGCGTCGCCCCGACCGCGAGCTCGCGCAGGTTGCGACGGTGCTGCTCGAGCGCCACGAGCTCGCCGAACATCCGGTTGTAGTCCGTGGCGTGCTCGACCGGGTTGGTGCGCTGGAGACGCGACTTCAGGTCGGCGATCCGGCGCATGGCGGTCAGCTCGAGCAGCCGGTAGATGTGGGCGGCGGCGTAGGTGTGGTCGGGCTCCTTCGAGCTGCGCACGCGGCTCCACTCCGAGGGCGCTGATCGCGGCCGCGGCGGCCGGGTCGGAGGCCGCGGCGTCGCGCAGCCGGGACCCCCAGGCACCGTCGGTCGCGGCAGCGGTCGGCCCCCCGGTCGCCTGCACGAGCTCCCACACGGCGCGGTACGTCGGATGGGTGAAGTCGTTGCCGCCGACGTCGGCGGTGGAGCGACCGACCGCGACGGGGTGCTGGATCACCAGCTTGAGCACGTCGCGCTCCAGCTGGAAGCGGGGGTCGCGCAGGTCGGGCAGCTGGCGCCGCGGCTGCTGCGCCGGCGCGTCGTCGGCCGCTTCGGCCGGTCGGCCCTGCGAGCGCTGTGGCGTGGGCCGGGTGGCCGGCCGGTTCCCGGCCCGCTTCACCTCGGCGCGGGCCTGCTCGATGTCGACGCCGACCATGCCGGCCAGCTCGCGGGAGAAGGCGTCGACCTTCGACTTGTCCCGGATGCTCGACACCAGCCGGGCAGCCTCCCGGACGGCGTCGACCCGACCGTCGGCCCGGTCGAGGTCGTACTTGCCGACCACGTTGCTGAGCACGAACCGGTAGAGCGGCACCCGGCGGGCGACGAGCTCGCGCACCGCGGCGTCGCCCTGCTGGATCCGCAGGTCGCACGGGTCGAGGCCACCGGGCTCGACCGCCACATAGGTCTGGGAGACGAAGTTCTGGTCGCCGTCGAAGGTCCGCAGCGCCGCCTTCTGCCCGGCCGCGTCGCCGTCGAAGGTGAAGATCACCTCGCCGCGGAACTCCTCGTGGTCGTGGAGGAACCGGCGGAGCACCCGGGTGTGGTCCTCACCGAAAGCGGTGCCGCACGTGGCCACGGCCGTCGGGACGCCGGCCAGGTGGCAGGCCATCACGTCGGTGTAGCCCTCGACCACGACCGCCTGCGACGACCGCGCGATGTCGCGTCGGGCCAGGTCGATGCCGTAGAGCACGTGGCTCTTCTTGTAGATCGGCGTCTCGGAGGTGTTGAGGTACTTGGCGTCGATCCGGTCGTCGTCGAAGATCCGGCGGGCGCCGAAGCCGATCGTGTCGCCGCTGGAGTCCCGGATCGGCCAGAGCAGGCGGCCACGGAACCGGTCGTACGCCGAACGTCCGACCGCCACCAGGCCGCCGACGACCAGCTCCTCCTCGCTGAACGCCTTCTGCCGCAGGTGCTTGAACAGCGCCTCGCCGTCGCGCGGCGCGAAGCCGATCCCGAAGGTCTCGGCCGCGGCCTGGTCGAAGCCGCGTTCGGAGAGGAACTGGCGGGCCTGGAGCGCGTCGGGCGTCTCGAGCTGCCCGGCGTAGAACGCCTGCGCCTCCCGGTGCGCCTCGATCAGCCGCTGGCGCGGCGGTCCCTTCGGGCGGTCGTCGCGAACGTCGCCGTCCTCGCGCTGGAGCTGCACGCCGTACTTGTCGGCCAGGCGCTCGACGGCCTCGCCGAAGCTGAGCCCGTCGATCTCCATCAGGAAGTTGATGACGTCGCCGCCCTGCTGGCAGCCGAAGCAGTGGTAGAAGCCGCGGGACGGCGTGACGTGGAAGGACGGGGACTTCTCGTCGTGGAAGGGACACAGCCCCTTCTGGGAGCCACCGCCGGCGTTGCGGAGGGTGACGTAGGACGACACGACCTCATCGATGCGTGCCTTCTCGCGCACCTCGGTGATGCTGTTCTCGCGAATCCGGCCGGCCACGTGGCGGAGTCTACGGTCCGTCCTCGGCACCCGGCACCGGTTGTCCGGGACCTGTGGATCAGTAGTCGCCGGTCATCACGTTGGCGAGCGGCTCACCGGCGGCGAAACGCGTCAGCTGCTCCCGAACCAGGCGGTGCGCACGCGGCCACATGGCGCTGCTCATGCCGCCGACGTGGGGCGAGATCAGCAGGTTCGGCGCCTGCCAGAGCGGGTGGTCGGACGGCAGCGGCTCGGGGTCGACCACGTCGACCGCGGCATGGATCCGGTCGGCGACGAGCGCCTCCAGGAGAGCCTCGGGGTCGACCACCGGGCCGCGGGCGACGTTGACCAGCAGCGCCCCGTCCTTCATCCGCGCCAGGAAGCCGGCGTCGACCAGGCCCCGGGTCTCGTCGGTCAGCGGCACGACCACGATCACGACGTCGGCCAGGGGCAGCAGGTCGGGCAGCTCGGAGACGGAGTGGACCTCGCGCCGGGCGGTGCGGGCCACCTTGACGACGTCCACCTCGAACGGCAGCAGCCTGGCCTCGATCGCCGCGCCGATGGCGCCGTACCCCACGAGCAGCACCCGCTTGTCGGCCAGCGCGGGGTGCCAGCCCTCCCGCCACTCGCGACGGTCCTGGGCCCGCACGAAGCCGGGCACGCCGCGCAGCGACGAGAGCACGAGCGTCATGGCCAGCTCCGCCGTCGAGGAGTCATGGATCCCCCGACCGGTGCACAGGGTGACGCCCGCGGGGACATGGGCGCGAACGGCGTCGACCCCGGCGGTGAGCGTCTGCACGACCTGGAGCGACGTCATCCGCGGCAGCACGTCGGCTCCGGCACCGCTGAGCTCGTACGGCGGGACGTAGAACGCCACGTCTCCCACCGAGCCCGGCACCTCCTGGGTCGGGTCGACGGTCTCGTACCGCAGGCCGGTCGGCGGCTCGCCGAGATCTGGTGCGTCGAACGGCAGCCAGACCAGGGGGTCAGCCACCGGACGGCCCCAGCCGGTCGTGGCGCGCCACGGCGCTGGCGTCGGTCAGGGAGGCCACCTGGTCGATGACCACGCGGCGTCGCTCTGCGTCGTCGGCAGCGGCGTCCCAGTCGAGCGCGAAGGGCGTGTCGAGCCCGTCCGACCCGCGGTCGAGGAGCCGCTCGACGAGGCTCGCCATCAGCTCGCGCTGCCGCACCATCACCGCCACCCGGTCGTCGGCCTGCATGACGTAGTGGGCGGCGATGCCCTTGAGGACCGCCATCTCCAGCCGGGTCTGCTCGGGCACCACGAGGTCGGCGCCGTAGCGGACGAACGGACCGCCGCCGGCCTCGAAGGTCGCCAGCTGGACGGCTCCGCAGAATCGGCCGATCAGGTCGCTGGTGAGGTTCTTCAGGGCGGCCAGGCTCCGCCTGCTCCGGTCGTACGGCGTCTCCGGCCAGCTGCCCTGCCTCCGCAGGTCGGCGAGGACGGCGTCGAGCAGGTCGTCGGTGGCCGTCGGGAGGTACCAGTCGCGCACCGTGGCCCAGACCGCGTCCCGGTCGAGGCGGGTCAGGTCGACCCGGCCGGCGACGATGCCGTCCTCGACGTCGTGGACGGAGTAGGCCACGTCGTCGGCGAGGTCCATCACCTGCGCCTCGACGCAGCGCCGTCGGCCCTCGACCCCGGCGCGCAGCCAGGCGAAGACCGGCTGGTCGTCCTCGTAGACGCCGAACTTGCGGATCACCCGGGGTGAGCCGTCGGCGTGGACACCCTGCGGCTCGTCGGCCTCGGCGTGCGACCAGGGGTACTTGGTGCAGGCGTCGAGGGTGGCCCGGGTGAGGTTGAGGCCGACGGACTTCCCGTCGGCGTCGAAGGTCTTGGCCTCGAGCCGGGTGAGCAGCCGCAGCGTCTGGGCATTGCCCTCGAAGCCGCCGCAGTCGTCACTCAGCTCGGCCAGCACCCGCTCCCCGTTGTGGCCGAACGGCGGATGGCCGAGGTCGTGGGCGAGGGCCGCGGTCTCGGTGATGTCGGGCTGACAACCGAGGGCACGGGCCAGGTCGCGGGCGACCTGGGCCACCTCCAGGCTGTGGGTCAGCCGGTTGCGGACGAAGTCGTCGGTGTGCGGCCCGACCACCTGGGTCTTGGCGGCCAGCCGCCGGAACGACGCGGCGTGCACCACCCTGGCCCGGTCCCGCTCGAACGGAGTGCGCTCAGGAGCGTCGACCCGCTTGGGCGGCTCGGCGACGAGTCGCTCGCGTGCGGCTGCGTCGTACTGCTCCGAAGACTCCATCGGAGCCGACCCTAGCGGTGGTGTCAGTACGTCGTGACGTGGACGTGGTCGTAGTGGTTGGCGGTCGTCGACCCTCGGTCGGACATGCCGCGCCAGCCCTCGCCACCGCGCTCCACGGACCAGATGCTCTGGCTGTAGATGAGGTAGCTGACCCCGAGCTCGGAGTAGTTCGCTCGGACGAACTCCGCGACCTGCCAGCCGCGCTCACCGCTGACCATGATGTCGACGGCGATGCCCTGGGCGTGCTCACCATCGCCGCGGAACGTGCCGTAGGAGGTGATCTCCGGGAAGTTCGCGCAGACGGCCTCGTGGACCGCCACGATGTTCGGGCTGACACCCGACGGGACGGCCGAGCCGTTGGTGCAGCTGGCTCCGAGGTTGCCGGAGCCGACTCCGGCGACCGGCTTGTCCTCGGACAGGTAGCCGGCAGTGACCCAGCGGGACTTGCCGTCGATGACGATCTCGATGCGCTCGGGCGTCTTGCGTCCGGTGACGAGCACCTTCTTGGTGTCACCGAGGACGCCGACCTTCTTGGCATCCTCCTTGGGCGACGTCCAGAGATTCAGCTCGACGGTCGTCCACAGCTTCCGGTCCGCCTGGCGGATGGCCCTGAGCGTGGCGGTGCGGGTCGTGTTGATGTCGAAGGCCCGCTGCATGTTCACGAAGTCGGCGCTGGACCGGTCGGAGCGGGAGTCCGAACGCGAGACGACGTCGTCGCGGTCGCTGATGTCGAGGATGCTCGTGGTGTTGCTGGCGACGAGGCTGTCGCGGGCTTCCGGGCTCGTGGCCAGGACGCCGACACCGACGGCCGAGACCGTCGCCAGGAGAGCGATCGGTCCGGCCACGAACTGGGCCTTGGGAAAACGGCGGGCATTGGTGTCCCGCTTGTGGCTGTTGGCCACAGCGCTGATCCTTTGCTGTTGCTGACGGGGGATACGCCTTCTGCTGCTCGTGGCGGAAGGAGGCGCGGTCAATGACTAAAGCACAGCGACGAAAGGACGTCCTCATTTTGACCGCCTTTTCGGTGGGTGTTCCCCGTCACCCGGCCGATACCAGCCTGTTATCCGCCCGTGACCTCCGTCGCATCCTCCCGGACATGGGCTCCGCTGCCGTCGCTGTCGTCGAGCCAGCCCTCGGGCAGCACCACCTTGGTGCGGGGGGATCCCTGACGCCCGCGGGGCTTGCCCAGGGCCTGCTCGGGGAACGGCTCGTCGGCGTCCAGGTCCGCCAGCAGGACGTCGAGGGCGGCCAGGGAGTCGACCAGCGCGAGCGAGTGCCGGAGGGGTCCTCCGGCGGCGAACCCCTTGAGGTACCACGAGACGTGCTTGCGGAACTCCTTGCAGCCCCGCTCCTCCCCCATGTGCTCGCTCAACAGCTCGGCATGCCGACGCATCATCGACCTCACCTCGCCGAGGGTCGGCAAGGTGGCCACCTCGGTCCCGGTGAACGCGGCCGCGAGGTCGCGGAAGAGCCAGGGCCGACCGAGGCAGCCGCGGCCCACCACCACGCCGGCCACTCCGGTCTCCTCGACCATGCGGACCGCGTCGGACGCCTCCCAGATGTCACCGTTGCCGAGCACCGGGATGTCGACGTGCTCGACGAGTCGGCCGATGGCATCCCAGTCGGCCTCGCCCGAGTAGGCCTGCGCGACGGTGCGCCCGTGCAGCGCGATCGCCGCGATGCCGGACTCCTGGGCGATCCGGCCGGCGTCGAGGTAGGTCAGGTGGTCGTCGTCGAGTCCCTTGCGGGTCTTCATCGTGACCGGGACGTCGTACGGCGCTGCCGCGATCACTGCCGCCGTCAGGATCTCGGCGAGCAGACCACGCTTCCAGGGCAGGGCGCCGCCGCCGCCCTTGCGGGTCACCTTCGGGACGGGGCAGCCGAAGTTGAGGTCGATGTGGGCGACGCCGTACTCGGCACAGAGGATCTCGGCCGCCTTGCCGACGTAGACCGGGTCGGTGCCGTAGAGCTGGACCGAACGGATCTTCTCGAGCTCGTCGAAGACCAGCATCTTCTGGGTGGTCTCGTCACGTTCGACGAGCCCGCGGGACGTGATCATCTCGCAGACGTAGAGCCCGGCGCCCTGCTCCGCACACAGCCGGCGGTACGCCGCGTTCGTGATCCCGGCCATCGGCGCGAGGACGACCGGGGTGTCGACGCGCAGCGATCCGAGGGTCAGTGAGGAAGGGAGGGCGGGCATGAACGGGCTCAGCCCTTCTTGCCCTTCTTGCCCTTGCCCTTCTTGCCCTTGCCCTTCTTGTCGTCGCCCTTCTTGCCCTTGTCGGGCTTCGACGACTTCGGCTCGGTGATCTCGCCGGTCCACAGGATCGGGTCGAACTCCTCGACCGGACGGAACTCGCCGGCGGTGATCTCACCCTTGTCGGGGGCGAGGTAGACCAGGCAGGTCTTCACCGAGTCGCCGTTGGCGAACTTCTTCGGCAGTGTCTCGCTCGGGCAGGGCTTGAACGTGCTCTGGAACGTCGAGGCCTCGATCAGCTTGTTGTTGCCGTCGACGGCGTAGAGCGGGACCGGCCGGTTGCCGAGATCGGTGTCACCGACGTTCTTCACGGTCGCCCGGACGAAGTAGGGCGTCGTCTTCTTGGTCTCTGCCGAGAGCTTCCACCCGACGAACAGCTTGAAGCTGGCCTTCTCGATGGCGGTGACCGTCAGGTCCAGCGCGGCGACCTCGTCCTGGCGCGGCTGGTAGGCCACGGTCGCGGTGTCGCCCAGCGACAGCTCGCTGCCCTGGGCGGTCAGCTCCACACCGTCGGGGACGTCGAGGTAGGGCTCGTCAGGCGAACCCGAGCTCGGTGTGCTGCCGCTGGCATCGGCCTCCTTCGGGTCCTCGTCGCCGCCGGAGCAACCGGTCAGCACCAGGGCCGAGACGAGGGCGAGGCCGACGAAGGATCGGCTGCCACGGCGGAACACGGGGAGGGGCATGCGGTCATTGTGCATGAGGGCCATCTCAACAACCGACGAATCGCTGGGCGAACCAGCTCGAGATGCCGTCGAGACCGATCCGCTCCTGCTTCATGCTGTCGCGCTCGCGGACCGTCACCGCGTCGTCCTCGAGGGTGTCGAAGTCCACGGTGACGCAGTACGGCGTACCGATCTCGTCCTGGCGGCGGTAGCGACGCCCGATCGCACCGGAGTCGTCGAAGTCGACGTTCCAGTTGCGACGCAGCTCGGTCGCGAGCGCCTTCGCCTTCGGGGACAGGTCGGCGTTGCGGCTGAGCGGCAGGACGGCGACCTTGACCGGCGCGAGGCGCGGGTCGAGACGCAGCACCGTGCGCTTGTCGACACCACCCTTGGTGTTGGGGGCCTCGTCCTCCTGGTAGGCGTCGACGAGGAAGGTCATCAGGCTGCGCGACAGACCGGCCGCCGGCTCGATGACGTAGGGGGTGTAGCGCTCGTTGTTGGCCTGGTCGAAGTAGCTGAGGTCCTGACCGGAGTGCTTCGAGTGGGTCGTCAGGTCGAAGTCGGTGCGGTTGGCGATGCCCTCGAGCTCACCCCACTCCGAGCCGGCGAACCGGAAGCGGTACTCGATGTCGACGGTCCGCTTGGAGTAGTGGCTCAGCTTCTCCTGTGCGTGCTCGTAGTGCCGCAGGTTGTCGGGGTCGATGCCCAGGTCGACGTACCAGCGGGTGCGCTCGTCGATCCAGTACTGGTGCCACTCCTCGTCCTCACCCGGCTTGACGAAGAACTCCATCTCCATCTGCTCGAACTCGCGGGTGCGGAAGATGAAGTTGCCGGGGGTGATCTCGTTGCGGAAGCTCTTGCCGATCTGGGCGATGCCGAACGGCGGCTTCTGGCGGCTCGACGTCACCACGTTGGCGAAGTTGAGGAAGATGCCCTGTGCGGTCTCGGGGCGCAGGTAGTGGAGGCCGGACTCGTCCTCGGTGACGCCGAGGTAGGTCTTCAGCATCCCCGAGAACTGACGGGGCTCGGTCCAGGCGCCACGGGTGCCGCAGTTGACGCACGCCACGTCCTTGAGGTCGACGGCATCGGGATCGTCGACGCCCTTCTTCTCGGCGTAGGCCTCCTGCAGGTGGTCGGCCCGGTACCTCTTGTGGCACGACTGACACTCGGTCAGCGGGTCGCTGAACGTGTCGACGTGGCCGCTGGCCTCCCAGGTCTGCGTCGGCAGGATGATCGAGGAGTCGAGGCCGACCATGTCATCGCGCATCTGCACGATGGACTTCCACCACTGGCGCTTGATGTTCTCCTTGAGCTCGACGCCGAGCGGGCCGTAGTCCCAGGCCGACCGCGTGCCTCCGTAGATCTCGCCGCACGGGAAGACGAAGCCCCGGCGCTTGGCGAGGGAGACGACGTTGTCGACGGTGGAGGGGGGCGGCTTGGCCACGGCGGAGCTCCTGTCACTGGCCGGCTGGCTGCCGGTCTGGAAGGGGTCAGCCTAACGACCGGGCCTCCGCCTGGTTGAGGTCGCCTCCGGGCTCGACCACCTCGTAGGCGCTGGGCTCGTCGAGGGCCCTGCTGAGCAGGGGGACCGCGTGCAGCTTCACGTCGTACGCCGAGAGCGCACGCCGGTAGGCGCCCACGTGTTCCCAGGTCGTGGCCAGCACCCACAGCTCGGGGTCGTCGACGTTGCGGCCGACCTGTCCCCTGACGTGCCCGGGGCGCTCGGCCAGCGTGGCGGACGCCTTCTCCAGACCGGCCCGGAAGGCTTCGGCCTCGGGCTCGGGGACACGGAACCTGCTCACCACCAGCACGTCGCGAACCCTACCGCTCCGGAAGTTGACAATCGTTCTCAACTACAATGAGAATGGTTCTCATGCTTGCCACGCGCTTCCGCAGCACCGCAGCCATGGCCGCCACCTCCGCCCTCCTTGTCGGGTGCGGCGGCCTGGGAGCGGACGACGAGGGCCTCGGTCCCCGCGTCGTCACTTCCTTCTACCCGCTGCAGTACGTCGCGGAGCGCGTGGCGGGCGAGCACGCCCAGGTCAGCAACCTGACGACTCCCGGCGCCGAGCCGCACGATCTCGAGCTCACGGTGCGGCAGACCGCGAGCATCGCCGACGCCGACCTCCTGGTCGTCCACTCCGGGTTCCAGCCGGCGGTCGACGAGGCCATCGAGCAGAGCGGCCCGGACGCGGTGGTCGACACGGCCGAGGTCGTCGAGCAGGTGGTGCACGAGGACGAGGACGACCCCGATCACGAGCACGAGGGAGGCGACCCCCACTTCTGGCTCGACCCGACCCAGCTGGCCCTGGCCGCCGAGGCCGTCGCCGGCCAGCTCGCCGAGGTCGTCCCGGACCACGCGACCGACTTCCGCGCCAACCTCGACGAGCTCGTCGCCGACCTGGAGGAGCTGGACGCGGACTACCGTGCCGGGCTCGAAGGATGCGACACGACCGACGTCGTCGTCAGCCACGACGCCTTCGGCTACCTCGAGACCTACGGCCTGCACTTCGAGTCCATCGCCGGGATCACCCCCGACCAGGAGCCCTCCCCCGCGCGGCTCGCGGAGCTCTCGGACCTGATCGAGGGGTCCTCGATCACCACGGTCTTCACCGAGACCCTCGCGAGCCCGGCGCTGTCGGAGACGCTCGCCGGCGACCTCGGGCTGGAGACCGCCGTGCTCGACCCGATCGAGGGCCTCAGCGATGCCACCGAGGACGAGGATTACCTTTCCCTCATGCGACAGAACCTGGCCGCGCTCCGCACCGCGAACGGCTGCCCGTGACGACCGTCGTCCGGATGGTCGACGGCGCCGTCTCGCTCGGCGGCCGGCCCGTCCTCCGCGGCATCGACCTCACCGTCACGCAGGGTGAGGTCGTCGCCGTCCTCGGCGCCAACGGCTCGGGCAAGTCCACGCTCGTCCGGTCCCTGCTCGGGCTGGTGCCGACCACCCGTGGTCAGGTGACGTGGTTCGAGACGCCCCTGGCCGCGTTCCGCCAGTGGCACCGGATCGGCTTCGTCCCGCAGCGCGCCACCGCGGCCGCAGGAGTGCCGGCGTCGGTCACCGAGGTCGTGGCCTCGGGGCGACTCTCCCGGCACCGCCTGCTCCAGCCCTTCCGCCGAGCCGACCGCGACGCCGTACGCCGCGCGATCGACACCGTCGGGCTCGGCGGCCGCGCCCGCGACAACGTCTCCACACTCTCGGGCGGCCAGCAGCAGCGCGTCCTCATCGCGCGAGCCCTGGCCGGCGACCCGGAGGTCCTGGTGCTGGACGAGCCGACCGCCGGTGTGGACGCCGCCAACCAGCGCGCCCTCGCCGACACCCTGGAGCTGCTCGTCGGCCGGGGGGCGACCGTCATCCTGGTCGCCCACGAGCTCGGGCCCATCGCGCCGCTGGTCACCCGCACCGTGGTCATGCGCGACGGCCGCATCCTGTACGACGGTCCGCCTCGCGGTGCCGCCGACGACCACGACGACGGGCACCACCACCACCTCGACCCGGCGGTCGACCACGCTCCGGCGGTGACCGGGCCGTTCGACTCGTTCGCACCGACCGACGGGACCGAGCGCCGATGAACATCCTCCAGTACGACTTCATGGTCCGGGCCCTGCTCGGGGCGGTCTTCACCGGTCTGGCCGCCCCAGCCGTCGGCACCTACCTGGTCCAGCGTCGGCTTGCGCTCATGGGCGACGGGATCGGCCACGTGGCTCTCACCGGCGTCGCCCTCGGGGTGCTGACCAGCACGTCGCCCACCCTGACCGCCGTGGTCGTCGCGATCACCGGAGCCGTGCTGATCGAGCTGATCCGCGAACGCGGCCGGACCACCGGCGACGTGGCCCTCGCCCTGTTGTTCTACGGCGGCATCGCCGGCGGCGTGATGCTGATCGGGCTCGCCGACCAGGGCGCCTCGGCGCTGCACGCCTACCTGTTCGGCTCGATCACCACGATCTCGGAGCAGGACGTGGCCGTCACCGCGCTGCTGGCCGCCGTGGTCATCGCCTGCGCCGTCGGTCTCAGCCGGCGACTGTTCGCGGTCGCCCAGGACGCCGAGTTCGCCCGGGTCGCCGGCCTGAACGTGCGCTTCTACAACCTGCTCGTCGCCGTGCTCGCCGCCGTGACGGTGACCGTCGCCATGCGCACCGTCGGCCTGCTCCTGGTCAGCGCGCTGATGGTCGTCCCCGTCGCCACCGCCCAGCAGCTCTCCCGCGGCTTCCGCGCCACGCTCTTCGCGGCAATGGCGCTCGGCACGCTCGCCGCGCTGGGCGGCGTCACGGTGTCGGCGTACGTCGAGGTCGCGCCGGGCGCCACCATCGTCCTGATCGCCCTCGCCTTCTTCGCCCTGACCTGGCCGCTCGGGGCGTGGCTGCGCCGCCGGCAGCGGATGACCGCGCCGTTCCCGGCCGGGGGGTCGGAGGACCTGCACACGGTCGTCCCCGAGGACCACGGGCACGAGCACGGCGAGGACTGCGGCCACGTGGCCGTGCCCCACGGCGACCACGTCGACTACGTCCACGACGGCCATCGTCACGCACCACACGGGAAGCACTATGACGAGCACTGACCACGGCACCACCCCGCCGCCGATGAGCGGCGCGCGTCCGACCCGGCAACGCCGGGCCGTCGCCGAGGTGCTGGCCACGTTCACCGACTTCCGCTCAGCGCAGGAGATCCACGAGCTGCTCGGCAGTCGGGGCGAGCAGGTCGGCCTGGCGACCGTCTACCGCACCCTCCAGAGGCTCGCCGAGGCCGGCGAGGTCGACCTGCTGCGCACCGAGGACGGCGAGGCGATCTACCGCCGGTGCTCGGAGTCGCACCACCACCACCTGGTCTGCCGTCACTGCGGCGCCACGGTCGAGGTCGAGGGGCCGGCGGTCGAGCGGTGGACGAGGACGATCGCCAGCGAGCACGGGTACGACGACGTCAGTCACACCCTGGAGATCTTCGGCACCTGTCCGCGCTGCCGCTGAGCGGGGTCACTCCGACGCGGAGCCCTCGTCCACCTCGAGCGGCAGCCGGACCCGGAAGACCGTGCCGTTGCCGACCGTGCTCTCGAACTCGATCCGCCCACCATGGCTCTCCACGATCGACTTCGCGATGCTCAGCCCCAGACCGACGCCCTGGATGGAACGCTCCTCGGCCTCCCTGGCCCGGAAGAACCGCGTGAACAACCGCTCCCGGTCGTGGGCCTCGATCCCGATGCCCGTGTCGGTGACCTCGAGCTCCACCCGCTTGCCGTCGACGGCCAGGCAGACGTGCACGGCGCCTCCTGACGGCGTGAACTTGATGGCGTTGGAGATCAGGTTGTCCACGACCTGGGCCATCCGCTGGGCGTCGACCATGACGCTCAGGCTCTCGGGAGACTCGAGCTCCAGTGTCAGCCCGGCGGAGGACGCCGTCGGCCGGGCCGCCTGCACGGAGTCCCCGACGATGACGGCGAGGTCCGTCCTGGTGCGCACGACGTGCATCGGGCCATCGACGCGTGAGGTGTGCAACAGGTCGGTCACCAGGCGACGCAGCCGATCGGCGTTGCGCGCGATGACCTCCAGGTGTGACGTCTGATCCGCCGACAGCTCCGCCGGCTCGTCGAGCAGCAGGTCGACGTACCCCATGACCGAGGTCAGCGGCGTCCGCAGCTCGTGGGAGACCGACGCCACGAACTCGTCCTTGACGCGGAGGGCCCGCATGAAGTCGGTGACGTCCTTGTAGGCCAGGGCGGCACCGCCGAACTGGCCGTCGGCGTCGCGGACCGTGCGCGCCGAGACCGACAGCGCCCGCTTGGTCAGGGGATCGTCGCCGACCCAGATCCGGCAGTCGTCGAACTCCTCGCCGTTGGCGGCGCGATACGTCGGCATCTCCTCGCGGGCCAGAGGCGTGGTGCCGTCGTCGGCGTACACGAGACCCACCTGGCCGGCCCTGCCGGCGTGTCCGTCGGGGTAGGCCAGGCGCATGAAGTCGCCGTGCCGTCTGTTCATCGACTGGTAGGCGCCGGTGCGGTCGAGCAGCACCAGACCGACGTCGACGGTGTCGAGGATGGCGTCGGCGAAGCGGCGCTGGTGCTCGATCAGCGCCAGCGCTTCCGAGAGCTCGCCCCGGTCAGCCTCGGCCTGGTCGAGCCCGGCGCGCATCCGCTCCAGGCCCACGGCGATCGCCAGCGCGCCGTACCCCGCACACAGGGGGAACAGCAGGGCCTGTGCCAGGGTCGCCGGTGCCGCTCCGAAGTACAGCACCGTCGGCAGACCGATGAACGCCAGTGTGCCCAGCCCGCAGAGCAGCGCACCCTGGCGACCGAACTGCCCGCCGAGCCAGAGGATGGAGACCACCAGCGCACTCGCGGCGCCACTGCCCTCCGGGTCGAGACGGATGAGTCCGATGGCAGCGAGGTCGACGAGGGGGACCGCCACCGAGACCCACCGTGGCAGCTGCGCCCACGGCAGCACGAAGACGGCGACGGTCACCAGTCCGGCGAGCAGGGCGGCGAACGCCGGCCAGGACACCAGGGGCACGTGGCCGGCCACCGCGCGGAGCGCCACGTCGACACCCAGCATGAGCATCAGCACGCCCTGCAGGGCGCGACGATCAGGATTGTCCACGAAGAGCAAGCGACGTCCCACTTGCCCAGTGGCGCTGTCCTGCGGCATACAGCCTCCCCGATGCTGGCAGCAGCATGCCATGCCTGCCGACGGCCGGCGCGGCGTTGCCGTCCCCCCGCCGTATCCTGCACGCGTGAAGCGATCCGTGCGCCCGCCGACGCCGCATCCGTCCGGGGCGCGACCGCCCTCGATCCCGCGCGAGCTCGTGCCCCGGCACGTCGCCATCGTGATGGACGGCAACGGTCGCTGGGCCAAGGACCGCGGGCTCCCGCGCACCGCTGGGCACGAGCAGGGTGAGAGCTCGCTCTTCGACGTCGTCGAGGGCGCCATCGAGGTCGGCGTGAAGGCGATCTCGGCGTACGCCTTCTCGACCGAGAACTGGTCGCGCTCCCCCGACGAGGTGAAGTTCCTGATGGGCTTCAACCGGGACGTCATCCGGCGCCGCCGCGACGAGATGCACGAGCTGGGCGTCCGCGTGCGCTGGGCCGGCCGTTCGCCCCGGCTGTGGAAGTCGGTGATCCGGGAGCTCCAGGTCGCCGAGGAGCTGACCCGCGACAACGACGTGCTGACCCTCACCATGTGCGTCAACTACGGCGGTCGTGCCGAGCTCGCGGACACCGCTCGCTCCATCGCCCGCGAGGTCGCCGCCGGCCGGTTGAACGCCGAGAAGGTCGACGAGCGAACCTTCGCGAAGCACCTGTACGTGCCGGAGGTCTCGGACGCCGACCTCGTCTGGCGCACCTCCGGCGAGCAGCGGCTCTCCAACTTCATGCTCTGGCAGGCCGCCTACTCGGAATTCGTGTTCACCGACGTGCTCTGGCCCGACGTCGACCGGCGCGACCTCTGGCGGGCGGTCGACACCTACGCCCGACGCGACCGGAGGTACGGCTCCGCCTGAGCGGTCGGCGCTGGGCTCAGCGCTCGAGGTAGGCCACCGAGCGCAGGCCGCGCTCCAGGTGCCAGGCGAGGTACGCCGCCACGACGCTGCTCGCCTCCTTGAGGTGCCGGGGCTCGGTCGTGTCGACGACCCCCCAGTCCCCCGTGAGCAGGGCGGCGAGGACAGCGAGTGACTCCGGCGCCGGGTTGGCCGAGCCGGGCACCCGGCACGTGACGCACAGGACACCGCCGGACGCGGGACTGAACCAGCGGTGCGGTCCCTCGTCGCCGCAGCGGGCGCAGTGCTCGAAGCTCGGCGCGTAGCCGGCCACGGCCAGTGAACGCAGCAGGTAGGAGTCGAGGACCTGACCGGGCGTGTGCTCCCCCGCTGCCATCGCGCGCAACCCGCCGACGAGGAGCAGGAACTGCTGCAGCGAGGGCTGCTTCTCCTCCGAGACCAGTCGTTCCGCGGTCTCCAGCATGACGGTGCCGGAGGTGTAGCGGTCATAGTCGAGGCCCAGCGTCCCGGAGAACGGCGTCAGCGTCTCGGCCTGGGTGATCGTGTCGAGACTGCGGCCCTCGGCGAGCATCAGGTCGACGTGGGTGAACGGCTCCAGCCGGGAGCCCCAGCGTGACGTGGTCCGGCGTACCCCTTTGGCGACCGCGCGCACCCGCCCGTGGTGGCGGGTGAGCAGGGTGATGATGCGGTCGGCCTCCCCCAGCTTGTGGGTGCGCAGCACGATCGCCTCGTCGCGATAGAGAGGCACGCCTCCAGTGTGCCGTGCCTAGCCGCTCGTACGCCGCTGCCGACGCGGCGTTTTCCAGCAGCTGAGAGCGAACCCGGTCGCTGCCCGGGTCAGTCGCTCGGGCCGGACCCGCCACTCGAGGATGCTCTTGGCCTTGAGGAACGTGGCGTGGGGCAGCTCGTCGGCGAGCATGGCGGCGTCCGCGGCGGGGTGGATCGGGTCCGCCGGGTGCCCGATGACGAGCGCCGGGGCGGTGATGGAGCGCCGCTGGCGGGACGACGGCGCGATCCGTCCGAAGAACAGTCCGTGCACGACCGCCGCGACGGAGTCCGCACGCTGGTTGCAGGTGTCGAGTCCGATCCCGACCCAGAACGGCACCAGCCCCCGCGGGATCGGCCTGGTCAGCATCCGCAGCCCGTTGACAGTGAACGGGAGGAACCGGGCGGCGAACATCAGCGGCGCGAAGGCGATGATCCCCGCCTCGACCGCGTTGTCGAGGACCGGCATCTCGATCAGCAGGCCACGCACACGCTCGGGCGCCAGGACCGCCACCTCGAGGGAGACGTTGGCGCCGAGCGACGTGCCCCCGATGACGGCCTGGGGGGCGCCGAGGTGGTCGAGCAGCGCGACCACCTGCTCGCCGAAAGCGGTCATCGAGTAGACGAGCGGGTCGGCCGGACGGTCGGAGCGGCCGTGCCCCAGCAGGTCGAGGGTGACCACGTGGAGCCCCTCCGCGGCCAGGGCACGGGCCAGGGGCTGGTGCATCCGGCGTGGCATCAGCTGTCCGTGGAGCAGGACCACCCAGGCATCCCCGCTGCCGTACTCGGTGTACTCGAGCCGATCGCGGGACCCGGGCTCCTCGACGAAGAACTGACCGATCCGCTCGGAGACCAACATGGCCGCAATGTAGCCCGAGGTGGGGTCCGGACGGCGACACCGACGCTGGGCGAGACCGGGCCGTGTCGCGGACCTCACGCCATCGGGAGGTGGCGTGCACGACAATGGTCCGCATGACAGCCCCCGGCCACGCCACCGGAGACAAGGTCGCGGCCCTGGTCACCATGGGGGCGATCTACCTGGCCGGGATCGGGGCGGTGAACTTCGCCCCTGAGGGCGGCGCCGTGGCGTCCTGGTGGCCGGCGGCCGGGCTCTCGGTCGCGATCGTCGCGATGGCGCCACGCTCGTGGTGGCCGGCCCTGGCCCTCGGCGTCGTCGTCGCCAGCGCGGCGGCCAATTTCACCGGGGGGCGCGACCTCCCCGTCTCGGCGCTGTTCGGTGTCGCCAACGCGGGCGAGGCCGTGATCGCGGGACTGATCCTGAAGAACCGCTCCGACGACATCCCGCGCCTGGCGTCGCTCGACGACTTCAGGCGCCTGGTGGTCGCCTCCCTCCTGGGTGCCGTCGTGATCGCGAGCGGAGCAGCTCTCACCGTCATCGCGTTCGACGTCGGCCAGTTCCTCGAGAGCTGGGGTTCGGTCTTCGCGTCACACGCCGCTTCCACGCTGGTCATCGTCCCGGTCGCCCTGGCCGCCACGGGCGGCACGTCTCCCCGCCACCGCACCGAGCTGGTCGCCCAGAGCATCGGGCTGATCGCCGTCACCGCCGTGGTGTTCGGGTCCACGCAGAGCCTGCCGCTGGCGTTCGTACCACTGCCGCTGCTCGTCTGGGCCGCTCTCCGCTTCGACATCCGGATCGTCGCCTGGCAGCTGTTGGGAGTCAGCGCCGTGTCCACCTGGCTGACCGCCCACGGTCGTGGGCCCTTCGGAGCCGCGGTCGCCTCGGGCGACATCAGCGCAAGCGGCGCCGGCACCATGGTCCAGATCTGGTTGGTGAGCGCGGCCGTCATGTCGCTGCCGCTCACCGTGGCCGTCGAACAGCGCCGCGCCCTCCTCGCCGAGGTCTCCGCACGCGAGGAGCTCTTCCGGCGCAACTTCACCGAGTCCCTGACCGGCATGCTGCTGCTCCGCCCCCACGGCGACCGTCTGCAGATCGTCGACGCCAACGAGGCAGCACTGCGACTGCTCGGTCGCTCGGAGACGCCGCTCATCGGTCGCCACCTCGACCAGGTGCTCGACCACCCCGTGTCCGTGCGCCGGTTCCTGCAGTCGGTCGATCTCCGGCGACACGCCCGGGTGGCACAGCGAGACCGGTCTCGCCGAGCGACCGGGCACGCGGGTCAACGTCGCCGTCTCGTTGTTGGCCGGAGGCACCGACCCGGTCTTCTCCGCCCAGCTGCTCGACGTCACCGTGGAGCACGAGGCCCGCACCCGGATCGAGGCGGCCGAGAGCCTCACCAGCGCCACGCTCGACACCACGGCCTGCATCATCCTGGTCACCGACATGGCCGGCACCGTCGTGCGGGTCAACGCCGCGACGACCACCCTCACCGGATTCACCCAGGAGGAGCTCCTCGGACAACCCCTGTGGGCCCACCTCGTCGCCCAGGACCGGATCGTGCACGTGCAGCGGGCATTCGCGTCGGGCGACGGCTCGGGCATCGACATGACCAGGGAGACCGATCGTCCCGACAGCCGACGGCGGCTTCCTGCGCGTCGACTGGAGCAACAGCCTGGTCCGCGACGAGCTCGGCCAGTCGCGCTACGTCGTCATGACCGGCATCGACATCACCGCGCAGCGCCAGGCCGCGGGCCTGCTCACACACCTGCTCCAGGCGGCCATCACCACGGCGCTCATCGGCATCGACCCCCGCGGCCGGATCACGCTGGTGAACTCCGGCACCCAGCGCCTGTTGTCCTGCGAGGCCGCCGATCTCGTCGGCCGGCCGTTCGTCGAGCTGCTCGATCCGGTGGAGGCAGCCGAGCGCGCGACGGCGGCCGGACATGCCGACGCCTTCGCGGCCGTGACCGCCGGGCTCGGGCCGGACGGAGAGTCCCAGCCACGCGACTGGACCTGGCTGGCCGCGGACGGTGAGCGGCACACCGTCTCGATGACCCTGAGCAGGAGCACGGAGGGAGGTGGAGCCCAGGCGGGCTTCCTGTGCGTCGGTCGCGACGTCACCGAGCAGCGGCACAGCCAGGAGATGCTGATCGCCGCGCTCGAGAAGGAGCGCACCGCGGTCGAGCGGCTGCGGAAGCTCGACGCCGCCAAGAACGAGTTCGTCTCGACCGTGAGCCACGAGCTCCGGACGCCGGTCACCAGCATCATCGGCTACACCGAGATGCTGCGAGGACGGCTCCGTGGTCGACACCGCACCTTGACGCAGATGCCGATGTTCGCCACCATCGCCCGCAACGGCGAGCGGCTGATCACCATCTGCAACGACCTGCTGCTGCTCGGCGGGATCGACTCCGGTGGCACTGTCTGGGAGCGGGACCGCGTCGACCTGTGCGCGATCCTCCCCCACGTCGAGGACTCGCTGCGGCCGTTGCTGAACGGCCGCCGGCTCGAGGTGACGTTCGAGGCCCCGGACGAACCGGTGGTCGTGCTGGGCGACGCCGTCCAGCTCGAGCGCGCCGTGATGAACCTGATGAGCAACGCCGTGAAGTTCACCGAGGACCACGGCAGCGTCGGCTGCCGACTCGAGAGCCGCGGCGACGAGGCCCGGCTGGTCGTGCACGACACCGGCATCGGCATCCCGGCCGACGAGCAGCGCGACCTGTTCACCAAGTTCTTCCGCTCGACGACCGCCCAGGACCGGGCCATCCCCGGCACGGGTCTCGGCCTGTCGATCGTGGCCGGCATCGTGGCCTCGCACGGCGGGCGGATCGATGTCGAGTCCGCCCACCTCGAGGGCACCACGATCACCGTCCGCCTGCCGGTGCAGCGCAGCTGACGACCGCCTACCGGTGGCTGGTGAGCTCCACCACCTGCTGCGCGGCGTTCACCCGAGCCCGGCCGCGTCCCTCGCCCAGTCCCAGATCCGCCGACGCTGCTCCTCGGTCGGCACCGTCTTGCGCCGCAGACTGGTGGGGCGGGTCCTCCGGTCGTGCCAGAGCTCGCCCCCCGTGGGCGCCGGCTCGACCGCGGTCAGCCAGACGGTGGTCTCGGCACCGCCGGCGGCGTCGCGAAGGATGGGGCGGGTCAGCTTGCGGAACGTCGGCAACGACTCCTGCACACCCGGGGTGTCGGCCCAGCCGGGATGTGTCGAGTAGACGTTGACCCCGGTCCACCGCTCCTGGAGCACTCCGAGCAGCTCGACCTGCGCGCGCTTGCTGCGGGCGTAGGCGGTGGTCGGCGAGTAGTCGCCCTTGAGGTACTCCGGATCGTCGTCGCGCAGCGCCTGCGTGTACATGCCGCCCGAGGTCACCAGCACGACCCGGGCACCGGGCGCGAGCGTCGGCAGCAGCGCCTCGGTCATCGCCAGCGGACCGAGCAGGTGCAACGCCATGGTCATCTCGTGGCCCTGCTTCGACTCGGTGCGCTTCGGGGGCATCGCGCCGGCGTTGTGGACCAGCGCGTGCAGCTCGACCCCCGCTCCGAGAAACTCGCTCACGAACCGGCGTACGTCGTCGAGGTCCGACACGTCGCAGCGCCAGACCGTGACCACCCCGTCGGGGTGTCTGCGGATCAGCTCATCGCGCACCCCTTCTGCCTTGGCCGGGTCGCGCACGACCAGGTGGACGTGCCCGTCCAGGGCTAGCGCGCCCTCGGCGGTGGCGGTCCCGAGGCCGGACGTCGCGCCCGTGACGAGGACGTGTTTCCCGCGGAGCGCGTGCGGCGGCGGGTCGGCCGGCCAGTCGGGCAGCCGCTTGCGGACCGCCAACCCGATCCTGGAGTAGCCGGGGGCGACCGTGCGGTCCATGGCGGTGTCGAGCAGACGTCCGATCATGCTGAGGACGCTAGCCAGTCGACGCAAGGTGCGCTCACCTCCGGTTGACCGCCGAGATGACCGCCTTGAGGGAGGCCGTCACGATGTTCGGGTCGAGGCCGACACCCCAGAGGATCTGATCGCCCACGGCACACTCGACGTACGCCGCCGCGATGGCGTCGCCACCCGACGAGAGGGCGTGCTCGGCGTAGTCGAGCACCCGCACGTCGAGCTCCTGGGGCAGCTCGTTGATCGCGTTCACGAACGCCGCGATCGGACCGTTGCCCTCACCGGTCAGGGTCTGGAGCGCACCCTCGACGTAGACGTTGACGGAGAGCTGGTCCTTCTCCCCCGCCGCCGACGACGTGTGCACGGCGTCGAGCTTGAGCGGGGTCTCCCGGTCGAGGTACTCGGCGGAGAAGACCGACCAGATCTCGTCCGGCGTCATCTCACCGCCCTCGGCGTCGGTGCGCTCCTGCACCACGCGACTGAACTCGATCTGCGCGCGCCGCGGCAGGTCGAGCTTGTGCTCGGCCTTGAGGATGTAGGCCACCCCGCCCTTGCCGGACTGGCTGTTCACCCGGATCACGGCCTCGTAGGTGCGGCCGACGTCCTTCGGGTCGATCGGGAGGTACGGCGCCTCCCAGTCGATCTCGCCGACGGGGATCCCCTGCTCGGAGGCGCGCCGGTCGAGGTCCTCGAGGCCCTTCTTGATCGCGTCCTGGTGGCTGCCGGAGAACGCGGTGTAGACGAGGTCACCGGCGTACGGGTGGCGCGGGTGGACCGGCAGCTGGGTGCAGTACTCCACCGTGCGCCGGATCTCGTCGATGTCGCTGAAGTCGATCTGGGGGTCGATGCCCTGGCTGAAGAGGTTCATGCCGAGGGTGACCAGGCAGACGTTGCCGGTGCGCTCCCCGTGACCGAAGAGGCAGCCCTCGACCCGGTCGGCGCCGGCCATCACGGCCAGCTCGGTGGCGGCGACGGCGGTGCCGCGGTCGTTGTGGGGGTGCAGGCTGATCGTGGTGTGCTCGCGCCGGGTGAGCTGGCGGGAGAACCACTCGATCTGGTCGGCGTACACGTTCGGCGTGGCCACCTCGATGGTCGCCGGCAGGTTGAGGATGATCTCGCGGCCGTCGTCGGGCTGCCACACGTCGGAGACGGCCTCGCACACCTCGACGGAGAACGGCAGCTCGGTGCTGGTGAAGATCTCCGGGCTGTACTCGTAGCCGATGACGGTCTTGTCGAGGTAGTTCTCGCTGTGCTTCATCACCAGCTCGGTGCCGCGGACCGCGATGTCCTTGATCTCGTCGGTGCTGGCGTGGAAGACGACCCGGCGGAAGAGCGGTGCCAGCGCGTTGTAGAGATGGATGTTGGCGTGGTGCACGCCGACGAGGCTCTGGACGGTGCGCTCGATCAGGTCCTCACGCGCCTGGGTCAGCACCGAGATGGTGACGTCCTCGGGGACCCGGTCCTGCTCGATCAGCTGGCGGACGAAGTTGAAGTCGGTCTCGCTCGCCGACGGGAAGCCGACCTCGATCTCCTTGTAGCCCATGGAGACGAGGAGGTCGAACATCTTCATCTTGCGGGCCGGCGTCATCGGGTCGATGAGCGCCTGGTTGCCGTCGCGCAGGTCGGTCGAGAGCCAGCGCGGCGCCCGGGTGATCGGGTTCTCCGGCCAGGTGCGGTCGGGGATGTCGATCTGCGGGAAGGGCCGGTAGCGGTGCACCGGCATGCCGCTGGAGCGCTGGGTGTTCTGGAATCCAGAGTTCTGGAGAGTCATGACGTCCTCGGTGGGTGACGGGCGGGAGCCGGTCGGGCAGCACGCACTCCGCAGCGAGGGGGTCCGGCCCAGAGGATCGACTCTGTCAGACCTCGCTGCGGCAGCGAAGAAGAAGCTGGCGCGTCATGATGCTTCACGATAGCCCACCAGCACCTACGGTGACTCCCGTGTCCACGCAACCCATCACGCCGCCCCGGGCTACGTGGCTGACCGGGCCGGTCGGCATCACCCTGCTCGTGCTCGCGTGGGGGTCGACGTTCGCGGCGATCGAGGTGGGGCTGGATCACGCGCCGCCCATCCTCTTCGGCGGCATCCGCTCCATCCTCGGCGGTGCCCTGGTCGGCGCCATCGCCCTGGCCCGGTCGGGGCTCCCCGAGCTGCGCCGCACGTGGAAGATCCACGCGGTCCTCACCTGGTGGAGCGTCATCGTCTTCTTCGCCCTGCAGACGCTCGCCATCGAGGAGCTCCCGTCCGGCCTCGCCGCCGTCCTCATCTACCTCCAGCCGTTGCTGGTCGCGGTCGTGGCCTGGCGCGTGCTCGGTGAGTCCATGGGCATCACCAAGGTGGCCGGTCTGGTCCTCGGCTTCGCGGGCATCCTGCTGGTGAGCGCGGGCGCCTTCGACGGCCACATCAGCGCCGAGGGTGTCGTCTACGCCGTCGTCGGCGCCCTGGCGTGGACGATCGGCACGATCCTGTTCAAGCGCCACCACGAGCACATCGACGTGCTGTGGGCCGTGGCCATCCCGTTCTTCGTGGGCGGCATCGTGCTCACGATCCTCGGGGCGGTCACCGAGGGCACCGAGATCTCCTGGAGCCCCGGGTTCGTCGCCGCCCTCGCCTACGCCTCCGTGATCGGTACGGCGTTGGCGTGGGGGCTGTGGCTGGGCCTGGTCGCGGTCGGCGAGGCCGGCCGCGCGTCGGCGTACATCTTCATGGTGCCGGTGGTGGCGGTCCTGCTGGGCGTCGTCATTCTCGACGAGACGTTCCGGCCCAGCCTCGCGGGCGGCAGCGTCCTGGTCGTGGTCGGCATCTTCCTCGTCAACCGCCGCCCGGCGCCGTGACGTCATCCGCGTGTGACGTGGCTGGCGGTTTCGCCTCGGCACTGGCGGGCACGAGACCGTCATGAGTACCAACACGCGCATCATGTCCGCCACCCCCGAGAAGGTCTGGTCGGTGCTGTCCGACGGCTGGCTCTACCCCCTGTGGGTGGTCGGTGCCTCGCGGATGCGGGAGGTGGACGACGACTGGCCCGCGCAGGGCGCACAGCTCCACCACTCCGTCGGCACCTGGCCCGCACTCCTCGATGACACCACCGAGGTGCTCGAGGTCCAGCCGCTCTCGATGATCAAGCTGCGCGCCCGCACCTGGCCGGCGGGCTCCGCCGACGTGGTCATCCGGCTCAACGCCGTCGGCGAGGACACCGAGGTCACCATCGAGGAGGACGTCGCCAACGGGCCGGGTCGTCTCGTGCCCAAGCCCGTCCGCGACGTCGGCCTGAAGTGGCGCAACGTCGAGACGCTGCGGCGGCTGGCGTACGTCGTCGAGCGGCGTCCGTGACCCACGACGCGGTGGTCGTCGGTGCGGGTCCCAACGGGCTCGTCGCCGCCAACCTCCTGGCCGACCGCGGATGGTCGGTCCTCGTCCTCGAGGCCCAGCCGAAGGTCGGCGGGGCCGTGGCCAGCGCGGACGACGTGCACCCCGGCTTCGTGCACGACACGTTCAGCGCGTTCTATCCCCTGGCCGCCGCGTCCCCGGCGATCCAGTCGCTCCGGCTCGAGGACCACGGGCTGCGGTGGCGGCGCGCGCCCGCAGTGCTCGGGCACCCGCTGCCGGACGGTTCGTGGGCCCTGCTCCACCAGGACCGGGCCGTCACAGCCGCGTCCTTCGACGCGGCCCATCCCGGTGACGGCCGAGGCCTGGCTCGACCTGTGCGCCGACTGGGACCGGATCGGCGACCAGCTGATCGGTGGCCTGCTGACGCCGTTCCCGCCGGTGCGCGCCGCCCTCGGCGGGCTGGCCCGGCTGCCCGCGGTCGGCGGGCCTCGCTTCGTGAAGACCCTGCTGGCTCCGGCTGACACCCTCGGCCGGAGCCGCTTCGGTGGCGTCGGCCCGCAACATCCTGCTGGCCGGCAACGCCGGGCACGCGGACATCCCGTTCGACGCCCACGGCTCCGGCCTGCTCGCCCTGCTGATGACGATGATGGGTCAGACCGTCGGCTTCCCGGTGCCGGAGGGTGGCGCGGGCGAGCTCGCCGCCGCCCTGGCCCGGCGGTTCACGTCCCTCGGTGGCGAGATCCGCTGCGACAGCGAGGTCACCCGGATCGAGATCGAGGGCGGCAGGGTCAGCGGCGTGGTGCTCGCCGACGGCGAGCGGATCGGCGTACGCCGCAGCGTGATCGCCGACGTCGCGGCTCCCCTGCTCTTCGGCGGGCTCGTCGACGCCTCCGAGCTGCCGGCGCGGGTGGCGGCCGGGATGAAGCGGTTCGAGATGGACCCGGGCACGGTGAAGGTCGACTGGGCACTGTCCGGACCGGTGCCGTGGGCGAGCGAGCCGGCGTACGCGCCGGGCACCGTCCACGTCGCCGACTCGGTCGAGGAGATGACCGAGTCGCTCGGCCAGGTCGCCGCCGGTGCGATCCCTGCGCGGCCGTTCATGTTGGCGGGCCAGATGACCACGACCGACCCCACCCGCTCCCCCGCCGGGACCGAGTCGATGTGGGCCTACACCCACGTCCCCCAGCAGACCGACCACGATGCCGGCGGCGAAGGCATCCGCGGCGTGTGGGACCACGACGACTGCGAGCGCTTCGCGGACCGGATGCAGGAGCGCTTCGAGCGGCTCGCGCCCGGGTTCGGCAGCCGGGTCCTGGCCCGAAGGGTGCTCGGCCCCCGCGAGCTCGAGGCACGCAACGCCAACCTGATCGGCGGTGCCGTCGGCGGCGGCACCGCCCGGCTGCGCCAACAGCTCGTCCTCCGGCCGGTGCCCGGCCTCGGACGGGCCGAGACCGGGATCGGCGGGCTCTACCTCGGTTCGGCGTCCGCCCACCCCGGCGGCGGTGTCCACGGCGCCTGCGGCGCCAACGCCGCCCGGGCCGCCCTGCTCCACGACCGTGTCACCCGCATCATTCCCTGGAGGAGCTCATGAACCCCACGCCCACCGAGCAGGTCGAGTCGATGACCTTCGGTTCGCTGGAGATCCACTTCGATTCCCGCGTCCTGCGACCGCGGCCCTGGACCGCGGACCAGTCGCGGTGGGCGGCGTCGGCGCTGCTGTCCGCACCGGACGGCCCCGTGCTCGAGCTGTGCTCCGGCGCCGGCCAGATCGGGCTGCTCACCATCGCCCTCACGCCGCGCCCGCTCGTGTGCGTCGACCTCAACCCGGTCGCCTGCGCCTTCACCCGCCGCAACGCCGACGCTGCCGGGCTGGGCGAGCTGGTGTCCATCCGCGAGGGCCGCATCGACGAGGTGCTCGAGCCCCGCGAGGGGTTCGCGCTCGTCGTCGCCGACCCGCCGTGGGTCCCCCGCGCCGACACCGGACGCTTTCCCGAGGACCCGCTGCTCGCCATCGACGGCGGCGACGACGGGCTCGAGGTGGCGTGGGCCTGCATCGCCGCCGCCTCCGAGCACCTGCTCCCCGGCGGCACGTCGATCCTCCAGCTCGGCACCACCGAGCAGGCCGCCGTCATCGATGCCGGCCTCGGCCGGTACGGCGACCTCGCGCTCACCGAGGTTCGCGAGGGTGAGCGGGGCGTGCTGGTGCGGTTGGACCAGCCCGCTTGAGGGTTCACGCTCCGAGCAGGGCCCGGCGGGCCACGTCGCGGCCCGGTGTCCGGCGTAGCACCTCGCCGATCGAGCGGGCCAGGTGCGGGGCAGGGCCGTCGAGGACGGCGCGCACGGCGGTCTCCACGTCTGCGGACGTGACCGCGTTCGGATCGAGCGCTGTCCCCAGCCCGGCGGCCTCGATGGCCGCCGCCCCCGCGAACTGGTCGGTGGAGAAGGGCAGCACCACCATCGGCACTCCGGCGGTGAGCGCCTCCGTCACGCTGTTGTTGCCGCCGTGGGTGACCAGCACCGCCGACCGGTCGAGCAGGGCGACCTGCGGCAGATAGGGACGCAGCAGCCAGTCGGCCGGAACGTCCGGCAGGCCGGTGGCGGAACCAGTCGCCACCGCGACCCGAAGGCCGAGCGGGCGCAACCCGTCCAGCACGGTCGCCAGCACGTCCCCGCGCGCCGACAGGAAGCTACCGAAGCTGACGTAGACCACGGGCCCGTCGTCTGCGGCGAGCCAGTCCCTGACGTCGTCGGCCGCCGGCTCGGCGCGCACGGCCGACCCGAGAAACGCGTGCGGAGGCAGCAACGCCGTACGTGCCGGGTCGTGCAGGGCCGCCGGATAGTTCAGCATCAGCAGGTCACCGTGCTCGGCGAACGCGTCCGCCGAGGGTGTGGCACCGGGTGCCAGCACGCGCAGGGCGGCGTTCCACTCCGCAGTGAAGGCGTCCCGTACGTCGCGGCACAGCAGGTGGAGAGCCGCGAGGTCGGATTCCGGCGCGGTGAAAGCGGTAGGCCAGGCGGGCGGGTAGCCGTACACCTCGTCGCCGACCGGCAGCGCGGTCGGGTGGCCGAGCACGACATCGGCGTACGCGACGCCCGCCGCACCGAGGGCGAGGCGGGCGCTGAACGCCAGATGGTCGACGATCACCTGGTCGGGCTTCACCCGGTCGACGACGTCCAGGACGGCGCGGGCCCGGTCCACCGGCTCCCACAGCAGATCGGCGCGTCGCGCCTCGGCCTGGTATCGCAACGTCGCCACCATCCCGTGCCGGGTGGCGTCGAAGAAGCCACGCAGCGCGACGTCCTCGCCCGGTGGTTGCTGCTCGGCACGGATCACCCCGGGATTCGACCCCCGGCCCAGCACCAGGTCGGCTCTGTCGAAGCCGAACCCGTCGACGATGCCAGCGGTCGCGGGTCCGGTGGCCACCACCACCGACTCGCCGGCGTCTCGCCAGGCCGTGGCGAGCGTCGCCAACGGCAGCAGGTGCGAGGCGTAGTCCGGACTGATCACCAACAGGGTCATACGCGAGCCCGTGTCACGAGCGGTCCGCCGTGTGGGCGGCACCGGCGTAGATCGCGCTCAACCGGTCGGCCATCGCCTGGACGGTGAAGTCGGCGCTGATCCGTTCCGTTGCCCGGTTGATCCGCTCGGCCTGACCAGGCGCGGTGGCGAGGTCGAAAGCGACGCGCATCGCGCGTGCCACCTCGTCCGGCTGGCGGGTGTCGACGAGCACTCCGGTCACCCCGTCATCGATGTAGGTGGCCGGGCCGCCGGCTGCCGGGCCCACCACCACCAGCCCGGAGGCCAGGGCCTCCAACAGCGCGAGGCCGAACTCCTCCTTGAGGCTGCTGCACACGTACACCCCGTCCGGGGCGTTGCCGCCTGCCCGGCCCGCCCGCGCGGCCGCCAGCCACACGGCCACGACGTCGTTGGGGCGGTGACCGGGCATCATCAGGCCCGCAGCGGCCGCGGGGAACCGCGTCAGCACTCCGGCGATCAGGGCGAGCTGTTCGCGTTCGTCAGGGGAGGGTTCGGCCAGGTCGCCGCCGACGATCAGCAGGTTGCACCGCTCGGCCAGCTCGGGATCGCCGGCCCACGCCTCGACCAGGGTCGCCATTCCCTTGACCCGGTGCAGGCGCCCCACGCTGACCACCAGCGGCAGCCGTCTGCGGTGCTCGGGCAGCGCGGCGACGAGCGCATCGAGCTCGGCCAGCGCCGGGCCGGGGGTTCCGGGCCGCTCCAGCTCGGCGGCGGCTGCGGCACTGACCCTCAGGTCGATGCCCTCCGGCACCACGGTGAACCGGCTGGGCTGCCCGGCCACATCGAGGCCGAGCAGCTCGCGCATGTCGTGCTGCAGCTCGGGGCGGGGGAAGAGCACGAGGTGCGCCGAGTCGTCGGTCAGTCGCTGGACGAGGCGGGCGCGGAACCAGTAGTGCTCCCGTTCGTCCTCGGTGCCGAAGTTGCCCCGGTGCAGGCCCCCGGTCATGTCCAGGGCATGGATGACGGCGTGCGGGTCGGGCGCGAGGGTGAACACCACCGGGATGCCCAGCTCGCGGGCCACCTCAGCAGCGGCGAGGCTGCCCACCTCCGCCATCCGCAGGTGCAGTACGTCGACGTGGTGAGTCCGCAGCACGCGGCGGATCCCGCGCTCCGCCGCGACCCGCGACGGCCAGGCCTGGGCGGCGGAGGCAGCCTCGGTGGGCAGGGGCACCGGGGTCAGCAGGTGCCCGTCGGCCGGGGTCAACGCGTCCAGGGCCGCGCGGGCGGTCCCGCGGGAGACGGTCAGCACCCTGCCGACACCGGGCCCGGTCGCCAGCGCGTCGCCCAACCGGACCAGCAGCGTGGCGACGCCGCCGTTGTCACCGGCGCCCGCCCGGCTGAGGTCACGGTCGATGTCGGCGTGCAGGAAGAGCTGGGCGACGGTCAGTCCGGGCCCTGCCCCGCCACGCTCGGCGGGGTCGAGGCCCAGATCGATCGCGGCGAGCCGGGCGACGGTCCCCAGGTCACCGTCGACCGTGCTGAGGTGACGGACCACCGCCACCGCGGCGGCGTCGTCCGGGCGGTCGCCCAGGGCGGCGAGGGCGGTCAGCTGCACTGTGGGGTGCTCGGCGGAGTCGACGGCGAGCTGCAGCAGCGCGCGGCCCGCGATCGGACCGGGCACCAGGCCGAGGGTCTCGACCAGCCTGCTGCGGACCGCCGGATCGGCCGCCCCGGCGAGCGCACCTTCGATGCTCAGCGCGACCTGCACCGGCACGGAAGCGGCCCATCGGGCAAGCGTGCGCTGGGCGAGAACGCCGGAGAACCCACCGCTCGCGACGACCCCGACCAGCCTGCCGATCGCGTCGAGGCGGGGCAGCCGGGACTTGAGCGCCCAGCTCGCGTGCTCGCGCAGGAACGCCCGGGGGTGCGACAACAGCTCGGACAGGACGGCGTCGGCCCCGTCATCCGACACCCGGGCAAGGGCATGCACGGCCGCCACCGCGGTCAGCTCGTCGTCGTCGTCGTGGATCACCGCGGCGAGCATCCGCACCGGTTCCGGTCCGCCCTCGACGCCGGCCGCGGCAGCGAGGCGGTCCCCGCTGCGCAACACGTCCACCACGAACGGTGCCTGCTGGACCTCGTCCAGGGTGAGCCGAAGAGCGCGCGACATGCTGCTCATTCGGCGCCGGACCACGCACCGGATGGCCAGGACGGGGTGGGATGAATCACCGCACCGGCGCCAGGCCCGTGGTGCTGCGTGCTGGGTCAGGGCCAGCCAGCGCCAGGCGCCGGAGCTGGGAACGCCAGGACCTGCCCGGAGGGACTTGCCGAGCTGGGTACGCCCCAGTTTTGGCCCACGACAAACAGGCGGGGATCCTGCTCGCGGCTGAGCACGCAGGCGAAGGCGCCACGATCCAGGTCGACGGTGGCCATGACGTCGCCGCCCTCGCGTACCCGGACGCAGTGCTGGTTGCCGACGTCGGCGTACCACAGGGCGCCCTCCGCATCCAGGCAGATCCCGTCCGGATGGTCGCCGGGAGTCTCTGCCCACACCCGGCGGTTGTCGAGTGCGCCGTCGCGTCCGATCTCGAACGCTGTGAGCCGGTTGGCATAGGACTCAGCCACGATCAGCGTCGTGCCGTCCGGGGTGATCGCCATCCCGTTCGGGAACGCGAGGTCGTCGGCGACCGGGACCACGGTGCCGTCCGAGGTGACGACCACGATCGCGCCCGGGGCGAAGTCGCCGCCGGGGAAGTCGAAGCCGATGGTGTTGACGTAGGCGTGCCCTCGCTCGTCCACGACGATGTCGTTCCAGGGCTTGGATGAGATCTGCGACAGGTCGGCGTGATCGACCAGCGACCCGTCTGGTTCTCGACGCAGCAACCGCCGCTGCGCCGAGTCCACGACCAGCAGCCGTCCGTCGGGGAGGAAGTCGATGCACATCGGGAACGACGGGATGCTCACGACCACCTCATGACTGCCGTCTGCGTTCAGTGCGATCACCTGGTTCGCTCCCCAGTCGGAGAACCAGAGGCGTCCGTCATGCCAACGCGGTGACTCGCCGAACACGACCCCCTCCAGCAGGACCTCGGGTGCGCTCATGTGGTGCCTCCTCACTCCCGACAGGGTGGCAGACCGCTCGTTGAGGCCGACCTCGATCAGCCCTTCGAGTGGGAGGTGTCGGTGCAGAGCTTTACACTCGAACACATGTTCGAAGATGAGGTCAGTCGCCCGCCGGTCACCGGTGCCGGTCGGGCTGCCCTCGATCCGGACACCCTCACCGGGTGGATCCGCGACCTGACCCAGATCGCCCGGGACCTGCCCGACGACCAGCGGATCGACCTGATTCGTGGCCTCGAGGAGCTCAAGGCCGCGGCCGCGGGCGCCCAGGTCGTGCTGACCGCCGATTTCGACGCCTCGCAACGCCAGGCGCAGACCGATGCCGGCGTCCGGGCACGCGACGTCGGAAAGGGCATCGGCCACCAGATCGGGCTGGCCCGTCGCGAGTCACCCCACCGCGGCCAGATCCACGTCGGGCTGGCGAAGGCCCTGACCGGGGAGATGCCCGACACCCTCGCCGGCCTGCGCACCGGCGTGATCTCCGAGTGGCGCGCCACTCTCCTCGTGCGTGAGACCGCCTGCTCGCACCCGTGAGGACCGCCAGACCATCGACCGGATCATCGCCGGCAACCCCGAGACCCTGGAGAAGCTCAGCGACAAGCAGCTCATCGACGAGGCCCGCAAGCTCGCCTACCGCCTCGACCCCCACTCCGTGATCGACCGCCGCAGCAGAGCAGCAGCCGAACGCAACGTCACCCTCCGCCCCGCACCCGACACCATGACCTACCTGACCGCCCTGGTCCCGGTCGAGCAGGGCGTCGCCGCGTACGCCGCCCTGACCCGCACAGCAGACACCCTGCGGTCCACCGGGGACGAACGCTCCCGGGGCCAGGCCATGGCCGACACCCTGGTCGAACGCCTCACCGGACAGGCAGCAGCCACCGACGTCGGAGTCGACGTCCGGGTCGTGATCACCGACCGCGCCCTGTTCGCCGGCGACCACGAACCCGCCCTCCTCGAGGGCCACGGCATCGTCCCGGCGTCGTGGGCCCGCGACCTCGTCGCGGATGCCATCGAGGGGCTCCGGGCGTGGTTCCACCGCCTCTACACCGCACCGGGCACCGGCGACCTGGTCGCCCTGGACTCCCGTGCCCGGACCGCCCCAGCGGGGCTCGCCTCGTTCATCCGCACCAGAGACCAACGCTGCCGCACCCCGTGGTGCGACGCCCCCATCCGCCACATCGACCACATCCGCGACCACGCCGACCACGGCAAGACGAGAGCGTTCAACCTCGACGGGCTCTGCGAGGCCTGCAACCACGCCAAGACCGCGATCGGCTGGCAGGCCCGGCCACGACCCGGCCCACGACACACCATCGAGACCACCACACCCACCGGCCACACCTACCGGTCACGAGCGCCCGCACTCCCCGGGACCGACGACGGCCACAGCGTCCCGGAGCTCACGGCTCCACGAGGACCATCTCGCCAGCTGAGGCGCGGCGGGCTAGGCCGGACGCGCCTTGGGAGGCAGCAGCTTGTGGGTGCCGTCGCACCACGGCCTGGTCGCCGACTTGCCGCACCGGCACACGGCGGTGAGCGGTCGGGTGGTGGCGTGGGCGACGCCGTCGGAGTCCTGGATGACGTGGTCGCCGCGCAGCAGCATCGGGCCGCCCGGGCAGAGCACGATGTCGGGGTGCTCGAAGGAGCCGACGTCCGTCATGCCGGGACCTCCCACTGACCCAGCAGGCGGTGGGCGACCCGGTCCTCGAGGTCGAGACAGGTGAAGGCACCGAACCACGCATCATCGGTGAGCCCCGGCTCGAGCTCCAGGAGCGCGCCCAGGATCGTGCGGACCGCCGTCTGCTCGTGGATCGCGTCGGCCGCCACGTGCTCGGCGTAGTAGGCCACCATCTCGTCGGCGAGGCCGAGCCGCTCCAGACCCTGCGCCAGTCGTCGCGAGGGCAGCGAGCTGGTGGCCTCGAAGGCCGCGAGGTGGCCCAGGGCCGCCGACCTGAGCCGGCGGTGCAGACCCATCAGGGACATCGCGTTGTTCTGCTCGAGGATCTCGAGCGGCGCCTCGTCGACGTAGGCGCCGTACTCGGACCGCAGCCCGCACGCCTCGAGCCCGCGGGCGAAGAGGTGCGCGTGCAAACGGTTGGGATCGCCGACGCCGTACTCGTCGTACTGCAGCTCCATCAGCGCAGCCTTGGGACCGGTGGGCAGTCGCGGCACCACCCACGTCGTCGGGTCGGACTCCTTCAGGTGGTAGACCGAGCGCAGCCGCAGCAGGTCGAGCACCTGACCCTCGTCGGCATCACGCTGGACGTACGCCGCGATCGACGGACCCTCGTGCGCCGCGACGTAGTCGAAGAAGGCAGCCGCGAAGTCGCCGTCAGCCCGGTGCCCGGGAAAGCGCGCGCGAAGGCGCTGCTCGAGCTCCTCCTCCAGCTCACGGCGTACGCCGAGCAGGGTCGGATGCCACTCGAGTGAGTCGTCGGCGTCGTCGAAGCCGCGGTAGTGCAGCTCGTAGAGCGTCCAGAGTGCGATAGCGGCGTCATCGTCGTTGTCGGGCCGGCCAACCGGAGCCGCGACGTCTTCACCGGGCCAGCGTTGCAGGGCTCCGAAGAGTGCCTCACTGAACGCGCCACGAGACTTCGGGATCAGCATGACGAGGCCGTACCCACCAGTTGCAGATCCATGACGAAACGCATGGATGACCAGCACTGGGGCACGATCCAGACATGGCTCTCACCTCGCTCTGGCACGACCGGCACCCCCGCACCTCCACCACTGACGCCGACGCCGCGTCGGCCGAGGTGGCCGGCGACTTCGACACCGTCGTCATCGGCGCCGGCATCACCGGACTCACGGCGGCGCTCCTGCTGGCCCGCAGCGGCCAGTCGGTGGCGGTCATCGAGGCCCGCCACGTCGGTGCGGGTACGACGGGTGGCAGCACCGCCAAGGTCAGCGTCCTCCAGGGCACCCAGCTGTCCAAGATCAGTCGGCTCCACTCCGACGAGGTGCTCAACCAGTACGTCCAGGCCAACCTCGAGGGCCAGGCCTGGCTGGCGCGCTTCTGCGCCGATCACGACGTGCCCGTGCAGCGCCGCTCGGCGTACACGTTCGGTACGACGAGCCGCGGCGCGCGCTCGGCTCGCGCCGAGCTGGCGGCCGCCGAGAAGGCGGGGCTCCCCGTCACCTGGCAGGACGAGCTCGACCTGCCGTTCGAGACGCGCGGCGGGGTCCGGCTCGACGACCAGCTGCAGCTCGACCCGCTCGAGCTGCTCGACGCCCTGTCCCTGCAGGCCGCAGCGCACGGGGTCCGGATCATCGAGGGCGCCCGGGTCCTGCGGGTCACCGGCCAGGGTCCGGTCCGCGTCGAGACCGAGCACGGCGTCGCGAGCGCCCGGTGGGTGATCGTCGCGACGAACCTGCCCTTCCTGGACCGGGGCGGCTTCTTCGCGCGGGCCACGCCCGCCCGGTCCTACGGCCTGGCCCTGCGGACGCCGGGGCAGGCGGTCGACGGCATGTACCTCTCTGCGGAGACGCCGTCCCGCTCCCTGCGGGACGTGCCCGACAGCGACGGCTCGCTGCTGATGGTGGGCGGCAACGGACACAAGCCCGGAGGCCCCGTCTCGGAGCAGTCCAAGCTGGACGAGCTGCGGCAGTGGACCGCCGAGTTCTACCCGGACTCGGAGGAGACCCACGCCTGGTCGGCCCAGGACTACGTCCCCCACCACTCCCTGCCCTACGCCGGGCCGGTGCTTCCGGGCGCCGACCAGGTGCTCGTGGCCGGCGGCTTCGCCAAGTGGGGCATGACCAACGGGCCGGCTGCGGCTCTCGCCCTGACCGGCCGGATCCTCGGCGGCCACCAGGAGTGGGCGGGCGCGTTCGAGCCCTGGCGCAGCCGCGAGCTGCGCGGTCTCGCGCAGGCGGCCCGCGCCAACGGCGAGGTCGGGCTCGAGATGACGTGGGGCTGGCTCCGGCCGGCCACGCACCCCGGCATCGGGCCGCAGTCGACCGAGGGCGAGGGCACCGTCCGGCTGGACCGCCTCGGGCCACCCACCGCGGTCGCCCGGGTCGACGGGATCGAGCGCCGGGTCTCGGGGGTCTGCACCCACCTGGGCGGGATCGTGCGTTTCAACGATGCCGAGAAGAGCTGGGACTGCCCGTTGCACGGGTCGCGGTTCGACCACGACGGCGAGGTGCTCGAGGGGCCGGCGACCTGCGGGCTCAAGCGGCTGGGCTGACCAGACAGCCCGCCCCCTCACGCGGTCTGCGTAAGTCCGAGGAGGGGCGGGCCGAAGCATCCGTTGCCTGTGACGCAGGTCTCAAACGCCCATCCTGCCAAAATCACCCGTCCGGGTGAAGACCAGATCCGAGAAAAATCGAGGTCCGTCGCCGCCCGCGGGATCGCTAACCTCAGGGGCATGCCCCGGCTCCTGGTCGTCCACCACTCCCCCACGCCGACCGTGCGCCGCGTGACCGACGCGGTCGTGGCCGGCGCCCACGACGACGCGATCGACGGCGTCGAGGTGGTGGTGAGAGCGGCCCTGGAGGCGAACGCCGACGACGTGCTGGCGGCCGACGGATACCTGCTGGGCACCACCGCCAACTTCGGCTACATGTCGGGCGCGCTCAAGCACTTCTTCGACACGATCTTCCTCGAGGCCGGCGGGGCCCTGACGGACGACGGCTCGGCCGGGAGCTCAGGGGGCGGCAAGAAGCCGTACGGCCTGTGGGTGCACGGCCGCTACGACACCACCGGCGCCGTGCGGTCGGTCACCACGATCGTGGGCGCGCTCCCCTGGCGCCAGTCCGCCGAGGTGCTCGAGCTCCTCGGTGACCCGGGCGACGAGCAGCTCGAGGCGGCGTACGAGCTGGGCGCGACGCTGGCCGCGCTCGTCGCCGGCTGAGACCTACGAGTCCGCCTGCACGTTCTCGAGTACGACGGCCAGCGCCTGGCCGACTCCGATGCAGATCGCGGCGACGCCCCAGCGGTCCCCTGACTCCTGCAGCCGCTTGGCCAGGGTGCCCGACGATCCGGGCGCCGGAGGCACCCAGCGGGTGACCGATCGCAATGGCGCCGCCCTTGGCGTTGACGACCTCGGGGTCGACCAGACCCTCGCCCAGCCAGGCATCGACACAGGCCAGCGACTGCACCGCGAACGCCTCGTTCAGCTCCACGGCTCCGACATCTGACCAGCCGATGCCGGCCCGACGCAGCGCGATCCCGGCCGCCTCGACCGGAGCGAAGCCGAACAGCTGCGGCTCCAGCGCGAACGCACCCCGCCCCGCGATCCGCGCCAGCGGCTCCAGCCCGAGGGTCTCGGCGGCAGCCTCCGAGCCGATCAGGAGCGCAGACGCCCCGTCGTTGAGCGGTGAGGCGTTCCCGGGCGTGATCGTGCCGTCCCTGCGGAAGCTCGGCTTCAGCCCGGCCAGCTTCTCGGCGCTGCTGCCGGGTCGGATGCCCTCGTCCCGCGTCAGCTCGACCTCCGGGACCGGGACCACGAGGTCGTCGTAGAACCCGCTGTCCCACGCCTCGGCCGCCAGGTTGTGCGAGCGGGCCGCGAACTCGTCCTGGCGCTCGCGTCCGATCGAGTACTTCTCCGCGAGCAGCTCGTTGGCCTCGCCCAGCGAGACCGTCCACTCCTCCGGCATCCGGTCGTTGACCAGCCGCCACCCCAGCGTCGTCGAGACCGCGGTCATGTTGCCGGCCGGGAACGCCCGCGACGGCTTGGGCAGCACCCACGGCGCCCGGGTCATCGACTCGACCCCACCCGCGACCACGATCTCGGCGTCGCCGGTCTCGATGGTGCGGGACGCGATCATGGCTGCGTCCAGGCTCGAACCACACAGCCGGTTCACCGTCGTCGCGGGCACGCTCACCGGCAGCCCGGCCAGCAGCACGGCCATCCGGCCGACGTTGCGGTTGTCCTCACCGGCACCGTTGGCGTTGCCCCACACCACCTCGTCGACCCTCGAGCGGTCCAGGCCCGGAGCCTTGTCGAGCACCCCGGCCAGGGCCACGGCGGCCAGGTCGTCGGGACGGACCTCGGCCAGGGCCCCGCCGAACCGGCCGAACGGCGTCCGCGCGGCGGCGTACACGAAGGAAGCGGTCATGGGAGGTCCTCCACCAGGAGCCGGAGCTCGTCGATCTCGTCCGTGGTCAGGCCGTCGGCCAGTGCTCGACGGTGCTCGTCGGCCAAGTCGTCCTTCGGTCCGCTGACCAGCATGGCAGTGAGTCTGGCCAGCGCCCGGCTCCGGCTGTCGAGGGCTCCGGACCGGTCGTCGACGTCGACGAACACCTCGCCCAGGAAGTGCTCGCGCATCAGCCGGGCCCGATCGGGCGGGGTGACCTCGTCAGCGGCGGCCGCGACCACGAGGACCGGTACGTCGAACTCGCCTGAGCCGGCACTCGCCCCGAACAGGACGGCGGAGTCGACCCGCCCCGGAGTGTGGAGCATGAGCTCTCGCCCGACGGCGCCGCCGACCGAGCCCCCCGCGTAGAAGAAGGGCCGTCCCAGCTCCCCGCGCTCGGCGAGGACGTCGTCGACCACGCGCACGACGCCGGTCGCGAGCTCAGCCGTCGAGTACTGCTCGTCCGGCACCGACCGGTTGTGCCCCTGACCGGGAAGGTCCCACGCGAGCACGTCGAAGACGTCGCTCAGGTGGGCGGCGGCGTCGGCCCAGAGCGTGAGCGCGGACGTGGCCACGGCCGGTCCGAGCACCAGGAGTGGCAGGTCGGTGCGGTTGCGGGCGCCGGTGAGCCGGACGGCGGTGATGGCGGGGATCACGCTCACCAACCTAGAACTCGTCGCGCTTCCGCAACGGCTTGGGGCGCCCGTCAGGGTCATGGAGCACGAGGTACGCCGGCGTCGCGAGCGCGCGCTTCACGAAGCCCAGCTCCGGAGGGTCCAGCCGCCGAAGGCGTCCCGCCGGGCGCGGCCCGACGCGTCCACCCTCGTGCCACGCGTCCAGGGCGGCCGCACACTCGGCGTACGCGGTGAACATGCCGTGCTGGTCGACGCAGTCGTCGACGTCGTCGGCCGCGCGGTCGAGGTGCTCGGCGGCCAGCGTGAGCCGCAGCCGCCGGGCGTAGTCACCCTCCTCGTCGACCACGACCGCCGAGAGCTCCGAGTCATGGGTCCACGAGCGCCGGTTGAAGTTGTCGGAGCCGATGGTCGCCCACGTGTCGTCGATGACGCAGGCCTTGGCGTGCACGTAGACGGGGGTGCCGGCGTGGTTCTCGATGCCGTAGATCGCGACCCGGTCGGGCGCCACCTCCGTCATCGCCCGCATCGCGCGACGCCGCCCGAGCAGCTGAGGGTTCCGGCTGAACCCTCCGTCGAGGTCCGGGCAGAGCGGCACCACTGCGACGACGTGCAGGTCGGGGTGGTCGCGCAGTGCCTGGGTGAAGACGTCACCGACGTGGTGCCCCCAGAGGTACTGGTCCTCGACGTAGATCAGCCGGCGCGCCTTCGACACGGCCTTCGTGTAGCCGCGGGCGACGCTGCGCTCGCCACCACGGGCGAACGGGTAGTCGCGCCCGTGCCGCAGGTTCGGGTAGGTGCGCAGCAGCTGGACGACGTGGGTGCCGCCGTCGACGCGCGGCGGGGCTGGCGCCTGCGTGGGCATCGGATCGGGCTCCATGTCGAGCCGCAGCAGCTTGTCCTGGGTCCAGTAGACCGGGCTCCGGGTCAGCGGCGTGGGATCCTCCCAGCGCTCGCGGAACACCGACTCCACGTCGAACACGGCCGGCCCGCTGATGGCCGCCTGGATGTCGTGCCAGGGCGGGGTGTCGCCGTACTCCTCGGCCATGGTGCCGAGCGCCTGCGGGTCGCCGCGGTGGTCGGCGTCGTCGCGGCGCGAGTGACAGAGGTCGATGCCCCCGACGTACGCGATGTCGCGGGTGGGGTCGTCGCGGTGCCGGATCACCAGCATCTTCTGGTGGTGCGAGCCGCCCATCCGCACCCTCATGTCGAGCAGCGCCTCGGCTCCGCGCTTCTGCAGACGGCGACCCAGGCGTCGGTTCGCCTCGGCAGTGAAGCCGAACGCCTCCTGGTGCGAGCGCCAGACCAGACCACGGACGTCGACCCCGCGCTCGTCGGCGCGCCCGAGCACCTCGACGACTTCACTGCCCGGCTCACCGGTGAGCCGCTCGTCGGCATCGCCCTGCCAGTCGGTGAAGAAGATCAGGTCGCCCTCGACCGTGGCCTCGATGCGCTCGTAGAGCTCCGCGAAGTACGTCGCCCCGTGGACCAGCGGGCGGACCAGGTTGCCGGTCGACCAGGCCTGCTCACCCTCGTGGGCGTCGTCGACGCGAGTGCGGGGGTTGCCGCGCTCGGACTTGGTGAGCAGCCAGGCTGCTGGATCCGGGGCGTCGGGTTCGGGCACGGACCCACCCTGCCTCAAGCACCGCCGGGGAGCGACACCCGTCAGGCGCGCGCCTCGAGCGGAACGAGGCGCGTGGAGCCCATCAGCCCCTCCTGCCGAGCGACGACGGCAGCGAGCCCGATCGTCGCGAACGCGGCCAGCACGTTGATCGTCAGCATCGAGATGCTCTTGACCAGGATGAACGTCTCGAGCGTCTGGGACTGGAGCAGCCACAGCGTCATCGACGCCTTGGCCAGCCCGAGCACCGCCCAGAGGACGGTCAGCCGCCAGAAGAGGCGGCGAATCCGCGGGCGCATCGCCAGCTCGTGGTCCATCGGGTAGAAGTCGCCCGCCAGCCGCGCCACCATCGGCCGCGCGCTCGCGAGCGAGAGCAGGAAGAGCAGGGCGACGAAGCCGTCGCTGATGACCGGCTGCAGGAAGTACAACCAGGTGCTGTCGGCCACCATCGAGAGTGCGGTCCGGCCGGTCAGCAGGAACGCGGCCAGGATCAGCAGGCCCGACGTACGACGCCCGGTCACGGCCCGCCACGCGATCGCGCCGTACGACCACGCGAGCGCCGCGATGATCGCGGTCCACACACCGGTGAGCACGAACACGCCGTAGAACACGACCGCCGGGATCACCACGGCGATCAGCAGGCTCAGCGAGACGCGCTTGACCACGGTGGTCAGACGCGGACGGTGCGGTGCTGCTGGGTCAGCATTCAGCGGGTCGGGCGTGGTCGTGGTCAGCGTGCCGGGAGAAGCCAAAGGATCCGGTCCTGCCGGCCGTAGCACAGCCGGGCGTGAGTGGGGTTCGCCGCGAAATGACGACGTGAACTCGACGTCTGCGGGTTCCTCGGCACCATCACTGTACGCCAGAGTCGTGCGGTCGCCGCGTGGCGAAGTTCACCCGACCGCGAACTTCCCGACGGGTGGGTGCATCTGACCGCGTGACCACTACCCACTCTCGGAGGCTCCTCGCATGCGCATCCTCGTCCCGATCCTGACCGTCACCACCCTGGCGTTGACCGCCGTCAGCGTGGGCACCACCCCCGGTCACGCGGCCGCCGGTGCCCAGCGCTGCCACGGCAAGGCGATCACGATCAAGGGCACCAGCGGCCCCGACACCCTGCGAGGCACGCCGGGTGACGACGTCATCGCAGGACTGGGCCGGAACGACACGATCGTCGGTCGTGGCGGGAATGACACCCTGTGCGGCGGCGGTGGCGCGGACCGTCTGACCGGAGGGCCCGGCGACGACCGACTCTTCGGTGGCCGCGACTTCGTCAAGTACACCTCGACGGGTCACTCCTTCGCCCATCACGGCGACCACCTCGTCGCCGGGCCGGGCGACGACGTGCTCGATGCCGGGTACGACGAGCGGATCGAGGCGAAGCCCTACACCCGTGAGCCCGACACGATCAGCTGGTCCTCCTCGCCACGGGGTGTCCGCGTCAACCTGACCGAGGGCTGGGCGCGCGGCGACGGACACGACCGCGTGGTGCTCGAGCACGGCCGGGCCTACCTCACGCCGCATGCCGACAGGTTCGTCGGTACTGCGCTGCAGGACGTCGTCTCAGCGGGTGCGGGCGACGATGTGATCAACACCCTGGCCGGTGACGACACGGTGCGGGCGGACGCGAGGCAGGCGGACGACGACCGGGTACGGCTCGGCGCCGGCGACGACAGGTCGTGGAGCTACAGCGGTGACGACAGGATCAGCGGCGGGCCGGGCGACGACGAGATCGAGGACAGCGCGAACCGCGGTTCCGACCGGATCTACGGTGGCTCCGGCAACGACGTGATCGACGACGAGTTCTCGGGCGCCCGGGACCAGCTCGTCGATGCCGGCTCCGGTGAGGACGACTACGTCCTGCTCGGCAGGGCGCGCGGCGCCACGCGAGCCACCTGGGACATGACTACCGGCGTGGTGGTGCTGCGGCCCAGCGGCCGCAAGGCGTCCGTCCTCGGCGCCGAGCGGGCCACCGTCAACCTCGCTGACGAGCAGGAGGTCTGGGGCACCGACGGCCCCGACGAGCTGTTCGGCTCGATCGACTACTTCCACGGGCTCGGCGGCGACGACCGGTTCAAGAGCGGCGACGGCGACGAGACCTTCGATGGCGGTGAGGGCACCGACACCTGGACCTACGCCGGCGCCGGTCGCCACACCTGCATCTCCGTGGAGGTCGACGAAGCCGGGGCCTGCGGGGAGCTCTGACCCCTCCACCGGTCAGGGCTGGAAGACCACCTTGACGCACCCGTCCGCCTTGTCGAGGAACTTCTTGTACGCCGCAGGCGCTTCGGAGAGCGGCAGGTGGTGCGTCGCGAAGCTCTCCACGCCGAGGACGTCCTCGTCCTGCTCCATCAGCGCAAGGATCTCGTCGCTCCAGTACCGGACGTTGGCCTGGCCCATGCGCAGCTGGATCTGCTTGTCGAACATCTGCATCAGCGGCATCGGGTCCGCGGCTCCGCCGTACACGCCCGAGATGGAGACGGTGCCGCCACGGCGTACCGACTCGATCGCGAGGTAGACCGCCTCCAGCCGGTCGACACCGGCCTTCGTCATGACCGCACCCTGGACCCGCTTGGGCAGCAGGGCGAGCGCCTTCTGTGCGGCCTCGGCCATCGGCGAGCCATGGGCCTCCATGCCGACCGCGTCGATCACCGAGTCGGCACCGCGGCCGCCGGTCAGCTCACGCACCCGGTCCGGGATGTCGGCACCGGCCGCGTCGAGGTCGATGGTGGTGGCCCCTCTGGCCTCGACCCGGGCCAGGCGCTCCGGCACCCGGTCCACCACGATCGTGCGGATGCCCCGGTGCAGGGCGATCCGGGCAGCCATGTCCCCGATCGGCCCGGCGCCGAGCACGAGCAGGGTGCCGTCGTCCGGCACCTCCGCGTAGTGCACGCCCTGCCAGGCCGTGGGCAGGACGTCGGAGAGGAAGAGGAAGCGGTCGTCGGCGGGGCCATCCGGCACCTTGATGGGGAGGAAGTCGGCGAAGGGGACCCGCATCAGCTCGGCCTGCCCGCCCGGGACCTGGCCGTAGAGCTCGGAGAAGCCGAACAGGCTGGCGCCCGTGCCCTGCTCGCGGTTCTGGGTGGTCTCGCACTGCGAGTGCAGGCCGCGCTCGCACATCCAGCACTGGCCGCAGCTGACGTTGAACGGGACCACCACCCGGTCGCCCACCTTGAGGTCCCGCACACCGGGGCCGACCTCCTCGACCACGCCCATCGGCTCGTGGCCGACGACGTCACCGGGGGTCATGAACGGCGTGAGCGGGTCGTAGAGGTGCAGGTCGGAACCGCACAGCCCGGTCGAGGTGATCCGGATGATCGCGTCGGTGGGCTCGTCGATGATCGGGTCGGGTACGTCCTCGACGCGGATGTCGCGGCGTCCCTGCCAGGTCACGGCCTTCATGCTGATCTCCGTTCGCTCGGGTTCGGTGAGGAGACCGTCGTACCCAGGCAACCGCCGGTCAATCGGGTCGCACGTCACGGCATGCGACGGGGGCTGCTGGGTACGCACCCATCACCAACCGTCGACCGGGAGGACGCCATGCCGAGCAAGTCGGAGAACGTGAAGAACGAGAAGCAGTACGACGCCCTGAAGGACAAGGGCATGTCGAAGGAGCGGGCCGCGAAGATCGCCAACTCCCCTGACGCCTCCAAGCACGGCGGCGAGCAGAGCGGCAAGGGCGGCGACAGCTCCCAGGGCGGCACCACCGCGCAGAAGAAGGAGGCCGGCCGCAAGGGCGGCACGGCCACGGCGAGGAAGAGCTGATGCGCTTGCGTGCGCTCGTCCTGGCCTGCAGCCTCAAGCCGTCCCCCGCCGCGTCGAGCACCGAGCTCCTCGGCCGCCAGGTCCTGGAGGAGCTCGAGTCGTTCGACGTGGAAGGCACGGTCGTCCGCGTCGTCGACCACGACGTGAAGTTCGGCGTCTCCCTCGACGAGGGCGACGGAGACGCCTGGCCGGACATCCGCACCCAGCTGCTGGCGGCCGACATCCTCGTCCTGGCGACGCCGATCTGGATGGGACAACCGTCCTCGGTCTGCAAGATGGTGCTGGAGCGACTCGACGCCGAGCTCGGCGAGGCCGACGACGAGGGCCACTACCCGACCACGGGCAAGGTCGCGATCGTCGCCGTCGTCGGCAACGAGGACGGCGCCCACCACGTGATCGCCGAGTGCCTCCAGGCTCTCAGCGACACCGGGTTCACGTTGCCGGCCAACGGCAGCACCTACTGGGTCGGTGAGGCGATGCAGGGCGTCGACTACAACGACCTGGACGAGACGCCGGAGAAGACCGCCGGGACCTCACAGGTGGCCGCCGCCAACGCCGTCCACCTGGCGCGCCTGCTGCGGTCGTCGGCGCTACCCCGCTACCTGAGCCGGGATACGATCTCCAGGCGCCACCTGCGCGCCTTGCCACGCCACCCCAGGAGATCCGATGGCCCTCGCCCGCGCGCTCCGCGGCCGACGTCGGCCTGCCCGGCTGGCGCTCGTCGCCCTGGTGGCCGGCCTGGCGCTGAGCGGGTGCGGCGACAACGCCGGTGAGCAGGGCACGAACACCGACCCGGACCAGGTCGACGCTGTCGAGGCCCCCGAGCTGGGCGCCTGCCGCGAGCTCACCCCCGAGGACGTCGCCCTGCCCACCAACGCGACGACGATCGTCGACTGCGCAGAGGCGCACACCGCCCAGACGTACGCCGTGGGGCAGCTGCCCGAGGAGTTCGACGACGCCGACTTCGACGACGAGGAGCTCGGCGACTTCGCCTACGCCACCTGCGGCAAGAAGTTCATGGCGTTCCTGGGCGCGGACGAGAGCCTCGTGATGCGCACGGTCGTCAGCTGGGCGTGGTTCCGTCCGTCCGAGAAGGCGTGGGACGAGGGCGCTCGCTGGTACCGCTGCGACATCGTCGGCGGCGCCGACACCGCCGACCTGTACGTCGAGCTGCCGGAGACCGCCGAGGGCCTCCTGCTCAAGCAGCCGGACGAGTGGTTGGTCTGCGTCAACGGCTCCTCGATCAACCAGGCCAAGATCCCCTGCTCGGAGCCGCACACCTGGCGCGCCGTCACCACGATCAAGCTGGGCGAGCAAGGCGACGAGTACCCCGGGGACCGCCTGGTCGAGGTGAAGTCGCGAGACTTCTGCTCGGAGTCGGTGGGTGCCTGGCTCAACTACCCGGTCGACTACGACTTCGCCTACACGTTCTTCCACGAGGCGGAGTGGGAGGCCGGCAACCGTCGCTCGGTGTGCTGGGCGAAGACCGAGCAGTGACCCGGGTCGCTGCCGCGGTCCTCGCCGTCGCCGTCCTCGTGCTCGGCGGGTGCAGCGGGTCCGACGCCCCCGACGCGGCACCCAGCCCGTCGGCGCCGTCCTCCTCCCCGGCCGCGACGCCCACCCCCGCCCAGCCGGTCGAGCCTCCGGCCGACCGGGCCTGCTACCGCCTCGCGTACGACGATGCCGTCGCCCCGACCTCCGACGTGGAGCCGTCGTCCTGCGCGAAGCAGCACTCGTCGATGACGTTCTCGCTCGGCGAGCTCGACACTGCCGTCGACGGGCACCTGCTCGCGGTCGACTCGGACCGGGTGCAGCAGCAGGTGGCCACCGAGTGCCCGGAGCGGTTCGGCTCCTTCGTGGGCGGCACCCTCGAGCAACGCAGGCTGAGCATGCTGCGGACGGTGTGGTTCACCCCGACCGTCGAGGAGTCCGACGAGGGTGCCAACTGGTTCCGGTGCGACGTGATCGCGGTCGCGGGTCAGGAGGAGCTGGCCGCGCTCACCGGACGGCTGGCCGGCGTCCTCGGCACCGAGCCCGGGCGGGAGCGTTACGCCATGTGCGGCACCGCCGAGCCCGGCACCGACGGCTTCGAGCGGGTGATCTGCTCGGCCGAGCACACGTGGCGGGCGATCGCGATCGTGCCGTTCCTCGCGCAGGAGTACCCCGGCGACGAGCGGGTCATGACCGCCGGCGAGGCGCCCTGCCAGGACGCCGGCCGATCCGTCGCCGACGACCCCCTCAGCTACCGCTGGAGCTACGAGCGCCCCACCCGCGAGCAGTGGGAGGCCGGCCAGACCTACGGCATCTGCTGGGCGCCGGCTTAGGTTGAGCCCACCTCAACCAGCGGAGCTGCTCGTCTCAGAACCCCAGCTTCCGCAGCTGGCGCGGGTCACGCTGCCAGTCCTTGGCGATCTTGACCTGCAGGTCGAGGTAGACGGGCGTCCCGAGGAGCGCCTCGATCTGCTTGCGCGCCGCCGTGCCGACCTCGCGGAGGCGGGCACCCTTGTGGCCGATCATGATCCCCTTCTGGGAGTCACGCTCGACGTAGAGGTTGGCGTAGATGTCGAGCAGCGGCTTGTCGTCGGGCCGGTCCTCGCGCATCCCCATCTCGTCGACCACGACGGCGATGGAGTGCGGCAGCTCGTCGCGGACCCCCTCGAGGGCAGCCTCCCGGATCAGCTCGGCGACGATCGCCTCCTCGGGTGCGTCGGAGAGGTCGCCGTCGGGATAGAGCTGCGGGCCTTCGGGCAGCAGGCCGACCAGCAGGTCCTCGAGCAGCTTCACCTGGTCGCCGGACCTCGCCGACACCGGCACGATCTGGGCCCACTCGATGCCGGCCTCGACCGCCACCGCCTGGATGTCGAGCAGGTGCTGCCCGATCTGCTCCCCGGTCGCGAGGTCGGTCTTGCTGGCGATGGCGACCTTGATCGTCCGCTTCACCTTCGCCATCTCGCGGACGATGAACTTGTCGCCGGGACCGATCTTCTCGTTGGCGGGGAAGCAGACCGCGACGATGTCGACCTCCGCGAGCGTGGTCTTCACGAGGTCGTTGAGCCGCTCACCGAGCAGCGTGCGCGGCCGGTGGAGACCCGGGGTGTCGACCAGGATCAGCTGGGCGTCGGGGCGGTGGACGATCCCGCGGACGACGGTGCGTGTCGTCTGCGGCTTGGAGCTGGTGATCACCACCTTGCTCCCGACCAGGGCGTTGGTCAGCGTCGACTTGCCCGCGTTGGGGCGGCCGACGAAGGACACGAAGCCACTCCGGTGGCCCTCGGTCTGCTCGGTCATGGCTGTCCCTCTCGTGCGGCGTCGTACGCCGTCCAGATCTGCTCGTCGGTCTGTCCGGCGGCCTTGCCGGCCCGCCAGATCGGACCAGGATCGACAGCACGGGGCTGGCGTCGGGCCACCCCGCGCCAGTAGCCCATCACGTCGTACGACGTCCCCGGCACGCCGCGGTCGCGCATCAGGTGCTTGCGGATCGCCCGCATCTGCGCGGACTCCCCCGCCATCCAGAAGTAGCCGTCGCCGTCGGGCCAGTCGATGGCCTCCACCACGTCGGCGAGGTTGCTCTGCCCGTCCCCGGGTGTGTCGAGCCAGGTCACCTCGTGGCCGGCGGGCAGGTAGCCGGACAGCTCGTCGGGCACCTCGGCCCAGATCCGCACCGGCACCCCGGACACGGACTCGGCGATCCGCGCCATCGCCGGCATCGCTGTGAGATCGCCGACCAGCAGCAGCCACGCGGCGTCGGACGGCATCGAGAAGGAGCCCTTGGCCTCGGTGATCGTCACGCTGTCCCCGACGACGTCGCGCCGCGCCCACTCCGTGACCAGGCCGGTGTCGTGCACCACGACGTCGAGCACCATCTCGCCGCCGGCCCAGCCGCGGACGGTGTAGTAGCGGCTCTGGAACTGCCCCGGCACGACCAGCCCGACCCATTCGTCGGGGATGCCGGTGCTCGTGAAGCCGGCCAGCCCGGGCCCGCCGAGCGTCAGGCGGACCAGGTGGGGTGAGAGCTGCTCACGGCGCAGCACCTGCGCGTCGTACTGCCGGGCTCGCGTGCTCACCCGGAGAGGCTATCGCCGTGGTCTCGACAGGCTCGACCGACGTCGGCTACCAGGTGGGGCGCAGCGGGAACCCGTCCGCACCGCTCTCGGTCGTCCGCACGGCGAGCACGTGGTGCAGCTGGGTCTCGTTGCGCTCGAACGCGAGCCGCGACCCGGCGAGGTAGAGGCCCCACACCCGCGCCGTGCCCTCGCCGACCTCGGCGACGCAGGCGTCCCAGTGGTCCTGCAGGTTCCGGCACCAGGCCGCGAGCGTCAGCGCGTAGTGGTGCCGGAAGTTCTCCTCGTGCATCACCTCCAGCCCGGCGTTCTGGGCGTCGGTGATGATCCGGCCGGAGCCGATCAGCTCCCCGTCGGGGAAGACGTAGCGGTCGAGGAACGCGCCGATCTCCTGCCGGTGGTTGTGCGGACGCGTGATGCAGTGGTTGAGCAACCGGCCCTCGGGGCGGAGCCGGTCGCGCAGGTGGGAGAAGTACGCCGGGTAGTTGCGCACCCCGACGTGCTCGGTGAGGCCGATCGAGCTGACGGCGTCGAAGTCGGACTCCATCACGTCGCGGTAGTCGAGGTGCCGGACCTCGGCGAGGTCCCCGAGGCCCTCCCGGTCGATCGCCGCCTTGGCCCACTGGGCCTGCTCGGCCGACAGGGTGACCCCGAGGGCACGGACGCCGTACTCGCGCGCGGCGTGCCGGACCATCCCGCCCCATCCGCAGCCGACGTCGAGCAATCGCTGCCCCGGCTGGAGATCGAGCTTGCGCGCGACCAGGTCGTACTTCTCGAACTGTGCCTCCTCCAGCGTCGCCCCCGCGTGCGGGTAGACCGCGCACGTGTAGGTCATCGACGGGCCCAGGACGTGCTCGTAGAAGGCGTTCGACACGTCGTAGTGGTGACTGATCACCTCGGCGTCGCGCCGCATGGAGTGCCGCAGCCCCTCCATCGCCCGGCGCCACTTGGGCAGGTGCTCCTGAGGCGGTGGCGGCGGTGGGCGCAGGTTGCCGATGCCGAGACCGCGCACCAGGGTCAGCGCCTCGGCGGGCGTGGGCCTGCGGAAGCGGAGGTGGCTCTGCAGCAGCACCAGCGCGTCGTACGGATCACCGGGATGCACTCCGTGCAGCACCAGGTCACCCGCGACGTAGGCACGGGCCATCCCGAGGTCACCGGGTGCGGTCAGCAGGTAGGCGAGGCCGCGCTGGTTGACCAGCTCCATCGTGATCTCGGCGTCCGTCGGACCGGCCGAGCTGCCGTCGTAGGCCGTGAACCGCACGGGCATGCCGTCACGCAGCAGGGAGGCCACCGCCTCGCCGATGGTGAGGGTCGGGTCTGGGTCATCGTCGTCGCACCGCCTTGTCGTAGAGACTGGTCAGTCGGTTGTCGGGGTCGTGGGCGGCCTTCATCAGGGCGAGCTGCTCACCGCCGTAGAGCCGGTCGAAGGTCTCCCGGTCGTAGAAGGCCTCGGAGTAGAGGGACTTGTGTCCGTCGAGCTCGTGCACCTTGGCCTCGATGGCCCGGTTGAGGGGGGCGTCCACCGCCGTGGGGCCGACGTGGACGGTGCCCCAGAAGCCGACGTTGACGTACGTCGCTCCGGGAGGCAGCGGGTAGGCGGGCCAGGCCCGGGCCGCGCGCACCGGGCACAGCCAGACCGGCCGCATCCCGACCTCGGCGTCGAACCAGGCGAGGAACTCCGGCAGCCGCCCGACGGGCACCTCGATGTCCTGGATCACTCGCTCCCGGAGTGGCCGCCCGGCCCGCCGGTCGAGTCGGTCAGCGATGTCGAAGCGACGGTCCAGGCCGATCAGCCGGTGGTAGACGTCGGAGCGCCGCCACCGCCGCGGCCACAGCCTGCGGAGCACCGGGTGCTGCGCCCCGAAGGCCCTCGAGCACCAGAACCAGTCGGTGTCCCAGCGCCACAGGTAGTCGGCCATGGTGAGCAGGTCGGTCTCGCGCGCCTGGAGGGAGCGGTAGTAGACCTGCTGTCCCGTGTAGTCGCTCGTGACGCCGGGCTGCGCGGTCCACGTCGCCAGCGTCAGGTAGGACTCGCCGGGCGAGAACGCCACCCCGTCGACGGCGTCGACCCGTCGACCGTCGTGCTCGCCCGCCTCGACCACCGAGGCGAGTGTCTTGGTCAGCTGGGTGACGTCGTCGAAGCGGAGGTGCCGCAGCCCGACGTACGCCGGGACCTGCTCGAGGGTGATCCGGAGCCGGGTGGCGTAGCCCAGCGAACCGTAGGAGTTGGGGAAGGCGTCGAACAGCTCGTCCCCCGGCCGGACGGTCACCACCTCCCCGGCGCCGGTGAAGACGTCCATCTCGAGGACCGACTCGTGCGGGAAGCCACTGCGGAAGCTGGTCGCCTCGATGCCCAGCCCGGTCACCGCGCCACCGAGGGTGATCGTGCGCAGCTGCGGCACCACGAGGGGGATCAGGCCGTGCGGCAGAGTCGCGTCCACGAGGTGCTCGTAGGTGCACATGCCCTGGACCTCGGCCGTGCGCGCGACCGGATCGATCGCGATCACGCCGCTGAGCCCGCTGACGTCGAGCCCCGTGGCCGCGACGGACTCCCGAGGGCGGAACAGGTTGGAGGTGGGCTTGGCCAGCCGGACCGGGGCGCCCGGCGGGAGGGACAGGTAGGACCTGCGCAGCCGCTGGACGGCTGCGTGGTGCCGGGCCCAACCAGCGGGGGGTGCCACGACCCCAATCTAGCGGTGCCGTCACCGCGCGGGCATCGCCCGCCACCCGGCCTGGTCGTGAACTGCGATGCCGCGATACCCCGGATGGCTCCCCACGAGCCGATCGACCGCGCGCATGGCCGCGGCCACGTCGCGCCGGCTCGAGCCGTGGAAGGTCTGCTTGAGCGAGACCGGGTCGTCCCCCAGGTGGTTCGTCTCGACCGCCAGCCGGATCGGCGTACCGGAGCGGCGGGCAGCATCCAGGCTCGAGGCGGCGACGGCGGTGATGCTGTCGACGCCGGAGACGGTGTCGCGATAGCTCATCACGGTGACCGAGTCGACGCGGGCCATCACTGCCTCGTCGAGCCGCTCCCCCCGCACCAGCACCTCGTCGAGCCAGAAGGCGATGTCTGCCTCGACCGGGAGCGCGGTGTCGGCCGAGAGCGTCGCGAGCAGATCGAGATAGGCACCCGCCACGCTCTCGCGGTCCGTGCGCCAACCGGGGTGCAGCCACGGCTCCACGTCCAGGTGCACACCGACGAAGAGCCCGGATGCCAGCGCCTGACGCTGCCAGTCCAGCGCGCCCGCCGGGTCGTCGATCCACCTCGTCTCCGCGCCCAGGGCGTGCAGCCGGATGCCGGCAGACGCGGTGCGTGCGCGCACTTCCCGGAACCAGCCCAGGTCCGGGTGCGTGGCCAGCGCTTCGGGGGTCGACACAAACATGTCAGCCACGCCGTTGCGGGCAGCAAACCGGACCAGGACGGCCGGGTCGGGCCGGTCCCAGACCCACACGGCGCGCGCCGCGGACTGCGGGGCACGCGTGACGGAGGCCGAGGTCGCCCCGGCTCCGGCGGCCGGGGTCGCGAGCACGACGACGACGAGCAGGAGGACGAGAACGGCCCGTGGGGGAAGGGGCACCCGGACACTTTATCCGTCGGAGTCCGTCACGCGGGTGTAGGTGCGCACGATCAGCCCCCGCGCGTCGCCGAGGTGTACGACGACGTCGGGGCCACCCAGGTCGCGCAGCGCGGCGAGGTCGGGATCGGTGACCGCCTCGGCCTCGGTGAGCAGCACCGCTGCCTCGAGCGCACGCGAGCCGGACGCGACCGCCATCGCGACACAGACCTGGACGGCACTCAGCTGGAGTGAGGGCAGGTCGACGGTGGCGGCGGCGTAGGTGCGCCCGTCACCGTCGCGTACGGCGGCACCCTCGGCAGCGCCCACCCGGGCGCGGGTGGCCCGGGCGAGGGTGACCAGCTTGGCGTCCTCGGTGGAGAGGTCAGTCATCGTGGTCTCCGTCGCCGAGATCCGTCTCGGGGTCAGGTGCGAGCGGCGTGATCAGCACGGTGCCGATCCGGTTGCGGCGGCCGGACGGACCCTCGGCCTCGAAGTGCAGCCCGTGCGCCGAGACGTGGGAGCCGGCGATCGGCACCCGGCCGAGGTACTTGGCCATCAGGCCGCCGACGCTGTCGACGTCCTCGTCGTCCACGTCGTAGCCGAACAGCTCGTCCAGGTCGTCGATCGGGTAGCGGGAGGAGACCCGGGCCGCACCCGACGAGAGCACCTCCACCTCGATCTCCTCCTCGTCGTACTCGTCGGTGATCTCGCCGACGATCTCCTCGAGCAGGTCCTCGATGGTGACCAGACCGGCGGTGCCGCCGTACTCGTCGACGACCACCGCGATGTGCTGGCGGTTGGCCTGCATCTCGGAGAGCAGAGCGTCCACCGGCTTGGAGTCAGGCACGAACAGGGCCGGCCGCATCACCTCCTCGACCCGCTGGGTGAACTCGACGTCCGGAGCCTCGAAGTCGCGACGGACCAGGTCCTTGAGGTAGGCGAAACCCAGGATCTCGTCGAGGTTCTCGCCGATGACCGGGACCCGCGAGAAGCCGCTGCGCAGGAAGAGGGACATGGTCTGGCGGAGGTTCTTGTGGCGCTCGATGTAGACCACGTCGGTGCGCGGCACCATCACCTCGCGGGCGATGGTGTCGCCGAACTCGAAGACGGAGTGGATCATCTTCCGCTCGCCCGACTCGATCACCGCTGATGCCTCGGCCATGTCGACGAGCTCGCGCAGCTCGGTCTCCGTGGAGAACGGGCCCTCACGGAAGCCACGCCCCGGCGTGATCGCGTTGCCGATCACGATCAGCAACCGCGGGATCGGTCCGAGGATGGTGGTGACGAACGCGATCGGTGAGGCCGAGAGCAGGGCGACGCGCTCGGGGTGCTGACGGCCGAGGGTGCGCGGCGCGACCCCGATCACGACGAACGACAGCACGAGCATGATCCCGATCGAGGTCAGCGCGGCCAGCCAGAAGGCGGAGTCGAGCGCGTTGCGGACCAGCTGGGTCACCAGCACGATCGCGGAGATCTCGCACAGCAGGCGGAGCAGCAGGGCGGTGTTGAGGTAGCGGGCCGGGTCGTCGAGCAGGACGGTGAGCCGGAAGGCGCCGGGACGCCCCTCGGCGAGGAGCTCGTCGGCGCGCGCCCGCGAGTACGACGACAGCGCGGCGTCGGCGGCCGAGAAGAGACCGGCGAGCAGGACCAGGGCGGCCGCGAGGAAGATCAGGCCGACGTCTGCCGACGTCACTGGCTCCGCCAGGCGGCGAGCAGCTCGTCCTGCAGCCCGAACATCTCCCGGTGCTCGTCGGGCTCCGCGTGGTCGTAGCCGAGCAGGTGGAGGATCCCGTGGACCGTGAGCAGCTCGATCTCGGCCCCGGTGGGGTGCCCGGCGGTCGCGGCCTGCGTCTCGGCCACGGCCGGGCACAGCACCAGGTCACCGAGCACGCCCTCCTCGGGCTCCTCGTTGACCAGCCCGGGACGCAGCTCGTCCATCGGGAAGGCCAGCACGTCGGTCGGGCCCTCCTTGTCCATCCACTGTGCGTTGAGGGACGCGATCGTCTCCTCGTCGACGGCCTTGATGCACAGCTCGGCCAGCTGGTGCACGCGCATCCGGTCGAGGACGAACCGGCTGAGGGCGGCCAGCCTCCGGACGTCGAGCTCGTGACCGGACTCGTTGAGGACCTCGATGCTCAACTGCGGTGCCCGGGCTTCTGGGCCTGGAACTCGTCGCGCGCGTCGTGCTCGTCGTACGCCGCGACGATCCGGCCGACCAGCTTGTGACGCACCACGTCGTGCGTGGTGAGCCGGTTGAAGGAGATGTCCTCGACGCCGTCGAGGATCCCCTCGATGATCCGCAGGCCCGACTTGGTGCCGCTGGGGAGGTCGACCTGGGTGACGTCACCCGTGACCACGATCTTGGACCCGAACCCGAGCCTGGTCAGGAACATCTTCATCTGCTCGGGCGAGGTGTTCTGGGCCTCGTCGAGGATGATGAAGGAGTCGTTGAGGCTCCGGCCCCTCATGAACGCCAGGGGTGCGACCTCGATGGTGCCGGCCGCCAGGAGCTTGGGGATCGTCTCGGGGTCGATCATGTCGTGCAGCGCGTCGTAGAGCGGGCGGAGGTAGGGGTCGATCTTCTCGCTCAGCGTGCCGGGCAGGAAGCCGAGCCGCTCGCCCGCTTCGACCGCGGGCCGGGTCAGGATGATCCGGTTGACGTTCTTGGACTGCAGCGCCTGGACGGCCTTGGCCATCGCGAGGTAGGTCTTGCCGGTGCCGGCAGGGCCGATGCCGAACGTGATCGTGTGCTTGTCGATCGAGTCGACGTAGCGCTTCTGGTTCAGCGTCTTGGGACGGATCGAGCGACCCCGGTTGGAGAGGATGTTGAGGCTCAGCACCTCGGCCGGTCGCTCGGTGGTCTCCTGGCGGAGCATGTGCAGCACCCGCTCCACCGTCTCGCCCGACATGCCCTGACCGGTGCGGATGATGGTCACCAGCTCGTCGAGGAGGCGCTCGGCGAGGGCGACCTCGCCGGGCTCGCCGTACAGGGTGATCCGGTTGCCGCGGACGTGCACGTCGGCGTCGAACGACTTCTCGATCAGGCCGAGGTGCTCGTCGCCGGCGCCGAGCAGGCTCACCATGTTGATGCTGTTCGGAACCACCACGGTGTGCCGCGTGCTGCGGGTCCCGTCGTGCTGCGGAGTGTCAGTCATGGATGCCCGTGCGGGCGGCCCTTCCGGTCGGCGTCGTGAGCCGTCCATGGTACGGGAGGAGGGCCGAGGAACCCACTGCGTTACGGCCTCGTGACCGTCAGGGCCGGGTGACCTGGAGCATGCCCAGGCACATCTCGTCGGTGGTGCCCTCGCCCCACACGACGTAGCGGTCCGGCTGGCCCTCGAACGAGGGCAGCTCGTCGCGCAGCCACTGGACGTGCCGGCAGGTCACCTTCACGGTGTCGTAGGGGTTCGAACGTGACCGGCTCGATCGGCCGGGAGCCCTGGTCGTCGAAGTTCCAGACGGGGATGTCGAGCACCGTCTGCGCCCGGTCGGTGCCGGGGTTGACCTCGATCTTGATCGAGCGGCCGAGCAGGTGCATGTGACCGGCGACGCCGAGGATCGTCATCGGCTCGCTGAGGGTGCGCGTGCAGGACTGGACGTTGCCCGGCCTTGGGGCCGCCACCGCACAGGAAGTAGAGGAGGTCGGCCGTCGCTCCGGCCCGGCCGCCGACCCGTTCCTTGAGGTCGGCGAGCGCCGCGTCCCGCTCGCACAACGGCCCGTCGTCGTGAGCGGGACGACAGGGCAGCTCGACCGGCCCCGGCAGCAGCATCGTGTGCAGGCTGGTCAGCTGTGCAGACGCGGGCGCGAGCCGCAGCTGGGTCGAGGACACGTCCGCGTCGGTGCCGGCGAGCAGGTTGTAGTGCACCTGCATGACGATCTGCGAGCCCTTGGCCAGCGAGACGCCGTAGCCCGGGTCGGTGCACCGACTCGCGACCACCGGGCGCCCAGGCGCCGAGCCAGGGCGCGTCGTCGACGTTGCTGAACTCGTCGATGCCGGGACCGCCGAAGCAGGTCCAGCCCTCGTCGTCCTCGGCCTCGTCGAGCGCCTCGGCCTTCGCCACCTGCGCGGGCGGAACGCGGAAGAGGATCACGTGGTGGACCACGTCGGGGTTGCCGGGCAGCACGTTGGTGCCGGTGAGGTAGCTGTCCTTCGCGAGCTTCGGGTCGAGCAGGAAGCAGCGGTAGTCGTCGGTGCCGACCCCGGTCGGCGCGGGACGGCGTGTACGGGGCGTCCATGGTGAGGGTGACCCGATCCTCACCCTGGCGCAGCGGCCTGGGTTTGGGCGCCTTCACGTTGCCGTGGGTGCTCGCGTGGTCGGTGGCCGACTCGGACGCGGACGGCGTCTCCCTGGTCGGCTCGGAGGCCCTGGGCTCGCTGTCGGCGCCCGCGCCGCAGCCCGAGATCACCAGCATGACGGCAGCCGCGACCACCAGTCGGGTTTCCCTCCCCACCATGGCCCCATGCTGTCACGGATGCCCGCGTTCCGTCGTACTCTCGTAGACCAGTCGTCGTAGGGAGGCACCAGATGAGCGACCGCAGGCTCGATCCGTCGGGCGACCCGGGTCACGGGCTGGCGTCGGTGCCGTGGCAGCCGCCCGTCATGCCGGAGGACATCCGCCGGATCGGGCTCGACCGCAACACCATCGAGGGCGCCTGGGTGGAGTTCGCGTCCCTGCTCGACCGTCGCCGCCGGTCCCACGTCGCGGTGGCCTGGCTGGCGCTGGCGATCTTCGTGGTTCCGGTGCTGCTGACCCTGCTCGGGCTGCTCCGGCGGTTCTGAGCCGCGCTAGCCGGGAGGCCAGGTCATCGTCCGGCCACCGAGCACGTGCAGGTGGGTGTGGAACACGCTCTGCCCGGCGCCGGCGCCGGTGTTGAACACCAGCCGGTAGTCCTCGAGGCCCTCGGCCGCGGCGACCTGTGCCGCCACCTCGACGAGGTGAGCCAGCCATGCCGGGGTCGGCCGCCGCGGTCTCCGCCGCGTTGGCGTGGTGGTCGCGCGGGATCACCAGCACGTGCGTCGGCGCCTGCGGGTCGAGGTCGCGGAAGGCCACCGCGCCGTCGGTCGACAGCACGACGTCGGCCGGGAGGTCACCCGTCGCGATCTTGCAGAACAGGCAGTCGTCGGAGCTCATGGGGCCACTCTGGCACGCGCGCTCGCACCGAATGGCGCGCCGTTGTAAACCCCGGGGACGCCCTGCGCGTGCCACTAGCGTGATGACCCATGCACAGTCGGCGGCCGGAACGCGTGTGGTGACCCCGCACGAGTCCTCCGGCTGGGACGCCGAGACGGCCCTCGAGCAGCTGTACGCCGCCCACTGGCGCCGGCTGGTCCGGCTCTCGGTGCTGCTCGTGCGGGACCAGGCGCTGGCCGAGGAGATAGTCCAGGACGCCTTCATCGCCGTCCACGGACGATGGGCACGGCTGCAGGGACCACGACCTGGCGCTGGCCTACCTGCGCCAGGCGGTCGTGAACCGGTCCCGGTCCGCTCTCCGACACCGGGCCGTCGTCGCCCGCCATGCCGCACGCGAGTCGGTCCGCCATGACGCTCCCGGCGCAGACGAGGCGACCCTGGCCGGGGCCCGTCGCGACGCCGTCCTCGACGCGATGCGCGCCCTCCCCGACCGGCAGCGCGAGGTGCTCGCGCTGCGCTACTACCTCGACCTCTCCGAGGCGGAGATCGCCGACGCCCTCGGCATCAGCCGGGGCGCGGTCAAGAGCCACGCCTCGCGCGGCTCCGCGAGCCTGCGGACCCTGCTCAGCGACTACCTGGAGGACCGGTCATGACCGAGCCCCGCGACCACGACGAGCCTGACGCTCGCCTCCACCAGCAGCTCTCGGAGCTGCTGTCGGACGCCGTGTCCGAGGTCGAGCCCAGCAACGCGCTCGACACCATTCGCCACCGAACGAAGGTCACGCCCATGAGCTCACGACGCCCCTGGCTGTTCGCCGCAGGCGGTGCCGTCTTCGCGACGGCGGCCGTCGTCACCGCCATCGCCCTCGCCGGCGGTGGCCTCTCCGGCACCACCGCACAGGACGACCCGGGGCCGGCCGGCCGGACCAGCAGCGGCACCGACCCGATGCCCAGCGAGTCCCCCGAGCCCACGCCGACCGACCCGACGACCACCTCGCCGGCCGAGGGGTCGGGTTCGGCCAGCGCGCCGGTGCCGGTCTACTTCGTCAGCGAGACGCCGCAGGGGCTTCGCCTGTTCCGGGAGTTCCAGCCGGGGGTCGAGGGCGACCCGCTGGTCGCGTCGGCGGTGGCAACGGTCGAGGGCAACAGCCTCGACCCCGACTACCGCTCCCTGTGGCCCACGGGCGCCTCGGTCGCGAGCGTCGTCTCGGACGGTGCGGACATCCTCACCGTCGACGTCGTCGGGGCGCCGCGCGAGCTCCCCCCGGGCATGACCCAGGAGGAGGCGCAGCTCGCGGTCCAGCAGCTCGTCTACTCCGTCCAGGCGACGAACGGCCAGGGCCGGGTCGGCGTCCAGCTCCTCCTTGACGGTGACCGCTCCGACCAGGTCCTGGGGCAGCCGACGTCCGAGCCGTTGGCCAACGCGCCCGTCGTCGAGACGCTGTCGCTGATGAACATCACGTTCCCCGGCGAGGGGGACACCGTCTCCGACAGCTTCACGGCGTACGGCGTGAACAACGGCTTCGAAGCCAACGTCGTCTGGACGATCCTGGACGGTCAGGACGTCGTCGCCGAGGGGTTCACCACCGCTGCCGGCTGCTGCGAGGAGAAGCTGTTCCCCTGGGAGACCGAGGTCGACGTCTCCGACCTGGAGCCCGGCGCCTACACGTTCGTCGCCAGCAACTCCGACCCGTCCGGTGGCGCCGAGGGCGCCGGCCCGCACGTCGACACGCGTGTCTTCATCGTCGAATGACCCGCACACGGAAGGCTGGGCCCATGCGCTCCCACACCCTCGCGGCCATCATCGCGACGACGGCCCTCGCCCTGGTGACCCTCGCCGGGTGCGCTGCCGACCCGGAACCCACCGCGACCGACCCCAAGCCGAACAAGGGCACGAAGACCGCCCAGCCCAGCGAGCAGACGTCCGCGCCCGCACCCACGGAGCCCTCCTCGTCGTCCGGGAGCGCCGCGACCGTCCCGGCGTACTTCGTCGGCGAGACGCCCCAGGGGCCGCGGCTCTACCGCGAGTTCCGGAGAGTCACCGGTGACCCGTCACTGGAGGCGTTCGCGCTGCTCGCGGCCGGGGACGCGGCCGACCCCGACTACCTCAGCTTCGTGCCGAGCGGCGGCGCGAGCTCGATCGCGCACGACCAGGCCGCGGGCCTGATCGTGGTCGAGCTGCCTGACGACGGGTGGATGACTCCGACGGAGGGAATGGACGAGGTCCGGGCCGGGCTGGCGGTCCAGCAGATCGTCTACACGCTGCAGGGGGTCGCCCAGAGCCGCGACCCCGTCGAGTTCCGGCTCGGCGGGAGCGCCACCACGATCTTCGGCATCGACAGCGCCGGCGGGATCGGGCACGCCGACCCGCTGGAGACCCTGGCCCTCGTCAACGTCACCGCCCCCGAGGAGGGGCAGACGGTCTCGGGCTCGTTCAGCGCGAACGGGCTCGCGAGCTCGTTCGAGGCGACCGTCCCGTGGGAGATCCGCCAGGGCGACACCGTCGTGGAGCGGGGCTTCAGCACCGCCGAGGGCTGGATGGACAAGCTCTACCCGTGGCAGACCGAGGTCGACGTGTCCGGGCTCGCGCCCGGCGAGTACCAGTTCGTCGCCATGACCGACGACCCCTCGGGCGGCGAGGGCGGCGGCCCGCACGAGGACAGCAAGACGATCACCGTCGAGTAGCCCTGCCGTTGGTCGAGGCGCGAAGGCGCACCGTTGGTTGAGGTGCGAAGGCGCACCGTTGGTTGAGGTGCGAAGGCGCGCAAGCGCCTGAGCCTCGAAACCCCCGCACCTGGGCAGGGCCTAACCCCAGCGCGGCGTCCGCGACAGCAGCGCCGACACCGCCGCGACACCCGCGGTCGAGGTCCGCAGCACCTCGGCACCGAGCCGGACCGACTGCGCGCCGACCGCCACGAACGCTGCCACCTCGTCGTCGGTCAGGCCGCCCTCCGGGCCGACGACGACGACGATCCGGCCGGTCCCGGGGACCGAGAGCGACGCCAGCGAGGACCGAGGCCGCCTCGTGCAGCACGACGGCCAGATCGGCGCCGGCGACCAGGTCCACGACCTCGGACGTGGCGACCATCGGCACCACCTCCGGGAACCACGAACGACGCGCCTGCTTGGCTGCCTCGCGTGCCGTGGAACGCCAGCGGGACAGGGACTTCGTCGGCCCGCTCGCCCTTCCAGACGGCGACGCTGCGGGCGGCCGCCCAGGGGACGATCGTGCCGACGCCGACCTCGGTCAGCACCTCGACGGCCAGCTCGCCCCGGTCCCCCTTCGGCAGGGCCTGGACGACGACGAGCTCCGGGTCCGGTGCGGGCACCGACGACACCGTCGCGACGACGAGGGAGAACACCCGCTTGCCGGTCGAGGCGACCTCGCCGACCACCGACGTACCTGCTCCGTCCGTCAGCACGACGGACTCCCCCACCCTCAGCCGCCGGACGGCGACGGCGTGGTGCGCCTCGTCCCCCTCGACCGTGACCTCCGAGCCGGCGGCGACACCGGCCAGCGACGGCACGAGGTGGACGGGCAGAGACATCAGTGCGGGCGTTGAAGGCGTCGCGGAGCCGGCCGAAGACCGACTTCGAGCTCGGCTTGACCTGTCCCGTCGGCGACTCCTCGCCACGGAGGGCGGCCAGCTCGCGGAGCAGCTCCTCCTGGCGGGGATCCAGCCGGGCCGGGGTCTCGACGACGACGGTGACGACCAGGTCGCCGCGGCCGCCGCGCAGACCGGGGACGCCGCGCCCGCGCAGCACCTGCTCGGTGCCGGACTGGGTCCCGGGACGGATCTCCAGCTCGAACTCGGTCTCCACTCCGGAGTCGGCGCCCTGCTCGACGTCGGCCTCGAGGGTGGGCAGCGTCAGGGTGGTGCCGAGTGCGGCCGCCGTCATCGGCACGGTGACGGTGCAGTGCAGGTCGCTGCCGTTGCGGACGAAGGTGTCGGGTGCGGCGCCACGTGGATCTCGACGTAGAGGTCGCCGGCGGGGCCGCCGCCGGAGCCGACCTCGCCCTGCTCGGTCAGCTGGACGCGGGTGCCGGTGTCGACGCCGGCAGGGATCTTCACGGTGAGCGTGCGGCGCGAGCGGACCCGGCCGTCGCCGGAGCACTCGCGGCACGGCTCGGGGATGATCGAGCCGAAGCCACGGCAGGCCGCGCACGGGCGCAGGGTGCGGATCTCACCGAGGAACGAGCGCTGGACGTGGGCCACCTCACCGGCACCACGACAGGTCTCGCAGGTCACCGGCTCGCTGCCCGGGCGACGCCCCGCGCCGTGGCAGGTCGTGCAGAGGACGGCGGTGTCGACCTTCAGCTCGCGGGAGACACCGAACGCCGCCTCGGCCAGGTCGATCTCGACCCGGATCAGGGCGTCCTGGCCACGGCCGCACGCGGGGCCGAGGTCCGCGACCCGAGACCGCCGGCGGCGCCGCCCGGTCCGTCGCCGCCGAAGAACGCGTCCATGATGTCGGTGAACGAGAAGCCGGCACCCTGGCCGAAGCCGACCGCCGGCGCACTGCCGAACGGGTCGCCGCCCCGGTCGTACGCCGCGCGCTTCTGCGGGTCGGACAGCACCTCGTAGGCGCGCGAGACCTCCTTGAACCGCTCCTGGGTCTCCGGGTCGGGGTTGACGTCGGGGTGCAGCTGGCGGGCGAGGCGGCGGTAGGCCTTCTTGATGGCGTCCGGCTCCGCGTCGCGGGGCACGCCCAAGAGGTCGTAGGGGTCCTGGCTCAACTTCGGTCCTTCGTCGTCGGTCGGTGGGTGGTGTTCATGCCTCGTCGAGGATCCGGGAGACGTAGCGCGCGACGGCGCGCACCGCCGCCATCGACCCCGGGTAGTCCATGCGGGTCGGTCCGACGATGCCGAGCGTGGCCAGCGCCTCGTCGCCCGGGCCGTAGCCGGTGGCGACGACGCTGGTCGAGGACAGCTCCTGGTAGGGGCCCTCGTGGCCGATCCGCACCGTGACCGCGCCACCCGTGGTGGCCTCACCGATCAGCTTGAGCAGGACGACGTGCTCCTCGAGCGCCTCGAGCATCGGGCGCAGCCCGGAGTCGAAGCCCTCGCCGAAGCGGGCCAGGTTGGCGGCGCCGCCGACGGCGATCCGTTCGTCGGAGCGGTGGTCGGACATCGCCTCGACGAGCGTGTCGACGATGGCCGCCAGGCGGCTGCCGTCCCGCGTCGGGGACGAGGGCCTTCAGGGCGGTGGCGGCCTCGGCGATGATCGAACCGGTGGCGGCCCGGTTGACCTGGACCCGCAGGTCGACGAGGTCCTCGTCGGCCAGCTCGCGCTCGAGCTCGACCAGGCGCTGCTCGACCCGTCCGGTGCTGAGGATCAGCACCACCAGCAGCCGGTTCGGCGCGAGGGCGACCAGCTCGATGTGACGCACCGTCGAGCGGGAGAGCGTGGGGTACTGGACGACGGCGACCTGGCGGGTCAGCTGCGCCAGCAGCCGCACCGACCGCTGCACGACGTCGTCGAGGTCGACAGCGCCGTCGAGGATGGTCGCGATCGCCCGGCGTTCGGCAGAGCTCATCGGCTTCAAGGTGGTCAGCCGGTCGACGAAGAGCCGGTAGCCCTTGTCGGTCGGGACCCGGCCGGCACTGGTGTGGGGCTGGGTGATGAACCCCTCCTCCTCCAGTGCGGCCATGTCGTTGCGGACGGTGGCCGGGGAGACCCCGAGCCCGTGCCGCTCGACCAGCGCCTTGGAGCCGACCGGCTCCTCGGTGGCCACGTAGTCCTCGACGATGGCGCGGAGCACGGCGAGGCGTCGGTCCTCGTGCACGCTCCTCACCTCCTGTCGCTGGCACTCGCCTGTTCTGAGTGCCAAGGGTACTAGTGTCCGCGGCATGAGCCACGCCAGCGCCACCCGGTTCCAGGAGGTCTCCGACCGGATCTGGGTGGCCCGCTACCCGTGGTTCGACGTCAATGTGACGCTGATCGCAGGAGAGCGGGGCCTCCTGGTCGTGGACACCCATTCCTCCGGTGCCGCGGCTCGTGAGGTGGTGGCCGATGTGCGCCGGCTCGGGGCCGGTGACGTCATCGGTGTGGTCAACACCCACGAGCACTTCGACCACACCTTCGGCAACGCCGAGTTCCGGGCGGCCTACGGCGACCTGCCGATCCACGCCCACGAGACCGCGGCGGCCAACACCGTCACCGCCGGCGAGCGGATCAAGGGCGAGTACGCCGCCGATCCCGACGACCCGCACCGGGACGAGGTGGTCGCGACCGAGATCGTCGCTGCCGACCACACCTTCTCCTCGGCCGTGGCACTCGACCTCGGGGACCGGATGGTGGAGCTCGTGCACCCCGGGCGTGGCCACACCGCCGGCGACCTCGTCGTGCGGGTGCCCGACGCCGACTGCCTGCTCGCCGGCGACCTCGTCGAGGAGTCGGGACCGCCCGGCTTCGGGGCCGACTGCTACCCGCTCGACTGGCCCCTGAGCCTCGACATCGTGCTCGGCCTGACCGGCTCCGGCAGTGTGGTCGTGCCCGGGCACGGCGCCCCCGTGGACCGGGAGTTCGTCGAGGACCAGCGCAACGCCATCGGTGTCGTCGCGGAGACGACCCGCGACCTCGCGAGCCGCGGCGTACCTGTCGACCAGGCGCTGGACGCGGTCGCCGAGTGGCCGTTCCCGAAGGCCCACCTCGCGAACGCCGTACGCCGGATCTACGAGCACCTCCCCCGCAGCCAGAAGCGGCTCCCGCTCATCTGACACGCGTGACCCGGCCCGCGGCTGGGTACGGTGCCGCCATGAGCGAATCCGAGAAGGACACCGAGCAGACTCAAGGGCAGACCTCAGGCATCGACGACGAGCAGCTGCCCGAGGACCTGCAGCCGTCCGAGGAGAACCCCCTCGCCGAGCCCCTCGACCCGGACGACGAGGAGACCCCCGACCCCGAGGACCTCGACATGCACGGCGGCAAGCCCGCCGAGGAGTGGGACGACGAGGACCACGAGGACTGACCCACGAAGTGGCGCTTGTGGCCCCTCGAAGTGGGAGTTGTGGTGGTCGAAAGTCGCCACAACTCCCACTTCGCTGCGCAACAACTCCCACTTCGTGACCTAGCGTTGACCTGGTGACTTCCCCGGGCAAGAGTTCTCGCGACCGCTACGGCGCCGACGTGCTGGCCACGGACTGGAAGGCCCCGAAACGGGGCCGAGCCGTGGAGGCGCCGGCGGAGCTGGGGGTGGTCGTCGAGGAGGTCATCACCGACTGGTGCGGCGAGATCGTCGGCGTCGACCGCGACCTGCACACGGTGACGCTGGAGGACCGCCGGAGCACGCGGCGTACCTTCCCGCTCGGCCCAGGCTTCCTCCTGGAGGGCCGGCCGGTGATCCTGACCGCTCCGGTCCGCGTCACCGCACCCGCGAAGCCCACGCGTACGGCGTCCGGCTCGGTCGCCGTCCACGGCGCGAAGGCGCGGGTGGCCAGGCAGAGCCGGATCTACGTCGAGGGTCGGCACGACGCCGAGCTGGTGGAGAAGGTGTGGGGCGACGACCTGCGGATCGAGGGCGTGGTCGTCGAGTATCTCGGCGGCGTCGACGACCTCGCCGACCACCTGCGTGACTTCCGGCCGGGTCCTGAGCGCCGGGTCGGCGTCCTGGTCGACCACCTGGTGAAGGGTTCCAAGGAGAGCCGGATCGCCCAGGGCATCGCCGCTTCCGCCTCCGGCAAGCACGTGCTGATCGTGGGTCACCCGTTCATCGACGTGTGGGCGGCGGTCAAGCCGGAGCGGCTCGGCCTCCAGCGCTGGCCGGACGTCCCCCGCTCCATCGAGTGGAAGAAGGGCGTGTGCCAGCAGCTCGGCTGGCCGCACCGCACCCAGACCGACACGGCTCGCGCCTGGCAGCACATCTTGTCGAAGGTGAAGTCCTACAACGATCTCGACCCGGCCCTGCTGGGCCGGGTCGAGGAGCTGATCGATTTCGTCACGTCCCCGTGACCGCCCCATCCCGGCGTTCGCATGGCTACGCTGGCCGCATGAGTGACCCCAACGAGCCACCGCCGTCACAGCCCGAGCCGGACCCCCAGCAGTCGTCGCCGTACGGCCAGCCTCCGCAACAACCCCCTTACGGCCAGCAGCCTCCGCCACAACCTCCCTACGGCCAGCAGCCCTACGGCAACCAGCCCTACCCCCAGCAGCCGTACGGCGCGGCGCCGTACGCCCAGGCGCCCGGCCCGGACGGCCTCACGGCCGACGAGCGCACCTGGGGTGGCGCGGCCCACTGGGGCGCCCTGATCGGGGCCTTCGTGGCGATGGCCTTCCTCGCCCCGCTGCTCGTCCTGCTCGTCAAGGGCAACACCTCGCCCTACGTCCGCGCGCAGGCGGTCGAGTCGCTCAACTTCCAGATCACCACGCTGATCTACGCCGCGATCTCCATTCGTGCTGGTGTTCGTCCTGGTGGGCTTCTTGCTGTTGCTCGTCGTCGGTGTCTGGTGGCTGGTCTTCACCATCATCGGATCGGTGAAGTCCGCCAACGGCGAGCTCTACCGCTACCCGCTCAACATCCGCCTGGTGCACTGAGCCGCTCACGGCAGCAGGTCGCGCACCACCGCGTCGGCGAGCAGCCGGCCGCTCGGCGTGAGCGACAGGCGCCCGCCCACCGTCACGAGCAGTCCCCGGTCCACGAGGCCGGGGACTGCTGCGTTCCCGGCCCGGTCGAGCACGTCGGCGGGGAGGCCGTCGCTCAGCCGGATCTCCAGCAGGACCCGCTCGACCCGCCGCGTCTCGGCGTCGAGCACCTCGCGGGCGTGCGCCGGGCGAGAGTCCGTCGGCAAGGCGCTGGGCGTACGCCGCGGGGTGCTTGACGTTCCACCAGCGCACCCCGCCCACGTGGGAGTGCGCGCCGGGCCCGACTCCCCACCAGTCGGCGCCGGTCCAGTAGAGGACGTTGTGGCGACAGCGGCTCGCCTCGTCGCGCGCCCAGTTGGAGACTTCGTACCAGCCGAGCCCGGCACTGGTGAGGCGTTCGTCGACGAGCTGGTACTTGTCGGCGAGGTCGTCGTCGTCGGGCACCGGCAGCTCGCCGCGCCGCACCTGCCGGGCCAGCGCCGTGCCGTCCTCGACGATCAGGGCGTACGCCGACACGTGGTCCGGGTCGGCAGCGAGCGCGGCCGTCACCGAGGTCGTCCCAGTCCGCCAGGGACTCCCCCGGAGTGCCGTAGATCAGGTCCAGGCTGACCTGCTCGAAGCCCGCTGCCCGCGCCCACGCGACGACGTGCGGCACGCGTTCCGGGTCGTGGGTGCGGTCGAGGGTGGCGAGGACGTGCGGGACCGCGGACTGCATCCCGAACGAGATCCGGTTGTAGCCGGCCTCCCGGAGCCGCTCGAGGTCCTCCCGGGTGACGCTGTCGGGGTTCGACTCGGTCGTCACCTCGGCACCCGGCGCGAGCCCGAGCTCGGTGTCGACCGCGGCCAGGATCCTCCCCAGGTCCGCGGGCGGCAGCAGCGTCGGCGTGCCACCGCCGAGGAACACCGTGGAGACCGGGACGTCGACCTCACCGAGCACCCGTCGCGCCAGCCGGACCTCGGCCACCGCCGCCTCGGCGTACGACGTCCGCGAGGCACCGGGGACCGGGCCGAGCTCGTCGGCGGTGTAGGTGTTGAAGTCGCAGTAGCCGCAGCGCACCCGGCAGAACGGCACGTGGACGTAGACGCCGAAGCGGGTCGCCGACCGAGGCCGCTCAGGGCCTCGGTCGGCAGCGACCCGTCGGCCGGCGCCGGGTCACCGGGTGGCAGAGCTGAGCGGCACCCGCTCAGGCGTAGAACGCGTCGATCTTGTCCTGGTGGTTGGCCTGGACGACGTTGCGCTTGACCTTCATCGACGGGGTGAGCTCGCCGGACTCGATCGTGAGGTCGTGGTCGAGGAGCTCCCACTTCTTGATGGTCTCCCAGCGGTTGAGGCGGGTGTTGAGCTCGTCGACGTACCCGGTCGACCATCGCCTTGACGGCGTCGCTGTTGACGATCTCGGTGTAGGACGACCCCGTCCATGCCGTTCTCGGCGGCCCAGCCCGGTCATGGCGTCGGGGTCGAGCGTGACCAGGGCGACGCAGTAGTTGCGCTCCTCGCCGAAGACCATGAACTGGCTGGCGTAGGGGCAGATCGCCTTGAACTTCGACTCGATCGCCGGCGGGGCGATGTACTTGCCGCCGGAGGTCTTGAAGAGCTCCTTGATCCGGCCGGTGATCGTCAGGAAGCCGTCGGCGTCGAGGCTGCCCTTGTCGCCGGTGTGCAGCCAGCCCTCGCTGTCGAGCGTCTTGGCGGTCTCCTCGGGCAGGTTGTGGTAGCCGTCCATGACGTGGGGGCCGCGCAGCAGGACCTCGTCGCCCTCGCCGATCTTGACCTCGCTGCCCGGCAGGGCGCGGCCGACCGTGCCGATCTTGTTGTCGTCGGGGTGGTTGACCGTGGCGCCGGCGGAGTTCTCGGTCATGCCGTAGCCCTCGAGGATCACGATGCCGGCGGCGTTGAACCACTCGGCGATCTCCTGGTTCAGCGCGGCCGAGCCGGAGATGAAGAACCGGACCCGTCCACCGAAGCGCTCGCGGACCTTGCTGAAGACCAGCTTGTCGAAGAGCCCGTGCTGGAGCGAGAGCATCATCGGGACCGACTGGCCCTCGCGCTTGCGCTGGTCGACCTCGAGCCCGACGGCGAAGGCCTTCTTGAAGATCTTCTCCTTGGCGCCACCCTCGGCGGCCTGCATGGTCTGGATCCGGCCGTAGGCCTTCTCGAAGATGCGCGGCGCCGCACCCATGAAGGTCGGCTTCACGATCGCGCAGTTCTCGACGATCTTCTCCACCCGGCCGTCGACGGCGGAGGCGAAACCGCAGGCGAGCTGGGCCGAGAGCAGCACCTTGCCGAACGAGTGCGACATCGGCAGCCACAGGAACTGCAGGTCGCTCTCGTCCAGGATGTTCTGGACCTGGATCGCAGCGCCCTCGTAGAGCCAGGACTTGTGGCGCAGCCGGACGCCCTTCGGGCCGGCCGGTGGTGCCGGAGGTGTAGATCAGGGTCGCGAGCTGGTCGGGCTGGATCGCCTCGGCGGTCTGCTCGAGCGAGGTCGGGGTGTGCTGCGAGGTAGGCCTCGCCCAGCTGGGCCAGGTCGTCCAGGCTGATCACCCAGTCGCCGTCGGTCTTGCCGTCGAAGGTGACGACCTTGGTCAGGTGCGGCAGCTCGGAGCGGCTCTCGGTCAGCTTCGCGATCTGCGCAGTCGTCCTCGGCGAACACGACGCGGCACTCGGAGTCGCTGAGGATGTAGGCCGTGTCCTCGGCGTTGGTGGTCGGGTAGACCGTGGTGGTCGCGCCGCCGGCGCACATCACCGCGAGGTCGGCGAGGATCCACTCGTAGCGGGTGCCGGAGGCGATGCCGACGCGCTGCTCCATCTCGATGCCCAGCGAGAGCAGGCCGGCGGCGAGCTTGGCCACCCGGTCCCCGGTCTCGCTGCCAGGTCACCGACTCCCACGATTCCCCGACGGGGTAGCGGAACGCCTCCGAGCCGGGCGACTTCTTCACGCGGTCGTGGAACTGGACCGCGACGTTCTGCGGCAGATTGTCGACGAAACTGGTGTCGGTGATGACGGGCATGACACTCCTGGGCTCGTGTGGGGACGGTCGGTGCAGGCCCCCCGAGGCCGCACGCCTTGGCGAGTAACCTAGATCACGTAGTTACGTCCCGGTAGCCAATCCCGCCATTGGAACGATCATGGCGGCCGGAATCAGGCTCCGCCGCAGCGACGTAACGCTCCGCCCGTCTCACGGGCCTCGTCCACCAGGTCCGGCACCCTCAGCAGCTCCGGCAGCAGCTCACGCTCGCCCATGATCGCCCGGAACAGCGTCGACACGGTGACCCCGTGGCCGGGACGGTGCTCGACGGTGATCGGGTCGCCGGACTCGACCAGCCCGGCCTCGAGGACCTTCAGGTAGGGCCCGGGGCGGGCATCCGCGGCGAACCGCTTGACCCAACCGGTCGTTGTCGAACCCGTTCTCGCCCATCCAGCACTTGAAGTCGTTGCAGGGGGTCCGCACGGAGCGGACCTCGAGCAGCGCCGTGCCGACCCGCCACTGCTCACCCAGCTCGGCCTCGTTGACGTCGATGCCGACGGTGGTGAGGTTCTCGCCGAACAGGCCGTCGCGGATCGGCGCGCCGAGCCGCTCGACCCAGCGGTCGAGGTCCTCGCGGGCGAAGACGTAGACGGCCTGGTCGAGGCCACCGTGGTGCTTGGTGTCCGAGACCTGGTCGCCGGAGAAGCCCATCGGCCCGAGCCGGACCGGACCGGGGAGCGCTTCCTTCCAGATCGACGTACGACCGATGCCGGCCCAGTCGCGCTCGCGAGGCTGGCCGACGTTGAGCGAGAGGACGGAGGCGGTCACGGGAGTGATCCTCTCAGTCCTGGACCGCCTTCGCGATCGCAATACAGCGCGTGATCCACTCGCGTTCCTCGGGGGTCAGGGCGCGGTCCTGCCGCTCGGCGTCCTCGATCGACCAGTGGGCGTTCACGACCATCCGCACCACCACCCAGTCGCGGGCCCGGTCCTCGTCGAGGCCCGCGACGTCCACCAGGGTGTGGAAGCGACGTCGCAGCCCGTCGCGAACGCTCCGGCCACCGTCGGCGAGCTCGTCCCAGCGGTTCCACAGCATCGGCGCCGGCTCGTAGTGCGGGTCGCCCGACATCGGCTGCGGGTCGATGACCGACCACGGCTCACGGTCGCCGGCGAGCACGTTCTCGTAGTGGAGGTCGTGGTGGAGCAGCGAGCCGGTGCTGGCCGGGTCGGTGGCCAGGTCCCGGTGGAGCGCGAGGGCCTGCTCGACGAGCCGCCGCGGGATCGGGGCGTCGCGCGGAAGCGCCGCGAGTGCGTCGGTCCAGCGCTCGACGTAGGCCGGGAAGCTCCGCAGCTGCGGCGGTGCCGGCACGTGGAGCGACCGGTAGAGACCGCCGACGACCTCGCAGGCCTCGAGGTCCCCCAGGTCGTGAGGTCGCGGGGATGGAGCCGCTCCAGCAGCACCGCGCGACGGCGGGGGTCTGCGCGCAGCAGCTGCACCGCTCCCCGCCCGCCCCAGTGCTGGAGTGCCAGCGCCTCGTGCTCGGTCTCGTCGTCGGGAAAGGCGACCTTGAGCATCGCCGGTCCCCCTGCGGAGCGAACCGGAAGGACGACCGAGCCGTAGCCGTGGAGCAGCGGGCCGTCCGGCGCCAGCGTCCACTCGTCGAGCAGCTCGCCGGTCACCCGTGGCAGGCGCCCGACGTACGCCGCCCAGTCGGGCCCACGGGACGCGAAGTCGAGGACGGCGGGCGGCAGCGAGACCCGGACTACTTCTTGCCCTTGTCGACCGAGCTGCCGGCGCCGTCGTTGGAGAGCGCGGCGATGAAGGCCTCCTGGGGGACCTCGACCCGGCCGACCATCTTCATCCGCTTCTTGCCCTCCTTCTGCTTCTCCAGCAGCTTGCGCTTGCGGGTGATGTCACCGCCGTAGCACTTGGCGAGCACGTCCTTGCGGATGGCGCGGATGTTCTCGCGGGCGATCACCCGGGCGCCGATGGCGGCCTGGATCGGCACCTCGAACTGCTGTCGCGGGATCAGGTCCTTGAGCTTGCCGGCGAGCATCACGCCGTAGTTGTAGGCGGCGTCGCGGTGCACGATCGCCGAGAACGCGTCGACCGGCTCGCCCTGGAGCAGGATGTCGACCTTGACCAGGTCGGCGGCCTGCTCGCCGGAGCGTTCGTAGTCGAGGGAGGCGTAGCCCTTGGTCTTGGACTTCAGCTGGTCGAAGAAGTCGAAGACGATCTCGCCCATCGGCAGGGTGTAGCGCATCTCCACGCGGTCCTCGGAGAGGTAGTCCATCCCGAGCAGGGTGCCGCGCTTGTTCTGGCAGAGCTCCATGATCACGCCGATGAAGTCCGACGGCGACAGGATCGTGGCGCGTACGACGGGCTCGCGAACCTCGGCGATCTTGCCCTCGGGGTATTCGCTGGGGTTGGTCACCTCGACCTCGGAGCCGTCCTCCATCGCGACCTGGTAGACCACGTTGGGTGCGGTCGAGATGAGGTCGAGGTTGAACTCCCGCTCGAGCCGCTCGCGGACGATCTCCATGTGCAGCAGGCCCAGGAAGCCGCAGCGGAAGCCGAACCCGAGCGCACCGGAGGTCTCCGGCTCGTAGGCGAGCGCGGCGTCGTTGAGCTGGAGCCGCTCCAGGGCGTCGCGCAGAGTCGGGTAGTCGTCGCCGTCGATCGGGTAGAGCCCGGAGTAGACCATCGGGTTGGGGTGCTTGTAGCCGCCGAGCGGCTCGGTCGCGCCGTGGTGCTGGCTGGTGACGGTGTCACCGACCCGCGACTGACGGACGTCCTTCACACCGGTGATCAGGTAGCCGACCTCGCCGACGCCGATCTCGGACCCCTTCACGGGCTCGGGGCTGATCACCCCGACCTCGAGCATCTCGTGCACGGCACCGGTCGACATCATCTTGATCCGGTCGCGGTGGCTGAGCTTGCCGTCGACCACCCGGACGTAGGTGACGACGCCGCGGTAGGTGTCGTAGACCGAGTCGAAGATCAGCGCGCGCGGCGGCGCGTCGGCATCGCCCTGCGGCGCCGGGGTCTGCCGCACGATCTCGTTGAGCAGCGCCTCGACGCCGAGCCCGGTCTTGGCCGAGGTCATCAGCACGTCGGAGGGGTCGCAGCCGATGATGCCGGCCAGCTCCGCGGCGTACTTCTCCGGCTGGGCCGACGGCAGGTCGATCTTGTTGAGCACCGGGATGATGTGCAGCTCGGCACCGAGCGCGAGGTAGAGGTTGGCCAGGGTCTGGGCCTCGATGCCCTGCGCGGCGTCGACCAGGAGGACGGCTGCCTCGCACGCCTCGAGCGAGCGGGAGACCTCGTAGGTGAAGTCGACGTGGCCCGGGGTGTCGATCATGTTGAGCACGTAGGTGCCGGGCTCGGTCCCCTGGTCGTTGTCGGCGGGGACCGTCCACGGCATCCGCACGGCCTGGCTCTTGATGGTGATGCCGCGCTCGCGCTCGATGTCCATGCGGTCGAGGTACTGGGCGCGGGCGGCCCGCTCGTCGACGACCCCGGTGAGCTGCAGCATCCGGTCCGCCAGGGTCGACTTGCCGTGGTCGATGTGCGCGATGATGCAGAAGTTACGAATGATCGCGGGGTCGGTGTAGCCAGGTCTGGGCGCGGACTTCAAGGACACGGAGGGCTTTCTTCGACGACGTACGAGCGGGCGCGTCATTGTTCCACGGTGGGCCCCAGCCTCCGAACCGGTGACGTTTCGTCGCTCCGCCCCGGGGGTAGGAAGGAAGCGGGACCGGACCCGGTCCCCGGCACGCTCTCGGGCCGACCACGGGGGAACAACCCAGACATGCGACTGCGACGATCGGGGCGCACCGCCTATCGCCAGGCAGACGACGCCGCGCTGGGCAGCGGGATCGGCATGCCTGAGTTCCGCCCCAGCCTGCGACCCCTGCTCGTGGCCATCGATGTCCTCGCCGTGGTGGTCCCGGCCTTCCTCGTCGACCGCACCGTCGCGCCCGTCGCCGTGGCCGTGGCTGCCGCCGCCACCGTGTGGGTCTGCAGCACGCGTGACCTGCACCGCTCCCGGTTGGCGTTCTCGGTCCTCGACGAGATCCCCAGCTACCTGTTCGCGGCGCTGGTCGCCGCGGTCACCCTCGTGGCTACCTGGTCCATGATTGGCCAGCGGCCCGACTGGCGCTTCGCCCTCGTCTTCGCCAGCGTGTGTGCCGGCTTCCTCCTGGTCCTGCGAATCTGTGTCTACGCCACCATGCATGCCCTGCGCCGGCGACGCCGGATCGCTCACCCGGTCATCATCATCGGCGCGGACGAGGTGGGCCTGCGGCTGGCGACCGCACTCACCCTCCACCCGGAGTACGGCCTCAAGCCGGTGGGGATGATCGAGAGCAACCCCGCCCTGTCCGCACGCGACCTGCCGATCCCGATGCTGGGAGGGATCGATGACCTCCCCCTCGCCCTCACCGATCTGACGGTGCAGGACGTGATCTTCGCCTATCCGGAGCCGCCCGACACCGAGACCGCTACTGCTGTCCGCGACTGCCTGCAACGGGACTGCCAGGTGTTCGTGGTGCCCCGGTTCTTCGAGCTCATGGGTCTCAATCACCACGGCAGGGTCGAGCTGGTGCGCGGTGTTCCCCTGCTGCGCCTCAAGCGCTGGCCTCTCCAGCCGCACCGGGTGCTCGCGAAGCGGCTGCTGGACATCGTCGTCGCCGCGGTGTTGCTGCTGGTGATGGCGCCCGTGATGGTGCTGTGCGCCCTGGCCGTCCGGCTCGAGTCCGGTCCGGGCGTGTTCTACCGGCAGACCCGGGTCGGCATCGGTGGACGCACCTTCACGCTGCTGAAGTTCCGGTCGATGCGGCCGGCCACGGAGATCGAGGGCGCCACCCAGTGGTCGATCGAGCACGACGCGAGGGTGGGGCCGGTCGGACGTTTCCTGCGCCGTTCCAGCCTGGATGAGCTGCCGCAGCTGCTGAACGTGCTGCGCGGCGAGATGAGCCTGGTCGGCCCACGACCGGAACGTCCGCACTTCGTCGACGAGTTCTCGTCGAACGACGATCGCTACCTCGAGCGCCACCGCGTGCCGACCGGCCTGACCGGCTGGGCCCAGGTCAACAACCTGCGCGGCGACACCCCGATCGACGACCGGGTGCGCTTCGACAACTACTACATCGAGAACTGGACGCTCTGGGGCGACGTGCGGATCATGATCCGCACCCTGTTGACGGTGGTCCGGCGCCAGCCGGCCTCACGTCGAGGGATCCCCTTGGTCGTGCAGCACGACGGGACACCGGCCGCCGACGAGTCGGCGCCGACGCAGTACCCCTACCAGTAGGCCTCGACCAGCGCCTGAGCGGCTCGCGACGCATCGTGGTGCTCGACCGCGTGCGACTGGCCGGCAGCGCCCTCGGTCGCCGCGAGGGCCCGATCGCTGAGCCGGTGCGCGATCGCCTCCGCGAGCAACGTGTCCGCACCGTCGGGGACGAGCAGGCCGGCGTCGACCGGAACGGACTCGGCCAGGCCGACGACGTCGAAGCCCACGACGGAGCGTCCCGCCGCCATCGCCTCCAGCGGGGCGAGCGCCATGCCCTCCCACCGGGACGGCACGACGACCACGTCGGCCGACGCCAGCCAGAGGGCGGGGTCCGACTGGGAGCCCACCAGGACGACGCCGTCGGCCTCACGCCCCGAGACGGCGGCCCGGCCCGGCCCGTCGCCCACGAGCACGAGCTGAGCTGTGGGCAGCAGGCGTCGGACACCGGGCCACAGTGCGACCAACCGGTCCTGGCCCTTCTGACGGCAGAGCCGACCGAGGCAGACCGCGGTGGGGGCCTCGTCCAGGCCCAGACGAGAGCGGGCGACCGCTGGGTCGGGGACGCCGGCAAAGGTCGCCAGGTCCACGCCGTTGGGCACCACCTGCGCCTCGGTACGGACCCCCGCCCGGCGTCCGATCTCGCGCTCAGCCACGCTCACGCAGACGAGGACGTCGGTCCAGCGCCCCGCCCACTGCTCCCAGGCACGTGCCAGCCGACCCACCGACCCCTCGGCGGCGAGAAAGGACCAGGCGTGCGGCTGGTAGACCGTGCGCACGCGACGGCGTACTGCGAGCCGACCGGCCAGACCCGCCTTGGCGCTGTGGAGGTGGATGACGTCGGGACGGGTCCGACGCACGATCCCGGCGAGCTCGCGGGTCTCGGCCAGCGTTCGTGGACCCGGCTCGCGGGCGGCGTCCCACCGCAGGACCGTGGCGCCCGCTCGAGCGGCCTCCTCCCCCAACCAGCCGTCGTCAGGACAGGCGACGGTGACCTGCCAGCCGCGGTCGACCTGGTCCCGGACGTAGCCCAGGAGTACCCGCGCCACACCCTCGGTGGTCGGCATCGACACGTGCAGGACATGCCGACCCCGCTCCTCCGCCGCGGGGGGCAGGGTCACCCCGTGGCGCGCTGGCCGCGCGGGTCGAGCAGGACACTGCCGATCAGACGGACCCCGACCGAGCGCAGGTGCATGGCGTGCTCGCGCAGCGATGAAGCCGTGACCTTGGCCGTCGGGATGGCCAGCAGCAACGACCCGTCCACCGCCATCACGACGGCGTCCTGGCCCTCGGACAGGGCAGGGGCGATGACGATGACGACGTCGAACCGGTCGACGGCCTCGGCGGTGATGGTGCCGAAACGGCTTTCCACCATCCGCTCCGTGGGCGCACCGCCGGAGTCACCAGCGGGCAGGACGGCGAGCCGTTCGACGGGTCCCTGGCTGACCGCCTGCAGGAGTCCGCCGTGCTGGAGCACGTCGAAGAGACCCGCCGAGTCAGGCATGGCGTCGATCGGGCGGCCTCGCTGCTCCCCCATCCGGCCGTCGATCAGCAGGACGCGGCGGTCGACCTGGGCCAGCGCGATCGCGAGGTTGGCGCCGAGCCAGACGTTGACGTCCCCGGGGACGACGCCGGTGACGACGATCTTGTGGACCGGGTCGTCGGTCGCGACCGCCTCGAGCGCCAACCGGAGCTTGCGGAAGACGTTCGACGCGTCGGTGCCGGGGTAGAGCGCGGGGAGGGAGGTCTCGTCCCGTGGCGGAGCGATCGTGGCCAGCACCGGTGCGCTGAGCGCCTCGGCCAGCGCAGCCTTGCTCGTGACCCGGCGTCGGAGCCGGTCGCGGACGACCGCGGCGATGGCGGCGAGGATCAGGCCCAGCAGGGTGGCGACACCGAACACCAGGGGCAGGTTCGGCGAGGAGAAGGACTCGGCCGGCTCGGCCGCGTCGCTGATGGCGAACAGGAAGCTGCCGGACGGATCGTGCGCACCCAGCTCTTCGGCCACGGACTTGGCAATCTCGGCGGCCACCTGAGGATTGCGGTCCTGGACCGTGATCTCCACCAGGATCGTCCCCTGGAGCCACTTCCCGGAGACGGCCCGCTGCAGCTCGTCGACCGAGCGCACGACGGAGAGGGAGTCCTGCACGTCCTCCAGCAGGTCACGGGAGTCCACGAGCTCGCCCAGGGTGGCCCGCAGGCTCTCCAGGTCGGACTCGGCGGCCGTGGAGTCGGCCTTGGTGGACGCGGACACCGTGGCGGTGGAGGTGTAGGAACGTGGGGCGTAGTGCAGCCCGACGATGACCGCGACCGCCATGGCGATCATGACGGCGGCGGCGATCAGACGCTGCCGCCAGACAGCGCCCAGAACTGTTTGAACATCCATTCCTGTGTCTTTCCCCCAACGGCCGGGGCCGTCCTGACGACGAGAGGGTTGCCCCCGCCTGAGTTTCTCCCCCGAGTGGACTGCATCTACCCCCACGCCCGGCGCCGGTTCGCGACGCCCTTTACGAGGTTAGATCATGTTCAACGACCCAATGCTCACTTCGTTACAATCGGGACCGCATTCGTTCGGATATCGTCGCGATCACGTCGTCGTACAGACCGATCATGCGTTCCGGACGGAACCGCCGGTCGATCAACGACCTGCCCTCCGCCACCAGCTCGAGCCTGTGGTCGGCGTCGTCCAGGACCCGCTCCAGCCCCGCCCGGAGCTCGGCGCCGGAGCCTTGGGCGGCGAGCTCGACCGAGCCGCCGAGCGTGGCCACACCACCCACGGCAGAGGCCACCACGGGGAGGCCGAGCGACAGTGCCTCCAACACCGAGACCGGTAGGCCTTCCATGTCGCTGGGGAGGACGAGCGCATCGGCGGCGGCCAGCAGCCAGTCGGCGTCGCTCCGATCGCCGAGGAACCGGATCCGGTCGGCAAGGCCTTGCCGTCGGACGGCCTCCTCCAGCCCGGCCCGGGTGGGTCCGTCTCCCGCCAGCAGCAACAGGGGTGCGTCCGGCCACCCGGCCCACGCCTCGATCAGCAGGTCCTGCCGCTTCTGCACCGTCATCCGGGCCAGGCACAGCACCACCGGGTCGTCGGGTTCCAGTCCCAGCCGCTTCCTGGACTCGGCCCGGTCCCGCCGGGGAGGCTCCTCGATACCGTTCTCGACCACCGACAACCGAGCCTCGGGGAAGCCCGCGTCCCGCAACCGCGCCGCTGTCTCGTCGGAGACCGCCACGACGTGGTCGGCAGCGCGGGCGAGCAGCCGGCCCGCCCGGTCGCGGTCCGGCGCCAGGAACCCGTGGGCGGTGACGAGGACCGGTGGGGCGCCGGACCGTCCGGTGCAGAGCCGCACGGACAGCGACCGCTGCCTTTGCGTTGTGCACGTGGACGAGGTCGTACGACGACAGTCGGGCACGGCGGAGCGTCCACACGGCAGCGACGAGCGTGAGCGGGTTCCGGCCACGCAGAGGAAGCGACACCAGTCCGATGCCGTCCTGCTCGAGGCCGCGGGCGCGCCAGCCCTCCGCTCGTGAAGACGGTGACCTGGTGCCCGGCAGCCACGTGGTGACGTCCGAGCGCGGCGACGATCGCCTCGGCTCCGCCCGTGCCCATCTCGGGGATGACGACGGCGATCCTCACCGGCGTGCCTTGGCGTAGGAGTCGAGCAGACCGTCGACGCAGCGGTCGAGGGTGAAGCAGTCCAGCACCCGGCGGCGTGCGGCGCCGCCCAGGCGCCGGCGCAGGTCAGGATCTGCGACGAGCCGGTCCAGGGCGCGGGCGAACGCGGCTTCGTCCCCAGGCTCGACGAGGAGACCGTCCCGACCGTCCCGCACGACCTCCGGAACACCGCCGACCCGGGAGGCGATCACCGGGAGCCCCGTGGACATCGCCTGGAGGAGCGCCAGCGGGCAGTTCTCGGCCGCGGACGTGAGGGCGAACGCATGGCCACGCGCGAGCTCTTCGGCAGGATCGTCGCGGTGGCCCACCAGGCTGACCCGCTCGTTCAGTCCCAGCGTCGACGCCAGGCGTTCGACCGTCGCGCGCTCAGGCCCGTCGCCCACGATCCGGAGGTCGATACCCGCCGATCGCGCCAGGCCGCCGAGGAGCACGTCGATCCGCTTCACCGGGACGAGCGCCCCCAGCCACACCAGGGTGAGCGGACCCTGCCGCTACCGGGCCGGGGCGGAACCGCTCGGTGTCGACACCGTTGGAGACCACGTCCAGGAGTGCCGGGGGAAGACGCACGTGCTCCGTCGCGAACCGCGCCACCGCCTCGCTGGGCACCACGACCCGCCCGCGGCCCAGCCGGGTCAGCGCCCGCTCGCCGGTGAGGTAGTAGAGCGAGTCCCGCCGCCGCCGTCGAGCGGCTCGCACGTTGCCCGTCACGAGGTCGGAGAGTCCGTCGGCAACCCCGTGCAGCGTGTACACGATCCCGGAGTGGCGCAGGGTCGGCGCGAGGACGCGGCCGATGAGGCCCGCGCGACGGTCCTGGAGGTGCAGCACGTCGGGTGCGAGGTCGCGGACCCGTCGTGCGACCTCACGGCCACCACGCAGGTCGGTCTTGTCTCCCATGTGCAGCTCGTGCCAGGTGACTCCTGCGGTCGTGACCCGGTCGGTGGCGAGCGAACGCGGGCCCACCACGTGGCTGTCGTGGCCGCGCCGCGCCAGCACTTCGGCCACGTCCGCAACGTGGTCGGCAGGTCCCCCGACCGACTGCGTGAGGAGCTGTACGACCCTCACCCGTCGGCCACCGGGTCGGATGACGCCTTGAGCCCGATGATCGGCCACAGGCCGGCTCCGAGGGCCGACAGCAGCCACACGGGCAGGAAGTACTGCTCGGTGAGGAAGAACGCAGCTGCCCCGGCCCCGATGAGGGCGGAGGTGACAGCGGCGGCCATGGGGTCGCGGTCGTGGCTCCACCGGCGGATGGCGCGCCGCGCAGCCGCCTCCCATGATCGCCAGCAGCGCGGCCAGCCCCAGGAGCCCGAACTCGCTCGACGTCTCGAGGTACATGTTGTGGGACACGTCGATGTCCCGGGAGACGTCGACGGGCGTGCCCTCGCTGTAGACCTCGAAGTTGGTCTGGTAGCCGCCCGGCCCCAGACCCAGGACCGGGTTGCGCGCGGTCATCTCAGCCGCGATCAGCCACAGACCGAGTCGGTCGTTGACGTTCTGGTCGGCGATGCTGCTCTTGTTGGACAGGCTGTCCTCGACCCGGTCCGGAGCCGCGGCCATCGCCAGTCCCAGACCGGCCAGCGCGACCACCGCCAGGCCCACGACCGCGATCGGCCGCACCTGCCGCAGTGCCACCGCGAACGCGACCAGGACGATCAGCCCGACGGCGCCCCCGCGAGACAGGGTCCCGGCCAGGGCGAGGAGCATCACGAGCGAGGCAAGGTCGTAGACCCAACGCCGACGCGCGCTGACACGGAGGGCGAGGGCGAACGGCAGGGCCGCGACCAGGAAGAACGCAAGGTCGTTGGGGTCCTCGAGCGGCCCGCCCACCCGGCCCGTGTCCGCGACGAAGTAGGAGACGATCCCGCAGACCGACGCGACTGCGCACGCCGCGACGAAGGCGCGGGCCAGTCGCTGCGGCGGGAGCCCCCGCCGCATGAGGTCCACGAGGACGACAGTGACTCCCAGGAAGCCGACGTACCTCGAGGCGACGTCGAGGCCCAGCGAACCGTTGGTGTGAAGGGCCGTCGCCGCGAGCAACACCACGAAGAAGGCCAGGCACGCCCCGATGACGGGGTGCCGCAGGCTGCCAGGGTCCGGCCGGGCGAGCCGCCGGGTCGCCCAGCCGAGGAAGAGCAGGAGCGCCAGGCCCTTGACCACGTCGGCGTGCACGACACGGACGTAGTCCTCGAACGGGGCCACCATCACCACGAGGTACACGACCCACTCGACCTTGAACACCAGGGCCGCCAGGAGCGCAGCTCCGGCCAGCACTGCGAGGGTCGCCAGTGGCGCGAACGCCACCGCGACGCCCAGGCTCACGGTCACGACCAGCACGACGGCGACCACGCTCACCCAGACCCGGGTGTCGTCGGCCAGGGGGCGGCGGCGCCCTCGGTCCTCCCGCATCTGCGTCATGAGGGGAGCTCCCGCCCGTGGCGACTGCGCCATGAATCCACCGGACGCAGCCACGTGTAGGCGCCGTCCAGGATGAGGCGGAAGTCCGTGATGTCCTCCGGCACGAACGCCCGGCGCAAGGTGAGCCCGTCCACGTCAGGTGTGTTGATGCCCCGGTCGACCGTGATGCCGGTGCGATAACCGGCACCCGCGGCAGCCAGCCGCACCTGCTCGTTCCACCCGCCCGCCGGATAGGCGACCGCGTCGACCGGCTGCTGCAGGAGGTCCTCGAGCGCCGCCCTCGAATCGACCAGCTCGTGACTCAGGCCGACCGGGTCCTGCCGCGGCAGCCACGGGTGACTGACGGTGTGGGACCCGATGTCCAGTCCGGACTGAGCGGCCTCCTCGAGCTGGCCTCGCGACATCAGCCGGACCAGCTCGCCGTCCGCCGACCCCTCGTCCCACGGCAGCCGCAGGGCCGGATCGAGGTAGTCGGAGACCATGAAGAGGGTGGCCGGAAGGTCACGGTCTCGCAGGATCGGCCACGCCTGCTCGACGACGCTCGCGTAGCCGTCGTCGAACGTCAGTACGACGGCACGGGCGGGCAGTGTGCCGGCTTCGAGGCGGGCCACCGCCTCCCGCAGCGGCAGGACCTGCGCTCCCCAGTCGTCGAGCTCGTCCAGCTGGCGCCGGAAACCGTCGATGGTCGTGGTCAACCCGTCGGGCACGTGGCCGAACCGGTGCCAGCCGACGAGAGTGAGCCAGGAACGCGGCGCGCGGAGTCCGCGGCTCGCCACACTCAGCGGGCGCGCGACCCGGCCCGCGTTGCGCACGACGGCCTTCATGCCGGAGTCCTCAGCAGTCCGGCGGCCTCGCGGACGCCCTGCCGGTCCAGGGCCCACAGGGTCGCGGCGTACGCGGCGACGGCCAGCACCCCGCCGACCACGAAGTCGCCCAGGGACGCGGGGTCGGCCGGACGGATCGCCTGCAGCAGCAGGACGGAGCAGACCATGGCGACCGCGCCGACGGCCGGAGCCACCAGACGGGCGGCCAGCCGGGCCAGCGACAGCCCGGCGATGGTGCGCCTGGCCAGCACCGCGGCGAAGGTCGCGACCAGCGACACCACGACGACCTGCGCAGCCGCCACGGCCACGATGCCGTGGGACACCGCGATCGGCAGCGCCAGCAGCAGTCCGAGGAGATGGACGGTGCGGAGCACCAGGGAAAGTCCGGGCCGGCCCCCGGCGTTCAGGGTCACCTGGACGACCTGGCCGACGGAGAGGAGCAACCCGTACGCCGCCAGCCAGCCCACGACCGGCACTGCGGGGCTCCACTTCTCCCCGAGGATCACGAGGTGCTCCGCGAAGAGCGCCAACCCGAGCGACAAGGGCAGCACCAGCGTCAACGTGGCCGCCGCCACCCGTTCGGCCGCCCGACCCAGCTCCGTCCCACGACGACGGCACAGGTAGGGGAAGGCGGCGCCCGTGACGACGATGACGATCATCAGGTAGGGGAGGTAGGCGAGCCGGAACGCCAGGGAGTAGTAGCCGAGGGCGAGGGCGCCGAGCACCCGGGAGACCACGAGGTAGTCCAGGTTGAGCTGTACTGCCTCGAGCAGGGCGGCAGCCGACTGTGGTCCGCCGTACGACAGGAGCCCGCGCGCGTCCTGGGTGTTCCAGCCCGGCACCACCGGGGGGTGCACCATCCAGGCCAGCAAAAGGGTGAGCACGCCCTGGACGATCTGCCCGACCACCAGGCTCATCACGCCGAAGCCGGTGACGGCGAGTCCCACGGCGATGACGGCCCCCACCACGGACGCGACGATGTCGGGAATCACCCGCCGACTGAACCTCAGCTCGCGGCGCAGCAGCTCGCCGGTGACCATCGCAACGGTGATGAAGGGCAGCACCACGGTCAGGCCGCGGATCACGGCGACGCCACCGTCCTCGGCGCGGAAGGTGGCCGCCAGCCAGGGCGCGCCGAACCACAGCAGGCCCGCGATCAGGCTTCCGCTGACCAGGGCGATCGTCACGGACGTGCGAGCCGCCCGCTGCACGTCACCTCGCCAGTAGACGAGCGCGTTCGCGGTGCCGAGGCTGGCCAGGATGGCGGAGACGTTGGCCACCAGCGTCCCGAGGGCGACGAGGCCCAGGGCCTCGGGCGCCAGCACCGCTGCCAGGGTCAGCAGCACCACCGTCTGCGACGTCTTGACGACCACGCTGCTGGACCCCAACCACAGCGCACCCCGAGCCGTCCGCTTCGCCTCCGTGCTGCCCCGCGCTGCTGCGGTGTCCGAGTCGTCCTGGACGGGCGACCCGTCCTCGGCCCCGTCCGGAGTTTGCGGGCTGTCCTCGCTGAGGTGCCGGTGCAGCACGTCGAGCTCACGCTCGAGCTGCGGCACGCCCATGTCGTACAGCGACCGGTTGCGGAGGTAGAGCACGCAGGCCGCGAGGGCGAGCGTGCGGCGTTGCTCGGGGCTCCAGTCGGACCAGGCACGTCCCCCGACGTCCCCCTGGACGAGTCCGGCCTCGCTGTCGGCGAGATCGAGGATCCGCTGGCACCCCGTGGTCGTGATCGGGGGAACCCCCGGACCGATGACGCCCATGAGCAACCGGTCCATCCCCTGGGGCGAGTCCCGGATCGCGTTGTCCCAGTCGATGACGACGGCGCCCGAGCGGTCCAACAGCAGGTTGCCCGGCCACAGGTCGCCGTGACACCAGCTCGTCGGCAGCTCCCCCTCCAGGGGTTCCAGCGCCAGGACGAGCCGTTGCTGCACCGGCGCAGGGATGATGCTGGCGGAGGCCACCCAGCTCGTCGCCCAACCGGTGGCCGTCGTGCCGGTGCGGACCGCGGAGAGCTCGTCGACCAGTCGCCCAGCGGCGTGGCGCTGCCGCGAGGTGGGACGCCACCACCCGTCCCGAGGACGCGACGGGGCCCAACGGCTGGCGGCCCAGGAGTGGCCGTGGGTGCTGCCGCTGGCGATCTCGACCGGGAGCAGCGGGAGGATCCCGGGCACCTCGGCAGCGACCGGGCCGGCGGGGTCGTCGAGGCGCCCGCGCGAGACCAGGGTCAGCTTGACCGCGAGGTCCCCGCTGGGGGTACGCACCCGCAGGAACGTGTGCCCGGCGGTGATCACCCCCACCAGCCGAGCCGGCTCGCCGACCGCCTGCGCCACGTCGGCGACGACGTCGTCAGCGAAGTGCGGAGTCTCTCCCTCGAGGCGGAGGCGGGGCGTCCGCTTCCGTCCGGCCAGGCGGAGAGCGGCGCTGCGCCGCGCCCAGGCGACGGGTCCCCGACCGAGCGGGACGGGCCAGCGCCTCATCCAGATCTGCTCCGGATGCTCGGAATCCGGGTGCACCACGTAGGGGCCTCGGGTCCCGATCACCGCCAGGGTGCCCCCTGGCGCGACGAGCGGGCGCAGCGAGGCCGCTGATGCGATCGTCTCGTCCACGACGACCAGGGCGGCGGAGCCGTGCTCGTCCGACTCAGGTGCGGGCCTGGCGCCGGTCGCGGAAATCCGACCCGGCGGCGACCTGCTGAGCACCCGGGAACCGGTAGCGCAGCGCCTCCGCCAGGGCCGCCGGGACGGCCAGGAGCACCCGACCCTCGGGGGCAGCGGGCAGGAGGACCGACAAGGCGACCACCCGGTCGCCGACCGTCCAGGCGGGTTCGGAATCCACCGCGTGGAACGCATCAACCACGGGGATCCGCCTCGATCGTGCTCGCAGGACGGTTGGCATCGAGGTGACGAGAACGGGTACTCTCCGCTAGCCACGGCCTTACCATGGGGTAATCGGCGTGGACCCAGGGGGACGAACAGCCATGCGCAGAATACTGGTGGGGGCGGCACTTGTCGTCGTGCTGGCGCTGTCGAGCGCCTGCAGCGTGGTCTCGCGTGACCTCGAGCCGGAGACCCCGAACCCGTCGCGTCAGGCCGCGGGTCCCCTCATGGTGGTCGACTGGGGCATCGTGGACGGCCTGCTGTCCGTGCGGCTCGTCAACGACACCGATCGCAACCTCGAGCGCGCCAAGGCAGAGATCAGCGTCGTGCGCGCGGACGGCTTGCGCATCGGCGCCGGCGGTGCGGAGTCGGACGACCTGTGCTGCACCGTCCTCAGCCTGCCACCAGGCGGACACTTCGGTCTGTACGTCGACCTCGGCATCGACGCCGACCAGGTCGCGGACGTCGAGGTCAACTACACCGAGGTCGCGTGGTCCCCGCCGCGTGAGGAAGCCCTCACCGCGCTGACCACCCGCAAGGCCACCTTGGTGGGCGGCGAGACCAACGCCTCCGTGACCGCACTCGTCACGTCGTCCGACGAGCCGGTGGACGCCGCGGCAGGACAGGCGTTCCTGAACGGTCCCGACGGCGAGTTCCTGGCCGTCGTGTCGGGTCGCTTCAGCTGCTTCTCGCCCGACCGCCCCCGCGAGGTCATGCTGGAGCTCTACCACCCGGTGCCGGACGGCACCACCGTCGAGTCGGTGGTGGCTTACCCCCTCAGTGATCTGACGACCACTGAGGGTGCGACGTCCTGCTCCAGATAGGTAGCGCGCGTTCAGCGCTGCGAGGCGCGGAACAACCATCCGAGAGGGCGGCCCTCTTCGCCCATGTCGTGCGGGGCGACCCCGGCCTTCGGCTCGGTGGTCTCCTCGGGCTTCGCCGAGCGGGTGCGTGAGCCCGGATGCTTGGCTCCGCGCTTGCTCTGCTTGGTCTCGATGATCACCGGCCCGGAGCGAGCCGAGGCCACCCGGGTAGCAAGGTTGGCGCCGGTCACGGTCGGCTCGGGTGAGGACTGCGGTTCGGGCGCGGGCGGCAGCACCACCTGCCGCGTCGCCGTGGGCTGCACAGTGTCCGCGTGGCTCTCGATGTCCGCCGCCTCGGTGAGCTCGAGGAGCCGGGACTCGACCGCGGAGATGGAGTCCAGGGCCGAACCCAGCCGGGTCCGCAGGTCGGTGACCGACGAGGCCGCTTCCTGCACGGCCTCACGGATGAGGCGTTGCCCCTCCTCGAGCTGGACCCTCTGGGCCGCCTCGGCACGCAGCCTGGTGGCGGCGACCTCCTCGGCAACTTCCTTGCGAAGGCGCAGCGACTCCTCCTCTGCGCCCTTGGTGAGGGCGTTCGCGTGGGTACGGGCTGCCTCCCCCATCAGGTCGGCTTCGGTGCGCGCCTCGTCGACCAGCTGGGTCGCGAGCTCCTGCGCCTGGCTGACCATGCGGTCCGCCTCGGCCGCGGCTTCCTCACGCAGCCGGCTTGCGTCGCCTCGGACCTGTTCGGCCTCGCGGCGGGTCGCGAGCAGCTCGCGCATGACCGAGGCCTGTTCCTTGGTGTCCGTCTTCTTGGAGTCCGGTTCGGCCGCGCCGGAGTCCGAGGTCACCTCGGTCTCGGCAGCGTCGGCGGCGCCTGTATCGGCGGCTGGCTCGGTCTTTTCCGACTCAGCGCCCTCAGGCGTTTTCTTGTCCGACTCTGGGTGATCGATCATCACGGTAGTCCCCCGTAGGCGTGGGCGGGCATGGGCCCGAGTCCCGCCCAAGGATGACGGTACCCCCTGTCACGGTTCCCAAACCAGAGAACCGGATTGGCCTAGGGTTCGATCGTGCCCAGCATCCACCCGCTACGCGTCGAGGCGCACCCGACGCTCGGTCGGCGGCGGGCTGAGTGGGACGCGATCGTCGAGGCCATGCCGGTGCCCTCGCCCTTCCTGAGGAGCTGGTGGCTGGACTCCGTCAACGACCGCCACACGACCTTTCTCCTCGTGGTCGACGAGGACGGCACCCTCGTCGGTGGCCTTCCGGTACACGTACGACGGATGCTGGGCGTCTCGCTGGTGCGCATCGCCGGCTCCGGGCCGCTCACCCCCGATCACCTTGACCTGGTGGCCCTCGCCGGCCGTGCCGACGACGTCGGAGCGGTGCTCGATCAGTGGCGGGTCGACCTCGGGAACGTGCTCCTGGACCTCGACGGGCTGGTCGAGAACTCCACGCTCAGCGACCGGTGGGGTCCCGCGTCGCCGATCGACGTGGCGCCGTACCGGACCTTGACGTCTCGCGAGGACTACCTCACGGGCTTGTCCAAGTCGCAGCGCTACTCGCTGCGACGCGCCGAGAAGAAGCTGTTCAGCAGCGGTATGCGTCACCGTGCGGTCACCACGGAGGGCGTGCCTGCGACACTCGAGGCGTTCCGGACGATGCAGCAGAGCCGACCGGGCCGGGAGCACCTGGTGTCGAGCCTGGACCGGCTGTACCCCCGTCTGGTCGCCGGCCAAGCCCTGGGTGAGGTCCGCGTCGACGAACTGGCTTCCGACGAAGAGACGATCGCTGTGATGATCTCGTTCGTGGTGGCTGATCGGCTCAGCCTCTACCAGGTGGCCCGCTCGACCGAGCGCGAGCACGACGGCGCCGGCAACGTCCTCATGCACGCCGTCTTCCAGCACGCCAGCACCACCGGGTGGCGCGAGATCGACATGCTGCGTGGCGCCGAGGCGTACAAGTACAAGTTCGTCGACCAGGCACGACAGCTGTGGCGGATCAGGCGTGCGTACGGCGGCCGGGCGAGGGTGCTGCTCGTCGCGTGGCAGCTGGCGTCCCGGGCGCGAGGCCACCGAGTCGCGACAAGTCAGCGCTTCGCGGACGTTTCCGGTCGGACCCGCCGCTTGACCGCGCCGTAGGCGCGCATGGCCGACGCCTTCACCCGGTCGCGGCCGGGAGACTGGCCGTAGGGACGCGGGTGGAGACCCCGCTTGCGGATCCGCTCGTTGAAGGCCTGCACCATCGACTCGTCCGCGTTGTCGCGGTTGAAGAAGACAACGGTCAGGGACAGGGAGGTGTCGTCGCCGTTGCGTATCCAGTGCGGGTGGTAGGGAGGGATGTAGGCCCCCCGGCCCGGCTCCAGCTCGATGTCCAGGACGTGCTCGGGCATCGCCGCGAGGCGACCGAAGGACCCGTTCCAGTAGCGCCGGATCTCCTCGTTCCTGGTGGCGTCGTCCGGGAAGACGCCGTAGCTGAGAGTCCGCGCGCCCTGCAGCTGCAGCAGGAAGCTGTGCTCGATGTCGAAGTGCGCCGAGGTCACCGAGCCGGGCGAGCTGGCGAACACGAACCCGGCGCGGCGCCGAAGTCCACCAGCGTCGAGGCCCGCGTTGCCGGCCATGCCGTCGATGACCTGGTCGACGATGTCGCGGTAGCGCGGGTCCTGCTCGATGTTGAGCAGGGTGAACCAGGAGTTGTTGTCGGTCAGGCTCCGGATCTGCTCGCCGATTCCCGAGACCTGGAGCTCGGACGAACCCGGGGCCTCCGACACCAGCGGCTTCTCGGCCGACTCGGCCGAGATGGAGTCAGGGGGAAGCGCCTCGGCCAGCTCGGCGATCTGGGCCAGGCCGAACTGTGGGTGCTCGTGCAGCCCGTGCTGGAACGGCACCGGTGTCCGGGACGCCAGCTGGGCGCGGAACTCCGGCCCCAGGCTCGGCCACGGACCGCCCTGCGGCACCCGACGCCCTTCTTTCTCCAAACTCATGTGCTCTTTCCCCCCTGCCGGCGACAGACAGCGCCGTCACGATGCTACCTTCCGGAGCTCCAGTCGTGGTTGCTTTGGTGAACGCCCCAGCCCCGCCCGGCGTGATGGTGCCGCGGCCGGGCCGGCCGACGAGGAGGACCCTGATGACCACGTACCCCGCTCCTCCCGGCCGAACCGCCCGCCGCCTGGAGTGGCAGTTCCTGCCCGCCAACCTGCGTGCCTACATCGACCGCAAGTGCGGCTCCCCTGTCGTCGAGGCCGCGTCGCAAGGCGCTGGCTTCACGCCCGGGTTCGCTTCGGTCCTCACCTGTGAGGACGGCTCCCGGCACTTCGTGAAGGCCGCGTCGACGAAGGCGCAGAAGGCGTTCGCACACTCCTACCGCGAGGAGGCCCGAAAGCTGGCGCTGCTGCCGACATCGGTCCCGGCTCCTCGGCTGCTCTGGCTCCTCGACGACGACTGGGTGGTGCTCGGCATCGAGTACGTCGCCGGACGCAACCCGGTCCGGCCCTGGCAGCAGGACGACCTCGACGCGGCCCTCGACGCGCTCGAGGTGGTGGCCACAGAGCTCACTCCGCCCCCGTCCGACCTGGGTCTCGAGCCGTTCGCCGCCGACTTCGGCGAGTTGGTGGGCCACTGGGACCACGTCCGCACCACGCAGCCCGACCTCCCGCACCTCGAGGAGGCTGCGGCACTGGCGGCCCGTTTCGCCGAGGCCACGCAGGGCGACACCGTGGTCCACACCGACGTGCGCGACGACAACTTCATCGTCGACGGCGACGGGCAGGTCTGGATCTGCGACTGGAACTGGCCGGTCGTGGGCGCCGCCTGGCTGGATTCCTTCATGACGCTGATCGGGCCCCGCGGCGACGGCCTCGACGTCGGTCCGGCACTGGCCGGACGGCCGCTGCTCCGGGACGTCCCCGCCGAGCACCTCGACATCGTGCTCGCGCTGTTCATCGGATACTTCTTCAAGCAGCGAGACGAGCCGGTCCCACCCACGTCGCCCCATCTGCGCGACCACCAGTCGTGGCAGGGTGACGTCTGCTGGGAGTGGCTGTGCGAGCGCAGGGGCTGGGCGTGACCTGAGCCGGATGGTGCGATTTGGGGCGCCCCGGCGCCCGCTGCTAGTCTGGCTCGTCGGTCTGGCGCCTCTCCGCGCCGACCCACCCAGAACTTCAGCACCACGACCAACACCTACGACGAAGGCGCAGCAGTGGCGAACATCAAGTCCCAGATCAAGCGCAACCGGCAGACCCTGGTCCGCCACGAGCGCAACAAGTCCGTCAAGACCGCGGTCAAGTCTGCCGTGCGCAGGTTCCGCGAGCTCGCCGAGGCCGGCGACAAGGACGCCGCTGTCGCGGCCGGTCGCGACGCCGCGCGCAAGCTCGACAAGGCCGCGTCCAAGGGCGTCATCCACAAGAACCAGGCCGCCAACCGCAAGTCGGCGATCGCGAAGACCTCGGCCTCTCTCTGAGACCACGCTTCACCGCTCGAGCCGCCCGACAACCTCGGGCGGCTCAGTGCATTTCGGACCGGTTTCGAGCGAGGGTGGGCTAGCGCTGGATGCGCAGCGCGGTGACCGTCAGCACCAGCCGCTCCAGCGTGTACGACGCGTCGCTGGCGGCGCCCTTGATGTCGGCGTCGGCCTGGGCCACGGCACGGACCGCGCGGGCGATGCCGGCGTCGGACCAGCCGCGCGACTGGTCCCGGAGGGTGCGGAGCTTCCACGGGGGCACGCCGACGTCGCGGGCCAGGTCGGCGTCGCGCTGGCCGCGCGGCGCTCCCTTGTAGCGGGCCAGGCCGCGGGCACTGCCCGCGAAGGCGCTCGTGACCAGCACCGGCGGAGTGCCGGTGTCGAGGGCCCAGCGCAGCTCCTCGAGCGCGGCCTGTCGGCGTCCGGCGAACGCGGCATCGGCAACGGAGAACGACTTGGCCTCGGCCCGGCCGCCGAAGTACTGCTTGACCTTGTCGACCGTCAGCACCTCACCCGGGAAGTCGCTGGTGAGCTGCTGGGCCGCCGCCGAGAGTGAGCGCAGGTCCTGGCCGACTGCCTGGACGAGGAAGTCGGCGGCGTCGTTGTCGATGGTGGCACCGTGGGTGCGGAACTCGTGGGTGACGAAACCGGGGAACTCCGAGGGCTTCAGCTCCCCCGACCTGGACTCGCTGACGGTGGCCAGCTTGCGCAGCTTGTTGAGCACGCCGGACCCCTTGGCGCCGCCACCGTGGACGAGCACGAGCGCGACGTCCTCCACGGGTGCCCCGGCGTAGCCGAGCAGCCCGTCGACGGACTCCTCGGGCAGGTCCTCGAGGTTGCGCACGACCACGCAGCGAGTGCTGGAGAACAGCGACGGCGCCGACATCTCGCCCAGTGAGGCCAGGGTGAGGTCGGAACCGCGGGTCTCGGTGACCTCCGACTCGGCGTCGTGGGCCCGGACCGCCTCGCGCACCGAGGTGACGGTGCGCTCGTTGAGGAACTCCTCCTTGCCCGTGACCAGGGTGACCCGGCCGAGGACGCCGGCGGAGCTCGCGGGACCTGCCATGGTGCGCAGCCTGCCACAGCCCACCGACCTCCCCGCGAAGTGGGAGTTGTGGTGCATCGAAGTGGGAGTTGTGGTGGTCAGTCCTGGGTGGTCGTCATCAACGTCCCGCCCCGGACGACGACGAGGACGTCGCCGTCGAGGTCGGTGCGCCACACCTCCGCACCGGTGGCCTCGAGCGCGACCAGCGGCTCGGGGGCCGGGTGGCCGTAGTCGTTGTCCTCCCCCGCACTGACCAGGGCAACGCGCGCACCCAGGCCGGTCAGGAAGTCGAGGTCCTGGTGACGGCTGCCGTGGTGCGGCACCTTGAGCACGTCCACGGTCAGGCCCGGCCACGTCCGGGCCATCGCCGCCTGAGCCGGTGGCTCGACGTCGCCCGTGAGCAGCATCGAGACGCCACGCACCCGCACGAGGAGCACCACGCTGGCGTCGTTCGCGGTGGTCCCGTCACCGCGGGCGACGGACGCCGGCGGGGCCTCCGGCCACAGCACCTGCACCGTGGCCGCGCCCACCTGGCGGGTGCCGGCGTACGCCGCGACCTGCGGCACCTGGCCTTGCGCGGCAGCGATCCGGCCGACCAAGGCGGCACCCGCCGGCGGGTCCGCCACCCCGGTCACCTCGATCGCCCCGACCTCCCGCCCGTCCAGGACCCCGGGCAGCCCGTCCACGTGGTCGGCGTGGAAGTGGGTGAGCACGAGCAGGGGCACCCGGGTCACGTCGAGGCGGTCGAGGCACCGGTCCACGGCGGCCGGGTCCGGGCCGGCATCGACGACCAGCGCGCTGCCCGGCCCCACGTTGACCGCGAGCGCGTCACCCTGACCCACGTCGCACAGGGCAAGCACCCAGCCTTCGGACGGCCAGCCCGGCGTGGGCGGCCGGACCAGGACCGCGACCACGAGCAGCAGGCAGCACACCGCTCCCCCGGCCGGCCGACGGATCACCCGTGGCCCGGCCAGCACCAGCACCACGGTGAGGAGGGTGAGGACGGTCAGGGACACCGGACCCGTCCCCCACTCGACCGCCGCCGTGGGCAGGACCGCGCCGTGCCGGGCCACCTCGACGATCCAGGCCACGCAGTACGACGCCAGCGTGCCCAGGAACGCGCCCGCCTCCGCCCACGCCAGGCCGACCAGGCCACCGCCGAGGCCGAGCACGGTGGCCGGCCCGACCACCGGCGCCACGACGAGATTGGCGAGCACCGCCACGAGGCTGACCTGTCCCGAGATGGCCGCGACCAGCGGGGTGACGGCCAGCTGGGCCGTGGCCGGGATCGCGATCGCCTCAGCCAGCCAGCGGGGCAGCCAGACCTGGAGGGCGTCCCGCCAGCCGGGCGCGAGGAGCAGGATCCCGGCGGTGGCCACCACAGACAGGGCGAAACCGACGGAGACCGCCAGGCCGGGGTCGACGAGCAGCAGACCGACCACGGCAGCGCCGAGGGCGCGAGCGCCGCGCTGCCGTCCGTCGGTCCCCATCGCCAGGAGCGCCACCGTGCCCATGGCCGCGGCCCGGACGACGCTCGGCTCGGTCCGGGCCAGAAGGACGAATCCGACGATGCCGACGGCAGCCACGACGTAGAGCCAGCGGCCGCGCACACCACACCAGCGGGCCAGCACCAGCAGGAACCCCACGACCAGGGTCAGGTTGGTCCCCGAGACGGCCAGGAGGTGGGTCAGCCCGGTCGTCCGGAAGTCGTCGGCCAGGGCCGGATCCAGCCCGGCGTCGTCGCCGTCCACCAGCGCAGGCACCAACGCTTCCTGGCTCGGCGGCCGGTGGTCCACCGACGCCCGGATCGAGGTCCGGACGGCATCGGCACCGCGCCACCACACGTCAGGTCCGAGCACCATCCTCGGGTCCCCCCGGGCAGCGACGACGGCTGCCAGGCCCGGGTCGTCGGCCGCAGAGAGGTGGCCGGTGGTGACGACGACGCTGCCCAGCGCCACGTCCAGCCAGTCGTCGTCCGCGATCACCAGGACCGGCGCGGACAACCGGTGCGTCTCGCCCCGGCCCGTCACCCGGGTGACGTCGGCGCGCAGCAGCACCTGGTCGGCGTACCGGCCGGTCACGCTGCGCGGGTCGGACCGCACGGTCAGCTCCACGGTGACGACGGCGCCGTCTCGAGCCAGCCCCGCCACCGGGCCGGCCGCCAGCTGCTCCTGGCGCAGGAGCGCACCGCCGGTGACCGCAGCAAACACGAGAAGTACGCCGATCGCCGTGAGCACCCGACGGCCGCGACGGTGCCGGACCGCCACCACCACGACCCCCACGACCAGCAGCCCGGCGAACACCATCCACGGCAGCAGACGGGCCGTGAGCCCACCGGCCCACGCGGCCAGGCCGAGCAGGGGCATCCGCAGGTCGGGGACCTCGTGCCGCTCCCCCGGCCCCACCTCAGACCGTCACGTGGGGCGTGATCGTCGCCAGGGTGGCGTCGCCGATCCCGTCCACCTCCAACAGCTCCTCGACGGCCGTGAAGCCGCCGTGCTCGTCGCGCCAGGCGACGATCGCACCGGCCGTCACCGGACCGACCTCGGGGAGGGTCTCGAGCTCGGTGGTCGTCGCGGTGTTGAGGTTGACGAGCGCGCCCGGCACCGACGGCGTGGCGCCGGTCGCGCCCGTGGCCACCCCGCCGCCGACGGCAGGTGGGAGCCCGACCAGGACCTGCTCACCATCGACGAGCAGCCGAGCCAGGTTGAGCGACGAGAGGTCGACGTGGGGACGCGCGCCCCCCGCTGCCTCGATCGCGTCGACCACGCGGGCCCCGGCGTCCAGGACGACGATGCCGGGCCGGCGAACCTTGCCTGCCACGTCGACCGTCACCTGGTCGCCGACGACACCGCCGACGGCACCGGTGGTGACCGGGGTCTCCGGCGTGACCGCGGCGGGAGTGGCGATGCCGGCGACGGGCTGGGCCGACACGGGCGCGGCGACCTGGCGCGGGTCGCTGCGCACGACCCACCACGTGGTCAACGCCAGGCCGAGCGCCACGAGAACGGCCACCAGCGCCACCTGGGAGGGACCGAGGGCGACCCTGCCGAGCAGCGTCTCCGGCACGACCGCAGTCACCGACTCGACCCTGCGGCCGACTCGACGCGATGCGTGCCGACCGGGGCGGGGTACCGGCGGCGTCTCCGGCGGGAACCCCAGCCCGAAAGGCTCGTCGGCCTCGTCGACCTCGTCGTCCTCGTCGACCTCGTCGACCTCGCGTCCGAGCCTGAGGCACTCGCACCCGGGTGTGCGTGGGCTCCATCGAGTAGGCGACCAGCTCGGCCGCCGGCGGCGGCTCCGGTGTCGGTCGCACCCCGGCCAGCTCAGCGCTCAGCAGGGCCAGGCGTCGCGCGACGGCGTCCTGGTGCTCGGTGGTGGGGCGACCTCTTCGCATGGGCTCGACGCTAGGAACCGGCACGGCCGAGGGGAACCACCACTCCGCGACCTGTGGAGAACTCCGGCGGTCAGGCGGGGACGGGGCCGTGGCGAGGTGCGGCTCCGGGCATCACAGCCGCGGCGCGACGCAGACGGCCAGCATGCCGGGCCCCACGTGGGCCCCGAGGACGGCACCGAGCTCGCCGCACCACAGGTCCCGACCCTCGAGGTTGACGGCCAGGCGATCGGCGAGCTTCTCCGCGAGCAGGTCGGCCCGGTCCGGGCTGGCCAGGTGCGCGACGCAGACGTCGACCGGCTGGTCACCCGCGGCCGCGACCGCCAGCTCCTCCAGGCGAGCCAGGGCGCGGGCGGAGGTCCGGACCTTCTCGAGCGTCGCCACCCGGCCGTCGGCGATCTGCAGCAGCGGCTTGACGGCGAGCGCGCCGCCGAAGAGTGCTGCGGCGGCGCCGATCCGGCCGCCGCGCCGGAGATACTCCAGGGTGTCGACGTAGAACAGCGAGGCCGAGGCGGCCGCCCGGGCTGAGGCGGCCTCGGCTGCCTCCTCGGCCGAGCCACCGGCGTCGAGCACGTCTGCGGCGGCGAGGGCGGCGTACCCGGTCGCGACGCCCACCTGACGACAGTCGACGGCGAGCACCGGGATCGAGGCCTCGCGCGCGGCGAGCTGGGCGGACTCGAAGGTCCCGCTCATCTCGCCGGACAGGTGGATCGAGACCACCGCGTCGGCTCCGTCGGCAGCCGCGGCCTCGTAGACCTCCAGCATGGCTGCGGGTGCCGGACGCGACGTGCTGACCGGCCGGAACTCACGCAGGGCTGCCGCCACGGTCTCCGGGGTCGCCCCCTCGCTGCCTTCGTCGAACACCTCCGCGCCGATCACCACCTGCAGGGGAACGACGACGATGCCGCGCTCGGCGGCCACCTCCGGAGGGAGGGTGGCCGTCGAGTCGGTGACGATCACGACGCGCTGGGACATGCGGTGAAGGCTAGACGACGATATTCACGAGCTTGGGTGCCCGCACGATCACCTTGCGCACCGGCCGACCGTCGATCGCCTTCACCACGGTGGGGTCAGCCATCGCCAGGGCCTCCAGGTCGGCCTCGGACACGTCCGGTGACACCTCCAGCCGCGCGCGGACCTTGCCCTGGATCTGGACGACGGCCGTGACCGAGTCGTCCACCAGCAGCGCCGGATCGACGACGGGCCAGCCGGCGCGGGCCACGGTGGGCTCGTGACCCAGCCGCTCCCACATCTCCTCGGCGACGTACGGCGTCACCAGGGACAGCAGCACCGCGACGGTCTCTGCGGCCTCGCGGACCGCCGGATCCGCAGGGCCGCAGCCCGAGTCGATGGCCCGGCGGGTGACGTTGACCAGCTCCATGGTGCGGGCGACGACGACGTTGAACCGCTGCGACTCCAGCAGCGCCTCGACCTCGTGGACCGTCTTGTGCGTCGCCTTGCGGACGCCGGCATCACCGGCCTCCGGCGGCGTCCCCACCGGCGAGGTCACGTCCCCGGACAGCCGCCATGCCCGCTGCAGGAACTTCAGTGACCCGCTGGGGGACATGTCCGCCCAGTCGATGTCGTCCTCGGGCGGGCCGGCGAAGACCAGGGTCAGCCGGACCGCGTCCACGCCGAACTCACGGAGCTGGTCCCCCAGGTTGACGCCGTTGCCCAGCGACTTGCTCATCTTCTTGCCCTGGTTGATGACGAAGCCCTGGTTCAGCTGCGCCGCGAACGGCTCGCGGAAGCCCACCAGGCCCGCGTCGGCCAGGGCCTTGGTGACGAAACGCGCGTACATCAGGTGCAGGACGGCGTGCTCGACACCACCGATGTAGATGTCGCAGGGTCCCCACTCGTTCACCAGGTCGGTGTCGAAGGCACGGTCGGCCAGGTGCGGGGAGCAGTAGCGCAGGAAGTACCACGACGAGTCGACGAACGTGTCCATCGTGTCGCTGTCCCGCTTGGCGGGAGCCCCGCACTGCGGGCAGTCGACGTTGACCCAGTCCTCGGCCGCTGCCAGCGGCGAGACCCCCTTCGGCTTCAGGTCCTTGCCGCGCAGCTCGGGCAGCTCGACGGGCAGCTGGTCCTCGGGGACCGGCACCTCACCGCAGCCCTCGCAGTAGATGATCGGGATCGGCGGACCCCAGTAGCGCTGCCGGGACACCAACCAGTCGCGCAGCCGGTAGTTGACCGTGCCGCGGCCCAGGTCCTGCTCCTCCAGCCACGCGATGGTGGTGCGCTTGGCCTCGTCGACGCCCATGCCGTCCAGTGACAGGGACGCGTGGGTGGAGTTGATCGCCGGACCGTCACCCGTGAACGCGTCGCCCTCCCAGTCGGCCGGTGTCTGCACCGTCCGCACGATCGGCAGGTCGAACGCCGTCGCGAAGTCCCAGTCCCGCTGGTCCTGCCCGGGGACGGCCATGATCGCGCCGGTGCCGTAGTCGGCCAGCACGTAGTCGGCGGCGTAGATCGGGATCTCGGCGCCGGTGACGGGGTTGGTCGCGTGGACGCCCAGGAACACACCGGTCTTGGGCCGGTCGGTGGCCAGCCGATCGATGTCGCTGGCCTTGCGCACCTCGACCAGGTAGTCGTCGTACGCCGACCGCTGGGCGTCCGTGACCAGCTCGGCCGCCAGGGCCGCATCGGCCGCGACGACCATGAACGTGGCACCGAACAGCGTGTCCGGGCGCGTCGTGTAGACGGTCAGCGGCTCCTCGCGACCCGGGACCGAGAACTGCACGTGCGCACCCTCGGACCGCCCGATCCAGTTGCGCTGTGCGGTGACCACGCGGGCCGGCCAGGTCGGCTCCAGCACGTCCAGGTCGTCCAGCAGCTCCTGGGCGTAGTCGGTGATCTTGAAGTACCACTGGGTCAGGTCACGCTTGGTCACCTCGGCGCCGCAGCGCTCGCACATCCCCTGGACGACCTGCTCGTTGGCCAGCACCGTCTGGTCGTTGGGACACCAGTTGACCGGCGACTTCTTGCGGTAGGCCAACCCCTGCTCGCGCAGCTTCAGGAACAGCCACTGCGTCCACTTGTAGTAGTCCGGGTCGGAGGTGTTGAACGTGCGCGTCCAGTCGAACGACGTCGCCAGCTGTCGGCAGGACTCGATCGATCGCGCGATGTTGGCGCGGGTGTACGCCGCGGGGTGCTCGTCGTGCCGGATCGCCGCGTTCTCCGCGGGCAGCCCGAAGGAGTCGAACCCCATCGGGTTCAGCACCTCGTAGCCTCGCTGCCACCAGTACCGGGCCACCACGTCGTGCAGGGAGAAGACCTCGGCGTGGCCCATGTGCAGGTCTCCGCTGGGGTACGGGAACATCGTCAGCGCATAGCGCTTCTCGCGCGGGCTGTCGTCTCCGGCGCGGAAGGGCTGCAGCTGCTCCCACACCGGCAGCCACTTGGCCTCCACCGCGGCCACGTCGTAGGTCTCGCGGGGGCTGGGGTTCTGGTGCTCGGTCATCGCTCTCTCGGCTCTCGGGGTCGGGATCCAGGGCACAAAAAAGCCCCTCGTCAACGAGGGGCAGCCGCGCCGGGGGTGCGCACCGACGCGGCTAGGTAAGAAGCAGGATCCTTCGCATGCCCCCATCCTAGCGCCACTCGGCCGCACCCGCCGCCTCGATACAGTCCCGGGCATGACTGTCAACGACATGTTCCGGCTCGACGGCAAGATCGCGATCGTGACCGGGGCCTCCTCAGGCCTCGGCGTCGCCTTCGCCCAGGGACTCGCCGAGGCCGGAGCGGACGTCGTGCTCGGTGCCCGCCGTGCCGACAAGCTCGCCGACACCGCCCGCCTCGTCGAGGCTGCCGGTCGACGCGCCCTCGCCGTGGCCACCGACGTCTCCGACCCGGACTCCTGCACCGCCCTGGTCGAGGCTGCGATGGGCGAGTTCGGCCGGGTCGACATCCTGGTCAACAACGCGGGTATCGGGACCGCGGTGCCCGCCACCCGTGAGTCACCCGAGCAGTTCCGCGGGGTGATCGACGTCAATCTCAACGGCTGCTACTGGATGGCCCAGGCCTGCGGCCGGGTGATGCAGCCGGGCTCCAGCGTCATCAACATCAGCTCCGTCCTCGGGCTCACCACGGCCGGCCTGCCGCAGGCGGCGTACGCCGCGTCGAAGGCCGGTCTGATCGGCCTCACGCGTGATCTGGCCCAGCAGTGGACCGGGCGCAAGGGGATCCGCGTCAACGCGGTGGCGCCCGGCTTCTTCGCCTCCGAGATGACCGAGCAGTACCCCGACGGCTACCTCGACTCCCAGCAGACCCGGATCCCGATGGCACGCAAGGGCGACCCGGCCGAGCTGGCCGCGACCATCGTCTTCCTGGTGTCCGAGGCGGGCGGCTACATCACCGGACAGACGCTCGCCGTCGACGGCGGGATGACCATCACCTGACCCACAGACCCAGAAGGCCGGCTCCCGCGGGAACCGGCCTCTGTGTCGATCGGTGGAGCTGAGGGGACTCGAACCCCTGACCCCCTGCATGCCATGCAGGTGCGCTACCAGCTGCGCCACAGCCCCATCATCTGCTCCGGTAACCGGCGCCGACAACTCGCGGAATACTAGCCAACACCCTCATCGGTTGCGAAATCGGGTGCCCCCGGGACGACCCGGTTGTAGGCCGCCAACCGCAGCCGGCTCCGGTCGCCGGAGTCGTGGAGCTCGACCCACCCACAGTTGTCGAGGCCCTGGAGCGTTGCGGCTGCCCCCTCGGGCCACCCGAGCAGGGCCAGGGTCGACACCTTGAGGGCGCCTCCGTGGCTGACCAGGACCCCGCACTCCCCCGGCGCGAGCCGGGTCAGAGCGTCGCGAGCCGCGGCCACGACCCGGGCAACGACCCGGGGCGTGGTCTCCCCCGCCGGGACGACGTCGTAGCGACCGGCCCGGAACGCGCGGTACTCCTCGGGGTGCGCCGCGGCGTACTCCGCCATGGTCATGCCGGTGCGGGCACCGAGGTCGAACTCCCGCAGCCGCGGGTCCGTCCGCACGTCCAGCCGGGTCGCGGCGGCGACGTAGTCGGCCGTCTGTCGCGCACGGGCGAGGTCGGAGCTCCACAGGAGCGAGGGGTGCATGGCGGCGATGTACGGCGCCACCGCGGCGGCCTGGGCGTGCCCCGTCGCGTCGATCTCGACGTCGGAGTGACCCTGGGCGCGGCGTTCGGCGTTCCAGGCGGTCTGCCCGTGCCGGAGCAGCACCAACCGGCGGTGGGCCGGATCAGCCACCGGACGGGGGGGTCGTCACGTCGGCGGGCAGCTCGATGGTCGGGCAGTCGCGCCAGAGTCGCTCGAGGGCGTAGAACTGACGCTCCTCCTCGTGCTGCACGTGGACGACGATCTCGCCGTAGTCGATCAGCACCCATCGTCCGTCGCGCTCGCCCTCACGACGGATCGGCTTGGCGCCGATCTCGCGGAGCTTGTCCTCGATCTCGTCCACGATCGCCTTGACCTGCCGGTCGTTGGTGGCGGACGCGATCACGAAGGCATCGGTGATGGCGAGCTGCTCACTCACGTCGAAGGCGATGATCTGCTGGGCCAGCTTGTCGGAGGCCGCTCGAGCGGCGGCCCGGACGAGCTCGAGGGCGTGGTCAGTGGCGGTCATTGGGTTTCCCCCGGGTAGAGGTGGTGCTTGGCGATGTACTGGACGACGCCGTCAGGCACGAGGTACCAGACGGGCTCGCCGCGCCGCGTGCGGTCACGGCAGTCGGTGGACGAGATCGCCAGGGCGGGGATCTCGACCATGGTGACCCGATCGGCGGGGATGACATCCAGCGTGGCGGGATCCATCTCGTAGCCGGGTCGGGTGCAGCCGACGAAGTTGGCGAGCGCAAACAGCTCCTCGGCGTCGCGCCAGGTGAAGATGTCGGCCAGCGCGTCGGCGCCGGTGATGAAGTAGAGCTCGGCGTCGGGCATCTCCCCACGGAGGTCGCGCAGGGTGTCGATCGTGTAGGTCCGGCCGGCCCGGTCGATGTCGACGCGCGACACCCGGAAGAGCGGGTTGGCCGCGGTCGCGATGACCGTCATCAGGTAGCGGTGCTCGGCCGGGTGACACTGCCCGGTCCGACTTCTGCCACGGGTCGCCGGTCGGGACGAACACGACCTCGTCGAGGTCGAACCAGGCCTGGACCTCGGACGCGGCCACGAGGTGGCCGTGGTGGATGGGGTCGAACGTGCCACCCATGACCCCGACCCGGCGGGTCCGGGTCCCGGGATCGTCGGTCGCGGGTGGGGTGCTCAGCTGTGCTCGCGTCCCCCGCCGAAGGCGACGAGTGTGCCGAGAAGGGCGAGGAACAGGCCGAGGACACCCGCGCCGATACCCCAGGAGAGAACCTGGTTGACGGGCTCGTGTGCTTCAGCGGCCAGGACGGAGTACTGGACGACGAGCGGAGGACATGGCCCAGAGCCTACCGGGTTCAGCGCACGTGGCCGTCGCCGGTCACGACGTACTTCGTCGACGTCATCTCGGGCAGTCCCATCGGCCCTCGCGCGTGCAGCTTCTGCGTGCTGATCCCGATCTCGGCGCCGAAGCCGAACTCGCCGCCGTCGGTGAACCGGGTCGAGGCGTTGACCAGGACGGCCGCCGAGTCGACGGTCGCGACGAAGCGCCGGGCGGCCGCCTGGTCCTCGGTGACGATGGCGTCGGAGTGCTGGCTGGAGAAGCGGCGGATGTGCTCGACAGCAGCCGTCGAGGTCCGGAACGACCCGGGCCGAGATGTCGAGCGAGAGGTACTCCCTGGCGTGGTCGTCGTCGGTCGCCGGCGACCACCCCGTCGTACGCCATGAAGGCGTGCGTCGCCGTGGATCGTCACCCCCGCTTCCTGGAGGGCCGCGACGACGCTCGGCAGGAACCCGTCCGCCACGTCGGCGTGGACAAGGAGCGACTCCGCAGCGTTGCAGACGCTGGTGCGGTGGGTCTTGGCGTTGACCACGATCGCGAGTGCCTTGGCGAGGTCGGCAGCCCGATCGACGTAGACGTGGCAGTTGCCGACCCCGGTCTCGATGACCGGCACCGTCGACTCCTCGACCACGCTGCGGATCAGCCCGGCACCCCCGCGCGGGATCAGGACGTCGACCAGGCCGCGGGCGCGCATCAGCTCCTTGACGCTCTCGTGCGAGTCGCCGGGGACGAGCTGGACGCACGTCCGCGTCCAGGCCGGCCAGACACGATCGCCTCCCTGAGCGCAGCAACGATCGCCCGGTTGCTCGAGCGGGCGCTCGAGCTGCCCCGCAGCAGGACCGCGTTGCCGGACTTCAGGCAGATGCCGGCCGCATCCGCCGTCACGTTGGGGCGAGCCTCGTAGATGATCCCGACGACGCCGAAGGGCACCCGCACCTGACGCAGCTCCAGCCCGTTGGCCAGGGTGCTGCCCCGGACCACCTCACCCACCGGGTCCGGCAGACCGGCGACGTCGCGCAGCCCCTGCGCCATCGCCGTCGAGTCGCTCCGGGTCGAGCCGCAGCCGGTCGACGATGTTGGCGGCGGTCCCGGCGTCCTCGGCGCGCTCGACGTCCTCGGGGTTGGCGGCCAAGAATCGTCGGCCGAGCCGGCCAGCAGGGCGTCGGCCATCGCGAGTGCAGCGCCCGGTCCTTCTCGGTCGCGGGTGGCGAGCGCCAGACCGTGGCTTGCGACGCCGGGCCCAGACCGGCTGCTTAAGTACCGGCGAGGAGGTGCTCATGGTGCGAGACTAATGCGGCGGCGGACGGGCCGGACCGGAATTCGTCTTGGCAGCAGGCAACCTATCGCCTCGCTCCGGATGCGTCGGAGCGAGCAGAGGGCGGAGCATGTCCGCCCCCGGGGAAGGGAACCGCACCGTGCAACGTCGACACACTCGCCTGGCCGGCCTCGTGGCCGCCGCCACGGTCGCGCTCGGCACGCTGCGCGCTCGCCGGCAGCGCCCCGGCGCGCCGGCCGCGGAGCCGGGACTCACCGCTCACGCTCTACGCGCCCCAGAAGGTGATCGCCTACGCCTACGACGGCCAGGTCTACACCGACCTCGGGCTGCGACTGGTCGCCCCGGTGGAGGCGTTCGAGGTCTGGTCCAGCCGGGCGACGTACGACGACCCGATCGTCTCCGAGTGGCACCCCGAAACCGGCCCGGCCGTCCAGCTGCCCGCGGGCTCCATGGAGGACTTCAACGGCCTCAAGGACTTCCTGACCATCGAGGTGCACAAGGCCTCCGACGGCAGCCTGGTCCGCACTGGCAGCAGGACGTCTGTCTCAACGGGGACAGCCAGCGGGTCAGCCCGGACGCGCCGGCGCGCTCGCCCTACCCGTGGGGCTGCCCGTGGAACCCCTACACCGTCGGTTCGGTGATGGGCATCGAGGCCGGCCACGCCAGCACGATCATCCAGGCCTACCAGGATCCGCTGCCGCTCAAGCGCGGCAAGTACGACGTGGTCGCGACCATCAACGAGTCGTTCACCGGCCCTCTTGGGCATCGCCGCCGAGGACGCCACCGGGACCACCCGGCTGATCGTGATGAAGGAGAGACTACGAGGGCAAGCCCAAGGCCCCCCAGCGGACCGGTGTCCCGATTGCCGCAGCCGGCCGCCCAGGAGCCGACCGGCGCCAGTCAGGGCGCCGCCCCCGAGGGCGGCCCGTCGCCCGACCTGCGCTCGCTCCCGGCGTGGGGCATCCAGCTCAACCGCAAGGGCACCGCGCTGCGGTTCGCGGCGACCGTCTGGAACGCGGGCGACAGCCCGCTCGTCGTCGACGGCTTCCGCGTCCGAGGACGAGAACGTCATGGACGCCTACCAGTACTTCTTCGACACCGACGGCAGCCCAGACCGGCTACGAGCAGGTGGGCCACGATGCAGTGGCACGCCGAGAACCACAACCACTGGCACTTCGAGGACTTCGCCCAGTACCGGCCTGCTCAACGAGGACATGAGCGAGGTCGTGCTGTCGACCAAGCAGTCCTTCTGCCTGGCCAACACCGACGCGGTCGACTACACCGTGCCCGGGCGCCGACTGGAGACCCGAGAACACCGACCTGTCCACCGCCTGCGGCGGCAACGACGCCCTCTCGGTGCGCCAGGTGCTCTCGGCGGGCTCCGGCGACACCTACATGCAGTACCGCTACGGCCAGGCCTTCCCGATCAAGGACCTGCCCAACGGCGTCTACTACATCGCGGTCGCAGGCCGAACCCGGTCGCTGCACAACCTGGTCGAGTAGCGACACCACCAACAACGACTCGTTCCGCCAGATCACGTTGAAGGGGCAAGCCCGACAATCGCCGGGTGTCGTCGGCCCCGGTCGGCATCATCGACGAGTCCATGCCGGGGTGGATGCGGCCTCGCTCCTGACACCCTGAAATGACGCTGACCCGCCCGAGACTCTCGGGCGGGTCAGCGTCTTCGTGGTTGCGGTGGTCGAGGAGGTTGCTCCGCAACCGTCTCGAACCCTGGGGCTGGTCAGCCCTTGCGCTTGGTGATCTCCTCGGCGGCGGCGGGCAGGACCGATGTGCAGGTCGCCCACGACGCCGAAGTCGACCAGCTCGAAGATCGGGGCCTCGTCGTCCTTGTTGACGGCCACGATCGTCTTCGAGGTCTGCATGCCGGCCCGGTGCTGGATCGCACCGGAGATGCCGTTCGCGACGTAGAGCTGCGGCGAGACGGTCTTGCCGGTCTGGCCGATCTGGAAGCTGTGCGCGATCCAGCCGGAGTCGACGGCGGCACGCGAGGCACCGACAGCCGCACCGAGCGAGTCGGCCAGGGTCTCGACCGGCTCGAAGTTGCCGCCGGTGCCGCGGCCACCGGCGACCACGATCGCGGCCTCGTTGAGCTCGGGGCGACCCGACGCCTTCCGCGGCTGCGAGGCCACGATCTGCGCGGTCTTGGCGCCGTCGGAGATGGTCGCGGCGAACTCCTCGACCGTGCCGGCGCCCTCGGACTCCTCCGGGGTGGCGGCGTTCGGCTTGACCGTGATGATCGGCGTGCCCCTGGTGACCTTCGCGGTCACGGTGAAGTTGCCGGCGAACACGCGACTGCGTCGTCACCGGCGCTCCACCGTCGTCTGCCTGCACGTCGACGGCGTCGGTGATCAGGCCGGAGTCGAGCTTGATCGCCAGCCGGCCGGCGATCTCCTTGCCCTCGAAGGAGGAGGTGATCAGCACGGCACCGGCGTCGCTCTTCTCGACGAGCTGCTGCGAGCGCCTCGGCCTTGGGGGCCACGAGGTAGCCCTTGATCTGCGCGTCGTCGACGACGTAGACCTTCTCGGCGCCGTACTTCTTGACGGCCTCGGCGGCGTCGGCGCCCTTGTCGGCCGGCCCGATGAAGACCGCGGACGGCTCCCCGAGGCGCTTGGCGATGGTGAGCAGCTCGTACGTCGGCTTGCGTACGTCGCCCTCGACGTGGTCGATCAGAACCAGGATCTCAGACATGTGTCAGGGCTCCTCAGATGAACTTCTTGGAGGCGAGGAACTCGGTGAGCGCCGTGGCGCCCGAGCCGTCCTCGTCGGTGACGATCTCGCCGGCGGTCCGCGGGGGACGCTCGGTGGTCTCCTGGACCTCGGTCCACGAGACGGACAGGCCGACCTGGTCGGCGTCGACGCCGAGGTCGCTCAGCGAGTAGCGTCTCCATCGGCTTCTTCTTGGCCGCCATGATGCCCTTGAAGGACGGGTAGCGGGCCTCGCCGGTCTGGTCGGTGACCGACAGCACGAGCGGCATGGTGGCGCCGATGACCTCGGTGGCGGTGTCACCGTCACGCTTGATCGCGGACCTGGTCGCCCTGGGTCTCGATGACCGAGGCGAAGGTGACCTGCGGCAGGCCGAGGCGCTCGGACAGCATCGCCGGCACGACGCTCATGGAGGCGTCGGTCGAGGCCATGCCGCAGACGACGAGGTCGACCTGCTGCTCGGCGCCCAGCTTCTCGATCGCCTTGGCGAGCACCAGCGAGGTGGCACCGGCGTCGGAGCCGGCGATGGCGTCGTCGACCGACGTGGACGCCCTTGTCGGCACCCATCTGCAGCGCCTTGCGGACGGCGTCGACGGCCTTCTCGGGGCCGACGCAGAGCGCGGTGACCACGGTGTCGTCCGCGTCGCTCTTCTCCTTGATCTGGAGGGCCTGCTCGACGGCGTACTCGTCGAGCTCTGACAAAAGACCGTCGACGCCAACGCGGTCAACGGTGTTGTCCGACTCGAACTGCCGATCGGCAGTGGCGTCGGGCACGTACTTCACACAGACGACAATGTTCATGGGTGTGTGGCCGGTTACGGCCCCTCCTGTGGTGTGGATGTAGCCCTCACTTGTCCGTGAGGTTACTAGCGGGAAACCTGCGGTGGAACCTGTCCCACGGTGGGGTCTCTCACACCGCGGCGTCCGTCACAACGGCCTGACCAGCTCGCGCCGGACAGGTCCGGGACGGACGGTCAGGGACGGACGATGCGCTCGACGATGCGGCCGACGACGAGCCAGGCGATGGCGCCCAGCCCCCAGTTGAACAGCGCGTTCTTGGTCTCGGCGTTGTCGCCGCCGAACTCCTTGATGCCGTCCTCGCGCGAGAAGACCCCCAGATCGACCGCGTCGGCGCCGTTGATCGCGAACTCGACGAGCGCGTTCTTCTGGTTGAAGTCGAGCGCGATGCACAGTGCGCCCACGGCCAGGAACAGCGCGGCCACCACGCACAGCAGCCAGAGGACCTGGGCGATCCGCGTTCTGATACTCGTCGACTTCACTGTCGACCTCCGCCTTGCGCTTCATCAACGGCCCACGAACTGGGCCTTGCCGGGACCGTGCTCGACGAAGGATCCCATACCGATGGAGCGGTCCTCGGTGGCGAACAGTGCGGCGAACTGCTGGCGCTCGATCTCCAGCCCGGTCTCGAGGTCCACCTCGAGCCCGCGGTCGATGGTCTCCTTGGCGGCGCGGAGCGCGTACGTCGCAGCGCCGGCGAACTGTCCCGCCCACGCCAGCGCCTCGTCGTACACGGCTTCGGCGAGCGACCACGCGGTCGACCAGACCGATGGCGAGGGCCTCGTCGGCCTTGACGAAGCGGCCCGTGAAGACGAGGTCCTTGGCCTTGCTCGGCCCGACCAGCCGGGTCAGCCGCTGGGTGCCGCCGGCACCGGGGATGATGCCGAGCAGGATCTCGGGCTGTCCGAGTACCGCGTTGTCGGCCGCGAAGCGCACGTCGGCGCACAGGGCCAGCTCGCAGCCGCCGCCCAGGGCATAGCCGGTGATCGCCGCGACGACCGGCTTCGGGATCCGGGCCACGGCCGTGAACGCCGACTGGAGGCCGCCGGAGCGCTTGACCATGTCCGTGTAGGACATGTCGTTCATCTCCTTGATGTCGGCTCCGGCCGCGAAGACCCGCTCGCCGCCGTAGACCACGACCGCCTTGACGTCGTCGCGGCTCGCAGCCTCGGTCGCGGCGGCCCGGATCTCCTCCTGGACCTGCTCGTTGAGCGCGTTCATCTTCGGCCGGTCGAGCCGGATGGTGCCGACACCGTCGGCCACCTCGAGGCGGCAGAACTCGCCCATGGCGATCCTCCTGTGAGTCGTGGGTTGGCCGCGTGATGCTGCCCGGCAGCGTAGCGAGGGGGTTGCCTTCACCCCCAGGGGTGGGACTGCGGCACAATCTCGCGGGTGAGTCCCAACACATGGCGCTGGCAGCACCGCGAGGAGACCGCGCCCGTCTGGCCCGGCCACCACCAGGACCTGGGGGCGACCTGGAGCGAGCCGGCGACCAACTTCGCCGTGTGGTCGCCGGACGCCACCGCCGCCTGGGTCTGCTCTCTTCGACGACGACGGGGCGGAGACCCGCTTCCAGCTCACCGAGCACACCCTCGGCGTGTGGCACGGGCAGATCCCGGACGTGCCGGTCGGCCAGCTCTACGGCTTCCGCGTCGACGGCCCGTGGGACCCGGAGCACGGCCACCGGTTCAACCCGGCCAAGCTGCTGCTCGACCCCTACACCCGGGCGGTCACCGGCGAGGTTGTCCCCGGTCCGGCACTGCTGTCGCACGACGAGGCCGACCCCACCGGGCGCAGCACCCTCGACTCCGCCGCCGCGATGCCCCGCTCGGTGGTGGTCCACGACGAGTTCGACTGGGAGGGCGACCAGCGTCTCCTGACCCGGTGGCGCGACACCGTGATCTACGAGCTGCATGTCAAGGGCTTCACCCAGCTGCACAACGAGATCCCCGAGCACCTGCGCGGCACGTACGCCGGCCTGGGCAGCCACACCGTGACCCGCTACCTCCAGGACCTCGGGGTCAGCGCCGTCGAGCTGATGCCGGTCCACCAGTTCCTCACCGAGCCGGCCGTGGCCGAACGCGGGATGACCAACTACTGGGGCTACAACTCCATCGGCTACTTCGCCCCCCACGCGGCCTACGCGTCCTCGGGCACCCGTGGCGAGCAGGTCCGAGAGTTCAAGGAGATGGTGAAGAGCTTCCACCGTGCCGGCATCGAGGTGATCCTCGACGTGGTCTACAACCACACCGCCGAGGGTGACCCGACCGGCCCGGCGTACTCGTTCCGCGGGCTCGACGACCTCGGCTTCTACAAGCGGGCGGGCACCGGCCACGACGCCTACTGGGACATCACCGGCTGCGGCAACACGGTCGACACCACGAACCGCGGTGCGCTGCGGATGATCCTCGACTCGCTGCGCTACTGGGTGACCGAGATGCACGTCGACGGCTTCCGCTTCGACCTGACATCGGCCCTGACCCGCACCGGCCACGACATCGACATGCGCAGCGACTTCCTGACGACCATCCAGCAGGACCCGGTCCTGCGCTACGTCAAGCTGATCGCCGAGCCGTGGGACGCCTCCATGGACGGCTACCGAGTGGGTTCTTTCCCGCCCCCGTGGGTCGAGTGGAACGACCGCTACCGCGACACGGTCCGCGACTTCTGGCGGCCGGACTCCCGTGGGATCCGCGACGTCGCCAGCCGGCTGGCCGGCTCCTCGGACCTGTACGCCGACGACGGGCGCTCGCCGTACTCGTCGGTGAACTTCGTGACCGCGCACGACGGCTTCACGCTCCGCGACCTGGTCTCGTACGACGAGAAGCACAACGAGGCCAACGGCGAACGCAACCGCGACGGCACCGACAACAACCGCTCGTGGAACTGCGGGGCGGAGGGTGAGACGGACGACGAGTCGATCGTGGCGCTCCGCCGGCGGCAGGCCGCCAACCTGATGGTGACGCTCTGCCTGTCGAGCGGCGCCCCCATGATCACGGCGGGCGACGAACGCGGGCGCACCCAACGCGGCAACAACAACGCCTACGTCCAGGACAACGAGGTCTCGTGGGTGGACTGGCGGCCGGACGACGCGTGGCTCGACCTCTACGACCTCACGAAGACCGCGCTCCGGCTGCGCCGCGAGCACCCGGCGCTGCGGCAGCGGCACCACTTCGACGGGACGCCGACCATCGCGGGCGGGCCCAAGGACCTGGCCTGGCTGCACCCGTCCGGACGCGAGATGGCCACCGAGGACTGGTACGACGACTCGCTGCACGTGCTGGGCATGTTCGTGACCGGCGACCCGCTCCGCTCCCCCGGCCCCAGGGGTGAGCAGCAGCGCGACTCGTCGTTCATGATCTGGCTCAACAGCAGCGCCGACGGCGTCGACGTGAGCATCCCGGAGAACGAGTGGGTGCAGGCCGGCGAGGTCGTGCTGTCGACCGACCCGGCCCATGCCCACGGCGCACCGGTCAAGGCCGGCGACGTCCTGCACCTCGACGCCCGCAGCGTCGTGGTGCTGCGCCAGACCTGAGACCCGGTCAGGCAGGCAGCGCGACGACTCCGAGCTCGGCCGGTGAGGCGAGCAGCACGTTGCGCGGGATCACTCGCACCGTGTAGCCGAAGGCCCCGCTCTGGTCCAGCTGCACGGACCCGTCGAAGCGGTGCCGTCCACCTTCGTAGCCCTCGGTCAGGTCGAGGGACTCCACCGTGGTGTCGACGAGCTCGTCCTCGCTGTTGATGACGCCGTGCACCAGCTGCACGTCGACGTCACCGGGCTCGAGCTCGCCCAGCGAGACGAACGCGCGCACGGTCAGCGTGGTGCCGATCTCCGGCGCGTCACCGACCCCGCTGCTCTCGACGTGTTCGACCCGGACGCCGGCCCAGCCGGCTCGCACCTTCTTCTTCCACGCCGCGAGGTCCGCCGCGCCCTGGTAGTCGGAGTTCAGCTGCCGGGCGGTGGCCGCGGCGGGGGCGTAGAGCTTGCGGATGTAGTCGCGCACCATCCGGGTGGCGAGCACCTTGGGCCCCAGCGACTTCAGCGTGTGCCGGACCATCTCGAGCCACCGGGTGGGAACACCGTCGGCGTCGACGTCGTAGAACCGCGGCGCGACCTCGTTCTCGATCAGGTCGTAGAGGGCGGTGGCCTCGAAGTCATCACGGCGGTCCGGGTCGTCGACACCGTCGGCGGACGGGATCGCCCAGCCGTTGTTGCCGTCGTACCACTCGTCCCACCAGCCGTCGAGGATCGACAGGTTGAGGCCACCGTTGAGGGCTGCCTTCATGCCCGAGGTGCCGCAGGCCTCGTAGGGGCGCAACGGGTTGTTGAGCCACACGTCGCAGCCGGGGTAGAGGGGCTGCGCCATGGCGATGTCGTAGTTCGGCAGGAAGACGATGCGGTGCCGGACCTCGGGGTCGTCCGCGAACTTCACCAGCTCCTGGATCAGCTTCTTGCCGCCGTCGTCAGCCGGGTGGGACTTGCCGGCGATGATCAGCTGCACCGGGCGCTCGGGGTGGAGCAGCAGGCGCTTGAGACGCTCCTGGTCGGCCAGCATCAGCGTCAGTCGTTTGTACGACGGGACGCGGCGCGCGAAGCCGATGGTCAGGACGTCGGGGTCGAGGGCGGAGTCGGTCCAGGCGAGCTCGGCCGGCGCGCAACCACGCTCGGTCCAGGACAGGGCAAGGCGCCGGCGGGCGTCCTCGACGAGGCGTTGACGCAGGACCCGCTTGGTCGCCCAGATGGCCTGGCCGGGAATCTTGTCGACCGCTGCCCAGAACGCTTCGGTGTCGTCACCGTCAGGGTCTGCGCCTTCGCCTGCCGCCAGGTCGAAGACCTCGCGACCGACCCAGGTGGGCGCGTGCACGCCGTTGGTGATGGACGTGATCGGCACCTCGGCCTCGTCGAAGGCCGGCCAGAGGCCGTTGAACATGCCGCGGCTGACGTGACCGTGGAGCTGGGAGACGCCGTTGGCACGCTGGGAGAGGCGGAAGCCCATGACCGCCATGTTGAAGACGGCGGGGTCGCCCCCGTCGTAGTCCTCGCTGCCGAGCGCCAGGATCCGTTCGACGGGCACGCCGGGCGTCGCACCACCGGTCCCGAAGTACTGCTCGACGAGCTCGCGCGGGAAGCGGTCGATGCCGGCAGGCACCGGGGTGTGCGTGGTGAACACGGTGGAGGCCCGGCTCACCTCGAGCGCAGTGTCGAAGTCGAGACCCGGGCCGTTGCCGGCGACGGTGAGCTCGCGGATCCGCTCGAGCCCGAGGAAACCGGCGTGGCCCTCGTTGGTGTGGAACACCTCAGGCTCCGGGGCACCGGTGATCCGGGCATAGGCACGGAGGGCCCGGACGCCGCCGACCCCGAGCAGGAGCTCCTGGCGCAGTCGGTGCTCGCTGTTGCCGCCGTAGAGCCGGTCGGTGACCTGGCGCAGGTGGTCGGGGTTCTCCTCGACGTCCGAGTCGAGCAGCAGGAGCGGCACCCGGCCGACGCTGGCGACCCAGATCCGGGCCACGAGCTCGGCACCGCCGGGCAGGGTGATGGAGACGATGGCGCGGGAGCCGTCGTCCTCCTTGAGCAGCGACAGCGGCAGCTCGTCGGGGTCGAGGACCGGGTAGGTCTCCTGCTGCCAGCCCTCGCGGGAGAGCGACTGCCGGAAGTAGCCGTGCCGGTAGAGCAGCCCGACGCCCTGCAGGGGGACTCCCAGGTCGCTCGCGGCCTTGAGGTGGTCGCCGGCGAGGATGCCCAGGCCACCGGAGTACTGGGGGAGGACGGCCGTGATGCCGAACTCGGGCGAGAAGTAGGCGATCGCGCGCGGAGCGTCGACGCCCGCCTTGCGGGCGTACCAGCGCTCACCCGTGAGGTAGCGCTCGAGGTCCTCGCGGGCGGCCCGCAACATCTCCAGGAAGGTCGCGTCCTGGCTCAGCTCCTCGAGCCGGGCACGGCCGACGGCCCCCAGGAGGCGGACCGGATCGCGGCCGGTGGACTCCCACAGGTCGGGATCCACGGCCCGGAAGACATCCTGGCTCTCCGGATGCCAGGACCACCGCAGGTTGCCCGCGAGATCGCCGAGGGCGGCCAGGGAGGTCGGGAGGACGGGACGGACGATGAATCGACGGATGGCTCGCACCCGACGACGGTAGCGCTGTTTTATGGAACGATCCAACAATCGGCGCAACAGACCTGTTCCCAGGGTTGTGACGCCGACGTGCATAACGTGAGGGCTGCCGTCACGTTGTGACCTGCATGACCCTCTCTCCCACGCATCGACGGCGGCTGACCGCTGCCGCGTTCGCGCTCCTGACCGCCACCCTGGTCCCGGGCCTCACCCAGCTCCCTGCCGTCGCCGGCTCGGCGGCGTCACCCAGCGCCACCACCTCCCCCGGTGCAGCCGATGACGTGATCACGCTCGGTGACACGCCCGCCGGGCTCACGGACCTCGACGCCCGTGGCCGGGCCCTGCCCACCGCCGGCATCAAGGCGGCCGCCGCGAAGCTGGGTGCGATAGACCTTCGGTACAACCAGTTCGGCACCCCCACCTCGATCCTCCCGGCCGACGGCGTGCTCGCGCCGGCCTCCTCGAACAACGCCGGGGTCGCCGCCCGCACCTGGTTGCGTGCCAACGCCGCTGTCTTCGGCCTGACCGTCAGCCAGGTTGACGCACTGGAGCTCGTCAACGCGCAGGAGTTCGCCCAGAGCAAGGCCCGCGCCGTGCTCTTCCGCCAGCGGTTCGGCGGTCTCGAGTCCGCCCTCGACGGTCAGGTGACCGTGGGGGTCTCCCGAGGCGACATCATGTACGCCTCCTCGTCCATCGCCCCGACGGACGCCACCCCGGCAGCCGCCGAGCTCACGCCCACCCAGGCGTGGGTCAAGGCCGCGGCCAACGTGGGCCGCGAGGTCGCCCTCGCCGAGCTGGCGGGCACCGAGCGCCGGGCCGGATGGACCAGGTTCACGGTCCCGGGCTTTGCGCAGGAGCAGCAGGTTCGCCTGCGTGCGCTCCCGCTGGCCGACGGGACTGTCCGCCCGGTCTTCGAGACCAACGTGGTCGACGTCGAAAACGGCGCGACGCTCGCCTACACCTTGATGGTCGACGCCGTCAGCGGCGAGATCCTGCACCGTCAGAACCAGGTCGAGCACTCCAGCGACTTCGTGCCCTTCCAGGGCCAGGTCGAAGGGGTCACCTGCGGCGAGCCGCACGAGTTCGAGCTCACGGACGGCAACACCCAGCAGATCGACGTCGTGGCGTCGGCGGCAAACGCCGCCAACGACATCGTCATCCAGCTCTACAAGGGTGACCAGCTGCTCGCCTCGGGCGACCTCCTCAGCAGCCCCGAGACGTTGACCTACGCCCCGGGCGGCACGATCGAGCAGGGTGTCTACAACGTGCGGATCTGCCCGTTCGAGGGGACGCCCTTCCTGCCCCCGACCGACTACGCAGGCTTCGTGTCGACCAGCGACAGCGCGGGCGGTGCCCCTGAGGCGCCGATGCCTGCCTGGCGCTACTTCCCGGCCAACCCGACGCTGCGCTACGACGCCACGCACTCCCCGACCAACAGCGTGATCGGCTGCTGGCGTCCCCAGGGTCGCAACGACTGCACGCTGTCCACCGGGACGCTCGACCAGCTGGGCGCCGTGCCGTGGGACTACAGCTTCGACAGCAACACCCCGACCCTCACGACGACCGGCAACAATGCCGAGACGAAGGAAGCGTGGGCCAGCCCGTTGACTCCGGGTGGCTCGGCGCAGGCACCGGTCTCGGCGACCCGCGAGTACTTCGACGAGTTCACCGACGCCTGGAACAACGGCGGGTGCAGTCAGGCCAACTTCACGCCCGGCGGCAACGACATCCTCCCTGCCGTGACGAACCTGTTCGTCGCTCACAACCGGATGCACGACTACAGCTACGGGCTCGGATTCACCGAGCAGAACTACAACATGCAGCGGGACAACCGCGGCAAGAACGCCGACCCGAGCCGTCAGGACGACCCGGAGATCGGGAATGCCCAGGCGGGCGCGATCAACGGTGGCGCTCCCAGCTACCTCGGTCGTGACAACGCCAACCAGATCACGCTCCAGGATGGAGTGCCCGGCATCACCAACCAGTACCTCTTCCAGCCGATCGCCGGCGCCTTCTACGCCCCGTGCGTCGACGGCGCGATGGACATGAGCATCACCGGCCACGAGTACACCCACGCGATCAGCAACCGCATGATCGCTGGTCCCGACCAGGGCATCAGCTCCGAGCAGGGCGGCGCCATGGGCGAGTCGTGGGGCGACCTCGTCGCCGGCGAGTACATGTTCAGCCACGGCTACAAGACCGGCGGCAACCCGTGGGCGGTCGGGCCCTATGCCACCGGCAACAAGTCGGCCGGTATCCGCGACTACGCCATCAACAAGAACCCGCTGAACTACAGCAACTACGGGTTCGACAGCACGGGTGACGAGGTCCACTCCGACGGCGAGATCTGGAACGCCGCCATGTGGGACGTGCGCCAGGCTCTGGTGAAGCGCTGGGACTACGGCGTCTTCCGCTACAACAACAAGGAGCGCCAGCTGCGCTGCGCCGAGGGGTCCCCGACCCAGGGTCCGCTCAAGGCCACCAGGTGCCCGGGCAACCGTCGATGGGTCGCGCTCATGTTCGACTCCTTCCTGTTGCAGCAGAGCGCCACCTCCATGCTCGACGCCCGTGACGCCTTCATCGCGGCGGACCGGATGCGTTTCGCGAACCGGAAGAACCAGAAGCCGATCTGGGACGCCTTCGCCAAGCGAGGCATGGGCAAGGGAGCCAGCACGCCCAACGCGGACTCCGGCGACACCAAGCCGAGCTTCGCCTCGCCCCAGTCGAAGAATGCCACCGTCACCTTGCGCACCAAGGGATCCGGGCAGCTGTTCGTCGGCATGTACGAGGCTCGCTCCACGCCGGTTGCCGACACGGTGAAGACGTCCAAGCTGGACGCCACCACCACCTTGGTCCCGGGCACCTACAAGATGCTCTACGTCTCGAAGACGCAGGGCTTCAAGCGATTCACGATGAAGGTGAAGGCTGGCCAGAACCGGGCCCTGCGGATCGCGGCCCCGAGAAACCTGGCCGCCAAGGCGTCCGGGGCGAAGGTGCTGTCGGCCAGCGCCGGCTCGCTCAACCCCGGCTTCCTCATCGACGGCACCGAGAACACCAACTGGGGCGGCGTCAACGAGGGCGGGGAGAGCGTCGATGCCACCAGCCCCTTCGTGGCCGTCGACCTGTCGGGCAAGAAGGCCAAGCGGATCACCCGGGTCAACGTGAGCGCCATGCTGAACCCGGCCCCCGCCAGCGGCACGGAGATCCCGTTCGCTGCCGATCCGGACTCGGGCTCACGGTTCACCGCGCTGCGCTCGTTCGCCCTCGAGGCCTGCGTGAAGAAGTGTGCGTCCGACGACGCCACCTGGAAGCGCTTCTTCGTCTCGAAGGCCGGCGCATTCCCGGCGAAACGTCCTCGCCCGGTCGCGCCCAACCTCGTCCTGCGCTCGTTCAACGTTCCCGACGTCCGTGCCGCAGCGATCCGGCTGGTCGCGGTCGAGAACCAGTGCACCGGGTTCAAGGGTTACGCCGGCGAACAGGACGAGGACCCGACCAACAGCACCGACTGCAAGGAAAACAGCGATCGCGACTCGATCGTCCACGTGGCCGAGCTGCAGGTCTACTGACCCCACAGAGGGAAGCGGGCGGACCTTCGGGTCCGCCCGCTTTGCTGTGCACGGCGTAGGCAGCCTCCGTTGTGGGTACTGATGGGTGGACCTGGCTTGCATGCCACCCTGCGATTCGGAAGTGTGGACACATGGTCGGACGCATCCCAGTCATGAACGTCATGCCCGTCGTCGACCTCGGACGACAACCCGCGAAAGCCACCCTGGGCGAGCCGTTCCCCGTCTCGGCCACCGTCTTCAGGGAGGGTCACGACCAGCTCAGCGCCGAGGTCGTGCTCACCGACCCCTCGGGCCAGCGGCGTCCTCCCGTCCGGATGGTCAAGCACGCCGACGTTCCTGACCGCTACGACGCCTCGGTGATCCCCGACCTCGAAGGTGCCTGGGCGTTCGAGGTGCACGCGTGGTCCGACCCCGTGGCCACCTGGCAGCACGATGCCGGGATCAAGATCCCGGCCGGAGTCGACGTCGAGCTGATGTTCACCGAGGGCCGCCTGCTGTTCGAGCGGGTGCGGAGCGGACTCACCGCCACTGACACGCAGGCGAGCAGGGTCCTCGACGGGGCGATCGACGCCGCCGCCGACACCGACCGCCCGGCAGAGGCCCGCCTCGCGGTCCTCCAGGACCCCGAGCTCGCGGCCGCGCTGCTCGCGCACCCGCTCCGGGAGCTGGTCACCGTCGAAGGCCCCTACCAGGCGTACGCCGATCGGCCGCGCGCCCTCTACGGCAGCTGGTACGAGTTCTTCCCGCGGTCCGAGGGCGCGACGCGGGACGAGAAGACGGGTGCGATCACGTCCGGCAACTTCCGCACCGCTGCCCAGCGGCTCCACGCGGTGGCCGACATGGGCTTCGACGTCATCTACCTGCCCCCGGTCCACCCGATCGGCGAGGTCAACCGCAAGGGTCCCAACAACACCCTCACGCCCGGCCCCGATGACCCGGGTTCCCCGTGGGCGATCGGCAGCAAGGACGGCGGCCACGACGCGCTGCACCCCGAGCTCGGAACCTTCGCCGACTTCGACGCCTTCGTCGCCCGGGCCGGTGAGCTCGGGCTGGAGGTCGCCCTGGACCTTGCGCTCCAGTGCGCGCCCGACCACCCGTGGGTGACGTCCCACCCGGACTGGTTCACCACCCGCGCCGACGGCACCATCGCCTACGCCGAGAACCCACCCAAGAAGTACCAGGACATCTACCCCCTCAACTTCGACAACGACCCGAAGGGCATCTGCCAGGAGATCCTCCGTGTCGTACGGCTCTGGATGTCCCACGGTGTCCGGATCTTCCGGGTCGACAATCCGCACACGAAACCAGTGGCGTTCTGGGAGTGGCTGCTGCGCGAGGTGCGACGCACCGACCCCGACGTGATCTTCCTCGCCGAGGCGTTCACCCGCCCGGCCATGATGCGGGGTCTGGGTGCGGTCGGCTTCCACCAGTCCTACACGTACTTCACGTGGCGCACCGCACGCTGGGAGATCGAGGAGTACCTCCGCGAGCTGGCGACGGAGACCGACCACCTGATGCGGCCGAACTTCTTCGTCAACACCCCCGACATCCTGCACGCGTTCCTGCAGTACGGCGGGCCCGCGGCGTTCAAGATCCGGGCCGCCATCGCCGCACTCAGCTCCCCGAGCTGGGGCGTCTATGCCGGCTACGAGCTCTACGAGCACGTGGCGGTCAAGCCCGGCAGCGAGGAGTACCTCGACACCGAGAAGTTCCAGATCCGGGTCCGCGACTGGGAGGGCGCCTCCGCGGAAGGCCGCACCCTCGCGCCGTACCTGACCCGGCTCAACGAGATCCGCCGAGCACACCCGGCGCTCCAGCTCCTTCGCAACATCACGGTGCACAGCAGCGACGACGAGAACATCCTCGTCTTCTCCAAGTCGACCCGGCTGCCCCACGACCCGCCCGACCTCGAGCCGGACACCGTCGTGGTGGTGGTCAACCTCGACCCGCACGCCACCCGCGAGACGACGGTCCACCTCGACCTCCCCGCTCTGGGCATCGACGACCACGACTCCTTCCTCGTCCATGACGAGATCTCGGGGGAGACGTGGAGCTGGTCCCAGCACAACTACGTCCGGCTCGACCCTGCCCACGAACCCGCCCATGTGCTCCACGTCAGGAGGCCCCGGTGACCGACACGGTCCCGAATCACGCCAAGACCGGTCCGTCACCCGAGCACTCCGCCTCCGGCGCCCTCGACGTCATCGGCGAGAGCCCCGACTGGTTCAAGACCGCGGTCTTCTACGAGGTCCTGGTGCGCTCGTTCCGCGACTCCAACGCCGACGGCGTCGGCGACTTCCAGGGGCTCATCGAAAAGCTCGACTACCTGGAGTGGCTCGGCGTCGACTGCCTGTGGGTGCCGCCGTTCTTCACCTCGCCGCTGCGCGACGGCGGGTACGACGTCGCCGACTACACCGACATCCTTCCCGAGTGCGGCAGCGTCGACGACTTCCACCGCTTCCTCGACGAGGCTCACAAACGCGGCATCCGGGTGATCATCGACTTCGTCATGAACCACACCAGTGACGCGCACCCGTGGTTCCAGGCGAGCCGCGAGGACCCCGACGGCCCCTACGGCGACTTCTACGTCTGGTCGGACACCGACGAGCTCTACGAGGAGGCCCGGATCATCTTCGTCGACACCGAGCCCTCGAACTGGACCTGGGACCCGGTCCGCCAGCAGTACTTCTGGCACCGGTTCTTCTCCCACCAGCCAGACCTCAACTTCGACAACCCCCGGGTCCACGAGGCGATGCTCGAGGCGATGCGCTTCTGGCTGGACATGGGCCTCGACGGGTTCCGGCTCGATGCCGTCCCCTACCTCTACGAGCGCCCGGGCACCAACGGCGAGAACCTGCCCGAGACCCACGAGTTCCTCAAGATGTGCCGACGCTTCGTCGACGAGAACTACCCCGGCCGGGTCCTGCTGTGCGAGGCGAACCAGTGGCCGGCCGACGTGGTCGAGTACTTCGGCGACCAGAGCGTCGGCGGCGACGAGTGCCACATGGCCTTCCACTTCCCGGTCATGCCCCGCATCTTCATGGCGGTCCGCCGGGAGTCCCGCTTCCCGATCTCGGAGATCATGGAGCAGACACCGGCGATCCCGGACGGCTGCCAGTGGGGCATCTTCCTGCGGAACCACGACGAGCTCACGCTCGAGATGGTGACCGACGAGGACCGCGACTACATGTGGGGCGAGTACGCCAAGGACCCCCGCATGAAGGCCAACATCGGTATCCGCCGCCGGTTGGCGCCGTTGCTCGACAACGACCTCAACCGGATGGAGCTGTTCACGGCGCTCCTGCTCTCGCTGCCCGGCTCCCCCGTCCTCTACTACGGCGACGAGATCGGCATGGGCGACAACATCTGGCTGGGCGACCGGGACGGTGTCCGGACACCCATGCAGTGGACCTCCGACCGCAATGCCGGCTTCTCGTCCGCGACGCCCGGACGGCTGCACCTGCCGCTCATCCAGGACCCCGTCACCGGGTACCAGAGCGTCAACGTCGAGGCCCAGCTCGAGAACTCCTCGTCGCTGCTGCACTGGACCCGGCGGATGATCCACGCCCGCCGCGGCCACCAGGCATTCGGCCTCGGCAGCTTCACCGACCTCGGCGGCTCCAACCCCAGCGTCCTGTCGTACGTGCGCGCACACACCGATGCCGAGGGTCGCGAGGACATCATCCTCTGCATCCACAACCTGTCGCGCTTCCCCCAGCCCGTCGAGCTCGACCTGCGGCGCTGGGAAGGTCTGGTCCCCGTCGAGCTGCTGGGCGGCGTGCCGTTCCCGGCCGTCGGCGAGCTGCCGTATCTCCTCACGCTCGGTGGGTACGGCTTCTACTGGTTCCGGCTCACCCGGCCGGCCAGTGGCGACGGGATCATCGGATGACGACGGCGGACGACTCCCGCGAGCAGCTCGCGGCCTACCTCGAGCAGGCGCGCTGGTTCGGCAGCAAGGGGCGACCCTTCCGGATCGACGGGACCCGCCGTCTCGGCGAGGTGCCCGGCAGCGCCAACAGCGGTCCCCGGGCAGCGATCGACCTGGTCAGCGTGTCCTTCGAGGACGACCTGGGCGGGACGGAGATCTACCAGCTCCCGCTCTCCTTCTACGAGCACCCGCAGGACCACCTCGAGCACGCCCGGATCGGGTCCTGGGCCGACGAGGACTTCGGGACCAGCCACGTCTACGACGCCGTGCACGACCGCGACGCCATGGCCTGCTGGCTCCGGTCCTTCGTCGACCAGCCGTCAGGACGGCTGACCTTCCACCGGCTTCCCGGTCACGACCTCGACGTCGACGTGCACTCGACGCTCTTCACCGGCGAGCAGTCCAACTCCTCGGTGGCGTTCGGCGAGGACTCGCTGATGAAGGTGTTCCGGAAGATCACCCCGGGCGCCAACCCCGACATCTCGGTCCATGACGTCCTGACCCGGGCCGGCTCCGACCACGTGGCCGCGCTCTACGGCTGGCTCGAGGTCGAGGAAGAGGGCGAGCCGCTGCACCTGGCGATGCTGCAACAGTTCCTCCGCACCGCCTCCGACGGCTGGGACCTCGCGCTCGCCAGCGTGCGCAACCTCTTCGCGGAGGCCGATCTCCACGCCGACGAGGTCGGTGGCGACTTCGCGGGCGAGGCGGCACGGCTGGGCGTCGCCCTGGCCGAGACCCACCAGTCCCTGGCAGAGCACTTCCCCACCGCGACCCTGCCCCAGGACGAGATCGGGACGCTCGTCGACGGCATGCATGCGCGGCTCGACGCCGCCCTCACCGTCGTCCCCGAGCTCTCCGGCTACGCCGACCGCCTGCGCACGTCCTTCGACCACGTCCGCCGGATCCGCGACCTGCCGGTGCAACAGATCCACGCCGACCTGCATCTCGGCCAGACGCTGCGCACCGTCCGCGGCTGGAAGATCGTGGACTTCGAGGGCGAGCCGGCCAGGCCACTCTCCGAGCGGGTCCGTCCGGACTCGCGCTGGCGCGACGTGGCCGGCATGCTGCGGTCCTTCGACTACGCCCCGCGCGTGGTCGAGCGCAGCATCGACGAGCACGAGTTCACCGGCATCGAGCAGCGTCAGTTCCGGGCCACCGAGTGGTCGGCGCGCAACCGACAGGCCTTCCTCGAGGCGTACGCCGGCGGCGCCCTGTCGGTCGACGAGGAGGCGCTGCTCTCGGCCTACGTCGCCGACAAGGCGGTCTACGAGGCCGTGTACGAGACCCGCAACCGTCCCTCCTGGGTGGCGATCCCCCTCGAGGCGATCGCCAGGATCGAGGCATCATGACCAGCAAGGTCCTGCCAGTCCCGCACGACGAGCTCGCCCTGATCGTGAGCGGCGAACACGGCCACCCCCACGCGGTGCTGGGTCCGCACCCGCACGACGGTGCAGTCACGGTCCGCGTGCTGCGTCCGCTGGCCTCGAGCGTCGCCGTCGTCTACGGAGACACCGAGGTCCGGCTCGAGCACGAGTACGAAGGCATCTGGGCCGGAGTGCTCCCCGGCAGCGACGTCCCCGGATATCGACTGCGCGTCGCCTACGAGGGGGGCGCCCACGAGGTGGACGACCCCTATCGTTTCCTTCCGACCCTCGGGGAGCTCGACCTCCACCTGATCAACGAAGGGCGACACGAGCGGCTCTGGGACGTCCTGGGCGCTCGGGTGCACCACTACGAGGCTCCGCTCGGCCCCGCCGTCACCGGCACCGCCTTCGCCGTCTGGGCCCCGTCTGCCCGCGGTGTGCGCGTGAAGGGCTCCTTCAACAACTGGGACGGGCGCGAGCACCCGATGCGCCAGCTCGGCGAGTCCGGGGTGTGGGAGCTGTTCGTCCCGGACACCGGCTCCGGGAGCGGCTACAAGTTCGCCGTCCTCGGCGCGGACGGCCAGTGGCGCGAGAAGGCCGATCCGATGGCCTTCCACACCGAGGTCCCGCCGGCGACGTCCTCGGTGGTGTTCGAGTCGACGTACACCTGGGCCGACGACGCGTGGATGGACGCCCGCGCCGCACGCAAGCCGCTGCGCGAGGCGATGTCGACGTACGAGATGCACCTGGGCTCCTGGCGCAAGCACGCCGATGGCACTGCCTACTCGTACGCCGAGCTCGCCGACCACCTGATCCCCTACCTCACCGACCTCAACTTCACCCACGTCGAGTTCATGCCGGTGATGGAGCACCCGTTCGGCGGCTCCTGGGGCTACCAGGTCACGTCGTACTTCGCACCGACCTCCCGCTTCGGCGACCCGGACGGCTTCCGGCTGCTGGTCGATCGACTCCACCAGGCCGGCATCGGCGTCATCGTCGACTGGGTTCCGGCCCACTTCCCCAAGGACGAGTTCGCGCTCGCGCGCTTCGACGGGACCCCGCTCTACGAGGACCCCAACCCGTCCCGCGGTGAGCACCCGGACTGGGGCACCTACGTCTTCGACTTCGGGCGTCGCGAGGTGCGCAACTTCCTCGTGGCCAACGCGCTCTACTGGCTCGAGGAGTTCCACATCGACGGACTGCGCGTCGACGCCGTCGCCTCGATGCTCTACCTCGACTACTCGCGGGAGCCCGGCGAGTGGACTCCCAACGTCCACGGCGGCCGCGAGAACCTCGAGGCCGTGCAGTTCCTGCAGGAGATGAACGGCACCATCGGCAAGCGGGTGCCCGGCGCGATCACCATCGCCGAGGAGTCGACGTCGTGGCCGGGGGTGACCCAGCAGACGACGGAGGGCGGGCTGGGCTTCGGCTTCAAGTGGAACATGGGCTGGATGCACGACTCACTCGGCTACGTGCAGCACGACCCGGTGCACCGCGCACACCACCACAGTGAGCTGACGTTCTCGATCGTCTACGCGTGGTCCGAGCACTTCGTGCTACCGATCAGCCACGACGAGGTCGTCCACGGCAAGGGGTCCCTGCTGCGCAAGATGCCGGGCGACCGCTGGCAGCAGCTGGCCAACCTGCGCGCCTACCTCGGCTTCATGTGGGCGCACCCCGGGAAGCAGCTGCTCTTCATGGGCGCCGAGATGGGCCAGGAGTCGGAGTGGGCCGAGGCTCGCGAGCTCGACTGGTGGCTGCTCGAGCACCCGGAGCACTCCGGGGTCCACGCCCTGGTCCGCGACCTCAACCGGGTCTACGCCGAGTCCCCCGCGATGTGGTCCCGGGACGACGACCCGGGCACGTTCGCCTGGATCGACGCCAACGACGCCCAGCGCAACGTCTACTCGTTCGTCCGTCGCGGCGAGCAGGGATCGCCGGACCTGGTCTGCGTCGCCAACTTCTCGGCGGTTCCGCACGGTGACTACCGGCTCGGACTACCCAGCGCCGGGACGTGGGAGGAGGTCGTCAACACCGACGCCTCCGGCTACACCGGATCCGGCGTCGGCAACCTCGGCTCCGTCACGGCGGTTGCGGGCGACTGGTCCGGACAGCCGGCGTACGCCGATCTCACGGTTCCTCCGCTCGCCACCGTCTGGTTCCGTCACTCGCCCTAGCCCTGCGCCGCGTCGGAGCCACGCTCGGGTCCAGAACGTCGACGGCCGGCACGTCGCGCGGCAACCGGACGACGAAGACGGTCCCGATGCCGAGCTGGGACGACACCTCGACGCTGCCGTGGAGCGAGGTGACGATCTCGTGCACGATGCTCAGCCCCAGTCCCACGCCGGCGATGGATCGCTCGCGCGCACTGCTGGCGCGGAAGAACCGGCGGAAGAGCGCGTCGACCTCGTCCGTGGCGATTCCGATACCGGTGTCACGCACCTCGATCACCGCCTCCGTCGACTCCTGCCCGAGGCGACAGCTCACCACGCCACCGGAGGGTGTGTACTTCACGGCATTGCCGACCAGGTTGAGCAGGGCACGCTCCAGCTGGTCGGGTGCGCCGTGGACCACGACTGGCTCCCCCGGCACGTCGAACTCCAGAGCCACGCCTTGGCGTGTCGCCAACGGCGCCATCGTCTCCCTGACCCAGCCGGCGACCTCGACCAGATCGGTCTCCCCGCGCACGTGGCTCTCCTCGGTCTCCCGCCGCGCCTCTGAGTCCCAGTGGAAGAGCACGAGCAGCTCCTCGGACAGTCCCTCGAGCCGCTCGGCGTTGCGCCGGATCTTCGCCAGGAACGCCGGCAGGTTCGGGTCCGGGGAGACGGGCGAGTCCTCGAGCAGCTCGACGTACCCCAGGATCGAGGCCACCGGCGTGCGCAGCTCGTGACTGGTCGTCGCCACGAACTCCTCGCGGGAGCTGTCGAGCTCGGCCATGCGCCTCCCCCAGAGCATCTGCTGCTCGTAGGTGTCCCAGTGGTTGTGGGCGACCAGGGCGGTCATCGCCGTGAAGGAGAGCAGCACCGTGGCCACCAGGAGGGTCGAGGGATCCAGCGCGTCGTCGGCGATCACCACCCCGAGGTAGGCCGCCACCATCAGGCCGCCCATCACCACCACACCTGGTGGTGGGTAGGCCAGCGCGGAGAAGGTCATGGTCAGCACCAGCAGCCACAGCAGCGGACTCTCGGCGCCACCGTCGAGAATGGCCACTCCGGCAACCACGCCGGTCACGGCGATGCTCCAGAGGTAGAAGATCACCGGACCGCGCACGCCCACGCTGAAGACGCGGCTCGGCACCAGCAACAGCAGCGGCGAGCTGGCCATGACCAGCAGCGCGGTCACCAGGAAGAGCGTCCGGTGAGGCCGGTCGGCCAGCACGACGTACGCCAGCACCAACGCCGCCGACGTCTCGGTGATGGCGACGCCCACGCGGAGGTGGCGACCCCAGAACTTCTCACCGGCCTGGTCACCCGCGAGTGGCCGGAACAAGTCACCGGACCAACCCGACACCACCAGTCTGGTCTTGGTCCACCAGCCCCGGAGCATGGGAGACATTGTGACCGCTCCGGAGCCGTTCAGGGTGGCGTTCGAGGAACTGGGACCCGGGCGTGGCGCACCGCAGGTTTCCCGGCCCACGGACCGGAGCGCCCTCCAGCCGCTCGCTAAGGTGGACGACGTGACCGAGCAGCCCACCCTCACCGACGGCACGGTCACTCTTCGACCCTGGCGGGACGAGGACGTCGAGGTCGCCGTGGCCGGGCACGACGACCTGATCGCGCACTGGTTCGGCCAGGACAGCGCCCCCACTCTCGAGGAGCACCGGGCTCTGGTGGGCGAGTGGCAGGACGCCCGGGCCGCCGGCCGGAAGCTCGCCGCCTTCGTGGTCGAGCACGTCGGACGGGCGGTCGGCCACGTCGAGGTGACCCCCGAGGGCGACGCCGGAGGAAGCCTGAGCTGGACCCTGTACGCGGGGCAACGCGGCCACGGGTACGCCGCCCGGGCAGTCCGCGTCCTCGCCGACTGGGCACTGACCGAGTCCGGCCAGGGTGGGTTGGGACTGCGCCGGGTCGAGGCACGCGTCGAGCCCGGCAACCAGGCCTCGCTCCGCGTGGCCACCCGCTCCGGTCTGCGCCGCGAGGGGGTGCAGCGGGTGGTGCGCGGCATGGGCGACCGCGCGGACGCGACCGAGTACGTCGTGCTGGCGCGGCTCGCCACCGATCCCCCGCTCAGCGAGCCGGAGAGCTTCCGCGCGCTGCTCAACTCGTTCCTCCCGCGCAAGCGGGCGATCAGTCAGCTGCTGGTGCGCGACCCGGCCGATCGGGTGCTGCTCTGCCAGCTGACCTACAAGCAGGACTGGGACCTCCCCGGCGGGGTGGTGGAGGTCGGCGAGTCACCGCAGCTCGCCGCGGGTCGCGAGGTCGAGGAGGAGCTCGGGCTGAAGCTCGACGTGGGCGCACTGCTGCTCACCGACTGGTTGCCCCCGTGGGGCGGGTGGGACGACGCCGTCTGCCTGGTCTTCGACGGAGGGCAGCATCCCGCCGACCTGCTCGACGGGGTGGTCAAGCAGGAACGCGAGATCCGGGCTGCCGAGTTCTGCACGCTCGCGCAGGCCGAGGAGCGCTGCGCCGACTTCACCGCACGCCGGATCGCCTCCGCTCTCGACCCGGCCAGGCGCGGCTACACCGAGTCCGGCCGCTGACCCTGTCCGACAGCTGTTCGGCCGCAACCCTGCCCTTTCTCCCGAAAACCGGACAAGATCGCGGGGTGAGCACCTTTGTGTACGACTTCGCGGACGGCAACAAGGACCAGAAGGACCTTCTGGGCGGCAAGGGCGCCAACCTCGCCGAGATGACGAACCTCGGGCTGCCGGTCCCACCGGGCTTCACGATCACGACGGAGGCCTGCCGGGCCTACCTCGCCGAGGGCAGCGAGCCCGACCAGCTCCCGGTCGAGGTCAGCAAGCACCTCGCGGCGCTGGAGTCCGCCATGGGGCGCCGGCTCGGTGACACCGACGACCCGCTGCTCGTCAGCGTGCGCTCGGGTGCGAAGTTCTCGATGCCCGGGATGATGGAGACGGTGCTCAACGTCGGCCTCAACGACAAGTCCGTGGCCGGCCTCGCACGACAGAGCGACGACGAGCGCTTCGCGCTGGACTCCTACCGGCGGCTGCTGCAGATGTTCGGCAGCACGGTGCTCGGCCTCGAGTCCGCACTGTTCTCCGACGCGCTCGACGCCCTCAAGGAGCGACGGGGCTCGACCGACGACCTCGACCTCACCAGCGACGACCTGCGCGAGCTCGTCGAGACGTTCAAGGGCGTGGTGCGCGAGCACGCGGGGCGGGACTTCCCGCAGGACCCCCGCGAGCAGCTCGACCTGGCCGTCCGCGCCGTCTTCGACTCCTGGAACACCGAGCGCGCGGTGCTCTACCGCCGCCAGGAGCAGATCCCCGAGGACCTCGGCACCGCCGTCAACGTCCAGGCCATGGTGTTCGGCAACCGCGGCGAGACGTCCGGGTCCGGCGTCTGCTTCACCCGCAACCCGGCCTCGGGGGACCAAGGCGTCTACGGCGACTACCTCCAGAACGCCCAGGGCGAGGACGTCGTCGCCGGCATCCGCAACACCGTGTCCCTCGCCGACCTCGAACCGCTCGACAAGGCGTCGTACGACGAGCTGCTCGGCATCATGTCCACCCTGGAGAAGCACTACCGGGACATGTGCGACATCGAGTTCACGATCGAGCAGGGCAAGCTCTGGATGCTGCAGACCCGGGTCGGCAAGCGGACCGCGGAGGCGGCGTTCCGGATCGCCGGTCACATGGTCGACGAGGAGCTGATCGACCTCGACGAGGCACTCCGCCGGGTGAACGGCGCCCAGCTCGCCCAGCTGATGTTCCCGCGGTTCGACCCCGACGCCGAGCGCACACTCCTGGCGAAGGGGATGAACGCCTCCCCCGGCGCGGCCGTCGGCAAGATCGTGTTCGACTGGGCCACCGCCGTCGAGTGGGCCGAGCGCGGCGAGGACGTGATCCTGGTCCGCAAGGAGACCAGCCCCGAGGACCTGCACGGGATGATGGTCGCCCGGGGGATCCTCACCAGCCGCGGCGGCAAGACGTCCCACGCGGCCGTGGTGGCCCGTGGCATGGGCCGCACCTGCGTGTGCGGCGCGGAGTCGCTCGACGTCGACACGAGCGCCGGCCAGGTCCGCGTGCGCGGCGGCCGCACCCTGCGCGAGGGGGACGTGATCTCGATCGACGGCAGCACCGGCGAGGTCTTCGACGGCGCGGTGCCGGTGGCCGACTCGCACGTCGTCCGCTGGTTCGAGGGCGAGCCGGTCGACAACCCGCTGGTGGACGCGGTGGCCAGGCTCGTGCAGCACGCCGATGCGTCGCGCCGGCTCAGGGTGCGGACCAACGCCGACACCGGGGAGGACGCCGCCCGGGCGCGGAGGTTCGGCGCCGAGGGGATCGGACTGTGCCGCACCGAGCACATGTTCCTCGGGGAGCGCCGCGAGCTCGTGGAGAACCTGATCGTCGCCGAGGACGAGCGCGGACAGGAGGAGGCACTGGCCGCGCTGCTGCCCATGCAGCGCGACGACTTCGTCGAGATCCTCGAGGCGATGGACGGCCTGCCCGTCACCATCCGGATGATCGATCCTCCCCTGCATGAGTTCCTGCCCGACCTCACCGAGCTGTCGGTCGCCATGGCCGTGGCCGACACCCGCGGTCACCGCAAGAAGAGGGAGCGGCGGCTGCTGGAGGCGGTCCGACGGCTGCACGAGCAGAACCCCATGCTGGGTCTCCGCGGGGTCCGGCTGGGCATCGTGATCCCCGGACTGTTCACCATGCAGGCCCGGGCCATCCTCGAGGCCTCCGTCATCCGGATCGAGGCCGGTGGCGACCCGCAGCCGGAGATCATGATCCCGCTGGTGGCGAGCGTGAGGGAGCTCGACATCGTGAAGAAGAAGGTCGTCGACGTCGCCCGCGCCGTGCAGGACGAGGCAGGGGTCGAGGTGCCGTACAAGGTCGGCACCATGATCGAGCTTCCGCGTGCCGCGCTCACCGCCGGCGAGATCGCGGGCTCGGCGGAGTTCTTCTCGTTCGGCACCAACGACCTCACCCAGATGACCTGGGGCTTCTCCCGTGACGACGTCGAGGCGTCGTTCTTCTCGACGTACCTCGAGCAGGGCGTCTTCCCGGTGTCGCCGTTCGAGTCGCTGGACACCGAGGGCGTGGGCGCCCTGGTGCGCACAGCGGCGGAGACCGGGCGTGCGGTCAACCCGACCCTCCACCTGGGCGTCTGCGGCGAGCACGGCGGCGACCCCGCGTCGATCCACTTCTTCGACGAGGTCGGACTCGACTACGTGTCCTGCTCGCCGTTCCGGGTGCCGGTGGCTCGCCTGGAGGCGGGTCGCTCGGCGCTGCCCCGCCCCTGAGACGACAGGAGACACCATGAACGAGAGCACGAACGAGCCGGCGGGGCTCAAGGCCGACGCGATCGGCTTCGTCGATGCGTTGGTCATCGGACTCGCCTCGACCTCCCCTGCCTACTCGCTGGCGGCTGTCATCGGCCCGATCGCCGCTCTGGTGGGCGTCCACGCCCCCGGCGTGCTGCTGGCCTCGTTCGTCCCGATGCTGCTCATCGCGACGGCGTTCCTCTACCTCAACCGCGTCGACCAGGACTGCGGCACCACCTTCAGCTGGGTGACGCGCGCGATGGGGCCGTGGTTCGGGTGGCTGGGAGGCTGGTCGATCGCGATGACCGGCGTCCTGGTCATCGGGTCGCTCGCCGACGTCGGGGTGAGCTTCTCGCTCCTGATGGTCGGAGCCGACGACCTCGCCGCCAACGCCTGGGTGCGGATGCCGCTCGCCATCCTGCTCATCCTGGTGATGACCTACGTGTGCGTCCTCGGGACCGACGTCTCGGCGCGACTGCAGAACGTCCTGATCTTCGGGCAGGTGGGCGCCCTGCTGGCCTTCGCAACGGTGGCGTTGTACCGCGCCCTGGCCGAGAACAGCTCGCTCGAGGCGACCACCCCGTCGATCACGTGGCTGAACCCCTTCGCGGCGGGAGGAGGCGCGCTCTCCGCCGGCCTGCTCCTCGGGGTCTTCGCCTACTGGGGGTGGGAGTCGGCGGTCAACCTGAGCGAGGAGACCACCGATGGCGCGAGCGCCCCCGGCCGGGCCGGCCTCTGGTCGACCGTGATCCTGCTCGTGAGCTACCTCTCCGTCGCCTTCGCCGTGGTGGCGTACGCCGGCACCCAGTGGCTCACCGACAACGCGGGCGAGGAGGAGTTCGTCTTCGCCATCATCGCCGGCGAGGTCATGGGCGGCTGGGACTGGGTGGTCCTCTTCGCGGTGGCGACGTCGGCGATCGCCTCGACCCAGACCACGATCATCCCGGCCTCCCGGACCGGCCTGTCGATGGCCCGCCGTCACGCCCTGCCCCCGGCACTCGGGCGGATCCACCCACGCCACCGCACCCCGGACGTCAGCACCTGGTGGGTCGCGGGCATCGCCATCGTCTGGTATGTCGGTATCTACCAGGTCAGTGCCAACGCGCTGTTCGACTCCCTCTCGGCGCTCGCCCTGCTGATCGCGTTCTACTACTCCTTGACCGGCATCGCGTGCGCGGTGTTCTACCGTCGCCACCTGCTGGAGAGCGCACGCAACCTGGTGCTCATCGGCGTCGGCCCGCTCGTGGGCTCGGCGTTGCTGATCTGGCTGCTGGCGCTGGCGATCGGTGACCTGGCCGACCCCGCAAACTCCTACAGCGGTCAGTCCTGGCTCGGCGTCGGTCCGCCGCTGGTCATCGGTGTCGGCATCTTCGTCGTCGGCATCGTGACGATGCTGGTGTGGCGGGCTCGGGACCGGACGTTCTGGCAGGAACGCGCCGGGGTCGTCGACCCCGACATCGTGCACGGGACCAAGGCCGCCGCCGGCGACCCTGACGGGATGGAGGACTGAGATGGCCGTGGTGTTGGGGTACGACGAGTCGCCTGGTGCCGACGCCGCGCTCGACGTCGCGATCTCGATTGCGTCGCGGTTCGCAGAACCGCTCGTCGTGGTCTACGGTGCGGCTCCTCCGGGCGGTCAGGGCGAGGAGTTCCAGGCACACCGCGACGCGCTGCGCGACCTGGGCCGAGCCGCACTGAGCCATGCCCTCGAGCGGGCGGAGGCGGCCGGGGTCGAGACCAGCATCGAGGTCGTGGACGCCAAGCCGGCCCTCGCCCTGCTGCGGGTCGCGGACGCGCACGAGGCGAGCGTGATCGTGGTCGGGATGGCCGGCGAGAGCCCCTTGAGGGGCGCGATGCTCGGCTCGACGCCCCACAAGCTGCTCCACATCAGCACCCGGCCGGTGCTCTGCGTCCCCAGCTCCGAGGCCTGAGGTCAGAAGAGGACTGGGGTCAGAAGAGCGCAGAGGCGAGGTTCTGACGACCGCGGAGCACCCGCGGGTCGTCGTTGCCGACCGCTCCGAAGAGGCCCAGCAGGTGCTCGCGGGCCCGGTTGCGCTCGTCACCCGCGGTGCGCCGGACCAGCTCGATCAGCCTGTTGAACGCGTCGTCGACGTGACCGCCGAGCATGTCCAGGTCGGCGACGAGGGTCTGCGCGTCGAGGTCGTCGGGGTTGGCCGCGCCGCGCCTCGCGTGCCGTGCGCAGGTCGACGCCCTGGGTGCGCTGGAGCACCTTGGCCATGGCCAGTCCGGCCGCAGCCTCCGCGTCGGCGGGGTTCGCGTCGACCAGCTTCTGGTACTCCGCGACCGCGCGGTCGATGTCGCCCTCACCGAGGGCGTCCTGGGCGGCGGCGTACCGCGGGTCGACGGGCGGCTCGTCCGGGTCGCCCTCCCCGGTCTCCGCCGGCGCGGCGCCGGTCAGCGGCTGGTGCCGACCGGTGACACCCTGGGCCGTGAACTGCTGCATCACCTGGGTCAGCGCGGTGCGCAGCTCGTCGAGGGGCACGACGTCCTGCAGGAGCGGCATCGGGCGGCCGTCGAGCACGACCACCACGAGCGGGATCGACGGGATCTGCATCGCCTGGGCGATCTGCGGCGCGGCGTCGATGTCGACGAGCCCGGCCAGGAACCGGCCCTCGAACTCGCCGGCCAGGATGTCGATGTCCGCGGCGAGCTGGCTGCTGGCGGGCATCTGGGTCGGCGAGTAGAAGACGAGCAGCACCGGTCCGGTCATGGACGCCTCGACCGTCGCCTGGAAGTTCTGCTCGGTGATGTTCAGGGTGTACGACGATCCACCGGTCGGGCCGGCTCCTCCGGGCGCACCGGGAGCCCCGCCCGCCGGCGGTGCGGCGGGAGCCGGGCGCTTGAGGGCGGACAGGTCGATGGCACCGGGGCGCGAGAACGGCTGCTGCGTCATGCGGGCAATCCTAGGAGGCGGCGTTCAGGCGAGCCCGAGCGCCTGTGCCTCTTCCCACAGCTCCTCACGCACGCTGGGGTGCGCGGCCTGGTCGATCAGCTGCCGGGCCTGCTCCCGCTGGTCGTTCCCGAAGATCTCCGCGACCCCCTGCTCGGTGACGACGGCACTCATCTGGAACGACGTGACGGGCTCGTCGACCAGGGGCACGATGGTGGAGCAGTCGGCCTTGGGGTGCCAGGACCGCAGGGCGATCAGGGCCTGGCCACCGGGGCTGTGCAGGGCTCCGACGATGAAGTCGGTCTGGCCACCGAAGCCGGAGTGGATGCGGGCGTTGATCCGGGAGGCGTTCGCCTGGCCGAAGAGGTCGACCTGGAGCGCCGTGTTGATGCTGACCATGGCGTGGTTGCTGCCGATCCGGGCCGGGTCGTTGGTCACCTCCGTACGGCGCATCCGGACCCGGCTGTTGCCGTCGGCCCAGGCGATCAGCTCGGGTGAGCCGAACAGGAACGAGGCCGTGATCGGCACGTCGGGGTCCAGCGCCCCGGCCCGCTCGAGGGCGAGGACGCTGTCGGAGAACATCTCGGTCCACACCCGCAGCCCGCGACGCCGCGCCAGGCCGTGCATGGTGGCGTCGGGCACCGCGCCGATGCCGGCCTGGAGGGTGGCCCCGTCCCCGACCCGTTCCGCGACGAGGGAACCGATGTGCGCCGCGTCGTCGTCGATCGCCGGTCGGGCCGCCGAGGGCAGCGGCTCGTCTGCTTCGACCATCATGTCGATCTGGTCGACCGGGACGATGGCGTCGCCGTAGGTCCACGGCAGGGAGCGGTTGACCTGGGCCACCACGACGCCCCCGCGCCGGCGTACCGCCTCGATGGCCGCCGGCAGCACGTTGACCTCGATCCCCAACGACACGACCCCGTCCCGCGGCGGCGTCGTGTGCAGCACGACCAGGTCCGGAGGCATCGCGGAGTCGAAGAGCCGAGGCACGAGCGAGAGCCGGGACGGGACGTAGCTCAGCCGCGGGCTGCGCCGCATGCCGGGGCCGACGAAGGACGTCTCGAGGGTGACACCCTCACGGTCAGGGATGCCGACCTGCGCGTTCAGGACCCAGAGCCGGTACGCCGGCAGGGCGGCGTCGACGAGGGCCAGGGTGTGCCACGGCGTCGCGTGGTTGCCCGAGACCACGACCCGCGGGTCGTCGGGCAGGGTGGCCAGCAGCGAGGCGAGGGTCACCCGTGCATTGGAGCAGACGGCGGACGGACCACTCAGAAGCGGGCAGGCTCGCGATACTCGCCCCACTCGGCGCGCAGCGCGTCGCAGATCTCGCCCAGCGTGGCCTCGGCCCGACACGCGTCGAGCATCGCGTCGATCATGTTCTCCTCGGTGCGGGAGACCTCGACCATCCGGTCGACCGCGGCCCGGGCGGCCGCCTCGTCGCGACCCAGCCGGCGGGCCGCGAGGGCACGGACCTGCTCGACCTCGACCTCGTGGGAGACCCGGAGGATCTCCAGGTCGTGGGTGACGGAGTCGGGATGGCAGTTGACGCCGACGATCCGCTTCTCGCCCTTCTCGAGTGCGACCTGGTACTGGAACGCGGCCTCGGCGATCTCGGACATGAACCAGCCCTCCTCGATGCCGTGGAGCAGCCCGCGGGTCATCGGCCACTGGGCGGCTTCCGCCTCCCCCGCCGACGCGCGCATCTTCTCGGCCAGCTCGTCGGTGTCGGCGTGGGTCAACGTGGACCCACCCATCGACAGGATCTTGTCGAAGATCGCGTTGGCCTCGGCCTCGATCCGGTCGGTGAGCTCCTCGAGGTACCAGCTGCCACCGAGCGGGTCGGCGACGTTGACGACGCCGGTCTCCTCCATGATCACCTGCTGGGTCCTCAGGGCGATCTCGGCGGCCTGCTCGGACGGGAGCGCCAGCGTCTCGTCAAGCGCGTTGGTGTGCAGGGAGTTGGTCCCGCCGAGCACGGCCGACAGCGCCTCGATACCGGTGCGAACCACGTTGTTGTAGGGCTGCTGGGCCGTCAGGGAGACACCGGCGGTCTGCGTGTGGAAGCGCAGCCACTGGGCCTTCTCGGTCTTGGCGCCGTAGACGTCGCGCATCCAGCGGGCCCAGATCCGGCGAGCAGCGCGGAACTTCGCGATCTCCTCGAAGAAGTCCACGTGGGCGTCGAAGAAGAAGGACAGGCCGGGCGCGAAGACGTCGACGTCGAGACCGCGCGAGAGGCCGAGCTCGACGTACCCGAACCCGTCGGCGAGCGTGAAGGCGAGCTCCTGCGCAGCGGTCGAGCCGGCCTCGCGGATGTGGTAGCCGGAGACCGAGAGCGGCTTGTACGCCGGGATCTTCTCGGTGCAGTACTCCATCAGGTCACCGATGAGGCGCAGGTGCGGCTCGGGGCCGAAGAGCCACTCCTTCTGGGCGATGTACTCCTTGAAGATGTCGGTCTGGAGGGTGCCGTTGAGCTTGCCGGTGTCGACCTCCGCGCGCTCGGCGGCGACGAGCATCATGCAGAAGATCGGCACGGCGGGGCCACTGATCGTCATCGACGTGGTGACGTCGCCCAGGTCGATGCCGTCGAACAGGATCTCCATGTCGGCGGCGCTGTCGATGGCCACGCCGCAGTGGCCGACCTCGCCCAACGACCTCGGGCTGTCGGAGTCGTGGCCCATCAGGGTCGGCATGTCGAACGCCACCGAGAGACCTCCACCACCACGGCCGAGGATCATCTTGTAGCGCTCGTTGGTCTGCTGGGCGTTGCCGAAGCCGGCGAACTGGCGGATCGTCCAGGTGCGGCCGCGGTAGCCGGTCGGGTAGAGCCCGCGGGTGAACGGGAACTCCCCGGGCCACTCGGAGTCGTCGGTGCCGTAGGCCGGCTCGACCGGCATCCCGCTCAGGGTCGTGAAGTCGACGTCCCGGACCCGCGCGTTGTCGTAGCGGGACTGCCAGCGGGAGCGTGCGTCATCAGCCATACCGTCGATAGTAGGACGTCCTACTATCGACGGCCAGTCGAGACCGACCTCAGAAGTCCCCGGCGGCGTGTCGTACCGGTGCCAGCAGCGCGGACAGCCTGCCGAGATCCTCCTGCGAGAGCGCCCCCAGCGCGAACTCCGAGCCGACCAGGCTTCGGGTCGCCTGCTCGACGAGGGCCCGCCCGTCGTCGGTGATCTCGGCGAGCACCGTGCGCCCGTCGTCGGGGTGCGGCCTGCGGGTCACCAGGCCGGCCGACTCGAGCCGGCGAACGATCGAGGTCACCGAGGTCGGGTGGACCTGGAGTCGCTCCCCCATCTTGCCGAGCGGGAGGGAGCCACGCGAGCTGAAGACCAGCAGGACCAGCGCTTCATAACGCGCGAAGGTCAGGCCGTGTGGCTTGAGGATCGCGTCGAGCCGGCCGATCACCAGCTGCTGCACCCGCATCAGCGAGGTGACCGCGTGCATGGCCGGCACCCCGGACCAGCGCTCACCCCACTGCCGGGCCGCCTCGTCGATGGGATCGAAGGGCAGGCGCGACATGGCGGCACCCTACCCAGATCGCTCCGCTCCGCTCAGTCGGTGAAGGCGGCGAGCAGCTCGTCGGCGGCCGTGTAGGGATCGGAGTCGCCCGCCGCGACGGCGGCGGCCAGGTCGTCCAGCTCGGAGCGACCGTGCACGTCACCCCAGCGCTCACGCAGCGCGGTCACCGCGATCGCCTCGATCTCGTCCCGGGCTCTGCGAGTACGACGCACCTCGAGCTCGCCGGACTCCTCGAGCCAGGCCCGGTGCCGGTCGATCTCGACGACCACCTCGTCGAGGCCCTCGGCCTTCGACGCGATCGTCTTCACGATCGGCGGCTTCCAGGAACCCTCGACCTTCTCGGCGAGGGCCAGCATCGATCGCAGGTCGCGGCGCACCTGGTCGGCACCGTCGCGGTCCGCCTTGTTGACGACGTAGATGTCGCCGATCTCGAGGATGCCGGCCTTCGCGGCCTGGATGCCGTCGCCCATCCCGGGCGCCAGGAGCACCATCGTGGTGTCGGCGAGGCCGGCGATCTCGACCTCGCTCTGCCCCACCCCCACGGTCTCGATGAGGATGACGTCGCAGCCCGCCGCGTCGAGCACACGGAGCGCCTGCGGCGTGGTCCACGACAGACCACCGAGGTGGCCACGCGAGGCCATCGACCGGATGTAGACGTCGCGGTCCAGGGCGTGGTCCTGCATCCGGACCCGGTCGCCGAGGAGAGCGCCCGCCGGAGAACGGCGACGAGGGGTCGACCGCCAGGACGCCGACCCGCTTGCCGGCCTTGCGCAGCTCGGTGACGAGCGCCGACGTCGAGGTCGACTTCCCGACGCCCGGCGACCCGGTGATGCCGACGATCTGGGCGTGCCCGGCGTGGGGCGAGAGCGCCGCCATCACCTCACGCAGCAGCGGTGACTGGTCCTCCACGAGCGAGATCAGCCGCGCCACCGCACGAGCATCGCCGTCGCGGGCCCGGGAGACGAGGTCGGGGACCGACGCCGCGTTGCGGCGCCGGCCGCCCAGACTCATCAGCAGGGACTCACGGGACGCGGATGATCAGGGCGTCGCCCTGGCCGCCGCCACCACAGAGGGCGGCCGCACCGGTGCCACCGCCGCGACGCTTCAGCTCGAGCGCGAGGTGCAGCACGATCCGGGCCCCCGACATGCCGACCGGGTGGCCGAGCGCGATCGCGCCGCCGTTGACGTTGACCTTGTCCTCGGAGACGCCGAGCTGGCGGGCCGACTCGATGCCCACGGCTGCGAACGCCTCGTTGAGCTCGAAGAGGTCGATGTCGGAGACGGCGATGCCCTCCTTCTGCGCGGCCTTCTCGATGGCGCGCGCCGGCTGCAGCTGCAGCGTCGAGTCGGGCCCGGCGACCTGGCCGGAGGCGCCGATCTCGGCCAGCCACTCGAGGCCGAGCTCCTCGGCCTTGGCCTTGCTCATCACCACGACGGCGCACGCACCGTCGGAGATCTGCGAGGCGGAGCCGGCGGTGATGGTGCCGTCCTTGGAGACCGGGCGCAGCTTGCCGAGGGACTCGACGCTGGTGTCACCACGCACGCCCTCGTCCTGCGAGACGACCAGCGGGTCACCCTTGCGCTGCGGGATCTCGACCGGCACGACCTCGTCGTCGAAGACGCCGTTCTTCCAGGCCTCGGCAGCCCGCTGGTGCGACTGGGCCGAGAAGGCGTCCTGCTCCTCACGGCTGAGGCTGGCGCCGGCTGAGTTGCAGGACTCCGTCAGGTTGATCATCGCCTGGTCGGTGAACTGGTCGTGGAGCGCGTCGTAGGCCATCGAGTCGACCAGCGCCGTGTCGCCGTACTTGAAGCCCGAGCGGGACTTCGGCAGCAGGTGCGGGGCCAGGGTCATCGACTCCATACCCCCGGCCACGACGATCTCGTGCTCGCCGGCGCGGATCAGCTGGTCGGCCATCGCGATCGCGTTGATGCCGGAGAGGCACACCTTGTTGATGGTGATCGACGGCACGGTCAGGGGGATGCCGCCCTTGACCGCGGCCTGGCGAGCGGTGATCTGGCCGGCGCCGGCCTGGATGACCTGTCCCATGATCACGTAGTCGACCTGCTCGCCGGAGACACCGGCCTTGTCGAGCGCGCCCTTGATGGCCACGCCGCCCAGGTCGGCCGCGGACTGGTCCTTGAGACCGCCCAGCAGGCGTCCGATCGGGGTGCGGGCCCCGGCGACGATCACGTTTGCTGACATGGGTGGTGCCTCCATCGATGCGATACGGATGAGATGCGTTGACGAATGATCCGGGTCGGCGCGAGCCGATCCGTCAGGTGACTGCGACGATACCCACCCGGAGGCGTGCCGAGGCAGTGGGTCCGGCGTGAGGAAATCGTCACACCTGCTCGCCCGCACGCGTTCGGCGTACGACGATGTCAGCCATGACCTCCGCACCTCTGGACATCCCTGAGCACCTGTTCACGGCAATCGACCACGTCGGCATCGCCGTTCCCGACCTGGACGCGGCCATCGCGTTCTACCGCGACACGTTCGGCATGAGGTTGGTCCACGAGGAGACCAACGAGGAGCAGGGCGTCCGCGAGGCCATGATCGCCGTCGGCGATTCGGGCTCCTGCCTCCAGCTGCTGGCCCCGCTGAACGAGGACTCGACCATCGCCAAGTTCCTCGACCGGTCCGGCCCCGGCGTGCAGCAGATGGCCTACCGGGTCACCGACGTCGAGCAGGTGTGCGCGACCCTGCGGGAGCGCGGCGTCCGCCTGCTGTACGACGCCCCGCGGCGCGGCACCTCCGACTCCCGGATCAACTTCATCCATCCGAAGGACGCCGGTGGGGTCCTCGTGGAGCTGGTCGAACCCGCGTCCGCCCACTGAGTCGGGGACGTTGAGTCGGTCACACGGCTCGCCGTCACCCATTACCCACCGGTAACCTCATCCCCGCCCTCCCCCGATCCACAGGAGCTGACGTGCAGAACATCCTCGACGCGATCCAGGCCGGCGACACCTCGCCGGAGGACTTCGCGAACCTCGACCTCCCCGAGTCCTACCGCGCCGTGACGGTGCACAAGGACGAGGTGGAGATGTTCGAGGGCGTCGACAATCGCGACAAGGACCCTCGCAAGTCCCTCCACGTCGAGGACGTGGCCCTGCCCGAGCTCGGCCCGGGCGAGGCCTTCGTCGCCGTGATGGCCAGCGCGATCAACTACAACACCGTGTGGACCTCGATCTTCGAGCCGGTCTCGACGTTCGGGTTCCTCGAGCGCTACGGCCGCCTCTCCGAGCTGACCAAGCGCCACGACCTGCCCTACCACGTGGTCGGCTCCGACCTCGCCGGCGTCGTGCTCAAGACCGGCCCCGGCGTCACCCAGTGGAAGCCGGGTGCCGAGGTGGTCGCGCACTGCCTGAGCGTCGAGCTCGAGGACCCCGCCGGCCACGACGACACGATGATGGACCCGCAGCAGCGGATCTGGGGCTTCGAGACCAACTTCGGCGGGCTCGCCCACATCGCCCTGGTCAAGTCCAACCAGCTGCTGACCAAGCCCGCCCACCTCACCTGGGAGGAGGCCGCCTCTCCGGGTCTGGTCAACGCCACGGCGTACCGCCAGCTCGTCGTCGAAGAACGCGGGCCAGATGAAGCAGGGCGACAACGTCCTGATCTGGGGCGCCTCGGGCGGCCTCGGCGGCTTCGCGACGCAGTACGCGCTCAACGGCGGCGCCAACCCGGTCTGCGTGGTCTCCAACGAGGAGAAGGCCAAGATCGTCCGCTCCATGGGCGCGGAGATGGTGATCAACCGTTCCGAGGAGCAGTGGCAGTTCTGGAACGAGGACAACACCAAGCAGAACCCCAAGGAGTGGCAGCGCCTCGGCAAGAAGATCCGTGAGCTCACCGGGGGCGAGGACATCGACATCGTCTTCGAGCACCCCGGCCGCGAGACCTTCGGCGCCTCGGTCTACGTCACCCGCAAGGGCGGCACCATCACCACCTGCGCCTCGACCACCGGCTTCATGCACGAGTACGACAACCGCTACCTGTGGATGAACCTCAAGCGGATCGTGTCCAGCCACTTCGCCAACTACCGCGAGGCCTACGAGGCCAACCGGCTGATCGCCCTGGGCAAGATCCACCCGACGCTGTCGCGGACCTACACCCTCGACGAGGTCGGACAGGCCGCCCTCGACGTCCACCAGAACCGGCACCAGGGGAAGGTCGGAGTCCTGTGCCTGGCGCCCGAGGAGGGCCTCGGCGTGCGCGACGAGGAGCTGCGCAGCCAGCACCTCGACGCGATCAACCGCTTCCGCGGAGTCTGACCCACTGGCCCCACCGGCCACCCGAGACAAATCCCACCCCGGCTCGCCGATCAATCAGCGAGCCGGGGTGGGCTGTGTCCCCCGGATCGGCGACACTGTTCCCGAACCACCAGTCGATCCCGGGAAGAGGAAGCGCCACCATGAGCGACCAGCAGGGTCTGTCCATCTTCGATGACGTGCCCGACGAGGACGTCACCCCCGACGCCCACACCGACGGCACCAGCGACGCGGACACCGAGAAGACCCAGGTCATGCCCGCGGTGAAGCGGGAGCCGGCCCCCCAGCCGCCCGCTGCCCAGACGCCCGCCCAGCAACCGGTCGACAAGCCCGCCCCGGTCATCCCGCCCCCGGCACCCGTCCAGCAGACCCAGGCCCCGCTGCGCCGCCGGCGGCGGCGCAGCCCGCTGCCCGCCCCGCGCCGATGCCGGCCGGAGGCTTCCCCGTCGTCCGGCGCGGCGGCTACGACAAGGACGCCGTCGACACCCGCTTCCGCCAGCTCACCACGGAGAAGGCCGGCCTGAGCGGCAGCCTCACCGAGTCCGAGAAGCGCGTCCTCGAGCTGGAGGCCCAGCTCGAGGAGACCCGACGCGAGCTCTCCGAGAACCAGACCCCGTCGTACGCCGGCCTCGGTGGCCGCGCCAGCGCGATGCTGCGGCTGGCCGAGGAGGAGTCGAGCGACGTGCGGGCCGCGGCGGAGCGCGATGCCGCCGAGATCCGCGAGCAGGCCTCCCGGGACGCGAAGGCGACCCGTGCCGACGCCGCCCGCGACGCCGACGACATGCGTCTGGTCCAGCTCCGCGAGCTCGAGGAGACCCGCAGCCGCACCCTGGCCGACGCCGAGCAGGAGCGGACCCTGGCCAAGGCCGAGGCCGAAGACCTGCTTGCCTCCGCCAAGCGTGAGTCCGACCAGATCCGGCTCGCTGCCCAGCAGGAGACCAACGACCTGCGAGTCACGGCCACCCGCGAGTCCGAGCAGGCCCGCGCCGCCGCCGACCGGGAGGTGCAGGAGGCGCGCCGCACGCTCGCGGTGGAGAAGGAGCGACTGGCCAAGGAGGCCACCGACCACCACTCCACGGCCACGGCCGAGACGCGTCGTCTGGTGGAGGAGGCCGAGGAGCGCGCGACCAACGCCGAGCAGCGCGCACGGGAGGCGATCGCCCAGGCGACAGCCGCTCGCCAGCAGGCCCAGACCGAGTCCGAGGCGCTGCTGTCGCGTGCCCGGCGGGAGGCCGAGCAGATCGTGGCCTCGGCCCGCACCCAGGCCGACTCGATCACGTCGTCGTCCGACGCGGAGTCCGAGCGCAACCTGGCCAGCCTCCGCGCCGAGGTCGACCGGATGACCAAGCGCCGGGAAGCGATCGCGGCTCAGCTCGCGTCACTCCGAGACGTCGTCGCCGGCTTCGGCGAGGACGAGAGTTGAGCAGAGACCCGGCCCCCGAAGCGGACGCCGACGCTCCCGTCGAGGAGCTTCCTCCCGAGCCCCCGGCCCGCTCCGCGGATCTCGGGGAGCCGGGTCGTCCCTTCGAGAAGCACTCCCCGTTCTACATCGGCTTCTTCGGCGGGCTGGGTGCGCTCCTGGCGTTCTGGCTGGGCTCGCAGATCCTCTCGATCAGCGGCGTGCTGATCCTGGTCGTGGTGGCCATGTTCCTGGCGGCCGGTCTCAACCCGGTCGTCGAGTTCCTCGTGCGCCGCGGCCTCCAGCGGTCGTGGGCCGTCGTGGTCGTCATCTCCATGGTGCTCGCCATGCTCACCCTGTTCGTGCTGGCGATCGTGCCGGTGATCAGCGACCAGGTGGCCGCGCTCACCTCCAACGCGCCCGGTTGGCTCGACGAGCTCCAGCAGAACCAGCGCGTGCAAGAGCTCGACGACAAGTACGACGTCATCGACAAGGCCAAGGACTACGTCGCCAACGGCGACTACGCCAGCAGCGTCTTCGGTGGCGTCCTCGGGGTTGGCCTCGCGGTGCTCTCGGCACTCGCGAACGCCTTCATCGTCACCGTGCTGACCCTCTACTTCCTCTCCTCGATGCAGAAGACGAAGGCCGCCTTCTACCGTCTGGCCCCGGCCTCGCGCCGCGAGCGGGTCAGCAAGCTGGGCGACCGGGTGCTGGACGGTGTCGGCGGCTACGTCTCCGGCGCGTTCGTGGTGGCCTTGTGCGCGGGCTTCTCGTCGCTGGTGTTCCTGTTCATCGTCGGCCTCGGCGAGTACGCCGTCGCCCTGTCCTTCGTCGTCGCGCTGCTCGACGTGATCCCGATGATCGGCGCCACCATCGGCGCCGTGATCGTGACCGCGATCGGGTTCGCCACCGATCCCAAGATCGGCCTCGCGTGCCTGGTCTTCTACCTGATCTACCAGCAGCTCGAGAACTACGTCATCTACCCACGGGTGATGTCGAAGTCCGTGGACATCCCGGGGGCCGTGACCGTGATCGCAGCACTCGTCGGTGCGGCCCTGCTCGGGGTCGTCGGCGCGCTGCTCGCCATCCCCACCGCGGCCGCGATCCTGATGCTGACCCGCGAGGTCTTCATCAAGCGTCAGGACCAGCGCTAGCTGTGATGTCCGGGGTCACCCCTGGACGCCGATGAAGTACGACAGCACGGCGCGCAGCCCGTTGTGCGACCAGGGCGCCGTCCGGGCCGGCGTGAGCTCGACGTTCACGAAGCCCCCGGCGTCCTCCGCACCCACGTCGATCCCGGGGCAGACGAGGTGCACGACGTCGCGGCGGATCACGTCTCCCTCGGCGTCGCCGAGCTCCAGCGAGACCCACTCCGCCTCGACGATGTCCGTGCTCGGGCACTGGTCCTCCGGCTCGGCGCCCTCGATCGAGTCGAGGTAGTCGGTGACGGAGTCGCGGCCGAGCTGCTCGGCGTACACGAGTGGAGCGATGCCGCTGTCCTCGTCGAACAGCCGATAGGCACACACCGTGAGCGTCTCGGCCTCGCGGGGATCGCCTCCGACGGTGCGCACGAACGTGTCGTCGTACGCCGGCTCGATCTCCGACAAGCAGGTCTCTCCCCCGACCGCAGACCCCAGGATCCGCTCCCGCAGGTCCGGGTCGTCGGTGGTGACGGTCAGCGTGGTGCCGTTGACCTCCACGGTCTCCTGGGTCCAGCCGTCGCCGCGGTCGATGCTGCCGGGCCGCACGTGTGCGCCGAGCCAGACGGACGGCGCCTGCGGGGTCCCGGCGTCCGGGCCGATGAACGGGTACACCTGACAGACGTCCGTGAGGGTGATCGGCCGGCCGACGTAGGGCTCGGTCCGGTCACTCTCCGAGGTCCGTTCCCCGCTCGAGGTGACCATCGCGATCGCGTAGCAGGCCACCGGCCCGCCACCTCCCCCCTCCATCGGCGCACCGCCGTACGCCCACTCGGCCGGGACGTCGACCTGCAGGTCGCGCCAGTGCTCGGTGCGCCACTTCGCGGGCGCCGACTGTGCTGCTGAAGGGTCGGTCTCTGCCCTCGGGTCGTCCTCGGCTCTCGGGTCGGGGTCGGCCGCGCAGGCGGTCAGGACAGCGAGCAGGGCAAGGAGGACAAGGGCCGCGAGACGTCTCATGGTGGTGGGACGTGCTCAGGCCGGCGTCGGCTCCACCCGGACGACGCTGCGCTCGCCCAGCTTCACGGCCACGACGCCGAGCATGATCAGCGCGCCGCCGACCAGCTGGATCGTGCGCGGGAGCTCGTCGAGCAGGATCCAGGCCCAGAGCACGCCGGCCACGACCTCGGTCAACGCGACGAACGACGCCAGGCGGGAGCCGAGCCGGCGGCCGGCGGCGATGCCGGTCGTGTAGGAGATCGCTGCGGTGACGATGCCGAGGAGGAGCAGGGGGACCCACCACGCGAGCCCCGTTCCGGCGTACTCGACGGCCACCGTCGTCGAGCGCATCGGCAGGAGACCGACCAGGGCGAGCAGGCCGAGGAACGCCGTCCCGGTGACCAGGCCACCGGCGGCGAGCGCGAGCGGCGGGAGGCCGTTGCTCTCGTCGGCCGAGATCACGAAGTACGACGCCGCTCCGACCATCGCGGCCAGTGCCCACAGCACGCCGGGCAGGCTGAGGTCGGCGCCGGACAGCAGGTCGAGGACGAGCGCCAGGCCGACCGCCGCGACAGCCGCGCCGAGCAGCGTGAGCCGGCCGGGGCGCTGGTGGTGGCGCAGCCACATCCAGATGACGACGGCAGCGGGGGCGGTGTACTCGATCAGGAGCGCGGGTCCGACCTGCATGTACTGGATGGCGGAGAAGTAGCAGAACTGGGCGCCCGCGACTGCCAGGACGCCGTACATCGTCACCAGCCCGGCGTTGCGGCGCAGGACGTGCCACTGTCCGCGGAGCGCGTAGGCACCGAAGGGCGCGACGACCAGCGCCGCGACCCCGACCCGGACCAGCACGACCGCACCCGAGCTCCAGCCGGCCTCGAACATCGGCCTGGCCAGCGCTCCGGAAAGACCGAAGGTGACCGCAGAGGCGAGCGCGAAGGAGAGCCCGGCGGCGGTGCGCGAGCGCGAGGGCGCGGTCTGCGTGTCATGAGTCATCGTCGCCATGACACATGACACTAGACGGGGTGCGGTAATCTGTCAAAGTGCTTTTTGCTCATGACACCGAAGCCAACCTCGTCGCCGCCGCGGCGCTGGTCAACTCCGCCGGCGACCCGGACACCCTGACCACGCTGGAGGAGCTGGACGAGTTCTTCCGCACCTACGGCTACTCCGGCTGGAGCACCCGCAAGCGCACGGACCTCGACGACATCCGCGCGGTCCGCAGTGAGCTCCGGCGACTCCTGACCGCGGACCGTGACGAGGCAGTCACCCTCGTGAACCTGTGGCTGGCCGATGCCCGGGCGACTCCCCGCCTCGTCCGCCACGACGACATGGACTGGCACATCCATGCAGTTGCCGACACCGCTCCCCTGGCCTCCCGGATCCGGGTCGAGACCGCGATGGCCATGGTGGACGTCATCCGCGCCGACGAGATGTCCCGGTTCGGGGTGTGCGCCGACGACGACTGCGACGGCGTTGTCCTCGACCTGTCCCGCAACCGGTCCCGGCGGTTCTGCAGCACGTCGTGCACCAACCGCGCCGCTGTCGCGGCGTACCGGGCTCGTCAGGCCCAGTAGGTCGCGGTCAGGCCAGGAACCGGCGGAGCACCTCGAGGAAGACCTCCGGCTGCTCGGAGTGCACCCAGTGACCGGCGTCCTTGACGGTGACGCGACGGTTCCTGGGGAACCAGCGGTCCATGTCCTCGGCGTACTCGGGCCGGACGTAGTCGGACGTCTCTCCGGCTATCCAGAGCACTGAGCCCGGGTAGGGCTCGGTCTCGGCCAGCTGGTCCTCGGGCCAGCCGCCGAGGGCGGCGAGGTCGCGGCCGAGGACGTCGAGGTTCGCCTGCCACGACCAGTCGTCGCCGTGGTGGCGGAGGTTCTGCAGCAGGAAGCCGCGGACCATGGGATTCGGCACCGCCTCCGTCAACTGCGCGTCGGCGTCGCTGCGTCGCTCCAGGGCGGTGAGGTCGATCGCCTGCATCGCCTCGATGAAACCGGCGAACTCAGTGGTGTGCCGATAGACCACGGGAGAGACGTCGACGACACCCAGCCTCTCGACCAGCTCGGGGTGGCGCAGCGCGACGAGCATCGCGATCTTGCCGCCCATGGAGTGCCCGACGAGCGAGACCGGGTCGTCGGCCGACAACAGTCCGGCCACCTGGTCCGACGCGTCGACGTAGTCGAACCGGTCGCTCCACGCGGACCGCCCGTGATCCGGCATGTCCACCAGCAGGACCCGGTGGTCCTCCGCGAGCTTCTTGCCCGCCCCGGTCCAGTTCTTGCCCTGGCCGAAGAGCCCGTGGCAGAAGACGACGAGCGACCCCGACTCCCCCAGCTCGATCGTGTGCAGGCCGGACGAGCGGGTCGGTGCGGACATGCCCCGAGGCTATCGGTGCGAGACCCGTCGTCCGCTCAGCACCATCGGCGCACGCCGTCCTCACTGAGATCCAGGTCCCGGCGGACGACGGCGATGGTGTCACCCCAGTTCGCACAGGCTCGACGGAACGCCTTCTTGCCGTACTCCACGTCGAGCACCAGGTCGCCGTAGTTCTCGACGTACCCACCGCACTCGCGCCAGCGGGCGCAGTCCTCAGAGATCACGAAGTCGAAGCCCGCCTGAGTGCCGTCCCAGCCGACGAAGTTCTTCTGGGCCGCGGCCAGTCCGGCCCGATGAGCGCGGTGGACGAGCTTCGCGGCGTACTTCTTCGTGTCGTCGCGGTCGATCAGCTTCCGGCTGCGTGAGAACGAGTCCAGGTTGTCGAACTCGACGGCCGCGAAGCCGTCGTCGGCGCAGCCGGAGATCCAGCGGCCGACGATCCGGGCCAGCTTCTTCCGCTTCGCGTCCGTCCGGATGTCGAGCAGCCACTCGCCCCAGCCCTCGTCCACGACGGGGTCGCCGTCCTCCTTCAGGACCAGGCCCCAGTGCTTGCGCCAGAACTTCTTCTCAGACGCCTGGGTCTGGAACCCGTTGACGTAGCAGATGTTGTACAGGCCCGGCGCCGGCGAGGCCTCACGGTCCCGGACGACGATGCCCGCCCGCTCGGGCAGAGGACGGTTGCCCCCGAGCTGGTAGTCGAAGTCCGTGTCGGTCGGCGGCAGGGCGCGGGGCGGGGCGGCGTGCGCCGGCGCGGCGACCAGCGACCCGACCAGGACGAACACGGCGACCAGCCATCTGCGCAGCAACATGGGCTCATGCTCCCACTCGCGTAACCAAGCGTGGGCGTAGCGCGTTGTCCGGGCACCACCGAGAAGGGAACACCCACCCCATGTCGCCCCTGCGCACCAGAATCGCGGTCCTCACCTGCACGGCCGCCACCATCCTCGCCTGCGGATCGGTCACCACCGGCTCCGCCCAGGCTCAGGCACCCGAGCCCCACGGCATCGGCCTCGACCGGCTGCTCGAGTCCGACGTGAGCTCCGCCCGCGCGATCGCGACGTTCACCGCGGTCCCGTCGGCCGACCAGGTGGCCGCGCTGCGGTCCCTCGGCCTCGTCGTCCAGCCGATGGAGAAGCTGCCCCTCGCCCTGGTCCAGGGCCCGGTCGCCGCCCTCACCGAGGCGGTCGGCAGCGGGATCGCCCGCGACGTCTACGCGGACGAGGAGCTGAGCTACCACGACACCGCCTCCAGCAATGTGGTGTCGTCCTCGATCGGCGCCGCCAAGGGCCTGCGCGCCAAGGGGTTGACCGGCAAGGGCGTCACCGTCGGCGTCGTCGACTCCGGCTGCGACGGGACCCACCCCGACCTGGCCGAGCGGATCGACCACAACGTGACTCTGGTGAGCGCGGAGTACGCCAACCAGGAGCCCAACGAGACCAACACCCTCGTCGTCCCGATCGACCAGGGGCCCTACAACAACACCGACCTCGGCAGCGGCCACGGCACCCACGTGGGCGGCATCATCGCCGCCGACGGCAGCACCGGCCCTGACCACCTCGGAGTCGCTCCCGACGCGAAGCTCGCCTGCTTCGCCATCGGCGCGGTGATCACGACCACGGCCGTCGTCACGGCGTACGACTACATGCTGCGCCAGCCGAAGATGCTCGGGATCGACGTCATCAACAACTCGTGGGGCAACAGCTTCCGCCAGTACGACCCGCGGGACCCGGTCAACGTCGCCACGAAGGCAGTCACGGACAAGGGGGCGACGGTCGTCTTCTCGGCCGGCAACTCCGGCTCCGAGAACGGCGAGGCCAGCGTCAGCCCGTTCAACCAGGCTCCCTGGGTGATCTCGGTCGCCGCCAGCGACGTCGAGCGCGTTCGCGGCGGCTTCTCCTCCAACGGCGCCCAGTACGACAACCTCCAGGCCGTGCCGATCGGCGAGGGTGGCCACACCGTCGCGCTCGGTGACCGCACCGGCCTCACCTGGCCCGACATCTCGGGTCCCGGGGTCGACATCTCGTCGACCTGCGACAGCACCGGCACTGTGATCGGCCCGTGCCCTCCGGGCGAGAACGCGTCCGCCTCCGGAACGTCGATGTCCGGTCCCCACATCGCGGGAGCGGCCGCCGTGCTCAAGCAGGCCAATCCGAAGCTCAGCCCCGCGCAGGTCCAGGACGCCCTGACCGCGACCGCCAGCGCCGTCTTCGACGACAAGAAGAACCGCGTCGCCCAGTGGCAGGTCGGCTACGGCCACGTGAACCTCGACCTGGCGGTGGATCTGGTCAAGGGTGCCGGCTGGCAGCAGGACCTGCGCGCCGCTACCCGCAAGGCCGAGAAGCGGATGCTGAAGGCAGACGCGTGGAAGGTCTCGCGCAGCGACGTGTGGCAGAAGGACGCGCCCCCGGCCTCCGCAGGCGGCTCGGACTCCGCGACGTACGACGTCACCGTGGCGAAGGGTGTCGACCGGCTGAAGCTGGTCCTGGTCTACCCGACGCCGGGCACGGCGGCGAACTTCGCCCAGTACACCGCGACGATCAGCAGGGACGGCGAGGTGGTCGGCACCAGTGAGACCAACCTGCTGTACTCGATCGGCGTGGCGACGCTGCTCCTCGAGGACGTCGGCCCCGGCAAGTACACCGTCGACGTCACCGGCGACTACGCCGCTTCGGACCCCGACACGGTCGACAGCGACTCGGTCAACGGTCGGGTCGTCTGGCTCCAGGTGGCCCAGCTGCGTCACCGCTGAACCGGACCGCTGGTCGGCGCTGTCGTCACAATGGGGCGATGATGGCGCCGACCGGCTCCGGGCTAGAAGTCGAAACCGTCGAACAGGTCGCCGATGCCGTCGCCGATGCCGCCGATCGCGTCACCGATGCCGTCGCCGATCCCGCCGAGCATGTCGAAGCCACCGAACCCGCCGAACAGCAGACCGGCGAACATCCAGTCCATCGGGGTGAAGGCGCCGAAGTAGCCGCGGGCATAGGGCTGGTAGGCCGCGCCGCCCTGGTAGTAGGGCACTCGCTGGGAGCCGACCATGACCATCCGGGAGTCGGGCTCGGCCCCCGCACTCACCCGCTCGGCATCGAGCGCGCAGGCAGGGACGTCACGGGTGGCGCCGCCGGGTGGCGTCCAGGGCACGTCGGCCACGGACAACCCGTGCCGAGGATCGAAGAAGCACGGCGGGCGGCGGGACGGCAGCGGCTCGCCCGCCACCCGCGCGCGGACGCACGCGATTGCGTAACGCCCGTCTTCGATGATCTCGGTGACGTGCCTGATGTGGTCGGGCTCGACGATGGAGTCTCCGGCCGTCTTGGCGGCCTCGTAGGCGTCGAGTGCACGCTGGTAGTCGGCGTTCTGACCCTCGTCGAGCTGGTGACCGGAAAGCTCGAAGTCGAGCTCCTGGAGCGCCACGCCCAGGGCGGTGATGTCTTCGAAGGCCAGCTTCTTCACCGGCGCGAGCTCGGTGGCCTTCTTCTCGAGGGCCCGATTCTTGCCGGCCTGGCTGGCCAGTCCGACCGCGCCGAGGAGCAAGGCGAGGAGCAGGAGCACGACGACCAGGGTCATGCCCTCAGGATACGTTCCGGCGACAAGCGCTGGCCCTGAGAGGATCGGGACGTGACCGAACGCCTCGAGGCCTCCCGACGGATCAACGCTCCTGCTGCCGACATCTTCACCCTCCTGTGCGATCCGCACGGTCACGTGGCCATCGACTCGTCGGGGATGCTCCAGGACGCCGACGGCGTGCCGGTGGGTGCCGCGGGCGACACGTTCACGGTCAAGATGGACCGCGAGTCCCTCAACGACTTCCCCGAGCTGGGGAAGTACGACGTCACCGTCACCATCGGCGAGTTCGAGCAGGACCGGCTGATCTCGTGGACGGTCCTGGGCCGGGTGCGCCCGCAGATCGGCCATGTCTACGGCTACCGGCTCGAGCCGGACGGCGAGCAGACCCTGGTCACGTCGTTCTACGACTGGTCGGACATCGCGCCCGAGTGGCGCGACGCCGGGATCTTCCCCGTGCTCTCCGAGAACGCCCTGCGCGGCACGCTCGGCATCCTCGACCGCACCGTCCGGCGCGGTTACCCGCGAGGCTGAACGGTCAGCGAGCGCTGTAGTCCCGGAAGCCGCGCTTGGTCTTGCGGCCCAGGTAGCCGGCCGTCACCAGGTGCTCCAGGAGCGGCGCGGGGGCGAAGCCCGGCTCACGGAACTCCAGGTAGAGCTCGCGCTGGATCGCCAGCGAGACGTCGTTGCCGACCACGTCGAGCAGCTCGAACGGTCCCATCGGCAGTGCGCAGCCCTGCTTCATGGCCACGTCGATGTCGTCGGCCGTCGCGTAGTGGGCCTCGAGCATCTTGACCGCGTCGTTGAGGTAGGGGAACAGGAGCGCGTTGACGATGAAGCCCGCCCGGTCCCCACACTTCACGGCGACCTTGCCGACCTCGTCGCACAGGGCGAGCACGGTCTCGGTCACCGACTCGTCGGTGGTGACGGTGGAGACGACCTCGACCAGCTTCATGATCGTCGCCGGGTTGAAGAAGTGCATGCCGATGACGTCCTGGGGACGCTTGGTCACCTTGGCCATCGAGATGATCGGCAGGCTGGAGGTGGTGGTCGCGAGGATCGCACCCGGCTTGCAGATCTCGTCGAGGTTCTCGAAGAGCGTGGTCTTGATCTTCAGGTCCTCGGCGATCGCCTCGACCACGATGTCGACGTCCTTGAGGTCGTCCAGGCTGGTCGTGCCGGTCACCCGGGCGAGGACCTCGGCCTTGGCGTCCTCGGTCGCCTTGCCCCGCTGGATCTGCTTGTCGAAGTTCTTGGTGATCGTCGCCACCACCCCCGCGACCTTGTCCTGCCCGCGGCCCACGAAGAGGACGTCGTACCCGGCCTTGGCGAAGACCTCGACGATGCCGCTGGCCATGGTGCCGGTGCCGACCACACCGACCAGCTTGATGTCGTGCTTGAGCTGGGGCTTGTCGTCGGCGCTGGGAGTCTGCGCGTCCGCGACGACGACCGGGCTGTCGGCGGCTTCGTACGTGTAGAAGCCACGGCCGGACTTGCGGCCGAGCAGCCCCGCGGTGACGTACTGCTTGAGCAGCGGCGCCGGAGCGTGCAGGCGGTCCCGGCCCTGCTTGTACATCGTGTCGAGGATCTCGTACGCCGTGTCGAGGCCGATCAGGTCCAGCAGCGCCAGCGGGCCCATCGGGTAGCCGCAGCCGAAGCGCATCGCCGCGTCGATGTCCTCTCGCGAGGCATAGCTGCCCTCGTACATCGCGACCGCGTGGTTGAGGTAGCCGAACAGCAGGGTGTTGGCGATGAAGCCGGCCTTGTCACCGCAGACGACGGGGTTCTTGCCGAGCGTCTCGACCAGCGACTTCACGTCGGCGAGCACCTGCTCCTCGGTGACGACCGTGCGCACGATCTCGACGAGGTTCTGGACGGGGGCGGGGTTGAAGAAGTGCACCCCGATCACGCGGCCGGGAGAGGCGTTGGCGGTGGAGATCTCGGTGACCGACAGCGACGAGGTGTTGGTCGCCAGGATTGCGTCCGGGGAGACGATGTCGTCGAGCTGACGGAACAGGTCCTTCTTGACCGCGAGTGACTCGACGACCGCCTCGACGACGAAGTCGGCGTCGGTCAGGTCCTTCATCGAGGTCGAGAACGAGATCTTGCCCAGCAGCTCGGCCTGCTCGGCCTCGGTCATCTTCTCGCGCTTGACCGCCCGCCCGGTGGAGTGCTCGAGGTGCTGGCGTCCGCGCTGGAGCGCCTCGTCGTTGAGCTCGACACCCACCACGGAGAACCCGTTGCGGGCGAAGACCTCCGCGATGCCGGCCCCCATCGTGCCGAGGCCGATGACGCCGATGGTGCCGAAAGTGCGCGCAGAATCGCTCGAGGTGCTGGTCATGGGCGCATCATGGCACGCGGCGCGGCGGTACCGCCGTGAGCAAGTTCACTGGTCGGTAACTTGTCCGCCACCGGATAGGTTGCGCGAGTGAGACTCGTCGTTGCGCGCTGCCAGGTCGACTACGCCGGTCGGCTGACCGCCCACCTCCCGATGGCCACCCGGGTGCTGATGATCAAGTCCGACGGGTCGGTGCTGGTGCACTCCGACGGCGGCTCCTACAAGCCGCTGAACTGGATGTCACCGCCCTGCACGTTGCGCGAGGGAACGACGGAGGACGGCCAGGTCGAGTGGACCGTCACCTCGCGGAGCACCGCCAAGGGACCGGAGGACACCCTCCGGATCCTGATCGAGGAGATCTTCACCGACGACTCCCACGACCTGGGCATCGACCCCGGGCTCCAGAAGGACGGGGTCGAGAAGCACCTGCAGGAGCTGCTGGCCGAGCACCCGGCGACCCTGGCAGAGGGGCTGAGCCTGGTCCGGCGCGAGTTCCCGACGGCGATCGGACCCGTCGACCTGATGTGCCGCGACGCCGACGGTCGGAGCGTCGCAGTCGAGATCAAGCGCCGCGGCGAGATCGACGGCGTCGAGCAGCTCACCCGCTACCTCGAGCTCCTCAACCGCGACCCGCTCCTCTCCCCCGTCCGCGGCATCTTCGCCGCCCAGGAGATCAAGCCGCAGGCCCGCGTCCTGGCCACTGACCGCGGCATCGCCTGCGCCGTCGTCGACTACGACGCGCTGCGCGGGCTCGACGATCCGACTCACCGCCTCTTCTGAGCAGGTCCGGCCACGGGAAACCCCCCGGCCGGACTATGGCTGCCGATGGCAGCGCTGCCTAGCGTGGAACGGATCCACACACCTCGGGAGCCGTCATGGCACGGATTCACCTTCGCTCATCCCGCCGGGCCGCGCTGCGCAGGTCCCTCGCGACCGCAGTCGCCCTCGCGGTCAGCCTGACGCTGACCGTGTCCGTCGGACTGTCACCGGCGTACGCGGACACCACCACGACGATCACCTTCGACGATCTCCCACCGGGGACGTCCGTCGACACGCAGTACTCCGCGCAGGGCGTGACCTTCGTGCAGACCGCGGGTGAGTTCGGCTCGACCGGGCTGCCGATGACGGTCGCCGACGCAGCCCTCGCCGACACGGACCCGAACGTCGCGGACTCCACCTGCTTCGGCTGCGAGTTCGTGCCGAACTCGATCCGGGCAAACCTCGCGACCACTGCGCGGATCGTCACGTCCTACGCCTCGAGCTGCACCTCTGCGACGTTGAGCATGCGCGCCTACACCGCGGCGGGCGAGATCGTTGGCACGGACTCGGTGGTCGTGGCGGACGAGAACTCCATGTCGCCGCTGGTGGTCACCGACCCGGAGGGGTCCGACATCGCCTTCATCCGCTGGTTCGACGACCAGCCCGGCTGCGTCGTCAGCATCGACACCCTCGGGGTCACCCTGCCCGACGTCGGGCCGCCCGCCGACGTTGCCCTGAGCACCTCGGCGAGCATCGTCACGGTCGCCGCCGGAGCCCCCCAAACGGTCCCGGTCACCGTGACCCGGGTCAACGGCTCCACCGGCAACCTCACCCTGTCCATGAGCGGGCAGGGCCCCGACGTGACTCCGGCGTTCACGCCGAACCCGGTCCCCGGCACCGGCACGTCGAGTCAGCTGGTCGTCTCGGCATCGACGACCACGCCCTTCGACGAGACCGGAGCCACCCAGGTCACCGTCACCGGCACCCCCGCCTCGGGGGCAGTGGCTCCGGGGGCGCGCACGACCGGGTTCCGGCTGCGCGTCGTCCCGACGCTCACGACGACGGCGCCCGCGTCGATGAGCGCACCGATCTGCGGCGCGACCAGCGTGACCGTCTACCAGGGCATCGTTCCCGGGTACGCCGGCACCGTCACCATGGGCGCCACCGGCGTGCCCGCGGGGGTGACTGTGACCTTCACGCCTCCCACGGCGGGCGGCCCGACCAACCCCTCGATGCACCAGATGCAGGTCACCCCCGCTCCGGGCTCGGCTCCGGGCACCAGCAACCTGGTGGTCCAGGGCACAGGAGCGGGCGCGACGACCCGGCCGGACACGGTGCCGGTGACCGTGACGCCGCTCCAGTTCGTCGAGGTGCCCGCGAGCGCGACGCCCGGCGAGAGCATCAGTCTGCGCAGCTCCGGCTTCTGCCTCGGGAGCCAGTTCCGCTTCGGCAACGACCAGGCGACCGTCACCCCCGGGGTGGACGCCTACAACGCCGACCGGACCAGGGTGACCCTGACCGTGCCGAGGCTCGCTACGACCGGACCGGTCCGGGTGCAGGCCTCGGGCGTCCAGGTCGGCGCGAGCGGCGCGGTCAATATCCGCGAGAATCGGCGGACGACCGGATTCAGGTTCGTCAACAACTACGCGAACCACCCGATGAACCACGCCATCCTCCAGAAGACCTACGGGCGCGGCGAGACCAACCTGTCGATCGACCTGTGCTGGCCTTTCGGGTGCTCGATCGTCACCGACTGGATCGACCCCCTGGCCTACGTCTTCATGAGGATCGCCAACGCGGTGCTGACCAGCGGGTCGTGCTTCGGGATCGCGATGACCGGCCAGCGCCTGGCCAAGGGACACGAGCCCATCGCTCCCTACGCGCCGGCCGGCGCCGCCACACCCTGGGACCTCACCGGTCCGACCGGGCCGGCACCCGCGATCCGCAACACCATCGCGGGCTGGCACTCGGTCCAGCTCAGCACCCAGTTCATCCAGAAGTGGGTCCGGGAGTTCGTCAACAACGCCGTGCAGCCCGCCGAGATCCTCCGCAGCCGGTTCAGCGCGGTCTCCCCGACCAACCCGGCGATGGTCTCCCTCAAGAGCGGCACCAGCGGGCATGCCGTCATCGCCTACGGCTACCGGGCGCTGGCCGGCGGAGCGTGGGAGGTCGACATCAACGACTCCAACATCCCCTACGACATGGCGGAGGAGACCGACACCGACGGCAGCACCCACCTCGACCGGCTCAACCGCAGCACGCTGCACTTCGACGGCTCCGGCAACTGGACGTACCCCGGCCTCGAGACCTCCCCCGGCGTTCCGTGGAGCGGCGGCCGGGCCACAGTGGCGCTGGTGCCGATGAGCGAGTGGCCGCGGGACCCGAGCATGCCGACCGGGCTGAGCGACCTGCTCTCCCTCATCGTCCCCTTCGGCGACGCACCCGCCGGCACGGTGACCGACGCCGAGGGCAACACGTTGAGCGCCGACGGCACCGGGTCGTTGCCGGGCCAGACGCTGCCCCTGCTCCAGGGACCGGACGACCACCAGGTCGCTTTCATCATCGAGGGCACCGGCCCGCTCACCTACAGCGTGCCCAACACCGACGCCCGGACCTACGGCCAGGGCCTCGTCGGTCCCGGCCTGGCGGCCCGCGTCGACGGGATCGAGGCCACGTCAGGGCAGACCGACCTGATCGGCAGCGACGCCGGCACCGGAACGGTGTGGCTCGACCCGGCCGGCGCCGCCGGCGCCCTGGAGGTCGAGGTCGCCCGCGAGGAGTCCGGCAAGGGCAACGCACAGCGACTCATCAACCTCGACCTCAGCGGTGTCGGCAATGACGAGCTGAAGGTCAGGGTCCCCGACGGCAGCGGGCCGGTGGTGGTCGAGAACGACGGTGCCACCGCGACCGTCACCGGGACGATCGGCAGGACGGGCACCGGTGGACTGCCGGGCACCGTGCGCCTGCCGTCCACCGCACTTGCGCCCGGCGAGCGGATGCTGGTCAAGCCCAAGAGCTGGCGCGAGCTCGGCACCAGGCCGACGGTGGTCGAGGTCCGGTCCGCCGGTGGAGACCTGGTCTCCACCACGACGGTCCGGCCGAAGTCCCCCGACCTGCTCAAGAAGACCAGCTCGAAGCTGTCCACCGTCAAGGCCACCAAGCGCTTGCTGGTGGTCAAGGCCCGCGGAGTGAAGATGCCGGCCGGCTCCCGGCTGGTGCAGAAGGTCCAGGTGCTCCGCGGCACGAAGGTCGTGCGCACCCTCCAACGCGACAAGGTGTGGCGCGGCGGGAAGTCCCGGTGGACGGCGAAGCTCAAGCTGCCGGACGGCCGTTACCAGCTGAGGCTGGTCTCGGCTGCGGCCGTCGTCCGCAGCGGGATCCCGACCAGCGACGTGGTCCGGCGCACCACCTCGGTGCGGCTGCGCTGACAGAAGGGGCTGACAAGAGGGCTGACAGACTGCGCCGGTGCGGATCTTTCACCTTGCCCTTCGCTCCGAGTGGGAGTCGGCAGCGCTGACCGGGAGCTACACCACGTCGACCCTCGGCCGGACCCTGGCCGAGGAGGGTTTCATCCACGCCTCCCGCGGCGACCAGTGGCAAGGTGTCCGGGACCGCTACTACCGCGACGTCACGGAACCGCTCGTGCTGCTGGTGATCGACACCGACCGGCTGACCTCACCCGTGGTCGAGGAGACACCGCCGGGCGCCGACCAGGCGTTCCCCCACGTCTACGGCCCGATCAACGCGGACGCAGTCGTCCAGGTCGTCCCCCTGGACGCGGATGGCGGGCCGCCGACCGACTCGTTCTCCGCGCTCTTCCTGCGCGAGCTGATGCTCAACGCGATGCTCGGCCTGGGACTGATCGTGCTGGTCGCCCTGGCCGCGTTGGGCGGACGCTCGCTGGACGACGAGTGGGGCGCCCTGCTCGGCACCCTCGCCGGCCTGGCCGTCGGGGTTCCGGCGGTGGTCGCGCTCCACCGCCGGCGGAACAGGTCCTAGACCGCAGCAGTCGGGCCCACGGCACCGTTGACCAGACGGCTGAACTGCGGCGGGCGGCACACGCGGCACGGCTCGAGGTTGCTGCCCGGGATGTCGGTGAGCGGCACCATGTGCGCCTCGGTGCGGGCCTCGGGCAGCGTGCAGTCAGGCAGGTGGTACGACGACCCGCCGGCGACGACGTACCCCTGCAGGCCGGCGGCCGGGGTGTCGGCGCCCCCCTGGCGCTCGACCGCGAGCGCCACCCGCTCGACCGCGGCCTCGAGCCGAGCCAGGTCGGTGCGCTGGTTCTGCACCAGCAGCAGCGCCGACCCGAGGACGACGATCCCGAGGCCGACGAGGCCACCGGAGATCAGGTAGGGGAACTGGGACGGGACGAAGTTGCTGCTGGCCGCGCCGTTCCAGCCGAAGAACATGACCAGGAAGCCGAGCAGGCACAGCAGCACGCCCAGCTGACCACCGAGCTTGCCCAGGTTGTTCTGACCGGGGAGGTTCGGGAGAGAGAGGTTCGACATGGTGACTCCTAAGCTCCGAGGTATGCCTCACGGAGGTTGACGTTGCGGATCTCGTCGCCCACAGCGGTGTGGACGAGAGTGCCCTTCTCCATGATCAGTGCGCGATCGGCGAAGGGCAGGGCGCCGGCGTTCTGCTCGACCATCAGCACCGTGGTGCCGTCGGCCTTGATCCGCGAGGTGACCTCCCAGACCGTGCGGGCCAGCGTGGGGCTGAGTCCGAGCGAGGCCTCGTCGATCAGCAGCAGCCGCGGTCTCGACATCAACGCCCGGCCGACGGCCAGCATCTGCTGCTCACCTCCCGAGAGGGTCCCCGCCTCCTGGTCCTCGCGCTCGGCGAGGCGGGGGAAGTAGTCGAACACCAGGTCGAACTGCTCGCGCACCAGCTTCGGTGATCGACGACGACTCCAGGCACCGAGCCGGAGGTTCTGGCGCACGCTGAGGGTCGGGAAGACGCGACGCCCCTCCGGGCACAACGAGATCCCCTGGCGCACCCGTGCGGACGGCGCGCGGCGTGCCAGCGACTTGCCGTCGAGCAGCACCTGGCCGGACTGCGGTCGGAGCAGGCCGGCGACGGTGCCGACCGTGGTCGTCTTCCCGGCGCCGTTGAGCCCCAGGAGCACGCAGACCTCACCCTCCTGCACCTCGAAGCTCACCCCGTGCAGCACCGGGTGCGGGCCGTAGCCGACGACGAGGTCGCGGATCTCCAGCAGCGCGGTCATGCGGGGTCCCCGCGGAAGTGCGAGCGCAGCGAGCAGTTTCGTGGGGTGCTCATCGCACAGGCTCCAGGTCGACGCGGGTGCTGTCGGGAGCGGGCTCGTCGGGGTCCTCGCCCAGGTAGGCGCGGACCACCTCCGGGTGCCGGCGGACGACGTCGGGGGCACCTTCGGCGAGCACCTCGCCGAAGTTCAGGCAGTAGACGTAGTCGGAGACCCGGGTCACGAGCGGCACGTGGTGGTCGATCATCACGACCGTCAGGGCGAACTCGCGGCGCAGGTCGAGCAGGATGTCGCCCAGCGCGTGCGCCTCCTCCGGGCCCATCCCGGACCCGGGCTCGTCGAGCAGCAGGAGATCGGGGTCGGTGGCGAGCACCGTGGCGATCTCGACCCGCTTGAGCACACCGTAAGGAAGGTCGGCCACGCGTTCGTCCCGGACGTCACGGAGCTTGAGCAGGTCGAGGATCAGGTCACCACGCTCCGCGACCCGGCGCTCCTCGGCGAACGTGGCCGGGCTGCCGACGATGCCGGCCCAGGGGTCGTAGCTGATCTGCAGGTGCTGGGCGGTGGCGAGGTTGGTGGCGACGGTGGCGTTCTTGACCAGACCGACGTTCTGGAACGTGCGGCCGATCCCCAGCGCGGTGCGCTGGTGCACCGGGAGCCCGGTGATGTCGCGACCGCGATAGCCGATCCTCCCTGACGAGGCCGTGTAGAAGCCGGTGATGCAGTTGAAGAGGGTCGTCTTGCCGGCGCCGTTGGGGCCGATGATCCCGACGATCTCCCACTCCCCCGCCCGGATGCTGACGTCCTGGAGGGCCTTGATGCCACCGAAGTTGATGCTGACGTGGTCGATCTCAAGCACGGACATCGGACACCTCCACGTCCTGGGTGCCGCCGGCGTGCGGGTCGAACCGTCGACCGGCGAGCCAGCCCCGGATCGGCGCGACCTGCTGGCCGATGCCCCCCGGGTAGAGCGTGAGCGTCAGCACCAGCAGGATCGGGCCGACGACCAGGGCGATGAACTCCGTGGGCAGGCCGAGGACGCCCTCGAAGAAGCCGCCGAGGTTGAACATGCTGACCAGGGCCCCCTCCTCGAGCAGCGCGAAGAACACCGAGCCGATGACGACGCCCACGCGGTTGCGCAGGCCCCCGACGACGGTCATCAGGATGAACAGCAGCGCGAGCCGGAAGTCGAACGAGCTGCCGACGATCACCTCGTCGTGGTGCGCGATCAGCGAGCCGGCGATCCCCGCGAACAGGCCGGAGACCGCGAACGCGACCAGGATGTAGGCCCGCACGTTGATGCCGTACGACGACGCGACGCGCGGGTTCTCCCGGAGCGCCGCCATCGCCCGGCCGGCCTTGGACGCGGTGAGCCTCCAGTCCAGCCAGAGCACGAGGGCGAGGAAGGCGAGGCAGAGGAAGTAGTAGCGGTAGCCGCTGGCGAAGAACTCGGGGCGGGGCGCGGGCTTGCCGCCCTCGCCACCCGTCAGGGCGGTGATGCCGAACAGCGTCTCCTGGGCGAACGTCCCGTAGGCGAGCGTCACCAGAGCGAAGTAGAGACCCGTCAGCCGGAGCGACACCGCACCGAGCAGCACCGCCTGCAGGCCACCGAGCACCGCTGCCACAGCGATCGCCAGCCAGAAGCTGAGCTCGAGGTTGGTGACGACGTAGGCCGAGGCGAAGGCACCGATGCCGACGAACGCCTGGTGACCGAAGGAGATCTGGCCGCAGTAGCCCAGCAGCACGTTGAGGGAGAGGCCACCGATCGCGTAGATGGCGGCCAGTGAGGCGACGTCGATGTCGGCGACGCCGACCTCGAACGGGGACAGGAAGTTCACCGGGAAGGCGAAGACCACCCACGCGAGGAAGGCCCAGACCACGCCACGGGCGAACCAGCCGCCGGTGCCGGGGCGGAACTCCTTGTGCTGTCCGGCCGGTTCCGGGGTCTCGACGTCGGGCTCGCCCTCGACGGACGCCGGGACCGCCGGCAGCACGGTGGTCTCGTCGTCCTCGGCGACCGCGCTGCGAGGAAGGTCGGTGGTGCTCATGCTGTCGCCGCCCGTCCGACGAAGATGCCCTGCGGGCGGATCAGCAGCACGGCGAGCAGGAAGCCGAACAGGAGCATCGCGCGGGCGCCCGGGATCTCGATCATCATCGACAGCGTCCCGAGCTGCTCGACGACACCGACCGTGAGGCCGCCGGCGACCGCACCGGGCATGCTGCGCATCCCCGCCAGGACGGCAGCCATGAAGCCGGGCAGCAGGGCCCGGCCGGCCCCGAAGGTGAGGAAGCCGGCGGTGAACGTGGTGTTGGGCCCGGACAGGATGCCGGCCAGACCACCGAGCAGTGCCGCGATCGCCCAGGTCAGCATCGAGACCCGGCGGACGCTGATGCCGACGAGCTCGGCCGCCGTCGACTCCTGCTGCGCGGCCTGGATGGCCAGCCCCGAGGGAGAGCGGAAGAAGAGCGCCAGCGCGATCGAGGCCACGATCAGCACCCCGACCGTGATCAGCTGCTGGACGGTGACCGGAGCCCCGAACGGCGGCACGAGGAAGAAGCCTTCGGAGACCTTCGGCATGCTCATGATCAGCGTCTCGTTGAACTGCCAGAACTGGAAGCCGACCGCCGCCAGAGCAACACCGGCCGTGCCGACCAGCACGGTCACCCGTGAGGCGTTGCGCAGCGGATGGACCACCAGCCGCTCGGTGAGCAGCCCCATCGCCACGGCCACGGCGAGCCCGAAGCCGATGGCGGCCGGGTAGCTCCACTCCCACATCACCCGGGCGGCGTACGCCGCGAACAGCCCGGTGGTGCCGAACTCCGCCTGGGCGAAGTTGAAGACACCGGAGGCCCGGTAGACGAGCACGATGCCCAGGGCCACCAGGGCGTAGACGCTGCCCTGGAGGAGCCCGGTGACCAGCGCGATCCCGAGCTCGTTGGGGAGGCTGGTACCGGTCACGGCCGTTCGTTCCTGCGGACGGTGACGTACTCGGAACGCCCGCAGTCGGCCTGGAGCAGGTTCGCCGCCGTGCCACCGAACCTCGAGCTGAAGCTGGTGGGCGGGTAGACACCCGTCTGGAAGTTCTTCACCCGGGCGACGGTGGACATGAACGACTCGCGGCTGAGGTTCTTGCCGGTCGCCTGGAAGATGGCACCCACCAGCTTCTCGAGCCCGTAGATCGCGGCCCCGATGTCGTCAGGGTTCGCGCCGTCGTTCTTCTCGCGGTAGGCACTGACGAAGGCCTCGTCCTGTCGCATGACGTCCATGCCCGGGAACGGCGAGTAGAACAACGCACCGTCGACATCGGGACAGCCCACCTGGGTGACGATGTTGAGTCCGTTGGTGAGACCGGGTCCGATGAAGGTGACCTCGCACGGCATCGACTTCGCGACGTTGAGCAGCGAGCTCGGGCTGGCGTTCCAGACCACGGCCGAGGCCTGGCTCTGGCAGATGGCGGTGCCGACGGCGGGAGCGTCGGAGGTGGTGTTCTTGGGGATCCGGCGCGAGAGCACGAAGTCGCTGCCGGCCGCGTCGCCGACGGCCGCGTCGGCCTGCGCGTAGAAGTTGTCGAGGCTGTCGTTGTCGGCGACGATCAACGCCACCCGCTCCCCGTCGAACTCCGAACCCACGACCCGCGCCAGCAGGGGGACCTGCTGCTCGTAGGTCAAGGACAGCGCGAAGTACGTCGGGAGGTCGCTCAGGGCGCCCAGGCTCGGACGCGTCTCGTGGACTCCGGCGGACAGGTAGGGCACGCCGGCCGCAGCCGCGTAGCGGGCACAGGCGTCGATCTGGTCGGCACCGGCACCACCGATGAGCAGGAAGACCTCCTCCTGCTCGGCCATCTTCTTGCACTCGGTGCGGGCCCGGTTCGGGTCGAAGCCGTCGTCCTCGAACAGGACCTCGACCTTGCGCCCGTGGATGCCGCCGTTGCGGTTGACGGCGTCGAAGTAGACGCCCACGGCGCGCTCGAAGGAGGCCTGCGGGATCGCGGCCGCACCGGTGACCGGTGCGTGCACGCCGATCTTGATGGAGTCGTCGGTGACGCCGGTGGTGTTGCCGCCGGCAGCTCCACCGCCGCCACCCGAGCCGCCGGAGCCTCCGGAACCCTCGAGACCCCCGCCACCGCTCCCGGAGCCCCCGGACCCACCGGAGCCCGATCCACCACCGAGGCTCCCTGAGCCGCCGCCGGAGCCGAGACCGCCGTTCTTGCCTGAGCCGGGTGCGCCGAATCCGTCACCGGAGCCGCCGGCGAGACCGCCGGCCTGGGCGCCCTTCTGCCCGGGGCCGGCGTACATCTGGTTGACGCCGGCCTTCTGGCCGCAGCCCGCGGTGACCAGCATCGCGACAGCGAAGGCGGCCGCGGTCAGGCGGGTGGACATCGCGCCGCGCTTCATCGGCCGGCCCTGAGGTCGCGACCAGTCTGACGGAGGCGGTCGAGCGCACGACTCACGCCGTGCCGCCCGGTCGCCGGTGCCGGAACACCGCCGGGTCCGAGCGCGAGCATGATGAGGTAGGCGAGCCCGAGCGCGAGTGGCGCCATCAGGAACGCCGTGCGCGGGATGCCGGAGTGCCAGGCAGGCGTGGCGGCCATCGGGGCGGCGTCCAGGGCACCCTGGGACTCGTCGGCCGCGGCAGCGGGCTGCTCGCCCGCCTGCGGGGCGGCACCGTCGTCGACGGGCGCGAGTGCGGGGCCACCGAGCCCGCTGCCGCCGCCACTGGAGCCGAGGCTGGAGCCGCCACCACCTGTACTGACTCCGGAGCCACCAGAACCGGATGAGCCGCTGTCGGGCAGCGCTTCGTCATCAGCCGCATCCGCGGGCGGCGGCGTCGCCTTGAGCGCCAGGCCGACACCCTTGTCCTTGGGACCGACCAGGGCCAGCTGGAAGGACTCGGGAGCGTCGACGTCCTCGACCAGCACGACCGAGCGGGAGTCGGCGTTGCCCTCCTCGAGCCAGCCGGCAGCGATGTCGGTCAGGTCGAAGCGCCACAGGCCCTTCTTGGTCCGCTTGCCCTTGGCGGAGGCTTCCTTGCAGTCGTAGGTCGGCTGGTCCTTCCAGGCCGCCGCGGAGCCGTCCGCCCAGAACAGCTCGGTGACCGGGCAGGCCAGCACCTTGGCCGCCTCGACGTTCGCGTTGGCACCGGGTTCCTCGCTCTCGCGCAGGACCATCTCGAAGGACTTCACCGTGGAGCCGGTCTCGGCCTTGAGCCGAACCTCGAGGGCGGAGACCTTCTCCGGGTCGCCGTTGACGGCTCCCACCGGGATCGCACCCTTCGGAGTCGTGGGGGTCGGCGGCTGCGGCGCCGCCAGGATCCCCGTCTCCGGCGGCGGCTCGTTGGCAAGCCACCACCAGCCCGCCTTGACCACCTCGGCGCCACGCTTGTCGCCCGGATCGGGTGACTGCGCGTCGGCCGCCTCAGCGGCACCAGCGCCCGCCAGCGGGATGGCAAGACCGAACAGCAGCGCGGTGAAACCGGCGCGCCAGGTCGTCGACATGGCTCTCCTTCGTGACCAGTGGCTCCCCTGCTCCGGAAAACGAGCGACCCGCCGACGGGTTACGTGGGTCACACAGGAGGGTCAACCGACCAGGGCAGCGACCTCCTCGGCCGCGCCCCAGCTGAGGGTGACGCCGGCGCCGCCGTGCCCGTAGCAGTGGATGACGTCGCTGACGCGTTCGAGGCGCACGGCCGGCCGGACCGGACGCAGACCGACCTTGTGCCGGATCACGCGCGCCTCCCGCAGCTCCGGGACCAGCCGTGCGGCACGCTGCAGGATCGCGGTCGCCGACTCCACGGAGGGGGTCCGACTCCACTCCCCCTCCTGGTCGGTCCCACCCACCACGATGTCCTTGCTGCGCGGGACGACGTACGTGGGTCCGGCCGCATCGAGCCACCAGCGGTCGAGCCCGACCTGCTCGACGTACACGACCTGTCCGCGCACGGGCACCACCGTGCGGTCGCTGCCCAGCAGCCGGGCGCCGAGGCCGGAGCAGTTGACGACCAGGTCCGCGCCGGGCGGCAGCGCCTTCAGGTTCAGCCGGGTGATCGTGCCGCCGAGGTCGGTCACCCGCGCGGTCAGCCAGGCCAGGTAGACGGGCATCTCGATCACCGGGGTGACGAACGTCCAGCCATCGGCGTAGCCCGGCGGAAGGGCGGTCTCCCGGTCGAGCGACGGAACGGCGGGACGCCACCACGGCTCGGCCTGCCGGCTGCCGAACACCTCGGTGCCGGCCACCATCCGCACCCCCGAGTCCGGGTCCGTGTCGGCGATGGCGTCGAGGACGGAGTACGTCGTCTTCGACCAGGCCGTCACCCGGTCCTGCGGCAGCGCCCGGTAGGGGTACCAGAGCGCAGCGGCGACGGCCGACGTGGTCTCCAGCGGGAGGTCCCGCGCGACCACGTCGACCCGGTGGCCGGCCTCGAGCAGCTGGACGGCGCAGGTCAGGCCGATGACGCCGGCCCCGACCACGCAGATCCTCATCCGTCGCACCTCATGGCCAGAGTGTCGCCTACTCGCGCGTAACTTGCCTTACAGTCACCTCGTTGAGGCCTCGACGAAAGGATCTCGGATGCTCCGACCCGCGCGCGTTGCCCTTGCCATGGTGGTGGCGCCAGCCCTTGTCCTGTCCGCCCTCTCGGTCACGGCCTCCGCCCACGAGGAGCGCCCCGCCGAGTTCCCGGACGGCACCGGCAAGACTCCCTCCTTCCTCGGTTACGACAACCCGAGGCAGCGCGTGGTCTGCAAGCCGGACTCCGATCGTCGCATCGCCGCCCTGCCCGACGGCAAGGCCAAGACGCGCAGTGAGCGACTCCTCGAGGACTGCTCGTTCAGCTCGATCCAGAGCGCGGTCAACACGATCAAGCGGCGCAAGACCTCCGTCTACGTGCTCCCGGGTGTCTACCAGGAGCAGAAGTGGGCGAAGAAGAAGCGGAGCCACTACTGCTCCCACCTCGAGACGAGCTCCGACGACCCGCTCGTCGACGGTGCCGAGTACATCGGCAGCCTGTCGTCCCCGGACACCGGTGCGGTCGCTGACGGAGACGACGGCACCTCAGACCCGATCGCGCTGTCCTACTCCGACCAGCGACGTTGCCACGGCAACCTGAACCTCATCTCCGTCTTCGGGGACAAGACGCCCAAGAACGACTCGATCTCGTGTGACAGCAAGTTCTGCGGAACCCAGATCGTCGGCACCGGCAAGAAGATGACGGACGTCCGCATCAACAACCGGTTCCAGCGGCTCAACGCGATCCGTCTGGACCGCGCGGGCGGCGCCGTGGTGCGCAACCTGACGGTCGAGCAGGCCGAGTTCAACGCCGTCTACGTCCTCGAGACCGACGGCTTCCTGATCGACCGGGTCACCGCCCGCGGCAACGACGAGTACGGCATTCTCGCCTTTGCGTCCGACCACGGGCTGATCGAGAACTCCGACGCCTACTACAACGGCGACTCGGGCATCTACCCAGGATCCGGTTCAGACCTCAACGCCGACAACGAGGAGCTCGAGGTCACCCGCTACGCGATCGAGATCCGCAACAACAAGAGCCACGACAACACGCTGGGCTACTCCGGCACGGCCGGCAACTCGATCTGGGCGCACCACAACGACTTCTACGACAACGCCACAGGCATCGCGACCGACTCGCTGTTCCCGGGGCACCCGGGCCTGCCGCAGGACCACGCCCGCTGGAACCACAACCGGATCTACTCGAACAACTCGAACTACTACACCAAGTACGTCGACACCGGCGTCTGCGCCAAGCCGATGAAGAAGCGCGGCTACATCAACGGCACCGTCTGCCCGGTCGTCCCGACTCCCGTCGGCACCGGTGTCCTGATCGCCGGAGGCAACTTCAACTCGACCGACCACAACTGGATCTACGACAACTGGCGCTACGGCACCATGCAGTTCTGGGTGCCGGCCGCGCTGCGCGACGAGCACGACCCCGCGCTCCAGAACGACACGTCACACCACAACCACACGGTCAGCAACAAGATGGGCATCGCGCCGGACGGCACGATCCTGCACAACGGCCTCGACCACTGGTGGGACGACCAGGGTGACGGCAGCTGCTGGGAGGACAACGTCTACTCCCGGGGCGAGCAGACCGACAACTTCACCGTCCCGCCGTTGTCCTGCGCCGACGGAGGCTCGTTCTTCACGCCGGGCGCTCCGGTCAAGGACGCCGGCTTCCTGAGCTGCAGCGAGTACGACCGCAACGATCCCGACTTCCGTCACCCCCCGGGCTGCGAGTGGTTCGACGACCCGGAGAACCCCGAGGAGAAGGGTGCGGACGCCTCCTCGACCACCGCCGACCAGGACTCCGACAACCTGATCGCTGCGCCCGTCATCGCCGCGACCGGTCTCGTCGTCCTGTTGGCCGGGCTGCGTCGCCGGCGCGGCACGGAGCATGGCGCGTAGGGCTGCTCTCCTTGCCGTCCTCGCCCTGCTCCTCGTGGGCGTGGGCGGGATGGCGGTCGCACGGAGCACACCGTCGTTGACCGCCTCGGCCCCGACGTCGGTCGAGGGCACCGAGGCGTCGACGACGTTCACCATCGCGGACCGCACGGTCCGTCAGGTCCGGTACGCCGACGGCGGCACCCTCCGCTACACGTTCCGGCTCGCCAACGACGGTCGGATCCCGCTCACGGTCCTCGGCCTGGCCGACGACCAGCCGGACCCGCGCCTGTTCACGTTCGTCGGCCTCACCGGACCCGAGGGCGAGACCGCGGTCCGCCTGGGCGCCGGCGAGACCAAGGACGTGACGCTCGCCATGACGATGGGGGGTTGCGAGTCCCTCTCCGCACGGGCGGGCTCGTTCGTCTCCCAGGTGGTGGTCCGCACCGAGTCCGCCGGCCTCTTCAGCGACGACGTGACCGTGACGCTCCCCGAAGAGGTGCACACCGGATCGCCACGCGAGGCGTTCTGCCCGGAGTCCACGGCGAGCTCGCGACCGCCCGGCTGACGTGGCTCAGGCGCCGGCCTCGCGTGGGGAGGTCGGGTCCGAGTCGCCGCCTCCGCTCTCCCGGGCGACGTACTCCTCGATGTCCTCGAGGTCGTCGCGGCAGCGGGTGACGACGGCGAGCAGGTCGCTCATCGTGGCGACCTCCTCGACCTGCTCCTTGATGAACCACTGCATGAACTGCTCGGAGGCGAAGTCGGACTCCTCCCGGGCGGTCTTGACCAAGCCGTTGATCTGCTCGCTGACCCGCTTCTCCTGGGCCAGGGCCAGGGCGACGGGGGCCACGACGTCCTGGAACGACGCCTGCGGAGCATCCACGCCCGGGATCAGGACCTCGGCGTCGACGTCGAGGAGGTACTGGACCATCATCAGCGCGTGCGCGCGCTCCTCGAGTGCCTGCTCGTAGAAGAAGCTGGCCATCCGGGGCATCGTCAGCGCGTCGTAGTAGACCGCGCAGGCGAGGTACTGGTTGTGAGCAGCGAGCTCGTTGCCGATCTGGGTGTTGAGCTGGTCGACGAAACGGGCTGCGGACACGGGGGTCTCCTCGATTTCAGGCGGCCTTGGGAAGCTTCTGCTTGCCGGACTTCTTGGTCGCGTCCACCTTGATCAGCTTCCGCTTCTTGACGGTGTACCCGGTCGGCAGCGTGCCTTCCTTGAGCATGCGAATCGGGCACCGCTTGCATCGATCCTTCGACACGCAGCACTTCGACTTCGGCAGGCTCTTGACCTTGCCCTTGGCCTTGGACACGAACAGGACGATAACACGCCCTAAGGCTTGCCTTACCTAATCCACTCGCGTGGGGTTCGCCACGTCCTCGCCCGCCCACGACCTCGCCCGCCAGCCCCCGGCGTCGTCCCCCTCCATCGCCACGACCCCGGCGTTGGGGAGCGACCGGCCCAGCGGGAAGCGCGCATCCAGGTTCCGGGCCAGCGCCGAGAGTGACACGCACATGGCGCCGCCGTGGCTGATGACGAGGACCGCCTCGCCCCGGCTCAGATCGGCGATCTCCTCGAGCACGCCAGCCATCCGCGTCACCACCTCGGCTCCCGACTCCGCGCCCTCGATCCGGGCGGACAGGTCGCCGTCCACCCATCGCTCGATGGTCGGCCAGAACGGGTCGGGCTCGGGCGGGGCGCCCGCGTGCACACCGACCCCGAACTCGCGCAGCCCCTCGCGGACCGTGACGCCACACCCCAGGACAGCGGCGGCGATCTCGGCGGTCTGCACCGCACGTGCGAGCGAGCTCGTCCACACGTGGGCGATCCGCTCGCCGCGCATCGACTCCCCCAGTCGGCGGGACTGCTCGCGGCCCAGGTCGCTCAGGCTGCCGCCGTCGCCGGTGAGCAGCTCGGTCTCGTAGTCGGCCTCGCCGTGCCGGGCGACGAAGACCCGGGCGGCGCACTGGAGATCGCTCATCCGGGCAGGCTAGACGAGTCCGGGGCACCGAGTCAGGGTGGCGCCCGTACCGTGACAGCGTGAAGCGAGAGACACCCGCGCCCGGCCAGGAGTCGGTCTGGGACTACCCCCGTCCACCACGTGTGGAGCCCAGCGACGAGCTGGTCGAGGTCCGGCTCGGTGGCCAGGTCGTGGCCAGCACCCGGTCGTCGTACCGCGTTCTGGAGACCAGCCACCCGCCGACCTACTACCTGCCCGCCTCGGCCTTCGCCGACGGCGTCCTGCGACCTACGGCCGGCTCGACCTTCTGCGAGTGGAAGGGACGGGCCAGCTACTTCGACCTGGTCACCCCAGCGAGGACGGCGACGCGCGCCGCATGGACGTACGCCGACCCGACCGACGGGTTCCTGGCGATCGTCGACCACGTGGCCGTCATGCCCGGACTGGTCGACGAGTGCACCGTGGCCGGCGAGACCGTGCGGGCGCAGGTCGGTGGGTTCTACGGAGGCTGGGTGACCGACCGGGTGGTCGGGCCGTTCAAGGGCGCACCGGGCACGATGGGCTGGTGACCAACGCCGCTGGTTCAGGTGCCGTTGGTTGAGGTGCGAGGAGCCCCGGCGACGAGCCTCGAAACCCCCGCACGGAGGCAGAGCCTCAACCAGCGAGGCCGTTGGCCTCCCGGATGACGGTGACGATCCCGCCCATGATCTCGGTCAGGCCGAAGTCCTTGGGTGTGTAGACGCCGGCGACGCCGAGCTCCCTGAGCTTGCGGGCGTCGGAGTCGGGGATGATCCCGCCGACGATCACCGGGACGTCCTCGAGCCCGGCCTGCCGCAGGCCGTCCAGGACGTCGGGCACCAGCTCCATGTGCGAGCCGGAGAGGATCGAGAGGCCCACGCAGTGGACGTCCTCGGCGACCGCCGCGGCCACGATCTGCTCGGGCGTCAGCCGAATCCCCTGGTAGACGACCTCGAAGCCGGCGTCACGGGCACGCACCGCGACCTGCTCCGCGCCGTTGGAGTGGCCGTCGAGCCCGGGCTTGCCGACGAGCAGCCGCAGCCGCCCTCCGAGCTCGTCGCTCGTGGCCCTCACCCGGTCGCGTACGGCGGTCAGCTCGGCGCCGGCCTCGGCGACCCCGACCGCCCCGGAGACGCCCGTGGGCGCCCGGAACTCGCCGAAGACCTCTCGCAGCGTGCCGGCCCACTCACCGGTGGTGGCGCCCGCGCGGACGGCCACCAGCGTCGCGGCCATCAGGTTCGTGTCGGTCTTCGCGGCCTCGGCGAGCGCCGTCAGCGCTGCGGTGACCTCGTCCTGGTCACGCTCCGCCTTCCACTCCTCCACGGAGGTCAGCGCAGAGCGCTCGGCCTGCGGGTCAGCCGCCATGATCGCGCCGTCGAGGTCGGCGGTCAGCGGGGAGGGCTCGGTGGTCTCGTAGATGTTGACCCCGACGATCTTCTCGTCGCCGGACTCGATCCGGCCACGGCGCGAGGCGTGAGCGGAGACCAGCGCCTGCTTCATGTAGCCGGACTCGACGGCGGCGATCGCGCCCCCCATTGCCTGGACCCGGTCCATCTCGGCCCGAGCACTCTCGACCAGCTCCCGCACCTTGGCCTCGATCACGGTCGAACCGTCGAAGATGTCGTCGTACTCGAGCAGGTCGGACTCGAAAGCGAGCACCTGCTGCAGCCGCAGTGACCACTGCTGGTCCCACGGCCGCGGGAGACCGAGAGCTTCGTTCCAGGCAGGGAGCTGGACGGCGCGTGCGCGAGCATTCTTGGAAAGCGTGACACCGAGCATCTCGAGCACGATCCGCTGGACGTTGTTCTCCGGTTGGGCCTCGGTCAGGCCGAGCGAGTTGACCTGGACGCCGTAGCGGAAGCGGCGCATCTTCGGGTCCTGCACGCCGTAGCGCTCGCGGGTGATCTCGTCCCAGAGCTCGACGAAGGCGCGCATCTTGCACGTCTCCTCGACGAACCGGACCCCCGCGTTGACGAAGAAGGAGATCCGGCCGACGACCTTCTCGAAGTCGTCCTCGGAGACCTGTCCGGACGCCTTCACCTGGTCGAGCACCGCGATCGCGGTGCACAGGGCGTAGGCGAGCTCCTGCGTCGGCGTCGCCCCCGCTTCCTGGAGGTGGTAGCTGCAGACGTTGATCGGGTTCCACTTGGGTACCTGATGGACGGTGTAGGCGATCATGTCGCTGATCAGGCGCAGGGAGTGCTCCGGCGGGAAGACGTAGGTCCCGCGGGAGAGGTATTCCTTGATGATGTCGTTCTGGGTGGTGCCGGCCAGCTGGGCCGCCACCTGCTCGGGGGCGAGGTCGGGGTTCTGCTCCTCCGCCACCACCTGGTACATCGCCAGCAGCCACATCGCGGTGGCGTTGATGGTCATGGAGGTGTTCATGGTGGTCAGCGGGATGTCGTCGAAGAGCTTCCGCATCTCACCCAGGTGAGGCACCGGGACCCCGACCTTCCCGACCTCACCGCGGGACAGCGGCGAGTCAGGGTCGTAGCCGGTCTGGGTGGGGAGGTCGAACGCGACCGACAGCCCGGTCTGCCCCTTGGCCAGGTTGGTGCGGTACAGCGCGTTCGAGGCGGCGGCGGTCGAGTGACCGGCGTACGTCCGCATCACCCACGGTCGGTCCTTCTCGGGGCGGTCCTTCTCGCTCATGCTCCGAAGCGTAGGACGTCGGCTACCCGGAGGTAACCGGTCTCGTGTGTGGGATGTCCAACAGGTGCCGGGGCGCTCAGGCGCTGGCGGCCTCGCGCTCGAGCTCGACGACGCGCATCAGCCGCGACATGTGCAGGAGCCTGCGGACGGCCGGTCCACAGCCGCGGAGGACCAGGTGGTGTCCGGCCCGGCTGGCCTCACGGGTGGCGACGGCCAGCACCTTCAGTGCGGTCAGGTCGACGGAGTCCACGTCGGTGAGGTCGACGACGACGTCCGCGTCGTGCCCCTCGAGGTGTTCGTAGATGGCCGTCCGGACCTCCATCGTGCTGCGCACGTCGAAGTCACCGCTGAGCACCAGCGTCGGGCCATCGGTCAGGATGTCCATGGTTCGCCCCGTCCTCCGGAGACCGAGGTTCTCCGGGCTGTCGTCGACCACGTGGAACTGCGCTCCTCGTACCCACTATGACGCCGGACACACTCAAAGGGTTGCTCCCCGGCTCGAGGAAATTCGTGTCGCCCGACGGGGGTCGCCTGCCACCCAGGTCAGCCAGCCGGTGGCGAGACCGATCAGGAGCATGCCGACGGCCCCCTCGGGCGCGAAGATGTGATCGCTGTGCACCAGCCAGGCGCCCGCGACCAGCAGGACCCCTGGCCCGGCGGCCGGGCCGTGGTGACGCACCTGGTCGACCGCGAGCAGGACCCCACAGGCGATCAGTGCGTAGGAGCCCACCTCACCCAGTGGCGTACCGATCCGGAAGAGCAGCGAGACCTCCTCGGGGCGGTCCACGCCGGGCCCCAGCCGGTCGGTGACGTACCCGGCGGCGATTCCGCTCACCACGTCGAGGGCGGTGTAGAAGGTCGCATAGAGGTACGCCGTGACCCGGACCAGCCAGGCGACCGGGTCGACTCGCCCGCGCACGAGGCCGGCCAGAGCCAGGCCCACGAGCGGGAAGACCACCAGGCCGGCCACGTGCAGCATCCACCAGCGCTCGGCCGTGGCCGAGGTCAGGTGGTGAGGGTGCAGCAGCCCGGCCGATGCGAGCACCAGTCCGGGCAGGGCGACCAGGCAGGCCGAGCTCGTCCGGGAGTGCCACATGCTCCCGAACCTACGGGCACTAGCCTGATCGCATGGTCAACCTCACGCGCATCTACACCCGCACCGGCGACGGCGGGGAGACCAAGCTCGGCGACATGAGCACCACGACGAAGACCGACCTCCGCCTGCAGGCGTACGCCGATGTCGACGAGGCCAACGCCAACCTCGGGGTGGTGCTGGCCCACGGCGGCCTCGACGACGACGTGCTCAAGGTGCTGACGCACATCCAGAACGACCTCTTCGACGTCGGCGCCGACTTCTGCACCCCGGTGGTGCCCGACCCCGAGTACCCGCCGCTGCGGATCGAGCAGGACTACGTCGACCGGCTCGAGCAGTGGTGCGACGCCTACAACGAGCACCTGCCGAAGCTGCGGTCCTTCATCCTCAACGGCGGCAGCGTCGCCGCCGCCCACCTCCACGTCGCGCGCACCGTCGTACGACGGGCCGAGCGGTCGGCCTGGGCGGCCCACGCCGAGCACGCCGACACCATGAACGTCCTGGCGATCACCTACCTGAACCGGTTGTCGGACCTGCTGTTCATCCTGGCCAGGTATGCGAACCGGGAGACGGGCGACGTCCTGTGGGTGCCGGGTGGAGAGCGCGGCCAGGGCTGAGCGTCAGGTCACCTCGCGCACGAACCGGAGCACCGCCTCCGCGAAGGCCTGCGGGCGGTCGAGGCCGGCCAGGTGGGTCGCGCCCGGCAGCACCTCGGAGCGGGCGTGCGGACATGCCCGGCGGAACCGACGCTCCCCCAGGCGGAACTGGTCGTACTGACCGTTGAGCAGCAGCACCGGACACCGCACCCGGGTGAGCAGCCCGGGTCGGCATCGCATCATCACCTCGCGCCAGGCGGCGCCGGTCGCTCCGGCGAAGTAGCCACCGGCGATGATCGGCTCGCTCACCTCGGGCGGGTAGCGGCGACGGAGGAAGCGGAACGTCACTTCCCGCATCCGCTCCTCACCGACTCGGTCGGTGAGGGCGGCGACCCCGCGGTAGACGGCGGCTCCAGGCCCGACCGGATCCGCGCTGCAGTCCGCGAGCACGAGACCGGCCAGGCCGTCTGCGTGCCGGGCCGCGTGAAACATGGCGACGTAGCCACCGAGCGAGTGGCCGACCACGACGACCGGTGTCCCGGCCGGCGCTGCGTCGACGGCGTCCTGCACGACGTCGGCGCACCGGTCGAGCGTGAACTTCTCCCCCACCCTGGCCCCGTGGCCGGGCAGGTCGACCGCGACGGGGTCGACGTACGGCGTCAGCCGCGGCAGCTGTGGTGTCCACTGCGCGCCGGACAACCGGCTTCCGTGGACCAGCACGACGCGGGCGAGCATGGCCCCAGCATGCCCCGTACCGGAAGAGACATTCCTGTCCACAGGACTCGAACAGGTGCTCGAAAATGTCGGTGGGTCGGTGCTTGACTGAGTTCCATGACCAGCACCACCCACCACCAGCCGACCGGCGGCGCCGCCGCGGTGCTGGACGGTGTGCGCGGACAGGTCAGCGAGCTCGCCCAGACCCTGTGGGCCGCACGCCCCGCCAGCGAGCTCACCGACACCGTGGTCGCCATCGAGTCCCTCAAGTCGACCCTCGACGCCCTCGAGCTCACCGTGACCGCCGAGCTCGAGGCCACCAACGCCGTCAAGGCCGAAGGATGGGCCTCGACCCGCGACTTCCTCACCGCCGTGACCGGCGGCCACCTCGGCACCGGCCCCCAGCTCGTCCGCCTCGCCACCACCCTGACCCAGGACCTCTTCACACCCGTCGCCGAGGCCATGGCCCACGGCTGGCTCTCCACCACCAAGGCAGGCGTGATCACCCGCGCCGTCGACACCCTGCCCAACTCCTGTGACCGGCAACGAGCCGTCCAGGTGATGCTCGACGAGGCCAAACGCCTCAACGCCTCCGAGCTCACCAAGGCCGGGCGACACCTCTGGGCCGTCATCGACCCCGACGGCCAGGACCGCGCCGACGAGCAGGCCCTGGACCGCGAAGCCCGCGCCGCCCACCACGGCCGCCACCTCTCCATCACCCCCGACCAGTGCGGCGGCGCCTGGATCAAAGGCCGCTGCTCCGCCGAGGACGCCGCCCTGATGCGGTCCACCCTGATGCCGTTGGCCGCCCCCGTCCCCACCAGCCCAGCCGGCCTGCGACCCCGTCACCTGCCAGACCCCCGGCTGTGGGCATGACGGCCGAGACCCCCGCGACCACGGCGCCCGGATGCTCGACGCGTTCACCGAGCTCTGCCGACGCGCCCAGACCGCCGACCTGTTGCCGGACCAACACGGCGCCACGCCCCGGGTGATGATCACCATCGACCTCGACACCCTCCGCACCGGAGCCGGCCGGGCCACCACCGAGGACGGCCTCGACCTCCCCGCTGGCGCCCTGCGCCGGATCTGCTGCGACGCCGAGGTCATCCCCGTCGTCCTGGGCACCCGCAGCGAGGTCCTCGACGTCGGCCGGCTCCGCCGGCTCGTCACCCCCGCGATCTGGAAAGCCCTCGTCGCCCGCGACCAGCACTGCCGCTTCCCGGGATGTCGACGCCCACCCCTGATGTGCCACGCCCACCACGTCATCCACTGGATCGACCACGGACCCACCAGCCTCGCCAACCTGCTGCTCCTGTGCGGCCACCACCACCGCCTCGTCCACTCCGGACCCTGGCAAGTCACCCTCGACCCCGCCGGACACACAGAGTTCCACCCCCCACCCGGCGCCACCCGCGAACGCCTGACCAGCCCCCGGCCTCCGCCACCCCTGGAGTAGGCCGACCAACTCAAGCCCGGGCCGTTCTCCAGGGACCGCCCAGGACAGAAGCCACTGCCCTCTCATGACGACGAGCGAGCATGGCGGAGCGTCGCGGGGGTACGTGCAAACCATGGATTCGGGCGCAGAGACACCCACGCCGAGGATGCCGTCGAGGGCAGCCGGACTGCTCTACGGTCTCGGATTCGGTGGCTTCGTAGACGGCATCGTGCTGCACCAGATACTTCAGTGGCACCACATGGTGAGTCACGTCGAGGGATATCCCACCGACACCGTGGCGGGCCTCGAAGCGAACACGCTGGCTGACGGCTTCTTCCACGTGGCAACGTGGTTCCTGCTCTTGGCTGGCTCGATCGCAGCCATCAGGGCCTGGCGCGAGGCTCGCCTTGCCCCGAGTTGGGCCTTCCACTTCGGTCTCGTTCTAGCGGGCTGGGGCATCTTCAATCTGGTCGAGGGCATCATCGACCACCACCTGTTGGGCGTGCACCATGTTCGCGATGACGTGGGCTCCCCTCTGACGTGGGACCTCGGGTTCCTTGCCTTCGGCGCGCTGCTGGTGATCGGCGGATGGTTGATGCACAAGCGCGGCCTGTCGGCGATGGAGCGACGCGCCACGACGACCCGAGCATTCCAACCGAAGCACATTGCGCATCATTCGCTCATTGCTGAGCAACGTTCGGGCTGCACCGAAGACGAGCGCGTACAACACCGAGGCCGCAAATCCCAGAGCCGCGAAAACCACACCCAGGACAAAGGCGTCCAGCCCTGAGCTTGATGCGCTGAGGAACTGCGGAATCACGCTGGCGTAGACCAAGACGGTCTTGGGGTTCGACATGTCGCACAGGAACCCTTCGCCGAACGCCCGGGCAGGGGTGACCTTGCTCGGTCCACCCGCTTCCGCCTCGACTGACACGTTGAACTCGCGGGTGCGCAGCAGACGCACCCCGAGGTAGAAGAGATACGCCGCCCCAGCCACGCGGACCACGTCGAGGGCGAACTGGGACGAGACCAGCAACGCGGTCAGTCCGATGACGGAGGCTGTCGCCCAGATGAGGTCGAGCGGTGAGAACGCCCATCGCGGTCAGCAGCGCAGATCCACGCCCGCGCAGCATGGCGCTCTTGAGCACGAGAATGACAGCCGGGCCCGGGATGACGACCAGCACCGCCGCCAAGGCAGCGAAGGCGAGGACGGTGTTGGCGCTCATGCGACAAAGATGTCACGCGTCGTGGGCACCCCGGCGGGGATCTCGCACTGTGATGCCCGAGCCACCTCAGCGTCTGTCACCGACGCCGGGTCGAGTCGGCTCGCGGGCCGCCTGCACGACCAGGGTCGACGGCACCAGCAGGACGGCGACCACGAGCAGCGCCCGGAGCGTACCGACCTGGTCGCCGATGAAACCGAGCACCGGCGGGCCACCGAGGAACGCGGCGTAGCCGATCGTGGCGACGACACTGACCCGTGCTGCCGAGCGGGTCGGGTCATCGGCGGCGGCACTCATCCCCACCGGGAAGCCCAGCGAGGCCCCGAGCCCCCACACCAGGATGCCGGCGCCGACGAGCGCGGGATGGCCGCCGAAGACCACCAGCAGCACCCCCAGGATCGCCGCCAGCGCGGTGGTCCGCAGCACCGGCACCCGGCCGAACCGGTCCAGGAGTGCGGTCCCCCCGAGGCGGCCCACCGTCATCGCGGTGACGAAGGCCGCGAAGCCGGCCACCCCGACCCAGCGCTCGACGTCGTAACCGTCGATCAGGGCCAGCGCGAGCCAGTCGTTGGCCACCCCCTCGGTCAGCGCGAAGGCGAGGACCATCAACCCGATCGCGAGCGTCCTGGGCTCCCGCCAGGCGGACCGGCCTCGGGGTCCGGAGTCGTCGACGGACACGGAGGGCAGGAACGCACGGGAACCCACCACGACGAGACCCCACGACAGCAGGCCGACCAGCGACAGGTGGAGAGGCATCGGCACCTCCAGCACGGCCACCGGTACGCCGACCGCGGCTCCCGCGATGCTGCCCATGCTCCAACCGGCGTGGAAGCGCGGCATCACGGCCCGTCCCAGGGCCTGCTCGACCGCGGCGCCCTCGACGTTCATGGCGACGTCCCACACACCGGTGCCGACGCCGTACACGAAGAACCCCGCCGCCACGAGCGGGACGGCGCCGGTCAGCGACGTGCCCACCGCGGCGACGACAAGTCCGGACGCGACCAGGGCAGCGCCGGCGGTCACCACTGCTGCGGCGCTCCAGCGTTCGATCAGCCAGCCGCTGGAGGGCAGGGCGAGTACGGAGCCGGCGGCGATCGCGAGCAGGAGCAGACCGAGCTGCCCGTTGGTGAGGTCGAGGGTTGCCCGGACGTCAGGGAAGCGGGTCACCAGAGCGGCGAAGCAGAAGCCGTTCAACGCGAAGACGGCGGCGACAGCGTTGCGGGCTCGACGATCCGGGGCCACGGCCCGGACGGTCACAGCCGGGCGGGGCCGGGCGGACCAGACTCCAGCCAGGCCTGGAACCCGGTGAGCGAGGACTCCCCCATCGCCAGCTCGAGGCCACCGGCCGGCGTCGTGCAGGAGACGACCACGTGGTCGGGGTAGAGCGAGACCTGCTCGACGCCCTCAGGAGCGCGTCGACCGCCATAGGTCAGGTCGGGGCGCTGCCACACGCGCTTGGGGCGAGGTGAGAGCGAGAAGATCCGGAACCATTCGAGGGCGTCGCCGGAGTAGCGACCGAGCCCCAGAAGCCAACCGCGTCCGGCCCTCTCGGGCCGGACGCGGTAGCTGAGCTCGAACGTGCCACCGTTGCGCGAGAGCACCCGGCGACGGATCACGAGGGCAATGCCGTAGAGCAGCACCAGGCCGAGCAGGACACCGGCGGTGTCGAGAAGCCACTGCCACAGCGGCATCCAGCCCCCTCCCTCCGGCACCCCAGGGGGCGCACGCGACACGTTGGCTCAGCCTAGCGGGCCACCGGGTCGGGAGGATCAGGAGGTCAGACGCTCAGCGGCCCTTCTCGGCGGCGCGAATCCTGGCCTCGGCGCGACGGGCGCGGTCCTCGGCGACGTCGCCCTCCTCGGCCTGCGCGGCCTCCAGCTCCGACCGCGCCTCGTCCACGTCGATCTCATGGGAGAGGGCGGCGTACTCGGAGAGGATCGAGACCCGGTTGTTGGCGACGGAGAGGAAGCCCCCGTCGACGGCGGCGACAAGGCCGTCACCGTCGACCGGGGTGATCTCGACGACTCCGTCGACCAGGAGCGAGAGCAGCGGCGCGTGGTTGCGCAGGACGCCGACGTCACCCTCGGTCGTCCTGGCGATCACCATCGTCGCCTGGCCGGACCACACGGTGCGGTCGGCGGCCACGAGCTCCACCTGCAGCTGGTCGTCAGCCATGGAGCAACCTCACAGACCCTTCTGGATCTCGGACCACTTCTTCTCGACGTCGTCCAGACCGCCGCACATGAAGAAGGCCTGCTCGGCCACGTGGTCGTAGTCACCGTCGGCGATCTTGTTGAACGCCTCGATGGTGTCGCCGATCGGGACGGTCGAGCCCTCGAGGCCGGTGAACTGCTTGGCCACGTAGGTGTTCTGCGAGAGGAACCGCTGGATCCGGCGAGCGCGGGACACGATGATCTTGTCCTCTTCGGAGAGCTCGTCGACACCGAGGATCGCGATGATGTCCTGGAGCTCCTTGTTGCGCTGCAGGATCTGCTTGATCCGGATGGCGCAGTCGTAGTGCGCCTGCCCGATGTACTGGGCGTCGAGGATTCTCGACGTCGAGGTCAGCGGGTCCACGGCCGGGTAGATGCCCTGCGACGCGATGTCGCGGGACAGCTCGGTCGTCGCGTCGAGGTGCGCGAAGGTCGCGGCCGGAGCCGGGTCGGTGTAGTCGTCCGCGGGCACGTAGATCGCCTGCATCGAGGTGATCGAGTGACCACGCGTCGAGGTGATCCGCTCCTGGAGCGTGCCCATCTCGTCGGCGAGGTTGGGCTGGTAGCCCACCGCGGACGGCATCCGGCCCAGCAGCGTCGACACCTCGGAACCGGCCTGCGTGAACCGGAAGATGTTGTCGATGAAGAGCAGCACGTCCTGCTTCTGGACGTCGCGGAAGTACTCGGCCATCGTCAGCGCGGACAGGGCGACCCGCAGGCGGGTGCCCGGCGGCTCGTCCATCTGGCCGAAGACGAGGGCGGTCTGACCGATGACGCCGGCCTCTTCCATCTCGACGATGAGGTCGTTGCCCTCACGCGTGCGCTCGCCGACACCGGCGAACACCGACACACCACCGTGGTCCTTCGCGACTCGCGCGATCATCTCCTGGATGAGCACGGTCTTGCCGACACCGGCACCACCGAACAGGCCGATCTTGCCGCCGAGGACGTAGGGCGCGAGCAGGTCGATGACCTTGATGCCGGTCTCGAACATCTGGGTCTTGGACTCCAGCTGGTCGAACGCCGGCGCCTTGCGGTGGATACCCCACCGCTCCTTGACGTCGAGCTCCTCACCCTCCTCGAGGTTGAGGCACTCGCCGAGGGTGTTGAACACGTGGCCGAGCGTGCCGTCACCCACGGGCACCGTGATCGGCTCGCCGGTGTCCTGCACCTGCGCACCGCGGACCAGGCCGTCGGTGGGCTGGAGCGAGATGGCGCGGACCATGCCGTCACCGATGTGCTGGGACACCTCGAGCGACAGGACCTTGGCCTCACCGCTGAGCTCCAGCTCGGTCTCGAGCTTGTTGTAGATCGCGGGCATCGAGTCCGAGGGGAACTCGATGTCGACCACGGGGCCGATCACTCGAGCGATCCGGCCCACTCCGCCGGCCTGTCCCGTGGTCTCTTCAGTCTCGTCAATAGTCGCAGTCATAGCTCTCACTCACTCCCGGCGGTGGCGTCGGCCAGCGCGTTGACGCCACCGACGATCTCGCTGATTTCCTGGGTAATGCCGGCCTGGCGGGCCTGGTTGGCAATTCGGGTGTACTTCTTGATCAGCTCGTCGGCGTTGTCCGTCGCGGACTTCATCGCCTTCTGGCGGGCGGCGAGCTCGGAGGCAGCCGCCTGCAGCAGGGCGAAGAAGATCCGGCTCTGGACGTACTGCGGGAGCAGCCCGTCGAGAACGTGCTCGGCCGAGGGCTCGAACTCGTAGAGCGGCAGGACCTCGTCGGACTCCGCCTTCTCCTCGCCCTCGACCACCTCGAGCGGCAGCAGCCGCACCGCGGTGGGCTCCTGCAACATCATCGACCGGAACCGCGTGTAGACCACGTGCACCTCGTCGACGGAGTCGTCGTCGTCCTGCTCCTTGAGGAACGCCTCGATCAGCGAGCGGCCGACGTCGCTGGCGACGTCGTACGAGGGCTGGTCGGAGAAGCCGGTCCAGCTCTTGAGGACCTTGCGGCCCCGGAACTTGAAGTAGGCCTCGCCCTTGCGTCCGCAGATGTAGGCGTCGACCTCCTTGCCCTCGTCCTTGAGCATCTCGACCAGGCGTTCGTACTCCTTGAGGACGCTCGAGGAGTAGGCACCGGCGAGACCCCGGTCGCTCGTGACGATGAGGACGGCGGCCCGCTTGGGGTTCTCCGGCTCACGCGTCATCGGGTGGTCGACGTTGGAGTACGTCGCCACCGCCGAGACGGCTCGGGTCAGCTCACGGGCGTAGGGCGCGGCCGACTGGGCCCGCTGCTGCGCCTTGATGATGCGGGACGCGGCAATGAGCTCCATGGCGCGCGTGATCTTCTTCATCGACTCGGTCGACTTGATCCGCGCGCGGTACTCACGCACCGACAGGGCCATGGGTCAGCCCCGCTTCTGCTTGACGATCTGCTCCTGGTCCTCGTCCTCCAGCGCCTCGGCCTCGGGCTCGTGGCCGACCTTGATCGAACCACCCTCCGAGGTCTCGAACTGGTCGAGGAAGGAGTCGTAGGCCTCTTCGAGCGAGCTGTTGGTGTCGTCCTCGAACTTCTGCGACTCACGGATCGTCGAGAGGATCCCGTCGTGCGAGCGGCGCAGGTAGTCGAGGAACTCGCGCTCGAAGCGCAGCACGTCGTCGGCCGGGACCTTGTCCAGGCGGCCCGTGGTGCCGATCCAGAGAGAGACCACCATCTCCTCGAGCGGGTACGGCGAGTAGGCCGGCTGCTTGAGGAGCGCCATCAGGCGCTGACCGCGGTCGAGCTGCTGGCGCGACGCGGCGTCGAGGTCCGAGGCGAACATCGCGAACGCCTCCATCGCGCGGAACTGCGCGAGGTCGACCTTCAGCGAACCGGTCACGGCCTTCATCGCCTTGGTCATGGCCGCACCACCCACGCGGGACACCGACACACCGACGTCGATCGCGGGGCGCTGGTTGGACGCGAACAGGTCCGACTGCAGGAAGATCTGACCGTCGGTGATCGAGATGACGTTGGTCGGGATGTAGGCCGACACGTCGTTGGCCTTGGTCTCGATGATCGGCAGGCCGGTCATCGAGCCCGCGCCCAGGTCGTCGGACAGCTTCGCGCACCGCTCGAGCAGACGGCTGTGCAGGTAGAACACGTCACCCGGGTAGGCCTCACGGCCCGGCGGGCGGCGCAGCAGCAGCGACACGGCGCGGTAGGCCTCAGCCTGCTTGGTCAGGTCGTCGAACACGATCAGGACGTGCTTGCCGTCGTACATCCAGTGCTGGCCGATGGCCGAGCCGGTGTAGGGGGCGAGGTACTTGAAGCCCGCACTGTCCGAGGCCGGGGAGGCGACGATCGTGGTGTACTCCAGCGCGCCGGCCTCCTCGAGGGCGCCACGCACCGAGGCGATGGTCGAGCCCTTCTGACCGATGGCGACGTAGATGCAGCGAACCTGCTTCTCCGGGTCGCCGGACTCCCAGTTCTGCTTCTGGTTGATGATCGTGTCGATGGCGATCGTGGTCTTGCCGGTCGCGCGGTCACCGATGATCAGCTGGCGCTGGCCGCGGCCGATCGGGGTCATCGAGTCGATCGCCTTGATGCCGGTCGCGAGCGGCTCGTGCACCGACTTGCGGTGCATCACCGACGGCGCCTGGAGCTCGAGCGCCCGGCGCTCGTCGGACTCGATCTCGCCGAGCCCGTCGATCGGGGTGCCGAGCGGGTCGATGACGCGGCCCATGAAGCCGTCGCCGACGGGGACCGAGAGGATCTCGCCGGTACGGCGGACCGTCTGGCCCTCCTCGATCTTGTCGAAGTCACCCAGGATGACGACACCGATCTCGCGGGTGTCGAGGTTCAGGGCGAGGCCGAGCGTGCCGTCCTCGAACTCGAGGAGCTCGTTGGCCATGGCTGAGGGGAGTCCGGACACCCGGGCGATGCCGTCGCCGGCCTCGGCGACCGTGCCGACCTCTTCCTTGCTGGCGGCCGCGGGCTTGTAGTCCGCGACGTACTTCTGGAGCGCGTCGCGGATCTCCTCCGGACGGATCGTGAGCTCCGTCATTTCGTCCCTACTCTCTTCTGTCTTCGCTGAGTTCGCTGGTCTGAGGTTCGCTTGGTCTGAAGCTTGCTTGGTCAGCCGACGAGGCGACGACGGGCGTCGTCGATCCGGCTGGAGATCGTGCCGTCGATGCGGTCGTCGCCGATCTCGATCCGCAGTCCGCCGACCAGGTCGGGGTCGACGACCACGTGCAGGTGCACGGTGGTGTCGTACTGCTTGCCGAGGGCCTTCGAGAGCCGGCGGAGCTCGTCGTCGCCGAGCTCGCGAGCCGTGCGCACCACGGCCAGGATCTCGTCCTGGGCGGCGGCGGCGACCCGCTGGTAGTCGCTGAGGACCTTCTCGACGTTGCCCTTGCCGCCGGTGATCGCCTGCTCCACGAGCGAGGCCGTGGCCGGCAGCACCTGGTTGCCCAGCAGATCCGTCAGCAGTGCGCTGCGGTCCTGCGTGGTGCGCGAGGCATCCGACAGGGCCGAGCGGAGCTCGGGGTGCGACTCGAGCAGCCGGACGACCGCGAACAGCTCGTCACTGATCCTGTTGCCGTCCTTGCCCACGGAGCGGACCAGCGCGATGACGGCCAGCTGCTCCAGCGCGTCGGCGAGGTCCCACGACACCGTCCACCGGCGGTGCACGGCGTCGACCAGGAGGTCGAGCGCGTGCTTGCCGAGGGTCGACCCGAAGATGTTCCCCACGAGGTCGGCCTTGGCCTCCCCCTCCACGGACGAGTCGGTGGCGACGCGACGCAGGGCAGGCTCGCTGCGGAGCACTGCCACGACGCCGAAGAGCTCCTGGCCCGTCGACGCGGCGTCAGCCTGCGTTCCCGACGAGCGGAGCTTCTGCTCCAGCTCGCCGAACGCGTCAGCCGAGGGTCCCCGCAGCATCACACGGCACCGTCCTGCCGTGCCGCCGCCTCGGAGGCCTCCAGGGTCTCGAGGTCAGCGAGGAAGCGGTCGACCACGCGGCCGCTGCGCTCGTCGTCCTCGAGGCTCTCACCGACGATCCGCTCAGCCAACGCCGTGGCCAGCGTGCCGACCTCGGCGCGCAGCGACGCGAGCGCCGCCTTGCGGTCGGCGTCGATCTGGGCACTGGCGTGCTCGACGATGCGGTTGGACTCGGCCTGGGCCTGCTCCCGCATCTCGGCGATGATCGTCGCTCCCTGCTCGCGCGCCTCCTCGCGGATCCGCGCTGCCTCCTGACGCGCGTCAGCGATCTGCGCCTTGAACTCCTCCTCGGCCTCCCGAGCCGCCTTCTTGGACGCTTCGAGCTCCGCGAACTCCTCGCGGATGGCCTCCTGCCGACGCGTCATCGCCCCGTTGATGAACGGGATGATGTACCTCGTGAGCAGGAAGAACAGCAGCAGGAAGGCTGCCAGCTCGATGAAGAAGGTGCCGTTGGGGACCAGGAAGTTGCTGGTCCCCTCTTCCTCTTCTGCGGCTTGCGCCAGAGGCGCCAGCAGTGGCGTCAACGCCATGATTACGAGGCGCCGAGCACGAACACGAACAGGGCCATGAACGCGAGGTTGATGAAGAACATCGCCTCGACCAGACCCACCGTCAGGAAGAAGATGGTCTGGAGGCGACCTTGGGCCTCTGGCTGGCGGGCAACACCCTCGATGTAGGACGCACCGGCGAGGCCGTCACCGACACCGGCACCGATCGCGCCACCGGCAAGTGCGATGCCGCCACCGATGAAGGCACCGGCCAGCTCGACTGAACCTTCTGCTGCCATGAACTTTTCTCCTCAACTTTGTGCGCCGCGAGGACGCTCGGATTACCTCTGTCGTGGGGGACCCGGCGGGTCATCCCACTGGTACTGGTGCCTTCTCTTCCTTCGAGTCGGCGGGGTCGTGCTCGTCGTGCTCGTCGTGCTCGTCGCCGTGACCCTGTCCGGCCATCGCGAAGTAGAGCACGGTCAGCAGCGCGAAGATGAAGGCCTGGATGACGGCGATCGCGCCGCCGAACCCCTTCCAGAGCAAGTTCGGGGCCCAGGCGATGTAGAACGGCATCAGGCCGATCAGCGCCAGCATGATTCCGCCGGCGAAGATGTTGCCGAAGAGTCGCAGCGCCAGGGTGATCGGCTTGATCAGCTCCTCGAGCAGGTTGAGCGGGAACATCACCGGGAACGGCTCGAAGAAGTGCTTGAGGTAGCCGCGGAGGCCCTTCTGCCGGATGCCGTAGGCCCAGACGCTGATGATCGTCACCCCGGCCAGCGCGTAGGTCAGGTTCGTGTCGGCGGTCGGGACGGACAGCAGGTGGTCGGACTCGTTGACCTTGAGCGGCAGCAGCTCGATCCAGTTGGCGATCAGGATGAAGAAGAAGAGCGAGATCGCCAGCGGGGCGGCGTAGGGGTGCACCTTGCCCAGGTTGTCCTCGACCTGGCTGTTGACCTGTCCGACGATCGTCTCCCAGAGCAGCTGCAGCTTGGTCGGCACGTGGTCGTCGGGATCCCGGGTGAGTGCGCGCCGGGCCAGGAAGCCCAGGAGCAGCACGATCGCACCGGCCACGAGCGTCGAGATGATCGTGTCGACGTGCACGGTCCCGACGAGCGGCCAGTCCGCGGTCTTGTGCTCACCGATGTGGATCTCGGACTTCGGGCCCTTCTCGCCGGTCGTGGTCCACACGACCCCGACGACGAAGGACACGATGGCGAGGACCAGCGCGCCGTTGCTGACCTTCTTCAGGGTCATTGGCTCTTCAGCTCCTTCAGCAGCGGGAGGGTGGTCATCACCAGGGCGATGAGTCGGAAGACGGCGAGGCCCAGGAGCAGCCCGATCCCCTCGGGCCACCACACCACGGCGAGCGACACGGCGACCACGGTGAGGACCAACAGGCGGACGAGGGTCGAGCGGATCATCGTCGCTCGGGTGGGCTGGTGGCCGCCGACGATGATCCGCAGCAGCCAGTACTCCGTGGCAAGGTGGTTGAGCAGGCCCAGTCCGACGCCCATGGCGATCGCGGTGGCGAGCCTCCACTCGTCGAGCTGGCCGGCGATCCAGAACGCCGCAACAGCCAGGACCAGCGCAACGATGATCGTCTTGCGCTGGTCGCGCACCACCTTCAGCACGGAAGGGGTCTCACCGGGGGTGGCCTGGGGGGCAGCGGTCATGGTCATCGCGCCTCACGCCTGCAGGACTGAACGGACACGGACCCAGAAGCCGACGGCACCGGCGAGGATGCCGAGGCCGACGCCGACGAGTGTGAAGACGGGCGCAGTGCCGGCCCGGCTGTCGACGAAGAGACCGAGGAGCGTGCCTGCCACGACGGCACCGGCGAGAAGCCCGCCGAGGCCCACGAGGTCGCGGCCGCGCAGGGCGGCATCGAGGCGCTCATCGGCCATTCACCTGTGTCGCTTTCGTTGGCAGGCAGGAAAGTGTCGGCGCTGCGGTCACTCGGGGAAGTCCACCGCTCGAAGTCCGACGACTGCGCGAAACTACCACAGCGCTCGAGGCCCACGAACCCCGGGATCCGGGGCTTCCAGGAGGCCGCTGAACGGGGCCTGCGGAGCGCGGTCGTCATGGTCGGCGGCCGTCCTGTCGAATGGGCTGGTCGGTGCTTGTGAAAACTAGCACAAAGTCCGATCCGGTCGCCAACCGGCTCTGGTCAGCCCTCGTCCGGCAGGGTCACCTGCGATCGCTGGAGCTTCGGAAGCAAGAACGTCAGACCGATCGTGACCACAGCCATCGCGCCGACCGACCCCCACATCCAGCCGCCGGTGAACAGGCTCGCCAACACGGTGCCGAACGCCACCAGGGCGGCCCACATCCACATGATGAACACGGCCCTGCGCTGGGAGTGGCCGATCTCCAGCAGGCGGTGGTGGAGGTGTTGCTTGTCGGGCGCCATCGGCGAGCGTCCGGCGCGGGTACGACGGACCACGGCGAGCGCGAGGTCGACGATCGGCACGATCAGGATCGAGACCGGGAGCAGGACGGGCAGCAGCGTCGGCAACAGGCTCGCCTGCGAGCCCGCGGCACCCTGGGTGATGTCGCTGCCGGAGAACTGACCGGACAGGGTCACGGCACTGGCCGAGAGGACCAGTCCGATCAGCATCGACCCGCTGTCACCCATGAACAGTCGGGCGGGGTGGAAGTTGTGGGGCAGGAAGCCGACGCAGGCGCCCGCCAGGCTGGCACTGAGCAGCGCCCCCGTCGTGGCCAGGGACACGTCGTTGAAGTTGGCCAGCTGGTAGCAGAAGACGAAGAACGCGATGGCGCCGATGCCGACCACACCGGCGGCCAGCCCGTCCAGCCCGTCGACGAAGTTCACGGCGTTGACGGTCGCCACCACGATGAAGACGGTGAGCAGCGCGCCCTGGGCCGGGTCGAGCGCGAACTGGCTGCCGTCCTGCGTCGTGAGGAAGGAGTACTGGATGCCGGAGAAGATGAGGAATCCGGCCGCGAGGACCTGCCCACCCAGCTTGGACAGCGCGTCCATCTCGAACAGGTCGTCGAGCACACCCACGGCACAGATGAGAGCGCCCGCGATCAGCACGATCCCGGCGTCGCGGAACACGAAGGAGGGGCCGCTCGTGGAGAGGAAGGGCAGCTCGCGGGCCACCAGGTAGCTGGCCCAGAGCCCGCCGAGCATCGCCAGCCCGCCGAGGTAGGGAATCGGCTCGGCGTGGACGTCGCGGTCACGGACCGCGGCCACGGCGCCGGTGCGCAGGGCGATCTCGCGGGCCACCACCGTCAGCAGATAGGTGGTGGCCGCCGCCACGAGGAAGACGAGGAGGTACTCCCGCATCAGGCGGCCCCTACCGGGTCGGACACGACTACCCCTCGTCCGTCAGCGTCGCCCCGAGCGGCTCGAGCACGGCGTTGAGGTCGTCCAGCGACAGGGCGCCGCGACGGAGCACGCGGCCCTGCGTGCCGGTCACGTCGACGATGGTCGACGCCTCCCCTCCCGGGGACTCCCCCGCGTCCACGATGACGGCGACCGCGTCGCCCAGCATCTCCTCGGCCTGGTCTGCGTCGGTGGCGGCGGCACGTCCGGTCAGGTTGGCCGAGCTGACCGCCATCGGCCCGGTCCGCTCCAGCAGCTCGAGGGCAATCGGGTGGTCCGGCATCCGCACCGCCACCGTCCCGCGGGTGTCGCCGAGGTCCCACTGCAGCGAGGTCTGCTGGGAGCAGACGAGCGTCAGGGGACCGGGCCAGAAGGCATCGATGAGGGCACGTGCATAGCCGGGCACGCCGGTCGCGATCGCGTCCAGGGTGCTGGCCGCGCTGACCAGGACGGGGGGTGGCATCTCCCGGCCGCGTCCCTTGGCCGCCAACAGTGCCCGGACCGCGCCGGGGTCGAACGCGTCCGCCCCGATCCCGTAGACGGTGTCGGTGGGCAGGACCACGAGACGTCCCTGCTGCACCGCCAGGCCGGCCGCCGCGACCGCGGCCTCGCGCTCGTCGTCGGTCGTGGTGCTGTGGCGCTCGCTCATCGGGTCGGCTCCATTCTGGTTATCGTGCCAGCCGCGCCGTCACGAAGCGCGGACGGTCGGTCAGGTCGGAGTGGTCGCGCACCTCGGTCCACCGGCCCGCCCCGGAGAAGACGGCCGGCGCCGACTCCCCCTGGGCATCGGCGTGCTCGGCGCCGACGACGCCGCCGGGCCGCAGCAGGGTGGCCGCCCGCTGCTCCAGGATCCGCATCGCGTCGAGCCCGTCCTCGCCGGACCAGAGGGCCAGTCCCGGATCGTGGTCACGCACCTCGGTCGCCACCGACTCCCACGCGTCGAGCGGGATGTACGGCGGGTTGCAGGTCACCACGTCGACCGTGCCCGTGAGGTCCTCGAAGCTCGTTGCCATGTCACCGAGCCGCAGGTCGATGCCGGTGCCGCCCAGGTTGCGCTCCGCCCAGGCGTGGGCGGCCGGGTCCAGCTCGACGGCGTGCACGCGTGCTCCCGGCACCTCGTCGGCGATCGCCTTCGCGACCGCCCCCGACCCGGTGCAGAGGTCCACGACCACGGGTTCGGTCAGGCCGCGCGCCTGCTCGACCGCCCAGCCGGCCAACAGCTCCGTCTCGGGGCGGGGCACGAACACGCCCGGCCCGACGGACAGCTCCACGAACCTGAAGTGCGCGACACCGGTCAGGTGCTGCAGGGGGACGCGGGCCGCCCTGCGGTCGAGGAGGTCGTCGTACGTCGCGACGGCCGGTGCCGGCACGTCGTCGACGAGGGCGAGCCGCCCTCGCGTGGTGCCGAGCACGAACGCCAGCAGCTCGGCGGCGTCGTGGTCCGGGCTCGCCACGCCGGACGCGCGCAGCCGACCGGTGGCGGCAGCCAGCAGCGAACGGCAGTCGGGAGCCATCAGCTCTCGAGGGACTCGAGGCGCGCGGCCAGGTCGGCGTCGACGGAGGACTCGATGAGCGGCTGCAGGTCGCCGTCGAGCAGCTGGTCGAGGTTGTAGGCCTTGTAGCCGGTGCGGTGGTCGGAGATCCGGTTCTCCGGGTAGTTGTAGGTGCGGATCCGCTCGGACCGGTCGACCGTCCGGACCTGGCTCCGGCGGGCCTCGCTGGCCTCCGCGTCAGCCTCGTCCTGGGCCGCGACCAGCAGTCGGGCGCGGAGGATGCGCATCGCCTGCTCGCGGTTCTGCAGCTGGCTCTTCTCGTTCTGGCAGCTGGCCACGATCCCACTCGGCACGTGAGTGATCCGGACGGCCGAGTCGGTGGTGTTGACGCTCTGCCCACCCGGACCGCTGCTCCGGAAGACGTCGATCCGCAGGTCGTTGTCATCGATGCTCACGTCGACCTGTTCGGCCTCGGGGAGCACCAGCACGCCGGCTGCGCTCGTGTGCACGCGTCCCTGCGACTCCGTCACCGGCACCCGCTGGACGCGGTGGACGCCCCCCTCGAACTTGAGCAGTGCGTACGGCGCCTCCCCAGGCTCGGGCGTGCCCTTGGCCTTCACCGCGACCGTCACGGACTTGTAGCCGCCGAGGTCGGACTCGTTCGAGTCCAGGATCTCGACCGCCCAGCCGCGACGTTCGGCGTACCGGGTGTACATGCGGAGCAGGTCGCCGGCGAACAGGGCCGACTCCTCGCCACCCTCCCCCGACTTGACCTCCAGCAGGGCGTCCTTGGCGTCGGCGGGGTCGCGCGGCACGAGGAGTCGTCGGAGTCGCTCCTCGAGCTCGCCCAGCCGGACGGCGACGACGTCTGCCTCGGCGGCGAAGCCCGGGTCCTCGGCGGCCAGCTCACGTGCGGCACCGGCGTCGTCCTCGCCCTGCTGCCAGTCCCGCCAGGCGCCGATGACGGCCGACAGCTCGGCGTACCGCTGGTTGAGCTTCTTCGCGAGCCGCTGGTCCGCGTGGGTCTCCGGCGCGGCGAGCTGCTGCTCGAGCTCGGTGTGCTCGGCGAGCAGACCCTCGACGGCCTCGAACATGGAGCGCACCTCCTCGCTGGATCCGACGGGTCGTGAAATCACAGGCGCCGGTCCCCCGCACGAGAGCGGGCGACCGGCGCCTGGGAACGGCTACTTCGTGTCTGCGTCTGCAGTCTTCTTGGCGTAGCGGGCCTCGAAGCGGGCGACGCGGCCGCCGGTGTCGAGGATCTTCTGCTTGCCGGTGTAGAACGGGTGGCACTGCGAGCACACGTCGGCGTGGAGCTTGCCGGACGTCGCGGTGCTGCGAGTGGTGAACTTCGCGCCACAGGTGCAGGTGACCTCGGTGACGTCGTAGTTGGGGTGGATGTCCTTCTTCATGGTGTCCTCTCAGCCGCCGGGTCGCCCGCCGCGACCTGCGGGGGGCGTGAACCGGAACCAGCGGCCAATTCTGCCACCCCGGTGGTCGAACCCGGTAATCACGGTGCCGGGCTGGCCAGGGCGGGCTCGCCGTCGTCGTCGGGCTGGGGGTCCCCTTGACTGTGCAACCGCACGGTGACCGTCGTCCCCTCCCCCTCCGCGGAGTTGATCACCAGTTCGCCAGCGTGCTTGTCGATGATCGTCTGTGTGATCCGCACGCCGAGGCCGGTGCCGGCGATCTCGTTGGTGACAGCGTTCGAGGCCCGGAAGAAGCGGGTGCCGAGGCGCTCTATCTCCGCCTCGGGGATGCCGATGCCGTGGTCACGCACGACGACCAGCCACTGGCCGCTCTTCCTCGCCACCTGGACCTCGACGACACCGTCGTCGCGGCTGAACTTCACCGCGTTGCTGACGATGTTGAGCATCGCGCGGTGAAGCATCACCCGGTCGCCGAGGACGAGGAGCGCGCCCTGGGGCATCGTCGTCTCGATCCGGATCCCCCGCCGCGTGCCGATCATCCGGACGTCGGTCACGACGTCACGGACCACCGCACCCAGGTCGACCTGAACCAGGTCGGTGGCGCGGGACTCGGCCTTGGAGAGCGTCAGTAGGTCATCGATGAGCAGACCCAGCCGGGAGACGTTGCGTCGGGTCGCCTCCATCATCTTCTCGTGGTGCGGCGCCATGGAGTCCTCGAACTCCTCGGCCACGAGCTCGAGGTAGCCACTGATCGTGGTCAGAGGGGTGCGCAGCTCGTGCGAGACGTTGGAGACGAAGTCGTCCCGGGCGGTGTCGAGGGTGCGCAGCTCGTCCTGGATGCGCCCCTCGACGGAACGCGCGAGACCTTGAGCCTCGGCGAGCTCGTTGAGCGCCTGGGCCACCGCCCGCACCTCGCGCGGCCCCCGGATCGGGGCACGTGTGGTCCGGTCCTGGGTGGACATCTTCTGGACGACCAGCTCGAGATCCTTGAGCGGCTCGGCCAGCTCGACGTCCAGCTTGCGCCGCGCCCGGGCGATCCCCCAGGCGCCGATGAGGGTGAGGAGGACGACCGCCAGGATCGTCCCGCGGAGACGGAGCTCGGCCTGTTGACGGGCGGTGCGCATCCGCGAGTCGAAAGCGGCCACGGTCTCGGTGTGCGCGTCCCGGAAATCCGCGAAGCGCCCGAGCCCGATGCGGAAGAGGGCGCGATCGAAGGTTCCCTCACCGCCCGGTCTCTGGACCCGAACGCCCGCATAGTCGGTCAGCCAGGCCGTGGCGGTGTCCTCCTGCCGCGCCACGAGAAGGTCGAGCTCGGCGTCGTCCGCTGCGTACTGCCGGACGAGCTGCTGATGACCGGGCAGCCGGGCCAGCGCCTGACGGTAGTCGTCGAGTGCGCTCTGCTGCCCGCCCAGGGTGTAGGCGCGGACAGCACCCTGCATGTCGCTCAGGTCCTGGAGCACGTCCTTGTTGGCGGCCGCGGCGGGCTGGAGGTCGTCGGTCAGCGCACTGACCGCCGTCGCGCCGACCACGGTGCCGGCGATCGCGATCCCGGCGAGCAGCAGCACCAGCAGCATGAGCCGCGTGATCACGGGCGCCAGGAGACGCGCGACCGGCCGACCTGAAGTCATGTCTCTCCGAACCCCTTGCGTTGCATGTCGCCCCAGTCGTGGCGCGTCCTGCGCAGCACCTCGACGATCCCCCCCAGACGCCAGAAGGCATTCAGCTGCCGGTAGCCGAAGTTCTCCTCGACGGCGGCACGAATGGCCCTCAGTAGATCCGGGACACCACGATAGCGCCGGAACGACACCTCTTCGGCCAGAAGGGCCACCAGAGTCACGAAGACGGCGAACAGCACCGAGGCGACCAGGAGCAGCAGCAGCAGCGCTGGGTTCACCAGGTCGAGGTCCGGCCGCGCCCATCCCTCGACGCCGATCATGGCCAGCAGGAAGACGAAGAACAGGATCCCGATCACCTCGACGACGGGCGCCAGGAGCTCGAAGAGCAGGAACCAGGGCATGGTGACCATGCCGATCACGCCGTACCTGCGACGGAAGATCATCCGGTGGTGGCGGGCGAAGATCTCGGCCAGCCCTCGGTGCCATCGGCGCCGCTGCTTGCGCAGGACCGCCCGGTCCTCCGGGACCTCGGTCCAGGCCACCGGCTCGGGGACGAAGACGACCTCGCCCTTCCTGCGCGTGTCGCCGAGATAGCGATGGATCCGGACGACCAGCTCAGCGTCCTCGCCGATGCAGTCGGTGGCCATGCCGTCGACCTCGAGGAGGATGTCCTTGCGGAAGAGGCCGAAGGCCCCGGAAATGATCAGGAGGCCGCCGATCCGTGACCAGCCCGCCCGGCCGATCAGGAAGGCGCGCAGGTACTCGACCACCTGGATGCGGGCCAGCCACCGCCGCGGCATCCGGAGGTCGGTGACCCGGCCGCGGTCGACCTTCGAGCCGTTGGCGACCCGGACCACTCCCCCGGCGGCGATCACTCGACCGGGGTCGTCCGCGAATGGTCGCGCGACGTTCAACAGGGCCTGCGGATCGAGCAGCGAGTCGGCGTCGACCATGCAGACCAGCTCCTTGCGGGAGTGGTTGATCCCGGCGTTCAGGGCGTCCGCCTTGCCGCCGTTGCCCTTCATGATGAGCGCCAGGTTGTGAGCCCCACGCCGGCTGACCCAGGTGCTCAGCACCTCCCCCCTGGTGGGGATCGAACCACCGGGTACGAGAGGCACCTCGACCATGTCGAACTCCGCGATCATCTTGGCTGAGGTGTCGTCCGTGGAGCCGTCGTCGATCACCACCACCTCGAGGTCGGGGTAGCGCAGCGACGTCATCGCCTGCACCGACTGCACGATGGTCGCCGACTCGTTGTAGGCGGGCATCAGGACCGAGACACCGCGGGTGTTCGGGTCCTGGAACCACTCGTCGTAGCCGGCGTACTCGAGCCGCCTGCGGTAACCGGCGAGGTCGAGCAGGGCGAGGAAGGAGAGGACCAGGAAGCTGAAGTTGATCAGCACGGAGTAGACGGCCAGGGACATCGCGATCCAGAAGAAGATCTCCGAGAGCACCTCGACGAGGTCAGCCACAGCGGTCGCCCATCAGCCTGCGCCCCCGAGGGCGGCCAGGGCCAGCACCTCGCGCGCGACCGGAGCAGAGCTGTCGTCGAGCGCCGCCTGACCGGGCGCTCCGCAGCGCCGGAGCGCGTTGGCGGCTGAGCGGGCCACCTCCACACTGGGGTCCACCAGGGCCGCGCTCAGGGGGGTCACCGCTGCCGGACCACCGACCAGACCGAGCGACTGCGCAGCGACCCGGCGTACGTCGGGACTGTCGTGCCGGACGGCGACGGACAGGATCTCGACAGACGTGGGTGACCCGAGCTGGCCCAGGGCATTGATGCACGCCACCTGCATCTCCTCCGGCGCACCGGTCACGGCCTGCTCGAGGGAGCCCACCGCGTCGAACGCGCCCACCAGGCCGAGAGCCTCGGCGGCCAGCTGTCCTCGGCGCCCCCCCTCCTCGATCCGCACGGTGGTCTCGCCCAGGGCCGCCGCGAGCTGCTCGCGCAGCACGGGGACGGCGGGTCGACCGATCCGGAAGATCGAGGCCAGGAAGTCTCGTCGGAGCTGGGGTTCCTCGACTGCTGCGTCGAGCATCCCGGCGACCACGTCGGGCGAGGCAAAGGAACCCAGCGCCAGCATGGCCGTGCGGCGCGCGATGAAGTCGCGGTCCTGGAGGCCCTCCAGCACCAGGTTCCTGCGGCCCGGCTCAGCCAGGACGCCGAGCCGGTAGTACCCCCGGGTGCGGCGGACCGCCGAACGGCTGCGCGTGGAGTTGCGTGCGCCGTCGGTCGTGCCCCAGGCGCGCAGGACCTCGCGCAACCGCTGGCGAGCCTCGCCGCGCAGCTTGGGCACCAGGGAGAATGCGTCGTTCACGACGGCCTGACGCTCCACCGGGCTGGTCGCGAGCAGCCGGGCGTAGGCGGCGTCGAGCTCCTCGCCCTCACCCGTGCTCAGGGTCATCACGACCCGCCAGACGGGTCCGCGCACGGTCAGTCGACGACGCTCGGAACGGTCCTTGAGCACCCGGACCAGGACCAGCGACACCACCAGGAAGGCGCTGCCGACCCCCAGCACCAGCGCCGCGACGTACGCGAACTGGGCGAGGCTCATCGAGAGCGCGCGAGGAGTGCCTGTACGCGCGAGGCCAGCTCGCGGGGGCTGAAGGGCTTGGTGATGTAGTCGTCGGCGCCGGAGTCGAAGCCGGTCTCGACGTCGGACTCCTGGGCGCGGGCGGTGAGCAGGATCACCGGGAGGTCGGCGAGCGCAGGATCGGCGCGGATCACCCGGATCGCGTCAAGCCCGGAGACGCCCGGCATCATCACGTCCAGGACGGCCAGGTCGGGACGCTGTGCCCGGCACGCGTCGATCGCCGCTGCCCCGTCGGAGACGGCCACGATGTCGTGGCCCAGAGTCGAGAGCTTGAACTCGACGAGCTCGCGAATGTCGACATCATCGTCGGCGACAACGATCCTGGCCACGACTTCCCCTTCCACCACGGAGCGCCCGGCTGAGGGCGCTGGGCGGAACACTACTCGGCTACCCGCGGTCATGGGCAACGCCGGGCCACCCGCGCTGGCTGACCCGGCTCCCCCTCACGTCGGATCAGTCGTCGTGACCGGCGGTGGGCGTCGTCTTCTGGACCTGCATCAGGAACTCGAGGTTGGTCTGCGACTTCTTGAGTCGCTCGAGGAGCAGCTCGAGTGCCTGTTGGCCGTCCAGGCCCGACAGCACCCTGCGGAGCTTCCACACGATGGCCAGCTCCTCCTTGGACATCAGCAGCTCCTCGCGCCGGGTGCCGGACTGCACGGCGTCGATGGCCGGGAAGAGGCGCTTGTCCGCGAAGTCCCGGCGCAGACGGATCTCCATGTTGCCGGTGCCCTTGAACTCCTCGAAGATGACCTCGTCCATCTTCGAGCCGCTCTCGATGAGGGCCGTCGCGAGGATGGTCAGTGACCCGCCGTCCTCGATGTTGCGGGCGGCACCGAAGAACCGCTTGGGCGGGTAGAGCGCAGCCGAGTCGACGCCGCCCGAGAGGATCCGGCCACTGGCCGGGGCCGCGAGGTTGTAGGCACGACCGAGACGGGTGATCCCGTCGAGCAGCACGACGACGTCGTGACCGAGCTCGACCAGGCGCTTGGCCCGCTCGATCGCCAGCTCCGCGACCGTGGTGTGGTCGGTCGCCGGGCGGTCGAAGGTCGAGGAGATGACCTCGCCCTTGACCGAGCGCTCGAAGTCGGTGACCTCCTCGGGACGCTCGTCCACGAGCACGACCATCAGGTGGCACTCGGGGTTGTTCGTCGTGATCGAGTTCGCGATCGACTGCATGATCATCGTCTTGCCGGCCTTCGACGGCGAGACGATCAGGCCGCGCTGGCCCTTGCCGATGGGCGAGGCGATGTCGATGACCCGGCCGATCAGGTTCCCTGGTTCGGTCTCGAGACGCAGTCGCTCGCTCGGGTAGAGAGGCGTGAGCTTGGCGAACTCCACCCGGTCCTTGGCGGTCTCGGGCTCGGTGCCGTTGACGCTGTCGATCCGGACCATGGGGTTGAACTTCTCCTTGCGCTCGCCCTCACGGGGCTGACGCACCTGGCCGACGACGGCGTCGCCGCGGCGGAGCCCGAACTTGCGGACCATCGACAGGGAGACGTAGACGTCGTCGGAGCCGGGCAGGTAGCCACTGGTCCGTACGAACGCGTAGTTGTCCAGCACGTCGAGGATGCCCGCTGCGGGGACCAGGACGTCGTCCTCGAGGATCGTGGTGTCCGGCTCGTTGCGCTGGCCGGCGTTGCCGGTGCCGCCGACGGGCCGCGGAGCGCGCTCACGGTCACGGTCCCGCCCCCGACGACGTCGGTTGCGGCTGGTGCCGCGGTCGTCCTCGTCGCGGTCCTGCTGCTGGTTGCTGCGGTTGCCGCCCTGGTCGCGGTTGTCCTGCTGCTGGCGGTTGCCACCCTGGTCGCGATTGTCCTGCTGCTGGCGGTTGCCACCCTGGTCGCGATTGTCCTGCTGCTGGCGGTTGGGCTGGTTGCGCTCGCCGCGCTGGTTGTCTCGGTTGCGGCCGTCCTGGTCGCGGTTCTGCTCTCCACGGTCGCCCTGCTGATCGGTCTGCTCGACGCTCTCGACCTGCTCCGCCTGGTCCTTGCGCTCGGCCTGCTCCGCCTGGCTCTTGCGCTGGCGACGCTCGCGCTGGGTCTCCCGCTTGGGCGCCGCTGCGGCGCTCTTCTCCTCCGCCGGGGCCGCGGACGGCTGTTCGACCGGTGCCGGGCTCGTCTCCTTCGTCGGCCGCTGACCGCCCTGGGCGCTCTTGATCGCCTCCACGAGCTGGGCCTTCTTCATCGCTCCCGAGCCCGAGATGCCCATGCTGCCGGCCATCGACTTGAGGTCGGCGAGCAGCATGGAGTTGAGTCCTCCACCGCGCTTCTTGGGCGCTGCCGCTGCGGTTGCGTCCGGGGCGGTGGTGGATTCGATGGTTTCCGTCACGTGAGGTCCTTCCCACGTATCAGTGCCGATCCGGCCCGAGAGCCGACGGCCTCCTGGTCATGGCTTCCTCGCCGCCAGGTCTCCCTCGGACGGGAGCTGGCGGACGCACGGGGGCCCCGCGCGAAAGTGAGGAAGGGGTGCACAGAGGGGACTGATGTCGCCTGCTGGTGCTACGCCGAGATGCTGGCGCGCTCGTCACGCTACCACCGGGCGTCCCGCGAGTGACACCGGGCGCATCCTGCTAGCCGACCCGAACTCCCTCGTGGTCGACGCCGAGCGGGTGGACCTCCCACCCGGACGGGCAGCGCTGCGCGAGCTCCGTTGCGGACTGCCCCGCCCGGGTGAAGGCGAGCACGGTCGGACCGGCACCGGAGACGACGGCGGGTACTCCGTCGGCGCGCAGCAGGTCGACCAGGGCGAGCGAGTCGGGCATGGCGGGACGGCGGTACTCCTGGTGCAGGTAGTCGCGGGTCGCCCGCAGCAGCTGCTCGGGCTTGCCCGCGAGCGCTGCGACCAGGAGCGCCGTCCGCCCGGCGTCGGCCGCGGCGTCGGCGTGCGGGACCTCGGCGGGCAGCAGACCGCGCGCGAGGTCGGTCGAGACCGGGTCGGGGGGGACGAACACGACCGTGGTGATCCGCGGGTCGACCGTCGACGGGACGGCATAGAAGTCGTCGTCCGCGTCGCGACCCGAGATGACGAATCCGCCCAGGAGGGCCGGCGCGACGTTGTCGGGATGTCCCTCGATACCGGCTGCCAGCTGGAGCACGGCCGCGTCGTCGAGAACCAGGCGTCCCCCGGCCACGAGCCCGCGGGCCAACGCCAGGCCGCCGACGATCGCTGCGGACGACGAGCCGAGTCCCCGGGCGTGGGGGATCACGTTGCGGCAGGTGAGGCGCAGACCCGGGGGCGCGGCGCTCATCGCGTCGAAGCCCGCGCGCATGGCCCGCACGACGAGGTGCGACTCGTCCCGGGGGACGTCATCGGCACCGGCTCCCGTCACCTCGACGACCAGCCCCGAGCCGACCACCTCGGCCTCGAGGTCGTCACGCAGGTCGAGCGCCAACCCGAGGGAGTCGAAGCCCGGACCGAGATTGGCCGACGTGGCAGGGACCGAGGCACGGACGGGGCCGTCGACGAAGGTGGTCATCGAGTGGCTCAGGCCAGCCCGGCGGCGTGCGCCGCGGCCTCGACGTCGACGTCGACGATGTTGTCGACCATGTGGCCGAAGCCCTCGAGTGCGGTGGCGGTGTCCTTGAGGCCGTGGCCGGTCACAGTGACGACGACCGTGCTGCCGGCGTAGGACTCGCCCGCCGCCAGCTCCTGCAGCAGCCCGGCGATGCCGGCAGCGGACGCCGGCTCGACGAAGACGCCGTCCCTCGAGGCGAGCTCGCGCTGCGCGGCCAGGATCTGGTCGTCGCTCACGGCAGCGAACCGACCACCGGACTCGTTGCGCGCGGCCTCGGCCAGCTTCCAGGACGCCGGGTTGCCGATCCGGATGGCGGTCGCCTTCGTCTCTGGGTCAGGGAACGGCTCACCGGTGACGAGCGGAGCGGCGCCCTCTGCCTGGAAGCCGCGCATGACGGGCTTCCGCGTGGCCCGGCCGAGCTCGGCGTACTGCGTGTAGCCCAGCCAGTACGCCGAGATGTTGCCGGCGTTGCCCACGGGCAGGAGGTGGAAGTCGGGGGCGTCGCCGAGGAAGTCGACGATCTCGAAGGCTGCGGTCTTCTGGCCCTCGAGGCGCGCCGGGTTGACCGAGTTGACGAGGGCGACGGGGTAGTCCCAGGAGAGGCCCTTGGCCATCTGCAGGCAGTGGTCGAAGTTGCCGCGCACCATGATGATCTGCGCGCCGTGGATGATCGCCTGGGCCATCTTGCCGGCGGCGATCTTGCCCTCGGGGACCAGAACGAGCGGCTTCAGTCCGGCCTTGGCGGCATAGGCCGCCATCGAGGCGGAGGTGTTGCCGGTGGAGGCGCACACGACGGCCTCGGCCCCGTCGTGCCGGGCGAGCGAGATCGCGGCGGTCATGCCGCGGTCCTTGAACGAGCCCGTGGGGTTGCCACCCTCGACCTTGAGCCACACCTGCGCCCCGGTCAGACCGGAGAGCCAGCCGGAGTGGACGAGCGGGGTGCCGCCCTCGCGGAGCGTGACCGCCTCCAGCCCGGCGGGCAGCTGCAGGAGGTCGCGGTACTCCTCGATCACGCCCTGCCACTGGTGCGTCGGAGCGGCGTTCATTCAGCTTCTCCCTCGACGCGCATGACCGACGTGACCTCGCGGACGAACGCCTGACGGCGGAGGTACTCGACGGTGCTGCTGAGCTGGGCATCGGTCGCCTGGTGGGAGACGACGACGAGCTGGGCGTCCTCGTCGCGGCCCTCCTGGCGCACCGTCTGGATGGAGACGTCGTTCTCGGCGAACGCCGTGGCGACAGCGGCCAGGACACCGGCACGGTCGTCGACGTCGATGGCCACGTGATAGCGGGTGAGGGTCTCGCCCATGGGCAGCACGGCGCGATCGGCGTACGCCGACTCGCCGGCCCCGCGGGTCTCCGCGAGCCGGTTGCGGGCGACCGTCACCAGGTCCCCGAGGACGGCCGAGGCGGTGGGGGCGCCGCCGGCACCCGGCCCGTAGAACATCAGCTGGCCTGCGGCCTCGGACTCGACGAACACGGCGTTGTAGGCCTCCCGAACAGAGGCGAGCGGGTGCGACCTCGGGATCATCGCGGGGTGGACCCGCACGGCGACTGCGTCGTCGCGGAGCTCGCAGATGGCGAGCAGCTTGACCACGCTGCCCATGTCCCGGGCGGACTGCACGTCCGCGGCCGTGACCTCCGAGATGCCCTCGCGGTGGACGTCGGACGCGGTCACCCGGGAGTGGAAGGCCAGCGAGGCGAGAATCGCGGCCTTGGCGGCCGCGTCGAACCCCTCGATGTCGGCCGTGGGGTCGGCCTCGGCGTAACCCAGCTCCTGGGCCTCCTCGAGCGCCTCGGAGAAGCCGGCTCCGGACGTGTCCATCTTGTCGAGGATGAAGTTGGTGGTGCCGTTGACGATGCCCAGGACCCGGGTCACCTTGTCGCCGGCCAGCGACTCGCGCAGCGGCCTCAGGATGGGGATGGCGCCAGCGACCGCGGCCTCGTAGTAGAGGTCGCGCGCGGCCTTGTCGGCCGCCTCGAAGAGGGTCGGGCCGTCCTCGGCCAGCAGAGCCTTGTTGGCGGTGACGACGGAGGCGCCGTTGTCCAGCGCCGCGAGGATCAGGGAGCGGGCAGGCTCGATGCCGCCGATCACCTCGACGACGACGTCCACGTCGTCGCGACGCACCAATCCGTCGGCGTCGGTGGTCAGCAGGCCCTCGGGCACCTCGACGTCGCGCGGCGCGTCGAGACGGCGTACGGCGACGCCGACGAGCTCGACCGGCGCGCCCACGCGCGCCGTCAGGTCACCGGCCTGCTCCAGGAGCAGCCGGACCACCTGCGAGCCCACGGAGCCGCAGCCGAGGACGGCGACACGGAGCCGCCTGCCGTGCCCGTCGGGAAGGGCGTCGTTCACGAGACATCACCAACATCGGTAGCCAACAGGTCGTCCTCAGTCTCACGCCGGACGACGACGCGCGTGGCGCCGTCCCGAACCGCGACCACCGGAGGACGCAGCGCGTGGTTGTAGTTGGAGGCCATCGAGCGACAGTAGGCACCGGTGCCCGGGACCGCCACCAGATCGCCGGGTACGAGGTCCGACGGCAGGAACTCGTCCTTGACCACGACGTCGCCGGCCTCGCAGTGCTTGCCCACGACCCGGGACAGGATCGCGGGTGCCGCGGAGGTGCGGGAGGCCAGGGTGCAGGAGTAGTCGGCGTCGTAGAGGGCCGTGCGGATGTTGTCGCTCATGCCGCCGTCGACCGAGATGTAGGTCCGCACCGCGCCGCCGTCGAGCGCGACCTCCTTGACCGTGCCGACCTCGTAGACCGTGCACATCGCCGGACCGACGATCGCGCGACCGGGCTCGATGGAGAGACGCGGCTCGGGAACGCCGAGCGCCCGGCACTCGAGCTCGACGATCGCGGACATCTCGGTGGCGAGCTGCGCGGGCTCGGACGGGTCGTCCTGGGTCGTGTAGGCGATGCCGAAACCTCCGCCGAGGTCCATCTCCGGGAGCGTCACGCCGAGCTCCTCGGAGATCCGCGCATGCAGCTTCAGCACCCGGCGCGCGGCCACCTCGAAGCCTGATGAGTCGAAGATCTGCGATCCGATGTGGGAGTGGAGGCCGAGCAGCTCCAGCCCGGGCGCGTCCTGGATCCGGCGGACCGCCTCGAACGCGTCACCGGACGTGATCGAGAACCCGAACTTCTGGTCCTCGTGGGCCGTGGCGATGTACTCGTGGGTGTGCGCCTCGACGCCGGCGGTCACCCGCACCATCACCCGGGCCGTGGTGCCGAGCTCCGCGGCCACCGCCGCCAGCCGCTCGATCTCGGCGAACGAGTCGACGATGATCCGGCCGACGCCGATCTCGACCGCCCGACGCAGCTCCGCGAGCGTCTTGTTGTTGCCGTGGAAGCCGATCCGGGCCGGGTCGAAGCCGGCTCGCTCGGCCACGGCGAGCTCGCCGGCCGAGCAGACATCCAGACAGAGCCCCTCCTCGGCCACCCAGCGGGCGGTCGTCGTGCAGAGGAAGGCCTTGCCCGCGTAGAAGACGTCGTACGCCGCGAACGCGTCGCGGAAGGCCCGAGCCCGGGTGCGGAAGTCGGCCTCGTCGAGGACGTAGGCCGGGGACCCGTGCTCGGCGACGAGGTCGACCAGGGACACCCCGCCGACGACGAGCCTGCCCTGCTCCTTGGTCGCGGTGGTCGACCAGAGATGCGGCACCAGCTCGTTGGGGTCGCTGGGCTGACGCAGCCAGGACGGCCCCTTGAGGGCACCCGGAGCGTGCGCCCACCCGGCTTCGTGACTCATCGGTCCGCCGCGCTCACATGCGCTCGGGCGCGCTGACGCCGAGCAGGCCGAGGCCGTTCTCGAAGACCGTGCGGGTCGCCGCGACCAGCAGCAGCCGGGCGCGGTGCAGGTCGTTCGGGTCCTCGTCGCCCATGGGCAGGACCCGGCAGTTGTCGTAGAAGCGGTGGAAGATCCCGGCCGTCTCCTCGAGGAAGCGCGCAACCCGGTGCGGCTCGCGGAGCTCCGCGGCACTCGCGACCACGCGAGGGAACTCCGCCAGCGCGCGCAGGAGCTCCCCTTCCTTCTCGTGCGCGAGCAGAGCGGGGTCGAACTCCTCCGCCTTCGCCGCCTCGAGGCCGAGGTCCGCGGCATTGCGCAGGATCGCGGCGGTGCGCGCGGCGACGTACTGGACATAGAAGACGGGATTCTCGGAGGCCTGACGGGTGACCTCGGCCACGTCGAGCGTGAGCGGGGTGTCGCTCGGGTAGCGACCCAGCGTGTAGCGCAGGGCGTCGACGCCGATCAGATCCACCAGCTCGCCCAGCGTGACCAGGGTGCCTGCTCGCTTCGAGAGCTTGACCTCCTCGCCGTTCTGCATGATCTTCACCATCTGGCCGATCAGGACCTCGATGTTGCCCTCGGGGTCATCGCCGGTGCAGGCCGACATCGCCTTGAGTCGTCCGACGTAGCCGTGGTGGTCGGCGCCGAGCAGGTAGATGCAGACCTCGAAGCCGCGCTCCCGCTTGTTGACGTAGTACGCCGTGTCGCTGGCGAAGTAGGTCAGCTCGCCGTTGGTCCGGATCAGCACCCGGTCCTTGTCGTCCCCGAAGTCGGTCGTCCGCATCCACAGGGCACCGTCGGCGTCGAACAGGTGGCCCTCGCTGCGCAGCTTCTCCAGGCCGGCGACGACGTCGTTGCTCTCGTGGAGCGACCGCTCCGAGAACCACACGTCGAAATGGGTCTGGAGCACGTCGAGCTGGTCCTTCTGCTGGCCGAGCTGCACGGCATAGCCGGCTTCGCGGAAGGCGATCAGCCGCTCGCCCTCGGGAAGGTCGAGGATGCCGGGGTTGGCGGCCAGCACGCGCTGGGCGAGGTCGTGCACGTAACCGCCCTGGTAGCCGTCCTCGGGGACGGGCTCACCGAGCGCGACCGCCTCGAGCGAGGCACCGAAGAGGTTCATCTGGTTGCCGCGGTCGTTGATGTAGAACTCACGGGTCACCCTCGCGCCGGCGGCCTCGAGCACGCGCGCGACCGCGTCGCCCACGACCGCCCAGCGGGTGTGTCCGAGGTGCAGGGGGCCGGTGGGGTTGGCGGAGATGAACTCCACGTTGATCCGCTGCCCACCGAGGGTCTCGGTGCGGCCGTAGGCGGTTCCGGCAGCCACGATCTGCGCGGCGACCACACCTTGGGCGCCCGCCTCGACCGTGATGTTGAGGAAGCCCGGTCCGGCGATCTCCACCGACGCCACACCGTCGGCGGCCTCGAGCCCGGTCTGGACGAGCGCAGCGAACTCACGCGGGTTCATGCCGGCCTTCTTGGCCAGCTGCAGGGAGACGTTGGTGGCGTAGTCGCCGTGCCCCTTCTGCCGGGGTCGCTCCACCGTCACCGTCGAGGGCACCCCGTCGGGCAGGGTGATCGCACCCTCCTCTGAGAGGGCCGTCAGGACGTCGACGATCGTGGTGGAGAGCTGCTCGGGAGTCACCGAGGCAGCCTATCGCCGCAGCGTCCAGCGACCCGCATCGATATCCGACGTGGACCGAACTGCCCGGTTGCAGTCCGGCGAGCCGCCGGCTGTAGGGTGACGCGCAGTCTCCATGACGCGCATGTCGTGGCAGCTTGCCTCCGTAGCTCAGGGGATAGAGCACTGGTTTCCGGTACCAGGTGCCGCAGGTTCGAATCCTGCCGGGGGCACCCTCTCTTCTTCACCGGTCAGCGGGGCGCGCCGCGCTGACCGCGGGGCGCCTCTTAGCGTCACTGCCCGCGTACGTCCATGGTCAGGACGCAGAATTCTTCGCTGGTCCAGACCGGAGGAGTCGATTTGCTACTGACGGGTATCTCCCACGTGACGCCGGGCACGGGTCGTCGTTTCATGAGTCAGCGTTTCATGAGTCAGCGCCGCGGCCACTCGGGATTGGCACGGTCCGGACAGCCACCTTCACCGAGGAGACCAGCAGTGAACCAGACCTTCCGGCGGACACTCGCCGCCTCGACCGTCGCCGCCGCACTGGCCGCCACGATGGTCACCACGCCGACTGCGGTCGCGGACCGGGCCAAGCCCAGCTCACCCAAGCCATCGTCGCTCTCGAACTTCGGTTTCAAGGGCACGGCCGTGGGCGCGAAGCTCTACGTGAACAACGTCCAGATGCTCAGCACGAAGGACGCCGTGGCCCCGCTGCGCTGCACCCGCAAGGTCGGCCGTTCCGCGGACGCCACCTCGGTGCTGTCCGCCCCCGAGAACTCGCTCATCTCGCTCTCCGGCTCGACCAGCCGGACGGTCACCTACCGCGACGGCGCCCGGCACGGCGTGAAGGCGGTCAACACCCTGGGCGACATCACGCTGGGCGGCACCCTGCCGGGCCAGGAGGAGTCGACCCCGATCGTGACCCTCAAGGGACTGCAGACGATCGCCGACTCCTTCCACAACCGCGGCGGCTACGACCACGAGGAGTCCTTCAGCGCCCCCGAGCTGACCATCGACATCAGCGTGCTCGAGGACGCCGGCGTCCCGATCCCGCCCGAGCTGACCGATCTCCTCGACACGCTCACGGAGACCGGGGGTGAGCTGACCGGCCAGGTGATCGACGTGCTGGAGGAGGTCGGCGTCCCGATCGAGATCCCCGAGCTCGGCTCCATCGGTCTCGGCAAGCTGAAGGGCACGAAGTCCGGGCACCACGCCGAGTCCCAGGCGACCGCGCTCGAGTTCCTGATCACCGCGACCGGGGAGACCCAGAAGCTCCAGCTCGGCAACGCCCGCAGCCGGATCGGCGGCCCGACCCCGGGCGGCGTGTTCCGCTCGACGTCGATGCCGCTGGACGTGAAGGCGGCTGACGGCGCCGTCCACTTCGGCGGCGTCCGCCCGCGGACCATCCCGTGCGAGGGCACCAACGGCCGGGTGGTCACCAAGACTCTCGACTCCGCATCCGTGGCCCTGCCCGAGGGCCTGCTCGTCGGCGCGAGCGGCATCGAGTACGTCTACTCCGGCACCCAGCACAAGAACGGCACCGCCAAGGGCTTCAACGCCTCGAAGATCGGCGCCCTCGACATCCCCGCGCTGGACCTGCAGATCACCGGCATCTCCTCGCGAGTCGCCTCGAAGACCAAGAAGCCGGGAGGCTCCGTGACGAGCTCGCCCACCTTCAAGGTGGCCAAGATCGTCTACCAGGGCACCGAGATCGCGGTCCCTGAGCCCGGCAAGGAGAGCGTCGTCGAGGGGCTCGGCGTCCTCGAGACCCGGGTCGTCGAGGCGACCAAGTGGGGCAAGCGGGTCACCGCACTCCGGATCAGCCTGACCGACTACGGCGTGGTCATGGACCTGGGCATCTCGGCCAGCCAGATCTTCAGGTACTGACCAGCGGTCCTCGACGAGCTCGACCGTCCGGTCGGGCTCGTCGAGGATCCCGTCAGCAACCCTTGATGGTGGCGTCGTCGCGGGCGTCGTTGCCGTAGCGGCGCGCCTGGTCGACGTAGGGGAAGACGACACTGGCGGTACCGGCGCTCCCGATCCGGCCCTGGACCACACACGTCGAGATCCGGGACGGGTCGACCTGGGCGATGATCTGGGCCAGCTCGAAGAGCTCCCCCGGTGGCAGGTTGGTCTGTGTCTTGGCCATCACGGTCAGCACGCCGCGCTCGATGAAGCCGGGCACGTCGGCCTGCTCCCGCACCCGCGCCTGGATCCCGCGCAGGGTCCGCTGCTGGTTGGCGGACCGGTCGAAGTCACCGCCGGGAAGGGTCTTGCGGATCCGGGAGAACGCCATGGCGGCGTAGCCGTTGAGGTGGATGCGTCCGGCCTTGAAGCCCTGCGGCTTCAGGTTGACGTCGGAGAACCGGCGCGGGTTGGTGACGGTGATGCCCCCGATGCTGTCGACCATGTCCTCGAAGAACGGGAACCGCGTGATGAACACGTAGTCGGGCTGGACCCCGATCAGGTTGCCGACGGTCCGCCCCATCAGCTCGGGTCCGCCGAAGGTCAGGGCCGCGTTGACCCGGTTCGTGCCGAAGCCCGGGATCGGTACCCACGAGTCACGGGGTACGCCGATCGCCGACGCCGCACCGGTGTGGGTGTTGAGGCCGATCAGCTGGATCGCGTCTCCACGGGTACGGGTCATCGTCTCGCCCGGCCTGGCGTCCGAGCCGACGGCCAGGATCCAGATGACGTCCCGACCGGAGTCCACCCCGGACGCGCTGTGCAGCTTGACGAGCTCGATCTCGGTGGGGTTGACCGCCGAGTTCGGGACGACGAGTGCCACCGTCGCCAGCACCATCGACAGCACGCCGGTGCGCACGGCCCGCGCAGGCCGTCGCCAGCCCCTCATGCCCGGCCTCCCTTGGCCACGTCGTACCCGAAGACCCGCCATCCCGACTCCTGCCGGGTGAGCAGCAGCCGCCCCTTCACCCTGATCCTCCGGCTGAGGTCACCCTCGGTCCGGAACTTGAGCAGGAAGCGCGCCGTCACGCCGGCGGGGCGCCTGCCGACGGCCAGCACGTCGACCCAGACCCGGCTGGACGTCGGGGTCACGTCGTCGATCCGGGAACCGATCTGCTTGTTGGTCATCAGGGCCCGGTCCCGGCGGGCCTCGTCGCGCGCGCCCGGCGTGAACCCGGGGTAGGCGTCGCTGAAGTCCGAGCGCGGGTAGTCGCCCCCGACGAAGGCCGCGTTGAACCAGCGCTGCACCACGTCGGTGATCGCGCCGGGCAGCCGCTGACGTTGCTTCTTCGCGAGCCGCCCGACCACCCTGCCCAGCGTGGTCCGGGTCTCGATCTCGAACGCCGCACCGTCATCGGTGGCCTGCGGGGCGACCGACTCACTGGGGGTGTCGGGCCGATCCGGGTCACTCGTGCAGGCGCTCGTCCCGAGGGCCAGGCAGAGCACGAGGAGGACGCTCAGCAGCGTCGGCCGAGGGGCCAGGTTCATGGTGTGTGTGCTCCCTGTCGTGTCACGCTCGACCTACCCTGCCCGAAACCTCACCCTCCCCTGCGCATTTGATGCGTGTGGGACTAGCCTTGACGACTGAATCCAAACCGCGCGCGTACCGGAAGAGGCGAACCTAGCCGTGTCGCAGACTTCAGGCCCTCAGAGCCCTTCTGAGCCTGCCCAGTCCCCGTCTCCTGACTTCGGAGCCAATGAGTGGCTCGTCGACGAGATGTACGACCAGTACCAGAAGGATCCGGGGAGTGTGTCCCCCGAGTGGGTGACGTACTTCAAGTCCAATGGCTCGACCAACGGTACGGCGTCCGACGCGGGCGCCGGATCGGCACCCTCCTCGACGGCGAAGACCGACGAGAAGAAGTCCGCTGCGCCAAAGAAGGCGGCCGACAAGCCCACCGAGAAGCCAGCAGAGAAGCCGGCAGCGGAGTCGGCAGGGAAGCCGGCAGCGAAGTCGGCAGAGAAGCCGGCAGCGAAGAAGGAGTCGGGCCCCACGCCCGTCGCCAAGCCGCGCCCGGACGCCCAGGCGGCCGAGCCGGCCAAGGGCACCTCGGCTCCCGTCGCCAAGGACGCCCGGCCCGCAGCCAAGGCGGCAGCGAGCGACGAGCCCGAGTACGCCGTACTCCGTGGTGCGGCAGCCCGGACCGTCCAGAACATGGACACCTCCCTGACCGTGCCCACCGCGACCTCGGTGCGCACCGTGCCGGTGAAGCTGCTGTGGGACAACCGCACCGTCATCAACAACCACCTGGCTCGTGCCCGCGGCGGCAAGGTCTCGTTCACCCACCTGATCGGCTACGCCCTGATCAAGGCGATCAAGGCGATGCCCGAGATGAACGTCGGGTTCGACGTGATCGACGGCAAGCCCAACCTGATCACCCCGGCGCACATCAACCTCGGTCTGGCCATCGACGTCCCCAAGAAGGACGGCTCGCGCCAGCTGCTCGTGCCGTCGATCAAGGCCACCGAGACGATGGACTTCGCGGGGTTCTGGACCGCCTACGAAGAGGTGGTCCGCAAGGCACGTGACGCCAAGCTGACCGTCGAGGACTTCCAGGGCACCACGGTCTCGCTGACCAACCCCGGCACCATCGGCACCAACCACTCGGTGCCCCGCCTGATGAAGGGGCAGGGCGCGATCATCGGCGTCGGCGCGATGGAGTACCCCCCGGGCTGGCAGGGCGCGTCCGAGGACGCCATCGCCCGCAACGCCATCGGCAAGATCATGACGCTCACGTCCACCTACGACCACCGGGTCATCCAGGGCGCCCAGTCCGGCGACTTCCTGCGCCGGGTCCACGCACTCCTCCTCGGTGAGCAGGACTTCTACGACGAGATCTTCCGCTCGCTGCGCATCCCCTACGAGCCGATCCGCTGGTCGCAGGACATCGCGACCTCGCACGACGACGAGATCAGCAAGCAGGCCCGGATCCTCGAGCTCATCCACGCCTACCGGGTGCGCGGGCACATGATGGCGGACACCGATCCGCTCGAGTACCGCCAGCGCAGCCACCCCGACCTCGAGGTCGAGTCGCACGGGTTGACCCTGTGGGACCTCGACCGCGAGTTCGCGACCGGGTCGTTCGGTGGCGAGGGCCGCCGCTTCATGAAGCTGCGCACCATCCTCGGCATCCTGCGCGACTCGTACTGCCGCACCACCGGCATCGAGTACATGCACATCATGGATCCCGAGCAGCGTCGCTGGATCCAGCAGCGCGTCGAGCAGCCGCACACCAAGCCGCCCCGCGAGGAGCAGGTGCGGATCCTGCTGAAGCTCAACCAGGCCGAGGCGTTCGAGACGTTCCTGCAGACCAAGTTCGTCGGCCAGAAGCGGTTCAGCCTCGAGGGCGGCGAGACCACCATCCCGCTGATCGACGAGATCTGCGAGGCCGCGGCCGAGGCCGAGCTCGACGAGGTCACGATGGGCATGGCCCACCGCGGCCGCCTGAACGTGCTCGCCAACATCGTCGGCAAGAAGTACTCCCAGATCTTCCGCGAGTTCGAGGGCAACATCGACCCGCGCACCGTCCAGGGGTCGGGCGACGTCAAGTACCACCTCGGCGCCGAGGGCGAGTTCATCGCCGGGTCCGGCGACAAGATCAAGGTGTCGGTCGCCGCGAACCCGAGCCATCTGGAAGCCGTCGACCCGGTGCTCGAGGGCATCGCCCGCGCCAAGCAGGACATGCTCGACCGCGGCGTCGAGTACCCCGTGCTCCCGCTGCTGATCCACGGTGACGCGGCCTTCGCCGGGCAGGGCGTGGTGGCGGAGACGCTCAACCTCTCCCAGCTCCGCGGCTACCGCACCGGCGGCACGATCCACCTCGTCGTCAACAACCAGGTGGGGTTCACGACCTCCCCCGGCTCGTCACGGTCGTCGCTCTACTGCACCGACGTGGCGCGCATGGTGCAGGCGCCGATCTTCCACGTCAACGGCGACGATCCCGAGGCCTGCATCCGGGTCGCCCGGCTCGCGTTCGAGTACCGCCAGGCGTTCAAGAAGGACGTCGTCATCGACCTCGTCTGCTACCGCCGGCGCGGGCACAACGAGGGCGACGACCCGTCGTACACCCAGCCGTTGATGTACGACCTGATCGAGCAGAAGCGCTCGGTGCGCAAGCTCTACACCGAGTCCCTGATCGGCCGCGGTGACATCACCGTGGAGGAGGCGGAGCAGGTGCTGCGCGACTACCAGCAGCAGCTGGAGCGCGTCTTCACCGAGGTGCGCGAGGCCAGCGCCGAGGCGCCCACCGAGTGGACCACCGTGCCCGACTACCCCGAGAAGTCCACCGGGGCGACCGCGACCGCGGTCCCCCCCGAGGTCCTCAAGCGGATCTCCGACGCCTACGTCACCCCGCCCGACGGTTTCACCGTGCACCCGAAGGTGATGCCGCAGCTCCAGCGTCGCGCCGCCGCGATCACCGACGGCCCGATCGACTGGGGCACCGCCGAGATCCTGGCCTTCGGATCACTGCTGATGGCCGGGCGTCCGGTGCGGCTCGCCGGACAGGACTCGCGGCGCGGCACCTTCGTCAGCCGGTTCGCCACGATCATCGACCGGAAGAACGCCGACGAGTGGACGCCGCTGAGCTCGCTCACCGAGGACCAGGCGAAGTTCTACGTCTACGACTCGCTGCTCTCCGAGTACGCCGCCCTCGGCTTCGAGTACGGCTACTCCGTGGCCCGGCCCGACGCGCTGGTCCTGTGGGAGGCCCAGTTCGGCGACTTCGTCAACGGTGCGCAGACGGTGATCGACGAGTTCATCACCGCCGGCGAGACCAAGTGGCGCCAGCAGTCCGGCGTCGTCATGCTGCTCCCGCACGGCTACGAAGGGCAGGGACCCGACCACTCGTCGGCCCGGATCGAGCGCTTCCTCACCATGTGTGCGGAGGATGCCTTCGTCGTCGCCCAGCCCTCGACGCCGGCGTCGTACTTCCACCTGCTGCGTCAGCACTCGCTCGGTGAGGACCACCGGCCGCTGGTCGTGTTCACCCCGAAGTCGATGCTGAAGCGCAAGGAGGCCGCGTCCCAGCCGGGCGACTTCACGAACGGTGAGTTCCGGCCGCTGGTGACCGACGACCACGCCGACCCCGAGACCGTGGACACGCTGCTGCTCTGCTCGGGCCGGATCACCTGGGACCTGATGGTGGAGCGCAAGCAGCGGGAGGACTCCGGCCGGTTCGCGATCGCCCGGATCGAGCAGCTCTACCCTCGGCCCACCGAGGAGATCCACGACTACATCCAGCAGTTCCCGCACCTCAAGGCGGTCCGCTGGGTGCAGGACGAGCCCCGCAACATGGGCCCGTGGCCGCACTACGCGCTCAACGTGTGGCCGGCACTGGATCTCCACGTCGAACCGGTCACCCGCCAGGCGTCCTCCTCGCCGTCCGTCGGCACCGTCAAGCGACACATGGAGGAGCAGAAGGCGCTGCTGGACCGGGCGTTCGCTGCGCTGACCAACCGGGTCGACCACGACTACTGATGTACTTCACCGACCGGGGCATCGAGGAGCTCGACAAGCGTCGGGGTGACGAGGAGGTCACCTTGGCGTGGGTCGCCGAGCGGCTCCAGGAGTTCACCGACACCCACCCCGAGTTCGAGACGGCCGTCGAGCGCTTCGCCACCTGGCTCGCCCGGCACGACGACCCCGAGGACTGACCCGCAGATGCCGGACCACCCACCCGCGCCCTGGACCATGGTGGGCCAGCTCTGGCTGTCGCTGTTCCGGGTCACCGAGGACGTCGACGACCTGCGGCCGGCCGGCATCTACGGCGCAGCCTTCGTCAGCTACGAGCAGGGCAGCGAGCTGACCTACTCCGAGCTCCTGGTGGCCCGGCCGGTGCAGTCCGAGGAGCACGGGCGGCGGGTCTCGATCGTTGACATCTGGGTCGACTCCCCCTCGTCGATGGCCGGCGGGCGCGCGCTCTGGGCGATCCCCAAGGACCTCTGCGACTTCACCTTCGAGACCAGCCATCGCGGTCCCCTGTCCCGCACGGAGTGGTCGGCCTCCGTGGGGCGGCGCCCGATCGCGCGGGCGTCCTTCACCGACCTCTCGCGGGCCGCCGTCCGGCTGCCCTTCAAGGGCGGCACCTGGCAACCACCGCTCGAGGACGGCGACGGGATCAGGACTGCCGACCTCCACGGTTCGGCCAAGTCACTGCCGTGCCGTGGGCAGTGGGACTTCGACCCCGCGGGACCTCTGGGCTGGCTGGCCGGACGCCGCAGGCTGGCCTCGTTCCGGATGTCCGGCTTCCGGATGACGTTCGCCTGACCTGGTCCGGTGGTCGGCGCCGAGGCGTCAGGCGCTGACAGCCAGGCGATCGCCCGTTGCCGGGGCGGTCCTCCGCGCAGGGCACCTGATCAGCGTGCCCGGGTACTGCGTGTTGCAGAGGTGGACGAGCCACCCCAGCAGGTGCGCCGGCAACAGGTCCACGCCCGCCAGGTCGACGGTGAGACGACACGGAGAGGCCCGGAACGCCCGGTCGACGGCCGCCATCACCGTCGGGAGCGTCGCGTGGTCGACGACGCCGTACACCTCCAACGTGCTGCTACCGCTGTCGAACTGGAAGTCCAACGCTCGTTCCGCCATGACCAGCCCCTCCGCGCTGTGTGCCCGCCCCCGAACACACCTTCAGTGCCCCCAGCGGGAGTGACCCAAACCACACCAGCCGCGGTGTCTAGACCATCGCGACGACCGCAGGGATCAGTCGTCGCGGTGCTCGGCCGACGCCCTGCGGGAAGCGTCGCGGATCTCGAAGATCTCGGTCGCGAATCCGCCCACCGCGCCGGCGACCTCCCGGACGGCCGTGCTGAGGATCGAGGTCACCTGGCCCACCGCCGACGCGGCAGCCTGGACGGCGTCCTGGACGGCGTCCTTGCGGATCTCGCCCTTGCTCAGCTTGTCCTTCATGGGCACCATCCTCAGGCCGCGGCAGCGGGCTCGGCAACCTCGTCCGTCTTGCGGGACCAGGGCAGGCGGTCCGGGAGGGCCATCCGGCAGATCTTCGCAGCGACGCTGCCCAGCTGTCGGCCCAGCGGCCCGGTGTTGTAGTCGATGCCGTACTTCTCGCACAGCTCGCGGACCTCGGGGGCGATCTGCGGGTAGCGGCGCGCCGGGAGGTCGGGGAAGAGGTGGTGCTCGATCTGGTGCGAGAGGTTGCCGGTCATCAGGTGGAAGAGCTTCCCACCCGTGATGTTCGCCGACCCGAGCAGCTGCCGGTAGTACCAGTGGCCACGCGACTCGTTCTCGCACTCCTCCTCGGAGAAGGTGGCCACACCCGCCGGGAAGTGGCCGCAGAAGATGATGTTGAACGCCCAGATGTTGCGGACCAGGTTGGCGGTCGCGTTGCCCGCGAAGGTGAGCGGGAACAACGGCCCCGTCAGGGCGGGGAACAGCAGGTAGTCCTTCAGCGCCTGACGCTTCACCTTGCGCATGATGCCGGCGTGCAGAGCCTTGTTCTCGGAGAGCTTGCGCCGCCCGGTGACGATGTTCTCCACCTCGAGGTCGTGCATGGCGACGCCCCACTCGAAGAAGGTCATCAGCAAGAAGGCATAGATCGGGTTGCCGAGGTAGTACGGGTGCCACGGCTGTTCCTTGTCCATCCGCAGGATGCCGTAGCCGATGTCACGGTCCTTGCCGAGGATGTTGGTGTACGTGTGGTGGATGTAGTTGTGGCTGTACTTCCACTGCGAGCTGGGGCAGACGTTGTCCCACTCGTACATCCGCGAGCTCAGAGCCGGGTCACCCATCCAGTCGTACTGACCGTGCATGACGTTGTGCCCGATCTCCATGTTGTCGAGGATCTTGGAGACGCTCAGCGACGCGACGGCCAGCGGCCAGGCCGGAGGCAGGTAGAACAGTGCCCGGCCGGCGACCTCGAAGGCGCGTTGCGCCTTCACCACGTTGCGGATGTACGTCGCGTCCTCCTCGCCGAGGTCGTCGAGCACGCGGCGACGGAGGTCGTCCATCGCGGCGCCGAACTCCTCGATCTGCTCAGGGGTGAGCTTCTGGAGCAGGACGTCACCGGGCACCTGGGCCTCGGTCTCGGTGTTCTGGGGTGCTTCCTGGAGTGCGGTCATGTCAGGGGTCCTTTCGGTTGCGTGCGGGTCGGCGGGGGCGGAGCTACAGCTCCACCACGCAGTCGCCGACGGGAGCGGTGACGCAGATCTGGATGTCCTCGTCCGGGAGCGACGACTCCGCCCCGGACAGGACGTTGCGGACGGTGCCCTCGGTCTTGCGCGTCGTGCACGTGAAGCAGATGCCCATCCGGCAGCCGAACTCCGGCCGCAGGCCGAGCGCCTCGGCCTGCTCGAGCAGGCTCGCACCGGTGTTGGCGGCCTCCGTGCCGGATCGCGTGAAGCCCACGGATCCGTCGGCTGAGCCGACAGAGACCCGCGGGGGCTTGAAGAACTCCACCTTGAGCCGCGGGCTGTCGGCGTACGCCGCCCTCACCAGGTCGACGAGCCCGGCCGGACCGCAGACCCAGGTGTCGAGCTCACGGTGGTGCGGCACGAGCCGGCGCAGCTCGAACTCTGTGAACAGCTGGTCGCCGTGGCGCAGGTGCACCTCGACGTCGTTGTCCGCGGCGGCGATCGAGGCCAGCTCCTCAGCGAAGATCTGGTCCTCGGTCGAGCGGGCGTAGTGCAGGAACGTGACCTTGCGGTTCGCGCGACCGTCGTACCCGTCGCGCAGCAGGGTCCGGAGGATCGACATCGCGGGCGTGATGCCGGAGCCACCGGTGATGAAGACGAGGTGGTGGTTCGTCGGTGTCGCGGGGCTCTCGTCCAGCGTGAAGGCGCCTTCGGCCTGGCCGAGGTGGAGCATCTGGCCGGGCCGGGCCTCACGGACCAGGAACTTCGAGACCTGGCCCTCCTCGTGCGCGCGGACCGTGATCGTGAAGCGCTCACCCGGCGCCGACGCGGCCGAGGAGATCGAGAAGCACCGGGTGGTCCGCTTGGCCGAGCCGGGCAGGTCGACGCCGACCTGGACGTACTGGCCGGCGCGGTGGCCTCGCCAGCTGCTCGTGGGCTGCAGGGTCAGGGTGGCGACCGGGTTCTCCCCGCGCGTCTCCCGCTGGACGTCGACCACCCGGGCGCGGACCTCGTGGGCCGCCCACATCGGGTTGACCTGCTCGAGGTAGCGGTCGACACCGTGCGGGGAGGTGAGGGCGGCCATCGCGCGGGAGCGCAGGATGCTGGTGGTGAGGCCCATGGTTCCTCCTTCAAAGTCAGTGAACATCTGTTCACTCAAACTATGTCCAGATACCGGCGGTACGGTCAAGCGCATCCGCCGTGACCCTGCCCACGCCGCCGCGTGAAGTGCACGGACGTTCACCCGGGCGTAACATCCCGGGCGTGAGCGAGGAGACCGGCAGCCGGGTCGAGCGCAAGGAGCGCACCCGACGCGCGATCCTCGACGCGGCCCTCGAGCTGTCCCGCGAGGGCACCCTCGCGGCACTCTCCCTGCGTGCGGTGGCCAAGCAGGTCGGCATCGTCCCGACCGCCTTCTACCGTCACTTCGACTCCCTCGACGCCCTCGGGCTGGCACTGGTGGACGAGTCGTTCGTGTCCCTGCGGGCGATGCTGCGCGACGTACGCCGCAACGGGCCGGCCTTCGACGACATCATCGACAGCTCACTCCAGGTGCTCGTCGAGCACGTGCACGCCCAGCGCGACCACTTCTCGTTCATCGCCCGCGAGCGCGGCGCCGGCCCGCTGGTCGTGCGTGAGGCGATCGCCCACCAGATCGAGCTCTTCGAGCGCGAGCTGGCCATGGACCTCGCTCGGCTCGGCGAGACGGACAGCTGGTCGTCGGAGGACCTGCAGGTCCTCTCCAACCTGATCGTCAGCCAGGTCGTCACCACCGCCGAACGCATCCTCGCCTCGCGCCCGGAGGCCGAGCCCGCCATCGTCGACCGGGCACGGGTACAGCTACGGATGGTCCTGGTCGGCGCGCTCAACTGGAAGTCGAGCGACCAGCCGTAGTGCGCTGTTACCTTTCCGCGCATGGGACTTGCCACCGACCTGGGCTACAGCCACCACTCCGCCAACCCGCTCCACCGTGGCGTCCGCTGGTTCGCCGGTACGCGGCCGGGCGGTTGGGTCTTCTCGCGCACGCTGCGCCATCTGGACAACGCGGTCGCGAAGCTCACGAAGGGCCAGCACAGCGCGCCCGGGCTGCTCGCGGGTCTCGCCGTGCTCGACCTCACGACGACCGGCCGCAAGTCGGGTCAGCGGCGGACCAGCCATCTGATCGCGACGCCCTTCGCCGACACGGTGGCGCTGCTCGGCACCAACTTCGGCCAGGAGTCGACACCCGCCTGGGCGCTGAACCTCGAGGCCGACCCGCACGCGACGGTTGCCTACCGGGGAGTCGCGGGGGACGTCGTCGCCCGACCGGCCACCCCCGAGGAGACCGAGGAGATCTTCACCCGCGCGGCGGAGTTCTACCCCGGCTACCGCAACTACCGTCAGCGGGTCGGGGGCAGTCGGCGGATCCGGGTGTTCGTGCTCGAGCCGGCCGCCTGAGCCGACCTACGAGCCGCTGCGGGGTACGACGGGCCGGACGGTGACCTCGGGGATCGTGGCGTCCGGTGTCAGGTCCAGTACGTGCAGGATGGTGGCCGCGACCGTCTCCGGGCGGATCCATTTCGAGGAGTCGTAGGTCTTCCCCTCCTGCTCGTGCACCTTCTCCTGCATCGCGGTCGCCGTTCGGCTCGGGAAGACCGTCGTGACCCGGACGCCGTGCTCGACCTCCTCTGCCCGCAGGGAGTCGGCCACAGCCCGGAGCCCGAACTTCGTCGCTGCGTAGGCGGCCCACGAGGGGCTCGCGGTCAGTCCCGCGGAGGAGTTCACGAACAGGACGAGGCCGCGCGCGCGGCGTACGGCCCCAAGCACGGCGCGCGTGAGCACCACGGGCGAGACCAGGTTGACGTCGACCTGCTCGCGCAGCTGGTCGAGCGACTGGTCCGCGACGGAGCTCAGCTCCACCACTCCGGCGACGTGCAGGACCGAGTCGAGCCGTTCGGGCAGGGAGGCCCGAGCGAGCGCCTGCTCGAGGCCGAGCGGGTCGGCCAGGTCCCCGACGATCGTGGCCGCGCCCGGGAATGCCGCCTCCAGCTCCGCGGCCCGTTCGGCGCTGCGGGCGAGCAGCACCAGGTCGTCGCCGCGCCCGTGCAGGACCTGGGCCACGGCCTCGCCGATGCCCGAGCCGGCACCGGTGACCAGGTGGGTGCGTGGGCTCAGCGGGGTCGGGTGGCTCACCGGGTGAACACGACCTTGCCGAACAGGTCGCCGTCGGCCATCGCGGCGAACCCCTGGCGGGCGTCCTCCATCGGCAGCGTCCGGTCGACGAGGGGGCGGGTGCCGGTGGCGTCCAGCAGGTTGACCAGCGCGGCGAGCTCGGACCGGGTGCCCATCGTCGAGCCGATCACCCGCAGCTGGAGGAAGAAGATCCGGGTGAGCTCGGCGTCATCGAGCTTCGGCCCCGAGGTGGTGCCACTGATGACGATCGACCCTCCGGGACGCAACGACCGGATCGAGTGGGACCAGGTGGCGCGCCCGACCGTCTCCATCACCGCGTCGACCTTCGTCGGCAGCCGGGCGCCGGACTCGAAGACCTCGTGCGCGCCGATCTCCGCCGCCCGTGCCCGCTTGGCCTCGTCGCGGCTGGTGGCCAGCACCCGGAGCCCGCCCGCGCGGGCGAGGGTGATCAGCGCGGTCGCCACTCCCCCGCCGGCGCCCTGGACCAGCACGGTGTCACCGGCCTTGAGCTCGCCCTGGGTGAAGAGCATCCGGTAGGCGGTGAGCCAGGCGGTCGGCAGGCAGGCCGCCTCCTCGAACGACAGCGACGCCGGTTTGGGGATCACGTTGCCCTTCGGGACCGCCACCTTCTCGGCGAACGTGCCCTGGTGCCGTTCGGAGAGCAGCGAGCGCCTCGGGTCGAGCGTCTCGTCGCCCGACCAGGTCGGGTCGCTGATGACGGCGTGCACCACGACCTCGTTGCCGTCCTCGTCGTGACCGGCCGCGTCGCAGCCGAGGATCATCGGCAGGGCCTCCTCCTTGAGTCCCACGCCACGGAGGGACCAGAGGTCGTGGTGGTTGAGGGAGGCGGCCTTGACGGTGACCGTGGTCCACCCGTCCGGGACGGTCGGATCAGGTCGCTCCCCGATCACCAGCCCGCTGAGCGGATCGTCGGAGGAGAAGGAGTCTGCGTAGACGGCGAGCATAGGTCCCAAACTAGCGAGGGTTTCGAGACGGGCGCTGAGCGCCCTCCTCAACCACCGACGCACCACCGTCAGCGACGCGCGACGCCGTCTCTCCGTGCGGCCTGCGCGACCGCGGCCGACACCGCAGGCCCGACTCGGGGATCGAACGGCGAGGGCACGATGAAGTCCTCGGCGAGCTGCTCCCCGACCAGATCGGCGATCGCATCGGCGGCCGCGAGCTTCATGCCCTCGGTGATCGCCGTCGCGTGCGCGTCGAACGCGCCGCGGAAGATCCCCGGAAAGGCGAGCACGTTGTTGATCTGGTTCGGGAAGTCGGAGCGGCCGGTGGCCACCACCCGCGCGTGCCGGTGGGCCACGTCGGGGTGGACCTCGGGGTTCGGGTTCGCCAACCCGAAGATGATGGCGTCCTCGGCCATCAGGGCGACGACCTCTTCGGGGACCGTCCCGCCGGACACGCCGATGTAGACGTCAGCGCCATCCATCGCATCGGCGAGCTTGCCGGTCCGGCCGAAGTTGTCGGCCGTGTCCTTCGCCAGGGCCTGCTTGACGGGCGTCAGGTCGGATCGCTCGGAGTTCAGCACGCCCTGGCGATCGAGCACGGCGAGGTCGCGGACACCCGCCTCCAGCAGGATCCGGGCGACAGCGACGCCGGCGGCTCCCGCGCCGGAGATGACGACCCGCGTCAGGGCCGGGTCGCGACCGGTCAGGGTCAGCGCGTTCTTGAGCGCGGCCAGGGCCACCACGGCGGTGCCGTGCTGGTCGTCGTGGAAGACCGGGATCGAGAGCAGTGCCTTGAGCCGGTCCTCGATCTCGAAGCACCGCGGAGCCGAGATGTCCTCGAGATTGATACCGCCGAAGCTGGGGGCGAGCCGGGCCACGGTCTCGATGATCTCTTCGACGTCGGTGGTGTCCAGGCAGATCGGGACGGCGTCGACACCGCCGAACTGCTTGAACAGCACGGCCTTGCCCTCCATCACCGGCATGGCCGCCGCGGGGCCGATGTCGCCCAGCCCGAGAACCGCGGTGCCGTCGGTGATGACGGCAACGGTGTTGGGCACCCAGGTGTAGTGCTGGGTCAGCGTCGGGTCCGCCGCGATCGCCTCACAGACCCGCGCCACCCCCGGCGTGTACGCCAGTGACAGCTCGTCCTTGCCGGCGAGTGCGACGGTCGACCGCACCTCCATCTTGCCGCCCACGTGCAGGTCGAACACGGGGTCACCGGCGTACGGATGTGCCGCGCCACCCTCCGGAGTTGCCACCATCACCCTCTGACTTTCCAGGCCGATCAGCCCTCGACGAACAACCGAGTCTGGCACAGCCGTGACCCGGTCCCGGGCGCCGTCCGAGCATCCGGACACCCACGCCCCGCTGGCGTCAGAGCCGCCGGGGGCGTGGCCAGATCCGGAGGAGGGCCACCGCCACGACGTCACCGTCCGCGACAGGTCCGCGGTGCCGCGAGTCCACCCCTCTCGTCGGGTTGTCGCTCAGCAACCACCAGGCGGGCTCGCCCGACCGGGACGTACGACGACCGTCGGCGCGCTTGACGACGAGCGTGCCGTCGGGGAAGCGGGCCAGCACGAGGGCTCCGGGCCGCACGGGCGCGCCGTACCGGACCAGCAGCCGGTCTCCGGCCTGGAGGCTGGGCGTCATCGAATCCCCTGTGACCCGGGCAATTCCGATTAGGGAACGGCGCGCGGGGTACGTGGATGCCGGACGAGAACGGCGCGTCACGCCGAGTAGTGTCGCAGCCGAGATCATGTTCCCCGCCTGAGAGGATTTCTGGATGTTCGCGAAGCTGTTCGCACCCACCGTCGACGTGTCCGCCCACTGCGACCTGCCGTGCGGTGTCTACGACCCCGCACAGGCCCGCATCGAGGCCGAGTCGATCAAGGGAATCATCGGCAAGCTGGCCGACAACGACGACCCCGACTTCCGCACCCGGGCGGTGCTGATCAAGGAGCAGCGCTCGGAGCTGGTCAAGCACCACCTGTGGGTCCTGTGGACCGACTACTTCAAGCCGCCGCACTTCGAGAAGTACCCGCAGCTGCACACGCTCTTCAACGAGGCCACCAAGCTCGCCGGTGCCACCGGCACCAAGGGCTCGATGGACGCGTCACAGGCCGACGAGCTGCTCGCCAAGATCGACGAGATCGCGGAGATCTTCTGGGAGACCAAGAAGGCCTGATCGCCTGCGGCGGAGCGGCGGCGACCAGGCCTTCGCCGTCTCAAGGAAGGCTGAGCGAAGCGAAGGCTTCACCGTTCTCCGCAACCAGGTCTGTCGATCGGCACCCGCACGACACCGTCGACACCTGGCCACGGCCGGCCACCAGATCCAGCATCTGGTGGCCGGCCCCGGCTACCGTCAGAACCCACGCCCCACACCAAAGGACAGCGCCATGTCAGCCAACGGCCACCAGCGCGCAGATGTCGAGCTGCGACTGCCCGCCGACAGCGCCTACGTCTCGGTCCTCCGGACCACCACCGCGGGCCTGGCCGCTCGTCTGGACTTTCCCATCGACGACATCGAAGACCTCCGCATCGCCGTCGGCGAGGCGAGCGCGATGGTCTTGCCCGAGGCGGACGCCGAGTCCGACCTCGTGTGCCGCTTCTTCATGACCCCGGGAGCGCTCACGGTCGAGGTCGAGGTCGCGTCCGCACGCCCGGGCGCCCCTGACTACGACAGTTTCGCCTGGCAGGTGCTGAGCACCCTCGCCACCAGCGCCGAGGCCGCGACCGCGGAGGGGCGGTTCTCGGTCAGCCTGACCATGGAACCCGAGCCCTCGGGAGCCGGCCTCTGACATGGACCCGGACACCACGCGGGGCGTCGGGGACTCGGAGGACGCGCCCGCTACCGGGGTCGAGATCACTCGACGCCGCAGCGCGGAGTACTTCGTCGTCCTCCGCGACGAGTCGGCCCCGGGACCTGAGCGCGAGGGCGCCCGGGAGTCACTGGTCCACCTGCACCTGCCCCTGGTCGAGCACTGTGCCCGCCGCTTCCGCAACCGCGGCGAACCGTTCGAGGACCTCGTCCAGGTCGGGACGATCGGGCTGATCAAGTCGATCGACCGCTTCGACTGCGACCGCGGCGTCGAGTTCTCGACGTACGCCACCCCGACGATCATCGGAGAGATCAAGCGGTACTTCCGGGACAAGGGCTGGTCGATCCGGGTGCCCCGCCGACTCCAGGAGCTGCGGATGCAGATCGGCGCCACGTCGGCGGAGCTGACCCAGGCCCTGGGCCGCTCCCCCACCCCCCGCGAGCTCGCCGAGCAGATCGGGTGCACCGTCGAGGAGATCGTCGAGGGCATCGAGTCCAGCAACGCCTACTCCACGCTCTCCCTCGACGCCAGCGACGATCGCGACGACGGTTCCTCGAGCATGCTCGACGCCCTCGGGATCGAGGACGAGGGCCTCGCCCACGTCGAGGTCCGGGAGTCCCTCAAGCCTCTGCTGGACCAGCTGCAGCCCCGGGAGAAGAAGATCCTGCTCCTCCGCTTCTTCAAGAACATGACCCAGTCGCAGATCGCCGACGAGATCGGTGTCTCCCAGATGCACGTGTCCCGACTGCTGAACCGGACGCTGGAGCAGCTGCGCGGCTCGCTCGAGCACTGAGCGGCCCCTGCTAGCCGTCGCGGTCGAGGGCCTCGACGCTCGCTGGGTGCATCACGCCCGCGATCACGATGACGGCCACCACCGCCAGGCAGATCGCGACCCAGGTCGTGTGCCCTCCCAGGAAGCTCCACGCCACGCCGAGCTGGATCAGCTGCGCAAGGACGATGGGGCTGCGCGCCCAGGAGTGCCCGCCCGTCAGCTGCCAGGTGAAGACCAGGAGGCCGGCGCCGTACACCGCGAAGAAGGCTGAGGTGGTGACCCCCATGACGAGCCGGTCCGAGGACAGGCTGCCCATCTCCAGGAGCGCATACATCAGCAGCAGGCCGCCCTCGACGGCCACCAGCGAGGCGGCTACCACGAGGGGAGGAGGGTTGTCCTGGCGACGCGTCATCACACCGGCAGACTAGTTGTGACGCAAGCGACCACTCCGGGGGGTTGTTTCACGATCAAATGATTGCGACCCTTGGGGCTGCGCTCGTGACGGCGGCCGTTCTGCCTGCCCACGAGTTTGCTCGACTTCGACCACTGCACTTCACCCATCGTAGGAAGTAGGGATTTCCCAGCCATGGATTGGCGCCACCGTTCCGCCTGTCTCGACGAAGACCCGGAGCTGTTCTTCCCGATCGGCAACACCGGTCCGGCCATCCTCCAGATCGAGGAGGCCAAGCAGGTGTGCCGACGCTGTGAGGTGCGCGAGCAGTGTCTCGCGTGGGCGCTGGAAGCTGGTCAGGACCACGGGGTGTGGGGTGGTCTCAGCGAGGACGAGCGCCGCGCGCTGAAGCGCCGCAACGCCCGGTCCCGCGTCCGCACGGCCTGAACGGCCGCTCACTCGAGCGGTACGTCGACCACGACCCGGGTCCCGGCTGCTCCCGGCACCGGACCCAGGTCCAGCTGGCCCCCGAGCTCGGACTCGACGAGCGTGCGCACGATCGACAGGCCCAGGCTGGTCGACGCCTCGAGGTCGAATCCCGCGGGGAGGCCGCACCCGTCGTCGTCGACCGTGATGTGTAGTCGCCCGACGATCCGCTGGGGGGACACCACGATCGCGCCTTCACCGATCTCCTCGTCGTACCCGTGCTCGACAGCGTTCTGCAGGACCTCGGTCAGCACCATCGCCAGCGCGGTGGCGGTCTCCGACGGCAGCACCCCGAACGAGCCCTCGCGGCGCACCCGGAGCCGGTCACCCACGGCGCTGACCTCGGTCACCATCGCCCCGAGCCGGTCCGCGATCTCGTCGAACGCGACGTGCTCCTCCACCGCCTGGCTCAGGGTCTCGTGGACGATGGCGATCGAGCCGACCCGGCGCACGGCCTCCTCGAGCGCGGCCTTCGCCGACGCCGAGTCGATCCGTCGTGCCTGCAGGCGCAGGAGCGCGGCGACGGTCTGCAGGTTGTTCTTGACCCGGTGGTGGATCTCCCGGATGGTCGCGTCCTTCGTGACCAGCTCCCGGTCGCGTCGGCGGAGGTCGGTGACGTCCCGGACCAGGACCAGCGCGCCCATGTGCTCACCCTGGGGGCGGAGCGGGATGGAGCGCACGATCAGGGCGGCGTCGGGGCTGCCGAGCTCGGTGTCGCGGTGCATCCGCCCGCCGAGCACGGCGCTGAGCGTCTCCTCGTCGGGGCGACGGCGCGGAGGGACGAGCTCCCGGGTCACGTCCGACAGGACGAGACCGGCCAGGTCACCCGACAGGCCGAGTCGCCGGTAGACCGACAACGCGTTCGGGCTCGCGTACACGACCCGCCCGGCCGGGTCGATCCGGACGAAGCCGTCGCCCACACGCGGGGAGTCGGCGTGGTCGCTGCGCTGGCCCGGCGCCGGGAAGTGGCCGTTCGAGATCATCTGGGTCAGGTCGGCGGCGGCCTGGAGGTAGGACAGCTCGAGCCGGCTCGGCGTGCGCACGCCCAGGAGGTTGGTGTTCCGGGCCACCACCGCGATCACCCGGCCAGCCCGCCGGACCGGGATCGTCTCCACCCGCACCGGCACGTCGTCACGCCACTCCGGGTCACCCTCGCGCACCAGCCTGCCCTGCACGTAAGCCGCGTCGAGGAGGGGTCGTCGCCCCCTCGGGATGAAGGTGCCCACGATGTCGTCGACGTACGCCGTGGGGCCGGTCGTGGGCCTCATCTGTCCGCCCGCCCAGAAGCCCGTGACTTCCCGGTCCGGCAGCCACAGCACCAGGTCCGCGAAGGAGAGGTCGGCGATGATCTGCCAGTCCGCCAGCAGCAGCTGCAACCAGGCGACGTCGTCGTCGTCGAGGTCGGTGTGGCTGCGCACGAGTTCGGTCAGGGACGGCACGAGTGTCAGCGTAGGCGTGGTCGACGGTCGAAATCTGTCCCCCTCCCCGGGGTTGCCCTGTCCGGACGGTTTGGCAGGATGGGGGCCATGTCGGGGTCGTACTGGAAGAACGTGATCGAGGACGACTTCGAGGTCCCCTCGGACCGACCGCTGGACGACCTGACGGCCGAGCTGACCCGGATGCTCGGCTCGAACGACCCCGATGTGCGCGACGGCACCGCCTACCCCGCCCTCGCCACGTGGACCGAGCGCGGCGTCTTCGACGACCTGCTCTCCGGGCTGGGCGACGGGATGGCCGCCGGTCTCGGCATCCGGATCGGCGAGCAGGGCACCGACTCGATCTTCCGGCGCAGCTTCTCGGTCCTGATCCTCGGCGAGTGCCTGGCACGCGACAACGTCACCGCCCTCCTTCCCGGGGCGAAGATCCTCGACTGGGGCGACCGGGTGGCCACGTGGTACCTCCGTGAGCGCGACCTGCGCGGCTTCGTCCCCGGCAAGGGCTGGGCGCACGCCGTCGCCCACGGAGCGGACGCCCTGGGCGCTCTGGCCTCCTCGCCGCACCTCTACACCAACGAGCTGACGGTGCTGCTCGACGTGCTCGCCGACCGGTTGGCGATGACGACCGACGTCGTGTTCACCGCCGGGGAGCCGGACCGGATGGCGGCCGCGACGATGGCGATCCTGCGCCGCAACCTGGTGCCGTTGAGGGTGGTCGAACCATGGATCGCACGGGTGGTCGGAACCGCCCAGCAGAGGTCGGCCGAGGACCGGGACACGTACCTGGCGACGGCCAACGCCCAGGCGTTCCTGCGTTCGCTGTACCTCCAGGTGTCGCTGGCCGCAGACCCGCCCGCCATCCGGTCCGACCTGCTCCTGGTGCTCGTGGACGCCTTGCGCACCACCAACGCCTCGTACCTCGCGCCCCGCACCTGAGAATCCGGTCCTGGCGGGGCGTCCCGGATACCAGTGAGTAGCCTTCCGCCATGAGCGACGACCAGGCCTCCGCCCACACCGACCACGCCGGCGCCGGCGACCAGCTGACCGGCCACTCCGGTGAGCTCGCCGTCGCCGTGGCGCGCGCCCACGGCGTCGAGACGATGTTCACGCTCTCCGGTGCGCACGTCTTCCCGATGTACGACGGCGCCGTGAAGGCCGACCCGCCCATGCGGCTGCTCGACGTACGCCACGAGCAGACAGCGGCGTTCGCGGCCGAGGCCACCGGCAAGCTGACCCGGGTGCCGGGTCTCGCCGTCCTCACCGCCGGGCCGGGCGTCACCAACGGCGTCAGCGCGATTGCCCAGGCCCAGTTCGCCGGCTCCCCCATGGTCGTCGTCGGCGGCCGGGCACCGGCCAACCGCTGGGGCAGCGGCAGCCTGCAGGAGCTCGACCAGCCGCCGATCGTCGCGTCGATCGCCAAGGCCGCCCGGACGGTGCACACGGCCGGCGACGTCATCGAGGGCATGGACGGCGCCTTCGCGGCCGCCGGCTCGTCTCACCGCGGGCCGGTCTTCGTCGACATCCCGATGGACGAGTTCTTCAACTCTGCCTCGGGTGCCGCGCCGGTCGTCTCCCGTGGCCGCGGTGTCGAACCCGACGGTGACGCGATCGGCGAGATCGCCGAGCTGCTCGCGTCCGCCGCACGGCCGGTGCTGATCCTGGGCACCGATGTGTGGGCCGACCGCGCCGAGGAGGCCGCGCTCCGCTTCGTGGAGTCGGCTGGTGTCCCCACCATCACCAACGGCATGGGTCGCGGCCTCGTGCCCGGCGGCCACCCGCTCCTGGTCACCAAGGCCCGCGGTCAGGCGCTCGGAGGCAGCGACCTCGTCGTCGTGGTCGGCACGCCCCTCGACTTCCGGCTCGGGTACGGCATCTTCGGCGGCAAGGACGGCGCCACCCCGGCCCAGGTGGTCCACGTCGCCGACTCCCCTGGCCAGGTGTCCGGCCACGCCACCCTGGCGACGTCGGTCGCCGGTGACCTGACGTCGGTGTTCGACGGCCTGCTCACCGCCCTCGAGCAGGTCGTCCGCCGCCCCGACTGGTCGTCGTGGGTGACCGAGCTGCAGGACACGGTCAAGGCCGCCACCGAGCGCGACGCCGCCCTGCTGAGTGCCGAGGCCGACCCGATCCACCCGGCCCGCATCTACGGCGAGCTGGTCCCCCGGCTGGCCGAGGACTCGGTCGTCATCGGCGACGGCGGTGACTTCGTGAGCTTCGCCGGCAAGTTCATCGAACCCAAGCGGCCAGGAGGCTGGCTGGACCCCGGCCCCTACGGCTGCCTCGGGGCGGGGCTGGGTGCGGCCATCGCCGCGCGGATCGCCCGCCCGTCCGCCCAGGTGGTCCTGCTGCTGGGTGACGGCGCCGCGGGCTTCTCGCTCATGGATGTCGACACGTTGGTCCGCCACAACCTGCCGGTCGTCATGGTCATGGGCAACAACTCCGCCTGGGGCCTGGAGAAGGGCCCGATGCAGATGCTCTACGGCTACGACGTCATCGCCGACCTGGCGCCACGCACGCCGTACCACGACGTCGTGAAGGCACTCGGCGGCGCCGGTGAAGAGGTCAGCGATCCCCGCCAGATCGGGCCGGCCCTGGACCGGGCGTTCGCCGCCAACGTGCCCTACCTGGTCAACATCATCACGGACGTCGAGGCCGCCTACCCCCGCAACACCTTCGGCATCTGATGCTGATCCGCAGAGCCAGACCGGAGGACCTCGAGGCCGTCGGTGACGTCACTGTCGAGGCGTACGCCGACTTCACCACGGGCGCCGAGGACGGTTACGTCACGCACCTGCGCGATGCCGCGGCGCGCGACCTCGAGGCGGAGCTCTGGGTGGCCATGTCCGACGACGACGTCTCGGTCCTCGGCTCGGTCACCGTGTGCCCGGAGGGCTCGGCGTGGCGCGAGATCGCCGAGCCCGGCGAAGGCGAGTTCCGGATGCTGTCGGTGGCACCGCAGGCCCGCGGTCTGGGCATCGGCACCGCCCTGATCGACCTGGTCCTGGCCCGCTTCCGGGAGGAGAGGGCCCACGCGGTCGTGCTCTCGAGCCTGGCCGAGATGTCGACCGCACACCGTCTCTACGAGCGGGCCGGTTTCACCCGCCTGCCCGAACGCGACTGGTCGCCGGTCGACGACGTCCACCTGATTGCCTACCGTCTCGAGCTGACCTGATGTCCGACCTGGCCGCGACCCTCACGTTCACCGTCACCGAGACGGACACGGCGCAGGCCGTGGGCTCCGGCAGCCTTCCCGTGCTCGGGACCCCCCGGCTGCTCGCCTGGTGCGAGGCGGCCACCTGCGCCGCGATCGAGGTGGCCCTGAAGGACGGCGAGACCAGCGTCGGCACGCGCGTCTCGCTCGAGCACCTCGGGGCCAGCCCCGTCGGCCAGGAGGTGGAGGTGACCGCGTCGTCGTCGTACGTCGACGGCCGCCTGCACCGGTTCACCGTCGCGGCTCGTCATCGCGGCGGCAATGGCAAGGTGATCGGCACCGGCGAGGTCACCCGGGGTCGTCGACAGCGAGAGGTTCCGGCGGAGCCGCCGTGTCGCGGACTGTAGGGGCGATTCGCTCTCGCGGTCGTCGTTTGAGAGGATGACCGTTGGCCCGACGGGCCGTCATCGTTCGATCAGGAGGACACCATGGGCAAGACCGGTCGCAAGCGCCGCGCTCGCAAGAAGAAGGGCGCGAACCACGGCAAGCGCCCCAACGCCTGAGCGCATCCATGCACTGAGCCCCCAGCCTGCCGGCCGGGGGCTCGTTGCGTCATTGCCGGTCAGGCCTCGGTGATCCGGACCTGGACCTCGCGGATCCGCAGCAGCACCCGGTCGCGGAGCTCGTGGGGCGCGGCCTCGGAGCAGGAACGCGCCACGATCGACTTGACCGTGCGCTGGAGGTCGTAGCGCTCGAGGCACGGGTTGCAGGAGTCGAGATGCATCTGGACGACGGAGCAGTCGGCCTCGTCGAGCTCGTTGTCGATGAAGTAGACGATCCGCTCGAGGAACTCGCTGCAGTCCTGGGCGCTGGGGTCCTCGTGGGAGTGGTCGTGGCTCACGACTTCGCTCCCTTCCGGCCGGCGGGGGTCAGGTCGTTGACCCGGACGTAGTCGGACAGCATGTCGCGCAGCTGACGCCGTCCCCGGTGCAACCGGGACATGACGGTGCCGATCGGGGTTTCCATGATCTCCGCGATCTCCTTGTAGGCGAAGCCCTCGACGTCGGCGAGATAGACGGCGAGCCGGAACTCCTCGGGCAGTCGCTGGAGAGCGTCCTTGACCTGGGAGTCGGGAAGGTGCTCGAGCGCTTCCATCTCGGCGGACTTCAGACCGCCGGACGTGTGCGACTCTGCACGGGCGAGCTGCCAGTCCTCGACGTCCTCGGACATCGACTGCTGCGGCTGGCGCTGCTTCTTGCGATAGGTGTTGATGAAGGTGTTGGTGAGGATGCGGTAGAGCCAGGCCTTCAGGTTGGTCCCCGGCCGGAACTGGTGGAACGAGGAGTACGCCTTCGCGAAGGTCTCCTGCACCAGGTCTTCAGCATCAGCCGGATTGCGTGTCATCCGCATCGCGGCCGAGTAGAGCTGGTCCAGGAAGGGCAGAGCGTCCCGCTCGAAGCGGGACGCGCGGTCTTCCGGGGTCTCGGTGGCGACATCGACCTCGGAGGGCTCGACGTCGGGAGGTGTCAAGGAATCAGTCATCGTCTCCCAGACTACTGCGGTGGGTCGTTCCAGCACGGTGAGCACGGGGGAAGAACGCCTCACCCCACGTCGGCATTCCCCGTCACCTCACGCACGAGCCATTCCAGGGTGGCCTCGACGATGATCTCCATCGCCTCAGCCTGGGTCACCGGACCACGCGCCGGGACCTTGAAGGCGTGGTCCGCCGCGGGTACGGCGACGAGGTCGACGTCGGCCGGGAACGCCTCGGGACGGCCCATCGAGTCGCGCTCTCCCTGGATCACCAGCGTCGGGACCTCCGTCGAGCGCAGCTCCAGGATGCGGGTCTTCTCCGGGTTCCCGGGCGGGTGCAGCGGAAACGCGAGGGCGAGGCATCCGGAGGCACCCAGCGCGGTGGCGCAGCGGGCCGCCGAGCGGGCACCGGCCGACCGGCCGCCGACGACCAGCACACCCGGCTTGCGCAACGTGTCCGCCGCCGCAGTCAGCCCGGCGTCGAGGGACACCGGAGGAGTCGCGATCCGGCGGCCGGCCACGCGCCACGGCTGCTCGAACAGAGCCACCGAGATGCCGTGTCTCGGCAGGGCCTCGGCCAGCGCCGCCAGGTCACGGGCCTCGATCCCGCCGCCGGCCCCGTGGCTGAGGAGCATCGTGGCGACCCGCTTGCGCGCCCGATGCACGGTGAGGCGACCCTCGCCGTACGCCGTCGGGACGGCGATCGGGTCCGCGGGGCTCACGACGGGACCTCGGAGAGCGGGAGCGGCTCGACCAGCTCGGGGCCGTTGTTGCGGACGTTGCTGACCAGCGTCGAAACCGGGAATGCCTCCAGCCGGCCCGGCGCCGCCGGGACCAGCAGCGACAGGAGGTCGTCCCGGTCCGAGATGGTCGGGTCGAGCCAGCGGCCCCAGCGATCGGGTTCGACCATGAGTGGCATCCGGTCGTGGATGTGCCCCACCGAGTCCTCGGCCTCGGTGGTGAGCACCGTGCAGGTCCAGCGGAACCGCTCCGGGTCGTCCTCGTCGCGGGTGGGATCGCGCCAGATCTCGTAGAGGCCGGCCATGGCGAGCGTGCCGCCGTCCCGGGGCCGGATGAAGAAGGGCTGCTTGCGCGGCTTGCCCGCCTTCGTCTTCTGCTCGGTGGGATACCACTCGAAGTAGCCGTCGGCCGGGAGGAGGCACCGGCGCACCGCGAACGCCTTCTTGTACGCCGGCTTGTCGGCCACCGTCTCCATCCGGGCGTTGATCATCCGGTTGCCGATGGACGGGTCCTTGGCCCACGAGGGCACCAGCCCCCAGCGCAGGACGCGGAGCTGGCGCTGCGGCGGCTCCGGGCTGTCGCGGGACGGCGGGCGGGTGACGACGGCGTACACCTCCTTGGTGGGCGCGACGTTGTAGTCGGGCTCGAGGGGGGCGGCGACCCGGGGTTCCTCGACCTCGAACTCCTCGATGAGATCCTCGGGACGACGGCTCGACGCGTAGCGACCGCACATGGGGGTCAGGCTACGTCGATCCCGTCAGCGTCGCGCGAGCTCACCCAGGACGACCCGGGCCGCGGCCTCGGTGTCGGGCAGTCCCTCGATCCAGACCCGGGCCCCGGCTTCGACGTCCCCCAGCATCTGGCGCACCACGGCCACCCGCCGACCGAGCTGCGGGTCCCGGGTGGCGAGCACCACGATCCGGTTGCGGTCGAGCCGGGCGACGATCTCGCCACCGGCGAAGACACTCCGAGCCGTCTCGGCGAAGCGCGCGGCCCGCAGGTCCGCGGTGAACGCGTCCGCGGGGTAGGGATGGAGCGGCAGACGATCGGGATGGATCGTGTCCACGACGACGAGCGCGTGGCTGTGGTGCACCGCCGGCGCCTCGCGAGGCCGGCCGCCGTAGAGCTCGACCAGGCGGCTCTGGAGGTGGGCCAGGCTGGCCAGCCCGGTGGCGGGGTCCGCGCAGCTCAACCGGTGGAGGTAGCCCAAGGTGGCTTCGCTCCAGCCCAGGGCGAGCGCGCGGGTGTCATCGAAGTCCGGGGGCGCACCGGAGACCAGTCGGGAGGTCGCCTCGAGCCCATGCAGGGCTTCGTCCAGCGAGACCCCCTCGAGCGCGAGCTCCCGACCGGTCGCGGCACAGACATCGACGGTGCCCGCCCCCGAGACAAGGGCCTCCCCTACTACCTCGAACCCCGACGGCAGAACCGTCAGCAGGTGCTCGGGCAGCTCCACCCTTGCCTCGGGACGGGTTGAGGGAGCCTGCCTCGCGCGTAGCGCAAAGATCCCCACGGTGGCTCCTCCTGAATCCGTCGTACGCCGAGGAAACGGCGCCCGGTCCGATCCATGACGCGGACTCCGTCATCTTTCTCACGCTGCGTCGTTGTACCTGTGTGAGCACCACGCTGCCCAGGATCGACGAACCCGGGGACGCCGAGCTGATCTCGGCCGTCCGCGGGGGCGACGTCGAGGCCTACGGTGAGCTGTTCAGCCGCCACGTCGAGGCCGCCCGGAGGCTGGCCCGGCAGCTCGTGTCGCCCGGCGACGCCGACGACCTGGTCTCCGAGGCGTTCGCGAAGGTGCTCGTCGTCCTGCAGCGAGGCGGTGGTCCCGACCTCGCCTTCCGTGCCTATCTGCTCACCGCGATCCGCCGGCTCCACGTCGACAAGATCCGGGCCGGCGCCCGGGTGCACACCACCGGAGACCTGACTCCGTTCGACCCTGGCGTGCCGTTCCGGGACACCGCGGTCGAGGGGTTCGAGAGCGCCGCCGCGGCCCGGGCGTTCGCCTCCCTTCCCGAGCGCTGGCAGACGGTGCTCTGGCACACCGAGGTCGAGGGCCAGAAGCCCGCCGAGGTCGCACCCCTGCTCGGCATGAGCGCCAACTCGGTCTCGGCGCTCGCCTACCGGGCCCGCGAGGGCCTCCGGCAGGCCTTCCTCGAGATGCACCTGCAGGAGGTCGACGACGACACCTGCGCGTGGACGCACCGCAACCTCGGCGCCTACGTCCGCAACGGCATCGCCCGGCGCGACGCCAACCGGGTCGAGACCCACCTCACCGGGTGCCGCAAGTGCACCGCGATCTACCTCGAGCTCTCCGAGGTCAACTCCAACCTCTCCGGCATCCTCGCGCCCGCCCTGCTCGGCGGCGCACTCGCCGCCGGCTACCTCGGCTCCGCCGGAAGTGTCGTGGCCAAGGGCGGACTGCTGGTGCTCCTCGGTCGGGCCCGCGACCTGGTGGCCGCCAACGCGTCCTCGAGCGCCATTGCCGGTGTCGCCGCGACGGCGGTGCTCGGCGGAGCCGTGCTGATCACCCTCGACCGCGGCCCGTCGACGACGCCGACCGAGACCCCCGGGGCGACGGCGCCGCTCGACGCGGCGGCCACCGACAACCGGGACGGGAGCCGCCCCGGCGACGGGACGCGGCGCGACCAGGCCCCGGACGGCGACCGCTCCCGCACCGGTCAGGACGATGCGGGCGCCGCGCTGCTCGACCCGACGGAGCTGCCCGACCCGACCACACCGCTGGACGGCCCGCCGACTCCGTCCACCCCGACCCCCGAGCCCAACGGGCCCAACGAGCCCAGCGCGCCCAGCGACGCCAACGACGCCACCGAGGAGCCCAGCGCGTCGCCGTCGGCCGACCTCGGGGTGCGCGCGTCCGCATCCTCCGACGGTCCGGGGCTCTTCACCGTGATCGTGTCCGTCACCGGACTGGGCGACGGTTCGACGGCCCAGCTCGCCGTGAGCGGGTCGGGCATCGCCGTCGTGACGACGGCCGACGGCCGCTGCGGCGTGCTCGAGGTCGGCTCGGGATCCTGCCGGGTCGACCGGTCTCCCACGACCTTCGAGTTCCTGGTCGCGGCGGAGCCGACCGGCTCCAGCTCCCTGACCTTCACGGTGGTCGCTGACGGCCCCAACGACGATCCCGATGGTGGCAACAACAGCGCCACCGTGCGGCTGCAGTCCTGAACCTCACCCGGGATCGTGTAGGAAGGACCCATGACCGTCAGCAGAAGAATCGCCCGGCCGATGCTCGCGTCGATGTTCGTGGTCGGTGGCGTCAACGCCCTCAAGAACGCCTCGAAGCTCGGCCCGAAGGCCTCCGAGGTGACCGAGCGCCTGATGCCGCTGGTGAAGAAGGCCCTGCCGACAGCGCCGATCCCGGAAGACCCGATCACGCTGGTCCGGATCAACGCGGCGGTGCAGATCGGCGCCGCCGCCGCCCTCGCCACGGGTCGCGCACCGCGGCTCGCCTCCACCACGCTCGCACTGTCGCTGGTCCCGACGACGGTCGCCGGCCACCGCTTCTGGGCCGAGTCCGACCCGACGCAGAAGGCCAACCAGCGGCTGCACTTCTTCAAGAACGTCTCGATGCTGGGCGGTCTGATGCTGGCGGCGGTCGACACCGACGGCAAGCCCGGCGTGGCGTGGCGAGCCCGCCGCGCGGCGAAGGACGTGCGCCGCGAAGCACACCACATCGGACGCTCTGCGCGGCGCGAGGCCAAGCTGGCGTCGAGCCGGCTCGGCTGATCCCAGCCGATACCCTGCGCGGGTGACGATCACCCGCCCGGCCGACCCGTGGCCGGCTCCGCGTGCCCTGGAGCCGGTGGACGTCACGGTCTCCCTCCCGGGCAGCAAGTCGATCACCAACCGGGCCCTCGTGCTGGCCGCGCTGGCCGACGCGCCCTCCGTCGTACGCCGGGCCCTGCGCTCGCGGGACACCCTGCTGATGGCCGACGGCCTGACCCGCCTGGGCTCGAGCGGTCGACACCTCGGGTGACGACTGGCTCGTCACGCCGGGAGCCTTCACGTCGGACGCCGAGATCGACTGCGGGCTGGCCGGCACCGTGATGCGCTTCCTGCCCCCGGTGGCCGGGTTGGCCACCGGCACCGTCGCCTTCGACGGCGATCCCCACATGCGCACGCGACCGATCGGTGGCGTGCTCACCGCGCTGACCGGCCTGGGGGTTCACGTCGACGACGGCGGCCGAGGCTCGCTGCCGTTCACGGTGCGCGGCACCGGGCAGGTGGCGGGTGGGCAGGTCGTGATCGATGCGTCCGCGTCGTCCCAGTTCATCTCCGCACTGCTGCTCGCCGGCGCCCGCTACGACCACGGCGTCGACATCCGGCACGACGGCAAGCCGGTGCCCTCGCTGCCGCACATCGACATGACCGTGGCGATGCTGCGGGAGCAGGGCGTCCAGGTCGACGACTCGTCCGCGAACCGCTGGGCCGTGGCCCCGGGCCCGGTCCGTGCCCTCGACCGGACCATCGAGCCCGACCTCTCCAACGCGGCGCCGTTCCTGGCCCTGGCGGCCGTGTCCGGTGGCCGGGTCACGGTCCGCGACTGGCCCGCCTCGACCACCCAGCCGGGCGACCGGCTGCGGGAGATCCTCACCCTCATGGGCTGCGCCGTCGAGGTCGTGGACGAGGGCCTGCAGGTCATCGGCAGCGGCAGCCTCCACGGCATCGACGTCGACCTCCACGACGAGGGCGAGCTCACCCCGGCCATCGCGGCCCTCTGCGCGCTTGCCGACTCCCCCAGCCACCTGCGGGGCATCGCCCACATCCGCGGGCACGAGACAGACCGGTTGGCTGCCCTGGCCACCGAGCTCACGGGGCTCGGTGCCGACGTGACCGAGCACGACGACGGGCTCTCGTTCCGCCCGGCCCCGCTGCACGGTGGCACGTTCCACACCTACGCCGACCACCGGATGGCCCACGCCGGCGTGATCGTCGGCGCCGCGGTCGACGGCGTCGCGGTCGAGGACGTCGCCACCACCTCGAAGACCTTCCCCGACTTCGCGGGCTTCTGGTCGGGTCTCCTGCGGGCAGGCTCCGCATGACCGGCCGCTACTCCGAGCACGACTACGAGCACTACGACCGGCCGCGTCGCCGGACCCGTCCTCGCACCAAGGAACGCCCGACCTACGACGACGCCGTCGAGGGGATGGTCGTGACGGTCGACCGCGGGCGGTTCACCCTCCTCGTCGACGGCGTGAAGGTGATGGCGATGAAGGCCCGGCCGCTGGGTCGCAAGGGTGTCGTCGTGGGCGACCGGGTCCGGGTCGTCGGTGACACCTCCGGACTGGACGGCAGCCTGGCCCGGATCGTCGAGGTCACCGAGCGGGTGACCACGCTCCGTCGTACGGCCGACGACGACGACCCGGTCGAGCGGGTGATCGTGTCCAACGCGGGGCAGCTGGTGATCGTGACGGCACTGGCCGATCCCGAACCCCAGCCCCGGATGATCGACCGCGCCCTGGTGGCCGCCTTCGTCTCCGGGATGAAGCCGCTGCTCTGCCTGACGAAGGCCGATCTCGCCGACCCGGAGACGCTGTTGTCGACGTACCGGTCGCTGGGCGTCCCGTGGGTGGTCACCCAGCGTGAGGGCGACCTGGCGGAGGTCCGGGACCGCTTGCGCGGGCAGACCAGCGTCCTGATCGGATCGAGCGGCGTCGGGAAGTCCACGCTGGTCAACGCCCTGGTGCCCGATGCCCACCGTGAGATCGGCCGGGTCAACACGGTGACCGGTCGGGGACGCCACACGTCCACGTCGGCGCTGATGCTGGAGCTCCCGGACGGCGATGGCTGGATCATCGACACTCCGGGCATCCGATCGTTCGGCCTCGCGCACGTCCAGCCGGAGGATCTGATCGGCGCGTTCCCGGACCTCGACGAGATGACCGAGGACTGTCCCCGCGGCTGCACCCACGGCACCGACGAGCCCGAGTGCGGGCTCGACGAGGCGGTGACCGCCGGCCAGGCCGACCCGGAGCGGGTCGAGTCGTTCCGCCGGCTGCTCGCCTCCCGCAGCGAGCCCCTGCACTGATCCACCCGGGGGGACACCTCACCCGGCGACTGATCGCGCCATCTTCGCCGCCACCTCGGCGACCGCCGCGCGCAGCTCCGGACCTCCCTCGACGGTCATCTCGAAGGGCAGGCCGGCCAGCCACTCGCCGGCGTACATCGTCGGGTTGCTGGTGCTGCCGGTGACGACGCAGCGGTCGTCTCCGAGTGGCTCCAGCCGACCCATCGTGGGGCGGAGGTACGGCGACACCTCGGCGATCGGCGCGTGCAGGATCACGCGGGCGTCGTGCTCCCAGCCGGACGCGAGGTTCTCCTCGAGCAGTGCCACCGGGTCGAGCCCGTCGGGGGGCTCGAAGGTGCGGGCGCCCCGCCCGACGGCCGTGACCCGGTCGACTCGATAGGTGCGCACGGCGTTCGCGTGGTGGGCGAAGCAGAGGAGGTACCACCGCCCGTAGCGCACGACCACGGACCACGGGTCCACGTCGAACGAGTGGCTGTTGCCGGCGGCGCTGCGATAGCCGATCCGCACCTGCCGCTGCTCCCCCACCGCTTCGACCAGCGCGCTGGTGATGTCGGCGTCGGGTCGGGCCCACCGGTCGGGGACGGCGCGGGCGTGCTCGCGCATCGTCGCCGCCTGCTGCCCGACCTGGACCGGTAGGGCGCCGATCAGCTTGCCGAGCCCGGACCCGACGGGGTCGTCGCTGTCCGCCGCGGCATGCCGGCCGTCGAGGACCGCCATGACGAGTCCGACCGCCTCCGCGGCGGTGAACACCAGGGACGGCAGCCGAACCCCGCGGCCGAGCCGGTAGCCGCCGTACGGACCCCGCAGCGACTCGACCGGGATGCCGGCCTCGCGCAGGATCGCGACGTAGCGGCGGGCGGCGCGGTCGGTGACGCCGAGTCGCTCGGCGAGCTGGCCGGCAGTGCAGCCCGGGCGGTTCTGCAGGATCTCGAGCGTCCGCAGTGCCCGCGCGGTCGGGCTGGTCTCGCTCATCCGGACACCCTGACATCGAACGAGAGAATCCGGAAGGCAAACGTCCGGAACCGCATCTAGGGTTGTTCTCATGAACGCCTCCACCGCCTCTTTGCCCAACGCCGCGCACCTCGAGCACACGGACCTGCGGGCTGTCTCCTTCCACCACGTCCGTTTCATCGGGCTCGAGCTGGTCGACGTCGAGATCACCGGCAACATCGAGGACGTGACGATCAACGGGGTCGACATCGGCCCCCTGGTCGAGGCCGAGCTCAACCGCCGGATGCCCGACCGCACGAAGATGCACCCGACCACGGTCGAGGGGTTCCGGGAGGCCTGGTCGATCCTGGAGCGACTCTGGGCCGAGACCGAGGACCGCGCCCGGGCACTTCCACCCGACCTCCTGCATGAGCGGGTCCGCGACGAGTGGTCCTTCATCGAGACGCTGCGCCACCTCGGCTTCGCCAGCGCCGCCTGGGCGGGGCGGATGGTGCTCGGCGAGAGCGTGCCGTGGCACCCGCTCGACCTCCCCTGGGACGAGGCGCCCGGCTGGGACGGCATCCCCTGGGACCGCGAGGCACGTCCGTCGCTGGACGAGGTCCTCGTCGTACGCCGCCGGCGCCAGTCCATGGTCCGTGACCTGATCACCGCCCTCACCCCCGAGCAGCTCGAGCAGACCGTCACCCGGACCGAGCCGGGGTGGCCCCAGCTCGAGGACTTCCCACTCTCTCAATGCCTGTTCATCGTGGTCAACGAGGAATGGCACCATCGGCTCTACGCCGAACGAGACCTGGACTCACTCATCACTTCGACGAAGACGGAGAACTGACATGGACATCGTGCTGATCGCCGGGATGTGGCTCGACGCAACGGCCTGGGAAGACGTGGCGCCGGAGCTGGAGAGGCTCGGCCACCGACCCGTGGCCCTGACCCTGCCCGGCCAGGGAGACGGCGACACCACGGCCACCTACGCGGACCAGGTCGCCGCCGTGACGGCGGCCGTGGACGCCGCCGACGGGCCGGCCCTCGTGGTCGGTCACTCCGCTGCCTGCGCCCTCGCCTGGGTGGCCGCGGACGCGCGGCCGGAGAAGGTGGCGCGCGTCGCGCTGATCGGCGGCATGCCGAACGCCGACGGCAAGGCCTACTTCGGCTTCTTCGAGCCGATCGACGGGGTCGTGCCGTTCCCGGGCTGGGAGCCCTTCGAGGGTCCCGACTCCGACGACATGTCAGCCGAGCTCAAGACAGCCGTGGCGCACGGTGCGATCGCCGTGCCGGCCACGATCACCCAGGGGATAGTGCGCCTGACCGACGACCGTCGCTACACCGTGCCCGTGACGATGGTCTGCCCCGAGTTCTCCCCTGCCGAGGCCCAGGAGTGGGTCGCCGGCGGCGACATTCCCGAGCTCGCGAAAGCCACGCAGGTCGACTACGTCGACATCGACTCCGGCCACTGGCCGATGTACACCAAGCCGGTCGAGCTCGCGCGCATCCTCGCGGACTGCACGGCGTAGCCCGCGCGCCGACACCCGCGCTGGTCAGCCCCACACGGCGCGCGATCCGGCATCGCCGGTGAGCACCACGATCGCCAGCGTGGCGACCGCCGACAACCCGAGGAGCACGGTGGTGACCACGCGCACCACCCCCGGCCTCTCGTGCAGCCAGGCCGTCGCGACGGCGATCACCGAGAACGCCAGCGTCACCCAGAGGGCGATCCCGGCGCGGTCCTCGTGGGTCTGGACCGCCGGCAGCTGACCCAGCTCGGGACGACTGTCGAGGAAGTTGTTGCCGGACAGGTAGGCCGCCACGATCGCGAGCCCCGCCACCACGGCGAGTCCGGCCATCGGCCACCGCAGCCGGTCCCGCCAGGACGGCAGGACGGCGTAGACCATGGCGGCGAGCGCGGCCAGCGGGCCGAACACCACCGCCGCATGCACCAGCAAGGGGTGCAGCGGAAGTCCGTTGATCTCCATGGGTGAACGTTAAACCTGATCGCTGGGAATACGCTGAGGTCGTGCCGACCGACTACACCGACGACCTGCGCCTCGCGCACCTGCTCGCCGACGACGCCGACTCGCTGACCACGGGTCGCTTCAAGGCCCTCGACCTGCATGTCATGAGCAAGCCCGACACCACGCCCGTGACGGACGCCGACGAGGCGGTCGAGGAGAGCATTCGACGGACGCTGTCGCGAGTCCGCTCGCGGGACGCCGTGACCGGTGAGGAGCAGGGCTCGACGGGCCACAGCCAGCGCCGCTGGATCGTCGACCCGATCGACGGCACCAAGAACTTCGTGCGCGGCGTGCCGGTCTGGGCGACGTTGATCTCGCTCGCCGTCGACGACGAGGTCGTGCTGGGCGTGGTGTCGGCGCCGATGCTGCAACGCCGCTGGTGGGCTTCCTCCGGCAACGGAGCCTGGACCGGGCGCTCCCTCCTCAAGGCGACCCGGTGCCAGGTCTCCGACGTGCGCCGCCTCGAGGACGCGTCGCTCTCCTACTCCTCGCTGCACGGGTGGGACGAGCGTGGCCGGCTCGACGACTTCCTGTCCCTGTCCCGGCGATGCTGGCGCACCCGGGCGTACGGCGACTTCTGGTCCTACATGCTGCTCGCCGAGGGTGCGGTGGACCTGGCGGCGGAACCCGAGCTGAAGGTCTACGACATGGCCGCTCTCGACGTCATCGTCCGCGAGGCCGGTGGCCGGTTCAGCTCGCTGGACGGCACCGACGGCCCGTTCGGCGGCAATGCGGTGGCCTCCAACGGTCACCTGCACGAGGCCGCACTGTCGTTCCTGGGGGCCATGGAGGACGGAGCGGGGGACGCCGACTGGCAGCCGTCCGGACCGGGATCGGTCCACGAGCTGCGGTCCCGGCGATCGACTCCGCCACCCGAGGAGCCCGCACCGGAGGGATGACCGTCTCACCCAGGGCGCGGCGGTCTGTTCAGCATGTGGTCGACGCGGCTAGTTTGGAGTGAGAACTACAGGACCCTCGGAGGTGGAGCATGAGAATCAGCGACGTTCTGAGCGCCAAGTCATCCCCAGTGGTGGTCACGATCAAGCCGGAGGCCGGCGTGCGCGACCTGATCGCACTCCTCGCCGAGCACAACGTCGGCGCACTCATCGTCAGCCAGGACGGTGAACACGTCGACGGGATCGTGAGCGAGCGCGACGTCGTCCGCCATCTCCACAGCGCCGGCACGGTGGTCGACAACACGGTGGGCGCGATCATGACGTCGGTGGTGGCGACGTGTGACGAGGACACCCCGCTCGACGTGCTGATGAAGGTCATGACCGACCGACGGATCCGGCACGTCCCCGTGGTCCGCGACGAGAAGCTGGTCGGGATCATCTCGATCGGTGACGTCGTCAAGCACCGGATCGGCCAGCTGGAGTTCGAGCGCGACCAGCTCGACAACTACGTCCACCAGACCTGACAGCACGACATGAAGCTCGCGGGCGAGGGGAAGGTCTGCTCCTTCTGTGGCGAGCCATGGTCACAGGAGCGCCGATTCGCCGGAGGGTTCGGCGCCCAGATCTGCGTCGAGTGCATCCACCGGTTCGCCGAGATGCTGAGCAGCGAGGAGAGCTACCGTCGCGCCCATCGCCCGCCATGGGACGAGATGACCGACGAAGAGCTGCTGGGGACGCTGCCGCGGATCGTCGGCACCTCCGAGCAGGTCGACCGGTTCCTCCATGACTGGGTCCACCTGATCCGTGAGCGCGGGATCTCCTGGCAGCACATCGGCCTCGCCCTCGGCGTCTCCCGGCAGGCGGCATGGGAGCGATTCAGTCGCCCACGCGTGAAATCGACACCCGCGGAAGATTCGTCAAGCAGCTCTTGACCGGTCGGTCCCTGTCTAGGCTGGTCGCATGGACAAGCCTGAGATCGACTTCTTCGACCCTGAGCCGCCCACCGACCTCGTCGTCACCGACGTGACCGAGGGAGACGGCGCCGAAGCCACCACCGGATCGACCGTGAAGGTCCACTACGTCGGCGTCGCGCACTCCTCCGGCGAGGAGTTCGACGCGTCCTACAACCGGGGCGAGCCGCTGCAGTTCCGCCTGGGCATCGGCCAGGTCATCTCCGGCTGGGACCAGGGCGTCGCCGGCATGAAGGTCGGCGGCCGCCGCCAGCTCGTCATCCCGCCGCACCTCGGGTACGGCGACCGCGGCGCCGGTGGCGTGATCAAGCCGGGCGAGACCCTGATCTTCGTGGTGGACCTGCTCGGCGTCAGCTGACCTTCGCCTCCGGAACGTCATACGGTTCGAGCGCTATTGCGCTCGGAGCGTATGACGTCCCGCTGCTCTACCAGGGCAGGTTGTCGCCCGACGCCTCGTCGGAGACCCGGGCGGACTGCGCGCCGACGGTGACGACATCGCCCTGGACGAGCTGGCGTCCGCTCCGGGTCTCGACCTCACCGTTGACGCGGACGACTCCCCCGGCGATCAGCGGCTTGGCCTCGGCGCCGCTCTCGACCAGGTTGGCGAGCTTGAGGAACTGGCCGAGCCGGATCGACTCGTCCTTGATGGGCACGTCCATTGGTTGGCTCATGTCACCCTCCGACGACAACGCTGACGGTGTGGATCAGGACGCCGACGAGGCCGCCGACGATGGTGCCGTTGATCCGGATGAACTGCAGGTCGCGGCCGACGTGCAGCTCGATCCGCTCCGCCGCCTCCTTGCCGTCCCAGCGCTCGATGGTGTGGGTGATGACGGCGGTGAGCTCGGCGCCGTACCGCTCGACGACGAAGACCGCGCCGTCGGCCGCCAGTCCGTCGAACCGCTTCGCGTAGCGCCTCGTCGTGCCGGAGTCGCTCGGCGAACGTCGACCAGCTCTCCCTGCAGCCGCTCGCGCAGCGGGCCGCGCGGGTCACGCAGCGCCTCGAGCAGCGCCCGGCGCAGCGCGTTCCACAGCGAGATCCCGGTCGTGGCGAACTGCGGGTGGTCGAGCAGCCGGAGCTTCAGTCCCTCGGCGCGGGCCTGGGTGCTCTGCGTCGAAGAGCAGGTCCTGACCGAGCTGGGCCAGCATCGAGTCGAGCGCCTCCCGGGCGTGGTGTCGCGGGTCGTCGCGGATGTCGGCGAGCCAGCGCAGGGCCTCGGTGTGGATCCGCCCGGTGACCGCGTCGTTGAGCCGCGGCGGCGCCCACCAGGGCGCCCGCTCGCTGAGCACCTCCGCGAAGGTCTCGGGGTTCCCGAGGAGCCAGCGGTGCAGCTCCTCCAGGGCCAGGTCGACGACACCGTGGTGCAGGTCGTCGCGGACCACCTCGACGACGAAGGTGCCCAGGAGCGGTGCGATCGGCTCCTCCCGGAACCGTGGCACGAGCACCGCCTCCACCAGGTCGGAGATGTGCTGGTCCTTGACCTTGCCGAGGGCGATCGAGGCGACGTCGGTGACCTCGTCGACCACCTTGCGGGCGTTCGCCGGCTGGCTGAGCCACTCCGCCAACCGCATCGAGATGGCGGCCGCGCCGACCCGGTCGCGGATGATCGCCTCCTGCAGGAAGTTCTCGCCGAAGAACTCCTCGAGCCCCTTGCCGAGCTCGTCCTTGCGCTTGGGGACCAGTGCGGTGTGCGGGATCGGCAGGCCGAGCGGGTGCTTGAAGAGGGCGGTCACGGCGAACCAGTCGGCGATCGCGCCCACCATGGACGCTTCGGCGCCGGCGTTGACGAAACCGAGGAATCCGTCCTGGTGGAGCGTCAGCGAGGTAGACCACGGCGGCGAACAGCAGCAGGCTCACGGCGAGCGTGCGCATCCGCCGCAGGCCCGCGCCGGCGTTCCTCGTCGGCGGCGGGGTTGGCGGTGATCATCGCGAAGGTGTCAGTCATCGCGACCGATTGTCCCCTACCAATCCCCGGGTGCCAGAATGCCGGGCATGTCGCGCACGGTGATCACCTTCGGCACCTTCGACGTCTTCCACGTCGGCCACCTCCGGGTGATCGAGCGCGCGGCCGCCCTGGGCGACCGGCTCGTGGTCGGCGTGTCCGCCGACGAGCTCAACCTGCGCAAGAAGGGACGCGAGCCCGTCTTCAGCCAGGCCGAGCGGCTCGAGATCGTCGCCGCCCTCAAGGTGGTCGACGAGGTCTTCGTCGAGGAGAGCCTGGAGCTCAAGCGCGACTACATCACCCAGTTCTCCGCCGACGTGCTGGTCATGGGCGACGACTGGGAGGGCCGGTTCGACGAGTTCGAGGACATCTGCGAGGTCGTCTACCTCACGCGTACGCCGGCGATCTCCACCACGGCGCTGATCGAGAAGATCTCGTCCACCGGCTGACGGGTTCTGTCACGGCACCGGCGGTTAGGCTGATCGGGCACGAGGCGGCCGGGCCGCCCGACGGCGCGGGTCCACGCAGCCGTCCCATCTCGGAGCCGAACACTGGGGAGAAGCATGCGTCGTCCTTTCGCTGCCGTCGTGGCCGCGTTGAGCCTGTCCGTGTCCGTGTCTGTCCGCGTCGACCTCCGCGACAGCCGAGCCGACGCACGGTGTCACGACGGCGGAGCGCCAGGTCGCCGAGACGAGCGCCGACCGCGTGCTCGCCCGGGCTGTCGACGCCGTGACGGGCACGAGCGCCGACCCCACCGGGTCGGTCACCCTGGCCCTGCGAGACCTCAGTCTCGCGTTGCCCGACCTCGATCCGGCGGAGCGCAAGCAGGCCCATGCGCTGCTGGCCCGTCCGACGCAACGGGCCCAACGACGAGTTCGGCGACGGCTACACCGTGCGCGTCGAAGAAGAAGTGCTCGAAGAAGATCTGCATCCACTGGGTCAGCAGCACCGCGGACGCCCCGCCCAGCAAGACGTGGGTCAACCAGAACCTCGCGGTCATGCGGAAGACCTGGGCCCGGGAGGTCGGCCAGCTCGGCTACCGCCGCCCGGTGAAGGACGGCAAGCGGGGCGGCAACGCCAAGTTCGACGTCTACCTCAAGGACGTCGGCGCCAAGGGCTACTACGGCTACTGCGCCAAGGAGCGGCTGAAGCCGGGGACCCGCTGGATGGCCTCCGGCTACTGCGTCCTCGACAACGACTTCTCCCGCGCCGAGTTCGGCGCCAGGCCCGCGGACAGCCTGCAAGGTGACCGCGGCCCACGAGTTCTTCCACGCGATCCAGTACGCCTACGACTACGCCGAGGACGGCTGGATCATGGAGGCCACGGCCACCTGGATGGAGGAGCGCGTCGCCGACGGCGTCAACGACAACCGCCAGTACCTTCCCTACGGCCAGGTCGCGCAACCCGCCGAGGCACTCGACCTCTACAAGTCCGGCGGCTTCGACCAGTACGGCAACTGGGCGTTCTTCGAGTACCTCAGCACCCGCTTCGGCAACGGCATCGTCCGGAAGATCTGGAACAACTCGGACGGCAACTACCGCAACCACTCGATCAAGGCCGTCGGGAAGGCACTGCCGCGGCGCCACTCCTTCTCGGAGGTCTTTCGCGCGTACGCCGCCGCCAACACCATCCCGGGGCGCAGCTATCCCGAGGGGAAGAAGTGGCCCAGTGCGCCGATGTCGGAGAGCCGCACCCTGAGCGCCGCCTCCCCGGCCGCCTCGGGCGGCTTCCGGGTCAACCATCTCGCTGCTCGACATCTCGCGATCAGGCCCGGCGACGGGATGCGCAAGAAGGCCTGGCTGGTCCGGGTCAGCGTCGACGGCCCCCGGCGCAAGGCCAGCCCCACGGCCTACGTCATCGTGCACAAGAAGAACGGCAAGCTCGAGAAGAAGGCGATCAAGCTCAACCGCAAGGGCGATGGCAAGAAGGTCTTCCGGTTCAGCAAGCGATCGGTCGCGAAGGCGACCGTCACTCTCGCCAGCGCCTCGCGCCGCTACAACTGCTGGCAGCAGCAGCTCACCTACTCCTGCCAGGGGATCCCCCAGGACCAGGGCAAGCGTTTTGCCTGGAAGGTCAGGGCCTTCAAGCGCTGAGGTGCCCTAGCGTGTGCGGGTGACCGACCGATCGCTGCGACCGCTGACCATCGCCGGCGCGGTCGCGCTCGGCTCGGTCGGTCTGCTCGTGCTCGCGATCGCGTTCGGCTGGCTCGGGCCCGACGTCGGTCGCGGCGGCGAGTTCTGCGAAGCCGCGAGGACCGGCACCGTCCGCCAGCCGGCCAACGCCTTCTCCAACACCGGCTTCGTCGTGGCCGGTCTGGTGATCGCCTGGCAGGCGGGCCGGCCGACCGCCCTGGGCGAGATCCTCACGCGGCCGCTCGCGACGGCGTACGCCTGTGTCGTGGTGCTTCTCGGGCCGGCCAGCGCCGCGATGCATGCCACCCAGTCGGCTGCGGGTGGCGACCTGGACCTGCTGAGCATGTACCTCGTGGCGTCCTTCGCAGCCGGGTACGCCCTCACCCGACTGCTGCGGCGTGGACCTCTGTTCTTCGCGCAGGTGTTCCTGCTGCTGGTCGCGGCCTGCCAGCTGGTCGGTCTCTATCCCCGCGAGATCCCGGTCGTCAGGTTCGCCGGCAACGTGGCGTTCGGCCTGCTCCTGATCACCGCCATCTCGATCGAGGTGCGGCTGTCGCGTCGCGGCCCGACCCGCACCGATCTCAGGTGGGGTGGTGCGGCACTGCTCGCCATGCTGGTGGCGTTCGCGATCTGGAACGCCTCGCAGCACGGGCTGTGCGACCCGCACTCGCTGCTGCAGGGCCATGCCGTGTGGCACGTGCTGGGCGCAGTTTCGGCGTATCTTCTGTTCCGGCTGTGGGCCAGCGAACGGTCCGAACGCACCCCCGCTTGAACGGTGGACTCTGCGGGCGCCCCAGCCCTCGGAGCCCGAGCGACAGGAGCACCATGGAGCTGGAACGCACGCCCGACGATCGCTTCGCCAATCTGCCCGACTATCCCTACGAGCCGCGCTACGTGGACGTCGGTGGCGTACGGATGGCCTACGTCGACGAGGGTCCTGCCGCCGCTCCCCCGGTGCTGCTCCTGCACGGCGAGCCCTCGTGGGGCTACCTCTACCGGTCGATGATCGGTCCGATCGTCGATGCCGGCCTGCGCCCCGTCGTTCCGGACCTGGTCGGGTTCGGACGGTCCGACAAGCCGACCAAGGTGTCCGACTACTCCTACCAGCGGCACGTGGACTGGATGACCTCGTTCGTCGAGGCGCTGGACCTGACCGACGTCACCCTGTTCTGCCAGGACTGGGGCTCGCTGATCGGACTCCGGGTGGCGGCCGAGCAGGAGCACCGGTTCAGCCGGATCGTCGTCGCCAACGGGTTCCTGCCTGCGGGACAGGCCGCCACCCCCCTGGCCTTCCGACTCTGGCGGGCGTTCGCCCTGCACTCACCCTTCTTCCCGATCGGAAGGATCGTGGACATCGGGACCGCACGGAAGCTGAGTGCTCACGAGCGGGCGGCGTACGACGCGCCGTTCCCGACGTCGAGGCACCGGGCCGGGGCCCGGGCCTTCCCCGCGCTCGTGCCGACCACGGACGATGATCCGGCACTGCCCGCCAACCGGGCCGCCTGGGAGACGCTCGGCCGCTGGGAGAAGCCGTTCCTGACGCTGTTCGGCGCCCAGGACCCGATTCTCGGCCACGCCGACCGACCACTCCAGGAGCACGTCCCCGGCGCTCGCGGCCGCGCGCACGACCGTCTCGCCGGCAGTCACTTCGTCCAGGAGGACCAGGGGCCGGAGCTGGCTCGGCGCACGGTGGAGCTGGTGCGCTCGACGTCCTGAGGCCGCCCGCGGTAAACATCAAGATCGCGCAACGGTCGGACAACGGCTGGTCGTCGATCCCGCGCTGGCGGTTGTGGCCGGCCACACGCCGTGATGCTCTCGAAGGGACCCATCCACGAGCGACAGACGAAGGAGCACCTCTTCATGCTCGAGTTCACGGACGAAGCCGAGACCGTTCTCCGCAGGATCCCGGAGGAGTACGCCGATCCCGACGACGCCGGCCTGCGCATCGGCCACACCGAGGAGGGGGGCGACCGGCTCCAGGTCGCTCGGGTCGCGGCACCCGAGCCCGATGACGAGGTCGTCGAGCTCGACGGTGCCCGCGTCTACATCGGCGCCGGGGCCGAGGAGCGCCTCGAGGGCAAGGAGCTCGACGCCGGCCTGGATGCGAGCGGTCGGATCCAGTTCCGCACCCGCGACGCTGAGTGACGGGTGGCGTCACGCTCACCAGTCGCCCACGGTGTCGGTGCAGGCGTCGCGCCGTTCGGAAGCTTGCTGATGAAGGCGAAGTACTCGGCACTATCCGAGCCGACGGCCACCGTCACTCCGAAGGCGAGCGACCTCTCGACGATCGCTGGGCGTCCCCGCTGACCTCGTACTGCCACTGGTCGTGCTCCACGCCGACGTAGGTCATGCCGAGCTTCGCCAGGACCCGCTGTGACGCCTCGTTGTGCGGGGTGGTCGATGCCCACACCGAATCGAGACCGACGTGGTCGAGGCCGTGCTCCAGGAGAGCGAGACAGCCCTCCGTGGCGAGCCCCTGACCCCACCACTCAGGCCTCAGCCGGTAGCCCAGGTTGGCTGTCGTCGCGTCCCAGTCGCAGACACCCAGGCCCCACCAGCCCACGAAGTCCCCACGGAAGCGACCCACCCAGTATCCCAGCCCTCGCGCACGATCTGACCGCTGGCGGAGCCGCTCCGCCCACTCGACATCCGTCTCCATGGCGCTCGACGGGCGCTTCGACAGGCGACGCATCACGCGGTCGTCCGAGTTGAGGGTCCGGATCAACCGGAGATCAGAATCCTCCACCGGCCTCAGGGCGAGCCTCGAGGTCGTCAGGACGGGAAGCACGCAGACACCGTACGTCGGGTCGGCAGATCGAGCAGAGACCGTGACTCAGGCCGCGCGCTCCTCCAGAGCGTCGGTCAGCAAGGCGACGAGTGCCTCGAGCTGCACGTCGGCGGACGACGAGATCTCCTCGTCGGAGCCGTCGAGCGCGCGGGCAGCCAGGCTGGCCTTGCTGTCGATGAGCTCGGCGATCTTGGTGTCGATCGTCTGGGCCGCGATCATCCGCCAGGCGGTGACGGGCTCGGCCTGGCCGATCCGGTGGATCCGGTCGATGGCCTGGGTCTGTTCGGCATCGGTCCAGGAGAGCTCGGCCAGCACCATGTTGGACGCGACCTGCAGGTTGAGGCCCACACCGGCGGCCATCAGCGAGCAGACGATGATCTGGACGTCCGGGTCGTTGACGAAGCCGTCGATCGCCTTCTCGCGGGCCTTCGGGGTCTGGTCGCCGCGGATCGAGGTGTAGCGGATCCCGCGCTTGGCGAAGGTCTCCTCGGCCACGTCCATGACGTCGATGTGCTTGGCGAAGAAGACGACCTTGCCGACGTTGCGCGCCAGCTGGGCGGCGTAGTCGGCAGCAAGACCGGCCTTCGCCTGGCCGATCCGGCGCATCATCATGAAGACGTTCTCGTCGGTCTTGGCGGTGTCGGTGTCCTCGCGCTCCCACGTCGCCACCCGGCGGACCAGCTCGTGGTCGATGCCGTCGACGACCGCACCGGACCGGCGCCGCTCCAGGGCACCGTCGTAGCGTTCCACCAGCCGCCGGGTCAGCTCCCGCTCCGAGTCGCGGATCGAGCGGCCGACCTCGTCGTCGAGCTCGACGGGGATGTCGGCGATCCGGCGGGCCGGGATGTCGGCGGCAACGTCGACCTTGCGGCGGCGGACGATGCCCATGTCGATCACCGAGGAACGGGCAGCCGGGTAGAAGCTGAAGTCTGCCGGCGTCAGCCCGGTCTCCTCCAGCGAGTGCATCAGCTCGGCCAACGGCTTCTTGTCGTCGATCCAGCCGAGGAACTGCCAGATCGCGCGGAAGTCCTCGATGTCGTTGATGAGCGGGGTTCCGGTGAGCGCCATCAACAGCGGACGGGCTGTGCGCGCGCGGATCCGCTCGGAGAGCTCGAGGGCGTGCCGGGAGCGTTGGGAGGACTTGTTCTTGATGAAGTGGGCCTCGTCGACGACCATCCCGCGGAACCCGAAGTCACCGAGCCAGCCGACGTGCCGGTCCAGCACCTCGTAGTTGACGATCACGATGTCGGCGAAGCCGTCGATCTCGTGCCCGTCGCCGTGGATGACCGTCGAGGCCCGCTTCGGCGTCCAGAGCTCGGCCTCGCGGGCCCAGTTGGTCTTGACCACGTTGGGTACGACGACCAGCAACGGGTAGGCGTCCACGGCCTCGGCCGCGAGCAGCGCCTGTGCGGTCTTGCCCAGGCCGGGCTCGTCGGCCAGGAGGAACGTCCGGTGCCCGGCCTTCGCGGCGGCCACCATCTGTGCCTGGTGGAGCATCAGCTCGAGACCGTGCGGGGCCTTGAGAGAGGTCGGGTCGGGCAGGTTCATGCAGGACGACGCACCGCCGTACTCGAAGGCCCGGAACAACGGACCGAGCAGCTCCCACGTCGCCAGCCGGCGGGGGCTCGGCTTGCGCTGCTCGGCGGCGGAGAAGTCGGGGGTGAGGAACGGGTTGGCCAGCTGCCGGGAGATCACCGACTGCGGCACCACCCGGCGTTCGGTGGTCACCGCGTCGGGATCGACGGCCTTGGGCTCCTCGGGGAGGGTCTCGACGCCTCCGGCCGTCAGCATCTCGCGCTTGAGGTTGCGACCGGAGTCCGACAGCACGGCGTCCTCGGTGAGCAGCTGGAGGAGCGAGGTGTCGAGAGCGGCGGTCTTGGCCAGGATGGTGGCCACGCCGTCGAGACGCTTGAGCTCCTCGCCGCGCTTGCCTTCCGTGATCGTGTCGTCGGCCTTGAGCCGGTTGCGTTCCTCGCGCACGAGCAGCGCCACGACCTGGAACTTCGTCCGGATCGACGCCATCACGCGTCCGCGCTGGACAGCGGTCTCGACCTCGCGCACCGCGCGGGCAAGGACCGGGATGATGCCCTCGTTGTCGAGAGCGCGGGGGCGCCGCTGGTTGCTGCGTGAACCAGTACGGCGGGCGCCTGACTGGCGCTGCCCTCCTCGAGCCACGTACTCCTCCTCTGGAGTGGCCGGCCTGCTGTCGCACCGGACCGAGCACCCGCACGCGGCTCCGTCGGCGGGACGGAGCATGGAACCGGGTGGCAGGGCCACGACTGCGACTGAGATCCACAGATCTGCGAGAGATCCACGCGTCGAGCCGAACGACCCGGCCACGCTGTGGAGCCCACGGCCATCGGTCGATGGCCGGGTCACCAACCGCCGAGCTCAGCCGCCATGAGCGACAGGGACGAGGACTGGTGCTCCGCCCATCGTAACCCAGGTGCCACGTGCGGGGTGTGACCCGGGCGCGATCCGGTCATCCGGAGTCGGCTGGCGTTGCCGTCAGTTCGAGCGCCCTGCCCAGCTCTCAAAGGCGACGGCGACCTCGTCCGACGTACGCCGTGCGCCGGTCTGGAGATACTCCATGGCTCGCAGCGCAGCCTCGTGAGCTTCGAGACTTGATCCGGCGACGACGTCTTCGACGACGCGACAGAAGTAGTCGTGCTGGTGGGCGTCGACGAAGGTGTAGTGGACACAGACGTCGGTGTGGCTCCCGACCAGGATCAACGTGTTCGCGCCAAGGCCCTTGAGCAGGATCTCGAACTCGGTTCCGAAGAAGCAGGAGTAGCGACGCTTGCGGATCACGTAGTCGTCCGGCCCGACGCCGAGCTCGGCGGCGATCTCGGTGCCGGGGTCGCCCTCGAGCAGGTGGACGTCCTCGGCTCCGTCGAGCTCCCGGCCGAAGTCGACGAGGTTGCGCCGGTGGGCTTCCTGGAAGAACACGATCGGGACCCCGCACTCCCGAGCCTTGGCGACCAGAGCCGGCGCCCGACCCATGCGCTCGTGGTAGCCGGGCATGAACGGGATCGCAGACTCCCCCGCGTCTCCCGACCCTCCGCCCTGGATGTCGATCACCACGAGGATCGGCCGGCCCTCGACGAGTGTGCGTTCGGATGTCGCGGTCATGCGTTGCTCCCGGTTGTCGCCGACGGGTGTTGGGGTCGGATAAGGGCGAGGCTACGTCGCGACCGTGCCGCGGGCTCGCCCGGTCACACCTCAGCAGGCGACGAGCGGCCGGACGTCTCCGGTGGGCGTCACCCAACCGACGTCGGGCTCGAACCGGCGCAGCACCCGAGCCGGCGCGCCGCCCACCACAGCGTGGTCCTCGACCGTCCCGCGGACCACCGAGCCGGCGGCCACGACGACGTTCCGGCCGATCGTGGTGCCGGGCAGGATGATCGAGCCGTGCCCGATCCAGCTGCCGCTGCCGATCGTCACGGGCTGGTGCGGGCCGAGCTGCCGGCCGATCGGTTGCGTCGCGTCCTGGTAGCCGTGACCGGCGTCGGAGACGAACACGTCCTGGCCGCACCAGACGTCGTCGCCGAGCACGATCGAGGTGTGCGCCGTGAGACTCGTCCGGGCACCGATCACGCAGCGGTCGCCGATCACGAGGCCACGCCGGGGGAGGTTGTCGTCGTCCGGCCCGTAGCCCACCGAGAGCGTGACCTGACGTCCGACCAGCGTGCGCGAGCCGACGTGGATCGAGCCGACGTTCATCAGGGTCGCCGCCGGGAAGCCGATGCAGCTGCCCTCGCCCAGCGTGCCGAAGGCCTCGCCGGCGCGGGTCCCGGGAGAGACCTCCCCTGCACGTTCCAGCCACCGCGAGGCAGCAAGGACACCACGGTTGACCAGCCTCTTGCGTCGGTTCACGCAGTGAGGCTACTCATGCCCGACGTCGGGCGCGCAGGACCGTGTCGTGCAGAGTCACGTCGTGGCCGTCCGGGTGGACGCCGGGGCGAGACCGGGCTTCGGCGGTCACGACGTCCCACTCCCCCGGGCCGGTCCGGAGGTCGTCGGCCAGGTCGTCGGCGGTGAAGAACAGCTCGGGGTGGGGCGGCCGTGGCACGACGCCCAGGTCGTTCGGGTGGTGGGCGGCCACGACGAGCGTCCCGCCCGGCACCACGGCGGCGGCGAGGCCGGCGTACACCTCGCGTCGGTTGTCGCCGGCGAGGTGCACGAAGGCGACGCTCACCAGGTCGTACGTCGCAGCTGGCGGGGTCCACGCCAGCAGGTCGCGGTGCTCCCACGAGGTCAGCGCGTCCAGGCCGGTCTCGCGGGCCCGCGCCGCCGCGCGCGCGAGCGCGACCTGCGAGACGTCGATGCCCAGGACCTGCCAACCCTGCTCGGCCAGCCACAGCGCGTCGCCGCCCTCGCCACAGCCCACGTCGAGCGCCCGACCGGCGGGGAGTCCGGCGACCTCGTCGCGGACGACGGCGTTGACGTGCCCGCTCCAGAGGGCATCGGAGGTGCTGTAGCGCTCGTCCCAGAACTCGGCGTCCCAGCGCGGCAGGGCCTCGGGGTCGTCGTCCTGTGCGCCGTGGGCGGTTCCGTGGTGATGATCGCTCGTCATGCTGACTCCCTCTGGTCCTGCGGTGGCCTGGATCGTGTGGGGCCACTGTGCGCGAGTTGTTCCCAATCCGACAAGTCTCGTTGCTGATATGGCAAACTACGGATCATGGAGTCGACCGTCGATCACGTCCTCGATGCCGTGGGACCACGCCTGCGCGCGCTGCGCCTGGAGAAGGAGATGACGCTCGCCGACCTCGCCTCGAGCACCGGTATCTCGGTGAGCACCCTGTCCCGCCTCGAGTCCGGCGGCCGACGGCCCACACTCGAGTTGTTGCTTCCGATCGCACGGGCGCACGGCCTCGCCCTGGACGATCTCGTGGAGGTCGCCGCCCCCAGCGACCCACGGGTGCGCCAGCGGCCGGTGACCCGGGGCGGGATGACGATGGTGCCGCTGACCCGGCGGGCCGGAGGGTCGCAGGCCTACAAGATGACCATCGCTCCCGGGCGGGCGCGACGAGAGCCGGACCCGCAGTCGCACGAGGGCTACGAGTGGCTCTACGTCCTGGACGGCAGGTTGCGGCTGGTGCTCGGCGAGCACGATGTCGTGCTCGAGCCGGGCGAGGTCGCCGAGTTCGACACTCGACTGCCGCACTGGTTCGGGGCCGCCGACGCACGGCAGGTGGAGTTCTTGTCGATCTTCGGCCGCGAGGGCCAGCGGATGCACACCCGCGCCCGGTCGACCTGACCCCGGAGTCCCACGCGAAGGTGGATCCCTAGGATCGCCCCATGCAGGCGGTGCAGTACGACGCGTACGGCGCGACCCCGGCCCTCGTCGACATCCCAGCACCTCGGTGCCCGGACGGCGGGGTGCTGGTCGAGGTGCGGGCCACCGGGGTCTGCCGGTCCGACTGGCACGCCTGGCAGGGACACGACCCCGTGCCGCTGCCGCAGGTCCCCGGACACGAGTTCGCCGGCGTGATCACCGCGGTCGGCTCGCGGGTGAGGACGCGACGGATCGGTCAGCGGGTGACCGCGCCGTTCGTCTGCGGGTGCGGCCGGTGCGCCTACTGCGCGGACGGTGCCGCCCAGGTGTGCCCGGACCAGTCACAGCCCGGCTTCACCCAGCAGGGCTCCTTCGCCGAGCTCGTCGCGGTGCCCGCGGCCGACCTGAACATCGTCCCACTTCCCGACGACCTGGACTTCGTCACGGCTGCGTCCCTGGGGTGCCGCTTCGCCACCTCCTACCGCGCCCTGACCGCGCACGGCCAGGTGCGGCCGGGCGACTGGGTCGCGGTCCATGGCTGCGGGGGCGTGGGCCTGTCGGCGGTGATGATCGCGTCCGCCCTGGGTGCGCGGGTCGTGGCGGTGGACCTGTCCGCGGCCGCGCTCTCGCTTGCGGCTGACCTGGGAGCGGAGGTGCTCGTCGAGGGCGGGCCGGCGGCCGCGCGCCGCGTGGTCGACGCCACCGGCGGTGGCGCCCACGTGTCCCTCGACGCCGTCGGATCGCCCGACACCGCCGTCGCCTCGGTCTCCTCGCTCCGCCCGCGTGGCCGCCACCTCCAGGTGGGACTTCTGCTCGGCGAGCACGCCACTCCCCCGCTGCCCATGGACCTCGTGGTCGCCCGGGAGCTCTCGATCCACGGCTCCCACGGCATGGCCGCGCAGGACTACCCCGCGATGCTGGACCTCGTGACCTCCGGCGCGGTCCGGCCTGATCGGCTCGTCGGCTCGGTCATCGGGCTCTCGGAGGCGGGCGCGGCACTCGCCGCCATGAGCCACCCCGCGACGACCGCCGGCGTCACCGTCGTACGCATGGACGCGCGGTCGTGAGCGCGGAGCGGCCGTCCTTCGTGCTGCACGACCACCGCAAGCCGCAGCCGCACTTCGACCTCCGTCTCGAGCAGGACGGGGTGCTCCGCTCCTGGGCAGTGCCGAAGGGGATGCCCACGAGTCCTCGGCAGGACCGGTTGGCGATCGCGGTCGACGACCACGACCTGGACCACCTCACCTACGAGGACGACGACAAGACGATCGCCGACATCGGGTGGTGGGAGGACGACGGCGGCAATGAGCGTCGCCTGCTCTTCACGCTGCACGGACGAACCGCCTCTGTGCGCTACGCACTGATCGACACCGGCAGCGACTGGCTGCTGCACCGCACCAAGGACCAGCCCGGCTGATTCAGGCCGTCTCGACCCGCCAGAGCCGGTGCTCCCCGGGCAGCCCCTTGAGCTGGACGACGTCACCCTCCACGAAACGGACATCGGCCCACTCACCGAGGGCGTCCGCGATCTGGTCGGTCACCAGGACCTGGCCACCCTCCGCCATCGCCGCGACCCGGGCCGCCATCGCGATGTTGCGGCCGAAGTAGTCGCCCTCGCGCTCGATGGCGGTGCCGGTGTGCAACCCGATCCGCACCCGGATCGGCGTACGCCGGAGGTGGCGGCTGCGCTGGCGCTTGGCGTTGAGGGCCCGCTGGATCCCGAGCGAGGCTCCGATCGCGAGCTCGGGCGTCCGGAAGACCACCATGTACCCGTCGCCCTGGCTCTTCACGACGTGCCCGCGGTGCTTGGCCACGTAGGTGTGCACCAGCTGGTCGTGGGCCTCGAGCAGCTTGACCCACTCGGTGTCGCCGATCTCGCTGTTGATGGCGGTGGAGTTCTCGATGTCGGAGAACATGACGGTCACCGTGCCGTCGGACGAGGCGATCCGGTCGATCGCCTGGCGGTCCTCGACCGCCCATGCCGCGAGGTCCTCCATGGAGCTCAGCAGCATCCCGCGCACCCCCTGCTCGCGCACCCGGTGCGCGGTCTCCACCACGGACTTCATCGCCATCCCGGCGGCCTGGGCTGCGTGCTTCGCGCGAGGGCTTCGCGGCATCGCCTGCTCGGCCTCGAGCGCCGCGCGCAGCTCGACGGTCTCCGCGCGGGCTTCGTCCAGCCGCCGCTTCAGCACGCCGACCGCGATCACCGCGCAACCCAGCAGCAGCCCGAGGACGAGCGCGGTCACGACAGGCCGAGGATGGTGCCGTCGTCCGCCAGGTCGATCCGTGACGCGGACGGTTCGCGGGGCAGGCCCGGCATCGTCATCATGTCGCCGCACACCACCACGACGAAGCCCGCCCCCGCGGACAACCGGACCTCGCGGACGTGGAGCTCGTGGCCGCTCGGCGCGCCGAGCGACGTCGGGTCGGTGGAGAACGAGTACTGCGTCTTCGCCACGCAGACAGGCAGGCTGCCGTAGCCGTCCCGCTCGATCCGGAGGAGCCGTCGACGGGCCTTGGCCTCCCACGTCACCAGCCCCGCGCCGTACAGCCGGGTGGCGATGGCCTCGACCTTCTCTGTGAGGGACATGTCGTCGTCGTACGTGAACGAGAACGAGTACGGCGACGGCTCGTCCATCGCCTGCAGCACGCCCTTGGCGAGGTCCTGCGCGCCCACGCCGCCGTCGACGAAGTGCGTGGCCGGGAACGCCGCGACACCCTCGGCGGCGACCAGGTCCACCACCTGCGCCACCTCGACGTCGGTGTCGGTCGGGAAGCGGTTGACCGCGACGACGCACGGGATGCCGTAGACCTCGCGGATGTTGGCCAGGTGCCGGCGCAGGTTGACCATCCCGGCCTCGACGGCGGCCAGGTCCTCGGCGCCGAGGTCGGCGAGCGCCACGCCGCCGTGGTACTTCAGGGCACGCACCGTCGCGACGACCACGGCGACGTCGGGACGCAGTCCCGACTTGCGGCACTTGATGTCGACGAACTTCTCCGCGCCGAGGTCGGCACCGAAACCGGCCTCGGTGACCACGATGTCGGCGAGGCGCAGGCCGGAGCGGGTGGCCGTCACCGAGCTGCACCCGTGCGCGATGTTCGCGAACGGTCCCCCGTGCACGAAGGCGGGAGCACCTTCCAGCGTCTGCACCAGGTTGGGAGCGAGCGCGTCGCGCAGCAGGACCGCCATCGCGCCGTCGGCGCCGAGCTCGCGCGCGGTGACCGGCTTCATCGCCCGGGTGTAGCCGATGACGATGTCCCCGATGCGGCGCTTCAGGTCGGCCCACGACTCGGTGAGGCAGAAGATCGCCATCAGCTCCGAGGCGACGACGATGTCGAACCCGTCCTCGCGGGGGAAGCCGTTGACGTGGCCACCCAGACCGACGACGACCTCGCGCAGGGCACGGTCGTTGGTGTCGAGCACGCGCTTCCAGGTGACGCTGCGGACGTCGATCTCGAGCTCGTTGCCATGGTGGATGTGGTTGTCGATCAGCGCCGCCAGGAGGTTGTTGGCCGCCGCGATCGCCGCAAAGTCCCCGGTGAAGTGGAGGTTGATCTCCGTCATCGGCACGACCTGGCTGTAGCCGCCTCCGGCCGCCCCACCCTTCATGCCGAACACCGGCCCCATCGACGGCTCGCGCAGGCAGGCGACAGTACGGTTCCCCAGTCCGTGCAGTGCATCGGTGAGCCCGACGGTGGTCGTGGTCTTGCCCTCACCGGGAGGAGTGGGAGACATCGCGGTGACCAGGACCAGCCGACCCAGCGGGCGGTCGGCGAGGGAAGCCAGGTACGTCAGGTCGACCTTGGCCTTGTGGTGGCCATAGGGCACGAGATGCCGCTCCTCGATCCCGAGCGTCTCGGCAGCCACCTCGCGGATCGGGCGCAGCGTCGCGGCGTTGGCGATCTCGATGTCCGACAGCACCGTGTCGACCTCCCTCTCAGTTCCCCACCGAGCACGGTATCCGAGCCCGACGTACGGCGGAGCAGGCGCCGCGAAGACCTCCGGCTACGCATGACCGGCCGGTTGCCGTCACACTGAGGGGCGACGGCCCGGCACCGTAGCCGCTCGTCGCGACCGACAACCGAAGGAAACCCGTGAGCCACCCTCATCCCGAGCTGCAGAAGCCCCCGAAGCTCCCCAAGGGCGGCCTGCGCGTCGTCGGACTCGGCGGACTCGGCGAGATCGGTCGCAACATGACCGTCTTCGAGCACGAGGGGTCGCTGCTCATCGTGGACTGTGGGGTTCTGTTCCCTGAGGAGCACCAGCCAGGAGTGGACGTGATCCTCCCGGACTTCGGGTGGATCCGGGACCGGCTCGACAAGATCGCAGCCGTCGTCCTCACCCACGGGCACGAGGACCACATCGGTGGCGTGCCCTACCTCCTGCGCGAGCGTCCGGACATCCCGCTGATCGGCTCCCGGCTGACCCTGGCGCTGATCAAGGAGAAGCTCAAGGAGCACCGGATCCGCCCCGTGCTGCAGGAGGTCAAGGAGGGCGACCGCGCCAGCCTCGGGGCGTTCGACTGCGAGTTCCTCGCCGTCAACCACTCCATCCCCGACGGCCTCGCCGTGGCCATCCGCACCGGCGCCGGCCTGGTCCTGCACACGGGCGACTTCAAGATGGACCAGTTTCCGCTCGACCGCAGGATCACCGACCTTCGCGGCTTCGGCCGTCTGGCCGACGAGGGTGTCGACCTGTTCCTCGTCGACTCCACCAACGCTGAGGTCCCGGGCTTCACCACCGCCGAGCGGGACCTCGGTCCGGCGATCGAGAAGGTCTTCCGCGACGCCCCGCGCCGGATCATCGTCTCCAGCTTCGCCAGTCACGTCCACCGCATCCAGCAGGTGCTCGACGCTGCCGAGAGCCACGGTCGCAAGGTCGCGTTCGTCGGCCGTTCCATGGTCCGCAACATGGGTGTGGCCGAGGACCTCGGCTACCTCACGGTGCCGAAGGGCCTGATCGTCCCGCTGGCCCAGCTGGAGCGTCTGCCGGCCCACAAGGCGACCCTCATCTGCACGGGCTCCCAGGGCGAGCCGATGGCGGCCCTCTCCAGGATGGCCAGTCGCGACCACAAGATCCGCATCGGCGAGGGCGACACCATCCTGATGGCGAGCTCGGTGATACCGGGCAACGAGAACGCGATCTCCAACGTCATCAACGGTCTGACCCGGTGGGGCGCCAGCGTCGTCCACAAGGGCAACGCCAAGGTGCACGTCTCTGGCCACGCCAGTGCCGGCGAGCTGGTCTACTGCTACAACATCATCCGACCGGCCAACGTGATGCCGGTCCACGGCGAGTGGCGTCACCTGCGGGCCAACGCCGATCTGGCCATCAGCACGGGCATTGCGCCGGAGCGTGTCGTCATCGCCGAGGACGGCGTCGTCGTCGACCTCGTGGACGGCCGGGCCCGGATCACGGGCAAGGTCCCGGCCGGCAACATCTACGTCGACGCGCAGACCGTCGGCGGCGTCACCGAGGCACACCTCAAGGACCGGCGCACGCTGGCCGAGGAGGGCGTGGTGACCGTGCTGGCGATCGTCGACGCCGACACCGGAGAGCTGGCCGACCGGCCCGACTTCGTGGTCCGCGGCTTCGCCCACGAGCCGAAGGCGTTCGACCCTGCGGTGAAGGTCATCGAGCGCACCCTCGCGCACGCGGCCGCCGAGGGGATCGGGGACCCCCACCAGCTCGAGCAGATGCTCAGCCGCGACATCGGCCGCTGGTCCCACAAGACGTTCCGCCGCAGCCCGCTGATCATCCCGATCGTCATCGACGCCTGAGGCGACGTTCGTTCAGTCCCTCGGCGTCTCCATGAGGTCCAGCGCGTGGAGCATCCCCAGCAGCGCAACGATCCCGGTGCCGGAGATGAAGAGACTGCCGACCAGGAACGCGACCCAGGACCCCAGGGGAGCATCACGCAGCGGGCCCGCCGCGTCCAGGACGAAGCCCAGGGCGAGCCCGAGTGTCAACGAAGCGGCTCCGATGACGATCAGCCAGCGCGTCGACGCCGGCCAGGCGAAACGAGCTCGGTCGCTGGCACCGGCCGGGTCGGCGACCAGGACGACCGCTGCGGCGACCACGGTCCAGACCCCCACCAGGAGCAACGCCGCCATCGAGTCGCCGGCGCGATGCCACCCAGCGGACATGGTCGCCAGCGCGGTGACCGTCGCCGCCGCAAGTCCGGCGAGAGCGGTCGGATAGCGCCAGCGGGTGGGGACGACGACGAGCAGCGCCGCGACAGCAGAGAAGACGGCCGTGGTGTGACCGCTCGGCAGGCTGTTGAGCGTCGCCGGCGTGACCTCGCGAATACCGAGGTCCGGGCGCTCCAGCAGGTAGTTCTTCAGCAGGAAGGTGGTGATGTTGGCTCCCGCCAACACACCGACCGCGACCAGCCCTCGCACCCGCTCGAGCCGGACCAGCGCGATCGTCGCCACCAACGCCACGGCTCCCGACAACGAGGCGACCGACACGACGTCCAGGATCGTGTCGGTGCCCTCAGCCAGTGCCGAACGAGTCAGCATCGCTCCGCGGAGCGATGCGTCCCCGAAAAGTCGCCCCTGGACGGTGCGCACCGTGACGTAGTAGACGAGCCCCACGCCTGCCCCGAGGGCGAGACCCACCAGGGCAAGCCGGACCAGTGGGCGCAGGACTCCACCCGGATTGCCGACCACGCGATCGATGTCCACCGTTTGGAGTGCCCCTGGTTTCCGGCCCTTCCGGAGCTGGAAGCGACTCTGCGGAGCAGCGTAGTGGGCGTGCTCGCGCAGGGGTGGTGGCAAGACCTCCACCCCTCAGACCAGCTGGTGCCCCAGGAGCTCGATGAACTCGTCCGCCATGGCCAGCTGGCGTTCGAGCCTGCGCCTGCGCTCCGTCGCGTCCTCGAGGACGTGGACGAGCCGGACCTGCGCTTCCCGCTGCGCATCCGGCGTCCCCGGGGCAAGCCGGGTCTCGAGGTCGCGCATGACTGCGCTCATCTCGTCGAGGGTGAAGCCGAGCGGCTTCATCCGCCGGATCACGAGGATCTTCTCCACGTCGGCCTCGGTGTAGAGCCGGAAGCCGCCCTCGCTGCGCCCCGATGGACGCAACAGACCGACCTCGTCCCAGTGCCGGAGGCTACGCAAGGACAACTCTGTGCGAGCCGCGACCTCACCGATGTGCATGGACCCAGGGACAGCGCCAGCCTCCGGGTCGGGTGCTGCGTCACTGGGCACGGTCGGCTCCTCACCTCGGGTGGGATTTCAACCCTCACGCTACGTGAGGTTAGTCTGCGCAGAGACTTTCCGGCAACGACGCCGCACCCGCGCCGAGGCGGGCCCCACCCTCCCGCAGCACGGCCCCCCGAACGGAGCGCGACTTCTTGAGCACGACGACAACGTCCGCCGTACCCGAGCACACGGTCATGACCGCCCTGCGCTCACCAAGGCTGCTGCGCACGGAAGTGCTCGCCGGCCTCGTCGTGGCGCTGGCCCTCATCCCCGAGGCGATCTCCTTCTCCATCATCGCCGGCGTGGACCCACGTGTCGGCCTGTTCGCCTCGTTCACGATGGCCGTCTCCATCGCCTTCCTCGGCGGCCGCCCGGCCATGATCTCAGCGGCTACTGGCGCCATCGCCCTCGTCGTCGCGCCGGTCGCGCGCAACTACGGGCTGGACTACCTCATTGCCACGGTCCTTCTCGCCGGGGTGCTGCAGATCGTGCTCGGTGTCGCCGGTGTGGCCCGGCTGATGCGATTCATCCCGCGCTCGGTGATGGTCGGCTTCGTCAACGCACTGGCGATCCTGATCTTCCTGGCCCAGGTACCCCACCTGGTCGACGTCCCGTGGCTGGTCTACCCCATGACTGCCGTCGGCATCGCCCTCATCGTCGCCCTTCCTCACGTCACCCGCGTGGTGCCCGCCCCGCTGGTCGCCATCGTCGCGTTGACCGGATTCACCCTGTTCGCTGCGCTGAACGTGCCCGATGTCGGTGACGAGGGCGAGCTCCCCGACAGTCTCCCCTCGCTGCTCATCCCGAACGTGCCGTGGACTCTCGAGACACTGGAGATCATCGCGCCGTACGCGCTGGCGATGGCGCTCGTCGGACTCCTCGAGTCGTTGCTGACCGCCAAGCTGGTCGACGACATCACCGACACCCACTCCGAGAAGACCCGCGAGGCCTGGGGCCAGGGCGCCGCGAACGTGATCACGGGGTTCTTCGGCGGCATGGGCGGCTGCGCCATGATCGGGCAGACCATGATCAACGTGAAGGCGTCCGGGGCACGGACCCGGATCTCCACGTTCCTGGCCGGCGTCTTCCTGCTGATCCTCGTCGTGGGGTTCGGCGACGTCGTCGCCCTCATTCCGATGGCGGCCCTGGTCGCGGTGATGATCATGGTGGCCATCGGCACCTTCGACTGGCACAGCGTCCGGCCGACCACTCTCCGACGGATGCCCAGGTCCGAGACCATCGTGATGGTCTCCACCGTCGCCGTCACGGTCGGCACCAAGAACCTCGCCATCGGCGTCGTGGTCGGCGTGTTGGTGGCGATGACGCTGTTCGCTCGCCGGGTGGCCCACCTGACCGAGACGCACCGCGAGCTCGTCGAGGGCGAGCACGGGGCGGTCACGGCCGTCTACACCGTCACCGGCGAGCTCTTCTTCGCTTCCAGCAATGACCTCTACACCCAGTTCAGCTACGTCGAGGACCCCGAGCAGGTCGTCATCGACCTGACCCGGTCCCACATCTGGGACGCCTCCACCGTGGCCTCCCTCGACGCCATCACCACCAAGTACGACCGCAAGGGCAAGACGGTCACGATCATCGGCCTCAACGACGCCAGCGCCGAACGGCACGGGCGACTGAGCGGCTCCCTGCCCTCGCACTAGTCACCCTGCCGGCGACCAGGGCGTGCGAACGCGCTGGATCAGGCAAGCCGGAGGAACTCGAGATGTCCTTCGTAGTGGTCGAGGCAGTCGTGGATGACCTGCGTGGTGGAGTAGCCCATCACGTCGTAGTCCTGCCCGCCCCCGACGGTGTGCACCTCCAGGCGGGCGTACTGGTCGCGGTCTCCGATCATCCGGCCGCCGTACGTCGGCACCGGTGACTCGTGGACCTGCACCCGGTAGACGAACGGATCATCGCCGCCCACGGTGCGCAGCTCCACCCAGGCCAGGCCGCCGTCCTCGTCGTCCTCGCCGTCACCCGCAGCTTGCGTGACCTGGGTCGGAACTCCCCGGTCCTCCAGCTCCTGGGCGACCTGGGTGAGCGCGGGTCGCACCACGCTCTCGAGGTAGGCCGTGGCGGCCTCGACGTCGACGAAGTTGACCGCACGGGCCAGGCGCGCCTTCCACGACGACTCGGCGGGCCCGTCCCTGTCCGTGTCGCGTCCCGACCCGACCATCGGCAGGGCGCGGCTCACGGCCCCTGCGCGCCGGCCCTCGACCCGCAGTGCCTTGAACAGGCCGATCATGACCATCACGATGACGAACGCGAACGGCAGGCCGAAGATCACGGTGGCGTACTGGAGGGCGTAGATGCCGCCCACCGCCAGCACGGCGATCGTCAGGAGGCCCGTCGTCGAGGCCCAGACGATGCGCAGCCAGGGCGCCGCGTCGTCCTGCACCGAGCGCAGCTCAGAAGACAGGTTGCCCATCACCAGGGCACCGGAGTCGGCCGACGTGACGTAGAAGAGCAGACCGACGAAGACCGAGAGAGCGATGACGACACCGGAGAACGGGTACTCCTCCAGCAGTGAGTAGAAGCCCGCCTCGGGGGAAGCCAGCGCCGCGTCGGCGAAGGCATCGTCACCTCCCCGGATCCGGTCGAGGGCAGCGTTGCCGAAGATCGAGATCCACATGACGATGTAGGTGAAGGGGATGATCATCGTCCCGGCGACGAACTGCCGGATCGTGCGGCCGCGGGAGATCCTGGCCAGGAACAGGCCCACGAACGACGCCCACGCGATCCACCAGGCCCAGAAGAACAGCGTCCACAGCGACATCCACTCGGTCGCGCCCTCGAACGCGAAGGTCTCCATCGTCTTGCCGGGGAAGGTCTGGGCGTACTCGCCGACGTTCATGACGACGGCGTTCAGGATGAAGCTCGTCCGCCCTGTCAGCAGCACGTAGGCGGCCAGGCCCAGCGCCAGGATGACGTTGAGCTGGGACAGGAAACGGATGCCCTTGTCGACGCCCGTGGTGGCCGAGACGGCGGCCATCGCCACGGCGAGGACGACGAGGCCGATCTGGGCGCCGAGGCCGATGGGCACGCCGAAGAGGATGTTGAGTCCCTGATTGAGGAAGACCACGCCGATGCCCAGGCTGGTCGCCACCCCGAAGATGGTGCCGAGCACCGCGGCCGTGTCGACGGCGTGACCGAGGCCGCCATCGATCCTGCGCCCGAAGATCGGGTACAACGCCGAGCGCACCGCGAGTGGGAGGTTCATCCGGTAGGTGAAGTAGCCCAGAGCCATCCCCATCAAGGCGTAGAGCCCCCAGCCCGAGATCCCGTAGTGGAACAGCGTCCACACCGTCGCCTCACGGGCGGCCGCAATGGTCTCGGGGTCACCGGTCGGGGGGACCATGTACTGGCTGACGGGTTCGGCAACCGCGTAGAACATCACGTCGGTGCCGATACCGGCGGCGAAGAGCATCGAGGCCCAGGCGAACGTGGAGAACTGCGGCTTGGAGTGGTCGGGGCCGAGCTTGATGGAGCCGTAGCGGGAGAGCGCCAGGTAGAGCACGAACGCCAGCACCGCCGTCGTCAGCAGGACGTAGAACCACCCGAACCAGTCCACGACGCGGGCCACTGTCTCTCCCAGGACGCTCTCGGCCTGGTCCGGCGCGAAGATCGCCCAGGTCGCCATGACCAGGACTCCGATCACCGCCGAGTAGAACACCGGCTTGCGGATGGGAGGTCCGTCGGTCAGGAAGGCCCACCTGCTGCCCTTCACGACGGAATCGGGGGTCCTGGTCGTCGACATGGCGGTCTCCTCGGCTCCAGCCGCTCAGGACGGTCGCCTGATCCGGGACTGGGTGTCACTGGGACTCATCATGGACCCCGAGGGGTCGTCCGGTCACGCCTCGCCGGTAGCCCGTCTCAGCGGCCGACTACTCGTCCTCGAAGGCGGCGCGCATCCGGGCATCTCGCTTTGGGTCAGCGACCGCGCAGCACGATCGGACCGTGAGCCGGCCCGTCACGGCACCGATGAGGGCTGCCACCAGAAACAGGGCAGCCAGACTGCCGAGGACGTAGTCCATGGCTACCTCACCTCCTGCGCTCACCCGTGGTCGGGCCGCGCTCGTGACCGACGTTACCCGGGTCTGCCACGGCAGTCGGCTCACCTCGGGTGGCGCGTGCTTGCTCGGATGCGCTGGACGGTGACGTTGCGGCGCATCTAGATTCGCAGCCAGTCGGACCGTCCCGGTCCCCCACCACCGAAATAGGGCGAGATGGTCTCAGCTGATCGAGTGCGGCCCGATGGGGCTGACCATGCGTGACGCTCGGTACGACGTCCTCTTCGAGCCGATCGACATCGGTCCCGTCACGGCCCGCAACCGCTTCTTCCAGGTCCCTCACTGCAACGGCATGGGCTACCGCGACCCGACGGCCGAAGCGTTCATGCGCGGGGTGAAGGCCGAGGGTGGTTGGGCGGTCGTGTGCACGGAGGAAACCGAGATCCACCACACCGCTGACCTCACGCCCTCCATCGAGCTCCGCCTGTGGGACGACCGCGACATCCCGGCCGTGGCCCGGATCGCGGAGAAGATCCACGAGCACGGTGCGCTGGCCGGCATCGAGCTCACCCATGGCGGCATGCACAGCGCCAATCTCACCTCACGCGAGGTCCCGCTCGGGCCGACCGCGATGCCGATCAGCGGCTCGTACCACCCCGTGCAGGCGCGAGCCATGACGCTCGCTGACATCGCCGACTTCCGGCACTGGCACCGCGAGGCGGTACGTCGATCCCTCCAGGCGGGTTTCGACCTGGTCTACGTCTACGCCGGCCACGGCTACACCGGCCTGCAACAGTTCCTCTCGCCTCGCTACAACCACCGCACCGACGCCTACGGCGGCAGCCTCCACCAGCCGAATGCGACTGTTGCGGGAGGTCATCACCGACACCCGAGAGCTGTGTGCGGGCAAGGCCGCAGTCGCCTGTCGGCTCGGCGTCGGAGACAGCGGCATGAACATCACTCCGGGCGATGTCGAGGAGATCGTCGGCGAGCTGGCCGAGCTGCCGGACCTGTGGGACTTCGTCGCCGGGACGTGGGCACAGGACTCCCGCACCTCCCGCTTCGGCCCGGAGGCCGAGCAGGAGCAGTACGTCGCCGGGCTCAAGAAACTGACCACCAAGCCCGTCGTGGGCGTGGGGCGCTTCACCTCGCCGGACGAGATGGTCCGCCAGATCCAGCAAGGGACCCTCGACTTCATCGGGGCAGCGCGTCCCTCGATCGCGGACCCGTTCCTTCCGAACAAGATCCGCGACGGGCGACCCGAAGAGATCCGCGAGTGCATCGGCTGCAACATCTGCGTGTCTGGTGACTACACGATGTCCCCGATCCGGTGCACGCAGAACCCCGCCATGGGCGAGGAGTGGCGGCGTGGGTGGCACCCGGAGCGTCTGCGCGAGCGGTCCTCAGCGGAGCGAATCGTCGTCGTCGGCGGAGGGCCTGCGGGCCTCGAGGCGGCCACCTCCCTGGGGCGGCGCGGACACGAGGTGACCCTCCTCGAGCAGTCCCGCGACCTCGGAGGGCGGGTCCGCGCCGAGGCCAGTCTGCCCGGCCTGGCGGCCTGGATCCGCGTGGTCGACTACCGCGAGCAGCTGCTGACGTCACTGTCGAGCGTCGAGCACTATCTCGAGAGTCCCACGAGCGCGGACGACGTGCTCGGCTTCGGATTCGAGCACGCTGTCATCGCCACCGGAGCACGCTGGCGCGCCGACGGGGTTGGCCGCACCAACGTCGAGCCGCTGCCGATCGCACCCGACGCACGGGTGCTCACCCCCGACGACCTCATGCAGGGCGCGCGTCCGGAGAGTCCCGACGCGCAGGTCGTCGTCTACGACGACGACCACTACTACATGGGCGGCATCCTGGCCGAGCTGCTCAGGCGGGAGGGGTACGCCGTGCAGCTGGTGACACCGGCCGCGAACGTGTCGGAGTGGACCTCCAACACCATGGAGCTGCACCAGATCCGGCGAACCCTCCTGAACCTCGGCGTCCAGGTCATCACCAACGAAGTGCTCACCGGCCTCGAGGCCGACAGCATGGGCACCGCGTGCGTCTTCACCGGGGAGAGGCACCGACGGGAGGCCCACACCGTGGTGCTGGTGACGGCCCGAGCCTCCTGCAGCCCCGTCTACGACGAGCTCCTCGATCGGCGCGACGAATGGACCTCGGTCGGCCTCAAGAGCGTGCAGGCCATCGGTGACGCGTACTCGCCGGGCACCATTGCCGCCGCCGTCTGGGGCGGTCGCAACTACGCCGAGCAGCTCGGCAGCGAGAGCACAGCAGTCGACCTCCCCTTCCGCCGCGAGATCACCCAGCTCGCTCCGCTCACCACCCCCGGCGTCCCGACAGCCCGTCCGAACGAACGGATGGGAGAGGGTTCATCCCGCCGGGAACAGCATTAAGGCCCGGTCCGCGTTTCCGCAGACCAGGCCTTAATTTTTGGTAGCGGGGGCAGGATTTGAACCTGCGACCTCTGGACCTACGGTGTGCGAGCTTTCCCGATCTGACATCTTTGACCGCTCTTGCCGACGTGTGTCTTGACCTGCGCAGACGCGAACGACCAGAGGACTGGTCCCCCGATCAACTTGACTTTGTCTGCTCGGATTTGACGGCTTGCGCTGGCGTTTTCGGGGAGTAAACGCGACACGCCTCAAATCGAAATCGCCCCTCACATGACGAACCCCTGAACTGGCTTCGTCAAGAGGCGTGCCGCGTTGTTTCAAGCCGCCTCCTGGGTTGGCAGACGACCGATCGTCTGTCGCCATTGAGACCCGGTCGTAGTACTGAACCCGACGCTGCCTATTCCGTCACTACGACCCTGCGGCCTGACTTCGCGAAGCCAATCGTCGGGAACACCCGAATCTCGCCGCGACCCGCGCGGTCGCCCCGCTCAACGATCGGCTACCCGCGCGCTCCGCGTGCGCGTCCCCTTGCGCTGACCAGCCGCCTTCCTCCGAGAAGCATTCTCGGTGCCATGCCTCGTGGGTCCTGCGGCGGGTGGTGGGCCGTGAAACGACCCCTGTGGGTGGCTGGCAAGGAAGGGAGGTGGGCCGTGCGGTCAGTTCAGGGGGCGCGAGTGGTCCTACTCGCTGCTCTACTCTGTGCCGCATGCGTTACCTGATCGGGTGGGGACCCTGAGAACACTGGCGGGTCGCTACCGGCTGGTCCACCGCATCGCCACCGGCGGCATGGGCGCGGTCCACGAGGCGATCGACGAACGACTCGACCGACGGGTGGCGGTCAAGCTCCTCAAAGAGGAGTACGCCGACGACCCGACGTTCGTGGCCCGGTTCGTCCGCGAGGCCCGTGCCGCCGCAGCTTTGGGTCACCCCAACATCGCCCAGGTCTTCGACTCCGGCCAGGACGGCGATCTGCACTTCATCGTGATGGAGCTCGTCGAGGGCCGACACCTGGGACAGGTGCTGCGCGAACAGGGCCGGCTGGACGCCCGGGTCGCGGTGGACGTCGTCGGCCAGGTCTGCGAGGCGTTGGCGGTCGCGCACGCGGCCGGCATCGTGCACCGAGACATCAAGCCGGGCAACGTCCTGATCCGCCCGGACGGGCAGGTCAAGGTGACCGACTTCGGCATCGCCCACCGAACCGGCGACACCGCGCTGACCGGCACGGGGATGGTGCTCGGCACCGCCCAGTACCTCTCCCCCGAGCAGGCCTCGGGCCAGGCCGCCACCCCGGCCTCGGACGTGTACGCCACCGGCGTGCTGCTCTACCAACTGCTGACCGGTGCGGTCCCGTTCGAGGGCGATTCCCCGCTGGCCGTGGCCCTGGCCCACGTCCGCGACGATGTGCCGCCGGTGCGGCAGCTCGCCCCGGAGGTGCCCGCGGCCGTGGCCGCGGTCGTCGCCCGCGCCACCGCCAAGGACCCCGAGCAGCGGTATCCCTCCGCCCAGCAGATGGCGGATGCGCTGCGCGGCACACCCACCCAGCAGCCGGACGCGTTCGCGGCGGGACCGGCGACGATGCCCATGACGGCGCCGATGACCGGGCCGACTGGCCGTTCCACCGCACCGCTGCCGCCCCCGGCTTCCGCTGCCCTCCGGGAGGTCCGGACCACCTTCGGCCCACGGGTCATGATCGCGGCCGGAATCACGCTGATCACTGCTCTGCTGGTGGGATGGATCGCACTGTCCAACGATCCGGCACCCGAGACGGGACAGGTGGACCCGATGACGCCGGGCACCTCATCCGGCAACCCCTCGCCCACCTCCTCCGGACCCACAGACCCGAGCGCCACCAACCAGACCAGCGGCGGCCCGGTCGTCCCCACCGACGCCGTCGGGCGCGACGTCAAGACCCTCGAGCAGGAGCTGAAGGAACGTGGGTACGACGCGCGCAAGGTAGACATCGACGCCACCGCCCCCAGGGACACGATCGTGGCCACGATCCCCGCCCCTGGTCAGCCGCTGGACCCGGGACAGAGCATCCTGCTGATCGCGAGCAAGGGCGAGGTACGAGAACCCTTAGACTTCATCGTCCCCGACGACCTGGTCGGTACCGACGTCAAGAGCGCCGAGGAACTCCTCAAGGACCAAGGCATCGAACCCAAGAAGGCCGACGTCAACTCCGACCGCCCCAAGGGGCAAGTCGTGGCCACCTACCCCGAGCCCGGCACCCGCACCGAGACCGGTGTCGTCGTCCTCGCCGTCAGCCGCGGGCCGTAGCCATAGCCATAGCCATAGCCGACAATCATCGTCGCGCGGAGCGTGCCGGTGCAGGATCCGCCACCGGATCTGTCTGCAAGGCAGACGCTTCGAGGCGCCGGCGTCCCGGTGGGGTGTCGGATACGGGACGGCCGGCGCCGTCAGCGCTCAGCGCCTTGGTGAGGCCTCCGCGAGGCCAGCCTTGGCTGCGACCCGTTGGCGTTCGATGGCTCGGTAGACGGTGGAGCGGCCGACGCCGAAAAGCTCGGCGACCTCAAGGGTGCTGTATTCGCCGCTGTGCACCAGGGAGACCAGATGGGCTTCCTGTTTCCGATTGAGCTTGGGCTGTTTACCGCGGAGCCGCCCCTTGGCCTTGGCGACCTTCATGCCTTCGCGAGTGCGGAGCCGGATGAGGTCGGACTCGAACTCGGCCACCATGGCGAGCACGTTGAACAGCAACCGACCGACCGCGTCGGTCGGGTCGTAGACCGAGCCGCCGAGACTCAGGCTGATCTGACGGGCAGTGAGCTCGTCGGCGATCGCGCGAGCATCGGGCAAGGACCTGGCCAGCCGGTCGAGCTTGCTCACCACCAGGGTGTCACCGGCACGGCAAGCAGCGAGTGCCTCGCGGAGTCCGGGACGTTCACGGTTGGTACCGGTCAGACCGTGATCGACATAGATCCGCTCGGCTTCGACGCCCAAGCCGAGCAGGGCGTCGCGTTGAGCGGTCAGATCTTGTTGATCGGTCGAGCATCGGGCGTACCCGACAAGCAGCGCGCTCATGGCACACCTCCAGGGTGGCCCGGTCGATCGCGGGATGCGGCCGACTCGAGCATCGGGCCACGCCCGACCACACCAGCAGGCGTTACGATCCCCGCGACCACAACAACAGCTGTCGTCTGCTCACGAGACCGGAACTCGTGCCCGACCCGGCAAAGTGTTGTTAGGGCAGAAGGTCCCAGTACTGTTTGCGGGCTGGCATGGCGTGGATGACCATCTCTTCGCCACTCGCGAAGACCAGAACGACGGTCTCCAGCAGTCGAGCGCTGGAGTCGAACCCCAGTCGCAGTTCCCGGTCAGGTGGACCGTCGTCGTCGAGCGGCTCGATCCAGAGCGACCACTCAGCCGCCTGCATGGCGTCCTCGGCCAAGACGCCGTGCTTGAGCGCGCTCGGGTGAACCTTCACGCCCCGAGGTGGGCCAGGGCCGCGCGGATAGCTTCGGACCTGCTCATCTCGTTCTTGGCTGCGGCCGCATCAAGAGAGTCCAACTCTTCGGCGGTGAGTCGGACTGCAACGACCTGCATCGGCTCGGCCCCGCGGCCCGGTCGACCGCGGCCGCGCCGCTTCAACTCATCGACGTCGTAGCCGGCTTCCGCCTCGTCTGCCCAGTCTTGGATCTGCTCATCACTCACCACACGTTTATCGTATAACGAAAACACGCCTTGCTCCAGAGGCACCAGAAGCCGATCCCTCTGTGGCACGCTCCGCGTGCCGATCGGCTTAGGGTCGCGTCCAGCGAGTGGTGGCGAGGACGGTGCCTCCGACGCCGGCCAGTGCGATACCGGTGGCTCGGTCACGCCAGAGTTGGAAGTGTAGGGATGACATTCGTCGACCGAGGCGGTCACCGAGGACGACCACGAGGGTCCACGGCAGGAAGCCGAAGAGGACGTCAACCACGCCGAGCAGAAGGATCTGTCCCGCTACGGATGCGTCGGGCGCGATGAACTGGGGCAGCACGCTGGCGAAGAACAAGATTGCCTTGGGGTTGGTCACGTTGGTGAGGAATCCTTGCGTGAATGCTCCGCGGTCAGCGGTGCCGTGGGTCGTCGCGACTTCTTCTTCTCGACCGGCGCTGCTCGCGTTTCGCGTCTTCCAGGCCAAGGACGCACCGAGCCAAACCAGGTAGAGCCCGCCCACGATCCGAACGAGGATGAGAGCTTCGGGGTGGCTGGCCAGTACGGCGCTCAGCCCGACGACCGCAAGCAGCATGTGCACGCACAGCCCGGTCTGCGCGCCGACGGCTGCAAGTATCCCGGATCGGCGTGCGCGGGTGGCTTGGCGCAAGATCACCGCGAGGTCGGGACCTGGGATCACGTAGGCCACCAGGAGGAGTGCCAGGAAAGCTGACCAGTTGATCGACATGCTCACCCTTGACCGACCGGGTGAAGCAGGGCAGGGGTGTGGCGTTGCTGGTGGCGGCTGACTCGAGCCCGGTTGCCACATTCTGGGTGACACCAGCGTTGATTGGGCCGGCCCTGGAGGTAGAGCCAGTGGCAGCCCGGCGCGTGACACACAGCCACCCGGTCAGGACCGGTGTTGGCGAGCGACACGCTCTCCGCGGCGACGAGACCCACGAGCCGGCCCTTCGGGTCGTCGCCGACCGGCACCGCCCACGACGCGCCGGCCTCGTCGAGAATCCGGACCACCGGGTAGGTCCGACAGACATCAGCGAGGCGTGCCAGTGCTGGTGCCGGCGCGACCAGACCCTCACTTCGTGGGCTGAAGATGCTGATCAGGAGGTCACGAAGCTCTCGGAACGTGTTCAGGTCGTGCTGGTCAAAAGACACGGGCAGGTCGAATCGGTGTCGGGGCAGTCGAGGTCGCGCCGCATCCAGCCAGGCAGCAAGGTCAGCGGGTTCGTGGAGGAACTCGGTGTCGCTGCCGTCGGCCCAGCGGCGTGTATTGGCCGTGTCCAGCGGTAGCGGTTCGGTGAGCCACGTCCAGTTGGTCATCGTTCCAGCGTAGCTGAGACTAATGGTTTACCCAGTCAATAACATTAGCGTAGCTGCGGAGTCGCTTGCTGCGCGTTCCTCGGGGACGAGTCGATCGTCGGTGTGAGTCGATGCGCGGTCGCGGGCCGATCGACTCGCGGAGAGTGCCGGTGCGGGGTCCCCGGGTTCGGCAGATCACCCCGCACCGTTCGCATCAGCACCGTCCGGCGGCGAGCAGACGTGATGTCAGACTCTCCCCATGTTCGATGGCTTCACCGAGACGATGGTCGACGCGGGCGACCTCCAGCTGCTCGTTCGTTTCGCCGGCGACGGGCCAGCGGTGCTGTTGCTGCACGGTCACCCGCGTACGTCGGCGACCTGGCACCGTGTCGCCCCCGCATTGCTCGACCACGGCTTTGCCGTGGTGTGTGCCGACCTCCCCGGCTACGGCCGATCGGGCAAGCCGGAACCGACCGCCGATCACGCGGCACACTCCAAGCGAGCCGGCGCGCGGCGTCTGCTGCACGCAATGCACGAACTCGGGCACGACCAGTTCGCCGTGGTCGGCCACGACCGCGGCAGCTACTACGCACTCCGCATGGCGCTGGACCATCCCGCAAGCGTCACGCAGGTCGCCCTGCTCGACTGCCTGCCGATCTGCGAGCACCTCGACCGCGCGGACGCTCGGTTCGCCACCGCTTGGTGGCACTGGTTCTTCTTCGCCCAGCCGGACATCCCCGAACGCGTCATCGGGGCCGATCCCGACGCGTGGTACCACGGAGACCCCGACGCGATGGGCAGGGAAAACTTCGCTGAGTGGCGCTCCGCGATCCACGATCCCGCCGTAGTGAGAGGCATGCTTGAGGACTACCGAGCCGGCCTTACGGTCGATGCCGACCATGAACGGGACGACCGTGGCGCAGGCCGGCGCGTAGAGCAGCCCCTGCTGGTGTTGTGGTCCCTTCGCGACGACCTCGAAGACCTGTACGGCGACCCGCTCGCCATCTGGGCCACCTGGGCTGAACACGTGGCGGGCCACGGCATCGAATCCGGCCATCACATGGCCGAGGACGCCCCTGAAGAACTCACCGCGGCACTGGCTGACTTCCTGACGCACACGCCCCGGTAGCCAATCCCGTATTGGCACACTCCGCGAGCCGATCGCCAACCGGAACCCCTGACTCACTCCGGCTGGAACACGCAGAACTCGTTGCCCTCCGGGTCCGCGAGGACATCCCAATCGATTTCCGGGCCGCGCCGGCGTATCAAGGTCGCACCTAGCTCGACGAGCTCCTCGCTGTCTCCGTACACGTCCAGGTGCATTCGGTTCTTGACCGACTTCTGTTCGGAGACCGGATTGATCCAGATCTGAGGCCCGCTCCCCGCCGGGTCGACTATCGGGGTTGGCCACTCCGCCGGTCGTATCCAGCCGCCGTCGCGCGGATGTAGCTCATCCGATCGCCGGTAGCCGAGGGCGGTGCACCACCAGTCTGCGAGCGCTTGGTGGTCGACAGCGTCGAGCGCGAGGTCTTTGAATCGTGCGGGCACCCGTTCATCGTGGCACGAGGGAGCCAGCGCATTCGGTTGGTAGCCACAAACGGATCCCCGTCCGAACAGGGCTCTAACGAGGTGACTCGCCTTGGTTGGGAGGCACAACTGCGTAGCCTGTCGCTCATGCCGATTCCGGACTTCGTCGTTGAACTGCGCCGACACATCGGGCAGGCAGAGCTCTGGATGCCTGGCGTCACGGCCGTCGTACGACGGGGCGAGGAACTACTGCTTGTGCGCCGCTCGGACAACGGTGAATGGGCGCCAGTGACCGGAATTGTGGACCCGGGTGAGGAACCGGCGGTGTGCGCTGCTCGAGAGGTCCTGGAGGAGACCGGTGTCGTTGTGCGCGTAGACCGGCTCGCGTCCACCTCGGTGATGCGCGATGTCGTCCACACCAACGGCGATCGGGCCGCCTACCTCGACCTGTGCTTCGCCTGTTCTTGGCTCTCGGGAGAGGCGCGCATCGGCGACGATGAAAGCGTCGAGGTCCGGTGGTGGTCACTCGACGACCTTCCGCCGATGAAGGAGATGCTCCGGGCACGCATCGACGCTGCGGTCTCTGACGAGCAGGCGGCACGCTTCAACGGCTGAGCAGTCGCCGGAAAGCGATCCTTCTGAGATACGTACGAGCTCCCGGCTGTCGCTGAACGCGGATCAGGCAATCTCCGAGAGCCACTCATCGACAGTGGATACCCGGAGAACGGCGGGGTGGTAATAGAAGACGCTCTCGTGCCGAATCGTGCCGACAACAACGACATGCTCAAGTTCGCCGCGTTGAGCCTGGGCGAGGGCGGCGCCGAGCTCGACGAACATCCCGCGTCCGTCGTGCTCGGATGCCACGACCAGCACGGCGTCTGCTGTCAGCACGGCATCGAGGTCTGCATTTGCAATCTCGGCGGAGACGTCCGGGCGCGATCCATATTCGTCGAGCTCGACGTCCGGACCCCGGCTCCAGTCGAGGGTGAGTTCGTGACCTGCTGCAATCACGGCCGTTTGCACCGCTTGTACCTTCTCGGCGGCAGCGAGCGGCCCTGCCACCTAGATCCTCACGGCGTGAACATCTCACAGGTGGCCGACAAACTGAGCGGAGTTGCCTGCCGTCCCTCCTGGCGATCGTCACCTGGGAGCGTAGTCAGTACGGGATCGGTCATTGGTCGGCCGGCCCATCGGCCGCTTGGCTGGGAAGGGCGTCGGGCTGGTCGGGCCACTGGACCGCGTACTTGTCGAAGCCGCCGTCGCTGAGGCGTAAGTACCTGAGGAGTTCGCGGACGATGCCCGCATTGCCCATGGCCCAGCCGAGGACGGGTTCAAGGTCCGGCGGCGTTGCTCGATGCTCATAGTTTGACCACCGCGCGCCGGCCCCGTCGATCGTCGCCCGCTCTTTGAGGTCGTCGACGAGGATGTCTGCGAAATGGAAGTCGTCACCACGCTCAACGATTCGGTCGCACGCCAGCGCGAGCACCCCAGCCGTTCCGCAGCATCGGCCATTGTTGTCCCAAAAGCCCGGCCGAATCCGACTAGGCAGTCCAGATTGCATGACCGTGCGCCAGCAGCGGTCACCGAGATCCGTCCAGATCGGCTCCGCGGTGACTTTAGTGAGGAGACGAAAGACTTGCGCGTCGCCCGCCGGGCCGTTGCACCAACCGTAGCTGTACCGCTCGATCAGGTCCGGTCGATGTGGCGGGTCGGAGTGCGGGACCAGGAAGCCGTCAGGACCCTTCTCGTTGCGGCCAACGACGTCTGCTGCGCCTACAAGAGCAACGTCGATCAGGTCCTCGCGGCCAGCAGCTTGCCCGACAGCAGCCAGTGCGTAAACGATGCCCAGGGTGCCGTGCGCAATGTGATGTGACCGCGCCGGCGATGGCCGAACCGGCCAGTTCATGCCATGTCGCGTCGGGTCCGAAGTAGCGAGGTACGGCGTCACCGCCGTCACGGCCAAATCCACATCACCCGCCCACAGCGCGCCGAGCCCGATCCCCGCGTTGCCTACGAAGAGCTCGAACATCTGGTTCCAGCGTTGGCCATCGAAGCGATCCCGGATCCGGGTCAGCGCACGATCCGCCGCCTTGCTCTCGTCAAGCGACCGTAACGTCCCCGCGACGCCCGCCAAGCCGAAGTACAGCGAACAGTCTTCGAGACTCTCAACATGTACGGCCAAAGCATCCCGGCCCTCGGCGACCGCGCGACGGTAGCGCTCATCGCCGAAGTGCTCGAACGCTTCCTGCAACGCGAGCAGCACGCCAGCCTGCCCGTGGTAGAGCGACGGGTCCTCCGAGTCAGCAAAGTGACGGTTGAGGAGCCAGTCGGCCGCCCCACGCGCGAGACACGTGACCTCTTCGGTACGTGCTGCTCGGCCGGCCATCTCCATGACGCGAGCCTACGGTCGAGCGTGCGGCAATGGGCCACCGCAGCCACGCTCAAAGCCATCCCGCAAGCGGAACCACCACCGGTATCAGACAGCGACGCAGGCGGCGTCGGGCGCCGGCGTCCCGATCGGGTGTCGGATACGGGACGACCGGCGCAACCGTCGAGATCAGCGCTTCAGGCCCGTCGTCCCCGCGAGGTTGGCCTTCGCGGCTACACGTTGGCGTTGGATGGCGCGGTAGACCGTGGAGCGTCCTACACCGAAGAGCTCGGCGACCTCGAGCGTGCTGTACTCGCCGCTATGCACCAACGAGACCAGGTGAGCTTCCTGCTTCCGGTTGAGCTTGGGCTGCTTGCCGCGCAGCCGGCCCTTGGCCTTGGCAACCTTCATGCCTTCGACTGTGCGAAGCCTGATGAGGTCGGACTCGAACTCAGCAACCATGGCGAGCACGTTGAACAACAGCCGCCCGACGGCGTCGGTGGGGTCGTAGACCGAGCCGCCGAGCGAGAGGCTGATCTGTCGCGTGATTAGCTCGTCCGCGATCGCCCGGGCATCGGGCAGGGACCGGGCCAGACGGTCGAGCTTGGTCACTACCAGGGTGTCCCCTGCCCGGCAGGCGGCGAGAGCCTCGCGTAGCCCAGGTCGTTCCCGGTTGGTGCCGGTCAGGCCGTGATCTACGTAGATCCGCTCGGACTCGACGCCCAGGCCGAGCAGGCCATCGCGCTGGGCGGTGAGGTCTTGTTGATCGGTGGAGCATCGGGCGTACCCGACAAGCAGGGCGCTCATGGCGCACCTCCAAAAGTGGGCCCGGTCGCATCGCGGAACGAATCGACTCGAGCATCGGGCAGCGCCCGACTCAATCAGCAAGGCGCTCCGGGCATTCGGCTGCAAGGGCGGCAGCCCGTGTTCGCAACGGCCCACCTGGGAGTGTCATGTTTGCCGCGGCTCAAAGTCGAAGTTTGCCCGGTCTTTTGGCTACACTATGGGCATGACCGCTGTTCCCCTTGGCGACGCACGAGACCGGCTCTCTGAGTACGTGTCGGAGGTCGAACGCACCCACCAGCGGGTGACCATCACCCGTCACGGCCACCCGGCTGCGGTTCTCATCTCCGCCGACGATCTCGCCGCCATCGAGGAGACCTTGGAGATCCTCGGAACGCCCGGCGCTGCTGGAGCCATCAACGAGGGCCTCGCTGACGCCGCCGCAGGCCGCTTCGCCGACAACAACGCACTCAAGTCCCGCTACGGGATCGCCTGAGTGCAGGAGCGGTACTCGATCCGAGTCACGGCTCGAGCCGAACGCGATCTACAGCGATTGCCAGAGAAGATCGCCACGGCCTGCGTCGAGTTCATCTTCGGGCCTTTCGCTGACAATCCACAGCGAGTGGGCAAGCCCCTCCGCGGCGAGCTCGCCGGGTTGCACTCGGCTCGTCGAGGTGACTACCGGGTGATCTACGGCGTCGTTGAAGACGCCCGCACGGTGGAGATCGTGCACATAGACCGACGCAGCGACGCCTACAGGCGCTGAGAGGGCCTTCGCCGTCCCGCTCACCGATCCTCTGTGGCACACTCCGCGTGCCGATCCCGTTGCGGCGATAGGCGCGGTCACGGGACGCACCTATCCGACTCGCCGACTCGCGTCCGCAGCGGGTTCGGCTCGCGGAGCGCGCCATTTCAGGACCGGCAGCCGATTCGCGCCCCGTCGGTGCCGGAGCCGACCGATGGTTCGTAGGGCCCCCTCGATGTGTCGAGTGCGGAGGGGGACGGCCCGTACGTTGGAGGGATGACCGTGGGAAGACTGACCCAGCTCATCTTGGAATGCGACAACGCCGAGCAACTGGCCCGGTTCTGGCAAGAGGTCCTCGCCCTGCCCGAGCCTGAAGGGGATTCCGATTGGCTGACTCTGCGGTGGGAGCCCGTGGGCCGGTTCTCCTTCCATCGTGTGGCCGGCTATCGACCTCCAGCCTGGCCTGGCAAACGCGGCGAACAGGAGGTGCACTTCGATCTGCTCGTCGATGACCTACACGCCGCTGACCTTGCGGTCCAGAAGGCGGGTGCCCACCCTCTTACCGATGTTTTGGATCCTGGCCCCAAGGCCTGGCGGATCTACGCCGATCCGGCGGGGCATCCGTTCTGCCTCGTGTCCGTGCCCGAGTAGGTCGACTCGGACATCCCACGACCTGCGCCGTACCAGTTGTCGGTGCTGAGGCGAGGCCCTCACCCCGAGGAAACCCGGCACTGGCGCGTGTCTGGCGCAACCATCCTGCAGCGTGTCGGTCGCGGACGACACTGGTGCGTTCCAGCGGAGACTGACCTAGTGGCTGCGCTGAAACTTCTGCTGCTTGGCACGGTTGCCGCAGACTTGCATGGAGCACCAGCGCCCGGTCCGTGACCGGGAGTAGTCGTAGAACGCCCACCGGCACGTGTCGTTGCTGCACGCCTTGAGTCGTGGCCAGGTGCCGTCCGCGGCGGCAGTCGAGACCACCGTCATGAGACGTCCGACCAAGCCCGACACCCCGGTGGTGGCCGAGACCCACAACAGGCCGTCGACCGAGAGATTCGGTCTGACCGCGCCCCACTGCATGCTGCTGTTGATGACCTCCAGTGCCCTGTCACTGCGTGCGGTGCGGTCGTGATGAGCGAGCAGGGCCGACCGCACTGCCTCGCGGAGCTCAACGACCCGGGTGAGTTCCGGACCGGTGGCACGTGCTGCCATGAGCCCGTTGTGGTGGGCCCACGCGTCGAGGTCATCGGGGGTGCCCAAGCGGTCTCGCCCGGTCTCGAGGTCGAGCGAGTTGACGAAGGAGCGGACCAGCTCCAAGTCTCCTGGGGCCTGTGGCCCCTCCGTTGCGCCCATCGCTTCATTGTAACCGTCATTCGCTGATCGGTGGTTGTGGAACAGCGGCCGCACGTTTAACCTTCGTTTCTATGACGATGGTTACGACGGCAAGTGCATGGTCTTCGACCGACTTCCGGGCCCTGTGGCGGGCGAGCACGTTGTCGGTCGCTGGATCCGAGATCGGTGAGATCGCGCTACCTGTCCTCGCACTGCTCGTTCTTGGCGCGTCTCCCACCGAGCTGTCGTGGGTTCGTGTCGCCCAGTTCGCGCCGTTCCTGGTCCTGACCCTCCCCCTCGGAGTGTTGGTCGATCGGCGGTCCCGACGCCGCCTGATGGTGCAGGCCGACCTCGTGCGCGGGGCGCTGCTGCTGACGATCGCGGGCCTGGCACTGACCGGCGCACTGACCGTGCCGGTCCTCCTCGCACTAGTAGTCGTTCTGGGCGCCTGCACCGTGCTGTACAGCATGGCCGACTTCTCCTTCCTTCCCCAGCTCTTGACCCCCGAGCAGCTGCCGGACGGTAACGCCCGACTCACCGCCACCCAGTCCGCGCTCGGTGTCGGCGGGCAGGGCATCGGAGGGGCGCTGGTCCAAGCCGTCACCGCGCCGTGGGCGCTGGTGGTGAACGGGCTCGCCTACCTGGGCTCAGCCCTGTCGCTGCACCAGATCAAGACGATTGACGAATGCCCCCCACCGGCCGAGGAGTCGAGCGCGGCGGCAGCCTGGGCGGGTGTCCGGGCCTTGTGGCGACACCACCGAGTGCGTGCCCTGGCCGCCGAGGCCACGATCTGGAACCTCGGCAACGAGATCCTCATGCTCTCCATCATCGTCCTGGTCATCCAGACCTACGATCTCGGACCGCTGGTCCTCGGCTTGATCTTGATGGTCGGAGGCGTCGGCGCCTTCGTCGGCAGCGCACTCAGTGCCCGACTGACCCGCGCCGTCGGGTACGGGCCGGGTCTCATCGCGGCTCTCGTCCTGGGCAACACCGCTCCCCTCACAGTCATCGTGTTCACGAGCGGCACGCCGTGGCGGATCGCGTTGCTGGGCCTAGCATTCCTAATGTCCGGTTTGGGAATCGGCGTCGCCAACTCCCAAGCCGTGACGGTGCGTCAGCTCTCGGTGCCCGAAGGCCTTCGCGGCCGCGTCAACGCCGCCTACCGGTTCCTCTCCTGGGGAGCCCTCGCCGTCGGAGCGCTCGGGGCGGGACAACTGATCGACGCCATGGGCGCACACCGCGCGGCGGTCGTCGGCGGGATCGTGATGGCCTGCGCAACCATCCCCGTTGTCCTATCCCCCGTTCGACACATGCGATCCACCATCGACACCGAAGCGGAAGCGCAGTGACCGAGGTGTTGCAGCAACCCCATCCCGTCTGCGTCACCATGCTGCGATGACGAGCCACTTCGCGGTCCTAGCCATCGACGCGGTCCAGCCGGCCGCGCTCGCCGCCTTCTGGTGCGACGTGCTGGGCTGGGAGGTACTTAAGCGCGATGAGGACATTGTCTCGATCGGACCCGCGAACGGCCCTGGCCCGACCATCGACCTGCTCCGCGTGCCGGAAGCCAAGTCGTTGAAGAACCGGTTGCACCTCGACCTCCGACCCGACAGCTCGACGACCCAAGCCGACGAGGTCACTCGCCTCATCAGCCTCGGTGCTCGACGCATCGAGGTGGGGCAGGACCCGGACGTCACCTGGGTCGTCCTCGCCGACCCCGAGGGCAAATGAGTTCTGCATCCTCTGAGTACCGCCCAGCCGACAGCCCGTTCGTTGGTCGTTGCCGATCGCTTGAGCGGCAATGACGTCGGTCGATCCAGTTACGGGTTCTCGTCGCACCCCCGAGACTGAGCGGGTGGTGGGGTCGGGCGTGCGGGGCGAGACGATGCGGGTCTGCGTAGCGACGCCGAGCCTTGCCTCGACGACTGCCCTGATGCGGTGCTCGACTGGCTGCCCGATCAGCAGCGCCTGGATACGGGTGCTGCGTGCGCGACGGCAGGCGAGTGCCCCAGGGTCGCCGCCTCCGCGTCTGCTTGCGCGAACCCCGTGCAGGAGGGAGTTTCGGCACCTGCGTCAGGCACCTGCATCACCGGCGCCTCAGCCCAGCGTCCTCGGGTCGGTCATGAACTGTGGATAGGGCCATCTCTTGAGCGTAATGGTTTTACGATTGTAAACCGTTAACCCTCGGGTTAGATTGGCTCGATGTCGACATGGACCTGGCTCACCGAGCCCCTACCCCTGGACGCGGCGAACACGCGGCGCTGGGCCGACGGCAGCCAGACCGAATTCTTGTCGGATCCTGCCGATCTCGCTGCCTGGCTTAGCGCGGTGCGGGCTCGTCTGCCCCGGCACCGCCTCGACCTGCCCGCGTCATTCGACCAGGACGACCTGGTCGCTTTCCGAAAGCTCCGGGACCTGCTCATCGACGTCTTCGGCTCGCACGCTCAGGGCCTGGCATTCCCCGGCAGGGCGCTGGCACGCCTCACCGACACCTGTCTTGCCAACCCTGTTGTCAGGGTCCTCGACGAGGAAGGCCCGGTGTGGGCAGCACCCGACGACCGGGAGCCGCAGCGCCACCTCGTCGGTCTCATCGCGGCGGAGAGCGTGTCCTTGGCGACCTCGGCGCCGGACCGGGTCGCGGTCTGTCACGCACCGCACTGCCACTGGTTCTTCCTCCAAGGGCGCCCCAACCAACGTTGGTGTCATGCCGAGTGCGGCAATCGAGCTCGGGTCAGCCGCCACCAGCGACGACATCCCCCGCCACGAGAAGGCGACAGGGGGTGAACATGTCGATCAACTGGTCAGCTTTCCTGGTCGTCCTCGTGGTGGCTTACCTCATCCCCGGCCCCGACTTCGCGGTGATCCTGCGACAGGCCACACAGACCCGCCGGTCCGGGGTCTTGGCGGCCCTCGGCGCCCAAGCAGGGTTGTGCGTGCACATGCTGCTCGCGGTCGTAGGACTGAGCGCCATCATCGCCCGACACCCCGAGCTGCTCACCCTCATCCGGGTCGCCGGTGGTCTCTACCTGCTCTGGTTGGGGGCCTCCCTCGCCTGGAGGGCGCGGCACGCAAGGAGCGCCGGACGAGAAAGGGATACAGCCAGCGACAAGGAGACGGACCGAGGTGCCTTCATGCAAGGCTTCCTCACCAACGTGACAAACCCCAAGGCGATCTTGTTCTTCGCAAGCGTCCTGCCCCAGTTCATCTCGCCCGACGCGTCCGTAGCGGGACAGATCCTCCTGCTCGGTGTCGTCGACGTCCTCTTCGGCTTCCTGCCTTGGGCACTGGTGGTGTGGCTCGGCGACCGCCTCGGTCAACGACTGTCATCCGTACGGTTCAGGCTCTGGCGCGACCGAGTCACGGGAACGGGATTGGCCGGCGTGGGCGCGACCGTCTTGGCCACCACCCGCTGGCCGCGACCGTAAAG
>CAWIAS010000006.1:0-141649 GCA_963834235.1 uncultured Actinomycetota bacterium
ACCACGGACAGACCGTGCCCGACGGCGCGACACCGGTGCTGCTGCGCAGCCGGGACTGGTTCGACGTCCTGGCCCGGGCGGGCTGCCTGGTCGTCAACACCGACGTCGAGCCGTGGTTCCGGAGGCGGCCCGGGCAGTTCGTGCTGCAGACCTTCCACGGCTACCCCTCGAAGGGGATGGGGATGGGGCAGTGGCGGGCCAAGCAGTTCCCGCCGAGCCGGATCGCCGCGATGCGGGCGCGCAGCGTCGACACCTGGAGCGCGATCCTCACCCCGACGCCCGAGATGACCCGCCACTACCGCGAGCAGTACGGCTACGACGGCCCCGTGCTCGACCGCGGCTACCCGCGCGACGATGCGCTGACCGTGCCCCGGACGCGGAGCGGACCCGGGCCGCCACCCGGCTGCTGCCTCGGGATCCGCGACGACCAGACGGCCGTGCTCTACGCCCCGACCTGGCGCGACGCACCTCGCGACCCGGCCACGCGGCGCGGAGATGGCCGACCTGTTCGACGTCGAGGCGAGCGGCCCGGCGCTCGGTGACGGCCACGTCCTGCTGCTGCGCGGGCACCGGTTCCACGCGCCCGGACCACGGCGGTGGGCACGTCGTCGACGTCACCGCCTACCCCGAGGTCAACGACCTGATCCTGGCGGCCGACGTCGCCGTCCTCGACTACTCCTCGCTCCGCTTCGACTTCGCGCTGACCGGCAAGCCGATGGTGTTCCTGGTGCCGGACCTGGCCGACTACGCGCGGTGGCACCCGCAGCTTCCTGTTCCCGTTCGAGGAGTCCGCTCCGGGACCGCTTCGTCGAGGACACCGCGGCGGTGGTCGAGCAGGTGCGCGACGTGGCGTCCCTGCGGGACGCGTGGGCCGACGCGCTGTCCGCCTTCAACGCCCGGTTCCACCCCTGGCAGGACGGCCGCGCGGCCGAGCGGGTCGTCGACGGGCTGCTCGGATGCCCTCGACCAGCCCCCGGCGGACGGGACGTCCTAGCATGTGCGGCCATGCCTGCTCAGCCCTCCGTCGTACGCCCGGATCCGCGCGCCCACCCCGGCGCCGGCGGGTGTCGCCTGAGATGGGCCGGTTGACGGACTACCGCCAGCGCGCGGCCGGGTTCGGCTGGCGCGCGGCACGCGGCGCGGCCCGACGGGCCCGCAAGCTGCGGCACCGCGGGCCCGAGGTCAGCGTGATCGTGCCGTTCTACAACGTCGAGGAGTACCTCGCCGAGTGCCTCGACAGCCTGCTCGCGCAGGGCTTCGGCGACTTCGAGGTGCTGCTGGTCGACGACGGGTCGCCCGACGGCTCCCGCGCCATCGCCGAGGAGTACGCCGCCCGCGACGAACGGTTGCGCGTGGTCACCCGGGAGAACGGCGGGCTCGGTGCGGCGCGCAACACCGGCATCCGCGAGGCGAAGGGCCGCTACCTCACGTTCGTCGACTCCGACGACCTGCTGCCGTCCGGCGCCCTGGGTGCCCTGGTGGCGAGCGCCCACGAGACCGGCTCCGAGATCGTCTGCGGCTCCGTGCGAGCGCTTCGACAGCCGCAAGACCTGGTCGCCGGGCTGGGTCGACGACGTCCACCTGGTCAAGCGACAGCGGGTGACGATCGAGGAGTTCCTCCCGCTGCTGCGCAACCTCTACACCTGGAACAAGCTCTACCGGCGCGACTTCTTCACGGCCCAGGGGTTGTGGTTCCGCGAGCGCGTGGCCTACGAGGACCAGCCGATCGTCACCCAGCTCTTCGCGCGGGCCACGAGCATCGACGTGATCCCCGACATCGTCTACCGCTACCGCGCGCGCGACGACAAGAGCTCGATCAGCCAGCAGACCGCCACCCTCAAGGACCTCCGGGACCGGATCGCCGCCTGGGAGGTGAGCCGCGACGCGTTCCGCACGGAGCTGTCGCAGCGGGCCTACGAGGGCTGGCTGCAGACACTGTTCGAGGCCCACTTCCAGTGGTACCTCACCAGCCCGGGCACCGTCGACGACACCTACTGGAACGAGCTGGTCGCGATCGTGCGCAGCCTCACCGAGGGTGCGCCGCAGTGGATCTGGGACGCGACACCGCCCGCCCAGCGGGTGCTGGTCCGGCTGGCGCAGCTCGACCGCCGGGCCGACGCCCAGGAGTTCGTCCGCCGCGACGGCAACAAGCTCGAGCTGTGGCCGGCGACGGTCCGTGAGGACGGCATCCTGCTGGAGCTGCCCCTCCTCGGCGATCCCGAGCTCGACGAGGCGCTGTTCGTGCTCCGGCCCGAGCAGGTGAAGATCGCGCACGCCGTGGAGAACGTGCACTGGGTGGACCGGGCCGACGGGAGCCAGGCGGTCTGGGTGTCGGGCTGGGCGTTCCTGCGCAAGGTCGACCTCGGCACCCACGACCAGACCGTGTCCGTGGTGCTGCGGCACCAGGGGACCGGCGAGGTTCGGCACTTCCCGTCGACCGAGCGGCCGCGGGCGGCGTTCCCGCCGCCTCGCGACGACCTGTGGGCCGACTACGCGGACGGCCGCTTCGGCGTCGAGCTGCCGCTGTCCGGGCTGGCCACCGGACACGACTCCGACGTGTGGGAGGTCTGGTTGCAGGTCAGTGCCGCCGGCCTGGTCGCCGAGCAGCCGGTGACCCGGCTCGTGCGCAGCGGTGCCGCCGGGGCGATCCCGGCCACCCCGCTCGGTGGCGGCGACCGGCTGATCGCCGACTGGCAGTACCAGCAGCCGTTGCGGCTCCGCGTCGACCGGGGCGGCGTCGTGGTGACCGACCTCGCCCTGACCGGACGGACCCTCACGGGCTCCGTCGCCGGCCACGACGTGGGCCGGGCCGCCCGGATGAGCGTGTGGGCAGGACGGCGTTCCGTCGACGCGGCCTGGACCTCCACCCCCGGGGCCACGCGATCGTTCCGGGTCGAGCTGCCCGCCGGCGAGAAGCTGGCGGACGGGCGCTCGACCACCTGGAACCTCTCCGCCTGGAACACCCGGGGCCAGCGGCTCGACGCGCTCCCCGAGACCGGCGCGCTCCGCGCCCCCGGCGCCGGCGCCCTCGTCCTGGAGACCAACCGGGTCGGTGGCGTCATCGTCACCGAGTGGGCCCGGGGGGCCACCGCCGACGGGATCGAGGTGTCGGCCGACGGGTTCGTGACCGTCACCGGCCGGCTCCTGGGAGCCGCGTCCGGCACCGTCGGCCTGGCCACGCGCAACAAGCGGATGCGGGCCTTCGGCGATCAGGTCGCCACCGACGACGGCCGGTTCCGCGCCACCCTCGAGCTGCGTCACGAGCGCTACCGCTTCGGTCGCCTGCCCTTCACCACGGGCGACCACGACCTGTCGGTCGTCGTACACCCCGAGGACGGTGAGCCGGTCGAGGTACCCCTCCTGGTCTCCGCCTCCCTGGGCGACCACCTGCCCCTGAACATCGACACCGACGACTTCGAGGGCCGGGTCGTCCGTGGTCCGGCGGCCGTCGTGCGGATCACGGTCCAGCGCCCGCTCGGCGCGGGGCGCGGCCAGTTCCACCAGGCCCAGCTGCGCCGGCAGGGCCCGACCCGCTCCGGGCTCACGCGCGGGGTGCTGATGCGGTCGTACTTCGGCGAGAGCGCCACCGACAACGGCATCTCGATCCAGAAGGAGCTGCAGCGCCGCGGCAGCGACCTCCCGGTCTACTGGGCCGTGCAGGACAAGTCGGTCCCGGTGCCCGAGGGCGGGATCCCGGTCGTCGTGAACAGCCCCGAGTTCTACGACCTGGTCTTCACCGCCCAGTACTACATCGAGAACATGTACCAGCCCGAGTGGCACGTGAAGACGCCCGGTCAGGTGCTCGTGCAGACCTTCCACGGCTACCCGTTCAAGATGATGGGCCACCCGCACTGGCGGAACCTGCAGTTCTCCCAGGCCCGGATCGACGCGTACGACGCCCGGGCCCGCGACTGGGACTACCTCGTCTCGCCGGCCCGCTACGCGTCGCCGCTGCTGGCGGACCACTTCAACTACCCGGGCGAGGTGCTGGAGATCGGCTACCCGCGCAACGACGTGCTGCAGTCCCCGGAGGCCGGCGAGATCCGGGAGCAGGTCCGCGCGTCGCTCGGCATCGAGGAGGGCCAGACGGCCGTCCTCTACGCGCCGACGTTCCGCGACTACCTCGCCGCCAACGACAGTCGAGCGGCGATGGCCGACTTCTTCGACTTCGAGGGAGCCACCCGGCGACTCGGTGACGACTTCGTGTTCCTGGTCCGCGGTCACGCCTTCAACGCCCGCTCCGACAAGAGGGTCGGTGGGCTGGCGGGCTGCATCGAGGTCACCGACTACCCCGAGGTGTCCGACCTCTACCTGGCCGCCGACGCCGGCATCGTCGACTACTCCTCGCTGCGCTTCGACTTCGGCGTCACCGGGAAGCCGATGCTCTTCCACGTGCCCGACCTCCAGCGCTACAAGGACACCCGGGGCTGGCTGTTCGACTTCGAGCCGACCGCCCCCGGACCGCTGCTCGACACCACCGAGGAGGTCGTCGACGCGCTGCTCGACCTCGACGGCGTACGGCGTGAGCACGCCGCGGCGTACGACCGGTTCCGGACCGACTACCTCGATCTCGAGGACGGGCGCGCGGGCGAACGGTTCGTGGATGCTGTCTTCGTGCCCCGGGGCGACGCGTGAGAGGCTGTCGCCGACCCTGTTCCCAGGCTCTCGACCGGAGGATGATCTGACCGTGGCCACACCCGACCGCCGGATGATCTTCGTCGTGGGTCCCGGACGCAGCGGCACCAGCACCATGGCCGGGGCGCTCTCGCACAGCGGCTACCAGGTGCCGCAGGCGATCAAGGGCAACGAGACCAATCCGTCGGGTTTCTTCGAGCCGCGCTGGGTCGTCAACTTCCACCGTCAGCTGCTCCGCAAGACCGGTGTCCGCACGCTCGACACCGACCCGACCGTCCTCGAGCGGATGGACCGGGTCGCGGCCGACGAGGAGACCCGCGACGAGCTCAGGACCTGGCTGTCCGAGCGCCTGGAGAAGCACGACCACCTGGTCATCAAGGACCCGCGGATGGTGTGGTTCACCTCGCTGTGGGTCTCGGTGGCCCAGGAGCTCGGGGTCGACCCGGCCTTCGTCGATCATGCTCCGCCATCCGTCCGAGGTGTCGTCGAGCCGCAGCGAGTACTACAACGCCCGCGAGGTCACCGGTGTCGCCGGCTGGATCAACGTCGCCCTGATGACCGAGAAGCTCACGGCGGGCTCGCCGCGCTCACTCGTCCACTACCCCAACCTGACGTCCGACTGGCGCACCGAGCTGGTCCGGATGCGCGAGCAGCTGGGCCTGCGGCTCGAGCCGGCCCCGGAGGAGCAGCCGCACCCGGTCGACGACTTCATCGACCCGAAGCTGCGCCGGATGAAGCCGGGCTGGGAGAACATCTCCGTCCCCACGCACCTCCAGGTGCTGGGCGACCGCACCTTCGACGCCCTCGGCTCGATCGCCGACGAGGGCGACACCGACTCGACGTCGGCCGAGCTGGAGAAGATCCGCGAGGAGTACGCCGTCGTGCACGAGGACGCCCTCGCCCTGGTCAACGCCAGCGTGAAGCGGATGCGTGAGGAGACCGCGCGCAAGGCGACCCGTCGTGCCCGGGCCAAGGCCAAGGCCAAGCTCGTGGCCGAGGGAGGCGCCCCGGTCCCGGCCCAGGGTCTCGGCGCCAAGGTCGCCCGTCGACTCGGCCGAGGCACCCCATGAGCAAGGTCCTCGTCCTGATCACCGGGACGGGCCGCAGCGGCACCAGCACGATGTCGGGCACGTTCCACCATCTCGGGCTGCACGTCCCCGGCCCCTACCTCGGCGCCAACGACTCCAACCCCAAGGGCTTCTTCGAGTCCAAGTGGGCGGTGAAGTTCCACAAGCAGATCACCGTGGCCGCCGGCATCAACGACTTCGACAGTCGGCCCGCGGCCTTCGAGATGTCGCAGGCCGCCATCACCGACGGCGTCCGCACCCAGCTGCGGGACTTCCTGACCAAGGAGAGCGCCGGCCACGACCAGGTCGTCGTCAAGGACCCCCGCTCGGTCTGGGCGCAGGACCTCTGGCGCGACGCAGCGGAGGAGGCGGGGCTCGAGATCAAGTACGTCTCCATGCTGCGCCACCCGGCCGAGGTCGTCGGCAGCCGCACGACCTACTACGCCAGTCCCAACGACGAGGCCAAGCGCCGCAGCTACGAGACGTTCAACGTCGCCCGCTGGATCAACTCGTCGCTGATCAGCGAGCGCGCAACCCGAGGGCGGGCGCGGGCGTTCGTCAGCTACCCCGCGCTGCTCGAGGACTGGCGACCGGTGCTGATCGGCGTCGCCGAGGATCTCGACCTCAGCTACGACGTCGACCTGGCCAGCGGTGCGCCGTCGCCCGTCGACGACTTCATCGACCCCGGTCTCCGCCGGCACCAGGTCACCTGGGACGAGCTCGAGGTGCCGGCCGAGCTGCAAGACATCGCACAGCGCATCTGGGACGACCTGGTCACGCTGGCTGCGGCGCGCGGTCAGGACGAGGCGGCGTCGGCCGACCTGGACGTCCAGTCCGAGCGGTACGCCCTGCTGTTCGCGGCGTCCGCCGACATCGCTCACGACGCCCTCGAGACCGAGCGCACGGACGCCAAGCGGCGCGCCGACGAGCAGAAGGCGACGAAGGCGCCCAAGTCGAAGCCGGCTCCGCGTCCGCGTCGACCCGCCTCGGTCGAGGAGATGCCGGTCGGTCAGGTGGGTGGGCGTGACCTGCTCAAGGTCATCGCCCGGCGCGCGAAGCGCAAGGTCCGCCGCTGACGGTCGGTCAGACCGTGTTCCAGGCCGACAGGTCGCGGTCGAGCCAGGCGGCCAGCCGGTCGTTCCACGGCTGGAAGTGCTCGATCATCCGGGCGCGCGTCTCGGGAGGCAGCGGCGGGTAGGCGACGACCTTGGCCTTGTCGCCCGGCGCCTCCGCCACGCGGTACCTGTTGGTCCACTTCTCCTTGATGCTGGTCGCGTGCGCCGTGTCGACCTGGAGGAACGCGAAGAGCTGCTCCAGCGTGGGCACCCGGTCGTTGCCGAGGTCGTCGAGCAGCATGACGTGGAGCTTCGACCGGTCGTGCCGGGAGGCGAGGTCCTCGAGCTGCTCGACGTAGTGGCCGCGGTCGAGGTAGGAGAAGCGCATGTGATCGCGTCGGTCGTCGCTCGCCATCCGCTCAGGCTCGAGGTCGAGGGCCTCGTCGAAGGTCTCCACGGAGTCGAAACCGAGTCGCTTGGAGTGCCAGAAGTGGGAGTAGGCCCGCTTGGCCGGGTCGCGCAGGATGACCACGATCCGCAGGTCGGGCAGGTCCTCGCACATCGCTTGCCGGGCGGCGGCGTCGTAGATGTACGTCGGTGACGCCTCGCCCCACTGGACCTGCTTGCCCTTGGGCTTGAACTGCTCGGCGTACCAGTCGAGTCCTTCGTCCCGCTTGCGGTCGAAGAAGTGCAGCTCCTTCGGCCTGGCCATGTGCACCTGCGGGTGCTGACGGAGGGTCGCCACCAGCGTGGAGGTGCCGCACTTCTGGGCGCCGGCAATCACGAAGGTTGGGAGGGGCATGCGGCTACCTTCCGGTTCACGACGTCCGCGACCGTGGAGTGCGGTCGCGTCCGGAGAAGGTTACCGTTCGGCTGCCGGGGCAGGCCCGGCGCCGCCACCGTAGACTCCCGTCTCGTGGTCGACCCGACAAGACCCGTCCCGCCGCTTCCCGAGGGCACGCACCTCCTGCACATCGGCCCCCAGAAGACCGGGTCGACGGCCATCCAGTGGGCCATGCACCTGGCGCGGGACGAGCTTCGGGCACTCGGTGTCGTGTACCCCGGCCCGGGCCCCCGACCGCGCGCAGCCGCTGCCGCGGGCCTCGGGTTCGACCGGATGAGCCCTCGGGACACCGACTCGGCCGAGTCGTGGGACGACCTCCTGCGCCAGGTGCGTTCTCCCGATGCCCGCAGGGTGTGCGTGAGCCTGGAGGCGTTCGCCCGCGCGACCGACGAGCAGGCCGAACGCATCGTCGAGTCACTGGGCGGCGACCAACCGCACGTGGTGGCGGTGGCCCGGAGGTACGACGCCCTGATGCCGTCGCAGTGGCAACAGCGGGTCAAGACCCAGCTGCGACTCTCGTACGACGACTGGCTGCGACTCGTCCTCGGCCCGCCCGCCCCGGAGGACGAGCACTGGACGAACCTGTGGGTCCCGCACGACACGGTGGCCCTGCTCGACCGTTGGAGCGGCCTGGTCGGCGCCGAGAACGTCACCCTGATCGTGGCCGACGAGACTGACCGGGCCCTGTTGCCGCGCACGTTCGAGCAGCTGCTGGACCTCCCCGCGGGGATGCTGGTGGAGCGCGGCGGGCGGGCCAACACCTCGCTGACCTACGAGCAGGCCGAGCTGCTGCGGGGGCTCAACGTGGTCTTCCACGAGCGTGGGTGGGAGGGCCAGCCCTACCTGGAGCTGGTCCGCCGCGGTGTGGTGCCGGCCCTGCTGTCCGCGCCCGCGTCGGGCGAGGCCAAGGTGCCGGCCGTGCCGGACTGGGCGCGTGCCCTCCTGGTCGAGCACAGTGATCGGCGGATCGACGGTCTGGGCCGACAGCCGGTGCGGGTGCTGGGTGACCTCGAGCTGCTGAGGATCCCCGCCGCACCACCGGGGGCGGACCTGATCGCCGAGCCCGGGACCATCCGGCTCGAGACCGCCGTGGCCGCCCTCGAGGGGCTCGCCGAGGCTGCGGAGAGCCGCCACCGCGCCGAGCGTCGCCGCCTGCGGAAGGCGCGCAAGCAGCAGGACTGACCCGTTGGTTGAGGTGTGAGGCGCGTAGGCTGCGCAGGGCCCGGGGTCGTTGGTTGAGGTGTGAGGCGCGTCAGCGCCGAGCCTCGGGGTCGTTGGTTGAGGTGTGAGGCGCGTCAGCGCCGAGCCTCGAAACCCCCGGAGGCTGCGCAGGGCCCGGGGTCGTTGGTTGAGGTGTGAGGCGCGTCAGCGCCGAGCCTCGGCGTCGTTGGTTGAGGTGTGAGGCGCGTCAGCGCCGAGCCTCGAAACCCCCGGAGGCTGCGCAGGGCGTCATCCACAGCCCTCGGCAACCCAGGTTCGCGGATGAGCAGGACCGGGCATGCGAGATCTGTGCCGTGGACCTACATCCTTGAGTGTGCCGACAACTCCTTCTACGTCGGCAGCACCTACGACCTCGAGCGTCGCGTCAGCGAGCACAACCTCGGCATGGGCGCGACGTACACCCGTCTGCGCCGTCGCCGACCGGTCCGGCTCGCCTGGGCCGCGGAGTTCACGCGGATCGAGGATGCCTTCCGGTACGAGAAGCAGATCCAGGGATGGAGCCGAGCCAAGCGCCTGGCGTTGATCGCGGGCAGACTCGACGAACTGCCCGATCTCGCGAGCCGTCCTCAACGACGTCGAGGCCCTGCCTGAGGTTCTGGGGTTTCGAGGCTCGGCGCCGGGGGCGCCTCGCACCTCAACCAGCGACGTCGGGGCCCTGCCTGCAGGTTCGGGGTTTCGAGGCTCGGCGCCGGGGGCGCCTCGCACCTCAACCAGCGACTCCGGGGCTCAGACGTCGGGGAGGTCGGCCTCGGCCGTGTCGATCGCCATCGGGTCGTCCTTGCGGACGTCGATGACGTGGCCGGTCTGCGGGGAGATCATCACGTCGAGCGAGGTGCGGGCGACGACCTCGGACTCCAGCAGTGACCCGGCCGGCTCGTCGCCGAACGCCTTGGTCCGCATGGGGGTCCCGGTGCGCTCGGGATTGATGCAGTTGACCCGCACCCGGTCGACCGCCCACTCGTCGGCGAGCGCCTGGGTCAGGTTGACCGTGGCGGCCTTGGCCGAGGAGTAGAGGCTGTACCCGCTGCGGCCGCGGGTGTAGGAGCTGGAGGTGAAGAGCGTCAGCGAGCCCTGGGTCTCCCGCAGGTGGGGGAAGAAGACCTGGGCGATGAACACCGGCGCGAGGTAGTTGATCTCCGTCGCCGAGTAGATGGTCTCCTCGCTCGTCTCCAGCAGGTTGCCGCGGGGGAGGACGCCGGCGGTGTTGACGACGTAGTCGATCCGACCGGACTCCGCCATCACCTGGCGCGCGGCGGCGGCGACGTCCTCGCGGCGCTCGACGTGGGTGTTGGTGCTGGATCGGCTGAACGTGAAGACGTTGGCGCCCAGCCCGCGGGCGAGGTCGGCGATGTCCGCGCCGATGCCGTAGCTGCCGCCGAACACCACCATGGTCCGGCCGGCGAGTGCGGCGCGGTAGTCGTCCTCGGAGGACGGGGCCGGGACGTCGCTGCTGGTCAGCTGGAAGAGCTTGTCGGCGAGGTAGACGTCGATCGGCTCGGTGACCTTCATGTTGCGCTCGTCGCCGTGAACGACCCAGATCGGCTGTTCGGGCAGGTAGCGGAGCACGACCGTGCAGTCGTCGGTGGCCACGAAGTCGGGGTCTCGCCCGGCGATCTCGTAGGCCTCCTTGATCACGGAGGATCGAAACGCCTGCGGGGTCTGGCCGCGACGGAGGGCGGCGCGTGGCGGGATCTCCCGGATCGTGTTGTCGCCGCCGACCTCGATGATCGTGTCGGCCGACGGGATCGCCACGTCGACGGCCGGGTGGGTCTCGAGCGCCTCGAAGCACTCCGCGATGATGCGGGACGTCACCAGCGGGCGGACCGCGTCGTGGAAGAGGACGTTGCACTCGGCTTCGCCGAGGCTCTCCAGGGCACGCACGGTGGTGTCGTTGCGGGTGTCCCCGCCCTCGAGGATGTCGGTGACCTTGTCGTAGCCGCCGTTCCGGACGATCTCGCGCACCGCGTCGAGGTGGCCGGGAGCCATCATGATCTTGACCTCGTCCACCAGCGGATGGCTGTGCAGCGCGATCAGCGCGTGCTCGAGGATGGTCTTGCCGGCGACCTTGATCAGCTGCTTGGGGATGTCGAGGCCGATGCGCACCCCGACACCGCCCGCGAGCAGCACGGCCACGTTCTTCGTCCGGGTGGGGCTCGACTCCATGTCGCGCATCCTTCCAGATGGCCTCCTGTGCCTCCGGCGCGCCCGTGGCCGTATGGTGATCGGGTTCCCGGCCCCCACCGCCGAAGCGAGTCGAGACTTGATGCCAGCCAGCGGACCGACGCTCCCCGAGGGATCCCGGCTCGTCCACATCGGGCCGCACAAGACCGGGAGCACCGCGATCCAGGTGGCTCTGCAGGAGGCACGTGCGGAGCTCGACCAGCACCGCGTCGTCTACGCCTCCGGCAGGGGACACCGACCCGACAAGGCCGGGTGGGCGCTCGGCATCCGGGGTCGTCCGGCGGGCTCCGAGCAGCCGCCGATGAAGCACTGGAAGGCACTCGTCCGCGAGGTCTCCGATGCCGGAGACCAGCGGGTCTGTGTCAGCAACGAGGACTTCGGTCGGGCCACCCCCCAGCAGATCAAGCGGCTTGTCCGGGACCTCGGCGGCGACGCCGTCCACGTCGTCGCGGTGGCCCGGCGTCTCGACCGCTACCTTCCCTCGCAGTGGCAGGAGCGGGTCAAGGCGGGCGACCGCCGCGGGTACGACGACTGGCTCAAGGTGGTGCTCGACAGCACCGACGACGAGTTCGCGTGGGATCGCAAGAACGTCTGGTTCTCCCACGACGTCGGCGAGCTCGTCGCCCGCTGGACCGACGTCGTCGGCGAGGACCGGTTCACCCTGATCCTCAGTGACGAGAGCGACCGTGAGCTGCTGCCCCATGCCTTCGAGGACCTCCTCGGCCTGCCGGGCGGCACCCTCAAGCCGAACCCGTCCCGCAGCAACCGGGGGCTCACGTGGGCCGAGACCGAGCTGGTCCGCGCCGTCAACGGCCTCGTCGAGGAGCAGGGCTGGAGCCGGCCCCAACGGCGGCGCTACGTCAAGGCGGGCGTGCTGGCCGACATGCAGCGTCGACCTGCTCCGCCGGGGCCCAAGTCACCGCCGCTGCCGCTGTGGGCGGCCGACGACCTCCGGGCCCGCAGCGATCGCCGGATCGAGCAGATCCGGGCGATGGGAGTCCGGATCGTGGGCGACCCCGAGTCGATGCGGGTGCCTGTCGACGTACCCGTCGCCGCCCCGCCGCTGGAGCCGCCGCCGCTCGACCTGGAGATCGCCGCGGCAGCGGTGGCAGCCGTGGTCGCCCTGGCGCTGAAGCGCGAGGGGCAGACTCCGGAGTCGAAACCCGACTCCTGACGTCGGGTACGTCACAGTCGCAGCCTGTTCCCCCCGGTGGTGGGGCGAGCGTAGATTCATCGTGATCCAACCGAGCACACGTCCGGTACCCGCACCGGCCCTCACCCGAGGGCGTCGGAGGGACTGGAACGAAAGGTTCGAACGTGAGCAGCAGCAGCCCTGCCCTGCGGATAGGCGTCATCGGCGCTGGCCGTGTCGGCGCAGTCCTCGCCTCCGCACTCCGCTCCGCCGGCCACGAGATCGTGTCCGCCGCCGGTGAGTCCGACGCCTCCCACGGCCGGATCGCCGATCTCCTGCCGGGTGTGCCGAACGACAAGCCCACCGTCGTCGCCCGCACGTGTGACGTGCTCCTGCTGACGGTCCCCGACGACATGCTCGGGAACGTCGTGTCCATGCTCAGCGCCAGTGGCGCGATCCACGAAGGCCAGTACGTCGTCCACACGTCGGGCCGGCACGGCCTCGCCGTGCTCGAACCGGCCGCGGCGGTCGGCGCCCGCCCGGTCGCCGTGCATCCCGCCATGACCTTCACCGGCACCCGCGTGGACCTCGGGCGCCTGGCCGGTTGTGTCTTCGGCGTCACCGCGGACCAGCCCGAGCGGGCCTTCGCCGAGCGCCTCGTGGCCGACCTCGGGGGCCGCGCCATGTGGGTGCCGGAGGACCGCCGCACCGCCTACCACGCCGCGCTCGCCCACGGCGCCAACCACCTCGTCACCCTGGTGACCCAGGCGCTGGAGCTGTTGGAGGCCGCCGGCGCCGACAACCCGGCCGACACTCTCCGCCCGCTGCTCAGTGCGGCGCTCGACAACGCCCTCGACCAGGGCGACAGCGCGCTCACGGGTCCGATCGTCCGCGGCGACGTCGAGACCGTCCGCGGCCACCTCGCCGAGATCGCCCGCACCGCACCGCACACGCTGCCGTCGTACGTCGCCATGGCGCGCGACACCCTCGACCGGGTCGTCACCGACGGTCGGCTGCTGCCGATCCGCGCCGAGAAGATGCGCCAGGTGCTGGCCGCGGCCGTGCCCACGGCCCCGGTCGTCCCGGAGCGTCATCTGCGATGAGCGCACGCGCCCGTCCTCGCGAGCACTCGCGAGGAGCTCGCCGCGCTGCTCGCCCCCGCCCGTGGCGCGGGCCGACAGGTCGGCATTCGTGCCCACGATGGGTGCCCTGCACGAGGGGCACGCCGCCCTGATGCGCCTCGCCCGCGAGCAGGTCGCCACCGGCCAGGTGGTCGCGTCCGTCTTCGTCAATCCCCTCCAGTTCGGCGCCGGTGAGGACCTCGACCGGTACCCCCGGACGCTCGACGACGGACCTGCAGCTCTGCGGACGCGAAGGCGTCGACATCGTCTTCGCCCCGTCGTCGAGGAGGTCTACCCCGGCGGTGATCCGCAGGTGACCCTCGATCCCGGCCCGGTCGCCGCCCGGCTCGAGGGGCGGACCCGTCCCGGCCACTTCCGGGGCGTGCTGACGGTGGTGGCCAAGCTGTTCGGCCTGGTCCGGCCGGACGTCGCCGTCTTCGGTCAGAAGGACTACCAGCAGCTGGTGCTGATCAGGCGGATGACGGCCGATCTCTGCCTGCCGGTACGCGTGCTCGGCGCCGAGACCGAGCGCGAGGCGGACGGGCTCGCGCTCTCCAGTCGCAACCGCTACCTCGACCCCGGGCAACGGCTCCAGGCGACGGCACTCCACCGGGCGCTCCTCGCCGCCCGACTCGCGGCCGTCGACGGCCGCGATGCCGCTCTCGAAGCCGCCCGTGCGGAGCTGCGGACAGCCGAGGGGATCGACCTCGACTACCTGGAGATCACCGACCCCCAGCTCGGCGAGATGCCCGACGTCGTACCCCCCGGCACCGAAGGCCGGATCCTGGTCGCCGCGCGCCTCGGGAGCACCCGCCTCATCGACAACCTGCCGCTCGTCCTCGGCGGAACCGCGGAAGGAACAGCCTGATGCTGCGCACCATGATGAAGAGCAAGATCCACCGGGCGACCGTCACCCAGGCGGACCTCCACTACGTCGGGTCCGTGACCGTCGACGAGGACCTCCTCGACGCCGCCGACCTGCTGGTCGGGGAGCTGGTGCACATCGTCGACGTCACCAACGGCGCCCGGCTCGAGACCTACACGATCGCCGGAGAGCGGGGCAGCGGTGTGATCGGCATCAACGGCGCCGCGGCGCGCCTCGTCCACCCCGGTGACGTGGTGATCCTGATCGGCTACGGCCAGCTGGAGACCGCCGAGGCGCGAGGAGCTTCCAGCCGCACGTGGTCTTCGTCGACGCGGACAACAAGATCCTCGACACGGGCTGCGACCCCGCGGATACGTTCGACGGCCCCGGGCTGACCCGCGGAGACGTCATCGCGGCGGGCTCGGCGGGCCGAGACCGGGTACTAGCCTCACGGCATGACTTCCGCACCTGTACGCCGGGTCCCGGGCCGCCTGACGGCGCCCGCCCCCGGCTGGACCACCAGAGGCCGACGTGGTGGTCATCGGGTCTGGCATCGCCGGGCTGACCGCTGCGCTGCGGCTGCGCGGACAGGTCGACAAGATCCTCGTCGTCACCAAGGACGTGCTCAACGCCGGCTCGACCCAGTGGGCCCAGGGCGGTATCGCCGCCGCCCTCGGGCCGGAGGACACCCCCGACCAGCATGAGCACGACACCCTGGTGGCCGGCGCCGGCGCCTGTGACCCCGAGGCGGTCCGGATCCTGGTCACCGAGGGACCCGAAGCGGTCCGTGAGCTGATCGCGCTCGGCACGATCTTCGACCACGACCCTGACGGTGTCCTGTCACTGACCCGCGAGGGCGGTCACCACCGCGACCGGATCGCGCACGCAGGCGGCGACGCCACGGGGGCCGAGATCCAGCGGGCCCTGATCGCGGCCATCGAGAGGGCGCCCGAGATCGAGGTCGTCCAGCACGCGCTCGCGGTGGATCTGCTCCTCGACGGACCTGCTGATCGACGGCGCCGGCATCTCCGGGGTCACCCTCCACGTGATGGGCGAGGGGCAGCGCGACGGCGTCGGCGCCGTCCACTGCCGGGCCGTGGTGCTCGCCTGCGGAGGCCTGGGCCAGGTCTTCTCCCAGACGACGAACCCGGCGGTGTCCACCGGCGACGGCATGGCCCTGGCCCTTCGTGCCGGGGCCACCCTGCGGGACCTCGAGTTCGTGCAGTTCCATCCCACGGTGATGTACCTCGGCCCCGACTCGATCGGACAGCAGCCCTTGATCTCCGAGGCGGTCCGCGGCGAGGGTGCGTTCCTGGTCGACTTCGACGGCAACCGGTTCATGCAGGGTCAGCACGAGCTGGCCGACCTCGCCCCCCGCGACGTCGTGGCCAAGGCCATCACCCGGCGGATGAACGAGACCGGGCGACCCCACATGTGGCTCGACGCCCGGCACCTCGGCGCGGCATTCTGGGAACGCCGGTTCCCGACGATCCTGGCGACGGCCCGCCAGCACGGCGTCGACCCGGTGACCGAGCTCATTCCCGTCGCCCCGGCCTGCCACTACGCCTCGGGCGGGGTGGCCACCGACCTCTGGGGGCGCTCCGACGTACCCGGTCTCTACGCCACCGGTGAGGTGGCCTGCTCCGGCGTGCACGGCGCCAACCGGCTGGCCTCCAACTCGCTGCTCGAGGGGCTGGTCTTCTCGCGACGGATCGCCGAGGTGCTCCCGGGCGAGCTGCGGCCGTGGGCGGACCCCGCCGAGGACCGACGTACCGAGGGACTGGTCGCGGGCTCGGTCCGCCGCGAGCTCCAGGACGCGATGACCGCGCAGGCGGGGGTACTCCGCTCCGCCGACGGGTTGGCCGAGGTCAGCGAGAGGCTCGGCAAGCTCGCGCAGACCACCACCGACGTGATCGACCAGGACTCGTGGGAGACCACCAACCTGCTCACCATCTGCGCGGTGCTCGCCGAGGCCGCCGCCGGTCGTGAGGAGACTCGGGGCTCCCACTGGCGCGAGGACTTCCCGGAACGCGACGACGAGCGCTGGTCGGGCCACTTCGACGCCGTGATGGCCGACGGCGAGACCACCCTGTCCTTCCAGGACACCGCCCCCAGCGATGGAGCCGCTCCGTGATCGACCGCACCCCCCTGGACCGGATGCCGGCGGACGTACTCGCCGAGCTCACAGCGGCGGGCCTCGATCCGCAGGCGATCCACGCCGGCATCGTCGCGGCGCTCGAGGAGGACCTCCCCGGTGGGGCTGATGACGTGACCAGCGCGGCCACCATCCCGGCCGACGCCGCCGGTCTGGCCGTCTTCGCCGCCCGGGACGCCGGCACCGTCGCCGGCCTGGGCGTGGCGGCCCTGGTGTTCCACTACGTCATGGGCGACTCCGTCACGGTCAGCGACCGGGTCGCCGACGGGACCCGGGTCGCACCGGGCGACGTCGTCATGCGCGTGTCCGGCCCCACCCGAGGCCTGCTGACGGCCGAGCGGACGGCCCTCAACTACGCCAGTCACCTCTCGGGCGTGGCGACCGCCACCGCGACCTGGGTCGACGCGCTCGACGGGACCAGGGCGCGCGTCCTCGACACCCGCAAGACCCTGCCCGGCTACCGCGCGCTCCAGAAGTACGCCGTGCGGTGCGGTGGTGGGGTCAACCACCGGTTCAGCCTGGCCGACCTGGCGATGGTCAAGGACAACCACGTGCTCGCGGCGGGCGGGGTCGTCGCGGCGTACGACGCGGTCCGCGCCGCCCACCCCGACCTCCGGGTGGAGGTGGAGGTGACCGACCTCGACCAGCTGCGCGAGCTGCTCGACGCCGGGTGTCGCGAGATCCTCCTCGACAACATGTCGACGGCGATGATGGCCGAGGCGGTGCGGATCACGGACCACCGGGCCACTCTCGAGGCGTCCGGGGGCCTGACCATCGAACGGGCCCGCGAGGTCGCCGAGACCGGTGTCGACTTCATCTCCGTCGGTGCCCTGACCCACTCGGTCAAGGTGTTCGACCTCGGCATGGACCTGACGTGACCCTCCTCGCCGCCGACATCGGCAACAGCCACACCGTCCTGGGACTCCTCCAGGATGGCGAGGTCGTCGCCGACTGGCGGGTGGCGACCGACGCGCGACGCACCTCCGATGAGTGGGCGGTGTTGCTGCGGGGGCTGCTGGGCGACGACGTCCGGGTCTCCGGGATCTCCGTGTGCTCGACGGTTCCGGCCGTCCTGCACGAGTGGCGGGACATGCTGGCGCGGCACTTCCCGGACGTCCCGCACGTCGTCGTCGAGCCCGGGGTCCGGACCGGCGTGCCGGTGCTGATGGACAACCCCCGCGAAGTCGGGTCGGACCGGATCATCAACGCCCTGGCAGCCGCGAAGGAGTTTCCCGGCCCGGCGATCGTCGTGGACTTCGGCGGCACCGCCACGACGTTCGACGTGGTGAGTGCGCAGGGCCAGTACATCGGTGGTGCCATTTCCCCGGGAATCGAGATCTCGCTCGATGCCCTGGGTCGACGAGGCGCGCAGCTGCGCACCGTTGAATTGTTGCGACCGCGTTCGGTGATCGCGAAGAACACCGTCGAGGCGCTGCAAAGCGGAATGTTGTTCGGGGTGGCCAGCCAGGTCGAGGGAATTGTCTCGCGGATGATCGACGAGCTCGGTGTGGAGACCGCCGACGTCCGGGTGATCGCCACCGGCTATCTCGCGCCGCTGGTGCTGGAGGAGTGCCGTTGCTTCACCGATCATGCGCCCTGGCTGACGCTGCGCGGGCTCGAACTGGTGTTCCAGCGCAACTCCTGACGTCGCCGTGTCCGATTATCTGTCAGTCATTTCTCCGGACTTCGCGGATATTCGGCGCTATTCGCTTTTTGCTCGAACGCCTGCGATGATTTCGGCCGTCATCATTGTTTGATTCAGCTGAAAGAGGCGAGATAATTGGCACAGAAGGTGAACATCGTCCTGGTGGACGATATCGACGGGTCCGACGCGACCGAGACCATTTCCTTCGGCCTCGACGGGACGACGTACGAAATCGACCTCAATGACAAGAACGCCAAGGCCCTGCGCGACTCCCTCGCCGGTTACGTCGGCCACAGCCGCAAGGTCGGCGCGGCCTCGCGCCGCGGGCGCAAGTCTGCCGCGTCCGCCGCGGCCAGCGGCACCAGCGCCCGCGAGATCCGTGACTGGGCGCGGTCGAACGGCTACGACGTTCCCGACCGGGGCCGCGTCTCGGCCGACGTTCGCGCCGCGTTCGAAGCCGCGAACTGACCTTCCGCAACATCGCGCTGACCCGCCCGGGAGTTCGGGGCGGGTCAGCGTCTGTTCGCTCACAGCGGACCTGCTTGGGCGCCAACCGGGAACGCGTAGGCTGTCTGCGGGGTTACTCCTCATGAACCTCCTCGCCGATCCAGGCGTGGGGGCCCCGAAGTTGGCAGGAGCGATGCGCAATGTTCGAGCGGTTCACTGACCGAGCCCGCCGGGTGGTGGTGCTGGCCCAGGAAGAGGCCCGCATGCTCTCCCACAACTACATCGGGACGGAGCACATCCTCCTCGGTCTCATCCACGAGGGCGAGGGCGTGGCCGCGAAGGCTCTCGAGAGCCTCGACATCTCCCTCGAGGCCGTGCGCGCCCAGGTCGAGGAGATCATCGGTCAGGGCCAGCAGGCCCCGAGCGGGCACATCCCGTTCACCCCTCGCGCCAAGAAGGTGCTCGAGCTCTCGCTGCGCGAGGCGCTCCAGCTCGGCCACTCCTACATCGGCACCGAGCACATCCTCCTCGGCCTGATCCGTGAGGGTGAGGGCGTCGCCGCCCAGGTGCTCCAGAAGCTGGGCGCCGACCTCAACCGGGTCCGCCAGCAGGTCATCCAGCTGCTCTCCGGTTTCCAGGGCAAGGAGTCCGCCGCCTCGGGCGCCGCCTCGAGCGCGTCCGGTGGCGAGGCGCCGTCGTCCTCGCTGGTCCTCGACCAGTTCGGCCGCAACCTCACGCAGGACGCCCGCGAGGGCAAGCTCGACCCGGTCATCGGGCGCGAGCAGGAGATCGAGCGGGTCATGCAGATCCTGTCTCGCCGCACGAAGAACAACCCCGTCCTGATCGGTGAGCCCGGCGTCGGCAAGACCACGATCGTCGAGGGCCTCGCCCAGGACATCGTCAAGGGCAACGTCCCGGAGACGCTGAAGGACAAGCAGATCTACACGCTCGACCTCGGCGCCCTGGTCGCCGGTTCCCGCTACCGCGGTGACTTCGAGGAGCGCCTCAAGAAGGTGCTCAAGGAGATCCGCACCCGCGGCGACATCGTGCTGTTCATCGACGAGATCCACACCCTCGTGGGTGCCGGCGCCGCCGAGGGCGCGATCGACGCCGCCAGCATCCTCAAGCCGATGCTGGCCCGCGGCGAGCTGCAGACCATCGGCGCCACGACCCTCGACGAGTACCGCAAGTACCTCGAGAAGGACGCCGCCCTCGAGCGCCGGTTCCAGCCGATCCAGGTGGCCGAGCCTTCGATCGCCCACACGATCGAGATGCTCAAGGGGCTGCGCGACCGCTACGAGGCGCACCACCGGGTCACCATCACCGACGAGGCGCTGGTCTCGGCGGCGACGCTGGCCGACCGCTACATCTCCGACCGGTTCCTGCCCGACAAGGCCATCGACCTGATCGACGAGGCCGGCTCGCGGCTGCGGATCCGCCGGATGACGGCGCCCGCCGACCTGCGCGAGTACGACGACAAGATCGCCGAGGTCCGCCAGCGCAAGGAAGGCGCCATCGACGGCCAGGACTTCGAGGCCGCCGCGCGCCTGCGCGACGAGGAGAAGCAGCTGATCGCCAAGAAGGCGGACCGCGAGAAGCAGTGGCGCGCCGGCGACATGGACGAGGTCGCCGAGGTCGACGAGGAGCTGATCGCCGAGGTCCTGGCGGTCGCCACCGGCATCCCGATCGTCAAGCTCTCCGAGGAGGAGTCCACCCGACTGCTCAACATGGAGGACGAGCTCCACAAGCGGGTCATCGGCCAGGAGGAGGCCGTCAAGGCCATCTCCCGCGCCATCCGTCGTACTCGTGCCGGGATGAAGGACCCCAAGCGTCCCGGTGGCTCGTTCATCTTCGCCGGCCCGTCCGGTGTCGGAAAGACCTGGCTGTCCAAGACGCTCGCCGAGTTCCTCTTCGGCGACGAGGACGCCCTGATCCAGCTCGACATGTCGGAGTTCGGCGAGAAGCACACCGTCTCGCGGCTGTTCGGCTCGCCTCCCGGCTACGTCGGCTACGAAGAGGGTGGCCAGCTCACCGAGAAGGTGCGCCGCAAGCCGTTCTCCGTGGTGCTGTTCGACGAGGTCGAGAAGGCCCACCCGGACATCTTCAACAGCCTGCTGCAGATCCTGGAGGAAGGTCGCCTGACCGACTCCCAGGGCCGGGTCGTGGACTTCAAGAACACCGTCATCATCATGACCACCAACCTCGGTACCCGCGACATCTCCAAGGGTGTCAACCTGGGCTTCCAGCAGGGCGGCGGTGAGGGCGCCTACGAGAAGATGAAGAACAAGGTCTCGGACGAGCTCAAGCAGCACTTCCGTCCGGAGTTCCTCAACCGCGTCGACGAGATCATCGTCTTCCCGGCGCTGACGCAGGAGCAGATCGTCCACATGGTCGACAACATGATCGCGGGCGTCGAGCTGCGGCTCAAGGACCGCGACATGGCACTCGAGCTGACCCAGAACGCCAAGAACCTCCTGGCCGTGCGGGGCTTCGACCCGGTGCTCGGTGCCCGCCCGCTGCGACGCACCATCCAGCGGGAGATCGAGGACGTCCTGTCCGAGAAGATGCTCTTCGGCGAGGTCGGTCCCGGCCAGATCGTGCTCGTGGACGTCGAGGGTGAGGGCCCGACCGCGACCTTCACGTTCCAGGGGCAGAAGGTCGGCACCATGCCCGACCTGCCGCCCTTCGAGACCGCGGAGGTCACCGCCGGTGACGCCGCTCCGATCGAGGGCCCGGACGACTCCGACGGTCCGGTCGACGTCCCCAAGGCCGACTAGCAACTGTTGAGTTGGGCCCGCGCGGCATGCAGGACGCCGCGCGGGCCCACTCATCTGCCGGGCGGGCCCAACTCATCTGCCGGGCGGGCCCAACTCAACGGGTCAGTGGGCGCCGTGGAGGTTCAGGAGCACGACGCCGGCGATGATCATCAGCAGGGCGGCGGACTTGAGCAGGTCGATCCCCTCGCCGAGGAGCAGGACGCCGATCACGGCGATGCCGGCGGTGCCGAGGCCGGACCAGACGGCGTACGCGACCGACACCGGGATCTCCCGGATCACGACGGTGAGCATCCAGATCGACAGGGTGTAGCCGAGCATCACGGCGCCCGTCCACGCGGGGTCGCGAAAGCCGTCGGTGCGCGGCAGGGCGGCGGTGGCGGCCACCTCGACCCCGATGGCTGCGGCGAGGACGGCCCAGGCGATGATCATGAACTTCCCGTTTCTGTAGCGACTGCTACATCAATGTAGCACCCGCTACACTCACAGGACCACTCGAGGAAGGTAGCCGTTGCCGCCCGACACCACGCGTCGCACCGAGCTCGCCGAGGCCGCCACCGACTACGCCCTCGAGCACGGGCTGATCGGCCTGAGCCTGCGGCCACTCGCGGCGGCCGTCGGCACCAGCGACCGGATGCTGCTCTACCACTTCGACGACAAGGACGACGTCGTCTCCACCGTCCTCCGGACGTCGAACGAGCGGTCGATCACCGACATCCGCGGGCTCCCTCGGTCCCGGGGCCTGCGCCGCGCCGTGCTCGACCTGTGGGCGGCCAGTACCTCCGGCCGGCTCGAGCGCTGCCAGCGGCTGTACGTCGAGGCCGCGGCGCTCGGGCTGCTCGGACGTGAGCCCTACGTGACGGTGGTCCGGGAGGCCAACGAGCGCTGGGTGCGGGCGATCGCTGACCACCTGGTGGCGGCTGGGGCGGACCGGCGGCGGGTACGCCGCGCGGTGACGCTGCTCGACGCGGCCTTCATGGGTCTGCAGCTCGACCTGCCGTTGGTCGCCGACCAGTCCGAGCACCGCCGCGCCGTCCGCGACCTCGCCGACGCCGTGGTCGAGGTCGCGGGTCAAGGCAGCGCGTAGGTCCCCGCCGAAGCCTGGACGAGGAGGCCGTCGGTCATGAGTGAGGCCAGGCAACGATCGCGCTGCTCGCCCTCGCTCCAGGCCGCCTCGAGCCGACTCCGGGGCACCGGTCCGTCGCTGTCGCGAACCACCGCGAGCAGCCGTCCCCGACACTGCCGGTCGGTGCCTGCCCAGGCCTGGGTCCTCCGCGCGGGACCGTCGTACTTCGGGTAGCCGGCGGCCCGCCAGGCGCACGCGTCTGCGACCGGGCAACGCTCGCAGGACGGGTTGTTCGCGGTGCAGACAAGGGCTCCGAGCTCCATCACGGCCACCGACCAGGTGGCAGCGCTGGTGTCGTCCCGGGGGAGTGCGCGCTCGGCGAGGTCGCGCTCGGCCCGGGTGACCGAGGCGCCGGGGAACTCGCTGCCCTCGAGCAGTCGCGTGAGCACCCGGCGGACGTTCGTGTCCAGGACGATGTGCCGCTGCCCGTGGGCGAACGCTGCGATCGCCGCGGCCGTGTAGTCGCCGACGCCGGGCAGAGACAGGAGGTCCGCGTGGTCGGTGGGCACCTCACCACCGTGCTGCGCCACGATGGCGGTCGCCGCCGCGTGCAGGCGCAGGGCGCGGCGCGGGTAGCCGAGGCGTCCCCAGCCTCGAACCGCCTCCCCGGCGGAAGCGGCCGCCAGGTCGGCCGGCGTCGGCCACCGCTCGAGCCAGGCCGCGTGCACCGGGAGCACCCGCGCGACGGGCGTCTGCTGGAGCATGAACTCGGAGACCATGATCGACCACGGGCTCGCCGACGGCTCGCGCCACGGCAGGTCGCGGGCGTGGGCGTCGTACCAGTCCATGATCGCCGCGTGCAGGGCCTCCATCGCTGCCGATCGTACGGAGCACGGTGTGGCAGCCCGATCGCGGCCCTCCCGCTGACTAGCGTGGCGGCATGACCTCGTTGACCCGCGGGCCGCTCCCGGCGCGCGTGTACTGGACGCGGCGGCTGCTGGTGCTCGGGACAGCCCTCCTGCTCGTGGTCGGCGTGGCCCGGCTCCTCACCGGCGGCAGCGACGCGTCGTCCTCCGAGGACTCGCGCGCCGTGCAGGCAGCGGCGACACCGAAGGCGTCCGGACCCGACGCGCCGACACCGACGGCCACCAAGACCCGCAAGCAGAAGAAGCCCCAGAAGAAGAAGACCGAGAAGGCGCCGGTCCTCGCTCAACCCGAAGGTCCCTGCACCGACCGCGACGTCGCGGTGACGCCGACGCTCGAGAACCCGGTCGCCGGGAGGACCGTCCTGATGGTTCTCGAGCTCCGCACCGTGACCTCGGCTGCCTGCACCTGGCGCGTCTCGCCGGACACGCTGACGCTGAAGGTGACCTCCGGACGCGACGAGATCTGGTCCAGCCAGCAGTGCCCCCGCGCGGTCCCGACCAAGAGCGTCGTGATCCGCAGCGCGGTGTCGACCAAGGTGGGCGTCCGCTGGTCAGGTCGTCGCAGCGATGACGGGTGCACGCGGCTGACGCAGTGGGCGCTTCCCGGCTGGTACCACGTGGCTGCGGCCGCCCTCGCCGGTGAGCCCTCGGACCTCCAGTTCCAGCTCGAGGCGCCGACCCGCGAGGTGATCACCCGGACGCCCGACCCGGAGTCGAGACAAGGGCAAGAACAAGGACGACGGCAAGAACCGGGCAAGAACAAGGGCAAGAACCAGAACGACAACGACGAGCCCAAGCACCGCTGACCCCGCGAAGTGGGAGTTGTGGTGCTCCGAGGTGGGAGTTGTGGCGCCGCTCAGACGTAGCGTTCGAGGATGGTCGACTCCGCGAGGCGGGACAACCCCTCGCGCACGCTGCGGGCGCGCAGCTCACCGATGCCGTCGACCGCCTGCAGGTCGTCGATGCCGGCGGACAGCAGCTTCTGGAGGGTGCCGAAGTGGTCGACCAGCCGGTCGACGACAGTGCTGGGCAGGCGTGGCACCTTGGCCAGCAGCCGGTAGCCGCGGGGGGCAACGGCGCCGTCGAGGTGCTCGGAGCTGCCGAGGCCGAGGGCCTTGGCAGCGGCGGCGGGGTCGACCAGCTCGGTCGGGGACAGTGCTTCGAGCCGGGCGAGGAGGTCCTCCGGGCTCTTGTTGCGTCGGCCGGCGGGGAGGTAGTCGCGGATCACGAGCTCGCGCTCGGCGTCGACGCCCGTGATCAGCTCCTCGAGCTGGAGCGAGAGCAGGCGGCCGTCGGTGCCGAGCTCGAGGACGTAGTCCTCGATCTCGCGGGCGATCCGGGTGACCATCTCGAGACGCTGGGCCACCACCGCGACGTCGCGCACGGTGACGAGGTCCTCGATCTCGAGGGCGGACAGGGTGCTGGCCACCTCGTCCAGGCGCAGCTTGTAGCGCTCGAGGGTCGCGAGGGCCTGGTTGGCACGGGAGAGGATCTGGCCGGAGTCCTCGAGGACGTGGCGGGTGTCTCCGACGTACGCCGCGATGATCTGCATCGACTGGGAGACCGAGATGACCGGGAAGCCGGTCTGCTTGGCCACCCGCTCCGCCGTGCGGTGTCGAGTGCCTGTCTCCTCGGAGGGAATCTTGTGGTCGGGCATCAGGTGTACGGCAGCGCGAAGGATCCGGGTGACGTCCTTGTCGATGATGATCCCGCCGTCCATCTTGGCGAGCTCCCTCAGGCCCGTGGCGGTGAACGGTACGTCGAGGGTGAAGCCTCCGGTGGCGATCGACTCGACGATCTTGTCGTGACCGAGCACGATCAGGGCACCGGTCCGACCGCGCAGGATCCGCTCCAGGCCGTCGCGCACGGCGGTGCCCGGCGCGATCGTGGCCAGTGTCGCGCGTAGGCGCAGCACCTCGTCCGAGCGGTCGGTGCCCACCACGCCGTCCTCCGTTTCGTCGCGGCTGCTGGTCGCCGCGCGGTCAGTCTAGGAGATGAGACGGCTCACGCGCTCCCGGTCTTCCGGTGGCGCGGCCTCACCTGCGTCCACGCCCTCAGTCGAGGGGTCGGAGGTGGCGGGGCTTTTCGCGGAGCCGGAGCCCGTGGAGGGCGGTGGCGATGTCGGTCGCCTCGACGACGCGCATGCCGTCGACCGTGCGCACGCCGCGGCGACCACCGTCGGCGGGAACCACGGCGGTGGCGAACCCGAGGCGGCCGGCCTCGGCGATACGCTGGGGCAGGTCGCGGATCCGTCGCAGCTCGCCGGCCAGTCCGAGCTCGCCCATCGCGACCACACCGGCCGGCGCGGGGCGACCGTTGTCGGCCGAGGCGAGGGCGATCGCCACGGCCAGGTCGCTGGCGGGGTCGGAGAGGCGGGCGCCGCCGACCGTGGAGACGAACACGTCGTGGTGGTGCAGCCGGATCCCGCAGTGCTGCTGGAGTACGGCCACGATCATGGCCACCCGGGACGAGTCCAGCCCCGACGTCGTACGACGGGGCCGCTCGGCAGCGCTCGGCGTGACGAGCGCCTGGACCTCGGCGAGCATCGGCCGGCGGCCCTCCATGGTGACGGCCACGCACGTGCCGGGCACCTGCTGGGTGTGGTTCTCGACGAAGAGGCCCGTCGGGTCGGTGACCGCGACGATCCCCTCGTGGGACAGGTCGAAGCAGCCGACCTCGTCGATCGGACCGAAACGGTTCTTCATCGCCCGGACCATCCGGAAGCGGGAGTTGCGATCACCCTCGAAGTGGAGGACCACGTCGACGACGTGCTCGAGCACGCGGGGACCGGCGATCGAGCCGTCCTTGGTCACGTGACCGACCAGGACGGTGGTGATGTTGCGGGTCTTGGCCACCCGGATCAGGGCCGCCGCGACCTCCTTGACCTGGGTGACGCCACCCGGGACGCCGTCGACGTCACCCGCGCCGATGGTCTGGATCGAGTCGACGACGAGGAGCTCGGGCTTCACCTGCTCGATGTGGGTGAGCACGGCTCCCAGGTCGGTCTCGGCGGCGAGGAACAGCTGGTCGTGGACGCCGCCGGTGCGGTCGGCCCGCAGCCGGACTTGTGAGGCGGACTCCTCGCCGGTGACGTAGAGGGTGCGGCGCTGGTAGCGCGCGGTCTGGGCGGCCACCTCCAGCAGGAGGGTGCTCTTGCCGACCCCTGGCTCGCCGGCCAGCAGGATCGCCGCGCCCGGGACCAGCCCGCCGCCCAGGACCCGGTCGAGCTCGGGGACGCCGCTGGACCGGAAGGAGGACTCCTCCACCGAGACCTCGCCGATCGGCACGGCCGGGCGGGTCACGGGGCCGGACGACTGCCTCCCGGTGGGTGCCGCGCCCTCGGCGACGGAACCCCAGGCCTGGCACTCCCCACAGCGCCCGACCCACTTGGAGGTCTCCCAGCCGCACTCGGTGCAGCGGAACGGCGAGCGCGGCGGTTTCGGCATGGTGCGAACGCTAGGTCACGGCACCGACACGGCGCGGTTATGCTGTCGTTGGAACGATCAAGGAGGCATGGATGTCGCGGATCCCCGGGCGTGTCCCGATGCTGCCGCCGACCCTTGCCGACGTCGCCGAACGAGCCGGTGTCTCCCGGCAGACGGTGTCCAACGCGGTGAACAACCCGGACCTGCTGCGTTCGGACACCCTGGCCAGGGTCCAGGAGGCGATCGACGAGCTCGGCTACTCGCCCAACCGGGCCGCCCGCAACCTCCGCACCCGCACGTCCCACCTGATCGGCCTGCGCTTCACGCCCGCCCAGGAGGGCACCGCGAACGCCACCATGGACCGTTTCGTCCACTCTCTCGTCGAGGCGTCCAGTGCCGCCGGCTACCACGTTCTGTTGTTCCCCGGCGACCCCGAGGACCCGCTCGCCGGGTACGACGACCTCCTGCGCTCGACCGCGGTCGACGCGTTCGTGGCCACCGACACCTATCTCGGCAACCCACAGGCGGCCTGGCTGGAGACGCGTCGGGCTCCGTTCGTGGCCTTCGGTCGCCCGTGGGACAACCCCGCGGCGCGACACCCGTGGGTCGACGTCGACGGGGCGGCAGGCGCCGAGCTGGCGACCACCCACCTGCTGGACCGCGGCCACGAGCGGATCGCCTGGATCGGCTGGCGCAAGGACTCCTGGATCGGTGAGGACCGCCGGGCCGGCTGGAGCCGGGCCCTGAAGGGTCGCGGTCTGTCGACCACCGGCCTCGCCTCCCGCGTGGAGGACACCGTCGCCAGTGGACGTGAGGCGTCCGCGGTCCTGCTCGACGAGGCCCGCCCCACCGGCTTCGTCTGTGCGAGCGACACCCTGGCGATGGGGGTGCTGCACACCCTGGCCGAGCGCAATCTGCTGGCCGGACGCGACATCGCCGTGGTCGGCTTCGACGACTCCCAGGTCGCGCAGGTGGTGCCTCCCGGCCTCACCTCGGTGCGGCAGCCGATCGAGGAGGTCGCCGCCGAGATCGTCAAGGCGCTGGAGGGTCTGCTCGGCCACCCGCCGGAGGTCGGGCCCGGCGTCCTGCTGACGCCGACGCTCGCCGTACGCGGTTCGTCCTGACCGAGTGACGGCCGCCGTCCTACCCCGTACCTCGCCTCAGTAGCGCTTCGACCAGAGGTTGACCGCGTAGTCCACCTCGGTCCCCTCGTGCCCGGCCAGGACCTCGTCGGCGACCGCGGCTGAGAACTCGATCCGGACCACGCGCTCGAGGTCCGCGCGGGTCTTGAACGACCAGCCGATGTCGACCGGTGTCCGGGTCCAGCCGCGCACCGACCAGAAGCGTTCGACCGCGTCCGGATCGACGGTGGGGTAGCCGCGGCGGAACCACGCGCCGAAGGTCGACCGGGTGGCGTCGTTGTCGATGACGAACGCCGTGCCGCCGCGGCGGACGACGCGGTCCAGCTCGGCCAGGCCGGGCTCGCAGCCGGGGCCGAAGAAGTAGGACCACCGGGCATGGACGATCTCGACCGACGCGTCGGGGAGCGGGAGCGACTGCGCAGTGCCCTGTTCGACCCTGACGTTCGACAGCGTCCGGCTCCGCCGTCGCGCCAGCGCGACCAGGTCCGGGTGGGGCTCGACACCGATCACGGAGGACGCCGTACGAGCGAAGCGGGGGAGGTGGAAGCCGGTGCCGCAGCCGACGTCGAGGACCGTGCAACCTGCCCAGTCGGCGACTGCCGTCATCGCGGTCTCGAGCCGACCGTGGGGGTCGGCCGCGTGGTTCTCCAGCTCGTACGTCGCCGGGTGCTGCCAGATGTTCGGGCTCGGGATCGCGCCGGGTGGAACCTTCAGATCCTGACCAAGCCCTGGGGGGTCTGCACCTGGGCGGCGATGATCCCGGGGGTGCCGTGGGGGGCGACCCACTCGACCTTGACGTCTTCGAGCGGAGCCTCGACGGTCTCGCCCAGCCACTCGCTGACGCGCTGCGGGTCGCCGGCGATCTCGAGGCAGCCGAGGGAGTACGACGAGTCGGCACCGGCGCTGGGGTGGAGCTCCGCCGGGATCTGCCACTCGATGAAGAACGGCAGCTGCGGGTCGGCGATCAGGCCGTTGACGCCGATCTGCTTCCACGCGAGCTCGGTGCCGTCGGGGCGGTGCCGGTTGCCGCGGGCGGACTCGCGACCCAGGCGTTGCTCGACGACGGCGATGTCATCGACCGCCACGACCCAGCCGAGCCAGCCGCCGCCGAGGGCGGAGCGGGCCCGGACGGCCTGGCCGAACGGCGCCTTGTCGGATGCCGGGTGGTCGAGCACCTCGACGATCTCGAGGTAGGTGTGGTCGGCCATCGGCAGGATCATGTTGCGGGTGCCGAAGCGAGGATGGACTCCGCCGTCGGTGAACTCCTTGCCGAGCAGTCCCCCGAGGCGCTTGGCGGTGCTGGCCAGACCATCGGGTCCGGCCGCATAGGAAAGGTGATCCAGGCGCATGCAGGCATTCTCTGCAATCCCCCGGTCGCCGATGGCACCGGGGTCAAGTTGTCTTGACGTCGAGGTTTCTCAGCGAGGGTCGGCAGGGTGGATCGCCAGCGCCGATCGAGAGCGCAGGTGAGCCTCGCAGTGCCGGGCGAGCTCGGCGTACGCCGGTCGCCCCATCAGCTCGACGAGCTCCGGTTCGTTGGTGACGTACAACGGCTCGACGCCGACGTGGGCCTCGGTGTTGCCCGAGCAGTACCAGTCGAGGTCGTGCCCGCCGGGTCCCCAGCCGCGGCGGTCGTACTCGCCGATCGTCACCTCGGTGTAGGTGGTCTCGTCCTGCCGCTCGACGTTGCGGAAGGTGCGACGGATCGGCAGCTGCCAGCAGACGTCGGGCTTGGTCTCGAGCGGGTTGCGTCCCTGCTGCAACGCCAGGCCGTGCAGGGCGCAGCCGGCGCCGGCCGCGAAGTCGTTGCGGTTCGCGAAGACGCAGGCGCTCTCGCCGTCGACCTCGGCGGTCGCGGTCTTGGCCTCGCCGTCCTCGTCCTTCTCCACCCAGTCGCTCTTCTTCACGGTGCGGCCGGGGTGCAGCTGCCAGGTCTCCGGCGTGAGCTGGGCGACGAACCCCGCAACGCGCTTCTGGTCGTCCTTGTCGGCGAAGTGGGCGCCCAGCGTGCAGCAACCGACCGAGGGGGCGGAGGCGTAGATGCCCGGGCAGCCCTGGCCGAAGATGCACAGGTAGTTGGACGTCAGCCAGGTGAGGTCGCAGCGGAACACCTGTGCGTCGTCGGCGGGATCCGTGAACTCCACGAACGCACGGGGAAAGACCAGGTCGACTTCGGGCACCGGCAAAGACTACGCGGCGGGTAGCGTGGCCCCATGCGCTTGGGCGTCCTCGACATCGGCTCCAACACCGGGCACCTGCTGGTGGTGGATGCGCACGACGGTGCGGCCCCGCTGCCGGCTTTCTCCCACAAGGAGCGGCTACGTCTTGCCGAGCACCTCGACGACGAGGGTGCGGTCTCGCAGAGCGGCATCGACGCGTTGACCGCGTTCACGGCCGAGGCGCTGCTCGTCGCCGAGGACAAGGGATGCGAGGAGATGCTCGCGTTCGCCACCTCAGCGGTCCGTGACGCCACCAACTCCGAGGCCGTTCTGGAGCACGTTCGCGATCGCACGGGCGCGCAGATCGACGTGCTGTCCGGTGAGGACGAGGCCCGGCTGACCTTCCTCGCCGTACGCCGGTGGTTCGGCTGGTCGTCCGGGCGGCTCGCGGTCTTCGACATCGGCGGAGGATCGCTGGAGATCGCCGGCGGCAAGGACGAGTCACCCGACGTGGCCTGGTCGCTGCCGCTCGGCGCAGCGCGGCTGGCCGCCCGTTGGTTCGTGGACGGCAGTCCCGACGAGAACTCGATCCGCGAGCTGCGGCGCGAGATTCGCACCGACATCGCCCGCAATGCCGGTGCCATGCTTCGGGCAGGAGGGCCCGACCATGCCGTGGCCACGTCGAAGACGTTCCGGTCGCTCGCCCGGATCTGTGGCGCGGCGCCGTCCGGCGAGGGTCCGATGGTGTCCCGGGTGCTGTCCGCGGCCCAGCTCTCCGAGTGGATCCCGAAGCTGATGGCGATGGCCGACGAGGAGCTGCAGGAGCTGCCCGGGGTCTCGCCAAGTCGCACCCACCAGATCGTGCCCGGCGCCCTCGTCGCGGAGGCGGTGATGGACATCTTCGGGCTGGCGGAGCTGGAGATCTGCCCGTGGGCGCTGCGCGAGGGCGTCATTCTCGAGCGCATCGACCGGATCAGCCGCGCCGGATGAGCGTGACCCCGCGCATCGGCCTGTCCACCGCCTCGGTCTATCCCGAGTCGTCGGCACACGCCTTCGGGTACGCCGCCAACCTCGGGTACGACGCCGTCGAGGTGATGGTCGGCATCGACTCGCTCAGCCAGCAGACGTCGGCGGTCAAGCAGCTCGCCGACCACCACGAGATCGAGATCTGCGCCATCCACGCCCCGTGCCTGCTGTTCACGCAACGGGTCTGGGGCACCGAGCCGTGGGGCAAGCTCGAGCGCTCCGCCGAGATGGCGGCGGAGGTGGGCGCCGAGGTGGTCGTGGTGCACCCGCCGTTCCGGTGGCAGAAGGAGTACGCCGCCAACTTCGTCAACGGGATCGCGGCGCTGGAGGTGTCGACCGGGATCGCGTTCGCCGTCGAGAACATGTATCCGTGGCGAGCCTCCTCCAAGCGGGGCATGGAGATGTACCTGCCGGGCTGGGATCCTTCCGAGGAGCCCTACGCCAACACCACCATCGACCTGTCGCACGCAGCGATCGCGAAGTCGGACCCGGTGGAGATGGCGAAGCGGCTCGGCGACCGGCTCCGGCACGTCCACCTCACCGACGGCAGCGGCTCGGCCAAGGACGAGCACCTGGTCCCCGGCCGCGGCACCATCGGCGCCGACGCTTTCCTGGCCCACGTGGCTGCCTCGGACTTCGCGGGTGACGTCGTGCTCGAGATCAACACCCGCAAGTGCACCAGCCGGGAGGAGCGGGAGATCGACCTGCGCGAGTCGCTGGAGTTCGCCCGCGCCCACTTCCCGGTGACGGCTCCGTGACCGTCCGGCGCGGTCGCCGGCCGGGGGCGCCCGACACCAAGGCCGCGATCCTGGCGGCGGCCCGGGTCCAGTTCGCGGCGCAGGGGTTCGGGCGGACGACCATCCGCGGCGTCGCGGGAGAGGCCGGGGTGGACCCGGCGCTGGTGCACCACTACTTCGGGTCCAAGGACGACCTCTTCGTGGCGGCCCTCGAGCTGCCCCTCGACCCCCGCGCCGTGATCGGGCCGGCGCTCGCCGGCGGCCTCGACGGGGCGGCCGAACGGCTGCTCACGGCGTTCTTGTCGGTGTGGGACGACCCGGACCTGCAGGCGTCGCTGCTGGTGGTGGTGCGGAACGTCCTGGAGCCGGAGGGGCACCGGATGCTGCGGGAGGGCTTCCTCCCGGCCGTGATCGTGCCGGCCGCCGCGGTGCTCGGCCTCGACGATCCGGAGCGCCGGATGGCGCTGGTCGCCAGCCAGATGATGGGGCTGATCCTGACCCGCTACGTCCTCCGGATCGAGCCGCTGGCGTCGATGCCGTCGGCGGACGTGGTCGCGGCGATCGCCCCCGCCCTCCAGCGCTACTTCGAGGCGCCCTTGCCCTGAGCCCGGCACCGGGTGCATAATTCAACGCATGATGAATAACGCGGTGGAGGTGCAGGACCTGGTCGTGGTGCGCGGACCCCGTGAGGTGCTGCGCTCTGTCTCGTTCACGATCCCGTCCGGTGGGGTCACGGGGCTGCTCGGCCCGTCGGGGTGCGGGAAGTCGACGCTGATGCGCTCCCTGGTCGGGGTCCAGCGGCTCACCTCCGGGTCGGTCCGGGTCTTCGGCGAGGAGGCCGGGTCCGCACCGCTGCGCGACCGGGTCGGCTACGTCACCCAGGAGGCCAGCGTCTACGACGACCTGACCGTCACCGAGAACCTCACGTTCTTCGCCCGGGTCCTCGGGGTCGGGTCCGCCGAGGTCGAGCGGAGCATCGAGGCCGTCGACCTCCAGTCGCACGCCGGCCAGGTGGTGGGCGACCTGAGCGGGGGCCAGCGCTCGCGCGCCAGCCTCGCGGTCGCCCTGCTGGGGGAGCCGGAGCTGCTCGTGCTCGACGAGCCCACCGTCGGGTTGGACCCGGTGCTGCGTCAGGAGCTCTGGGCGCTCTTCCACCGGATCGCCGAGGGGGGTGCCGCCGTCTTCGTGTCCTCCCACGTCATGGACGAGGCCGACCGCTGCGACCGCCTGCTGCTGATGCGCGAGGGCGTGATCATCGCCGACGACAGCCCGGCCGGAATCAAGCAGGCGTCCGGTGTCGACGACATCGAGCAGGCCTTCCTGGCGCTGGTGAGGGGGGCCGCCGCATGAGCCCACGGATCCTGCTCGCCGTCGCGGCCCGTGTGCTCACCCAGCTCCGCCGTGACCACCGGACCCTGGCCATGCTGCTCCTGCTGCCCTGCCTCCTGATCAGCCTGCTGTGGTGGATGTTCGACGAGGCATCGCCGGAGGTCTTCGACCGGCTCGGTCCGGGGCTCCTCGCGATGTTCCCCTTCATCGTGATGTTCCTGGTGACCTCGGTGACCACGCTGCGTGAGCGGTCGAGCGGCACGCTGGAGCGTCTGCTCGCGATGCCGATGGGGAAGCTCGACTTCCTGGCCGGATACGCGCTGGCCTTCGGACTGGTCGCCGCGGTGCAGTCCGGCCTCGCGGTCGCCATCAGCGTCGGCCTGCTCGGGCTGGAGATCGTCGGTCCGATCTGGCTGTTGACCCTGGTGGCCGTCGCGGACGCCGTCCTCGGCACCGCCCTGGGACTCTTCGTGAGCGCCTTCGCCCGCACCGAGTTCCAGGCGGTGCAGTTCATGCCCGCCCTGGTGATCCCGCAGATCCTGCTGTGCGGTCTGTTCGTGCCCCGGGCACAGCTGCCCGACGTGCTCCAGGCGATCAGCGACGTGCTGCCCCTGTCGTACGCCGTCGACGCCATGCAGGCACTGACCCGGACGGCCGACACCGGCGAGGTGTGGCAGGACGTCGGCGTCGTGGCCGGCTTCGCGCTCGCCGTGCTGGCCGTCGGTGCCGCCACGCTCCGCAGGCGTACCGCCTGACGCCGCCACTTTGGTCCCGGGCAGGGCCTGCCGCGTAACCTGTCGCCATGTCGTTGCTACGCCAGCCGATCCTGCTCCTGTCCCGGAGCGAGCGGGTCAAGAAGCTCGTCAGCACCATGCCCGTGTCCTCGGGCATCGTGACCAGCTATGTGCCCGGTGAGACCACCGAGTCCGTCGTGGAAGCCACCTCGGTCCTGGCCGACGACGGACTGAGGTCCACGCTCGACTTCCTCGGCGAGGACACCCTCGACGCCGAGCAGGCCGAGGCCACCGTCACGGCGTACCTCGACCTGCTGCAGCAGCTCTCCGCCCGCGGCCTGACCCGGTCCGCCGAGGTGTCCGTGAAGCTGTCGGCGATCGGCCAGGCGCTGCCCGAGAGCGGACACAAGATCGCCCTCGAGAACGCACGCACCATCTGCCGCGCCGCCCGCAACGCCGGCACCACGGTCACCCTCGACATGGAGGACCACACCACCACCGACTCGACGCTGGCGATCCTGCGCGAGCTGCGCAAGGACTTCCCCGAGACCGGGGCCGTGCTCCAGGCCTACCTCCACCGCACCGAGGCCGACTGTCGCGCGCTGGCCTACGAGGGCTCGCGGGTCCGGCTGTGCAAGGGCGCCTACAAGGAGCCGGAGTCGGTGGCCTTCCAGAGCCGCCTCGACGTCGACCGCTCCTACGTGCGCTGCCTCAAGGTGCTGCTGGCCGGTCAGGGCTACCCGATGATCGCGACGCACGACCCGCGGATGGTCGAGATCGCGGCGTCCCTCGCCAGCCGTTACACCCGGGCCCAGGGCACCTACGAGTACCAGATGCTCTACGGCATCCGGACCGGCGAGCAGAAGCGGCTCGCGGACTCCGGCGAGACCGTGCGCGTCTACATCCCCTACGGCATCGAGTGGTACGGCTACCTCATGAGACGTCTCGCTGAGCGCCCCCAGAACCTGTCATTCTTCCTGAAGTCCCTGGTGTCGAAGAAGTAGCTGAAGAGAGGCAGACACATGGCGCAGACCGCGATCCTCGGTGCCGGAGTGATGGGGGAGACCCTCCTCTCCGGGCTGGTCCGCGCCGGCCGCCGGGTCGACAACCTGATCGTCGGCGAGAAGCGGCCCGATCGGGCGCGCGAGCTCGAGGAGCGGTACGGCGTCGCCGTCGCCTCCAACCTCGAGGCCGCCCGCAAGGCCGACACGATCGCCATCGTGGTCAAGCCCCAGGACATGGCCGACCTGCTCGCCGAGATCGCCCCCGAGCTCCGCCCCGGGCAGCTGCTGGTGTCGCTCGCGGCCGGCATCACCACCAGCTTCATCGAGGCCCGGGTCCCCGACGGCGTCGCGGTCGTCCGGGTCATGCCCAACACCCCCGCCCTCGTCGACGAGGGCATGGCCGCGATCGCGCCCGGCTCCCACTGCGACGAGGTCCACCTCGCCGAGGCCGAGGCGCTGATGGCCTCCACCGGCCGGGTGCTGCGGATCCCCGAGCGCCAGATGGACGCGGTGACGGCCATCTCCGGCTCCGGACCGGCGTACATCTTCTTCGTGGTGGAGTCGATGATCGAGGCCGGCGTACACCTGGGCCTGCCCCGCGCGACGTCGACCGAGCTGGTCGTGCAGACGCTCGTCGGCTCGGCCAAGATGCTCCGGGAGACCGGCTCCCACCCCGTCGTGCTCCGCGAGCAGGTCACCTCGCCCGGCGGCACCACCGCCGCCGCTCTCCGCGAGCTCGAGATCCACAAGGTCCGCGCCGCCTTCCTGGCCGCCATGGAGGCCGCCCGCGACCGTTCCCGCGACCTCGCCGGCGACGCCTGACCCACGAAGTGGGAGCTATCCCCCGCGAAGTGGGAGTTGTGGTCCCTCGAAGTGGGAGTTGTGGCGACCCCGCACCGCCACAACTCCCACTTCGGACCGCAACAACTGCCACTTCGTGGGTTCAGGTGAGGCCGATGGCGGCGCGGGCGGCAGCGAGGACCGGGGCGGTGACCTGGCGGCAGCGCTCGGCCCCGGTCGAGTAGACCCCCTGCACGTACGCCGGATCGGCGGCCAGGTCGGCGTAGGCCGTGCGGATCGGCTCGAGCTGCGCGACGACCGCGTCGGTCACCTCGCGCTTCAGGGCGCCGTACGTCGTGATGCCGTCGGCGGATCCGCCGCACGCGACCAGGATCTCGAGCAGGTTGGTCACCCCGGGCTTGGCCGCGCGGTCCGCGCGGACGGCGGCCGGCCCGGTGTCGGAGTCGGTGACCGCGCGGCCGATCTTGCGACGTACGACGTCCGGCGGGTCGAGCAGGAACACCGAGCCGGCTGCGTCGGCGGACTTGCTCATCTTGCGGGTCGGGTCGGCCAGGTCCATGACCCGTGCCCCGGTCGTCGGGGTGGCGATCGACGGGACCGTGAAGACCTCGCCGTACGTGCTGTTGAAGCGGATCGCCAGATCGCGGGTGAGCTCGACGTGCTGGCGCTGGTCGTCGCCCACCGGCACCGTCGTCGGGCGGTAGAGCAGGATGTCGGCCGCCATCAGGATCGGGTAGGTGAACAGCGACACCCGGGTCGAGTCTCGCCCGCGCCCCTTCTCCTTGAACTGGATCATCCGGTTCAGCTCGCCCGTGTGAGCCGTGCACTCGAGCAGGTAGGCCAGCTCGGCGTGCGCCGGCACCACGCTCTGGCGGAACAACGTCGCCCGGTCCAGGCCGACGGCCAGCAGCAGGGTCGCCATCTCGGCGCTGCGCGACCGCAGCAGCGCCGGGTCGTGCGTGGTGGTCAGCGCGTGCAGGTCGGAGAGGCCGTAGTAGGCGTCGTCCTGCCGGGCGACCATCGGTCGCAACGCGCCCAGCAGGTTGCCCAGCGTGAGTCGGCCGGAAGGGGTGAGCAGAGAGAGGGTCGTGGTCATGTCGGGCTCCGTGGTGGGTCGGGCCCACGGGTGCTCGCATGCAAACGGCCGCCCGTGGGCGGCCGTGGTCGAAGGGTGTGCTCGATCGATGGTCCGCCGGTCAGGCGGGCCAGCACTGGTTGGTCAGGGTCGTCGGCACCCCCCGAGTCTCGCACACCGACGCGGGGCGGTCCCGGCAATTTTGCGAGAGGTAGCCTCGCGTCATGGTGGACTGCGCGGGGCCCGCGACAGTGGTCTTCGACCCGAGCCTCACCGAGTACAGCTTCGGGCCCAGCCATCCGATGTCGCCGGTGCGGGTCGACCTCACCATCCGGCTGGCCGATGAGCTCGGCGTCGTCGGCGACCGGCTGCGGATGGTCCCGGCGCCGATGGCGAGTGACGACCTGATCGCCACCGTCCACGAACCGCAGCTGATCGAGGCGGTGACCCGTGCCGGCACCCAGGACGTGTACGACGCGGCGCGCGGCCTGGGCACGGACGACAACCCGATCTTTCCGGGGATGCACCAGGCGGCGGCCCACGTGGTCGGCGCGAGCGTGGAGGCGTGCCGCCAGGTGTGGAGCGGCGACTCCCTGCACAGCGCCAACATCACGGGCGGCCTGCACCACGCGATGCGCGACCGGGCCAGCGGCTTCTGCATCTACAACGACGTGGCGGTCGGCATCCAGTACCTCCTCGACCAGGGTGTCGAGCGGGTGGCGTACGTCGATGTCGACGTCCACCACGGCGACGGGGTCGAGCAGATCTTCTGGGACGACCCGCGGGTGCTGACGGTGTCCCTGCACGAGACCGGGCAGATGCTCTTCCCGGGCACCGGCTTCCCGCACGACGTGGGCGGACCCGACGCGCAGGGCAGTGCGGTCAACGTGGCCCTGCCGCCCGGTACCGCCGACGCGGGCTGGCTACGCGCCTTCCACGCGGTGGTGCCGCCCGTGCTGCGTGCCTTCCAGCCGCAGGTGCTGGTGACCCAGCACGGCTGCGACTCCCACATCGAGGACCCGCTCGCCCACCTGATGCTCACCGTCGACGGCCAGCGAGCCGCCTACCTCGCCCTCCACGACCTCGCTCACGAGCTGTGTGCGGGCAAGTGGGTGGTGACCGGCGGTGGTGGCTACGCCCTGGTCGAGGTCGTGCCGCGAGCCTGGACCCACCTGCTGGCCATCGTCGCGGGCCGACCGCTGGAGCCGAGCACGGACACCCCGGAGGCCTGGCGCGAGCACGTGCGCACGGCGCTCGGGCGGACGGCGCCGATGCGCATGACCGACGGGCGCGCCCCGGCGTACCGGGACTGGGGGGAGGGCTACGACCCGCACACCTGGCTGGACCGGGCCGTCCAGGGCACCCGGATGGAGGCCTTCCCGTGGCACGGCCTGGACCCGCACTTGTGAGCCTTCAAGGTAAAGAACCAGGGCGAATGCAAGTGGACACGCCGAGGTCTCTCAAGTTGCTCTAGTGAATCTCTTCCCCACGAGTCACTCCAGGCTCTATTCTCACGGATGCGCGGACGTGCGTTCACTGACGGGGAAGTCGGTGGCGATCCGCCCAGAAGGATCGGTGCACGATGGCTGACAACGCATCCGGAGATCTCTCCGACTCGAAGTTCCTGACCGTTGCCGAGGTGGCGGGCACCATGCGCGTCTCGAAGATGACGGTCTACCGGCTCGTCCACAACGGAGAGCTGCCCGCCGTCCGCGTCGGCCGGTCCTTCCGCGTGCTCGAGGGGGACGTCAACGAGTACCTCCGCAAGAGCTTCTACAGCGCCGGCTGACACTCGCCGGCGCTGGGCCGCCCTGAGCCGACCCGGATCGTGGACGTTGTCCACGCGGTTTCGGCAGCCCGTGGAACGCCCGTTACGCTGTGCGGGTCCTCCGGGCACTCTGCCCCGGAGACACCTCAGCTGTTGAAAGGTTTCCCGTGGGTTCTGTCATCAAGAAGCGGCGCAAGCGCATGGCCAAGAAGAAGCACCGCAAGCTGCTCAAGAAGACGCGCGTCCAGCGTCGCAAGCTCGGCAAGTAAGCATCGGGCGGCTCGGTGATGGGCAAGGTCGTACTCGTCACCGGGGTCTCACGCGACCTCGGGCGCAGGTTCGCGCGCGCGGCCGCTGCTGATCCCGCTGTCGACCGCGTCATCGGCGTGGACGTCGTCCCGCCGCGCGGCGACATCGGCGAGGTGTCCTTCGTCCGGGCCGACATCCGCAACCCGATCATCGCGAAGATCATCGCCAAGGAAGACGTCGACACGGTCGTCCACATGAGCGTGATCGCAACTCCCGGCAGCGCCGGCGGTCGCAACACGATGAAGGAGCTCAACGTCATCGGGACGATGCAGCTCCTGGCCGCCTGCCAGAAGGCGCCCGGGCTCCGGCACCTGATCGTGAAGTCGACGACGACCGTGTACGGCGCCAGCAACCGCGACCCGGCGATGTTCACCGAGGAGATGGAGCCGCGCCGGGTGCCGCGCTCGGGCTACGCCAAGGACGTCGCGGAGGTCGAGGGCTACGTCCGAGGCTTCATCCGCCGGCGCCCCGACGTCCGCGTCACCCTGCTGCGAGCCGCCAACGTGATCGGTCCCCACGTCGCGAGCCCGCTCACGTCCTACTTCCGGCTCCCGGTCATCCCGACCGTCCTGGGCTACGACCCCCGGCTGCAGTTCCTGCACGAGCAGGACCTGATCGGCGTGCTCCGCCACGCTGTCGTCCACGACGTGGCCGGCACCTTCAACGTCGCCGGAGACGGCGTCCTGGTGCTCAGCCAGGCCATCCGCAGGCTGCAGCGAGCCTCGGTCAAGCTTCCGGGCTTCGCCGTCGGCAACCTGGGGACGGCTCCTGCGCTCCGCGCGGGTGGCCGACTTCTCCCCCGAGCAGCTGGGCCTCCTCACCTACGGCCGAGGGGTCGACACCACCCGGATGCGCCAGGTGCTCGGCTTCGAGCCGGAGTTCACCACCGCGGAGGCGTTCGCCGACTTCGGTCGGTTGCTCCCCCGCACCGGCGGTCGTTCGGTCCGTGCCATCGATGGCCTTTCCCGGGCACTCTCGACGTCCGAGCGCCCCACCCGCCAGCTCACAGGAGTCGACCGTGGCTGACGCCGAGATCATCCCGATCGGGACCCGCGGCCGGCCGGGACGCGGCTCGGGAAAGACCAAGCCGTCCTCCGCCGCCCGCAGCCTCGCTCCCGGCAAGCCCGCCGCCGTCAGGAAGGCGCCTTCGGTGGAGGCCCCCCGGAAGGCCAAGAAGGCCAGCGCCGGCCGCCACCCGCTCCGCCGTCACGAAGCCATCGCGCCCGGCACCCGACGCGCAAGGCACCGCCCCCGAAGAAGCCCCCCGGCACCAGCAAGGCCAGGCCGGCGGCGACCACGCAGGACCGGGCGCCGAAGGGCGGGATCCCGCCGACCGAGCTGCTCGCCGCCTTCCAGCACGCCGCCGTCGATGTCTTCGGCGACCAGTGGGAGCCCCAGCTCGCGCGCTTCCTGGCGTTCCTGCGCCGTCGGGTCACCGGCGACTACGTGGTCGACGAGTACGGCTTCGACGCCGAGGTCACCCAGCGCTTCTTCATGGCCTCGCTGCGGCCGATCGCCGAGAAGTGGTTCCGGATCGAGGTCCGCGGCGCCGACAACATCCCCGCCGAGGGCGGCGCCCTGGTGGTCTCCAACCACTCCGGCACTGTCCCGATCGACGGCCTGATGACGATGGTCACGATCCATGACGCCACCGGCCGCCACCTGCGTCCGCTCGGCGCCGACCTGGTCTTCCGGATGCCGGTCGTCAGCACCCTCGCCCGCAAGGGCGGCGCGACCCTGGCCTGCAACGAGGACGCTGAGCGGATGCTCGGCGGCGGCGAGCTGGTCGGCGTGTGGCCGGAGGGTTTCAAGGGCATCGGCAAGCCGTACGCCGACCGCTACAAGCTGCAGCGCTTCGGACGCGGCGGCTTCGTGTCGGCCGCCCTCCGCACCGGCGTGCCGATCATCCCGCTCTCGGTGGTGGGCGCGGAGGAGATCTACCCCCTCGTCGGCAACATCCCGTCCCTGGCGCGACTGCTCGGCGTGCCGTACATCCCGATCACGCCGTTCTTCCCGCTGCTCGGGCCGCTCGGCATGATCCCGCTGCCGTCGAAGTGGATGCTGGAGTTCGGCGAGCCGATCCGCACCGACGAGTACGACGACGGTGCTGCGGACGACCCGATGCTGGTCTTCAACGTCACCGACCAGGTACGCGAGACGATCCAGCAGACGTTGTACTCGCTGCTGATGGAGCGGGAGTCCGTCTTCCGCTGAGGCGGGGCGAGCGTCGGGCGACCGACCTCAGGGCTTGGTGTTGCTGGTGAGGTCGTCGGTCACTCCGTCGGTCACGTCGTCGACGTCCGGGACGCCCGGCAGGCCGGACGGGTTGGACGTGGGCTGCGTGCCTCCGCCGTTGACGAGTCCGTCGGTCAGCTCGTCGATGGTGTCGTTGGAGGAGCCGCCGGTCGTGCCGTCGCCCTCGGTCGTCTCCGGGCCCGAGTCGCCGGGGTCGAGCACGTCACCCGGAGGCAGGGAGTTGCCCTCGTCGTCGGTCTCGTGTCCGGCCGGGTCGGCCCCGCCACCGGCGTTCTTCTTCGTGCCGTCACCACCCTGCCACCGGTCTGGCCGGTCGGTTCGAGGTCGTGCCGGAGCCGGCGAAGGTGGAGGACCCGGCGAGGATCTTCGGGATCGAGGTGATGCCGTCGCCACCGCAGTCGGGGCAGGCCTGCTCGGCCTCGGCGTCGATCTGGGTGAGCACCCGCGCGGCGTGAAGGAGCTCGTCGCGGGCGTCGACCGGGACCACGTCCTCGAGAGCGGCCAGCGTCTCCATGCTGAGCGACGTGAAGTCGCGGAGCTCGGCGATCGAGGTCTCGTCGCCGGTGCTGGCGTAGTCGGACAGGAGCAGGTCGGAGGCGACGGTGGCCTGGTCGGTGAAGGTGTTGAGCGTCTCGGCGATGGCCGTGGATGTCCTCGACGCCGCCCTCGCGGCTGAGTGCGGTGACCTCGTCGAGTCGGCCGCTCGCGTTGGCGAGCATCGTGGCGCCCTTCTGGCCCTCGTTGACGCTGATGCCGGTCTCGACGTTCTCGATCGCCCGCTTGAGCGGGTAGAGGACGTCGCCGGGCAGGGCGGTCTGCGCGGCCATCGCCATCGACGTGGTCGCACCGACGATGGCGATACCACCGACGGCGGCGGCGATCCGGCGGTCGCGGGGGCGACGGGCCGGGAGTGCGAGTCGCGACGTCCTGGCGGGGACGCGGAGACCAGCTGCGGTCTCGGCGGCCACCATCAGCTGCTCGCGGAGACTGTTGACGAACTCGGGGCGGGCCTGGACCGGGGGAGTGGTGCGCAGGGCGGTGACGATCTCGAGGAACTCGGCGTAACGCGCGTCAGTGAGGTCGTGCCCAGTCGAGTGCTCGATCAGGGCGTCGAACTCCTCGGCACGTCGTCGCGCCGAAAACACGGGTGTCATCTGGCCAGTCCTGTCATCTCGTCATCCGTCAGGGAGAGGAAAGTCCCTGACGACGACCTCAACGACCCGCGAACCGGCGAGGTTACGGGGTGTGAGCCTACCGGTCATTGACGAGCGTCTCACGCTCTGCATCAGTCCCTGATCCCGTCGGGCATCAGCTTTGCGAGGTTGCGGACGCCGCGCAGCTGGAGCTGCTTGATCGCGCCGTCGCTGCGGCCGAGAACGGCGGCGGTCTCGGCGATGCTCATGCCCTGCAGGAAGCGCATGACCAGGCAGTCGCGCTGCTCGTCCGGGCAGCGCCTTGAGCGCGCCGAGCAGGATCTCGTTGGTCAGCCCGGCGAGAACGGCGGCCTCGGGCCCTTCGGTGGAATCGTCGTGGGCGCCCATGTCCTCGGTGGTCAGCTCGAGTCGCGTCCGGCCCGCCTTGAAGTGGTCGGTGGCGAGGTTGCGGGCGATGGTCATCAGCCAGGCCCCGAAGTCCTTGCCCTGCCAGCGGAAGTTGCTCATGCTGCGCAGGGCGCGGAAGAACGTCTCCGAGGTGAGGTCCTCCGCCAGCTGGCTGGAGCGGGTGCGGTAGAAGAGGAAGCGGTAGACCGACGACTGGTAGTGGTCGTAGAGCAGGCCGAAGGCCTCGGAGTCTCCCCCTCGGGCGAGCTCGACGAGCGCGATCAGGCGGGTGCGGTCAGCCTCGCACTCCTCCGACGACGCGGCCTCGCCGTCGTCCTGGAAGGGGCCGCGCGCCTCCGGAGGTGGAGCCGGACGCGGCCCCGGGTGTCGGAACCGCCGGACGTGACGGAGGCTTCGGTGAGGAGGACGTCGAGGCCGCCGACGACGGCGACCCGAGGCAGGAGAAGGCGGGCGACTGCAATGCGCAGGCCGTCGAGCCCGCGCTCGAGGTCGTTCCCGTCCCGCAGCATGAAGTAGAGACCCTCCCGGTCAGCTTCCCCCGAAGCCGTTGCCATCGTATGCGCGGAGTGTGGTGAAGGGAACAGTTGGAGAGGAAAACGTGGTCCATACCACGTCGGTAAAGAAGTAAAGAAAACCCGGGTCAGAGCCGCCGGCCGCGCAGCGCCACCCCGGCCGCCACCGTGCCGCTGACGGCTCCGGCGAGCGCGCCGAGCACCAGCCCGGCGCGAGCGGCCTTGCGCCCTGTCCGGTAGTCACGGATCCGCCAGCCACGCTCCCTGGCCGCGGCCCGCAGCTTGGCGTCGGGGTTGATCGCGCAGGGGTCGCCGACCATGGTCAGCATCGGCAGGTCGTTGAAGGAGTCGGAGTACGCCGAGCAGCGGGCCAGGTCGAGATCCTCGCGAGCGGCGAGCGCCTTGATCGCCTCGCCCTTGGCGGGGCCGTGGAGCAGGTCGCCGACCAGGCGACCGGTGTAGACGCCGTCGACGTGCTCGGCGACGGTGCCCATGGCCCCGGTCAGCCCGAGCCGTCGGGCGATGATGCTGGCGATCTCGATCGGCGCCGCGGTCACCAGCCACACTCGCTGCCCCTGGTCGAGGTGCAGCTGGGCCAGAGCGCGGGTGCCGGGCCAGATCCGGTGCGCCATCGCCTCGTCGAAGATCTCCTCGCCGAGCTCCTCGAGCTCCTGGACGGTGTGCCCTGCGATGAAGCTGAGCGCGGAGTTCCGGGCGTCGGCGACGTGTTCGGGATCCTCCACGCCGACGACCCGGAAGTAGGCCTGCTTCCAGGCGGCGCCGACGATCTCGCGGGTGGTGAAGAAGTCACGTCGGTGCAGCCCGCGGGCCAGGTGGAAGATGCTGGCGCCCTGCATCACGGTGTTGTCGACGTCGAAGAAGGCCGCCGACGTCGGGTCGGCTGGGGTGTCGAGCGCCGTCTCCACCTCGGCTGCCGCTGCCGCGGCCTCGCCGGCGAGCGTGGACCGCAGCTGGAGGTCGAGAGGACGGCGTCGGCCGTCGGCTGGCGGGGTCACACGCGAAGCGTAGCCCCGAGGGACGCCCCCGGGTCCGGGCCTCCGTGTGGGAGGATCGCGACCATGCCTGCCAAGCACGACCTGGCCGATCTCGTCGCCGACGCAGCGGTCGCGCGCCCCGACGGACTGGCTGTCGTGGAGGCGGGTGGGCGGAGCGTCACGTGGTCCGGCCTGGAGGACGACGTGGCCCGGATCGCGTCCGGTCTGGGTGACGCCGGCGTGGTGGCCGGACACCGGGTGATGATCGCCCTGCCCAACCGGCTCGAGTTCGTCACGTCCTACCTCGGCGTGCTGCGGGCCCAGGCGGTCGCCGTACCCGTCAACCCCAGCTCCACCGTCGAGGAGCTGGCCCGGATGATGGCCGACTCCGGTTCCCGAGTCGTCGTCGCCGACGCCGGCACGCTCGGTCCGGTCCGCGACGCGGTCGACGTCGTCCGACGCGTCCTCGCCGGGGAGATCGACGACGTCGACGAGGGCGTGAGGGCGCGCGCCGTCCAGCCCGCCGTCGTGGTGCTGGACGGCGAGCCCGCTGCCGGTGAGCTGTCGTACGACATCCTGCGCGCCACCGAGCCTCGTCCGGTTCCCCCGCTCCAGGACCCCGAGAAGCTGGCCGTCCTGCTCTACACCAGCGGCACCTCCGGTCGACCGCGCGCGGCGATGCTCACCCACCGCGCCCTGCTGGCCAACCTGGACCAGGTGGCTGGGGTGGAGCCGCCGATGATCCATGGCGACGACGTCGTGCTCGGCGTCCTGCCGCTGTTCCACGTCTACGGCCTGAACGCCGTCCTCGGCAGCGTCCTCAAGCGGCGCGCGAAGCTGGTCCTCGTCGACCGGTTCGACCCGCAAGCCACCCTCGACCTCATCGACGACGAGGCCTGCAGCGTCGTGCCCCTCGCACCGCCCGTCTTCGCCCACTGGCTCCCGGACGAGCACCTCGCCGAGCGTCTGGGACCGGTGCGGCTCGTGCTGTCGGGCTCGGCTCCGCTCGCCGCCGAGGTGATCGAGGAGTTCACCGAGCGCACCGGCATCGCCGTCCACCAGGGCTATGGCCTGACCGAGGCGTCGCCGGTCGTGACGAGCACCCTGTGCAGCCGGGACCTGCAGAACGGCTCGGTCGGCGCCGCGCTGCCCGGTATCGAGATCAGGCTGGTCGACGACAGTGGGCACGCACCCGAGGGTGAGGACCCGGGCGAGATCCAGATCAGGGGCGACAACCTCTTCAGCGGCTACTGGCCGGACGGCGCCGGTGGCCCCGACGAGGACGGCTGGTGGTCCACCGGTGACGTCGGCTTCCTGGACGGCACCGGCGACCTGTTCCTCGTGGACCGGATCAAGGACCTCATCATCGTCTCCGGCTTCAACGTGTACCCGAGCGAGATCGAGGACGTCGTCCGCGGCGTCCGCGGAGTCAGCGAAGCTGCGGTCATCGGTGTCCAGGACGCGTCGAGCGGGGAGGCCGTCGTCGCCTACGTCGTCGCGCCCGACGCCGATCCCGAGATCGTCGCCGCCGACGTCGCCCGGCACTGCGAGACCCGGCTGGCCAGGTTCAAGCGACCGAGCCGGATCGAGGTCGTCGATGAGCTGCCGCTCACCGTCACCGGCAAGGTCCAGAAGGGGCGCCTGCGCGGTATCGAGCGTCGTCGCGCGCTCGGCATCCTGGGATGACCGCCCGAGTCACCCTCTACGGCCGACCCGGCTGTCACCTCTGCGACGAGGCGCGGCTCGTCATCGATCGGGTGTGCGCCGATCTCGGGGAGTCCTACGAGGAGGTCGACATCAACTCCGACCCCGCCCTGCTCGACCGCTTCACCGACGAGGTCCCGGTGACCTTCGTCGACGGCCGTCAGCACGACTTCTGGCGGGTGGACGAGGCGCGGCTCCGCGCGGCGCTGGCGGGTTGACCGCCCCCGGGTGGGGTGGGGCTTCTCACATGTGGTAGCCGGGGTCCTCGCTCAGTTTGTTCTCGCGTTCACAAACTCTTACAGTGATCTGGCCGCGCGACCTGCCAGCGGGTGTCCCGAGCCCGGGGCCGGGCGGCTGGAGAGAAGAGCACGTTGACGGCACGGACTTCCACCGACAGTGCCCGGGACATCCCCGAGGCCACCGTCGCTCGTCTGCCTGTCTACCTGCGAGCGCTGACCTCGCTCGCGGAACTCGACACGCGGACCTGCTCGAGCGAGGAGCTCGCGACGGCCGCCGGTGTCAACAGCGCGAAGCTGCGCAAGGACCTCTCCTACCTCGGCAGCTACGGCACCCGCGGGGTCGGCTACGACGTCGAGTACCTGCGCTACCAGATCGCCCGCGAGATCGGCGTCACCCAGGACTGGCCGGTCGTCATCGTCGGCATCGGAAATCTCGGGCACGCCCTCGCCAACTACTCCGGCTTCCGGAGCCGCGGCTTCCGGGTCGTGGCCCTGCTCGACGCCGACCCGGACCGTCATGACGAGGTCGTCGCGGGCGTCGACGTACGTCCCTTCGACGACCTCGAGCGGATCGTCGAGGAGCACGGCGTCGCGATCGGGGTGATCGCCACCCCGGCCCTGGCCGCCCAGGACGTGGCCGACCGGATGGTCGCCTCCGGGATCACCAGCATCCTCAACTTCGCCCCGAGCGTGCTCTCGGTGCCCGACGGCGTCGACGTCCGCAAGGTCGACCTGTCCATCGAGCTGCAGATCCTCGCCTACCACGAGCAGCGCAAGGCCCAGGGTGAGAGCGCATGAGTGTCCTCGTGGTCGGCATCTCCCACAAGACCGCTCCCGTGGCGCTCCTGGAGCGGGTGGCGCTCGACGGTGACGGCGTCGTGAAGCTGCTCAGCGACGTCATCGCCTGCGAGCACGTCACCGAGGCGACCGTGATCGCCACGTGCAACCGGCTCGAGATCTATGCCGACGTCGACCGCTTCCACGGCAGCGTCGAGGACGTCTCCCGGCTGCTCGTCGACCGGGCCGAGGGCTCGACCGACGCGATCCTGCCCCACCTCTACGTCCACTACGACGACGGCGCCGTCTCGCACCTCTTCCACGTCGCGGCCGGCCTCGACTCACTCGCGGTGGGCGAGGGCCAGATCCTCGGCCAGACCCGCAACGCGCTGCGGCGCGGCCAGGAGCACGGCACGGTCGGGCCGGCGCTCAACGTGCTGTTCCAGCAGGCGCTCCGGGTCGGAAAGCGCTCCCGTGCGGAGACCGACATCGACCAGGCCGCCCCGTCCCTCGTCAGTGCCGCCCTCGAGCGCGTCGACGCACCCCTCGGCGGCGTCGCGGGCAAGCGGGTCCTGATCCTCGGTGCCGGCTCGATGGCCGGCCTCGCGACCGCCACCGTGGCCCGCCTCGGGGCCGACGACATCGCGGTCGTCAACCGCACGGCGAGCAACGCCGACCGGCTGGCTCGCGAGCACGCCGCCCGACCCGCGACGCTCAGCGCCCTGGGCTCGGAGCTCGCGCGCGCCGACCTCGTGATCGCCTGCACCGGCTCCAGCGGCGTCCTGCTGACCGCGGAGACGGTCGTGGCCGCGCGCCCCGCGGGAGCCCCTCTCGCCGTGATCGACCTCGCCCTGCCCCACGACGTCGACCCCGCCGTCGGCGAGCTCGACGGGGTGACCCTGGTCAGTCTCACCGACCTCGCCGAGCAGCTGCGCGACTCCGATGCCGGGCAGGAGGTCGACGGCGTTCGCCAGATCGTCGGTCAAGAGGTCAACGCGTTCCTCTCCGCCCGCCGCCAGGCCCAGGTCACCCCGACCGTGGTCGCGCTCCGCTCGATGGCCACGTCCGTGGTCGAGGCCGAGATGGAGCGACTGGCAGCGAGGCTTCCCGGGCTCGACGACGAGTCTCGAGCCGAGGTGCTCCACGCCGTACGCCGGGTGGCCGACAAGCTGCTGCACACCCCGACGGTGCGGGTGAAGGAGCTGGCCAACGAGACCGGCGCCGTGTCCTATGCCGCGGCGCTCGCCGAGCTGTTCTCGCTCGACCCCGACGCGGTCGAGGCCGTCACCCGAGCGGAGGGGATCGAGAAGTGACCTTGCGTCTCGGGACCCGCGCGTCCCTTCTCGCCACCACCCAGTCGGAGTCCGTGGCCCACCTCGTCCGGACCCAGCTCGGCCACGACGTCGAGCTGGTCGAGGTGACCACCGAGGGCGACGTCAGCAGCGCCCCGCTCGCGACGATCGGCGGCACGGGCGTCTTCGTCAGCGCCCTGCGCGACGCCCTCCTGCGCGGGGACATCGACCTCGCCGTCCACTCGCTCAAGGACCTGCCGACCGCGCCCCACGACGGGATCACCGTCGCGGCGACTCCCGTCCGCGAGGACCCGCGCGACGCCGTGGTCGCCCGCGACGGCCTCACTCTCGGCGAGCTCCCGGTCGGCAGCCGGGTCGGCACCGGCTCCCCCCGACGCGAGGCCCAGCTGCACGCCCTCGGCCTCGGCTTGGAGATCGCGGGCATTCGTGGCAACGTCGACACCAGGCTCGGCAAGGTCCGCTCCGGGGAGTACGACGCCGTCGTGCTCGCTCGTGCGGGCCTCGCCCGGATCGGTCGGCTCGACGAGGCGACCGAGGTGCTCGACCCGCTCCAGATGCTCCCGGCCCCCGGGCAGGGTGCACTGGCGATCGAGTGCCGCACCGAGGACACCGATCTCGTGACCGACCTGGCCCGGCTCGACGACCCGCACACCCGTGCGGCCGTGGAGGCCGAGCGCGCCGTACTTGCCACGCTCGAGGGTGGCTGCTCAGCTCCGATCGGAGCCCTGGCCGATGTGGTCGAGGGCGAGGACGGGGACGAGATCTGGGTCAGGGCCGTTGCCCTGTCCCTCGACGGAGGCCTTTCGGTGCGGATGTCCGCATCGGGTGCCACCACCGATGCCATTGGTGTCGGGACCCGTCTGGCGAACGAGATGCTCGCCGACGGAGCAGGACGACTGACCGAAGCCCCAGCGAAGAGGCAGAACGTATGACGCGAGTCAAGACCACCCCCACCAGCGACACCGCGACCCGCGGTTGGGTGTCGTTCGTCGGCAGTGGCCCCGGTGACCCCGATCTGTTGACGGTTCGCGCCGTCGACCTGCTCCGGCAGGCCGAGGTCGTGGTGACCGAGGTGCCCGAGCACGACGCGCTCGTCCGGGGCCTGCTCGGCCTCCCCGAGCCCGTCGAGGGCGAGGAGGCGCGTCGAGCCCCAGGTCCCCCTCCTCATCGACGGTGGCTTCGGCGAGGACGGCCAGCCGCTCACCCACGCCGCCCGCGCCCGGGTGGTCGTCAAGCACGCGAAGAAGGGCGCGCGCGTCGTCCGGCTGATGGCCGGCGACCCGTTCCTCTACGCGTCCGGCCCGGAGGAGGCGCAGGCGTGCGTCAAGGCCGGTCTGGGCTTCGAGATCGTCCCGGGCGTCTCGTCCGTGAGTGCGGTCCCGGCCTACGCCGGCATCCCGCTGACGACGAAGGACTGCCGCGAGGTCGCCGTCGTCACCTGTGGCGAGAAGGTCGACTGGACCAAGTACGCCGACGCCCGCACCCTCGTGCTCCTCTCGGCCGTCGGCTCGATCGCCGAGATCGCCCCCGCGCTGGTCGCGGCCGGGCGGTCGCCGCAGACGCCGGTGGCGATGACCCGCGTCGGCACCACGACAGAGCAGGCCACGGTCACCTCGACCCTCGAGCACATCGCGGCCGACGCCCGCGCCGCACGGATGGCCCCGCCGGCCGTCACGGTCATCGGCGACGTCGTCAACCTGCGCGAGGCCCTCTCCTGGTTCGAGACCAAGCCGCTGTTCGGCTGGCGGGTCCTGGTGCCCCGCACCAAGGAGCAGGCCGGTTCGCTGACCACCCGCATCCGTGGCTACGGCGCCGTCCCTGACGAGGTGCCCACGATCTCCGTGGAGCCGCCGCGCAACCCGCTGCAGATGGACAAGGCCGTCCGCGGCCTGGTCGAGGGTCGCTACGAGTGGATCGCCTTCACCTCCGTCAACGCCGTCAAGGCCGTGCGCGAGAAGTTCGAGGAGTACGGCCTCGATGCGCGCGCCTTCTCCGGGCTCAAGATCGCCGCGGTCGGCGACAAGACCGCGGAAGCGATCGCGGCCTGGGGTCTCCGGGCCGACCTGGTGCCCACCGGCGAGCAGTCCGCGGCCGGGCTGCTGGCCGACTGGCCGCCCTTCGACGACCTGCTGGACCCCATCAACCGGGTGTTCCTGCCGCGCGCCGACATCGCCACCGAGAACCTCGTGGCCGGCCTGATCGACCTGGGCTGGGAGTGTGACGACGTCACCGCCTACCGCACCGTGCGCGCGACCCCGCCGCCTGCGCCGACCCGGGACGCGATCAAGACCGGCAAGTTCGACGCCGTGGTCTTCACGTCGTCCTCGACGGTGCGCAACCTGGTCGGCATCGCCGGCAAGCCGCACCCGTCCACGATCATCGCGGTGATCGGGCCGGCGACGGCGAAGACCGCCGAGGAGCACGGCCTGCGGGTCGACGTGATGGCCCCCAAGCCGGACGTCGAGCAGCTCGTCGATGCCCTCGCCGACTTCGGTGCCGCGCGCCGGCTCGCCATGGTGGAGGCCGGTCAGCCGGTCACCAAGCCGTCGGAGCGCAAGCCCTCGGGGCGGAGGAAGGCCACCTCCTCGCGATGAACCACCCGGACCTCACCGAGAACCAGCCCGGAGGCGGCCCGACGATCCGGCCGCGTCGCCTACGGACCACGCCGGCGCTGCGCCGGATGGTGGCGGAGACGTCGCTGGAGGCCCGGCAGCTGGTGCTTCCGATGTTCGTGCGGGAGGGGCTCGACGAGCCGCGCCCGATCAGCTCGATGCCGGGCGTCGTCCAGCACACCCGCGACTCGCTGCTCGAGGCGGTGTCCGAGGCGGCCGAGCTCGGCCTCGGCGGCGTGATGCTCTTCGCCATCCCCGAGTCCAAGGACGCCACCGGCTCCGGCGCGGTCGACCCTGCGGGCATCCTCAACCTCTCCATCAACGACGTGGTCGCCGAGGTGGGCGACCAGCTGACCGTCATGAGCGACCTGTGCCTCGACGAGTTCACCGACCACGGTCACTGCGGCCTGCTGACGGTGGACGGCAAGGTCGACAACGACCGCACCCTCGAGGTGTACGCCGAGATGGCGCTCGCCCAGGCTCACGCCGGGGTCGACATGGTCGGCCCCAGCGGCATGATGGACGGGCAGGTCGGGGTGATCCGCGACGCGCTCGACGCCGCCGAGCACACCGACGTCTCGATCCTCGCCTACTCCGCCAAGTACGCCTCCGCCTTCTACGGCCCCTTCCGCGAGGCGGTCGACTCCTCGCTCGACGGGGACCGCCGGACCTACCAGCAAGATCCTGCCAACGCGCGTGAGGGCGTGCGCGAGGCGCTGCTCGACATCGAGCAGGGCGCCGACATCGTCATGGTGAAGCCGGCCCTGGCCTACCTCGACGTGGTCCGCCGGGTCCGTGACGCGGTGGACGTCCCGGTGGCGGCGTACAACATCTCCGGCGAGTACGCCATGCTCGAGGCGGCCGCAGCCCGCGGCTGGATCGACCGCGAGCCGGCGATCCTGGAGACCCTGCTCTCGATCCGCCGGGCCGGCGCCGACGTGGTGCTGACCTACTGGGCTGCCGAGGCCGCCCGCCTCCTGCGTCGTTGAGTTGGGCCTGCCCGGCAAATGAGTTGGGCCTGCCCGGCAAATGAAGTGGGCCTGCGCGGCAACTGAATGCCGCGCAGGCCCAACTCAACGTTCTCGTGGGTTACGGGTCCATCAGGTCTTCGACGCACTGGTCGAAGGCGTCGTTGTCGTTCAGCGGGTTGTCGACCAGGCCCTCCGCGAGGCACTCGGTGATCGCTTCGGCCTCGGTGAGGACGTCGGTGACCGGGGGCAGCGACGGGTCCGGGACCGGCGGGACGGACGGCGTGGGCACGGGAAGGTTCGGGCCGTCGTTGTCGTCGGGGGGCTCGATCGGGCCGGGCTCTTCGGGCTGCGGCTCGGTCGGGGTCGGCTGGGTGGGCGGCGGGTTGTTGTCGCCGCCACCGTTGCCGCCGTTGTTGCCGCCGTTGCCACCACCGTTGTTGTTGCCACCGTTGGAGGCGGGCGGGGCGGGAGCGGGCACGAAGACACCGGCTGAGGTGGTGCCGTTGGGCACCGACATGAACTCACCCTCGAGGTAGGCGTTCATGATCGAGAGCACGAGGTCGACGTAGGCCTGGCTGTGGTTGTAGCGGTAGACCGCCGTGCGCTGACCGGGCTCGGCGCCGAGGTCTTCACGGCCGGAGCAGAGGTAGACGGCAGTCGCGAGTGCGGCGTCGTCGATGTCCTGCGGGTTGCGCTCGGCGTCGCCGTCGGCGTCCACGCCCACGACCGACCAGGTCGACGGGATGAACTGCATCGGGCCGACCGCACGGTCGAACTCCTGGTCGAAGTCGTACTGGCCGGCGTCGGTGTCGGTGATCACCGCGGTGCCCTGGCGACCGTCGAGCGCGATGCCGTAGATGCCGGGCTCGGCGAGGCCGTCGGAGTTGAGGGCATTGCCGTTGGCGCGGCCGTGGTCGGACTCGACGCGGCCGATGGCGGCGACCAGCTGCCAGGAGATGTTGCAGCTCTGGTCGGCGGAGTTGATGACGGTCTCGGCGCGCTGGTAGGCGGCGAGAGCGGCGGAGGGGATGCCGGAGGTGGAGGCCTGGGACACGGCCTGCGCGGCGCTGCCCTCGATGCCGGGGGCGACCTGGCCGGGCACGGAGACGCTGGCGGGTGCCTCGATGGCCTCGGTGGGGATGCTCGTGCCGTCGGGGAGCGTGGCGACGAGCTCCTCCCCTGCGGATGCGCTGCCGGCGCCGACGCCAGCAAGGCTGGCCGTCCAGGCGGTCGAGAGCAGGGCGAGGGGCAAGAGCGCCCCCGCCTTCTGCAGGCGGCTGAATCGCGGTGCGGACATCGAGTCTCCCAGTTGTGTACTACCGTCGTACTCCCTCAAGCACGGGTAGTCATCCAAACGAACGTTTCGTGACGCGGTTACGGGATCACTCGCCAGTGTGACGTACGTCCCCAACCCCGGCTGTGCTGCTGAAACGATGCTTCCCCGCGCTCATGACGCGGAAACCTCCCCCTCTTCTCAGTGGTCTACACCACAATTCGTCGGGGCGTGGCCGAACCTCGGTGTCGTACCCCTTTCGTGCTCGGGGACAATGACCCGGTGAGTCCCTCCAGCACGGCCACCTCGGGTGCCCTGTTCGACCGCGCCCGTCAGGTGACACCGGGTGGGGTGAACTCTCCGGTCCGCGCGTTCAACGCCGTCGGCGGCACCCCGCGCTTCATCCGCTCGGCGGCCGGCGCCTGGCTGACCGACGTGGACGGCAACGAGTACGTCGACCTGATCTGCTCGTGGGGGCCGATGCTGCTCGGGCACGCCCACCCCGAGGTGCTGGCGGCGGTCAGCGCCGCCGTCGCGCGCGGCACGTCGTACGGCGCCCCGACCGAGCCCGAGGTCGAGCTGGCCGAGGAGATCGTGTCCCGGACCTCCGTCGAGCGGGTCCGGTTCGTGTCGTCGGGCACCGAGGCGACGATGTCGGCGATCCGGTTGGCCCGCGGCTTCACCGGCCGCGACGTGGTCGTGAAGTTCGCCGGCTGCTACCACGGACATGTCGACTCGCTGCTCGCCTCAGCGGGCTCGGGCCTGGCCACCTTCGCCGTGCCCGGCACACCCGGTGTCCCCGAGTCGTCGACCGCCCTCACGTTGGTGCTGCCCTACAACGACCGCGCCGCCGTCGAGAAGGCGTTCGCCGAGCACGGCGACCGGATCGCGTGCCTGGTCACCGAGGCCGCCCCCGGCAACATGGGGGTCGTCCCGCCGGAGCCCGGCTTCAACGCGTTCCTGGCCGAGACCTGCCGGACCCACGGCGCGCTGTTCGTGAGCGACGAGGTGATGACCGGCTTCCGGGCCTCCCGACTCGGGCAGTGGGGCCTCGACGGTGCCGTCGAGGGCTGGGTCCCGGACCTGGTCACCTTCGGCAAGGTCATGGGTGGGGGCTTCCCCGCCGCCGCCTTCGGTGGTCGCGCCGACGTGATGTCGCGACTCGCCCCCGAGGGGCCGGTCTACCAGGCCGGCACCCTGTCGGGGAACCCGGTCGCCACCACGGCCGGTCTGACCACCCTGCGGCTGGCGACCGACGACGTCTACGACCACATCACCGCAGCCGGGGAGACGATCAAGGCGGCCGCCGCCGACGCGCTCGGCGCCGCCGGGGTCCCGCACGTCATCCAGGCCAACGGCACCATGTTCTCGGTGTTCTTCACCGACCAGCCGGTGCGTGACTTCGCCGACGCCTCGACCCAGGACGTGTCGGCCTTCGCCCGCTTCTTCCACGCCCTGCTCGACGGTGGCGTCTACCTGCCGCCGTCGGCGTACGAGGCGTGGTTCCTGTCGTCGGCCCATGACGACCGTGCCGTCCAGACCGTGCTCGACGCCCTGCCCGCCGCCGCCCGCGCCGCCGCCTCCGAGGGAGCCTCATGACCGACACCACGATCGTGCACCTCCTGCGGCACGGAGAGGTGCACAACCCGCACGGCGTCCTCTACGGCCGCCGGCCGGGCTACCACCTCTCCGACCTGGGTCGGCAGATGGCGGTCAAGGTCGCCGAGGCCATCCAGGACCGCGACATCACCCACCTCGGGTCTCGCCGCTGGAGCGCGCGCAGGAGACCGCCCAGCCGCTGGCCGCGGCCCGCGGGCTCGAGATCGTGACCGACGAGCGGGTCATCGAGTCGACCAACGTGTTCGAGGGCCAGGGGTTCGGGGAGGGCAGCAGCACCCTGCGTCGGCCGCGGTCGTGGGTCCACCTGTGGAACCCGTTCCGGCCGTCGTGGGGAGAGCCCTACAAGCAGGTCGCCGCGCGGATGATGGCCGCGGTCGAGGACGCGCGCGACGCGGCCCGTGGCCACGAGGCCGTGATCGTCTCCCACCAGCTGCCGATCTGGACCACCCGGCTGCACGCCGAGAAGAAGTCGTTCCTGCACGACCCGCGCAAGCGCCAGTGCACGCTCTGCTCGCTCACGTCGTTCCACTTCGCCGACGACGTGCTGGCCACGGTGACCTACTCCGAGCCGGCCGGAGACCTGATCCCGCTCAAGGACAAGAAGGCGCCGTTCTCCGCCGGCGGAGCCCCCGAGGAGAAGCGGCCCTGAACGTACGCCGGGGTCTCGTCGCTGTTGCCTGTCTGCTCGCGCTGACGGGCTGCTCGTCGTTGGAGGGCACGGGCGACAAGGGGTACGTCTCCGGTGACGGTCGGGTCACGCAGCTGTCACCGGCCGAGCGCGACGAGCCGATCGCGCTGGCCGGCGAGGACCTCGACGGGGAGACGCTCGATGTCGAGGACTTCCGGGGCAGGCCGGTCGTGCTCGTCGTGTGGGGCGCGTGGTGCCCGCCGTGCCGTGCGGAGGCGCCGGCCGTCGTGGCCGCGGCAGAGCAGCTGGGTGAGGACGCCCAGTTCGTGGGGATCAACATCCGGGACTCCTCGCCGGAGGACGCCCAGGGATTCGTGCGCACCTTCGAGGTGCCCTACCCGTCCTTCTACTCACCCGACGGGAAGGCGTTGCTGCCCCTCTCCGGCACGCTCACGCCCAACTCGGTCCCGAGCTTCGTCGTGCTCGACCAGCAAGGGCGGGTGGCCGCGAGCATCCTCGGCGAGCTGCCCTCGATGACGACCCTGGTCGAGATCATCGAGGACGTCGTCGCGGAGTCCCAGGATGCGGAGCCCAGGATGGGTGACTGGTTCGAGCAGACCGCGTCGTCCGGCTCGCTCGCCCTGGCGCTCCCGGTCGCCCTCGTCGCCGGCCTGGTCTCCTTCTTCTCGCCGTGCGTGATCCCGCTGCTGCCGGGCTACCTCTCCTACGCCACCGGTCTCTCGGGCGCCGACCTCGAGCAGGCCCGCCGCGGCCGGATGCTGCTCGGCTCGGTGCTCTTCGTGCTCGGCTTCACCGTCGTCTTCGTGCTCTTCGGCGCCCTGTTCGGGGCGCTCGGGTCATGGCTCGTCGAGTGGCGGCGCGAGATCACCGTCGTCATGGGAGCGATCACCATCCTTCTCGGCCTGGCCTTCGCCGGGCTGGTGCCGTTCCTCCAGCGTGACTGGCGCGTGCACCAGGTGCCGGCCGTCGGGCTCGCGGCGGCGCCACTCCTCGGTTTCCTCTTCGGCCTCGGCTGGACGCCGTGCATCGGACCCACCCTCGGCGCGATCTACGCCCTGTCGTTCGCCGACGCCACCGCCGGCCGTGGCGCCCTGCTGTCGGCGGTCTACGCCCTCGGTCTCGGGCTGCCGTTCATCGTGGCCGGGCTGGCCTACCGTCGGGCGCTCGGCGCGTTCGCGTTCGTCCGCCGCCACCAGCACTGGGTGATGCGGATCGGCGGCGCTGATGCTGGTCGTGGTCGGCCTGCTGCTGGTCACCGGCTGGTGGGACCAGATGGTCACCTGGATCCAGATCCACCTGGTCAGTTCCTACGAGGTCTCGGTATGACCACGCCGACCGACGGCCCGGCCCGAGGGACGCCGCGCCGGCGAGCTGAACGTGCGCGAGATGGCGCGCTGGGGCTGGCGCCAGCTCACGTCGATGCGCACGGCGCTGATCCTGCTGCTGCTGCTCGCGCTGGCGGCGATCCCGGGCTCGGTGATCCCGCAGTCCGACGTCGACTCGCTCAAGACCTCGCAATGGCAGGCCGCCCACCCGCAAGCTGACGCCGGTCTACGAGAAGCTCGGGCTGTTCTCGGTCTACGACTCGGCGTGGTTCTCGGCCATCTACATGCTGCTGATGGTCTCGCTCGTCGGGTGCATCGTGCCCGCGCACCGCCGTCTACTGCGAAGGCGATGCGGGCCGCGCCGCCCGCGCGCTCCCCGCCACCTGTCCCGCCTGCCCGACCACACGTCGTACCCGACCGAGGAGTCGCCCGAGGAGGTCCTGGCCCGGGCGCGCCGAGGTGCTCGACGCAGCGCGGCTACCGGGTGGTCGAGGGCTGACGGCGCGGTCGCCGCCGAGCGCGGCTACCTGCGCGAGGCCGGCAACCTGCTGTTCCACCTGTCGGTGCTGGTCGTGCTCGTCGGGTTCGCCGTCGGTGGCCTGTTCGGCTACCGCGGGCGGCGTGATCCTGCTCGTCGGCAACGGCTTCTCCAACAACCTGACGCAGTACGACGACTTCGCCCCGGGCAGCCTCTTCGAGCCAGCCGGGATGGAGCCGTTCTCCTTCGACATCGACTCGTTCGACATCAAGTGGCTCACGGAGGGTCCGGCGAAGGGTCAGGCGCGTTCGTTCGTCTCGCACCTGACCTACCAGGAGTCGCCGGAGGCCGAGGAGAAGTAGTACGACCTCAAGGTCAACCACCCGCTGGCGATCGGCGACACCGAGGTCTTCCTGATCGGGCACGGCTACGCGCCCGTGATCACCATCCGGGACGGCAACGGTGACGTGGCCCGCAGCGGCCCCGTCATCTTCCTGCCGACCGACCAGACGTTCCGCTCGTTCGGCGTCGTGAAGGCACCCGACGCCCGGCCTCAGCAGATCGGGCTGGAGGGCGAGTTCTACCCGACGTACGCGTTCACGAAGGAGTCCGGACCGTTCTCGGTCTTCGGGAACGCCGTCAACCCGGCGATCTCGATGCTGGTCTACGCCGGCGACCTGGGCATGGACACGGGGGCGTCGCAGTCCGTCTACGCCCTCGACAAGGACGGGCGTCGAACAGGTCGACAAGGCCGACGGCTCGATGTTCCGCGTCGACCTCGAACCGGGCGAGGAGGTCGTGCTGCCGGACGGCCTGGGCACCGTCAGCTTCGACGGTCTCGAGCGCTGGAACAAGCTCCAGATCAGCCGTACCCCCGGCAAGCTGGTGGCCCTGACCGGGGTGGTGCTGGCGCTGGTCGGCCTGCTGGGATCGTTGTTCATCCGGCCCCGCCGGATCTGGGTGCGAGCGCGGCGCACCGATGACGGTGCGGCTCGTCGAGGTGGCCGGTCTCGACCGGTCCGGCGGGGGCGATGTCGTCGCCGCCGAGCTCGAGGAGATCGTGGCCGCCCTGAGCGGGCCCACGGAGGAGAAGCGATGACCGACCAGGCGTGGGAGACGTTGAGCAACCAGTTCGTCGCTGTCTGCGGCGTGCTCTACTTCCTCGCGTTGTCGTCGCACCTCGTGGAGTGGTCCGGGCTGCGCGCAGTCGCCGGCCGATCGAAGAGGTGACCACCGGCCGGACCGCGATGTTCGGACGGCTCGGCCTGCTCCTGACCGGTCTCGCCGCCGCCGGACACTTCGTCGCCCTCGTCGCCCGGGGACTGGCCGCGGACCCGAACCGGGTGCCGTGGGGCAACATGTACGAGTTCACGCTGACCGGCACGTTCGTCGTCGCGGCCTTCTACCTGCTGCTCTACCGCAGGTTCCGGCTCGCCTGGATGGCGCCGATCGTGGTCGCCTTCGTGCTGACCCTGATGATGACCGCGGTGATCTGGCTCTACACCCGTCGCCCCGCTGACGGAGGCCTTGTACAGCCCGTGGCTGGTGATCCACGTCGTCTCCGCGATCCTCGCGACCGGCGCGTTCACGCTGGCGGGGATCTGCTCGGTGCTCTACCTGGTGAAGGACCGCGCGGCGACCAAGTCGGCCAGCAGGTCGACCGGCTACCTCGCCCGGGTGCCGGAGCCGGTGGTGCTGGAGCGGATCGTCCTACCGGCTGCACGCCTTCGGTTTCCCGGTGTGGACGTTCGCCGTCCTGATCACCGGCCCGATCTGGGCGCACCAGGCCTGGAGCAGCTACTGGAACTGGGACCCCAAGGAGGTGTGGGCCTTCATCACCTGGGTCGTCTACGCGGCGTACCTCCACGCCCGGTCGACCGCCGGCTGGAAGGGTCGCAACGCAGCCATCGTGGCCCTGGTCGGTCTCGCCACGCTGTGGTTCAACTTCATCGGGATCAACTTCTTCTCCTCGACCAGCCAGCACTCGTACGCCCAGGGCGTGGCCGTGAGCGAGGCGCCGGAGGTCGACGTCGTCGACGGCGTGCACCTGCTCTGAGGCGAGGGCGCGCCCTGCGTGCGCTGCGTGGGTTGCGGGGTTTCGAGGCTCAGGCGCCAGGGCGCCTTCGCACCTCAACCAGCGGTCGGGCCTCGCACCTCAACCAGCGATCGGGGCTCAGGCGGGCTTTGCCTCGTCACCGGGGTCACCGGGGTCACCGGGGTCGCCGGGCTCGTCGGTGTCGCCGGTGTCGCCGGACTCGTGTGTCTCGGGAGGAGCGGACGGGCGGTGGCGCTTCTTCCGGTCGAGATCCCACAGGAAGTCCGGGTCGTCGTCCGGGCCCATCGGACGCGGGGTCGGCCGGGGGGTCGGCTTGATCCCGCGGCGCCGCTCGATCAGGCGCACGGTGAAGTAGATCAGGACGGCGGCCACGACGACCACGAGAAGGAACTTTCCCACCCCTGAAGCGTAGAGGCCTGCTGGTGACGGCCTACCCTGCAGGGGTGAAAGAGTTCCTGATCTACACCGGCATGCGGATCGGCCTGTTCGTCAGCTCGCTGGTGGTCGTCGTCGGTCTCTGGATGCTCATGGCCGACCAGGTGCCGATCATGTGGGCGGTGGTGATCGCGTTCGTGCTCTCCGGGATCGGCTCGTACTTCCTGCTCAACCGCCAGCGCGAGGCGTTCGCCCGCCGCGTCGAGGGGCGCGCCCAGCGCATGTCCGCCCGCTACGACGAGATGAAGACCAGGGAAGACGTCGACTGACATGGTCGACGACGGGGGCTGCTGCGAGGTCGGTGACCACACCGACGACGCGGCGCGTGCCTGGCTGAACGAGGCACTGCGTCTGGTCGAGGCCGACGCCAACCGCTCGGCCGACACCCACCTCCACGTCTTCCCGCTGCCGCCCGAGTGGGGCATCGACCTCTACCTCAAGGACGAGTCGGTCCACCCGACGGGCTCCCTGAAGCACCGGCTTGCGCGCTCGCTGTTCCTCTACGCACTCTGCAACGGCTGGATCAGCGAGGGCACCACGATCATCGAGGCGTCGTCCGGGTCCACCGCCGTCTCCGAGGCCTACTTCGCACGGCTGCTCGGCCTGCCGTTCGTCGCGGTGATGCCGCGTTCGACCTCGCCGGAGAAGATCGAGCTGATCGAGTTCCAGGGCGGGCGCTGTCACCTGGTCGACGACCCGTCGACGATCTATGACGAGTCGCGGCGGCTGGCGGACGAGACCGGTGGTCACTACCTCGACCAGTTCACGTACGCCGAGCGGGCCACCGACTGGCGCGGCAACAACAACATCGCCGAGTCGATCTTCAGCCAGCTCGGGCTCGAGCGGCACCCCGTCCCGGCCTGGGTCGTCGTCGGCGCCGGCACGGGCGGTACGTCGGCCACGATCGGCCGCTTCATCCGCTACTGCCGGTACGACACCCGGTTGTGCGTGGTCGACCCCGAGAACTCCGCGTTCTTCCGTGGCTGGAGCGACGACGACCCCCACGCCACCGCGAGCGGCTCACGGATCGAGGGGATCGGGCGCCCGCGGGTGGAGCCGTCGTTCCTGCCGTCGGTCGTCGACTGCATGATCTCCGTGCCCGACGCCGCCTCGATCGCGGCAGCCCGCTGGTGCTCCGCGGTCAGCGGCCGGCTGGTGGGTGGTTCGACCGGCACCGCGATGTGGGGGGCCCTCCGCCTGATCGCGGGGATGCGGCGGCGCGGCGAGGTGGGCTCGGTGGTGACGCTGCTGTGCGACGGCGGCGAGCGGTACGCGCACACCTACTACGACGACGGGTGGCTGGAGCAGCAGGGCATCGAGATCGCGGCGTACACCGCGACACTGGAGAAGTTCGCGGCCACCGGCGACTGGGTGGAGCCGTCGGCCTGAGGCGCGTGTGCTGCCGGGTCAGCGCTTGCGCTGGTTGAGCCGGCGCTCGATGCGCGACTCCGGCTGACCGAGGACCTTGGCCAGCAGGGGCACGCGGAACTTGTAGGCGACGACGACGGCCGCGATGATCAGCAGGATCCAGAGCATGGTGCCAGCGTACGTCGGGCCCGGTCAGGCCATGAGTCAGGCGAGGAGCAGCCCGGCGAACACCCCGGCCCCGAGCAGGAGCTCGGCGAGTCCGGTCTGGGCGAGCACAGGGATCAGCGCTGGGCCCTTGGCGTGGCCGAGCACCATCTGGGTCGCGGCTCCGGCGGGCGCGACGAACGTCAGCCCCAGCAGGGCCCACCACGTCGTCGTGGCCGCGAGCACGACGACCGCCGCGGCCGCGAGCACCACGAGCAGGGCGTAGAACCCGCGGGTGCGGCCGTCACCCAGCACCACGGCCAGGGTGCGCTTGCCGGACTCCGTGTCGGTGGGGATGTCGCGCAGGTTGTTGGCGACGAGGATCGCGCACGCGAGGGCGCCGATGCCGACGGCGGCGTACAGCGCCGCGGGCTCGAACGTCTCGGTCTGCACGTACGTCGTGCCGACGACGGCGACGAGCCCGAAGAAGACGAAGACCATCACCTCGCCGAGCCCGAGATAGCCGTAGGGGTTGCTGCCTCCGGTGTAGAACCAGGCGGCGACGATGCAGACGACGCCGACCGCGACCAGCCACCACGCGGTCGTGACGGCCAGGACCAGACCGGCGATCGAGGCGACCCCGAACGCGAGGAAGGCGGCGCGCTTCACAGCTCCGGGCGAGGCGGTGCCGGAGCCGACCAGGCGGAGCGGGCCGATCCGGCTGTCGTCGGTGCCGCGGATCCCGTCGGAGTAGTCGTTGGCGTAGTTGACCGCGACCTGCAGTGCGAGGCTGACCACCAGGGCCAGGGCGGCTTTCCACCAGATCGCCGCCTCGACGTACGACGCGACCCCGGTGCCGGCGAGCACGGGCGCGACGGCAGCCGGCAGCGTGCGGGGGCGGGCTCCATGGAGCCACTCGGACGGGGTTGCCACCCGAGGATTCAAGCAGGCCGCACCGGTCGACAGGAGGGGCACTACCGTTCGTCGCGTGAGTGTCGAGAAGGTGGCCGAGCTGGCTGCGTGGCTGACGACACCCGCGGAGCCCGAGCCGCTGGTCGTGGAGACCTCTGGATCCACGGGCGCGCCCAAGCGGGTCGTGCTCTCCCGCCGGGCCGTGCTCGCCTCGGTGGTGGCGACCGAGCGACGGCTCGGCGGCTCCGGCCCGTGGCTGCTCGCGCTGCCTCCGTCGTACGTCGCGGGGGTGCAGGTGGTCTGTCGGTCGCTGGTGGCCGGTCACGAGCCCGTGCTGCTCGACGAGGTCGGATCCTTTGCCGCCGGGGTGGCGGCCGGCGCCCGGTTCACCTCCCTGGTGCCGACCCAGCTGCACCGGCTGCTCGACGACCCTGCCGAGGTCGCGGCGCTGGGCAGTCTGCACTCCGTCCTGCTCGGTGGTGGGCCGATCGACCCCGCGCTGCGTGCCCGTGCCGAGGATGCGGGAGTGCGGATCGTGGCGACGTACGGCTCGGCCGAGACGGCCGGCGGCTGCGTCTACGACGGCTACGCCCTCGACGGGGTGGCCCTCGCGATCGGGACGGACGGGCGGATCCGGATCTCCGGGCCCACGCTCTTCGACAGGTACGACGGGGATCCGGCATTGACGGCCGAGGCCCTGGTGGACGGGTGGTTCCTCACCTCGGACGCGGGCTCCCTCGACGAGGACGGTCGCCTGCACGTGCTCGGGCGGATCGACGACGTGGTCATCAGCGGCGGCGTCAACGTGCCGACGCCGGCCGTCGCCGCCCGGCTGCGGGAGCATCCAGCGGTCAGCCAGGCCGAGGTGATCGGCGTACCCGACGACGAGTGGGGTCACCGGGTCGTGGCGTTCGTGGTCGGTGACCTCGACCTCGCGGAGGCCAGGGACTGGGTGGCCGGACGACACCCCCGGTCCTGGGCGCCGCGCCAGCTCGTCGCTCTCGACACCCTGCCCATGCTCGGCAATGGCAAGGTGGACCGGATGACCCTGCAGGAGCTCGTGTGAGCACGCCACGGCGAGCGCCGATCGTCGTGGTGTCCGGGCTGCCGGGGGCTGGCAAGTCGAGCCTGGCCGCGCAGCTGCGCGACGCGCTCGGCCTGGCTCTGGTCAGCCTGGACAGCTTGAAGGAAGCAGTGGTCGACGGCCTGGGACCGGACGCACCCCAGGACCGGTTCGCGATCCGGTTGGCGGCCCGGGAGGCGACGGTCCGGTTGGCGGAGGACAACCCCCGCGGTTGCGTGATCGACATCTGGATCAACCCCGTGCGCGACGACAGCGGCTTCGCCGACGCGATGCGCGAGATCGACGGCGCCCACTTCGTCGAGGTGGTCTGCCGGGTGCCCGTCGAGGTGGCTCTCGAGCGCTACACGCAGCGACGCCGACACCCGGCCCACCTGCCGATGGACGACGGGACTCGGGACCGGGTTCTCGAAGCCGCTCCCCGGATCGGCCCCCTGGGCCTGGGGCCCCACCTCGACGTCGACACGTCTGTGCCAGTGGACGACGAGCGGCTCGCGGACGTGGTCGACTGGCTGGTCGGCCAGGGCGTGCGGAGCGCAGCGTCGTGACCACGGGTGACTCGATCGCCGTGTTCTCGGTGCCGATGCGCACCCGCTTCCGTGGCATCACGGTGCGCGAGGGCGTGTTGCTGCGCGGCACTCTGCCCTCTGGTGGGCAGGGCTGGGGGGAGTGGAGCCCGTTCCTCGAGTACCCGCCGGAGGTGGCCGAGCCGTGGCTGCGCTGCGCGGAGGAGGCGGCCGAAGGAGACTGGCCCGAGCCCGTGCGGACCTCCGTGCCGGTCAACGTGACCGTGCCGGCGGTCGGCCCGGTGCGCGCCCACGAGATCGTCCTGGCCGGAGGTTGTACGACGGCGAAGGTCAAGGTCGCCGAGCCGGGGCAGACCCTCGGCGACGACCAGGCCCGGGTCGAGGCAGTCCGGTCGGCACTCGGACCCCAGCGGCCGGATCCGGGTCGACGCCAACGGGGGCTGGGAGGTCGACGCGGCGGTCGGCGCGATCCGCGCGCTCGACCGGGCGGCCGGTGGCCTGGAGTACGTCGAGCAGCCCTGCACGTCGGTCGAGGAGCTGGCCGCGGTGCGTCGGGCCGTCGACGTGCCGATCGCCGCCGACGAGTCGATCCGGAGAGCCGCCGACCCCTACCTGGTGCGAGACCTGGAGGCCGCCGACATTGCCGTGCTGAAGGTGCAGCCGCTCGGCGGGGTGCGGGCCTGCCTGCGGATCGCCGAGGAGATCGGCCTGCCCGTCGTCGTGTCGTCAGCGCTCGAGACGTCGGTCGGCATCGCCGCCGGCCTCGCCCTGGCCGCTGCGCTCCCGGAGCTGCCCTATGCCTGCGGGCTGGCCACCGTGCAGCTGCTCTCCGACGACGTGGTCCGGTCGTCGCTGCTCCCGGTCGGCGGGGCGCTGCCGGTCGGCGTACCTCTCGTCGACGAGGACGCGCTGGACCGGCTCGCAGCGTCACCCCAGCGGACGGCCGCCTGGGTGGCCCGGCTGGCCGAGGTCCGGGCGCTGCGGCAGGATCACCACTCGTGAGGGACTCGACGGAGCGGGCGCGACTGGTGCTGAGCGGCCTGATCCAGGCAGGGGTCACGGACCTGGTCGTCGCTCCCGGCTCCCGCAACGCACCGCTCTCCTTCGCCGCGTACGACGCCGCCGAGGCCGGTCTGCTCCGGCTCCACACGCGGATCGACGAGCGGTCCGCGGGCTTCCTGGCGGTCGGGCTGCTCCGCGGCGGCTCACGCGCCGCGGTGACCTGCACCTCCGGGACCGCGGTCGCCAACCTGCACCCCGCCGTGCTCGAGGCTGCCCACGCCGGGCTACCGCTCTTCGTGGTGACCGCCGACCGTCCGGCCCGGCTGCGGGGCACCAACGCCAACCAGACCACCGACCAGGTGGGCATCTTCGGGCCGCTGGTGCCGACCGTGGAGGTCGACGGTCCCGACTGGCTGATGTCCTGGGCCACGGGTGGACCCGTCCACCTCAACGTGCAGCTCGACGACCCGCTGCTGCCCGACGACCGGTGGTCGCCCCCGACCCCGCCGATTGGTCACGAACCGCACCCCAGCGGTGCAGAACCCTGCGGTTTGGTCCCCAACCGCATCCCCCTGGGCCCGCGGACCGTGGTGGTCGCCGGCGACGAGGCGGGGCCGCCGGCGCGCGTCCTCGCCCAGGACGGCGGCTGGCCGCTGTTCGCCGAGCCCACGTCCGGCTCGCGCACCGGTGACAACGCCCTGCGCTGCTACCGGCTGCTGCTCGACGGTGAGCTGGGGGAGCGGATCGAGCGGGTGATCGTCCTGGGGCGACCGACGCTCTCGCGCCCGGTCACCCGGCTGCTCGGCCGCGACGACGTCGAGGTCCTCGACCTGGCTCCGGCCGGCCTCTGGTCGGACCGGCCCTTCGCCTCGACCCGGCTCGACGCCATCCCCGTCGTCGAGCGCGCCGAGGACCCGGCCTGGCTCGGGGAGTGGCGGGCGGCAGATGCCTCGGTGGCGCGTCAGCTCGACCGGCTCCTCGCCGCCGAGGGCACGACGCCGCACGGCGTCGCCGGCGTCGTGAGCCGCGCCGTACCTCCAGGTGGGCTGCTTGTTCGTCGGTGCCTCGAGCCCGATCCGCGATCTCGACCTGATGGTGGCGACGTACGCCGTCGGCGACCGACGCAAGGTGATCGCCAACCGCGGCCTCTCCGGCATCGACGGCACCGTCTCCTCGGCGATCGGTGCCGCCCTCGGTCGACCGCACGGCACGCGCAACCTCGCCCTGATGGGCGACGTGACCTTCCTGCACGACTCGAACGGCCTGATCCTCGGCCCGGACGAGCCGCGACCCGACCTGACGATCGTGGTGGTCAACGACGACGGCGGCTCGATCTTCGCGATGCTCGAGCAGGGGGACCCTGCGTACGCCGACCGGTACGAGCGGCTGTTCGGGACCCCGCACCGGGTCGACCTCGCGAGCCTGTGCGCGGCGACGAGGACCCCGCACTGGCGGGTCGAGTCGCTCGGCGAGCTCGCGCACGCCCTCGACAACCCGAACGGCGGCATCGAGGTGGTCGAGGTGGCGGTTCGCCGTGACAACCGGCGCGAGCTCGACGCACGGATCCGCGCGCTCAGGCCCTGAGCCGCTCCACCAGGTCCAGGAGCGAGGCGGCCACGGCTTCGGGGTCGTGCAGCTGGTGCAGGTGGCCACCCTCGAGGGTCGCGGTCGGCCAGCCGCACACCCCGGCGAACGCCAGCTCGACGGAGTACGTCGTGCCGAAGGCCAGGTAGGCCGTGGGCCACTGGGTCCAGCCCGGGGGGACCGGCAGCCGGTCGGTGAAGTAGTCGAGGTGGAGCCGTGGCTGGGCGGCCTGCACCGCCGCGTGGGTGGCCAGGTCGGGGAAGACGCCCTCCAGGTCGTCCCACCATTCGGTCCAGGGCGGCAGCAGCCCGTCGCGGTCGGCGAGCGACCGGAGCCGGTCGAGCAGGCCCTCGGGCGCCATCGGGGTGAAGGTGCTGCCGCCCAGCGGCAGGGCCGCGTCCACGAAGACGGTGGCCTCGAGGTCGAGCGACTCGGCGAGGCAGGGGGCGGCGAGCCCGGCGTTGCTGTGGGGGACCAGCACCACGGGGCCGTCGTCGCCGGCCGCGTCCACGACCGTGGCGACCAGGTCGCGGGGCCGGCGTACCGACGCGGTGTCGACCACGGTGACGGCGTGCCCCGACGAGCGCAGGACACCGGCCACCGGCTGCCAGGTCGGGGGACCCACCAGCGGGCTCGGGACCAGCAACACGTGCGTCACCACCCCATTGTCACCCCTCTCCGGACCGGTCGGTCAGCCTGCCGGGCGCAGGTTCACGGCAGACTGGCCCCATGTCCGAGACGCCGCCGGAGCACCCAGGCCTGATCCCGTACGTCGAGCACCACTCGGGGCCGCGCCGCCACCTGACCCTCCACCTCACGACCGGCAACGCCATCGTGCGCGCCAAGATCCCGCCCATCGTGGGGATCGACGGCCGGTCCTACGTCGTCTTCTGGGGGCCGGTGACGTTCGAGATCCCGGCCGATCGCAACGTGCACATCAGCGTCCACTGCGAGGGGGACGCGATCGTGCAGGCGGCCTCGGCGCTGCTGCCGCCGGGGCAGAGCCTCACCCTCACGTACGCGACCGACCACCTGACCGGCCGCGGCACCCTGCAGTGACGGCAAGGACGATCAAGCGGCCGCTGTCCACGCTCCGCAGCGATGTCCCCATGACCATCGCCACCGACACCTTCGCGGACTTCGTGGAGCACCTCGCCGAGGCGCTCGACGACCACGACGCGACAGGTGAGGAGTGGGCAGGCCGGCTGCACTTCTCGCGGTTCCACTTCGACCGGATGATCAAGTCCGTGGCTGGAGAGCCACCGCAGGCCCTCCGGCGGCGGATCCTGCTGGAGCGGGCGGCCTACCGGATGATCACCACGACCGCGCCACTGATCGACATCGCGGTCGAAGCGGGTTACGGCTCGCACGAGGCGTTCACCCGTGCCTTCACCAAGGCGTACGGCGCAACCCCGGCGGTGTGGCGCAGGAAGCCCGGCCACCTCCAGGTCGACGCCCCCAGCAACGTGCACTTCCACCCACCCGGGAGCCTCCGGCTGCCGGCTCGAGACAAGGTGACCTCCATGGAGCTGATGACCCGCATGATCGAGCACCACGTCTGGCTGACCGGCGAGATGGTCCGGCTCGCCGAGCGACTCACCGACGAGCAGCTCGACCAGCCGATCGGACTCGACGTCGACGAGGATCGCCAGACCATCCGCTCCCTGCTGTCCCGGCTGGTCGGGCAGATGGGCATGTGGAACGCCGCGATGGCGACCCGTGACTACGACTGGTCGGTCGAGGAGCACGAGTCGCTGTCGTCCCTGCGCGAGCGACTCGCGGCGGAGGGTCCGACGTACCTCTCACACGTCCGGGACGTCGTTGCGGCCAACCGCCTGGACGACACGTTCGTGGACGCGCTCTGCGAGCCGGCCGAGGTGTTCACGTACGGCGGGATGATCGCGCACGTGCTGACCTTCGCCGCCCACCGGCGAACGCTGGTGGCGCTCGCCTTCGCCAGCCACGGCGTCGAGGAGCTCGGCTGGGGCGACCCGATGACCTGGGTGGCCCAGCCGGCCTGACTCAGGGACCGGCGCAGACCGTTTCCGGGTCGTGCTCGACCGAGAGGCAGGTGTTGGTGCCGCCCGGGTCGCGCAGGTAGGTGTCGTCCCCGGCGCCACCGTCGAAGGAGTCGTCGCCCGGTGAGCCGGCGTAGCGGTCGTCACCGCCGAGCCCGGCGAAGGCCGCACCCACGAGGGCGGTCACGTCGTCCGGTCCGGCGGTGCCGGACACGTTCCAGAGACCGGTCACCAGGACGTGCCGCTCGAAACCGGTGACGTAGGCGGTGGACCCGGTGCCGAGCTGCAGGACTCCGGTGTCCAGGTCCCACGCGTGGTCGCCCTCGGGCCGCACCGCCACCAGGATCCGGTCCCGGTCGGCGCCTCCGGTGACGACCTGGACGGCGTCACCGACGTCGGCGGGCAGCACGGTCTCGACCACGTCGCGGCCGTCGCCGCCGCGCACGTGCTGGACGGTGAAGCCGCTCAGCGCCCCCAGGTAGTCCCGGCCGGCCTTCCCGAGCATCCGGTCGTGGCCGCTGAGGCTGTGGATCTCGTCGTCGCCGCGACCGGCCACGGCGGAGTCGTCCCCGGTCGACTCGTCGGTGTCGAGGTGGAGGACGTCGTGGCCCGGGCCGCTGCGCAGGGTGTCGTCGCCGTCGCCGGCGTGCACCTCCTCCGCGGACCTGGTGCCGACGAACGTGTCGTCGTACGCCGTCAGGTGCACGACACCGTCGCCGAGGAACACCCGGTCCCGGCCTTCGCCGCGGGCGACACCGCGGACCAGGTCGACGTGCACAGCCTGGTCGGCGTCGTCCCAGCTCACCTGGTCGCGTGGTCCCGGCCCGGTCTCGAGCCGATCGTCGCCCGGGCCGCCGAGCAGTCCGTCCGAGCCGCGCCCACCGCACAACAGGTCGTCGCCACCGTGCCCGACGAGCAGGTCGTCTCCGGCCAGACCGGCGATCACGTCGCGGCCGGGCGTGCCCTCGAGGACGTCGTCGCCGGGTGTGCCGAGCAGGGTGACCGGCTGGCCGTGGCAACGCATCACCACCGCCGCCGCGGAGCTGCCGGCGAACAGGCAGGACGCCAGCAGTGCCGTTGCGCCCGCGATCCGGAGAGCCTTCATACCCGGTACGACGCCCGCGCCGGACCGTTGGTTCGCGTCGTCGGCGAGAATGTTTCCGTGGAGACCGGATTCCTGCTGGTGGCGCTCGCTGTTGCCGTGCTCACCGGCACCGCGATCGCCGGCCGCTTCGACGTCCCGGCGCCGCTGCTGCTGATCGCGGCCGGCATCGGTGCGTCGTACGCCCCGGGCGTCCCCGAGGTGCACCTCCACCACGACGTCGTGCTGCTCGGCCTCCTCCCACCTCTCCTGTACGCCGCTGCGTTGCAGACGTCGCTGGTCGACTTCCACGCCAACCGGCGACCGATCCTGCTGCTGTCCGTGGGTCTGGTGGTGTTCACCGCGCTCGGCGTGGGCGCGCTGGTGCACCTCGTGCTGCCGGGCGTCTCGTGGGCGGCGTCGTTCGCGATCGGGGCCGTGGTCGCGCCGCCCGATGCCGTCGCCGCCACCGCGATCGGGCGCCGGATCGGGCTACCACGCCGGATCGTGACCATCCTGGAGGGCGAGTCCCTGCTCAACGATGCCACCGCTCTGGTGGCCCTGCGCACGGCGATCGCGGCCACGGCGGGCTCAGTGGCCGTGGTGGACATCGGGCTCGACTTCGCGGTCGCGGCCGGCGGCGGCCTGCTGACGGGCCTGGTCTTCTACGGGGTGGTCTCGCGGGTCCGTCGTCGCGTCGCCGACCCGATGCTCGACACCGCCATCTCGCTCGTCATCCCGTTCGCCGCCTACCTGACGGCGGAACTGTTCCACGGCTCGGGCGTCATCGCCGTCGTGGTCGCCGGGCTGCTTCTCGGTCACAAGGCGCCGATCATCCAGACCGCGGCCTCGAGGATCTCGGAGCGCACGAACTGGCGCACCATCGCCTTCGTCCTGGAGAACACCGTCTTCCTGCTGATCGGCCTCCAGGCCCGCTGGATCGTCGAGGGTGCCCAGGAGAGCGGGCTCTCACTGGCGCGGATCGTCGGCGTCTGCGCCGCCGCCCTGATCGCCGTCGTGGTGCTGCGGATGGTGTGGGTCTTCCCCGCCCGCTACCTGCTGGTGATGCGCGGTGCCGGTCCGACCGGCCTGGCCCCGTCTCCCTGGACGCACACGTTCGTCCTCGGCTGGGCCGGCATGCGTGGGGTCGTGACCCTGGCTGCCGCCTTCGTGATCCCCGAGGGCACGCCGTACCGAGATGTCCTGCTGCTCGTGGCGTTCACGGTGGTGGCCGGGACCCTGCTGCTGCAGGGGACGACGCTGGGCTGGGTCGCCCGTCGGCTCCACGTACCGCCGCCGGATCCGGCGGAGGAGGCGCTGGCCCGCGCGACGCTGCTGCACCAGGCCGCCGAAGCCGGGCTCGAGGTCCTCGATCGCGAGATCGGCGAGGACCCGCACGAGGTCGACGCGATGATCCGCACCCGGGTCGAGCAGCGCAACTTTGCGGCGTGGGAGCAGCTGGGGCAGCCGGACGGCGACAGCGAGACGCCGACGCAGACCTATGCACGCCTCAGGTCGGCGATGATCGACGCCGAGCGGCAACGGGTGCTGAAGGTGCGCAGCGAGGGCTCGGTGCCCCAGGAAGTGGTGGCCGAGGTGCTCGCGATGCTGGACGTCGAGGAGTCGATGCTGACCGTCGTGTCCAACCCCGAGGGCGGTCGGGTGGGTGCCGGCCGACGGGCCGCGGAGACGGTCAACGCACTCTGTGAAGACCTGGCCGCCGATGACCCGACGCCCGAGCCGGGCACTCCCGGGGAGTGTGAGGAGTGTGTGCGGGAGGGCTCCCAGTGGGTGCACCTGCGGATGTGCGTCGCCTGCGGCCAGGTGGGCTGCTGCGACTCCTCACCACGCCGGCACGCGACCGCCCACTTCCACGACACCGCTCACCGGGTGATGCAGTCGGCGGAGCCGGGCGAGGACTGGCGTTGGTGTTTCGTGCACCACGTCACGGGCTGAAGCGGATCGGGAACCGCACCGGCCCGGTGTTGCCGGAGACGGGCAGCCACTCGCCGGGACCGTCCGGTCGCGCGTCGGGCATCCGGCGGGCCAGGAGGGGCAGCGCCACGGCCATGTCGGTGCGGGCCACGAAGTGGCCGAGGCAGTGGTGCACTCCTGATCCGAATCCCATGTGTGGTGGGCGGATGGCGGTGATGTCGAACGACGGGTCCGGCATCGCCGCCGGGTCGGTGCCGGCCGCGTGCGAGAGCATCTGCACGATGCCGCCCTTCGGGATGTGCAGCCCCTGGAAGTCCACGTCCTCGATCGCCTCGCGGGTCACCCAGGTGACCGTCGGGTTCACCCGCATCACCTCCTCGACAGCCATGCTGCCGAGGTCGGGCCGCTCGCCGAGCAGGCGCCACTGGTCGGGGTGGGCGAGCAGGGTCTGCAGGGCCAGCCCCAGCTGGTTGCGGGTGGTCTCCATGCCGGCGAAGGCGAGGAACACCAGAGCGACACCGAGCTCGTGACGACTGAGCCCGTCGGCCTCCTGCGCCTGCACCAAGGTCGTCACCAGGTCGTCGCGCGGGTGCAGCTGCCGGTCGGTCACCACCGCGTCGAGGTGGTCGTGGAGCCCGTGCAGGGCCGCCTCGATCTGCGGCAGGTCTGCGGCGACGTTGATGCCGAAGGACTTGCCGAGGTCGTCGGCCCAGTGCGCCACCCGGGGCCAGTCGTCCTCGGGCAGGCCGAGCAGGACGCAGATGATCCGGGACGAGTAGGGCTCGGCGAACTCCGAGACGAACTCCACCTCGCCGCGGTCCGCGAAGGCGTCGATCAGCTCGTTGGCCAGCGCCTGGAAGCGCGGCTGCATCGCCGCGATCGTCTTGTTCCGGAACGCCGGCATCAGGAGCCGCCGGATCCGGGAGTGGTCCTCGCCCTCGAGACTCAGGAGAGTCTCCTGCCACCACGCGGAGAACATGCCGGAGTGGATGCCGTTCTGGGCCGGCCAGCGGGCATTGCCCTGCCGGAACCTCCGGTCCTTCAGGAGGGAGTTCACCTCGGCGTAGCGCAGGACGGCCCACCCCCAGTTCGTCTCGGCGTACCAGCCGTCGTCGCGAGCCTCGTGCACCACCGTCGAGGTGACGTCGAAGGCCGGGTCACTGAGGTCGAAGCTGCGGGTCATGTCCCGGCCCGCACCATCCGGACGTGGAGTCCCTCGTCCTGCTCGTCCTCGGTCCCGTCGAGGCGGAAGCCCTGCCGCTCGTAGAAGCGGATGGCTCGGTCGTTGCCGGCGAGCACCCAGAGGTACGCCGCCCGGTCGCCGACGGCTTCCGCGAACAGGGCGTACCCGACGCCGGTGTCCCACCAGCTCGCCCGGGCGTAGAGCGCCCACAGCTCGAGGTCGGTGTCGATGTCGTTGTCGCGTCCGGGCCCGGACGAGGCGAAGCCGATCAGCCCGTCCGGTCCCTCGGCCACCAGGTTCCCGTGGTCACCCGCCAGGATGGTGCGCCATCTCTCGACGCGGTCGGACACGGTGTCGCGTCGATGGTCGAGGATCTCCTGCGGCACCAGGTCGGTGTAGGCGTCCTCCCAGACGTCGACGTGAAGGTGGGCCAGCGCCTCTGCGTCCTCGGGCCGCGCCCGGCGTACGACGACGCCGACGGGCAGACGCTCGGTGCTCATGGGAGCACCGTACTGACGGCGAGCGCAGCGATCACGGCGGCCGCGACCAGTCCGGTGACGAGCCGGCCGCGGGGTCCGGTCACGACCCGCCCGAGGCTGGCGCCGCCGGCCGCCAGGGCGAGCTGCCAGGATGCGGAGGCGAGGAACGCGGCGGTGACGAAGACGGCGCCCTCGAGCACCGTCGCGACCAGCTGGCTGTTGCCGAGCACCACGGCCGCGAAGTAGACGACGGTCGTCGGGTTGACGGCGGTGATGCCCACGAACAGGACGAAGGCGCGCCAGGGTCGGATCGGGGCGGTCTCCCGGACCGTCTCCCTGGCGGCGAGGGCGTGGACCGCCGTGAGGGCGGCGATCACCAGCAGCACCACGGCCGACGCGATCCTGAGGGGCTCGGCCACCGGCGACAGCAGCCCGGCCAGGGCGGAGCCGCCCACGACGGCGGCAGCGGCGTACCTGCCGTCGACGGTGGCGATGCCGAGTGCGGCCGCGGCTCCGACCCGCAGGGACGAGCGCGCCGTGAGCGTGACGAGGTACGCCCCGACGGCGCCGATCGGAATCGCGATGGCCCAGCCGGTGACGAGTCCGGACACGACCACCTCGAGCACGGGTCGATTGTCGCGACCCGGGTCCGGCGGAGCCACCTGTTTAGGGTGTACGGCATGCGGATCACCAAGTTCGGGCACGCCTGCGTCCGCATCGAGCACGACGGCCGGGTGATCGTCGTCGACCCCGGGGTCTTCACCGACGTGTCGGCGCTCGACGACGCCGGTGCGGTGCTGATCACCCACGAGCACGCGGACCACTACCTTCCCGACCACCTGCGGGCGACGAATGCACCGATCTTCACGATCGACGCGGTGGCGGCGCGGATCCGCGAGGACGCCCCCGACGTGGCGGAACGAGTGACGGTGGTGTCACCGGGCGAGGAGTTCGACGCAGGACTCCCGGTGCGCGCAGTCGGCGAGCTCCACGCGGTCATCCACCCGGAGTTCCCGCGCTTCTCCAACAGTGGCTATGTCCTCACCGCCGGCGAGGCGAAGGTCTACCACCCCGGCGACGCGCTCACTCTCCCCGGCGAGCAGGTGGACCTGCTCTGCGTCCCGGTCTCCGCGCCGTGGATGCGGGCGTCCGAGGCCATCGAGTTCGCGCGAGCGGTGCAGGCCCCGCGCAACCTGGCCATCCACGACCGGGTCTACTCCGAGGCCGGCCTCGGCATCGTCGACGGCCACATGAACGCGTTCCTGCCGAAGGAGGGCCTCTCCTACGTCCGGATCGCCGACGGCGAGGACCTCCCCGGGTGACTCGTCGGGTCAGGAACCGGCGAGGGAGTCCCGCACGGGGACGAACTTCGCCTGCGACTCGGCCAGCTCGGCCTCAGGATCGGAGTCCGCGACGATGCCGCAGCCGGCGAAGAGCCGCACCGTCGCGCCCGTGAGCTGAGCCGAGCGCAGCGCGATGCCCCACTCGCCGTCACCCGACGCGTCCATCCAGCCGACCGGACCCGCGTAGCGACCCCGGTCCATCCCCTCGATCTCGCTGATCAGTGTGGTGGCCACGCTCGTGGGGGTCCCCCCGACCGCCGCCGACGGGTGCAGCGCCTCGGCCAGCTGGAGCGAGGACACCGTCGCCGCGTCATGCACGACGCCGGCCACGTCCGTGGCCAGGTGCATCACGTTCGGGAGGTGCAGCACGAACGGCGACTCGGGAACGTTCATCGACGAGCAGTGCGGGTGGAGCGCGTCGGCAACCGAGCGGACGGCGTACTCGTGCTCCTCGAGGTCCTTCGAGGACCGGGCGAGGGTGGCCGCCAGGGCGAGGTCGCGCTCGTCGTCGCCGGTACGACGGATGGTGCCGGCGAGGACCCGCGACGTGACCAGACCGCGCTCGCGACGGACCAGCATCTCCGGCGTCGCGCCGAACAGGCCGTCGACGTGGAAGGTCCAGCACATCGGGTACTCCTCGGTCAGCCGCCGCAGCGGCCACCGGACGTCGATCGGGGCATCGGCGGTCGCGACCAGGTCGCGGGCGAGGACGACCTTCTCCAGGCCCCCGGCACTGATCCGGGAGACGGCATCGGCCACGACCGACATCCACTGCTCGCTGTTGAGGGCTCCGTCGGCGAAGCGCACGTCGACCGGGGCATCGGGCAGGTCAGTGACGACGAGCGCGGCCCGGTGGTCGAGCAGGTCCAGCCCGCCGACGGAGGTGGTCGTGAGCCAGGTGGTGTCGCCGCGGCGGCCGATGACCACCTGCGGAACCACCAGGACGGAGTCCCCGGGATCATCGGCGAACGCGAACGACCCGAAGCACACCAGGCCGCTGCCGGGCTGGTCCACGTCGTCGCGCACGACAGCGTGCGACGTGGTCTCGGCCCACCAGGCGCCGGCCTCGGCGAACCGGCTCGCGCCGGTGGGGCGGATCTCGGCGGCCACGCCCCAGCCGATCAGACCGTCACCCCGGCGCAGCCAGGTGACCGGAGCGTCGGACGGGAGGAGATCCAGGAGTGCGGACGCGGTGTCGAGGTCGAGAGCGACGGTCCGGGCCACGAGCGGGCTGGGCTGCCCGGCAGCCGTCGCACTGGTCGTCACGATGCGCCAGCCTACGCCGGGGCCACCAACGCCCCGTGCTGGGGGAGCGACGGAACTGCTCAGTCGGTGGCTCGCAACAACGGGCTGTCACCGGCCCGGGCGGGAGGTTCCGCGAGGGGCGGCAGACCGAGCTCCTCACGCCGTTCGGACTCCTCGGCCTGACCCTGACGGACCAGCTCGGCGCGCTGCTCGTCGCTCAGGCCCTCCCACGCCTGCCCGAACGCGGCCATGCCGCGGTCGAGCTCGCGCTCGAAGGCGGGGTCACGGACCAGCTCGCGCACGGTCCGGCTGCCCTTGAGCACCTCACTGACGACGCGTCGTACGTGGGGGTCGCTGGTCTGTTCCCGGATCGCCTCGAGGTTGCGGCGCAGCTGCTGGGCGCGGACCTGGTCTCCGCGGGTGAAGGCCGTGACGGTGTCCCACTGGTCCATCACCGGTTCACCGCCGGGTGGTCGTAGGCGCCGGGGAGGCTGAGGTCCTCGTCGACGTTCAGCATCGAGAGGCCACCGGCGGTCAGGCCGACGACGCCCTTCGCGGCGGTGGTGGCGTAACCGTGGTACTCGACCACCCGCATCCAGGTGCTGGTCGCCTTGTAGGCGAGGTAGGCCGTGCCGGCCCCGCCGATCGCCAGGCCGACGCCCGTCCACGAGAACGCCCCGGTGGCGCAGGCGGCGATGCCGAGCTCGATCAGGTAGTCGAGCAGGAGGCCCATGGCGTCGGCGATCATCTCGCCCCACTTCTTGATGCCCGTGGCCGTGGAGTGGTAGGCGCTGGCGATGTCGTTGAGGGGTGCGTTGAGCGAGCTGATCGAGACCGCCAGCTTCTCGAAGTACGTCGCGGCGTTGTCGGCGGCGTGCCCGTCCCACGAGGCGCCCATCGTCTCCGCGGCATTGTCGACGTCGCGGCCCAGTGCGTGCATGTACTCGCCGAGCTGCTCCAGCGCGGCGGCCGCCTGCGCGACCTTCTGCCAGTCCCCGGCGAACTCGGAGGAGAGCCACTCCACCGGGTCGACGTCGAGCACGATCTCGATGCCCTTGCGGAGGTAGAAGGACGGTGAGATGAAGTCGGACAGGCCGAGCAGCATCTCGACCGCGGTCGGGATCTGGGCCTGCGGCCACGGATAGTCGAGAACCTCGGACGGGGTGCTCATACGATCGTTCCCGTCGAGGAGTCGTCGGGGATTCCGCCGATCGGGCCGGGCGCCATCAGCATCTCCCCGTCGTCTTCTGGCACGTCGTGGTCCTCGGGCGGCTCGTAGTCGCCCGGGTCCTCGGGCACCGTGTCGGGGACGTCGTCCTGGTCCTCGAAGTGCCCGTCCCGGTCCACACCCGCCACGAGCGGGATCTGGGCGTCAGACCGTTGCGCAGCCGAGGCGTCGGTCTCGTCGTACCGTCTGGCCGCTGCGGACAGCTCGAGTCCGCTGTCGGTGAGCAGGGTCTTGAGGGCGGTGTACACGTCCTCGAGCCGTTGCCGGACGTCCGCGTTGACGTTGTCGATGTGCGCGAACAGGACCCCGTTGTCGCTGCCCGTGATGTTGAGGTACGTCGAGGTGTAGGTGCTCGCTGCGGTGGTGTCGGCGGCCAGGGCCTGTAGCGTTTCTCGCGCCGCGCGCAGTGCTGACGTGGTGACGTTGAATTCCCCCATGTCCGGAGTCTTGACCTCTCCGGCGGAACTCAAACCTTTGGAGCGTCGACGTGTCTCTCCCGGAACCGGTGCAGGCGGCCGTCCACCAACGCTGGCGGCTCAGGCTGCTCGTGGTGTTGCTGATCTTCACCCTGGGTGCTGTCGGATCGCTGGTGATCAGCCTTGCCTACGACGAGTCCCTGATCGTGCCGCTGCTGCTGTGGGCCGGGGTCGGATGCGTGGCCATGGCCCGGCAGACCGTGCCCCGTGGAGTCGCCGTCGAGGAGCGCGAGTCGATGGCGCGCAGCGCCGTCTGGACCACGTTGGCGATCCTCCTCTACATCGTCGTGCCCGTCGTGCTCTCGCAGGCCGGCCTGCTGCCGGACTGAGCACGGTGAGCCGGCTGCGTACGCCTACTCAGTCGCCGCGGGTGCTGGACCCCTGTGTCGCCGACCGGTCGACCGTCAGGGTGGCGAGATGACGTCACGCCGCCACCTCGTCGCAGCCGCCCTCGTCCTGTTCGTCACCCTCGCCTCGATCGCCGTGGTGCAGGTGGCCCTCGACCGCGCCCTCGGGGAGTGGGTGCGGGCAGACGGGTCCTGCTGCACGGTTGACTTCATCGACTACGGCGTACTCAAGCTGACCTGGCTGCTGTTCCCCGTGCTCGGAGCTGCTGCCTGGTTCTCGGCCCGAGTCTCGATCGCGGGCATCGTCGGCATGTCTGTGCCGCAGTGGCTCGCGATGAACGAGGTCATCGATCGCTACCACCGGACGGGCTGGGGGGACGGCCTCGAGGTCCTCGGCTACGCCGTCCCGCTGGGGGTGCTGATCCTCAGTGGCGTCACCGTCCTGGTCGGCGGCCTCCTCGGCCGCGCCCGGCGTTCCCGGAGTCAGGACCAGTAGACGATCACCTTGTCGCCGAGCCGGACCTGGTCGAAGAGCGCGGCCACGCCCTCGTAGTCGCGGACGTTGACGCACCCGTGCGAGGCGCCGTTGTAGCCGTTGGCCGCGAAGTCGGGGGAGTAGTGCACCGCCTGGCCGCCGGAGAAGAACATGGCGAACGGCATCGAGGTGTCGTAGAGGCTCGAGACGTGGTCGCGGTCCATCATGGTGACGCTGAAGGCGCCCTCCCGCGTGGGCAGCTCATCGGAGCCGAAGCGCACGTCGTGGGTCACCTGCACCTTGCCGTCGACCACCCAGCGCAGCGAGTTCGTGGACTTGTCGATGCAGAGCGCCCGACCGGTCGTGCAGCGCGGGTCGAGGGCACCGGGCTCCGGCGTGATGTTGTGCATCTGCTCGTACGTCGGTTGGTAGGTCATCGCGTGCAGTCGCTCGAGGGTTCGCGCGTCGACCTCGCCGGTCACCGGGATCTCGCGCTTCGCCTGGAAACCCTTGACCGCCGCCACGGTCGCGCCGTCGTAGGTGCCGGTGACGTCGCCGAACAGCCAGGCTGTTGCGACCAGCCGGGCCTGGAGGTCGCGGACCTTTTCGCCGGCGTCGCCGCGCCCCAGCAGGGCCGGGCCGGGGTGGAGGACGTTGAAGAGCTGGTCGTGGGTCGGCGTCTTGGTCATCGTCGTCAGGCGGCGCCAGGTCCGCTGGTCGACGATGCCCGTGGCCTTGAGTCCACGCTTGGCCTGGAAGCCGGCGACGCCCTCGCGGGTCTCGCCGCCGTAGACACCGGTCGTCAGCTCGGGGAACCACGCCAGCTGGAAGAGCCGGGACTGCAGCTCGCGCACCGTGCGCCCGCGGTCGCCGGGCTCGAGCCGGAACTCGGGCTTCAGCGCGGTCGCGGGCTCGGTGCCCTGGGCGTCGGGGGCCTCCGAGGAGTCATCCTGGGCGGGCCCGCTGGTGGTGCCGGGGACCCGATCCCGGGTGTCGTCCTGGTGGGTGAGGACGTACCCCGCGCCGTACGCCGTGGCGCACAGCAGGGCAGAGGTCAGGATCGTCATCAGCAGCAGGCGCAGGGCTCGCATCACGCCTCCTCGGCGGTCGGGCAGAACTTCCAGTGTCGGTACGAAGACGCCCGATCCGGGGATTTGGTTGCTCTCGCGAGGCGTCGTGACCAACTCGTTGCCAATGCTTGCGGCGCGGAGGAGCCGCCGTAGGCTCTGCGCGTGACCCGTGCAGAGCTCGACAAGGAGCCCGGCGACGTCCGCCGGATGTTCGACGCGGTGGCGCGTCGCTACGACCTGACCAACGACGTGCTGTCGCTGGGCCAGGACCGCCGCTGGCGGCACGAGGTGATCGAGTCCGTGGCTCCCGAGCGCGGCGAGCTCGTGCTCGACCTCGCGGCCGGTACCGGCACGTCGAGCCAGCCGTTCGCGGACCGCGGTGCGCGCGTGGTGCCGTGCGACTTCTCCCTGGGGATGCTCCAGGTGGGCAAGAAGGCGAGGCCGGCCCTGCCCTTCACGGCGGGGGACGGCACCCGGCTGCCCTTCCGCGACGACACCTTCGACGCCGTCACCATCTCGTTCGGGCTGCGCAACATCGTCGACCCGCTGGCCGGCCTCCGCGAGATGCTGCGGGTGACCCGGCCCGGCGGGCGGCTGGTGGTGTGCGAGTTCAGCCACCCGACGTTTGCGCCGTTCCACACGGTCTACATGGAGTACCTCATGAAGGCGCTCCCGGCCATCGCCCGTGGCGTCTCGTCCTCCCCGGACGCCTACGTCTACCTGGCGGAGTCGATCCGGGCCTGGCCCGACCAGCAGGGGCTGGCCGATCTCGTCGGTGAGGCGGGCTGGCGGAGCCCCGAGTGGCGCAACCTGTCCGGCGGCATCGTCGCCCTGCACCGCGCCACCGCCTGAGCGCGGCCTCAAATACGCAAGCCCCGCGTGGCCTAAATATGCAGGTCAGGCCCCGGTTCCGAGCCGACAGACCCCGGGGTGCGTCACGCCGTCCCGGGCCCTAGACTGTGTCCCGCGCCACTTAGTGAACCCTTTCACAAAGTCACAAACGGGCTCGCGCAGCGGCGACGAGAGGTGCACGGCCGCGACGGAAGGAACGCAGGGATGGAGCTCTACACGCCGGTCTTGGCGTTGGCCCTCCTCGCGGCAGGGTTCGCGGTCTTCTCCGTGATCATGAGTGCCGCCGTGGGCCCGAAGCGCTACAACCGGGCCAAGCTCGACTCCTACGAGTGCGGCATCGAGCCCACGCCGCAGCCCATCGGCGGTGGCCGAGTCCCGGTGAAGTACTACATCACCGCGATGATGTTCATCATCTTCGACATCGAGATCATCTTCCTCTACCCGTGGGCGGTGCACTTCGACGCGATGGGGTTCTTCGGCCTCGTCGAGATGGTCATCTTCATCGCCACCGTCTTCATCGCCTACGCGTTCGTGTGGCGACGCGGCGGCCTCGAGTGGGACTGACCGGGAGGCTCTGAACACATGGGAATCGAAGAGAAGCTCCCCAGCGGGGTGCTGCTGACGACGGTCGAGGGCGTCGCGGGCTACATGCGCAAGGCCAGCTTCTGGCCGGCGACCTTCGGCCTGGCCTGCTGCGCCATCGAGATGATGACCAGCGGCGGCCCGAAGTACGACCTCGCCCGTTTCGGCATGGAGGTCTTCCGGGCCAGCCCCCGCCAGGCCGACCTGATGATCGTGGCCGGTCGGGTCAGCCAGAAGATGGCTCCCGTCCTGCGCCAGATCTACGACCAGATGGCCGAGCCCAAGTACGTCCTGGCCATGGGTGTCTGCGCCAGCTCCGGCGGCATGTTCAACAACTACGCGATCGTGCAGGGCGTCGACCACGTCGTCCCGGTCGACATGTACCTCCCGGGCTGTCCGCCGCGGCCCGAGATGCTGATCGACGCGATCCTCAAGCTCCACGACCAGGTGCAGCAGACCAAGCTCGGTGCCAATCGCCTCGCCCAGATCGAGGAGCGCGAGTCCGCCGCCCTCACCGCGCTGCCCACCTCCGAGATGCGGGGGATGCTGCGATGACCGACCAGCGGACCACCGGCGCGACCGAGCCCGGCGCCGAGGTCCTCCCGGAGGGCACGACCACCGAGGACGCGGTCGGCGTACGTCGTGGCATGTTCGGCGCCGCCGGCTCCGGTGACACCAGTGGCTACGGCGGCATGGTCGCCCCGATCGTCTACCCGGGCAGCGCGCAGCGCCCGTACGGCGGCTGGTTCGACGAGGTGGCCGACGCCCTTGTCGAGCGACTCGAGGCCACCGAGCTCGAGCAGGCGATCGAGCGGGTCGTCATCCACCGCGGCGAGATCACGTTCCACGTCCGCCGCGAGGACCTGCCCTTCGTGGCGCAGATGCTCCGCGACGAGGAGGCGCTTCGCTTCGAGCTCTGCGCGGGCGTCAGCGGCGTGCACTACCCCGACGACACCGGTCGCGAGCTGCACGCGGTCTACCACCTGCTCTCGATGACCCACAACCGCCGGGTCCGCCTCGAGGTCGCCGCCCCCGACGCCGATCCGCACATCCCGAGCCTGGTCGAGCATCTACCCCACCAACGACTGGCACGAGCGCGAGACGTGGGACATGTTCGGCATCGTCTTCGACGGTCACCCGGCGCTCACCCGCATCCTGATGCCGGACGACTGGCCCGGTCACCCGCAGCGCAAGGACTACCCACTGGGTGGCATCCCCGTGGAGTACAAGGGCGGCTCGATCCCGCCGCCCGACGAGCGGAGGTCCTACTCATGACCACCACCAACGACATGTACGCCGGGTCCTCGGAGACCAGCGACGGCAAGGTCTTCACCGTCACCGGGCAGGACTGGGACTCCATCACCCAGGGCCTGGCCGAGGAGGCCGAGGAACGCGTCGTCGTCAACATGGGACCGCAGCACCCCAGCACGCACGGCGTGCTGCGGCTGATCCTCGAGCTCGAGGGCGAGACCGTGACCGAGGCCCGCTGCGGCATCGGCTACCTGCACACCGGCATCGAGAAGAACATGGAGTACCGCACCTGGGTGCAGGGCACCACGTTCTGCACCCGGATGGACTACCTCGCGCCGTTCTTCAACGAGGCGACGTACGCCCTGGGCGTCGAGCGACTCCTCGACATCGAGGACGACATCCCCGAGAAGGCCCAGGTCATGAGGGTCCTGCTCATGGAGCTCAACCGGATCTCCTCCCACCTGGTCTGCATCGCGACCGGCGGCATGGAGATCGGCGCCCTGACGGTGATGACGATCGGCTTCCGCGAGCGGGAGCTGGTCCTCGACCTGTTCGAGCTGATCACCGGCCTGCGGATGAACCACGCCTTCATCCGCCCCGGCGGTGTCGCCCAGGACCTGCCTCCGGGGGCCCTCGACGAGATCCGCGACTTCGTGGCGCTGATGAAGAAGCGCCTCCCGGAGTACGCCGCCCTCTGCAACGCCAACCCCATCTTCAAGGCCCGCCTGGTCGACATCGGCCACCTCGACCTGTCGGGCTGCCTGGCCCTGGGGCTCACCGGCCCGCCGCTGCGCTCGGCCGGCTATCCCTGGGACCTCCGCAAGACCCAGCCCTACTGCGGCTACGAGACCTACGACTTCGAGGTCCAGACCTGGGACACGTGCGACTCCTACGGTCGCTTCCGGGTCCGGCTCGCCGAGATGTCGGAGTCGCTGAAGATCGTCGAGCAGGCTGCCGAGCGTCTGGCCGGGCTCGAAGGAGCGCCGGTGATGGTCGCCGACAAGAAGATCGCCTGGCCCAGCCAGCTCTCGATCGGCTCCGACGGCATGGGCAACAGCCTCGACCACATCCGGCACATCATGGGCGAGTCGATGGAGGCTCTCATCCACCACTTCAAGCTGGTCACCGAGGGCTTCCGGGTCCCCGCCGGGCAGGCCTACGTGCCGGTGGAGTCCCCGCGCGGCGAGCTCGGCGCGCACGTCGTGTCCGACGGCGGCACCCGCCCGTTCCGGGCCCACTTCCGCGACCCGTCGTTCACCAACCTCCAGGCCACCAGCGTCATGAGCGAGGGCGGCATGGTCGCCGACATCATCGTCGCCATCGCCTCCATCGATCCCGTGATGGGGGGCGTGGACAGGTGAACGCACTCGACGACAAGACCTACGCCGAGCTCCACGAGATCGCGGCGCGCTACCCGGAGGCCCGCTCGGGTCTGCTGCCGATGCTGCACCTCGTGCAGTCCGTCGAGGGCAAGATCACCCCGGAGGGCATCGAGGCCTGCGCCGACGTCCTCGGCATCAGCGCCGCCGAGGTGAGCGGTGTCGCCACCTTCTACACGATGTACAAGCGCAAGCCGGTCGGCGACTACCACGTGGGTGTCTGCACCAACACGCTCTGCGCGGTGATGGGCGGAGACGTCATCTTCGAGCGGCTCAAGGACCACCTCGACGTCGGCAACGACGAGACCACGCCGAGCGAGGGAGGGGGCAAGACGATCACGCTGGAGCACATCGAGTGCAACGCGGCGTGCGACTACGCCCCGGTGATGACCGTCAACTGGGAGTTCATGGACAACATGACCCCCGAGTCCGCCACCCAGCTGGTCGACGACCTGCGCTCGGGCACCGACGTCCACTCGACCCGCGGCCCGAAGCTCTGCACGTGGCGCGAGGCCGAGCGGGTGCTCGCCGGTTTCCCCGATGAGCTCGCCGACGAAGGGCCGTCCGCCGGTCACGCCAGCCTGGTCGGTCTGAACCTGGCTCGCGAGCGCGGCTGGACCGCCCCCTCCGCCGACACCGACTCTTCGAGCACCGGCACCGGCGCGGACACCAAGACCGAGGCCGCCCAGCAGGCCGACACCGGCCGGGCCGAGACCGAGACCGTGCAGGAGAAGGGCAAGGAGGAGGGCTGATGGTGTTTCGAGACGCTCGCTCAGCTCGCTCCTCAACAACCGGAATGAGGGCACTCCGTGGCTGACACACTGACCCCGGTCCTCACCGACAACTGGGGCGACGAGCGCAGCTGGACCCTCGCGGGCTACGAGTCGCAGGGTGGCTACGGCGCGCTCAGGAAAGCGCTCGGGATGCCCCAGGACGCCGTCATCGAGGAGGTCAAGGAGTCCGGGCTCCGCGGCCGCGGTGGCGCCGGGTTCCCGACCGGCATGAAGTGGGGCTTCATCCCGCAGGACAACCCCAAGCCGAAGTACCTCGTGGTCAACGCCGACGAGTCGGAGCCGGGCACCTGCAAGGACGTCCCGCTGATGATGGCCAGCCCGCACACCCTCATCGAGGGCGTGATCATCAGCTCCTACGCCATCCGCGCCAACACCGCGTTCATCTACGTGCGCGGCGAGGTTCTCCACGTCGTACGACGTCTCCAGCGCGCCGTCCAGGAGGCCTACCTCGCCGGTCACCTCGGCCAGGACATCCACGGGTCGGGGTACGACCTCGATCTGGTCATCCACGCCGGCGCCGGTGCCTACATCTGTGGCGAGGAGACCGCACTGCTCGACTCCCTCGAGGGGCGCCGCGGCCAACCTCGTCTCCGTCCGCCGTTCCCGGCCGTTGCCGGGCTCTACGCCAGCCCGACGGTGATCAACAACGTCGAGTCGATCGCCTCCGTACCCAGCATCATCGAGCACGGTCACGCCTGGTTCGCCTCCATGGGCACCGAGAAGTCCAAGGGCTACGGCATCTTCTCCCTGTCCGGCCACGTCACGAAGCCCGGCCAGTACGAAGCACCGCTCGGCATCACGCTGCGCGAGCTGATCGACCTCGCCGGTGGCATGCGCGAGGGCCACGAGCTGAAGTTCTGGACGCCGGGCGGCTCCAGCACTCCGCTGTTGACCGCCGAGCACCTCGACGTCCCGCTCGACTTCGAGGCGGTGGGAGCCGCCGGCTCCATGCTCGGCACCCGCGCCCTCCAGCTGTTCGACGAGACCACCTGCGTCGTCCGGGCCGTCCTTCGCTGGACCGAGTTCTACAAGCACGAGTCCTGCGGCAAGTGCACCCCGTGCCGCGAGGGCACGTGGTGGCTGGTGCAGACGCTGGCCCGGCTCGAGCAGGGCCAGGGCAGCGAGGCGGACCTCGAGCTCCTCCTTGACCAGTGCGACAACATCATGGGCCGCTCCTTCTGCGCGCTCGCCGACGGTGCCGTCAGCCCGATCTCGAGCTCGATCGAGTACTTCCGCGACGAGTACCTCGCCCACCTGAGCCACGGCGGCTGCCCGTTCGACGCCGCCGCATCGACCCTCTTCGCCCCTGCTGGAGCCACGGCATGACGACGACCGACAAGGCGCCCGAGAAGACCGCCGTGGAGACGGTCAACGTGACCATCGACGGCATCGCGGTGAGCGTCCCCAAGGACACCCTGGTGATCCGCGCGGCCGAGCAGGTCGGCGTCGCGATCCCGCGCTTCTGCGACCACCCGCTCCTCGCACCCGTCGGCGCCTGCCGCCAGTGCCTGGTGGAGGTCCCTGACGCCGGCAACGGGCGCGGCTTCCCGAAGCCGCAGGCGTCGTGCACGCTCCCCGTCGCCGAGGGCATGGTCGTGGAGACCCAGGCCACCAACCCCGTGGCGGCCAAGGCGCAGGAGGGGATCATGGAGTTCCTCCTGATCAACCACCCCCTCGACTGCCCGGTCTGCGACAAGGGTGGCGAGTGCCCCCTCCAGAACCAGGCCATGTCCAACGGCCGCGGCGAGACCCGGTTCGAAGGTGTGAAGCGCACCTTCCCCAAGCCGATCAACATCTCCGCCCAGGTGCTCCTGGACCGCGAGCGGTGTGTGCTGTGCGCCCGCTGCACCCGGTTCTCCTCGCAGATCGCCGGCGACCCGTTCATCGAGCTCCTCGAACGAGGCGCCCTGCAGCAGGTGGGCATCTACGAGAAGGAACCGTTCGAGTCGTACTTCTCGGGCAACACCATCCAGATCTGCCCGGTCGGTGCCCTCACCTCGGCCGACTACCGGTTCCGGTCCCGCCCGTTCGACCTGGTCTCCACGCCCGCGATCGCGGAGCACGACGCCTGCGGCTCCGCCATCCGTGTCGACCACCGCCGGGGCAAGGTCATGCGCCGCCTCGCCGGCAACGACCCCGAGGTCAACGAGGAGTGGATCACCGACAAGGACCGTTTCGCGTTCGCCTACGCGACGAGTCCGGACCGGCTCACCTACCCCCAGGTCCGCGACGAGGACGGGTCCCTCCGTCCCGCGTCGTGGCCCGAGGCGTTCACCGTCGCCGCGCGTGGCCTCCGCGCCGCCGGTGCCTCCGCCGTGCTCACGGGTGGGCGGGTCACCGCCGAGGACGCCTACGCCTACGGCAAGTTCGCTCGGCTGGCGCTCGGCACCAACGACATCGACTTCCGCGCCCGCCCGTTGTCGGCGGAGGAGGAGTCGTTCCTCGCTGCCGAGGTGGTGCTGCGCCGTCCGGTGTCGTACGCCGACCTCGAGACCGCGTCGATCGTCGTCCTGGCCGGGCTGGAGCCGGAGGACGAAGCCGGCGCCGTCTTCCTGCGGCTCCGCAAGGCCTCGCGCGGCGGCACCCGGATCGTGTCCATCGCGCCGTTCGCCTCGCGTGGCCTCGCCAAGATGGATGGCCGGCTGATCGCGACCCGACCCGGCGACGAGGCGGCGGCGCTGACTGCTCTGGCCGATGACGGCGAGACGGCACTCGACGGGGGTGGGCTGATCCTCGTGGGCGAGCGGCTCGCGACCTCGCCCGGAGCCCTGACCGCTGCGGCCGCCCTCGCCCGGACGACCGGAGCCCGCCTCGCGTGGATCCCGCGTCGCGCCGGAGAGCGTGGTGCGCTCGAGACCGGCTGCCTGCCCAGTCTGCTGCCGGGCGGCCGTCCGGTTGCCGACGCGTCGGCCCGGGTCGATCTCGCGACGGCCTGGGGAGCCGAGACTCTGCCCGACCACGCCGGCCGCGACGCCGATGGCATCGTCGCCGCCCTGGTGGCCGGTGAGATCGGTGGGCTCGTCATCGGTGGCGTGGACCCCGACGACACCGCCGATCCGGCGGCGACTCGCGCTGCGGTCGAGGCCGCCCGGTTCGTGGTGGCGCTCGAGCTCCGCGAGACCGACGTCACCCGCGCCGCAGACGTCGTGTTCCCGGTCGCACCCGTCAGCGACAAGGCCGGGACGTTCGTCAACTGGGAGGGCCGACTGCGGTCCTTCGACGCCGTCTTCACCAACCCGGCCTCGCTGCCCGACCTGCGCATCCTCGCCGGCATCGCCGAGGAGCTCGGTTCCTCCCTCGGATTCCGCACCGTCGCCGAGGTCCGGATCGAGCTGGAGCAGGTCGGCGGCTGGGACGGCGAGCGCCCAGCGCTGGGCTCTGGATCGGGCGTCGACCAGACGTCGGTCGAGCCTGTCGAGACCCTCCCGGGCGGATCGGCCGACTCCTTCGCCCTGGCGACCTGGAAGCAGATGCTCGACAACGGTTCCCTGCAGGACGGCGAGCCCCACCTCCGTGCGACCTCGCGGATGCCGGTGGCCCGGGTGTCGGCTGCGACCTTCGACGAGCTCGGCGAGATGGTCACGATCACCGGGGACCGCGGGTCCCTCACGCTGCCCGCCGAGATCGCTGACATCGCCGAGCGCACGGTCTGGGTGCCGGCCAACTCGGTCGGCAACGGCGTCCTCGCCGACGTCGCCTCCCCCGGAAGTCTCGTCACCGTGAAGGGAGCCCACCAGTGACCTCGATCGACACGATCCCCACGCTGGTCACCGTCCTGGCCGCCGACGACCTGTCGGCGTTCGGCAAGGACCCCTGGTGGCTGATCCTGATCAAGGCCGTGCTGATCTTCCTGGTGCTGGTCCTGCTCACGCTGTTCAACATCTGGCTGGAGCGCCGGGTCGTGGCTCGGATGCAACACCGGATCGGCCCCAACGTGCACGGCCCGTTCGGGTTGCTCCAGTCCCTCGCGGACGGCGTGAAGCTGGCGCTCAAGGAAGACATCACCCCGAAGGCCGCCGACAAGCTGGTCTACTTCATCGCCCCCGTGATCGCGGTCGTCCCGGCGTTCGTCGCCTTCGCCGTGATCCCGTTCGGTCCCGTCGTCGACGTACCTTTCAGCGACCGCACCACTCCGCTCCAGCTCACCGACATGCCGGTCGCCGTGCTGTTCGTGCTCGCGATCGCCTCCATCGGCATCTACGGCATCGTGCTGGGTGGCTGGTCGAGCGGGTCGACGTACTCCCTGCTCGGTGGTCTGCGGTCCAGCGCGCAGATGATCTCCTACGAGGTCGCGATGGGCCTCGCGCTCGTCGCGGTCTTCCTGTACGCCGGGTCGATGTCCACGTCCGCGATCGTGGCCGCCCAGGACGACCTGTGGTTCGGCCTGATCCTGGTCCCGTCGTTCGTGATCTACATGATCTCCATGGTGGGCGAGACCAACCGCGCGCCCTTCGACCTCCCCGAGGCCGAGGGTGAGCTCGTCGGCGGTTTCCACACCGAGTACTCCAGCCTGAAGTTCGCGCTGTTCTTCCTCGCCGAGTACATCAACATGGCGACCGTCTCGGCGGTGGCCACCACGCTGTTCCTCGGTGGCTGGTCCGCGCCCTGGGGCCTGGTCCACCTCTGGCCGGGCGCCAACGAGGGCTACTGGCCGGTGCTGTGGTTCTTCGGCAAGGTCTTCATCTTCATCTTCGCGTTCATCTGGCTCCGGGGCTCCCTGCCGCGGCTCCGCTACGACCAGTTCATGGCCTTCGGCTGGAAGCGGCTGATCCCGATCTCGCTGCTGTGGATCATCGCCGTCGCGACGATCCGCACCATTTCCCTGGACGGCGGTATCGACCGTCAGTACCTCCTCGCCGGGATCGGCGTCCTCGCCGTGCTGTTCCTGGTCCTGTTCTTCGTGGGCGAGGCCGAGGAGTCGGCACTCGCCGAGGCGGAGGAGGAAGCGGCCCGGTCGGCCGACCCGTACGCCGGCGGCTTCCCGGTCCCGCCGATGCCGACGGGCGGCGCCGTCCGGGGCGCGGCCCAGCCCCTCGTGTTCGAGAAGAGTGCGCCGGTGACGGCTACCACGTCCACCACCGGTGAGGAGATCTGATGGCCGAGTCATCCGGAGGCAAGGGCCTCAAGGAGCAGTTCTGGGACCCGGTCGCGGGCTTCGGGGTCACCTTCCGCACGATGTTCCGCAAGGTCGTCACGGAGCAGTACCCCTTCGAGAAGATGCCGACCGCGCCCCGCTTCCACGGGCGCCACCAGCTCAACCGCTGGCCGGACGGCCTGGAGAAGTGCATCGGCTGCGAGCTGTGCGCGTGGGCGTGCCCGGCCGACGCCATCTACGTCGAGGGTGCCTCCAACACCGAGGATGAACGCTTCAGCCCAGGGGAGCGCTACGGCCGCGTCTACCAGATCAACTACCTGCGGTGCATCCTCTGCGGGCTGTGCATCGAGGCCTGCCCGACGCGGGCGCTGACGATGACCAACGAGTACGAGCTCGCCGACGACAACCGGACCGACCTGATCTTCGAGAAGTCCGACCTGCTTGCGCCGCTGCTGCCTGGCATGGAGCAGCCGCCGCACCCGATGCTGCTGGGTGACGACGAGGGCGACTACTACCGGGGCACATTCTCCGCACCCCAGGAGAGGACGTCGGAATGACCTTCTGGATCCTGGCCCCGATCATGGTGGTCGCCGCGCTCGGAATCCTGTTCGTGCGCAAGGCCGTCCACGCCGCCCTGCTGCTCGCCGTGGTGATGATCAGCCTGGCCGTCCTGTACGCCGTCCTCGACGCGCCGTTCCTGTTCGCGGTGCAGATCATCGTCTACACGGGCGCGATCCTGATGCTGTTCCTGTTCGTGCTGATGCTGGTCGGCGTGGACGCCTCCGACTCGGTGGTCGAGACGATCAAGGGCCAGCGCGTCCTGGCGACGGTCTTCGGGCTCACCCTCGGCCTGGTTCTCGTGATCGCCCTCGGTCAGGTGTCCCTGGGGACGGTCGTCGGCCTGGAGGACGCCAACGAGGGTGGCAACATCCAGGGCCTCGCCAGCATCCTGTTCTCGCGCTACGTGTTCGCGTTCGAGACCACCAGCGCCCTGCTGATCACCGCCGCGATCGGTGCCATGGTGCTCGCTCACCGCGAGCGCCTGACCCCCAAGCCCGGTCAGGCGGCCCTCGCCGCCCAGCGGATGCAGGACTACGCAGAGTCGGGCAAGCACCCCGGTCCGCTGCCGTCCCCCGGGGTCTACGCACGCCACAACGCCGTCGACACCCCGGCCCTGCTGCCCGACGGCACCGCCTCCGAGATCTCGGTGTCCCGGGTGCTGGCCTCGCGCGGCACCGTCCGCTCCGCGCCCGCGCTGGCCGACGACATCGAGGTCGTCCAGGAGCAGCTGGGCGGGATCTCGACCGCCGAGGGTGAGGGCCGGCGTACCGGCAAGGCCGGCGCGACCGCCTCCACCGAGGAGGATGATGATCGATGAACGAGTACATCGTCCTCTCGGCCATCCTGTTCACCATCGGCTCGGTCGGGGTGCTGGTGCGGCGCAACGCCATCGTGGTGTTCATGTGCATCGAGCTGATGCTCAACGCCTGCAACCTCGCGCTGGTGACCTTCGCCAAGCAGCACGGCAACCTCGACGGGCAGATCGCCGCCTTCTTCGTGATGGTCGTGGCTGCCGCCGAGGTCGTGGTCGGCCTGGCCATCATCATGACCATCTTCCGGACCCGTCGATCGGCCTCGGTCGACGACGCGAGCCTGCTGAAGTACTGAGGTACCTGGAGTGACTGCGCAGATGCTCACGCTTGCCGCCGAAGGCGGACACGCCATCCCTGTCGTCGACCCGAGCACGGCAGACGGGGTGTTCTCCCTGCTCTGGCTGGTCATCGGCCTGCCGCTGGCCGGCGCCGTGGTGCTGCTGGTGGGCGGCGCCCTGTTCCCGCGGGCCCTGAACCGATGGGGCCACCTGCTCGGCACCGCCCTGCCGCTCGGCTCGTTCGTCCTGAGCCTGGTGATGTTCCTCCAGCTCCTGGGCCGGGGCGAGGAGGAGCGCCAGATCGACCAGCACCTCTTCACCTGGTTCGAGACCGCTGGCCTCACTGTCGACCTGAACCTGCTCTACGACCCGCTGACGGCGCTGTTCCTGCTGCTGATCACCGGCGTCGGGTCGCTGATCCACATCTACTCCATCGGCTACATGGAGCACGACGAGCGCCGTCGCCGCTTCTTCGGCTACCTCAACCTGTTCGTGGCCGCGATGCTGATGCTGGTCATGTCGGCCAACTACCTCGGTCTGTTCCTGGGCTGGGAGGGCGTCGGCCTGGCGTCGTACCTGCTGATCGGCTTCTGGCAGCACAAGCACTCGGCGGCCACCGCGGCGAAGAAGGCCTTCGTCATCAACCGCGTCGGTGACATCGGGCTTTCCCTCGCGATCGCGTTGATGTTCGTGACCTTCGGCACCACCGACTTCGAGGGCATCAGTGCCGTCGCCGGCGACAGCTCCGACGACGCGTTGACCGCGCTCGGCCTGCTCCTGCTGCTCGCGGCCTGTGGCAAGTCGGCCCAGGTGCCCCTGCAGTCGTGGCTGCTCGACGCGATGGAGGGTCCGACCCCGGTGTCGGCCCTGATCCACGCGGCGACCATGGTCACCGCGGGCGTCTACCTGATCGTCCGCTCCAACTTCATCTTCGAGCTCGCCCCGCACGCCCAGACCGCGGTCGTGGTCGTGGCCGTGGTGACGCTCCTCTGGGGCGCGATCATCGGTTGCGCCAAGGACGACATCAAGAAGGCCCTCGCCGGCTCCACGATGAGCCAGATCGGCTACATGATGCTCGGTGCCGGGCTCGGGGTCGCCGGCTACGCGTTCGCGATCTTCCACCTGCTGACGCACGGCTTCTTCAAGGCCAACATGTTCCTCGGCGCTGGCTCGGTCATGCACGCCATGGACGACGACGTCGACATGCGGCACTACGGCGTGCTCCAGAAGATGCTGCCCGTCACGTTCGTGACCTTTGCGATGGGTTACCTGGCGATCATCGGGTTCCCCGGCTTCTCCGGCTTCTGGTCGAAGGACAAGATCATCGAGACCGCGCTCGCCGAGAACTGGCTGGTCGGGCTCCTGGCCCTGCTCGGCGCCGGCATCACGGGCTTCTACATGACCCGGATGATGCTGATGACGTTCTTCACCAACCAGCGCTGGGAGCAGGGTGCCAAGCCGCACGAGTCGCCCAGGGTGATGACCATCCCGCTGATCGTGCTCGCCGGGCTGTCCGTCCTCGGCGGCGTGATGCTGATCGGTGACTGGATCGTGGAGTTCCTGGCGCCGGTCACCGGGGTCGCCGAGCACCACGAGCCTCCGCTGCCGGCGCTGCTCATCACCGCCATCGTGACCGCGACCGTGGCCATCGGCGTGGCCACCGCCTGGTTCACCGTCGGCAAGCGCCCGGTGCCGCGGGAAGCCCCGACCGACGTCTCCTTCGCGACCCGGGCGGCCCGCGCCGACCTCTACGGCGACGCCATCAACGACACGTTGGTGATCACCCCCGGCCGCCACGTGGTCAGCGGGCTCGCCACCGCCGACCGCCACGGCGTCGACGGGGTGGTCGAGGGTGGCTCCCTCGCGGTCGGTGGCCTCGCCCACCAGCTCCGGAAGGTGCAGAACGGCTTCGTTCGCTCCTACGCCCTGTCCATCCTCGCCGGCGTCCTCCTCGTCGTCCTTGCCCTCCTGGCGGTGAACCTCGCATGAATGAGTTCCCTTGGCTCACCGCCCTGATCCTGGTGCCGCTCGCGGGTGCCGTCCTGACGGCGTTCCTGCCCAGCGGTACGGACCTGCCCAAGAAGGTTGGCCTCGGCATCGCCGGGCTCACCCTGGTCGGCGCCGTCGTCATGGCCAGCGCCTACCGCCTGGGCGACGGCATGCAGTTCACCGAGCAGCACGAGTGGATCACCGTCTTCGGGGCCCACTATGCGGTGGGGGTCGACGGCCTCGGTCTGCTGATGATCCTGCTCACCGTGGTCCTGGTGCCGGTCGTGATGCTCGCGTCCTGGCACGAGGCGGACGAGGGCAGTGCCCGGTTGTTCTTCGCCTGGGTCCTCGCCCTCGAGGCCTTGTCGGTCGCGGTCTTCGCGGCCACCGACGTCTTCTTGTTCTACGTCGTCTTCGAGGCGACGCTGATCCCGGCCTACTTCCTCATCGGCGGCTTCGGGAGACCCGGTCGCAGCCGGGCGGCCATGAAGTTCCTGATCTACCAGCTCGCCGGTGGGCTGATCATGCTCGGCTCGGTGATCGGCCTCTACGTCGTCTCTGCCCAGGCCGGCCAGCCGACCTACCTCATCTCGGAGCTCGCCGAGCTCGACATGTCCACCACCGCCGAACGCTGGCTGTTCGTCGGCTTCTTCATCGCCTTCGCGATCAAGGCTCCGATGTTCCCGGTCCACACCTGGCTCGCGGACACCACCGAGAAGGCCACGACCGGCACCAGCGTGCTGCTCGTCTGCATCCTCGACAAGATCGGCACGTTCGGCATGTTGCGGATCTGTCTGGGCGTGCTGCCTGAGGCCTCGCAGTGGGCCACCCCCGTCGTGGTGGTGCTGGCGCTGATCTCGATCGTCTACGGCGCCCTGGTCGCCATCGGCCAGGACGACCTGCTGCGCCTGATCGGCCTCACGTCGCTGAGCCACTTCGGGTTCATCGTGCTCGGGATCTTCGTGTTCAACAGCCAGGGCAGTGCCGGTGCGATCCTCTACATGGTCAACCACGGCATCGCGACGGCCGCGCTGTTCCTCGTCGCCGGCTTCCTCATCCGCCGGAGCGGGACGCCGCTGATCAGCCAGATGGGCGGCATCGAGAAGACGGCGCCGATCATGGCGGGTGCCCTGCTGATCGCAGGTCTGGCGGCCTGTGGCCTTCCGGGCCTCTCGCCCTTCGTGTCCGAGATGCTCGTGATCATCGCCGCCTTCGACTACGCGTGGTGGGTGGGAGCCGTGGCCGTGACCGCCATCGTGCTGGCCGCGATCTACGCGCTGTGGATGTACCAGCGGACGATGACCGGGCCGTTGCGTCCGGAGTTCGCGGCTGTCACCGACCTGGACAAGCGCGAGGTCGGGGTCCTGGCGCCGTTGCTGCTGGCGCTGGTCCTCTTCGGCTTCTACCCGATGCCGTTGCTCGACGTGATCAACCCCAACGTCGACGACACGCTCCAGCAGGTGGGCGTGACCGACGACGCCCCCGTCGTACCCCCCGGTGGGCATGACACGGCTGAGGAAGGCCACCAGTGAACGAGTTCGTCAAGCCGCAGATCGAGTACGCCGAGCTGTGGCCGCTGCTCCTGGTCTTCGGCGTCGCCTGCGCCGGTGTCCTGGTCGAGGCGTTCCTGCCCCGCCAGCGTCGCTACCTGGCCCAGACCGTCCTGGCCGTGGCGGGACTCGCGGCCGCCCTCGTCGGCACCGTCATGGTCGGTCGCGACCTGAAGGTGCTGGGGGACGGTGAGGCGCGCGGGCTGATCGCCGCCAGCGGCACGATCGCGATCGACGGCCCGACGATCTTCCTGTGGGGCGTGATCCTGGTCTTCGCGATCGGGGGAGTGCTGCTCTTCGCCGAGCGGCACCTCGAGGGTGGGGTCTCCGCCTTCGCGGGCCAGGCGGCTGCGCTGCCGGGCACCGAGGCCGAGCGCCAGGCGTCGACGTCCGGTCTCGACCACACCGAGGTCTACCCGCTGCTCATGTTCGCCGTCGGCGGCATGATGCTGTTCCCGGCCTCCAACGACCTGCTCACGATGTTCGTCGCGCTCGAGGTCTTCTCCCTTCCGCTCTACCTGCTGTGCGGGCTCGCGCGGCGCCGCCGCCTGCTCAGCCAGGAAGCCGCCCTCAAGTACTTCCTGCTCGGCGCCTTCTCCTCCGGCTTCTTCCTCTACGGCATCGCCCTGGTCTACGGCTTCGCCGGCTCGATGGAGTTCGCCGCGATCAACGAGGCGGTCCGCAACGACCTCGGCAACCGGTCGCTGCTGCTGATCGGCATGGGCATGCTCGCGGTGGGCCTCTTCTTCAAGGTCGGCGCCGCGCCGTTCCAGGGCTGGACCCCCGACGCCTACCAGGGTGCCCCCACCGCCGTCACTGCCTTCATGTCCGTGGCGACCAAGGTGGCCGCCTTCGGTGCCTTGATGCGGCTCTTCTACGTCGCCTTCGGCGCCGACCGCTGGAGCTGGCAGCCGATGATGTGGGTGATCGCCATCCTCACCATGCTCGTCGGATCGCTCGTCGCGATCGCCCAGTCCGACGTGAAGCGGATGCTGGCCTACTCCTCCGTGGCCCACTCGGGCTTCATCCTGACCGGTGTGCTCGGAGTCCAGAGCAGCACCGACCTGGCCATCGGCGAGATCACGTCGCTGCAGGCCGTCTTGTTCTACCTCGTGTCGTACGGCTTCGCGACGCTCGGCGCGTTCGCCGTCGTGACGGTCGTCCGCGACTCCGGCGGCGAGCAGACCCACCTGGCCCGCTGGGCGGGCCTGGGCAAGGAGTCGCCGATGGTGGCAGGCGTGTTCGCCTTCTTCCTGCTGGCCATGGCTGGCATCCCGCTCACCTCCGGTTTCATCGGCAAGTGGGCAGTCTTCGCGGTGGCGCTCTCGGCTGATGCCTGGCCGGTCGTCGTCGTGGCCATCGCGGCCAGCATCATCTCGGTGTTCTTCTACGTTCGGGTGATCGTGCTGATGTTCTTCAGCCAGCCCGGCGTCGAGCCGCCGCGCGTCACCCACCCCTCGGTGCTGACCGCCACGACGATCGCGATCAGTGCTGCGGCGACGCTCGCGCTCGGAGTGATCCCCGGCCCGGTGCTCGATCTCGCGGCTCGTGCGGGAGAATTCATCAGGTGAACACAGCTGGGCTGGCGATGCCGGTCACCGACGAAGCGCTCGCGGAGCGTCTCGAGACGCGCATGCTGGCCGTCGAGGCCGCTCTCGCCGGTCACGTGCGGAGCCGGGCCGGCTTCGTGACCGAGGCGGCCAGCCACCTCATGGAGGCCGGTGGCAAGCGGTTCCGCCCCCTGCTGGTGCTGCTGGCCGCGGAGACAGGGAGCCACCCCGACTCCGACGAGGTGATCACCGCAGCCTGTGTGGTCGAGCTGACCCACCTGGCGTCGCTCTACCACGACGACGTCATGGACGAGGCCGCGCTGCGACGCGGTGCGGAGTCCGCCAACGCCCGCTGGGACAACCACGTCGCCATCCTCACCGGTGACTTCCTGTTCTCGAAGTCCAGCGAGCTGACGGCAGAGCTCGGTCCGGACGCCGTCCGGATCCAGGCCCAGACCTTCACCCACCTCGTGGAGGGCCAGATCCTCGAGACCGTCCAGCCGGCGCCCGGCGAGGACCCGCTGGCCCACTACCTCGAGGTCGTCGCGGGCAAGACGGGCTCGCTGATCGCCACGTCGGCGAGGTACGGCGCACGTTTCGGCGGTGCCAGCCGTGAGGTCGAGGACGCGCTCACGGCGTACGGCGAGATCGTCGGGTCGGCCTTCCAGCTCTCCGACGACATCCTCGACATCGCCTCCGACACCGACGAGTCCGGCAAGACCCCCGGCACGGACCTGCGCGAAGGGGTCCCGACGCTGCCGGTGCTGATGGCCCAGGCGTCTCCCGAACCGGAGGACGCCCGGCTGCTCGAGCTGCTGGCGGGCGACCTCACCGACGACGACCGGCACGCGGAGGCACTCGACCTGCTCCGCAAGCACCCGGCGCTGGGCGAGGCCCGCGACTACGTGGTGGCCCGCGCCGAGGAGGCCAAGGCCCTCCTGGGCGTCCTCCCGCCGGGCCCGGTCCGTGAGGCACTGGAGCGGTTCGCCGACATCGTCGCCACCCGCTCCACCTGAGCGTTGAGTTGGGCCTCCCGCCGCGTTGAGTCGCGCCCCCCGCCGCATTGAGTCGCGTCATCGGCGGCCGGAGCCACGCGCAACTGGAGCCGGCGGGGGGCGCAACTCAACAACTCAACGGGTGCGGTAGGCCACACAGACCGACGGGCGGGGGAAGTCGTCGCTGTGCGGCCAGGTGCTGGCCGGCGCCTCGAACGTCGCGCCGTCGACCTCGCCGGGGTGCTGTACCGCGATAAAGAGGGAGCGGCTGTCGCGGGTGAGGAGCGGGCCGCAGGCCTCGGCGCCGCGAGGAACCGTGAGGAACTGCTGCACGTGGCCTCGCGACGGTCCGGAGACCGGCACCCGGAAGACGCCGTCGTTCGAGCCCAGCATGTTGCCGTCCGTGGAGACCCAGAGGTTGCCCTCCCGGTCGAACGCGACGTTGTCGGGGCAGCTGATCGGGCTGACCCGTGACTTGTCGAACCCGGCGAAGTAGGTCTCCTGCGCCTCGGGGTCACCACACACCAGCATGAGGTCCCAGGTGAACGTCCGGGACGCGTGGTTGTCGTTGCCGGGTGTCAGCTCCAGGACGTAGCCGTTGCGGTTGCCGGCAGTGGGCGTCAGCGGCTCGCCGATCGCCGACCGCGTCATCGAGGTCGCCAGCGGGTTCGCCTCGTCCACGGGGTGCGTGGTGCCGCGCTGGGCGTTGTTCGTGAGGGCGGCATAGACCTTGCCGTTGACCCGGTTCGGCTCGACGTCCTCGGGCCGGTCCATCCGTGTCGGCGACACCGTGTCGGCGGCCAGCCGGGTGTCGATCAGGACGTCCGCGACGCTCATGCCCTCGACGAACGACGTGGTGTCGGACGCGAGGGGGATCCACTCGCCCGTGCCGTCGTACTCGCCGTCCTCGGTGCCGTCGCCGGTGAAGCGCGCGACGAACAGGGTGCCGTGCTGCAGCAACGTCAGGTTGTGCTTGCGAGCGCCCTTGCGACCGCTCGGCTCGTAGCGGTCGCGCGACACGAACTTGTACATGTAGTCGCCGCGCTCGTCGTCGCCCATGTAGGCGACGGCCCGCCCGTTCGGGGCGATCGCGACGTTGGCGCCCTCATGCTTGAACCGGCCGAGCATCGTCTGCTTGCGCGGCGTCGAGTCTGGCTTGAGCGGGTCCACCTCGACGATCCATCCGAACCGGAACGGCTCGTGCGGCTCCGTGCTGAGGTCGAACCTGGGGTCGACCTCGCTCCAGCCCCGGCCGGTGCCGGAGAGGCCGTACCGCGCATACGACGTCGTGTAGCGCGCATCGAGCTCGCCGGACTTGTCGAAGTAGCCGTTGAAGTTCTCCTCGCCGGTGAGGATCGTGCCCCACGGGGTCATGCCGCCGGCGCAGTTGTTGAGGGTGCCGAGCACGGTCTTGCCCGTGGGGTCGGCGCTGGTGCGCAGACGAGGGTCCCCGGACGCCGGCCCTACCACCCGCATGGGGGTGCTGGCCGTGATCCGCCGGTTCTGCTTCGAGTTGCCGGGGTCGACGACCAGCCAGGAACCGGGAACCTTGCCACGCCGTACCTTGACGACGCTCATCCCGTGGGACGCCATGGCGATCCGCGCCACCGTCGCGCTGTCGTACCGGCCGGCCGGGTGCATCAGCGGCTCGCTGGTGTACTCGTGGTTGACGACGAGGAGGGCGCGGTCCTTCTCCTTCTCGAGCTCGATCAGGCCGATGTAGTCGCAGTTGTAGCCGAACTGCCGGGCCGCAGCCTCGGGGGTCTGGGCGTTCACGTCGAAGGCCGGGGCTCCCGCGACGACGGGGTCGCCCCAGCGGATGAGGACGTCGTGCCTGAAGCCGTCCGGGACCACGAGGGCGTCGCGCTTGTTCGGGCGCACCGGGGTGAAGGAGGCAGCGGCCAGGCTGCGGGTGCTCGCGGCGCCCTCCACGGCTGCGGCGGCCGACTGGCCGGCGAGGCCGCCCAGGGCAAGTCCTCCGGCTCCGAGCGCGGCGCCGCGGAGGAGGGACCGCCGGCCGAGGGCGCGGGTGATCTCGTCCCGGATGTGCCCGGTGTCCGACGTGTTGGGAACCGGCTGGTCGCAGGCGTCGCCACACCGGTAGTGGCAGGTCATCGCGCTGCGGGATCCGTGCGGGCCGCTCGCGGGGCCGAGCGGGAGCAGGGTCCGTCGGTCAGGGGCGGTGGTCATCGCAGGCTCCTCGAGTTCGCGGCTCTCACCAGGTCAACCTAGGAGCGGGGTGTGGCGTGCGGGTGGTAATGCCGTGACGGGCAGGTGACGACTAGATGGCCGACGCCTTGACCGTGAGACGAAGCTGGCGGCGGCGGTGGTTGACCGCCTCCACCGTGAAGACCGCGAGTGCCAGCCACACGAGGCCGAAGCCCACCCAGCGACTGGCCGGCATGTCCTCGTGGAACCAGAAGACGCCGAGCGCGAACTGCAGCGTGGGGGCGAGGTACTGGAGCATCCCGAGGCTGACCATGGACACCCGGATGGCTGCCGCCCCGAAGCAGATCAGGGGGATCGCGGTCACGATGCCCGTCGTCATGAGCAGCAGGGCGTGCCCGGCGCCGTGTGACCCGAAGTCCGCCTGCCCCTGCCAGGTCAGCCACCCGACGTACAGCAGCGCGAACGGCGCGATCAGGGCGGTCTCCAGCGTGAGGCTCTCGACGGCCGGGACGTTGGCGGTCTTCTTGGCCAGCCCGTAGCAACCGAACGAGAGGGCCAGGACGATGGCGACCCAGGGCAGTCGGCCGTAGTCCAGCGCCAGCACCACCACGGCGAGCCCGGCGACGGCCATCGCCGCCCACTGCAGGGGCCGCAGGCGTTCGCCGAGGATGAAGACCCCCATCAGCACGGTGACCAACGGGTTGATGAAGTATCCCAGCGAGGTCTCCACGACCCGCTCGTTGTTGACTCCCCAGATGTAGGTCGCCCAGTTGACGCTGATGACGGCGGCGGCGAAGGCGAGCAGCAGGAACACCCGGCGGTCGGCCAGCAACGCGCGTAGCTGCGGGGTACGTCGCATCAGTGCCACGACCACGCCCATGGTCAGCACGGACCAGATCACCCGGTGCGCCAAGATCTCGATGGCACCGGCCGGCTCCAGCAACGGCCAGTAGAGGGGGAACGTGCCCCAGAGCCCGTAGGCCGCGATCCCGAGTCCCAGACCCCTCCGCGACTCCGACACGACGTCAGCATAAGTTGACGAAGCAACGAGGTTGTTTGGCGGGCCTGCGGCCGGGGCAGGTGAGGGGCTCGACAACACTCTCAAGGGGGAGCTACATGCGGATGCACCGCACTCTGTCCGGACTCATCGTCACCGCCCTGGTGGGCCTCGCGCCACTGACCCTGGCCTCGTCGGCGGAGGCCGCGGAGGCCAGCGTGGTCAAGCGCCAGCCCGTCAGCCAGGCTGCTGCGGCGAAGCCCAAGCGCGAGGTCTCGTCGAAGATCGTCGAGACGAAGCGCAACAAGTTGCTCCTGAAGGGCAACGTCAGCCCCGGCCACACGAAGGCTCCGGTCTACATCCAGAAGCGAAACTGCATGAAGAAGAAGTGCAACTGGTACCAGTTCAACAAGGTCCAGACGAACAAGAAGGGCGGGTTCAGCTCGCGGGTCACCGCTCCGCGCAACGGGTACGACTACTGGCGCGCCAAGGTCAAGGCACACGGCGGATACGGCACGTCGTACTCCGAGGCCTGGCGCACGTACACCATCTGACGCCTCAGCCGTCGATCGAAGGGTCCCCCTGTCGGGTGGGACCCTTCGCTCATTTCAGCCCAGCCCGTCGGGTTGGACTCAGACAACGGTCCAGGTGTCTCCGCCGCCGATGAGGGCGGCGAGTCTGGCGGCCGGGTCGTCATCGTTGCCGGTCCGGGCTGTGCTGATCTGCTGACGGGCCTGGTCGTCGTACGTCGCTCGCTCGACCTGGCGGAAGATCCCGATCGGCGCCTGGTGGAGGTAGCCACCGTCGGTGAGCCGGGAGATCGCGAAGGCGGTGGTGGGGTCGGGGTTGCGGGCGTCGTGGACCAACAACGAATCGACCGCTCCGTTGCCGAGGTCGGCGACGTCGACGACCTTGACGCCACCGGTGGTGGTGTCGCGGATCAAGCCCTTGCCGCCGTCGACCCCGAACCGGACGGGCTCGCCGTGGACGAGCGGGATGATCGCGTCGGCCTTGGTGTCGTTGTCCTTGATGGCGTCGAAGGCACCGTCGTTGAAGATCGGGCAGTTCTGGTAGATCTCGACGAACGAGGTCCCGCGGTGGGCGGCTGCCGCGGAGAGTACCGAGGTGAGGTGCTTGCGGTCCGAGTCGATGGTGCGGGCCACGAAGGACCCTTCGGCGCCCAGAGCGAGGGAGATCGGGTTGAACGGGTGGTCGACCGAGCCCATCGGGGTGGACTTGGTGACCTTGCCGGGCTCGGAGGTGGGGGAGTACTGCCCCTTGGTGAGACCGTAGATCCGGTTGTTGAAGAGCAGGATCGTCATGTTCACGTTGCGGCGCAGCGCGTGGATCAGGTGGTTGCCGCCGATCGACAGTGCGTCTCCGTCCCCGGTGACGACCCAGACCGACAGGTCCTCACGACTGGTGGCGATGCCGGTGGCGATCGAGGGGGCACGCCCGTGGATCGAGTGCATGCCGTAGGTGTCGAGGTAGTAGGGGAACCGGCTCGAGCAGCCGATGCCGGAGACGAAGACGATGTTCTCGCGGCGCAGGCCGAGCTCGGGCAGGAAGCCCTGGACGGCCTTGAGGACGGCGTAGTCGCCGCAGCCGGGGCACCAGCGGACCTCCTGGTCGGAGGTGAACTCCTTGCCGGTCTGGGCGACGTCTGTGGTGGGCACGCCTTCGACGCCGGAGCGCAGGCCGGGCAGCGGCAGGTCGGTGGTGCTCATGTCAGGGCCTCCTTCTTGCCGTCGGTGGCACGGGGAGTGAGGTCGACCTGGATGTCCTCGGCCTGGGCGACCAGCTCACCGATCGCCTCGGCGAGCTCGGCGGCCTTCAGAGGCATGCCGTTGACCTGGTTGTAGCCGATCGCGTCGACGAGGTACTTCGCCCGGAGCAGCAGGGAGAGCTGCCCCAGGTTCATCTCGGGGACCAGGACCTTGTCGTAGCGCGCCAGGATCTCGCCCAGGTCCTTCGGGAACGGGTTCAGGTGGCGCAGATGGACCTGCGCGACCTGGTAACCGGCCTTGCGGACCCGCCGTACGCCGGCGCCGATCGGGCCGTACGTCGATCCCCAGCCCAGGATCAGGACCTTCGCACCTCGTCCACCATCTGATCCTTGGGAGGCACCCGGGTCGTCGACCACGAGCGGAGGCAGGGAGTCGGCGATCCGGTCGACCTTGGCCTGGCGGGTGCGGACCATGAAGTCGTGGTTGGCGGGGTCGTAGGAGATGTTGCCGTGGCCGTCGCCCTTCTCCAGGCCGCCGATGCGGTGCTCGAGACCGGCAGTGCCCGGGATCGCCCAGGGCCGGGCGAGGGTGGCGTCGTCGCGGAGGTAGGGCCAGAAGTCGGTCTGTGGCTCGCCGCTCTTGTCCTCGCCGGCGTCATGGTTGTGGCTGGTCGCGAAGCGGGGGTCGATGGTCGGCAGCTCGGAGACCTCGGGGATCCGCCACGGCTCGGACCCGTTGGCGAGCATGCCGTCAGACAGCAGCAGCACAGGAGTTCGATAGGTGACCGCGATCCGGGTCGCCTCGAGAGCGGCATCGAAGCAGTCTCCCGGTGACTGCGGCGCAACGATCGGGACCGGGGACTCGCCGTTGCGGCCGAACATCGCCTGCAGCAGGTCGGCCTGCTCGGTCTTGGTCGGGAGTCCGGTCGAGGGGCCGCCGCGCTGGACGTCGATCACCAGCAGGGGAAGCTCGGTCATCACAGCGAGGCCGATGGTCTCGGACTTCAGTGCGAGGCCGGGACCCGAGGTCGTGGTCACGCCCAGCGAGCCCGCGAACGCGGCACCCAGGGCGGCACCGATCCCGGCGATCTCGTCCTCGGCCTGGAACGTGGTCACGCCGAAGGACTTGTGCTTCGAGAGCTCGTGGAGGATGTCGGAGGCCGGCGTGATCGGGTAGGAGCCGAGGAAGACCGGCAGCCCGGACTGCACGCCCCCTGCCACCAAGCCGTAGGACAGGGCGAGGTTGCCGGTGATGTTGCGGTAGGTGCCCGAGGACATCGGGGCCGGCTTGATCTCGTAGGAGACCACGAAGGCCTCGGTGGTCTCCCCGAAGAACCAGCCCGCCTTGAACGCGGTGATGTTGGCGTCCCGGATGTCGGGCACCTTGGCGAACCGCTTGGTCAGGAACGCGATCGTGGAGTCGGTCGGGCGACCGTACATCCAGGACAGCAGGCCCAGCGCGAACATGTTCTTGGCCCGGGCGGCGTCCTTGCGGGACAGGCCGAACTCCTTGACCGCTTCGACGGTCATCCCGGTCAGGTCCACGGGGTGGAGGGCGTACTCGGAGAGCGACTCGTCCTCGAGCGGGTTGGCGGCGTACCCGGCCTTGGCCAGGTTGCGCTTGGTGAAGTCGTGGCTGTCGACGATGACCGTCGCGCCCTTCGGCAGGTCACCCAGGTTGGCACGCAGTGCGGCCGGGTTCATCGCGACCAGCACGTCCGGGGCATCGCCGGGAGTGAGGATGTCGTGGTCCGCGAAGTGGACCTGGAACGACGAGACCCCCGGCAACGTCCCCTGAGGGGCACGGATCTCGGCCGGGAAGTTGGGGAGCGTCGACAGGTCGTTGCCGAACGCCGCCGACTCCTGGGTGAACCGGTCACCGGTCAGCTGCATCCCGTCCCCGGAGTCACCCGCGAACCGGATGATCACACGGTCGAGCTGCTTGACCTGCTTGGGCACCTCAGTCCATCTCCTTGGCTGTAGACCCGGGAATCATACCCAGAGTATGCCAAAACTGGAACACGTTCCAGTTTTGTTGTTCACGTCATCCCCACGATAGTCCGCGGGCTCCGGGCACCACACCGATCTCTCCATCGTGGACGCGTGAGACGCGACACGCGCCGAACCTCAGCCCGCCAGGCCCTCGGCACGCGCCTTGAGGGCCGCGGCGTGCCGGGCGAACCCCTCCGCCACCCGGGCCGGGCCGGCGAAGCGCACCAGCGGGCCGGAGAACTCCTCCACCGTGTGGTACTCGGTCGGCCCGCCGGGGCGCTGGGTCAGGCGCTGGAAGCGGGTGCCGCGGACCAGTCGGAGCCGCGCGAAGAGCCCCTCGTAGACGTAGGCGAGGGTGGCGGCGGTGGTGCCGTCCTCGGCGGTGGCCGGCCCGTCCAGGATCGTGATCCGTTCGGGCGAGCTGGCCGTCGACCCGCTCGCCCAGCGCACGTGCAGGACCAGTCCCGCGCCCACGGCCGGTGGACCTCCCACCTCGATCCGCTCGACGAACGGGTTCCACTCGGGGTACGACGCGGTGTCGAGCATCACCGACCACACGGTCTCCAGCGGGGCCTCGATCACGATCGAGGCCGCGGGCCTGTGCGTCGGCACCGTCCGGACCTCAGCGGTAGTTCTGGAACTGGACGGCGAAGTCGTAGTCCTGGCCCTTGACCAGGGCCTGCACGGCCTGGAGATCGTCGCGCTTCTTGGAAGAGACCCGCAGCTCGTCGCCCTGGATCTGCGCCTTGACGCCCTTGGGGCCTTCGTCGCGGATCAGCTTCGAGATCTTCTTGGCGTCCTCGGAGGTGATCCCCTCCTTCAGGGTGATCCCGATCTTGGAGACCTGACCCGACTGGCGAGGCTCGGACGCGTCGAGGATCTTCAGGCTCTGCTGGCGCTTGATCAGCTTGTCCTTGAACACGTCGAGGACGGCGGTCGCCCGGTCGTCGGCCGAGGCGGAGATCTCGATGGCGTGCTCTCCCTGCCACTCGATGGAGGCTCCCGTGCCCTTGAAGTCGAACCGGGTGGCAACCTCGCGTGCCGTCTGGCCCAGGGCGTTGTCGACCTCCTGGCGGTCGATCTTGCTGACGATGTCGAAGCTCGAGTCGGCCATGGCGTCTCCTTGATGGTGTTTTCTGATGATCGGTGTGCCTGCGCTATTGTTTCGCCTTGCTGCCGACCGGTCCAACCCGGGCGGCACGACCCGGCAGGTTGCCCGAGCGGCCAATGGGAACGGACTGTAAATCCGTCGGCTTATGCCTACGCAGGTTCGAATCCTGCACCTGCCACCCGGAGATCTTCTCCACGCGCCGAACCCCCGCCTCGCGCGGGGGTTCTTCGCTTTCCGGTGCTCGATCCGCCTCGCAGCCCGCGGGGTGGTGATCCCGAGGAGGCCCGTGGTCATGGCGGCGTCGTGGGGATCAGGCTCAGGAGGACTCGTCGCCGCCTGTCATGGACGTGCGCACCTCCACCTCTGAGTGCAGGGTCCGGTGCACGGGGCAGCGGTCCGCAATCTCGAGGAGCCTCCGGCGTTGGTCGTCGTCGAGGTCGCCGGTCAGGTGGATGCTCCTGTCCACCCGGTCGATCTGGCCGGACTGGGTGACGCACTCCGCACAGTCGTCCGCGTGGATGCGGGAGTGGCGCAACGAGACCGTCACGCTCTTCAGGGGCCACTGCTTGCGGGTGGCGTACATGCGGAGCGTCATCGACGTACAGGCGCCGAGGCCCGCGAGCAGCAGGTCGTACGGCGAGGGCCCCGTGTCGTGCCCGATCGGCGCCGGTTCGTCGGCATTGAGCACGTGACGTCCGGCGGTGATGTGCTGGCCGTAGGGGCCGCGGCCGTTCTCGGACACCACGATCAGGCCTTCTTCTGCCTGCTCGGCGTGCAGGTCGTCAGGTGCGCTCGACGGTGGGGCGTCGTCGAGGTACCTGGTTGCCCAGATGGCCAGCACGGAGGCCGCGTAGTGCGCATCGGCGGGCACGGTGAGCAGGTGGTCGGCACCGTCAAGTGAGACGAACGACTTCGGGTGGCGGGCCGCGTCGAAGATCTGCCTGGCGTTGTCGACGCCCACGGTCTGGTCGATCGGTGAGTGCATCACCAACAGGGCGGCACCGAGCGCTTCGATCCGCTCTGTCTGGGGCTGGTTCGAGAGGTCTTCGAGGAACTGCCGCCGGATCCGGAACGGACGCTCGGCCAGGCAGACCTCGGCCTCGCCGGAGGCTTCGATCTCGCGACGGCTCTCCCCGAGAAGGTGCAGGACATGCTCGGTGTCGGCCGGGGCTCCGATGGTGGCGACCGCACGGGTCTCGGGGATCCGTCCGGCGGCCGCGAGGACGGCCGCGCCACCGAGGGAGTGACCGATCAGGATGGACGGGGCCACGTGGTGCTCGCGCAGGTAGTCAGCAGCGTTGACCAGATCGGTGACATTCGAGCTGAAATCGGTGTTGGCGAAGTCCCCGCTCGAGCTGCCGAGTCCGGTGAAGTCGAAGCGGAGCACCGCGATGCCGGACCCGGTCAGGGCCTTCGCGATCCGGGAGGCAGCCAGTCCGTCCTTGCCGCAGGTGAAGCAGTGCGCGAAGACAGCAAACGCCCGCGGTGTCTCGTCGGGCAGCTCCAGCCGACCTGCCAGCGGAGTTCCCTGCGATCCGGGGAAGTCGATGCGATTACTGCTCATGAGCGCAATCCTCTCGCGGAACGGGCTCGGACGACGTGGGTCTCGACTGTGCGCGGGCCAACTCTGTGAGTGTCCGCCGGTCGTCGCAGCGCAGAACCTCGTATGGCAGGTTCACGACCCTCCGACCAGGTCCGTCCCTGGCTGGAAGGCGACCCAGGCGAACCAGAACGTGTCCAGGTGCTCCACAGGGTCCAGCGCCTTGCCGCGCAGCGGACCGCTGGTGGCGCGGCCGAACAAGTTCCACGTCGAGCCCGTCTGCTCGTCACGGATGGTGCCGTCCTCATCCCGCAGGAAATCCAGCGACTGTTCGTCGATGCCGGCGACGAAGGCGCCGACCGACCCGATCTCCGCACCGTCACTGATCAGCTGTGTGTCCAGAGCCGACCCCTGACCGGGCACGTGCCAGAGCACCACCCTCTGCGGGCCCACGGTGAGGTGCTGAACTCCGGTCTCGGTCAGGAGGTCCCGTGACACGGCGACTGCTCGATCGCCCTCTCCGACGCCGACCACCCGGGCCTTCACGGGCAGCCGGTCATCGGGTCGACCGGGGAGCGCGAAGAGCGGCTCGGACTCCGGGTCGTCGTAGCCGACGTAGGGGTTGTCGCCGTAGTGCCGGCCGAAGCCGGTCACCCGGCTGAGCACGTCGGCGTCGGGATGCTCCGCGCGGAACTGCTCCCAGCCGACCGTGCCCATGGGAATGCTCACCAGCTCGTCCCCGGTCAGCGTGCCCACCGAGGCGCGTCCCGTCAGCTGGGGCCACAGCGACTCGGTGCGGCGGTCGTACATGACGAGGTTGTCGGCGTAGAGCTTGCCCGACACGCCAAAGGTGGTGGTGTGCCCGGCGACGGTGCGCTCGAACGCGACGCCGGAGTTGCAGAGCGGGCAGTAGGTCACCGCCACCGGGACGCCGGCCAGCTTGTCGTTGACGATCTCGTGCCACATCAGGATCCGGACCGGGTAGGCACGAGTCCGTCCGTCCACGGTGAGTGAGAGGACGGGCTCGTCCGGCTCGAGCCAGTCGACGTCGGCGACTGCCTCGAACTGTGGGCGGTCGATGGAGGGGATCCCGTCCGGCGGCGGGCCGCCCGAGATGAGTTCGTCGAGATCGATCAGCGGGTCGGGGAACTCCGGCTGGTCGGGGTCGTCCAGCGCGGACCTGAGGTCGCGGTCCTGGACGTCGTCCGGTTCCGAGGCGTCGACCACTGCCGGGCGGACCGCCCCGTCCTCGTCCGACGTGTCGCGCGGAGCACCCCCGCAGGCCGAGAGCACCACCGCGAGAGCGGCCGCGAGGGCCAGCCGTCCGACGGTCATCCGCGGGTCCGCTGCGGTGTCGTCGCCCGATCCTGCGACGCCGGCCGGGCTGCGCGCCGGGAGCGCTGGCGCACCACCAGCACCATCACCAGGAGCGCCAGCCCGGCCAGGCCCCAGCCGAGCGGCCCGAGGGCGTCCACCAGTCCTGCGAGCTCCTGCTGGAAGGTTGCGGCCGCGTCGATGACGGGGTCCGAGGCCTCCCCACCCGACAACACCCGCAGCTCCCACCAGCCGTAGTAGGCGACGTAGGCCCCGGCGGCAGCGAGCAGTGCTCCGGCCGCTCGTGGCGCCCACCTCCCGGCACCGCGGAGTCGGCCCACGGTCGTGGGAGAGGCGAACACGGTCGCTACGGCGAGTGTCCCCACGACCAGGCCCATGCCGGCGGCGTAGGCCAGGAAGAGCGACAGGCCCTCGACGACGGAGCCGCTCCGGAATCCGCCGACGACCACGGCGAGAAAGGGTGCGATGGTGCACGAGATCGAGGCGACGGCATAGCTCGCGCCGAAGCCGGCCATCGACAGGAAGGAGCGTGACAGCGGTCGCGCGGACCCCCGGCCCCCTCCGCCGCGGCGCAGACCGGGCAGCGACAGGCTTCGGCCAGCGACCAGCCACAGGCCCATGAGTGCCAACGTCACGCCGAGCGCGACCGTGAACCAGGGCAGGTGGCGCTGCAGCTGGCCCGCGACCGGCGAGATGACCAGCCCGAAGACGACGAAGACCGCGGCGAACCCCGAGGTCATGGCCGCGCTGAGCACGGCGGCCCGCCACGCCGCCGCCGGGCGCGACAGGGATTCGCTGCCGGCCAGCAGGAGCGAGACGTACGCCGGGAGCAGTGCGAAACCGCACGGGTTCACCGCGGCGAGCATGCCGGCGCCGAGTGCGACCGCGAGCAGCCCCTCGGTCACGGCGTCAGCTGACCAGACCGTCGACCAGGTCGACCAGGTCGGCATCGTCGAGGTAACCCTTGGCCAGCTCGGCGCCGTCGGCACCGAGGACCAGGTAAGTGCTCTGGGCGGTCACTCCGAAGTGCCGCCAGACGGCGCCCTCCGGGTCGGTGAGCAGGGTGACGTCGGGGGACACCTCGGCGGCGAACCCCTCGATGGCCTCGGGCTCGTCGAGCGCGCCGACACCGACGATGTTGACGTCGGAACCGTAGCTGGCAGCGAGGTCGCCGACACCGGAGATCTGCGCCCGGCAGGTGGGACACCACGGTGCCCAGAACCAGAACACGGTCGGCTTCCCCGCAAGCTCCGCGCCGTCGAACGGCTCACCGCTCACCGTCTCGGACTCGAAGTCGAGCACGGCGGCCGCTCCGGCCCCGCCGGAGGTCACTGCGGTGTCGGTGTCGGTGTCGGTCTCGGTGTCCGAGCCGCAGCCGGATGCGAACAGGACGAGAGTGCAGACGACGGCAGCAAGGACGCGCATGCCTCCACGGTAGGGCGAGCGCCAAGCGCTCTCTGTCGGCTTCACCGGGCTCCGCAACGGATCTTCTCCAGTCCGGCAGGATGGAAACAGGCACGACGAAGGGAAACCGTGGAGCGATACACGAGGTTCGCGAGATGGTACGACGTGCTGTCGGCCGAGCCGGTGTATCGCGCCGGTCGCGGGGTGGCGATCGCGGCCCTCGGTCTGCGCCCGGGGGATCGCGTCCTCGACGTGGGTTGTGGCACCGGCCTGAACGTGCCCGCGCTGAGCCGGGCGGTAGGTGGGAGCGGGCGGGTCGTCGGCGTCGACCGGAGCCCGGAGATGCTGCGTGTGGCCAGGGGCAAGGCGGAACGAGCGGGCCTCGACCAGGTGAGGTTCGTCGAGGCCGATGCCACCAGGCTCACCAGGGAGCAGCTCGGTGGGGCGATCGGGAGCGACTCCTCGAGCGGGTTCGACGCGGTCATCTTCACCTACTCGCTCTCACTCATGAGCGACCACGAGGCCGCGTGGCGTTCGGTGCGGGCACTTCTCGTCGACCGCGCCTGCGTGGCGGTGGTCGACATGCAGCCGCCGACGGGCGTCGCGGCCCTGTGGACGCCCGCTGCTCGCATGGCGTGCTGGCTGGGCGGCGCCGACATCACGGCCAGGCCATGGCTGAGCATCGAAGCCGATCTCGAGGACGTGTCGGCTCGGGGTCTCCGGGGCGGCCACATCCAGGTTCGCGTCGGTCGGCTTCGTGTGGGCAACCGACCGGGACGGGGCACCACGACCGACGGGTGACCCGCTGCTCGGGACTCCTCTCGATCAGGCAACGGGGGCCTCCGGCATGTCCAGCTCGGTGTGCACGTGGTGGTTGAAGTAGTTGGTCATCAGGTTCAGCGTGACGTGCGTCGTCAGCTCGGTGAGCTGCTCCTCGCTCCACCCGGCGTCCAGCGCGCTCTGCCACGCGGCATCACTGGTGTGGCCGACGTTGGCGGTGAACTCCCGGGCCAGTGCGAGCAGGGCATCGAGCTGCGGGTCCTCGGCCGTGCCGCGACGGACCGCGACCATCTCGTCGTCGGTGAGACCGGCGGCCTTGCCGCCACCCGTGTGTGCTGCCTGGCAGTAGTCGCAGCCGTCCTCGTTGCCGACGGCGAGCGCAATGGCTTCGCGCGTCTTCGCGTCGATGGTGGCGTGTTCGCGCACGACGTCCTGGAGGGCCACGTAGGCGTGGAGGACGGCGGGGGAATGCGCCATCTCGCCGTGGATGTTGAGGACCTTGCCGTACTTGGCTTCGAGCGTCTTCAGGGCGTCGCGGCTGGCCTCGGGTGCGCTGTCGACGCTGTGCACCGGGATGCGGGGCATGAGTTCGTCCTCCTGGCATCGGGATCGTGTGGACGTGGGAAACCCGTCGGGGTCGGAATGGCATTCCCGCCAGGGAGCTCTCCGGGGAGGGGGGCGGTGGCGATCTCGGGAACGCGCATCTGTGTGCTTTGATCACCTCGTCCTCGGCGAGGATGATCGAGGAGAGCGGGCGACGATGCGACGGCTGGGATGACCACCCCCGTGCTGGTCCACGAGATCGGCCGGCGCCGGGCCTGGGTGATCTGGGCGGTCGCCCTCGCGGTCTACGTCCTCGCGGTCTTCCACCGGAGCTCCCTGGGCGTCGCCGGCCTGCTGGCGGCCGAGCGGTTCGAGATCGAGGCCACCGCACTCGCCTTCTTCACCGTCCTCCAGCTGGTGGTGTACGCCGGCATGCAGATCCCGGTGGGCGTCCTGCTGGACCGGTTCGGGCCCAGGGCGATGCTGCTGGCCGGCCTGGTGCTGATGACCGGAGGCCAGCTGGTGTTCGCGTTCGCGGAGACCTTCCCGGTCGCCGTGCTCGCACGAGCCGTGCTCGGGGCCGGAGACGCCATGGTCTTCGTCAGCGCGATCCGGCTGGTCGCCGTGTGGTTCCTGGTCCGGCAATCCCCCCTCGTCACCCAGCTGACCGGGCAGGTGGGTCAGGTCGGCGCGATCCTCGCCGCCGCACCCCTGAGCCTGGCCCTGCAGACGTTCGGCTGGACCGGGGCCTTCGCGCTGGCGTCCTCGGTCGGCGTCGTCCTCATGGTCGCGGTCGCGTTGCTGGTCAAGGACTCGCCGTACCGCAGGTCCGGCGTCGAGCGGATCAAGCTGCGTGCCCTGGGTCGCACCCTGAGCCTGGTCTGGGGCAACCCCGGGACCCGGCTCGGGATGTGGACCCACTTCATCTCGCAGTTCTCGATGACCGTGTTCACGATGCTGTGGGGGTTCCCCTTCCTCGTCCGGGGTCAGGGCATGTCCGAGGCCGGCGCGGCCGCGCTGTTGATGGCCATGACGGGCTGGGTGATCGTGAGCGGTCTCGTGTTGAGCTGGGCCGTCGGCCGGTTCCCCTTCTACCGTTCGTGGATCGTGCTCGGCGTGGTCGCGGCCATGGTGGTCGCGTGGACGGCGGTGCTGTCGCGGTCCGAGCCCTCCCCGTTGTGGCTGCTGGTGGTGATGGCCTTCACCACCGCCTCGGGCGGACCGGCCTCGATGGTGGGCTTCGACCTGGCCCGCAGCTTCACCCCGATCGAGGCTTCCGGTCGGGCCAACGGCATCGTCAACATCGGCGGCTTCGGCGCCTCACTGCTCACGATGGCCCTGGTCGGCTGGGTCCTGGAGCTGAGGGAGCCCGGTGGGGTGGCGGCGTACGGTCTCGACGACTTCAGGGTCGCCCTCTCGGTGCAGTACGCCTTCTGGGCGCTGGGAGCGTTCCAGGTGCTGCGTTACCGCCGCAAGGCCATCGCCCACCTGCGCCGGGTCCACCCCGGAGCCGTGGAGCAGCTGCGGAGCGGGGAGCCGTTCGTGCACCCGGGCATCGGCCGCGAGGGCCTGTAGCCGAATCGGACCAATCCGTGACCCGCGTCACTCCGAATGGCTGGTATCCGCCGGGCCACACGGGCTCGCGCTGCCGTCCTGGAAGGCCAACCCATGCACCTGCGTCGCCCGAACTTCCGCCTCCACCGCCCCAGTCCCTCCCTGGCCGTCTCTGTCGTTGCCCTCGTGGTCGCGATGGGCGGGACGTCGTACGCCGCGATGACCATCAACTCCCAGGACGTCGAGAACGGCTCGCTGACCACCAAGGACGTCAAGGACAACTCCCTGCGCGGCGTCGACGTGCGGAACGGCTCACTTCGCTCCAAGGACTTCCGCGACGGCGACCTCCCCGCCGGCGACACCGGCCCGGCCGGTCCCGCTGGACCCCAGGGCGCCACCGGCCCGGCCGGTGCCGGCCGCTGGGTGCTCGTCAACGCCGCGGGCGAGATCGAGGCGCAGTCCGGCGGCTTCACGCTGGTCGCCGGCTACCCGACGCTCGCGAACACCGCTCCCGACGGTTCGCCGTCGAACGCGCTGCGGGCGAACGGCAACGTCTACATCAACGCCAACGAGGACCTTTCGGACAACGCCGTGGTCGCGACCATCGCGCTGCAGAACACGACCGACCAGAACGGTGACACGGTCACCAGCGGCCGCGCGCCGGGCGCCGACGCCAACCCGGAGTTCTCCGGCGAGATCGCGGCCAGTCAGTGCATGCCCGGTCTGGTGAACTGTGCTCCTCCGGGCGCCGCCAACCCGAACACGTTCGTGGTCAGCCCGCGGATGAGCGACGGCAGCTTCACGACCGACACCAACCGCAAGCGCTTCTACGTGATCATCACCGGCGACTCGACGGACTTCGTCGCGCCGTAGTCGTCGGGCCACGAACGGGGGGAGGCCCCGGACCGCCCAGCGGTCCGGGGCCTCAGACCGTCGGGGGCAGATCGTGCTCGCCGGCGTAGAAGGGTGAGTCCTTGCGGGAGAGGATCTCGCGCCGCTCCTCGGGGCTGAGGGCCTCGACCTGGGCGGTCACGTCGGACGGGAACCCGCTGACCTCCGGCGCCTCGTCGACGGGCACCACCGTGTGCACGATCCGGTCCGCGTAGAGGTGCAGCATCGTCACTGCCTGGTGGCCGTCGACCCCGGACACGAACCGCTCCAGGGGCGCCGGGTCCGAGGTGTAGCAGGTGGCGGACGCCACCGACACCGGGACGCCGGCGAACATCGAGTACGACGAGAAGTGGAAGTGGCCGCCCAGGATGCCGCGGACGTCGGTGCCGGCGACGACGTCGGCCAGTCGCTGCTGGTCGGCCAGCTCGATGATCTCGGCGGCACGCAGCATGGGCACCGGAATGGGCGGGTGGTGCAGCGCGAGGAGCGTGCCGTGCGGTGCCGGGGTCGCCAGGACGTCGGCCAGCCAGGCCAGCTGGTCGCCGGTCAGCTCGCCGTGGTGGTAGCCGGGGACGCTGGTGTCGAGGGCCACGATCCGCAGTCCGGCGACGTCGTACACGCGGTCCTGGGTCGCGTCGCTCTCCTCGCCGAAGAGGCCGAGGGAGTACGGCGCCCGCTCGTCGTGGTTGCCCATCACCCAGACCACCTGGGCGCCGAGCGCCTCGGCGGCCGGCTCGACCAGCCCGCGCAGACGGGCGTACGCCGCGGGCTCGGCCTTGTCGGCCAGGTCGCCGGTGAAGACGAGGGCCTGGGGTCGCGGCTCGAGCCGGGCCAGCCGGTCGAGGGCGATCTGGAGGTGGGCCTCGGTGTCCACGACGCCGTACTGGAGCTTGCCGTCCGCGAGGAGGTGCGGGTCGCTCAGGTGGGCGATGACATGACTGGGGGCGGGGTACTGGCCGAACTGCACGCGCTCAGGCTAGGTGCAGGTCACGCGGGCTGCAGGTAGAAGACCGGGATGGTCCGGTCGGTGCGCTCCTCGTACTTGGCGTAGTTGGGCCAGACCTGCAGCATGACCTGCCACATCCGGGCCCGCTCGTCGCCCTCCATCTCGCGCCAGGTGACGGGGAGGGCTGCTCCCTTGGTCCGGATCTCCGCCCGCTCGGTGGCGCGCAGGTTGTGGACCCAGAGCGGCATCTTCGGACCGCCGAAGTAGGACCCGGCGATCAGCCAGCCCCCCTCGTGCGGGATGCACAGGAGGGGCGTCGTGCGGGGCACCCCGGACTTGCGGCCCGGCACGGTGAGCGCGAGGTTCGGGAGCCCGGCCACGTCGAGGATCGTCACCTTGCCGCGGGTCGCCTTCTGGAGCGCCTTGTCGCAGGCCACGATCTGGGGGAGCAGCTTCGGCATCCATGAGACGGCGCCGATTCGCACGGCAAGCGGTGTCAGCAGGCCCATGCGCCGCAGCCTAGGGCCTGGATGAGCGCGCGGAGACCGGACCGGAGCCGCTGCTCCCCAGTCCGGTCCCCGCCCGCGGTCATTCGCAGGCGTAGGTGAACTCCGCCGTGCAGGTATCGGTCCCGTCGCCACCGTCGACGGTGTCGGTTCCGTCGCCACCGTCGGCGATGTCGTCACCGTCGCGCAGGTCGATCACGTCGTCACCACTGAGGCCGTCGATGCGGTTGGCCTGCTCGTCGCCGCGCAGGTCGTCGTCGTAGAGCGAGCCGATGATGTTCTCGATGGTGAGCAGGACGTCGTTCCCGGTGCCCTCGGAGAAGCCGGCCTGGAGGTCCGAGACCACCCGGCGGGCGGCTCCGGAGTAGTCGACGGTGTCGTTGCCCTCGCCACCGGAGAGGAAATCCCGGTTGCGGTCGCTGCCACCGAAGAGGACGTCGTCCCCGCCGCGGCCGTCGATCTGGTCGATCTCCTTGCCGGCGTCGATCCGGTTCGCTTTGTCGTCGCCCTCGATCCGGTCGGCGAACGGCGTTCCGAGGATGTCCTCGACGCCGGTGACGGTGTCTTCACCGCTGGCGACCGCAGTGCCCGCGGCGAGGTCGACCCGGATGCCGACGGGCTCCAGCGAGAAGTCGAGCAGGTCGGTGTCCGCTCCGCCGTCGTGGGCGTCGTTGCCAGGAGTGGACAACAGGAGGTCGTCGCCTCCGTCGCCGTGGGTCTCGTCGTCGCCCAGCCCACCGTCGAGTCGGTCGTCGCCCTCGCCGCCGCGCAACACGTCGTTGCCTCGGTCGCCCAGGAGCTCGTCATCGGCGCCTCCGCCGTCAAGCACGTCCTCCCCGAACGCCCCGTCGATCAGGTTGCGGACGTTGCTGCCGATCAGCTGGTCGTCGAACAGGCTGCCGATCAGGTTCTCGATCCCGGCCACGCTGTCGGTGCCCTGGCCGGTGGCGGTGCCGGCCCCGAGGTCGACGGTCACGCCGGCTGCCGCCAGGTTGAACTCGAGGTAGTCGTTGCCCTCGCCCCCGTCGAAGGTGTCGTTGCCCTCGCTGCCCTCGATCTCGTCGTCACCGGCACGGGCGTCGACGGTGTCGTCACCGTCGTTGCCGTTGAGCTCGTTGGAGCCGGAGGTGCCGAGAAGGACGTCGTCGCCCACGGACCCGACCGCGTCCTCCATGTTCATCAGGGTGTCCTGGCCCTCACCGGTCGCGGTGCCGGCCTCGAGGTCGACGACCACCGCAGTGCTGGAGCTGGAGTAGTCGACCTGGTCCCGGCTGTCGGCGACGTCGGCGGGCAGCGCCGGGTCGTGTCCGTCGAGGAGGTCGTTGCCGGGGCCTCCGGAGAGCTTGTCGACACGGTCGGGGTGGTTGACCGAGTTGGTCCCGCCCCGCAGCACGTCGTCGCCACCCATGCCGCGCAGGGCGTCCTGGCCGTGCATGCCGCGCAACAGGTTGACCTCGTCGTTGCCGGTGAGCACGTCGTTGCGGCGCGAACCGGTGAGGTTCTCGACGTCGACCAGGGTGTCGACGTCGGTGATGGAGCCGCGAGCGACGCCGCTCTGGAGGTTGGCGGTGACCCGGCGGCGGGAGTCCTCGAAGGTGACCGTGTCGCTGCCCGGGCCACCGTCGACGTACGTCGTCGCCGCGCTCGCCCAGGAACGTGTCGTCGCCACCGAGGCCGTGCGTGACGTCGTCGCCGCCGGAGGTGAAGAAGGTGTTGTCGGCGTCGTTGCCGTCGACCACGTCGTCGTGCTCGCTGTACGCCGTCACGCTCTCCAGCGAAGTCAGCGTGTCGCGGCCCTGGCCGGTCGAGGTGCCGGCGGCCAGGTCGACGGTGACTCCGCCGCTGGCCTTCTCGTGGCGCCACAGGCGCATGGTGTCGCTGCCGGGGCCGCCGTCGAGGCTGTCGTCGTACGCCGGAGCGTCCTCGGGGCCGAACAGGTCGTCGCCCGTGAGCACGTCGTCGCCGGCCCCGCCCATGAGACGGTCCGTGGCGCGCGACCCGTCGAGCCAGTCGTTGCCGTCGTTGCCCTTGAGGACGTCGCGACCGGGGCCGCCGTCGAGGCTGTCGTCACCGCGGCCGCCCTCGAGCAGGTCCTTCTCGATCCCGCCGCGGATCCGGTCGTCGTCGGCGCCGCCCTCGACCTCGTCGTCGCCGTCACCACCGTCCAGGTAGTCACGACCGGGACCGCCCGCCACGCGGTCGTCGTAGTCGTCCCCGAAGACGGAGTCGTCACCGGCGCCGCCGCGGACGTCGTCGTCGCCGTCGTCCCCGTGCAGGTAGTCGTTCCCGGTGTCACCGGAGATCTTGTCGTTCCCGTCCTCGCCGTACACCCGGTCGTTTCCGCCGCCGGCGCAGATCAGGTCGCGGCCGCCGCCACCCTTGATGGTGTCGTTGCCGCCGAGTCCGACGATCACGTCGCGGTGCCGGGTGCCGTTGAGCCCGTCGGCACCAGCGGTGCCGACGATGGTGGCGCGCTGGCCGAAGCACGTGGGGGCCGCGGCCGAGGCGGGGGCGGCGACCCAGGTGACGGCCGCGAAGGCCAGTGCCCCGACGGCCACAATGGCGGGCCTGCGGTGTGCGGACATGATGTGGTGCTCCTTCGAACTCGTGGCTGCTTCGACCGGTCTGATGCCGGGGCGGGCCAGAAAGTTCGCTGACCCGCGAGAAGTTTCGGGCGGGCCGGCGTCAGGCGCGGGCGGGCTCGATCCGTCCGGTCACCTCACCGAGGGAGATCCGCCCGCCACCGGTGCCGGGTGCGGTGTAGCGGAGCACCACCTCGTCGCCGTCGACGAGATAGGTCCGGCCGCCGGCCATCGGCTCCTGGCCTCCCCAGCAGAGCTCGAGGAACGAGCCACGCTGCTCGGGTTCGGGGCCGGAGATGGTGCCGGAGGCGAAGAGGTCACCGGTGCGGACGGAGGCGCCGTTGACGGTGAGGTGCGCCAGCATCTGGGTGGGCGACCAGTACATCGAGCGGTACGGCGGCCGGCTCACGATGTCGCCGTTGAGCACCACCTCGACGTCGATGTCGAGCCCACGGGCCTCGCCGGGCGCGAGGTAGGGCAGCGGCGCCGGGTCCTGCCCGGGCAGGTCGACCCACGCGGCGTCGAGCGCCTCGAGCGGGGTCACCCAGTGGGAGATGGAGGTCGCGAAGGACTTGCCGAGGAACGGGCCGAGCGGGACGTACTCCCAGGCCTGGATGTCGCGCGCGGACCAGTCGTTGAGCCCGACGAGTCCGAAGACGTGGTCGGCGAAGGCCTCCGCTGTCACCCGGTCCCCGAGGGCGGTCGGGGTCCCGACGACGAAACCGAGCTCGGCCTCGATGTCGAGTCGGGCGCTCGGACCGAACGACGGGGCGTCGTCCGCCGGTGCCTTGCGCTGACCGTGCGGCCGGACGATGCCGGTGCCGCTGGGCACGACCGTCCCGGAGCGACCGTGGTAGCCCACGGGGAGGTGGCGCCAGTTCGGGAGCAGTGGCTCCTGGTCGGGACGGAAGATCCGGCCGACGTTGGACGCGTGGTCGAGGGAGGCGTAGAAGTCGACGTAGTCACCCACCTCGACCGGCAGGTGCAGCGTGACGTCGTCGAGCGGCACGAGGTGGGGCTCCACCAGGTCCCGCTCCGTCTCGTCGGTGAGCAGGCCGGTGATCCAGCGCCGCAGCGAGTCGCGGACCTGGCGGCCCTCGGCCATCAGCCGGTTGAGCGACGGCTCCTGGAAGACGTGGTGGGCGTCCAGCATCTCGGCGGCCGCGACCGGGGACAGGTCGACGACGAGGTCACCGATCCGGACCCCGACCCTCGGCTCCTCGCCGGGGCGCGAGAACACGCCGTACGGCAGGTTGTCGATGTCGAAGAGGGAGCCTGCGGCTCCGTCGACCCAGGTGGTGGTCATGGGGGCCCTTCCAGGAGTCCGAGGGTGAGCAGGTCGTCGAGCGGCTCGATCGCGGAGCAGGAGCCGAACGACGTGAACCAGCGACGTGCGCCGGCCAGGTCGGCGGCGCGGGCGTCGTCGGCGAGCGCGGCACCGTCCCGGTGCTCGAGGACCTCCACCACGTCGTCGCGCCCGCCCCCGTCGAACGCGTGCCGGGTCGCGAGCAGGACGTTGAGGAAGCCGTGGTGCTCGAAACCGTCGTCACCGGTGTGGCGGACGGCGTTGTGGAGGCCCGCGGTGCACTTGAACGGCGTCTCGCGGTCCAGGGCGGCGTCGATCCAGGAGGAGAGGGCGTGGGCGCTCGGGAAGAGGTGGTCCTCGAGGCCGCCGGTGCGGAACTTCAGCCGCAGGTCGGACTGCGGCGACCACGTCGGCGGCGGCCAGCCAGCTCGCGGTCGAGCCCGACGTGGGGAAGCTCGACGTACGTCGGGGTCTCGTCGTCGAGCAGCCCCTCGCCCCGGGCGGCGTCGACGGCCGCCACCACGCGACGGGCGTTGCCGGCCAGGTCGTCCGGGTCGCGCAGGGCGACCTCGAGCCCCGCGAGGGTGTGCGACGACCTCGCGACCAGACGGAGCGCCCCGGCGATCGCCCCCGCGCCCCCGGTCACCACGACCGAGAGGGCCAGGGGCGCAACCCCGTCGATCGCCGGGAGGTCCGGCACCGCCACGTCGGTGACGACGAAGGTGCCGACCAGGCCGGCGTACCACTCGGCGCGCCGCGCGACGTGGGCTGCGACGGCATCCGGGAGGGGGCTGTTGCCGGGCGGGAAGACGGCCGCGTCGTCGACCAGGCCCTGCCAGGCAGGTGGGAGACTCGTTGACACGATCGCTACTCTAGCCATCAAGCGAATAGCGGACGCAACTGTCCGATTATAGAACGATTCGGGAGAGGTCATGGCTCACTACCGCAGCGTCGGCGACCTGCCGCCCAAGCGCCACACCCAGCACCGCGACGCCGACGGCAACCTCTACCGCGAGGAGCTGATGGGCGAGGAGGGGTTCTCGTCCGACTCCTCGCTGCTCTACCACCGCGGCGTGCCGTCCGCGATCGTCGACAGCCAGGTCTGGGCGTTGCCCGACCAGACCCGCACGCCCAACCACCCGCTCAAGCCGCGACACCTGAAGCTGCACACGCTCTTCCCCGCGAGCGGAGACGCGGGCGCCTGCCCGGTCGAGGGCCGACGTCTGGTGCTCGGCAACAACGACGTCCGGATCGGGTACGTCGTCACCGGCACCGCGCCGTCCCCGCTCTACCGCAACGGCATCGGCGACGAGTGCGTCTACGTCGAGTCCGGCGCCGGCACCGTCGAGACCCAGTTCGGCGTGCTGGCCTACCGCACCGGTGACTACGTGATCCTGCCGAGGGCCACGACCCACCGCTGGTGTCCGAGTGAGCCCAGCCGGCTGTACGCCGTCGAGGCCAACAGCCACATCGCGCCGCCGAAGCGCTACCTCTCGAAGTACGGCCAGTTCCTCGAGCACGCGCCGTACTGCGAGCGCGACCTGCACGGGCCGGCCGAGACGTTGCTCGTCGAGGGCCAGGACGTCGACGTCCTGGTCAAGCACCGCACCAGTGGCGGGATCGTCGGCACCCGGATGACCTACGCGACCCACCCGTTCGACGTCGTCGGCTGGGACGGCTGCCTCTACCCCTACACGTTCAACGTCGAGGACTTCGAGCCGATCACCGGGCGGGTCCACCAGCCGCCGCCGGTGCACCAGGTCTTCGAGGGCTGGAACTTCGTGATCTGCAACTTCTGCCCGCGCAAGGTCGACTACCACCCGCTGGCGATCCCCGTGCCCTACTACCACTCCAACGTCGACAGCGACGAGGTCATGTTCTACGTCGGTGGCGACTACGAGGCGCGCAAGGGCTCGGGCATCGACATCGGGTCGATCTCGCTCCACCCCGGCGGGCACGCGCACGGCCCGCAGCCGTCGGCGATCGAGGCGTCGCTGGGCGCGGAGTACTTCGAGGAGCTCGCGGTCATGGTCGACACCTTCGCCCCGCTCGAGCTCGGTGAGGGCGGGCTCGCCGCCGAGGACCCGGCCTACGCCTGGACCTGGGCCGGACGTTCGACCGGCGACGACGTGGACGGCGGGCCGGCGGTCTTCTCGAACTCCTAGGCGGCGTCATCAGCGACTGATCCGCCCGGTGGTGTGGGGGTGACCAGAACGGGTACCTCCCTCACGACCGGGTTTGACCCACGGGACAGGATGAGGGCATGAATCGCAAGCCGCCGCGCGAGGACATCGACGAGTCGGACCTGAAGGTGGAGGACTCAGCCCACGCGGCTGCGGGCGTCACCGCGGTGGCGGTGAGCATGAAGCGGGCCGTCGAGCAGATGGGGATCAAGCGAACGGCTCAGACGCTGCTCAAGCTCAACCAGGTCGACGGGTTCGACTGCCAGGGCTGCGCGTGGCCCGATCCCGACCCCGAGCACCGGCACACCGCAGAGTTCTGCGAGAACGGCGCCAAGGCGGTCACCGAGGAGGCGACGTTGCGCCGGGTCGGCCGCGAGTTCTTCGCCGCGCACCCGATCTCCGAGCTGCACGACAAGACGGACTACTGGCTCGGCCAGCAAGGACGGATCACCGAGCCGATGGTGCTGCGTGACGGCGCGACCCACTACGAGCCGATCTCCTGGGACGGAGCGTTCGAGCTGATCGGGAACCACCTCAACGCCCTCGACACCCCGGACGAGGCGGTCTTCTACACCTCTGGCAAGACCTCGAACGAGGCGGCTTTCGCCTACCAGCTCTTCGCCCGGGCCTTCGGGACGAACAACCTCCCCGACTGTTCCAACATGTGTCACGAGTCGACGTCGGTGGGTCTCGCCGAGGTGATCGGAATCGGCAAGGCGTCAGTCTCGTTCGAGGACGTCCTCACCGCCGACCTGATCGTCATCGCCGGACAGAACCCCGGCACCAACCACCCGCGGATGCTCACGGCTCTGGAGGAGGCCAAGGAGAACGGCGCCAAGATCCTGGCCATCAACCCGCTGAAGGAGGCGGGCCTGGTCCGGTTCAAGAACCCCCAGAACGTCCGGGGCGTCGTCGGGTCCGGCACCGCCATGGCCGACCTCCACCTGCCGGTCCGCATCAACGGCGACCTCGCGCTCTTCCAGGCCCTCGCCTCGCTGCTGCTGGAGTGGGGCGAGCTCGACCGGGACTTCATCGAGCAGCACACGTTCGGGTTCGAGGAGTACGCCGCCCACCTCCGCGAGCTCGACTGGGACGTCGTCCTCGCCTCGACCGGTCTGCCCCGCGAGGAGATCGAGGCTGCCGCGCGCATGATCGCGGCCTCCGAGAAGACCGTGTACTGCTGGGCGATGGGGATCGTCCAGCACAAGAACGGCGTGGCCAACGTCAAGGAGATCTCCAACCTGGCGTTCCTGCAGGGCAACATCGGCAAGCCGGGCGCCGGGCTCTTCCCGGTGCGCGGTCACTCCAACGTGCAGGGCGACCGCACGATGGGCATCTGGGAGCGGGCACCCGAGCACTTCCTCGACGCGGTTCGTGACGAGTTCGGCTTCGATCCGCCGCGCGAGCACGGGTTCGACGCCGTCGCGGCCGTGAAGGCGTTCCGGGACGGCAAGGCCAAGGTCTTCTTCGGCATGGGCGGCAACTTCGTCGCCGCCATGTCCGACACCGAGGTCACCGAGAACGCCCTGCGCCAGGCGGAGCTCACCGTGCACGTCTCGACCAAGCCCAACCGCTCCCACGTCGTCCACGGCCGCGAGGCGCTGATCCTCCCGGCGCTCGGTCGCAGCGAGAAGGACCTCACCGGCGGCCGTCCCCAGAGGGTCACGGTCGAGGACTCGCTCTGCTCGGTGCACACCTCGCAGGGCCCACTCAAGCCCGCCTCGGCCGACTGCAAGTCCGAGGTGGACATCATCTGCTCCATGGCCGAGGCGACCCTTGGTGACCGGCACGGCATCCCGTGGTCGGAGTTCCGCGCCGACTACACCGAGATCCGGCGCCGGATCGCCCGGGTCGTCCCCGGTTGCGCAGGCTACGACGAGAAGGTCGACCAGCCGGGTGGCTTCGTGCTGCCGCACCCGCCGCGGGACACCCGAACCTTCCCGACCAAGCAGGACAAGGCGATCTTCAGCGTCAGCCCGACCGAGGTGCTGCACGTCCCCGAAGGTCGGCTGCTGTTGCAGACGATGCGGTCACACGACCAGTTCAACACCACGATCTACGGTCTCGACGACCGCTACCGCGGCGTCTCCGGCGGGCGTCGGGTGGTCTTCCTGAACCCGGACGACATCGTCTCGCTGGGTCTGGAGGAGGGGCAGATCGTCGACATCATCAGCGAGTGGGAGGACGGGGTCGAGCGGCTGGCTCCGCGCTTCCGCGTGCTCTCCTACGACACGCCGCGCGGCTGCACCGGCGCCTACTACCCCGAGACCAACGCCCTCGTCCCGCTCGACTCCAAGGCCGACGGCAGCAACCAGCCGGCGTTCAAGTCGGTGATCGTCCGGCTCGAGCCGACCCGGGACGACCGCCCCGGCACCGGCCGCCCGGCCGTGGAGGCGGCCGACGACTCCGTCCAGGGACGCGGCGACGAGAACAAGCGGGCCGTCCAGCCACACCAGTTGTCCTAGCGCCCGCTTTCGTCACACTGGGGGCATGACCAATCCCGAACGCGATCCCGACGAGATCGTCTGCGCCGCCGGCGACCACACCGCCATCGAGGTCCTGGCGCCGCGTGACGTCCCCCTCGGTGGTCCGCGGGCGATGCGGGTACGCCGGACCCTCCCGCAGCGGCACCGGTCCCTGATCGGCGCGTGGTGCTTCGTCGACCACTACGGTCCCGACGAGGTGACCGACTCCGGTGGCATGTCGGTCGCGCCGCACCCGCACACCGGCCTGCAGACGGTGAGCTGGCTCTTCACCGGCGAGATCGAGCACCGCGACAGCGCCGGCAACCACGCGATGGTGCGCCCCGGTGAGGTGAACCTGATGACGGCCGGACGCGGCATCAGCCACTCCGAGGTCTCCACCCCCGAGACCACGTCCCTCCACGGCGCCCAGCTGTGGGTGGCGCTGCCCGAAGCCAGTCGGCACACCGAGCCCGGCTTCGCCCACCATGCACCGGACCCGGTGGCCGGCGAGGGCTGGGAGGCGCGGGTGTTCCTGGGCTCACTGCTCGGCGTGACCTCACCTGTCGCGACCGCGACGCCGCTCCTCGGGGCCGAGATCCTGCTCGAGCCCGGGACCCAGCTGGTCCTCGACGTCGACCCGTCGTTCGAGCACGGTGTGCTCGTCGACAGCGGTGTGCTCCACCTCGGCCAGCTTGCGCCGGTGGAGGTCAAGCAGCACGACCTCGCGTACGTGCCGCCGGGTGCCGACGTCGTGGCCGTGGTGGCCGGCGACCAGCCGGTGCGGATGCTGCTGCTCGGCGGGCCGCCGTTCGGGGAGTCGATCGTCATGTGGTGGAACTTCGTGGGCCGCAGCCACGAGGAGATCGCCGAGTTCCGTGCGCAGTGGCAGGCGCAGATCACCGAAGCTGGGGCCGTGGTCGAGGACAGCCAGGACGTCTCCGAGGGCCGCTTCGGTGTCGTCCTCGACGACCACCTGCCGCCGATCCCGGCACCGGCGCTCCCCAACGCGAGGCTCAAGGAACGCCGGTGACCCGCAGCCGTTGTGTGCGTCTCTGAGGCACGCGAGAGTGTGCCCATGAGCAACGACCCCCCGGCGTACGACTTCACCGGCCTGAAGGCGACCTTCCTCAACTGCACGCTCAAGCGCAGCCCGGAGCCCAGCCACACCCAGGGGCTCATCGACGTGAGCGCCGCGATCATGCGCAAGCACGGCGTCGACGTGAGCGTCCTGCGTCCCGTCGACCACGACATCGCCACCGGCGTCTACCCCGACATGCGCGAGCACGGGTGGGCGACCGATGCCTGGCCCGATCTCTACCCCGGAATCCTGGACAGCCAGATCCTGGTGATCGCCGGCCCGATCTGGCTGGGGGACAACTCGAGCGTGACGAAGCGGATCATCGAGCGGCTGTACGCGTTGTCCGGCGAGCTCAACGACAAGGGTCAGTACCTCTACTACGGCCGCGTGGGCGGCTGCCTGGTCACCGGCAACGAGGACGGCATCAAGCACTGCGCGATGAACGTGCTCTACAGCCTGCAGCACCTGGGCTACACGATCCCGCCCAACGCGGATGCGGGGTGGATCGGCGAGGCCGGCCCGGGTCCGTCCTACCTCGACCCGGGCAGCGGCGGCCCGGACAACGACTTCACCAACCGGAACACCACCTTCATGACCTGGAACCTGATGCACGTGGCCTGGATGCTGAAGGACGCGGGCGGGGTCCCGGGCTTCGGCAACCAGCGCACGGCATGGGACGCCGGGACCCGGTTCGACTTCGAGAACCCGGAGTACCGCAGCTGATGGGCCCCCTCGTCGGCGAGGACGGAGTGCCTCGTTGCCCCTGGGCCGCGGGCGACCCGCTGAACATGGCCTACCACGACACCGAGTGGGGTGTCCGCGTCCACGGCGAGGCGGCGTACCTCGAACGCCTGACCCTCGAGGCGTTCCAGTCCGGGCTGTCGTGGCGGACCATCCTGGCCAAGCGCGAGGCGTTCCGTGAGGTCTTCGCCGGCTTCGACGCCGAGGTCGTGGCGGCGTACGACGAGGGAGACGTGGCGCGGCTGATGGACGAGCCCAGGATCGTGCGCAACCGCCGCAAGATCGAGGCCGCCGTCACCAATGCCCGGGCGACCGTGCACCTGCGGGAGCGGGGAGGGCTCGAGGAGCTCGTGCTGGGCTTTCGTCCCGACACCCAGCCCGCACCCGAGACCACCGAGCAGATGGTGACGGCGACGCCCGAGTCGCTGGCCCTGTCGAAGGCGCTCAAGAAGGCCGGCTTCGCGTTCGTCGGGCCGACCACCATGTACGCGCTGATGGAGGCGATCGGGCTGGTGGACGACCATCTCGTGGGCTGCCACCGACGCGGGGCGCGGGATCAGTAGCGTGGTCTCCATGACGCGGGTACACGCCTTCGGAGACGACGTCCTCGGTGACCTCGACGCGGTGGGGCTGGTCGAACGCATCCGGTCGGGTGAGGCCTCGGTGACCGAGGTGGTCGACGCCGCGATCGCTCGTGCGGAGCAGGTCGATCCCGAGCTCAACGCGATCGTGCACGCGGCCTTCGACCGAGCCCGCGCCGAGGTGCTGGCTCCGCGGGGCGGCTACTTCGCCGGCGTCCCCACCTTCGTCAAGGACAACGTCGACGTCGCCGGGATGCCGACCCGTCAGGGGACCGATGCGTTCGAGGCGGCTCCGCAACGCGATGACGGCGACTTCGCGCGGATGTACTTCGCGACCGGCCTGGTTCCCCTGGGCAAGACCCAGCTCTCGGAGTTCGGGTTCAACGCCTCGGCCGAGCATCCGCGGCTCGGTCCCGTGCGCACTCCGTGGAGCCTCGAGCACACCGCCGGAGCATCGTCGGCCGGCTCTGCCGCCATGGTGGCCTCCGGTGTGGTGCCCATCGCCCACGCCAACGACGGGGGCGGCTCGATCCGGATCCCCGCCTCGGTGAACGGCCTGGTCGGCCTCAAGCCGACCCGGGACCGCCTCGCCCAGGACAAGATGCTGAGGGACATGCCGGTCCGGATCGTCCAGGACGGCGTGCTCACGCGCTCGGTGCGCGACACGGCCGCCTTCTACCGCGAGGCCGAGAGGGTCTACCGCAACCTCAAGCTGCCGCCGGTCGCGGACATCACCCGGCCGGGCAAGGCCCGGCTGAGGATCGCCGTCGTGACCGAGGGCATCGGCCGCGGCGCCTCCCCGGAGGTGGCCGAGCTGACGCTCAAGACCGCCGCCCTGCTCGAGGAGCTCGGGCACCGGGTCGAGCAGATCGAACAACCGCTGCCGGCGACCCTCAAGGACGACTTCCTCCTCTACTGGTCACTGCTGGCGATGTTCACGATCCGCAGCGGCCGTCGTACGTTCGGACGCACGTGGGACGTCGCCCAGCTCGACAACCTCACGCACGGCCTCTCCAAGCACTCCGCACGCCACCTGCACCGGCTGCCGCTGGCCATCGGCCGGCTCAAGCGGACCCGACGCTGGTCGAAGACCTTCTTCGCGGACCACGACGTGGTCCTGACACCCACCCTGGCCACCGAGACGCCCCGGATCGGCCACCTCGCGCCGACCAGCGACTACGACGCGATCATGGAGCGGTTGCTCGAGTGGGTGGCCTTCACTCCGCTCCAGAACGCCACCGGTGACCCCGCGATCAGCCTCCCCCTGGCGACCACTGCGGCCGGTCTCCCGCAGGGCATGATGTTCGGCGCCGCGTCGGGCCGTGAGGCCACGTTGCTCGAGCTTGCCTACGAGTTGGAGGAGGCCCGTCCCTGGGCCCGGATCCAGGACTGAGGCCTGGACGAACCATCGAGGAATCGGCCCGGTTGAGGCGATTTCTCGTTCCTGTTCCACCGTGTGTATTCTCTTCCGCTGTTGCCCCTTTAGCTCAGTCGGCAGAGCGTCTCCATGGTAAGGAGAAGGTCTACGGTTCGATTCCGTAAAGGGGCTCTGGGTAGGGGTTCCGTCGCCAGCAGGGCGATGGGACACTCCGTCCCGGTGGCGGGGTAGCTCAGGTGGTTAGAGCACACGACTCATAATCGTGGTGTCGCGGGTTCGAGTCCCGCTCCCGCTACTGAGATCGACAAGCATCGACAGAAGGACTTCCCGTGGCCAGCAAGAGCTCCGACGTTCGCCCCAAGATCACGCTCGCGTGCGTGGACTGCAAGGAGCGCAACTACATCACCAAGAAGAACCGTCGCAACGACCCCGACCGCATGGAGCTGAAGAAGTTCTGCCCGCGCTGCCGCACGCACACTGCGCACCGCGAGACCCGCTGACGGTCCACCGACACTCCGCCGAGGGCGGTCTCCCCGCAGGGGGAGGCCGCCCTCGCGCCATTTCGTGCCCGCCCGGGACGAGAGCCGCGCGGTCGCGGCACTAGGTTGGGTCCATGCCTGTGGACCAGTCGCTCGTGGGGCGGGCGTTCCCGCCGACCGCGCCGTACGCCGTCTCCGAGGAGAAGATCCGCGCCTTCGTGGACGCCACCGGGGGGCAGTACGCCGGCGGCGCGGCCCCGGTCACCTTCCCGATCGTGCTCGCGTTCGACGCCATGAACGCCTTCCTGGCCGCCGAGGCACTCGACCTGTTCCGGATCGTCCACGGCGAGCAGAAGTTCGCCTACGAGCGACCGGTCCGCCCGGGTGACGTGCTCACCGCGACCCTGAAGGTCGCGAGCCTGCGCCAGATCGCCGGCAACGACATCATCGGGACCACCAGCGAGATCACGGACGCCGACGGCGTCCTGGTCTGCTCCACGAGTGCCACGCTCGTCCACCGGGGGACCGGCGCATGACGCTCGAGACGCAGGTCTTCACCATCACCCGCCAGGACCTGGTCCGGTACGCCGAGGCGAGCGGCGACGACAACCCGATCCACCAGGACGAAGCGGTCGCCCTCAGCGTCGGACTGCCCGGCGTGATCGCGCACGGCATGTACACGATGGCGCTGGCGGCCCGGGCAGTCACCGCCTGGTTCCCCGAGGCCGAGGTCGTCAGCTTCGGCTGCAAGTTCACCAACCCGGTGGTCGTCCCGGCCGAGGGCGCGGTCGAGCTCGAGGTCGCCGGCGAGACCAAGGACGGCGAGGGCGGGCTGACCACGGTCGTCCTGACCGTCACCTGCGCGGGCCAGAAGGTGCTCGGCATGCCCAAGGCAGTCGTGCGTGGCTGAGCATCAGGGTTCCGTGCTCCTCAGGGACCACACCACCCTCCGGCTCGGAGGCCCCGCAGCGCGCTGGGTCAGGGCCACCACCCAGGCCGAGCTCATCGACGTGGTGTCGGCCGCCGACGCGGCCGGCGAACCGGTGCTGGTCCTGGGCGGCGGGTCCAACGTCGTCGTCTCCGACGCGGGCTTCCCGGGCGTCGTCGTCGAGGTCGCGACCTCCGGCGTCCGCCCTGACGTGGAGGACGGCGTCTCCTGCGGCGGGGTCATGGTCACGGTCGAGGCGGGGGAGAGCTGGGACCGGCTGGTCTCGCACGCGGTCGAGTCGGGCTGGACCGGTGTCGAGGCCCTCTCGGGCATCCCGGGAGCCGTCGGGGCAACGCCGATCCAGAACGTCGGGGCCTACGGCCAGGAGGTCTCCCAGACCGTGGCCACCGTCCGCGTGTGGGACCGGACGCTCAACGGCGTCCGCACCTTCGCCAACGCCGACTGCGGCTTCGGCTATCGACACAGCAGGTTCAAGGCCGACCCCGGCCGGCACGTCGTCCTCGACGTCACCTTCCAGTTCGAGCAGGGCACGCTCGGCGCGCCGGTCCGGTACGCCGAGCTGGCGACCCGGCTGGGCGTCGACCAGGGGGAGCGCGCCCCGATCGCGGACGTCCGCGCCGCCGTCCTCGCGCTGCGCGCCGGCAAGGGCATGGTCCTGGATCCCGCCGACCACGACACGTGGAGCGCCGGCTCGTTCTTCACCAACCCGGTGGTGGACCCGGGCGACGTACCCGAGGGTGCCCCGGCCTGGCCGCAGCCCGACGGCAGCGTCAAGACCAGCGCCGCGTGGCTGATCGAGCACGCCGGCTTCTCGAAGGGTCACGGCAGCGAGCGGGTCAGCCTCTCCACCAAGCACACCCTTGCCCTGACCAACCGCGGCGGGGCCTCGACCGAGGACCTGCTCGCCCTCGCGCTGGAGGTGCGCGACGGCGTCGAGCAGATGTTCGGGATCCGGCTCGTGAACGAGCCGGTGCTGGTGGGCTGCCAGCTCTAGACACCCGTTGAGTTGGGCACGCGCGGCGGGTGAGCTGGGCGTGCGCGGCGCCTGAGCTGCCGCGCGTGCCCAACTCAACCGAGCCAGTCGTCGATGTCGGCCAGCACGCCCTTCACGACCTCGTCGGGGGCGCACGAGGCGCGGATCGACATCCGCGCCAGCTCGGCCAGCGTCTCGTCGGTCAGGTCGTGGGCGGCACGCATCGTGGCGTACTGGCCGGCCAGCCGGGAGCCGAACAGCAGCGGGTCGTCCGCGCCCAGCGCGACGGTGGCACCCGCGGCGAGGAGCTCGGGCAGCGGCACGGAGGTGAGGTCGGAGTAGACCCCGAGGGCGACGTTCGACACGGGGCACACCTCGAGCGCGATGCCGGCCTCGACGATCCGGTCGAGCAGCACAGGGTCCTCGGCGGAGCGCACGCCATGGCCGAGCCGGCTCGGGTGCAGCGCGTCGAGGCAGGCCCGGACGTGGTCGGGTCCGCGCAGCTCACCACCGTGCGGGACCAGCATCAGTCCCGCCCGCTCGGCGATCCCGAACGCGTGCGCGAAGTCCGCCGTCGAGCCGCGGCGCTCGTCGTTCGACAGCCCGAACCCGACGACGCCGCGACCGGCGTACTGGGCGGCGAGCCTGGCCAGGGTGCGGGCGTCGAGCGGGTGTCGGGTGCGGTTGGCCGCGATCACGACCGCCATGCCCAGTCCGGTCTCACGGGAGGCGACGGCCACGGCGTCCAGGACGAGGTCGGTGAACGCGGTGATCCCACCGAAGCGGGCGCCGTAACCGCTCGGATCCACCTGGATCTCCAGCCAGCGGCCACCGTCGATGACGTCGTCCTCGGCCGCCTCCCGCACCAACCGGCGTACGTCGTCCTCGGTGCGCAGGACCGACCGGGCGACGTCGTAGAGCCGCTGGAAGCGGAACCAGCCCTTCTCGTCCGCGGCCGACAGCTCCGGCGGCCACTCCGAGACCAGCGAGTCGGGAAGCGGGATGCCGTCACGCTCTGCCAGCTCGAGCAGGGTGGCGTGCCGCATCGACCCCGTGAAGTGCAGGTGGAGGTGCGCCTTGGGAAGAGCCTGGAGGTCGCGCACCCCTTATGCGAAGAGCTTCTGCAGGCGGGTGATGCCCTCGACCAGGTCGTCGTCGCCGAGGGCGTAGGACAGGCGCAGGTAGCCGGGTGACCCGAACGCCTCGCCGGGGACGATGGCGACCTCGGCCTCGTCGAGGATGTACTCGGCCAGCTCGGCCGAGGTCTCGAGAACCCGGCCGCCGTGCTCCCGACCGAGCAGGCCCTTGACCGAGGGGTAGGCGTAGAACGCGCCGTGGGGCGTCGGGCAGACCACACCGTCGATCTCGTTGAGCATGGACACGATCAGCTGGCGGCGACGGTCGAAGGCGGTCTTCATCTCGTCCACGGCCGTCAGGTCACCGGACACGGCGGCGATCGCCGCGCGCTGCGCGACGTTGGAGACGTTGGAGGTGGCGTGCGACTGGAGGTTGGTCGCAGCCTTGACCAGGTCGGTCGGACCGATCATCCAGCCGACCCGCCAGCCGGTCATGGCGTAGGTCTTGGCCACGCCGTTCACCACGACGCAGTTGTCGGCCAGGAACGGGCACAGCACCGGCAACGACCCCGTCTCGACCCCGTCGTAGACCAGGTGCTCGTAGATCTCGTCGGTGAGGACCCACAGGTCGTGGTCCTCGACCCACTGACCGATGGCCCGGATCTCGTCGGCGGTGTAGACGGCACCGGTCGGGTTGGAGGGGGAGACGAACAGCAGCACCTTGGTCTTGTCCGTGCGGGCTGCCTCGAGCTGCTCGACGGTGACCTTGTAGTCCTGCGTCTCGTCCGCGAGCACCTCGACCGTCACGCCGCCGGCCAGCTGGATGGACTCGGGGTACGTCGTCCAGTAGGGCGCGGGAACGATGACCTCGTCGCCGGGGTCGAGCATCGCGGCGAAGGCCGAGTAGATGGCCTGCTTGCCACCGTTGGTGACCAGCACCTGGGCCGGCTCCACGGCGTAGCCGCTGTCGCGCCGCGTCTTCTCGGCGATCGCCTTCTTGAGCTCGGGCAGTCCCCCAGCCGGCGTGTAGCGGTGGTTCTTCGGGTCGCGGCAGGCCTCGACCGCCGCCTCCACGATGTAGTCGGGGGTGGGGAAGTCGGGCTCGCCGGCACCGAAGCCGATCACCGGCCGTCCCTCCGCCTTGAGCGACTTGGCCTTGGCGTCGACCTTGAGCGTGGCCGATTCGGCGATGCCGCCGATGCGCTCGGAGACGCGTCGGGCCCGGGGTGAGTTGGGAGTCGTCGTCATGCCACCATCGTAGGGCCGCCCCGCCGCGGCCCCCGCCCGGGTTTCCCGGGCTGGACGGGAGTGGTTTGGACTCCGCCTCGGTCCACCCCGTAGACTCCCCGACTGGTGGTTTCCCCACATGCTTTGGCCTGCCCCGAGGGCGGCTGGTGCGGTGGGGCCGCGGAGGGCACTAGCTCAACTGGCAGAGCATCGGTCTCCAAAACCGAAGGTTGGGGGTTCAAGTCCCTCGTGCCCTGCAAGGTCAACCGGTCGACGAGCATGGAGAGGTGAGGACGTGTCGGACAGCAGCGCCGTTCGCAAGGACAGCAAGGCCGAGAAGCGGACGAGCCCCATCACGTTCTACCGGCAGGTCGTCGCCGAGCTGCGCAAGGTCGTCTGGCCGACGCAGGAGCAGCTGGTCACCTACTTCCTGGTGACCATGGTGTTCGTCCTGTTCTTCATGGCGTACGTCTCGCTGCTCGACCTCGGCTTCGGAAAGCTGGCGTTCGAGGTCTTCACCGGACAGAGCAACCAGTAACCACCTCCGCCGGGCCACAGTCCGTGAGCCCGCCCGGACCCTGACCATGCACATCGAGTGACGGAGCAACACGTGTCGGAGCAGTACGAACCGGTCGAGACCGGGGAGACCGCCGGCGCCGAGGCGACCCCTGAGGGCGCCGAGAGCGCGGTGGAGCAGGAGCTCGTCGAGACGCCCGAGGCTGACCTCGCCGCAGACGAGCCCGCCGCCGAGGACGCGTCCGCCGAGGACGAGTCCGCGTCCGCCGAGGACGACGAGTCCGCCGACGACGACGCAGACGAGCCCGACGAGAACGACCCGCTCGAGGTCTTCCGCCGTGAGCTGTGGGCGAAGCCGGGTGACTGGTTCGTCGTGCACACGTACTCCGGCATGGAGAACCGCGTGAAGTCGAACCTCGAGAACCGCATCATCTCCCTGAACATGGAGGACTACATCCACGAGATCGTGGTCCCCACCGAGGAAGTGGCCGAGATCAAGAACGGCCAGCGCAAGATGGTCAAGCGCACCGTCCTGCCGGGCTACGTCCTGGTCCGCATGGACCTCACCGACGAGTCGTGGGCAGCCGTGCGTCACACGCCGTCGGTCACCGGCTTCGTCGGGCACAGCCACCAGCCGGTGCCGCTGAGCATGACTGAGGTCGAGAGCATGCTCGCGCCCGCCGTGCTCGCGAGCGCCGAGGCCGCGGCTGTCGCCTCGGGTGCGCCGTCGCCGTCCGGTGGCGCCGCGACTCGCAAGCCGGTCGAGGTCGCCGACTTCGACGTGTCCGACTCCGTGATGGTGGTCGACGGTCCGTTCGCGACCCTGCACGCGACGATCACCGAGATCAACGCGGAGTCCCAGAGGGTCAAGGCCCTCGTCGAGATCTTCGGCCGGGAGACCCCGGTCGAGCTGTCCTTCAGCCAGATTCAGCGAGTCTGACGGGCGGGTCGAGACCCCGAGCAAATTTCCGATTCGGGACGCCTGCGGCCCACAATGGGCAGCGCAACACCCAGTGGCAGGGGACACCCCCGTCGTGACCACGAGACAGAAAGAGACACAGAAGAATGCCTCCCAAGAAGAAGAAGATCGCAGCGCTGGTCAAGGTCCAGCTGCAGGCCGGCGCAGCAACGCCGGCCCCGCCTGTCGGTACCGCTCTCGGTCCCCACGGCGTGAACATCATGGACTTCTGCAAGGCCTACAACGCGCAGACCGAGTCGATGCGTGGCAACGTCATCCCCGTCGAGATCACCATCTACGAGGACCGTTCGTTCACGTTCATCACCAAGACGCCTCCGGCTGCCGAGCTGATCAAGAAGGCCGCCGGTCTGAAGAAGGGCTCGGGCGTCCCGCACAAGGAGAAGGTCGGCAAGCTGACCAAGGACCAGGTGCGCGAGATCGCGACGACCAAGCTCCCTGACCTCAACGCCAACGACATCGACGCCGCCATGAAGATCGTCGAGGGAACTGCCCGCTCCATGGGCATCACCACCGACTGACCTCCGGCGACGAGCCAACACCCCGTGGCAGGGCCGCGCTGGCCCACCGAAGACCACACACTTTCGTAGAAAAGAGAACATCATGCAGCGCAGCAAGACCTACCGCGCAGCGGCCGAGCAGTTCGACAAGGACGAGCTCTACGCCCCGCTGACCGCCATCAAGTTCGCGAAGACCGGCTCGAAGAAGAAGTTCGACGAGACCGTGGACGTCGTCATGCGACTCGGCGTCGACCCGCGCAAGGCCGACCAGATGGTTCGCGGCACCGTGAACCTTCCGCACGGCACCGGCAAGACCGCTCGCGTCCTCGTCTTCGCCAACGGCGACAAGGCCGAGGCTGCCCGTGAGGCCGGCGCCGACATCGTCGGTGGCGACGAGCTCATCGAGAAGGTCAACGGTGGCTGGCTCGACTTCGACGCCGTCGTCGCGACTCCCGACATGATGGGCAAGGTCGGTCGCCTCGGCCGCGTGCTCGGCCCCCGTGGCCTGATGCCGAACCCGAAGACCGGCACCGTGACGCCGGACGTGGCCAAGGCCGTGACCGACATCAAGGGCGGGAAGATCGAGTTCCGCGTCGACCGCCACGCCAACCTGCACTTCATCATCGGCAAGGCCTCCTTCTCGGAGGCCCAGCTCGCGGAGAACTACGCGGCGGCGCTCGAGGAGGTGCTGCGGCTCAAGCCGGCCAGCTCCAAGGGCCGCTACATCCGCAAGGTCACCGTCTCGACGACCATGGGCCCCGGCATCCAGGTCGACCCGAACCGCACCAAGAACGTTGCGTCCGAGGACGAGAACGTCTCTGCCTGACAGACCCACGACGCTGACCCGCCCGATGTTCGGGCGGGTCAGTGTCATGTGGAGCCCGATTTGGTGCTCCGTGCCGGGGCGTCGTACAGTTCCGGCGTAACCAGAGACCGCCGGTTGTCATGCTGCATCAGCAGCGCGACCGAAGGTTCCGTGAAGACGGACGACCTGCGCAGGGGACAGAGCAGCTGATCACCACGATCTTGACGCCCTGAGCCTTGCGCTCGGGGCGTTTGTCTTTCCGGGCCCTGACGCGGCGGACTCCTGACATTCGGAAGGAGATCCATGTCGCGTTCAGACAGGCAGGCCGCTGTCGAGGCGATCGTTGAGTCCTTCAACGACGCCGACGGTGCGGTGCTGACCGACTACCGCGGTCTCACCGTGAAGCAGCTGCAGGAACTGCGGCGCTCGCTCGGCGAGAACGCCAACTACGCCGTGGTCAAGAACACGCTCGCCAAGATCGCCGCCAACCAGGTGGGGATCAGCGACTTCGACGACCTCCTGGCCGGTCCGACTGCCATCGCCTTCATCAACGGCGACGTGGTCGAGGCCGCCAAGGGCCTGCGTGACTTCGCCAAGGCAAACCCCGCCCTGATCATCAAGGGCGGCGTCCTGGACGGCAGCATCCTGGACGCGAAGGAGATCAGCAAGCTTGCTGACCTCGAGTCGCGCGAGGTGCTGATGGGCAAGCTGGCCGGTGCGATGCTCGCGTCGCTCAGCCAGGCCGTCTACCTGCTCAACGCCCCGCTCGCGCAGGCTGCCCGGCTCGCCGGCGCCCTGCAGGCGAAGGCGGAGCAGGACCCCTCGATCCTCGCAGGTGGTGCCGGTGTTCCGGCCGCCGCCGAGGAGGCTCCCGCCGCTGAGGAGGCCCCCGTGGCCGACGAGGCGACAGAGGCCCCCGCTGACGAGGCTCCCGCGGCAGAGGAGGCTCCCGTCGAGGAGACCCCCGCTGCCGAGGCCGAGACCTCCGATGAGGGCGAAGCCACCGAGGCCTGAGCACCGCTCAGACCGACGTACCCACCACCTGAAACCAGGTCCGGTCCGCACTGCGGTCCGGACCACCGAATGGAAGGAAACGCCACCATGGCGAAGCTCACCACCGACGAGCTCCTTGACGCGTTCAAGGAGATGACCCTCATCGAGCTCAGCGAGTTCGTGAAGCAGTTCGAGGACACCTTCGGCGTCACCGCCGCTGCCCCCGTTGCTGTCGCCGCCGCCCCCGCCGCCGGTGCCGGTGCCGGTGCCGGCGACGAGGCCGCTGCCCAGGACGAGTTCGACGTCATCCTCGAGGCTGCCGGCGAGAAGAAGATCAACGTCATCAAGGAGGTGCGCGCCCTCACGTCGCTCGGTCTCAAGGAGGCCAAGGAGCTGGTCGAGGCCGCACCCAAGGCCGTCGTCGAGAAGGTCGACAAGGCCACCGCGGACAAGGCCAAGGAGGCCCTCGAGGGCGCCGGGGCCACCGTCACCCTCAAGTGACCCGCTAGCTCCACCTCGTGACGGGGGCGGCCACCGAACGATGGTGGCCGTCCCCGTTTCGCTTGGCTCCCGGGCCAGCAGTTGTTACGCACCAGTACGGTTCTGTGTCAAGCAGGTGACGGCAGGGCGAAACCCGCGTAACCTCGCGGCCGGGAGTCCGTTGTTACTGACGAGTGGGGGAGTGGGCACGCTGAGTCGTGCGCCCATTCACCGCTCGGGAGTGCTGCGCGGCGGACGAGGGTCTTCAAGGGAGGACACAGCATGGGTGTCGAGATTCAGGTCAACGACCTCACCAAGTCGTTCGGCAAGCAGCTCATCTGGGGCGATGTGACCTTGACCATCCCAGCAGGTGAGATCTGCGTGATGCTCGGTCCGTCCGGTACCGGCAAGTCCGTCTTCCTCAAGACGCTCATCGGCCTGCTCAAGCCCGACAAGGGCGAGATCATCATCGAGGGCACCGACATCGCCTCCTGCTCCGAGAAGGAGCTCTACGAGATCCGCAAGCTGTTCGGTGTGCTGTTCCAGGACGGCGCGATGTTCGGCTCGATGAACCTCTACGACAACGTGGCGTTCCCGCTGCGCGAGCACACCAAGAAGTCCGAGAGCGAAGTCCGTGACATCGTCATGGAGAAGATGGACCTCGTCGGTCTGATCGGCGCGGAGGACAAGCTCCCCGGTGAGATCTCCGGCGGTATGCGCAAGCGTGCCGGCCTGGCCCGTGCCCTCGTGCTGGACCCCGAGATCGTCCTCTTCGACGAGCCTGACTCGGGTCTCGACCCGGTACGCACCGCCTTCCTCAACCAGCTGATCATCGACCTGAACGCCCAGATCGACGCGACCTTCCTGATCGTGACCCACGACGTCAACACGGCTCGGACCGTCCCCGACAACATCGGCCTGCTCTACCACCGGCACCTGGCGATGTTCGGGCCGCGCGAGATGCTGCTCTCCTCCGAGGAGCCAGTGGTCCGCCAGTTCCTGAACGCCCAGCGGGTCGGGCCGATCGGCATGTCCGAGGAGAAGGACGCCGACGAGCTCGCCTCCGAGGAGGGGCAGGAGCTGCCGCCGCTGCCGCCCATCCCCTTCCAGCAGGAGCCGTCCAACGGCATCCCGCGGCGCAGCCAGCGTGAGCCCGGCGAGTGGTGCCGGGAGAACGGCGTGACGCCGCCTCCCGGCTCGTTCGACGAGAACATGTCCATGGCGCCGGGAGCCTGACCTTCGTGGCTACGTTGACCTCGTCCCGGGCACTGGCGCCGATCGGGACCGCTGGCAAGCTCTTTGCCTTCGGTCTCGACGTCACGCGCGCGCTGTTCAAGCGACCCTTCCAGCTGCGGGAGTTCCTGCAGCAGGCGTGGTTCATCGCCTCCGTGACGATCATTCCCACCGCGTTGGTGGCCATCCCCTTCGGCGCGGTGATCGCGCTCCAGGTCGGTGGCCTGATCAAGCAGTTCGGCGCCCAGTCCTTCACGGGCTCCGCCTCCGTGCTCGCTGTCGTCCAGCAGGCCGGCCCGATCGCGACCGCGCTCCTGATCGCGGGAGCGGGCGGTTCGGCCATCGCTGCCGACCTCGGCGCACGCAAGATCCGCGAAGAGCTCGACGCGATGATGGTGCTCGGGATCGACCCGATCCAGCGACTCGTCGTCCCGCGCGTGCTCGCCTGCATGCTCGTGGCGTTCTTCCTGAACGGCATGGTGACCGTCGTCGGCGTCGCCGGCGGGTACGTCTTCAACGTCATGCTCCAGGACGGCACCCCGGGCGCCTACCTCGCCAGCTTCACGGCACTCGCCCAGCTGCCCGACCTGTGGATGGGCTTCATCAAGGCTCTCGTCTTCGGCCTGATCGCCGCCATCGTCGCCTGCTACAAGGGCATGACGGCGCTCGGAGGGCCCAAGGGTGTGGGTGACGCCGTCAACGAGTCCGTGGTCATCACGTTCCTGCTGCTGTTCGTCGTCAACTTCGTGCTGAGCACGATCTACCTCCAAATCGTCCCACCGAAGACAGGTTGACGTCGTGGCCAACCTGAAGTCCGTCTACGAGAAGCCGCTCGCGTCCCTGGACACGCTGGGCGGGCAGCTGGCGTTCTACCTCGAGCGTCCTCAAGGCGCTGCCTCGTTCGGTGACCCGCTACCCCAAGGAGATCCTGCGGATCCTCGCCGAGGTCACCCTCGGCTCGGGTGCGCTCGCGGTCATCGGCGGCACCGTCGGCGTGATCGTGGGCATGACCTTCTTCACCGGCGCCCAGGTCGGGCTCTCCGGGTACGCCGCGCTCAACCAGCTCGGCACAGCCGCGTTCTCCGGCTTCGTGTCCGCCTACTTCAACACCCGCGAGATCGCTCCCCTGGTCGCCGGCATCGCCCTGGCGGCCACGGTCGGCTGCGGGTTCACCGCTCAGCTGGGCGCGATGCGGATCTCGGAAGAGGTCGACGCCCTCGAGGTGATGGCGATCCCGTCGATGCCGTTCCTGGTGGCCACCCGGGTCGTCGGCGGCCTGATCGCGATCATCCCGCTCTACGTGGTCGGCCTGCTGTCCTCCTACTTCGCCAGCCGGCTCATCGTCACCCAGTTCTACGGACAGAGTGCCGGCACCTACGACTACTACTTCAACGCCTTCCTTCCACCCGGAGACGTCTTGTGGTCGTTCGGCAAGGTCCTGGTCTTCGCCGTCGTCGTGATCCTCATCCACTGCTACCACGGCTACACCGCCTCAGGCGGTCCGGCCGGGGTGGGCGTGGCCGTGGGACGAGCGGTCCGCACCAGCATCGTGGCGATCAACGTCATCGACCTGTTCCTGTCCATGGCCATCTGGGGCACCACCACGACCGTGCGGTTGGCGGGTTGATCTGACATGAGACTCGGACAGAACCACAAGGTGCTGGGCATCGCCTTCATCTTCCTGCTGCTGGCGGGGGTCTACGGCACGTACGCCGTGTTCACCAAGAAGTTCTCGAACTATGAAGAGGTCACCCTCCAGACCTCCAAGATCGGTCTCCAGCTCCCCAGCCGGGCCGACGTCAAGATCCGTGGCGTCATCGTGGGCGAGGTGCTCGAGTTCACGACGAGCTCCGACGGTGGCGCAGAGCTCACGCTCGGCATCTACCCCGATGACGTCGACACGATCCCGGCCAACGTGACCGGTTCGATCGTCCCCAAGACCCTCTTCGGCGAGAAGTACGTCTCTCTCGTCATCCCCGAGGACGTGTCGGACGAGGCGATCAAGGCCGGTGCGGTCATCGACCGGACCGAGGTCTCGATCGAGGTCGAGGAGGTCCTGTCCGACCTCTACCCGTTGCTGCGCACCGTGCAGCCCGCCGAGATCAACATGACGCTGAACGCGATGGCCACGGCCCTGGAGGGCCGCGGTGAGCTGATCGGCGAGAACCTCGAGACGGTCGACGCCTACCTCAAGCGGATCAACCCGCAGATCCCCGACATCGTCGAGGACCTCCGGCTGACCGCGAGGGTCTCTGACGTCTACGCCGACGTGATGCCCGAGATTGCGGCCATCCTGCGCAACACCATCACCACCACCCAGACGCTCGAGGGCCGCGAGGCCAAGCTCAAGGCCCTCTTCAACGACGTGGCGGCCTTCTCGGGCACCGCCCGCACGTTCCTGCGCGACAACGGCGACAACCTGATCCGGCTGGGTGACGTCAGCTCGCAGCAGCTGCGGGTCTTCGCCAAGTACGCGCCGGAGTACCCCTGCCTGACCGCGGGCATCGTGAACGCAGGCGACCTGCAGGCGGAGGCCTTCCGCAACTTCACGCTGCACATCATTCTCGAGCCGCTCCCCAACCAGCCCCGTGGTTACAAGCCCACGGACAAGCCCCGGTTCGGTGAGGACCGCGGGCCGACCTGCCTGAACCTGCCGAACCCGCCGTGGTCGCAGTCCAACCCGGTGCGTCACCAGCCCAACATGAATGACGGCGTCGACGAGCCCACCGGCAAGGGCACCAGTCGAATCGCCCCCGGCTACTACAGCATGGGCTCCGGGTACGCCGGGAGCCTCCAGGAGTCCGCCTTGCTCAACTCCCTGCTCGGTCCGGCGATCGGCCTGACCGCCCAGGACGTGCCCGACCTGGGTGCGCTGCTCGTCGGTCCCCTGGCCCGCGGTGCGGAGGTGAGCCTGAGATGAGTCTCCTCGACAAGAAGACCGCGATCGACGCCACCAAGCTGGTCATCTTCATGATCGTCACCACGCTCGCCACCGGGCGTCCTCGTGATGACGATCGGCAACGTCTCCTTCGGCGGCTCCCGCGAGTACAAAGCCGAGTTCGTCGATGCCACCGGGGTGGTGAAGGGCGACGACGTCCGCGTCGCAGGCGTCAAGGTGGGGGTGGTCAAGGGCGTCGAGATCTACGACCGGACCCGAGCCCTGGTGACGTTCACGGTGGAGGACGCGGTCCCGGTGACCGGTGCCACCAACGCCGCCATCCGCTACCGCAACCTCGTCGGGCCAGCGCTACCTCACGCTGACGCAGGAGATCGGCGACTCCGGCCGGCTCGACGACGGTGCCACCATCCCCGTGGGCCAGACCTCCCCGGCGCTCGACCTGACCGTGCTGTTCAACGGCTTCAAGCCGCTCTTCCAGGCGCTGTCGCCGTCGGACCTCAACAAGCTCTCCTACGAGATCGTCCAGGTGTTCCAGGGCGAGGGCGGGACCCTCGAGGGTCTCCTGGGCCACACCGCCTCGGTGACCCAGACCCTGGCCGACCGCGACGAGGTCATCAGCGCCCTGATCGACAACCTCAACGAGGTCCTCGACCACATCGGTGACCGCGACGACCAGCTGACCGAGCTGATCCAGACCTTCCGCACCTTCATCGGGGGGCTCAAGGACGACCGCCAGGCGATCCTCGGTTCACTCGACCAGATCTCCGCCCTGTCTGCCGAGACAGCCGGTCTGGTCAAGGGCATCCGGAGCCCGTTCGTCGAGGACATCAAGCAGCTGCGTCGCGTGGCCGGGAACCTCGACCGCAACAAGGCCGAGCTCGACCGTGCGCTCCAGGTCCTGCCGATCAAGCTGCAGAAGGTCGGCCGGACGGCCATCTACGGTTCCTTCTTCAACTTCTACCTCTGCGAGTTCAAGGGCGACGTGACGTTCGCCGGCCAGAGCTTCCCGATCGAGTACTCGACCGGCTCCGACAGGTGTGATCTCGGATGAGCATTCCGTTCCGCGAGCGCAACCCCGTGATCATCGGGGCCGTGAGCCTCGTCGTCATCGCCGGGCTGCTGATGGCTGCCTTCCGCGCCCAGGACCTGCCGCTGATCGGTGGTGGCGACACCTACTACGCCGCCTTCAGCGAGGCCGGCGGGCTCAAGGCCAACGACGAGGTCCGGATTGCGGGCGTCCGGGTCGGCAAGGTCGAGACGGTCGAGCTGGACGGTGACCACGTCAAGGTCACCTTCCGGGTGGACAGTGGCGCCGAGTTCGGTACCGACACCGCGGCCGCGATCAAGGTCAAGACGCTGCTGGGTGCCATGTACATCTCCCTCGAGCCGGCCGGTAGCGGCCAGCTGGAGGAGGAGAGCGAGATCCCGGTGGAGCGCACCAGCTCGCCGTACGACGTGGTGGAGGCGTTCTCCGGCCTGGCCGAGACCTCCGAGGAGATCGACACCGACCAGCTCGCCAAGTCGTTGACCACGCTCGCCGACCTGACCCGCAACACGCCCGACGAGTTCCGCGAGGCCCTGGACGGGGTCTCCCGGTTGTCGTCGAACGTCGCGGAGAAGGACGAGCAGATCAACGAGCTGCTCGGCAACCTCGAACGGGTGTCCACCGTGCTCGACGAACGCGACGGCGACATCATCGCCCTCATGGAGGACGGCGACGTGCTCTTCCGGTCCCTGATCCAGCGACGCGATGCGGTGCACCGGCTCCTCGTGTCGACGAAGGTCCTGTCCCGGGAGCTGACCGCACTGGTCAAGCAGAGCCGGGACGACCTGAAGCCCGCCCTGACCGACCTGAAGAGCGTGCTGGACGTGTTGAACAAGAACGAGGACAACCTCGACAACAGCCTGCGGCTGATGGCGCCCTTCTACCGGGTCTTCGCCAACACGCTCGGCACCGGACCCTGGTTCGACACCTACATCCAGAACTTCCCCCCGGCCCCGCAGGCAGGTGGCTGACATGAGGAAGTTCGTCGTTCCCGGCATCATCGTCGCCCTGCTCGCGGCTGCGGTCGTCGTGATGTTCCAGGGAGAGGAGCGCAAGACGCTCACCGCCCACTTCCCACGCACGA
>CAWIAS010000007.1:0-5572 GCA_963834235.1 uncultured Actinomycetota bacterium
GACCTCGGCCCTCTGCTGCCACGCCGCCAGCTCCGGCAGCGAGCTCGGAAGGGCACCGAACGCACGGAGGCCGTGGTCGGCGAGGTACTCGGTGACCGGTACGTCGAGCACGTCGACGGTGACGCAGGCCAGCAGGAGACGGGCAATCGTGGGTGAGACCAGCCAGTCGTCGGCCCCGGTGAAGGAGAGTCCCGCCTCGCGCCAGGCCTCGGTCAGGACGAGCTTGTTGCCGACGACGAGGTCGCCGGCCAGCTCCGGACGCTCCGCCACCCGGAGTCTCGTGCCGGGGCGCGCATGCGCCGTCGCCTGTGCTCGCCGCAGCCACTCCTCCGGCTGACCCCGCTGCGCGACCAGCCCGGTGGCGAGGCCGGAGCCCGAGGCCGACAGGGCGGCGACCAGGTCCGGGAGCCCCCGAGGCGGGAGCGGGTCGCAGGCGCGGACGAACAGCAGCCAGCGTCCGCGCGCGACGTCCGCGCCGCGCGTGGCCGCGTCCTGCCAGGACGGTGGCCGCCCCCAGGACCCGGACCCTCGGGTCCCTGCGCTGCCGGAGGGTGCGCCGGGCGTGGGCGGCGGCCGCGGGGCCGACGGGCACGACCAGCACCTCACGGTAGGAGTGGGTCTGCTCGCTGATCGAGGCGAGGGTGTCGTGGAGCCGGGGGGTGTCGACGGCCTCGGTGACGACCACCAGCGTGACCAGTCCGTGCTCCGACCCACCGAGGCCGAGCCGGGGACCGAGCCGCCGGATCGCAGCGCCGCGAACACCTGCGGGGACGACCCCCGCGACGGTGCGCGCCGCCCGGCGGACGAGAGCGCGGCCGGACATGCCGATCAGGGTAGCGGCCGGGGCAGGACCCCGGCCGCCGCCTGTCGGCGACTCACTCGTCGAGGAGACCTTCGTCGACGAGGAAGTCGTGGGCCACGTCCGCCGGGTCCTCGCGGTCGACGGCGACCCGTCCGTTGAGCTCGGTGAGCTTCTCGGTGGTGAGCGCGACCATCAGGGCGTTGAGCGTGTCCTCGAGGTCCGGGTGGTCGGAGAGGAACGTGGTGCTGACCGCCGGCACCAGGTTCTGTGCGGGCTGGATCTCCTGGTCGTCCTCGAGGAGGACGAGGCCCTGCGACTCCAGGGTGCCGTCAGTGGTGCTGGTCAGACCGAGCTGCGACTCACCGTCGAGCACCGACTTGTAGGTCGCCGCGCTGGCGAAGCCCAGTGGCAGCACCTCGACGATGTCGACCCCGTAGACGTCACGCAGCCCGCCACCGCAGTCGGGGCGATCCTCGCAGTCGGGTGCCGCGGCCAGGGTGACCGACTTGCCCTCGAGGTCGGAGAGGGTCGTCACCCCCTCCGACTCCGAGTACTCCTCGGTGACGAAGAAGGCGTTGGTGTCGGTGGTCGAGGACGCATCGAGCAGCGTCATGCCCTTCTCCTGCAACAGCTCGTCGGCCGCCCCGATGGTCTCCGCTGCGTCCGAGGTGGTGATCGGGTCTGCATCGGCGCCGTTGGCCGTCGTGTTCAGGAAGTCGACGAGCCCGCCGACGTACTCCGGGATGACGTCGACGGCCTCCGGGAATTCCTTCATGTAGATGTCGCGAGTGTCGACCAGCTCGATCGAGGTGTTGTAGCCCGCGTCGGTGAGCAGCTCGTCGTACATCGAGGCGACGAGCACCGCCTCCGGGAACGCCTGTCCGGAGATGCGGACGTCACCCCCCGCGGTCGAGGCCTTGTCGTCCTCACCCGACTCCTCGGCGAGGTCGTCACCGGCGCAGCCGGTCGCGAACAGGAGCAGCCCCGTCGTGGCTACTCCGGCGAAAGTTCGTCGCATCTGCATGTGCATCACCTTTTGTGTCCCGCGACCCTGGCCGCGCGTGTCCGGATGTAACCGAGCACCCATCATGTCCCGACGGGCTCCTCAGCGCGAACAGGTTCACTGTTCGAAACATTCCGGGACGACGGGTCGAAGGCCCGTTGGGTGAGCGCAGCGACGATCTCGAGCACGAGGGCAACCATCGCGACCACGATGGCGCCGGCGATGCCCTGCGGGTAGTTGGAGCGGTAGAAGCCGTCGGTGATCACCCGGCCCAGACCCGGTCCGGCGACCAGTGCCGCAATGGTGGCGGTGGCCCAGACCTGCACCAGGGCCAGGCGTACGCCGGACATGATCAGCGGCATCCCGAGCGGGAGCTCGACCCGGAGGAACCGCTGCCACCCGGTCATCCCCATCCCGTCGGCCGACTCCTTGACGTCGTCGGGCACCTCACGGATCGCGACGTAGGCGTTGGTGATGATCGGCGGCAGCGCGAAGAGCGTGAGGGCGATCAGTGTCGCCAGCCCGGCGCGACCGTACGGGCCGAAGGAGTCGGTGCCGGGCCAGTCGGCGGTGACCAGGAGGGAGAGCAGGGCGAAGGTCGGGATCGCCCGGCCGACGTTGGAGATGTTGATCGCCAGGAACCCGCCGCGACCGAGGTGCCCGAGCCAGAGCGCGATCGGCAGCCCGATCAGCACGGCGAGGAGGAGCGCGGTGCCGCCGACCAGCAGCTGCTCGACCAGCCGGGCGAGCAGCCCGCCCCGGCCCTGCCAGTTCTCGGCGTCGAGCAGGTAGTCCCAGGTGTCCGCGAAGATGTTCATGCCGCGGCCTTCCGGCTCCAGGGCGTCAGCATCCGCTGCGCCAGCACCAGCAGCACGTCGAGCAGCACCGCCATCACCACGCAGAGCACCGATGCGGTGAAGAGCTCGGCCCGGAAGTTGGTGTCGACCCCGTCCTTGATCAGGTTCCCGAGGCCGCCGTACGAGACCAGCGTCCCGACCGTGGTCAGGGCGACCGTGGAGACGGTGGCCACGCGGAGCCCCGCCATCATCACCGGCAGTGCCAGCGGCAGCTCGATCCGGACGAGGAGGCGAGCGTTGCCGTACCCCAGGCCGGTCGCGGACTCCTTGACCTCGTCCGGCACCGACCGGAGCCCCTCGAGCATGGCCCGGACCAGGATCGTCAGCGCGTAGAGCGCAAGCCCGATCACGACCGTCGCGGCACTGAGGCCGGTGAACGGCACGAGCAGCGGGAACAGTGCCAGCGACGGGATCGTGTAGAGCCCGGTGCTGAAGCCCAGAATGGCGGACTCGAGTCGCGGCAGGCGTCGCGCCAGCAGGGCCAGGGGGAACGCGATCAGGATGCCCAGCGCGACCGCGGCCAGGGTGATCGCGAGGTGCTCGGTGGTGGCGTCGACCAGGTCCGACTGGCGGTCGCGCACGTAGTCGAGACAGAACCACTCGTTGGTGGTGCGGCTGTAGCAGCTCGGCTCTGCAGCCGCCTGCACCAGTAAGGTCACGGGCATGGACGTTACCGCGGGTGGTGCGCAGTGCCGACGATGATCCGCCTCACGGGCGTGGGGAAGACGTACGCCGACGGCACCGTCGCCGTGCACGAGCTCGACCTCGACGTCGAGCGTGGCGAGCTGGTCTGCCTGGTCGGACCCTCCGGCTGCGGCAAGTCCACCACGCTGAAGATGATCAACCGGCTGATCGAGCCGACCACCGGGACGATCGAGATCGACGGCGAGGACGTGACCCGCCGGGACCCGGTCAAGCTTCGACGGAGCATCGGGTACGTCATCCAGCAGGTGGGCCTGTTCCCGCACCAGAAGATCGAGACCAACGTGATGACCGTCCCGCTGCTCTACGGCGAGACGAAGGCGACCGCCCGCAAGCGCGCCCACGAGCTGATGGAGCTGGTCGGCCTCGACGTCGAGACGTACGCCGGCCGCTACCCGCACCAGCTCTCGGGCGGTCAGCGACAGCGGGTGGGGGTCGCCCGTGCCCTGGCGGCGGATCCGCCGGTGCTGCTGATGGACGAGCCGTTCGGGGCGGTCGACCCGGTGGTCCGGGTCCGGCTGCAGGACGAGTTCCTGCGGCTGCAGCGCGAGCTCGGCAAGACCGTGGTGCTGGTGACCCACGACATCGACGAGGCCGTGCGGATGGGAGATCGGGTGGCGGTCTTCGCGACCGGCGGGCGCCTGGCTCAGTACGCCACGCCGGCGGAGCTGCTCGGCCGCCCGGCCGACGACTTCGTGGCCGACTTCGTGGGCTCCACCCGCGGGCTGCGCCGACTGACGGTCACCCCGATCGACCCCGACCACCTCGAGCCGCTCGACGGCGTCGCCACCGGCGATCTGGCCGCCGCCATCGACGTGGACTCCTCGCTGGAGGAGGCCCTCGCGGTCCTGCTCCGGGACGACCGGCCGATGGTCGGGGTGAAGCGCGGCGCCCAGTTCGTCGGCGTGCTCACCCCGAACGGCATCCACCGGGCCCTGCGGGAGTCGCTGAGGACCCCTGAGTCGGGTTCCCGCTGACGGCACTGGGGTTTCGACTCGCCGGTCTCGGCTTCGCAGGCTCAGCCGAGCGGCTTGCTCAACCTGGCCAGTCTGCCCCGTGCTTCGTTCCTCAGCCCGGGTTGACTGTCACATCCCGGTGCCAGGACTCGGTGACGTACTTCGTCACCCAGCCCATGGCGGTGTAGAGGCCGTCCGCACCGGTGGGTGAGTCGGCGTCGACCTCGAGACCGACGCGGTCACGTTCGCGGGCGGCCGCGTCGGCGATGATCGTGTTCAGCAGACCCTTGGCGACGCCGCGTCCGCGTGCCGAGGACAGGACCCCGAGGTAGGAGACGTAGGAGCCGTCCGGTCCGGTGCTGCTCTCGGAGACGGTGCCGACGAGGGCGCCTGCGGGCTCGGGGCTGCCGCCGTCGACGATCTCGGCCAGCCACCAGTGGTCCCACCGGTGGCCCGGGTCCTCCCGCAGGCGGTGCACGAACTCCTCGAAGGTCTCCTCCGAGGAGTTGAAGTGGTCGGTGAACGCGCTCTCGAGGATGTCGTGCACAGCCCTCAGGTCGTCCTCGTCGGGCATGCCGCCACCCTCCCGACGTACCTGCCTGATCACGACGCCACCGGACTCCCATCGTTCGGGCGACTCCACCAGGTCGGCCTCCTCCGCGGTGACGGGCCTGGTCATCTGCCACCAGGTGCGGACCTTCTCGAATCCGGCCCCCTCGAGCCAGGCGTGCTGGCGGTCGTCGTCCGCGAAGGCTCCGGTGTCGATCTGTTGTACGTCGAGCCCGCGGGCCGCGCCGACCTCGCGCGCCTGTCCCGCGGCCCACCCGAAGAGCACGTCGGAGCAGGCGAGCGCCACGTCGTCGTCCAGCGTCCGGTCGACGACGTGGACGTAGAGCATCCGGCCGGGAGCCCGGTCGTGGACGCTTCCCCAGGCCCGGATCTCACCGCTGGGGTCGCGGAGGATGACGTTCTCGCGCATCCGGAGTCCCTGCTCGGAGACCTCGACGAGGACATCGTCGACGGACGCCGCCGCCCAGCCTCGCCCCTGCCGCTCGTGGGCGCGCAGCAGGTACGTCAGCCGGGCCACGTCGAACCGGTCGGACGGGTCCGGCGAGCCCACGACCCAGCCGGGCGGAAGCGGGTGCTCGTCGGTCAGGACTTCGTCGGGGTCACTGGCAAACCGGCTGTCTTCGGGGATCCACGGGTTGATTCTTGCGTACTCGTGGGGTCGCGGGTCAGACGCCCACGCCTG
>CAWIAS010000008.1:0-179230 GCA_963834235.1 uncultured Actinomycetota bacterium
CCGCATCCCTCGAACCGCGCCTCGCGCTTGTCGAGGAACGCCTGGATGCCCTCGGCGGCGTCCGCCAGCTCGAGGTTGGCCAGGACGTGCTCCTCCTCGACCTGCCATCGCCTCGTCGATCGGCAGCCCCAGCCCTCGGTCGATCGCGCGCTTGACCAGTCCGATCGTGGCGGTGGGACGCGACGGCGAGCCGCGTGCGCCTCGCCGCGCCACGACCTCGTCGAAGTCGTCGCCGGCGACGAGGTCGACGAGGCCCTCGCGCAGCGCCTCGTCGGCGGTGAGCCGCGTCGCGTCGATGATGAGCCGCTTGGCGCGGTGCGGGCCGATCAGCCGGGGCAGCCGCTGGGAGCCGCCGGCGCCGGGGAAGATGCCGAGGCCGGTCTCCGGGAAGCCGAACGTCGCCCGGGCGTGCAGGATGCGTAGGTCGCAGGCGAGCGCGAGCTCGGCGCCGCCGCCGAGCGCGTGTCCGTTGAGCGCGGCGACGACGGGCTTGGGCGCCAGCTCGAGCAGCCGCTGCACGTCGACCCAGCGGCGCATCGCGCGGTAGGTGTCGGGGTCGAGCCGGCGCATCACCGTGAGGTTCGCGCCGCCGACGAAGATCCGGTCCTTGCCGCGAATCACGATGCAGCGCACGGCCGGGTCGTCGAGCACGCTCGGCAGCCGGTGATCAGCAGCGACTCGATGAGCTCGGGATCGACGATGTTGACGCGGCCGTGGTCGATGACGACGGTCGCGACGGCGCCGTCGCGTTCGATCCGGAAGCCGGTCGTGGTCGGTGACGTCGGTCATGACAGGACTCCTTCGTCGTGCAGGTCGGCGAGCTCGGCGGGCGTGAGCCCGAGCAGCTCGGTGAGCAGCTCGTCGGTGTGCTGGCCCAGCAGCGGCGCCGGCTCCCAGAGCGCCGCCGGGCGTGTCCGGCGAGGTGGGCGACGACGCCCTCGTGCGGCGACCGGCCCGGCGAGCGGGTGCTCGAGGCCGACGTAGAAGCCGCGGGCGGCGCAGCTGGGGGTCGGTCTCGACCAGGTCGCGACCGTCTCGGACGGGGTAGGCGGGGACGCCGAGCGCCTGCAGCCGCTCGGCGAGGACGTCGGCGTCGGACTCGCGCCGCGTGGCGCTCGCAGGTCGGTCGAGCAGGTCGGCGTCGTCGGCCGGTCGACCCCGAGCTCGCGCCAGGCCGCGCGCAGGACGCTCGGGCGCGACGGCCCCGACGGCCAGCCAGCGGTCGTCGCCGCGCGGCGCGCACGATCCTCGGCGCCGCGGGCGACGGCGGCTCGGTGCGGCAGCTGGCTCTCCAGCAGCGCGGCGCCCAGGTGTGACGGCCATCGCCTCCAGCTGGGAGAGGTCGACGTGCCCGCCGGCGCCGCGGCTACAGCAGCTCGAGCGTCGCGACGACGGCGGCGTTGGCGGCGACCATGTCGCCGAGGCCGAACGTCAGCCCCTGCGGCGCGCGGTCGTCACGGCCGGTCTCGGCGGTCAGTCCCGACATGGCCGCCAGGGTGTCGGCGAACGTCACGGCGTCGCGCCACGGCCCGTCCTGGCCGACGCCGGCCATCGAGACCAGGACGACGTCCGGGTTGAGCTCGCGCAGCTCGGTCGTAGTCCAGGCCCCACTTGGCCAGCACGCCGGGGCTGAAGTTCTCGACCACGACGTCGACGTGCGGCACCAGCCGGCGCAGCAGGTCCTGGCCCTGCGTCGGTGCGCAGGTTGAGGGCCAGGCTGCGCTTGTTGCGGTTGAAGTTGAGGAAGTAGCCGCTGTCGTCGAAGCCGCGCCTCGGGACGCAGCCGCATGCCGGGCGCGAAGCGGGTCGGGTCCTTGCGGTGGGACGACTCGACCTTGACGATGTCGGCGCCGTGCTCGGCGAGGGTCTTGGTGACGTACGGGCCCGGCGAGCACCCAGGTCAGGTCGAGCACGCGGACGCCGTCGAGCGCCGCACCGCGGTCGCGCGGCGGCTGCCGCGGTCGGCGGACGGTGCGCCTGCGGCGACGGGCTCGGCTGCCACGACCGTCGCGCGGCGTCGACGGGCGCGGCGGGCGCGGGCGAGGCGGACCGGGCGTGCGGACGGCCGGTGACTCGCAGCGCGAAGCCGACGTCGCGCAGCCGCCCTCGGGCGCGTCGATGTCGACGAAGAACCGGCGGTGCGCGCAGCTGCGGGTTGTCCAGCAGCGCGGCCCGCGGGCGCGACCTCGGCCCAGGGCAGTGCCGCGGCGCCGGGCCTCCTCGGCGAACGGTCGGCGGCGGTGCGGCGAGCCACGAAGCGCGCCACGACCTCGTCGACGTGCGGCCGGCCGCGCCCAGCGGTACGTCGACGTCCTGCCACCGCTCGTCGGCGAGGTCCTCGGCCTCGCCCTCCTCGACCATCCAGGCCAGCAGGTCGTCCCACATGCGGGGGCTGCCGGAGTAGCCGCCGGCGAGGTAGCCGTCGGCGGCGGCGGAAGACCCGGTGGGCGACGTGGCCGTAGACGCCCGACGTGCGTCCGGGCACCGATGCCGGCCGTGGATCCACGCGATCGCACCGGTCTCGAGGGTGGCGGCCACCGCCTCCTGCGCGGACACCTCGACGAGCTGGCCGGCACCGGTGCGGCGGCGGGCGATGCAGGGCCAGCAGTGCGCCGATCGCGGCGTGCGTCCCGGCGAGCTGGACGCCCTGCTCGCGCGGCGGCGGCTCGGGCGCCTCGCCCGGGATCGCCGCCGAGCCACGCCATGCCGCCGGCCGCGGTCAGCACGAGGTCGTCGGCGAGCCAGTCGCGGCGCGGGCCCGGTCAGGCCGAACGGCGTCACCACGACGTGCGACGACGTGCGCCCAGGCGTCGGGGTCGGCCTCGCGGAGGGCGAGCGTACGCAGCCGGCGCACGGGCCCGGACTCGAGCACGACGTCGGCGTCGCGCGACCAGGGCCGCCGACCGCCGCGTCGACTGCTCGGCGTCGGGCGCCGACACCAGCCGCTTGCCGGCGTGCCAGTGCAGCGCGTCCGGCCGGTCGGGGCGGCTCGCTCTCGAGCTGCGATCCGCACGACGTCCGCGCCGAGGCCGACGAACAGGCGGGCGGCCTTGATGGCCGAGCGGCGTCGGTGAGGTCGAGGACGCGCAGGGCGTGGTGGTCACGGGTTCTCCTGGCGAGGTCGTGGACGCCTCGGCGTCCCAGGCGTCGGGCGGGAGGCCGCGGTCGCGCAGCGCGCGCGCGGACGATCTTGAGGCTGCCGTTGCGCGGCAGCGAGGTCTCGACGCTGACGAAGCGCGGGACGGCGTGGCGGGGCAGGCGCGCCGCGGCAGTGCCGCCGCAGCGTCGGCCGGGTCGAGATCGGGCGCCGGGGCGGGGCACGACCACGAGCAGCACCTCGTCCTCGGTCAGCTCGGACGGCGACGCCGACGGCCGCGGCCTCGGCGACGTCCGGCGTGGCCGACGGCGACCTCCTCGACGGCTCGGCGTCGATCTTCACGCCGCGGCGGCGGATGACGTCGGCGGCGCGGCCCTCGAGCTAGAGCCAGCCGTCGTCGAGCCGGACGCGGTCGCCGGTGACGAACCAGCCGTCGCGCCAGGCCGCGCGCGGTGGCGTCGGGGTCGCCGACGTACTCGGTGAACGTCAGGTCGCGGCTCGCGCGGCCGCACCAGCAGCGCGCCGGTGCTGCCGTCGGCCAGCGCTCGGCCGACCTCGTCGACGCACCCGCAGCGTCGTACTCAGGCACGACGCGGCCGGCCGCGCCCGGACGCACCTCGGCGTCCGGTGGTGGCGACGTCACCGAGCTCGGTGCACGCGTACGCCTGCCGCAGCTCGACGCCGAACCGCTCGCGCATCTGCGCGTACCAGCCACGCGGGCGCCGGACCGCCGTAGGCGCGCGCACCGAGTGCGCGCCGGTCGTCGGCGCTGGCGCGGCTGGCGCAGCAGGATCGCGCACACCGCGCCCATGAAGTTGAACGCCGTGACCTGCTCCTCGGCGCGGCGGTCGTCCCAGAACCGTGAGGCCGAGAAGTCGGTCGACCACCAGCCGGGCCCCGGACATCACGGCCGGGAGGAAGCGCGGCGTGCCGGGCGTTGACGTGCTGCCAGGGGAAGAAGTTGAGCAGCACGTCGTCGCGCGTCGTAGTCCATGGCGCGCGCACGCGCTCGGCCTGGCCGAGCGCCGGCGCCGTTCGGCAGCAGCGCGCCCTTGGGGCGGCCACCCGTGCCCGAGGTCACCATGACGGCGGCCGGCGTCGCCGAGGTCGGCACGGTGGCGCGGCGGTCGGACGGGCGCGGCAGGTCGTCGACGTGAGGCAGGCCGGCGACGAGCCGCCGATGGTCAGCGACGGCGCCGACGGAGTGGTCGCCGAGCGCGGCGAGATGCGGCTCGGCGCCGAGCCGCGTCGGGTCGCGACCACGACGCGACGCAGCCGCGTCGACGGCGCCAGCGTGCGCGCCACGGCCGGGTCGAGGCCGTCCGGGCAGCGGCAGCTCGACGGCGCCCAGCCAGCGAGAGGCGGTGGTCAGCGCTGCGGCCTCGGGCCCGGACGGCGACGGCGGTCACGACGACGTCGCCCGGCGCGACGAGCCGACGCCAGCGACGCCGGCCAGGTCGACGCGCGCGGTCGAGCAGCGTCGCCGGCGCTCACGCGCTGGCCCCCCGACGCAGGCGGATGAGCTCGCCGTCGGGGTCGGCGTGCGCGCGGCGCTCGACGGCCTCGGCGAACGACCGCGGACGCGTCACGCCGACTGCGTCTGCTTCTGCGGCGGCGAGCGTCGAGCGCGATGTCGACGATCATGTCCTCCTGGCCGCCGACGAGCCGCCGGCGTCCGCACTCCATGAGGAGGTCGCGCACGTCGACGTCGTAGCGCGGCGCGCGGCGTTCTCGGCGTGGCGCAGGAAGCTCGAGTAGACACCGGCGTAGCCGAGCGTCAGCGTCTCGCGGTCGACCCGGACCGGGCGGTCCTGCAGCGGACGGACGAGGTCGTCGGCGGCGTCCTGCAGCGCGAACAGGTCGCTGCCGTGCTCGAGTCCGGACAGGTTGGCGACGGCGATGAAGGCCTCGATGGGGCAGTTGCCGGCACCGGCACCGTGGCCGGCCAGCGACGCGTCGACGCGGTACGACGCCGTTCTCGACGGCGACGAGCGAGTTGGCGACCGACAGCGAGAGGTTCTCGTGGGCGTGGATGCCGATCTGCGGTGTCGGCGTCGAGCACGTCGCGGTAGGCCTTGACGCGGGCGGCGACGTCGTCCATCGTCAGGCGGCCACCGGAGTCGGTGACGTAGACGCAGTGGGCGCCGTACGACTCCATCAGCTTGGCCTGCTGCGCGAGCTGCTCGGGCTCGGCCATGTGCGACAGCATCAGGAAGCCCGACACGTCCATGCCGAGCTCGCGGGCCGCGGCGATGTGCTGGGCCGAGATGTCGGCCTCGGTGCAGTGGGTGGCGATGCGGACCGACCGGACGCCGAGGTCGTAGGCGTGCTCGAGGTCGTCGATCGGTGCCGACGCCGGGCAGCAGCAGGGTGGTGAGCGTGGCGCGCTGGATGACCGAGGCCGCCGCCTCGATCCATTCCCAGTCGGTGTGCGAGCCCGGGCCGTAGTTGAGCGAGCGAGCCGGCGAGCCCGTCGCCGTGGGCGACCTCGATCGCGTCGACGCCCGGCGTCGTCGAGCGCGACGACGATGCGCTTGACGTCGGTCGGGCGACGATGCGGTGGCGCACGGCGTGCATGCCGTCGCGCAGGGTGACGTCCTGGACGTAGATGGGGGTGCTCATCGGACGACCGCCTTCCGGGCTGGCGAAGCGCTCGGCGACCTGGATGCCGGCCGAGGTCATGATGTCGAGGTTGCCGGCGTAGGCCGGCAGGTAGTCGGCGGCGCCCTCGACCTCGAGGAAGACCGAGACCTGGTGGGTGGGCCGCGGCGACGACGGGGTCGTCGAGCAGCGTCTCGACCGGCTGGTCGTCGGGCACCGCGGTCGACCTGCACCTCCTGCTTGAGGCGGTAGCCCGGGACGTAGGCGGCGACATCGGCGACCATCGCCTCGACCGAGGCGCGGATGCGCTCTCGACGTCGGCGCTGGCCGTCGCGGACCACGAGCGCGAGCACGGTGTCGCGCATGATCAGCGGCGGCTCGGCCGGGTTGAGGATGATGATCGCCTTGCCGCGGGCGGCGCCGCCGACCGCCGTCGATGGCCGCGGAGGTCGTCTCGGTGAACTCGTCGATGTTGGCGCGCGTGCCGGGACCGGCCGAGCGGGACGCGATCGAGGCGACGATCTCGGCGTAGGCGACCGGGACGACGCGGTTGATCGCCGCGACGACCGGGATCGTGGCCTGGCCGCCGCACGTGACCATGTTGACGTTGCGGGCGTCGAGGTGCTGCTCGAGGTTGACCGCCGGGATGACGTAGGGGCCGATCGCCGCCGGGGTCAGGTCGATCATGGTCTTGCCGTAGCGGCTCGAGGCGGGCGGCATTGGCCTCGTGGGCCTTGGCCGACGTGGCGTCGAAGACGATCTCGATGTCGTCGAAGCCGGGCAGCGCGATCAGTCCCTCGACGCCCTCGTGGGTGACGGGGACGCCGAGCGAGCGGGCCCGTGCGAGCCCGTCCGAGTCGGGATCGATGCCGACCATCGCGCCCATCTCGAGGTGCTCGGACCGGATGACCTTGATCATCAGATCGGTCCCGATGTTGCCCGAGCCGATGATGGCGACCTTGGTGGTTGTGCTCATGCTGACCTCGCTCGCTGGACCCCGGGGTCGTCCCGACGCGATGGTGCGCGCGTGGGCGACGTCTGCCGCGCGTCGCGACCGTCGTCACTGTCACAGAGCACGGCGGGCGACGACACGCATCCGGTTCCGGTCAGCGATACAGCGTCAGCGCGGGCGCGTGTGACGCGCCGGTCGTCGCCATCGCGAGCTTGGTGTGCTGACGGGTGATGCCGGCGGAGGCGAGCCGCAGCGTGCTGACGAGCGGCTTCGTCGCCGGAGTGGGAGACGGGCACGGTCAGCGACAGTGCCGCGATGACGCGTCTGCCCGCTGTCGTAGATCGGCACGGCGAAGCTCTTGAAGCCGAGCAGGGCCTCCTCGTGCTCGGTCGCCAGCTCGTGCTCGCGGATCGATGTCGAGCTCGCGTCGCAGGCGTCGCGTGGTCGAGCGGTGCTGTGGGTCGTGAGCCGCTGCATGTCGCTCGGCCACGACGGCGTCGAGCAGGTCGTCGTGGTGCGGCGACATGGCCAGCAGCAGCTTGCCCGAGGCGGTGCACGTCAGGGGCAGGCGTCCGCCCACCTTCGACAGCGCGTGGACGCTGCGCGTGCCGCCGAGCTTCTCGAGGTAGTAGGTGCCGGTGCCCTCGAGAACGGCCAGGTGCGCCGTGCCGCGGGTCATCGCGACCAGGTCGACCAGCACGGGGCGGCCGACGCTGCGCAGCAGTGACGCGCTGCCGACCCGCTGGCTGAGTGCGAACACGCTGAATCCGATGCGGTAGCCGTTGTCGACCCGCTCGAGCAGGCCGAGCGACACCAGCTCCTGCGCGAGCCGGTAGACCGACGGCTTCGGCACGCCGCTGCGCTGGCTCAGGTCGACCAGGCGCAGCGTGTCGCTGTCGTCGTCGAAGGCCGACAGGATCGAGAACGCCTTGCCGAGGACCGAGTTGGGGATCGGGGCCAGGACTGTCCTCGCCAGCGTCGATGTCGTGTGCCATGACGCTCATGCATGTCTCCTGTCGTCCGGACGCGACGTGGCTCCACGTCACATCATCATTATCCAAGTGGATAACGCCAATGTCCAGCGAATCGACGCGAAGCGACACACAGCGTTTTACGACACGGTGCGTCAGCCGGCAGTTCGGTCACCGAAACCGAGCCGACGATCGGTGCCGTCGCGAGTGCGTGGCACATTGACCGCGAACGCCGATGGGTCGGACGACGCACAGAGGAGACACCATGCAGAGCGCACAGCTGTTGATCGGGGACGAGTGGGTCTCGGCCTCCGACGGCGCCACCAGCGAGACGATCGACCCGGCTACCAACACGGTCATCGGGACGTTCGCCGAGGCGACGGGTGCCGACGTCGACGCGGCCGTGGCATCGGCGCGCGCCGGCTTCGAGTCCGACGCCTGGCAGGGCATGACGCCCGACCAGCGCGGCAAGGTGCTGTGGCGCATCGCCGAGCTGCTGGAGCGGGACGCCGACCAGATCGCCGCGCTCGAGACGCTCGACCAGGGCATGCCGTCGTTCGTGAGCGCCGGCATCAACCTGCCGCTCGCCGCCCAGGTCTTCCGGTACTACGCGGGCTTCGCGACCAAGATCGAGGGCAAGGTCTCGCCGGTCTCGATCCCGGGCAACCTGACGTACCAGCGTCGCGTGCCGCTCGGCGTCTGCGCGCTCATCACGCCGTGGAACTTCCCGCTGGCGATCGCCGCGTGGAAGCTGGCACCGGCGCTGGCGACGGGCAACGCGGTCATCCTCAAGCCTGCCGAGCAGACCCCGCTGTCGACCGTCCGCCTGGTGGAGCTCTGCCGCGAGGCCGGCGTGCCCGCGGGCGTCGTCAACCTGCTGACGGGCGGCCCCGAGGTCGGCAAGGCGCTGGTCAACCACCGCGGCGTCGACAAGATCTCGTTCACGGGCTCGACCGAGGTCGGCCAGTACATCGCTCGCGCCTCGGCCGACGACTTCAAGCGCACGACCCTCGAGCTCGGCGGCAAGGCACCCAGCATCTTGTGCGCCGACGCCGACATCGACGCCGCGGTCATGGGCAACGTGCAGGGCGCGATCTTCAACACCGGCCAGGCGTGCGGCGCGTACACCCGGTTCTTCGTGCACTCGCTCGCGCGTCGACGAGTACACGACCAAGCTGGCCGCCGCCGCGGACTCGCTGGTCATCGGGCCTGGGCACCGGGCCGACACCATCGTGGGGCCGCTGGTCTCGCAGGAGCACCTCGACCGGGTCCACTCGTACGTGCAGACCGGACGCGACCAGGGGGCCGAGCTGGTCACCGGCGGGTCGCGGGTCGAGGGCGACCTGGCCGACGGATTCTTCTACCGTCCGACGGTCTTCGGCGGCGTGCACGGACGACATGACGATCGCCCGCGAGGAGATCTTCGGCCCCGTGCTGTCGGTCATGGCCTACGACGACATCGACGAGGTCGTCGCGCGCGCCAACGACACCGACTTCGGTCTCGTGGCCGTGCTGTGGACCAAGGACCTCGTCACGGCGCACACGCTCGCCGCCGCGGCTGCGGTTCGGCACGGTCTTCGTCAACCAGCTGCCGCTGATCGACCCGGGCGCCCCGTGGGGCGGCTTCGGCATGAGCGGATGGGGTCGCGAGCTGGGTGAGTACTCGATCGACGGGTTCACCGAGACCCAGTCGACGTTCCTGAATCTGACCTGAATTGGATCGGATGCATGCTCGGACCCGCAATCTTGAGCAGCCGATGCTGGAGCGAGACGCGAGACGCGGGTCGTGCGCCGCCGTCGCCTCAAGGACGTCCGTGCACGAATGGGTCAGCATGCGTGTGACTGAAGTTCCGGGGTCCGTGCTTGCGACCCACGAGCGTGTCGCGGGCGGTCACAAGGGTCTGCTGCGCGGATGGTTTACATCTTGACCTCTGCCCCACCAAAACGGTTCCAGTTACTGGTGACTAAGTAGCTGCCTTCACCGGAAGGCTGAACACCATGCCCCGCGCCTAGCCCGAATTCGGTACTCGAGTCATCACGCTCGTCGGCGCGGGCAAACCAGAGAAGCAAACCGCCAGAGAAATCGACATCACGTCGCGCATGGACGTGAGCAGCAGTAGCGGCGGGGTAGCCAAGTTCTTTGCACGGGGTCAATGTGTCGCCGTGAACGCAATGAGGGCCCCGGCTATGCCGGAGCCCTCATCGTCCCGAACGGTGAGTTCGAGCTCTACGTGCACAAGTGACTAGATGTCGTAGTAGAGCTCGAACTCGTGCGGGTGCGGACGCTGCTGCACGGGCAGGATCTCCTGGGTGCGCTTGTAGTCGATCCAGGTTTCGATCAGGTCGGGCGTGAAGACGTTGCCCTCGGTGAGGAATCCGTGGTCGGCCTCGAGCGAGTCGAGGACGGTGTCCAGGCGCGTGGGCACCTGGGCGACCTCGGCCATCTCGTCCGGCGGCAGCTCGTAGATGTCCTTGTCGATCGGAGCTGCGGGCTCGATCTTGTTCTTGATGCCGTCGATGCCGGCCAGCAGCAGCGCCGAGAAGGCGAGGTACGGGTTGGCCGACGGGTCGGGGCAGCGGAACTCGATCCGCTTGGCCTTGGGGTTGGAGCCCGTGATCGGGATCCGGACGCAGGCCGAGCGGTTGCGCTGGCTGTAGACCAGCGAGATCGGCGCCTCGAAGCCCGGCACCAGACGGTGGTAGGAGTTCACCGTCGGGTTGGTGAACGCCAGCAGCGACGGCGCGTGCTTCAGGATGCCGCCGATGTAGTAGCGCGCCATGTCGGACAGGCCGGCGTACCCGGTCTCGTCGTAGAACAGGGGCTCGCCCTCGTTCCAGATCGACTGGTGCACGTGCATGCCCGAGCCGTTGTCGCCGAAGATCGGCTTCGGCATGAACGTCGCGGTCTTGCCGTTGCGCCAGGCGGTGTTCTTGACGATGTACTTGAACTTCATCACGTCGTCGGCGGCCTTGAGCAGCTCGTCGAAGCGGTAGTTGATCTCCGCCTGGCCGGCCGTGCCGACCTCGTGGTGGGCTCGCTCGACGATGAGACCGGACTTCTCCAGCTCGATCACCATCTCGTCGCGGAGCTCGCCGAAGTGGTCGGTCGGGGCGACGGGGAAGTACCCGCCCTTGTACTTGACCTTGTAGCCGCGGTTGTCGTTCTCGAACGCGTCACCGGTGTTCCAGGCGCCGGCCGACGAGTTGATCTCGTAGTAGCCGGCGTTGGCCTTGGTCTCGAAGCGCACGTTGTCGAACACGTAGAACTCGGCCTCGGGGGCGAAGTACGCCTTGTCGCCGAGGCCGGTGCTGGCGAGGTAGGCCATCGCCTTGCGCGCGATGTTGCGCGGGTCGCGCGAGTAGGCCTCCCCGGTGAGCGGGTCGTGGATGAAGAAGTTGACCACCAGCGTCTTCGAGACCCGGAACGGGATCGATGTAGGCCGTGGTCGGGTCGGGGAAGAGCGACATGTCGGACTCGTGGATCGCCTGGAACCCACGGATCGACGACCCGTCGAAGTTGAGACCGTCGTCGAAGACCGACTGGTCGAACGAGGAAACCGGAACGGTGAAGTGCTGCATGACGCCGGGGAGGTCGCAGAAGCGCACGTCGACCATCGCGACGCCCTCGTCCTTGATGTACTTCAGCAGTTCCTCGCTGTTTGCGAACATTCGTCCTCCTTGGCCGCGCTCCAGATCCTGGAACGGGCCGGCAAAAGTCTGTGCGAGCGGAGCCCTCGGTGCGACGCTGCAGCGAAGGCTCCTCGCAACCTAGGCGGGGGCAGTTTCTTGACCGTATCCGGTTTGTTTCAGGCATGTAACAGGTCCCGACCGGCGGTCGGTGGGCTGGGCGGTCTCAGTAGCCTGTCAAGGTGATCGAGACCGCCCCCTGGGGACGCCGCATCCTGGCGCTGTTCGTCGACTGGCTGGCCTCGACACTGGTCGTGGTGGCCCTGATCGGCACCGACGGCTGGAGCGAGGACTCGCGGTCGGGCTTCTACGTGCTCGGAGTGTTCGTCGTGGAGTCGGCGTTCCTGATGGCCCTCGTGGGTGGCAGCTTCGGCCAGCTGGCGCTGCGTCTCCGCGTCGTGAGGTACGACGGGAGCGGGCGGCCGCTCGACCTGCTGCGGGCCCTGCTCCGACAGGTGATGATCGCGCTCGTGGTGCCGCCGCTCATCTACAAGCCGGACGGGCGCGGACTGCACGACCTGGCTACCGGGGCAGCCACCGTGCGCCTACAGTAAAACCATGCGCCGACCCCTTCTCCGCCGTTCCCTTGCTGCCGCGGCAGCGACCACCATGCTCCTCGGCCTCGCGGCCTGCGGAGGCGACGACAAGGCCGACAGCGCCTCGGACGAACCCTCCGTCTCCGAGAGCGAGACCACGGAGGACGAGGAGTCATCCGACGAGCCCGCCGCCGGCGAGGTCGTCGACAACGGCGAGTTCGTCGACGAGATGATGGCCGGTCTCGAGTCCAGCACCACCGCGAACATGACGATGAACATGGACTTCGGTGGGGGTTCGCTCGTCGCCGAGGGCATGGTCGACTACACGACCGACCCGGTCAGCATGTCGATGACGATGACCCAGGACGCCATGGGGCAGGAGCCCATCGAGATGCGGCTCGTCGACGGCATCATGTACATGAACATGGGCTCGATGAGCAACAACAAGTTCATGGCCTTCGACCTCACCGACCCCGCCAACATGCCTCCGGGCATGGAGGACCTCGGCGAGCAGATGGACCCGCTGGCCGCGTTCAAGGAGTTCGAGCCCGCACTCAAGACCGTGACGTTCGTCGGCACCGAGGACGTCGAAGGTGAGGAGCTCCAGCACTTCGACGTCGTCATGGAGACCGCCAAGCTCGAGTCCCTCAAGGACCTGCCGGTCGAGGCGGGTCTGCCCGAGGAGGTCGCCTACGACCTGTGGTTCGACGACGAGATGCGAATCCGTCAGATGGACATGGTGATGGAGATGGCGACCCCGGTGTCGGTCACGGCGAAGCTCTTCAAGTGGGACGAGCCGGTCGACATCGTGGCGCCGTCCGACGACGAGATCGCCGAGCAGCCCGCTGCCTGACGTCCTCGGCACGGACGAGACCGCGACCGCGACCCGATGAGGGTGCGGCGCCGGATCGTCGGCGTGCTCGCCTGTCTCGCACTGGCCGGGTGCGGGGAGTCGTCCGGGAGCGCGTCGTACGGAAGGCCGTTCACGCTGCCCGTCGGCCCGACCGAGTGGGACGTCAGCGCGCCGGCCTGGTTCCACGACGGCACGCTTCACCTGGGGAAGCAGACCGTCGAGCTCGGCGACCGGGTCGATCTGTTCGTGCTGGGCGCCACCGGTGTCTACTGGATGCGCGGCCAGACGCTGATGTTCACCAGCGCCGAGGGCAGCACCCAGGAGGTCGAGGACGTCGGTTGGGGCAACATCGCGGTGTCAGCCGACCGGTCGGTGTTCGCGACGGTGGACCAGTCCCGCGGCCCGACCGACGAGTACGGCACCCATGTCCTCCAGCTGGCCGTCTTCGACACCCGTACCGGTGAACAGCTGTACCGCACTCCCGACGAGGGACCCGACGACGGTGACGACCTGGCCGACCTGTACAGCGAGATCATGCCGTTGCTGCACGGGGTGAGTGACGAACGCGCCTTCTTCGACCGCGCCACCATTCATCTCGACGACGGTTCGACCGTGCCGGCGACCCAGGACGCCGACCGCATCGATGTGTACGAGGGCTACGCCGAGACGCTGTTCCCGGACGGCTACCACGTCAGCATCCGCGGGGAGGGCCGGCGCCGCCAGCTGGCCGCATCCTCGATGCACGGAGTGGGGCGGCTCTCCCCGGACCGAAGCACGATCTTCGACCTGTCCATGTGGCCGGCCGAGGCGGTCGTCTACGACGCGAAGACCGGCCGTCAACGTCCGATCGATGCCCCGTGGGAGCACTTCACGCTGGTCGGCTGGACCGACGACGACACGTTCTTCGGCATCGCGGAGCGCATCGACCCAGAGGTTGACGACTCCCGGCGCGCCCGGCAGGTCGTCACCTGCGAGCTGCGGACCCTCTCGTGTACGCCGGTGAGCCCGGTCATTCCCACGGAGTCCGCGGTGGTCGACCACCCGGCCTTCCTCATGGAGGGCAGCGGCAACCAGCTCTGACCGGAGCCAGTCGCTCAGCGGCCCTTCATGTTGCCGCGCATGCCCTTCATGCTCGTCGGGATCGGGCCCTTGGGCAGCGGGATGTTGGAGCGGTTGGCGTCCAGGGCCTTGATCCGGGCGAGCACGTCGGTGAGCTCGGCCGGCTTGACCTTGCGGCCGAGCTTGGTGATGTGACGCGCCAGGCTGGGCAGCGGCACCTCGCCGTCGCCCCGGCCACAGATCACCTCGTGGATCGGCGTCTCGGCGGCGACCCGCTCGTGCTTGCGTCGCTCGCTCGACATCAGCGCGCGCAGTCGGTGGGCGTTGCCCTCCCCGACCAGGATGATGCCCGGAGGGCCGACCACCCGGTGCACGACGTCCTGTTGCTTGTTGAAGGCGATGACCGGGTAGGTCTTCCAGCCACGTCGCAGCATCTGCAGGGCGCTCGCGGCCGCACCGGCCTGACCCTCCATCTGGCCGTACGCCGCCTTCTGGGCCCGGCGACCGAACACGATCAGCGTCGCGAGCAGGCCGAGCATGAGGCCACCGACGATGGCCATCGCCACGTCGAAGATCCCACCCTGAGGGGGCAGGAACCAGAAGATGGCGGCACCGGCGGCACCGGCGAGCAGGAAGGTACCGAGCAGGATCAGCCCGAGCTTGCGGTCGGTCTTGCGGGCCATCCGGTAGGTGGCGACGAACTGCTGGCGCCGGCTCATCTTGTCCGGATCGACGACCTTGTCCTTCTTGGGCATGGAGGTGCGGCCTTGCTTTCTCGAGTGGTGGCAGGTCAGACGCTGGAGGCGACGCGCGCGTCCATGGCCTGACGGTACAGGCGGCCGGCGCGGTACGACGAGCGAACCAGTGGGCCGGACATGACCCCGGAGAAGCCGATCTCCTCGGCCTCGGCGGCCATCTCCACGAACTCCTCGGGCTTGACCCACCGCTCGACGGGGTGGTGGCGCACCGAGGGACGGAGGTACTGGGTGATGGTGATCAGCTCGCAGCCGGCGTCGTGCAGGTCGCGCAGGGCCTGGTTGATCTCCTCGCGCGTCTCGCCCATGCCGAGGATCAGGTTGGACTTGGTGACCAGGCCGAAGTCGCGGGCCTGGGTGATGACGTCGAGGGAGCGTTCGTAGGTGAACGCGGGCCGGATCCGCTTGAAGATCCGGGGCACGGTCTCCACGTTGTGGGCCAGCACCTCGGGCCGCGACTCGAAGACCTCGCGCAGCAGGTCGGGCTTGCCGTTGAAGTCGGGGATCAGGTTCTCGACGCCGGTGTCCGGGTTGAGCTCGTGGATGGCGCGCACGGTCTCGGCGTACAACCAGGCGCCGCCGTCAGGCAGGTCGTCGCGGGCGACGCCGGTGATGGTGGCGTAGCGCAGCTGCATCTTCTGGACCGACTCGGCCACGCGCCGCGGCTCGTCGCGGTCGAGGGGCTCGGGCTTCCCCGTGTCGATCTGGCAGAAGTCGCACCGCCGCGTGCACTGGTCGCCGCCGATGAGGAATGTGGCCTCGCGGTCCTCCCAGCACTCGAAGATGTTGGGGCAGCCGGCCTCCTGGCACACGGTGTGCAGGCCCTCGGACTTCACGAGGTTCTGCAGCTCGGTGTAGGCCGGACCCATCTTCGCGCGGGTCTTGATCCACTCCGGCTTCCGCTCGATCGGGGTCTCGGCGTTGCGGACCTCGAGCCTGAGCAGCTTGCGACCGTTGGGGAGGGGGGTGGGGGTAGCTGCTTGCGTCACGTCGGCCACTTTACGCCGGGGGAGTGGGGCACCCAATTCGCCCGAGGTGCTTCACAACACGTAACCAATCGGTTACCTTTTGTCGGTGGACGTCTTCGCCGCACTCGCGGATCCGGTGCGCCGCGCTCTCCTCCTGGAGATCGCCGACGGACCGGTCCGGGTCACCGACCTGGCCGAGCTCCACCCGATCTCGCGGCCCGCCATCAGCAAGCACCTGCGACTGCTCGCCGAAGCCGGGCTCGTCGCAGCCGAGGACCGGGGGAGGGAGCGCCACTACGCACTCGAGCCGGCCGCTCTTGCCCCCGTCGCCGCACTGCTCGACCTCCTCACCGTGGCCGGCATCGCCGGTCCCGTGACCGCTCAGGCCCTCGACGCCCTCGAGACAGAGGTACGCCGCACCGTGCGCGACCGGCGTACCTCGCGCAGGGACGACACCACCCACCAGGAGACCGCATGAACACCAACCCCACGGGACACGTTGACCACGACGGCGATCGCCGCACCCTGCGGCTGACCCGTTCCTTCGCCGCGCCGATCGAGGACGTGTGGGCCGCCGTGACCGATCCCGAGCGACTCGAGCGCTGGATCGGGACCTTCAGGGGCGACCCGGAGGCCGGGCGGGTCATGTTCCGGATGACCGCGGAGGGGGCGGACGCGCCCGAGGAGGAGATGGAGATCCGTGAGTGCGACCCTCCGCGACGCCTGGCGGTGACCGCCCACGCCGGGGAGGACCGATGGTCTCTGGAGCTCGACCTGGCCGAGCAGGACGGCATCACGACGCTGTCCTTCTCGCAGCCGGACCTGGACCCCGTCGCCGGCGAGAGCATCGGGCCGGGCTGGGAGTTCTACCTCGACCGGTTGGTGGCCGCGCTGACCGGCGGCGACGTGTCCGCGATCGACTTCGACCGCGACTACTACCCGGCCATGAAGGAGCACTACCGACGGCTCATGTGAGTCGCGGTCAGGGGACGTCGCGGCGCCGGAACGACCACATCGAGATCGCGACGGCGGCCGCCAGTAGCACCCCGAGGTTGCGCACCGCGGTCCACAGGCCCAGCCGCGAGGTTCCGTCGCAGTCGAGGCCATCCGGGGGACGTCCGGGGCCCTGGAAGCACTGGCTCGGCGGCTCGACGTAGTAGGTCGTGCCGTTCCAGATGATCGCGCCGAGGTTCTTGTTGGGGAACCAGGCCTCGCTGACGCCGACCAGGGCGAGAATGATCGTCGCGCCCACCACCACGGCAAACATCGCGCCCAGCGTGAACACGGTGCTGCGCACCAGCATGGTCACGGCGTAGGCCCCGACGGCGGCCGCGCCGATGACCAGCACCGCGCGGCCGGAGCTGGCGACGATGAGCTCGGGGATGTCCGGGCGTGCGTCGATCCCGCGGCTGCGGGCGAGCAGCGCCACGCCGCCCCAGAAGCTGGCCAGGAACACGGCGGACGTCGACAGCGCGAGCGCGAGGACCGCTGCGGCCTTGGCCAGCCACACCCGAGAGCGTCGTGGCTCGAAGAGGAGCTGGTTGCTCATCGAACCTGAGTTCCAGTCGGCGCCCGCGAACGTCGTGCCGACCAGCATCAGCAGGCCCATCAAGATGGTGACCACCCCGAGCCCGGGGCCGCGCACGACCTCCTGGAGCTTCAGGGACGGTCGGGAGACGAACCACTCCACGCGCGGTGCCATGCTCGCGCGGCACTTCTCCGCGTCGCGCACGCCGTAGCGGTCCGGGTGCTTCTCGCAGCGCTTGATCTGGCGCTGGAACCCCTGGCTCTCCACCTCTTGGTCGACCTGGGCCTGGGCCTCGCGCAGCTCCGTGTCGGAGACCGGCCTCGTGGTCCAGGCCGTGCCGGCGAAGATCACGACCGTGGCCAGCGCAGCACCGGCCATCAGCACCACGACCGCGCGGCGCCACCGCAGCCGGGTCAGCTCGAGGGCGAGCAGGCGGATCATCGGGCACCCTCCTCGCCGAGCGCGTCCCCGGACGTGAGCTCGAGGAAGAACGTCTCGAGGTCGGGCCGCACGGGCGTCAGCTCGCTCAACCACACTCCGGCGTCGGCGAGCGTCCGGGTGATGTCCTCCGGGGGCCGGTCCGTCTCGACCCGGACGGCGTCCCGGTCGGGGTGGATGGTGAAGCCCGCCTCCTCGAGACGGCGTACGGCGGTGTCGTGGTCGGCGACCCGGAGCCGGTAGGACGTACTGGCGCCGATGAGGTCGTCGACCTTGCCGGAGGCGAGCATCCGGCCGTTGCCGATGATCGTCACGGAGGAGCACACCTGCTGGACCTCGGCGAGGATGTGGGAGCTGAGCAGGACGGTCACGCCGGACTCGCCGAGCGTGCGGATCGTCTCGCGGATCTCCCGGATGCCGGCCGGATCGAGGCCGTTGGTCGGCTCGTCGAGGATCAGCAGCTGCGGATCCTTGAGCAGGGTCGCCGCGATCGCCAACCGCTGCTTCATGCCGAGCGAGTACGACCTGTAGCGGTCCCGATCGCGCTCGCCCAGGCTCACCGTGCCGAGGGCGTGCTCGATGCGGTCTCTGGGGATGCCGCGGGTGCGGGCGAGCAGCTGCAGGTTCTGACGGCCGGTGAAGTTCGGGGAGAACTTGGGGGACTCGACCACGGCACCGACGCGGTCGATGACGTCGGGCAGCCGGTGCGGCACCTCCTTGCCGAGCAGCGCCATCGAGCCCTGTGTGGCCCGGGCCAGCCCGAGGAGCATCCGGATCGTCGTGGTCTTGCCCGAGCCGTTGGGTCCGAGGAACCCGTGGACGCCGCCGGGTGGGACGGCGAGGTCGAGGTTCTGGACGGCGACGCGCAGGCCGCCGCGCCGGGTGCGGAACTCCTTGCGCAGTCCTGCTGTTTCGATGACGAGGTCCCCCATGGGGACCACTCTGCCTCAGGGACGGACGAGCTCGATGCGCGGCGCGCGGCCGGGTTCGGGTCTTGGCTCGTAGTCCGGGGTCGGCGTGTACGGCGCCCAGGCCAGGTAGGCGTCGAGGTGCCGCTCCACGGCTGGGATCACCTCAGCAACGGTGACGTCGCGGCCGAGCTCCTGGCTCAGCGAGGTGACACCGGCGTCGGCGATGCCGCACGGGACGAAGCGGTCGTACCAGCCGAGGTCCACGTCGCAGTTCAGCGCGAAGCCGTGCATGGTCACGCCACGGCTGACCCGGATGCCGAGGGCCGCGATCTTGCGTTCGGGCCCGCGGCCGTCGGCGCGCAGCCAGACCCCGCTGCGGCCGGGGACCCGGGCGGTGACCACCCCGAGCTCCGCGCAGACGGCGATCAGCGCCTCCTCGACCCGGCGCACGTAGTCGACGACCTTGACGTGGTCGGGCAGGGTCACGATCGGGTAGCCGACGAGCTGACCGGGCCCGTGAAAGGTGATCTTGCCGCCGCGGTCGACGTCGATGACCGGTGCGCCGCCCGGGTCGGCGGGGCGCTCGAGCGGGTCGGTGCGCTTGCCCGCGGTGAAGACCGGGGGATGCTCGAGCAACAGCACGGTGTCGGGGGACTCGCCGGCGACGACCGCCGCATGCACGTCGCGCTGTGCGTCCCACGCGGCGAGGTAGTCGACTGCGTCGACACCGAGACCGGCGATCGTGAAGTCCAGAGGCACGGGCCGAGCCTACCCCTGTGGAGAACGCCGCTCGGAGGCCGGCGCAGTGGGTAGGAGGAGGTCGTGCACCCTCGACGTCTCGCCGTCCTGCTGTCCACGGGGCTCACCCTGGTGGCGGTCCTGGTCGGTGTCGCCGTGGTGCGGGACCGGCCGCCGGTGGCCGGTCCGCGACCCGTCGTCGCACCGGTGTCGGCGGTGGTCCCGGCCATCGAGATGCTGCACCGGTGGGACGTGCGCCGGTCCCGGGCGTGGGCCGACGGTGACGTCCGCGCGCTCCGGCGCCTCTACACGCCCGGCTCGCAGACCGGCCGGCGGGACGCGGCCGCGCTCACGGCGTACGTCGACCGGGGGCTGCGCGTGACCGGGTTGCGGATGCAGCTGCTCGCGGTCGAGCAGCGGTCGTCGGCGGCGGACGCGATGGTCCTCTTGGTGACCGACCGGATGACCCGGGCCATGGCTCGGGGTCGGGGCGGGCACGTGGCGCTGCCGCGCGACGAGCCGTCGTCGTGGCAGGTCTCGCTTCGCCGGCTCGCAGGGGAATGGCGGGTCGCCGAGGTCAGGCGAGCGCCGCCGCGATCACCGCGCTGACATCGCTGTCGCGGAACGAGTAGCCCGCCTGCTCGAGTGCGGTCGGCCGGGCGTTCACCGATCCCAGCAGCTCCGGCGCCATCTGGCCGGCGCCCAGCTTCAGGGCCGCACTGGGCACGGCCAGGAACGCCTTGCGTCCGACGGCCGAGGCGAGGGCATCGGTGAACTGGCCGTTCGTCGGTGTCCGGGGACAGACCAGGTTGAACGGCCCCGAGGCGGTGTCGTGGGCAGCCAGGAAGGTGACCGCGCCGACCCAGTCGCGCAGCGAGATCATCGGGAAGTACTGGCGACCGTCACCCAGCCGGGTTCCGAGACCCAGCCTGAACGCGAGCCGCATCTGCTTCAACGGTGGGCTCCGCCGGTCCATGACGGGCGACGTCCGGAGGATGCAGACCCGTGCCCCGGCCTCGACCGCCGGGTCGGCGGCGGACTGCCACACCCGGGTGACCCGGGTGAGCAGTGCGTCGCCCCGGCTGTCGGACTCCTCGGTGACGGCGTCGTCGCCGTGGTCTCCGTAGTAGCTGATGCCGTTGCCGGCCAGGAACGCCGGCTTCCGCTCGTGCGCGCGCAATCGTGTCTGCGAGGACGCGCGTCGTCGTCACGCGGCTCTCCTCCAGCTCGCGCGCCCACTTCTGCGAGTGCGGGTTGCCCGCTGTCGGGCTGCCGGCGAGGTTGATCACCACGTCCGCGCCGTCGATGACCGCGGCGTCGACGTCACCTGCGTAGGGGTCCCACTGCGACTCGTCCGGCGCCGCGGGGGACCGCCGCACCAGCCGGGTCACGTGGTGGCCCTCGGCCCGCAGGTGAGCGGTCAGCTGGGATCCGAGGAAGCCGGACGCGCCCGCGATCAGGATCTGCATGTCGTCACTCTGTCAGGGCCCCCAAGGAGCTCCTGCCGAGCCGTGTCCGACCCGCAGCCACCGGCGCCCGACCCGGTCCGAGGAAACGACGGTGATCAGACCTCGAACTGGCCGGCCTCCAGGCGCTGCTTGACCTCGCTCAGGTAACGGGCCGCATCGGCGCCGTCGACCAGGCGGTGGTCGTAGGTCAGCGCGAGGTAGACCATCGAGCGCACCGCGATCGTCTCGCCGAGGTTGGCATCGTCGATCACGACGGGCCTCTTCACGATCGAACCGGTGCCCAGGATCGCGACCTGCGGCTGGTTGATGATCGGGGTGTCGAAGAGCGCGCCCCGGCTGCCGGTGTTGGTCAGCGTGAAGGTGCCGCCGCCGAGCTCGTCGGGGGTGATCTTGTTGGTGCGGGTGCGTTCGGCGACGTCCGCGATCTTGCGGGCGAGGCCGGCGATCGAGAGGTCGCCCGCTTCCTTGATCACCGGGGTCAGCAGCCCTCGCTCGGTGTCGACCGCGATGGCGAGGTTCTCCTTGTCGTAGTAGGTCACCTCGCCCTTCTCCGTGTCGATCGCGGCGTTGAGGGAGGGGTGCTGCTTGAGCGCGTCGATCGCAGCCTTGGCGAAGAACGGCATGAAGGACAGCTTCACGCCCTCGCGGGCGGCGAAGTCGGCCTTGACCGAGTCCCGCAGCCGGGCGATCGGGGTCACGTCGACCTCGACCACGGTGGTCAGCTGGGCGCTGACCTGGAGCGACTCGACCATCCGCTTGGCGATCACCTTGCGGAGACGCGAGAGCGGCTCGGTCTTGCCGCGCAGCGGGGACGGGCTGACCGGGGCGGGCGCGGCACCGCCCGAGGCGGCGGGCGCGGCAGCAGGTGCGGCGGCCGGTGCCTCGGCGCCCTTCTTCTTCGCCTCGGCGGCGTCGAGGACGTCCTGCTTGCGGATCCGGCCACCGACGCCGGTCCCGGTCACGCTGGCCAGGTCGACGTCGTTCTGCGCCGCCATCTTGCGGACCAGGGGAGTGACATAGCTGGCGGGCTCGCCACGGTCGGCAGGCGCGTCCTGCTTCGCCTCGTCCTTCGGCTCTTCCTGCTTCGGCTCGGGCTCCTTCTCCTGCTTGGGCTCGGGCTCCTCGGCCTTCTCCTCTGCCTCGGGCTCCTCGGCCTTCTCCTCGGCCTGGGGCTCCTCCTCCTGCTTCTCGTCCGGCTCGGGCTCGGATGCCTCCTCGGCCTCCGGCTCCTCACTGTCGGAGCTGTCGTCGTCGTCGCTGTCGCCACCGGCGTCGCCGGAGCCGACGATGGCCAGCTCCGCGCCGACCTCGACCGTCTCGTCCTCCTCGGCCTTGATCTCGAGCAGGGTGCCCGCGACCGGGGAGGGGATCTCGGTGTCGACCTTGTCGGTGGACACCTCGAGGAGCGGCTCGTCGACGGCGACCTCGTCGCCGACCTTCTTCAGCCAGCGGGTGACGGTGCCCTCGGTGACGGACTCGCCGAGAGCGGGCAGGGTCACGGCCGTGCCGGACCCACCGCCGCCACCGGACTTCTTCTCGGTCTTCTCCTCGGCAGCGGGCTCCTGCTCGGAGGGAGCCTCGCCCTCGGAGTCCTTCTCCTCGGCCTCCTGCTCGGCCTGCTCCTGCTCGACGTCCTCGCCGCCACCCGCCTCGTCGGCGTCCTCGGTCGGTCGGACTCGTCGGCGGCGTCCTCGTCGGCGGACTCGTCAGCGTCCTGCTCGTCGCCCGAGTCGCCTGAGTCGTCGGCGCCTTCGTCGGCGGAGCCGTCGTCGTCGCCACCGCCCTCACCCTCGTCGCCGATCACGGCGAGGATCGCGCCGACCTCGACGGTGTCGTCCTCGTTGGCCTTGATCTCGAGCAGCTTGCCGGCGACCGGGGAGGGGATCTCGGTGTCGACCTTGTCGGTGGAGACCTCGAGCAGGGGTTCGTCGACCGCGACGTCGTCGCCCACCTGCTTGAGCCAGCGGGTGACGGTGCCTTCGGTGACGGATTCGCCGAGTGCCGGGAGGTTGACTTCGGTCGCCATGGAGTTCCTTCGGTCGCGTTCGGTGGTGTGGTCGAAGATCAGGAGTGGGCGTGGAGCGGTTTGCCGGCGAGGGCCAGGTGGGCCTCGCCCAGGGCTTCGTTCTGGGTCGGGTGCGCGTGGACGAGGGGGGCCACGTCCTCGGCGTACCCCTCCCAGTTGTAGATGAGCTGGGCCTCGCCGATCAGCTCGCCCACCCGGTCGCCGACGAGGTGGACGCCGATGACGGGTCCGTCCTTCTGCCGGATCAGCTTCACGAAGCCCTGCGTCTTGAGGATCTGGCTCTTGCCGTTGCCGCCGAGGTCGTAGGTGACGGTCTCGATGCCGTCGGCGCCGAACTTCTCGGTCGCCTGCGTCTCGTCCAGGCCGACGGAGGCGATCTCGGGGTGGGAGTAGGTGACCCGCGGGATCCCGGCCTCGTCGATCGGCTGGGGGTCGAGCCCGGCGATGTCCTCGGCCACGAAGATGCCCTGCTGGAAGCCACGGTGGGCCAGCTGCAGTCCGGGGACGATGTCGCCCACGGCGTAGACGCCCTCGAGGTTGGTCCGGCAGCGCTCGTCGGCGAGGACGAACCCGCGGTCCATGGTGACGCCCTGCTCGTCGTAGCCGAGCCCGTCGGTGACCGGGCCCCGGCCGACGGCGACCAGGAGCAGCTCGGCCTCGATCACGTCGCCTCCCTCGACGGTCACGGCGACTCCGTCGTCGGTGACCTTGACGCTCTGGAAGGGGGTGCCGGTGCGGAAGGCGATCTTGCGCTTGCGGAAGGCACGCTCGAGCGCCTTCGAGGAGGCTTCGTCCTCGACGGCGACCAGTCGGGGGAGCGCCTCGACGATGGTCACCTCGGCGCCGAAGGACTTCCAGACGCTGGCGAACTCGCAGCCGATGACGCCGCCACCGAGCACCACGACCGACGCGGGCACCCGGTCGAGGCGCAGGGCCTGCTCGGAGGTGAGCACCCGCTCGCCGTCGATGTCGAGACCGGGCAGCGACTTGGAGTAGGAACCCGAGGCCAGCACGACGTGCTTGCCGGCGTACGCCTTCCCGTCGACGGTCACCTCACGAGGACCGGTCAGCCGGCCCTCGCCCTCGATGACCGTGATCCCGCGGCTCTTGATCAGGCCGGTGAGGCCCTTGAACAGTCGGGAGACGACGCCGTCCTTGTAGGAGTTCACGCCGGCCATGTCGATGCCGTCGAACGTCGCGCGGACGCCGAACTGCTCGGACTCACGCGCGGAGTCGGCGACCTCGGCCGCGTGGAGGAGGGCCTTGGTCGGGATGCAACCGACGTGGAGGCACGTGCCGCCGAGGTTGCCCTTCTCGACCAGTCCGACCGTGAGGCCCAGCTGCGCCGCCCGGAGTGCACAGGCATATCCACCTGAACCCGCCCCGAGAATGAGTACGTCGAAGTCGGCGTCGGCCACGCTGGTCCTTCCCTCCACGAATGGTGGACCCCATCCTTGCACTTCTTGCGAGCGTGTCCACACCCGCCCGGACGGACCCGGGACACGGCGGTGAGGCCGTCCGCCGGTAAACCTGCGGACCGACTTGGCACACTGTCCCCATGGCCTTGTTCGATCGATTCCGCCGCTCCGGTCCGCGCATGCGCAAACCGGCCCGCGACGCCACCCGCACCGGGTCCACCGTCGTGCGTGCCTCCGACCGCAAGGACGAACAGCACCTGCTCGAGTTCGTGACCAGCCGCCGCGGCGTGGAGGGATTCGTCGAGCCCCGGACCGCGGTCAGCGACGTGACCCTGCTGCTCGTCGCCCACGACGGTGAGTGGACGCGACGCCGGGTGCCCTCCGTCGAGTGGGCCCACGCGTTCGCCAACAAGCACATGGTGCCGTCGTACGACGCCGCGGTCGTCGGGGTCCCGCAGCGGATGCGGGACTACAACCGGCGGCGCAAGGAGCAGGGGCTGCTCTAGGCCCCGGCCCGGACCCTCGCGTAGTCGACGAGGGTCGAGACCGCGAAGCCGGTGCCGCCGGACGTGACGTGACCGAACGGGCCGCCGGAGTTGAAGGCCGGCCCGGCGATGTCGAGGTGGGCCCAGGGCATCCCGGCGGTGAACTCGCGCAGGAAGGCCGCGGCGTAGAGCCCGCCGCCCCACCGCACCCAGTCGTGCTGCGCCAGGTCGGCGATCTTGCTGCTGTGGATCCGCTCGTCCATGGACTCGGGGATCGGCATCGCCCAGTGGGACTCACCGGCCTGCGTGCCGGCCGCGATCACTGCGTCGACGATCTCCGGGCTGCCCAGGACGCCGCCGATCCGTTCGCCCAGCGACAGCACCATGTGACCGGTCAGGGTCGCGACGTCGAGGATGACGTCGGGCTTCAGCTCGGTCGCCCGCACCAGCGCGTCGGCGAGGACCAGACGGCCCTCGGCGTCGGTGTTGAGCACCTCGACGGTGGTGCCGCCGTACATCCTGAGCACGTCGCCGGGCCGGGTTGCGGCACCGGAGACCATGTTCTCGGCCATCGGCACGAACGTCGACACCTTCACCGGCAGCTTGAGCGCGGCGATCGCGAGGGTGGCCTGGACGACGGCGGCCGCGCCGGCCATGTCGCACTTCATCGTGTGCATGCCCTGGGCCGGCTTGATCGAGAGACCGCCCGAGTCGAACGTGATCCCCTTGCCGACCAGCGCGATGTGCGTGGTCGCGCCCTTGGGGGAGTAGGTCAGCTCGACCAGGCGGGGCGGCGCCGAGGAGCCGGCGCCGACACCGAGGATGCCTCCGCAGCCGAGCTCGGCGAGCGACTTCTCGTCGTGCACGACGATCTTGACCTTGGGGGCGCCTCGGCCCTTGCCCAGCGTGGCGACGGCGTCGCCGACGGCGTCGGCGAAGGCCGGTGGCGTCAGGTCACCCGGCGGGATGTTGACCCAGTCGCGGGTGGTGTTGACGGCCGCGGCGACGATCTGTGCCTCCTCGAAGGCGGTCTTCGCCGCCTTCTTGGCGGCCTCGGCGGTCAGGACGGTGACGGTGCCGGCCGCGTCGTCCTTGCCGGCAGTGTCCCGCTTGTACGTCGTGAAGGTGTAGGAGCCCAGGGCGAGGCCCTCGGTGACGGCGCGCACGAGCTCGGGACTGTCGGCCGGGAGGGCGACGGCCAGCGAGGTGGCGTTGGTCGCGGCTCGGGCGGCCACGCCGGCGGCTCGGCGCACCGCAGCCGGGTCGGCGACCGGACCGAGTCCGGCGAGGATCAACAGCGGCGACGAGATGGCACCCGACGTCGGCACCTTGTGCACCTCACCGGCCTTGCCGGTCACCCCGAGGGTGGCCAGCAGCGGCTGGAACTTGCGGCCGTAGGCCTTGGCGACGTCCTCCCCACCGGGAGCCACCCGGGCACCCTTCTCGTGCTGCACGATCCCGACCACGACCGCGTCGGCGCGGGTCTTGGCGGGGCTTGCATTGCGGAGGTTGTATGCCGTCACCGGGGCAGGATAGCCACCCGGGGCTCAGCCCACCCCTGCGGTAGGTTCCGTGCCATGACTGACGACGCCGAACTGCTGACGTCCCCCCTGCACGACCGGCACGAGGCGCTGGGCGCCAAGTTCGCGGAGTTCGGCGGCTGGTCGATGCCGCTCGAGTACTCCTCCGGGGTGGTGAAGGAGCACACGGCGGTCCGCGAGTCCGTCGGCATCTTCGACGTCAGCCATCTCGGCAAGGCGATGGTGACCGGGCCCGGCGCGGCGGCGTACGTCAACAGCACGTTGTCCAACGACCTCGGCAAGATCGAGCCCGGCAAGGCGCAGTACACGCTGTGCTGCGACGAGGCGACCGGCGGCATCGTCGACGACCTGATCGTCTACTTCCACGACGACGAGCACGTGCTGCTGGTGCCCAACGCGGCCAACACCGCCGAGGTCGTACGCCGTCTCCGCGAGGCTGCGCCCGACGGCGTGACCGTGTCCGACCGGCACCGCGACTATGCGGTGCTCGCCGTGCAGGGCAGCAAGTCCGACGAGGTCCTCGACGGCGTGGGGCTGCCCACGGGGCACGGCTACATGTCGTTCGTGGAGGCCGCCTTCTCCGGTGGACAGGGCGGCGGCGCGGAGGTCGTGGTGTGCCGCACCGGCTACACCGGTGAACGAGGTTACGAGCTGATCGTGCGCAACGAGGCTGCCCTTGACCTGTGGGACGCCCTGGTCGCAGCCGGCGAGCAGTTCGGGATGCTGGCGTGCGGCCTGGGCGCCCGCGACACGCTGCGCACCGAGATGGGCTATCCGCTGCACGGCCAGGACATCACCCTCGACGTCACGCCCAACCAGGCCCGGCTCGGCTGGGCGGTCGGCTGGAAGAAGGACGCGTTCTGGGGGCGCGACGTCCTGCTGGCCGAGAAGGAGGCCGGGCCGAAGCGCTTGCTCCGCGGCCTGGTCGCTGTCGGCCGCGGGATCCCCCGACCGGGCATGACGGTGAGCCTCACGCACGACGTCCCGCTGTGCGAGATCACGTCGGGCACGTTCTCGCCGACCCTCCGCAAGGGGGTCGGCCTCGCCCTGGTGCCGACCATGGTCAACCCGGACGCCGAGGTGGGCGTCGACATCCGTGGGCGGCGCGAGATCTTCCAGCTCGTCGCTCCGCCGTTCGTCGATCCGTCCGTGCGAGAGTCCTGACTGTGGTGAACCTTCCCGACCAGCCGCCCACGTTCCGGCAGCCCACGCCCTCCGAACGACCCTGGTGGTGGCGTCTCGAGAACTCGGCGGGCGCCGAGGTGACGGTGGGCGACGACCTCGCCGACGAGCGATTCGCCAGCCAGGCCGACGCCGAGTCCTGGGTCGGTGAGACCTGGTCCGACCTGGCCTCGGAGGGTGTCGACGCAGTGACCCTCTTCGAGGGCGACCGGCAGGTCTACGGGCCGATGTCGCTGCACGCCTGATCGCAGCCGGTGAGGCTCCCGGACGCGGTCTCCGCGGTCTGCTCGACCTTCCTCGCCGCCGTGCCCGATGGTCTGGTGACTGGCCTCTACCTGCGGGGCGGGCTCGGCTTCGGCGAGTGGGTGCCCGGCCGGAGCGATGTCGACTTCGTGGCAACCCTGGCTGCCCGCCCGGGCGCCGCGGACGTGGAGGCGCTGCGCCGGGCCCATGAGGTGGTCCACGCCAGGCACCCCGGCACGCCGTTCGACGGGCCGCACGTGCTCGCCGGCGACCTCGCCGGGCCGGCGAACGACTGCCCCGATGCGCCGTGCGTCCTGCACCACCTCTTCGAGGAGGAGCAGCAGGTCCACGACGCCGTCGTGTGCTGGCACGAGCTCGCCTGGCACGGAATCACGGTCACTGGTGTGGCACACCAGGAGCTGGGCATCTGGACGTCGCAGGAGGCACTGCTCGACTTCACCCGCGACAACCTGGACACCTACTGGCGCCACACCGCCGAGGCCCTGACCGCGATGCCTGCCGAAGGCTCGGCTCCGGAGGCCTGCTGCTGGTGCGTGCTCGGCGTCGCGCGGCTGCACCACCTCCTCGTCACGGGTGAGATGACCACCAAGAACGGCGCCGGTCGGTGGGGCCTGACGTTCTATCCGGAGCGGTTCCACCGGGTCCTCCGGGAGGCGCTTCGCATCCGATCGGGTGGCGGCGACGAATACCTCGGTGATGATGGAGCCAGGGGAGCTGACACTGCCGAGTTCACGGCGTACGTCGTGGCGCGGGGTCTCGAAGGAGGGTGACGTGCGGGACGGGACCGACTTCGAGTCGTACCTGGTCGCCCGCTGGCCCGCGCTCGTGCGCACCCTGGTGCTCCTCGGCAGCACCCCCGACCAGGCCGAGACCGACGTCGTGGAAGGCCTGGCCCGAGGCCGCTCGACCTTCGACCGGGTGCGGCGCGAGGCCGACGTGGACGCGTGGGTCTACCGCCTGGTGCTCGACGCGCGGGCCCGCTGCGCCTCGCCGATGTCGTTCGACGGTCCGGGAGTCGTCGACCCGACGATCGTCGACCTGGAGGATCGGGTCGAACAGCTGGAGCAGCTCGAGCTGACCCTCGCGGACCTCGGTCCCGAGGAACGGGAGACCGTCGTGCTCACGTTCGTCGCAGAGCTGGACAGCGGCCAGGTTGCGGACGTTCTGGGCGTGGGTGTCGACGTCGTCGGAGCGCGGTTGAGCGTGACGGTGCCACCGCCGCACGTCTTTCGCGAGGCGATCGAGGCGATCCCGTTGCGCACGGCCCCCGTCGAGCTCGTGGGCACTCGTGCCCGCCAGCGCCGTCGACGCGTGGTGCGGTGGACAGCTGGCGGCATCGCCGTCGTCCTGGCGGTGGTGGCCGTCGGGACCTGGGTCGGCACCCGGGCCGACGACCCCGGTCTCCCGGACGCGGTCGTGACCGAGGCCGTGAACCCGGCCTCCCTTGCGTGGCACGCCAACGGGCTCCTGCACCTCGAACGAGTCACGGTCGAGCTGCCGCGGATCGAGGAGATGGTCGAGGTCCCCGAGGGCGTCGTGTACGCCGACCGCGAGGGCCGGGTGGTTCTGGTCGACGGCGACGGTGTGCTGACCTCGCTCGGGCGCACCGACCCGGGGGTCCCCATCGCCGGCTCCGGCGACCGGGGCTGGGTGACCTGGCGGGACGCCGACGGCGCGCCCGGGTTGATCGTCTACGACACGATCGGCCGCCGCGAGGTGGCCCGGCTGCCGGTCGATGCGGACGCGCTCCCGATCGCGGTCGACCAGGACAAGGTCTACTACTCGCAGGGCGACGAGGCCTTCGCCTGGACAGCCGGCCAGCAGGAGCCCACTGCCGAAGCCCGCGACCAGCTCCTCGACGTGTCGTCGGCAGTCCGGGCCACGCGCTTCAGCGACCGCTCGATCATGATCACGCAGCCGCTGTTCGACCTCGAGATCACGGTGCCGGGGGTCGGCGCAGTGGTGTCGCCGGACGGCGACTTCGTGATGACGCGCGTCGACTTCGACTTCCCTGACGAGGTGCGGATCTACGAGGCGGCGTCTGGGCACATGGTCGAGGTGGATGTCAGCCCCCTCGACGTCGCCGTCGCCGCCGGATTCGGGCCGGACCACACGGTGACGTTCGTCCTGGCCAAGCGGGACCACTCGCCCGAAGGTGAGGAATACATGCGGCTCTCGAACTCCGGGCCGCTTACGCTGCGCACGTGCGATCTGGACGTCGGGACCTGCGAGGCCGTCACCCAGTTCGCGAACAACCGGGGCGTGCCGGTCTTGCCGCACTGACGGGCGTCCCGCCCCGTCGGATCCTGATCTACGGTGTCACCGGCTCGGGCAAGAGCACCTGCGCCGAGCGGCTCGGTGCGCGCACCGGCCTCCCCGTGGTCCTCGTCGACGAGCTGACCTGGCGGCCTGGCTGGGTCCTGGCCCCGGAGGAGGAGCAGCGTCGCGACTTCGCCGACATTGCCGCGGGCGACCGGTGGGTCCTCGACTCGGCGTACAGCTCCTGGCTCGACGTCGTGCTGCCGCGTGCGGAGCTGGTCGTCGGCCTGGACTACCCGCGCTGGCTGTCCTTCCAGCGGCTGGTCCGCCGGACGTTCATGCGGATCGTCGACCAGCGCACGGTCTGCAACGGCAACACCGAGTCGTGGCGCCCGCTGCTCAGCCGGGAGTCCATCCTGGTGTGGCACTTCCGCTCGTTCACCCGGAAGCGGACCCGGATGCGGGCCTGGGCGGCGTCGTCCGACGGGCCGGAGGTGCTCCTGTTCAGGCGGCCGCGGGACCTCGAGTCATGGTTGCGGTCGCTGTAGCCCAGACCTGCACAGAACCTTCACGAGTCGTCCCCCATTCCTGACCACGGACGACTTCTAGGCTCGGTCCATGCCAGTCAGCGGAGCAGCCCGGATCCTCGTCGTCGAGGACGAGCCGGTGATCAACCAGGCCGTCACCGACCGCCTGCGCGGCTCGGGGTACGACGTCGTCCAGGCCTGGGACGGACCCGGCGCGGTCGCAGCAGTTCGGGCACACCGCGCCGGACCTGGTGGTCCTGGACGTGATGCTGCCCGGGTTCGACGGCCACGAGGTGTGCCGGCGGATCCAGGCCGACCGGCCGGTGCCCGGTGCTCATGCTGACCGCGCGTGACGACGAGGCGGACATCCTGGTCGGGCTCGGCGTGGGTGCCGACGACTACCTGACCAAGCCGTTCCGGATGCGCGAGCTGGTGGCTCGCGTCGGCCGCGCTGCTGCGCCGGGTCGACCGGGCCGCGGAGCTGGCCGTCCGGTCGGCCGTCGGCCTGGAGCTGGGCGACCTGCGGGTCGACGCCGCCTCCCGTCGGGTCTGGGTCGCCGGCGCCGAGGTGCACCTGACGCCGACCGAGTTCGACCTGCTGCTCTGCCTGGCCGGCAAGCCCGGGCGACGGTGCTCACCCGCGAGAACCTGTACGCCGAGGTCTGGGGCTGGCCCGGCGCCTCCGGGACCCGCACCGTCGACAGCCACGTGAAGGCGCTGCGCGCCAAGATCGGCGCGGACCGGGTGCGCACCGTGCACGGCGTCGGCTACGCCCTCGAGCCCGGGACCACCCCATGAGCGGCCCGCTGCTGGACCAGGTCACGTCGGTCAAGGTCAAGCTCGGCCTGCTCGTCGCGGTCAGCGTCACGCGTCGCCTCGGTCCTCGCGGCGATCGGCGCCGGCGGCGGAGTGCCGTTCTGGCTCAGCCGTCCCGGTGACGGTGGCCCTGGCTCTCGGCGTGACCCAGCTGCTGGCCGTCGGGATGACCTCGCCGCTGCGCGAGATGACGGCAGCCGCCCGGCGAGATGGCGCGCGGCGACTACTCCGGCCGGGTCACCGCGACCTCGAGCGACGAGGTCGGCGAGCTGGCCCGGGCCTTCAACCGGATGGCCGAGGACCTGGCCGCCGTCGACCGGCAGCGGCGCGAGCTGGTGGCGAACGTCAGCCACGAGCTGCGGACGCCGCTCGCCGCGCTGTGCGCCGTGCTCGAGAACCTCGTCGACGGGGTCGCCGCGCCGGATCCCGGTGGCGCTGCGCGCGGCGCTCGACCAGGCCGAGCGGCTCTCCGCGCTCGCCTCCGACCTGCTCGACCTCGCCCGGGTGGACGCCGGCGAGGCCGCAGCTGGTCCACGACGCCAGGTGCGCGGTCGAGGACCTTGCTGGAGCCGCGCCGTGGCCGAGGCCCGGGTGGCCGGCCGCGAGGTCGCGGTACGACGTCCGGGTCACGCCGCCCGGCGCCTGACCGTCCCGGCCGACCCGGCGCGACTGCACCAGCTGGTCGCCAACCTGCTCGACAACGCGTCGCGGCACAGCCCCACCGGCGGCGTCGTCCGGCTCACCGCCGAGGAGACGCCGGCACCGGCTGGCGGCTGGAGGTCACCGACGACGGTCCGGGCATCCCGGTCGCCGACCGGGATCGCGTCTTCGAGCGCTTCGGGACGCTGTCCGACGACCGATGGCGGCGGCGGCACCGGCCTCGGGCTCGCCATCGCCCGCTGGGTGACCGACCTGCACGGCGGCACCATCCACTTCGTCGAGCCCGAGCCGCCGCGGCACCGGCGCGCGGGTCCGCGTCGACCTCCCGCACGAACCACGGCAGCCTCCGCCGGCCAGGCATCCGGCCAGCGAGCCCGAGCCCGCCGTACCGCACCCGGACAGCGTCCCGGCCCGCCGCACCCCCACCGCACGCCCGCGCCCCAGCCGGGGATGGACACGCTGTTCGGCAGGTTCTGGCCGGAGGCCGGGCATGCCCGGCAACGCGCGCGCCGTGCTCGGCCAGCCTGGCCGTCGGCCTGCTGGCCGCATCGTCCTGCCGTTCCGCGACCTCGGACTCGGCACGTCCGTGGTGCTGCTGGCCGCGGGCGGCGTGATCCTCGGCGTTCAGCGTCAACCGCCGGTCGCCGTTCACCCTGGCCTGTGCCGCGCTGTGCGCGCTGCTGGCCGCGACTGTCGTCGGTCCGGGACGCCGAGTGGATCGTGGTCCTCTGCCTCCTGGCCGGTGGCTGCGGTCTGCATGGCCGGGCTCGTGAACGGCCGCACCCTTCCCGCCTTCGTGCTGGCCGGCATCGCCTGGCCGCTGGCCGGACTGCGCGGACTCCCGTGGCTGGGCCGCGTCGCCTGCGCGCGCGTCACCGGCCTCGGCGGGAGCGCGGCGGCGCTGCGCACGGTCGTCTGGTCGCTGCTGGGCGTGGTCGTCTTCGGGCTGCTGTTCGCCTCGGCCGACGCCGTCGTTCGCCGAGTGGGCGGGCGCGGTCGTGCCCGGACCTGGAGCTGGACTCGTTCGTGCTGCGCGGCTTCATCACCGTCGCGGTCGGAGGCGTGGTGCTGGCGGCGACGTACCTCGCCCTCAACCCGCCCGAGCGTCGAGCCCGTGCCGGCGACCCGGCACGACCGGTCGCGCGCCGCTACGAGTGGCTGGCGCCGGTGCTGCTCGTCGACGCGCGTCTTCCTGGTGTTCCTGGTCGCGCAGGCGCACCGTCGTCTTCGGCGGGCACGACTACCTCGAGCGCACCACCGGCCTGACCTACGCGGAGTACGTGCACCAGGGCTTCGGCCAGCTCACCGTCGCCACCGCGCTGACCCTGCTGGTGGTGTGGGCGGCAGCGCGCAAGGCGCCCGCGGACGACGCGCCGCGGACCTGGCCGTGGCTGCGCGGCGTCGCTCGGCCTGCTCTGCGTGCTGACGCTGGTCGTGGTCGCCTCGGCGCTGTACCGGATGCACGTCTACCAGGAGGCCTACGGCTTCACCCAGCTCCGGCTGCTGGTCGACGTCTTCGAGGGCTGGCTGGGCCTGCTGGTGGTCGGCGTGATGGTGGCCGGCGTGACTCTGCGGGCGGCCTGGCTGCCGCGCGCTGCCCTGCTCAGCGGGCGCCGGTCTGCTGCTCGTGCTGGCCGCGATCAACCCGGACGCGTGGATCGCGGAGCACAACATCGACCGGTACGACGAGACCGGCAAGGTCGACTGGAACTACCTGCAGAGCCTCTCCTACGGACGCCGTGCCGGTGCTCGCCACGCTGCCGGACGACGTGGTCGCCTGCGCGCTGAGGCGGCACGAGGTGAGCGACGACGACTGGCTCGAGTGGAACCTCGGCCGGCACCGCGCCGAGCCCCTGCTGCGCGCCCACCTCGACCACGAGGCGTACAAGGACGTGGTCTGCGTGCCTGAAGCCGCACGCTGAGCTCCGGACACGCCGATGGCCCCGCCGGCGGCGGGGTGTGGGGCGGGGTAGCTACTGGTCGGGCGGCGCGGGGTCGTTGGTCGAGTTGGTCGTGCAGTGCCCGTGTCGTGACCGGTCGGTCGAGACGTCGGTGGTGCCGTCGTGGTCGACGAGGTACTGGTAGCCGTGGGGGCTGGTCCACAGGAACATGCCGGGTTTCAGGACCAGGTAGCGCCATCGGCCGTGGGTCTTGAGTCGGTGGTGGCGTCGGCACAGGGGGGCGAGGTTGCAGGCACAGGTCTGGTCGCCGGGTTTCCAGGCGATGACGTGGTCCTTGTCGCACTTGCTGGCCCGGCGGGTGCACCAGGGGAAGACGCAGTGCCGGTCGCGGAGGTCGACCTGGGTGGCCATGTCCTTCGGCGGGTCGTGGCGGTCGACGGGGGCGCACCGGGCCAGGTCGATGACCGGATTCACGTTGATCTCAGCGGCGCCGCCGCACCACGAGCGGATCTGCTGCACCAGGACCGGCAGGTTGAGATTGTCGAGGTGCCCGACCACGCCGGCACCGGTGACCGCCGCATGGGAGAGGTGCACATTCAGGACGACGGATCGGTCGGCGTGCGGGCGGCGGGGGTTTCGAGACGGTTGCTGCGCAACCTCCTCAACCACCGGGCCACCGGACAGATCGAGGGTGAGCTGGCGTCGGGCGATCTCGCCGACGGCGATGGCGCGGCGCACGTCGAGGGAGTCCTCGGAACCGAGCGTCCTTGAGCTGCCCGGCCACGTCGGCCGACGGCGGCTTCGAGGTCGAGGGCGTCGGCGAGGTCGAGGGTGCCGTGGAGGGTGGCGGTGCCGGAGAGGCCGTTGAGGTCGTGGTGGCGGGTGTCGATGTCGACGTGGCGTCCGTCGGCGGCGGCTTGTTGTCGGGCTTCGGCTTCGGCGGGCATGAACTGGGTGATCGCGGTCGCGATCAGCCGGTCCAGGGCGGTGGTGCGGATCGTGTGGGCGCAGGACGCGACCTTGTCGCATCGACGTACGCGGCTGCTTCGCGGGACAGGCGCGATGGTGGCGCGGGCGATCCGGCGGGCCCGCCAGGCGGGGAGGTTGCCGTCGAGGACCTGGGCCCAGGTCTTGGGGAGGCGGTGGCGGAGTTCGAGGGCTTCGCCGACGTAGGCCTTCCCGACCTCGGTCGGCAGGCCGATGGCGGTGGCGAACTCGGCGATGGAGAACTCCGCGACCAGGGGTGCGCCGGGGCCGGCGACGGGGATGGGGTGGTCGCCGTACCAGTCACACGCGGCGTCGTGGATGGAGTCGGTCGAGTGCATCGCCGCCCAGTCCACGGCGGGCTTGAGGAGTCCGGGCTCTCGCGGCGTCCGCGACGGTCCGCGATCCGACGCACGGCGTCGAGCACCGCGGCGGCGGTGTCGAGCTCGGGTGCGGTGCTTGGTCATGGGTACTAAGCTCAAGCACCGCGCCACCGACACTCGGAGGCCGAGTTTCCCCTTGTTTTGCGGGGGTGTGGAGAACTATCTCAGAAATCTTTGGCCGCAACCACAGCGGTCGACCCGAGGTGGCCGTGGGCAGGGGGTCGGGCGCGACCGAGCAGCTTGACCGACGCGGCGGGCGACCGTGTTGGTCGTTGAGGCCCTGCGCGACTCACGGGGTTTCGAGGCTCGGCGCCAGGCGCGCCTTCGCACCTCAACCAACGGCTGGGTTTCGAGGCTCGACGCGCGCCTCGCACCTCAACCAACGCAGCCTCCTCAACCGACGATCCTTCGCACCTCAACCAACGGAGGACCTCACCCGACGGAGTCTTGGCCAGCCGGCCCAGGGGCGGGAACTAGGGTCGTGGCATGAGGTTCAGCCAGGTCGACGTGTTCTCCGCGGAGCCGCTGCTCGGCAACCCGGTGGCGGTCGTGCACGACGCCGACGAGGTCAGGACGACGACATGGCGAGGTTCGCGCGGTGGACCAACCTGTCGGAGACGACGTTCCTGCTCACCCCGACCGATCCGCGTGCCGACTACCGGCTCCGGATCTGGACGCCCGGCGGTGAGCTTCCCTTCGCCGGCCACCCGACGATCGGCAGCGCGCACGCGTGGCTCGAAGCAGGAGGTGTGCCCGCCACGGACGAGTACGTCGTGCAGGAGTGCGGCGCCGGCCTGGTCCGGTTGCGCCGGGGCGAGCGCCTGGCGTTCGCGGCGCCGCCCCTGGTCCGCTCCGGCCCGGTCGGCGAGGCGGACCGCGCCACTCTCCGGGCAGCCCTGCGGATCCGCGACGACCAGATCGTCGACCTGGCGTGGGTGGACAACGGACCCGGTTGGGTCGCCGTACTCCTCGAGGACGCCGAAGCCGTGCTGGCGCTGCGTCCCGACTACGCCGCCTTCGGTGATCTCGAGATCGGCGTCGTGGGCCGCCACGCCCACGCCGACGACGCGGACGTCGAGGTCCGCGCGTTCGTCCCGACGATGGGTATCGGCGAGGATCCGGTGACCGGCAGCTTCAACGCCGGGGTCGCCCAGTGGCTGGCCGGGGACCGGCTGCCCGACGTCGTACGTCGCAGCGCAGGGCACCGCGCTCGGGCGCCGGGGGCGCGTCCACATCGACCTCGAGGGGGACACGGTGTGGGTCGGCGGGGACGCCCTCACTACGATCTCGGGCGAGGTGAGCCTGTGAAGCGCATGATGACCGCCGCGGCCTGCGGTGTCCTGGTCCTGTCGGGGTGTTCCGGCGAGGACTCCCCGGAGCCGACCAGTGGTCCGACCGTGGTCGAGATGCCGGTCTCCGGTTCCTCGCTGCTGGTCGCCGGCCCGATCGACGAGATCGGCGACGAGCGACTGACCGGGAAGCCCGTGTTCGTCAACGGCTGCCTCGGCGCCGAGACGGCGACGACGACCTTCCTCGTCGTCTGGCCCTCCGGCACCAACGTCGACCGGGCCGACTCCGACGCGATCGAGATCGGCGGAGAGGTGCTCGAGCCCGGAGGATCCTTCGTCGGCCGAGGCACGTTCGTGTCCTCGCAGCCGTTCCCGGACGAGTTCCCCGACATCCCGATCCGGTGCCTCGGACCCAACCAGGAGAAGATCGCGTGGGTCCAGGAGATCGACGAGATCACGGAGTAGGGTCGCCAGCGTGCGGCAGTACCTCGACCTCCTCCAGCTGATCCTCGACACCGGCGCCCAGAAGGACGATCGCACCGGCACCGGGACGCAGAGCGTCTTCGGCCACCAGATGCGATTCGACCTGCGCGAGGGTTTCCCGCTGGTCACCACCAAGAAGGTGCACACCCGCTCCGTCTTCGCCGAGCTGCTGTGGTTCCTCCGCGGCGACACCAATGTCAAGTGGCTCCAGGACCGTGGCGTCACGATCTGGGACGAATGGGCCGACGACGACGGCGACCTCGGGCCGGTCTACGGCTACCAGTGGCGCTCGTGGCCGACTCCGGATGGGAGCCACGTCGACCAGATCGCCCAGGTGGTCGAGCAGATCCGTCACAACCCCGACAGCAGACGGCACATCGTGAGCGCGTGGAACGTCGCCGACATCCCGCAGATGGCGCTGGCGCCGTGTCACACGATGTTCCAGTTCTACGTCGCCGAGGGCAGGTTGTCCTGCCAGCTCTACCAACGCAGCGCCGACGTCTTCCTCGGCGTGCCGTTCAACATCGCGTCCTACGCCCTGCTCACGCACATGGTCGCCCAGGTGACGGGCCTCGAGGTCGGCGACTTCGTCCACACACTGGGCGACGCGCACCTCTACTCCAACCACGTGGAGCAGGCCAGGCTCCAGCTCACCCGGGAGCCGCGGCCGCTGCCCACACTCGTGCTCGACCCGTCCGTCACCGAGCTCGACGCGTTCGACCTCGAGCACATCAGCATCGAGGGCTACGACCCGCTCCCCGGCATCAAGGCCCCGATCGCCGTATGACGCCCGGCGGCAAGCGCGTCGTCCTGGTGGCGGCGGTCGCCGACAACGGCGTCATCGGCAACGGCCCGGACATCCCCTGGCAGATCCCGGGCGAGCAGGCCGAGTTCAAGGCGCTCACGATGGGTCACGTCCTGCTGATGGGACGGACGACGTACGAGTCGATCGGACGCCCGCTGCCCGGTCGGACCACCATCGTCCTCACCCGCGACCCGGCCTGGAGTGCCGACGGGGTGCTGGTCGCGCATGACGTGGAGGCCGCCCTGGCGCTCGCGGACGAGCAGCCCGGCGACGTCATGGTCGCGGGTGGCGCCGAGGTGTACGCCGCGACCCTGGACGCCGCCGACGAGCAGGTCCTCACCGAGGTGCACCTCGAGCCCGAGGGCGACGTCCACTACCCGCCGTTCGACCGTGCCGTGTGGGCCGAGACCCGCCGCGAGCCCGGCGAGGGCTACGACCGCGTGTGGTGGTCCCGAGCCTGATCCGACTCCGGCCACTGCTACTGGCAGGGTGGACGCCATGGAGCTCCGGATCTTCACCGAACCCCAGCAGGGCGCGACGTACGACGATCTCCTCGCCGTCGCCAGGACCGCCGAGGAGCTCGGCTTCGGAGCGTTCTTCCGCTCCGACCACTACCTCGGCATGGGCACCCCCGGCCTGCCCGGACCGACGGACGCCTGGGTGACCCTCGCGGGCCTGGCCAGGGACACCAGCACGATCAGGCTCGGCACGATGATGACCAGCGCGACGTTCCGCCACCCCGGCCCGCTGGCGATCTCGGTCGCCGGCGTCGACCAGATGAGCGGCGGTCGCGTGGAGCTCGGGCTCGGCGCCGGCTGGTTCGAGCGTGAGCACACGGCCTACGGCATCCCCTTCCCGGCCACGGGGGAGCGCTTCGACCGGTTCGAGGAGCAGCTGGCGGTGATCACCGGCCTGTGGGCGACGCCACCGGGGGAGACGTTCTCGTTCGACGGCGTGCACTACCCGGTCCACGAGTCGCCCGCGCTGCCCAAGCCGGTCCAGCGCCCGCGACCGCCAGTCCTGATCGGCGGACTCGGCAAGAGACGGACGCCGGCCCTGGCCGCCCGGTACGCCGACGAGTTCAACCTCCCCTTCGTCGACGAGGAGACGACCCGCACCCAGTTCGACAGGGTGCGGCGCGCCTGCGAGGAGATCGGCCGCGATCCAGGAGACCTCCGGTGGTCCAACGCCCTGGTGCTGTGCGTCGGCCGGGACGAGGCCGAGCTCGAGCGCCGCGCGAAGGTGATCGGCCGCGAGGTCGGCGAACTTCGGGAGAACGGGCTCGCGGGCACGCCCGAGGAGGTGGTGGAGAAGCTCGGCCGGTACGCCGCCCTCGGCTCCCAGCGGGCCTACCTCCAGGTCCTCGACCTCGACGACCTCGATCAGGTGCGCCTGGTGGCCGACGAGGTCATGCCACACGTCTGAAGTCCCCGGCGGTGGCGTGTCCGCCGTCCCCGCGTCCGAGCGATAGCCTGTCGCAATGACGTCTGCACCCGCAGCGCCTTTCGGGCGCGTCCTCACGGCGATGGCGACCGCGTTCCACGACGACGGCTCCGTCGACCTCGACGGGACCGCGCGGATCGCCGCTCACCTGGTCGACCACGGCCACGACGGGGTCGTGGTCTCGGGCACGACGGGCGAGTCGCCGACCACCAGCGTGGCCGAGGACGGCGAGATCCTGGCAGCGGTCAAGGACGCGGTCGGTGGCCGGGCGACGATCGTCGCCGGCGTCGGCACCAACGCGACCGCCCACTCGGTCGAGCTGGCCCGGCAGGCCGAGAAGGTCGGGGTCGACGGCCTGCTGCTCGTGACGCCGTACTACAACAAGCCCGGCCAGATGGGCCTGCTCCACCACTTCCGCACGGTCGCCGAGGCGACCGATGTCCCGGTGATGCTCTACGACGTTCCGGCCCGCACCGGCACCACGATCGACCTCGCGACCTACGAAGCGGCCATCAAGCTGGACACGGTGATCGCCGTCAAGGACGCCGTCGGCGACTTCCCGCGCGGAGTCAGGATCACCGAGATGGGCTACGCCCTCTACTCCGGTGACGACGTCGCCAACCTCGGCTGGCTCGCCCACGGCGGGAGCGGATTCGTCTCCGTCGTCGGCCATGTCGCCGGCGACCAGCTCAAGGCCATGGCCGACGCCTTCTTCGCCGGCGACCACGCCGAGGCCCTCACGATCTTCACGCGACTGCTCCCCGCGATCGACGCCGTCATGGGCGTCGCCAACTACGGAGCGACCACCGCCAAGGCAGCACTCCAGCTCCTCGGTGTGATCGACAACCGCAACGTCCGGGGCCCCCTGGTGCCGCTGGACGACCACGAAGTGGCCGCACTGCGTGAGGGTCTCTCCTCCGCCGGGCTGCTCCAGTAGAGGAGCTCCATGAGTCACCCGCACCCCGAACTCTCCGCGCCGGCCGAGCTGCCGCAGGGAGGCCTCCGGGTCATCCCCCTCGGTGGCCTCGGGGAGATCGGTCGCAACATGACCGTCTTCGAGTACGACGGCCGGCTGCTCATCGTGGACTGCGGAGTCCTCTTCCCGGAGGACCACCACCCGGGCGTCGACCTGATCCTGCCTGACTTCGGCCCGATCCGGGACCGGCTCGACCAGGTCGAGGCGCTCGTCCTCACCCACGGCCACGAGGACCACATCGGCGCCACGCCGTACCTCCTGCGGGAGCGCGGCGACATCCCGCTCGTCGGGTCCGAGCTGACCCTCGGCCTGCTCGGCAACAAGCTGCGCGAGCACCGGCTCCGGGAGACGATCCACCACCAGGTCAAGGAGGGCGACCGGATCTCGTTCGGTCCCTTCGACCTCGAGTTCGTGGCGGTCAACCACTCGATCCCGGATGCCCTGGCCGTCGCCATCCGCACCGGCGCCGGGCTGGTCCTGCACACCGGCGACTTCAAGATGGACCAGCTGCCGCTGGACGGCCGGATCACCGACCTGCGCGCCTTCGCCCGGCTGGGCGAGGAGGGCGTGGACCTCTTCATGACCGACTCGACCAACGCCGAGATGCCAGGCTTCACCACCGGCGAGAAGAACATCGGCCCGGTGCTCGACGGTGTCTTCTACCAGAGCAAGCAGCGGATCATCGTGGCCTGCTTCGCCTCCCACGTGCACCGCGTCCAGCAGGTGCTGGACGCCGCGGTGATCCACAAGCGCAAGGTCGGGTACGTCGGCCGGTCCATGGTGCGCAACATGGCCATCGCCCGCGACCTCGGCTACCTCCACGTCCCGCCGGACGTCCTCGTCGACGCCAAGGACCTCGCCGACCTTCCCCCGGAGCGGCAGGTGCTGCTCTCGACCGGGTCGCAGGGCGAGCCGCTGTCCGCACTGAGCCGGATCGCCCAGCGCAACCACCACTTCGTCCACATCGAGGAGGGCGACACCGTCATCCTCGCCAGCTCGCTGATCCCGGGCAACGAGAACGCCGTCTACCGGGTCATCAACGGACTCTCGCGCTGGGGCGCCAACGTCGTGCACAAGGCCAACGCCCTGGTCCACGTCAGCGGTCACGCGAGCGCCGGCGAGCTGCTCTACTGCTACAACATCGTCAAGCCGCGCAACGTGCTGCCCGATCCACGGCGAGATCCGGCACATGCGGGCCAACGCCGAGCTGGCCCGCGCCACCGGGGTCCCGACCGAGAACGTCGTCATCGCCGAGGACGGCGTGGTCGTCGACCTGATCGACGGCGAGGCCCGGATCGCCGGCAAGGTCGACTGCGGCTACGTCTTCGTCGACGGTTCGTCGGTCGGCGACATCACCGAGAGCGACCTCAAGGACCGGCGGATCCTCGGCGAGGAGGGCTTCATCTCGGTGATCGTGGTCGTCGACTCGGTCAGCGGCAAGGTCTCCAGCGGGCCGGAGATCCACGCCCGCGGTTTCGCCGAGGACGACTCGACGTTCGACGCCGATCAAGCAGCCGATCATCGACGCGCTGGACCGCGCGATCGCCGACGGCGTCGACGATTCCTACCAGCTCCAGCAGACCGTACGCCGTGTCGTCGGCCGCTGGGTCAACAGCACGCACCGGCGCCGGCCGATGATCATTCCCGGTGGTCATCGAAGCCTGACCGGATCGAGACTCGGGGGAGCGACGTGGAACATCTGGACACCTTCAACGCCGAAGGCGTGCGACGGTTGTACGACGTGATGCGCCACGTGAGCTCACCGGGCGACCTGCCCGAGGTGCTCGAGGCGGTGGTCAACGGGGTCGTCGAAGGACTCGGGTACGGCGTTGCTGCCATCTCGCGGCTCGAGGGCGACACGCTCGTCATGACAGCCGTGGCCGGACCCGAGGAGGTGCGCCAGGCGATCCTGGGGTACCGCACGCCGGTGGACGTGATCTTCAGCGAGTTCGCCCAGGCCGACCAGTGGGGGATCCTGCGCTACGTGCCACACGACCGGCTGGACGCCGGCGCCACGGACGCTGCCTGGGTGCCGGACTACGAGCCGGACAGCGATCCGGAGGCCTGGCATCCCATGGACACGCTCTACGCGCCTCTCTACGCCGGTGACGGATCGCTCCTCGGCAACATGTCCGTCGACCTGCCGCCAGGCATGCGCATCCCCAACCAGCAGCAGCGGGAGCTGCTCGAGATGTTCGTCGTCCAGGCCGGCCTGGCCATCGCGAACGCCCAGCAACGTGAGCGCCTCGCCGAGCAGGTACGCCTCGGTCAGGCGCTGATGCACGTCGTGGCGGCGGGCTCGCTCGGGGAGCTCGACCAGGTCCTCGCCGAGGTGGCTCCGGCCCTGCAGGCCGGGGTGGATGCCACCCAGGTGACGCTCCGGTGCTTCCCAGACACGGCAGAGAGCTCGAAGGATCATGCCGCTGGCCATCCGAGTGCGCCCATCGACACCGGCCGGACCGCGGACCTGCGCCACGACCTGGTGTCCTTCACGTCGCACAGCGAGCCGCGCCCTCTTCTGCTGCAACCGGACAGCGCCGACTGGGAGGCCGTGCCGAAATCGGAGGAGACGCTCAGGGCGATGCTGGCGGAGCGTGGCTGGGAGAGAATGCTGGTGGCGCCCATCGGCGTGCACCGAGACGTCCTCGGCTACCTCGTGGTCATGCGCGGTGCGGAGCTCCAGCCGTTCAACCCCGCCGAGATCGAAGCCGTTCACGAGGCCAGCCGTGAGGTGGGCAGGCTGGTCCGCGACGCCCGGATCCGGGAGACCGAGCGTCGGCTCGTGGCCGAGCTCCAGGAGCTGGACCGCTACAAGGGCGAGCTGATCGCCACGATCTCCCACGAGCTGAAGACTCCGCTCACCTCGATCATCGGTCACGCCGAGCTGCTCGACTCGGGCGAGATCACCGCGGGGTCGGTGGACGCGATCCAGCGCAATGCGGACCGGCTCGACCGGCTGATCAACAACCTGCTGAGCTACTCGAAGATGCAGGAGCAACGTGAGCTGGTGCGCATCCCTGTCGACCTGGCGGAGCTCGGCCGCCACAGCCTCGAGACCCTGGCCGTGCAGGCAGCGTCCGGGGGCATCGAGCTGCGGGTCGTGCCCCCCAAGGCCCCGGTCCTGGTCGCAGCCGACCCGGAGGAGCTGCAACGGGTGGTGGACAACCTGTGCAGCAACGCCGTGAAGTACACCCGACCCGGTGGCCGGGTCACGGTCGAGGTGCGGGCGGGCGACCAGTCCGGCGAGCTGTGCGTCACCGACACCGGCCTGGGGATCGCGGAAGGCGACCGGGCCCACCTCTTCTCGGCGTTCCACCGCTCGACGAACCCGGACGCGCTCACGATCCCTGGCACCGGCCTCGGACTGGCGATCTCCCGGCGGATCGCCGAGCTGCACGGCGGTGCGATCGCTGTCGAGTCCCAGCTCGGCCAGGGCAGCACCTTCACGCTCCGGGTGCCGCTGGCGAAACCCTGAACCTCAGCCAGCGGCGGAGAGGACCCCGACCACGATCAGGGCCTGGCCGACCTGGTAGGTGATCATCAGGGCAAGCCTGGCGTGGGGGATCGGCCGGACGAAGCGGTCGACCGAGAGGATCGTGTCGCTGGTGACGAAGACGGTCGCGCCCACCGCGATCCAGGGCTCGCCGGTGAACCAGCCGCAGACGAGCATCGCGCCGATCACCAGGGAGTAGACGCCCACCGGGGCCGACACGGCGGCTCCGCCCAGGCGGTGGGTGGCGGGGACGACGCCGCGGGTGACGACCAGCGCCACCATCATCGCGGCGAGGCCGGCCCACGCCCAGCCCGGGCGCGGCAGTCCCAGGACTCCGAAGCACACCACGTAGGCGACGTGGCCCACCAGGAACGCGTAGACACCTGCCTGGAACCGCTCGATCGTCTCGCCGAGCAGGGCGATGTCGCCGAGCAGCCCGAAGGCGAGCGCCACCAGCAGCCATCGGCCGGCTGTGCTGTCGCCGGCGCCGAGGACGAGGGCCACGGCGATCACTGCCAGCATGACCAGCGGCTTCGCCCAGGTCTCGGTACGCCGGTCGTCGCGCGCCACGGCGTACCAGTCCACGAGCGCGACGATCCCCGGCACGATCCAGACCAGCTCGGCAGGCACCCACCGAGCATGCCAGTCCCGGGCGTCGTGAACAGCAAAGGACCCCGCCGGACTGGTCCGGCGGGGTCCTTCGTGTGTGGTGCGGTCAGGCCACCGGTGTGCGCGGCCCGGTGCTGGTCACGGCTTGGTGGCCAGCTTGTTGTTCCCGCTCTTCTCGACGCAGCGGACGACCTTCACGTTGTCGACGTACCAACCGTCGACGCCGCCGCAGCCGTCGCGACCCATGTCGAACCGGATCTTGAACTTGTCGCCGTTGCCGACGCCAGCCTTCTTGGTCCGGATCTGCGACTCGCCCCAGGAGCCGAAGACCTCGCCACCGTTGGTGCCGGTGAACGCTGCCTCGCCCTCCATCGGGTTGCTGTTGCCCTCGTTGAGGCCGAACAGGTGACCGTTGGGCGCGTTGAAGACGTACGCCTTCATCGGCACCACCTTGAACTTGCCACCGTTGATCGAGATCTTGACGTTGCCGCCGTCATAGCCGCTCTCGCTGGCCATGTAGTGGTCGAAGGTCATCCGCGTCTTGCCGGCGGCCTTCTTGATCTTGATCGACTTGCTGGTGATGGCGTTGGCGCTGGAGGCGTCGTTGGCGCCGCCCTGGCAGTCGCCGTCACCCAGATCCGGGCCGTAGGCGGTCATGCTGCCGTGGTTCGGCGCGTTGGTGGTCGCCTCCCATGGCATACCGAAGCCCGGAGGGTTGCCGTCCCCGTTGAAGTCGAACAGGCGCTGGGACTTGCTCCAGCCCTTCAGACCGTCCTCGAAGTTCTCCTTCCAGAGGGTCTTGGTCTTGAACTTCTTGCCGCACGCCGCGGGGGCGTTGGGGTCGAGCAACGGCTGGAAGTCGCACTGTTCGGTCGGGTCGAAGCGCATCTCGACCGCGTCGCTCGCCGCGGCCACCATGATGCAGTCGGCCGGCGTGATCGGGTCGATCGCGGTGCCCGGCGTCTCGCGCTTGGTCTCCAGGGACAGGATCTCCTGACCCATCAGCTCCTGGCAGGACGCGTCCAGCCCGTCAGCCATGTCGACGAAGTCCGACGTGGGTGTCAGGTGGGCGGTCTGGGTGCGCCAGTAGATGTTGGCCGCCTTGTCCAGGCCGATCCCCTCGACGGTGGTGCCGTTGTAGGTGCCACCGTCCACGAGCAGGGAGTAGGCGTGGTTCGGGACGCCGGAGTTGCTGTGCACGCCGCCGCTGTCGTCGGTCGAGCACTTGTACTCGACGTCAGAGACCTTGCCCGGGTCGCCGTAACAGGTGGGGTTCCACATGTCACGGATCGCGCCGCCGAACGCAGTCGACTTCTCACTGACGAGCCAGCGGAACGAGTCTGCCTTCTCCTCGGTGTCGATGTCCCGGATCGTCGCGTTGACGGTCTCCGTCGCGGCCTTGATCTTCGTGCCGGTCTCGACATCGACCATCAGGCCGTAGATGTCGGCGTCCCCGGAGATCGAGAACGGTGCCTCGCCGGCGGTGTGGTTGCCCACGACGATGCCGGTGGCGCCTGCGGCCTCCGCGTTGTCCGCCTTCTCGGCGAAGGTGCACAGGCCACGGTCGACGTAGACGAAGTTGCCGGCGATCTCGGCGGCGTTGAGGAGCTCGGTGCAGCCATCCGTGGTCGAGGACGCGCCACCGTCGTAGGTGTCGCCGTCCTCACCGACGATGATGTCGGTGGTGACTCCGGTCTTGTCGAAGACCGGGCCGAACGCCGCCGGAGCAGCGTCACACGGACCGGCGATCGACTCCGGGGAGTTGATCGTCATGCCGATGCTGCCGCGGGTGTTCGTCGAGCACAGCCCGTCGGGACGCTTGGTGGTGGTGTCGCCCTCGCCCCCGTCGTCCTGACCGTTGATCAGGTCGACGGTCTCACCCCAGACGTCGGAGTACGACTCGTTGAGCGCGCCGGACTGCCACTGGTAGATGAGGCCCGAGGTGTACTCGGTGTAGGCGTGACCCCACTCGTGGGCCACCACGTCGTCCGACGTGACACCGTTGCAGTAGTTGGTCGTCACTCCGTTCCAGTTGGCGTTCGGGCACGCGATGGCCGGGTCGTTGTTGACGGTGCGCATGGTCGCGCCCTCACCGTCGTAGGAGTCATAGCCGAAGGTGTTGGCGAACAGCCAGTAGGAGTTGCCCGCGGTGCGGACCAGGTTGACCTGGTCGGCGTTCAGGTCGCCCGGGTAGGGGTCGCCGTCCTTCCACACGAGAGACAGGTTGCGCTCCTCGTCGGCCTCGTACAGCTCACGATCGGTCTCGAAGCCGTGGATCATCGAGTAGCGGTTGACCATCTTGCCGGTGTTGGCGTCGACGAAGACCATGTCGCGCACGTTGCGCTCGTTGGTCACCTCGATCTGGTAGGCCAGGATCGCCTTGCCCGCGTCACCCTTCGTGGCACCCATCCGGTAGACGACCAGGTCGTTGCGACCGGCCTTCAGCCCGGACACGTCGGCGCCACCCTCGCCCGGCGGGTTGGCCCGCACCGTGGCGATGGCGCGCGATGCTGCCGTGCCCTCCGAGAACGCAGGCGAGACGCCCAGGTTCAGGCCCGGGGCGGCGTAGCCGCTGACCGAGGTGAGGTCGCCGGTCTTGTCGACGTTCGCCTTGAGCAGGCTGCCGAAGACCGGGACGCCCTTGTACGACTGCTTGAAGCTCACGGTCCAGCCGTAGCGTGACGTGGTCACGCCCGACTGACGGAGCTCGCCGGCACGCGCGCCGAACGCTGCGCCGTACTGCTTCAGGTAGGCGGTCGTCTTGTCGACGGCCCCCCTGAGCGAGTCTCCCTCGACCGAGGGGAACAGATCGCCCTTGCTGCCTGCCCGGATGAAACCGACCTTGCCTGTGGCGCGCTCGGTCGAGAGCGCAACCGAGCCTTGCGCCTCGTTTCTCATCTGCTGCACGAGGCTCTCGCCAGCCACCACCGTTGAGGTGGTCGCGGCGGCCTGCATGCCGGGAACGGCCGCGAGGCCGGCTCCCAGCAGTGCCAGACAGACACCTTGCCTGAGGAATTTCACGTGTTTTTACCCTCCGAATTGGATGAAGACAGTGGTCGCATGTGAACTGGGCCACTAATCGCATGACACTAGGTAGTTGTGGGGCAGGGGTCCAGTCTGTCGGGAAAATCTTCGTAACTTGCGCTTCTCGGGCCACAAAGCGTCCTTCGGACAGCGGCTCCTGGAGGATCCGGGACGACACGCTCCCTGTGGTCCCTGTGACTGGTGTGACTTTGGCCTACGTTGTTGACCATGGCGACCCGTACGTCTTCCCCGCCGGGTTCGCGGAGCAAGAGCACGTCCTCATCGAGCGCGAGCAGGTCCGGCACCACGAGGTCCGGCGGCACGACGAGACGAGGTAGCTCGAGCACCCGATCCCGGAGTACCCGCAAGGGCAGTCCCAGCCGCTCGACCTCCGGTCGGAGCAAGCGGCCGGCTCCCCGCGCCGTGCGCAACGGCCCAGGACCGGTCTCCCGCGCGTTCGGTGCCCTCGGCCGCGGCGTGGCGGCGGTCTGGATGGCGATCGCGCACGCGCTCGGCGCCACAGCCCGCAGCATCGGTCGGACCGCCCGCGACCTCGAGCCCGAGCACCGACGCGACGGCCTGGGCCTGCTCACCTTCGCCCTCGCGGTGGTGGTCTCGGCTGCGGTGTGGTGGCAGCTGCCCGGCACCGTCATGGACGTCACCCGGACCATCGTCGCCGGCTCGGTCGGGAAGGTCGGCTGGTTCGTCCCGCTCGTGCTGGTCCTCATCGGGTGGCGCAACATGCGCGACCCCGAGCACAACGGTCCGGCCGGGCGCCAGGTCGTGGGCTGGACCACCCTGGCCTTCGGCGTCCTCGGCATCGTCCACATCGCCAACGGCAGCCCCCAGCCCGCGCCCGGTGACTCCACCCCGCTGGAGAGCGCCGGAGGTGCGGTCGGGTTCGTGGTGTCGAGCCTGTTGCTCGACCTGCTCCAGACGGCGTACGTCGTCGTGCCGCTGCTGCTCCTCCTGTCGATCTTCGGCGTCCTCGTGATCACGGCCACGCCGGTCTACCAGGTGCCCGCTCGCCTCGCCGAGGGCCGCGACCGACTCCTCGGGCGCACCCCGGCCGCCGAGACGGCGGACGACGGGGACGCGACGCAGCCGATCCGCAGCAAGCGCCGGTCGTCGACCGATCTCGATCCTGACGACGTCACGAGTGCTGACGCCTACGACAGCCCGGTCCTCACCGACCGCGAGCTGAAGAAGCGGCGCAAGAAGCCCGACCCCGACGTCATGGTCGAGAACGGCGACGCCGGGGTCGACATCTTCGACCCCTTCGCGCCCGACGCGCCGGACACGACCGAGGCGAAGGCCGATCTCGAGCCGCCCCCCCACACCCCACTCCCGCCGCGGGTCGAGCAGCTCGCACTCAGCGGCGACATCGCCTACTCCCTGCCGGCCAACGAGGTGCTCAAGCCCGGTTCGGTGCACAAGGCCCGCTCCAAGGCCAGCGATGCGGTCGTCGACCGACTCACCCAGGTGCTGGACGAGTTCGGTATCGACGCCCAGGTCACCGGCTACACCAGGGGTCCGACCGTCACCCGCTACGAGGTCGAGGTCGGGCCGGCGGTCAAGGTCGAGAAGGTCACCGCGCTCTCCAAGAACATCGCGTACGCCGTCGCGTCGGCCGACGTGCGGATCCTCAGCCCCATCCCGGGCAAGTCCGCCATCGGTATCGAGATCCCCAACCTCGACAAGGAGATCGTGTCCCTGGGCGACGTGCTCCGGTCCAACACGGCGCGTGCCGACCATCACCCGATGGTCTGCGGCCTCGGCAAGGACGTCGAGGGCGGTTTCGTCGTCGCCAACCTCGCGAAGATGCCCCACCTCCTCGTCGCGGGTGCCACCGGTTCGGGCAAGTCGTCGTTCATCAACTCGATGATCACGTCGATCCTGATGCGCTCCACACCCGACGAGGTGCGGATGATCATGGTCGACCCGAAGCGGGTCGAGCTGAACGCCTATGAGGGTGTCCCGCACCTGATCACGCCGATCATCACCAGCCCGAAGAAGGCCGCCGAGGCCCTGGCGTGGGTCGTGCGCGAGATGGACATGCGCTACGACGACCTGGCCAACTTCGGCTTCCGTCACATCGACGACTTCAACAAGGCGGTCCGCGCCGGCAAGGTCGAGCTGCCCGCCAACAGCGAGCGCGAGCTCACGCCGTACCCCTACCTGCTGGTCATCGTCGACGAGCTCGCCGACCTGATGATGGTCGCGCCGCGTGATGTCGAGGACGCCGTCGTCCGGATCACCCAGCTGGCCCGTGCGGCCGGCATCCACCTGGTGCTGGCCACGCAGCGCCCGTCGGTCGACGTGGTGACCGGACTGATCAAGGCCAACGTGCCGTCCCGGTTGGCCTTCGCGACCTCGTCGCTGGCCGACAGCCGGGTGATCCTCGACCAGCCCGGTGCCGAGAAGCTCGTCGGCCAGGGTGACGGCCTGTTCCTGCCGATGGGCTCGTCGAAGGCCGTGCGGGTCCAGGGCTCCTGGGTCACCGAGGCCGAGATCGCCCAGGTGGTCAAGCACTGCAAGGAGCAGCTGGCGCCGACGTACCGCGAGGACGTCACCGCACCGGCCGCAGCCAAGCGCGACCTCGACGACGACATCGGCGACGACATGGACCTGGTCATCCAGGCCATCGAGCTCGTCGTCTCGACCCAGTTCGGGTCGACGTCGATGCTGCAGCGCAAGCTCCGGGTCGGTTTCGCCAAGGCGGGCCGGCTGATGGACATCCTGGAGAGCCGCGGCGTGGTCGGACCCAGTGAGGGTTCGAAGGCGCGGGACGTGCTCGTGAAGCCCGACGAGATCGACGCTGTGATCGCCACGATTCAGGGGGAGCTCTAGACATGAACTCGGGTGCAGCAGAGGTCCTGGACCAGCACGACGATGACCCCCAGGGCGCGGGCGAGCCCCTCGGTCTGGCCCCCGACGTGGTCGAGGTCCGACGCAACGCGGGCCTGGCCGCCCTGGTCGGGGCCCTGGCGTCGGCAGTCTCCATCGCCTACCTGGCGCGGGCCACGACGACGGGTGCGCCGCTCGACTGGGTGCTCGCCGTCGGCATGGGCCTGCTCGGTGTCGGCCACCTCGCCGCTTTCGTCGACGCCCGCACGCCGCTCCTCGTCGCCGACACCCAGGGTGTCCGGATCCGTCTGGGCCAGTCCTGGCGAGGCCTGCCCTGGGGGGCCCTGCGGCAGGTCGACCACCGGCCGCGTCGCGGCGCCTTCCGCGACGGGCGTCTGGTCCTGGTCGTCCACAACCCCGAGCGCCTGATCGAGGAGCTGGACCGTCGCGGCCGTCGTCAGTCCCGGCTGTCGCGCACGCTGTACGGCGCCCCGTTCGCGGTGCCGCTGACCCTGTCGACCCGGGTGAACGGCGCCGGGGACGACCTCACGGGCGCCCTGGCCAGGCTGGCCGGTGACGCCGTCCCCGTGGTGGACGTGCTCGCGGTGGAGGAGCTCGTGGACGACGTCGTCGTCGCTGAGACCCCGGTCGCGTCCATGACCGGGCCCGAGGAAGCAGTCGACGTCGAGCCACGCCGTCGCTGGCACGATCCGCGTCCCTTCATCGCCCACGCCATCAACGTGATCGGTGCCCGCCTGCAGCGGACCGGAGTGGACCTCTCTGACGACGAGGCCGTCGAGGTCGCCGACGACGAGGTGAGCGACGAGCCGGTCTCTGCCAGCGCCACGCCGAGCCCGCTGCGCGAGCCCGTGGCCGCCGTCCGCCACGAGGTCCGTCGCGACGTCGCTGACGGGCCCGAGGAGATCGAGGGGCGCGAGCTGCGTCGTCCCGGCAGCGTCAACCTCGTGGAGGACACCCAGGTCTGGGGTGAGCGGGTCAGCCCGATCTCGCGCGGCGGCAGCGCCGTCGAGCCGTTGCTCATCGACGAGTTCGCGGTGGAGCCGGCTGACGACCCGGTCGTCGGCCCCGAGCTGGTCGCAGCCCGGACCCGCCTCGGCCTGACGGTGGACCAGCTGGCGGAGCGCACCCGGATCCGACCGCACGTGATCGAGTCGATCGAGGTCGACGACTTCGCCCCCTGCGGTGGCGACTTCTACGCCCGCGGTCACCTGCGCACGCTGGCGCGCGTCCTCGGGGTGGACGTCGCCCCGATGCTGACCGCCTACGACAACCGCTACGCCGACGCCCCGATCAACCCACGCCGGGTCTTCGAGGCCGAGCTGGCCACGGGAGCCAACGGCTCGATCAGGGGCACGCGCGGCGGACCCAACTGGTCGGTGCTGATCGCGGTCGTGATGACGCTGGTCCTGGCCTGGTCGGTGGCCCGCCTGATCATGGACAGCCCGGTCGAGCTGAGGGGCACCACCCCGATCCTCAACGGCTCGGCTGGCGTCGGCAACGGGTCCCGCAACCTGCCCCCGCCCGTGCCGGTCGAGCTGACCGCCGCAGGTGGGGGCGCCCACGTCGTGGTCCGGGACGGCTCGGGTGCCGATCGTCTTCAACGGCAACCTGGCGTTCGGCCAGTCCAAGCTCCTGGAGGTCTCGCCGCCGGCGCGGATCCAGTCGTCGGACGGCTCGCTCGAGGTCACGGTCGATGGCGAGCCCCGGGGCGCGATGGGCGCCACCGGGCAGACGGCGACGAACACGTTCCCCGTCAGCTGACCCAGCCCTGCCGGTTAGGCCCGCCGGTGCCGGGGCGGTCATACTCAGGGTGACCATGACTGCCTCTGACATCCGCACCGCGGCCCGAGCTGACACCGGCGCACCGACCACGGTCGCGATGGTGACGCTGGGTTGCGCCCGCAACGAGGTCGACTCCGAGGAGCTGGCCGGCCGGCTCGAGGCCGACGGTTTCCTCCTCGTCGAGGATGCTGCGGACGCCGACACCGTGGTCGTCAACACCTGCGGCTTCGTCGAGGCGGCCAAGAAGGACTCGATCGACACCCTGCTGCAGGCGGCCGACCTCAAGGCCGAGCTGAGGGAGTCGGGCGGACGCGCGCAGAGTGTCGTCGCCGTCGGGTGCCTGGCCGAGCGCTACGGCAAGGACCTGGCCGAGTCGCTGCCCGAGGCCGACGCCGTGCTCGGCTTCGACGACTACCCCGACATCGCCGCTCGGCTGCGTTCGATCATCGGCGGAGAGGCCCACCAGGCGCACACCCCGTCGGACCGTCGCCGGTTGCTGCCGATCTCGCCCGTGGACCGTGCGGCCTCGGCCATCGCCGTCCCGGGTCACGCCAGCTCGGTCGACGAGATCGGCGCGGGGGCTCCGGCCACCGGTCCGCGCCCGGTGCGGCGCCGGCTGGGCGGCGGGCCGATGGCTCCGCTCAAGCTCGCCAGCGGGTGCGACCGCCGCTGCTCGTTCTGTGCCATCCCCAGCTTTCGGGGCTCGTTCGTCAGCCGCCGTCCCTCCGACGTCCTCGGGGAGGCCCGCTGGCTCGCCGGCGAGGGAGTGCGCGAGCTGTTCCTCGTGAGCGAGAACTCCACCTCCTACGGCAAGGACCTCGGGGATCTGCGGCTCCTCGAGACCCTGCTCCCCGAGCTCGCCGCCATCGACGGCGTCGAGCGGGTCCGGGTCTCCTACCTCCAGCCCGCGGAGACGCGGCCCGGCCTGGTCGAGGCGATCGCCGACACCCCTGGCGTCGCTGCCTACTACGACCTGTCCTTCCAGCACGCGAGCGCGCCGGTGCTGCGGCGGATGCGGCGTTTCGGGGACCCGGAGAGCTTCCTGGGGCTTCTGGCGCAGATCCGGGGCCTGGCCCCCGACGCCGGCGTCCGGTCCAACGTGATCGTCGGCTTTCCCGGGGAGACCGAGGACGACCTCGAGACGCTGTGCGACTTCCTCGTGGAGGCTCGGATGGACGTCACGGGCGTCTTCGGCTACTCCGACGAGGACGGCACCGAGGCGGCGTCGTACGACGGGAAGCTGGACGAGGACGAGGTCCGGCAGCGCGTGGAGCACGTGACCGCGCTGGTCGAGGAGCTCACCGCCCAGAGGGCCGAGGACCGGATCGGGGACACCGTCTCCGTGCTCGTCGAGTCGGTGGCCGACGGCGTGGCCGAGGGCCGGGCCCATCTGCAGGGCCCCGAGGTCGACGGCACCACCACGCTCGAGGACCTCCCCGACGGGATTCGGGTCGGTGACCTCGTCATCGCCGAGGTCATCGGCACTGACGGAGTGGACCTCGTCGCCCGAGCGACCGAGGGGGCCGCATGAGTGAGACCGCCACCCCGGTCAGCAACTGGAACCTTCCCAACGCGTTGACCACCCTGCGGATCGTCATGGTCCCGTTCTTCGGCTGGGCTCTGCTACACGACGGCGGCGACTCGGTGCTCTGGCGCTGTATCGCCTTCGGCCTGTTCGTGTTCGCGATGATCACCGACAAGATCGACGGCGACATCGCGAGGGCCCGCAACCTGGTCACCAACTTCGGCAAGATCGCCGACCCCATCGCCGACAAGGCGATCACCGGCATGGCCTTCATCGGGCTGTCGCTCGTGGGGGACATCTGGTGGTGGGTGACCATCCTGGTCCTGCTCCGGGAGTGGAGCGTGACCCTGCTCCGGCTGTCGGTGGCCAAGCACGTGGTCATCGCTGCCTCGCAGAGCGGGAAGATCAAGACCACCCTGCAGGCCATCGCGCTCTCGGGGCTCCTCCTTCCCTTCCCGCACGGCGAGAGTGTCCACGAGGGCAACTTCGAGTTCCTCGGGATGCCCGGCGAAGTGCTCTTCTACGCCAGCCTGGCCTTCCTCGCCGGCGCCGTGGCGATGACCCTCTGGTCGGGCTACGAGTTCTTCCGCGACGTGTGGCGTCAGCGCCACACGATGCGTGGCAACTGATCACAAAGGGCCCGGCCCGAGTTCATCAGGTGTGAAGGTCGACGGCCGCCGGGAGCGGGTTAGGGTGATCTGGATCTCACCCCTCTGGGCCGTCCTGATCGCCCCTCACTCTCTCTCGGGAGCATTGTCTTGTCCTCATCTCGGAAGTTGACCGCGCTCGGCGCCGGTCTCGCCCTTCTCGCCAGCGGCCTGGTGGCCGCCTCCATCGCCCCCGCGCACGCGACCCCCATGGTCGGCGGGCTGGTCATCAGTGAGGTGTACGGCGGCGGTGGCAACAGCGGTGCCACCCACACCAACGACTTCATCGAGCTGTACAACCCGACTGCCTCGGCAGCGTCGCTCACCGGGTATTCCGTGCAGTACAAGTCGGCGACCGGAGCAGCGTGGAGCGGCAAGTTCACGCTGTCGGGCAGCATCCCCGCGCACGGCTACTACCTGGTCATGGGTCAGTCGGGCGGAGCACAGGGCGACGCCCTGCCGACACCAGACGCGACCAACACCGGTGTCAATCTCTCGGCTACCAACGGCAACGTCGCGCTGGCGAGCTCCACCGCCACGCTCAGCTGCGTCTCCAGCGCCTGTTCAACCGACCCCGCGGTGGTCGACCTCGTGGGCTTCGGCACCGGCAACACCTACCTCGGCGAAGGGGCAGCGCCCGCAGGTTCCAACACCACGTCGCTCAGCCGCGATGCGTCGAACACGAACACGCTCGACAACGAAGACGACTTCCTGGCCCTCGACCCTGCGCCTGTCAACGCAGCAGGCGAGGGTGACGAGGAGGAGCCGCCGGCAGACATCACGTTCGTGGACGCGACCATCGCGCAGATCCAGGGCACCGGCTTCTCCAGCCAGTACTCCACCCAGCCCGACACCTACGTCACCACGCAGGGTGTCGTCACCGCCGTCTACGGCGCGACCGGCTACCACTCCTACGTGATCCAGACCGAGGGCACCGGCGACGCCTCTGACGAGACCCCCGGCGCCTCCGACGGCATCGCCGTCCAGCAGGCCAGTGGTCCGATCCCGGTCGCCATCGGTGACTTCGTCGAGATCACCGGTCCGGTCATCGAGGAGTTCGGCGTCACGAAGCTGACGTGGGACCCGAGCGACGCGGACACCGGCCTGGTCGACCTGAGCGGGAGCCCGCACACGGACCCGATGGCCCTGAGCACGGACTACCCGACGACGGGCGGGGAGCGCGAGGCGCACGAGAGCGAGCTGCTCGACGTCAGCGGCCAGGACTTCACGGTCTCCGAGACGTTCCCCACCAACCAGTACGCCGAGATCGGGCTGGCCACGGGCGGCCGCCCGCTGATCACACCGACCGAGGTTGCCGACGCGCAGGACGCTCCGGCCATCGCGGCAGTCGAGGACGCCAACTACGCCCGTGGCGTCGTCCTGGACGACGGCGCGGACATCAGCTACCTCACCAACGCCTACGAGAACGAGCCTCTGCCGTGGCTCTCGCCGACCAACCCGGTCCGCGTGGGAGCGGCCGCCGACGTGGTGGGCCCCGTCGTCCTCGACTACCAGTTCGGTAGCTGGCGGTTCCAGCCGACCGAGCGCGTCACCGACGAGGGAGCCGATGTCGCCACCTTCGTGAACACAAGGCCGGAGAACCTGACTCCCCAGGAGGTGGGCGGCGACCTCGAGCTGGCGACGTTCAACGTACTGAACTACTTCCCGACCACGGGCGAGGAGTTCGTAGCCAACGGTGGGTCGTGCGAGTTCCACACCGATCGGGTCGGCGACCCGGTCACCAACGACGACTGTGGGGCGACCGGTCCTCGTGGCGCTGCCGAGGTCGAGGACCTGCTTCGTCAGCAGGACAAGATCGTTCGGGCGATCAATACGCTCGACGCCGACGTGGTGGGTCTGGAGGAGATCGAGAACTCGGTGAAGTTCGGCAAGGACCGTGACTTCGCCGTCGCGACCCTGGTCGAGGCCCTGAACGCGGATGCCGGCGCCGGGACCTGGGCCTACGCGCCGTCCCCGGCTGCCGAGAACCGTCCGGCCCCCGCCGACGAGGATGTCATCCGGACGGCCTTCATCTACAAGCCCGCCGCGGCTGCCCTGGTGGGAGAGTCGGAGATCCTCATCGACGAGGTCAACTTCGACAATGCTCGTGAGCCTTTGGCCCAGGCGTTCAAGGCCGCCGGCGCGCCTGACGCCGACGCCTTCGCCGTGATCGTGAACCACTTCAAGTCCAAGAGCTCCGGCGTCGATGACGGGACGGGTCAGGGCAAGGCCAACCCGGACCGGATCGGCCAGGCCGAGGCGCTGTCGGCCTTCGCCGACGCCTTCGCCGCCGATCGCGGCACCGAGGCGGTGTTCCTGGCCGGCGACTTCAACGCGTATTCGATGGAGGACCCGATGCAGGTCCTCTACGAGGACGGCTACACCGCGATCGAGTCCGACACCGAGGGCGAGGAGAGCTACAACTTCGACGGCATGGACGGGTCCCTCGACCACATCCTGGCCAACGACGTCGGGTTCGCGATGGTCACCGGCGCCGACGTGTGGACGATCAACGCAGCGGAGTCGGTGGCGTTCGAGTACAGCCGCCACAACTACAACGCGACGGACTTCTACGCTCCGGACGTGTTCCGGGCCTCGGACCACAACCCGGAGATCGTCGGCCTCGACGTGCCTGACGTGGAGCCGGAGCCTGAGCTGGCCGAGTCCGAGCTGAAGGTCAAGGCGACGCCCAAGAAGGTCACCGAGGACAAGACCCGGGTCAAGCTCCACATCCAGGTCAAGGCCGAGGGAGAGAAGCCGACCGGTCAGGTCACCATCGTCGTCCAGGACCAGGGCACCTTCAGCGGTCAGCTGCGCAACGGGAAGTTCGACCTCCGCCTCGCGGAGTTCGACACCGCCGGCATCAAGACGGTCGAGGTCACCTACTCCGGTGACGCCGACGTCGCAGGTGACACGGAGACCATCACGATCAAGGTGAGCCCTGCCAAGAAGAAGAACAAGAAGAGCTGACGCACCACCCCACGGACGGGGAGTCGACCTGCGGGTCGGCTCCCCGTCCGCGTCGGTGGAGGTCGGCTCAGGCGTCGGCCAGGCGGTACGCCGCCTGGACCAGCGCGAGGTGGCTGAACGCCTGCGGGAAGTTGCCAGCCATCCGTCCGCGGCCGCCGTCGTACGTCGGGTCGTACTCCTCGGCGAGCAGCCCCACGTCGTTGGCGAGCCCGCACAGCCGGTCGAAGAGGGCGTGCGCGTCGTCTCGCCGGTCAGCAGCGGCATAGGCGGACACCAGCCAGAAGGAGCAGGCGAGGAACGGATGTTCGTCACCGGTGAGACCGTCGACGCCGCTCTGGGTCCGGTAGCGCAGGAGCAGGCCGTCACGCATCAGGTCCTGCTCGATCGCCGCGATGGTGCCGAGCATCCGCGGGTCCTGACCGTCGATGAAGCCCACGAGCGGGAGCACCAGCAGCGATGCGTCGACCTCGGTGGTCTCGTAGTGCTGGGTGAAGGAGTTGCGGCCCTCGTCGAAGCCCCGCGACAACACCTCCGCACGCACCTCGTCGCGCAGGTCTCGCCACCGGTCCACGTCGCCGGGTCGGTCGAACTCCTCCACGGCGCGCACCGCCCGGTCGAAGGCAGCCCACACCATCACCCTGGAGTGGGTGAAGTGCCGCTGCTCACCACGGATCTCCCAGAGCCCGTGGTCCGGCTCCCGCCAGGTCCGGGCCAGCTCGTCCACCAGCCGTGACTGGAGTGCCCAGGCGTTGTCGTCGCGCTCCACCCCGGCGTCGCGCGCCTGGTCCAGCGCGATCATCACCTCGCCGAGGACGTCGGACTGGCGCTGGGTGACGGCGCCGTTGCCGATCCGGACCGGCACCGAGCCGGCGTAGCCGGGCAGATGATCGAGGGTGTGCTCGGGCAGCCGGCGGGCGCCGTCGACGGCGTACATGACCTGCAGGTCCTGGGGGTCGCCGGCGACCGCCCGCAGGAGCCAGTCCCTCCAGAGCCGCACCTCATCGGTGTAGCCCGCGCTGATCAGGGACTCGAGCGTGAGCGCCGCGTCGCGGAGCCAGCAGTAGCGGTAGTCCCAGTTCCGCTCGCCGCCGAAGTCCTCCGGCAGCGACGTGGTGGGCGCGGCCACGATGCCGCCGGTCTGCTCGTGCGTCAACGACCGCAGGGTGAGCAGACTTCGCCGGACCATGGCGGCATGCGGCACGTCCGAGCGGGCGCGCGCCGCCCACGTGCGGTCGTCGGCGATCGTGGCCTCGATCCGGTCGCCGAAGGCCGGCAGGTCCGGGTCCTCCGCGTATGACGGGACCCACGTGGTCGCGAAGGTGAGCTCGTCGCCCTCCCGCACGTCGAACTCGTCGGCGTGCCGGTGGTCGGTGGGCCGGGGGAGTCGAGGACCACGGAGGATCAGCTGGTCCGGGCCGGCGGTCGCGACGATGACCTTCTCGCCGTCGATCTCCCGCCGGCGGACCCACGGCCGGATCTGGCCGTAGTCCATCCGGACCACCCACTCGTGCCGGATCCGCACGGTGCCCGACACCCCCGTGAGGCGACGGACCAGGTCGGCCCGGCCGTCGCCGGTCGGCATCAGGTCCAGCAGGGTGACGGTGCCGGTGCCGGTGGTGAAGGTCGTCTCCAGGACGGTCGAGTCCTCGAGGTAGCGGCGGGACACGTCGTACTCGCCGACCGGACTGAGCAGCCACCGGCCGTGGTCCTCGGTGCCGAGCAGGGCCGCGAAGCAGGCGGGGGAGTCGAACCGGGGCAGGCACAGCCAGTCGACGGATCCGTCCCGTCCGACCAGGGCGCCGGTGTGGCGGTCGCCGAGCAGGGCGTAGTCCTCGATCGGCAGAGCCATGCGGGGAGGGTAGCCGTAGCATCCCCGGCATGACCGGGACCGCCGCCTCCGTCCACGATCTGTTGCGTGCGCGGGGCGCGACGCTGGCCACCGCGGAGTCGCTGACCGGGGGCCGGGTGGCCGCGCTGCTCACGTCGGTGCCGGGCTCGTCCGAGACGTACGTCGGCGGGGTGGTCGCCTACGCCAGCGAGCTGAAGGTGTCGCTGCTGGGGGTGCCACCGGCCGTGGTCGACCGGTACGGCGTGGTGTCGGCCGAGTGTGCCCGGGCGATGGCCGAGGGCGCTCGCCGGGCCACCGGCGCGACGTACGCCGTGAGCACCACGGGTGTGGCCGGGCCCGGGCCACAGGACGGGATCCCGGCCGGCACGGTCTACGTCGGTGTCTCCGGCCCGGCCACGACCACGGCCGTGGCTCTCGAGCTGGTCGGCGATCGCGAGGCCGTCCGCGAGCGGACCTGCCAGGAGGTGTTGTCGGTGCTTTCCGCGATCCTCACCGGGGAAGAAACCACCCTCGGGTAGCGTTGTCCCTGAACTCACGGAAGGATCCACGCATGGTGCTGTTTCGTCGGCTGCTCGGCGACGTGCTCCGCGACCGGCGGATGCAGCGCGGCATGACCCTGCGCGAGGTCTCCGCGGACGCCCGGGTCAGCCTCGGCTACATCTCCGAGATCGAGCGCGGCCAGAAGGAAGCGTCCTCCGAGCTTCTCGCCTCGCTCTGCACCGCCCTGGAGGTCCCGCTCTCCGACGTGCTGCGTGAGGTGTCCGACGCCGTGGCCGTCGAGGAGGCCGCCGTGGCCGCGATGGCGGCGACGCCGATGATCGTCGGTTCCCGTCGTCGAAGTGGCGACGTGGTGGCCTCCGCAGCGTAATCTGGCGCCCTCCTCTTCCTAGGTGGGTTCCATGGCTGCTCGTCGCCCGTTCCGTCGTCTGAGCGTGCTGCTCGCGGTCGTGGTCACCGCGGCCGTGCTGCCCGTCGTGCTGTCCACCCCGGCCGGGGCCGCGCCAGCGCCCGACAGTGGGCTCTTCACCCCGCTGCCGGGCTTCACCGCACGCGACACCGACCGGGCGCGGGTGCTGCCGCGGGAGTCGGCGGCCTACCGGATCGACCTGACCGGGCTGGCGGCCCGGCTGGCGCTCGCCCCGAGCGAACGCGCCGTCCGCCGTGGCGCCGACGCCCTCGAGCTGGCCATCCCCGACCCCACCGGTGAGCTCGCCGCCTTCCGTGTCCAGCAGTCGTCGGTGATGCAGGGGCGTCTGGCCGCCCGGCACCCGGAGATCCGCACGTACGCCGGGGTCGGCGTCAGCGACCCGACCGCCACGATCCGCCTCGACCTGACCCCCATGGGGTTCCACGCGTCGGTGCTCTCGCCCCGCGGCGCCCGTTCCTGGTACGTCGACCCCGCGTTCAACCGGCGCGGCACCACCACGCACCTCAGCTACCTGCGCTCGGCCCTGCCTGCACCCGAGCGCCCTCTCATCGAGCCCGACCTCGACGCCCTGACCGATGCCGTCGCCCCCGCCGCCGCGGGCGAGGCGCCCGGTGAGCTGGTCCAGCGCCGGACCTACCGGCTCGCGTTCGTCACCGACCCCAGCTACGCGACGTACTTCGGCACCGGCAACGTGCTCGCGGAGAAGACCACCCTGATCAACCGGGTCAACCAGGTCTACAACGACGACCTGGCGATCCGGATGGTGCTGGTCAACGGCACCGACGAGCTCAACCTGGACACCCAGGCCAGGGCCACCGGGCCGAACGGGCCCTGTGGCGCCAACGGTTGCTACGACCCGGCCGACCTCGACGCGAGCAGCGGGGGCTGCACGGGTGCCCTGCTCACTCGCAACACGTTCGTGATCGGCCAGATCATCGGCGCCGACAACTACGACGTCGGCCACATCGGTCTCGGCATCAACGGTGGCGGCGTCGCCGGGCTCGGCGTCGTGGGGGAGTCGGGCAAGGCGCGTGGCTGCACGGGGCTGCCCCAGCCCGAGGGCGACTTCTACGCCGTCGACTACGTCGCTCACGAGATCGGCCACCAGTACGCCGGCAACCACACGTTCAACGGCACCCTGGTCAACTGCTCGCTGACCAACCGCAACGGCGGCACCTCCGTCGAGCCCGGGTCGGGCTCGTCGGTGATGGCGTACGCCGGGATCTGCGGCCGCGACAACCTCCAGCCGCACAGCGACCCCTACTTCTCGCAGCGCAGCATCGACGAGATCACCGCACACGTGACTGCTGATCCGTTCGCCTGGGACGAGCAGCAGGTGGTCAACCTCCAGGGCTACGACACCTCGGGGGAGACCTTCCAGCTCACCTACCCGGGCGCCACGCCCGTGACCATCACGCGCGGGGCCGGCGGCAACTACAACATCCTCGGGATCACCCAAGCGGTCCAGCAGCTGACCGGCGAGGTCGCCGAGGTGAGCGGGTACGACGGCGAGGCGTCGCCGGGCACGGCCGGCTTCACGCTCGACTTCTCGACGGTCAGCACCGGGATCGACCTCGACACCTTCGGCGTCAGCGGTGGATCGGCGGGCGTGACCGGCTTCGTCGGGACGACGGTCAACGGCGGCGACGGGACCAACCAGGGGCTCGCCGACGTGACCGCCAACCACGCGCCGGGCGTGGCGGCGCCGGCCGACAAGACCATCCCGGTCCGGACGCCGTTCACCCTGACCGCGGCCGGGACCGACTCCGACAGCGACAGCCTGATCTACCTGTGGGAGCAGAACGACTCCGGGCCCGTGGCGCCCAACGGCGGGACCGCCCTGCTCAGCAACACGAAGACCAACGGTCCGCTGTTCAGGGTCTTCGGCACCGCCGCGCAGGTGACCGACGAGGGCACGCTCCAGTCACCCTCGCCGGGGATCAACCTCGCTGACGGCAGTCCCAGCCGGACGTTCCCGGACCTGGCCCAGGTGCTGGCGGGCAACACCAACGCGGCGACCGGTGCCTGCCCGGCACCGCCCGCTGCGCCTCCGGCCGGCCGCCGATCCGTCCCGCAGGCGATCGTCGACTGCTACTCGGAGTTCCTGCCGACCGCCGACTACGGAAGTGGTCTCGGGGGCGAGCTCACCTTCCGGGTCACCGCCCGCGACCGCGTCGCGGCCGGGGGCGGCACGGCTCTCGACGACGTCGTGCTCACCCTGGACGACACGGCCGGACCGTTCCTGGTCACGTCGCGCGCCTCGGCCGGGACCCCGGCCGAGGGCGGGGCTCCCGAGACCGTCACCTGGGCCGTCAACGGCACCGACGACGCCGCGCTCGCCCCGATGGTCAAGATCAGTCTGTCCACCGACGGCGGAGCGACCTTCCCGACCGTGCTGGCGCCCTCGACGGCCAACGACGGCAGCGAGACTGTCACCCTGCCGCAGGTCGGCACCGACCGGGCCCGGATCAGGATCGAGGCGGTGGGCAACTACTTCTTCGCCGTCAACGGCGCTGACTTCACGATCAGCTCGCCGCTGTCCCTGACCGAGGTCGAGGACCAGACCCTGCAGTACAGCGACGACTTCGCGTCGCCGGTCACCCTGACGGCGACGTCGGAGGACGTGGACGGCGACCAGCTCGTGGCCAGTGTGGCCGGAGTCGAGGGGCTGGCCGTCGCGCCGGGCACCGCGTCCGCCGACGGCGTGCGGCCGGGCACCCGGGTGTTCACCGTCGCCGGCCCGGTGACCGAGTCACCCGGAGCACACGAGGCGGTCGTCACCGTGACCGAGGACGTGGCTGACGGACTGACCAGCGAGGGCTCCTTCGCGGTCACCGTCAACCCGGAGGACGCGTCCGTCGCGTGGACCGGGCCGACCGAGGCGACCACGAACGACGCCACGGCCACGGTCCCGCTGGAGACCTCGGTCACCGACGCCGACGACGCGGATCGCGGAGACATCACCGACGCGACCGTCACGTTCGTCGACCGGGAGACCGACGAGGTCCTCTGCTCGGCCCCGGTCACCGGCGGTCCGTTGACCGGCACCGCGGGTTGCGACGCCGAGCTCGCCCGCAGCGGCAACGAGACGACGTACACGATCGGCACCGTGGTCGGTGGCTCCTACCTGCGCGACAGCGCGGGCGACGACACCGAGGTCACGGTCAGCGCGGCCGACCCGGACAACACGCCGCCGGACACGCAGATCACCCGCGGTCCGAAGCAGAACAGCTTCTTCCTCGGCCGCAAGGCGACGATCCGCTACACCGGCAGCGACGACACCGCGTCCTTCCGGTGCTCGCTCGACGGCAAGCGGGTCTCCTGCGGTGAGGGCCGGGTCGCCCTGAAGAAGCTCTCCAACCGGACCCACGTCTTCCGGGTCGCGGCCCGGGACGAGGCGGGCAACCTCGACCCGACCCCGGCGAAGCGGACCTTCGTGTCGCCCTACGACGACAGCCAGCTGGACCGGAAGGGCGACTGGGACCGCAAGCGGTCCGCCAACGCCTACCGGGGCACCTGGCTGCGCTCCACGGATCGCGGGGCGACGCTGACCCGGAACCTCCAGGACGTACGACGCATCGCGCTCGTCGTGGGCACCGGCCCGGGCTTCGGACGGGTCCGGGTGTGGTTCCGCGGCCGCCTGGTCGACACGGTCTCGCTGCGCTCGGACCAGCAGCGGGGCAAGGTGCTGGTGCCGGTCGCCCGGTTCGGCTCGAAGAAGTCGGGTCTGCTCCGGATCGAAGCGGTCGGTGGGGGCCCGGTCCGGATCGAGGGCCTGGCGTGTAGCGCGGTAGGTCAGGCGTCGGGCAGGGGCTGGCACGACGGACACCAGTACGTCGCCCGCTCCCGTCCGGCGGGACCCGGCCATCGCGACCCGGATCGCCGTGCCGCACCGTCGGCAGGAGCGCTGGTCGCGTCGGTAGACCCACATCCGCTCGCGCTCGCGCAGGTCGCCGGTGGTCGTCTGCACGGCGCGTTCCTTGTTGAGGTCGAGCATCTGGCGGGCCCGGCGCACGCAGCCGGGGCAGGTCGGGCACCTGGCCGATCGGCGTCAGCGGGTGGATGCCGCTCGTGAAGCAGAGCTCGGCGGCGTACATGTTGCCGATCCCGGCCAGGCAGGTCTGGTCGAGCAGCGCCTCGTGACTGGTGCGCGCCGGGTCGGCCAGCAGGCGACGCAGGGCCTCGGCCTCGTCCCAGTCGGGGCCGAGCAGGTCGGGACCGAGGTGGCCGACGACGTCGTGCTCGCGGTGACGCGGGACCAGCTCGACGATGCCGAGGGAGAACCCGACCGCGACCTTGGCTGCTCGGTCGACAGGATGACCCGGGCCTCGTGGGCGGGCCGGCGCCACCGCTGGCCGGGCGGGTAGACCTGCCAGGCGCCCTCCATCTTGAGGTGGGTGTGGAGCGTCCAGGCCTCGTCGGCCTCGATCCGGGTGAGCAGGTGCTTGCCGCGGGAGACGGTGCGGAGGACCGTGGCGCCCGGCGAGGTCGACGGTGGCCAGCTGCGGGACCCGGAACGACGTGTCCGTCAGGACCTGTCCGGCGAGGGCGCGGTCGAGCGAACGGGCGGCGCGATAGACGGTGTCACCCTCAGGCACGGAGTCTCAGCCCCTTCGGGCGTGGAGACGAAGCCGGCGGCCTGCAGCGCCTCGCGCAGCGGCGTGGACCCGGCGCCGAGCAGCTGCTCGCCGTCGGCCTTCTCGACCGTGATCCGGCCGAGCTGGCCGCGACGGGCGGCCGTGGCGAGGGACTCGGTGGCCGGGCCCAGCAGCGTCGTGGTCGTCGGTCCAGGTGAGCAGGGTGCGCCCGCCGCGCTCGACGTAGAGCGTCAGCTCGCCGTCGACCAGCACCACCATCGCGCCGGCCTTGCGGCCCGGCCGGTGGCCGCTGTCCTCGGTGGTCGAGGCCGGCCAGGGCAACGCTGCGCCGAACGGGTTGGCCGGGTCGGTCGCGGCGAGCGCGATCGCGACCGGCTTGGCGTCGGGGTCGAGCTCGGCGAAGGTGCGCAACCGGTCGATCGCGCCGGCGGTGCCGAACTGGGCGGCGCCGAGCCCGCTGACGAAGTAGCCCCGGCGGCAGCGGCCCGACTCCTCGAAGGTCGAGAGCACCTTGTAGGTCGCGGCGAAGCCGCCGGGCGACGCGCTCGCTCATCACGGCGCCGCGGATCACGACGCCGTGCCGGGCCAGCAGCCCCTCGGCGGCGGCGTGCGCGCGACGGGTCACGTCGGGGTCGATCTCCGGGAGCAGCGACCAGCGGCCGGCGGTGTCGGGCGGGCCGGTGCGGATCGGCATCCGGGACCGGCCGCCGGTGGTGCGGACGCGGGGGGCGGGCCGCCGGGTCCGGTGCGTGGACGGGACCCGACCGGGTGAGGGCCCGGACCGGGGCGAGGGTGTCGTTGCCGACCCGGCCGGCCCAGACCAGGTCCCACAGCGCAGCCGGACAGGGCGGCGTCGTCGGTGGAGCCGACGGCGTCGGAGAGCTGGCGGAAGAAGAAGGCGCCACCGGGCGACAGGGCGTCGAGGATCGACTGGTGCAGCTCGGAGTGCTCGAACGGAGCAGGAGGCGGCAGGGTGAGCGTGTGCCTGGTCGGCGAGGTGGAGGGAGAGCCAGCCGTCGGCACCGGGGAGGGCGCCGTGCCCGGCCCAGAGCACCTCGCCGGAGCTGGTCAGCTCGTCGAGGTGCGCCGGCTCGTAGTCGCGGACCCGTGCGGGCAGGATCAGCGACTCCAGCGCCGAGGCGGGCACGGGGCAGCCGGCCAGCTGGTCGACGACGGTGAGCACGCCGTCGGCTCCGCGCGGCCCACTGCGCGGACCGCCGGACCCCTGGACGTGCTGCCAGGCGGTGAGGAACCGACCGAGCGACTCCGGCTCGACCGGCTCGACCTCCTTGCGGAGCCGGGCGAGCGAGCGGCGGCGCAGCTTGCGCAGCACCTCGGCGTCGCACCACTCGAGACCCGACGCGCCGGTGCCGCTGGGCCGGAACTCGCCGTCCAGCACCCGGCCCTGGGCGCCCAGCCGCTGGAGGGTCTGCCGGACCACGGCGGCGCCCAGGCCGAGGCGGGCGGCGACCTCGTCGGAGGTGAACGGGCCGTGGGTGCGGGCGTAGCGGGCCACGAGGTCGCCGAGCGGGTCCTCGACCGGCTCGGTGAACACGTCGGGGGTGCCGGGTGGCACGGGGACGCCGAGCCCGTCGCGCAGCCGGCCGACGTCCTCGATCGGCGACCCAGCGCTCGTCGCCGGCCATCCGGACCTCGACGACGCGCCGCTGGTCGGCCAGGGCGGCCAGACCAGCCGCCGACGTCGGCGCCGTCCACGGCCCGGGCGGCGACCTCGTCCGTGGTGAGCGGTCCGAGCAGCCGCATCAGGTCGGCGACCCCCTCGGCGTCGCGGACCCTGCGGTCCGGCGCCAGCCGCTGGAGCTCGGCCTCGACCTCGGCCAGCACCTCGGGGTCGAGCAGCTCGCGGAGCTCGGCGCGGCCGAGCAGCTCGGCGAGCAGGCCCTGGTCGAGGGAGAGCGCGGCGGCGCGACGCTCGGCGATGGGGGAGTCGCCCTCGTAGACGAACTGGGCGACGTAGCCGAAGAGCAGGCTGCGGGCGTACGGCGACGGCTGCGTGGTGGCCACGTCGACGACCTGGACCTCGCGCTGGTCGACGCGCCGCATCAGCGCGACCAGGGCCGGCAGGTCGTAGACGTCCTGGAGGCACTCGCGCACCGCCTCCAGGATGATCGGGAACGACGGGTAGCGCGCCGCCACCTCGAGCAGCTGCGCCGAGCGCTGGCGCTGCTGCCACAGGGGCGAGCGCCGGCCGGGGTCGCGCCGCGGAAGCAGCAGGGCCCGGGCGGCGCACTCGCGGAACCGGGACGCGAACAGCGAGGAACCGCCGACCTCGCTGGTGACCAGGTCGTCGATCTCGTCGGGCTCGAAGACGATGAGCTCACCGGTCGGGCGGCTCGGCGTCGGTCTCGGGGATGCGGACGACGATGCCGTCGTCGGAGGCGACGGCCTGACCGTCGATGCCGTACCGCTCGCGGAGCCGGGCGTTGATGGCCAGGGCCCAGGGCGCGTGGACGGGGGTGCCGTAGGGGGAGTGGATCACCAGTCGCCAGTCGCCGAGCTCGTCGCGGAACCGCTCGACCATCAGCGTGCGGTCGCTGGGCAGCACCCGGGTGGCCTCGACCTGCTCGGCGAGGTAGCCGACCAGGTTGGCGGCGGCATACTCGTCGAGGCCGTGCTCGCGGGCGCGGGCGACCGCCTTCGCCGTGGACAGGCGCGGCGAGGTCGCGGGTGAACTCGCCGATCGCCTCGCCCAGCTCGGCGGGGCGGCCGAGGGAGTCGCCCTTCCAGAACGGCAGCCGGCCGGGGATGCCCGGCGCCGGGGTGACCAGGACCCGGTCGTGGGTGATGTCCTCGATCCGCCAGCTGGTGGCGCCGAGGGCGAAGACGTCGCCGACGCGGGACTCGTAGACCATCTCCTCGTCGAGCTCCCCGACCCGGCGCCCCGGGCCCTCGCCGCCGACGAGGAAGACGCCGAACAGGCCGCGGTCGGGGATGGTGCCGCCGCTGGTGACCGCGAGTCGCTGGGCTCCTGGGCGGCCGGTGAGGGTGCCGGTGACCCGGTCCCAGACGATGCGCGGCCGAAGCTCGGCGAACTCGTCGGAGGGGAACCGGCCGGCGAGCAGGTCGAGGGTGGCTTCGTAGGCGCTGCGGGGCAGGGCCGTGAACGGGGCGGCCCGGCGGACCAGCTCGTAGAGGTCGTCGACCGACCAGGCGTCGAGGGCGGTGGCGGCCACCACCTGCTGGGCGAGCACGTCGAGCGGGTTGGCCGGCACCCGGAGCGACTCGATCTGGCCGGTGCGCATCCGTTGGACGGCCACCGCGGTCTGGGCGAGGTCGCCGCGGTGCTTGGGGAACAGCACGCCGCGGGAGATCTCGCCGACCTGGTGCCCGGCGCGGCCGACCCGCTGCAGGGCACTGGCCACGCTCGGGGGCGACTCGATCTGGATGACGAGGTCGACCGCACCCATGTCGATGCCGAGCTCGAGACTGCTGGTCGCGACCACGGCCGGCAGCCGGCCGCGCTTGAGGTCGTCCTCGATCAGCGCTCGCTGCTCCTTGGAGACCGAGCCGTGGTGGGCCTTCGCGAGCAGCGGGCGCGCGAGGATCGTCGGCCGAGCTCGTCGAGAGCCCACTCTGGGCCATCACCTGGCGGGCCGGCTGTCCTTGGGCGGTCGAGCAGGTGGCGCAGCATCCGCGTCGAGACCCCGCTCCGCCCGGTCGGCCGCGATCTCGTTGAGCCGGGCGGTCAGCCGCTCGGCGAGCCGCCGGGAGTTGGCGAAGACGATGGTCGAGCGGTGTGCCTCGATCAGGTCGACGACCCGCTCCTCGACGTGGGGCCAGATGCTGGCGTTGCGGGCCGGGTCGCCGTCGCCGGACGTCGTCGAACTGCTCGGGGGCGGTCATGTCCTCGACGGGGACGACGACCTTGAGGTCCCACTCCTTGGGCGGACGACCGGGGCGACCACCTCGACGGGGGCCACTGCCGCCGAGGAAGCGCGCCACCTCCTCGAGCGGCCGGACGGTGGCCGAGAGGCCGATCCGCTGCGCCGGCTTGCTCGAGCAGGCGTCGAGGCGCTCGAGGGAGACGGCGAGGTGGGCGCCGCGCTTGGTCCCGGCCACGGCGTGCACCTCGTCGAGGATCACCGTCTCGACGCCGCGCAGCGACTCGCGCGCCCGGGAGGTGAGCATCAGGAACAGCGACTCGGGCGTCGTGATCATGATGTCGGGCGGCGAGGTCGAGAGCTTGCGCCGGTCGGCCGGTGAGGTGTCGCCGGAACGCACCCCGACGCGTCAGGTCGGGGACGCTCGATGCCGAACCGCTCTGCGGTGTGCCGGATGCCGGTGAGCGGTGCAGCGCAGGTTGCGCTCGACGTCGACGGCCAGTGCCTTGAGCGGCGAGATGTAGAGGACGCGGCAGCGGTGGAGCTTGTCCTCCGGCGGCGGGCTCGGTCAGCAGCCGGTCGATCGACCACAGGAAGGCACTCAGCGTCTTGCCCGATCCGGTCGGCGCCACGACCAGCGCGTTGCGTCCGGCGCCGATCGCCGTCCAGGCCCCTTCCTGGGCCGGTGTGGGTTCGGCGAACGCCGCACCGAACCAGGTGCGGGTCGGCTCGCTGAACCGGTCGAGGGGAACTCACCTCCACATCCTGCCTGATGCCGACCGACAGGAGGGCCTCGCTGGTCGAGTAGGCTTGTCCGGACCGCACGAGACGAAGAGGGGTGAGACATGATGGCGAGCCGATCTGCCCGCGAGCGGAAGGCTGCCGTCGAGGCCGGCCCCTGGCGCAGGGTGAAGATCGACCTCGACGCCGACCAGCAGTTCGTCTACAAGATCAGCTGCACGACGTGCACCGTGAAGGGCAAGCGCAACTGGTCGGCGTACCGCCCCGGCGGTGACAACGGCTTCATGGCTGCGATGGATCGCTGGATCTTCCACCTCGTCGAGAAACACCCGGACGCCGACGCGCCGTGCCTGGTCTTCCTGCCTGCCGCTCAGCAGCGCCTGCACGAGCGGCGCGGAGAGCCGGAGACCGGCAGCTGAGGGACGCTCAGGCGCGGCGGTCCGCGATGGACGCAGAACTCGTTGCCCTCGGGGTCCGCGAGGACGACCCACCTCTCGTTGCGCTGCCCGACGTCGACGGCACGGCGGCCAGGTCGCGCAGCGGAGACCTCGTCCTCCTGGACCCGGCAGCAGGACTGCAGGTGAGGTGGCGTCGGTCTGCTTCGCGGGCGTCACCTCGGACGGGAGAAGGTCTCGTCGGCGACATCGGCGCCGCGGCGGTCGCCGTCCTGCCAGCTCGGTCTCGTCCTCGTCGACCGTCTCCTGCGCTCTTGTCCTGCTCACCCGAGGTCAGGACGGCGAGGCCTCAGAACCTGGCGATTCCTGCGGTTCGTCGCTCGGTCTGCGGGCTGCGTCGTAGCTCGGTGGCCATGAGTGGCCTTCCGGTCGGGGCGGGCGGCGACGAATGCTAGTCGCGCACGGCGTCGAGCCGTCAGGTGACGGCGACATTGACGTCGAGCTGCGGAGTCGGTGCGGCAGGCCGTCGGCGCGGTGAACTAGTCTCCTCCACGTGACCTCACCGCCGGTACCGGAGTCGATGATCCTCGCCCAGGGGCCTGCGCAAGTCCTTCGGGGACTTCGAGGCGGTCAAGGGCATCGACGTCGACGTCACGCGAGGGGAGTCCTTCGGCTTCCTCGGGCCCAACGGCGCCGGCAAGTCCTCCACGATGCGGATGATCGCGGCGGTCTCGCCGGTGAGCGGGGGCGAGCCTGCGGATCCTCGGCATGGACCCGGCCCAGGACGGCCCGCGATCCGCGCCCGGATCGGGGTCTGCCCGCAGGAGGACACCCTCGACACCGAGCTGACCGTCCGCGACAACCTCTACGTCTACGGCCGCTACTTCGGGCTGCCGCGCAAGGAGGTCCGGGAGCGGGTCGACGAGCTGCTCGAGTTCGTGCAGCTGACCGAGAAGCGCGACGCGATGGTCGAGGACCTCTCCGGCGGCATGAAGCGCCGGCTGACGATCGCGCGGTCCCTGATCAACCGGCCCGAGGTGCTGCTGCTCGACGAGCCGACGACCGGCCTCGACCCGCAGGCACGCCACGTCGTCTGGGACCGGCTCTTCCGGCTCAAGCAGCAGGGCGTGACGATGGTCCTCACCACGCACTACATGGACGAGGCCGAGCAGCTCTGCGACCGACTGGTGGTCATGGACAAGGGCGTGATCGTCGCCGAGGGCTCGCCGCTCGAGCTGATCCGCGCCCACTCGACGCGCGAGGTCGCCGAGCTCCGCTTCGGCGTCGGCGAGCACGAGGCGCTGGCGGCCAAGGTCGAGGACCTCGCCGAGCGGGTCGAGGTGCTGCCCGACCGGCTGCTCCTCTACAGCGCCGACGGCGAGGAGACGATCGCCAAGGTCCACGAGCGCGGGCTGGAGCCGGTCGTGACCCTGGTCCGCCGCTCGACCCTGGAGGACGTCTTCCTGCGGCTCGACCGGCCGGACGCTGGTCGACTGATGGCGACCCTGCCTCCCAGCAACGTCGTCGCGGGCGCCGCCCGGCTCTTCGACTACTGGGCCGTCGCCTACCGCCGGACCTGGAAGGGCAGCGTCATCTCGTCCTTCGTGACGCCGCTGCTCTACGTCCTCGCGATGGGCGTGCTGCTCGGCGGCTTCATCGACGGCGACCCGGCCAAGCTCGAGGGCGCGACGTCCTACCTGGCCTTCGTGGCGCCCGGCCTGCTCGCCGCCCAGGCGATGACGACGGTCTTCGGCGAGGTGACCTACCCCGTCATGGGGATGATCAAGTGGCACAAGTCCTACTTCGGGATGATCGCCACGCCGCTCGGCGTCCCCGACGTGATCCTGGCCCACCTCGGGCTTCGTGCTCTTCCGGGTCGCCACGACCTGCGCGGTCTTCATCGCTGGTGCATGGCGCCGTTCGGGGTCTTCGAGTCGGTGCCGGGCGTGGTCGCGGCGTTCTTCGTCCAGGTCCTGATCGGGGTCGCGTTCGCGACGCCGCTCTACGCGTTCTCCGCCGGTCTGAAGGACGAGAGCGCGTTCTCCCTGGTCTTCCGGCTCGGGATGATCCCGATGTTCCTGTTCTCCGGCGCCTTCTTCCCGGTCTCCAACCTCGACCCGTCGCTCGAGGGGCTGGCCGACGCTGACGCCGCTGTGGCACGGCGTCGACCTGACCCGGATGCTGGTGCTCGGGCAGGTCGACTGGTCGATGGCCGCCATCCACGTCGCCTACCTCGTGGTGCTGGCGTTCGCCGGCTGGTTCTGGGCGGTTCGCCGGCTCACGCGGAGGATGATCTCCTGATGTCCATGCTCACCGACCTCGGTCGGACGTGCGGCCGCCTCGCCGGTCTCGGCCGGCGAGGCCACCGGCCTGCTGCTCTACCGCAACTACCTCGCCTACCGCCGAGCCTGGTACATCTTCGTCAGCGGCTTCCTCGAGCCGGTCTTCTACCTGTTCTCGATCGGCGTCGGTGTCGGGCAGCTGGTCACCGGCTTCGAGTTCAACGGCCAGACCATCCCGTACGCCGAGTTCGTCGCTCCGGGCATGCTCGCGGCCTCGGCGATGAACGGCTCGCTGCTCGACTCGACGTTCAACTTCTTCTTCAAGCTGAAGTACAACAAGCTCTTCGACCAGATGCTGGCCACGCCGCTGACCACGATGGACATCGCGCGCGGCGAGCTGACCTGGTCGCTGCTGCGCGGTGGGATCTACTCCGCCGCCTTCCTGCTGGTGATGGTCGCGATGGGGCTGGTGTCCTCGTGGTGGGCGGTGCTCGTCGTGCCGGCGGCGCTGCTGATCGGGCTCGCCTTCGGCGGGGTCTGCATGGCGCTGACGACGTACATGCGCACCTGGCAGGACTTCGAGTTCGTCACGCTGGCGACGCTGCCGATGTTCCTGTTCTCGGCGACCTTCTTCCCGATCACCGCCTTCCCCGGCGCGCTCCGGTGGGTCGTCGAGTTCACCCCGCTCTACCGCGGCGTCGTGCTCTGCCGCGAGCTCACCACCGGGTCGCTGACCGTGGCGTCGGCGGTCTCGGTCGTCTACCTGGTCGCGATGGGGCTGATCGGCCTGGCCATCGTCCGGCGCCGGCTCGACAAGCTGCTGCTCACCTGAGCACCGGTCTGGCCCACTGCCGGTCATGCCCGGGCGATCACGGCCGACTCCTGCTGAGCAGCCCCACGGCGCCGACCCGTCGCCGGGACCGCCTGACAGAATGCGCGCATGTCGATCGAACCCGACACCAAGGACTGGACCTGGGTGCTGACCCGCGCGTGCGCCGAGTGTGGGTTCGACGCACCGGCGCTCACCCGGGAGCGGATCCCGGACGCGATCCGCGACAACGCCACCCTGTGGGAGGTCGTGCTCGGCACCGACGACGCGGCCGTCCGTCCCTCACCTCACGTCTGGTCGCCCCTCGAGTACGCCTGCCACGTTCGCGACGTCAACCGGCTCTTCGCCGAGCGGGTCCGGCAGATGCTCGACCAGGACGCACCGACGTTCGCCAACTGGGACCAGGACCAGACGGCGATCGACGACGACTACGGGTCGCAGGACCCGTCCGAGGTCGGTTCCGCGGTCGTGGCTGCCGCCGACGAGGTCGCGGCCGCCTACGCGGCCGTGCGCGACGACCAGTGGGACCGGAGCGGGATGCGCAGCAACGGCGACCGGTTCACCGTCGACACCCTCGCCCGCTACCACCTCCACGACCTGGTGCACCACGCCCACGACGTCTCCCACGTCACGAAGCGGGTCACGGTCGCGTCGTACGACGCGTTCGCGGAGGCCTACCGCGACGGCACCGCCGAGGCCTCCGACCAGGTCCGCGCCGCCCTCGACCGGTTCGTGTCGGCGCTGCCCGCCGGCTCGCGAATGCTCGAGGTCGGCAGCGGCCCGGGCCGCGACGCGCGTGCCCTCGAGGACGCCGGCATGTCCGTCCGCCGCACCGACATCGCCCCGGCCTTCGTGACCATGCTGCGCGCGGACGGCTTCGCGGCCGAGGTGCTCGACCCGCTCACCGACGACCTCGCGGACTCCGCCACGGACGAGCCGTACGACGGGGTCTGGGCGGCGGCGTCCCTGCTGCACGTCCGCCGTGAGGATCTTCCGCTGGCCGTGCGGCGGCTGGCGGAGGCCACCCGCGCCGACGGAGTGCTCCACCTGGCACTGAAGGAGGGCGACGGCGCCCGCTTCAGCCTGCACGGCAACGTCGCCGCGCCGCGCCACTTCACGTTCTGGCGCGAGGAGCCGCTCCGCGAGGTGCTCGCCGAGGCAGGCTGGACCGTCGACCGGGTCGACCGCAGCGTCGGGGTGCGGGACGACCACTGGCTCAACGTGCTCGCGAGACGCACGTGAGGCACACGGAGTTCTGGGACCGGATGGACCGCGCGCTCGGCCCGACGTACTCCCGGTCCTGGGCCAACCAGTACGTCATCGGTGACCTCGGCGGGCGCACCGCCTCCGAGGCGCTCGAGGCGGGGGAGCCCCCCAAGCACGTGTGGCGGGCCGTGTGGGCCGCCCTGGAGCTGCCCGCCGGTCGACAGGTGACCACGACGGTCGGCCTCGACGTCGACGCGCTCCAGCGCCGGACCATCGCCACCCTGGCGACGTCGCAGGCGGTCGGCGCGGTCGGCATCACGATCGGCATCGCCACCGCCTCGCTGCTCGCCCGCGACATCTCCGGCTCCGAGCAGCAGGCCGGACTTGCGCAGACCTTCCAGGTGCTCGGGGCGGCCGTGGCGTCGTACCTCCTGGCGCGGTTGATGTCGCGTCGCGGACGCCGGGTCGGGCTGGTGACCGGCTACCTCCTCGGTGCCGCTGGTGCCGGGCTGGCGGTGGTGGCCGGGGTGGTCGGCTCGATGGCGCTCCTGCTGCTCGGGTGCCGTCCTGCTCGGGGCGACGACCGCGGCGAACAGCGGAGCCCGGTACGCCGCCACGGACCTGGCGCCGGCGGAGACCCGGGCCCGCGCGCTCTCGACCGTGGTCTGGGCGACGACCATCGGCGCGGTCGTCGGGCCCAACCTGACCGGGCTGTCGGCCACCGTGGCCGACCGGCTCGACATCCCCGAGCTGACGGGGCCGTTCGCCCTGGGCAGCGTCGGGATGCTCGGCGCGGCCCTGGTGATCTGGGTGCGACTGCGGCCCGACCCGCTGCTGATGGCGCGCGAGCTCGCCCCCGATCCGCTCCCCACGACCGGGACGACGTCGTGGGGCCGGGTGGTCACGGCCGTCCGGGAGCGACCGGTGCTGGGCGCCGCGATCGCCGGGCTGGCGGGCGCCCACGCGGCCATGGTGGCGGTGATGGTGATGACCCCGCTGCACATGGAGCACGGAGGAGCGGAGCTTCGAGTCATCGGCTTCGTGATCAGCGTTCACGTCCTCGGCATGTTCGCCTTCTCGCCGCTCGTCGGTCTGCTCGCCGACCGCCGCGGACGCCCGCCGGTGCTGTTCGTCGGGGGAGTGCTGCTCCTGGTCTCGCTCCTCCTGTGCGGAAGCTCGCCCGAAGGCAGCTCGTGGCAGATCTTCGCCGGCCTCTTCCTGCTCGGCCTCGGCTGGTCGTTCTCGACGGTCGCGGCCTCGACGATGGTGGCCGACCACGCACCGCTGGAGGCCAGGACCGACGTCCAGGGTGCCGCCGACCTGCTGATGGGCCTGTCCGCCGCCGGTGCCGGCGGCTTGGCCGGCGTCGTCGTCGCGGTGTGGGGCTACCCCGTGCTCGCGGTCGCCGCGGTGGCACTCGCGGGCGTGGTGATGGTGGCGGCGTACGTCGGGGCGACACGCCGGGTCGAGATCACCTGATCGAACACGTGTTCGGTCTAGGTTTGTCTCCACAGGTACGACGCAGGCCGAGGTTCTCCACAGAGGTCGACAGCGCTGATCAGGCAATGTCGGTGGCTCGTCCTAGCGTCGCCGACGTACCTGCAACCGACGACACAGAAGAGGAAACCCCATGGCTGGTGGAGATCGCGAGAAGGCACTGGACGCCGCCCTCGCCAACATCGAGAAGCAGTTCGGCAAGGGCTCGGTCATGCGACTGGGCGACGAGACCCGCGCTCCGCTCGAGGTGATCCCCACCGGGTCGATCGCCCTCGACGTGGCGCTCGGCCTGGGCGGCCTCCCGCGCGGCCGCGTCGTCGAGATCTACGGTCCGGAGTCCTCGGGCAAGACGACGGTCGCGCTGCACGCCGTGGCCAATGCCCAGGCGGCCGGCGGGATCGTCGCCTTCATCGACGCCGAGCACGCGCTCGACCCCGACTACGCCAAGGCGCTCGGCGTGGACACCGACGCGCTGCTGGTCTCCCAGCCCGACTCCGGCGAGCAGGCGCTGGAGATCGCGGACATGCTGATCCGCTCCGGCGCCCTGTCCCTGATCGTCATCGACTCGGTGGCGGCGCTGGTGCCCCGCGCGGAGATCGAGGGCGAGATGGGTGACAGCCACGTCGGCCTCCAGGCCCGCCTGATGAGCCAGGCGCTGCGCAAGATGACCGGCGCCCTCAACAACTCCGGCACCACGATGATCTTCATCAACCAGCTGCGCGAGAAGATCGGCGTCATGTTCGGCTCGCCGGAGACCACCACGGGCGGCAAGGCGCTGAAGTTCTACTCCTCGGTGCGGCTCGACGTGCGCCGGATCGAGACGCTCAAGGACGGCACCGACATGGTCGGCAACCGCACCCGGGTCAAGGTCGTCAAGAACAAGGTCGCTCCGCCGTTCAAGCAGGCGGAGTTCGACATCATGTACGGCAAGGGCATCTCCCGCGAGGGCGGCCTGATCGACGTGGGTGTCGAGGCGGGCCTCGTCCGCAAGGCCGGTGCCTGGTACACCTACGAGGGCGACCAGCTCGGCCAGGGCAAGGAAAACGCCCGCAGCTTCCTCAAGGACAACCCCGACCTCGCCAACGAGCTCGAGAAGAAGATCCTCGAGAAGCTCGGCGTCGGTCCGACGGTTGACGCCGAGGCGCCGCTGGACCCGCTCGGGGTCGATGACTTCTGAGGTCGGCCGCGGCAGCGGACGTCCTGAGGGTGGTTGAGCGAGCCGAAGCCCCGTGAGGCGAGAGCCAACCTCGACCACGGAGCGAAGGAGCGAGGGTGGAGCGCGAGGATCGACCGGCACCCGGATGGGCGGGTGACGTCCACACGGGCGTCGACGCGTGGACCCAACGGGCGACCAGGTCGGCGTCGGCTCCTCCGGAGGACGTCGAGGCGACTGGCCCGGACGCGGACACGGAGTCGGTGGCCCGCAAGATCCTGCTCGACCCGCTGACCGGGCAGGCCCGATCCGCAAGGAGCTGGCCGACAAGCTGGCGAAGAAGAACGTCCCCGACGACGTCGCCGCCCGCCTCCTCGACCGGTTCGAGGAGGTCGGGCTGGTCGACGACGAGGCCTTCGCCCGGGCCTGGATCGCCAGCCGCCAGCCGGGCAAGGGGCTGGCCCGGAGGGCGCTCGCCCAGGAGCTGCGGCGCAAGGGCATCGACGACGAGGTGGCCACGCGAGGCGCTCGACGAGATCGACCCCGACGACGAGGAGACCGCGGCCCGGGCGCTGGTGCGCAAGAAGCTGCGCTCGCTGAGCCGGGTCGACGACACCACCGCCACCCGGCGCCTGGTCGGCATGCTGGCCCGCAAGGGCTACTCGTCGGGCTTGGCGTTCTCCGTCGTCCGTGAGGAGATTGCCGCCTCCGACCGGGCGCGAGGTCGTCTAACCTCGCCGGATGGAGGGTGTCACTCACCTGACCGTGCTCGATCGTGGCCACGAGCTGAGCGGGGTCGTCCGGCCCGGCGAGTCCTGGGCTGCCGCAGCACGCCGGATCGCCGCCTCGATCAGCCGGGAGCCGACGCCGCGCGACCTCTCGGGTGAGGTCAAGCGCTTCGAGGTCGATCACGACCTCAAGGTCGCGTTGCGGGCGATGACCCGCGGGGACCTACCCGATGTCGCCCGCTGGCGCGCCTCCGAGCACGTTCACCGCTGGTGGTCCGACGACGGCCAACCGGATCTCCCGTCGGTCACCGCCCAGTACGGCTCCGACATCGACGGCGTCACTCCGACCCGGATGTGGGTGGTCGAGGCGAACGGCCGCTCGGTGGGCTTCTGCCAGGAGTACCGCCTGCGTGACTACCCCGACTACGCCCTGCTCACGCCCGACCCGGACGCCCTCGGAGTGGACTTCGCCATCGGGGACGAGAAGTTCGTCGGACGCGGCGTCGGCACCCGGATGCTGTGGGCCTGGCTGGCCGGTGCCCGGCGACGCCACCCTGACGTGCCGGCGTACTTCGCCGCGCCGGACCACCGCAACGCAGCGTCGATCCGGGTCCTGAAGAAGGTCGGCTTCGTGCCGGGCACCTGGTTCGACGACCGGCGCAGCGACGGCTCGGTGGAGACGGTGGTCGGCTGCACGCTCGACGTGCGCCGCGTCCTCGGCTGACGAGCAGTCATGGGTCATGATGACGTCCATGTTCGAGCAAACGCTGCGACTGCCCCCTGGTCCGGTCGACCTGTCGACCCTGCCCACCGGCGACACCCCCGGCTTCGAGGGGGGAAGAAGGACGGCAAGGGGGCGTTGATGTCGCTGGGCGACAACCTGTCCGACCTCCAGGAGCGGCTCTTCGCCGAGGGTGTGGCCGGGGTGGGCCCCGGACGTGCCCTGCTGCTCGTCCTGCAGGGCATGGACACCTCGGGCAAGGGCGGCGTGCTGCGGCACACCGTGGGTCTCGTCGACCCGCAGGGTGTGCGGATCACGTCGTTCAAGGCCCCCGACGACGAGGAGCAGTCCCACGACTTCCTGTGGCGGGTCCGTCGCGCGCTGCCGTCACCCGGAGTGATCGGCGTCTTCGACCGCTCGCACTACGAGGACGTCCTGATCGCGAAGGTGCGTCGGCTCGCGCCCGCCGATGAGATCGAGCGTCGCTACCAGGCGATCAACGATTTCGAGGCCGAGGTGCTCGCGTCCGGGATCACCATCGTGAAGTGCATGCTCCACATCTCGGCCGAGACCCAGAAGGAGCGGCTGCTGGCGCGGCTCGACAACCCTGACAAGCACTGGAAGTTCAACCCGAAGGACATCGACGAGCGGCGACTCTGGGGCGACTACCGGGCGGCGTACGAGCTGGCCCTGGAGCGCACCAACACGGAGGTGGCGCCGTGGTACGTCGTGCCGAGCGACCGCAAGTGGTACCGCAACCTCGCGATCGGCCGGCTCCTGCACGATGCCCTGGCCCGGATGGCCCCGGAGTGGCCGGGAGCCGACTTCGACGTCGAGGAGCAGCAGGCCCGCCTGGTCGACGAGGCCGTGGTCGCTTGATCCCCACCGTCCCCGTCACCCGCTACGTCACGCCGCTCCGCGAGGGCGGCAGCCTGCCGGGGATCGTCGAGGCCGACGACCTGGGCACCTACGTCTGCAAGTTCCGGGGCGCCGGACAAGGGGTGCGCGTCCTGGTCGCCGAGGTCATCGTGGGGGAGCTCGCCCGACGGATCGGCCTGACCACGCCCCGCCTGGTGGCGCTCGACCTCGACCCGCAGATCGCGAGGTACGAAGCCGACGAGGAGGTCCAGGACCTGTTGAACGCCAGCCCCGGCCTCAACCTCGGCGTCGACTTCCTGCCCGGCGCGTTCGGCTTCGACGGCACCGAACCGCTCACGGCTCGCAGCGGACCTGGCGCCGGGGCGAAGGTCCTGTGGCTGGACGCGTTCTGCGCCAACGTCGACCGCACCTGGCGAAACCCCAACCTCCTGTTCTGGCACGGTGAGCTCTGGGTCATCGACCACGGGGCGTCGCTCTACTTCCACCACGGATGGGGCGGCGGGTGTCACGGACCCCCAGCGCTTCGCGGACCAGCCGTGGGATCCCGCCGATCACGTCTTCCGCGACCAGGTCCCGTCGCTGGTGCAGCTCGACGCCGAGCTGGCCGGCCAGCTGGGACCCGAGGTCTTCACCGAGGTGCTCGCCGAGGTCCCCGACACCTGGCTCGAGCCGGTGCCGGGCGCCGATACGCCGACCGCGGTGCGCGCGGCCTACGTCGAGTTCCTCACCGCGCGGCTCGCCACCCGGCAGTGGCTGCCCCGTGAGGTCGCGGCATGAGCGGTGCGAGCCGGATGGCCTACCAGTACGTCGTGCTGAGGTGCGTGCCCCGGGTGGACCGCGAGGAGTTCCTCAACGTGGGTGTCGTCGTGCACTGTCAGGCGGAGGACTTCCTGGAGGCGGCCTGGAACGTCGACGCCGACCGGCTTCGTGCCCTCGATCCCAGGCTCGACGTCGAGCAGCTGTGCGAGGCGCTCGCCTTCGTCGAGGGCGTGTGCGCCGGTGACAGCCGCGGGGGAGCCGCAGCGGGCAAGCCGATCGGGACCCGGTTCGGTTTCATCAAGGCACCCCGCAGCACCGTGCTCCAGCCCGGCCCGGTGCACGGTGGTGTCACCGCGGACCCGGCCCGGCAGCTGGAGCACCTGCTGAGCAGCTTCGTGGGTTAGGAGCCTCGGAGCCGGCCGGCGCTCAGACCGGGACCAGCTCGACGGCTCCCACGGCGTACCGGGCCAGGATCGTGCGGGCCAGCTCGGGGTGAACCCCCAACGGGGCCGACACGGCCACGGCTCCCGCCTCGATCGCGAGCTCGGCCGCCCGGTCCGGCAGGAAGCCCGGAGCCAGGAAGAGCGACGCGACCGCGATGTGGCGACGCCCCTCGGCCCGGAAGGCGCGGACCGCCTCACCCGTGGCGGGGGGTGACGCCGATGCGAAGGCTGCGGTGACCGGAAGCTTGTGGTGGTTGCCCCAGACCCGGGCCAGCCGGGCAACGGCCTGGTTGGCGAGCGGGTCGGAGGAGCCGGCCGCCGCCAGGACGAGCGCGTCGAGCTCCCGCACCCGGGACTCCCTGAGGGCCTCGCGCATCCGCAGGTCGAGGATCTCGAGGAACTGGGTCTCCAGTCCGAGGATCGAGGTGGTCCGGATCCGGAGCCCCTCGTGACGGGCCAGCGCCTCGGCGACGGCGCCGGGGACGTCCACCTTGGCGTGGTAGGCCTCGGTGAGCAGGAGAGGCACGACGACGATCTCGTCGTGGCCGGCTCGCACGAGCCGGTTGATGACCGTCGTGAACGACGGCTTCGACAGCTCGAGGAAGGCCGGTTCGATGCGCAGGTCGGGCCGCAGGGAACGGACCTCGGCGACCAGGGCGGTGATCGTCTCGGCAGAACGCGGGTCACGGCTTCCGTGAGCCAGAGCCACCAGGGCAGGAGCAGCCATCAGAACGGCCTCCTCTTGTTGTTGCGGGGTTGGCGCGGACCGACGACGGTGTCGGTCCGATTTCGGATCGGGGTCATGAGTGGATCCCGCACTCGGTCTTGTTGGTGCCGGCCCAGCGTCCGCTGCGCGGGTCGTCGCCCGGCGCCACCCGCCGGGTGCACGGCGCAGCAGCCGATCGACGGGTAGCCGTCGTACACGAGCGGATTCACCAGGATGTGGTGGTCGGCGACGTACTGGTCCACCTGCTCGTCCGACCAGCGTGCGAGCGGGGAGACCTTCACCTTGCCCTTGCGTGCGTCCCAGCCCACCACCGGTGCGATCACCCGGTTGTGGGTCTCGGCGCGGCGCAGGCCGGTGGCCCACGCGTCGTACGCGGCGAGCGAGTCGGCCAGGGGCTGGACCTTGCGCAGCTGGCAGCACAGGTCGGGATCGGTCTTGTAGAGGTCCCGGCCGTACGCCGCGTCCTGCTCGGCGACGTTCTGCACGGGCGTGATCGTGATCAGGTTGACGTCCATCGTCGCTTCGACGGCGTCGCGGGTCCCGATCGTCTCGGCGAAGTGGTAGCCGGTGTCGAGGAAGACCACGTCGACGTCGGGCGAGACGGTCGACGCGAGGTGGGCCAGAACGGCGTCTCCCATCGACGAGGTGACGCAGAACCGGTCGCCGAAGGTCGCGACGGCCCACTCGATGATGTCTGTCGCCGGGGCGAGCTCGAGCTCGGCGCCGACGTGGGAGACCAGCTCGCGCAGCTCCTCCGGGGTGCGGCCCTCCGTGTGTGTGCCGCGATAGGCGCGAGCCTGGCGGGTGGTGGCGGCGGTCACGAGGTCACCGCCGGGGGACGCAGCTGGCCGAGCATCTTCAGCGAGAACGCGCGCAGGCAGGCCCGGCACTCCCACGAGCCGTGCGGGGAGGTGACCTCACCGGACTCGGAGACGGCCTCGTGCGGGCGCAGGTCTTCGTCCCCGCAGTAGGGGCAGTGGTAGGGCACGGCGCGTCCGGACATCACACGACCTCGAGAGCCTTCTCGCCGCGGAGCAGGTCCTCGTCGGCCCGGACGACCCAGGTCGCGAAGGACTCGCCCTCGTGGCGCTCGGCCAGGAAGGCCGTCACCACGTTGGTCACGAAGTCGTCCAGGCCGACGCTGGTCACCTTGTGGGCGCGCAGCTTGCGCCCGAAGTTGGCGCCGAGGCCCAGGGCGCCGCCGAGGTGGACCTGGAAGCCCTCGACCTGGTGGCCGTCGGCGTCCATGACCAGCTGGCCCTTGAGGCCGATGTCGGCGACCTGGGTGCGGGCGCAGGCGTTGGGGCAGCCGTTGACGTTGACGCTGATCGGGACGTCGAGGTCGGGAAAGCGCTGCTCGAGCTCCGCGATGAGGGCCTTGGCGCGGTCCTTGGTGTCGACGATCGCGAGCTTGCAGTACTCGATGCCGGTGCAGGCCATCGTGTTGCGGCGCCAGTTGGAGGGAGTGGCGGTGAGACCGATGCCCTCGAGGTCGGCGGTGAACGACGCGACGTGGTGGCCCTCGACGCCGATCACGACGAGCTTCTGGTACGCCGTGAGCCGCGCGCCGGTGGCGTCGTACTTCTCGACCAGGTCGGCGAGCCGGCTGAGTGTCGTCCCGTCGATGCGGCCGACCGTCGGGGCGATGCCGACGTAGAACTTGCCGTCCTTCTGCTCGTGGACGCCGATGTGGTCGCCCTGGCGCTCGGGCACGGCGGGGGACGGGTTGTCGACGAGCGCGCGGTGGAGGTACTCGCTCTCGAGGACCTCGCGGAACCGCTCCACGCCCCAGTCGGCGACCAGGAACTTCAAGCGCGCGCGCGAGCGCAGCCGGCGGTAACCGTAGTCACGGAAGATCGACGCGACGCCCTCCCAGGCATCGGCCACCTCCTCGAGCGGGATCCACACGCCCAGCTTCTGGGCCAGCATCGGGTTGGTCGACAGCCCGCCACCGACCCACAGGTCGAAGCCGGGCCCGTGCTCGGGGTGGACGGTGCCGACGAACGACACGTCGTTGACCTCGGGCGCCACGTCATGACTCGGGTGTCCGGTGAGCGCGGTCTTGAACTTGCGGGGGAGGTTGGAGAAGTCGGGGTTGTCGATGAACCTGCGCTTGATCTCCTCGAGCGCCGACGAGCCGTCGATGATCTCGTCCTTGGCGATGCCGGCCACGGGGGAGCCGAGGAACGGCCGGGGCGAGTCGCCGCAGGCCTCCGTGGTGTCGAGCCCGACGCCCTCGAGCCGCTCCCAGATCGCGGGGACGTCCTCGATCTGGATCCAGTGGTACTGGATGTTGTTGCGGTCGGTGACGTCAGCGGTGTCGCGCGCATACGTCGTGGACACCTCGCCGAGGGCGCGCAGCTGCTCGGTGCCGAGGATGGCGCCGTCGGTGCGGACCCGCATCATGAAGAAGCGGTCGTCGAGCTCCTCCTCCTCGAGCATGGCGGTCTTGCCGCCGTCGAAACCCGGAGCCCGCTGCGTGTAGAGACCCATCCAGCGGAAGCGGCCACGCAGGTCGCCGGGGTCGATCGAGTCGAACCCGCGCTTGGAGTAGATCCCGAGGATCCGGCTCCGGACGTTGAGGGGGTCGTCGTCCTTCTTCGTCTGCTCGTTCTTGTTCAGGGGCTCGTGGTAGCCGAGCGCCCACTGGCCCTCGCCGCGCTTGGGGCGGGGACGTGGGGTGCGAGGTGCGGCCTGGGTGCTCAAGACGGTGGTCCTTCACGCTGAGGTGCCGCGCGCGACGGTGAGCGCGGGTGATGCGGCATCTGATTTCCGGGGGAGTGTGCGGAACTTCAGCGGGGCCAACACATGGAGCTGCGGGTGCGCCCGAGGTCCACGTGGCGTCGGACCACGAGGTAGGCGTGCGTCGCAGGGGAGATCATGTCAAGCAGTCTCAGGGGGCGGACACCCTTCCCACAAGCTGAAATCCCATGAAGTGAGACGTCGCTCCACGATGTGAGACGTCGTGGCCCCGGGACGCCTGTGCCCGCACCCGGATGCGGTCCAGGTCACACCGGGCCGCGGTCCTGACCGGGGACGACGCCGGCACTAGGCTGCTGCCATGACGGATGCCCTCATCAGCAGCGCGTACAACCAGGCCCTCGAGGTCATCGCCTCGGTCGAACCCCGCATCGCGGACGCCACGCGTCAGGAGCTGGCCGACCAGCGGGCCTCTCTCAAGCTGATCGCCAGCGAGAACTACGCGTCGCCGGCGGTGCTGCTCACGATGGGCACCTGGTTCAGCGACAAGTACGCCGAGGGCACGGTCGGTCACCGCTTCTACGCCGGCTGCCAGAACGTCGACACCGTCGAGGCGCTCGCCGCCGAGCACGCCCGCGAGCTGTTCGGGGCGCCGTACGCCTATGCGCAGCCGCACTCCGGCATCGACGCCAACCTGGTCGCCTTCTGGTCGATCCTCGCCCACCGCGTCGAGGGGCCGGCGCTGGAGAAGCTCGGCGCCAAGAACGTCAACGAGCTCACCGACGAGGACTGGGAGACGCTGCGCCACGAGCTCGGCAACCAGCGGCTGCTCGGCATGTCGCTCGACGCGGGCGGCCACCTGACCCACGGGTTCCGGCCCAACATCAGCGGCAAGATGTTCCACCAGCAGCAGTACGGCACCGACCCCGTGACCGGCCTGCTCGACTACGACAAGGTCGCCGCGAAGGCCCGCGAGTTCAAGCCGCTGGTGCTGGTCGCCGGCTACTCCGCCTACCCGCGCCGGGTGAACTTCGCCAAGATGCGCGAGATCGCCGACGAGGTCGGCGCCACGCTCATGGTCGACATGGCCCACTTCGCCGGCCTGGTCGCCGGCAAGGTGTTCACCGGTGACGAGGACCCGGTCCCGTTCGCCCACGTCACCACCACGACCACCCACAAGTCGCTGCGCGGTCCGCGCGGTGGTCTCGTCCTCGCCCAGGAGGAGTACGCCTCCGCGGTCGACCGGGGGTGCCCGATGGTGCTCGGCGGCCCGTTGTCACACGTGATGGCGGCCAAGGCCGTCGCCCTCGCCGAGGCCCGCCAGCCGTCGTTCCAGACCTACGCACAGAAGATCGCCGACAACGCGAAGTCGCTCGCCGAGGGGTTCCTGACCCGCGACGCCACGTTGGTCACCGGTGGCACCGACAACCACATCGTCCTGCTCGACGTCTCGTCCTTCGGGCTGACCGGGCGCCAGGCGGAGTCGGCGCTCCTCGACGCAGGCGTGGTCACCAACCGCAACTCCGTCCCGTCCGACCCGAACGGCGCGTGGTACACCTCCGGCATCCGGTTCGGCACCCCCGCCCTCACCACCCGCGGCTTCGGGCACGACGAGTTCGACACCGTCGCGGAGCTGGTCGTCCACGTCCTGTCCAACACCCAGCCCGGCGTCACGAAGGCCGGGGGGCCGTCGAAGGCGTCGTACACCCTGGCCGACGGGGTGGCCGACAAGGTGAAGGACGCTTCCGCCGAGATGCTCGACAAGCACCCGCTCTACCCGGGTCTGACCCTGGCGTAGCGAGCGCAGCGAGCTCCCGCCGTGCCCCTGGAGCTCAGCTGGTCGCGTCCAGCAGGTCCTGCTGAACGCGCCCTCGCGCCGCTGACCCTCGATCACACGTGTGGCGTGGGCCACCAGTGGGTATGGCTGTGTCGTCGCGCGCGAATCGGATGCGCGGGAACCCCCTGGAGGATCGATGAGCACCTCGACCGAGGACCCGGACCAGCAGGCGTCCGCACCGCCGCCGAAGAAGGACCGGACCCACTATCTCTACATCGGCGTGATCGTGGCGGTGATCCTCGGCATCATCGTCGGGTTCGCGTTCCCCGACTTCGCGGTCAAGCTCGCGCCGCTCGGCGAGGGCTTCGTCGCGTTGATCAAGATGATGATCCAGCCGGTCATCTTCTGCACGATCGTGATCGGGGTCGGCTCGGTCGCGAGTGCCGCCCGGGTCGGGAAGGTCGGCGGCCTGGCGCTGGCGTACTTCGTGACCATGTCCACCTTCGCCCTGGCCATCGGCCTGGTCGTCGGCAACATCCTCAAGCCGGGTGAAGGACTGCAGATCGACGAGTCCACGGCCAGCGCCGGCCAGGCGCAGGCAGAGGGCGCCGGCAGCACGACCGAGTTCCTCGTCGGCATCATCCCCACCTCGCTCTTCTCCTCACTGACGTCGGGCGAGGTGCTCGAGACGCTGCTGGTCGCCCTGCTGATCGGCTTCGCCCTCCAGCAGATGGGACCGGTCGGAGCGCCGATCCTGCGAGGGGTCGGACACCTCCAGCGCCTGGTGTTCCGGGTGCTCGCGATGATCATGTGGGCGGCTCCCATCGGTGCTTTCGGGGCGATCGCAGCAGTCGTCGGCGAAACCGGCCTCGACGCACTCAAGAGCCTCGCGATTCTGATGGTCGCCTTCTACGTCACGTGTCTGCTGTTCGTCTTCGGTGTGCTCGGCACGTTGCTGAAGGTCGTGACCGGGGTCAACGTCTTCAGCCTCTTCCGCTACCTGGCCCGCGAGTTCCTGCTGATCCTCTCGACCTCCTCCTCGGAGTCGGCGCTGCCGAGGTTGATCGCCAAGATGGAGCACGCGGGCGTCGACAAGCCCACCGTGGGTGTCGTCGTCCCGACCGGCTACTCGTTCAACCTGGACGGCACGGCGATCTACCTGACGATGGCGTCGCTCTTCATCGCGGAGGCGTTGGGCGACCCGCTGAGCATCGGCGAGCAGATCTCGCTCCTCCTCTTCATGATGATCGCCTCGAAGGGTGCCGCCGGGGTCACCGGAGCGGGCCTCGCAACCCTGGCTGGAGGCCTGAGCTCCCACCGCCCCGACCTGGTCGACGGCGTCGGCATCATCGTGGGCATCGATCGGTTCATGTCCGAGGCGCGGGCCCTGACCAACTTCGCCGGGAACTCGATCGCGACCGTGCTGATCGGGCAGTGGACCGATGGTCTCGACCGGGCGAAGCTCGACCGGGTGCTGGCGGGCGACGACCCGTTCGACGAGCGGACGATGCTCGACGACGACGAGGAAGGGCTCCCTGCGGACGAACCCGGAGACCGTCCGGCAGCGCCCGGTCCTCCTCGCAGGCCTAGACGCTGGGCGTGGCGCGGTCGACGATCGCCCTGAGGTCGCCGCCGCCCAGCGTGCCGAACGTGCCGTCGTACGACGTGCCGAGCCGTGAGGAGCAGAACGCGTCGGCCACCTCGGGCGGGGCGAAGCGCACGAGGAGGGAGCCCTGGAGGCAGGCGGCCATCTGGCCGGCCAGCCGTCGGGCCGACGCCTCGAGTGCGGTGGTGTCGCCGAGCAGGGCGAGCGTGTCGTGGATGGCTCGGTCGAGCCGGGGGTCGGCACCCTGCGCGAGCCCGACCTCGGTGATCCACGCCTCGAGCACCTCGGGCTCGCGCGACAGGGCCCGCAGGACGTCGAGCGCGTTGACGTTGCCCGAGCCCTCCCAGACCGAGTTCAAGGGTGCCTCGCGATAGAGCATCGGCAGCACGGACTCCTCGACGTACCCGTTGCCGCCGAGACACTCCAGGGCCTCCGCGACCATGAACGGGGTGCGCTTGCACACCCAGAACTTCGCGAGCGGCAGGGCGATCCGCCGCAGTGCCGCCTCGTGCGGGTCGGCGCTGTCGTCCACGGCGGCGGCGAGTCGCATCGCCAGCGCGGTGGCCGCCTCGGTCTCGACGGCGAGGTCGGCGAGCACGTTCTGCATCAACGGCTTGTCGGCGAGCAGCGACCCGAAGGCCGAGCGGTGCGCGGCATGCCACGACGCCTCGTTGAGTGCGCGGCGCATGAGTGACGTCGACCCCAGGACGCAGTCCAGCCGCGTGGCGGCCACCATCTCGATGATGGTGCGGACCCCGCGACCCTCGTCGCCGAGACGCTGGGCCACCGTGCCGTCGAGCTCGAGCTCCGACGACGCGTTCGACCGGTTGCCCAGCTTGTCCTTGAGCCGGACCACGTCGAGCCGGTTGCGCGTGCCGTCGGGCAGCACGCGCGGCACCACGAAACAGGTCACGCCACCCTCGGCCTGGGCCAGCACCAGGAACATGTCATTCATGGGGGCGGACGTGAACCACTTGTGGCCGTGCAGGGTGTACTCGCCGTCGACGGACGTGGGCCTGGCCACCGTGACATTGGCGCGCACGTCCGAGCCGCCCTGCTTCTCGGTCATGCCCATGCCGGCGAGCGCGCCGCGCTTCTCGGCGATCGGGCGCAGACCGGGGTCGTAGCTGGTCGACGCCAGCAGCGGCGTCCACTCCTTGGCGACCGCATCGTCGGCACGGAGGGCGGGGACGGCGGCGTACGTCATCGAGATCGGGCAGCCGTGGCCGGGCTCGGTGTGCGACCAGGCCATGAAGCCGGCCGCCCGACGGACGTGCGCGTGCGGGGCGTCGGACTCCCAGGGGGTCGCCGCGAGGCCGTGCCCGATCGCGCGCTCCATCAGCCAGTGCCAGGAAGGGTGGAACGCGACCTCGTCGATCCGGTTGCCGAACCGGTCGTACGGCGTGAGCCGCGGGTGGTTCTCGTTGGCGAGCACGCCGTGCTCGCGCGCCTCGGCGGTGCCGGCCTCGGCACCGATCGTCACCAGGTCGTCGACCACCGCCGTGGAGCCGTGACGCTCGACTGCTTCGACCAGGGCGCGGTCGCAGGTCACGACGTTGTGCCCGACCAGCGGCGGAGCCTGGTTGGTGGCTACCCGGATGTCGCTGTCCATGTGGATACCGTAGGCCCATGCCGCACCCGGAGACCCAACCCCTGGCAGGGGTGGACCGGGTCCGGGCCTGGCTGACCAACGCGCGCGAGGTGTTCTGGCGGCTGGTCGTCACGACGGTCGGCTCCTGCATGCGTCACCGGGTGACCGGCCTCGCGGCCGAGGCGGCGTTCTTCGCCGTCGTGTCGGTGCCGCCGCTGATCTTCGCGATGGCCGGGGCGATCGGCTACGTGACCGAGAGCTTCACCCCGGCGCAGGTGGCCGACGTCAAGGCCGCGGTCATCGAGCTGTCGTCCCGGGCACTGACCGACAGTGCCGTCGACAGGATCATCGAACCCACCATCAACGACGTCCTCGAGGGCGGCCGGTTCGACGTGATCTCGCTGGGCTTCGTGCTCGCCCTGTGGTCCGGCTCGCGTGCGCTCAACGTCTTCGTCGACACCATCACGATCATGCACGGGCTCGGCGGTCACCGCGGGATCATCAAGACGCGGGCGTTGTCCTTCCTGCTCTACATCCTCGCGATGATCACCGGCGTCGTCTCGATCCCGCTCGTCGTGGCCGGTCCCGGCCTGGTCAGGGAGCTGCTGCCGCAGCGCGCCGACTTCGTGATGACGTTCTACTGGCCGACGGTGGTCGTGGTCTGCATCTGCTTCCTCGCCACGCTCTACCACGTGTCGGTCCCGGTGCGGACGAACTGGAGCTTCAACCTCCCCGGCGCCACCTTCGCGCTGGTGTGCTGGATCCTCGGGTCCTACGTCCTGCGGTGGGTGCTGACCGTCACGGCCGCCGACTCCAGGTCCATCTACGGTCCGCTGGCGGCACCGATCGCCGTCCTGCTGTGGCTCTACATCGTCGCGATCGCCGTCCTGATCGGTGCGGCGGTCAACGCGTCCTTCGACACCGTCTTCCCGCAGAAGTCGACCACCCGCGCCCGCCTCGAACTCGTCCACCGCCTTCGGCAGCGGATGACGCCGCGCGACGCCCCGGTCGAGTAGGTTTCGGAGCGTGGCGGACCACCTCAGCGGCGCCCACGGACAAACCCGTGGCAGGGTGTCGCTCCCCGAGAAGACGAGATCTCCCTGGTGGGAGCTCGGGCGCCGGGTCCTCGCGGCCGTCAGCATCCTGGTCGGCACCGTTCTCCTGGTGTACTTCGACCGGCACGCCTACGCGCGACAACAACGACCCGACGCGTGCGGTGGACCTGGTCGATGCGATCTACTACACGACGGTCACGCTGAGCACGACCGGGTACGGCGACATCGCACCCGTCGAACCGCACGCGCGGCTGATCAACGCGTTCGTCGTCACCCCGCTCCGCATCGCCTTCCTGGTGTTGCTGATCGGGACCACCCTCGAGGTGCTCGCCTCGCAGGGCCGCGAGATTTTCCGGGTGGCCCGGTGGAGGAAGAAGATGGGCAATCACGTCGTCGTCGTCGGTTACGGCACGAAGGGACGGAGTGCGGTCGAGACCCTGATCAACAACGGGCAGGACCCGGAGGCGATCGTGGTCGTCGACACCTCGGACGTGGCGCTGTCGGACGCCCATGCCGACGGGCTGGCGGTGGTCACGGGAGATGCAACGCGTCGTGGCGTGCTGCGGCAGGCGCGGGTGTTCGAGGCCAGCCAGGTCATCATCACCACCGACCGGGACGACTCCAACGTCCTCGCCACCCTCACCGTGCGTCAGCTGAACCCCGACGCGTACATCGTCTCGGCGGTGCGCGAGCACGAGAACGCCTCGCTCATGCGTCAGTCCGGCGCCAACTCGGTGATCACGTCCTCGGACGCGGTCGGACGTCTCCTGGGGCTCTCGTCCCTGTCGCCGACGCTGGGTTCGGTGATGGAGGACCTGCTGACCTACGGAGAGGGTCTCGAGGTTGCCGAACGTGACCTGCTGGTGTCCGAGGTCGGCCAGCCGCCGACGAGCCTGCCCGACCAGGTGATCGCGGTCGTGCGCGACGAGCAGGTCTACCGCTACTTCGACCCGGTGGTCACCCAGCTCGCCCGGGGCGACCGACTGATCGTCGTCCGACCCGCCAAGGAGCTGCCCTGGGCGCCACGCCCCGGCACCCACAACGAGGACCTCGCGAGCGACGAGGGCTAGAGGGTGCCTCCGGTGGGTCGCGCCCTCGGGAGAGGGCTGGTGTTCGCCGCGGTGTACGTGGCGGCCGGTTACCTGGGGCGACAGACGATCCTGGACGGCGCGACCTTCTCCCTGATCTGGCCGGCGGCCGGCGTGGGAGTGCTCTGGTTCCTGGCCCAGGGGGCCGGCCTGCGCAGCGTGGACACCCTGCTGTTGGCGGCCGCCGCTTTCGGGGCCAACCGGTTCACCGGTGCTCCGTGGGACACCAGCACGGTGCTGATGGTCAGCAACGTGACGCAGACACTGCTGACCGTTCACCTGCTGAGGCGCTGGTGCCCCGAGCTGTTCGGCGCCGGCGGTGACCGCACGCTGGACTCGCCGTGGCTGACTGCTCGGTACCTGCTGAGTCTCTCGATCGGGATGGCCACCGGCATGGTGGTGGGTGTCGTCGGGAACGCCGCCGCTGCCGGCGGCGGGCTGAGCCTGACGCAGGAAGTCCTCTGGTTCGACCGCAACCTGTGCGGCGCCCTGGCCGTGACCACCGTGGGACTGCTGTATTGGCACCGCTTCGCGCAGCCGACGCCACGCCCGCCGCTGATCCGCGGTCGCGACACCTGGTTCGAGCTGGGTGCTGTCTCGTTGTTCACGGCCGTGTCGTACGGACTCGCGTTCACCCTGGAGGGGCTACCGATCGCCTTCCTGCTGCTGGTGGCGACCGTCTGGGTCGGGGTGCGGTTCTCGACGCTGGTGAGCGCACCCCACTCGATCGCCGTCGGCACGCTGACCATCGTGCTGACGCTGACCGGGCACGGTCCCTTCGCGGATCTCGCCACGCCGCAGACGGGGGCCCTCCTGGCCCAGTTCTTCCTGGCCTTGCTGCTGGTCAGCGGGTTGTTCCTCTCGACCGGCAGGGACGAGCGTGAGGTGTTGATCCGGGAGCTGCGGGCGAGCCGGGCCGAGGCGATCTACCAGGCCGACCTTCTCGACGCGACGGTGAACTCGATGGTGGAGGGGATGGCTGTCGTCGGCGAGAAGGGCGAGCTGTTGCTGCTCAACCCGGCCGCCGTCGCGTCGCTCGGATCCCCCGTGACCGGGGAGGCTCCCACCACCAGCAGCGACATCGACGTGCGAAACCTGGATGGTTCGGAGCTGACGGTCGAGGAGCAACCGACGTACCGCGCGCTGCACGGGGAGTCGGTCAGCAACATGAGCGTCCGGGTCGGGGCGCCGGGTCAGGAACGCATCTTGTCGGTGTCGGCGTCACCGCTGCCGCCCGACGATCGACGGCGGCGCCAGGGCGGTGGTCCTGTCCCGGGACGCGACGAGTGAGCACGCACAACGGGCTGAGCTGGCCGCCTTCGCCGGTGTGGTCGCCCATGACCTGCAGAACCCGCTGGCCGCGATCAGGGGCTGGATCGAGCTGCTCGAGGACGAGACCGACGCCGGAGACCTCCATCGGGAGCTGGTCCAGGAGTTCGTCGACCGGGTGCGGGCGTCGACAGACCGGATGAACGGTCTGGTCGTGCACCTGCTCGGGCACGCGACCAGCCAGCACGGCGAGCTGGTCCCGCAGCAGCTCGAGCTGCGCGAGATGGTGCTGAGGATCGCCGCGGCTCGCGACGCCAGCACCGTGGTGTTCTGCCGGGAGATCCCTCCGGTCGTGGCAGACGCCGTCCTGGTCGAGCAGCTGCTCGACAACCTGATCGGGAACGCCTTGAAGTACGTCGCCGACGGTGTGCGACCCGACGTTGTCGTCAGCGGGCAGCGCGGCCCCGACAATCGGGTGACCGTCAGCGTGGCGGACAACGGCATCGGCCTGCCGCCCGGGGAGCACGAGAGCGTCTTCGACGAGTTCCACCGCGCGCACGCGGGGACGCTACCAGGGCACCGGTCTGGGACTGGCCATCTCCCGCAGGATCGTGGTCAGGCACGGCGGCTCCATCTCCGCGCGCGACGGTGCGGACGGTGGCACCGTCTTCGAATTCACGCTTCCTGGTGCCGGCTGAGACACTGGAGGCGATGACCGAGCAGCCTGCTCCACCGCGTGTCCGCCGCCACCTCATGGACCCCTCGAATCCTCGATCGCGCGGCTCGCAGGAGCCGATGAGTGTCGGCCAGGTCCAGAAGTGGGTGCTCTCGGCGCTCGCCGTCACCACGATCCTGCACCTGTCGGCCGGTCTGATCCTCGCCGCGATCTTCCTCGACGATGCCCGCGGTGACGTGGGGAAGGTCGGCCTCAACATCATCGCCGGGCTGATCGGTGTGGGAGCCGTCGCGGCCGCGAGGGGCATTCACCAGAAGTCCGTCCTCACGCCGTGGCTCGCTCTCGGATTCGTGCCGTGCCTGGTGGGGTTGTACCTCACCTTCTGACCATGGGGGCGCTGCGCCGCAGTGCGCCCGGACTGGACCACTGCCGCGAATTTTCGTGGTCCTGCTCTTTTCCGGGGCAGGGTCGGCCTACCGTGGGAACCGAACCGCTGGCGACCCGAGACGCCAGCGGTTCTTCTATTTCCCGACCGCGGTCATCTGCGCCACATTTCGGCTGGAGGACTTTTCTCCGAACGCTGCGGCTCACTAGGATTTGGCGCATGACACCGGGTGTAGCGGCCCCTGTTCGGCTGGCGATCGTGAACGACTACGAGATCGTCGTCTCGGGCCTGGCGGCCATGCTGGAGGACCATCGTGACCGGGTGCACGTCGTCGAGATCAACGCGCAGACCTCCGTCCTCAGCGACGTGGACGTGGTGCTCGTCGACACCTTCGGTCAGCTGCCACGTGAGGGCGAGGCGCTGACGGAGCTTGTTCGCGAGTGCGCGGCGCCGGTCGTCCTGTTCTCATGGGGGCTGCCCCGCGAGAGCGTCGCCAGCGCGCTGGCGGCCGGTGCTGCCGGCTACCTGTCGAAGGCGCTCAAGGCGAAGGAGGTCGTGGACGCCCTCGAGGCCATCCGCGACGGCGAGATCGTCGTGCGCACCCACTCATCGATCGACGGCGACGAAGCCGCAGCCGGCGTGGACTGGCCCGGTCAGGACGAGGGGCTGTCGCCCCGCGAGGCCGAGGTCCTGGCGTTCGTCACCCAGGGCCTCTCCAACCATGAGATCGCCGAGACCATCTTCGTCAGCATCAACTCGGTGAAGACCTACATCCGGACCGGCTATCGCAAGATCGGCGCGACCCGCCGGGTCGAGGCAGTGAGCTGGGGGATGCAGAACGGCTTCGCGCCCGCGTCCGCCCGCCAGTTCGATCCCGGACCGTCGTCCTACGAGCACTAGCGCTGGTCAGCTCGGCGTGAATCCTCGGCAGGCGCGCCCTAGGGTGGACCGATGACACCGGTCAAGGAGTTCCAGGTCACCTTCGACTGTGCGGAGCCGGACCGCCTCGTCCGGTTCTGGTGCGAGGCGCTGGGGTACGTCGCAGCTCCGGCGCCGGCGGCTGCGGTCGCCTGCATCGATCCTTCGGGTGTGGGACCGCGACTGTTCTTCCAGCGCGTCCCCGAGCACAAGGTCGTGAAGAACCGGATGCACCTCGACGTACGGGTCGGCACCGGCCTCGTGGGTGAGGAGCGTCTGGCCGCGCTCGAGGCAGAGTGTGCGCGACTTCTCCCGCTGGGCGCGACCCGCGTGCGGCTCCTGGTCGCCGACGAGGAGAACGAGTCGTGCCTGGTGATGCAGGACGTCGAGGGCAACGAGTTCTGCCTGGACTGAGTGGCTGCAAGCCGGACGAGCCGTGCGTGCCGACGTGCAGGTGTGCAGGGACGGATCCCCTTCCACCCACTCGTCGTGGTTTGGGCCTGCTGGCAAGGGGAAGGCTGAACATGTGATCCACACCTCACTCGACGTTCGGCGACGCGCACTGGAGGGCCTGTGCCGCGTGGTCCCCGGACGCCCGGCATTCCGCCGCGAGTGGCTGCGCCTGGCTGGCGCTCGCTCCGATCCCGAACTGTGACCCCGCCCGTTTCGTGGTTCCGACCCTCTCCCGGGTTTGTCGGAGACACCGAACCCGGCTTGCAGGCATGACGAGGCGGTGCCGCTCTCCCAGGAGGACGGGGCCGTTCTGCTTGCTGACTTCCGACCTCGTCCCGGCGGACAACTTCCCACCTCGGAGATTGGCTCAGGTCGACTGCCCGCTGGACGCACGAAGGCCGGTCTCCCCTAGGGGAACCGGCCTGTGACCTGCATGTGTGCTGGTGGGCGATACTGGGTTTGAACCAGTGACCTCTTCCGTGTCAGGGAAGCGCGCTACCACTGCGCCAATCGCCCGTGCTCTTGAGTTGTCTTCGGTGGGACGTGGAGGTGGGTACGGGATTTGAACCCGTGTACACGGATTTGCAGTCCGTTGCCTCGCCTCTCGGCCAACCCACCGTGGAGGCCAAACCAGGGAGAGACCTCTCCGAGCGGACGACGAGGCTCGAACTCGCGACCTCAACCTTGGCAAGGTTGCGCTCTACCAACTGAGCTACGTCCGCTTGCGTTCCCGGCCCGGGGGCCAGGTGCGAAAGGAACAGTAGCCGATGCGGTCACCGCCGCAAAATCCCCCCCGGCCACGCGTGTTCGCCCCGGATCGAGGCCTGACATGCCTTCTAGAGTGGGCTCATGCGCGCCTGGATCAACGGTCAACTCATGCCCGAGCCGGGTGCCCCGGCGGTCGGGGTCACCGACCACGGACTGACGGTCGGCGACGGTGTCTTCGAGGCGATCAAGGTCGTTTCCGGACAGCCATTCGCCCTGACCCGCCACCTCGAGCGCCTCGGGCGCAGCGCCGCCGGACTGGGGCTACCCGACGTCGACGAGGACGCCGTACGCCGAGGGGTCGCCGCTGTCCTCGACGGCCAGGACCTGCCGCTGGGCAGGATCCGGATCACCTACACCGGGGGACCTGCCCCCCTGGGCTCCGGGCGGGGGGACGCGCCCCCGACCCTGATCGTCGTCGCGGACGCGATGGGGGAGTGGCCGGCCAGCACGTCGGTCGCGACCGTCCCGTGGCCACGCAACGAGCGCGGGGCCCTCGCCGGCCTCAAGACGACGTCGTACGCCGAGAACGTCGTCGCCCTGGCCGAGGCCAAGCGGCGCGGCGCGAGCGAGGCGATCTTCGCGAACCTCGCCGGCCATCTGTGCGAGGGGACGGGGACCAACGTCTTCTACGTCGTCGACGGGGAGCTGCGCACCCCCACCCTGGCGAGCGGCTGCCTGGCCGGCGTCACCCGCAAGCTCGTCCTCGAGTGGTACGGCGGCGTCGAGGTCGACGAGCCGATCGAGACCGTCGGGTCGGCCAGCGAGGTGTTCCTGGTGTCGACGACGCGCGACGTGCAGGCGGTCGAACGCTGGGACGACCGCGAGCTGCCGGCCCCGGGTCCGGTGACCCAGGAGGCACGGGCGGTGTGGCGCCGGCGGGAGCCGGAGCTACTCGGCCTGTGAAAGCAGGTCGGCGATCAGCAGGTCGACGTCGAGGTGCAGTCGCTCGGAGCCGAACGGCACGGCCGCCAGGGTGCGGGTCAGGAAGCGGTAGAGCTCGCGGGTCGAGACCTCGGCCACGAAGTGGTGGTCGTCGGACCACAGGTCCATCACGACGATGCCGCGGCCGTCCTCGTTGGTGCTCGGCCACATCTGCACGTCACCCTCGCCGACCGGGTCGGTCAGGCCACGTGAGACCAGGTTCCGACACACACCCCAGCGGACCCGCTCGTCGAGCCACGGGATCGACACCCAGACGGCGTACGGGTCGGCGGGGTCGTAGCTGAAGCTCGCGGGGACGTCGCGGCACGAGCCGTCGGGATCGATGCACCGGAGGAAGAGGTCCTGCGCAAGAACGCGCGCCATCGGTTGCTGCGACATGCCACTCCTCTTCCCGGGGTTCGAGAGTAAGACGTCAGAGTGAGCGAGGTATGACGCATCTCCAAATCGTTCCCCGAAATCGCTCACGATCGAGATCCCCGGAATGCGGCCGCCCCCAGGCCATGCGCTAGGGTTTCGCTCCGCAACCCAGCGGGCGATTGGCGCAGTGGTAGCGCGCTTCGTTCACACCGAAGAGGTCACTGGTTCGAACCCAGTATCGCCCACCAGAAGTCACAGAGTTCAGAGGGACTTTCCCCGAGGAAAGCACCGGCCACGTAGTCGGACGGACCAATCAGGTCCGGGCGACCTCTCGCCACGCGTGGGGGGAGGCATGGCTGGTGCGATTGGTCCGTCGGCGTACGTCGACGCGACTCACGGGGACGTCTCTCGGTCGCTCGCGGTCTTCGTCGGCAACGCGAACCATCCCGCTCCGTAACTGTAGTGTTACGGTAACTCTCCCGTTACCGAGGAGGTCATCGTGGAGTTCCACGCGCACCGGCACATCGACGCACCACCCGACGAGGTGTGGTCCACCCTGCTCGACACTGACGCCTGGCCGTCGTGGGACTCCGGGGTCACCAAGGTCGAGGGGACCGCGCGTGACGGCGGGAAGGTCAAGGTCTACAGCGAGGTCAGTCCGGGGCGCGCCTTTCCGGTGCGCGTCGCACTCGACAGCGCCGCTCACGTGATGACGTGGACCGGCGGAATGCCGCTGGGATTGTTCAAGGGCGTCCGCACCTTCCGGGTGACCGCGGCTGCGGCCGGCTCGGAGTTCGACATGCACGAGCAGTTCACCGGACCACTTCTGGGCCCGATGAGCAAGCGCATGCCCGACCTTCAACCCTCCTTCGACACGTTCGTGGACGGGCTCAAGTCCAGGTGCGAGCGAGGGTGACCGCGAACGCGGCCACGGACCCGTTCGACGCTCTCGGCGACCCGATACGTCGGCGGATCCTCGAGCTGCTCGGCCGCGACCCACAGTCGGTGGCAGTCCTCGCCGACCAGCTGCCGGTGAGCAGGCCGGCTGTCTCGCGTCACCTGCGGCTGCTCAAGGAAGCCGGATTCGTCGCGGAGGTGGCCGACGGGACGCGGCGGGTCTATCACGTCCGCGACGAAGGGCTTGAGGTCATCCGGGCGTACCTGGAGCGGGTCTGGGGGGAAGCCGCAGCGCGGTTGCGTCTGGTCGCGGAGAACACGACGGACACCACCGGCGCGACGGCGCTCCCATGAAAGGATCGCCCGGGATCGAACCGCTGCTCGTCGAGCTGGAGCTCCGGTGCACCGCCACCCACGCCTTCGCCACGTGGACCGAGAGGTTCGGGCTGTGGTGGCCGCCGGGGCATCACACCTCGGACGACCCCTCAGCCACCGTGCACCTCGAACCGGGCATCGGCGGCCGCATCTTCGAGCGCACGAGCGATGGTCGTGAGATCGACTGGGGTGAGGTCACCGAGTGGGATCCGCCCACCCGTCTCGGCTACCTCTGGTTCATCCGGCGCACCCGCGAGGCTGCGACGGACGTGCTGGTGAAGTTCGAGGACGTCGGCGACGGCGGCAGCCGGATCCGGATCGAGCACTCCGGATGGGACCGGCTCGGCGACCAGGGCGCCTCCTGGCGCGACGCCAACCGTGGCGGCTGGGCCGGACTCCTCCCGCACTTCCAGGCCTGTGCCGACAGGCGTGCCTGAGCACCGTCAGCCGGCTGCGTCGTCGGTCTCGAGCAACGCCTTGAGCCTCGCGAGGTCCTTGGTGGTCGCCCTCTTCATCGCGAGCTCCATGACCGGCGCCGCCACCCGGGAGAAGCCCGATGGCTCGCCCACGTTGCGCAGGCTCATCGTCGTGGCCCCCACCCCGGCCGGTTCCCAGGTGTAGGTGGTCTCCATGGGAAACGGGCCGTCCGCGGTGCGCATCACCAGTCGGCGCTCCGCCTCGAGCTCGACCACCTCGTAGGTGTAGGCCAGACGCTTCCCGAGGAAATGGGCCACGAAGTCCATGCGCGAACCGACAGCGACCGGCGGCAGGGTCTGCCACTCCACGGACCTGATGTTGGCGTACCACTCCGTCACGTTGGTGGGGTCGCCCGCGAACGCCGCGACGACTTCGGGCGGTCGCTGGATCGTGGTCTGCACGGTGACGTCAACGCTCACGAGGGAGATTATGGCCCCGGCGCTCTCCGTCGTGATGGCTCGCCCTTGCCGTCGGGGGCAGACTTCACTCATGCCGACCCGACTCTGCGCCGCGATGGTGCTGCTGGCACTGCTGACCGGCTGCGGTGACGACCCGGCGCCCGCGACGGCACCCTCCCCGTCGACCACGAGCCCGACCGACCGGGTGGCGGACGCCCCCACCCCCACCCCCACCCCCACCCCCACGGAGGAGCCGACCTCATCGGTGACCGAGACGTCGGCACGGGGGACCAGGATCGTCGTCCGCCGACAGCGAGTTCGGGGCCATGCTCTTCGACCGGACCGGGCAGGCGATCTACCTCTTCGACGTCGAGACGACCTCGAAGCCCCGGTGCTACGACGCGTGCGCCGAGGCGTGGCCCCCGGTCCTGACCAGCGGGAAGCCGGTGGCCGGCCCGGGCGTCTCCCGCTCGCTGCTCGGCACCACCGAGAGGTCCGACGGCACGATGCAGGTCACCTACAACGACCATCCCCTCTACTTCTACGCACACGAAGGCAAGCGCGAGGTGAGGTGTCACGACGTCTTCCTCAACGGAGGCAACTGGTACGTCGTGCAGCCGGGCGGCGACCCGGCACCACCGGTCTGACCTCCAGATCGCCCACCCCGGGCGCCGCCGATGGAAAAGGCGTGGCTCCCGCTCGATAACATCGAACGGTCAGTGCATCTGCACCCGAGCCAAGGAGAAACCGTCGTGTCCGACATCAAGGTCGTCCTCGTCCACGCCGATGTGCGTGAGGAGCGGACGGTCACGACGGGCACCAGGGCCTGGGAGCTCTTCTCCGAGGACCCCACCGTCATCGCGGCGAGGGTCTCGACAAGCTCGACCGACGGAGGGGAGCTGCGCGACCTCGCCCACGAGCTCGCCGACGGCGACGAGGTCGAGGGCGTGGCGATCGACAGCGCGGACGGGCGCGACATCCTGCGTCACTCCACCGCCCACGTGATGGCGCAGGCCGTCCAGGACCTCTTCCCGGACGCCAGGCTCGGCATCGGACCCCCGGTCGAGAACGGCTTCTACTACGACTTCGACGTCGAGACCCCGTTCGTGCCCGAGGACCTCGAGAAGATCGAGACCCGGATGCGCAAGATCGTCAAGGAGGGCCAGAAGTTCTCCCGTCGGGTCACCACCGACGCGGATGCCCTGACCGAGCTCCAGGACGAGCCCTACAAGCTCGAGCTGATCGGCCTGAAGGGTTCAGGGAAGTCTGACGACGCGGCCGAGGGTGCGAGCGTCGAGGTCGGTGCCGGCGAGCTCACGATCTACGACAACCTCAACCGCAAGGGCGAGGTGGCGTGGAGCGACCTGTGCCGCGGCCCGCACCTGCCCACCACGAAGCGGATCCCCGCGTTCAAGCTGATGCGCTCCGCGGCGGCGTACTGGCGCGGCGACGAGAAGAACAAGCAGCTCCAGCGCATCTACGGCACCGCCTGGGAGTCCAAGGAGGCGCTCGAGGAGCACCTCCACCGGATCGAGGAGGCCGAGCGCCGCGACCACCGCAAGATCGGCCGCGACCTCGACCTGTTCAGCTTCCCCGACGAGATCGGCTCGGGGATGGTGGTCTTCCACCCCAAGGGCGGCGTGATCAAGCGGGTCATGGAGGACTACGTCCGCCAGCGCCACATCGAGGAGGGCTTCCAGTACGTCGGCACCCCGCACATCTCCAAGGAGGGGCTGTTCCACACCTCCGGGCACCTGCCGTACTACAAGGACACGATGTTCCCGCCCATGCAGATGGAGGGCAGCGACTACTACCTCAAGGCCATGAACTGCCCCATGCACAACCTGATCTTCAGGTCGCGCGGGCGGTCCTACCGTGAGCTGCCGCTCCGCCTCTTCGAGTTCGGCTCGGTCTACCGGTTCGAGAAGTCCGGCGTGGTGCACGGTCTGACCCGGGTCCGTGGCATGACGCAGGACGACTCCCACTCCTACGTCACCCCGGAGCAGGCACCCGCCGAGATCAAGCACCTGCTCGACTTCGTGCTCAGCCTGCTCAAGGACTTCGGCCTCGACGACTTCTACCTCGAGCTGTCCACCCGTGACGACGCCAAGCCCGACAAGTTCGTCGGCTCCAACGAGGACTGGGTGACCGCCACGAAGATCCTCGAGGACGTCGCCACCGGCTCCGGCCTCGAGCTGGTCCCCGACCCGGGCGGCGCCGCGTTCTACGGCCCGAAGATCTCGGTCCAGTGCCGCGACGCGATCGGCCGGACCTGGCAGATGTCGACCATCCAGTACGACTTCAACCAGCCGAAGGGCTTCGAGCTCGAGTTCCAGGCGGCTGACGGCACCCGTCAGCAGCCGGTGATGATCCACTCGGCCAAGTTCGGCTCGCTGGAGCGGTTCTTCGGCGTCCTCGTCGAGCACTACGCCGGCGCCTTCCCGCCCTGGCTCGCGCCGGTCCAGGTGCAGGGCATCCCGATCGCGGAGCGGCACAACGACTACCTGTACGACGTCACCCGGCGTATGCAGGCCGCGGGTCTGCGGGTCGAGGTGGACGACTCCGACGACCGGATGCAGAAGAAGATCCGCAACGCCCAGCTGCAGAAGGTGCCGTTCATGGTGATCGCCGGCGACGACGACCTCGCGGCCGGTGCCGTCTCCTTCCGCTACCGCGACGGCCGCCAGGACAACGGCGTCCCGATCGACGAGGCGATTGCGCGCGTGCTGACAGCGGTCTCCTCGCGCACGCAGGTCTGAGTCCGGTGCTCCTGCGGACGGCGGGCCTGCTCGTGGCCGCAGGCCTCCTGCTGGGGTGCACCGACGGGGCCACGCCGGCGGAGGACGAGGCCGGCCCGGCCAAGCCGCGCCGCCCGACCTCGGTGGTGGAGCCGACGCAGGATCCGCGGGCGGCCGAGCTCGCGGCTCTCGCAGCACTCGCTGAGCAGGCAGCAGCGGCCCTGCCACCGCCGCGCACGCCCGAGCCCCGCTCCGAGCCCGTCCTCGGTGCGGACGTCAGCTGGCCGCAGTGTCCGCGCGGGATGGGGATTCCCGAGCGGCGCACTCTCGGCGCCCCGATGCCGCTGCCGCAGGCCGAGTTCGTGGTGATCGGCCTGACCAACGGTCCCGGCTTCACCTCGAACCCGTGCCTGGCCGAGCAGGTCGCGTGGGTACGCGAGCGGCGGCTGATGGCTGCGGCGTACGCCGTCGCGAGCCAGCCGAGCGACGCGCGGGTCGAGCAGCACGGCCGGGACGGGCCCTACGACGGGTCCACGGCCCTCGGCGCACTCGCGAACACCGGCTACCAGCAGGCGCTGATCAACGTCGCCGGACTGCGCCGGGCCGGGCTCAACACCCCGGTGATCTGGGTCGACGTCGAGCCGGTGGCCGACTTCGAGTGGAGCCCGGACGTCGTCGCCAACGCCGCGGTCGTCGAAGGCGCGGTGTCGGCCTACGCAGATACCGGCTACCGCGTCGGCGTCTACTCCACACCCGCGCTCTGGCAAGCCATCGTCGGCGACCTCGCGCTCGGCCTGCCGGAGTGGCGGGCCGCCGGTCAGACGTCGCGGGCGGAGGCGCTCGCGCGCTGCGGCCGGGACTGGTCGATCCAGGGTGGCGAGGCCGTCCTGGGTCAGTGGGTCGAGGCCGCCCGCGACCAGAACGTCACCTGCCCGGGGCAGGAGCAGCGCCTCGGGCGCTGGTTCCACCAGTTCTGACCTCAGCGCACCGTCTTGACGTAGCGCCGGCAGGGAGAGACGTACGTCGTGCCGCCCGCGGTCACCTCGTAGGGCAGCTCGCCCGCGTCCTCCCAGCCCCGAGAGGCGTAGAACGCCGCGGGCCCGGGCGTTCCCGTCGACCACAGCCAGCCAGGCCACGGCGTGCCCGCTCTCGGCGACCTGCCGTTCGGCCTCGTCGAGCAGCCTCCCGGCGAGACCGCTGCCCCGGTGACCGGCCTCGACGTACACCTGCTCGACCTCGTCGCCGACGACCATGACGAAGCCGGCCACCGTGCCGTCGACCTCGGCGACGGTGGTGTCGACGGTCCGCAGTGGGGCTCGCTCGCCGAACGCCTCCCGGGTGCGGGCCGAGGTGAGGCCGTCGGGGACGTGCCCGGGGTGGGCGTCGTGCCAGTCCGCGGTGCCACAGGTCGGCGACGGCGGTGGCGTCGTCGGCGGTCGCGGGGCGGAGGGTCGGAGCGTTCATGGGCCTGAGCCTAGGATCCAGCACCATGGGTGACGAGACGATGCTCCAGGACGGCGTGGGCGACGCGGACGGCCTCGACCGGCTCTGGACCCCCCACCGGATGGCCTACATCCGCGGCGAGAACAAGCCGGCCGACGCTTCGGCGGGGGAGTGCCCGTTCTGCCGGGTCCCCGGCGGGACCGACCCGGACGGCCTGGTCGTGGCCCGCGGACGGCTGGTGTACGCCGTCTTGAACCTCTACCCGTACTCGCCCGGCCACCTGTTGATCTGCCCCTACCGCCACATCGCCGACTACACCGAGACCACCGACGAGGAGGCCGCGGAGATGGCCGACCTCACCCGCCGGGCGATGACGGTGGTCCGCGCGGTGTCGGGCGCGCAGGGCTTCAACATCGGCCTCAACCAGGGAGCCGTCGCCGGCGCCGGCATCTCCGCGCACCTGCACCAGCACGTCGTGCCCCGCTGGCCCGGCGACCAGAACTTCATGCCCATCATCGGCCGGACCAAGACCCTGCCCGAGCTGCTGGTCGACACCCGCGACCTGCTCGCCGCCGCCTGGTAGATCCGCTCAGGCCACCGCGTGGGGGTGCGGTGCGACCCGACCCTGGAACGCCAGGATCGCCGGGTTGACGACCCTCCCGTCCTGGATCTCGATGGCGCGGTTCACCGTCTCGTCGGCCGCCCACGCGGCCGGCCCCTCGAGGACCGTGCGCAGGAACGGCAGCAGGGCGGCGCTGTTCTCCCAGGTTGCCGAGCTCCAGAGGTACGACGGGCTGTGGTCGACGGCGTAGTAGGAGATCCCGTCGCCGACCTCGAACACCGGGTCGTCGAACGTGGTGGGGCGTGCCCAGCTGAAGCCCATCGCCTCGTCGCACGACACGTCCACGATCAGGCTGCCGCGCCGGAAGGCGGGGAGGTCCTCCTCGCGCAGATAGGTCAGCGGCGCGGCGGTGTCCTGCAGGGTGCAGTTGACGATGATGTCGTTCTCGGCGAGGTACGGCGCCAGCGGCATCCGGCCGCGCTCGGTGATGACGTGACTCACCGTCGGCTCGTCCGGTTCGTGGTCGAACTGCCGCACCAGGACCGAGTGGATCGGGGCGCCCACAGCGGCGACCCCACGCGTCGTGAGCACGACGACGTCGTGGACGCCGTGCGCCTTCAACGCGGTGACCGCCCCCCGCGCGGTGGCGCCGAAACCGATCACGACGGCGCTCAGGCGGCGACCGTAGTCGCCCGTGATGCCGGCCAGCTCCATCGCCTGGAGCACCGAGCAGTATCCGGCGAGCTCGTTGTTCTTGTGGAAGACGTGGAGCCCGACGTGGCCGTCCCGCGTCCAGTGGTTCATCGCCTCGAACGCGATCAGCGTGAGCTCGCGATCGATGGCGATCTGGGTCAACGCGGTGTCCTGGACGCAGTGCGGCCAGCCCCACAACACCTTGCCCACGCCCAGCGCCGCGACGTCGGCGTGCTGCGGCTTCGGCAGCAGGACCACGTCGGAGCTCGCGAGGATCTCCTCGCGGGACGCGAAGCCGGCGACCAGCTCGGCCAGCTCGGCGTCGGGAACGCCGAACTTCTCGGCGTACCCGTGCTCGAGGGTGATCTGCGCGCGCAGGTCGGCGTCGAGGGTCGCCAGGTGATCGGGGTGCAGGGGGAGCCGGTGCTCGTTCTCCTTGGCCGAGGTCCCGATGATCCCCAGCCCCAGGAGAGTCACTTGTGCTTGTGGTCGGGCTTGTCGGAGAACGATCCTTCGGAACCCTTGGCCCGCTTCTCGGCGCGCTTCTCCTTGATGGACTTGCCGGTCTTCTTGGTCATGCCTTGCCGAGGCGACTTGTCGCTCATCGTGGCTCCCTGGTCGGAAGCCTGACTGGCTCCGTGCCCGTCACAGTACGCCTGCTCACCGCGGATGCCGGTCGTTCTGCTGCTGGGTTCACCCGCTAGCCTGCCGCCACCATGTTGGATCGCTTCAAGAACTTCTGGCAGGGCGTCATGCTGGCGCCCTTCATCAACCTGTTCATCCGTCTGGGCGTCAGCCCTGATGCGGTGACCGTGGTCGGCACCCTCGGGGTCTCGGCCGGCGCGCTGGTGTTCTTCCCCCAGGGGATGCTCTGGCAGGGCGTGCTCGTGGTCACGGCGTTCGTCTTCAGCGATCTCGTCGACGGCGCCATGGCCCGCAAGATGGGTCGGACCGACGACTTCGGAGCCTTCCTCGACTCGACGCTCGACCGGGTCGCCGACGCGGCGCTCTTCGGTGGCGTCGCGTGCTACTTCGCCTGGCAGGCCGAGGACCGGCTCTACCTCGTCCTGACCCTCGTCATCCTCGGGATGGGGGCGGTGACGTCCTACGCCCGCGCCAAGGCCGACGTGCTCGGCTACGACGCCAAGGTCGGGCATCGCCGAGCGGCCCGATCGCCTCGTCGGCCTGCTGGTGCCGATGTTCTTCGCGGACGTGCTCGACCTGCCTGTCCTGCTGCACATCTCGTTGTGGGTGCTGGCCGTCGCGGCCACCGTGACCGTCGTCCAGCGGATCTGGGTCGTACGCCGCCAGGCGCTCGCCCGCGCCGCCTCCTGACCGTCTCCCCGGATGCGGTGAGCCGGGCGTGTCGCCGTACGATGGCGGCATGAACGACGTCATCGAGAACGCGCCCGAATCCAGCTCCGCCGGCACCGGCACGAACCGCGTGAAGCGCGGCATGGCGGAGATGCTCAAGGGTGGCGTGATCATGGACGTGGTCACGGCCGAGCAGGCCAAGATCGCCGAGGACGCCGGCGCCGTCGCCGTGATGGCGCTGGAGCGGGTGCCGGCCGACATCCGTGCCCAGGGCGGCGTCTCACGGATGAGCGACCCGGACATGATCGACTCGATCATCGAGACGGTCTCGATCCCGGTGATGGCCAAGGCCCGGATCGGGCACTTCGCGGAGGCGCAGGTGCTGCAGAGCCTCGGTGTCGACTACATCGACGAGTCCGAGGTGCTGACCCCGGCCGACTACGCCAACCACATCGACAAGTGGCAGTTCACGGTGCCCTTCGTCTGCGGTGCGACCAACCTGGGTGAGGCGCTGCGCCGGATCACCGAGGGCGCGGCGATGATCCGGTCCAAGGGCGAGGCCGGCACCGGCGACGTGTCCAACGCCGTCACCCACATGCGCACCATCCGCGCCGAGCTGCGTCGCCTCCAGGGCATGGAGGCCGACGAGCTGTTCGTCGCGGCGAAGGAGCTCCAGGCCCCCTACGACCTGGTCAAGGAGGTCGCCGCGGCGGGCAAGCTCCCGGTCGTGCTCTTCACCGCGGGTGGCATCGCGACGCCTGCGGACGCGGCGATGATGATGCAGCTGGGCGCCGAGGGCGTGTTCGTGGGTTCGGGCATCTTCAAGTCCGGCAACCCCGAGCAGCGGGCACGCGCGATCGTCGAGGCGACCACGTTCCACGACGACCCCGACGTGATCGCCAAGGTCTCGCGTGGCCTGGGCGAGGCGATGGTCGGCATCAACGTCGAGGAGATCCCGCAGCCGCACCGGCTCGCGGAGCGCGGCTGGTAGTCGCCCACCCGGCAGTCGGTCAGCGCAGCGCCCACGTGACGACCCGGGCGGCATCTGCCAGCCCGTAGGGCTGCTCCGCGTCCGAGGACGACGCGCCCAGGCGGACCACGATCGTCCGCGAGCGGGGGTCCACCATGGCGATCTGACCCCCGAGGCCGATCGCCGAGTAGAGCGACGCCGGTGCGCCGGGGACGAGTCGACCCGCACGTGTCTCGAGCGGCTGACCGTCCTCGTCGACGGGATCGGTGGCTCCGCGCAGCTGCCCGCGGCGGTTGAGCCACCACAGGTGACCGTAGGCGGCGTTGTGATCGGTGGACGGGCCGCCGACCGACCGCTTGACGAAGCTCTCGGACAGGATCCGCTCCGACCGGACCTTGCCCTGCTTCAGGTACAGCTGGGCGAAGCGGGCGAGGTCGAGGCAGGTGGTCTGGAGCCCGAAGTAGGTGTTGGTCGACCGACCGCTGGTGTCCTTGGTCATCCGCGTGTGGGTCATGCCGAGGGGTGCGAACAGCCGCTCGGTGGCGAACTCGCTCGTGGGCAGGCCGGTCGCCTTCGTGAGCACCCGGTCGAGCACCTGGATGGCCGCGTTGTTGTAGGCCCAGGCCGAGCCGGGCTCGTGCTGCTGGGAGAGCTCGACGGCGTACTTCGTGCGGTTGGGCGACCCACCCAGGTCGAAGTAGTCCGACTGCAGCGACCAGAAGCGGCCGCTGTCGTTGGCGAGCAGGTTGCGGACGGTGACCGTGCGCGAGTCCGTGCCCCGCCAGGAACGGACGTAGCGGGACACGCGATCAGCCACCTCGAGGTCACCGTCGCGGACGGCGATCCCGACCAGGGCGCTGGTGACCGACTTCGTGACCGAGAAGACCTCCCGGGGAGCGGTCCGGGACACGCCCCAGTTCCGGTCATCGACCAGGCGCCCGTTGCGGACCACCGCGTAGCAGGAGCTGTCGAGCCGCTTCGCGTCCCGCGCGAGCGCCGTGAGGCGCTTCGGCCGAAACCCGACTGACCGGGGAGAGGCGGTGGGCCAGCCGTCGACCCGGTCGGTCCGGCCCGAGGAATCGGAGGCGCCGGGGGCCGCGGCATCGGGAACCGTCGTCACCGGTGCGGCGGAGCAGCCGACCAGCAGGACCCCCGACAGGGCAGCGGTCACCAGGGCGTGGGATCGGGGAAGCCGCATGCGCTCGATGATAGGTCGCGGCCCCGCCCTAGGCTCGCGTCGTGACCTCGACGATCGGCGTGCTCGCCCTGCAGGGTGACGTCCGTGAGCACCTGCGCATGCTCGACGCGCTCGGAGTCACGGCCGTTCCGGTCCGCCGACCCGCCGAGATCGACGCCTGTCACGGCCTGATCATCCCGGGCGGGGAGTCGACCACGATGGTCAAGCTGGCGCGCACCTTCGGCCTGTTCGACCCCCTCCGCGCAGCCATCGCGTCCGGGCTGCCCGCGTTCGGGACCTGCGCCGGGATGATCCTGCTCGCCGAGCGCATCGAGGACGGCACCTCTGACCAGGAGACCCTCGGCGGACTCGACATCACCGTGCGGCGCAACGCCTTCGGGCGGCAGGTCGACTCCTTCGAGGGTGACGTCGACTTCGCCGGTCTCGACGACCCGGTGCACGCGGTCTTCATCCGTGCGCCCTGGGTCGAGCAGGTCGGTGACGACGTGTCGGTCCTCGCGCGTGTGGACCACGGGCCCGCCGCAGGTAGGATCGTCGCGGTCCGGCAGGGCCCGCTGATGGCGACGTCCTTCCACCCGGAGGTGGGGGGCGACTCCCGGATCCACGCACAGTTCGTGGATCTGGTCACGCACGGATAAGAAGAGGGACGCATGTCTGGCCACTCCAAATGGGCGACCACGAAGCACAAGAAGGCCGCCGTCGACGCCAAGCGCGGCAAGATGTTCGCCAAGCTGGTCAAGAACATCGAGGTCGCGGCGCGGATGGGCGGCGGTGACCTCACGGGCAACCCGACGCTCTACGACGCCGTCCAGAAGGCGAAGAAGTCGTCGGTGCCCAACGACAACATCGATCGCGCCGTCAAGCGTGGCTCCGGCGCCGAGACCGGGGGCGCTGACTACCAGACGATCATGTACGAGGGCTACGGACCGTCGGGCGTGGCGATGCTGATCGAGTGCCTGACCGACAACAAGAACCGGGCCGCCATGGAGGTCCGCACCGTGATGAGCCGCAATGGCGGCTCGCTGGCCGACCCCGGCTCGGTGTCGTTCCTCTTCAACCGCAAGGGCGTCGTCATCGTCCCGGTCGACCAGGAGGGCAAGCAGGTCAGCGAGGACGACATCCTCGAGGCCACCCTCGAGGCCGGTGCCGACGCGGTCAACGACCTGGGGGAGTCCTTCGAGGTGATCTCCGAGGCCACCGACCTGGTGGCCGTCCGCAGCGCCCTCCAGGCGGCCGGCGTCGACTACGACTCCGCGGACGCGTCCTTCGTGCCCGACATGCAGGTGCAGCTGGACGCCGACGGGGCGGGCAAGGTGTTCCGGCTGATCGACGCCCTCGAGGACCTCGACGACGTGCAGAACATCTTCGCCAACTTCGACGTCTCCGACGAGATCATGGAGTCGCTCGAGGCCTGAGACCTCGCGTGTCGTCCGGCGTTCCGTCGTACGACCGGGTTAGCGTTGCCTCCGAACAGATGTTCGGACGAAAGGCGACTCATGCGCGTGCTCGGGATCGACCCCGGCCTGACCCGATGCGGGCTGGGCGTGGTCGACGGCACGGTCGGCCGACCACTCACCCTGATCGACGTCAACGTCGTGCGCACCAGCGCCGACGTGCCGGTGGCGCAGCGCCTGGTCACGATCCTGGCCGGTATCGAGGCGTGGCTCGACGAGTACTCCCCGGACGCCGTCGCCGTCGAGCGCGTCTTCGCCCGCTCCGACTCCAGCACCATCATGGGCACCGCCCAGGCCAGCGGGCTGGCGCTGGTCGCAGCCGCGCGCCGCGGCCTGCCGGTCGCCCTGCACACGCCCAGCGAGGTCAAGGCGGCCGTCTCCGGCAGCGGTCGTGCCGACAAGGCGCAGGTCGGCGCGATGGTCGCCCGCATCCTGCGGCTCGACGCGCCCCCCAAGCCGGCCGATGCCGCCGACGCCCTCGCCCTCGCCATCACCCACATCTGGCGCGGCGGTGCGCAGGCGCGGATCGATGCCGCGCTCGCGGCCCAGCGCCTTGCCGTGGCCAGCCGAAGGAGCTCCTCGTGATCGCGTTCGTCCGCGGCGACGTCGCCGCCGTCAACCTGACCAGTGCGGTCCTCGAGGTCGGTGGGGTGGGCCTGGAGCTGATGTGCACGCCGGGCACGCTCGCCACCCTGCGCCTCGGCCACCCCGCGACGCTCCCCACGAGCATGATCGTCCGCGAGGACTCGCTGACCCTGTTCGGCTTCCTCGACGAGGACGAGAAGTCCACGTTCGAGCTCGTCCAGACGGCGTCAGGCGTGGGCCCCAAGCTGGCCCAGGCGATGCTGGCGGTGCTGACGCCTGACGACCTCCGGGTGGCCGTGGCGGGCGATGACGTGAAGACGTTGACCCGGGTCCCGGGCATCGGCCAGAAGGTCGCCCAGCGGATCATCCTCGAGCTCAAGGACCGGCTGGGGACCCCACTCGGCGGCCACCACCGGTCGCCCGCGGCGCCGGCGGAGGAGCCGTGGCGCGGTCAGGTCCGCCAGGGGCTCGTCGGTCTGGGCTGGTCGGCCAAGGACGCCGACCTGGCGATCGACGTCGTGGCCGCCGACCACGACACCCGCTCACCCGACGTCGCGGCCCTTCTCCGGGCCGCTCTGCGCAGCCTGAGCAGGGCCTGACGTGGACCATCTCGACGCCGCCGAAGAGGCCCATCTCCAGTCGTTGACCGCGGCCGAGGCCGACGGCGACGAGCGGGCGGTCGAAGCCGCCCTGCGACCGCGGACCCTCGACGAGGTGGTCGGTCAGCACCGGGTTCGTGCCCAGCTCGGGCTGGTGCTCGAGGCCGCCCGCCGTCGCGGCCGCGCGCCCGACCACGTGCTGCTCTCCGGTCCACCCGGTCTCGGCAAGACCACCCTGGCGATGATCATCGCCGCCGAGATGACCACGCCGCTGCGGCTGACCAGTGGCCCCGCGATCACCCACGCCGGCGACCTGGCCGCGATCCTGTCCGGCCTCAATGACGGCGACGTGCTGTTCGTCGACGAGATCCACCGGATGGCCCGGCCGGCCGAGGAGATGCTCTACATGGCGATGGAGGACTTCCGGGTCGACGTCGTCATCGGCAAGGGTCCGGGTGCCACGGCGATCCCGCTGGAGATCCCGCCGTTCACGCTGGTCGGCGCCACCACCCGTGCGGGGCTCCTGCCCGGTCCGCTCCGGGACCGGTTCGGCTTCACCGCGCAGCTGGAGTTCTACGCCGCGTCCGAGCTCGACCTGATCGTGCACCGCTCCGCCGGCCTGCTGGGGGTGGAGCTCACCGCCGAGGGGGCTGCCGAGATCGCCTCACGCTCCCGCGGAACGCCCCGCATCGCCAACCGGCTGCTGCGGCGGGTGCGCGACTACGCCCAGGTCCGAGCCGACGGCATCGTCACGCTCGACGTCGCCCGCAGTGCCCTCGAGCTCTACGAGGTCGACGAGTCCGGCCTCGACCGGCTCGACCGGTCCGTGCTCGACGCGCTCTGCCGCCGCTTCGGCGGCGGACCGGTCGGCGTGTCCACGCTCGCGGTCGCCGTGGGCGAGGAGCGCGAGACTGTCGAGGAGGTGGCCGAGCCGTTCCTGGTCCGGTGCGGATTCCTGGCCCGGACGCCTCGGGGCCGGGTGGCCACGGCGGCGGCCTGGCAGCACCTCGGGCTCTCCGCGCCCGCTGGAGCCATGGGCACCGACGCCGACTCACCGCTGTTCGAGGACTGAGTCCGGCTCCACGAGTGGTGCCGGTTACACTTCACCGTCGGTCGACCCGTGGCTGGTCGGCGCCCCAAACATCCCGCTCGGAAGGTTCAGTCGTGCCGGAGCTCGTCTCCTTGTTGCCCATCGTCGGTATCGCCCTGCTCTTCTGGCTCCTGATCATTCGGCCGGCTTCTCGCCGCCAGAAGGAACTTGTGCGCATGCAGGGCTCGTTGAACGTGGGGGACGAGGTGATGCTCACCTCAGGCATCTTCGGACGCCTCACCACGACCGATGCGGACCACCTCACGGTGGAGATCGCCCCGGGCGTGACCATCAAGGTCGCGCGCGGCGCCATCGCCTCGGTCGTCCAGGACGAGCTCGTCGCGGACGAGCCTGAGGAGAGCTGACATGGCCCGCAGGACCCCGCGTCCGGCACGCACGCTCCTGGTGTTCTTCGGAGTGCTGGCGATCGCCGTTCGGCCTGGTGGCGCTGGCCGACAACTGGACTCCCAAGCTGGGGCTCGACCTCCAGGGCGGGACCCGGATCACCCTCGTCGCCAAGGGCGACGTCACCGAGAGCAACCTGGCCGAGGCCGCCAAGGTCATCGACCGCCGTGTCAACGGCTCCGGCGTGACCGAGGCCGAGGTGGCCACCCAGGGTTCCAACGTGATCGTCGTCGAGATCCCCGGCGACAGCCGGGCGGATCTCGTCGAGACGGTCAAGCGACAGGCCCAGCTCAGGTTCCGCGTGGTCGCGTGCAGCGACTTCGACGGCCGCTGCGGTGCCGCCGGCGCCGCTCCTCAGCAGCCCGGGCAGCCCGCGGTGCCCGGCCCTGAGGTCACGGTCCCGCCCGAGGGCGAGGGCAGCAACCGTGCGCCGGTGTCGTACCCGGACAAGAAGGACAAGAAGAAGGACAAGAAGAAGGACAAGGGCACTCCGGAGGAGCAGCCTTCGGAGTCGCCGGGCGACTCCGAGTCGCCCTCTCCGGCCGAGCTGCCCGACGGCAGCGACCTGGCGGAGCCCCTGGTCTGGATGGACGAGCCCGACGCGCAGTCGGTCAAGGCGTTCCAGGAGTTCACGTGCCCGGCTGCGGGCGAGCCGGTCATCGTCGACGACAACCCGGACAAGCCGCTGGTCACCTGCGACGAGCAGGGCGTCAAGTACCTCCTCTCGGTCTCGATGATCGAGGGCACCGACCTGAAGTCGGCCAGCGCCGGCATCCCGCAGCAGAGCGTCGCCTGGGCGGTCGACCTGTCCTTCAACGGGGAGGGCACCGAGAAGTTCACCGAGATCTCGCAGCGCCTCTTCGGCACCGAGAAGCAGTTCGCCATCGTGCTCGACGGCGCGATCATCTCGGCTCCGACGATGAACGGTGTCATCACCAACGGCGAGGCCCAGATCACGGGTGACTTCACGGAGGCCGAGGCCACCGGCCTTGCCACCAGCCTCAAGTTCGGCGCGCTGCCGATCACCTTCGACGACGACAGCACCCAGGTCGACGTCGGTCGGCCCGTCCCTCGCCGGCAACCAGCTCTCCGCGGGCCTGACCGCCGGCGGCGTCGGGCTGCTCCTGGTCATGCTCTACTGCCTGCTCTACTACCGCGGCCTCGGCCTGGTGGTCATCGCGTCCCTGGTGGTCGCGGCCGACGGCGACGTACTCCATGGTGCTGCTCCTGGGTGAGGCAGCCGGGTTCACGCTGTCCCTGCCGGGGGTCGCCGGCCTGATCGTGGCCGTCGGCATCACGGCGGACTCCTTCATCGTCTACTTCGAACGCATCCGGGACGAGATGCGAGACGGCAAGTCGATGCGGGTGGCCGTGGAGAGCGGCTGGGCGCGTGCCCGCAACACCTGTCTGGCCGCCGACGCGGTCTCGTTGCTGGCCGCGGTGGTGCTCTACATCTTCGCCGCCGGCGTGGTGAAGGGCTTCGCGTTCGGTCTGGGCCTCGCCGACGCTGATCGACCTCGTCGTCTTCTTCTGGTTCACGCACCCGATGGTCTCGCTCCTCGGCAGGCTCAGGTTCTTCAACACCGGGCACAAGCTCTCCGGCCTCAACGCCGAGAGCCTGGGCATCGAACAGCTCCCCGTGGGAGGGAAGGCCTGATGGGCAAGTTCTCGCGTCTTGGCAACGACCTCTACAACGGCAAGAAGTCGATCGACTTCGTCGGCCGACGCTGGCTCTGGTACTCCGTCTCGGCGGTCATCGTGCTGGTGGCGCTGTCCGGTCTCTTCTACAAGGGCCTGAACTACGGCATCGAGTTCACCGGCGGCGCCGAGTACGAAGTGACGCTGCCGGCCAGTCAGGCCAACCAGGACACCGCTGACGAGCTGCGCACGGCGGTAGCCGGGTCCGGCATCGACGATGCGTCGTCGCCGGTGGTGACCACGTCCGGCAGCAACGCGATCCTGGTGCAGACCGAGCCGCTCACCGAGGACGAGAGCGCCCAGGTCGTCCAGATCATCATCGACACCGACGGGCGTCACGGCCGACGACCTCTCCCAGTCGGAGATCGGCCCGAGCTGGGGCGCGGAGGTCGCCGAGCGCTCGACGATCGGACTCGTGGTCTTCCTGGTCCTCGTCGTCCTCTTCATCTGGGCCTACTTCCGCCAGTGGAAGATGTCGGTGGCTGCTCTGGTCGCGCTCGCCCACGACGTCGTGATCACGATCGGCGTCTACGCCTTGTCCGGGTTCGAGGTCACTCCGGCCACCGTCACCGGCATCCTGACCATCCTCGGCTTCTCGCTGTACGACACCGTGGTGGTGTTCGACAAGGTGCGCGAGAACACCGCCAGCATGAAGGCCGACCACAAGTCGTACTCGGACGCGGCCAACCTCGCGGTGAACCAGACGCTGGTGCGGTCCGATCAACACCTCGATCGTCGCGCTGATCCCCGTGGGCTGCATCCTCTACGTCGGCGCGGTCCAGCTCGGGTCGGGTTCGCTCAAGGACCTGGCACTTGCGCTGTTCGTCGGCATGGCGGCGGGCGTCTACTCATCGGTGTTCATCGCCACCCCGCTTCTCGCCCACCTGAAGTCCCGCGAGACCGAGGTCGTGGAGGCCGAGCGCCGGGCCCGCGCCCGGAAGCGGGCCCAGGCCGACAAGTACGCCTCGGTCCCCGTGTTCAAGGACGACCTCCCCGTGCGCGACGAGGGCGACGTCCTCCTCGACGTCGACGAGGACGACCCCGACGCCGAGCCGGTGGCACCGACCCGCAGCAGCAGCGAGGCATCCGGCCGCGGCCGGGTCGCCCCGCCGGCACGCGGCCCGGTGGGCCAGAGCGGCGCCTCAGGCAGGGTCCAGCCGAGCCGTCAGACGAGGTCGAAGCGCGGCAAGAAGTGACCGACGCCGCCCGCGAGGCGTTGCAGCGCCTCGTCGTCGACGTCCCGGACTTCCCCGAGGCGGGCGTGGTGTTCAAGGACATCACCCCACTCCTGGCCGACCACGCCGGTTTCACTGTGGTCGTCTCGGCGTTGGCAGACGCCGGCCGGGATGCCGGAGGGGGCACGTGCGTCGACAAGGTCGTCGGCATGGAGGCGCGCGGGTTCATCTTCGCCGCGCCCGTGGCCCTGGCCCTGGGCGCCGGCTTCGTCCCGGTCCGCAAGGCCGGGAAGCTGCCCCGGGAGACCCACGCCGTCTCCTACTCCCTGGAGTACGGCGAGGCGACCCTCGAGCTGCACCGTGACGCGATCGCACCGGGCGACCGGGTCCTCCTGGTCGACGACGTGCTCGCGACCGGCGGCACCGTCAAGGCGACCCAGGAGCTCGTCGAGAGCTGCGGCGGCACGGTCGTCGGCGTGGCGGTGCTGATGGAGCTGAGCTTCCTGCCCGGGCGGGCGACGATCGGGGACCTCCCCGTGACCGCCCTCATGACCGTGTGACCACACCTAGACTGGTCCCGTGACCGAGGACCAGAGCGCGCCGACAGTCGTCGAGGAGACGTCGGCCGAGCGCGCTCCCGAGTCCGTCACGTCCGCGCGCAGCATGCGGTCGCGACTGGCCCGCATGGGCACGCGCAGTCAGCCCGGCAACCCGGTCCTCGAGCCGCTCTTCCGGGCCGTGCGGACCAACCACCCGAAGGCCGACCTCGCGCTGATCGAACGCGCGTACCTCACGGCCGAGAAGATGCACGGCACGCAGATGCGCAAGAGCGGCGACCCCTACATCACCCACCCGCTCGCGGTCACCACCATCCTCGCGGACATCGGCATGACCGAGGCCACGCTCGTGGCAGCACTCCTCCACGACACCGTCGAGGACACGCCGTACACCCTCGACCAGCTGCGCGCCGACTTCGGCGACGAGGTCACCCACCTCGTCGACGGCGTGACCAAGCTCGACAAGGTCAAGTACGGCGACTCCGCGCAGGCCGAGACCATCCGCAAGATGATCGTCGCGATGTCGCGCGACATCCGGGTCCTCGTCATCAAGCTGGCCGACCGGCTCCACAACATGCGCACACTGCGCTACGTGCGGCCGGAGACCCAGGAGCGGGTGGCTCGCGAGACCCTGGACATCTACGCCCCGCTGGCGCACCGCCTGGGCATGAACACCCTCAAGTGGGAGCTGGAGGACCTCGCGTTCGCCACGCTTCACCCCAAGATCTACGACGAGATCGTGCGGCTCGTCGCCGAGCGTGCCCCCTCCCGCGGTCAGTTCCTGACCCAGGTGATCACCCAGGTCGAACAGGATCTCAAGGAGGCGAAGGTCAAGGCCAAGGTCACCGGCCGACCCAAGCACTACTACTCGATCTACCAGAAGATGATCGTCGGCGGACGCGAGTTCACCGACATCTACGACCTGGTCGGTATCCGCATCCTCGTCGACGAGGATCGCGACTGCTACTCCGCGCTCGGTGTCCTGCACGCGCGCTGGAACCCCGTCCTGGGGCGCTTCAAGGACTACGTCGCCATGCCGAAGTTCAACATGTACCAGTCGCTGCACACGACGGTCATCGGTCCTCAGGGCAAGCCGGTGGAGCTGCAGATCCGGACCTTCGCGATGCACCGACGCGCAGAGTACGGCGTGGCCGCGCACTGGAAGTACAAGGAGAACGGCCGCGCCGGCGTCGACACCGACCAGTCGGCCGACCTCGACGACATGACCTGGGTCCGCCAGTTGCTGGACTGGCAGAGCGACGTGGAGGATCCGGGCGAGTTCCTGGAGGCGCTGCGCTTCGAGATCAACCGGGCCGAGGTCTACGTCTTCACTCCCCGCGGCGACGTGATCGCGCTGCCCACCGGCGCGACCCCGGTGGACTTCGCGTACGCCGTGCACACCGAGGTCGGGCACCACACCATCGGCGCCCGGGTCAACGGACGGCTCGTCCCGCTGGAGTCCCAGCTCGAGAACAGCGACGTCGTCGAGGTGTTCACCTCCAAGGCGCCCAACGCCGCGCCGTCGCGTGACTGGCTGACCTTCGTCAAGTCGCCGCGGGCCCGCTCCAAGATCCGCCAGTGGTACACCAAGGAGCGACGCGAGGAAGCGATCGAGCAGGGCAAGGAGCAGATCGCCAAGCTGATGCGCAAGGAGGGCCTGCCCCTCAAGCGCCTGCTGACCCACGAGTCCCTGACCCTCGCCGCGATCCACTTCAAGATCGCGGACGTCACTGCTCTCTACGCCTCCGTGGGCGAGGGCAACCTGAGCGCCCAGGCCGTCGTACGACGCGTGATCGACCTGCATGGTGGCGACGACGGCGCCGCCGAGGACCTCTCCGAGGGCGTCACCATCACCGGGCGCCGCTCGCGGTCCAAGGTCAGTGCCGGGGGCGACGCCGGCGTGATCGTCAAGGGCGCGGCCGACGTGTGGGTGAAGCTGGCGAAGTGCTGCACGCCGGTGCCGCCCGACGAGATCCTCGGCTTCGTCACCAAGGGCGGGGGAGTGTCGGTCCACCGCACCGACTGCACCAACGCCACGAGTCTGCAGAGCCAGCCGGAACGACTGCTCGAGGTGGAGTGGGCGCCGACCGGGCAGTCGACCTTCCTGGTCAACATCCAGGTCGAGGCCCTCGACCGGGCGCGGTTGCTGTCCGACATCACGATGGTGCTCTCGGACGCCCACGTGAACATCCTCAGCGCCAACCTCTCGACCACCAGGGACCGGGTGGCCAAGAGCCGGTTCACCTTCGAGATGGCCGAGTCCAAGCACCTCGACAACGTGCTGCGAGCGGTCCGCTCGGTGCCGGGTGTCTTCGACGCGTATCGCATCACGCAGTAGTCCACCTCGGGGTCTGGACCACCGGGTGGCCTTGCTCAGTTCCCCGGCGCCGTCTGGGCCGAACCCCTAGCGTGAGAAGCCCCGCTCGGGCACCGACGACTGCAAGGACCCCCGCCATGCCCGACACGTGGAAAAAGGCCACCATCATCCTCACCGCGACCGCGGCTCTGGCGGTGGCGGGAGGCGCCGGTGCCGTCGCCGGCGACCTGATCGGCACCAAGGACCTCAAGGACAACGCCGTCACCTCGGCCAAGCTGGGCGAAGGTTCGGTGCACTGGGGCAAGCACCTGAACGAGAACGCCAAGGACAAGATCAAGTCCTTCGCCGGCTCCGATGGCGTGGACGGCGTGGACGGCGTGGACGGGCCTGCCCGGTGCCGCCGGCGCCGCCGGCGCTACCGGCCCGGCGGGCCCGGCGGGGGCCAGGGGAGCCACCGGCCCAGGTGGTGCGGCCGGGCTGGACGGTGATCGGCACCCTGGTGGGCTACGACCTGTACGAGGCCGTCGGCGGATCCGGACGACTCCGGTCACGGTGATGTCCGGACCCGTACGAGGACGTGGTCATCACGGAGCCCGGCGTCTACCTGGTGACTCCTGCACGGCGTCCACTGCGCTGACTACCCAGGCTCGCTCTACGCGTGATGTCGGCGAAGCGGTCGACGAACTCGATCTGCCTGTCGGCCAGCCCTCCCGGTCACGTGGGCGGCGGCATCGAGATCTCCACGTGCACCACGTCGTGCAGCGATCGACGTCACCGCGGAGTACCTCGCCGACGGAGCGACCGCTGGTGCAGGTCCTGAGTCTGGACTTCTTCGCCGACCAGGGCACCCCTGCCAGCCGTTGCGAGCTCGTCCCCGATCGCCCTGGTCGTCGGTGTTCCGGATGACCACGACTGCCCGGCAGCACCGCGCCACGCGACCGGCGAGAGTCCTCGGACAGGCTCGTCAAGACGGTGCGAAGGCAGCTCGTGGCGCGGTGCGTGACGCCTGGGCGAACGACACCCTGACGAGCGGATCGCCCGCGCGTGTCAGCCGGAGAAGTCGGCGCTGGCGCGGCGAGCCATCTCGAGGAAGGCCTGGCGTGAGGCGAGGTTCTCCTCGAGCTCCTTGACCTTGCGTTCGTTGCCCGCGCGTCCTGGCCTTCGGCCAGCTGCGTCTCGATGTCGGCGAGCGCGGCCTCGAGCTTGGAGACCATGTCGTCGGCCCGGGCCGACTTCTCGGGGTCGGTGCGCTTCCACTGCTCGTCCTCGTGGCTGCGGATCTCCTGCTCGACCTTCCGCATCCGGCCCTCGAGCTCCTTCATCCGGTCGCGGGGGACCTTGCCGGCGGCCTCCCAGCGGTCGGCGAGGTCGCGCAGCGCCTTCTTGGCGGCCTCGAGGTCCGTCACCGGCAGCAGCGCCTCGGCCTCGACGAGGAGCTGGTCCTTGACCTCGGCGTTCGCAGCGAACTCCTTGTCCTGCTCGGCGGACGCGGCGTCGCGGGCACCGAAGAAGGTGTCCTGGGCGCCACGGAACCGCTTCCACAGCGCGTCGTCGACGTCGCGCGGAGCCGGCCCCGCGGCCTTCCACTCCTTCATCAGGTCGCGGAACCGGCCCGAGGTCGGGCCCCATTCGGTGGAGCCGGCGAGCGACTCGGCCTCGACGGTCAGCCGCTCCTTGACCACGCGGGCGCCGTCGCGCTTCTCGTGCTGCTCCGAGAAGTGGGACTTGCGCCGTCGGGTGTAGCGCGGTGCGCGCGGTCGAGAAGCGGCGCCACAGGGCGTCGTCGGAAGCACGATCGATCCGGGGGAGCGCCTTCCACTGGTCGAGCAGCTCGCGCAACCGGTTGGCGCCGTGGCGCCAGTCGTTGCTCTCGGCGAGCTTCTCGGCCTCGGCGACGATGGCTTCCTTCTGGGTCTTGGACACGGCAGCCTTCTCGGCGCGCTCGGCCTTGCGCAGCGTCGCGCTGCTGCGCAATGACCGGCCTCAGCGCGTCGAGCCGCCCGGCCAGGGTCAGCAGGTCGCCGACGGCGTTCGCCGTCGACGACCTGCTCGCGCACCGTCTTGATCGACTCGGTGGCCTCCTCGGGGGAGAGCACGCCGGCATTGATCCGCTGCTCGAGCAGCCCGACCTCGAACGCAAGGGCGTCGTAGCGCTCGGTGAAGAACTTCAGCGCCACTTCGGGTGAGCCCTCGGGGTACTGACCCACCGATCGTTCGCCGTCGGCGGTCTTGACGAAGACCGTCCCGTCGTCGGCGACACGGCCCCATGCATGGCTCGTCACTGGCTCTTCCTCTTCACTCGATCGGTGCGGGCGCAAGCCCCCATGCTAGTCAGGCCACGCCGGATCGTGCCCGAGGCGTCCCTGCCGGTGCTGGCCGGACGACGGCTGCTCGATAGTGTGCGGGGGTGTTCATCGCCGGCTTCCCCGCAGGTCCCTGGGGCACCAACTGCTACGTCGCCGCCACCGGCGCCGGCAGCGAGTGCGTCGTCATCGACCCCGGCAAGGACGCCGCCGACGGTGTCGACCAGGTCGTTCGGGAGCACAAGCTGAAGCCGGTCGCGGTCCTGGTCACGCACGGCCACGTCGACCACATGTGGTGTGTCGCCCCGGTGGCGGGCGCATACGACGCGACGGCCTGGATCCACCCGCGGGACCGGCACCTGCTCACGGACCCGATGGCGGGCATGTCCCGCGAGACCACGCAGATGCTGCTCGGCGGCAGCTACGAGTGGGCCGAGCCCGACGACGTCCAGGAGCTGTCGGACCTGCAGGAGATCGAGCTGGCCGGCCTGAGGTTCCTGGTCGACCACACTCCCGGACACACCGAGGGCTCGGTGACGTTCCGTTCGCCGTACGACGACGGCGAGATCTCCGAGGTCATGTTCTCCGGCGACCTCCTGTTCGCCGGTTCGATCGGGCGCACCGACCTGCCGGGGGGAGACCACCCCACGATGCTCCGCAGCCTCACCGACAAGGTGCTGCCGCTGGCCGACGACATCGTGGTGCTGCCAGGCCACGGCGAGCAGACGACCATCGGCCGCGAACGCGCGACCAACCCCTTCCTGCTGGACCTGCAGAACGACGGGTCCCCGGACCGAGTGACCCGAGGTCTCTGACCCATGAGCAAGCCCACCCCCCTGAGCGGGTTCCCCGAGCTCCTGCCCGGCCCCCGCGCCGTCGAGCTGGACATGCTCGCGACGCTGGCACGCACCTTCGAGCTGCACGGTTTCGCCAACATCGAGACTCGTGCGGTCGAACCGCTGGACCAGCTGCTGCGCAAGGGCGACACGTCGAAGGAGGTCTATCTCCTGCGCCGGCTGCAGGATGCCGATGCAGGAAGCGACTCCGGTGTCGGGCTGCACTTCGACCTCACCGTGCCCTTCGCGCGCTACGTGTTGGAGAACGCCGGAAAGCTGGAGTTTCCCTTCCGTCGGTACCAGATCCAGAAGGCCTGGCGCGGAGAGCGGCCGCAGGACGGCCGCTACCGCGAGTTCACCCAGGCGGACATCGACATCGTCGGTCGCGACGCCCTGCCGTTCCACCACGACGTCGAGATCGCCAAGGTGATGATCGATGCGTTGACGCGCCTCGACTTCCTCCCGCCGTTCCGGCTGCAGGTCAACAACCGAAAGCTGATCCAGGGGTTCTACACCGGTCTGGGCGTCAGCGACGCGGACGAGGTCATGCGACTGATCGACAAGCTCGACAAGATGCCGGTCGACGACATTCGCGCGCTCCTCGTCGAGAAGGTCGGGCTCACTGACGAGCAGGCCGACCAGTGCCTGCGCCTGGCGGAGATCTCCAGCACCGACGACGGGTTCGTCGCCGAGGTGCGCGCGCTGGGCGTCAGCGACCCGATGCTGGACGAAGGGCTCGAGGAGCTCGCCCAGCTGGTGCGGGACTGCGCGCCCCTGGCGAGCGACAGGGTGCAGGTCGTGGCGGACCTCAAGATCGCGCGCGGCCTCGACTACTACACCGGCACGGTCTTCGAGACCCGCCTCCAGGGGAGCGAGGGTCTCGGCTCGATCTGCTCGGGAGGGCGCTACGACTCCCTGGCCAGCGACGGGCGTACGACGTACCCCGGCGTCGGTATCTCGCTCGGGGTCAGTCGCCTGCTCGTCCCGCTGCTGAACCGTGGTGCCCTCGAGGCGAGCAGGTCGGTGCCGAGCGTCGTCCTGGTCGCACTGCTCGCCGAGGACTCCCGCCCGTCCAGTGATGCCGTCGCCGACGAGCTCCGGGCTCACGGGATCCCGTGCGAGGTCGCCGCGAGCGCGGCCAAGTTCGGCAAGCAGATCCGCTACGCCGAGCGTCGTGGCATCCCGTACGTCTGGTTCACGAACGCCGACGGCGGCCACGAGGTCAAGGACATCCGCTCCGGCGACCAGGTCCCCGCCGACCCCACGACCTGGACCCCACCCACCGAGGACCTGACCCCGACCATCGTGTCGACCCATGAGGAGAAGAATCCGTGATCCGCACCCATGACGCCGGCGCCCTCCGCGCCGAGCACGTCGACCAGACCGTCACCCTTGCCGGGTGGGTGGCCAACCGCCGCGACCATGGCGGCGTGGCGTTCATCGACCTGCGTGAGGCCAGTGGCGTGGTCCAGGTGGTGATCCGCGACGAGCAGGTCGCCCACCAGCTGCGGGCGGAGTACTGCCTGAAGGTCACCGGCCAGGTCACCGCGCGCAAGGCGGGCAACGAGAACCCCAACCTCCCGACCGGCGCGATCGAGGTCGTGGCGAGCGACGTCGAGGTGCTCAGTGCCGCCGGCCCGCTGCCGTTCCCGATCAGCGACCACGTCGACGTGGGGGAGGAGGCCCGGCTCAGACACCGCTACCTCGACCTGCGCCGGAGCGGCCCGAACGCGGCGCTTCGCCTGCGCAGCAAGGTCAACAAGGCAGCTCGCGACGTCCTCGACCGTCACGACTTCGTCGAGATCGAGACGCCCACCCTGACCCGATCGACCCCCGAGGGTGCCCGGGACTTCCTCGTCCCGGCCCGGCTCCAGCCCGGCAGCTGGTACGCCCTCCCGCAGTCGCCGCAGCTGTTCAAGCAGCTGCTGATGGTGGCCGGCATGGAGCGCTACTTCCAGATCGCGCGCTGCTACCGCGACGAGGACTTCCGTGCGGACCGGCAACCGGAGTTCACCCAGCTCGACATCGAGATGAGCTTCGTGGAGCAGGACGACGTCCTGGCCGTCGCCGAGGAGATCCTGGTGGCGCTGTGGAAGCTGATCGGCGAGAACCTGCCGACGCCCTTCCCGCGGATGACGTACGCCGAGTCGATGGCACGGTTCGGATCCGACAAGCCGGATCTGCGGATGGGGCTCGAGCTCGTCGAGTGCACGGACTACTTCAAGGACACCCCCTTCCGGGTCTTCCAGGCCGACTACGTCGGCGCGGTCGTCATGCCGGGCGGAGCGAGCCAGCCGCGCAAGCAGCTGGACGCCTGGCAGGAATGGGCCAAGCAACGCGGCGCCCGCGGTCTGGCGTACGTGCTCGTCCAGGAGGACGGCGAGCTCGGTGGACCGGTGGCCAAGAACCTCAGCGACGACGAGAAGGCCGGGATCGCGGCCCATGTCGGCGCCCAGCCCGGCGACTGCATCTTCTTCGCGGCCGGTGCGGTGAAGTCCAGTCGGGCCCTGCTGGGCGCGGCCCGTCTGGAGATCGGACGCCGCGGAGGGCTCATCGACGAGAGTGCCTGGAGCTTCCTCTGGGTGGTCGACGCCCCCCTGCTCGAGCCCGCCGGCGACGCCACGGCTGCCGGTGACGTCGCCGTGGGCAGCGGCGCGTGGACGGCCGTCCACCACGCCTTCACGTCGCCGCAGGACCTCGAGGCGTTCGACGCCGATCCCGGCAACGCGCTCGCCTGGGCCTACGACATCGTCTGCAACGGCAACGAGATCGGCGGCGGATCCATCCGGATCCACCGCGACGACGTCCAGAAGCGCGTCTTCGCGCTGATGGGCCTCGACGAGGCCGAGACGCAGGAGAAGTTCGGGTTCCTCCTCGAGGCCTTCAAGTACGGCGCCCCCCCGCACGGCGGCATCGCCTTCGGCTGGGACCGGATCGTCGCCCTGCTGGCAGGGACCGAGTCGATCCGGGACGTGATCGCCTTCCCGAAGTCGGGCGGCGGATTCGACCCGTTGACGGCGGCTCCGGCGCCGATCTCACCCGAGCAGCGCAAGGAGGCCGGGGTGGACGCCCGCCCCGTCCCGCAGGCGCCGGTGGAGCCCTGAGCAAAACCACTTGACGGGCTGGGACTGCTGAGACCAGATCGTTACGCGTAGGTGATCGTCCGTGAGGTCCGCGTCACATAGAGTCCGTTCTCGGCGCACACGCAGAGGCCGGGGGACCCCCGGCCATGACGCACGATGGGGTGAGCATGTCGGCACAAACCGCCGGACCCGAAACGCTGGGTCACCTGAGCGACGAGCCGTCCGCCCCTGACCCCAACAGCAAGAAGGCCAAGTCGATCACCGGCAAGTCGCCGATGCAGATCGCGCTGGGCCGGCTGCTGCGCGACAAGATCGCCGTCGTCTGTGGCCTGGTGGTCCTGTTCTTCATCATCGTGGCGGTCTTCGCCGGCACGATCTGCGCGATCTTCAACGTGGACACCGAGACGGTGCTCGCCTCGACCCGCGTGGACATGCTCGGTGGGGCGCTGCCGCTCAAGGGCCCGCCCAACCACGGCTTCGACCCCGAGCACCCCTTCGGCGTGGCCCCGCGCAGCGGCGACGACAACCTCGCCTACTGGGTCTACGGCTGCCGGACCTCGCTGTCGATCGCGACCATGGCCACGGTGGCGGCCTCGCTGTTCGGCATCGTGATGGGTCTGATGGCCGGCTTCCTCGGCGGCGTCGTCGACAAGGTCATCTCGTTCTTCACCGACCTGTTCCTCACGATCCCGTTCCTGCTGGCGGCTCTGACCCTGGCCCCGATCATCAACGAGCGGTTCGCGGCGAGCGACAACTACGGCCGGATCCAGTTCTGGAACCTCGTGATCGTCCTGGCCGTCTTCGGCTGGATGGGGATCTGCCGCCTGATCCGGGGCGAGGTGCTCTCGCTGCGCGAGCGCGAGTTCGTCCAGGCCGCCCGGGTGATCGGCATGCCGACCCGCCGGATCCTGGTCAAGGAGCTGCTGCCCAACCTGGCTGCCCCCATCGTCGTGGCCGTGTCGCTGATGCTGCCCGCGTTCGTCGCCGCCGAGGCCGGTCTGGCCTTCCTGGGCATCGGTGTCACGACGATCCCGTCGTGGGGCCAGACGATCCTCAAGGCCGTCGACTTCTTCGAGACCTACCCCTTGTACCTCTGGGAGCCCCTGATCGGCATCGTCGCACTGGTGCTGGCTCTCAACCTCCTGGGTGACGCCATCCGCGACGCCCTCGACCCGAAGACCAGGCGCTGAGCCTGACCTTCGCCCCCCACGTTGCCCACGCTTTTCTCGAGGGCACGAACACAGATAAGAAAGGCTGGACAATGAGACGGAACAAGCCGCTGGCGCTGGTCGCCGGTGCCGCGCTGTTCGCCCTCGCCGCATGTGGCGGGTCGGGCAGTGAAGAGGAAGGCCCCGGGGCAGACAACACGTTCACCGCGGCGGCCGACGTCGCCAAGGACGAGAACGCCCAAGGCCCCGCACCCGAGATCGAGGGCGCCGAAGCCGGCGGCGAGATCACGGTGCTGCTGCCGGGCGACCCCGGTCCCACCGACCTGGACCCCACGGGTGGCTGGTCGGTGACCGGCAACTCGATCCAGCAGGCGCTCACGAGCCGCTCGCTGACCCAGTACATGCGCGACCCCGAGACCGGCAACATGGTCCTGGTCCCGGACCTCGCGACCGACCTGGGCACGCCCAACGAGGACTTCTCGGAGTGGACGTTCACGATCCGTGACGACGCCACGTGGCAGACCGGCGAGCCGGTCACCGCTGAAGAGGTCGCGTTCGGCATCTGCCGTTCGATGGACTCCGAGAACTTCCCGTCCGGTCCGGGTACCGAGTACTCCCAGACCTACTTCCTCGGTGCGGGCGAGTACGAAGGCCCCTACTCCGAGAAGGACGACGACGCCTGCTCGAAGTGGGGCGGTGTCGAGGTCGACGGCCAGGACGTCACCATCAAGATGGCCAAGACCTTCCCCGACATGGACTACTGGGGCGCCTTCATGGCGATGGGCCCGGCCCCGCTCGGCAAGGCAAGCCAGCCGCCGAACTACGGCCAGGAACATCATGTCCAACGGCCCCTACATGGTCGAGAGCTTCCGTCCCAACGAGGAGCTCGTGCTGGTGAAGAACGACCAGTGGAACCCGGACTCCGACCCGGCCCGCCACCAGTACGCCGACAAGTTCATCTTCAAGTTCAACCAGGACCAGGCCAAGGTCGACCAGATCATGCTGAGCGACAACACGGAGTCCCAGACTTCGCTGTCGACGGCCCTGGGCTCCAACAACTACGAGCGCGGCAACACCGAGCTGGCTGACCGCCTGGTGCAGCAGTCCTCGCAGTGCACGAGCTTCCTGTCGCCCGACTACACCAAGATCACGGACATCAACGTCCGCAAGGCGATCGCGTACGGCTACCCGTACAACGACATGTGGCTCGCGACCGGCGAGGTCCCCGGTGTCACGCGGGTTCCCGCCAACTCGATCATGCCCCCGGGCATGGCCGGCAAGAGCGACTACTTCGCCGACGGTGAGCAGTTCGCCTACAACCCGGACAAGGCGAAGGAGCTTCTCGCCGACGCCGGCTTCGAGCCGGGCGAGTTCGAGATCACCATGGTCTACTACGAGGTCGACCCGCTGGCCGTCGCCGGTCAGAAGCAGTTCGAGAAGGGCATGTCGGAGGCCGGCTTCTCGGTCAAGGGCATCCCGGTCCAGGTCTCGCCGTACGACATCTGGCTGGACCCCGACAACAAGATCAACAAGACGCTGAACCTCCGTGGCGTCAACTGGTGCTCGGACTGGCCCTCGGGCCTGACCATGGTGCCGCCGCTGACGAAGACGGACGCCGTGTACAACACCGCGTTCTTCTCCGAGCCGGCGATCGACGAAGAGATGAACGCCATCGTCGACCTGCCCCTCGAGGAGCAGGCTGACGCGTGGGGCGCCCTGGACGAGAAGATCGGGACCGAGTTCTTCCCGATCATCCCGACCGCGTTCCGCAACGACCTGTTCGTCTTCGGTTCGAAGATCGGCAACGGTGTCGGTGACGGTTCCATCGGAGCCCCGTACTACAAGGGTCTCTTCGTCACCCCCTGATCGGCTCCTGAGCTGATCAGTTGATCAACCCCGAAGGTGGGGGCTCCCGGCATCACGCCGGGAGCCCCCACCTGAGGCCGCCACCGCGCGGCCGACCTGTCTTCCACGGAGAGAAGAGCCCCCGATGTTCGCCTATATCGTCAAGCGACTGCTTGCCGGTGTCGTCGTCGTCGCCATCGTGTCGATGGCGATCTTCGCGCTGTTCTGGTACGGCCCCTCGAGCCCGGCCCAGCCGATCTGTGACCGCGAGACCAGCAACCGCTGCACCCCTGAGCGCCTGGAGCGCTACGAGCGCGGGCTGGGGTACGACAACCCGTCCTACGTCGAGTACGGCAAGTTCGCCAAGGGTGTCTTCGTCGGCCGCGACATGACCATCGGCACCAGCACCTACCCGTGCACGGCGCCGTGCCTGGGCTACTCCTTCCGCACCAAGCAGCCCGTCTGGGAGGAGCTCGTGGAGCGCCTCCCCGCGACCGTCTCCGTCGCGGTCGGTGGTGCGTTCTTCTACCTCCTGTTCGGCATCCCCATCGGAGTCGCGGCCGCGCGAAGACGCGGCAGTGTGACCGACAAGGCGCTGGTCTCGAGCTTTCTGTTCATCAGCTCGATCCCGTACTACCTCTTCGCCCTGTTGACGTGGCTCTACCTCACGGTGATCTTCGAGGTGCCCATCTTCAGCGACACCGGCTACCACCCGATCACGGAGAATCCGTGGACGTGGTTCACCGGCATGTTCCTGGCCTGGGTGGCGCTCGGCATCTTCGGGTGCACCCAGTACACCCGGTACACCCGGGGTGCGATGGTCGAGGCGCTCAGTGAGGACTACATCCGCACCGCCAAGGCCAAGGGCCTGCCACCACGCACGGTGGTCTACAAGCACGGCCTGAGGGCGGCCCTGGTCCCGATCGTCACCATCTTCGGTATCGACTTCGGCACGTTGCTGGCCGGTACCATCTTCACGGAGCGTATCTTCGAGATCGACGGGATCGGCTTCTGGGCACTACAGGCTGTGCAGGGACGTGACCTGCCGGTGGTTGCGGCCACCGCGCTGTTCGGTGCTGTCGTGCTGATCATCAGCAACCTGATCGTCGATGTGGTGTACAGCATCCTGGATCCGAGGGTGAGGCTTTCGTGACCGAGCAGACCAGCACCGCGCCGAAGTCGGGCGTCGGTGCAGATGCGACCGAGCCCTTCCTGGTGGTGGAGGACCTCACGGTCAGGTTCCCCACCGAGGACGGCCTGGTCAGTGCGGTCACCGGCCTGAGCTACCAGGTCGAGCTGGGCCAGACGCTCGGCATCGTGGGCGAGTCAGGGTCGGGCAAGTCGGTGTCGAGCCTGGCCGTCCTCGGCCTCCACGACGCGAAGACCGCGCCAGATCACGGGATCGATCCGCGTGGGTGGCACCGAGGTGCTCGGTCTCTCGGAGCCGCGGATGCGCAAGCTGCGCGGCAACCAGGTCTCGATGATCTTCCAGGACGCGCTCGCTGCCCTGCACCCCTTCTACAAGGTCGGGGCGCAGCTCGCCGAGGCCTACGTCGTCCACCACCCCAAGGCCGACAAGCGCGAGGCCCGTCGCAAGGCGATCGAGATGCTCGACCGGGTCGGCATCCCGCAGCCGGACGCACGGGTCGACGACTTCCCGCACCAGTTCTCCGGCGGCATGCGCCAGCGCGCGATGATCGCGATGGGCCTGATCAACGACCCGTCGCTGCTGATCGCCGACGAGCCCACCACGGCGCTCGACGTCACCGTCCAGGCGCAGATTCTCGACCTCCTGCAGGACCTCCAGCGTGAGTTCAACTCAGCGGTCATCATCATCACCCACGACCTCGGCGTCATCGCCGAGATGGCGGACGACGTGCTGGTCATGTACGCCGGCCGCGCCGTCGAGTACGGCAAGTGCAAGGAGCTCCTGACGCACCCCGAGATGCCCTACACCTGGGGCCTGCTCTCGAGCGTGCCCGACGTCCAGGCCGACACGGATGCCCGGCTGATCCCGATCCCCGGCAACCCGCCGAGCCTGCTGAACCCGCCCACGGGCTGCTCGTTCCATCCCCGCTGCGCACACATCGACAAGGTGCCCGCCAGCCTGTGCTCGACGGAGCTGCCCGAGCTCCTGCCCGGTGGCCGCGGCGAGCACCACCTCAAGCGGTGCCACCTGGCCGACCCCGAGGCGGTCTACCGCAGCGAGGTCCTCCCGGAGATCGCACCCGACCTGGTCGAGGAGAACACCTGATGTCCGACGTCAACGTCGAGCAGAACGACGGCATCCCGGAGAACGCCGGTGTCGTCGCACCCGAGACCCCGGACGGGCGTCGTCGTACGTTCGCCGAGCTGGCCGCCCAGGGTCACAAGCCCACGAAGCTCGATCCGAATGCCAAGCCGGTGCTCGAGGTCGAGAACCTCCGGATGTACTTCCCCGTGAAGTCGTCCGGGGTCATCCGGCGCACCATCGGCCACGTGCAGGCCGTGGACGGCATCTCGTTCCAGGTCCCCGAGGGTGGCGCCCTCGGGCTGGTGGGCGAGTCGGGTTGCGGCAAGTCGACGACCGGGCGCCTGATCACGCGTCTCTACTCCCCGACCGGTGGCGCGATGCGCTTCGGCGAGGACCAGGTCGACATCGCCACGATGTCGCCGCGTCAGCTCAAGCCGCTGCGCCGCAACGTCCAGATGATCTTCCAGGATCCCTACACGTCGCTGAACCCCCGCCACACGGTGGGCTCGATCGTCGGCGCCCCGCTGTCGGTGCACAACGTGGTCCCGAAGAATCAGATCCTCGGGCGGGTCCAGGAGATCCTCGAGGTCGTGGGACTCAACCCCGAGCACTACAACCGCTACCCCAACGAGTTCTCGGGCGGACAGCGCCAGCGCATCGGCATCGCCCGGGCGCTGACCCTCAACCCGAAGCTCCTCGTGGCCGACGAGCCGGTCTCGGCCCTCGACGTCTCGATCCAGGCCCAGGTGATCAACCTGCTCCAGGACCTCCAGCGCGAGTACAACATCGCGTTCCTGTTCATCGCCCACGACCTGGCGGTGGTCCGGCACTTCTGCCCCGAGATCGCGGTGATGTACCTCGGCAAGATCGTCGAGATCGCCGACCGCGAGACGATCTACGGTCGGGCGCACCACCCGTACACGCAGGCGCTGCTGTCGGCGGTGCCCGACGTGAAGCAGGCCGCCGTGGGCGGTCGCCGCGAGCGGATCCGGCTCGAGGGCGACGTGCCGAGCCCGATCAACCCGCCCGTCGGGATGCCGGTTCCGGACCCGGTGCTCGCTCGCCCAGGAGATCTGCGCGAAGGTGGAGCCGCCGCTGCTCCAGATCGGCCCTCGTCACAAGGTCGCCTGCCACTTCCCGGGTGAGCTCGGTCGGCACCCCGCAGAAGCCGTCCACGGCCGCCCTCCTCGGCGTCGACCACCAGGGATCCCCGGCCCCGGGCCAGACCCCGGTCGACGTCAACGTCGGCCCCGGCTACTCCGATGAGTGGTTCGACGTGGCGTCCGAGAGGATGGTCAAGGCCTGAGTCGGATGTCTCCACCCCATCGCCTACGGTGACCGGTGTGGACGGTCTCTTCGACGCAGGGCCCATCTCCGGCAAGGCGACCGGTGGTGGTTCCTTGTCGACTGCCCGGCACTCCTCGTCCCCGCTGGCCGTGAGAATGCGTCCGCGGACGCTCGAGGAGCTCGTCGGTCAGGAACAGCTGCGCGCCGACGGGGCGCCCCTGCGCCGGCTGATCGAGGGCGACCAGTCCATGTCGCTGCTCCTGTGGGGACCTCCGGGGACCGGCAAGACCACGATCGCCGCGATCCTCAGCCAGCAGACCGACCGCCGCTTCGTCGAGGTGTCGGCCGTCTCGGCGGGGGTGAAGGAGGTCCGGGCCGCCATCGACGGAGCCCGCGCCGAGCTGGTCGCCGGCGGCACGGAGACCGTCCTCTTCGTGGACGAGGTGCACCGGTTCAGCAAGGCCCAGCAGGATGCCCTGCTGCCGGGCGTCGAGAATCGCTGGGTCACCCTGGTCGCCGCCACGACGGAGAACCCCTTCTTCTCGGTGATCTCGCCCCTGCTCTCGCGCAGCCTGCTGTTGCGGCTGCAGTCGCTCACCGACGACGACGTGCGTGCCGTGATCGCGCAGGCGCTCACGGACGAGCGAGGCCTCGGTGGCGAGCTCACGCTCGACGAGGACGCCCGCGAGCACCTGGTCCGGCTGGCCGGGGGAGACGCCCGCCGCTCATTGACCTATCTGGAGGCGGCGGCCGGGGCCGCCACCGCCAAGGGGTCGACGGTCGTCGACCTGGCCACGGCGGAGACCGCCGTCGACCAGGCTGCCGTCCGCTACGACCGTCAGGGCGACCAGCACTACGACGTCACCAGCGCCTTCATCAAGTCGATCCGTGGCTCGGACGCCGACGCCGCGCTGCACTACCTCGCCCGGATGGTCGAGGCGGGTGAGGACCCCCGGTTCATCGCGCGCCGCCTGGTGATCCTGGCCAGCGAGGACATCGGGCTGGCCGACCCCACGGCACTCACCACGGCCGTGGCCGCCGCGCAGGCGGTCCAGCTCATCGGGATGCCCGAGGCCCGGTTGAACCTCGCCCAGGCCACGATCGCCCTGGCCGTCGCACCGAAGTCCAACGCGGTGACCAGGGCCATCGACGCGGCGAGCGCCGACGTCCGGGCCGGCCGGATCGGTCCCGTGCCTCCGCACCTGCGCGACGCCCACTACGGCGGCGCGAAGAAGCTGGGCCACGGCGCGAGCTACACCTACAGCCACGACGAGCCGTTCGGGATCGCGGAGCAGCAGTACGCCCCCGACGTCGTCGCGGATGCGCGCTACTACCAACCGACCGCGCTGGGAGCCGAGGCGGCCGTCAAGGAGCGGTGGGAACGGGTCCGACGTCTGGTCCGGGGCGAGAAACCGCCGCGATAGGGTCGGTCACTGTGACCCGGGACTCGATCGTGCTCGCAGCCGTGGGCGTCCTGGCCCTGCTGGCCGTGGCGCTCACGGTGGCGCTGCTCCGTACCCGATCACGGACCCGCCGCGAGCTCGAGGCCGCGCGCGCGGAGTCCGCCCGGCTCCGGGCCCAGGTGGACGAGATCGAGCGGATCCTCGGCTCGAGCCGGTCCGTCGCACCCTCGTCCGCCCACCGAGTACACGATCACCGAGCTCGGCGCAGCCGACCAGGCGCCGGAGGTCGCGCCCCGGATCGATCAGGCGCTGTTCGCCGACCTGGTGCTCCGCGAGACGGTCGTGAAGGCCGCCTCCCTGGCCCACGGCGTACGCCGGGCGCTCTCCCCGGAGAGCCGCAACCGGATCCGGTTCGAGGTGCGCCGCGAGGTGCGGCGGTCCCGCAAGCAGCGGCGCTCCGACCTCCGCGAGGCCCGGCGTGACTGGGAGGCCCGTCAGCGCGGCGCCCTGACCGACGACGAGAACGCAGCATGAGATCACGCTCATGAGTCGCCCACTCTGGTTCGTCGCCGGGGCCGGCGCCGGCGTCTACGCCGTCGTCCGCGCTCGCCGCGCCGCCGAGGTGCTCACCGTCGACGGCCTGCGCGACCGCTGGAACGGCGCTCACGCTCGGCGCCCGCATGCTGCGCGACGAGGTGGCCCAGGGCCAGGCGGAGAAGGAAACCGAGTTGCGCGAGCGCTTCGGGCTCGTGCCTCATGGGAGACCAGAGCTCGAGGGCGGGCGGCACCGTGCCGTGACCGCCGGCACGCAGCACCGATGAAGGGGAAGGCAGCACCTGATGGACACCGCGGAGATCCGCCGACGGTTCGTCGCTCACTTCGAGCGGCACGGCCACAAGGCCGTGCCGTCGGCGTCGCTGCTGCTCGACGACCCCAACCTGCTGTTCGTCAACGCCGGCATGGTGCCGTTCAAGCCCTACTTCCTCGGCCAGGAGACACCGCCGTACGACCGGGCCGTCAGCGATCCAGAAGTGCGTGCGCACCCCTGACATCGAGGACGTCGGCAAGACCACGCGCCACGGCACCTTCTTCGAGATGTGCGGCAACTTCTCCTTCGGCGACTACTTCAAGGAAGGCGCCATCGAGCTGGCGTGGGAGCTGGTCGACGCGAGTCCGTGACCGACGGTGGCTGGGGCTTCGAGGAGAGCCGGCTCTACCCCTCGATCCTCGACGGCGACGACGAGGCGCTCGAGCTGTGGAAGAAGGTCACCGGTCTGCCGGACGACCGGATCATCCGGCTCGGACCCAAGGAGAACTACTGGTCGATGGGCGTGCCCGGGCCGGGCGGCCCGTGCTCGGAGATCCTCTACGACCGCGGGCCGGCCTACGGACCCGATGGCGACTTCAGCGCCGAGGACCGCTACCTGGAGTTCTGGAACCTCGTCTTCATGCAGGACGAGCTGAGCGCGGTGCGGTCCAAGGAGGACTTCGACATCGTCCGGCTCGCTGCCGAAGAAGAACATCGACACCGGCATGGGTCTCGAGCGGGTCGCCTTCCTGACCCAGGGGAAGGAGAACATGTACGAGATCGACGTCATGTTCCCGGTGATCGAGCGGCCCGAGTAGCTCACCGGCCGCCGGTACGGCGCCGACCACGAGGACGATGTCCGGTTCCGGGTGGTCGCCGACCACATCCGTTCCTCGATGATGCTGATCGGCGACGGCGTGACCCCCGGCAACGACGGGAGGGGCTACGTGCTGCGCCGGCTGCTGCGGCGCGCGGTGCGATCGGTGCGCCTGCTCGGCTACGAGGACCGGGCGCTGCCCGAGCTGCTGCCGATCAGCCGCGACAAGATGGGGGAGACCTACAACCAGCTGCACCGCGACTGGGAGCGGATCTCGACGGTGGCCTACGCCGAGGAGGACGCCTTCCGGCAGACCCTCAAGGCCGGTACGGCGATCTTCGACCTGGCCACCACCGAGGTGAAGCAGGGCGGCGGCGCCCAGCTGTCCGGGACGAAGGCGTTCGCGCTGCACGACACCTACGGCTTCCCGATCGACCTGACGCTCGAGATGGCCTCCGAGCAGGGGCTCTCCGTCGACGAGGACGGCTTCCGGCGGTTGATGACCGAGCAGCGCGACCGGGCGAAGGCGGACGCCCGCTCCAAGAAGGGCCAGCACGTCGACGCGAGCGCGTACCGCGACGGTTGCCGACTCGATCGGTCGTGCCGTGGAGTTCACCGGCTACTCCGAGGTCGTCACCGAGGGCTCGGTGCGAGGGATCGTCGCGGCCGGCGGCGTGGTCCAGTCGGCCCGCGAAGGTGACCAGATCGAGCTCGTCCTCGACCGGACGCCGTTCTACGCCGAGGGCGGTGGACAGCTCGCCGACCAGGGGGTCATCGAGCTCGACAACGGCGCCCGGCTCGAGGTGCGCGACGTCCAGTCGCCGATCACCGGTCTGGTCGTGCACCAGGCCACGGTGCTCTCCGGCGAGGTCGTGCTCGGTGCCGGCGCGCAGGCGCTCGTCGACATCGAGCGTCGGCGCTCCATCTCCCGGTCGCACACGGCCACGCACATGGTGCACAAGGCCTTCCGGGAGGCGCTGGGTGACACCGCCACGCAGGCCGGCTCCGAGAACTCCCCGGGGCGCTTCCGGTTCGACTTCTCCGCCACGGGCTCGGTCCCGGTCTCGGTGATGGAGGACGTCGAGGCGCGGGTCAACGACCTGGTGCTCGCCGACCTCGCGGTCCACGCCGAGCTGATGACCCAGGACGAAGCCGTGAAGTCCGGCGCGATGGCGCTGTTCGGTGAGAAGTACGGCGACCAGGTGCGGGTCATCTCCGTCGGCGACTGGGCGCGTGAGCTGTGCGGAGGGACGCACGCCGAACGCTCCGGAAACCTCGGCGTGATCAAGCTCCTCGGCGAGTCCTCGATCGGCTCCGGGGTGCGACGGGTGGAGGCGCTCGTGGGCGGCGACGCCTACCGGTTCCTGGCCCGCGAGCACGTGCTGGTGGCCCAGCTGTCGGAGGCGCTCAAGGTGCGCCCCGAGCAGCTGCCCGAGCGGGTCAACGACATCGTGGAGAAGCTGCGCGCCGCCGAGAAGGAGATCGAGAAGGTCCGGGTCGGACAGCTGCTGGCCGCCGGTGGCGAGCTTGCCGCCTCGGCTGCCGACGTGACCGGTGTCGCCGTGGTCGCCCATCGGGCCGACGGTGCGGGTGGCGGCGACGTGCGCACCCTGGCCCTCGACGTGCGTGGCCGGCTGCCCGCCGGTCGCCCGGGTGCGGTCGTGATCATCGGCACCCAGACGGCGTCAGGCGGCGAGGTCAAGGTCGCCGTCGTCGCGGCGGTCAACGACGAGGCCCGGGCCCGTGGCGTCAGCGCCAACGACCTGGTCCGCGCCGTGGGCCCGCTCGTGGGCGGCAAGGGTGGCGGCAAGGACGACGTTGCCCAGGGTGGCGGCAACGACGCGTCCCGGATCGACGAGGCGCTCGCGCTCGTGCCGACCGAGGTCGCACGCCAGGCCGGGAACTGAGCGCGTTGCGGTCCGGCGTACGCCTCGGGATCGATCCGGGAGACGCCCGGATCGGGGTCGCGCGCAGCGACCCGTCCGGGTTCCTGGCGACGCCCGGTGGAGACCGTGCGCCGCGGCCGCGGGGACCTGGCCCGGATCGCCGCGATCCTGGCCGTCGAGGGTGCCGTCGAGGTCGTCGTCGGGCTGCCGAGGTCCCTGTCCGGGGGCGAGGGTCCGGCGGCGGTGAAGGCCCGGGAGTTCGCCTCAGCGCTGGCCCGCAAGATCGCGCCGGTCCCGGTGCGCCTGTGCGACGAGCGGCTCACCACGGTTTCGGCGGAGGCTATGCTGCGCGACCGAGGGCGCAAGGGCAGCAAACGCCGTGAGGTGGTCGACCAGGCCGCCGCCGTCGTGATCCTGCAGAACGCCCTGGACACTGAACGCGCGTCGGGGGTTGCGCCGGGCGAGATCGTCGAGGAGACCCATGACTGAGCACCCGCAGGACAGCTACGAGGACCAGGGCCTGCCGGCCGAGGGTGGGCGGCGCCGCAAGCGTCGCAGCGTCCCGGGCTGCCTCGCGGTCCTGATCGCGCTGGCGGTCGTCGCCGGCGGGTTCTACTTCGTGGTGACCAAGGGCGTCGACGCGATCTCCGACAAGTTCTTCTCGTCGGCGGAGGACTTCGAGGGCCCCGGCCAGGGCAAGGTCACGTTCGAGGTCGTCGAGGGTGACGTCGTCGCCCAGATCTGCCGCAACCTCAAGAAGAAGGGGGTCGTCGCCTCCGTCGACGCCTGCATCGAGGCCGCCAACGCCACCCCTGACTCCAGCGGGATCCAGGTCGGCATCGTACCCGATGAAGAAGGAGATGGCGGCCGAGGACGCGATCGACATCCTGGTCGACCCGGACAACATCATCCGCAACAACGTGACCGTCCCCGAGGGGCTGCGCGTGGACGAGATCGTGGCGATCCTCGCCGAGAGCAGCGGGTTCCCCGTCGCGGACTTCGAGAAGGTGCTCGACGACCCGTCCAAGATCGGGTTGCCCGACTACGCCGAGGGCAACCCCGAGGGTTACCTCTTCCCCTCCACCTACGACTTCGGCAAGAAGGAGACGCCCGTCAGCATGCTGACCGCGATGGTGGACCGGTGGGAGCAGGCGACGGAGGACGCCGACCTCGAGGCGGCCGCCGACGCGTCTCGGTTTCACGCCGGCCGAGCTGATGGTCATCGCGAGCCTGATCGAGGCCGAGGGCCGGGGCGACGACATGCCCAAGATCTCGCGGGTCATCTACAACCGGCTCACCGGCCCAGGGGACCGGCAGGGGACCAACGGTCTGCTGCAGATCGACGCCACGGTCAACTACGCGGCCGACAACGAGCTCGGGGCGGTGCCGACCACCGAGGACCTCGAGATCGACTCGCCCTACAACACCTACAAGTACCCCGGGCTGCCGCCGACCCCGATCGAGGCGCCCGGCGACGCGGCCATCCAGGCGGCGGCCAACCCGGTCGAGGGCGACTGGTACTACTACGTGACCGTCAACCTGGCCACCGGTGAGACCAAGTTCGCCGAGACCTACGACGAGTTCCTGCAGTACAAGGACGAGCTGCGCGAGTACTGCGAGACCGAGTCCGAAGGCGCCTGCTGAGCGCGCGATGACGACCGTGGACCGGCGCTGCGGCGTCCTCGGCGACCCCGTTTCCCACTCGCTGTCCCCGGTGCTGCACCGGGCGGGGTACGCCGCGCTCGGCCTGCCCTGGGAGTACGACGCCCACCGGGTGCCGGCCGGAGGCCTGGTGGGGTTCCTGGCGGGGCTCGGCGCGGACTACCACGGGCTGTCGCTGACGATGCCCCTCAAGCGCGAGGCGCTGGCCGTCGGGGCCGAGGTGACCTCCCGTGCGCGTCTCGCCGGGTCCGCGAACACCCTGCTGCTCGAGGACGGACGCGCGGTGCTCGCCGACAACACCGACCTCCCGGGCGCCGTCGCGGCGGTGCGCGAGCGCTACGCCGGGCCGGTCAGCGCCGGCACGGTGCTCGGCGGCGGCGCGACTGCCGCGGCGACCGGCCTCGCGCTGTGCGAGCTGGGTGCGACGACCGTGACCTTCCTGGTCCGGTCACCCGAGCGTGCGACCGAGGCGGTGGCGGCGGTGGCGGCCCACCCGTCCGGGCCGCGGGTCCGCGTCGGCTCGCTCGCCGGGGACCCGGTCACCGGCGAGGTCGTCGTCTCGACGATCCCCGCGGCCGCCCAGGACGCCGAGCTCGTCGCCCGTTGCGCGGAGACCGCCGTGGTCTTCGAGGCGCTCTACGATCCGTGGCCGACCCCACTGGCCGCGTCCGCCGCAGGGCGGGTGCTGGTCGGCGGCCTCGACCTGCTGGTCCACCAGGCCGTGCTCCAGTTCGCGCTGTTCACGGGCCGGGAGCGTCCCGGTGACGGTGCTGCGCGAGGCCGGTCAGGCAGCGCTGGACCTGCGCCGGGCGGGCGGGTGACGGCCCACGTCGACACCGCGGCAGCCGCAGCCGCGTGTGCGGTGCTCGGCGGGCTGCTGGTGCCGCTGCTCATCGGGCGGATTCCCGAGCCGGCACCGCCGACCGAGCCGGTCGAGGGCGAGGCGCCGAAGACGCCGTACGCCGTGGTCGCCTCGCGGCCGCACCTCGCGGCGTGGTCCGCGGCCGCGGGCGCGGCGGCCGGGGCGGTCGTCGGGCTCTCCGTCGGCTGGGTCTGGCCGTTGCTCTTCCTGCTGCCGCTGGTCCCGGTCGCCGTGGCCCTGTCGGTCATCGACTGGCACACGCACCTGCTGCCGAGCCGGATCGTCCTGCCCGCCCTGGGCGGCACGATCGTGCTCGCCGGCGTCGTGCTGGCTGGTGACCCGCGACACCGACGCGCTGATCGGGCGTCGATCGGCCTGGTGGCCGTGCGCTCGCTGTTCTGGGTGCTGTGGTCGATCAGGTCGTCCGGCATGGGGTTCGGTGACGTGCGCCTCTCGGCCCTCCTCGGTTTCGTCCTGGGTCACCTCGGCTGGGGGCGAGCTCGTCGTGGGGGTCTACAGCGGGTTCCTGGTCTTCGCGCTGCCCGGCCTGCTGATCGCCGTCATCCGCCGTGACCGGCAGCTGCTCCGGACCGCCTTCCCGTTCGGGCCGTTCCTGCTGCTGGGGGCCCTGGTCGGGATCGCGCTCGGCCCGGCGCTCTGGGCGAATCTCGTCACGGGGTGACCGCCCGGTCACGCAGCCGCGGGGATGAAAGACTGACCGCATGTTGCGTTGGCTCACCGCGGGCGAGTCCCACGGCCCGTCCCTGGTCGCGATCCTCGAAGGGCTACCCGCCCATGTCCTGGTGACGACCGCCGATCTCCAGGAGTCCCTCGCCCGGCGCCGGCTCGGCCACGGCCGCGGCGCCCGGATGAAGTTCGAGCAGGACGAGGTCACGATCGTCGGCGGCGTCCGGCACGGTGAGAGCCAGGGCGGCCCCGTGGCCGTCCAGATCGGCAACACCGAGTGGCCGAAGTGGGAGCAGGTGATGTCGGCCGACCCGGTCGACCCGGTCGAGCTCGAGGCCCTGGCCCGCAACGCCCCCCTGACCCGGCCCCGGCCCGGCCACGCCGACCTGGTCGGGATGCAGAAGTACGCCTTCGACGAGGCCCGCCCGGTGCTGGAGCGGGCCTCCGCCCGCGAGACCGCCGCCCGCGTCGCCCTCGGCCGGGTGGCCAGCAACTTCCTCGAGCAGGCCGTGGGTGCCCGCGTGGTCTCCCACGTCGTCGAGCTCGGCGGCGTGCCCGCGCCGGCGGGCGTCGTACCCCTGCCCGGAGGACGTGGACCGGCTCGACGACGACCCGGTCCGCTGCCTCGACCCCGAGGCGTCGGCCGCGATGGTGGCCGCGATCGACCAGGCCCACAAGGACGGCGACACCCTCGGCGGGGTGGTCGAGGTCGTCGTGCACGGGCTGCCGCCCGGCCTCGGCTCGCACGTCCACTGGGACCGCCGGCTCGACTCACGCCTCGCCGGAGCACTCATGGGCATCCAGGCGATCAAGGGCGTCGAGATCGGTGACGGGTTCGCCCTGGCCGCCACACCGGGGTCCCAGGCCCACGACGAGATCGTCCCGACGGCGGACGGTCTACGCCGCACCACGGGTCGCTCCGGTGGCACCGAGGGCGGCATGAGCACCGGTGAGGTGCTGCGCGTGCGCGCCGCGATGAAGCCCATCGCCACGGTGCCGAAGGCGCTCCGCACCGTCGACGTCGCCACCGGCGAGGAGACCGTGGCCCACCACCAGCGCTCCGACGTCTGCGCCGTGCCTGCGGCCGGCATCGTCGCCGAGGCGATGGTCGCCCTGGTCCTGGCCGAGGCCGTGCTCGAGAAGTTCGGCGGCGACTCCGTGCAGGAGACCAGGCGCAACACCCAGAGCTACCTGGACACCCTGAGGTACAGGTGACCGGTCCACGCGTCGTGCTCGTCGGGCCCATGGGCGCGGGCAAGACCACGGTCGCCCGCCTCCTCGCCGCGGCGTGGGGCGTCGCCGCGCGCGACACCGACGAGGACGTCGTCGCCGCCGAGGGACGCAGCATCTCGGACATCTTCGTCGACTCCGGCGAGGAACACTTCCGGTCGCTCGAGGCGAAGGCAGTGGCCGAGGCGCTCGCCGGGCACGACGGCGTGCTGGCACTGGGCGGGGGAGCGGTGCTCGAACCGGGCACCCGCGACCTGCTGGCCGGGCACCGCGTGGTGTTCCTGCGGGTCGGCCTGGCGGACGCCGTGAAGCGGGTGGGGCTGGGGTCCGCGCGTCCGCTGCTGCTCGGCAACGTCCGGGGTCGGATCAAGGCGCTCCTCGACGAGCGCACCCCGATCTACGAGTCCGTCGCCACGTTGGTGGTCGACACCGACGGCAAGAGCCCGGAGGATGTCGCTCGCGAGGTCGTGGAAGGACTGACATGAGCGAGACCGTGCTGACAGTGACGGGCGCTGCGCCGTACGACGTGGTGGTCGGCGCCGGCGTCTCGTCGCGGGTCGTGGACCTGCTCGGCCCGGACGTGCAGCGGGTGGCCGTGATCTACCCCGAGCACCTCCAGTCCCTGGCGGACCCCGTGCTGTACTCCCTCCGCGTCGCCTACGAGGTCACCGTGCTGCCGGTCCCGGAGGGCGAGCTCGCGAAGACCCCGGCCGTCGCCGCGTCCTGCTGGGACGCCCTCGGAGAGGCGGGCTTCACCCGCTCCGATGCCGTCGTCACCGTCGGCGGCGGCGCGACCACCGACCTCGGGGGCTTCGTCGCCGCGACCTGGCTCCGCGGGGTGCGGGTCGTGCACGTTCCGACCACCCTGCTCGGCATGGTCGACGCCGCGGTGGGGGGCAAGACCGGGGTCAACACCCGCGCCGGCAAGAACCTGGTCGGCTCCTTCCACGAGCCGGCCGGCGTCCTGTGCGACCTCGACCTGCTCGCGTCGTTGCCGCGCGCGGACTTCGTCGCCGGGCTCGGGGAGGTCGTGAAGTGCGGCTTCATCGCCGACCCGATCATCCTCGAGCTGATCGAGGCCACCGAGCCCGACGACCTCGTGCCCGGCTCGCCGGTCGTCCGGGAACTGATCGAACGCGCGATCCAGGTCAAGATCGACGTCGTGGTCGGCGACCTGCGCGAGCGGGGTGGGACCGGCGGGCATCCGGGCCGCGAGGCTCTCAACTACGGACACACCCTGGCCCACGCCATCGAGCGGGCCGAGTCGTACGACGTGCGGCACGGCGAGGCGGTGGCCGTCGGGTGTGTCTTCGTCGCCGAGCTTGCGCGGCTCGCGTGCGGGCTCGACCCCGCAGTCGTCGATCGCCACCGCACGGTCCTGGGTCGGGTCGGGCTGCCGGTCAGCTATGACGGGGCAGGTTTCGACAGCCTCCACGCGGCCATGCGCGTCGACAAGAAGGCCCGAGGCTCCCAGCTCCGCTTCGTCGTGCTGTCCGGGCTGGCCGAGCCGACCATCCTGGCCGGCCCGAGCGAAGAGCACCTGCGAGCGGCGCATGACCTGGTGAGTGGAGGAGCGGCATGAGCCGCAAGGTGCTGGTCCTGAACGGCCCCAACCTGGGCCGCCTCGGCCGTCGCCAGCCGGAGATCTACGGCACCACGACCCATGCGGAGCTCGCGGAGCTCTGCCGCGGGTGGGGCCGCGACCACGGTCTCGACGTCGAGGTCCTGCAGACCAACCACGAGGGTGAACTGCTCGACTGGCTCAACCGGGCCGCCGACGAGGACACTCCGGTGGTGCTCAACGCCGGCGCCTGGACGCACTACTCGTGGGCGATCTTCGACGCATGTGCACAGCTCACCGCCCCCCTGGTCGAGGTTCACCTCTCCGACCCGGCGCAGCGACCGGAGGAGTTCCGGCACACCTCGGTCGTCACTCCGCACGCGGACCGGGTGATTGCGGGGGAGGGCGTGGACGGGTACCGGAGGGCGCTGGAGAGCCTCGGTCAAGGCTGAACCTCGCTACCGTGGGTCGATGAACACTGCCCGAGCGGTGACGCACGGCTGGCCGTGATCGTGGCGCTCGGGGTCGGGCTGGGCGTCCTCGTCGGTGGCGTCGTCGGCCGCCTGATGATGTTCCTGCTCGTCCGGCTCAACCCCGAGAACGTCGGGAGCGTCAGTGACGACGGCTTCGTGATGGGGCAGTTCACGATGTCCGGGTCGCTGAACCTGCTCGTCGTCGGCGGCTTTCTCGGGGCGTTCGGCGGTGTGGTGTATTCCGGTGCCCGTCACCTCACGTTCGGGCCGCCCTGGTTCCGGACCACCTCGGTCACCCTGGGGGCGGGGCTGCCGATGGGTGCCCTGCTCGTCGACACCGAGGGGGTCGACTTCACGCTGCTCTCGCCGCCCGAGCTCGCCGTGGCGATGTTCGTGGGCATTCCCGCGCTGTACGGCCTGCTCCTGGCCATCGTGGCGGAGCGGGTGGTGGCGGCTCCGACGGCGTCGTGGGGTGGCCTCGAGCCCGTGCGGTGGGTGCTGCGGGCGGCTGCGACCCTGATCCTCTCCGCCGCCCTCGTGGACCTGGCCCGGGACCTGACGGTCCTGACCTGAGGAACCGCCCCCCGCCGACCGCCGTCCCACCGGCATCACAGGACGAGGGAAGCGACGGAGCCATGGGTAACAGCGTGACGGTGAGCGTGCGGAGCCTGCTGCTGGCAGGACTCGTGATGATGGGACTGATGACGGTCTACCTGGTCGGTGCGAGCGGTGATGCCGTCAGCGCTCCAGCCGGGGCGGCGGAGCAGGAGCCACGGGGGACGAGCCCCGAGCGCGTCGTGGCCATGGTCGGCGAGGGGGAGGCGACCGCGGTGCCCGACCAGATGTCGTTCGCCCTGTCGGTCAGCACCAAGAGGCTCCAGCTCGACGAGGCTCTGTCGTCCTCCAGCCGGACCATGCGACGGGTCCTTGCCGTTCTGGAGCAACACGGCGTCGAGGCTCGTGACGTTCAGACCACCGGGCTGTCGATGTACCCCGAGTACGACTACCGCTCCTACGGGCCGCCCACGCTGACCGGCTACCGGGTCACCCAGCGGGCGAAGGTCGAGATCGACGCACTGGCCGACGGCGGCGGTGCCGTCGCGGCCGCCGTTGACGCGGGCGGCAACGGAGTCCGGGTGCGCGACATCAGACTCCAGGTCGGCGACCCCGAGGCGGTGCTCGACAAGGCGCGGGACGCCGCGGTCGAGGCGGCCACGGCCAAGGCGGAGCAGTACGCCGCTGCGACGGGCCAGGACCTGGGTGACGTGCTGAGCATCCGTGAGGTCGGCGGCGCCACCTCTCCGCGACCCTCGTCGCTTGCGGGTCAGACGCACGAGCTGGCCGACCGCGCCGCGGCCGCGCTCCCGGTGAAGGCGGGCAAGGACGACCTCAGGGTGCGCATCGAGGTGGTGTGGGCCTTCCAGTAGCCTGCGCCCATGGCATCGACCAACGACCTCAAGAACGGCATGGTTCTCAACATCGACGGGCAGCTCTGGGCCGTCGTGGAGTTCCAGCACGTCAAGCCCGGCAAGGGCCCCGCCTTCGTGCGCACCAAGCTGAAGAACGTGGAGTCCAACAAGACCGTCGACAAGACGTTCAACGCCGGCACCAAGGTGGAGACCGCGACGGTCGACCGACGCACCATGCAGTACCTCTACAACGACGGCACGTCGTACGTCTTCATGGACGTCGGCAACTACGAGCAGCTCGAGATCTCGCCCGACATCGTCGGCAACGCCTCCAACTTCCTCCTCGAGAACCAGGACGCCGTCGTCGCGACCAACGAGGGCCGGGTGCTGTTCATCGAGCTGCCCGCCTCCGTCGAGCTCGTGGTGACCTTCACCGAGCCCGGGCTCGCGGGTGACAGCGCGACCGGCCGCACCAAGCCGGCCACGCTCGAGACGGGTCACGAGATCCAGGTGCCGCTGTTCATCAACCAGGGCGAGAAGGTCAAGGTCGACACCCGCGACTCCTCCTACATGGGTCGCGTCAAGACCTAGGCCATGACTCCTCCCTCCTGGGCCTGCTGCGCGTCGCCCATCACGCGCGCTGGCCGCGTTCTCGTCAGTCACCGGGGCTCCGCCCCGTCTCCCTCCTCGGCCTTGCCATCCCACGCGATGGACGTCGCTCGCGACGGCCATGAGAGAGGAGACATGACCTGATGGCTGCTCGCACCAAGGCCCGCAAGCGGGCGCTCGACGTCCTGTTCGCCTCCGAGCTGCGCGGCGAGGCTCCCGTCCAGGCACTGGACGCGGCCATCGCCGAGGGCGACGGTCCCACCAACGACTACACGGCGGTGCTGGTGCGCGGCGTCGTCGAGCACCAGGCCCGGATCGACGAGCTGCTCTCCGAGTACGCACAGGGCTGGACCCTCGATCGGATGCCGGCTGTCGACCGCAACGTGCTCCGGCTGGGCGTCTACGAGATGTTGTACGCCGACGACGTGCCGGACGCCGTGGCCGTCAGTGAGGCGATGTCGCTGGTCCGCGACCTGTCCACCGACGACTCGCCGGCCTTCGTCAACGGCGTCCTCGGCAGCATCCTGCGGAACAAGCCATCCGGGTGAGGTCATTCGGCTGAACCGGGCCTAGGGTGACCGCCATGAACACCGACAAGGCCGAGCAGCTCGGGAAACAGGCCCACTCCAGCGACTGGCTGGACCACGCCGTCCGGGCAGGCCTCGTGGCCTACGGACTGGTCCACCTGATGATCGCCTGGCTGGCCCTGCAGCTGGCGTTCGGCGAGCAGGAGAAGTCGGCGTCCAGCACCGGCGCCCTGCACGCCCTGGCCGGTCAGCCGTTCGGACAGGTGCTCGTCTGGCTGGTCGCGATCGGCATGTTCATCCTGGTGGCGTGGCGCCTCCTCGAGGCGGCGCTCGGGCACCAGGAGGAGGACGGCGCCACGCTCGTGCGCAAGCGGCTCGGGTCCCTGGGCAAGGCGGTCATCTACGCCTCGATCGCGGTCAGCGCGCTCAGGATCGCCATCGGATCCGGATCCAAGGGCGGTGGGTCCGACTCGACCACGGCCAAGCTGATGAACCTCACGGGTGGGCAGTTCATCGTCGGTGCCATCGGCGTCGGGATCATCGCGTACGGCGGCAGCCTCATCGTGCGGGCCTGGAACGACAAGTTCGCCGAGCACCTCGACGCGAAGGGCAAGAGCGGGGACTCCGGGTCGGCGTACCTGCTGTTCGGCAAGGTCGGCTACAACGCGAAGGGCCTCGCCATCGGGATCGTCGGCGGCCTGTTCGTCTACGCCGCGGTGACCCACGAAGCACAGAAGTCCGGGGGCCTCGACCAGGCCCTGCAGAAGGTGCTCGAGCAGCCGTTCGGTCCCTTCCTGCTGGCGGCGATGGCCGCCGGGATCGGCTGCTACGGGCTGTTCTGCTTCGCCCGCGCCCGGCACCTGTCGCGCTGAGCATCGCCCGCCTTGCCCGGCCTGACAGGGTGACCCCATGACGACACATGAGGTCGACGTGGTGGTCCTGGGACTCGGGCCCGGTGGAGAGCACGCCGCCCAGAAGCTTGCCGAGGCGGGACTCGACGTGGTGGGGGTCGAGCGCGACCTCGTCGGTGGGGAGTGTCCCTTCTACGGCTGCATCCCTTCGAAGATGATGATCCGCGCCGCGGACCTGATCGCCGAGTCCCGGCGGGCCTCGAGCCTGGCCGGTGAGGTCGACGTACGTCCCGACTGGAGCCTGGTGGCAGAGCGGATCGACAGGCAGGCCACCAACCACTGGAGCGACGAGTCCCACGTGACCCGGCTGGAGGGCGCCGGCGTCCGGATCGTGCGCGGCCACGGCCGGCTCGACGGGCCCGGCCGGGTGACGGTCGGCGAGGACACCTGGGTGGCGGCCCGCGGAGTGGTGCTGAACTCGGGCACCTCCCCGGCCACGCTCCCGATCGACGGGCTCGAGGGCACGCCGTACTGGACCAACCGCGAGGTCGTCAGGCTGACCGAGCTCCCCACCTCCCTCGCCGTGATCGGCGGCGGACCGATCGGTGCCGAGCTGTCGCAGGCGTTCTCGCGGTTCGGGGTGAAGGTCACGGTGATCGAGGCGTTCGACCGGATCCTGGGCCCGGAGGAGCCGGAGGCGGCCGCGGTCGTGGCCCGCGTCTTCGAGGAGGAGGGCATCACGGTGCTGACGGGCGCGAACATCTCGCGGGTCGAGCACGACGGCGGCTTCCGGATCCACCTTTCCGACCAGGTGCTCGAGGCCGACCAGCTGCTGGTGGCGGCTGGACGGCGACCGCACCTCTCCGACGTCGGCCTCGAGACCGTGGGTCTCGACCCGTCGGCGAAGGCCGTGGACACCGACGAGCGGATGCGCGTGGCCGAACGGCTCTGGGCGGTCGGCGACATCACCGCCAAGGGCGCGTTCACCCACGTGTCGATGTACCAGGCGGCCGTGGCGGTGCGCGACATCCTCGGCGAGAACGGACCCTGGGCCGACTACCGGGCGGTCAGTCGGGTCACGTTCACCGATCCCGAGGTCGGGTCGGTGGGCCTGACGGAGGAGCAGGCGCGCGAGCAGGGGCTGCGGGTCGTCGTCGGGCACGCCGACCTCACCGAGTCGAGCCGGGGCTGGATCCACCAGGCCGGCAACGACGGCATCCTCAAGCTGGTGGCGGACAGCGACCGCGGGATCCTGGTCGGGGCCACCTCGGTCGGTCCGTCCGGCGGCGAGGTGCTGGGCCTCCTCGCGGCGGCCGTGCACGCGGAGATCCCCGTCGCGACCCTGCGCGGCATGCACTTCGCGTATCCCACCTTCCACCGCGCGATCGAAACCGCCCTGGCCGATCTGGTTTAGTCGCCCCCGGTAGCGGTCATGGTCCTGAGTGACGCGCGCCGAGACGCGTGGGTCTGTCCATGTGCACGATTGGGGAGGAACTCCGATGTCTCACCACCCGTCCGACGAGCCGGACACCAGCGAGCGGCTCTACACGCACGAGGAGTTCAACGCCTACACGGAGTCCCGGCTGCGCCAGGCCGAGCCGCCCGAGGCCCCCGTCGCAGTCCGGGCCGACCCCCTGGCCGATCCGCTGGCCGACCCCCTGGCCGGCGGTCGCCGCCGGGCTGCGCCGCTGTACGACGAGCCGGCGCCCGTGTCCCCGCCGGTGTCCGCCCCGCAGGCCTACACCCCACCGCCGCCTCCGCAGCCGTCCCACCTGGCGTCCGCCGTCCAGCCGCCCCAGCCGTCGGCCACTCCGGCCCTGGTCGAGGGCGACGAGCCACGCCGGTTCATGACCGCCACCGACTTCCTCGACCGCAGGGCCGACCAGATCGAGATCGGGCCGGCCACGTGGGGCTGGCGCGGCAAGGTCCGCCGCTGGACCGGAGGGGCGATCAGTCCGAAGATGGGTCCCGCCGAGCTCGACTACGAGATGGACCGTCGGGCGATCCAGAACGACTTCGACGGGCCGCGCACGATCGCGTTCCTGAACCCCAAGGGTGGGGCCGCCAAGACGACCGGGGTCCTGGCCGCCGGCTACACGTTCGGCACCGTACGCGGCGGCGGCGTCGTCGCCTGGGACAACAACGAGACGCGGGGCACCCTCGGCATCCGGGGGACCCGCAGCACGCACCGCAACACCACCCGGGAGCTGCTCGAGGACCTCGAGAAGTTCAGTGACGTCTACCAGGCGCGGATCGGCGACCTCGGGGCGTTCGTGCGCTCGCAGGGCGATGCGCACTTCGACGTGCTGGCCTCCGACGAGCGCCCGGACGTGACCGGCACGATCCGGGCGAAGGACTTCAGCGCGGTCCACCAGCTGCTCGAACGGTTCTACCGGTTGATCCTGATCGACACCGGCAACAACATGCGGGCCGAGAACTGGCTCGCCGCCGCCGAGACGGCCGACCTGCTGGTCGTCACCAGCACGGTCCGCGAGGACACCGGCTACAGCGGTCTGTGGATGCTCGACGCCCTGCAGGAGTCGGGCTACGAGAACCTCAAGCACAAGACGGTCACCGTGCTGTCCGACCCGTCGTCGCACGTCGACCAGCAGCTGGCACACGACCTGACGCAGGTCTACGAGCAGCGGACCAAGGCGGTCTTCCGCGTGCCCTACGACCCGGCACTCGTCGCGGGGTCCGTGGTGCCCTACGCCCAGCTCTCGGAGGCCACCCGGATGGCCTGGCTCAAGGCCTGCGCAGGGATGTCCGAGCTGTTGTAGGTCAGCGGTGGCGCACGTCCACGACCACCCGGGTGGGGTGGGTGAGCGCGAAGACGCGGAAGGGACGCCGGACGCCGGTCAGGCCGATGAATGCTCCCTGCTCGCCCTCGAAGACCCCTCCGGGTGCGATCTCGGAGATCCCCCGGGTACCGGTGGCGGGGACGCGCGTGGTCTGGTCGCCGAAGGGCGGGAGGCCGGTGTCGTAGGGCAGGCCGACGCCGCGCAGGATGACCTGGAGGAACACCGTGCCGTCGAGAGGCACGGGGTCGCCGGAACCCTCGTAGACGGGGCGGGCCCGGTAATCCACGCGCCAACCCGGGGTCCCGGTGCCGCCCAGGTCGAAGACCACGCGGTCGAAGCCCGGGTGCCGCGCGGCGCGCACGCCGGTCAGCCCGAGCCCGTTGCCCGAGCCGTGGCCGCCGTCGGCGGCCCGGATGTCGGGTGAGAAGGGCGGGGGGCCAGCCTCGGGAGTGGCCTCTCGGGTCGCTGTCGATGGCTCGGCCGGAGCGATGCTCGAGGTCGTCGGGCTCGGCGTCGATCCGCTCGGTGCGGTCCCCGGATCGCCCTGGTCGGCACACCCCGCGGCGCCGACCAGCAGGGCGAGGGCGAGCAGAGCCGGGGCTGCGCCTCCGTGGAGTCGAGAACAGGCCGGGCGGATCCACGTCATGCCTGTACGACGCACGTGGGCGTGGTCCGGTTGTCCCATCTCAGTGCCGAAGCCGGCGTGACCCGGGATCAGGCACCCGCAGCGCCCCACCCGTGCCACCGGTCGACGGTGATCCACGCGCTCACCCGCGGGCTGTCACGCTTCGAGTAGGGCCCGTGGCCGTAGTGGGTGCTGAGCCGGTCGATGTCGACGAGGCCCTCGTCGTCGCGCACCTCGGTGACCCTCCCGACGAGGGAGACGTGGGTGTACCAGCTGGCCTCGTCGAGTGCGGTCAGTGTCACCCGCGGGTCGTCGCGCAGGTGCTGGAGACGCTTGCGGGTGACGTCCATGTTGACCAGCACCCGGTCGTCGTCCTCGAGGAGGTACCACGTCGCGACCGACACCGGCTGACCGTCGGTGCGCAAGGTCGTCACCACGGCGGGGTTGGGCTTGGCCAGCAGGGCGCGGACCTGGTCGGGGAACGGGAGCTCGGGCACGGATCCTCCTGGAGTGGGCGTCTGCCCAGCCTAGGCAAGGCCGGTCAGGAGTCCCCGAGGAGCCTCTGCCGGGCATGCTCGAAGCCCTGCCGGTTGTCGTCCTCCGGTCCGAGCCCGGTCCGGTCGTCGGCGGCGATCCGGCCGGCGAAGTAGTCGGCCTGGTTCGCCCAGCGCCAGCGCAGGAACGCGGACAGGTGCTCGTCGACCTCGGCCTGCGGCACCGGCCCGCCGGCTGCGACGTACGACGCCAGCATGGGTGGCGCGTACGCCAGCCCACCCAGGTACATCGCCGCCGACCCCAGGTCGTAGAGGAGCGGCCCGTTCACGCAGGAGCCCCAGTCGATCAGGCCGACCTCGTCCCCGTCGGCCAGGAATGCCTCCGGCGTCGGGTCTCCGTGGCAGATGCCGACGGTCAGCGTGCTCGGGGGGATCGCGTCGACCGCGCGAACGACCTCCCTCATCGCATCCCGGACCTCCTCGTCGATCGCCAGGTGCGGGGCGTCCGGCTCCACCCATGGGAACTCCCAGGCCCCGGTCACCCGACGGTCGAGGGTCGCGCGGTGAGCCGTCGCGAGCGTGCGACCGATCGTCTCGGCATCGCCGGGTGCCTCACCGGTCAGCTCCTCGCCGGGGACCGGTTCCAGGACCACGAGAAGCCCGTCCGCCAGCTCCAGCACGGCCCCTCCGTCCTCCCGCGGTCGGGCGGTGCCGGTGCGGAGTCCGCCGGCGCCGGCGAGCCGGGCCGCCCGGACCCCCGCGAGCAGGTGGCCACCCTCCCGGGCGGGGACCCATTTCGCGACGCTCCGAGCCCCGTCGTGGTCGACCCACCAGGTCCGCGAGTTCATCCCGGCGTCGAGAGCGGCGACCGAGACGTCCCGCCACCTCCAGGCAGCAGCGAGAGCCGAGGCAAGGGTGAGGTCGTCCAGCACGGAACGCAGTGTGGCACCCCTCGTGCCGCTTGCCCCGGTGGCCTCGTCCAGTGCTAGCGTGTGCCCCGATCGACATCCTTTAACGAGCCGTCCTGTGAGGCGGAGAAGGAGGTCCGGCAGGCCTTTGTGTGCCCAGACTGCCATCCCCGACGACGGTCGCACCGTCCTCGACTCCCGTGACATCGACCGGGCCCTCACTCGCATCTCCCACGAGATCCTCGAGCGCAACCGCGGCGCCCGCGACCTGGTCCTGCTCGGCATCCCGAGCCGCGGGGTGCCCCTCGCGCAGCGCGTCGCTGCGAAGATCTCCTCCGTCGAGGGGTACGACGTCCCGGTCGGATCGCTCGACATCACGATGTACCGCGACGACCTGCGGCTGAAGCCGGCCCGCACGTTGTTGCCCACCGAGATCCCCGTCGGGGGAGTGGACGACAAGACGGTTGTCCTGGTGGACGACGTGCTCTTCTCGGGTCGCACCATCCGGGCCGCCCTCGACGCGCTCAACGACGTCGGCCGGCCGCGCGCCGTCCAGCTGGCCGTGCTCGTCGACCGTGGCCACCGTGAGCTCCCGATCAGGGCCGACTTCGTCGGGAAGAACCTGCCCACGTCACTCGTGGAGCGGGTCCGGGTCACGCTCGCGGACGTCGACGACCTCGACGCCGTCACCATCCACGGAGAGGACCCACATGAAGCGCCACCTCCTGAGCGCGGCCGACCTGACCCGGGACGACGCCGAGCTGGTCCTGCGGACCGCCGAGGAGCTCCGCTCCCTGGCCGACCGCCCGATCAAGAAGCTGCCCGCCCTGCGTGGCCGCACGGTGGTCAACCTGTTCTTCGAGGACTCCACCCGCACCCGGATCTCGTTCGAGGCGGCTGCCAAGCGACTCTCCGCCGATGTCATCAACTTCTCGGCCAAGGGCTCCTCGCTGTCCAAGGGCGAGAGCCTCAAGGACACCGCGCTGACCCTCGAGGCGATGGGCGCCGACGCGGTCGTGGTCCGGCACGGAGCCAGCGGTGCCCCCCACCGGCTCGCCCACTCCGGCTGGGTCCGCTCGAGCGTCGTCAACGCCGGCGACGGCACCCACGAGCACCCCACCCAGGCTCTGCTCGACGCGTTCACCATGTGGCGACACCTGGCCAAGAACGACGGTGGCGGCCTCGACGGCCGCCGGATCGTCCTGGTCGGCGACGTGCTGCACAGCCGGGTGGCCCGATCCAACGCCCTGCTGCTGCGCACCCTCGGCGCCGAGGTCACCCTGGTGGCTCCGCCCACGCTGCTGCCGGTCGGCATCGAGTCGTGGCCGGTCGAGACGTCGTACGACCTGGACGCGGTGATCCCCAAGGCGGACGCGGTGATGATGCTGCGCGTCCAGCGGGAGCGGATGCACGACTCGTTCTTCCCGACCGCCCGCGAGTACAGCCGCCGCTACGGGCTCGACGGCCGCCGGATGGCCACGCTGCAGGACCACTGCATCGTGATGCACCCCGGCCCGATGGTCCGCGGCATGGAGATCACCGCCGACGTCGCCGACTCGGCACGCTCGGTCATCGTCGAGCAGGTCACCAACGGGGTCGCCGTGCGGATGGCCGTGCTCTACCTGCTGCTCGGGGGCAGCGAACCCGCAGTGAGCACCGACAACCCCGACAGCACGGACAGCACCGACAGCGCCACGGAGGCCCCGGAGTGACGACGTACCTGATCCAGCACGCCGCTCTCCTCGGTGGCGAGCCGACCGACCTGCTCCTCGAGGACGGGGTGATCAAGCAGATCGGCAGCGGCCTCTCCGCCGAGGGAGCCGAGATCGTCGAGGCCACCGGGCTGGTCGCGCTGCCCGGCCTGGTCGACCTGCACACCCACCTGCGCGAGCCCGGCCGCGAGGACGCCGAGACCGTCGAGTCCGGCACCCGCGCCGCCGCGCTGGGCGGGTTCACCGCCGTCCACGCGATGGCCAACACCGAGCCGGTGGCCGACACCGCAGGCGTGGTGGAGCAGGTCTGGCGGCTCGGCCGCGAGGCCGGGCACTGCGACGTCTACCCGATCGGCGCGGTCACCGTCGGGCTGGCCGGCGAGCGCCTGGCGGAGCTCGGGGCGATGGCCGACTCCGCCGCCCGCGTGCGGGTCTTCTCCGACGACGGCAAGTGCGTCAGCGACCCGCTGCTGATGCGCCGGGCCCTCGAGTACGTCAAGGCATTCGACGGCGTCATCGCCCAGCACGCCCAGGAGCCCCGACTCACCCAGAACGCCCAGATGAACGAGGGCGAGCTGTCCGGCCGGCTCGGTCTCGCCGGCTGGCCCGCGGTGGCGGAGGAGGCGATCATCGCGCGCGACTGCCTGCTCGACCGCGCACGTCGGCTCGCGGCTCCACGTCTGCCACGTGTCCACCGCCGGGTCGGTCGAGATCGTCCGCCAGGCCAAGGAGCAGGGCTGGAACGTCACCGCCGAGGTCTGCCCCCACCACCTGCTGCTCACCGACGAGCTGGCCGCGACCTACGACCCGATCTACAAGGTGAACCCGCCGCTGCGCTCGGCCCGCGACGTGCAGGCCCTGCGCGCCGGTCTCGCCGACGGCACGATCGACATCGTGGCCACCGACCACGCGCCGCACCCGCACGAGGACAAGGACTGCGAGTGGGCAGCTGCCGCTTTCGGCATGCTCGGCCTCGAGACCGCGCTCTCGATCGTCCAGGAGACGATGGTCGACCCCGGCCTGATCGACTGGGCCGGCGTCGCGGAGCGGATGTCGGCCGCCCCGGCCCGGATCGGACGGGTCAACGAGCACGGCCAGGGCCTGGTCGAGGGCGCGCCTGCCCATGTCGTCCTCTACGACCCGTCGGTCCGGCGGACCATCCAGGCCTCGGAGTCGGCCTCCCTCTCACGCAACACGCCGTACGCCGGGATGGAGCTGCCCGGCCGGGTGGTCGCCACGTTCCTCCGGGGCAAGGCCACCGTGATCGACGGCAAGGTGCAGTGAGCCCGGCGTCCAGACGTCGCCCGCAGATTGCGTGAATGCGATCCGGGGGTCGCACTCCTCTGCCAGACTCGCGGAAACTTTCCCGATCAGGAGGGGCGTCCCCATGCGCAACCGTTCAGCTCTCGTCGGCCTCGTCGTCCTCCTCGCGGCACTCCTCGGGTCGTGCGGCGATGACAGCCCGGACGGTGACCAGCGCGCCGGTAGTGACGAGACGACGAGCGCCGAGGCGTCGGACGAGGGCCCCTGCGCGGGTGAGGTCGACGGCCTCCTGGCCGAGATCTGCGAGAAGGGCGTCCTGAAGGTCTCGACGGACCCGGCGTACCCGCCGCAGTCGTTCCTCAACGAGCAGACCGGCGAGTACGAAGGCTTCGACATCGACGTCGCGACCGAGATCGCCACCCGGCTCGGCGTCGAGGTCGCCTGGGAGGCGCCGTCGTGGGACGTGATCACTGCCGGCAACTGGAACGGACGCTGGGACACCACGGTCGGCTCCATGACACCGACGAACGACCGCCAGGAAGTGCTCTTCTTCACCGAGCCCTACAACTACACGCCGGCCGTGGTCGTCGTGCAGGCCGACGACGAGGCGGTCAGTGACCTGACGACCGACCTCGACGGCACGAAGATCGGGGTGTGCAGCGGCTGCACCTACGACCAGTTCCTGACCAAGGACCTGGCGATCGACGGCTACGAGTTCGACTTCGTCATCGACGACGCCGAGGTCGCCGGCTACGACACCGACACCACGGCCCTGCAGGACCTGGCCAACGGCCGGGTCGACGCGGTGATCACGTCGGTGACCACGGCGCAGGGCTACATCGACGCCGGCAACCCGGTGAAGATCGTCGGCGACCCGGTGTTCTACGAGCCGCTCTCGGTGGGCTTCGACCGGGCCTCGGACCCGTCCTCGGAGAGCCTGTTCGAGGCGGTGGACGAGATCGTGGCCGGGATGCACGAGGACGGCACGCTCACGTCGTTCTCGGAGGAGTGGTACGGCCTGGACCTCACCAGCCAGCAGTGACTCCACCGGTGACGTCAGAAGCGGAACAGCATGGCTGACGTGTGGAACCGGATCCAGCTGGCCTCGGCCAGGGTCCCGTTCCGGCTGAAGGTCGCGGTCGTCTGGGTGGGACTGTTCGCGATGCTGGCCTTCGTCGGCAACGCGGCGGGGTTCGACGTGCAGTGGATCCGGGACAACTTCCGCTACATCGTCGGCGGTCTCCGCTACACGATGTTCATGGCGGTGGCGGGCATCGTGCTGGCCATCGTGATGGCCCTGCTCGGCTCGCTCGCTCGGCTCTCGAGCAACCCGGTCGCCTACGGCATCGCCGGTTTCTACGTGTCGTTCTTCCGCGGCACGCCACTGATCGTCCAGCTGTTCCTGCTCTACCTGGCGTTGCCGCCGGTGGGCCGGAACCTCTCGCTCGCCTACGGCTGGCTGCCGGAGGGCTTCGACGAGGCGCTGATCCTCGACACGGCGACGGCCGGGGTGATCGCGCTGGGCCTCAACTACGGCGCCTACATGACCGAGATCTTCCGGGCCGGCATCCAGTCCGTGGCCGGCGGACAGGGTGAGGCGGCCGACGCGCTCGGCATGACCTACGTCCAGAAGATGCGCAAGGTCGTGCTGCCCCAGGCCTTCCGGGTGATCATCCCGCCGACCGGCAACGAGTTCATCGCGATGATGAAGGACACCGCGCTGATCTCCTTCCTGGGGGTCACCGTCGCCCAGGCCGAGGTCTTCCGCCGGGCCCAGCTGGTCGGCAAGGCCGACTTCAAGAATCTGGAGGCGTACGTCGCGGCTGCCCTCGTCTACTGGGGTCTCACCGTCCTCTTCACCTTCTTCCAGGCGCGGCTGGAGAAGCGGATCGGCCGGGGCTACGACCGGGCGCACGTCGCGAAGGCGATGGCTGCGGGGGAGCAGCAGGGGCGGCCACGAGGCGGGGGCATCGGGTGAGCGGCGAGACGGTCGTGCGGATCGAGGGGCTGCACAAGAGCTTCGGCCATCTCGAGGTGGTGCGCGGCGTCGACATGGAGGTGCACCGGGGTGAGGTGGTGGTCATCTTCGGGCGCTCCGGCTCCGGCAAGTCGACCGTGCTCCGCTGCGTGAACTTCATCGAGGACCCCACGGCCGGGTCGATCGAGGTGTCCGGGATCCGGCTCGAGGGCGGGCATCGCACCCGCCGGAAGCGCGAGCAGGTCCGGCAGCTGCGCCTGCACGTGGGCATGGTCTTCCAGCAGTTCAACCTCTTCCCCAACATGACCGTGCTCGAGAACGTCACCTGCGCGCCCCTGTGTGCGGGCAAGGGCAGTGCCGACGACGTTGCTGCACGGGGCAAGGACCTGCTCGACCGGGTCGGGCTGGCCGACAAGGCGGGGGAGCATCCGATCCGCCTGTCCGGGGGCAGCAGCAGCGCGTCGCGATCGCCCGGGCCCTGGCGATGGAGCCCGACGTGATGCTGTTCGACGAGCCCACCTCGGCCCTCGACCCCGAGCTCACCGGCGAGGTGCTGTCGGTGATGAGGACGCTCTCCACCGACCTGCACATGACGATGATGGTGGTGACCCACGAGATGGGGTTCGCCCGCGAGGTGGCCGACCGGATGGCGTTCTTCCACGAGGGCCGGATCCTGGAGGAGGGGTCGCCCGAGCAGCTGATCGAGGCGCCCCGGCACCCCGAGACCCGCGCCTTCCTCGATGCCGTCCTGTGAGACCGCACTGATAGGGTTCGCGACGACCGACATCCTTTAACCACCGTCCTGTGAGGCGGAGAAGGAGCACCGGCTTGAGCATGCCTGCCTCCGCGATCCTCGTCCTCGAGGACGGCCGGACTTTTCATGGTGAGGCCTACGGCGCCGAGGGTGAGACCTTCGGCGAGGCCGTCTTCAACACCGGGATGACCGGCTACCAGGAGACGTTGACCGACCCGTCGTACCACCGCCAGGTCGTGGTGATGACCGCTCCGCACGTCGGCAACACCGGCGTCAACGACGAGGACCGCGAGTCCGACCGGATCTGGGTCGCCGGGTACGTCGTCCGCGACCCCGCCCGCCGGGTCTCGAACTGGCGGGCCCAGCGCAGCCTCGACGAGGAGCTCCGCACGCAGGGCGTCGTCGGGATCTCCGGCATCGACACCCGGGCGCTGACCCGGCACCTGCGCGAGCGCGGGGCGATGCGGGTCGGGATCTCCACGACCGAGACCGACGCGGCCACGCTTCTCGAGCGGGTTCTCGCCTCCTCCGAGATGACCGGCGCCGAGCTGGCCGGCGAGGTCTCCACCGACGAGGCCTACGTCGTGCCGGCCATCGGCACGAAGCGCTTCACCGTCGCCGCCCTCGACCTCGGCATCAAGGCGATGACGCCGCAACGGATGGCCGAGCGGGGGATCGAGGTGCACGTCCTCCCGGCGACCTCGTCGCTCGACGACGTCCTGGCCGTCGGTGCCGAGTCCGGGGGCCGGACGGCCTGTTCTTCTCCAACGGTCCCGGGGACCCGGCGGCCACCACCGACCAGGTGGAGCTGCTCCAGGGCGCGCTCGACCGCTGGGTTGCCCTACTTCGGGATCTGCTTCGGCAACCAGCTCTTCGGTCGGGCGCTCGGGTTCGACACCTACAAGCTCACGTACGGCCACCGCGGCATCAACCAGCCGGTGATGGACCGCACCACCGGGAAGGTCGAGGTGACCTCGCACAACCACGGGTTCGCCGTGGACGCGCCCCTGGAGGGCGCGACCGACGACGCCCTACGGACTGGCCACGGTCAGCCATGTCTGCCTCAACGACGACGTGGTCGAGGGGCTCGAGCTGCGCGACGAGGGCGGTGCGCTGAAGAGCTTCTCCGTCCAGTACCACCCGGAGGCGGCCGCCGGTCCGCACGACGCCGGCTACCTGTTCGACCGGTTCGTCCATCTGATGGAGGGCCCTCGAGTCCAGGGGTTCGAGGCTCGTCGCTGACGCTCCTCGCACCTCAACCAACGAAACGGTGGCCTGACATGCCGAAGCGCGAGGACATCAAGAGCGTGATGGTGATCGGCTCGGGGCCGATCATCATCGGCCAGGCCTGCGAGTTCGACTACTCCGGCACCCAGGCCTGCCGGGTGCTCAAGGAGGAGGGCATCCGGGTGATCCTGGTGAACTCCAACCCGGCCACGATCATGACCGACCCGGAGTTCGCGGACGCGACGTACGTCGAGCCGATCACCCCCGAGTTCGTCGAGAAGGTGATCGCCAAGGAACGCCCCGACGCTCTGCTGGCGACGCTCGGCGGTCAGACCGCGCTGAACGCCGCGATGGCGCTCGACAAGGCCGGCGTCCTGGAGAAGTACGACGTCGAGCTGATCGGCGCCTCGATCGCGGCGATCGACCGGGGCGAGAACCGCCAGCAGTTCAAGAAGATCGTGGAGGAGCTCGGGGGAGAGTGCGCCAGGTCGGCCATCTGCCACTCCCTGGACGACTGCTTCGCCGCGGCCGACGACCTCGGCTACCCGATGGTGGTGCGACCCTCGTTCACCATGGGCGGCACCGGGTCCGGCATGGCCTACGACGAGCACGACCTGCGCCGGATCGCCGGCGCCGGCCTGATGGCCAGCCCGACCACCGAGGTGCTCCTGGAGGAGTCGATCATCGGCTGGAAGGAGTACGAGCTCGAGGTCATGCGCGACACCGCCGACAACGTGGTGATCGTGTGCTCGATCGAGAACGTCGACCCGATGGGTGTCCACACCGGCGACTCGATCACGGTGGCGCCGGCGATGACGCTGACCGACCGCGAGTACCAATCCATGCGCGACATGGCGATCGGGATCATCCGCTCGGTCGGCGTGGACACCGGCGGCTGCAACATCCAGTACGCCGTCAACCCGGCCGACGGGCGCCTGGTCGTCATCGAGATGAACCCGCGGGTCTCGCGATCCAGCGCGCTGGCGTCGAAGGCCACCGGCTTCCCGATCGCGAAGATCGCGGCCAAGGTGGCGATCGGCTACACCCTCGACGAGATCCCCAACGACATCACGGTCCGGGCCGACGGCTCGAGCACGCCGGCGGCGTTCGAGCCGACCCTCGACTACGTCGTGGTCAAGGTGCCGCGGTTCGCGTTCGAGAAGTTCCCCGGTGCCGACCCCACGCTGACCACGCACATGAAGTCGGTCGGCGAGGCGATGGCCATCGGTCGCAACTTCACCGAGGCACTCCAGAAGGCGCTGCGGTCGCTCGAGGCTCCGTCACGGGACCGGGTCCGCCGTCTTCGACTGGCACCAGGAGTGGGTCGAGCTCGACAAGGACGCGCTGCTCGAGGAGATCCGCACCCCCCACGACGGACGGCTGCGCAAGGTGATGGACGCGATCCGCGCCGGCGCCACGGCCGACGAGGTGTTCGACGCGACCAAGATCGACCCGTGGTTCGTCGACCAGCTGATGCTGATCAACGAGATCGCGGCCGAGGTCTCCGCGGCACCCGAGCTGACCCCGGCGCTGCTGCGACGGGCCAAGCGACACGGCTTCTCCGACGCCCAGATCGGCAAGATCCGGGGGATGAGCGACGACGTCGTCCGCGGGGTCCGGCACGCTCTGGGGATCCGCCCGGTCTACAAGACCGTCGACACCTGCGCGGCCGAGTTCGCCGCGGCCACGCCCTACCACTACTCGTCCTACGACGAGGAGACCGAGGTCCAGCCGCGCGAGAGGCCGGCGGTGATCATCCTCGGCTCCGGGCCCAACCGGATCGGCCAGGGCATCGAGTTCGACTACTCGTGCGTGCACGCGTCCATGGCGCTCAGCGAAGCCGGCTACGAGACGATCATGGTCAACTGCAACCCCGAGACGGTGTCGACCGACTACGACACCTCCGACCGGCTCTACTTCGAGCCGCTCACCCTCGAGGACGTGCTCGAGGTCTTCCACGCCAGAGCTGCAGGCCGGCCCGATCGCCGGCGTCATCTGCCAGCTCGGCGGCCAGACGCCGCTCGGGCTCGCCCAGGGCCTCGCCGACGCGGGCGTGCCCATCGTCGGCACCACGCCCGAGGCGATCCACCTCGCCGAGGAGCGCGGCGCCTTCGGGCGGGTTCTCCACGAGGCCGGCCTCCCGGCACCCAAGCACGGCATGGCCTCCTCGTTCGTCGAGGCGCAGGAGATCGCCGCCGGGATCGGGTACCCCGTGCTCGTGCGCCCGTCGTACGTCCTGGGTGGGCGCGGCATGGAGATCGTCTACGACGACGAGACCCTCGAGGGCTACATCGGCCGGGCCACCGACATCAGCCCCGAGCACCCGGTGCTCGTCGACCGGTTCATCGACGACGCGGTCGAGATCGACGTCGACGCGTTGTACGACGGCACCGACCTGTTCCTCGGCGGCGTCATGGAGCACATCGAGGAGGCCGGGATCCACTCCGGGGACTCGTCGTGCGCCCTGCCGCCGATCACCCTCGGAGCCTCCGAGATCCTGCGGATCCGCGAGGCCACCGAGGCGATCGCGAAGGGCGTCGGGGTGCGTGGCCTGATCAACATCCAGTTCGCGCTCGGCTCCGACGTGCTCTACGTGCTCGAGGCCAACCCGCGGGCGAGCCGCACCGTCCCGTTCGTCTCCAAGGCGACGGCGACCCCGCTGGCGAAGGCGGCGGCCCGGGTGATGATGGGGGAGACCGTCGCCGAGCTGCGCGCGGCCGGGGTCCTGCCCCGTCGAGGGTGACGGCGGCACGCTGCCGGCCGACCAGCCGATCGCCGTCAAGGAGGCGGTGATGCCGTTCAACCGGTTCAAGACCCCGGATGGGAGAAACGTCGACACCGTGCTCGGCCCGGAGATGAAGTCGACGGGCGAGGTGATGGGCTTCGACGCCGACTTCGGCACCGCCTTCGCCAAGGCGCAGGCCGCCGCGTTCGGCTCGCTGCCGACGTCCGGCAAGGTGTTCGTGAGCATGGCCAACCGCGACAAGCGGCACATGATCTTCCCGATCAAGGTGCTCGCCGACCACGGCTTCGAGATCCTCGCGACCCAGGGCACCGCCGAGGTGCTGCGCCGCAACGGCGTGCGGGCCACGATCGTGCGCAAGCACTTCGAGGGCGAGGGCCCCGCGGGGGAGCAGACCACTGTCCAGCTGATCCTGGCCGGCGAGATCCAGCTGGTGATCAACACCCCCAACGGGTCCGGCAGCGGGGCCTCGGCCCGGGTCGACGGGTACGAGATCCGCACCGCCGCGATCATGGCCAACATCCCCTGCATCACCACGGTGCAAGGGCTCGGCGCCGCCGTGCAGGGCATCGAGGCGATGCGCGCCGGTGACATCGGGGTGCGGTCGCTCCAGGAGTGGGCCGCACGTTGATCTACCGGCTCGCCTTCGACCACGTCCTGACCCGGACCGACCCAGAGCAGGCCCACCACGCGGCGTTCCGGGCGATCCGGACGGCCGGCCCGGTCCTGACGCTCGGTGCCACGGGTCTGGACAGGCTCGACCGACGTCGGTCGAGCGTGTCGAGACCCGTCACCGCGATGGGCCTCACCTTTGCGAACCGGCTCGGACTCGCCGCCGGCTTCGACAAGAACGCGGTGGGCATCGATGCCCTCGCCGCGCTCGGGTTCGGGCACGTCGAGATCGGCACGGTCACCGGCGAGCCGCAGCCCGGCAACCCGAAGCCCCGTCTGTTCCGCCTCCCCGAGGACCGGGCGATCGTCAACCGGATGGGCTTCAACAACGACGGCGCCGAAGTGGTCGGGCTGCGGCTCGCCGAGCGCGCCCGTGGGCTCGACCCACGTCGGTCGAGCTCGTCGAGACCCACCCCCGTCCTCGGCGTCAACATCGGCAAGACCAAGGTCGTCCCGGACGACCAGATCGCGGCCGTCATCGGCGACTACGAGAAGTCCGTCCAGCACCTCGCGCCGTACGCCGACTACCTCGTCGTCAACGTCAGCTCGCCCAACACCCCCGGCCTGCGCAACCTCCAGGCGGTCGAGAAGCTGGAGCCACTGCTCGTCGCCGTCCGGACGATGGCCGACAGCGTCACCGACGAGCGGGTCCCGCTGCTGGTCAAGATCGCGCCCGATCTCGACGACGCGGACGTCCTGGCGGTCGCCGACCTCGCCCTCGCGCTCGGGCTCGACGGCGTCATCGCCACCAACACCACGATCAGCCGCGACGGCCTGACCACGGACGCCGCGTCGGTGCAGGCAGGTCGGCGCCGGTGGCCTGTCCGGGGCGCCGCTCGAGGCGCGCTCCCTCGAGGTGCTCCGGTTGCTGGCCTCGAGGGTCGGCCACGACCTCACCCTGGTCTCGGTCGGCGGCATCACGACCGTCGAGGACGCCGCGGCCCGGCTCGAGGCCGGCGCGACCCTCCTGCAGGGCTACACCGCCTTCGTCTACGAGGGCCCGCTCTGGCCGCGCCGCCTCGTGCGCGACCTGGATCGGCTCGACCGACGCACCACGAGCCCCGGCATGACCCAGGCACCCCGCGGGCCGGTCCACGTCACCGGGGAGGTGCTGGCCACCAAGAAGGTCGGTGCCTACCGCCTGCTGACGGTGGCCGCGCCCGGGGTGCCCGAACGCTTCCGGCCCGGCAACTTCGTGGCCGTGTCGACCGGCTCGGAACGCGCTGGGTCGGCGGGCGATGTGGATCCACCGGATCCGGCCCACGGGCGGGTACGGCGCCACGCTGGAGCTGGTCGTCGACCCGGTCGGGCCCGGCACCCGCTGGCTCGCCGGGCTGCCCGTGGGTGCCCGGGTGGAGGTCACCGGTCCACTGGGTCGGCCGTTCGCGCTGCCGCAGGAGAGCGTCAGCTGCGTCCTGGTCGGAGAGGGGTACGCCGCTGCCCCGCTGTTCCCGCTGGCGGAGCGGCTGCGGGAGCGCGAGTGCGCGGTGACGCTGGTCGTGGCCGCTGCCGACGAGGCCCATCTGCTGTCGGCGCTGGAGGCGCGCCGCTCCGCCCGGTCCGTCACCGTCGTCACCGCCGACGGATCGGTCGGCCGACGCGGCCAGGTGGCCGACGTGCTCGACGAGGTGCTCGTCGCAGCGAAGGCGGAGGTGGTCTACGCCGCCGGTCCGCCGGCCACGCTCTTCGCCGTCGCCCGGGCAGCCGAGGCGGCCGGCGCGTGGAGCCAGACCGCCCTCGAGCAGCCGATGACCTGTGGCACCGGGCTCTGCCAGGGGTGCGCCGTTCCCGTGGTCGGCGAGGACGGCGTCACCCGCATGGTCCGGGCCTGCGTCGACGGCCCGGTCTTCCGGGGCGACCGGGTCCGCTGGGACGAGCTGGTGGGCCCCGGATGACCATCGAGCTGGCCGGCCTCACCCTGGCCAACCCCGTGCTGGTCGCCTCCGGGTGCGGTGGCACCGGCCGCGAGCTCGCGTCGTACGGCACCCTCGACGCGGTCGGCGGCTTCGTGACCCGGTCGATCACCGTCAACGCACGCGCCGGCGGACCGACGCCCCGCATCGTGGAGACCCCGTCCGGGCTCGTGCACGCCGTCGGGCTGCAGAACCCCGGGCTCGACCACTTCCTCGCGACCGAGCTGCCGTGGCTGGTGCAGCGAGGGGTCCGCGTGTTCGTCTCCATCGTCGGTCGGTCGCTGGGCGACTACGCCGAGCTGGCCCGTCGGCTGGGCCGCTCGCCGGGAGTGGCCGGCATCGAGGTCAACCTGGCCGAGCCCGACGCGCTGACCAGCGGCGTGTTCGACGTCCGGGAGCCCTTCCACGCCGCGAGCGTGATCTCCGCCGTCCACCGTGACCTGCCGCGAGGCCTGCCGGTGCTGGCCAAGATCCGTTCCGACGTCGTGCGGGTGGCCGAGGCCGCGCGCACCGTGGTCGACGCCGGCGCCGCCGCGGTCGTGGTGGGTGGGGCGCTGCCGGCCTCCATGCCCGACGGTCGGCCGGCGGGGCTGAGCGGCCCCGCCATCGGGCCGCTCGCGCTGCGCTGCGTGGCCGAGGTCCGCGCGGCGGTCCCGGACGCCCAGATCGTCGGTGCGGGTGGGATCGTCACCGCCGACGACGCCCGCGCCTTCCTCGCCGCCGGGGCGACTGCCGTCCAGGTGGGCACAGCCCTGCTGCACGACCCGACCACCGCCACCCGCCTGGTGGCCGACCTCGAGGAGCACCCATGACCACGTTCGGTGCCCGTGTCCACGCCGCGCTCGCCGAGCGCGGCCCGTTCTGTGCCGGGATCGACCCGCACGGGTCGCTCCTGACCGGGTGGGGGCTGCCCGACGACGTGTCCGGCCTGGAGACGGTTCGCGCTCACCGTCGCCGAGGCGGTCGGCCCGGTGGCGTCGGTCGTCAAGCCGCAGTCGGCCTTCTACGAGCGCTTCGGCAGCCGGGGCATCGCCGTCCTCGAGCGGGTCGTCGCGACCTGCCGCGAGGCCGGAGCGCTGGTGCTGCTCGACGTCAAGCGCGGCGACATCGGCTCCACCTCGCAGGCGTACGCCGACGCCTACCTCGACCCGGCTTCGCCGATCGCCGTCGACGCGATCACGGTCAGCCCCTACCTCGGCTTCGGGTCGCTCGACCCGTTCGTCGAGTCCGCCCGCCGCCACGACGCCGGTCTGTTCGTGCTGGCCCTGACCTCCAACAAGGAGGGCCCCGAGGTCCAGCACGCGACCACCGACGGTGGACGGACCGTCGGCGGTCAGATGCTCGACCACCTGCGGTCGCTCAACGAGGGCGCGGAGCCGCTCGGCTCGTTCGGTGCCGTGGTCGGTGCCACCATCGGGGACGTGAACGAGGACTTCGACATCAACGGACCGCTGCTCGCGCCGGGGTACGGCGCGCAGGGCGGCACCATCGCGGACCTGCGCCGGATCTTCGGCACCGCCGCCGGGGCGGTCCTGGCCAGCTCGTCCCGGGAGCTGCTGCGCCTCGGGCCGGACCAGGTGGCCCTGGCGGACGGCGTACGACGGGCCAACGACGAGCTCGCCGGGCTGGCCGGATGAGGCGGCTGGTCGCACTGCTGCTGGCCGCGCCGCTGCTGGCCGGGTGCGCCTCCGACAAGGAGCGCTACTGCGAGGCCGTCGCGGAGCACCAGACCGAGCTGAGCGAGATCGCGGCGCAGGGCGGCCAGGCCGCGCTGCTCGACGCACTCGACATCTACCGCGACCTGGCAGACCAGGCTCCTCGCGACATCACCGACGAGTGGGCCCAGGTGGTGGGCAGCGTGGAGAGGCTCGAGGAGGCGCTGGCCGACGCCGGGGCCGATGCCGCGACCTACGACCCGAAGAAGCCGCCCGAGGGGGTCACCGAGGAGCAGCAGCAGGCCATCGCCGCGGCGGCGACCGAGGTCGGGTCGCCCGAGACCCGTGACGCACTGGCGGGTCTCGAGCAGCAGGCGCGCGACGTGTGCAAGACGCCGATGACCCTGTAGGACTCGGTCAGCGCCAACGGGCTGACCGATCGCATTGCCGCCGCTCGCGGCAACTGACTAGGGTGGGCCCCTCACTGCGACCCCCCTGCCGATCGAAGGACCCCGCACCCGTGGCACTGCCCCCGCTCACTCCCGAACAGCGCCAGGCGGCCCTCGACAAGGCCGCCGCCTCCCGAAGAGAGCGGGCCGAGGTCAAGAACCGGCTCAAGCACGCGGGTGCTTCGATCACCGACGTCCTGCGTGAGGGCGAGCACAACGAGGTCATCGGGAAGATGCGGGTCGTCGACCTGCTGCAGTCGATGCCGGGGCTCGGCAAGGTGCGTGCCCGCCAGCTCATGGAGCGACTCGGTATCGCCGAGAGCCGCCGGGTGCGTGGCCTCGGGACCAAGCAGGTCGCCGCGCTCCAGCGCGAGTTCGCCGGGCGTGACTGACGCCGCGCGGTCGCGGCTGGTCGTGCTGGCCGGACCGACGGCCGTCGGCAAGGGCACCGTCGCGGCGGCGATCCGCGAGGACCACCCGGAGGTCTGGATCTCGGTCTCGGCGACCACCCGTGCGCCGCGCCCGGGGGAGGAGCACGGCGTCCACTACTGGTTCGTGTCGGACGAGGAGTTCGACGAGATGATCGAGACCGACGCCCTCCTCGAGTGGGCGGTGGTCCACAAGGCGGCCAGGTACGGCACCCCGCGCGGCCCGGTGGAGGCGGCGCTGGCCCAGGGTCGGCCGGCGATGCTCGAGATCGACCTCCAGGGTGCGCGCCAGGTGCGGGTCACGATGCCGGAGGCGCTCTTCGTCTTCCTCAGCCCCCCGTCGTGGGACGAGCTGGTCCGCCGACTGGTCGGCCGGGGCACCGAGACCGAGGAGGAACGGACCCGCCGTCTGGAGACGGCGACCGACGAGATGGCGGCCGAGTCCGAGTTCGACGTGACCATCGTCAACCACGAAGTTCACGCTGCGGCCACTCAGTTGGTAGCCTTGATGGTGCACGACTAGGTGCAACCCCCATTCGACAACTTGTGAGGCTCACGCGTGTCTTCGCCCAACATCGCCGCCGAGGGTGTCACCAACCCCTCGATCGACGACCTGCTCACCAAGACCGACAGCAAGTACAAGCTGGTCCTCTACAGCTGCCAAGCGCGCCCGGCAGATCAACGCCTACTACTCGCAGCTCGGTGAGGGCCTGCTCGAGTACGTCGGTCCGCTCGTCGACACGCACGTCCAGGAGAAGCCGCTCTCGATCGCGCTGCGCGAGATCAACGAGGACCTGCTGACCTGCGAGGACGTCGACCCGGCCGAGCTCGCCGCCGAGGAAGAGGCCAAGAAGGCCGCGACCCTCGAGGCTTCCTTCAACGCCGGCGAGTAGCCCTGTCCAGCCACGACACGCACGAGGCCGTTCCCCCGCGGGGGGAGCGGCCTCGGATCGTCCTCGGAGTCACCGGCGGGATCGCGGCGTACAAGGCCTGTGAGCTGCTGCGGCGGTTCACCGAGTCCGGCCATGACGTCACCGTCGTGCCGACCGCGGCCGCGCTGGAGTTCGTCGGCGTCGCCACCTGGTCGGCACTCTCCGGCAAGCCCGTCTCCACCGACGTGTGGGATCGACGTGCACGAGGTGCCCCACGTCCGGATCGGCCAGTCGGCCGACCTCGTGGTGGTCGCCCCGGCGACGGCCAACCTGCTGGCCAAGGCGGCGTACGGCCTGGCCGACGACCTGCTCACCAACACCCTGCTGACGGCCCGCTGCCCGGTGGTCTTCGCCCCCGCCATGCACACGGAGATGTGGGAGCACCCCGCCACCCGGGCCAACGTGGCCACCCTGCGCCAGCGCGGTGCCGTGGTCATCGAGCCCGCCGAGGGCCGCCTCACCGGCGCCGACACCGGCAAGGGCCGCCTCCCGGAACCCTCGGAGATCTTCGAGCTCGCGCTGGACGTGCTCGACGCGCGGTGCGGATGCTCCCGATCTCGCCGGCCGCCACGTCGTGGTGTCCGCCGGCGGGACGCGCGAGTACCTCGACCCCGTCCGCTTCCTCGGCAACCGTTCCTCGGGGCTGCAGGGCTACGCACTGGCTCGTGCCGCGGCGGCCCGTGGCGCCGAGGTGACGCTGGTGAGTGCCAACGTCTCGCTGCCCGACCCGGCCGGAGTCAAGGTGGTCCGCGTCGAGACCACCGCCCAGCTCCGCGACGAGGTCGTCAGCGCCGCCGGCTCCGCGGACGCCGTCGTGATGGCCGCGGCGCCGGCCGACTTCCGGCCCACCTCGGTCAGTGACGACAAGATCAAGAAGTCCGGCGACGGCTCGGCGCCGGCCGTCGAGCTCGTCCAGAACCCCGACGTGCTCCGCGAGATCTCAGCGCAGCGGACCCGCCCGGGATCGGTCATCGTCGGCTTCGCCGCCGAGACCGGCGACGACACCGGGTCGGTCCTCGACCTGGCCCGTGCCAAGCTCGCTCGCAAGGGCTGCGACCTGCTCGTCGTCAACGACGTCAGCGGCGGTGCCGTCTTCGGCAGCCCCGACAACGAGGCGGTCATCCTGGGCGCCGACGGGTCGGCCGTCGAGGTGCCGCGAGGCTCGAAGGCGGCCCTGGCCCACGTCATTTGGGACGAAGTGGCCTCCAGACTGCAGGATTGAGACAGCGTCCCGACATCCGGGACGCTGGTTATCGTTGAGCCCCACCACCAGAACGGGAGATGCGCTGTGGCCGGACGTCTGTTCACGTCGGAGTCCGTGACCGAAGGTCACCCCGACAAGATCGCTGACCAGATCAGCGACTCGGTGCTCGACGCGATGCTCGCGCAGGACCAGCACAGCCGGGTCGCGGTCGAGACGCTGCTGACCACGGGTCTCGTGGTCGTGGCCGGCGAGGTCGACACCACCGGCTACGTCGACATCAAGGCGGTCGTCCGCGACAGGATCCTCGAGATCGGCTACGACTCCTCGCTCAAGGGCTTCGACGGCGACTCGTGCGGCGTCATGGTCGCCATCGGCGGCCAGTCCGGCGACATCGCCCAGGGTGTCGACACCGGACACGAGAGCCGGACCGGCTCGGTCGACGCGCTCGACAAGCAGGGCGCCGGCGACCAGGGCCTGATGTTCGGCTACGCCTGCGACGACACCGACGTGCTGATGCCGCTGCCGATCGTGATCGCCCAGCGCCTCGCCGAGACCCTGTCGGCGGTCCGCAAGGACGGCACCCTCGACTACCTGCGTCCCGACGGCAAGACCCAGGTCACCATCGAGTACGACGCCGACAACCGTCCGGTCCGCGTCGACACGGTCGTGCTCTCCACCCAGCACGCCGAGGACGATCGAGCTCGGCACGCTCGAGGACGACATCAAGAAGCACGTCATCGACCCGGTCCTCGACACCTTCGCGATCCCGTCCGAGGGCTACCGGCTGCTGGTCAACCCGACCGGTCGCTTCGTCGTCGGCGGCCCCATGGGTGACGCCGGCCTGACCGGTCGCAAGATCATCGTCGACACCTACGGCGGCATGGCCCGCCACGGCGGCGGCGCCTTCTCCGGCAAGGACCCGTCGAAGGTCGACCGCTCCGCCGCCTACGCCATGCGCTGGGTCGCCAAGAACATCGTCGCCGCCGGGCTCGCCCGCCGCTGCGAGGCCCAGGTCGCCTACGCGATCGGCAAGGCGCAGCCCGGTCGGTGTCTTCATCGAGACCTTCGGCACCGGCACCGTGCCGGACGAGCGGATCCAGCAGGCCGTGCTCGAGGTCTTCGACCTCCGCCCGGCCGCGATCATCGACGACCTCGACCTGCTGCGTCCGATCTACGCCCAGACCGCCGCCTACGGCCACTTCGGCCGCGAGCTGCCCGAGTTCACCTGGGAGCGCACCGACCGCGCCGACGCGCTGCGGGCGGCTGTGAGGCGTGACATTTCACTGGTTAACCAGTGAAATACTCACCTGACCCGGGAAGTTTCCATCGCAAAGTGCCGTTTCACTGGTTAACCAGTGAATGCACCGCGCCCGCGTTGTCTCCGGTCGCTGGTAGACATCTGCCCATGACCGACCGCGCCGAGGAGCAGGCCGAGCTGCTGCCGGGCATGCGGGCGACGGTGAAGGCGTCGCCGGGCAACGGCGGCTGCCACGCGGAGCGCACGGAAGGCCGCCGAGGTCGAGCCGGCCGCCACCGACCCGGTCGCGCGGGTGCTGGTCGACGTGCCCCTGGCGCACCTCGACCGGCCGTTCGACTACCTCGTGCCGGCCGCCATGGCCGAGACCGCCGTGCCCGGCGCCCGGGTCAAGGTGCGGTTCGCCGGCCAGGACGTCGACGGGTTCGTCGTCGCCCGGACCGGGGAGACCGACCACACCGGCCGGCTCGCGCCGCTGCGCCGGGTGGTCAGCGCGGAGCCGGTGCTCAGCCCCGCCGTGGCCGAGCTGACCGGCCTGCGTCGCCGAGCGGTACGCCGGCAGCCGCGCCGACGTGCTCCGGCTCGCCGTGCCGCCCCGCCACGCCACCACCGAGAAGGCGCCGTCGGCGCCCGCGCCGACGCCGTCGGTCGATCTCGGCGGCGGGCATCCGCGGCCTGGGCGGGTCACGAGCCCGGAGGGGCCTTCCTCCAGCACCTCGCCGACGGGGCCAGCGCCCCGCGCCGTCTGGTCGGCGGCGCCCGGCACCGACTGGCCGCACGCTGCTCGCCCACGCCGTGGCCGCGACGTACTCGTCGGGGCGCGGCGCGCTGGTCTGCGTGCCCGACGACAAGGACGTCGCCCGCGTCGACGCCGCGCTCACCGCCGTGCTCGGCGAGGGCCACCACGTCACGCTGACGGCCGACAGCGGACCGGCCGCCCGCTACGCCGACTTCCTGGCCCTCAGCCGCGGCGCCCGCCGGATCGTGGTCGGCACCCGCGCGGCCGCGTTCGCGCCCGGTCCACGACCTCGGGCTGGTGGCGCATCTGGGACGACGGCGACGACCTGTACGCCGAGCCGCGCGCGCCCTACCCCCACACCCGCGAGACGCTGCTGCTGCGGGCCGAGCACGAGTCGACGGCCGTCCTGGTCGGCGGCTTCGCGCGCACCGTCGAGGCCGCCTACCTGCTGCGGTCCGGCTGGGCCCAGGAGCTGGCGCCGCCGCGCGACCTGCTCCGGGAGCGGGTCACCGTCGCGGTCAGCGGCGCGTCGGACGCCGACCTGGCGCGCGACCCGCACGGCCCGGCGGCCCGGATCCCGCGTCAGGCCCACCAGGCGATCGCAGCCGGCCTCGAGATCGGTCCGGTGCTCGTGCAGACGCCCCGCAGCCGGCTACGTCCCCAGCCTCGCCTGCGAACGCTGCCGCACGCCGGCCCGCTGCACCGCCTGTCACGGCCCGCTGGCGCTGCGGAGGTCCGACCGCGCCGCCGCGTTGCCGCTGGTGCGGCGTCACCGACGAGGCCTGGGCGTGCGCGGAGTGCGGGCACCGCGGGCTGCGGGCGCCGGTCCTCGGCGACCACCGCACCGCCGAGGAGCTGGGTCGGGCCTTCGCCCGGACGCCGATCCGGTCCTCCAGCGACGACCGGGTGCGGGCGACCGTGCCCGGACCGCCCCGAGATCGTGGTCGCGACACCGGGCGCCGAGCCGGTCGCCGAGCGCGTGGCTACGCCGTCGTCGTGCTGCTCGACACCTGGCTGACGCTGGCCCGGGCCGACCTGCGCACCGCCGAGGAGTCGCTGCGCCGGTGGGCCAACGCCGCCGGGCTGGTCCGTCCGGGCGGCCGGGTCCTGGCCGTCGGCGACCCCGCCCATCCCGCGCTCCAGGCGCTGGTGCGGTGGGACATGGCCGGCTTCGCCGAGCGCGAGACCCAGCGAGCGACTCGACGCCCACCTGCCGCCGGCGTCCCGGCTGGCGACGATCACCGGCGAGCCGGGCGCCGTCGACGACGCGTTGACCCTGCTCGCGGCGCCCCGGCCGCGGCCGAGGTCCTCGGCCCGGTCGACCTCGACGACGGCGAGAGCCGGGTCGTCGTCCGGGTGCCCGCGTGCCCAGGGCCCGGCCCTGTCCCTGGCCCTCGGTGAGCTCCAGCGGATCCGCTCCAGCCGCAAGCTCGACCCGGTCCGGATCCAGGTCGACCCGTCCAGTCTCTAGAATCGGTTGTTCGTCCGCTCCCCGTCGCGAGGAGCCCCGTGGCCATCCGCCCCATCCGCCTGTTCGGCGACCCGGTCCTGCGCCGGCCCGCGCTCGAGGTGGTCGACTTCGACAAGGAGCTGCGCACCCTGGTCGCCGACCTCACCGACACGATGCTCGAGGCGCCCGGCGCCGGCCTCGCGGCCCCGCAGATCGGCGTCGGCCTGCGGGCCTTCACCTGGTACGTCGACGGCGAGGTCGGGCCACCTGGTCAACCCGGTGCTCGAGCTGTCCGAGGAGGTCCAGGACGGCCCCGAGGGCTGCCTGTCGATCCCGGAGCTCACCTACGACTGCACGCGCGCGCTGTCGGTCGTCGCCCGCGGCTTCAACATGTACGGCGACCCGGTCACGATCGAGGGCAGCGACCTGCTGTCCCGGGCGATCCAGCACGAGACCGACCACCTCGACGGCATCCTGTTCATCGACAAGCTCGATACCGACGCCCGCAAGGCCGCGATGAAGGCGATCCGCGAGTCCGACTGGTTCGGCGCCGAGCAGCCGACGGTCCGGGTCAGCCCGCACGCCACCAACGGGTTCGGGCTCTAGCCGATGCGCGTCGTCTTCGCCGGCACCCCCGAGGTCGCCGTCCCGTCCTCGACGCGGTGGCCGCCTCCGGCCACGAGCTGGTCGGCGTCGTCACCCGGCCCGACGCTCCCGTCCGGCCGCGGCCGCAAGCTGGTCGCCAGCCCGGTCGCCCAGCGCGCGGAGGAGCTCGGCGTCCCCGTCCTCAAGCCCGACCACCCGCGCGACCCCGACTTCCAGGACGCCCTGCGCGCGCTCTGGCTCCGGACTGCTGCCCGGTGGTCGCCTACGGCGCGCTGCTGCCGCAGTCGGCCCTCGACATCCCGCCGCACGGCTGGGTCAACCTGCACTTCTCGGTGCTGCCCGCCTGGCGCGGCGCGGCCCCGGTCCAGCACGCGATCTGGGCCGGAGACGAGGTCAGCGGTGCCACCACCTTCCGGATCGTCAAGGAGCTCGACGCCGGGCCCGACGTTCGGGCTGATGACCGAGACGATCCGTCCGCGCGACACCGCCGGCGACCTCCTCGGCGCGGCTGGCCGACGGCGGGGCCCGGGCTCCTCGTCGCCACCCTCGACGGCATCGCGGACGGCTCCCTCGAGGCCCGCGAGCAGCGACCGAGAGGGCCTCAGCTTCGCGCCGAAGATCACCGTCGACGACGCCCGGATCGACTGGACCGAGCACGCCGTCGCGATCGACCGGCAGGTCCGTGCCTGCACCGCCGTTCCCCGGCGCCTGGAGCACCCACGACGGTGAGCGGATCAAGCTCGGTCCGGTGACGCCGGTCGATCTCGAGCCTCGCTCCGGGAGTCCTCGAGGTCACCAAGAGCGCCGTCCTCGTCGGCGCCGGCACGTTCGCGGTCCAGCTCGGTGACGTCAAGGCGTTCGGCAAGAAGCAGATGGCGGCGGCCGACTGGGCGCGCGGCGTCCGGCTCGAGCCCGGCACCCGCTTCGGGGACCCGGTCTCGTGAGGGCCGACGACCGCCCGGCCACGCCCGACGACCTCGACGAGATCTGCCTGGCCCTGCCCGAGGTCGAGCTCGGCATCTCCTGGGGCGACCGCCCGACGTACAAGGTCCCGAAGGGCGACAAGGGCAAGGGGTTCCTGCTCTACCGGATGCCGCACAAGACGGCGGTCGACCCCGTGACCGGGGAGATGTACGACGACCTGGTGGTGATCATCACGCCCACCGCGGCCGAGAAGCAGGCCCTCGTCGACGACCCGGCCAACCCGTTCTTCACGATCGACCACTTCCGGAGCTTCAACGCGGTGCTCGTCCAGCAGTCGCGGCTCGGCGAGATCAGCCGGGCCGAGCTCGCCGAGATCATCACCGACGCCTGGGCCACCCGCGCGCCCAAGTCGCTGGCCAGGAAGTACTTCGCCGATGACTGACGCCGCCCGGCTCGCGGCGTACGACGTCCTCAAGGCAGTCCGCGTCGACGGCGCCTACACCAACCTGGTGCTCCCGACCGTGCTGCGCCAGCACCGGCTCGGCCGGACGCGACGCCGCGTTCGCCACGGAGCTGGCCTCCGGGACCCTGCGCCGCCAGGGCACCTACGACGCCGTCCTCGCCGCGTGCGTCGACCGGCCGCTGGCGAAGGTCGAGGCGAAGGTGCTCGACGCCCTGCGGCTCGGCACCCACCAGCTGCTCTCGATGCGGGTGCCCGCCCACGCCGCGATCAGCACCACGGTCGACCTGGTCCGGGCACCGGGTCGGTCGTGGGCCCGGCCGGTTTCGCCAACGCGGTGCTGCGCAAGGTCTCGGTGCACGACCTCGACGCCTGGGTGCGGCGCGTCGCCCCTGACCCGACACGCGACCCGGTCGGGTTCGGCTCGGTCGCCCACAGTCATCCCCGGTGGGTGGTCGAGGAGCTGACCCGGGCCGCCGGAGCCGCTGACATCGACGCCCTCCTGGCCGCCGACAACGAGGCGCCCCGGGTGGTGCTGGTCGCACGTCCCGGACGGTCGACGATCGAGGAGCTCCCGGGCACTCCGACCCCGTTCTCGCCGTACGGCGTGGTGCTGGAGGGCGGGGACCCGGGCGCCGTCGCGGCCGTGGCCGAGGGCCGGGCCGGCGTGCAGGACGAGGGCTCCCAGCTGGTGGCGGTCGCCCTCGGCCGGGCGTCCCTGGAGGGTCGAGACGAGCGCTGGCTCGATCTGTGTGCCGGCCCCGGCGGCAAGTCGGCTCTGCTCGCAGCCCTGGCCCGGACGTCAGGTGCCGGCAGTGCTCGCCGCCGAGCTCCAGGAGCACCGCGCCCGCCTGGTGCGCCGGTCCCTGGATGGCGCCGACGGCGTGCTCGGTGTCGTCGCGGCCGACGGCACTCGCCCGGCGTGGCCGGACGGCAGCTTCGATCGGGCCCTCGTCGACGCCCCGTGCTCAGGCCTGGGAGCGTTGCGACGCCGTCCGGAGTCCCGGTGGCGACGGCGGCCCGCTGATCTGGCGGCCCTGGTGCCGCTGCAGGAGTCCCTGCTGGACGCGGCCCTCGACAGCGTGCGGGACGGGGGAGTCGTCGTCTACGCCACCTGCTCACCCGTCATCGCCGAGACCGCGGGGGTCGTGGAGGCCGTCCTGGCGGGGCGCCAGGACACAGTCCTCGAGGACGCCGGTGCTCTTCTCCCAGACGTTCCGGACTGCGTCGGGCCGCTCCCCGGGACTGTCCAGCTGTGGCCGCACCGGCACCACACGGACGCCATGTTCATCGCGCTGTTGCGCAAACGTTGTACGCCTCCTGCCTGATTCGTTGGACGCAGTTTGGGCGCGTGGTGTCCAATAGTTGTCAACGGTCCCGTCCACGGGGGAGAGACCGGGTAGGAGGACGCATGCGTCGCATGGTGCTGGTGGCAGCGCTCGCTGCTGCGCTGTCCTTCCCGCTCGCTCCGGCGCTGGCGGACGACTCCGTCGTCGTGCCCGGCCTGGCGTTCCCCGCCAGCGACACCTACCTCACCTACTTCGGCTGCACCGACCTCTACCACGCCGACACCCGCTCGCCGCAGGTCCGGATCGGTCGCGACGGCGACGTCCCAGCCGGCCGTCGCAGCTTCGGTCTGCGGATGCCCGGCAGCGGCACCGCCTCCGGCCCGGTCCGCCGCGTCGAGTCCGTCGCCGACACCACCGTGGCCGGCTTCGCCGCCCGCTCCGACCAGGGCGGCGGCAGGCGTCGCCTACGTCTGGTACTCCGCCCCGGACCTGCTGCCCGGTCAGGCCTGGTCCGGCCGCGCAACCCTGCAGACGGGCGCCGCCTGGCAGTACGTCGACGCCGCCGCCGCGACCTACACCTGGACCCGCTACGACGCCGCGACGGGCGCGATCGTCGAGGACGGCGGCACCGCCTCCATCGCCGACTTCACCGCCGCCCACGGGGACGGCCCCGGCTACCTCCTGGCCGGGTTCGGCTGCGACGGCCAGCCGTTCTCGGTCGATGCGCTCCGCTTCGGCAGCCCCGGCGCGGTGACGACGTACGACCTCGAGGGCATCGCCGTCTCGACCACGATGAAGGCCTCCCACGGCACCGTGCCCGCCAGCGGTGAGGTGACGCTCACGGGTGCGACCCTCGACACCGGCGGGGTGCCGATCGGCTCCGCGCTGGTGCTCCAGTCCCGGGCCGACGGACAGAAGATGTTCACGTCGACCGGGCAGGCGCTCCGCTCCGGTCCGGACGGCACCGTCTCGGTCGTGGTGGCGCCCGAGGTCACGACCGACTACCGCTGGTACCTCCCCGACACCGGACTCGCCGACGCCGGCTACTCCGCGCCGGTCCGGGTCAGCGTCCCGACGAACGTCCGCTGACCCGTTCCCGCCCGCGCTAGCGTGGTGCCCGTGCCTGCCTCGCCCGCCGTCGAGATCGAGGTCGACGACCGCGTGGTCCGGGTCAGCAATCCCGATCGCGTGTACTTCCCCGAGTCCGGAGCGACCAAGCTCGACCTGGTCGAGTACTACCTCGCCGTCGGCGACGGGATCGTCAACGCGCTCTTCGAGCGGCCGTGCATGCTGCACCGCTTCCCGAAGGGCCTGGCGGGCGACAAGGTGCACCAGAAGCGGGTCCCGTCGGGTGCCCCGCCGTGGTTGGAGACGGTGCGGCTGCACTTCCCACGCTGGAACCGGACCGCCGACGAGCTCTGCGTCACGGAGCTGGCCAGCGTGATCTGGGCGGTGCAGATGTCCACCGTCGAGTTCCACCCCTGGAACAGCCGGCGCGACGACACCGAGTCGCCCGACGAGTGGCGGATCGACCTCGACCCCGGCCCGTTGAGCGACTTCGCCCAGGTCCAACGGGTCGCCCACGTGGCCCACGAGGTGCTCGACGAGCTCGGCGCGACCGGCTTCCCGAAGACGAGCGGCGGCTCCGGGATGCACGTCTACGTGCGGATCTCCCCGGAGCACGGCTTCAAGGAGGTACGCCGGGCAGCGCTGGCGTTCGCCCGCGAGGTCGAGCGTCGGGCGCCGGACGACGTGACGACGGCCTGGTGGCGCAAGGACCGCGACCCGCACCACCTGTTCGTCGACTACAACCAGAACGCGCGCGACCACACCATCGCGGCGGCGTACTCGGTCCGGGGGGTCCCGGATGCGCGGGTCTCCACCCCGATCCGCTGGGACGAGGTGGACGACGTCGACCCGCACGACTTCACGATCTTCACGGTGCCTGCCCGGTTTGCCGAGCTCGGCGACCTGCACGCCAGCATCGACGACCACCCGTTCGACATCACGCCGTTGCTCGACTGGGCGGATCGCGACGAGCGCGAGGGCGCCGAGCCGCCCGCGGACCCCGACGAGTGACCGACCTCCGCACCGAACGGCTCACCCTGCGCAAGCTCACGGCGGTGACCGCCCCGGAGTTCACCGGCCACCTCGCCGAACTCGACAGCGACCCCGAGGTGATGCGGCACCTCACCGGCCGGCCGACGCCGCGCGGTCACATCGAGGCAGTGGTCGTTCCCGGCCTGCTCGCCGAGGCGGAGCTTCATCCTCACCTCGGCTGCTGGCTGGCCTTCGAGGACGATGCCTTCGTCGGCTGGCTCGCGTTGGCCCCGTCGGTCCCGGACGACCGGGCGGCGGAGAAACCCGTCGACGGAGAGGTGGAGGTCGGCTATCGGTTCCGTCGGGTCGCCTGGGACGCGGCCTGGCCACGGAAGGAACCCGCGCCCTGCTGTCCCACGCCTTCCACGACCTCGGCCTGACCCGGGTCTGGGCACAGACGATGGCGGTCAACACCCGGTCCCGCGCCGTGCTGGAGCGCTGCGGTCTCACGGTGCGTCGTCAGTTCCACGCCGACTACCCCGATCCGCTGCCGGGCTCGGAGCAGGGAGAGGTCGAGTACGACGCCCTGGCGACGACCTGGTCCGGCGTCTCATAGGATCGGGATCGTGGGCATCCAGATCACTCCGAGCATCCTCAACGCCGACTTCGCCGATCTCGGGGCCGAGGTGGCGCGGATCCCGGGTGCGGACTGGATCCACGTCGACGTGATGGACAACCACTTCGTCCCCAACCTCACCTTCGGGCCGGCGATGGTCGAGGCGCTGACGCGCGCGACGGACGTGCCGCTCGACGCCCACCTGATGATCGAGGACGCCGACCGCAACGCGCTGGCGTACGTCGAGGCCGGTTGCGGCTCGGTGACCTTCCACGTCGAGGCCGCCAGGGCGCCGGTGCGGCTCGCCCGCGAGATCAGGGCGCACGGTGCACGCGCCTCCATGGCGCTCAAGCCCGCGACTCCGATCGAGCCCTACGAGGAGCTGCTGCCCGAGCTCGACATGCTGCTGCTGATGACCGTCGAGCCCGGCTTCGGCGGCCAGAAGTTCCTCGACCTGTGCCTGCCCAAGATCCGTCGTGCCCGGGCCATGCTCGACCGGCACGGCGTCCAGACCTGGCTCCAGGTCGACGGTGGCATCTCGCTCGACACCATCGAGCGGTGCGCCGAGGCGGGGGCCGACGTGTTCGTGGCCGGGTTCGGCCGTCTACTCGGCCGACGACCCGGACAAGATGGTGGCCCAGCTGCGCGCCACCGCCGAGGCGGCCCAGCCCCAGCTGTAGCCGGTCAACGACTCACCGTGCGGCGATCTCCCGGAAGGTCACGGCGTCGTCGGTGGACACGTACACCCGGTGGTCCCAGGTGGTGACCCAGATCAGGGGGTCGGGATCCGCAGAGGACCCGAGTGACACGATCGCCGGCCACCCGCCCGGTGACGGTGTCGGTCGGGGAGTCATCCGGGACCGCAGTGGGTCGTAGGTGGACCAGTCGGTCCCGGCGCTGGCCCACAGTCCGTGGTGCCGCTCGCTCGGGCGGTTCGGTCGGTCATCGCTGAAGTGGTCGAGCAGCGCCAGGAGGCGTCCCCCGCGGGTGACGACCAGCCCTGAGGTGTAGGCCATCTCGCCGTCGAACCGAGGGACGTCGAAGCGCTCCCAGGAGGAGCCGCCGTCGCGGGATGCGACCACGCGCTCGAACGGAAACAGGGTCGCGCCGTCGCCGCCGCCGGCGACGGCGAGGACGTTGGCTCGCCAGCGAGGTGACGGGCCACGTCGTCAGTCGGCCGAGGTCGACGGTGAGCGCTGGCCCACGTCTCACCACCGTTGCCCGTCCACCGGCGCGCACCTCGGTGGGGTCGAAGCACAGATCGACCCCGCCGGCCACCTGTGAGCAGCCTTCGTACCTTCTGGCCCCGTCCGGACGAGGTTGCTGGAAGCGCGTTGCAGCTGCCGCTCGCGTCCGGGACCGTACCGACCGGTGCGGAAGTCGTCCTCGCTCTCCGCCACGGCGTAGAGCCGCCCGGGCTCCCGCTCGAGCACCCACATCGACGTCACGTCGAACGAGGCTCCGGAGCGCGCCACGTCCACGGCGTAGAGGCGCGCGTCGGGGTCGTCGACGATCTCCCGCGCCGAAGGAGTCGTCGCCCCGGCCGTACCCGAGGGCTCGGAAGGCTGGGTTGCTGCGCTCTCGGGCGCGCGGGGCTCGGGCTCCGAGCCGCCCGAACAACCCGTCATCAGCAGAGCCACAACCGCGATCAGCACCCTCATCGTCATCACGGCACTGGGATGCATCACGAGGACGAATGGTTGTCACCCGCGTCCATGCGCGGGACCGCACACCCGCCCCAGCCAGTGAACCGGGGTAACATCTGCTCCAGTACGAAAGAGCTCGCGTGCTCTGGGGTCGGTGAAAATCCGAGCCGGCGGTGACTGATCGAGGCCCGTGCCTCGCTCAGAAGTCCGCGACCCGGTCACCTCCAGTGACCGGTTGACCAGGTGAAGATCCTGGACCGACGGTCAAAGTCCGGATGGGAAGCGCACGCAGGCACTGTCCACCTGTTCGTCCTCGTCGACGACCGGGCAGATGGAGCCGACTGCCTCCCAGCACCCCTCAGGGCCCGCACCGGACCGAGGGAGCGGGAGATGACCACCACCTCCGCAGAACGCACGGCGATGCTGCGCGCCCTCGAGCTCGCCGCCACGCCCGGCGTCCCGCTCGGCCCGAACCCCCGGGTCGGATGCGTGCTCCTCGACGACGCCGGCACCGAGGTGGCCGAAGGCTTCCACCGTGGTGCCGGCCAGCCCGCACGCCGAGGTCGACGCGCTCGCAACGCCGGCGAGGCGGCTCCCGGTGCGACTGCCGTCGTGACGCTCGAGCCCTGCAACCACACCGGTCGCACCGGACCCTGCGCACAGGCGCTGGTCGACGCAGGCGTACGCCGGGTCGTCTTCGCCCAGTCCGACACCAGCCCGGTCGCCACCGGGGGAGCCGACACCCTGCGGGCTGCCGGGATCGAGGTCGAGGGCGGGCTCCTCCAGGACCGCGCCCGCGGCCTCAACCGGGCCTGGACCTTCGCGGTCGAGCACGGCCGCCCCTTCGTCACCTGGAAGTTCGCCACCACGCTCGACGGCCGCAGTGCCGCCGCCGACGGCACCAGCCGCTGGGTCTCCAGCCGCGGCCGCCCGCCTCGACACCCACCGGCTCCGCGGCCTGTGCGACACGATGCTGGTCGGCACCAACACGGTGGCCGTCGACGATCCGGAGCTCACCGTGCGCGACGACGTCGACGAGCCGCGCGCGCATCCAGCCCCTCCGCGTCGTCATGGGAGAGCGTGACCTCGACCCCGGCCGGCGGATCTTCAACGACCGGGCCGAGACCGTGCACCTGCGCACCCGCGACCCGCACGAGGCCCTGGCCACGCTCTTCGGCCGCGACCGCCAGCACGTCTTCCTCGAGGGCGGGCCCACCTTGGCCGCCGCCTTCCTGCGAGGCAGGGCTGGTCGATGAGGTCGTCGCCGTACGTCGCACCGATGCTGCTCGGAGCCGGGCGCAACGCGGTCGCGGACCTCGGCATCGGCACCATCGCCGACGCGCTGCACCTGCAGGTCGACGACGTGACCGTCGTCGGCATCGGCGCCGAGACCAACGTCCGGCTCACGATGAGCCCGCAGGCGGTGCGTGAGGAGGGCGCGCAGCGCCGTCGAACCCGCAACAGACAGGAGACCTGATGTTCACCGGCATCGTCGAGGAGCTCGGCAACGATCGAGCACATCGAGGACCAGGGAGACGCCGTCCGCCTCACCATCGGCGCCTCGCTCGTGCTCGAGGACGCCCACGACGGCGACTCGATCGCGGTCAACGGCTGCTGCCTCACCGTCGTCGAGCACGACCGAGCACGGTGGACCGCCGACGTCATGCAGGAGACCCTCGACAAGACCTCGCTGCGCGGCGTCGCGCCGGGGGACCGGGTCAACCTCGAGCGCGCGGTCACCGCCGACAAGCGGCTCGGCGGCCACATCGTCCAGGGGCACGTCGACGGCGTGGGGGAGATGGTGTCCCGCACCCCCAGCGAGCACTGGGAGCTCGTCGAGATCGCGATGCCCACCGAGTTCGCGCGCTACCTCGTC
>CAWIAS010000009.1:0-26132 GCA_963834235.1 uncultured Actinomycetota bacterium
CGCCAGAATCATTCATCAACAAAGAAACCATCAACCAAACCCAACACCCCAAAAAGGAACGCCAAGCAAGGCCGACGGGGCTAAACAAACTAATTCGTCGACTATGACACACTGTTGAGTTCTCAAAGATCAGACGCACACCGTCCCGGTCCTCACGGACCAGCGGCGGGGCAACCTGCAAAAACTTACCGGGTCTGACCGGGCCCGTCAACTTCAGGGCCGTCTCGCCGGTGCCGGGCGCGCGACAGTCCATCTCGGTTGGCCTTGCGGCCGGAGTGGGAGTCGTTTGCGGCGACGTGAGGAAGGCTAGCAGTGGGTCCGGACGGCACTCAAATCGGGGGGGTCCGGCGCTTGCGGGGTGCGGCCGGACGGTACGTCGAGACGGTCGGCTCGCCCGTCAGCCAGAACCGCCAGGGTTCGTCCGGGGCCGCCCGCAGCCCGACGCGGGGACCGGTCGAGACGGACTCCCGGCTCCGTGGCTCCCCCGGTAACGACAACACCGGGCCCAGCGCCAGGTCGGCGCCGTCCTGCCCTCGATCGATCCCGAGCGCCCGGCACAGGCGAGCCGGCCCGCGGGCGAGGTCCCGATCGGCGGCTCCGGGCCGGCGCTCCCGCGCGAGCTCGAGGCCGTCGATCACCTCGCCGGCGCGCAGCAGGACCGCACTCGCCCTCCCGGACGGACCGGTGACCACGTTGCAGCAGTGGTGCATGCCGTAGGTGAAGTAGACGTAGAGGTGGCCGGGCGGTCCGAACATCACGGCGTTCCGCGGGGTGGGACCGCGAAAGGCGTGCGATCCGGGGTCGTTCGACCCGTCGTACGCCTCCACCTCGGTCACCCGGACTGCGACGTCTCCGTGCCGGAACGTCGACCCGAGCAACGTCGGCGCCACCTCGAGCACCGGGCCGGCGAGGAGCCGGGCCAGGTCAGGCGAGGCGCTCACGATGACCGGAGACGACGCCGGCCAGCTCGGCGAGCTGCTCGCGCACCCGGACCGGTGCCGTGCCGCCGCGCCCCGTGCGGGCAGCGACCGACCCTTCGACCGTGAGCACGTCGCGAACCGCCGGCGTCAGGGCGGGCGAGATCTGGGCGAGCTGCTCGTCGGTGAGCTCATGAAGCTCGACACCGAGCTCCTCGCACCGGCGCACGCAGGCACCGGCGAGCTCGTGGGCAACCCGGAACGCGACGCCCTCGCGGACCAGCCACTCGGCGACGTCGGTGGCGAGGGAGAAACCCTGGGGAGCGAGCTCCGCCATCCGGGCGCCGTTGAAGGTCAGCGTGGCCACCATGCCGCTGAACGCGGGCAGCAGCACCTCGAGGGTGTCCACCGAGTCGAAGACCGGCTCCTTGTCCTCCTGGAGATCACGGTTGTAGGCCAGGGGCAGGGCCTTGAGCGTGGTCAGGAGCCCGCCGAGGTTGCCGACGAGCCGGCCGGACTTGCCGCGGGCGAGCTCGGCGATGTCGGGGTTCTTCTTCTGGGGCATGATGCTCGACCCGGTCGACCAGGAGTCGTGCAAGGTGACGAAGTTGAACTCGCGGGTCGACCACAGGATCACTTCCTCGGCGAGGCGGCTCACGTCGACGCCGATCATGGCGGTCACGAACGCGAACTCGGCCACGAAGTCCCGGGCGGCCGTGCCGTCGATCGAGTTGGCGCTCGAACCCGAGAAGCCGAGCTCGGTGGCCACCGCCTCGGGATCGAGCCCCAGGGTGGAGCCGGCCAGCGCTCCCGAGCCGTACGGCGACTCCGCAGCCACCCGGTCGTCCCAGTCGCACAGTCGATCGACGTCGCGGAGCAACGGCCAGGCATGGGCCAGCAGGTGGTGGGCCAGCAGCACCGGTTGCGCGTGCTGGAGGTGCGTGCGTCCGGGCATGATCACGTCCAGGTGGGCGTGCGCCTGCGTCGCCAGCACGTCGACCAGATCGAGCACCTGTGCGGCGACGACGCGGGCGTGGTCACGCAGATAGGCCTTGAACAGGGTGGCCACCTGGTCGTTGCGGCTACGTCCGGCACGGATCCGGCCCCCGACATCGGTGCCCACTTCGTCGAGCAGCAGCCGCTCCAGCGCGCCGTGGACGTCCTCGTCGGACGGGTCGGGGTGGAGCTGGCCTGCGGCGTACCGCTCCCCCAGTGCCTCGAGGCCACGGTGCAGCTCGGCCACCTCGTCGTCACCGAGCAGTCCCGCCACGTGCAGGGCGTTGGCGTGGGCGTGCGAGCCCGCGAGGTCGTACGGGGTCAGCCGCCAGTCGAAGTGGGTCGAGCGCGACAGCGCCTCCAGCTCCGCGGAGGGACCGTCGGCGAACCGGCCGCCCCACAGCGCGCCCTTGTTGGTGGTGCTCTCGGGGGCCATCAGTCGGTACCGAACTCCATCGCGGCATGGTCCAGCGCCAGGCTCGCGCTGTCGTCCTCCGCTGCCGGGTTCTGCACGATCCGGGCGTAACCGCCGGGCTCGAGCTCGCCGTACAGCGTCCCGTGCTCGACCAGGACCTGGCCCTGGTCGAGCGGCTGCGCGGCGTACGCCTCGAGCTTGTCGCGCGAGTCCGCGATGTCGAGGTTGCGCATGGTCAGCTGACCGATCCGGTCGGTCGGGCCGAAGGCCGCATTGTCCGTGCGCTCCATCGACAGCTTGTCGGGGTGGTAGGAGAAGTGCTCGCCGGAGGTGCGCAGGATCGTGTAGTCCTCGCCGCGGCGCAACCGGACCGTCACCTCGCCGGTCACCAGCGACGCCACCCAGCGCTGGAGAGATTCGCGCACCATCAGCGCCTGGGGGTCCAGCCAGCGACCCTGGTACAGCAGCACGCCGAGGCGCCGGCCCTCGGCGTGGTAGTTGGCGACGGTGTCCTCGTTGTGGACGGCGTTGAGCAACCGCTCGTAGGCGAGCCACAGCAGCGCCATGCCGGGGGCCTCGTAGATGCCTCGGGACTTGGCCTCGATGATCCGGTTCTCGATCTGGTCGGACATGCCCAGGCCGTGCCGACCACCGATCACGTTGGCCTCGTGCACCAGCGCGACAGCGTCGTCGAACCGCACCCCGTCGATGGCCACCGGGCGACCCTGCTCGAAGCGGATCGTGACGTCCTCGGGAGTGATCTCGACGGACGGGTCCCAGAACTTCACGCCCATGATCGGCTCGACGGTCTCCAGGGAGACGTCGAGGTGCTCGAGGGTCTTCGCCTCGTGGGTCGCACCCCAGATGTTGGCGTCGGTCGAGTAGGCCTTCTCCTGGCTGTCGCGGTAGGGCAGGTCGCGCTGCGTCAGCCACTGGCTCATCTCGGTGCGACCGCCGAGCTCGGCGACGAAGTCCGCGTCGAGCCACGGCTTGTAGATCCGCAGCTCCGGGTTGGCAAGCAGGCCGTAGCGGTAGAACCGCTCGATGTCGTTGCCCTTGAACGTCGAGCCGTCACCCCAGATGTCCACACCGTCCTCGTGCATCGCGCGCACCAGCATCGTGCCGGTCACCGCCCGCCCGAGGGGCGTGGTGTTGAAGTAGGCGCGGCCGGCCGAGCGGATGTGGAAGGCACCGCACGCCATGGCGGCCAGACCCTCCTCGACCAGCTGGGTGCGACAGTCGACGGCCCGGGCGATCTCGGCGCCGTACTGGAGGGCTCGGTCCGGCACCTCGGCGATCTCGGGCTCGTCGTACTGGCCGATGTCGGCGGTGTAGGTGCAGGGAATGGCTCCCTTGGCCCGCATCCAGGCCACCGCGACGGAGGTGTCGAGGCCGCCGGAGAAGGCGATGCCGACGCGCTGGCCGACGGGAAGGGAGGTGAGAACCTTGCTCAAGGGGTGATGTCCTTCTGTTCGGAGTGGTCGTTGGCGTAGGCCAGGAACCGGTGGGCGAGGGCGTCGCCACCCTCGGGTTCGCGTCCGATGACGAGCACCGTGTCGTCGCCGGCGATGGTGCCGAGGACGTCGGGGAACTCCGTCTTGTCGAACGCGGAGGCCAGGAACTGGGCCGCGCCGGGCGGCGTCCGGAGGACGACGAGGTTGGCGCTCGACTCCGCGCTGACCAGGAGCTCGCCCAGGAGTCGGGTCAACCGGTGCGTCGCAGCGGCGCTCTCGCCCGGCGCGCTCGGTCGTCGGTCACCACCCTCACCGGGGACCGCGTAGACGAGCGCACCCGAGGCGGCCCGCACCTTGACGGCGTCGAGCTCGACGAGGTCGCGGGACAACGTGGCCTGGGTGACGTGGAGGCCGCTGGTGGCGAGCAGGTCGGCCAGCTCGCCCTGCGACCGGATCTCCTGGTGGGAGACCAGCTCGATGATCGTCTGGTGGCGGGCGGTCTTGGTGGACGGCCTCATCGCGGCGCCGTTCACGGCCGCTCCCCCAGCAAGAAGGTCAGGATCGCCTTCTGGGCATGTCGCCGATTCTCCGCCTCGTCCCAGACGACGCTGCGTGGTCCGTCGATCACCTCGGCGTCGACCTCCTTGCCCCGGTACGCCGGCAGGCAGTGCAGGAAGATCGCGTCCGGGGTCGCCTGCGCGAACAGGTCGCTGGTGACGGAGAAGTCGGCAAAGACCTCGGCTCGCGCTGCTGCCTCCTCCTCCTTGCCCATGGAGATCCAGGTGTCGGTCACGACCACGTCGGCGCCGGCGACGGCAGCCCGCGGATCGGGCTCGAGGATCGCGGAGCCACCGGTGCCTTCGGCGATCCGGGCGGCCTCGTCGACCATCTGCAGGTCGGGCAGGTAGCCCTCCGGCGAGCTGATCCGGACGTGCATCCCGGCGGTGGCGCCGGCGAGCAGCCAGGAGTTCCCCATGTTGCAGGCGCCGTCGCCGACGAAGGCCACGGTCAGACCCGCCAGCGGGCCCTTGCACTCGGCGATGGTGAGCAGGTCGGCGAGCAGCTGGCACGGGTGGAAGTCGTCGGTGAGCGCATTGACGACCGGGACGCCGGCGAACGCCGCCATCTCCTCGAGTCGTTCCTGTGCGTAGGTGCGCCAGACGATGGCCGACGCCTGGCGACCGAGCACCCGCGCGACGTCGGCGATCGACTCGCGGACGCCGATGCCCGCCAGCTGACCGTCGACGAGCATCGGGTTGCCTCCCAGCTCGGCGATGCCGGCGGCGAAGGAGGCCTGGGTGCGCAGCGTCTGCTTGTCGAAGATCATGGCGACCGTCTGGGGGCCGGCCAGCGGCCTGGTGTCATGCGGCGCAGACTTGAGCTCGGCTGCCAGCGCCAGCACCCGCGCCTGCTCGTCGGGGGTCAGGTCGTCGTCGCGGAGGAAGTGGCGGGTCACAGTGCCTCCCCGAGGACGGACGTCGAGGATCCCCGGCCACGCGGCGAGGAAAGCCTCGGCGTCACTCTGCGCTGAGGACGAGCGGCGGCGCGAGGCGCAGAGCGGTCGGGGTCGGGTTGTTGACGATGAAGCCGGCGGACAGGGCGGCGGCCACGACCTCGGCCGAGTCGCCCGAGGCGAGCTCGACGCCGATCAGCAGGCCCTCGCCCCGGACCTCGGTGACGCGGGGGTCCGCCGCGAGACCGTCACGGAGCTTCTGGCCGAGCGAGGTGACGTGGTCCGAGCAGGCCCTCGGACTCGATCGTGCGGATCACGGCGAGCGCCGCGGCGCAGGCCACGGGGTTTCCACCGAAGGTGGTGCCGTGGTTGCCGGGCTGGAGCAGCGTCCCGGCATCGCCGATCCCGATGCAGGCACCGATCGGGATGCCGCCGCCGAGTCCCTTGGCCACGGTGACGATGTCGGGAGTGATGGTCTCGAGACGGTTGCTGCGCAACCTCCTCGACCGACGACGGCGACGGTTGCTGCGCAACCTCCTCGACCGACGACGGCGACGGTTGCTGCGCAACCTCCTCGACCGACGACGGCGACGGTTGCTGCGAACCTCCTCGACCGACGACGTCGTCGTGGGCGAACCAGCGCCCGGTGCGGCCGATGCCCGTCTGCACCTCGTCCAGCCAGAGCAGGGCGCCGTGCGCGGAGCTGATCCGGCGGGCGGCCGCGAGATAGCCGTCGGGCGCCACGATGACGCCCGCCTCACCCTGGATGGGCTCGAGGAGCACCGCGGCGGTCTCGTCCGTGACGGCCGCCTCGAGCGCGTCGACGTCGCCGTACGGCACCCAGGTGACGTCGCCCGGGAAGCGGCTCGAACGGCGTCCGGTAGGCCTCCTTGGAGGTCAGCGCCAGCGACCCCATGGTGCGCCCGTGGAAAGCGCCCTCGGCGGCGACGACGTGGGTGCGACCGGTGCGGCGGGTCAGCTTGAACGCCGCCTCGTTGGCCTCGGCGCCGGAGTTGGTGAAGAAGACCTTGCCGTCGACCGCGACCAGCTCCAGCAGCTTCTCCGCCAGCTCGACCTGGGGCCGGCTGGTGAAGAAGTTGGAGATGTGGCCGAGGGTGCCGAGCTGTCCGGACACCGCGTCCAGGAGGGCCGGGTGGGCGTGGCCCAGCGCGTTGACGGCGATGCCGCCGAGGAGGTCGACGTACTCGTTGCCGTCGGTGTCCCAGACGTGGGTGCCCTCGCCACGGGTGAGCACGAGCTTGGGCGGGCCGAACGTGTTCATCAGGGCGTCGGCGTACCGGGCCTGCCAGTCGGTGCTCATCCGTGTGCCTTCCGGGTGCGGGTCTCGACGCCGGGCAGCACCTGCGTCCCGACGCCCTCGTCGGTGAACAGCTCCAGCAGCACGGCGTGCGGCTGGCGGCCATCGACGACCGTGGCCCGCGCGACACCACCGCGGACGGCCTGGAGGCAGGCCGTCATCTTCGGGACCATCCCGCTGGCGAGACTGGGCATCAGCTCGGCCAGGTCGTCGGGATTGATCTCCTGGATGACCTCGTCGCTCTCCGGCCAGTTCTTGAACAGGCCCTCGACGTCGGTGAGCACGAGCAGCTTCTCGGCCTCGAGGGCGATCGCCAGCGCGGCGGCGGCGGTGTCGGCGTTGACGTTGTGGACCTGACCGTGGATGTCGGGGGCGACACTGGAGATGACCGGGATCCGGCCGGCCTCGACGATGTCGAGCACCGCCTCGGGCCGGACGTGCGCGACCTCGCCGACGAGGCCGAGGTCGACCTCCTCGCCGTCGACGACGGTGTTGGTCGGCTTCGCCGTGAAGAGGGAGGCGTCCTCGCCGGACAGGCCGACTGCGAGCGCTCCGTGCTCGTTGATCAGGCCGACCAGCTCACGCTGGACCTGCCCGACCAGGACCATCCGGACGACGTCCATCGCCTCAGGGGTGGTGACCCGGAGCCCGCCGCGGAACTCGGACTCGATGCCGAGCCGGTCGAGCATCGCGGAGATCTGGGGGCCTCCGCCGTGCACGACGACGGGCTTGAACCCGGCGAAGCGGAGGAAGGCGATGTCCTCGGCGAACGCCCGCTTGAGGGTGTCGTCGGTCATCGCGTTGCCGCCGTACTTCACCACGACGGTCTTGCCGTGGTAGCGCTTCAGCCACGGCAGGGCACCGGCGAGGGTGCGGGCCTTGGCGGGATCAGGTCGAGTCATGTCGGGGTCCCTGCGGGATCGGGAGCGCAGCGAGCGATGTCGTGGGGTGACTTCATGAGGAGTACGCACTGTTCTCGTGGACGTAGGCATGGGTGAGGTCGTTGGTCCAGACGGTCGCCCGGTCGGAGCCGGCCTTGAGGTCGATGGTGACGCTGACCTCGCGGCGTGTCAGGTCGACCGTCGCGGGGTCGGCGGCCGGGGTGGAGCTGCGGCAGACCCAGACTCCGTTCATGGCGACGTCGAGGTCGGCCGGGTCGAACGCCGCGCCGGTCGTGCCGATGCTGGCCAGCACCCGGCCCCAGTTGGGGTCGTTGCCGAAGACCGCGGCCTTGAAGAGGCTGCTGCGGGCCACGCTGCGCGCCGCCTCGACCGCGTCGTCCTCGGATGCCGCATTGAGCACGGTGATCGCGATCTCGTGGTCGGCGCCCTCGGCGTCCTTGAGCAGCTGCATGGCGAGGTCGGTGCAGGCCTGGGTGAGCGCCGCGGTGAAGTCCGGCAGGGCCGGGGTGATCCCGCTCGCACCGCTGGCCAGCACGGTGACGGTGTCGTTGGTCGACATGCAGCCGTCGGAGTCGAGGCGGTCGAAGCTGACCCTGGTGGCCGACCGCAGAGCCCGGTCCAGGTCGGCGGCCGGGACGACCGCGTCGGTGGTCAGGACGACGAGCATCGTGGCGAGCTGCGGCGCCAGCATCCCCGCGCCCTTGGCCATGCCGCCGATGCTCCAGCCGGCGCCTTCGACCGTGACCTGCTTGCTCACCGAGTCGGTCGTCATGATCGCGCTCGCGGCATCGCTGCCGCCGTCGGCGGCAAGGGCGGCGTGAGCGGCATCGACGCCGGCAAGAAGCTGGGACCGGTCGTTGGCGAGCCCGATCAGTCCGGTCGAGCAGACGACCACGTCGACCGCGCCGATGCCCAGTCGGTCCGCCACCTGCTCGGCCACCGCGTGCGTGGTCTGGAAGCCGTCGGGACCGGTGTAGCAGTTGGCACCGCCGGAGTTGAGGACGACCGCCCGGACGACGCCGTCCTTGACCACCTCCTGGCTCCACAGGATCGGGTTGGCCTTGCACCGGTTGGTCGTGAACACCGAGGCGGAGTCGTGGGCGGGCCCGTCGTTGACCACGAGGGCGAGGTCCCTGGCGCCGGTGGACTTCAGGCCTGCGGCCACACCGGCGGCACGGAACCCCAGGGGGGCGGTGATGCTCACTTCTTCGCCCCCGCCCGCGATGACTGCCTGGAGGGCTTGGCGGGGACGGCCGCATCGACGTCGTGCCCACGTGCTCGCCACTCGTCGGCAGCGCGGTCGGCGTCCTCGACGCGCACGAGGATCCAGTCGGTGTCGTACGTCGAGAGCGTGAACACGCTGATCCCGGCCTCGGCCAGAGGCGTCAGCAGCTCGACCAGCACGCCGGTGAGGGCGAAGTCGAGGGTGCCGTCGACCGCGAACGCCGTGAACGGCTTCTGGTTGACCGACTTGCCGGGCACGCTGCGGGCGGCGCACACGACCGAGGTCTCCGTGGCGGTCGCGGTCACCGAGAACACCGAGGACGACTCGGCCCAGGCCGGCACCTCGGTGCCGGGGCCGAGCCGGACCACGGCCAGGGTCTCGGGGTAGCGGTTGAGCTTCACGGCGCGACCCCCACGCTGCTGAGGCCGAGGCCCTCGTCGAGCCCCAGCGCGAGGTTCATGCACTGCACGGCTGCACCGCCGGTGCCCTTCGCGAGGTTGTCGACCGCTCCCACGGCCACGAGCCGGCCGGCGGCCTCGTCGACGGTCACCTGGACGTGGACCGCGTTGGAGCCGGTGACGGACTTGGTCTGCGGCCACTGGCCCTGCGGCAGCACGTGCACGAACGGCTCGTCGGCGTAGGCCTTGACGTAGACGTCGTACGCCTCGTCGGCGGTGAGCGGACCGGCCAGCGGCGCGGAACAGGTCGCGAGGATGCCGCGGGGCATCGGCACGAGGAGCGGGGTGAAGCTGACCGTCACGGCGCCCTCGACGAGCAACGAGAGGTTCTGGGTGATCTCGGGCGTGTGCCGGTGCGTGCCGCCGACGCCGTACGCACTGGCGTTGCCCATGATCTCGCTGCCGAGCAGGTGTGGCTTGGCGGCCTTGCCCGCGCCGCTGGTGCCGGAGGCGGCCACCACGACGACGTCGGGCGAGATGAGCCCGGCAACCACGGCCGGGGCCAGGGTCAGCGTCGAGACGGTCGGGTAGCAGCCGGGGACGGCGATCCGTCGGGCTCCGCGGAGCTGCTCTCGCTGACCCGGGAGCTCGGGGAGACCATAGGGCCAGGAGCCCGCGTGGTCGCCGCCGTAGAAGGTGGCCCACGCCTCGGGGTCGGTGAGCCGGAAGTCGGCACCGCAGTCGATCACCACGACGTCGTCACCGAGCTGCGCCGCGATCGCTCCCGACTGACCGTGTGGGAGCCCCAGGAAGACGACGTCGTGTCCCGCGAGCGTGTCGGCACTCGTCGGCTCGAGGACGCGGTCGGCGAGAGGCACCAGGTGCGGCTGGAGGACGCCGAGCGACTCCCCCGCGTTGGAGCCGCCCGTGAGTGCTCCGATCTCGACCTCGGGGTGGGCCAGCAGCAGCCGCAGCACCTCACCCCCGGCGTATCCACTGGCGCCGGCGACGGCGACTCGTTTCCTTGACATATGCATGACTATACCGTCCTCTGCATGTTCATGTGATTCCGGGTCAAAAGGCGGTGCGGGTGTCGGCGCTGCCGATTAGGTTCACGAGCATGACCACCCTCTCGCACGACGACTATCTCGACCACCTCCGCACCGAGTCGCGTCGCTTCCGGGACGTGCTGAGCGGGTGCGACCCCGCTGCCCGGGTGCCGGGCTGTCCGGCCTGGGACGCCGCCGACCTGCTGTGGCACCTCACCGAGGTCCAGTGGTTCTGGGGCACGACCATCCGCACCCGTCCGCGCGCGCCGCGCGAGGAGGATCCCGACCTGGAGCGCCCGCCGACGTACGACGGCCTGCTGGCCGCCTACGACGAGCACTCCGCCGCGCTGGTGGCCGAGCTGGAGAAGGCCGACCCGGCCGAGCCGGCGTGGTCATGGTCCACCGAGCAGACCGTCGGGTTCACCTTCCGGCGGCAGGCTCACGAGGCCCTGATCCACCGTCTCGACGCCGAGCAGACCGTCGGCGTGGTGACCCCGCTTGACCCGGCCCTCGCCGCCGACGGCGTTCTGGAGTGCCTCGACATCATGTTCGGCGGCTGCCCGTCCTGGGCCGAGTTCCACCCGCTCCCCCACCATGTCCGGGTCGACTGCACCGACACCGGTGACCGGGTGTGGGCGCAGATCGGTCGCTTCGTCGGCACCGACCCCCGGGACGGCAAGACCTACGACGACAAGGAGATCAGCGTCGTGGACGACCCGGGGGTCGAGCCCGACGCGGTCGTCGAGGGTCCCGCCGCCGCACTCAACGCGTGGCTCTGGCGACGCGGCGACGACGCCGAGATCAGCATCCACGGAGATCGGAGCATCTACGACCACTTCCGGGTAGGGGTCAACCACCCGATCGACTGAGGTCTCGACACGCTCGCGTCAGCGCTGCACGGCACCCGTGCGCTCGGCGGCCATCGCCACCGCGGCGTTGCGGGCGGCGCTGGTCTCCTCCTCGGTCAGGGTCCGGTCGGGAGCGCGGAAGCGCAGTGCGAACGCGAGCGACTTCCTGCCGGCGCCCACCTGCTCACCGGTGTAGAGGTCGAAGAGCCGGATCGACTCCAGCAGCTCGCCTGCACCCTCGCGGAGAGCAGTCTCGACCTCCGCCACGGTGGTGGTGGCCTCGACGACCAGCGCGACGTCCTCCTTGGCCAGCGGGTACGTCGAGAAGGTCGGTCCGGGGACCACCTCGACGGCCTGGGCGAGCAGGAAGTCGAGATCGATCTCGACCGCAGCGCTGCGCTCGGGCAGCCCGAAGGCCGCGCAGACCTTGGGGTGCAGCTCGCCGGCGTGACCGAACTCGCGCTCGCCCACCAGCACCTGGGCACAGCGGCCGGGGTGCCACGGCATCCGCGAAGCGGATCGCACGTCCACGGTGACTCCGAGCTCGGCACCCAGTCGCCGGACGACGTCGATCGCGTCCGACCAGGTCGCGTGACGGCCCCCGCCCCACCAGCCGGCGCGCTCCCGCTCCCCGGCCAGCACCACCGCGAGGAACAGCGGCTGCGCCGGCAGCGCCTCCATCAGCTTGGCCAGCTCGTCCTCGCTCGGTCGCCAGTCGACTCCGTAGATCGGCGCCGGTCCTCGGTCCGCAGGGAAAGCGACGACACCGGTCTCGAAGAGCGACACCCCGGGCGTGCCACGGCCCAGGTTGCGGGCAGCCGTCTCCAGCAGGTTCGGGCAGCAGCGTCGTGGTGTACGCCGGCTCCTCCGACGACAACGGGTTGGCCAACCGCACGGTGTGCCGCAGCACGTCGTCCGGCGGCAGCCCGAGCGCATCGAACGCCGCCTCGCCCACGAACGGAAAGTTGATGACCTCCACGAGACCGGCGCCCGCGAGCGTGCGGCCGACCCGGCGCCGCAGTCGCTGGGCGCGCGTCAGCCCGCGTCCCGCGGGCGGCGTCGGCAGGACCGACGGCACCGCGTCGTACCCGACGATCCGGGCCACCTCCTCGACCAGGTCGTAGGGGTCGTTGAGATCCGGTCGCCACCGCGGCGGGACGGCCGACAGGCCGGTGTCGCCCTTGTCGAGCGCGCAGCCCACCGCCTCCAGCGAGGTCACGGTCGTGGCGGCGTCGATCGGCATGCCCGTCACCCGCGCGGGCAGGTCGTAGGACAGGTGGATCGCGGGCGAGGCGGGTGGCGTCCCGACGACGGTCACCCCGGGCTCGACCGTGCCGCCGCCGTAGGTCGCGAGCAGCTCGGCCGCGCGGTCGGCCGCCGCCTCGCAGACGGTGGGGTCGACGCCGCGCTCGTTGCGCTTGCCGGCCTCGGAGGTGAGCTTGTGCCGCTTGCCGGTGCGGAACATCGACACGGCGTCCCAGTGCGCCGACTCGATGAGGACCCGGGTGGTGGACCCGGACATCTCCGTCGTCTCGCCACCCATCACACCGCCGAGGCCGATCAGGCCGGAGTCGTCGGTGACGACGAGGTCCTCGGTGGACAGGGCGCGGTCGGCGCCGTCCAGGGTGACCAGGTGCTCGCCCTCCTGCGCCCGTCGGACCCGGATCGCGCCCGTCAGCTTGTCGGCGTCGTAACCGTGGAGGGGACGGCCGATCTCGAGCATGACGTAGTTGGTGACGTCGACTGCCAGGGAGATCGGGCGCATCCCGGCGAGCTGGATCCGGCGTGCCATCCAGTCCGGCGTGGGAGCAGCGGGGTCGAGGCCGGACACGGTGCGGGCCACGAAGACCGGGCACCCGGCCGGGTCGTCGATGACGACCGGGTACCCGTCGCTGGTGGCCGACGGGACGTCCCGGAGCGCCGGGTCGCGGAAGGGGGCGTCGTAGGCCAGCGCCGCTTCCCGGGCGACCCCGCGGAGCGACAGGGCGTAGGCCCGGTCCGGGTTGATCTCGAACTCGATGACCTCCTCGCCGAGGCCGAGGAGGTCGAAGGCGTCCGCACCCGGCTCGCCGGCATCCGCGGGCAGCACGATGATCCCGTCGTGGTCCTCGCCGAGCCCGAGCTCCTTGGACGAACAGATCATCCCGGCCGACACATGGCCGTAGGTCTTGCGTGCGGAGATCTCGAAGCCACCCGGCAGGACACCTCCGGGCAGCACCACGACGACGAGGTCGCCGGGCGCGAAGTTGTGGGCACCGCAGACGATCCCCTGGGGTTCGCCGGTGCCGTTCGCGCCACCGACGTCGACGGTGCACCAGTTGATGGTCTTGCCGTTCTTCTGGGGTTCCGGCTCCATCGTCAGGACCCGACCCACCACCAGCGGACCGGTGATGTCGTCGCCAGGTTTCTCGATCGCCTCGAGCTTGAGCCCGAGGGCCGTCAGCCGGGCAGCCAGGTCCTCGGTGGTGACGTCGCCGGGCAGGTCGACGTAGTCGCGGATCCAGGAGACAGGGGTCTTCATCGGGTCACAGTTCCGTTCCGAAGGCCGAGGAGAAGCGGACGTCGCCCTCGAAGAAGCCACGCAGGTCGGTGATGCCGTGCCGGAACATCAGCGTCCGGTCGATGCCCATGCCGAAGGCGAAGCCGGAGTAGCGCTCCGAGTCGACGCCGCAGGCCGCGAGGACGCGCGGGTTGACCACGCCGCAGCCGCCCCACTCGATCCAGCCCTCGCCCCGGCAGGTCCGGCACGCGCTCGGGTCGACCCCACGGCACACGAAGCAGACCAGGTCGACCTCGGCGCTGGGCTCGGTGAACGGGAAGTACGACGGCCGGAAGCGGGTGGTGATCCCCTCACCGAACATCGCGCCCGCGAAGTGGTCGAGCGTGCCCTTGAGGTGGGCCATGGTGATGCCCTCGTCGATCGCCAGGCCCTCGACCTGGTGGAAGACCGGGCTGTGGGTGGCGTCGTAGTCGTCGGTGCGGAAGACCCGCCCCGGGCAGACGATGTAGATCGGAGGCGTGCGACTGAGCATCGTCCGCGCCTGGACGGGCGAGGTGTGGGTGCGCAGGACCATGCCGTTGTCCTGCGGGTCGGTCCAGAAGGTGTCCTGCATGGTGCGGGCAGGGTGGTCGGGTCCCAGGTTGAGGGCGTCGAAGTTGAGCCACTCGGCCTCGATCACCGGCCCCTCCGCGACCTCCCAGCCCATCGCCACGAAGATGTCGGCGATCAGCTCGGACCCGGTCGTGAGCGGGTGCCGCGAACCGGCGGACACCCGGTCGGTGGGCAGGGTGACGTCGACGGTCTCCTCGACCAGCATCCGCTCCTCGTGCTCGGCCTCGAGGACGGCCTGGCGCCGGGACAGCGCCTGGTCGACGGCGCCGCGGGCCTGGCCGACCCGCTGGCCGGCGTCCTTGCGGGCCTGCGGCGGGAGGGCACCGATCTCGCGGTTGGCGAGCGCGAGCGGGGACCGGTCACCGGTGTGCTCGATCCGGACCTGCTTCAGGTTCGCCAGGTCGGGCGCCGCCTCGATCGCGGCGATCGCGGCGTCGCGCATGGCCTCGACCTGGTCGGCCTTCAGCGGGGTGACCTCGACGGGGTCGTAATCGGTGTTCGGTCCCGACATGACTGCCTTTCCGGAAGCGGGTGGTCGTGGTGCTGCACGACCACTTGGGTCAAGTCTAGGAACCGGTCGTGCGCTCGGGCGACCGGGTTAGCCGGGCGGACGCCCGGGGCGCAGGTCCTCGGCCGGCCAGACCAGCTCGATCCTGGCTCCCCCGCCCTCGGCGTCGCCGAGCACGACGCTGCCGCCGTGGGCGCGGACCAGCCCGTTGACGAGGTACATGCCGAGCCCCGAACCGCCGCGGACGCCGCTGGTCCAGAACTTGGTGAAGACCCGCCGACGCATCTCGGGGGCGATGCCCTCACCCTCGTCCTCGACGACGACCCGCACCCCCTCGAACTCGTGGTCGGCTTCCAGCCGGCGGACGCCGACGCTGACCGTGCCCTCGCCGTGGCGGACGCCGTTCTCGACCAGGTTGGTGACCACCTGGGTGAACTTGTCGGGGTCGACACTGACCTCGGGGAGCTCGTCGTCGATGCTCAGCTCGATCCGGCGTGCGGTCCCGGCCTGGACGGAGTCGACGACCCGGCCGACCAGGGCCGCGGCGTCGGAGGGCCGCGGGTAGAGCGACAGCCGGCCGGTGTCGATACGGGCCACGTCGAGCAGCTCGGCGATCAACCGGCTGAGCCGCTCGGAGTCGGCGTACACGGTCGTCAGCATCAGCTTCTTCTGGTCGTCGTTGAGCTTGTCCCAGCGGTTCAGCAGGGCCTGGACGAAGCCCTTCACGCCCGTCAGCGGAGAACGCAGCTCGTGGGCGACGGTGGCGACCAGGTCGGAGCGCTCCCGGTCGAGCCGGCTCGCGGCCGCGGCCCGAGCGCAGCACCACGGCCACCTGCTCGACGGGTCCGCTGCGCCGGCTGCGCTGGATCCGGGTGGTGACGAGCACCTCGGTGCCGCTCGGCAGGGTCCACGACTGCTCGGGGATCCCGACCCGGGTGAGCAGCCCGTCGTACGGCCGGCTGGTCGGCGTACCACTCGTTGCCGTCCTGGTCACGCAGCGCGAGGACCGGCTGAGGTGGTCACCGACTCCGGCCGAGCCGGGCAGCATGCGCGGCCGCCACGGCCGAGACCAGGGTGACCTGCCCGTCGGCGTCAGCGACCACGACGCCGTCCGGAAGCGCGTCGGCGAGGGCCTGGGCGTCGTCGGCGGTCGGTCACGCCGGTCACCCTAACGGCGTTGCGGCGCGGGCCGAGGCGTAGAGGCAGACCGCGGCGGCGGTGGAGAGGTTCAGGCTCTCGGCGCGGCCGTGGATCGGGATCCGGACCCGGTGGTCGGCGGCGCCGGCCAGCTCGTCGGGCAGGCCATGGGCCTCGTTGCCGAACAGCCACGCCGTCGGGCCGGGCGAGCAGGTCGTCGGCGTCGTCGAGGTCGATCTCGCCGGCGCCGTCGGCGGCCAGCACCGTCGAGCCCGGCGGCGCGGGCGGCGCCCGACCGCGGCGGCCGGGTCCGCCACGACCGGGCGACCGGCAGGTGGAACAGGCTGCCCACCGTGGCCCGGACGGTCTTGGGGTTGTAGGCGTCGACCGAGCTGCCGGCCAGCACGACGGCGTCCGGCGCCGGCCGCGTCGGCGGTGCGGATCACCGTGCCGGCGTTGCCGGGGTCGCGCACGTCGGCGCAGATGACGACGAGGCGCGGGGCCCGCCTGCCCGTGCGGGGGTCTCGAGGCTCGTCGCTGACGCTCCCGCACCTCGACCGCGAGCAGATCTCGTCGAGCGGGACGTCGAGGAAACGGCAGACGGCCACGACACCGGCGGGGGTGACGCTGTCGCTGAGCGACGCCAGGGCGCGGTCCTCGACCAGCGTCCACGTCGCGGCGGCGGACGCCAGGTCGGCGTACTGCTCGGTGGCCGCCAGCCGTGGCGAAGACCTCGACCACGCAGTCGGGCACCTCGAGGGCACCCTCGACGGCCTTCGGGCCGTCGGCAAGGAAGAGCCGCCGCTCGGATCGGACCGAGCGGCGGCTGAGCTTCCGTGCGTCCTTGACCCGGGCGTTGCCCGCTGGCCAGGGGAGTCACGCATGGTGCCATGTCAGCGGGTTTCGAGGCTCGGCGCTGACGCGCCTCGCACCTCGACCACCGACTAGCGGAGACCCGGGCGCGTTGACGTCCTCGGGCAGCGCGGCCTTGGCAGCCTCGACGAGGACGTTGAACGCCGCGATGTCGTTGACGGCGAGGTCGGCGAGGATCTTGCGGTCCACCTCGATGCCCGCGAGGCCGAGGCCCTGGATGAACCGGTTGTAGGTCATGCCCTGGGCGCGTGCCGCAGCGTTGATCCGCTGGATCCACAGCTTGCGGAAGTTGCCCTTGTTCTTGCGGCGGTCGTTGTAGCTGTAGACCAGGGAGTGGGTGACCTGCTCCTTGGCCTTGCGGTACAGGCGCGAGCGCTGGCCGCGGTAACCGCTGGCGCGCTCGAGGGTGGTACGGCGCTTCTTGTGGGCGTTCACTGCCCGCTTGACGCGTGCCATGTCTTTACTCCTTGATCAATGTGCTTCGGGTGCGGTCTCGGCGTGCTCGACCGTGGGGCTGTCGGACGGTCAGAGACCGAGCATCTTCTTGGCGCGCTTGACGTCGGCCTTGGCGAGCTCGGTGGTCCCGGTCAGGCGACGGGTCACCTTGGAGGACTTCTTCTCCAGGTTGTGGCGCTTGCCGGCCTTCTCGCGAAGGATCTTGCCGGTACCGGTCACGCGGAAGCGCTTGCTGGCACCCGAGTGCGTCTTGTTCTTCGGCATTTCTCTGCTCTCTCTCCTCCAGGGCGCGGTGGCGCCCCGGTCAGTGCGTGGGGGTGGTGCTCAGGCCTCGATCTCAGGGTCGAGATTCTCGGAGCGGCCGCGCTCCTTCTTCTGGGCAACCGGGCCGGCAGCGTGCGCCGCGTCCCGCTCGGCCTGCTCGTCGGCCACGTGCGCGGCGCGCTCGGCGGCCTTCGACTCCTTCTCGGCCAGCATGTCGACCTTGGCGTCGGCCTTCTTCTTGTGCGGGCCGAGCACCATGATCATGTTGCGGCCGTCCTGCTTGGGCGACGACTCGACGAAGCCCAGCTCGGTGACGTCCTCGGCCAGCTTCTGCAGCAGGCGGAACCCGAGCTCGGGGCGGTGCTGCTCGCGGCCACGGAACATGATCGTGATCTTGACCTTGTCCCCGGCCCGCAGGAAGCGGACGACGTGACCCTTCTTGGTCTCGTAGTCGTGCGCGTCGATCTTGGGACGAAGCTTCATCTCCTTGATGATCACGTTCGTCTGGTTGCGCCGGGCCTCACGGGCCTTCTGCGCGTTCTCGTACTTGAACTTGCCGTAGTCCATGAGCTTGCAGACCGGCGGGCGCGCCATCGGGGCGATCTCGACGAGGTCGAGGTCCGCCTCCTGGGCAAGGCGAAGCGCATCGGCGGTGGGAACGATGCCGACGGTCTCGCCACTGGGGCCAACGAGTCGGACCTCGGAAACCCGGATCCGGTCGTTGATTCGAAGCTCGGTGCTGATGTGTCCTCCTGCGGTCAGGTGTCCGGAAGAACCTGCCCCAGAAATCGAAGAAGGCTTCCGCTAGTTCACGAGCGGAAGCCAGTCGTGACACGGCACCCCTACGGGCATCGCACCACCGAGGATCAGATCGCGACGCCGGGGCGCCTCGGCCGATTCCTCGGGACCGGACCCGACGACCTGTGCCCGGAGGCGGCGGTCGATGCGGGTGGGAGGCCGTGCTGAGCGCCTCCGCTTGTGAGATCGGGGGCAGGATGTTCAGCCGATCAGTCCGCCGGTGGCCGAATCCAGGCCGGACGGCTCCCCGACCCGGGCCAGCCGCCACCCGGCCGCGATCCGGGTGAGGTCATCGCCCTGCACCACGAACGGGACCGGACCCGCGATGTCGATGACGAGGGCATCCGCTCCGTCCTGGATCGCCGACTGTGCGGCCAGCAGGCAGCCGACCGGCACCGGCCGGGCCTCCGGGTTCCATGCCTGGAGCTGCGACGTCCCGGTGAAGGCCAGCAGGGCCGTGCGCCCGTCGCGTCCGGTCATCAGCACCGTCGCCATGTCGCTGCTCTTGTCGTGGGCGAGGCCGGCGTCGTCGTGCTCGACCTCGCCGAGGATGGCCACGACCGGGACCAGCACCCGCGACTCCAGCAGGACGCCGAGCGTCTCGGCGTACCGGCCTGCGTCAGCGTCGTACGCCGACAGCGCGGCGGAGACGTCGGGGGCGGCCGCACCGGCATCGCCGGAGAACCCGGGATCGGGGATCTGGACTCCCTCGAAACGCCCCGGCTGCTCTCCCACGGACACGATCTTCGCACCCGTCGGCTGGGCGCGATGTGCAACCCTTGCCCCGTGGACGAGGTGACGTGGGGAGCCCTGACGCTCACCCTCACGCTGCTGGCCGGCATCTGGACCTGGCTGGCCTTCCGTCGCCGGGGCCTGGCCTCCGGCCTGCGCGGCGCCGGTTTCACCCTGCTGCCGGCCGCGGCCTGGCTCACCGGCACGATGGAGATGTTCACCGAGATCGGCGGCTCGGTGGTGGACTGGGCGGCCCACCTCGTCTTCAGTCCGATCGTGTGGGCCGGCGTGGTCCTCACCGGCCTCTCGGTCCTGCTGTTCGGCGCCTCCGGGGCCTTGCGCAAGCGGGAGGTGGGTCGCGCTGAGGCGTCTGCCCCGGTGGGCGTCACGGATCAGAAACCCGGGAAGGCGCTCCCCCGCTCCCGCGGTCCCGCCGCTCCTGCGCTCGACGACGACATGGCCGACATCGAGGCTCTGCTCAAGAAGCGCGGCATCACCTGATGGCACCACCCACCCTCGACCGCGACCAGCTGGCGACGCGGTTGACGGCGGCGGTCGCCGCCCTCGACGCGCCGCCGTCCACCCCGGTGATGGTGGTCGACCTCGACGCCTTCGACGCGAACGCGACCGACCTCGAGCACCGGGCCGCCGGCAAACAGATCCGGGTGGCCTCGAAGTCGGTGCGGGTGCCCGCGCTGTTGAGCCGCGTCCTGGACCGGCCGGGGTTCCACGGGGTGCTGGCCTTCACCCTGCGCGAGGCGTTGTGGCTGCATGACCAGGGCATCAGCGACGACCTCGTGGTCGCCTACCCGACCGTCGATCGCGGGGCGCTGGCGCAGCTCGCGGCCTCCCCAGCAGCGGCCGCGGCGATCACGCTGATGGTCGACGACACCGTTCACCTCGACCTGGTCGATGCGGCGCGGTCGACGCAGGGCGTGCGGATCCGGACCGCCATCGACATCGACGCCGGCCTCCGGATGGGCGGTCAGCACGTCGGCCCCAAGCGGTCCCCGCTCTACGACTCCTCCGTCCGTCCTGCGCCTGGTCCGGGCCGTCACCGAGCGCGAGGGCTTTCACCTGGCCGGCGTGATGACGTACGAAGGCCAGATCGCCGGCCTGCCCGACGTCGTGCCCGGTCAGCGAGCCAGGTCCATGATCGTCCGGCGCCTCAAGTCGGCCTCCCGGTCCCAGCTGGAGGTCCGTCGTCGGGAGCTGGCAGCGGCGATCGGCGAGGTCGTCGAGCTGGACTTCTGGAACGCCGGCGGCTCCGGCTCGGTGGACACCACCACGACGGATCCGGCGGTCACCGAGATCGCCGCCGGCTCGGGACTGCTCGTCCCGGGGCTCTTCGACCACTACCGGGCGTTCTCCCCCGACCGGCGGCGTTCTTCGGCCTGCCCGTCGTACGTCGACCCTCGGCGGGTGTCGCGACCGTCCACGGCGGCGGGTTCGTGGCCTCCGGTGCCGCCGGCCGGGACCGGCTGCCGCACCCCTGGGCGCCGTCCGGACTCCACCTGACCGCGCTGGAAGGGGCGGGCGAGGTCCAGACGCCGCTCACCGGACCGGCCGCGTCGGGCCTGCGGATCGGTGACCTCGTGTGGTTCCGGCACGCCAAGTCCGGCGAGCTGTTCGAGCACGGACTCGACGTCCACCTGCTCGTCGGTGACCACATCGTCGAGACCGTCCCGACCTACCGCGGGTGCGGGTTGTCCTTCTGAGCAGCATGGACGCCGCCCGACTGGTACTCGACCTCGCGGACGACCGTGCGCCGACGCTCGGGAGCGGTCGGCTCATCTGCATCGACGGCCCGGGTGGTGCGGGCAAGACCACCCTCGCCGCCGCGATCGCCGACCTCCGTCGCGGCGGCCCGGGTCGTGCACATGGACGACGTGTACGACGGCTGGTCGGGGCTCCACGACGTCGGCGACCAGCTGGACTCGATCCTGACCCCGCTGACGCGCGACGAGGCGGGGAGCTTCCGCCGCTACGACTGGGACGCCCGGCGCTACGCCGAGACGGTCGTGGTGCCGCCCGGTCCGCTGCTGGTGCTCGAGGGGGTGGGCTCCGCCGTCCGCTCGCACGCCCACCTCGCCACCGTGACCGTCTGGGTCTCCGCGCCGCCGGAGCTCCGGCTGCGGCGTGGACTGGCACGCGACGGCGAGGCGCTCCGCGACGAGTGGCACCGGTGGATGCGCGAGGAGGACCTGCTCTTCGCCCGGGAAGGAGTCGAGCAACGCGCCGACGTCCTCGTCGACGGCACCGGTGCCGAACCGCCGACCCTAGGCTGACGCCATGCTCCCTCCCAGCGGTGACCAGTTCGCGATCGAGGGCGGCGGCTACCGCGCCGTCATCACCGAGTCCGGAGCCGCCCTGCGGCTCCTCGAGAGAGCCGGCCGGCCGCTCATCGACGGCTTCCCGGAGGACGCGATGGCCGGCGGCGGGCGTGGGCAGCTGCTGATGCCCTGGCCGAACCGGATCCGCGACGGTGCCTACACCTTCGGGGGCGCCGACGCACCGGCTCGCCCTGACCGAGCCGTCGCGGCACAACGCCTCGCACGGACTGGCGCGCTGGGCGGCGTGGACCCTCGAGGAGCACACGGCGAACTCCGTGTCGCTGGGCTACCGGCTGATGGCGCAGACCGGCTACCCGTGGACGATCGACCTCCACGTCCTCTACGACCTGTCCGCCGACGGCCTGACCGTGACCCAGACGGCCACGAACATGGCCGGGTCGCCGGCGCCGTACGCCCAGGGCGCCCACCCCTACCTGGTCGCGGGCGAGGGCCCGGTGGACGGCTGGGAGCTCACGCTGCCCGCGGCCACGAGGCTGCTGGTCGACGACCGCCTGCTCGCCGCTGGTCGCGAGACCGTGGACGGCACGGCGTACGACTTCCGGGTGGCCCGACCGGTGGCGGCGACCGTGCTCGACCACGCGTTCACCGACCTCGAGCGTGACTCCGGCGGCGTCGCGACCGTGACCCTGCGAGACCCGGTCACCGGCCACGGCACCGAGCTGTGGGTCGACGGACGACACCGTTGGCTCCAGGTCTACACCGCCGACGACACGGCGACGCCCCGGCGGTCACTGGCGGTGGAACCGATGACCGCGCCGGCCGACGCCTTCCGCTCCGGGGACGACCTCGCGACCCTCACCGCCCAGGGCGAGCCCGGTCACGAGCTCTCGGCCTCGTGGGGCATCCGCGCGCTGGACTGAGTCAGGAGGTCGAGCGGGCCAGCACGGCGCGCAGCTGCCGGACCGCCGTGCGGGCCCGGGCGCCGTCGGAGCCCTGGATGCCCATGGCCGGGGCACTGGTGCCGTCGGCGAGGTCCAGCACGGCCCACGGCGCCCCGGGCGGCAGGTGGACGGCGACGACCTCGGCCCAGGCCAGCTCGCGATGCTTGTAGCCGTTGACCACGACCAGCCGGTCCGTCTCCGCCACGACCCGTGACCGGGCCAGGGCGAAACCCGCCCCGAACGCCATCATCCCCAGCCCGATCACCGTGGCCCGCTGCAGCGTCGTGAAGCGGGCGCGGGTCTCCGGATCCCAGAGCAGCCACGCGGCCACGCACACCACGAGCAGCATGCTGCCGAAGAGGGCGCCGGCCAGCCGCACGCCCAGCGGACGCCAGGTGTGCGGCAGGGTGACCTCAGAGTCGGCAGGCATGGATGTCGGTCAGCAGGATGCCGCGCGCACCGATGTCGAAGAGCTCGTCCATGAGCCGCTGGGAGCCGGCCCGCGGCACCATGGCCCGGACGGCGACCCAGCCCTCGCGATGCAGCGGCGCGATCGTCGGGCCCTCGATGCCGGGTGTGAGCGCCACCGCCTCGGTGACGTGCTCACTGCGGATGTCGTAGTCCATCATCACGTAGCTGCGGGCGACGAGGACGCCCTCGACGCGGCGCTTGAACACCTCGAAGCCGCCGGGCACCTCGCCACCTCGGGTGATGAGCACGGCCTCGGAGTCGAGGATCACCTCGCCGAAGGTCTCGAGACCGGCCGCCTTGAGCGTGCTTCCGGTCTCGACGACGTCGGCGATCACGTCGGCGACGCCGAGCTGGATGCTGGTCTCCACCGCGCCGTCGAGCCGGGTGACGCTCGCGTCGATGCCCCGCTCCTCGAGGAAGTGCCGCACCACGCCGACGTACGACGTGGCGATCCGCTGGCCGGCCAGGTCACCGAGCTCGGCGAAGCGGCCGCGAGGACCGGCGAAGTGGAACCTGCTGCGACCGAAGCCGAGGCCGAGGACCTCCTCGGCCTTGGCACCCGAGTCGAGCAGCAGGTCACGACCGGTGATGCCGACGTCGAGCGTGCCCTCGCCGACGTACAGCGCGATGTCACGCGGGCGCAGGTAGAAGAACTCGACGCCGTTCTCGGCATCGATGAGCGTGAGCTCCTTGGAGTCGTGGCGCTGGCGGTAGCCGGACTCGCGCAGGATCTCGGACGCCGACTGCGAGAGCGATCCCTTGTTGGGGACGGCGACCCGCAGCAGGGGGCCGTTCTGGATCTCGGTCATCAGGAGGGTTCCTAGAGGTGGGAGTAGACGTCGTCGAGGGTCAGGCCGCTGGCCAGCATGAGCACCTGGGCGTGGTAGAGCAGCTGGCTGATCTCCTCGGCGGCGCGCTCCGGCGACTCGTGCTCGGCGGCCATCCAGGACTCGGCGGCCTCCTCGACCAGCTTCTTGCCGATCGCATGCACGCCGGCGTCGAGCTGCTGGACGGTCCCCGACCCCTCGGGTCGGGTCGTGGCCTTCTCGCTCAGCTCGGCCCAGAGCCCCTCGAACGTCTTCACAGGGCTCAGCCTAAGGCGTGCGCCGCGTCGCGACGGCGCCGGTCTCAGGCGTCGCGGCCGCGCTTGATCGACGCGATCGTCTGAGCCGTGACCAGTGCCGCCGACGTGGCCTCGTAGCCCTTGTCCTCGCTGCGAGTCCTCGAGCCCGGCCCGGTCCAGGGCCTGCTGCTCGGTGTCACAGGTGAGGACGCCGAAACCGACGGCCGTCTGGTGGTCCAGGGCGACCCGGCCCAGCCCGTCGGTGGCAGCCGAGCAGACGTACTCGAAGTGGGGAGTGCCACCGCGGATCACCACGCCCGAGCGCGACGACGGCGTCGTACCCCTGTGCGGCCAGGGCCGCGCGACGACGGGGAGCTCGAAGGTGCCGGGCACGCGGACCACGACCGGCGCGTCCACCCGGTAGTCGCTGGCAGGCGCGCTGGGCCCCGCCGACGAGGCCGTCCATGACCACCTCGTGCCAGCTGGCGGCGACGATCGCGACCCGCAGGTCGTGGCAGTCGACCGGCTGCTGGTCGGGGGCTCCGGCTCCGCTCATCGGAGGTCTCCGTCCGTGGCGAGGTCACGTGCGACGGCGGCGGGCGTCAGGTGCGGCATGTCGTGTCCCATCCGGTCACGTTTGGTCAGCAGGTAGGCGAGGTTGTGGTCGTTCGGGTGCGGGGTCAGCCCGACCCGTTCGGCCACCGGGACGCCGAAGTCCTCGAGGTTGGTGACCTTGTCGGGGTTGTTGGTCAGCAGCTTGACGCTCTGGACCTCGAGGTCACGCAGCACCTGGGTCGCGGTGCCGTAGTGCCGGGCGTCGGCCGGCAGCCCCAGGTCGAGGTTGGCGTCCACGGTGTCGCGTCCCCCGTCCTGGAGCTGGTAGGCCTGCAGCTTGGCGACCAGCCCGATCCCCCGGCCCTCGTGTCCCCTGAGGTAGACGACCACCCCGCGGCCCTCCTTCACGATCCGCTCGAGCGCCTCGTCGAGCTGCGGTCCGCAGTCGCACCGGTGGCTACCGAACACGTCGCCGGTCAGGCACTCCGAGTGGACGCGGGTGAGGACCGGCTCGGGGCCGGTGACGTCGCCGTGCACGAGCGCGATGTGCTCGGATCCGTCGACGGTGATCCGGTAGCCGTACGCCGTGAAGTCGCCGTGGCGGGTCGGCAACCGGGTTTCCGCCACCCGTTCGACGAGGTTCTCGTGACGGCGGCGGTAGCGGACCAGGTCCTCGATCGAGATCATCGCCAGGTCGTGCTCGTCGGCGAAGGCCCGCAGGTCTCCGGCCCGCTTCATCGTGCCGTCGTCGTTGACGACCTCGACCAGCACACCGGCCGGCGTGAGCCCGGCCATGCGTCGCCAGGTCGACCGCCGCCTCGGTGTGGCCGCGTCGGACCAGCACCCCGCCCTCGCGGTAGCGCAGGGGGAAGACGTGGCCGGGCCGGGTGATCTCCCAGGGCTCGGTGGCCGAGTCGGCCAGCACCCGGACCGTGTGCGCCCGGTCAGCGGCCGAGATGCCGGTCGAGACGCCGTCCCGGGCGTCGACCGAGATCGTGTACGCCGTCCGCAGCTTGTCCTTGTTGTGCGGCGTCATCAGGGGGATCTCGAGCCGGTCGAGCATGTCGGCCGGCATCGGCACGCAGATCACGCCACTGGAGTAGCGGATGGTGAACGCCATCAGCTCCGGGGTCGCCTTGGACGCGGCGAAGATGATGTCGCCCTCGTTCTCGCGGTCCTCGTCGTCGACGACCACGACGGCCTTGCCGGCAGCGATGTCGGCGACGGCCCTGCTCGATCGGTGTCGAGGCGGACCGTGCTGGTCCCGGTCGGGTCGGGACTGGGTCACTCATGGGTGTTCTCCTTCGTACGGGCCGCGAGCAGTCGCTCGACGTACCCGGCGGTGATGCAGCTTCTCGACGTGCTTGGCGATCACGTCGGTCTCGAGGTTGACCCGGTCCCCGGGCTCGGCGGAAGCCGAGGGTGGTGCGGGCGAGGGTCTCGGGGATCAGGCTGACGGTGAACGTCTCGTCGCCGGCCTCGACGACGGTGAGGCTGACGCCGTCCACGGTGATCGACCCCTTGTCGACGAGGTAGCGGCCGAGCTGCGGCGGGCATCGCGATCTCGACGATCTCCCAGTGCTCGCTGGGGGTGCGGGACACGATCTGCCCGACGCCGTCGACGTGCCCCTGCACGATGTGGCCGCCGAGCCGCTTGTCGACGGTCACCGCGCGCTCGAGGTTGACCCGGTCACCGGGCGTGACGCCGCGCAGCGAGGTCTTGTCGAGGGTCTCCTGCATCACGTCGGCGGTCCAGCGGGTCGGTCGTGCTGGACGACGGTGAGGCAGCAGCCGTTGACTGCGATCGAGTCGCCGGGGTGGGCGTCCTCGAGCACGAGCGAGGCAGCGATGGTGAGCCGGACGGCGTCTCCCTGGTCCTCGACGTGCTCGACGTTGCCGAGCTCCTCGACGATGCCGGTGAACATCAGGTCTCCGTTCGGTTGCGGGCTCATC